>OZ244584.1:0-3147828 GCA_965218115.1 Dehalococcoidia bacterium | reverse complement strand
AACGCACGCGCATCCGGCGCCTGCTGAAAGTCCCAGCGCTCATCGCCCCACGTCCCGCTGTTCGTCGCCCAGCGCGCATCCACCGCTGGCAGCGTCCCCACCTGATACCGCACCTCGCCCCCGATCGCCGGAAGCCCGCGCCACCACACCCGCGCCCGCAACTCATCGTCCGTCCCGCATCGCAGCTGTAGCCGCGCGCGCGCGTCGTCCGCGCCACTAACCGCCGCCTCGTGCACGACATACGTCCGAATCCGGCCGGTCTCCCGATCCTCATCCGTGCCCCACCACAGGCCCTCGCCGCGAGAGCCGTTGCCGACGTAGAGCTCAGTAGTCGCCTCTGCGCCGAGCTCCGACATCTGTCCGTCGTACGCTCGACAGAGCACGTCCGACTTCGCGGCATCGGCGCAGAGCACGTCGCGCACCGCCGCGATGCCCTCATCGCTACGCGCTAGCGGACGGCTCCGCTCGGCGATGTCGAGGCCACTCAAGCGGGCATCCTCCAGGGCCGTCGGAATGTCGATCAGCGGTACATATCGCTGCCACAACTCCATGATCATCGCGGCGTGTTCGCCACCGTGGCCGGGGCCCCGAATCCGCGCAGCCGACAGCAGCGCGTGACTCATCTCGTGTACCACGGTGTCCAGCGCAAGGCCGCCGTCGGAGAGAACGATCTCGTTCCTGGCGCCGTCGAAGTAGGAAACACCACCGCCCAAGGCGACCACTCTCGGAGCGCGTCGCCCCGACCCGAAGTAGTCGGCGAATATCGCGTCGACAACGTCCTGCGCCGCCGTCGCCGTGAGCGGTATCTGCCCAAACCCCGCGTTGCGCTCCTGACGCGCCTCCCAGCGATACACCTGTGTCCGCTGGACGTCACAGTCGCGGCCCACGTGCGCCGCGGCACAGACCGTGGCGAGCGCGATTGACCGATCGCACTGCTCGTCGCGCGTGTCCAGCAGCAGTGTCGTCCGAAACGAACGAAGGTGCAGCTCTCCACAGTTGGTGTGGTAGGTCGTGCCGTCGATGCTGACCCGCAGCTCATCTCCGACCCTCTCGATCGATGCGCCGCGACGCAGGTCGGCTTCCACGCTGGGCGGCGGCGGCGGCAGGGAGAGCGGCAGTGTGGCGTGCCAGACGCCGACCGCGAGGTCGGCGGGGAGGATCGAACCCTCCGGCTGCT
This sequence comes from Dehalococcoidia bacterium, assembly GCA_965218115.1. Taxonomy (GTDB): domain Bacteria; phylum Chloroflexota; class Dehalococcoidia; order Bin125; family Bin125; genus CATQGW01. Next base: position 3,146,651 of record OZ244584.1, on the reverse strand, counting down.
CGAGAACCCGCCAGCCGGCCTCGGCGCGCCGCTGGAGTCCCAGTTCGATCCCGCCGTCTGCCAGGCGGCGCGCTGCGACACGCAGCTCCTGCTGTCCCTCGCTCATGGGATTCGCGATGTTCGCAGCGCCGATCGCGGTCAGCTCGGTGCAGTCCTCCGAGTAAGTCTGAAGCGCAAGCCCATCATCGCTCAGCTGCAGCCTCAGCCAGCCGCACCGGCTGCTCTGACGCACCTGGTTGATCTGCGCGACGAATTCGCCCGCACTGCGCGCGACAGTCCAGGCGCCTCGATTCTCCGTCGTGATCCGCACCTGCGTCTGGCGAATCGGCACGCCGACCGCCGAACTCACCCGCCAAGCGCCGGCCGGCGTGTCCGCGGCCAGGATGCGCCGTTGCGGCGAGACCAGCGTCCAATCCTGCCCGAAGCGGTGTTCCAGCCCAACCTCAACCGCCCCGCCCTCCTGCACCTGCGCCACCACCCGCACCTCCACCCCCAGCGGAGGATCCTGCGCCCGCGCCAACGAACCCGACAACGCAAGCGCCAACACCGCAAGCAACAGCCCGAATATCGCGCGCTGAACCACGACGCCCGACACCTGCATTAGTCAGCCAGAACAGCCGGTAATCGCCGCCGCGCGCCGAGCCCGAAGCGCATCCCCGTCACTCGGCGTGATCAGCCGCTTCGTCCGCGCGATCCAGCATCGCCCAGATCGGCATGAAGTCGAACACGAAGCCTTCCAGCACCTGCTCGCCGCTCACCGCAGCGGGGCGCTCCAGCTGCTCAGGCTCCCCGCCTGCCCGATAAATCCACAACGCACGGCCTTGCGGGTCGACCAGCCAGCCGAGCTGCGCGCCAAAGCGGATCCAGTCGGCCATCCGTCGGCGCTGCGCCGCGACCGTGTCGCGCGGTGAGCGTACTTCGACTACGAACGTGGGACACAGATTCCAGAACCCCTCGCGGGGCGGCACGCCGCCCATCGCCTCGAGTTGTTGGTCACTGATCCAGGACACGTCAGGATTACGCATCGGCGCGCCGCCCTCGGGGTCGATCACGTTGTAACCGGCGCTCGCGTCGAGCGCGATTCCGCCGCCGCCAGACTCCAGCCACGCCCAGACCCTGCTACCAATCTTCCCACCGATCACTGCGCTCGCTCCGCCGGAGGCCATGGTCAGCACCAACTCTCCGTAGTGGCCGCGCTCGATCTTCCAGCCCGGGTTGAGGCCGCTCAGCTCTTCCAGCAGCCCGTCGGTCAACTCCAGTTCCTCCGGTAGACAGATCGTCAGCATCTCCCAGGGGGCCGGACCGGCCGCCTCCACTGCTCCGGCCGGCCGTGTCCGCGTCGTCACCATCCGAGGCGCTCCCTCCCATCCATCAGCGTCAGCTTAGCCAAGAAAGCCCGTGATCATCCCCGCCAGCACGTCGGCCTGCTCCGCCTCAGCGAGGTGCCCGGCACCCGCCAGCGTCTCCAATTGCGCGTTGCCCAGCAGCTGCGCGTAGGCCTCGGCGCAACCCAGCGGGACGACCGTGTCGTGCTCCGGATGCACCATCAGCGCAGGCACGCGCACCGAGGGCAGCAGATGCGGCAGCGACTGGCTGTAGAGGAACGGCTTCCAGGCCGTGCGCGCGGTCATCTCGCGGTTCGCGTCCCACGCGATCAGCTGTTCGGTGCTCGGCGTCTCGCCGAACAGCGCATGGAAGTTCGCCACATCGTGGAAGCAACTCTTGGCGTAGTCCTCGTGCCCCTCCAGGAACTGGTCGCGGATCTCCGAGCCCTCGATCTGCAGGCCCATCGCACCGACCAGCACCAGGCCATCGATCCGCGCCTGGTTGGCAACCGCCATCTCCGCGGCGAGGAATCCGCCGAAGCCGAGGCCGAGGACGGCGCAACGCTCAACGGCAAGCTCGTCGAGCAGCAGCTGGAGCACCGCTGCGATGTCGCGCGGATTGCGCATCCACTCGCCGCGCTGCGTGCCGTCCCAGCCCGGCAGCGTCGGCAGCAGCACGTCGTGTGACTGCGCGAGCGCATCATGGAACGGCAGCCAGCCGGGATTCCCGGTTTCGTGGTGCACCACCAGCAGCGTCGATCCCGACCCGCCGCGGCGCAGCTGGATGGGAAGGCCGGCGACCTCGATCTGGTGTTCGTCGTGGCTGCTGTCCGGCATGCTGCGCTCCGCTGTGTGTTGATCGGGTGAGTCGGACCGCATGCTAGACGGGCGCGTGTTCGAGGCTGATACGATCCGCGGCAAATTAGCGCTTCACAGGAGGATCACGCGATGGCCGAACCAGCGGGCCCCAATGTCTTGACCCAGGACGAGGCGGAAGACCGGGCTGCGGTGATCTCGGATGTCGCCTACGACCTCACGCTCTCCTTAACCGCCGGCTCCGAGACCTACGACGCCGAAGCCGCGATCCGCTTCAGCCACGCCGCTCCCACCACGGGGGCGTTTCTCGACTTCACCGGTCGCGAGATCCACTCACTGTCCATCAACGGCGTCGAGCGGACCGCGCGGCATCAGCGCAACCGCCTCTATCTCGACGGCGCCGATCTGGCCGCTGTGAACGAGGTGCGCGTCCGCTACACCAATGACTACGACCACATCGGCGCAGGACTGCATCAGTTTGTCGATCCGCAGGACGGCGCCGAATACCTCTACACCCACTTCGAGCCCTACGACGCCCACCGCCTGCTGCCCTGCTTCGACCAGCCCGACCTCAAAGGGACCTACGACCTGACCGTCACCGCTCCCAGCGCCTGGGAGGTGATCGCCAACTACCCGGCCGCCGAGACCGAGTCGGTCGAGGGCGGTGAACGCACGCGGCGTCGCTTTGTGACCACCCCGCGCTTCAGCACCTACCTGCTGGCGCTCGCGGCGGGTCCGTACGTGCGCTTCGACGACCGCTGGGAAGACACGCCGCTCGGCGTCTGCTGCCGCTCCTCGCTGGCCGAGTACTTCGACGCCGACGAATTCTTCGAGGTCACCCGCCAGGGCCTCAGCTTCTACTCCGACTTCTTCGACTTCCGCTACCCGTTCGACAAGTACGACCAGGTCTTCGTGCCCGAGTTCAACATGGGCGCGATGGAGAACGTGGGCTGCATCACCTATTCGGAGCGAATGATCTTCCGCGACCCGCCGACCGACATCCAGCGGCTCAACCGCGCCGAGGTCGTGCTGCACGAGATGGCCCACATGTGGTTCGGCGACCTCGTCACGATGCAGTGGTGGAACGACCTCTGGCTCAACGAGTCGTTCGCGACCTACATGGCCTACCTCTCGATGGAGCACGCCACTCGCTTCGAGTCGTCCGCCTGGTCGGCCTTCCATGCCCGCATGAAGGCCTGGGCCTACGAGCAGGACCAGCTCCCCACCACGCACCCCATCGCCGGCGACGTGCCCGACACCGACGCCACGTTCCTCAACTTCGACGGGATCACCTACGGCAAGGGCGCGGCAGTGCTCAAGCAGCTCGTCGCCTTCCTCGGCGCAGACGGCTTCCGCGACGGCATGCGTGACTACTTCCAGACCCACGCCTGGGGCAACACCACCCTGGCCGACTTCCTCGCCGCGCTGGAGCGCGGCTCGGGCCGCGAGCTCGGCCGCTGGTCGCAGCTGTGGCTCGAACGCGCCGGCGTCAACACGCTGGCCGCCAACTACAGCGTCGTCGACGGCGAAGTGAACTCGTTCACCATGGTCCAGACCGCACCGCAGGAGCACACCGACCTCCGCCCGCACCGCACCGAGGTCGCGATCTACGACGCCGGCGACGACGGCCCGGTGCTGCGCGACGCCGTGCCGGTCGACCTCGACGGGCCCGAAACCGTCGTCGAGGGCCTCGTCGGGATCAGCGCGCCGGCCGCCGTCTTCCCCAACCACGGCGACCACGCGTTTGCCAAGATCGCGCTCGACGACCGCTCGCTGTCGTTCGTGCGGGAACAGATCGATCGCTTTGACGCGCCGTTCGAGCGCCTGCTCTTCTGGCACACCCTGTGGGACATGGTGCGCGACCAGCAGTTCTCCGCCGGCGACTTCGTCGCGCTCGCGGCCGACAAGCTCGGCGCCGAGGACACGCTCGAGATCATGCAGACCATCGCCAACCACGCGCTCTATGCGATCGGTCGCTACCTGCCCGAATCGCAGCGGCTCAATCGCGCGGGCCAACTCTTCGACCTCGCCTGGGACGGGCTCTTCTCGACCGCCGACGCGGACTTCAGGATCGTCTGGGCGCGCATCCTGATCGGCGCGGCGCAGGAGCCCCAGCGAATCCAGCGGCTGCTCGCCCTCGCCGACGACGGCGTCGACATCGAAGGATTCGAGCTCGACCAGGACATGCGCTGGAGTTTGGTCACCAAGTCGGTCGCCTACGACATGGAGGGAGGCTTCGAGCGGCTCGCTCCCGAGCTGGAGCGCGACGGCTCCGACCGCGGCCAGCGCGCCGCTGAGACCGTCCGCGCCTCGCGCGCCAACCCCGAGATCAAGGCAGCGGCCTGGTCACGCTTCCGCGAGGACCGCGAGGCCTCGCTGCACATCCTCGGCGCCGCAATGCACGGCTTCTGGTGGAAGCCGCAGGATGCGCTGCTACAGCCCTACGTGGGCCGCTTCTTCGAAGAGGTGCGGGGCGTGTTCACCGAACGCGACAAGGAGTACGCGACGCGCTGGTTCGGCGCGCTCTACCCCGGCCACGTCGCCACCGACGAGGTCGTGGACCGCTCCGCTAGCCTGCTTGAGCAGCTCGGCGACGGCGATCTGCTGCTCGCCCGCAACCTGCGCGAGGCGCTCGACGAGCTACGCCGCGCCCGCGCCTGTCAGGCCTTTGCCGCTGGCGGCTAACCATGAGCTCGTTCGTCGCGCTCGATGTCGAGACAGCCAACTCCGACTACGCGTCGATCTGCTCGATCGGCGCGGCCCGGTTCGAGCGCGGCGCGCTCGTCGACGAGTTCTACTCCCTGGTCGATCCGCAGGACTACTTCGCCGCGGTCAACGTCGGCGCCCACGGGATCGACCGCGACAAGGTGGCCAGGGCCCCGCGCTTCGCCGAGGTGCTCCCGCGCCTCAGCGCGTTCGTCGCCGACAGCGTCGTCGTGCATCACACGCAGTTCGACCGCTCAGCGATCTCGCAGGCCGCGGTGCGCGCCAACCTGGCGCCGCCCAGCTGGCGCTGGCTCGATTCCGCGCTGGTCACTCGCAGAACCTGGCCGCATCGCTCCCGCGACGGCTACGGCCTCGCCGAGGTCTGCCGAATGATCGGCTACCGAGTCGCCCACCACGACGCGCTCGCCGACGCCAAGGCCGCCGGGCACGTGATCCTCGCCGCGATGCGGAAAACCGGTGCGACGACGATCGAAGCGATCGTCGAGCTCGAGCGTCCGCCGCCTCGTGCGCCCGCCCGCGCGGCGCCCCGCACCGCCCGCGCGCAGCGGTCGAAGCCCGCCAAGCGCGCCAAGCCCATCAAGCCCACTGAGCGCGCCGAGGCCGATGTCCCCACGGCGCCACCCACCCCGACCAAGCCACGCCGCACCCGCAAGCGACCGCGGCGGCGACTGAAGCGCCGCCGCTACGATGAGACGGTCGTGTTCAGCTGCACGTCGCTGGTCGCGCCGGCCGCACTACAGATCGTCGCCCGACGCGCGGGGCTGACGGTCGGTCCCGCACTCAGCGAGGCGACGACCCTCCTGATCGTCGCGGACGAGACGATCGAACACGGTGCCCAGGGCCCGGCCCGGCGTGATCGGCTCCGCGCCGACGAGCTGATCGCCGCCGGCCACCCCATCGATGTGATCTCCGAATCAGAGTTCTTCGAGATGCTCGGACCGCCGACATGACCGCCAGAATGATTGGCCAGCAGCCATGAAGATCAACGCCTGCTACGTCTACCCCGTCAAAGGCCTCACCGCCCAGCCCGCTGAGACGCTGCAACTCGAACCGGACCAATCGGTTCTTGGTGACCGAGCCTTCGTCTTCGCCTTTGGCAACGCCGAGCGCGTCGGGCCGATCGGGTGGGTCTCCAAGCGCCAATCGGTCACGCTGCTCAACACCCCCGATCTCCCGCGTGTCGCCGCAAGCTTCGATCCCGCCACCGGCCGCCTCGCGCTCGCGTTCGAAGGCGCCGAACAATCGGCCGACGTAGCCAACCAACGGCAGCGCACCGCCCTCGCCGACTGGCTCGCCGATCTGGTGCGCACGTTCGACGAGAACCCGCTGAGCGGTCGACCCGAGCGCGAGCCGCTGGTGCTGCTCGGCGACGGCTCGAGCCGCTATACCGACCGCGGGCCCACCCAGATCAGCCTCGCCGGGCTCGACAGCCTCAGTGACCTCTCCGATGTCGCGACGGTCGATGTGGACTTCCGGCGCTTTCGCTTGAACTTCGCCGTGGAAGGCATCGAGGCGTGGTCGGAGTTCGACTGGGTCGGCCGACGCTTGCGCGTGGGTCCTGAGGTTGAGATCGACGTAACCGCGCGGCTCGTCCGCTGCAACGCGATCAACGCCTCGCCGACCGGCGCCGGCCGCGACACCGAGCTGCTCGGCGTGCTGAAGGACAACTACGGCCACCTCGACTTCGGCGTCGAAGCCAACGTCGTCAGCGGCGGCCGAGTCTCCATCGGCGACGCCATCCAGCTCAGCAACGGCGGCTGACCGCCCATGGACCGCTTCCCCGACCATTCGTGGGACCCCGCCGGCGACGAGATCGAAGACTGGCTGCTGCACGGCGAGGTAGTCGACGGGGCACGCATTCCCTACGCCTCGAACCGCGTGTTCATCGTCGAGCTCCAGCACGAGGCCGCCGCCGAGTCGGGCTACGCGATCTACAAGCCGGCCCAGGGCGAGAACCCGCTCTGGGACTTCCCGCCCGAGCTCTACCGCCGCGAGGTCGCGGCCTTCCGGCTCTCACGAGCGCTGGACTGGTCGCTGATTCCGCCGACCGTGAAGCGCGCGGACGGGTTGGAGCTGGGCGTTGGCTCCCTGCAGGCCTACATCCCGACCGACTACCGCTGCACCTTCTTCGAGCTGCGCGAGCAGCACGCCGATCTGATGCGTCAGTTCGCACTCTTCGACTGGTTGGCCAACAACGCCGACCGCAAGGGCGGCCACATCCTCGAGGGCGAGGCCGGCCAGCTCTGGGGCATCGACAACGGGCTCTCCTTCCACGTCGATGAGAAGCTCCGCACCGTCATCTGGGACTACGCGGGCGACGAGATTTCGGAGCGGCTGCTCAGCGATGTCGAGCAGCTGGCCAGCGACCTGGAAGCGGCCGGTCCGGCGCACAGCGCGCTCGCCGAGCTGCTCACCGAGCAGGAGCTCGAAGTACTGCGCCTGCGCGCCATCCGCGCCCTCTCCGAGCGCCACCTGCCCAATCCCCCCCAACACCGCCGCGCCGTCCCCTGGCCGCTGGTGTAGCAGGGTATCCTGTCGCCGACAGTCATCGGAGCAGCATCATGGTGACCGAGCCGACCAGCCCCGATGAAACCGCCGAGCCCGACGAGCCGTACGAATCGGCCACGTACCCGATCGGCGAATGGCCCGAAGATCGTGAACCGCGCACGTCGTGGGAGGCAGTGCAGTGGGCGATGCGGCACATCAATCCTGAACACTGGCGCGGCCTGCCGCGGAACCTCTCCGCGCCTCACCTTGACGAGCACGGCTATCACGTTGATTGTCCAGACCGGCCATTGGCCAAGGACGCGCGTCTCATGCATCCTGACGGCTACACCCTGGATCCGCCGGGATACACATGGGACGGCGAGGTATGGCGCGGGCCGTCGGGCGAGCTGATTGAGTGAGGCCCGATCACCCTGTGTTCATTGACGCTGTGCTGCTGATCGGGCTTACCAATCCCCAAGATCAGTGGCACGATTCGGCGCTGGCTGCGAACAACGGTGCGCGTCATCGACGTTCCGTCACATCTGACGGCGTGATCCAGGAGTTCCTCGCTCGGATCGCCAGCCGAAACTTCGCAATGCGGACAGAGGCTGCCGCGCTGGCGCGAGACATGTACGACTCCCGATTGGTTGAGGTTGTGCCTCACACTGCAGAACTCATCAACGTTGGACTTAACCTCTACGACGGCGAATTCCTCTATAGCAATCTCAGCCTGCAGGACTGCATCTCCATCCAGATCATGCGCCAGCGCGAGATCACCGACATCCTGACCGCCGACCGCGAGTTCATCCGCGCCGGATTCACGCCCCTGATGCTTTGATCGAGCCTCCGAGTTAGTCGTCGGGCGCCGACAGGCCCGATCGGACGACCAGCGTCGGAGCCGTCGGCGCATCGGATGTGATCCCATCGTCGTAGAGCCGCTGGATGTGTTGCTCCGACAGCCCGATCTCCGACAAAACCTCCCGGTTGTGCTCCGCGAATCGCGGCGCCGCGCGCCTCACCCGCGCCGGCGTCCGCGAAAAGCGCCAGGGCCACGAGGGGAACGGGTAGACCCCCACCACGGGATGCTCGATCGGCACGTAGAACCCGCGATGAAACAGATGCGGGTCGGCCAGCACCTGCCAGTTCGCCAGCACCGGCGCGGCCGAGACGCCGGCCCGCTGCAGGATCCAGGCCGCCTCGTACTGCTCGTAGCCCTGCGTCCAGGCCTGGATCGCCGCATCCAGCTCGTCGTGTCGTGCCTGGCGACCGGCCAGCGTCGCCAGCCCCGGATCGTCCGCCAGGTCCTCGCGACCGATCGCTTCCGCCAGCAGCGGCCACTCCTCGTCGCTCTGGACCGCCAGCCCGATCCAGCAGTCATCACCGGCGCAGCGATAGGCGCCCTGCGGCGCGAATCGCTCGTCGCGGTTGCCGCTCGGCCGCCGAATCGTGCCCGTCGCCTGGTAGTCGAGCAGCATCTCGAGGAAGTGGCAGGCGCCCGCTTCGTTCAGTGCGACATCGACGAACTGCCCCAGCCCCGAGCGCTCGCGCTCCTCCAGCGCCGCCAGAATCGCCACCGCCGCGTGGTTGCCCGCCACCGGATCGGCGTAGAACACCGGCGTGCGATAGACCTGCGACTCGTCGTAGCCCGTCACCGACGCCAGGCCCGAGGACGCCTCAATGTTCGACCCATACGCGCTCCAGTCGCGCCACGGGCCGGTCGCGCCGAAACCCGACATCGACACGTAAATCAACCGTGGGTTGACCTCGCTCATCGTGTCGAAGCCCAGCCCCAGGTTCGGCATCACCCGCGCGCTGTTGTTCTCGATGAACACGTCGGCCCGCGCGATCAGCGCGCTGAACACCCCGCGCCCCTGCGCGGTCGCGAGATCCACGATCACATCCCGCTTGTTGCGATTGAGCAGATTGAAGTACATCGCGCGGTCGTAGGGATAGCGCTGCGGGTCCTGCGTCGGCCCCGGCATGAACAACGCGCGCGTCGCGGGACGCGCCGCCCACTCGACCTTGATCACATTCGCGCCGAGGTCGCCCAGGTGGCGTCCGGCGATCGGCCCGGCCCAGTTCGAGGTCAGCTCAACGACAGTCAGCCCCTCCAGCGGCCCGGCATCGGTCGGCATCGCGCTCGGCGCAGGCGCCGCGGCTCGGCCCACGAACTCCTCGCGGATCGCCGCGCTCTGCTCGCCGAGCCGCGGGGCGGCGCCGCCTCGATGCGCGGGCGTTCGCGAGAGCTGATACGCCGGCCCCGGGAACCGCAGCTCCCCGAGCTCGGCGTCCGAATCCGGCTCCCACCAGCCCCGCGCCGCCAGCTGAGGATTTCGATCGAGCCCGGCCGCATCGAGCATCGGCGTGCAGGCCACCCGCAGCTCCTGCGCGCGGGTCGCCACCTCCTCGGAATCAACGTCCTGCGCCCAGGCCTCCACCTCGCGGTAGACGCCCGTCACTGCCCGCCGCCACGTGTCGATGTCGTTGGCGATCACCTCGTCCATCCGCTCGGGCTGGTCGATCAGCAGGAAGACGTTGGGGTTGGGCACCATCTGCATGAAGTGCGCCCAGCCGTCGCGCGTCCTGGTGAAGTCATGCCCCGTGCGCAGCAGCGCCTGGCCGCTGGCGGTCCACGACGAGACCAGCCACGCATGCGCCGACAGATTCGCCTCCAGCTGCGACAGCTCGATCTGTTGGCCGTGCCCCGAGCGGCGACGCTCGCGCACCGCCGCAAGCACAGCGAGCGCGCAATGCACGCCCGCGTGGATCGCGCTCTGGCTGCCCGGGATGATCAGCGGCTCGCGCTCGGGCTCACCCGTGAAGTACATGTAGCCGCCCATCGCCCAGGTCGCGATGTCGCTCTCACGCCACTCCGCATACGGCCCCGACCGTCCCCAGGCCGATAGGTCGGCAGTGATCAGCCGCTCGTGCGGCGCGGTCGGCAGGTCCTGCTGCCAGTGCGACATCGCGTCCGTCAGCAGCACATCGGCGTGAGCGAGCAACGCACGCAGAATTCGTCGCGCGTCCTGGCGATCGGTCGGAACTACTGACTCCGTGCCGGAGGCGACGTGCGCCCAGATCGCCCCGTGCCCCGGCCCGTCGGCGACCGGCGGACGCCTCCGCAACGGCGCACCATCGGCGGGCTCGACAACGATCACCCGCGCGCCGAGGTCCGAGAGCAGTTTCGCGGCGTAGGCCGAGTCGAGCCCTGAGCCGACGTTCACCACCGTCAGCCCCGACAGCGCGCCCTCGTGCTCGGCCATGCCGCCTACTCCGCTCCAGAGCCGCGGAGGTGAATTTGCGTCTCGCCCCCGTCGGTCGGTATCTGCTTCGCCGCCAGTGCGATTCGATTATTCACGTCGAGCGCCTGCCAATACGTGTCAAGGATCGCTTGAACATTCCCAACCAGTGGTAACCACAGCGGGTCGCCGCTGAACGGCGGCAAGGGGCTGCCATCTCCGGCGTATGTCGTGAGCCCGAGGCCAAGCCCCGGCGGCGGCAGCGCCGGACGGTAGATCGTCCGGTCCGTCTCGCCGGCGTCTGCATCGTTCGCGCGCAGGATCGCGAGGCTGAGCTGCGCGGACAGCTGGTGCGTCCGGCCGCGCAGATCGAGCAGGCCGGCGATGCGCGGTGTGTAGTTGGGTGCGTCGTCCTCGCGCTCGCGCGTCGCCAGCGCGTCCTCGAACCGATCACCGTGCGCCAGCGCGTTGAGGATCGTGCGCGTCTGGTCGCCGTTCGAGACCACGAACACGTCCGGCGCCTCGAGCATCGCCTCGTAGATGATGTTCGTCGGGTCTTCCACGAGCGCCGCGTCCAGCGGCTCGGTGCGAAGCTCGCCCTCGCTCCACACCAGCTTGCGGTTCCTGCTGTTCGCGCTGCGGCCCATGATCCAGTACAGCTGAATCCAGTCGCCGCCCTCCAGCCGACCGATCACGATCCCCCGCCCCGGGTACGAATTCTCGGCGAGCTGTCGCCGGAAGTTCCGCTGCGCGAGGTCGTGAAGGCGATTGGACATGGCGCGAGTCTAGACTCGCGCCATGTCCAACATGCTGCTGCCCCACGCCGTGCTGATCGCCAACCGCGGCGAGATCGCCGTCCGGATCGCGCGCACCTGCCGCGAGCTCGGCGTGCACTCGATCGCGGTCTACTCCGACGCCGACCGCGGGGCCCTGCACGTGCGCGAAGCCGACGCCGCGATCCCGATCGGCCCCGCGCCCGCGGCTCAGAGTTATCTCAACATTCCCGCGCTGCTCGACGCCGCGGCACGCTCAGGCGCCGATGCGGTGCACCCCGGCTACGGCTTTCTGTCCGAGAACGCCGACTTCGCGCGCGCCTGCGCCAACGCCGGCCTGGTCTGGATCGGCCCGCCTGCCGACGTGATGTCGAAGCTCGGCGACAAGCCGCAGGCCCGACAGCTCGCCGTCGCAGCGGGCGTCCCCGTCGCGGACGGGATCGAACACGACGAGGGCGACGAAGCGCTGGCCGCGGCGATCGCGCAGCTTGGCTACCCCGTGATGCTCAAGGCAGCGGCCGGCGGCGGCGGGCGCGGCATGCGGCTGCTGATCGAAGCGCCCGACGACCTGGTGGAGACCATCGCGTCCGCGCGCCGTGAGGCCGAGTCGGCCTTCGGCGACGGCCGCCTGCTCGCCGAACGAGCGATCGTCGACGGCCGCCACGTCGAGCTGCAGGTCCTCGCCGACCGCTTCGGCAACGCCGTCCATCTGGGCGAGCGCGACTGCTCCGTGCAGCGCCGCCGTCAGAAGGTCATCGAAGAGGCGCCGGCGCCCGGCGTCGACGATGACCTGCGTCACCGGCTCGGCGAGGCCGCCCTCGCCATCATCGGCGCCGCGGGTTACCAGAATGCGGGCACCGTCGAGTTCCTGCTGCTGCCCAACGGCGAGTTCGTCTTCCTCGAAGTCAACACCCGCCTGCAGGTCGAACATCCTGTCACCGAGGCCGTCACGGGCCTCGACCTGGTCGAGCTGCAGCTACGCATCGCCATGGGCGAGCAACTGCCGATCTCGCAGACCCAGATTCACTGGCAGGGCCACGCCATCGAGTCGCGCGTCTACGCCGAGGACCCAGCCCGCGACTACCTCCCCTCGACCGGCCGGCTGGCTTGGTTCGCGCCTTCGAGCGCGGCCGGCGTGCGCAACGATCTCGGCGTCGCATCGGGCTCCGCAGTCACGCCGCATTACGACCCGCTGCTCGGCAAGCTGATCGCGCACGGGGCCGATCGCGAGGAAGCGCTGGCGCGCTCGGTCGCGGCGCTCGAAGGCACGGCGATCGCCGGCCTGCGCACCAACGTCCGGCAGCTTGTCGGCGTGCTCGGCTCCGACGATTTCCGCTCCGGCGGCGTTGATGTCGGCTGGCTGGAGCGCACCGAGCTCGGGCCGCGCGACACGCCGACCGCAGCGCTCATCGCGGCGGCGCTGGATGCCGCGCTGCCCCGCATCGAAGGCGCGACCGGCGGCTGGCGTTCCTCCGGCGGCACCACCGCGCGACTGGCGCTGCATGGCAGCGAGCACACCGTCACCCTGCAGCGCGTCGTAGGCGCGAACGCCGCGTGGGAGGCGAGCGTCGACGGCGACCCAAGCTCCACCGTCAACGCCCACCGCACGGCGGATGGGCTCGAGCTCAGCATCGACCGGAGTCGCCAATCGTGGTCGACGCAGCGCTCCCGCTGGGGCGTGATCGTCGGCAACGGCGAGCGCTCATGGGCCTTCACGACCGGCGAACGCGACCGCTCCGCCGGCACACGCCGACGCTCCGGCGGCTCCAACGCGGTCCACGCGCCGATGCCGGGCACGATCGCGGCGGTGCTCGTCGCCGAGGGCGATCTCGTCGAGGCCGGCCAGACGCTGGTCGTGCTCGAGGCGATGAAGATGGAGCACCTGCTGCCGACGCTCGCCGGCGGGCGCGTCGCCTCGGTCCGCTGCGAAGCCGGGGCGACGGTCGAAGAGGGGCAGCTGCTCGTCGAGGTGGTCGCCGACGAGACCTGATCCGTCAGTACACTTGAACCCATGCCCGCCAATCCCGCCGACGCTCTGCAGGCCCGCCGCGCCCGCGTCGAAGACGCCTGGCGCGGCCGCTCCGGTCACTCTGGCGAACCTCTCGCAGGTCCGGTCGTGGTGGCCGCTGGCGTCCCGATCCCAATCGACGGCACCGACCAGTTCCACGACTTCCATGCGCACCCCGAGTTTCAGTACCTCAGCGGCGTCGCTGAGCCCGGCGCCACACTGGTTTGGGAGGCCGATGCTGGCTGGCGGCTGTTCACACCCTCGCTCTCGATCGACGACCGCGTCTGGATGAGCGACCCGCCCGCTGCCGACGCACAGGCGCAGCGCACGGGAGTCGAGACCGACGACTTCTCAGCGCTCGGCGCGTGGCTCGACGCACGCCGCGGCCTCCCCCTGGCCCTGCTCGGCAACCGCGACATCGAGCAGCGCGCCGCCGAGTACGGCGTCGAGAACTGGTCGGCGCTTGAAGTGGTCGTGGACGAGGACGCGACCGAGCGCGTCGGCAAGGCGCTCGCCGAGCGTCGGCGTGCCAAGGATGCACTCGAACTCTCCCACATGCGTCGCGCTGTCGACGCCGCCGTCGAGGGCCATTTGCGCGCCTGGCGATTCGCCCGCGCCGGGCTGACCGAGCGAGCCGTGCAGATCGAGCTGGAGGCCGAGTTCTTCCGTTTCGGCGGCCAGCGCACCGCCTACGGCTCAATCGTCGGCAGCGGGCCCAACTCCGCGATCCTGCATGGAACGCCGGGCGACCGCGTCCTCAACGACGGCGAGCTCGTCCTGATCGACGCCGGCCCCGAGGTACACGGCTACGCCAGCGACGTCTCCCGCACCTTCCCCGTCGGCGCAGCGTTCACACCGCTCCAGCGCCACCTCTATGACGTGGTGCTGACCGCCCAACGAGACGCGATCGACGCGGTGCGGCCGGGAGTCGAATACAAGCAGCTCCACCTCCAGGCCTCGAAGACCATCGCTGAGGGCCTCGTCGACGCCGGCATTCTGGTCGGCGCTGCCGACGACCTTGTCGCATCCGACGCGCACGCCCTCTTCTTCCCCCACGGCCTCGGGCACATGCTCGGGCTGGCCACCCACGACTGCGGCGGGTACCTCGAAGGCCGCCTGCCGGAGGACCGCTTCGGGCTCGCCTACCTGCGCGCCGACCTACCGCTCGAGCCGGGTTATGTCGTCACCGTCGAGCCGGGCATCTATTTCATCCCCGCGCTGCTCACCGATCCCGAGCGCCGCCGGCGTTACCGCGAACAGGTCAACTGGGACCGCATCGATGCGCTGCTCGTCTCCGGGGCTGAGCTTGGCGGCATTCGCATCGAGGACGACGTGCTGGTCACCGCCGACGGCTGCGAGGTGCTCAGCGCGGCGCTGCCCAGCGACGCCGACGCAATCGAAGCGCTGCGTCGCGAGGCGCTGTCCGCGTGACCAATCAGCGCCTCACCCTCGCGCAGGTCGCCAGCTACCCGCGGCCCGGCATGGCCGGCCCTGCAGGCATCGGCTTCATGCCCGACGGCAGCGCCTTGACCTGGCTCCACAGCGCGTCGGGCAGCCTCGTGCGATCACTCTGGCGCGTCGATCTCAAGACCGGCGAACGCAGCGTCCTGGTCGGCCCCGACGACGCCCCCGGCGAGCTGACCCGCGAAGAAGAGCTCCGCCGCGAACGCACCCGCACCCGCGAACTCGGCGTCACCTCCTACTCGTGGGCGCGCGACGCCGACCCGCCCGTCCTGCTGATCCCCGGCGGCCCGCTCCTGCGAGTCGTCGTGGGCGACGGCGACCCCGAAGAGCTGCCCGGCACCGCATCCGCGGTCGAGCCCACGCTCAGCCCTGGTGGCGGCAGCGTCTCCTTCGTGCGCGATGGCGATCTGCACGTGCTCGACCGCGCGAGCGGCGAACTGACCCGCCTGACCAACGAGGCCGAGGACGGCCTGACGCTCGGCCTCGCCGACTACATCGCACAGGAGGAGTTCGGTCAGCCTCGCGGCCACTGGTGGGGCCGCGATGGGCAGCAGATCGCGCTGGTGCGCGTCGACTCACGGCACATCCCCGAGTACCCAATCGTCCACCAGGGCATGGATCGGCCAGAGGTCGAACGCCACCGCTACCCCTTCTCCGGAGCGGCCAACGCCACCGTGCAGCTTGGCGTGGTCCCCGCCGCGGGCGGCCAGATCCGCTGGCTCGAGCTGCCCGATGAGGACGGCTACCTGGTCCGTGTCGCGTGGTGGCCGCAGCCCGGCGCACCGGCCGGCCGGCTCGTCGCCCAATGGCTCAATCGCAAGCAGGATCGTCTGCGCCTCATCGCGTTCGGCGCAGACGGCGCAGCCGAGACCCTGATCGACGAGCAACAGTCGCCCTGGATCAACGTCGGCGATGAGGCCCGCGGGCTCGACGACGGCAGCTTCCTCTGGGCCAGCGAAGCCTCCGGCTTCCGCCACCTCTCGCTGCGCAGCGACGACGGCTGCCTCGTCCGCACGCTGACCGACGGCGAATGGATGGTGACGGACCTGGTCGGCGTCGACGAGGAACGGGGCCTGATCTACTTCGGAGCGACCCGCGAGTCGCCGCTGCAGCGCCACATCTATCGAGTCCCGCTCGATCGCGGCGAGCCTGAACGGCTGACCGAAGCCGGCGGAGTGCAGGGTGGGGTGCTGTCGCGTGACGCCGAGTGGCTCGCGACCGTCGGCTCATCGCTCGAACGCGCCCCCCGCGTTCGCGTGCAGCGCACCGATGGCTCAGCGGCGACCATGCTGTACGAACAGCCCGACATCACAGCGCCGTCACTGGGCCTCGCGCCGCCGCTGCTTCGGACCTTCCGCGCCGCCGATGGCTCCGACCTCTACGGCGCGCTCTACCACCCGTCCGAATCGTCCGCCGCCGGCCCGGCCCCGCTCCTCGTCGCCGTCTACGGCGGGCCGCACGCCCAGACCGTCCTCGACGCATGGGCGCTGACAGTCGACATGCGCGCGCAATACCTCGCGCAGCAGGGCTTCCTCGTGCTCAAGCTTGACAACCGCGGGATGGCCGGCCGCGGACTCCAATTCGAGGCGCATCTGCACCGGCGGATGGGCACGATCGAGGTCGACGACCAGGCGGCCGCGGTCCAGCAGCTCGCCGACTCGGGCGACGTCGACCCTGGCCGAGTCGGCGTCTACGGCTGGTCCTACGGCGGCTACATGACGGTGATGTCGATGCTGCGCCGGCCCGACCTCTTCCGCGTCGGCGTCGCCGGCGCGCCCGTCTCCGACTGGGACGGCTACGACACGGGCTACACCGAGCGCTACATGGCCACGCCGCAGTCCAACGCCGAGGGCTATCGCGAAGCCTCGCTGCTCACCCACGCCGACAAGCTCCAGGGGCAGCTCTTGCTCGTCCACGGCGGGATCGACGAGAACGTCCACTTCCGCCACACCGCGCGGCTGATCACAGCGCTGACCTCCGCGGGCAAGGACTACGACCTGCTGCTCTTCCCCCAGGAGCGGCACATGCCGCGCGACGCCGCCGGCCTCGAATACCAGGAACGCAAACTCGCCGAGTACTTCGACCGCCACCTGCGGTCGGCCGACTGAACGGACGACATTCATGGCGATCCCCACCTCGATAGCCGAAGCCGCAGACCTGCTCGGGGTCGGCATCGATGCCGACGCCGGCGCGATCCGCGACCGCTACCGACGCCTCGCGCGTGTCTTCCACCCCGACCAGAATCCGGAGGACGATGCAGCCGGCGAGCGAATGCTCGAAATCAACGCCGCGGTCGAACTGCTGCTCGCGGCCGACGCGCCGACCGTTGAGCCGATCATTCCGACGAACAACACGACGGCACTGACCCGCCGCGAGCGGCGTCGCGATGTCGACATCCGCGAAGCGCTCCACTCCCTGCCCTACGGCGTCTACGTGATCGGAACGGTGACCGCAGACGGCGACCCGAACGTCATGGTCGCCGACTGGGTCATGCAGGTCTCGTTCAATCCGCGCGTCGTCTGCATCGCCTTCGAGCGCGACGCGACATCGCTGAAGAACGCGCGCGCGACGCGCCAGCTGACCGTCAACATCCTGCCCGAATCCGGCATGGACCTCGCCGCCTCATTCCTGCAACCCTCCAACCCGAGCAAGATCAAGGGTCGCAGCACGCTCCATCAGAAGCCCGACAAGATGCGCGGCGTCGCGCACCGGCTGCTCGACGGCGGCGCCCCCGTCCTCGATGACGCGCTCTCCTGGATTGCCTGCGAGGTCGAGCAGTTCGTGCCGGTCGGCGGCCACGTGCTGGCCCTCTCCCGGGTCGTCGACGGTGCGGTGGAGTCGGTCGTCGGCCGCCCGCTCACGTCGCTCTACACCGGCTGGGTCTACGGCGGCTAGCTGCGCGGCCCGACACTCCGCCTGCAGCACCCGTATCATGGGTGACGACCACGAGGAACGGAGCATTTGATGGTCTCAACGCCTGCCAAGCCGACTGTCGCCCCGGAGATCGAGGAGTTTGCGACCGCTCGCGACCCGATCGTGCTCCGCCTCCCCGCCGAGTGGCGGCTGACCGACTTGGCCCTCTCGCAGCTCGCCGATCTCAATGAGATCGTGCCGTTCGAGCGCACTTCGGAAGGAGATCTGATCATCTCACCCCCACCGGATGGCGAGAGCCCCTCGTTCGGCGCATGGATCGTGACTCAGATCGGGATCTGGATCTTGGCCGGCGGGGGCGGCAATATCCGCGACTCAAGCGGTGGGTTCCGGCTCGAGGACCCCGATGGACCCGTCGATCCCGAGCGCGCCACCGGCGCGCTGCGAGCGCCCGATGTGTCTTGGATCACCCAGGAACAGGTCGATTCGCTGAGCACCTACGAGCGCAAGCACGGCAAGCCCAGCGTCTGCCCCGCACTGGTCGTCGAAATCATCTCACCAAGCCAGACCGTCGCCTCGCAGCGGCGCCGCATGGACGAGTGGATGCGCTTCGGCGCGCAGCTTGGCTGGCTCATCGACCCGTTGCGCGAACTGGTCTGGATCTACCGAGCCGACGGCTCCGAGCCGGAAGTGCTGGAACGCCCCGAGTCGATCTCGGGGGAAGATGTCCTGCCCGATTTCACTCTCGACTTCGCGCGGCTCTGGGATTAGCTGCCCCAACGCATCGAATCCCGCTGCCGCCTCGCCCCGCGCCAACCCGCACCTGCCTCCACGAAGCGGCGGCCACCCCTAACGTTGGCCAGTGCCCCCCGCCCCTCAGCGCCCGCCCGTTCGCCCTCAGCCCGACCTGGTCGCGCGATCGGCCGGACAGCGCTCGCTTGACGGGGCTGCGCCGCCGACCTCCCTGCTCCACGCATTGTTCGGACGCTCGCGCACGTTCGCCTCGTTCTCCGAAGCCGCCTTTGCCTGGTTCTTCGTCTCCACGCTCGGGCAGATGGGGGCGGCGATCATGCAGATCTTCGTCCGCTCGTTCCTCGTCTTCGAGCTCACCGGTTCGTACTTCGCACTCGGCGCGGTCGCGATCGGCTCCGCCCTCCCCCAGCTGCTGCTCGGCCCCTACGGAGGCGTCGTGGCCGACCGCTTCCCCAAGAAGACGGTCACGCAGGTCTTCCAGATCATCGGCCTGGCGAACACGCTCACGATCGGCACGCTCGCGTTGCTGGGCGTCCTCGACTTCTGGCATCTGATCGTCTCGGCCGTCTTCCAGGGCGTGTTGGTCGTGATGATGGTGCCCGCGCGCCAGTCGATGGTCTCCGAGATCGTGAGCCGCGAGCGGCTGATGAACGGCGTCTCGCTCGCCGCCGCCGCGATGAACATCATGCAGTTCGTCGGCCCCGGGCTGGGCGGGCTGCTGCTCTACAGCATCGGCGCGGGCGGCACGTTCTACGTCATGGCGGCGGGCTACCTGATCGCGATCGTCACGATGTTCAAGGTGCCGCGCGTCCCCGCGCAGGCCACGGGCGGCGTGGGCGGACCCCGCCAAGCCCTGGCCGACATGGCGGCGGGATTCCGCTACATGGCCGCGCATCGCACGCTGCGGATGATCCTGCTGCTCTCGTTCGTCGTCTCCGCGCTGGGCATGCCGTTTCAACCGATGCTGCCGGGCTTCGTACAGGATGTGTTCGGCGCCGACGCCGCGCTGGCCGGCGCGTTCGGCATGGTCTCCGCCGCTGGAGCGTTGCTCGCCTCGCTGCGACTCGCCGGCATGGCCCGGCGTCGGCGCGGCTGGCTCTTGCTCGGTCTCAGCGCGCTGCTCGGCCTCGGCGTGCTCGGCGTCGCCGTCTCCTCCTGGCTCTGGCTCTCTCTGGCGCTGATGCTCGTGCTCGGCGTCGGGCAATCAGGCCGGATGTCGCTCTCGGCGACCCTGATCCAGGAGCACGCCGAGCCCGCGTTCCGCGGGCGCGCGATGTCGGTGCTGATGATGCAGTTCAGCCTGATGTCGCTCGGCGCGTTCGTGCTCGGCCTCCTCGCCGAGGGGCTCGGCATCCGCTGGGCCGTCGCCGGCATGGCGATCGGTCTGCTCGCGGCGACCGCCGTGACCGCCGCGCTGTCGCCGCGAATTCGGTCCGTGCAGTAGTCGGTAGTCTTTGCACACGCCCCGGCGAGCCGCAGCGCGGAAGAGGACGAAATGATTACCCACCTGGACCACATCGGGATCGTGTCGAACAGCCTGGAGCAGGCCGGCGATGTGCTCGTCGATCGGCTGGGGCTCGATTGGGATCCCGAGCGCACCCCGATGCCCAAGGGCGGCTACTTTGCGCCGGAGCGGACCAAGATCTTCTTCGTCAAGGTCAACCTCGGCGAGACCCGAATCGAGATCCTGTTGCCCGACGACAACGTGAGCGGGATCGGCAAGTTCCTCGAGCGCAACGGCCCCGGCCTGCACCACCTCGGCTACGCCAGCGACAACGTCGTCGCCGACACCAGGCAGTTCATCGAGAACGGGCTGCGCTACATCGACTTCGGCGGACCGATCGAGGACATCACCGCATCCTTCTTCCACCCCAAGTCGGCCAACGGGATTCTCACCGAGATCGTTCCCGACCGGCGACCGAATCGCTAATCAACGAGGGGGCGGAGGATTGGCGCGACGCCTGGCTCTCGTCCTCAGCGGCGGCGGCAACCTCGGCATCTGCCAGGTGCCGTTTCTGCAGCACCTGATGGACCTCGACATCCACCCCGACATGATCGTCGGTACCAGCGTCGGCGCGCTCAACGGCGCCTTTCTCGCGTTTCATCCGAACAACATCGACGGCCTGGCTGATGTCTGGCGCGCGCTGCGCGACCAGCGCATGTGGGACCGCAACTTCCTGCGAATCGGCCGCAATCTGCTGCTCGGTCGGATGAGCCTCTACACCAACGAGTTTCTCCGCGACCTGATATTGCCCTACGTCACGGTCGACGAACTCGCGGCTTCCGAGATTCCCCTCTACATCACCGCCACCAGCCTCGACCGCGGCGTCAAGCAGGTCTTCTCGAACGGCTCAGTGGTCGATGCCGTGCTCGCCTCCTGCGCGATCCCCGGGCTGTTCCCCCCGGTCCGCATCCGCGGCGAGTGGTACGTCGACGCCGGAGTGGTCACCGGGCTCGACCTCGAGACCGCCGTGTCGCACGGGGCGACCGAAATCCTCGCGGTTGACCTCGGCTCGCCGCCCTCGCCACGGCGACCGCGCGGCCTCATCGATGTGCTCGCTCGCTCGATGGAGGTCGCCGTCGAGCAGCGCACCCGCAACGAGCTGGATCACCTCTCGGCCGGAGTGCCGACGGTCGTCTGGCGCCCCGGCCTGCGCGCCGCCAGCGCCGGCTCGTTTGCCGATGTGGAGCAGCTGTACCACGCCGCCGAAGGCATGGCCCCCGCATTGATCGACGCGGCGCGGCGCGTCGACGGCGGCTGGATCCCGGGCGTCTATCAGGGCGCTGTGCCCCTCCGCTACCCGTGATCGACCTGCGCGTGCTCGAGCTGAGCCCGAGCGTGGCCGCGGCCTACACCGGCCGGCTGCTCGCCACCGCCGGGGCCGATGTCACGCTGGTTGAGCCGCTCGAAGGATCAGCGCTGCGGCGCGCGCCACCGCTGTTGCGCGGGCAAGCGTCGGGTCGCAGCGCCGCGTTTGAATACCTCGCCGCGTGGAAGCAGAGCGTCGCGCTCGACGCCGATCATCCCGCCGGCCAACGCTGGCTCGACGAATTGATCGACCACGCCGACGTGGTGATCAGCTCAGCGGACGAGAATCCCCAAACGGCGCAGCAGTTCGATGCCAGGATTCGCGCGCGCAATCCAGAGCTCGTCCACGTGTTGGTCTCGCGCTACGGGACCAGCGGCCCCTGGTCCGGCTGGAGCGGCAGCGACCTCTGCGATTGGGCCGCGAGCGGCTACCTCTACATCAGCGGCGATCCCGCACGCGCGCCAGTGCAGGGCGCAGGCCCCTGGTCGGCCTACGTCGCCGGCGTCACGGCGGCCGTCGGCGCGCTGGCCGCGCTGCATGAGCGGCGCAACAGTGGTCGCGGTCAGCTGGTCGATGTCGGCACGATGGAAGCGATGGCCGCGGCGCACCAGTGGAGCTTCGTGCAGTACTCCTGGCAGCGGGTCGTCAAACGCCGCACCAACAACCGGCACGCCGACACGCCGCACCCGGTCGCGCTCTTCCCCTGCCGCGACGGCTGGGTCTGCATCGCGGCGCCGAGCCCGGCGCAGTGGCGCCACCTCTGCGCCGCAGTCGGGATGCCCGAGCTGGCCGATGATCCGCTTTACGGCGCGAACGCGCCCCGCTCCGGCCGCGCCGACCACGCCGACGAAATCGACGAGCGGCTCGCGCCGTGGCTGATGTCCCGCAGCCGCAGCGAAGTCGTCGAGACGCTCCAGGACCACCACGTACCCGCCAGCGCCGTGCTCTCGCTCGACGAAACGCTGGACGACGAACAGCTGCGCGAGCGCGGCTTCTGGGTGTCGCCCGAACAGCTCGGCGTAGGCGCGCGCATGCCCGGGCTCCCCTTCCGGCTGCCGTCGAGCCCGACCGAGTTTCGCGCCGCCCCCAGGCTCGGCCAGCACACCGCTGAGCTACTGGGTCAGGCAGGCTGCGCGCCGCACGAGCTGCGACGGCTCGTCGGCGACGGCGTGCTCCTCGCTCCCGGCTCGCGTCCGCTCGTCGGCGAGCAGCGTCCGACGCCAATTGTGCGCGCAACGGGACCAACCCGCACGGGAGCCGGAGCGCCGCGGCTGCTCGAGGGCATCCGTGTGGTTGAATTCGGCTACGCCTGGGCTGGCCCGCTGGCCGGGCGCACGCTCGGCGACCTCGGCGCGGATGTGATCAAGGTCGAGCAGCACACCACGGGGGCCGGCGCAATCCTCCCGCGGCCCAATGCGCCCGGACGCACACAACGCTCAGGCTCGCCCCCCCACACAGGGCCGATCCCCGCAGCCTGGAACCGCGGTGGATCGTTCACCAAGATGAACCGCAACAAGCGCGGTCTCTGCGCTGACCTGAAGACTCCCGAGGGTAAGCGGATCTGGCGCCGGCTGGTGGAGTCCGCCGACGTGGTGCTCGACAACTTCAGCCCGCGCGGCTCGCGCAGCCTGGGGATCGATCATGCGACGATCCGGGAGTGGAATCCGCGGATCATCTCGATCTCCGCAACGGGCTACGGCCACACCGGCCCATTGCAGCAGCGGGTCTCGTACGGTCCGATCCTCGAAGCCCACTCCGGGGCCACCAGCGTCACCGGATACCCCGGGGCCGGACCGCTCAAGCTCGGCCACGCATTCCCCGATCCGGTCGGAGGTCTGCACACCGCGTTTGCGCTGATCGCCGCGCTCGCGGAGCGCGAACGGACCGGCGAGGGGATGTTCGTCGACATCTCGCAGCTTGAGACCTACGTCGCCATCAGCGGCGAACTGGCGTTGCTGGCCTCAACCGACGGCCCGCCTGAGCAGCGCGGCAACCGCGACTGGTCGGCGGCGCCCCAGGGCGTCTACCCGTGCCTGCCCGCCGACGAGGACGCCGCCGACGGCCTTGATGTCTGGATCGCGATCACGATCGACAGCGACGAAGCGTGGCTGCGCTTCTGCGAGGTCATTGATGACCAGACACTCCGTAACCCGGAGTGGATCAACGCCGCCGCCCGTCGCGCCGATCACGACCAGATCGATGCGCTGATTTCGTCCCGGACCCGCCGACTCGAGCGCTTCGCACTCGCCGAGCGTCTTCAAGCGTCGGGGGTCCCGGCAATGCCGGTGCTGACCAATCGTGACCTGTTCAACAACGCCCAGCTGCGCGAGCGCGGCTTCGTCGTCGACTGGGATCAGCCCGGTGTCGGGACGTTCGAGTACGCCGGTTCGCCCCTCCACTTCAGCGACGCGCCGGAGCTGGCGATGCGGCCCAGTCCTGCGCTCGGCGAGCACAATCGCGAGATCCTCAGCGAGCTCCGCTTCAGCGCGGCGGAGATCGCACAGTTCGAGTCGGACCGTGCGATCGTCACCGCGCCGCCGCTTAGCGACGCTCAGACCTGACGGCTTAGTCCCCCCGCGAGGCCGTGCGAATGTGTTGCTGGCCCTGCAGATACTGTCGCGCCATCATCAGCGCGGTGATCCCCTCACCGACAGCCGCGCCCAGCTGCTTGGTCGAGCCGGCGCGACTGTCGCCCGCCGCGAACACGCCCGCGATCGAGGTCTCAAACTGCGCGTTGGTCACGACAAACCCGCGCTCGTCGACCGCAATCTCGGGCGGCAGGAAGTCAGTGTTGGGCTGCAGGCCGATGAACACGAACACCCCATCCGGCGCGTACTCCGAGAGCTCGCCGCTTGCTCGGTCGCGCAGCGTCAGCGCCGAGATCGACCCGTTGCCGCGCATCCCCTCGACCGACGTGCCCAGCATCAGCTCGACCCGGTCGTGCTCCCGCACCTTATCGCGCAACACATGCGATCCAGTCAGCGTGTCGCCGCGGTGGATGATTCGCACCCGATCGGCGAACTGGGTGAGATACAAGCCCTCCTCGAGCGCGGAGTTCCCGCCGCCGATCACCGCCAACTCTCGAGCCCCGCGGTAGAAGGGACCGTCACAGGTTGAGCAGAAATGCACGGAGGCGCCGATCAGCTCGGTCTCTCCGGGCACATCGAGACGCCGATAGGTCGATCCGGGCGCCAGGATCACCGCGTGCGCGCCGATCTCGTCGCCGCTCGACAGCCCCAGCTGCACGTCTCCCGTGCTGGGCCGCTTCGAGATCGAGTTCGTCGCCACCGCCGAGAGCAGCTCGACGCCGAACCGCTCGGCCTGCTCGATGAAGCGCCTGGCCAGCTCGTCCCCACTGATCCCGTCCGGGAATCCGGGGTAGTTATCGATCCGGTTCGTGACGCCCGCCTGGCCACCCAGCGCGGAGCGCTCGATCACGACGGTGTCGATGCCCTCGCGCGCGGCGTAGATCGCGGCCGCGAGACCAGCCGGCCCGCCACCGACGATTGCGAGGTCGTAGAACGAGCGGCTCGGCCTCACCTGCAGCTCAAGCGCGCGCGCCAGCTCGTCGTTGTCCGGCTCGAGCAGCATCCGACCGTCGCCCAGCACGACGGTCGGGATCGTCCGGCCGCCGCTCTGCAACCGCTCAACCTGAGCCCGCGCGGCGGCGTCCTCGTCAATGTCGACCCAGTCGTACTCCACGCGGTGCTCCGCGAGAAACTGCTTGGCACGCCGGCAGTCCGGGCACCACGGCGCGCCGTAGACGGTGATCTCGGCCACGCTCAGCCCTCCCGGCTTAGCCCTCCGGCGGCGCCTCGCGTTGCGCCAACGCGGCGATCGCGTCCTGCTCCATGCGGTAGGTGAGCCACTCCGACTCGTGGGTCATGCCGATCCGCTCGTAGAAGCGCCGCGCCGGGTTCCAATCGAGCACCGCGAGGTCGAGCCGGGTCCAGTGGCGCTCATCGGCGATCTCCGCCAGCCGCTGCATCAGCGCAAATCCAGCCCCCGTCCCGCGCGCGTCCGCGTCGACGAACAGGTCTTCCAGGTAGAGCGCCGGCCGGCCCTCCCAGGTCGAGTAGTGCGCAAAGAACAGCGCCATGCCGACCGGCGAGCCATCGCGCTCGGCGATCAGCGTCTCAAACTGCCGGTCCGGCCCGAAGCCGTCCGCGCGGATGTCCTCCTCGGTCGTCTTGACCGTCTCCGCCGGCTCGCCCTCGAACTCGGCCAGCCCGCGAATGAAGCGCAGGATCTCGGCGGCGTCCTGCGGCGTCGCCTCGCGGATCCGGATGTCGCTCACTGGCCGGTGAAGGTCGGCTGGCGGCGCTCAACGAACGACGCCTGCGCCTCGGCGACATCGTGCGCCGATCGGGTGGCGTGAGAGATCGCCGTGATCTCGTTGCGCAGGCCCTCTTCGAGCGTGGCGTTGAGGTTGCGCTGAATCACGCGCTTGGCCGACCGCGAAGCGAGCGGCGGCCAGAATGCGATCTGTGCGGCAGTCGCGCGCGCCGCCGAGATCAGCGCGTCGTGAGCCACGCGGGTGTTGAGCAGTCCCATCTCCAGCGCCTCGTCGGACTCGACGAAGCGGCTGGTGAGCACCAGCTCGGCGGCCTTGGCGTAGCCCACGATCCGCGGCAGGAACCACGTCATGCCCGCGTCGGGCGAGAGCGAGCGCTCGAGGAACACGGTCTTGAAGCGCGCCTTCTCGGAGCCCACGCGGATGTCGCAGGCCAACGCGAGGCTCATCCCCGCGCCCGCCGCGACCCCGTTGACCGCCGCGATGGTCGGCTTATCGATCTGGCCGAAGGCGAGCGCCTGCGCGCCGACCCAGCCGTACTCGTCGAGCCGCCCATTCTGCGATTCGGAGACGCCGTTCGCCGATGGGCGTGCGGTCAGGTCCGCGCCCGAGCAGAAGCCCCGACCGGCGCCCGTGACGATCAGCACACGCACGTCGTCGTCGGCCTGCAGAGCGTTGGCCGCGGCGACCATCTCGTCGTGCAGGTCGCGCGAGAGCGCGTTCAGCTTCTCCGGGCGGTCAAGCGTGATCGTCGCGATCTGGTCGGCGATCTCAACCCGGAGGTGTTCGTAGGTCATGTCCACTTCCCATCATTCGTCCGCTCAGGCTATCGCGCGATCGAGCAACGGCCCGCGCAGCGCTTCGACCGGATCGTGGCGGAAGCACTGCACCAGGTGGTCGTTGACAATCCCACTCGCCTGCATGAAGGCGTAACAGATGGTCGGTCCAACAAAGCGAAAGCCAAGACTCTTGAGTTCACGGCTCAGCGCCCGCGAGCCGTCGGTCTGGGCCTGCACGTCGCCCGGCTCGCCGAGCTGTGCGCTGGGTTCCGCGTAGGCCCAGACGAGTTCCGTGAGCGAGCGTCCCGCTGCGCGCAGCGCCAGGGTCGCGGCGGCATTGTCGACGGTCGCCGCGATCTTCAACCGGTTGCGGATGATCCTCACATCGCCCCGCAACGTCTCCCGATCAGCGTCCGACGCCGCCGCGATGCGCTCCAGGTCCCAGCGCCAGAATGCCGCGCGATAGCCCTCGCGACGCGCCAGGATCGTGCTCCACGAGAGCCCTGCCTGCGCCCCCTCAAGCGTCAGGCAGGCAAACAGCGCCACCTCGTCGGTCAGCGGCACGCCCCACTCCTCGTCGTGGTACGCGACCTCCGCGACGTCCTCGCCGGCCCACCCGCAGCGTGTCACTTCACCTTCCATATCACGGCCAGCCTAGGCCATGGCCTGATCGAATCGTGGTACTTTGAGTTGGAGTCGAGGAGGAGTGGGCCATGGCTGAACAAGCGAAAGCCCCCGTTCAGAGCGCTCCGCCCCGCCCACCAGGCCCACCACCAGGCGTCGTGAAAAAGGGCGGCTAGGCCGCGAACACCGTCGCGGAGACGCACACCGCCAATTTCCGGCGGGCAGACCTGATCGGAGGCCGCCGTGGGTGAGTCAATTCGCAAGCAGCTTGAGCGCCTCGAAGCCCGCCTCTTCGGCGTGGGTTCGGATGACGGCGTCTCGGGCGACCTGCGTGAGGCGCAGAACGAGGATTCGAACCGGCCGCCGCTGTTGCCGCCCGGACCATTCCGATCAGGCCTTTGGGGTCGAATCCGCTCACGGCAGCCAGACAGCCGCTGACGCCGCCAGTGCGACGAAGTGCAGCACGGAGAGCAGCGCTAGCACACCGATCCCAAACGCCTTCTTGTCCACGATGACTGACACCGTGTCGCACGCTTCCGCAATGCTCTCGACGTAGCTCCAAGCGAGCTGGTCATTGTCGAACCCGCCCGTCCGGTGCCGCAGCAGCTCTCGCGGCCGAATGAACTGGTCCATGTCGCGCGGCTTCACGGTCCACCAACCTGTCAGCAAGATGAGCGCGATCAGTGGCGCCACAGGGGAAACCGCAACCCAACGTGTTGGCTCCGTGGCCGAGATCAGCGCGCCCAGGAGCACGCCGAAGAATGCTGCATTGAGCGCAATGATCACGTTTGCTTTGCCATCGAGCGCGTCAGTCGCCGAAAGCAGTGTCGAGAGATGCGCCTCCGCCATCTGGAGCGCGGCCATACCGGCGGACGCGCGTGGCGGGGCTTCGTCAGACATTGCGATAGTGTAAACACATGGCCATCGTCCTCGGCGTGACCGGCGCCATCGCTGCGGGGAAGTCCCTGCTCTGCCAACGCCTCGTTGACCGCTGGGGAGCATCACACCTCGACGCCGACCGCTACGTCCACGCCATGTATGAGCCCGGCACCGACGCCCACGCCCGGATCGTCGCCGAGTTCGGCGAGCAGGTCATCGCCGCGAACGGCGCCATCGACCGCAAGGCGCTCGGCGCGCTCGTCTTCGGCAACGCCGAGCGACTCGCCGCACTGCGCACGGCGATCGGCGACATCGAGGGCGAGTTCATGCGCCTCCTCATGGAGCTGCGCGACGCCCCGCAGCCGCTCGCGGTCTTCGAGGCCGTCCGCCTCTTCGAGGGGCCCTACATGCAGATCTGCGACGCCGGCTGGCTCGTCGCCTGCCAACAGGAGACCGCCCTCGCCCGCCTGATGGCGCGCAACGATCTCACCCGTGCAGAGGCCGAGCAACGCTGGGCGTCCGCCACGCCCTGGCAGCAACGCGCGCCCAAAGCGCATCTGGTCCTGCACAACGACGGTTCCGAAGCCGAGTTCCTCGACGCCGTCGACAAGGCGGCCGGGGGACTACTGAGCGGGTAGCGCGTGCGGTGGATGGCTAGCCTGCGCAACAGGAATTCCGTTTCCCACTCAATGTGGGAACCAGGGGGAGGCTCTGATGGGCGCGCTTGACGGACTCCGCGTAATCGACTTCGGCCAGTGGATCGCCGGGCCGCTTGCCGGCATGCTGCTCGCCGACCAGGGCGCCGACGTGATTCGCGTCGACCCCCGCGGCGGTCCCGCGTGGGACACGCCCGCCAACGCCGTCTGGAACCGCGGCAAGTCGCGCATCTCGCTCGATCTCAAGCAAGGCGCAGACCGGCGCACCGCCGAGCAGCTGATCGCCTCCGCCGATGTCGTGATCGAGAACTTCCGACCGGGCGTGATGGACCGCCTGGGCCTCGGCGCGGAGCAGATGACCACCCGCGACGACCGGTTGATCTACCTCTCGCTGCCCGGCTTCAGCGCGCGCGACGAGCGGCGCGACATCGCCGCCTGGGAGGGCGTCGTCTCCGCCGGTGTGGGTACCTATGTCGCGCGCCTCGGCGGGACGTCCACGACACGGCCGATCTACACCGCGATCCCGATCGCCTCCGTCTACGGCGCGTTCGTTGGCGTGACCGCGACGGCGATGGCGCTCGTCGCGCGTGAGCGCGACGGGCTCGGCCAGCGCATCGAGTCGCCCCTGCACGACGCGCTCTATCAGGCGATGGGCATCCTCGGCCAGCGCTTCTACGGCCAGATGCCCGCGCCTCGCCAGATGCCCTGGGTCGGCCCCTACGAGTGCGCCGACGGCCGGTGGGTCTTCTTCCACGCCGCCTTCCCGCACTTCATCCGCCAGTTCTGCGAGGCCGCCGGCGTCGCCGAGTGGCTCGATCAGCCCTGGGCCGACGCCGCTCAGCTCCGCAGTTCCCCCGAACTAATCGCCGAAGCGCGGCGACGGCTCACCGAGATCTTCAAAACCCGACCGTCGGTGGAGTGGGAAGAGCTGATCAACGCCGCCGGACCGCCGACCGTGCGCTGCCTCGACAGCCACGAATGGCTCCAGGAAGAGCACGCCCGCGCCTCCGAAGCGATCATCGAGATCGACGACCCCGATCTCGGCCCGATGCTCCAACCCGGCGTGCAGGTGCGAATGTCCGCAACGCCCGGCGCGCCCGGCCACCCGCAGCATGCCCCCGACGCCGACCGCGATGCGATCCTCTCCGGCGTCGCCGCGGCGCAGCCGCCCGCTCCCTACCGGGGAGCGCCCCGCCTCTCGCAGGCGCTCGAAGGCATCCGCGCGCTCGACCTCTGCATCATCCTCGCCGGCCCGACCTGCGGACGCACCCTCGCCGAGTTCGGCGCCGATGTGATCAAGATCGACAACCCCAGCCGCGGCAATGTCCTCTTCCACGAGGACGTCAACCGCGGCAAGCGCAGCATCTTCCTCGACCTCAAGTCGGACGCCGGCCGCGGCATCTTCGACGACCTCGTCGAGAACGTCGACGTGGTCGTGCAGAACTACCGCCACGGCGCGGTCGACCGACTCGGCGTCGGCTACCCGACCGTCGCCGCCCGCAAGCCCGACATCATTTACGCCTCGCTCAACGCCTTCGGCGACATCGGCCCTTGGGCCGAGCGCGCCGGCTGGGAACAGCTCGCGCAGGCCGCCACCGGGATGCAGACCCGCTTCGGCGGCGACGGCCCGCCCACCATCCAGCCCTTCGCAATCAACGACTACGGCACCGGCATCATGGGCGCCTTCGGCGTCGGCATGGCGCTGTACCACCGCGAGCGGACCGGCCAGGGCCAGGAAATCTACACCGCGCTGGCCCGCACCGCCGGCACGCTCCAGTCCTCATACCTGCACGGCTACGAGGACAAGCAATGGACCGAGCCGCGCGGCCAGTCCGCCCTCGGCGAGAGCCCGCTGCAGCGGCTCTACGAAGCAGCCGACGGGTGGCTCTTCCTCGGCGCGGCCGACGACCAGCTCGAAGCGCTCGACGGCGTCCCCGGCCTCAGCGGCGTCGCCTCAGCCGGAGCGCGGCTCGAAGCCGAGCTCGAATGGCGCATCCGCTCCCACCCTCTCGCCCACTGGCAAGAACACCTCCGCGGCGCCAACATCGGCGTCGCCCCTGTCATCACCACCGCCGACGCCATGGAGGCCCCCTACGCCATCCAGCGCGGCCTCTCGATCACCAGAGACCACGAAGGCCGAGGCAACATCCGCACCAACGCCCCCGCCGCCATCCTCTCCCGCACCCCCACAACCCCCGGCCAACCGGCGCCCGTCCCAGGCTCCAACGCCGTCCAGATCCTCAGCGAAATCTCCCGAGCCGACGAGCTCGCCACCCTCAAACGAAGCGGCGTCATCGTGATCGCCGGCTGACGCGGGCCCGCGCTGGCGGGAGTATTGTGACAGCGTTCACTCACACTTGGAGGAGCTGACCATGGACCGTGCACTGGCCGATATTCGGATTCTGGACCTGACGCAGTACGAGGCGGGCACCTCCTCGACCCAGGCGTTGGGCTGGCTGGGGGCGGACATCGTCAAGGTCGAGCCGCCCGGACGCGGCGAGCCGGGCCGCCGGCTGGGCGACGGCAACACCGTCGACTCGACCTATTTCATCACGCTCAACAACAACAAGAAGTCGGTCACCATCGACCTCAAGACCGACGAGGGACGCGAGCTCTTCCTGCGGCTCGTGCCCAACTTCGACATCGTCGTCGAGAACTTCACGCTCGGCACGATGGAGCGCCTGGGAGTGGGCTACGACGTCCTCAAGGAGCTTCACCCGCAACTGATCTACTGCACCGTCAAGGGCTTCGGAACGACCGGGCCGTGGGCCCACACGAAGTCCTTCGACATGATCGCGCAGGCGACTGGCGGCGCGATGTCGTTGACCGGGACTGCGGACACGCCGCCGCTCAAACCGGGGCCGACGATGGGCGACACCGGTACGGGCGTGCAGGCCGCGATCGGCATGTTGGCGGCGCTCTGGCAGCGTCAGCGCGACGGCGTGGGCCAACAGGTCGAGCTCTCGATGCAGGAAGCGGTGACGAATTACACGCGCGTCCCGATGACGCGTCGCGAAATATTCGGCGACCCGGTGCCACCGTACGGCGACGGTCAAACGTCGCCGACCGGTCTGTTCCCCTGTAAGCCCGGCGCTCGCAGTGACTGGGTCTGGGTGGTGGTCGCGAACGGTCGCATGTGGGCTGCGCTGCTCGGGGCGATCGGTCGCGATGACCTACTCGATTCGCACGACCCACGCAGCTTCTCGCGCGACGGCAGCGACGACCTGCGCGAAGCGATCGAAGCCTGGACGCTGCAGCACACCAAGTTCGAGGTGATGGAGATCCTCGGCGCAGCCGGCGTGCCAACCGGCCCGGTGCTCGACAGCGGCGAGATCTTCAACAACGAGCACATGCGCGAGCGCGGCATGCTAGTCGATATCGAGCACCCCGAGCGCGGCCCGATGACCCTGCTCGGCTGCCCAATCCGGCTCTCCGAGTCCCCCGCCGTCCACCAGCGCGCCCCCCTGCTCGGCGAGCACACGCACGACGTGCTGGCAGCGGAGCTCGGCCTCAGCGGCGAGCAGCTCGAGGAGCTGTCGGGCGCCGGCGTGATCTAAGCGTCCCGCGCAAGCTCCGCCAGGCGACGCCGATCGTCGGCGAGCTGGTGCTCGATCCCCGGCAGCAGCGTGATCGTCTCCACGTCGAGCGCATCCGCGATGCGCACCATCAGCTTGTCGTCAGTGAGAAGCGGGAGGTCGTTCTGCATCGTCTGTGCGAGTATCCATAGGTCCGTATGATTTCGCTGGGCCTGCGAGAAGCCGAGCAGGTCGAAGACACGTTTCGCCCGAACGAACGCATCCTTCGTGTGCTCGTCGGGAGGACCGGTGGTCGTACAACGCATCCGCAGGCCACGTACCGTATCTGCATCGTCGGTTGCCCATCGAACGGCGCGCAGCTCAGCATCGACGAAATATGTCAGCTGAAACGCGACGTCTTGCGTGAGTGGCCGATAATCCGGGTCATCGATCCCCGCTTGAACCAGCAGCCGGAAGACGCTCGTGTCAAGTGACGCAGCTTGCGGCGGAATCGTATCGTCAGTCAAATATCTTCCGCCCGCGCAGCTTCTCCAATTCCCGGCCAAACCTCACAGCATCCTCGCGGGTCGGGAGCATTGCCGAGACGGCGGGTAAGATATCCGGAGGATCATCGGGATTGATGCCCTGCTCGATCGCGCGTTCCCGCCAGGACTTCTTCGGTCGGAGTGGGCCGATCTCACCGGGAGTCAGCAGGCGTAGGAAATAGGCCGTGGCCTTCAGATTGCCGTCGTCGTCCTCGGTCTCCATACAGCTGATCTGCACCGGTTTGCCCAGCGCGTCACGCACCTTCGCGATCAAGTAATCAGGCACCTCGACCGGATGCGCCTGCCCGGAATCGTCGCGTACGTCGATCTGGCATCGACCGTCGTCAATCCGCGCCACGCACAGGGGCCCAAACCAGACCCGGTTTTGCCCCCTGGTGACGTCAACCTCGTCCACGGCTATGCCTCCATCGCGACGGTCAGTCCAAGCCCCAGACCTTCGCCGCGTTGCCGCCGATGATGGCCTGAGCCTGCTCGGTGGTCTCGCAGGCGTCCACGATGTCCCAGAGCGAGCGTTGCGTGTAGCCGACGGTGCTCTCGGGATGCGGATAGTCGCTGCCCCAGAGCACCCGCTCGTGACCAATCAGGTCCAGCTGGCGCAGACCCGAGGGGTCCTCGATGAAGGTCGCGTAGCAGTTGTTGTGCCAGTAGTGGCTCGGCGGGTTGGCGAGCTTCGGCGTCATCTCCGACTCGAACGAGGCGTAGACGCGGTCGGAGTCGAACAGGCAGGAAGGCACCCAGGCGATCCCGCCCTCGGTGAAGACGACCTTCAGACCCGGGTTGCGCTCGAAGATGCCGGCGAACGTGAGCAGCGCGAACAATCGGCGGAACGGTTCGAACGCGACGACGATCGTCGTCGCGAGGCCGCCCTGGCCGCGCGCGTCGAACGTCTCGCCGACGTGGAACGAGAGCGGCAGGCCCGACTCGCCGATCGCGGCCCACATCGGCTCCAGCGCGCGGGCGTTGTAGTAGGTCCGTGTGTGCGGCGGCGGCAGCGAGGGCATCAACAGGCCCTTGAAGCCGAGCGCCTTGATCTTGTCCAGCTCATCCCGGGTCGCCTCGGGATTCCAGTAGTTGAGCAACGCGAGGCCGTGGAAGCGATTCGGCTCCTGCGCGCAGAAGTCCGAGATCAGCTGGTTGTACGCGTCCATGCAGGCCTGGATGTAGTCGAAGTCCTTGTGGCGAATGATGCCGAGCGCGCGCTGCGGGAAAAGGATTTCCTGGTCGACGCCCTCGCGCGTGATCTCGTCGGCGCGGATGTGCGGGTCCCACATGCCGGCCCGGCCCTCGACCATGTTGCTCGGCAGAGCCGGGTTGTCGGTGGTCGCGCCGTCGACCTCGAAGTGGTAACCGGCCTCGCTAAAGGAGCCGCGCGGGGCCCGGTCGCGATACTTGGCGGGCATCAGGTCGACGAAGCGGTCCGGTTCGAGCCAGTGGCTGTCGGCCGAGATCACGCGCGTCCCAGCGGGCAGCGGGCGGGTGACTTCAGGCAGTTCACGCTCGCGCGGCCAGGCGATCTCCGTCTCCTGCCACTCAAGGTGACGCTCGTGCGAAAGGCTGACCGACTCAGTCCTGGTAACCATGCTGCGCTCCGTTCGAGCACAGGATAGCGGGAGAGTGGCAAACGGTGCGGCGCGAGCGGATCCGGGGCACCGCCGCCACTGGCCGAGGTCAGCCGTAGAACGCCACGGCGGCGCGAATCTCGTCCGCATGCCCGAAGATGTCGTCGATCTTCTCGATGCGGTGGCGAGTTTCGACCTTGTGCTCGTCGAACGTGCCGAGGTACTTCCGGCGCGAATTGTTGAAGTGCAGCCGACAGAGCGGCTTGCGATTGTTGTTGTCGAGCAAGACGCCGCAGTAGCTCCTGGTGTCGCGCATCGACACGCGATCGAGGTCGACGATGTCGCGAAGGAGCGCCTTGACGGCGAAGTACCCCTCCAGCTCCTGCGTGGTCGTCACGATCTCCGACTCAGCCTGAGTCTCCGCCTCCGCGACCTCAACGGCCTCGGCGGCGGCATCCGGTTCGGCGTCCGCGGTGGTTGCAGGCGCGGGCTCCTCGCTGCGTTGGAAGCCACGCTGGATCACGTCGTTGATCCGCTGGCGCACGAACCCGTGCAGCGCGTCGCGGACGATCGGCGTGAGTTCGTTTCGCTTGGCGGGCGTGAGTCGACCTTCGTAGACTTTGCGCGCGAGGAAATCAACGAACTCACGGTCGGGGGCCTCATACTCGCGTTGCAGCGTCTCCACGATGCCGTTGTAATATTTGCGCTCGCGCGCACGCTGGCGCACCGATTCAACCTCGAACTCCGCGGGTTGGTACTGCGCGAGGTATTCGAGCTGATCTTCGTCGGCATCGAGCAGATCGACGACGAAGAACGGCTCGTCGTCCATCCGATTTGCGCCCTCAAGGTCGCTGTAGAACCAGTACTCCGTGCCGTTGGTGAGGATGCCGATCTGCGCTGACTGCTCGGCCGTGAAGTATCGGAACAGCTGCGCGACATGGGCCTGGGACAGATTCGTGTTCGTCGTCTTGCATTCGATCAGGATGCCGGGCTTGCCATCGACGATGATCGCGAAGTCAACCTTCTCACCGCGGCGCGTTGCCACATCGGCGGTGTACTCAGGGACGACCTGAGTCGGATCGGTGACGTCATATCCAAGCGCCCCGATGAACGGCATGACCAACGAAAGCTTGGTCGCTTCCTCAGTGGCGAGGAGGTCAAGTTGGGCAGGGATCCGGTCGATCACCTTCTGAAGATCGTCGCGAAAGCCCATATCACACCCCAGTGTTCAGACGTAAGCGCGGTCCGAATGAGCGCGCGGGTCAGGCTAGCGGATTCGTGATGCTCCGCAAGAGAGGCGGCTGGTCACACCGCCGACATCGCCGCGTCGTAGCGGTCCAGCGCGTTGTCGATCACCAAGCGTTCGTCCTCCGCGAGAATGCGGCGGGATTCGACCAGCTTGCGGGCGTCGGCGCTGACGCATTGCTCGTAGGCGTCCCGAGTGGGGTAGCGGCGGTCGATCTCCTCGGGCGGCCAGAAATCCGTGAAGCCGACGAAGTGGGAGGCGAGATCGGGAGCGCCGTTCGACTCATGGCGCGGGTTCCAGCCCGTGTGCGTGGCGATCGGCGAGCTGATGTCGGGCAGGCGCACGCCGGCGAGCTCGTTCCCATCGCCGTCGATCGCCGAGACGTAGCCGGGATATTCGGCGCCCTCGCGCGACGGATACTCGCCGACGCCTTTGTCGGCGCCGGCTCCGAGGTCGATGGTGCGGACTCGTGAGACGCGCTCCGGGTCGAGCGCGACGGGTCCGTGCTGCTCGAAGTGCCGCAGCACCTCGGCGCGGCCGACGGCCGTGCCGTCGTCGATCCGCGGGTGGGCCGACGGCGGGGGCTCCGTGCCGTCGGCGATCCAGCGGTCGAGCTGGACGAGCGCCGCGCGGCTCAGCGGGGCGTAGTCGACGACGTTGAAGCCGTGCCCGCCGCGCTCCTCGCCGATCTCGAACGTGTCGGTCTGGGGCAGCGCGCCGGAGCCGTGCTGCGTACCGCTGAGGTGGTAGTGACGCACCAGCGGGTGCTCGGGCAGGTCGCGTGGGCCGTCGGGACCGAGCGGGTCGATCCGCAGCAGCGAGGCGTCGCCGCGCCAGTATTCCCAAGAGGTGTTGGTCGCGACGATCCGCGGCGTCACGCCCTGTTCGTCGCTGCGCTTGAGCACGCCGTCGCGCTGCCCGCTAAGCGGGTCAGTCGTGATCGTGTCAGTGAACGGGAAGAGGTGCGCGAACGACGCGCTGAACAGCTGCGAGGTCTGCGCGTAGCGGTGGTTGAACTCGCCGCGAATACCGCCCGCGACGTGAATGTGCATGCCGTCAAAGACGCGCCCACCCCTGTCGGGGTCGTTGTTCAGGCCCAGATACAGCAGGTGGCGCAGGAAGCGGCCGCTCTGCGAGACGCCGTGGCCGATCACGCGCTCGAACCCGTGCTCCCACGCTCGCAGGAAGCGCGCCGCGTCGCGGAACGCGAGCAGGCCGGCCCCCACCACGGGCGCGCGCTCCGTGCGATACGTCACTTCGTAGATCCGTCCGGCCTCGAGGCCGCCCTCGAGCAGGATGTGCTCGGCGCTGGCGCGCTCAACCCCATCCTCGCCAACTTCGGCGAAGCGCCAGCGATCGCGCGGGATCTCGCTTGGGTCCTGATCCTCGTAGTCGCTCACATAGAGCCGCGCCGTGGGGTCGGCGGCGTCTGCCGCGGGGTAGCCGGGCTGTGCGAGGTGACTGATCGGCCACGATGGGGCGTCCCTGTTGGGCCGCACGTCCGCGTAGGCGTGGCCGGCTGTTGGGTCGACCGCGGCTTCAGGCGCGTCGAACTTCAGCAACGTCGGCGCATCCGGCGTGTTCCACTGCCAGGCGACTTCGGCGACCGCGAAGCCGTGGCGCATCAGAAAGCCGTCGCCGGGATGCAGCGGATCGGCGACTGCTTGTTCGCGTGGGGAGCGATTGAAGCCGCCGGGCGCGAGGGGTCGGCCGCGATTGGGCACATCGACGACCAGCGCGCCGTTTCCACGCGAAGGATCCAGCGGGCGGAGCAGCACGAGATCACCCGAATAGCGCACGCAGCCGTCGGCGCCGCGGGGAGCATGCTGGAGATCGACAATTCGCGTGCGATCACCGCGCTCAGGATCGACGGCGTAGTGCAGGCGCGCGCGAATCAGCTCGTACGAACCCGTCTCGCCGAATCTTGCCCCGTTCTGGTAGGGCGCGCGCTCGAGGACTTCGATGCGTTCAACGGACATGGTTGGCTCTCCCGTCGGTGTGCCTGGAGGGTAAGGGGTTCCGCTGCTCCCCCCGCAGCACACATTGAGTGTGCTGCGGAATCCCCTGTCCCTCAGCCCCCTGCCTACGCAGAGGCAGGCTGCGGCGCCTCCCGCAGGGGGCCGGATCGCCCGGCCATGCAGTAGCGTCGCCGCATGTTGCGTGTGCGGCGGTTGTACTACGGCTGGTGGGTGCTCACCGGCATGGTCATCGCGATGATCGTCGCCGAAGGCGTCTCCTTTGGTTCGTTCGGGGCCTATGTCGAGCCGCTCGAGAACCAGTTCGGCTGGAGCCGCGCGCAGGTCTCGCTCGGCTTTTCGGTGGTCGTTGGCTCCATCGGGATCGCCGCCCCAATGATCGGCTGGCTGATCGACCACGTCGGCCCGCGACGGCTGATGGTCTTGTGCGCGCCGCTCTGCGCGCTCAGCTTCGTGCTGCTGGCGTTCATGACGGAGCTATGGCAGTGGTACGCATACCTCGTGCTCAACTCGCTGTCGTTGGGCTGCATCGCATACATGCCGGCGCAGGCGATCGCGGTGCGCTGGTTCGACCGCCACCGGGCGATCGCGGTCAGCATGATTGGCGCATCGCTCTGGATGGGCCAGCTGGTGATGCTGCCGATCATCCAGCTGATCATCACCAAGCTGGGCTGGGAAGACGCGTTCCTCTACTCGGGGATGTTCGTCCTCGGCGCCTACGCGGTGACCTTCATGCTGGTGCGCGATCACCCGCCGCCAGGTCACTCAGAGTTCGACCACGGTCGGGCGGGGCGGCCGACCGGGGCGCCGGTGACCGCCTCGGGCGTTACGGCCCGCCAGGCGCTACGGACCCCGCTGTTCTGGTGCCTCGTGCTGGGGCTGATGATGTTCTACTTCGTGCTGTTCGGCTGGCTCTCTCAGGCCGTGCCGTATTACCGATCGGTTGACTACTCGGTGGGCTGGTCGGCGACGCTGGTGGCGATTACGGCGGGCGGCTCCGCGGCCTGGCTGCTCACCGCGGGGAGGAAACTCGAGCGCTTTCCACGGCCCGAGCTGGCAGCCGTCTGCTGCGCGGCAATGGTCGCGCTGTCGATGCTCGCGCTGTGGTTCTCGGGCGGCTCGATCGGCGGCGTGGCGGCGCACATCCCGCTCTACATACTCGGCGGCTCGGCCGGCCCGCCGCTTGAAGCGCTGATCTTCTCGCGCGCCTTCGGGCTCCGCAACTTCGCCACGATCATGGGCACGGCGTTCATGTTCCAGACGATCGGCATCTTCGTCTCGCCGATCGTCGCCGGGGAGATTTACGACCGCACCGGCTCCTACGATCTGGCGCTGCTGCTCTACGCGGCCTGCGCCGGCGCGTCGATGCTCGTCTTCCTGGTCGCGTCCCGCATCCGCCAGCCGCTGGCTGCGCGGATGCCGCCGACGCCCGAACTCCGCGTGGCGGAGGGCGACTAGCGCTGCACTGACTGAGTGGGTGGTCGGGGAGAGAGGATTTGAACCTCCGGCCTCTTCGTCCCGAACGAAGCGCGCTGCCAGACTGCGCCACTCCCCGACGCGGCGTCGTTCGAGTGTATGCGGGAGCGGCGTTTCCTACCAGTTGGTAAACGCCCCGTCAGGCCGGCGCAGGATCGGCGCGAAGCCCGACGGCGGCGCCGGATAGCGGCGCGCCGCTTCGGCGTCAAACTCGATCCCCCAACCGGGACGATCCGTCGGCAAGGCGTGGCCTTCCGCGAACGGCGTCTGGACGGGGAAGACATCAGTGAGACTGGAGCCCGGCGGACTGGCCATCTCCAGCACGCCGGCATTGGTCGAGGCCAGCGACAGGTGCGCGCCCGCGGCCGATGAGACCGGACCCAACGGATTGTGCGGGGCCAGCTGGATCCAGTGCGTTTCGGCCCAGCGCGCGATCTTGAGCGCTTCCGTCATGCCCCCGACCAGGCACAGGTCGATCCGCGCATAGTCGATCAGCTCGCGCTCAATCGCGAGCTGGAAGCCCCACTTGCCGTGCCACTGCTCGCCCGCGGCGATCGGCACGCTCGTCTTGCCGCGCAGCAGCGCGTATGCCTCGGGGCGCTCCGCGCGCAGCGCGTCCTCGATGAAAAACGGGCTGACATCCTCAGCGGCGCGGCAGAAGCGGATCGCCTCGGGCGGGTCGAAGCGAGTGTGTACATCGACACAGAGATGCAAATCGTCGCCGAATTCGGCGCGTACCGCCTCCAACGCGCGGATGCCGGCGCGCACGGCGCTCGAAGGATCGAATACCTCGCCGCCCGTCGGCATCCCCCAGCGGGCGAAGCGCCAGCCTTCGTCCACCGTCTGGCGGACGCTGTCGACCAGCTCCGCCGGGTCGCCCTCGCCCTCGTTGTGCGGATAACAGGCGATCCGCTCGCGCACGAGTCCGCCCAGCAGGTTGTAGACAGGCTGCCCGAACGCCTTGCCCTTGATGTCCCAGAGCGCGAGGTCGATCGCCGAGATCGCAGCGGAGTTGACGAGGTCGGCGGGAAAGAAACCGGCGCGGGCCATCAGCTGCCACAGATGCTCGCTGCGCAGCGCGTCTTCGCCGATCAGCAGCCCGGAAAAGCGCTCGATCGAGGCGTTCACCGCGCTCTCTTGCCAGCTCAGACCGGATTCACCCACGCCGACAATTCCGTCGTCGGTCGTGACGGTCACGAACAAATGCGGCCGCCCGACCATGATCGGAAACGTGTCGATGCTGACGATCTTCATGGCGCTCATCATGATGGCCGGAATCGCAGAGCGGTGCGGCGAGCGAGCAGGCTAGCGCCGGTCTTCCTGGCCGTCGTAGATCGGCTCGTTGACGTACACATCGCCGTTGCGGATCTTGATGTTCCAGAGGCAACGGTGGTCGGTGCAGACCCAGGCCTTGTAATGCACCGCCGCGCCCTGGCCGCCAAAGTCCGAGAGCGGCACCAGCACGCCGTTGTCACAGGCCGTGCAGCGCGGCCACCCCATCGTGTCGATCGTGTCTTCTGCCATGCCCCGCCTCCGCTTCGTGCTGCGCGCGCTCGTCGGCTTCCCCGGCATCGTTCCGTGG
This sequence comes from Dehalococcoidia bacterium, assembly GCA_965218115.1. Taxonomy (GTDB): domain Bacteria; phylum Chloroflexota; class Dehalococcoidia; order Bin125; family Bin125; genus CATQGW01. The sequence goes on along the minus strand of OZ244584.1, from coordinate 3,106,226 downwards.
CGCGCAATCACCCCGGAGCATAGCGCTTCGCGCCTTACGAGGCCGCGGCTGACGCGTCCGCCGCGGCCTCTGAAGACCACTCTTCGCGGTGGTGCAGGAAGTACTCATAGGCGTCCGCGAGCGCGAGCCAGGAGGCTTCGATCACGTCGGCCGACGAGCCCACGGTGTTCCACGTGCGGACCCCGTCGGTCGACTCGATCAGCGCGCGGACCTTGGCCTCCGTGCCCGCATCCGTGTCCAGGATGCGCACCTTGTAGTCGAGCAGCGAGACGCGCTCGAGCTCAGGGTAGGCCTCGGTCAGGCCCTTGCGGGCGGCCTGGTCGAGCGCGTTGACCGGGCCGTTGCCGTCGGCGGTGGTGTGGAACTGGGCCTCGCCGACGCGGATCTTCGTGACCGCCTCGGCCAGCATCAGGCTCGGATCGTCGACATCTTCGACGGTCGGTCGGCGGCGTTCGACGACCAGAAAGTCCTCGAGTTCGAACGGCGCCGCGTAGCCCGGCCGGGAGCGCAGAGCGAGCAGCTCGAACGAGGCCTCGGCGCCCTCGTACTGGAAGCCGCGGCTCTCCATGTGCTTGACGAGCTCCAGCAGCGCCGAGGTTTCGTCGTTGGTCAGGGGCAGGTCGTGGCCGCGTTCGGCGAGCTTGTAGGCGATGTTGCGGCGACCGGACAGCTCGGAGACGAGCACGCGCCGGTCGTTGCCGACCACCGCTGGCTCGATGTGCTGGTAGGTCATCGGGTCTTTGACGATCGCCGCGACGTGGTAGCCGGCCTTGTGCGTGAAGGCGCTCGCGCCGACGTACGGGGACTGACCCACCAGCGGCCGGTTGGCCAGCTCCGCGACGAAGCGGCTGGCCGCGGTGATCTCCTGGAGCTGCGCCGCGCTGACGACATCGATGCCCATTTTGAGCTGCAGGTTCGGGATGATGCTGGAGAGGTTCGCGTTGCCGCAGCGCTCGCCGTAGCCGTTGATGCAGCCCTGCACCTGCTCGACGCCGGCCGCCACCGCGGCCAGCGAGTTGGCGACGGCGAGATCGCAGTCGTTGTGGGTGTGGATGCCGAGGCGGGCGGTCGGCAGCTCCGCGCGGACCTCATCGATGGCGTTGGTGATGTCGGGCGTCAGCGCGCCGCCGTTGGTGTCGCACAGGATCAGATATTCGGCGCCGGCGCGGTGCGCCGTGCGCAGCACCTGCAGCGCGTAGTCGGGGTCTTCGGCGAAACCGTCGAAGAAGTGCTCCGCGTCGAAGTGAACCTCGCGCCCCAGCGAGGCCATGTACTCGAGCGACTCGCGGACCATCGCGAGGTTCTCCTCGAGCGACGTGTTCAGGACCGTCTCAACCTGGGAGGCGATGCCCTTGCCGACGAAGGTCACGACCGGCGTCAGCGCGTCGCGCAGCGCGACGACGTTGAAGTCGCTCGCCACATCCGAGTTGGGCTTGCGGGTGCCGCCGAAGGCGACCAGTTTGGCGCGTTGCAGCGGCCGCTGCTGCATGCGCTCGAAGAACGCCTTGTCCTTCTCGTTGCTGCCCGGGAAGCCGCCCTCCACATAGTGGACGCCCAGCTGATCGAGGCGATGGGCGATGGCGATCTTGTCGGCCAGCGAGAAGGCGATGCCTTCCATCTGCGAGCCGTCGCGGAGCAGCGTGTCGTAGAGCGTGACACGCGGAGCTGCGGGAGTGGTCGAGTCGTCAAACGTGGTCATGGGTGAGGTTGTCCGGGTCGCTGGGAGCGGGAGGTGGGCGCGCTTAGCCGCCAATGCCAACCGCTGCGAGCGTCGCAGCGGTGGATCCCCCCAAACGCACAGTGCGCACAGCGGACAAACGTGAAGCAGTCACCGGTTCAGCCTACACGAGCGACCCGCGAGCTTAGTGGCGGAACAGGCGCTGATTCGTTAACGCCATCGCGATGCCGTAGCTGTCAGCCGCCGCGATCACTTCGGCGTCGGCGATGCTCCCCCCCGGCTGCAGCAGGTGCCTGACGGCGCTGGCCTGGGCGCGATCGATGTTGTCCCGGAAGGGGATGAAGGCGTCGTGGCTCAGCACATTGCGGAAGCCGGCGATCCATTCGTCGCGTTGCCCGGCGGTCAGCGGCGCCGGCAGCGGGTCGATCACCGTGCCTAGCTGGTCGCGCTCGGCGCCGGAGAGCTCGGCCCAGTGGATGTACTGCTCGCGGGCGTTGATCCGGTCGGCGCGCCGCAGGCCCTCGCGCAGCGGCAGCGACAGCACCTGCGGGTGCTGCTGGAGCATCCAGCGATCCGCCTTGCCGCAGGCCAGCCGGGTGCAGTGGATGCGCGACTGCTGGCCCGCGCCAAGGCCGATCACCTGGCCGTCGGCCGCCACGCAGACGGAGTTCGACTGGGTATAGCGCAGCGCGATGGTGGCGATCAGCAGGTCGCGGCGGGCCTCAGCGGGGAACTCGCTCGCTTCCGTGACGACGCGCTCGAACAGCGCGTCACCGATCGGGCGCGTATCGGTGGGCTGCTGCAACCGCACGCCGAACAGTTCGCGCGCCTCGTCGGCCGGGGGCTCGAACGCCGGGTCGGCCTGCAGAACCAGGTAGCGCCCGCCCTTCTTCTTGCTGATGATTTCGAGCGCGTCGGGCTCGTATCCAGGCGCGATCACGCCGTCCGAGACTTCACGGCGCAGCACGCGGGCGAGCGAGGCGTCGACCGGCTCGCTGACGGCGGCGAAGTCGCCGTAGGCGGAGGTGAGGTCGCCCCCACGGGCGCGCACGTATGCGGTCGCGATTGGCGAGAGCTCGTCATCCGGCAGCAGATAGGCGGCGCGCAGCGCGTCGTTGAGCGGGGTCGCGACCGCCGCGCCGGCGGGGCTGACGTGCTTGAACGAGGCCGCGGCCGCGAGCCCCGTCGCAGCGCTGAGCTCGCGGACCAGCTGCCAGGAGCTGAGCGCGTCGAGCATGTTGATGTAGCCCGGCTGGCCGTTGAGCACCTCGAACGGCAGCGCGTCGCCGATCGCCTCGTACGTGGCGGGGCTCTGGTGCGGGTTGAGGCCGTAGCGGAGCGGGCGGGACACCGGCGTCCCGTCGCCTATCCGACCAGTCCGCGCAGCGCCGGCTCGAGCTCGGGGTGCTCAAAGGCGTAGCCGGATTCGAGCGTGCACGTGGGCAGCACTCGTTGGCTGGCCGTGAGCACGGTCGAGCCCTCCCCGAGCAGTAGTTGGAGGGCCAATGGCGGGAGCGGCAGCAGCGCGGGTCGCTGCAGGACCGCGCCCAGAATGCGGGAGAACTCGGCGTTGCGGGCCGGCTTCGGAGCGGTGACGTTGAGCGCGCCCGAGACGCTATTGCTGGAGAGCGCGTGCAGGATCACGCCGACCGCGTCGTCGATGTGCACCCACGACCAGTAGTTACGGCCGCGGCCGATCGGCCCCCCGAGGCCGAAGCGGAACGGCAGCAGCAGCTTGGCCAGCGCGCCGCCCTCGGGCGAGAGCACGATGCCGAAGCGCAGCTTCACCGTGCGCACGCCGGCGGCTTCGGTCGCGGCCTCCCAGTCCTGACAGAGCCGCGCGAGAAAGTCGTTGCCGGGCGGGGCGAGCTCGGTGCACTCGCGCGATGTTTCGTTTCCGTAATAGCCGATCGCCGATGCGGAGACGAGCACAGCGGGCTTTTCGCCCGATTCGGTGATCGCCTCGACCACCTGGCGGGTGCGCTCGACGCGGCTGCTGCGCAGCAGCGTCTTGCGCTCGCTGCTCCAGCGCCTGTCCACGATCCCGGCCCCGGCGAGATGCACCACGCCGGCTGCGCCGGCCACGGCGTCGGTCAGTCCGTCCCAGCCGATCCAGGTGACTCCGGGAATCTGCTCCTGCCCGGCCGGGCGACGCGAGACGGCGGTGACCGATGTCGCACGCGCGCGCAGGGCCTTGACCAGGGCTGTGCCGACCAAGCCGCTCGCGCCTGTAACCACGACCTGCATTCGAGTCTCCCGCCGTTCCTGCCTGTTCCCCTGCTAGCCGCCGCGGTTGGGCATCACCGGATCGAGCCCGTGCATGCCGCGAATCAGGTTGATTTCGCCACGGTGGCCGTTGAGATGCGTGCAGAGGTGCAACGTGATCGATTGCCCGAGCGTCTCGTCTTGGTCGCCCAGCTTAATCTCGCGATCGAGATCATCATCGCTGAGACCGTCGAGGAAGGCCTGGGTGTTGGCATTGACCGCGTCCTGGTATTGCCACATCGCGTCGAGGTCGGTGATCCGCACGGCCGCGGCCTCCTCGGTCGACTGGCCCGTGCCGAAGCCGCGCTCGGGCAGGCCGGTCTTGGCCGCCCATTCGCCTTCGCGCCAGATTTCGCGCTTGCCCTGCCACGCCCCGTTGACCAGCAGGTCTTCGACCCGCGCGGCGTGCCAGAGCACCCAGGCGACGGAGTGGCTCTCCCCGTCCGGCACGTAGTGCAGCTGCTCCGACGTCTGCCCGTTGCGTGCGTCACGAAAGCCGCCCTGAATGAAGCTCAGCATGTCCTTGATGTAGCCAACCGTGCCGCTCATCTGCAACTCCAGTCCATGTCCAGTTCACGCGTCCGCGATGTGCTGATTAATCCGCTTCGGCCTCGGGACCCTGGCTGCGGGGCTTTGGCTCGGCGCGAATCGCGGAGAGCACGCGTCCGACGTTGCGAAGCCTCGCTTGCTCGAGCTCGTCCACGATCGCATCGGCAAAGCTGCCCATGCGCGGCTTGGCGAACGAATCGTCGAACGCCCGCTTGCGGCCCGCGTCGAAGGCCGGTCGCAGGGCAACCGCCACGGCGGCCTTCAAAGCATCGCCGCTCAGTTCGAACGAAGCGCCACCCAGCGCGTCATCCAGCTCGCCGCGTCGGTCGTCGCCAAGGACGGCGCGCAAGCCATCCAGCGCCGGCACCGCCGCTTCGAGAAAGCCCGCTCGGAAGGAATCCACGAACACCGTGTTGAACGTCAGCCGAAAGCCGCGGCCGATCGCCTCGTGGTAACAAAGGTCGAAGGCGGTGTTGAAGAACTCGAGCAGGTCGCGCTTGTCGCCGCCGCCGAGATCGTAGAGCGGCACGCTGACCGCCTGCTCGAGCGCGGTCGTCAGCGCGTGGTCGATCTGCAAATTGTGCTCGTCGGTGCGGGCGCTGCTGACAGACCTCGCGATCGACGTGTCCAGTGCGTCGCCGAGCGCGTTCGGCAGCTCCCTGGACAGGAGATCGCCGAGCGGCTTGCTGTTGACGGTCGAGCGGGCCCGCCCCGTCGCGACATCGGCTGTGTCGTCGATCGCCGCTTCGACCGCCTGGTCCTGCAGCGGGATGCAAGCTGCGATGAACGCGCCTCGAAAGGTCTCCAGAAACGTCCCCATCAGCAGCTCGGTGAAGGCGCTCGAGAGCGGCTTGGGGATCTGCTCGTCGAATACCGCGAGAAACGACCTCGACAGGCTCTGCTCGGAGTCGTCGCCGCGCGCGCTTTCGGCGTCGGGATCAGCGTCCGTCGGCGCGTCGTCAACCTGACGGTCAGCCTGGTCGGCGCCCGCCGCGTCCAGCGCCTCTTCGATGCCTGCGACGACCTGCGGGTCTAGCGTCAACTCCTGCGCCTCGTCGGATGGCGCGGCGGGCATCGCCTCGTCCATGTCGAGCCCGAAGGCGCGGCCGAGTTCCTGGGCGACCGCCGGATCGAGGCCGCCGGCGTCACGCAGACGCTCGGCGAGCTCGCGCAGCTGGTCCTCGCCGACGCCCATCGAGGTGAGCGTTTCGCGGACCAGCCGCTGGACCTCGGTGTGGTCCTGCCGAATCAGGGCGTCGGCCAGCTCGAGCTGCGTTTCGATCGCGCGGAAGCCCAGCCGTCGAGGCGTTTCCTCCTTCTGCAGGAGCGTCGACATCAACCTCGTGAAGAGCGTCGTGGTGCGCGCGATCCGCATCCGATCGTCGGGATGTTCGGGGAATTTGCCGGTGACGGCGACCTCGAACCCGGTTCGCTTGTCGGTGGCGACGTACTGATCGGCCATGGAAGCAGTGTAGCCGTGAGGCGCCGGGGCAGAGCGCGTCAGACGATCGATCCAAGCCAGGGGTTGAGCGCCGCGAGGAATCCCGGAGTGTTCTGCGAGTGCACGTTGTGGCCGCAGTCGGCGACCTCAACAAGCCCCGCATTGGGCAGCTCGGCGACGAACCGCTTGGCCGATTCCGCTTCGAGGATGTTCGAACGCTCCCCGCGGATCAGCAGCGTCGGCCCGGGGAAGGCGTGGAAGCCCAGCGCGACATCCTGGCGCTCGGAGCCTGAACGTCCGCCACGGCGGAAATCCGGGTCGTGCAGGATCCGGTCGGACTTGCTGACGTAGCGGCCGTCGGACCGCTGCACGAGGTTGTAGCGCGCGGTCCGCTCGATGTGCTCGCGGGAGCGGAACGGGTCGTAGGCGACGACCCGGTCGATGAACTCGTCGAGCTCATCGAACTCCGTGTTGCGCAGCACGAAGTTGCGGATCGTCTCTGCCCCGCGTTGCGAGACTTCCGGTCCGATGTCGACCAGTCCGACGGCCCTGGGCAGCGTCGGATCGAGCGCGGTCAGACGCATCGTGACCATCCCGCCCATCGAGTGGCCGATCACGATCGGGTCGACGATCGCCTCCTCGGCAATCAGGCTGAGAGCGTCGCGGGCCATGTGCTCGGGGCCGTATTCGGCGTCGCGCGCCCACTCGCTGTCTCCGTGCCCGCGTTGGTCGAGCGCGTAGATGTGGTAGCGGTCGGCGAGGCTGAGCGAGACGAGGTCCCAGGAGTGGGCCGACTGATTCGCGCCGTGCAGCAGGACGATCGGCTGGTGTTGGGCGTCGCCCCATTCCAGCAGGTGCAGGCGGAGATGATTGATCACCACGTTGCGCGAGACGTAGCGCACGTCAGCGGAGTGCGGGATGCCCAGGTCCGAGGCGCTCGTCAGCAGGCTGGCGAACTCGTCGGTCTGGGTCATGTCGACGGACGCCGTGGTCGGCGCGAACGTGTTGAGGTACATAGAGATTCCAGGGGCTGGATGTTGGGTGAACGGAAGGCCTAAGCCAAGATAATCGCTAAACTCGCGGTCGTCCGATCAACCGCTTCGAGAGGAGTTCCAACATGGCCTTCGCAAACCCCGAACTGCTGGTTTCAACCGACTGGCTCGCCGAGCATCTTGACGATCCTGACCTGCGCGTGTTCGAGTGCACCGTGTTCTTACGGCCGCGCGAGGGCGGCGGCTATCGCGTCGAGGGCGGCGTCGCCGAGTGGCAGTCGGGCCACATCCCCGGCTCCGGCTTCCTCGATCTGCAGCAGGAGTTCTCCGACAACGACCAGCGGCTGCGCTTCATGATGCCCGGAGAAGCGGCGTTCGCGGAGGCCGCTGGTCGGCATGGGATCAGCGCGGGCGACCGCCTGGTGCTCTACGACCGGCTCGGCAGCATGTGGGCGGCGCGGCTCTGGTGGATGTTCCGAGCCATGGGCTGCGAGCGTGCCGCCGTGCTCGACGGCGGCTGGACCAAGTGGACCGCTGAGGGACGCAATCTCTCGACGGAGCCGGCCACCTACGCGCCGACGACGTTCGAGGCGCGCTTCGATACCGCCCGCTTCGCCGATCGCCAGGAGATGGTGGCGACGTTGAACGGTGGCGCCTGCGTGATCAACGCGCTCGGCCGCGATCAGCACAGCGGGGCCGATCAGGGGCGCACCTATGGCCGCGCCGGGCACATCCCCGGCAGCTCGAACGTGCCGTCGATGGAGCTGATCGATCCGGCCACCAAGGCCTATCTGGACGCCGAAACGCTGGCGGGTCAGTTCGCCGATGTGGGCGCCAGGCCCGACGAGCGGGTGATCACCTATTGCGGAGGCGGGATCGCCGCGAGCAACGACGCGTTCGTGCTCTCGCTGCTGGGCTACAACGATGTGGCCGTCTATGACGCGTCGATGTCAGAGTGGGCCGCCGATGAGTCGCTCCCGCTCGAAGTTGGCGACTAAGCTCAGGCCTCCAGCTGCTCGCCTCGCGCGAACGGGAGGCTGCCTGCGATGAACGACTTCGAGCTCGGCTTCGACGAGATCGTCTCAGGCTCGAACGTCCGCGCCTACACAGCCGAATTGCTCGGCACCATGCTGTTCGTGCTGATGGGAACCGGCGCTATGATCGGCGCGGTCGCAAGCGGCATGGACGCCAACGCCGCCGTGCTGGTCATCGCGATCGCGCACGGCCTCGGCATCGCGACGATGGTCTACGCCACGGCCAACATTTCCGGCGGCCACATCAACCCCGCGGTGTCGTTGGCGATGATCGTGACCAAGAACATCAAGGTCGGCCCCGGGCTGGTGTACATGGCGGCTCAGCTGGTCGGCGCGGCGTTGGCGACCGCGCTGCTGTACGTCATCGTGATCGACGACGTCGGCAACCTCAGCAACTTCGGCGCTCACGGGGTCAACACCGGCATCGTCGGCGGCGACGGCGGCGCGCTGCTGATTGAGATCATCCTCACCGCCGCGCTGGTCAGCGTGATCTTCGCCACCACCGTCTCGAAAAAGGGCTTTGGAGTCGTAGCCCCCGCCGCGATCGGACTCACGATCATGCTGATTCACCTGGTCGCCGTTCCCATGACCGGCGCCAGCGTCAATCCCGCCCGCACCTTCGGCCCGGCCCTCATCTCCAACGCCTTCGACAGCTTCTGGCTCTACGTGCTCGGCCCCGCCATCGGCGCCGTAGCCGCCGCCGCCCTCTACCACCACTTCTACCGCGCCGGCCGCGAAGACGAAGCGCAAGACGCTGCGCAGTAGGGGGTCCCTCAAGCGTTCGTTGAGTGTGACACGGGTTCGAATGCTCCACCCGGCCTTCGTTTCACCCGCCCCTTCTGGGGCACGGCGCGTCGTGCCACATGCCAGCAGCTCTTCAGAATCTCCCCTCGGTTGCCGGCTAGAGGCGCTCTCCCCAGGCACTGAGACCGTTTTCGACTGTCGCCTCCAGCCATACACGGAACCTCTCCGCGGTCACTGGAGGCGATGATGTGTCAGTTCTGAATTTGAAAGCGTCATCGGGAATCACCTCGCTCTCCCAACGGGCGGGCTCCAAGCCCTCGCCGCTGGCAACCCGGTTGGTCAGGAACGCGGTCACCGCGTGAAGGTCGGCTGAACGCCCAACGGCGTGAAACGAAATCACGAGCCTCGAATCCCGCTCCTCAATGCCCGGAAGATTGAGGCGGAGCGAAACCCACCGCCGCGGCCGATCCAGATCAGCGAAGTAATTATGTGTCTTGGCAGCTTCGATAATCTGCCAAGACCACCAGTCTTGCTTGTCGTGATCGTCTGGTAGGACCTGGACCCTGACTGTTACCCCTACATGGTCGAGGGCCTGCTCTAATTCAGCCTTGGCCCCGTCCAGGCGTGTCTGGGCGATCTGCTGCAGATCGTCCACAACTGCGGCTGCCTGCTCCTGCGCTTCCTCTGTTCGATGCTTGGCGCGCTCTGCGATCGCCTCAGTAACCTTGATGATCCCTTCGCCGCGGAGTTCACGAATAGCGCTCATGGCATCTCGGAGGTCACCAATCTGGACATCTGCGAAGAGATCGACCAAGGGTCTCAAGTCTCCCCTATCGGCAGACTCAAGTGCATCTAGATAACGCTCGCGGTGCTCCTCGTCGCGGATCACAAGCACGAGGTAATCCGCCTTGACGAAAACGGCACTGGTGAGGGCGCGGGCGATACGCCCATTCCCGTCTTGAAACGGGTGTATCTGAGTGAGTCGGTGGTGGAACCACGCCGCCTCGACTTCGGTGCAGATACCGAGCGACTCGTGATCTTCGCGCAATGCCAAGAGTTGATCGATCTCGTCTTGGACGAATTCTGGGGGGCAGTATTCGTGAATCGAACCGTCAGGACGACGCGGGTTGTTCGGCTGTCTCTTCCATTGCCCCTTGATCAACTGGATCTTCACCGGATTACCGAACTGGTCTTCAGCGTCAAACGTCTCCTGGCTGAGGGTCAGGCGCTGGTGCAGCTCCTTCATGTACGAGGCCGTGAGGTCACGTCCGCCAGCCACGACATCCATCACCATCTCGAGCGCTTCACGCTGATCGCTGATCAGCGCTCGTGCGTCGGTCGTGAGATCGCCCCTGGCGTGAAACTGCCCCAACGCCTCCATTCCGGCTTGGAGTATCTGTATAGTGACGCCACGATCGACCTTGTAGAGGCGCTCAATGATCCCCGTCTCGATCGCCCACTGCAACGCAAGCCTCTCTTGGAACTGCTTAAGCTTCGTCTCGTCCTTCAGACGATCACGGTCTGACACCCACTGCCTCTGGACTGCGTGGAGGTCGTCGCGGCAGAACTGACGCCACTCGCTCGGTAAGTCTTCTATCCGCTCCCACTCATGCGAATTCACCAACTCACTAGCAGTTATCTCGGGCACTTCTCGTCCTCCACAGCCCACAGTATCACCCTCCCACTTCGGGGTGACAGTCACAAGTGGAGGAACCCGAGCCCTAGCTCGCAGTCGCAGTGATGAAGGTCACAGCGCGGTCGAGGAAGAGTTCCGCCTCCGTGACCAGCGGCGCATGCCCGCTCTCTTCGAACGGATGCAGCTCCGCCCCAGGAATCGCCTCCGCCATCGCCTCCGCAGCCGCAAACGGCGCAATCGGATCCAACCGCCCATGGAAAATACCCACCGGGATCGTCACCTGCGGCAGAAACCACTCCAAATCACACGTCGCGCGCGAGGCGTGCGAGCCCTCCCAGCAGGCCTCGCTGATCGGCTCGAAGGTCTCGCCCCAGCGATGCGGCACGAGCTCGCGGTCGCGGTTGGGGCCCTCCAGCTTCTGACCGCCGAAGCGCGGCGAGGGCGGGCCCGCGACCGTGATCAGCGATCGCACACGCTCCTGGCCGTGGCGCTGGAGATAGCTGAACGCCGTACGCACCCCGAGCGACCAGCCGATCATCCCGAAGCGCTCGATGCCCCGCTGCTCGACGAACGCGGCCAGGTCGTCGGCGAAGATCTCGATGCTGTAGGCGGCCGGATCGTCGGGCGTCGCGGACGGCGCGCGACCGCGGTGATTGAGCGCGACGCAGTGGAACCGGTCGCTGACGGCGTCGATCAGGTCCGACCAGACCGACGCGTTGGCCTGCGTGCCATGCACGAACAGCATGGTCGGCAGGTCGGGGTCACCCTGCTCGTGGTAGAACAGCCGAACATCGTTCACGGTCACGAACGCCATGCGCATCTCCTCCATCAGCAACGTTGACCCTATCCTCGCGCAATGCCCGACACACTCCAAGTCACACTCCAGGTGGATCAGCTCGATACGCCCGCCCTGCTCGTGGACCTCGACGCGCTGGAGCACAACGCGCGGCGCATGGCCGCGCGCTGCGCCGACGCAGGGCTCGCCTGGCGTCCGCACGTCAAGGCCTGCAAAACCCCGGAGCTGGCGCGGATCGTCGTGGACTGCGGGGCGGTCGGGATCACCTGCGCCAAGGTCTCGGAGGCTGAAGCGATGGTCGCCGGCGGCCTCGACGACATCCTGATCGCCAACGAGGTCGTCGGGCAAGAGAAAGTCGGACGGCTCGTCGAGCTGGCGCGCGCAGCGACGATCTGCGTGGCGGTCGACGATGAAGCGAATCTGAGGATGATCGCGGGGCAGGCGGCCGCAGCCGGGGCGAGCGTCGACGTCCTGGTCGATGTCGACGTGAATCTGCACCGCTGCGGCGTCGACCCGTCGGATGCGGCGGCGCTCTGCCTGCTCGCTGGCGAGCTTGAGGGCGTCCGGCTGCGCGGGCTGATGGGCTACGAGGGTCACGTGATGGGCCTGGAGCCCGAGGAAAAGGAGCGCCAGACACGCACCTCGGGCGAGCTGCTGAGCCGCGCACGTCGTGATGTCGAAGCGGCAGGCATCGAAATCGGCGTCCTCAGCGGCGGCGGCAGCGGCAACTACCGCTTCGTGCTGCAGCAGGGCATGCTCACCGAGCTACAGGCCGGCGGCGCGGTGCTGATGGACCTGACCTACGAGTCGATGGGCGTGGCGGGGCACCAGCGGGCGCTGTCCCTGTCGGCGCAGGTCGTGAGCGCCGCCGCGTCCGGTCGCGCCGCGGCCGACGCCGGCTGGAAATCGACCGGGCGGCACACCGGCCTCCCGCAGGTCGTCGCGCCCGACGGGATTCGCTGCGTCGGACTGAGCGCCGAGCACACGCACCTGGCGCTCGATCACGGCGCCGCAGTGCAGCCGGGCGACCGCGTGCGCCTGATTCCCCACTACTCCGACTCGACGATGCTGCTGCACCGCACGCTGCACGCGCATCGCGGCGATGAGGTAGAGGCGAGCTGGAACATCGCCGCGGCCGGCGCGCTGCAATAGCGACGACCGCGCGATACGATCCGCCCGACGAAGGAAGGCGCGCCGCGATGCTAAGCCCCTACCGAGTGCTGGACCTGAGCAACGAACGCGGCCTGCTCGCCGGGCAGATCCTGGCCGACCTCGGCGCCGATGCGATCGTCGTCGAGCCGCCCGGCGGGTCGTCCGCGCGCGATCTGGCGCCGTTCGCCGGCGACGAGCCCGACCCCGATCGCTCGCTCTATTGGTGGGCCTACGCGCGCAACCGCCGCGGGATCACCTGCGACCTCGACACGGCCGCCGGGCAGGACCTGGTCCGCCGGCTCGCCGCGACGGCCGACTTCGTGATCGAGTCGGAGACGCCGGGCGTGATGGCCTCGCGCGGGCTGGGGTTCGAGGACCTGCGCGCGCTGAACGAGAACCTGATCTACGTCTCGATCAGCGGGTTCGGGCAGGACGGACCGAAGGCGACCTATGAGGCGACCGACCTGATCCTGATGGCCGCGGGCGGCCCGCTGGTTCTCGCCGGCGACGCGGGCGAGGAGCCGGTCCGGGTCTCGGTCCCGCAGGCCTGGCATCACGCTTCGGGCGAGGCCGCCTCCGCGGCGCTCGTCGCGCTGCACGCGCGTCGCTCGACGGGACGCGGTCAGCACGTCGATGTCTCCGCCCAGCAAGCGGTCGCCGCCGCGACGATGTCGACAATCGTGTCGGCCGGGATCGGCGCGGTCGAGACGCAGCGCATAGCCGGCGGGATGGTCGTCGGACCCTTCCGCGGCAAGCTCATCTGGCGCGCGCTCGACGGGCACATCTCGCTGACGTTCCTCTTCGGGGCCGGGATCGGGCCCTTTTCGCAGCGCTTGATGAACTGGATGTACGAGTGCGGCGAGTGCGACCTCGCCGACCGAGACCTCGACTGGATCGGCCTCGGCGCGCTGTTCCTCAGCGGCGAAATCCCGCTCAGCGAGTGGGACCGCCTGCTCGGCGTCGTCGGCGAGTTCATCACGAAACGCACCCGCGCCGAGCTGTTCAGTGAGGCCCGTTCGCGCGGCCTGCTGATCGTCCCGGTCACCACCGTCGACGAGGTGGCCGAGAGCGAGCAGTTTGCGGCGCGCCATTTCTGGCAGGCGCACGAGCTGCCCGGCTGGGACGGCCCGGTCAGCTTCCCGGGGCCATTCGTTCGGCTGTCAACCAAGCCGATCACCTACCGCCGCCGCGCGCCCACGTTGGGCGAGCACAACGCCGAGGTCTACGGCGAGCTCGGAATCGACGCCGACCAACTGGCCGCACTGAGCGCCGAGGGGGTGATCTAGTGACCACACAAACCAACACCCAATCAGACATCCAGGATGAGTCCGGAGCGCTCGCGGGCCTCAAGGTGGTCGACCTCATGTGGGTGGTCGCCGGGCCGACCGCGACGCGCCTGCTGGCCGACTTCGGCGCGACGGTGGTCCGGATCGAAAGCGCCAACCGGATCGAGACCGCCCGCGGCATCGGCCCCTTCCACAACAACGCGCAGGGACTCGACCACTCCGGCCTGTTCGGCAACATGAACGTGAACAAGCTCGGGCTGTCACTCAACCTGGCGACCGAAGAGGGCCGCGGCGTACTGATGGACCTGATTCGCTGGTGCGATGTGCTGTGTGAGTCGTTCTCGCCCCGCGCCATGCGCGCCTGGGGCATGGACTACGAATCTCTGCGCGAGCTGCGGCCCGACCTGATCATGCTCAGCACCTGCCTCTTCGGCCAGGATGGGCCGCTCTCAAACGTGGCCGGCTTCGGCACGATGGGCGCGGCGATCGGTGGCTTCATCGCACTCGCCGGCTCGCCGGGCGATGACCCCGCCGGACCGTATTCCGCCTACACCGATTACCTCAGTCCGCGCTTCGCGGTGCCCGCGATCCTCGCCGCGCTGGACCATCGCGACCGCACCGGTGAGGGCTGCTATATCGATCAGGCGCAGGCCGAGTCCTCGCTGCACTTCATGAGCACGGCACTGCTCGACTACACCGTCAACGGCCGCGTGCCCGAGCTCGTCGGCAACCGCGACCGGCAGATGGCGCCCCACGGCGTCTACGAATGCCTCGGCCACGACGAGTGGGTCGCGATCGCGGTCCGCGACAACGCCGACTGGTCACGCCTCTGCATGGCGCTGGGACAGCCCGGCCTGGCCGATGATCCCCGCTATGCCGACGCCGAATCGCGCCTGGCCGCAGCCGACGAGCTGAACGCGCTGCTCTCCGAGTGGTGCGCGCGCCGCTCGGCGTTCGAGACCGAGCGCATCCTGCAGGCCATCAACGTCCCGGCGCACGCGGTCCAGAACAGCACCTCATGCATCGCCGATCTGCAGCTTCAGCACCGCGGCCACTTCGTGACGCTCGATCATCCAGTGCACGGACAGACCGTCGTCGAGGCGGCCAAAGGCTACCTCTCCGAGACGCCGCCGAGCTATCGCAGCGCGGCGCCGACGATCGGCCGCGATAACGACCTGGTGCTACGCGAGATCCTCGGCTACGACGATGAACAGATCGCCCAACTCGCCATCGCCGACGCACTGACCTAGGAATCGGCCGAACAAGCCGCACCCCACCTCCGCCCGCTCCGCGATCCCCTCTCCCCCCGCTTTGCGGGGGGAGATGCCGAAGGCAGAGGGGGGCTCTCACGCGGTACGCCAGCGGCAGCACGGGGAGGCCCCCTCAGTCGCTGCGCGACAGCTCTCCCCCGTTGAGCACATTGAGTGCTCAACGGAATCCGGATCCCTTCACCCCTCAGGAGACCTGCGCGTAATCCCCATTTCCCCTCTCCCCCCGCTCGGCGGGGGGAGATGCCGCAGCCTGCCCCTGCGCAGGCAGGGGGCAGAGGGGGGCTCCCACGCGGTACGCCGGCGGCAGCGCGGGGAGCCCCCCTCTGTCACTCCGTGACATCTCCCCCCGCTTCGCGGGGGGAGAGGGCATCCGATCCCATCTCCCCCCGATACGCACCACCGACGCGCGCTCTAGGCTTCGGGCGGAGCGGAAGGGAACCAACATGGCTGACCGACTGGCCGGCAAAACCGCGGTGATCACCGGCTCTGGATCAGGCATGGGCCAGGCCACCGCCGAACTCTTCGCCGCCGAGGGCGCCAACGTGCTGATCGTCGACCGCTGGGAGGAGCGCGCCGAGCGCGTCGCCGCCGGCATCGGCGCGCAGGCTGCCGCCTTCGTCGGCGATGTCTCGCAGGGCGAGGACGTGCAGGCGATGTTCGGCGCCGCGGCGGAACGCTGGGGCCAGATCGACATCGTCTACAACAACGCGGGCCTCGGCGGACCCGAAGACAACGTGCGCGACTGCCCCGAATCCGTCTTCGACGAAATCATTGCGGTCAACCTCCGCGGCGTCTGGCTGGGCATGAAGTACAGCATCCCCTACCTCGAGGCCGCCGGCGGCGGCTCGATCATCTCCACCGCCTCCGTCGCCGGAATCTCCGGTCTCTCCGGGATCGCCGTCTACTGCGCATCCAAGGGCGGCGTGATCGCGCTGACCCGAGCCGCCGCCGGTGAATGGGCGTCGGCGGGCATTCGGATCAACTGCATCTGCCCCGGCGTGATCGCGACCCGGATCGGCGACAACAGCCAGGGCCCGCAGGACCCGGCGCAGCTCGACCGCCGTCGCGCCCGCGGCGCAGTCATCACGCCCCTGGGCCGCAGTGGCGAGGGCCGCGACATCGCCAACGCCGCGCTCTGGCTCGCCTCCGACGAATCGACCTTCGTCACCGGCCAGGCCATCGTCATCGACGGCGGCTGGACGGGCGTCGACGCGCGCTTCGGTACCCTGACCGGTCGAGACTTCAGCTAGGAGGACAACATGACCGACCGTCTTGCAGGCAAGACCGCAGTGATCACCGGCGCCGGCTCGGGCTTGGGCCGCGCCACCGCCGAACTATTCGCCGAGGAGGGCGCCAACGTGCTCGTCGCCGACCGCTGGCAGGAGCGCGCCGAGCGGATCGCCGCCGGCATCGGCGCCCAGGCGGCGCCCTTCGTCGGCGACGTCAGCCAGGGCGAAGACGTCCAGGCGATGTTCTCCGCCGCCGCTGAACGCTGGGGCCGGATCGACATCGTCTACAACAACGCCGGCATCGCCGCCATCGAGGGCACCGTGCGCGACTGCCCCGAGTCGCTCTTCGACGAGATCATGGCGATCAACCTGCGCGGTGTCTGGCTGGGGATGAAGTACGCCATTCCTCACCTCGAAGCGGCCGGCGGCGGCTCGATCATCTCGACCGCCTCGATCGCCGGCATCACCGGGCTCGCCGGCACGAGCGCATATTGCGCCTCCAAGGGCGGCGTCATCGCCCTGACCCGCGCCGCCGCCGGTGAGTGGGCAGCCAAGGGCATCCGGATCAACTGCGTCTGCCCCGGCTCGATCGCCACGCGGCTTCGTGACGACAGCGAGGGCGAACAGGATCCGGCGGATGTCGCGCGGCGTCGCGCGAGCGGCGCCGAGGTCACCCCGCTCGGCCGCGGTGGCGAAAGCCTCGATGTCGCCCAGACCGTGCTCTGGCTCGCCTCCGACGAGGCCAGCTTCGTCACCGGCCAGGCGATCGTCGTCGACGGTGGCTGGACCTCGATCGACCGCCGCTGGGAGGATTTCACAGGCCGCGCTCCGGCCTGAGCAAGAGGTAGCAACATGACCGACCGACTCGCAGGCAAGACAGCCGTCGTCACCGGAGCGGCTTCCGGAATCGGCGAAGCCGCCGCCCGGCTCTTCGCCGCCGAAGGAGCCAACGTCCTCATCGCCGACCGCAACACAGAGCGCGGCGAATGGGTCGCCCAGGACATCGGATCCCACGCCGCCTTCATCGAGACTGACGTCCGCCACGGCGAAGACATCCAGGCCATGTTCCACGCCGCCGCCGAGCGCTGGGGTCGCATCGACGTCATCTACAACAACGCCGGCGTCGGCGGCGACGAAGGCAACGTCCGCGACTGCCCCGAAGCCACCTTCGACCTCGTCACCTCCGTCAACATCCGCGGCGTCTGGTTGGGCATGAAGTACGGCATCCCCCACCTCGAACGCGCGGGCGGCGGTTCCATCATCGTGACGGCATCGATCGCCGGTCTGGTCGGCGTCCCGGGGGTGGCGGCGTACGCCGCCTCGAAAGGCGCGGTGATTGCGATGGTGCGGGCGGCGGCGGGCGAGTGGGCCTCGAAGGGGATCCGGATCAACTGCATCTGTCCCGGCACCATTGTGACCGGTCAGGGTTCGCGCACCGATGAACAGCTTGAGCAGTCCCGGCAGCGCTGGGCGTCGCTGCAGCCGATGGGCCGGGCCGGCGAGCGGATCGACATCGCACGGGCGGCACTCTTTCTGGCCTCCGATGAATCAAGCCTGATCACCGGTCAGAAGCTGGTCGTCGACGGCGGCTGGACGGGCTTCGACCCGCGCTGGGACCAAGTCATGGGGCACGACTGGTCCAAGGTCTGAGCGCCAATCGCTGCGGCGTCAATCGGGAGTCGCCGACCAGCCCTGGCGTGGCGAAGACCAGATCGCCGTCTTCTGCGGGCAGAGCGACGATCTGCACCCGGTTGGCCGGATTGGCGAAGGCCTCGACATCGCTCAGGCCGCGCTGGTTCTCGCCTCCGACGACCCAAGCTTCACGATCGGCCGGGCGATCGTTGCGGACCGCGCCTGGACCGGCGTCAACGCCCACACCGGGCGGCTGCGCGCCTTCCGCTAGCCGCCGACTAATCGTCCGGCTACCATCGAACGCAGCCACCGCCACGCGAATCCGAAGGCCGATCATGGTCGCCCACGACCAGCCCGTCGAAACGCTTAGCCGGGCCGACCGCAAAGCCCAGTCCATCGCCGCAGCCCGCGCCAGGGGCGACTTGGAGCTGATTCCCTTCCTCGAGCAGGTGTTCGAGCGCAGCCGCGAAGACGACCGCGCCCATAAGGTCGCCGAGGCGCTCGCCGCAGGCCACCTGGAGGAAGCCGAAGAACGGAGAGTCGCCGAATACGACGACGAGCCCTCCGCCGAAGCGATCGCAGAGATCGCTCGCGACTCCGCCGCAGCGATGAAACGGGGCGACTTCATCACGCAAGAGGAATGGGACCGCAGGATGGACACGCTGTTCCCCGAGGATGCCGAGTTCTTCCGCCAGCTCGACGAACGTTTCCCCGGCTGGGACGAGTTCAGCAACGGACGAAATGCCGACACTCCCGCAGGCCGTGCGCTGCATCAGCAGATCGCCCGCGAGATGCCCGAAGCCCTTTTCATGATCGAGGTGTGGAAGTAGTCAGCTCGCGCGTTGCCTACCTCGTTCGCAAACAGCCAAGCACTGAACAGGAATATCAGGACCTCAGTCCCGCGCCTCGACGCGCGGTGAAGGCAGTACTCAGGAACCTGCAGCATGGCCCACTCGCTGCGGGAGGCAAGCAACTTGAAGGCCATCCTGAATGGACTGTCGCCGTGGGAGCTCTTCGCGTGGTCTTTCTGGTGGACGGCGAGAACCGCGTGATCAGCGTCACTCGAATCCGACCCCGGAATATCGCCTACATTGGGCTTGAACGACCGCGACCCTCACGCTGAACCGCTGGCCGACCAGCGCGTCACCCGCTCCGCCGTCAGCCGCAGCAGCGGACGCTCCTCCAGCGCCATCTCCTCGTACTGCGGATAGCGCGCGCGCAGCGCCGCGATCGCGGCTTCGGCCGCAGCGCTGTCCCAGGTCTGCGGCCACCAGACTTCGGCCGGGCCGCGCAGCAGCACCCAGCGGAGCTGCGACCAGTCGTCGGAGTAGTGGTCGACCAGCAGCGCGAAGCGGGGATTCTCCTCGATGTTGCGCAACCGCCGCAGGCGCAACGTGGTCTTTGGCTTCTCGTCGATCGCGATCCAGATCGCGTCGTCGTGGAGCGCGAAGACCACCGGGATCAGGTGCGGCTCGGCCTCGAGCGAGGCGGTCGCGAGGTGGCCCGAGCGGCTCTCACCGAGCAGCTCGCGGACATCGTCGAGGGTGGTCATGGTGGGGCCTGCATCGCTCGTATACTCGCACGCGAACACAGCGAACGGGGAGGCGCGATCATGCCGGAGCGACGCAAGCTGGACGATGCAGAGGTCGCGGGGCGGCTCGCCGAGATTCCCGGGTGGTCGCACGCCGAGGGATCGCTGCAGCGCACGTTCGGGTTTGGCGACTTTGTCGCCGCCTTCGGGTTCATGTCGTCGGTCGCGCTGGCCGCCGAGAAACTCGACCACCATCCCAACTGGTCGAACGTCTACAACACGGTCAACATCGCGCTGAACACCCACGACGCCGGCGGGATCACCGACTTCGACTTCGTGCTGGCAGCCCGAATCAACGAGCTCGCCGGCGACTGATCACCCACCTGAGCGGCGCTTGTGATTCCTCTGAAGAAGTCGGATCCCCTCTCCCCCCGCTCCGCGGGGGGAGAGTTGTTCAGAGCGTTCTTAGAGCCACTCCCGAAGCTGCGCGCGGGTGGCGTTGGCGCCGGTGATCACGACCACCACTCGCTTGCCCCGAATGCGTTCGCGCTCCTGCTCGGCGGCCGCGACGCCGACCGCGCCGGCGGGCTCGGCCATGATGTGTTGGGCGTCCCACAGCAGCCGGATCGCCTCGATGATCTGTGCGTCATCGACGAGCAGGAAGTCATTGAGCGTCGCGCGCAGGATGCTGAGCGCGAACGGGAACGGGACGGCCGTCGCGATGCCCTCCGCGAGGCTGGTGTTGGGCCGTTCTTCCATCCGCCCGGATCGCCAGGCGTCGTGCGCGGCGGGCGACTGAGCGGATTGAGCCGCCCAGACCTCCGCGCGATGTTGCAGGCCGTCGCGGACCGTGACCCAGCCCGAGGCGCCGGTGCCGCCACCCAGCGGCAGGACGACCAGCTCGGTCTCGGGCTGCTGGTCTTCCAGCACCTCCAACGCGGCGCTGGCGACGCCCGCGATCAACAGCGGCTCCTCGACCGGCTCGACGTAGCGGGCGCCGCGCTCGGCAGCGAACTCCTCGGCGCGCACGCGCGCCTCATCGAAGCGCTCGCCGACCAGCTCGACCTTGCCCCCGAGGCGCTCGATCGCCGCGATCTTGTCGACGTTGGCGTCGGTCGGCATGAAGATCGTCGCCGTCGCCCCCACCGAGGCCGCCGCGAAGGCGAGCGACTGGCCGTGGTTGCCGGTTGAGGAGGTGACCAGCCCGCGCTGCAGCTCGTCCGCGCTGAGCCGGCTGACCAGATGGACGCCGCCGCGCACTTTGAAGGCGCTGGTCGGCGTGACGCATTCGAGCTTCAGCGAGACATGCGCATCCCAACGCTCGGACAGCGCGACGCTGTGTACCAGCGGTGTGGGCAGCGCAAGATGCCCGGCGATGATCTCAGCCGCGCGCCGGACATCGTCCAGTGTCGGTGGCGTCATCCGCGGTACTTCGCACGCTGCGCGTCCTGCAGCTCGGCGATCGATTCGGCGCTGCGGAAGTAGATGTCCGGCGGGTCCCAGCCGTTGAGCCCGGCGTAGGTGTCGATCTGGCTGCGGTGGTGGATGTCGTGCTCGAGCATCATCATCAGCAGGCGCCAGCCGCTCAGCGAGCCGTCGGGCGTGTCAATCATTGGGACCTGGCGGGTGAGGCCCTCGGGGCCGACTTCGGTGACCAGCTCGGAGAAGCGAACGAAGCTGTCATCAAGCGCGGGGGCCCAGAGTTCGGCGCGGCTCACGTCCGGCGGCTCGGGCGAGATCCAGCCCTCGTGGCGATAGGCGCTGGCGAAGTACAGGCGCGAACCGCACATGTGCCCGACCAGCTTGTTGATCGACCACGCCCCCTCACCAACCAGCTCGCCCGCATCGCCGATCGGCGCCCAGCCGTCGGCTTCGGCCGGCAGCGCGGTGACATCGCGCACCGCGCGGCGATTGACGGAGCGGAAATAGCGCAGAAAGCCGTCGATTTCGGTGAACATGGGGCCTCTCAGACTTATCCGCAGGCTCAGAAGGAGAGCTGTTCCTGCGGGGCAAGCAGCTCAGGGTCGTCGTTGCGAACCGAGTTGACGCGCGGTGAGACGGCGACGCTGATGAACGCGTCGTCCGGCGCAGACCTGAGCAGCGGCTGCAACTGCTCGAGATCGCTGACGCGCGGGTCGAGCCAGGCCTCAAGCCGGTCGTTGGGCAGCACGACAGGCATGCGATTGTGAATCGATGCGAGCTGCTCGTTGGCGTCGGTGGTGATGATCGTGAAGGTCGTGATCGGCGTAGCTGCGTCGCCGCCATCGCGCGGGGTCCAGCGTTCATAGAGGCCCGCGAAGAGGAAGGGCTCGGCGTCGGGGCGGTGAATCCAGTGCGGCTGGCGGTTGCCTTTGGGCCCGGTCCACTCGAACCAGCCGTCCGCCGGGATCGCGCAGCGGCGCTTCTGGAAGGCCGGCTTCCAGACGCGCGACGAGCCGAGTGTCTCGCAGCGCGCGTTGATCTGGCGTCCGGCCCGCTTGGCGTCTTTGGCCCAGCTGTTGATCAGCCCCCACTTCGCGTTCTGCGCGGCGAAGTCTTCGGCCTCGATGCGGACGATCACGTGCTCGTTGGTCGGAGCGATGTTGTAGCGCGGGCGGTAGCGGACGGGATCGAAAATCTGCGCGACGAGCTGCTGAGTCTGGGCAAACATCTCCAGCGAGGTGACGGTGAGTGTGAACCGGCCGCACATGGCCTGCGCAGTGTATCCCTGCGCACTGCACGGCTACGCTTCGTGCTGCTGTGCGAAACGGAAAGACCACCTCACGATGACAACTGTGATGCTCGACAAGCGAGACGACGGCGTCGCGCTGATCACGCTCAACCGCCCGGAGCGCCTCAACGCGTTCGGCGAGGACCTGCTGCCACGCCTGGTGGACGCGCTGGTCGATTGTGAAGACGACTCGGAGATTCGCTGCGTGGCGCTGACCGGCGCGGGCCGCGGCTTCTCGGCGGGCGCGGACATCAACAACATGAGCCGCTCGGGCGGGCGTCGGCCGGGACCAGGCGTCGGAAACCGCCTGAGCCACCGCAGTCAGATGCAGACCTCGGGCATGCTGCACGAGATGGGCACGCCCACGGTCGCGCTGGTCAACGGTCCGGCGGCCGGCGGCGGCCTGGGCCTCTGCCTCGCGACCGACTTCCGGGTCGCCTCGGACCGCGCGCGGTTCGTGACAGCGTTCCGCAACATCGGCGTGTCGGGCGACTACGGCTGCGCCTGGTTCCTGCAGCGCATGGTCGGCATCACCAAGGCGCGCGAGCTGCTGATGCTGGACCGCCGGATCGACGCCGCCGAGGCGGAAGAGCTCGGCATCGTGACCCAGGTCGTGCCCCACGACGATCTGATCCCGCGCGGTCTGGAGTTCTGCCGCGCGATCGCGCACGGCCCGACATCGGTGCTGGCGATGATGAAGTGGACGCTGAACTTCGGCGCCAACCACAACCTCTCAGATTCCCTCTACCAGGAAGGCGCGCACGTCGGCCTGTCGTTCACCGGCGAGGACAACAAGGAAGCCGCGAAGGCGTTCCTCGAGAAGCGTCAGCCCACCTTCGTGGGCCGGTAGGAATCCTCCGAACAAGTCGGATCCCCGCTCCCTTCCCAATCTCTCCCCCCGAGGGGGAGATGCCCCGCAGGGGCAGAGGGGGAGGCCGCGCGCATCGCCATCGCTCACGCAGCTGGGAGCCTCCCCCTCAGTCACTGCGCGACAGCTCCCCCGCGGGGGGGGAGCATTTGGGATCAGGCGCTCCCTTCCCAACCGCTCCCCCTGAGGAAACCCGCGCGTAATCTCCAGTTCCCCTCTCTCCCCCGCTGACCACATTGAGTGGTCAGCGGAATCCGATTCCCCTCTCTCCCCCGCTGACCACATTGAGTGGTCAGCGGAATCCGATTCCCCTCTCCCCCCCGCTGACCACGTTGAGTGGTCAGCGGAATCCGATTCCCCTCTCCCCCCGCAGAGCGGTGGGGGGGAGAGTTGTTCAGAGGATTCTTAGGGCGAACGGCACAAAGGTCGCGCGACGTTCTTCCCAACAGCAACCGGGCTCCTTAAAGACCGAACCCGGGGCTTCGAAGCCCCGGGTCGGCCCAGGAGGCAGGACGGAGCGAGCGAGAAACCCCGTCCTGTGGCCATCACGTCGGGTATACCGACGAGATTCCCTCGATTGGGTGGGCCGCAGCGACGGGGCGATGCACAAGCCGTGCGATCGCGCTTCAATCAAAAAGCCAGCCGCAGAACAAACAACGGCTGGCGACCGGCGAAACGCGAATCTCCCTCGGTCGCCTACGGGGTTAGCTGTCGGGTTCGGCACGAGGAAGTGTGCCGCGAAGCTGGCGCTTCGTTCACCCCTTTGCCGTCCGACTGCCAGCGCCAATTTGGGTGGCTGGTGGTCGGCCGACGGGTTTGGGTCCCCCGTTCCCCTCAGATGTCACTCTGCGGGGATTCGGCCCTCGTATTCAATTGTGTTGCCATCTTAGCGCGACGGAGGCTGGCTGTCACCTCTCGTTACGGAGTGCAGCCCAGCGCGAGTAGCTCTTTACGCAAGTCGTTGATTCGGTCGTAGATGCGCCGCAGCTCCGGGTTGCCGGGGCCGATCGCCTCGCCAGGTCCGGGCGGCAGCCGGCCCGGCATCGAGTCGGCCTCGATGTTCAGCCGCGCGCGCTCGGCGCGCATCTCTTCGCATCGCGATTCAGTAGTCATGCGCTGTCTCCGTCCGGCTCGTTCAGGCGGGTGGTGTGCGGCGCTCTCGATGCGCGCGGTCGAGCGCTTCGGCCTCGCTGCGCGGCAGCGCGGGACGCGCGCGTATCTGTATCTGCAGCTCTTGCGCCTCGAGCTGGATCCGCGCAAGCGATGGTGAATCGGGCGTCTCGATGATCAGCGCCAGCTCGTCGGCGTCGAGCAGCAGCGCCTCGATCAGGCGGCCGCCGGTCATCCGGGCCGACTGTTCGATCGCGGCGATGCTCTCGGCGAGGCCGAGGCGAGCAAACGCGCCGTCGCTGCAGTGCGCGGTGGCGAGATAGAGCGGCATTCGCGCCTACCATAGCCGCCGATCGCGAGATGCGACGCGGTAAGCAGCGGCGGGAGGCAGGAGTCATGGCAGCCATCGGAACAACCAACGAGGAGCGGGTCGGCTTCATCGGCCTGGGAATCATGGGTCGGCCGATGGTGGCCAACCTGATTGGCTCGGGGATCGTGCCCACCGTCTGGAATCGCAGCCAGGCTGGGGTCGACGCGTGCACCGAGCTGGGCGCGCTGGCGGCTGAGTCGCCGCGAGCCGTGGCCGAGGCGTCGGACGTCCTGGTGACGATCGTGACCGACAGCAGCGATGTCGAAGAGGTGCTGGTCGATGGGCCGGACGGCGACGCCGAGCGGGCGGCGATCGGCGGGTTGGCGTCGGGCTCAGTGGTGGTCGACATGAGCACGATCAGCCCCGTGGTGACGCGCTCGATCGCCGCGCAGCTGAGGGCGCGGGGCGTCGAGATGCTCGACGCGCCGGTCTCGGGCGGCGACACCGGCGCGAAGGCCGGCACGCTCTCGATCATGGTCGGGGGCGAGGCTGAGGTCCTGGAGCGCTGCCGGCCGATCCTCGAAGCGATGGGCCGGACGATCACCCACTGCGGTCCGAGCGGTGCCGGCCAGACGGTCAAGCTGTGCAATCAGGTCGCGATCGCGGGGGCGCTGCTGGGCGTCTGCGAGGCGCTGGCGCTGGCCCAGAAGTCGGGCGTCGATCCGCAGCGCATGCTGGCCGCGATCAGCGCCGGCGCAGCCGGATCGTGGCAGCTCTCGAACCTCGGCCCGCGGATCGCGGATCGCGACTTCGCGCCCGGCTTCATGATCCGGCTGATGCAGAAGGACCTGCGTCTGGCGCTGGACGCGGCCGACGAAGTGTTGCAGCCGCTGCCGAACACATCGCTGGTGCACCAGCTGTACTACCAACTCCAGGCGCAGGGCGCCGGCGGCGATGGGACGCAGGCGCTGGCGCGGGTCGTGGAGGCGCTCGGCGCCACGACCTCCGGCGATTGAGTGCCGGCTGAGCGCCCGACCCTGCGTGCCAACTCGTGCCGGCTGGCTAGTGCGAGGCCATCTCGCCGAGCTGCTCGTCCGCGCTCGAAAGGCGCTCGGCGATGTGATGCAGCATCGACCAGAGCAGCGCGACCGTGGCCTGCTCCTCGACCGTGTTGCGCAGAATCACGATGCACTCGGTCGGCTCGTTGGCGATGATCGTCGCGCTGCGCGGACGGCCGAGCAGGAGCGCCATCTCGCCGAAGAAATCGCCCTCGCCGAAGCTGGCGAGATGCTGCTGATGGTCGGAGCCGTAGCCCTGGTAGACATCAACGCCGCCGCTGCGAATCACGTGCAGCGCGGTGCCAAGGTCGCCCTCGCGCTCGATCGTCTGGCCGGCGTCGAACGTCTGCAGCTGGACCCAGGCCGCGATCTCGCCGAGGTGCGCGCGATCGACGCGAGCGAACAGGGAGGTATTGGCGAGCATGTCTTCGATGGCTTCGGGCATGATGATCTCCGCGCTGTGGAACGAGGTTTCCAAACTCAGAATATGACCCACGGCGATGCCTTGTGTCAAAGCAGGGTGACGGGTGTCACGCAGGCGTCGCACGCTGCGCGTCCGAGTTCGCACTCGGCCGCTCAGCGAGAGCAGCCCATCCGCACGCCCTACCGAGCGCGCCGCATCGAGTGCTCGACGTTCAGTTGGATCCGGGATCGCCGGCGAGTTCGGCGCGAAATTCGGGGTGCGCGATTTGGCGCAGCGCATCAGCTCGCTGGTCCATCGTGCGGCCGCGTAGACGCGCGATCCCGTACTCGGTGACGACGATGTCGGCGAAGTAGGACGGCGTCGTGACCGCCGCGCCCTGGGACAGCTGCTTGACGATTCGCGAAACACGACCGCGCGCGGCGGTGGACGGCAGCGCGATCACGCTCGCGCCCCCGTGAATCACCGCTGACGCCGCGAAGTCAGGCTGACCGCCTGGTCCCGAGATGCGCCGTCCACCGATCGACTCGGCGTTGACCGTGCCATCCAGCGCGACCTCAACAGCCGAGTTGATCGCGACGAACTCCCGCTGCTGGGCCAGCACCGTGGGCGAGTGCGTGTAGCTCGCAGGGGCGAAGCGCACGCTCTCGTTGCGATCCAGCCAGCGGTAGAGCGAGGCCGTCCCGAACGCCTCGGTCGCGACGATGAAGCCCGCCGCCGTCGCCTTGCGGGCGCCCGTGATCGCCCCGCTCTCCAGCAGGTCGACGATCCCGTCGCTGATCAGCCCGGAGTGGATGCCCAGGTCGGAGCGGCTGCTCAGCAGCCCCATGATCGCCTCGGGCATCGCGCCGATCCCGAACTGCAGCGTGGCCCCGTCGGGCACGAGCGACACCACGTGTTCGGCGATCTGGCGCTCGACCGGTCCGGGCTGTGCGCGCTTGGCCTCGGGGATATCGCATTCCAGATCGACCAGCCAGTCGAACTCCTCAGCGCGGACTTCCGAGGCGCCGAAGCTGTAGGGCACGCGAGGGTTGATCTGACCGATCACCAGCGGCGCCGTGCGGATCGAGTTGAGGATGCCGCCAACCGAGCTGCCCAGCGAGTGCATGCCTTCCGCGTTGGCCCGGCTGACCTGCACCAACACGGCATCGGCCGGCAGCGCGCTGCCGGGCGCAAAGAGTTGCGGCACCAGCGCATAGGACGCCGCGACATGTCGCAGGACGCCGGCCTCCTCGGCGACCCGATAGGGCCCGCTCATCTGGTACGTGGTGAAGCTGAACGGCTCGCCGGGGTGCTTGAGCGGTGCGATCGGTCGCAGCAACTGCCCGCCGGCAAGCTCGATCTGCGTCCAGCGCTCGCGCACCCGGTCAAGCTCCTCAAGCAAGCCGAACGGAGTCCCCGACAGCGGCGGGATCACCACCCGCGCCCCATCCGGGATCTGACCAAGCGCGTCCGCGGGGGCGCCCCGTCGGCCGGCGCGAGGCGCCGAACGAGGCGGGAGGTACCCGTCGAAGCTGGTCACGCGCTCGGTTCGCCAAGCCGGCGCACATTGCTCGGGTTGCGGAGTTCGTATCCACGTCCCACCGGATGTAGATCCCCGTCGAGCTCGATCGGGAGCTTTTGATCATGCGCTTCGATCGCAGTCTGGTAGTCGCCCTCGGCGAACTCGACCTCGACCCGTTGAGTCCGGTCGTCAAGATCGGCGAGCAGCGTCGCGCGTCCGTCAAACTCCCTGGGGTCGCGCTCGAGCCGAAAGACATCGGCAACTAGGTGCTCGTCTGGATACGAGGCGCGATGTCGCAGGTGATCCCCGGCAGCAGTCAAGACTTCCACATCGTGCGTACTGAACGGAACGGCCCGGTCGCGTGAATCATCGCGCGGGCGTACAGCCGCCCAACCGACATCGACGCTGATGCCATCGCCGAACTGATCGGCATGCTCGACCAGTGCTGCGATCGCTCCGCAAAGATTGGCGCTGACGCCGGCCGGAACGGCACGCTCGAACGGCGACAATTCGTCCGCCTGTTTCGATTCGACGATCGCAGCCTCGACCGCCGTCAGGCCCCCGGCCAGCTCGACGATAGCGCGCCGTGCGAACGGCGTGTCAGCGAAGTCACCGGACAGCGATGCCTGCCCCACCGCGGCGCGAAGCGGCGAGTACAGCGTGAGTTCATACGCGTCGAATCCGAGCGGGGCAGCGGAGATGTCCCCGAGAAAGCTTGCAACGCGATTGGAGATCGAGCCTCGATACGCTGCCCGAGGCTTTTCGGTCGCACGGGCGGCCGACGAGAGGAGGTTATATGCATCCGTCATCAGATGACCCGCATCATGCAATGACAGGTGAACGGGATTCGAGGCATTGCGCGGGCTGACACGAATCCGATCGGCGCTCGTCGCGCGCACATCACCATAGACATCAAGCTCCGATCGCTCTTCCGTCACGGACAGAGTGCGAAGGGCTCGCGCGATCGAATCAGCATGGTCTGCGAACGTATCCCGAACGGGCACGTGAACGGTCGATGTTCGCCCACCGGCCTGTATCTGGTAGACCTCGATCTCGTCACCCATGGTGCCCGCAAGGCGCCACCTGTGGCCCTTTAGATAGGTCGCCAGGGTCATCGAGGAGATGGAGTTCAGCATGTGATCGTCGTCGATCCGGACCCTCATCAGAAGTCCCTTTCCTCGACGCGACGCATCAATTCAGGCAGGTCGTTGGGCGTGAACGTGTTCGTCCGTGGAATGTGGACGGCGCGGGTGCGCGGGTTGTTCGAGGGCGGTTGACCCCGCAGAGACATCCAGTACCCACGCCCACGCAGGCACAATTCGTCGGCGCTCAGAGTGCTCCAATCTCCAACCTCCGCCGGCACCGTTACAACGATCAAGAGCTTGATTACACCGGTCAGGACGCAGAGGTCGTTCTGGTTCTTGACTGGTAGGTCGAATCGTACGTGTCGG
This sequence comes from Dehalococcoidia bacterium, assembly GCA_965218115.1. Lineage (GTDB taxonomy): Bacteria > Chloroflexota > Dehalococcoidia > Bin125 > Bin125 > CATQGW01. The sequence goes on along the minus strand of OZ244584.1, from coordinate 3,077,558 downwards.
TCGCGGACCACGTCGGTCGAGGTTGATTTGGCCTGGAACTGCAGCACGGGGCAGAGTCCCTGGTCGGAGGAGATCTGACCGTCAACGCTGGCGCGGTCTCGTACGTCGTCGTACTGATATCCAGCACAAGCGGCGACGGCATGGATGTAGGCCAACGAGAACTGCTCCTTCTGCTGGTTCAGATCCATCGAGACTCGCGCCTCCAGCTTGCGGCACAGATCCCGTGCCAGCCGCCGTTTATGTTCACTGTAGCGCGATGGAAGCTCGCACGATCAGGAACGACCCCCTTGCGGGGGCCGTTCCGCACGCGCGCTTGACCGCCGCCTAGGGCTGCGAGATGTCCAGCACCCCGCGCGCGACCTCGCCGTTCTGCATCGCGGCGAACGCCTCGTTGATCTCGCCCAGCTCGAAGCGCCTCGTGACCAGACCGGTCAGATCCAGCTTGTCCTGGCGGTAGAGGTCGAGCAGCTTCGGCATGTGCTCGCGGAAGCGCGTGCTGCCGTACATGCAGCCGATCGCCTTCTTCTCCTGCAGGAACTCGGGACCCGGCAGGCTGACCTCGGAGCCCAGCGGCATCATCCCGACGATGCAGGCGGTGCCGCCGGGGCGGACCATGTCCCAGGCCTGACGGGCGGCGTTGACGTTGCCGATCGCCTCGAAGGCGATTTCGGCGCCGTCGCCGCCGGTCATCTCCTTGACCGCCTCGACGGCGTCAACGTTCGCGGCGTTGATCGTGCTCGTCGCGCCGAAGTTGGTCGCCATCTCCAGCTTGTTGTCGAGGATGTCCACAGCGATGATCTGACTGGCGCCGGCGATCCGGCAACCCTGGATGACGTTGAGACCAACGCCGCCGCAGCCGATCACCGCCACCACCGCACCGCCCGGGACCTTCGCGGTGTAGAGCGCGGCGCCGACGCCGGTCATCACGCCGCAGCCGACCAGCGCCGCCTCGGCGGGCGGGATGTCTTCCGGAATCTTCAGCACGCCGGCCTGGGTGGTGAGCATGTACTCACCAAAGGAGCCCACCGAGGCCATCTGCACGACCCGGCGGCCGTCCCAGGTCAGCCGGTTACGCGAGAGCGCAGCGTCGTTCGGCGCGGGGCACAGGTTCGGCTCGCCGCGCAGGCACCAGTAGCACTCGCCGCAGAAGGGGCGGAACGACATGATCACGTTGTCGCCCGGCCGCACGTACGTGACATCGTCGCCGACGGACTCAACTACGCCGGCGGCCTCGTGGCCGAGCACGGCGGGCAGCCCGCCGAAGGCGGCCGCCCACTTCCCATCGATAAAGTGCAGGTCGCTGTGGCACACGCCGCTGGTGGTGGTTCGGACCAGGACTTCAGAAGGCTCGGGGTCGCGCACGTCAATGTCGTGCACCTCAAGCACCGAGCGGTCTCCGTCTCTTGCCTGATTCTCGGGGTCGAAGATTGCCGCCTTCATGGGCGTCCCTTCAAAATTTGCGCGCCAGCCCCCGCTGGGCGGTCGCGATCAGGCCAAAGGCTAGGCCAGAGCGGGGCGCGGAACAACCGCGAGGCAGCTACGAAGGCTCTGATTAACTCTCCCCCCGCTGTGCGGGGGGAGATGTCACGGAGTGACAGAGGGGGGACGGGCATCCGACCTGTTCAGAGGATTCCTAACGCGCGGGCGGCAGCAGCCCCCACAGACGACGTTTCGGCTTCGGGCGGCGGCGCGGGCGCAGCGCGGCGAGTCGTCGGGCGACCTCGGGCAGGCCCTGCGGCTCGAGCAGCCCTTCCTCGCGCCAGCCGGTCTGTCGATGCTCGATGCTGTCGAGCGCCGTGAGCAGCCGATCGTCGTGCGCGCGCTGTAGCCCGCGGATGACGCGGAAGCCGATCCGCCCCGCAATCAGCGTCACTACCAGGAAGCCCAACGAGATGACCGCGAAGGCGACGGCAAGAAAGATCAGACCAATGTCGCGCCACTCGCTCAGTTCAAGCATGCGTCTGAGGGTATGCTCCCCACCATGCCGAGGCGAGGCCCCACCGAGCTCCTGATCCTGTTCCAGCTAACCGTGCTCAGCGCATTCGCCGGCGTCCTGGTCTGGACGCTCCTCTCCTGGGCCGGCGCACTATAACCAAGCATCTCCCTCTCGACTCTCCCCCCTGCGGGGGGAGATGCCGAAGGCAGAGGGGGGAGGCGCCGCGTTTGCCACCCACCGCACCGCCGTCTCCACTCTCGCCTTGAGGAGACCTGCGCCTTGTCCCCATTTCCCCTCTCCCCCCGCTCGGCGGGGGGAGATGCCGCAGGCAGAGGGGGGCTCCGGGCGCGCCCTCACCAGATTGCGGAAGCTCCCCACCGTCACTTCGTGACACCGCCACCGGCAGGGAAGGTCGGAGCAGGGCGACTTGCGCGCAGGTCTCCCGAGGGGGGAGATGCCGCAGGCAGAGGGGGGAGGGCGGACAGCGCCTCCCCGACACCGCAGAACCCTGCTACCATCGCCTCAGAACAGGAGTTCCGTTCATGCGCATCACGCCCAACCGCACCGACGCCTCCGTCAGACCCGCCGGCTCGAGCCGGCCCCGATCACCGCGCCTGATCCTCACTGAACCCCGCCTAACGAATTCGATCGCCCCAACGCCCCCCGACCAGATAGAAACAACCCCCGAAACCCGGCCGACAACGAAAAACCCCCCCCAAACTGATCACTGCCGCTCACGCTTCCCAGCTTCCCCCGGCGGAGACCTGCGCGTAATCTCCATTTCCCCTCTCCCCCCGCTCGGCGGGGGGAGATGCCGCAGGCAGAGGGGGGCTCCGGGCGCGCGCCCACCAGATAGCCGAAGCTCCCCACCGTCACTTCGTGACACCGCCACCGGCATGGAAGGTCGGAGCAGTGGGACTTACGCGCAGGTCTCCCGGAGGGGGGAGATGCCGCAGGCAGAGGGGGGAGGCGCTATGGCACATCCCCGACATCGCAAAACCCTGCTACCATCGCCTCAGAACAGGGGTTCCGTTCATGCGCATCACGCCCAACCGCGCCGACGCCTCCCCCAGACCCACCGGCTCGAGCCGACCCCGATCACCGCGCCTGATCCTCACTGAACCCCGCCAAACGAATCTGATCGCCCCAACGCCCCCCGACCAGATAGAAACAACGTCCGAAACCCGGCCGGCAACGAAAAATCCCCCAAAAACTGATCACCGCCGCTCACGCTCCCCACTCGCCCCGCGGAGGAGCTGCCGAACAGCAGCCCGCCTCTGCACACGCAGGGGGCTGACGAATCCCCGCACCCGCGGATCCTCGCCAGCCGCCCATCAACGGGCGAACATATGCGCGGGAGTCTGACCATGGCCACCCCCAACTTCGCCAACCGCACCCTCTACCACGGCGACAACCTGCCCTTCCTGCGCGGCATGAACTCCGCCACGATCCACCTGATCGCCACCGACCCGCCGTTCAACAAAGGCCGCGACTTCCACGCGACCCCAGCCAGCCCCCGCCCCCTCGCACTGCCCTCGACACTCTCCCCCCTGAGGGGGGAGATGCCGCAGGCAGAGGGGGGAGGCCCGACCGCACATCCCCGACACCGCAGAACCCTGCTACCATCGCCCCAGAACAGGAGTTCCGTTCATGCGCATCCCGCGCAACCGCGCCGAAGCCTCCCCCAGACCCACTGGATCGAGCCGACCCCGATCACCGCGCCTGATCCTCACTGAACCCCGCCAAACGAATTCGATCGCCCCGACGCCTCCCGACCAGATAGAAACAACGTCCGAAACCCGGCCCACAACGAAAAATCCCTCCAAAACTGATCACCGCCGCTCACGCTCCCCTGCTCCCCCCCGCTGACCACATTGAGTGGTCAGCGGAATCGGGATCCGGATCGGATTCCGTTGAGAACTCAATGTGCTCCGTGGGGGGAGATGCAGCAGCTTGCCCCGGCGCAAGCAGGGGGCTGAGGGGGCCCCGCACCCACACGGCCTTGCCAGCCGCCCGTCATGGTGCAGACATATGCGCGGGAGTCTGACCATGGCCACCCCCAACTTCGCCAACCGCACCCTCTACCACTGCGACAACCTGCCCTTCCCGCGCCGCATCAACTCCGCCACGGTCCACCTAGTCGCCACCGACTCGCCGTCGAACAAGGGCAGCGACTCTCGCGCGACGCCGGACAGCTTGGCGACGGCCGCCAGGTTCGAAGACAAAGCCGAAGCACATCACCAAACCGCTCGGCCCAACGCCCAGCCGCGCACAGCTCGTCGACACCCCGCCGAAGGGAGCGGGACGCGCTGCGCCGGCTGCGACCGCGAGTTCGACGACCCGCTCTACCTCCAACTGGATCACAAGACACCCCGCTCCGAAGGCGGCCTCAACCACATCTCGAACCGCATGCTCTTATGTGGCCCATGCAACCGAATCAAGTCCGACCGCCTAACGTGGAATGGGTTGGGCGCGGAGACCCGAAGGCGCGGCCGGATGGCGGAGAAGGGAAGCTAACTACCGCGATGCTTGGCTCCGCGGAACGGCAACAAATGGAGGTTTGACGGTGGTTCGCACAGACCCCAATAGCTACGAGAAACACGAGCTCGCCAACCGCTGCTATGAGTTCGTGAAGCTACTTATGGAAATCGAAACCGCCTTCCAGACCTGGCAAGGGGGACGACGTATCGAGCGGCTAGTTGGTCTTCGCTCCGCTGAACTCGACGAACGAGTTTCCAAGCTTACCGGTGCATTCTCGGGACTTGCAGACGAGAAGAGTGGATGGATGGACGGCGAACAGCTGTCCATCCCACTGCACCCTCGTCATGACCTGAAAGACGCAGGGGTGATCGTGGTGACGATCACCCGACACGATGACGGGAACACCGGCCGATTCGAGGCGACAATACCGGTTCTCCTGAATCAGCGGCCGTTAATCTTCACATTTGACTGACGTGGCCATCACTGCAATCGGTGCATTCCACGGTTCGGCGACGGGGAGCAAGACAAGGGCTGAGCGCGCCCTAATTGAAGAACCGCTCCTGAATATTCCGCGCGATCACCATTCGCTGAATCTGATTCGCCCCCTCGAAGATCTGAAAGATCTTCGCGTCGCGCATCCATATGCCCTTATGTGGGCCGTGCAACCGGATCAAGTCGAACAGCGACTGCCGATGCCGTCGAAGCACAGCAGTTCAGACATGCGCCAGGCACCCGCGCTACACCAACTCCCCGAGCTTCCCCACCAACCGCTCAACCTCGCCGAGATACTCCTCAACCATCACCTCGTCGAGCCATGCCTCGTAGTAGTTCGTGTGCAACGCTCCGGCCAGTCCGAACTGGCGGCGCATGTCCGGGTCGCCGGTCTCGTTGGCCAACTGACCCAAGGCCCGCCACAGCTCCCGGTGCCCCTCATGCCGCAGCCCCCGCGCCTCGGCCACTGCCTTCACCGCCACCGCCGCCGCGCCCCAGCCCTTCTCCGACGCCTGCGTCAGATCGCCCTCGGACAAATGCGCCCGCGCCTTGCGCAGATACTCGGCGCTCAAATCGCTGTAGTGACCCGTCCGGGCGGTCGTCATGTCACCCAGCATACCCGCGCCGACTCGATCGCGGCGTGAGGGACGCGCCCGCGCTACACCAGAGCGCCCAACTTCCCCACCAGTCGCTCAACGTGGCCGAGGTAGACTTCGATTTCGTCTTGCTCCAGCCAGGCCTCGTAGAAATTGATGTGCAGCGACTCCGCGAGTCCGAAGTGGACACGCAAGTCGTTGTCGCCGGTTTCGCGGCCGAGCAGCCGCACCATCCGCCACAACTCGCGATGCCCGGTGTGATCCAGCTCTCGCGCCTCGGCGATCGCCTTGACCGCCACCGCCGCCGCGCCCCAGCCCTTCTCCGATGCCTGCGTCAGATCGCCCTCAGCCAAATGCGCCCGCGCCTTACGCAGATACTCCGGGCTCAGATCGCCGTAATGAGTCACGCGAGCGGTCGTCATGGCGTCAGCGTAGCGCTGACAGCGGCCTGATCGGCTACCCTCGCTGGATGGAACCTGTGCAACCGACCCACGTTGAAGCGCGCGACGGATACCGTATCCGGCTCGAATACGCCGACGGCGCGGCTGGCGAGCTGGATCTGTCCCACCTTGCCGAAAAGCCCATCTTCCAAGCTTGGCGTGACCGCGCGTTCTTCGAACAGGTTCACGTCACTGCACACCGCACGATCGCATGGGATGGCGACATCGAGCTCTGTGCCGACGCGCTCTACTCCGACCTGACCGGACTCAGCTGGGACGAGATGTACCCACTGCCGGCCAGTGCCGAGGCGCATGCCTGAACTTTGCCGATTTCACGGCATCGTCATTCAGATGTACTTCGGCGACCACGGACCGCCGCACTTCCACGCCACGTACGGCGCTCAGAACGTGCCAATTGACATCGACACGCTGCAGAGCCGGGCCGGCAGACTTCCGGCGCGGCAACATGCGAATGTGCTGCGCTGGGCGCGGTTGCGGCAAGGCGAACTGAGCCGGGCATGGCAGCTGGTGCAGCAAGACCAGGATCCCGGCAAGATTCGACCGCTGGACTGAACGGGCGGACCGACCTGCAACGGGATCGCGCCCTAGTTGAAGAACCGCTCCTGAATATTCCGCGCAATCACCATCCGCTGAATCTGATTCGCTCCCTCGAAGATCTGGAAGATCTTCGCGTCCCGCATCCACTTCTCCAGCGGGGCCTCGCGCATGAAGCCGACGCCCCCGCAGACCTGGACCGCATCCGTCGTCACCTTCATCGCCATGTCGGAGGCGAAGGTCTTGGCCTTGCTGGCTTCCTCCAGCAGGAATGGCTCGCCCGACGCGGCCATCTCGCCGGCCCGCCAGGTCAGCAGACGGGCGGCGTCGATCGCGATGTCCATGTCGGCCAGCATGAAGCCGACGCCCTGATGCTCGATCAGCGGGCGATTGAAGGTCTTCCGCTCGCGCGCGTAGTCGGCGGAGTATTCGAACGCGGCGCGAGCCAGGCCGACAGCGAACGCGCCGATCCAGGGGCGGGTCGCGGCGAGTGTCCCGAGCGCCCCGCGGCCGCCGCTGCGGAACTCGGGGTCGGGGATGCCAAGCCGGTGGTCGGCGGGGATGCGGACCTCGTCGAAGGCGAGGTCGGCGGTGTGGCTCGCCCGGATGCCCATCTTGTCCCAGACCTTGATCTGAGAGAAGCCGGGACTGTCGTTGGGCACCACGAAGGCCGACACGTCGCGCCAGCCCGTACCGCTGCCTTCGCGGGCGAACACCACTGTGAGGTCGGCGATCCCGCCGCCGGTGATGAAGCGCTTGGTCCCGTTGATCACGTATTCGTCGCCGTCGCGGCTCGCGCGGGTCTGCAGCGAGCCGGCGTCGGAACCCGCGTCGGGCTCCGTCAGCGCGAGCGCGCCGAGGCGCAGCTGCCCATCTTCGCTGGTGCACATCGGCAGGAAGCGATCGCACTGCTCCCCAGTCCCGATCACCGAGATCGCGGTGGCGGCGAGGCCGCTGACCTGGGTGCCGAGCGCGATCCCGGCGCAGCCCCACGACAGCTCCTCCGCCGTGATCATCGCGGTGATCCCGGGCTCCGCGGCCTGCCCGCCCAGCGGGACCCCGGTCAGCCCAATCTCCGCCGCCTTGGAGGCGACATCCCAGGCGAATTCGTTGCGCTCGTCGTACTCCCGAGCGACGGGGCGGACCTCGTTGGCGGAGAATGCGTGCGCGGTTCGCTGCACAAGGCGGTCGGCTTCGGTCAGTGAGAAGTCGGTCATGGCTGGCTCCGCGCTGGGCTGTCCTGGGATGGGCGCAGCATACGTCGCTGCATCCTCCCCTCTGCAGACCTCCGCGCAAATCCCAGACCCTCCCTCCTCCCCGCTCGTCCCCTCTCCCCCGCCAGTCCCCTCTCCCCCCGCGCAGCGGGGGGAGATGTCACGAAGTGACAGAGGGGGGCTCCCCCGCACGACCGCAGACAGCGACCCGCAATGCAGGGGGAGCGCAGATCAGCGCTGCAGCGGCGGCAGACGCTCCAGCAGGCGCTCGCTGGCGGCGGCGATTTCGCTGACGGCGGCTTCGAAGGCTTCGGAGTTGCGCTGGGACGGCTTACGCATGCCGCTGATCTTGCGCACGAACTGCAGAGCGGCCTCCTCGACCTCCTGAGGAGGGCGCTCGCCATCGCGCGTGCGCAGACGCTTGATGCTTCTACACATCTGAGTTGGCCTCCGCTCGCATCGATCGCACGCTCTTCGCCGATCTAGAAGCCGCTGAACTTGGGCTCGCGGCGCTCCCGGAAGCTCCGCCCGCCCTCGAGCCCGTCGAACGACTCCTGGACCAGCGGGAGCACGGCGCCGGAGATTTCGAGCGCGCTTTCGTAGTCGAGGTTGGCGGTGCGATAGGCCATCAGCTTGCCGACCTTCTGGCCAATCGGCGGGCCGGCCTCGACCTCTTCGGCGAACTCGAGCAGCTTCTGCTGGAAGTCCTCGGGCGCCACGAGGTAGTTGCTGACCCCGGCCTCGTGGCCCTCCTCGGCCGTCATGAACCGGCCGGTGAACATCATCTCCATCGCCTTGCGCCAGCCGATGATCTTGGGGATCGCCCAGAAGCCGCCGAGATCGGCGTAGAGGCCGCGCTTGACGTAGGCGACCTGGTAGCGGGCGCTGGTCGACGCGACGGCGAGGTCGGCGAGGCAGGCCATGTCGAAGCCGGCGCCGACGCAAGGGCCGTTGATCCCGGCGATTACGGGAATGTCGAGTCGGCGCAGCTCGGCGTAGGTCCTGGTTTCGAAGCGGAAGTTGAGCCGGTCGCCCTCGTTATCGACCCGGCCCTCGGGCGCGGGGTGGCCGTCGAACGGATCGGAGTGCTCGGCCCAGAAGTCGCTCAGACCGCGGCCGACGCCGCTGACGTCCATGCCCGCGCAGAAGCCGCGGCCCTTACCCGTGATCACCAGCACCCGGGCCGTGCGGTCCATGCGCAGCCGGGTCAACACGTCGTACATCTCAGCGAGCAGCGGGAAGGTGAGCGCGTTGAGCTTCTCGGGGCGGTTCAACTCGAGCCAGACGATCCCGCCCTGCTTGCCCTTGCGCTCGACGGTGATGGATTCGTAGGCCATGCGGCGTCTCCTGTGGGTCTGGTCGCTAGCGGATTCTGGGCAGCACATCGTTGGTGAAACGGACGAAGGAGTCGTGCGAGAAGGGCGCGGCGATCAGATAGTCGAGCGAGATCGTCTCGCGCAGCTCGCTGATCGTGTCCGCCACCTTGCTCGCCGAGCCGTGGATCACCACGTTGTTGAGGTAGCGCTCGACGGGGTCCTGATCGAGATCGCGTGGCGGGGCTTTGGTGGCCCGTTCCGCGCCCGCCTTGCTCCCGCTGCCATAGGAGCCGACGGTCCACTGCGCGCCGGCGCGGGCGATCTCTTCGGCCTTCGCGTCAGTCTCGGCGACGGCGATCAGGCGGGCCAGCGGCAGCGTGCGGCCTTCGGTTGGGTGGCCGTGCCGCTCGAGCTGGCGCAGGTATCCCTCGCGCTGCTCCGCGACCTCGCGGTGCTGCGCGTGAGGACCCATCAGGATCGAGTAGCCCTGCTCGCCGGCCCAGTCGAACGCGTCGGGCGAGCCGGCGGCGACCCAGAAGGGCGGCGTGGGCTGCTGCTGCGGCTTCGGCAGGACCTCGATCTCGTCGAAGTCCCAGTAGTCGCCGTGCCAGGTGATGCGCTCGTTGCGCCAGGCTTCGAGCACGATCTGGACGCTCTCGCGGAAGCGCGGGTATGACTCCTCGATCGGGACGTTGAACGCGCGGAACTCCGTCTGGTCAAAGCCCCGCCCGGCCCCCCAGTTCACGCGGCCGCCGGAGAGCACGTCGAGCAGCGCGACCTCCTCGGCGATCCGCAGGGGGTGGTAGAACGACGCCAGGGTGACCGCGGTACCGATCCGGATGTTCTTCGTGCGCCCCGCGACGTGCATGCCCATCAGGTGGACCGAGGGGCACACGCTGTAGGTGTTGAAGTGGTGCTCGGCGAGCCAGACGCAGTCGTAGCCCGTCTCATCCATGATGTCGATGCGGTTGAGCGCCCGTTCGTAGACGGTCGGCAGCGGCACGCGTCGCCCCGGCCACGAGAAGAACTGCAGCACGCCATAGCGAAAGGGGATGGTCATGGGCTCCGCGTCAGCCTACCCGACCCTAGCGGCGAGACCAGACAGGGGCGCAGTCGAGCGTGAAGCCGGACAGGACGTCTTCGCCGGAGAGCGTGGCGGGTTGCCTGAGCTCCTCGTGTTCGCTCTGGCCGGCGCGGTAGACCCAGACCGTGGGGTTGAGCAGGTCGATCAGCCAGCCGAGCTGGGCCCCGTAGGCGAGCCATTCCCGCATCTTGCGCTGCTGCGAGGCGACTGTCTGGCTGGGCGAAATAATCTCGACGACGAACGGTGGGCAAAAGTCGGGCAGCCCGCGATCGATCTGTTCGTCGGTCATTGCGTCACGCTGCTCCTGTGAGAACCACGAAACATCCGGCATCCGCACGTCCCGATCGCCCTTCCGCGCCTGCTCGCCGGCCAGCGGCAGCATGGAGTATCCGCCGCTGGCGTCCAGCACGATGCCGCCGCCGCCAGCTCTGATCCAGAACCACACTCGGTGGCTGATCCACGTCCCGATCCAAGGGCCGCGGCCAGTCGGTGGAAGAGTGATGATCAACGCTCCTTCGGCGAGGTACTCGAACTGCAACGGCTCGTTCAGCTCCCAGAGCTGTGCAAAGGCGCTGTCGCTGAAGCGCCATTCGTTCGGGAGTCTCAGCACCAGCGGATCGAACGGGTTGATCAGCGGTTCGCCCTGCTTGGCGGCTGGTGGGGCGGCCGGTGTGGCGGTGGGCTTGTCGGAGGTGGTGACCATGACGGGCTCCGAGGTTGGTGCGATGCACCCATGATATGGAGTTGTCGCATCGGGCGGCGATCGAAGCACGCATCATCCGCGGCGCCGCGCGGCGATCCCGCTGAGCGCTTCGAGCGTGATCCGGTTGCCGAGCAGCGCGGTGATCTCGGCGTGGTCATAGGCGGGCGCGACTTCGACCACATCGACCCCGAGCAGTGGGGCTTCGAGGGCGATCCGGCGGACCGCGTCGAGCAGCTGTCGCGACGTCAGCCCACCCGACTCGGGCGTCCCCGTGCCCGGCGCCATGCCCGGATCGACGACATCGACATCCACCGAGAGAAACACCCCGTCGCAATCCTCTCCCGCGCGTTCGATCGCCTCCGACAGGCACTGATCGAGTCCACGCTCCACGACCTCCGTCATCTCGTACCAGCGCATGCGCTGTTCGGCCATCCATTCCAGAATCGGCGGGTCCGGCCAGTAGCCGCGCAGGCCGACCTGCAGGAAGCGGTCGCCGCGGACCGCGCCCGACATGATCAGTCGCCGCATCGGCGTGCCGTGACCCCAGAGGCCCCCGTCCGAATCGCCGGTGTCGGCGTGGGCGTCGAAGTGGATCATCGAGACGCGGCCGAAGCCGTGATGTTTGGCGACGCCGGAGGCGGTGGCGTAGGTGATCGTGTGGTCGCCGCCGAGCACGACCGGCACCGCGCCGGCGGCGGCGACGCGCTCGCAGGCGTCCATCAGTCGCTGCAGCCCGCCCTCGCTGTCGAGCTGCGGCATGTAGACATCGCCGACATCGACGACGCCGAGCTCGTGCAGCGGATCGATGCCGAGCCCAAGGTGCGGCCGGTAGCCGGTGTGCGGCAGATTGTCGGTGCCGCGGATCGCGCGGGGACCGAAGCGCGCTCCCGGCCGCCAGGTCGTCCCCGCGTCGAACGGGGCGCCGATGATCACGGCCTGCGCGTCGGCCCAGCTCTCGGGCTCGCGAAGTTCGGCGCGTGGGACGCCGAGAAAGGTGTGCGAGGGACCGTATTGGGCGAGCGGTCTGGCGACGCGATGAGCCTCCGCGTAGGAGTTCGGACGTTCGGGCCGATCGTCTGGCATGGCTGCGCTCCGCTCAATGGCTCGAATGGTACGGGTGGGCGTCGCGCGTAGACTGACGCGGCGAACGAGCGGGAAGGCGAGTGGCGGGCATGGTCACAACCGGCGGCTCGACGGAGCTCGATGCGGCGCTGGCGGCGCTACCGCGCGAACGCACGCAGACGCTCCCCGCGCTGCACCTGTTGCACCACCTCGAGGGGTACCTGTCGGCCGCAGGCATGGAACGCGTGGCGGCTTGGGTGCACGCACCCAAGTCGGAGCTGTACGCGGTGGCCACGTCGTACTCCGAGTTCCGCTTCGCACCGCCCGACGACGCTGCCGTGCGCGTCTGCGGCGGCCTGACATGTCGGATCGCGGGCAGCGAGCGGCTGGCGGAGGAGCTGAAGGCGGAGGGCCGTGAGGTCGAGGCGCACGAGTGTATGTTCCTCTGCGCCGCGGCGCCGCTGATGGCGACCGGCTCGGACTCGATCGAGACATCGGTCGGCGACGAGCTGTTCGAGTCCGCCCGCGGGGCTGTTCCGGGCGGACTCACTCGCGTGCTGGCGCAACGCGACGAGAACTGGTGTGGGTGGGCGTCGGCGGCGGAGATGTCTCCCAGTGAGGTGATCGAGGCAGTCGCTGCGTCGGGATTGCAGGGTCGTGGCGGGGCCTACTTTCCGGTGCACATCAAGTGGCGCGGGGCGGTTGAGAACGCGGCGCTGAGCGGCGAACCGCTGCTGCTCGTGAACGCCGAGGAGGGCGAGCCGGGCGTCTTCAAGGACCGCGCGATCATGGAGCGCGACGCGGGACGGTTGATCGAGGCGGTGCGGATCGCCTGCTACGCGATTGGCGCGCGCAAGGCGTATTGCTACATCAACGGCATGGCCGACCGCTCGGCAGCGGCGGTGGAGACCTCGATTGCGTCGGCCCGAGCGTTGGGTCGGCTGACATCGAGCGGCGCGGACGACCCGGGACTGGAGATTGAGATCCGCCGGGGGGCGGGCGGCTATGTGTGCGGCGAAGAGTCGGTGATCATGGAGTCGATCGAGGGACATCGTGCGGTGCCGCGGCTGAAGCCTCCGCTGCCCACCGAGCACGGCCTGTGGGGGCGTCCGACGGTGATCAACAACGTCGAGACGCTGGCCAATCTGCCCGACATCCTCGAACGCGGCGCCGACTGGTTCCGCGAGACGGGCATGGAGGACGCGCCGGGCACGAAGGTGCTGTCGATCTCCGGCGCGTTCGAGCGGCTGGGGCTGCTGGAGCTGCCGCTGGGCACACCGGTCGCGGAGATCGTCGACCTGGCCGGGCCGAGCGCGGACCTGGTTGGCATCGCGATTGGCGGACCCTCGGGCGGATTTCTCGCGCCCGAGGCGTTCAACACCCCGATCGCTCCCGGCTCGCTGGATGGCGCCGGCGCGGTGCTCGGGGCTGGCGGGATCATCGGCATCCCGCGCGAGTTCGGCATCGAAGCGGCCTTGGCCGTGCAGGCGCAGTACAACGCGGCCGAGTCGTGCGGCAAGTGCACGCCCTGCCGCGAGGGCACGGGTCGGCTCGTAGAGGCGCTGGAGCGTCTGAACGGCGGGGACGCCTCCGCCGGGCGTGACATCGAGACGCTCTTGCCGTTGCTCGCGACGGCGTCGTTGTGCGGCCACGGCCAGATGGCGCCCAACCCCGTAACGAGCGCCCGTCGTCAGTTCGGCGCGTCAGTGGCCTAGGGCCTGTCCAGATTGACGCTCGCCAGACGAACACTTCATCGTCCCCGCCGCCGCCTCCGTCGTCCGCCGCCGCCGCCTCCGTCGTCCCCGCCGCCGTCTCCGTCGTCCTCGCCGCCGTCTCTCTCATTTGCGCCTCCCTTTCCGTCATTCCTGCGCAGGCAGGAATCCAGGCGATCGCCCAACCCCCGCCACCCTGCCGGCCTCGCTACGGCCTCGGCAACATCCGTCGTCGCGCCGCCGGACGTGCGGAGGACAAATTGGCCCAGTGCCCGCCTGGATTCCTGCCTGCGCAGGAATGACGGGGGGAGGCGGATCGAAACTCGGAATAATGGCTGACGGTGCTCCGGTAGCATCGACGGACAGGAGTGGGGATGACTGCGGAGACTGTCGCGATCACGATCGACGGGGCGCCATTCGAGACGCCGACCGGCGCCTCGGTGCTCGACGCGGTGCTCGAGGCTGGCATCGACCTGCCGCACCTGTGCAAAGACCTCGACGGCCCGGCGCTGGGCGCTTGTCGGACCTGCCTGGTGGAGGTCGACGGCGTGCGTGGGCTGCCGGCGGCGTGTTCGACGCCAGTTCGTGAGGGCTTGGAGATTCGCACCGACAGCGAGGCCGCTGTGGAGGCGCGGCGCGGCATTCTCGAGTTGACCCTCGCGATGCGCGACGACCCGCAGCCGATTGGCGAGAACGAGCTCAGCCACCACGCCTCCACGCACGCGGCCGACGCCTCGCGTTGGAAAATCAAGGCCAACCCGACCCTCGACGAGAGCAACCACTTCTACAAGTTCGACGCCTCGCAGTGCATCCTCTGCGGACGCTGCGTGTCGGCCTGCACCGACCGGCAGCACATCGGCGCGATCGGGATCGCGGGGCTCGGCAAGGCGGCGCGGATCGCGGCGTTCGACGAGGACCCGCTGGGCGAGTCGACCTGCACCTCGTGCGGCTCCTGCGTGGCGGCCTGCCCGACCGAGGCGCTGGTCAGCAAGCGCGGAGCGGCGGGGCCGAAGACGGTTTCGACGGTCTGCCCCTACTGCGGGGTGGGCTGCGGGATTCGCGTGACGGCTGAAGCGGGCCAGCTGATCCACGTTGACGACGACCCGCAGAATCGGTCGTCGCTGGGACTGCTCTGCGTGAAGGGTCGGTTTGGGACGTCGTTCGTGAATCATGCCGATCGCCTGACGCAGCCGCTGATTCGGCGCGCCGGCGGGCTGGAGCCGGCCACCTGGGATGAGGCGCTCGACCTCGTGGCCGACAAGTTCGCCGAGCATCGCGGTGCATTCGGCGCGTTCTCCAGCGCCAAGGCCACCAACGAGGACAACTACCTCCTCCAGAAGCTCGTGCGCGCCGTCATGTCGACGAATAACGTCGACCACTGCACGCGGCTCTGTCACTCGCCCTCTGTCGAGGCGATGCTGGCGCAGCTGGGCAGCGGCGCGACCTCGAACTCGTACAGCGACTATGAGGCGACCGACTGCCTGTTCGTCGTTGGCGCCGATCCCTCGTCGAACCATCCGGTCGTGGCGAGCCGCATGCGGCGCGCGATCGACGAGCGCGGGGCGGCCCTGATCGTGCTCAACCCGAGGCGGATCGAGCTCTGCGACCACACCGATGTCTGGCTGCGGGAGTACCCGGGCACCGATGTCGCGGTGCTCAACGGGATGGCGCGGGTGATTCTGGACGAAGGTCTGGCCGACGAAGGGTTCATCGAGGCGCGCACCGAGGGCTACACGGAGTGGCTGGCCGAGCTTGACGAATACACACCCGAGCGGGTCGAGGAGCTCTCCGGCGTCCCCGCCGAGCTGCTGCGCCGTGCGGCGCGGCTGTACGCGCGGCCTCGGGGAGACGCGGGCGGCGGCTCCTGCCTGATCTGGGGGATGGGCGTCACCCAGCACACCAACGGCACGGCCAACGCGACCGCGTTGCTCAATCTGGCGCTGCTGACGGGGCAGGTCGGTCGGGTGGGCAACGGGGTGTCACCGCTGCGCGGGCAGAACAACGTGCAGGGCGCCGGCGACGCGGGCTGCGTGCCCGACGCGCTGCCCGGCTATCAGCGCTACGTGCCCGACGTGATCGAGCGCTTCGAGTCCGCCTGGGGCGCGTCGCTGCCGGCCGAGGAGGGTCTGCGCGCGACCGACATGGTGCAGTCGATCCTGAGCGGCGCCCCCGACGAACGGGTGCGCTGCATGTACATCGTCGGCGAGAACCCGTTGCTGACCGAGCCCAACCTGGCCCACGCGCGCGAGGCGTTCGAGCGGCTCGACTTCCTCGTGGTGCAGGACATCTTCATGCACGAGACGGCGGAGCTGGCGGATGTGGTGCTGCCGGCCGCGTCGTTCGCCGAGAAGGAGGGCACGTTCACCAACTCTGAGCGTCGCGTGCAGCGGGTACGACAGGTGATCGAGCCGGTCGGACAAGCGCGGCCGGACTGGGAGATCGTTCAGGACCTGGCGCTCCGAGTGGCCTCGCGACTGGGGCTGTCGGTCGCCGGGTTTGATCATCCCACGGCGTCGTCGGTATTCGACGAACTGGCCTCGCTCACGCCGATGCTGGGCGGGCTGTCGCACGCGCGGCTGGACGCCGAGGGCGGCATTCAGTGGCCCTGCCCCGACGCCGGGCACCCGGGCACGCCGCGCCTCTACGGCAAGGATTTCCCGCGCGGCAAGGGCAAGTTCATCCCCGTGCGGCAGACCGCGCCGAGCGAGGAGACGCCCGACGAGCGCTACCCGTTCGTGCTCAACACGGGGCGAGTGCTCTACCACTGGCACGGCGGCACGATCACGCGGCGGGTCGACGGGCTGGTGGACTCATGGCCGGAGCTGCGGGTCGCGATTCACCCGCAGGACGCGGCGCGAATCGAGATCGAATCGGGCGAGGCGGTGCAGGTGGCCTCGCGCCGCGGACGCCTGGAGGGCGTCGCGTTCGTGACGGACGATGTGGCGGCCGGCTCGATCTTCGTGCCGTTCGTACGGCTGCAGGAGAGCGCCGCCAACTGGCTGACCAACAACGTCTTCGACGAACAGGCGCGGATTCCCGAATACAAGGTCTGCGCCGTGGCCGTGGAGCGGGTCGCCGACGCGAAGGAGTGGCGTCGCGACGGAAAGCGCGGCAAGCGGCGCCAATACTGGTAGACGCTCGTAGCGATCGGTCAGCGACGGTCAGGAGATGGTAGGCCGATGGTGAACGCCGGCGTCCTCTCACGCGCGCAGGGTTGCTTGATGGGGCAGCTGGCCGGTGATTCGCTGGGCAGTCTGGTCGAGTTTCGGTCAGCGCGGCAAATTCGCGCGGCGTATCCGGACGGCGTGCGCGAGTTGGCCGATGGCGGAGTCTGGGGCACGCTGGCGGGCCAGCCGACCGATGACTCAGAGATGGCGCTCTCGCTGGCGCGGGTGCTCGTGGAACGCGGCGAGTTCGATGTCGAGGCCGTCCGCGAGGCGTATGTCGCATGGCTGGACACCGGGCCCTTCGACGCCGGGATCACGGTCAGCGGCGCGCTGCGCGGGCGGATGAATCCGCACAGTCAGGCGAATGGGGCGCTGATGCGGATTTCGCCCCTGGCGATCTTCGGTGCGACGCACGAACTGTCCGACCTGGCGACCTGGGCGCGGACCGATGCGGGGATCACCCATCCCAACCGGGTCTGCCTGGAGGCCAACGAGTTGTTCGCGACGGCGATTGCGCACGTGATTCGCACGGGCTGCGATCGGCGCGAGCTCTATCGGCGGATCGTGAGTGACGCGGAAGCGGCGGACGTCGACAGCAGCCTGCTCGGAGCGGTGCGCGGCGCAGCGGTTGCGCCGCCGGGTGATTTCCTCAATCAGGCCGGCTGGGTGCTGATCGCGTTTCGCAACGCGCTGTGGCAGCTGCTCCATGCAGTCGATCTGGAGGAAGGCGTGGTCGACACCGTGATGCGCGGCGGCGACACCGATACGAACGCGGCGATCTGCGGGGCGCTGCTCGGCGCGGTGTGGGGGATCGATGCGATTCCCTCGCAGTGGACGAACGCGGTGCTGAACTGTCGCGCAGACCGCGAGCGGCCGGGCGTCCGGAACCCGCGGCCGCAGCAGTTCTGGCCGGTCGATGCGCTGGAGCTGGCCGGACTGCTGGCTGAGGGCCAGGTCGGAGGGGCTCCGCCGCTTCGCGACAGCTCCCCCGCAACGCAGGGGGAGCCAGAGCGCTAGTGTCCCGAGTCGCTAATGCGGCGAACAAGATGGTATGGTGTTGCTGGAGCCGGTGTGGCCGTCCGGGGCTTTCGCTGGAGTGTGATGAGTACCCGACTGGGCCGCCCGACGGTGGCGATCGTGCTGAGCGAGGAGGAGCGTGAGACGCTGGAGCGCTGGGCGCGCCGGCCGAGCACGGCGCAGGCCCTGGCGCTGCGCAGCCGGATCGTGCTCGCGGCGGCGGCCGGGCAGGCGAACACGGAGATCGCCGCAGCGCTGGGCTGCCATCCGGTCACGGCCGGCAAGTGGCGGCGACGCTTCGCCCAGCGTCGGCTGGACGGACTGAGCGATGAGCCGCGTCCCGGCGCGCCCCGCACGATCAGCGATGCGCAGGTGGAAGCGGTGATCGTCAAGACGCTGGAACAGCAGCCGCGCCACGCGACCCACTGGTCGACCCGCTCGATGGCCGCCGAGCTGGGCATGTCGCAGACCGCGATCTCCAGGATCTGGCGCGCCTTTGGCCTCAAGCCGCACCTCGTCGAGCAGTTCAAGCTGTCGCCCGACCCGCAGTTCATCGACAAAGTGCGCGACGTGGCCGGCCTCTATCTCAACCCACCCGACGCGGCGGTCGTGCTGTGCGTGGACGAGAAGACCCAGATCCAGGCGCTCGACTGGGCGCCGCCGGCGGGCTTCGCGCGTCACGCGTTCGACGTGCCCGGGTACGTGGGCGAGACCCCGTTCTGGGGTCGCTTCTGGGAGGTGCCGTGCCTTGAGCCTGCGCAGCGGGAGATCCTGACTCGGGCGCGCGACCAGATCGAGGGCATTCTCGGCGACTACGGCTACGAGGCGGGGACCTACTCGCTGATTCACGCGGACCTGCATCCGCACAACATTCTGGTCGGCGAGGCAGGCGCGCTGCACGTGATCGATTTCGACGATTCGGGCTTCGGCTGGCATCAATACGAGCTGGCGGTGGCGCTGTTCAGCTACCAGACCGAGCCGTGGTTCGACGCGATCAGCGAGGCGCTGCTGGCGGGCTATCGCTCAGTGCGTGGGTTTGACGAACGGGCGGTCGAGCTGCTCCCGCTGTTCCTGCTGATCCGCGCGCTGGTGATGATCGGCTGGATCTGGGATCGGCCGGAGCTCGGGTACCACGAGCGGCTGGTGCGGGTGATCGAGGAGGCGTGCGAGCGCGCGGAGGCGTTTCCCTTTTAGGCGGGTCTGAGTGGGTCTCGGCCGCGCTCTGCGGGAGAGATGCGGAAGGCGGGCGGGGGGGCGCCGTAGCTGAGTGGGGGAGCCCCCCTCTGTCACTCCGTGACATCTCCCCCCGCTGCGCGGAGGGAGAGGAGGAGCGGGTGGGGGGAGAAAGGTGGGGGCGGGGTGGGGGAAGCGTGGGCGGGCGCCTCCCCCTCAGTCGCTGCGCGACAGCTCCCCCGCGGGGGGAGCAGTGGGATCGGGCTGGTCGTGGGCGGGGCTTGGTTCCTGACCTTCCTAGGCGAGGGGCAGCTCGACGGTGCGGCCGGTGGCGGCGGACTCGCGCAGGGCGCCGAGGGCGATCTGGGAGTGCAATCCGTCCTCGAAATTTGGCGACGGGGAGCGGCCTGCGTCGATCCCCTGTTCAAAGGCCTGGATCAGGCGGGCTGAGGCGCCGACTGCGCCGCCGGCGACGGCGGCTGCCTGATCCGCTGGAGTCTCGGCGGGGGTGAAGCCGTCGTCGCCGGCTCGGCCGAGGGCGACCTCGCCCTCGCTCAACATGCCGCCGGCCGATGTGGCGCGAATGACGCCCTCGGAGCCGGTGATGACGATGCGCAGGCCTGAGGGTGGATCGGAGACCCAGGACATTGCCAGCGTGGCGATACCGCCCGCGGCGAAGCTGAAGCTGGCGCTGATGTGATCCTCGCTGGTCAGGCCCGGGTCGAGGCCCTCCGGCGGGAACGAGGCCAGTCGCGCCGAGACCGTGGCGAGGTCGCCGAACCACTGACGGAGGCGGTCGATGGCGTGCGATCCGAGCTCGTTCAGCAAGCCGCCGCCGAGCGCGGGATCGAGCCGCCAGGCGCGTTCGAGCTGGATGAGCGGGTTGGTGGTCTGGATGTCCATACTGACGTGGCGGAGCTGGCCGATTCCGCCCTCGGCCACCAGGCTGCCGATCTGTAGGCAGAGCGGCGCCAATCGGAATTCGAAGTTGATCATGGCCGTTCGTTCGCTCGCCTCGGCCGCGGCGAGGAGCGCGCGCGCGTCGGGGACGTTGGTCGCGAAGGGCTTGTCAAGGAGCACATGCTTGCCGGCGGCGAAGGCGGCGCGGCACATGTCCAGATGCATGTGGGGCGGGGTGTGGATGGCGACCGCGTCGATCTCCGGGCGGTCGAACAGCGCCGCGGCGTCGTGCGTTGCGAAGGGGATCTCCAAGCGCGCGGCCTCGGATGCCGCGCGTTCGGGACGCCGGCTCCAGAGCCCTGCGACCTCCCAGCCGGCCTCCCGGAACGCGTGGACCGAGACCCGGGTGCCCCAGCCCGCCCCGAGCACTCCGACTCGTCGTGGCGGTCTCGTCGTCATGGGTCGATGCTCCGGTGGATGTGCGTCACGTCGCCTCCGTCACGTCGCCGCGGTGCAGCACACAGCGATTTGCGCCGGCGCGGCCAGTCTCAGGTTAGACGCGGCGGCGGCGGACGGGGTCGAGGCGCTCGGTGAGCACGTCGCTGAGGAAGTTCAGCGAGGTCAGCATCAGCGCGAGGATGACCACGGGGCCGAGCACGAAGTGCGGCGCGTCGCGCATGAACGGCCGACCCTCCTGCATGATGGCGCCGAGCGTGGGGTCGGGCAGCTCCGCGCCGAGGCCGAGGAAGTTCAGCGCGGCCATGATCAGGACGGATGCGACGATCGCGAGCGGAACCTGGACGGTGAAGGCCCCGAAGGTATTCGGGGCGACGTGGCGGAACAGGATCCGCCGGCCCGACAGGCCCAGGCAGCGGCCGGCGAGTACGTAGTCTCGGCCGCGCTCGCGCAAGACCCCGGCGCGGGCCAGGCGCGCAGCGCCCGGCACGTTGAACACGGCGATCGCCACGGCGACGCTGAAGATGCCCGAGCCCAGGATCGTGATCAGCAGGATCGCGAAGACGATCCCGGGAAAGGCCAAGAGCACATCGACGCCGCGCATGATCAGCGTGTCGGACCTGCCGCCACGCCACCCGGCGGTGTAGCCGACGGTGATGCCGACGAGCCAGCCGACCACGACGGCGATGAAGCCGTGTTTGATGGTGCGCCCAAGGCCGACCGAGTTGCGCGCGAGCAGATCGCGCGAGAGATGGTCGGTGCCCATCGGGTTGTCCCAGCTGATGTCGCCGTTCTTGGGACCGTCACCCGGGCGGTTGGGGTCGGTCGGGTCGAACACGGGCAGGATGAAGGAGAAGGAGAGCACCACGAGCAGGATTGCCACGGCCACGAAGCCGCGCGGCTCGCGCAACACGGCGCGCAGCTCGGCTGCCAGGCCGCGCAGGGCGTGGAACCGTTCGTCGCTCTGGAGCGGCAGCGCCTCGACGTCATTCATGCGGCTCATCGGGTCCTGCCGTCGTCGACGTATGCGGCGAGCATCACTAGGCCTCAGCCGCCTCGCCGACCCGGATCCGCGGGTCGAGCGCCACATAGGTGAGATCAACGAGCAGATTGACGACCACGAAGACGAACACCAAGAGCAGGGTGGTCGCCTGGATCACGGTGTAGTCGCGGTTGTTCACGGCGTTGATCAGGGCGCGTCCCAAGCCCGGCCAGGTGAAGACCGTCTCGATCACGAGCGTGCCGCTGAGGATCGAGGCCAGCTCCAGACCCATGATCGTGACCACCGGGATGAGGCTCGGACGGAGGGCGTGGCGGACGATCACGACCCTGCTGGTGAGGCCCTTGGCGCGAGCCGTGCGGATGTAATCCTCTGAGAGCGTGTCGAGCAGCGACTGGCGGGTGAAGCGGCTGATGTTGGCAGCCACGATCCCGCCCAGCGCGAGGCCAGGCAGGGCGAGGTGTTTGAGCGCTTGTAACGGGTCCTCGGTGAGCGGGACGCGGCCCGCGGCGGGGAACCAGTCGAACCAGACCGCGAACACGATCAGGTAGACCAGTCCGGCGATGAATGAGGGCACGCCGATGTTCCAGCTGGTCCAGCCGGCGGCGAACCAGTCGATCGGGCCGGATCGGTTGACCGCGGCGAGGACGCCGATCAGCAGGCCGAGGGTGAAACCGACGATGATCGCCACACCGGCCAGCTCGACCGAAGCGGGGATCGCGTTCCAGAGGATCTCGCTGACCTCGAGGCCGGTGAGCGACTCGCCGAAGTCACCGGTGAGGATTCGTCCGATCCAGATCCAGTACTGCTCGTAGACCGGCTTGTTGAGGCCGAGCGTCTCGCGCAGCGCCTCGTAGACCTCCGGGTTGGTGGCGCTCATGCTGTCGCCCAGCGCGCCGAGCGCCGGATCGCCTGGGATCAGGCGGACCGACACGAAGATCAGGACCGAAGCGATGAACAGCACGGGGATCAGCTGGGTGAGCAGGCGTCGTAGTACGTAGCCCATGACCGTCCAGTGCTGTTGGGGCGCGAAGCTTCAGCGAGGGTCCGGCGCCCCGGCGTTGCGGGGCCCGCGCCTTAGCACGGACCCCGCCATCGCTAGGCGTCCTGTTCGAGCCAGATCGTCTGCGGATTGGGGGTGGTCGGTCCCGGATCGGGCACATGCACCCGGTTGGTGAAGAACTCGGCGCCGCGCTGGCGGGCGATGACCTGCGAGAACATCACCTCGTGATAGGTCTCGTTGAACACCTGCCAGTCGTCGAAGGTGCCCTCCTGGACGCCCTGGATCATGTCGAGCCAGTGGAAGTAGTTGTCCATGTGGGGCCGCTCGCGCACGGGGATCGGGTTGGTGGCGTCGCCGCCGCGCTTGGCGTTGCCTTCACCGTGCAGGGCGTCCTGCATGACCATCGCGAGCGCCGCGCTCTCGGGGCGGATCCAGTTGCCGAAACCGAGCAGGAAGTTGCCGAAGTCTCCGGCCTGCTGCTTCTCGATCATCACGTTGTATTCGGTGGGTTCGAGGTCCAGCTCGATGTCGAGCGAGGAGAGCTCGGCCTGCAGCAGCTGCGCCATCGCCGGCGCGTAGGGGCGAATCGGCAGCGTGCTGGCCGACATCACGGTGCCCTCGCCGAGGCCGGCCGCGTCGAGCAGCTTGGCGCCTTCGGCCGGGTCGTAGGCGGGCCGGTCAAGCTCTTCGATATAGCCCTCGGAGCCGCGCTGGAAGTGCAGCCGGCCGCCGTCGTCGTAGGGCCCGAAGTAGTCGCGCACGACCCGCGCCTGATCGACCATCCGCCAGACGCCCTGGCGGGCGCGCGGGTCGATCGTCGGTTCGACATCGATCGCGAAGCGGAAGATCTGTCCGCCCAGGCTGGTGCCGGCCCAGCCCCAGTGCTCATCACTGGCGATCAGCCGGTCGATCGTCTCGGGGTTGTTGAAGGGAATCCCGTTGTGCGAGTCGATGTCGCCGGACTCGAGCGCGATGCCGATCGCGTCGGCGTCGGAGAAGATCGTGTACTTGATCTCCTCCATGTGCGGCGCGCCCATGTGGCTCTCCGGGAAGGGCAGCAAGCGCCAGCCGGTGTTGGGGTCGTAGCTGTCGGTGTCGAAGCGCCAGGGACCGGTCCCAATCAGCACGCCGTCCTCGTTTTCGGCGTTCTGGTTGAGCGTGGTCGCCGACGCGGTCGTGTCCGGGTCGCCCATCCGCACGTAGGCGGTGAGTGCGCCGACGAAGCCACGGCGCTCGCCGAGATTGAGCCTGAAGCTGATGTCGTCGATCGCTTCGGTGCCGCTGATCACCTTGCCCAGATTGTGGGCCGGTGAACCGCCGCCGCTGACGCCGGGGTCTCGGATCGCCTCGTAGGCGTGGGTGGCGTGCTCGGCGATGAAGTCCTTGCCGTCGTGCCACTTCACGTCCTGGCGCACGTTGAAGACCCAGGTCAGGTCGTCGGGCGTCTCCCAGGAAGCGGCCACGTCCGGATACAGATTCCAGTCCGGCTCGCCGAGACTGTAGAAGTCCTTGTCGATGTCGGTCTTCTGCGAGCCGCCGTACTGCGTGAGGCAGTTGTACATGTAGCCGGTCGGGTCGATCGTGCCGTTGTTGCCCGCGGAGTTGAAGGGGAATCGGATCAGCGTGAGCTGCGAGCCGGCGGCGCGCTTGAAGACGCCGCCGAGCTGGACCTCGTGGCCCTGGCTGTCGTAGATGGCGTCGGACGCCGCCTGGGCGACGGCGGCCTGCTGCTGCTGGGCCTGAGCCGCTTCCTGGGTCTCGGCCTGCTGGGCCTGCTGCTGCGCCTGGGCCTGCACCTGGGCTTGCGCCTGCTGCTGGACCTGAGCAGCGCTCTGGCCGTCATCATCGTCGTCGCCGCAGCCGACCAGCGCCAGGCCGGCCGCGCCAACTCCAGCGCGGCCGCTCGCCTTGAGCACCGCGCGTCGACTGACACGCCGATTCCGCGTCTTGGTCCAATACTCGCTCGCCATCGTCTCGGATGCCTTTCAAGCCCACCTCTCGCTCGGAGATGGGCGATGTTCCGCCTGAGCCTATCAGTTTGCCGCGTGCGAACGATATGCAGCGCGGCGCGCCGGGCCGCCGCGCAGCCCCCCTCTGCCCCCTGCCTGCGCAGGGGCAGGCTTCGGCATCTCCCCCCGCTCTGCGGGGGGAGAGTTGGGCAAAGGATTGCTGGCTCAGGCGCCGTGGCAGCGCTTGTACTTCTTGCCCGACCCGCACGGGCAGGGCTGATTGCGCCCCGCCGCGCGAACACCAACGTCGACGAGTCCGGCATCGATCAAGGTCGGCAGGTCACGTTCGACGATCCGCCTGAGCCGCGCAGCGCCGCTCAGCGCGTTCTCCGCGTCGACCGCGTCGATGACTTCGCCCAGGGTGCGGCGACCGTCCATCTTGCCGATGCACGCCGCGATCACCGCCGTGACGGGGTAGCCGTCGGAGAGCTCCGCGCCCTCGACGACGAGCCGAAACGCCTGCTTATAGCCGGCGGCGGAGAGGTCCCGTGTCTGCTCGAGTCGGACGTGGCGCGGCAGCGTGGGCGTGGCACGGAGCAGCGCGCCGGGCTCGGCGGTCAATGTTTCGGTCGCGGCGCGCCGCTGCTCAGCGCGCTGATCGCGGCGCCGGACCTCCTCGACGATGTCGGCCGGGAGCTCGCCGTGCTCGATCACGGCGCGCTCGTAGCCGTGCGGCGGCTGCCCGCCGACGACCCGCACGAACGCCTCGCGCGGCGTCACCGCGTCCTCACCCAACTGATCGGCGAAGAGGCGCCGCGCCTCCCAGAAGTAGGAGTCGGCCGTGCGGTTGGTGCCGTAAAAGAGCTGCGCGGTGAGGTGGAAGTAGCGGTATTGCCGCTCGTACGCCGCCTGGTAAAGCTCGGCAGCGCGAGGGCGGCTGGGGGGATCGTTCAGCGCCGAGGTCACGTAGGTCGCGGCAAGCGCGGCGCTGCCCAAGGCCAGATGCACGCCCGAGGAGAACAGGGGGTCGACGAAGCAGGCAGCGTCGCCGACCAGCACATAGCCGTCGCCGGCGAACGCTGAGGAGCTGTAGGACCAGTCGCGCTCCACCTGCGCCGGGCGCTCCAGCGTCGCGCCAGCGAGCAGTTCGCGCAGGTGCGGGGCCATCGCGACCTGCGCCTCGAGAAATCCCGTCGCGCCGTGTTCGCGCAGCCCCTGCTGGCCGACCTGCTGATCGACGACGGCGCCGACGCTGCTCAGGCCAGTGTGCAGCGGGATCTTCCACAGCCAGCCGTGCTCGTACGACTCGATGAAGATGTTGCCGTCGTTTGGTGGATCGAGATGCCGCGCGTCGCGGTAATAGCCATAGACGGCGAGATTCTGGAAGAACGGGTCCAACGTCTGGGTGCGCAGCTTGCGGCTGATGATCGCCGCCCGGCCGCTCGCATCGACGACGAAGCGGGCTGCAATCCGACCCTCGATGCGGTCGTGCAGGACGCGCACCGCGGTTGCGCCTGCGCCCTCGAAGTCGACGTCGAGGACCTGATGGTTCTCGCGCACCTCAACGCCGTGGGCGCGTGCGTTGTCGAGCAGGATCTGGTCGAACTGCGAGCGCACGACCTGGAACGAGGTCGGGCGTTGCTCTGGATCGTCGGCGAAGTACCAGCTCCAGGGCTCGGGGTCCTTGCCCCAGACCAGCGTCGCGCCGCGCTTGGTGACGAAGCCGGCGGCTTCGATCTGGGGCATCACGCCGAGCTGTTCGAGCACCGGAATACTGGCGGGCAGCAACGACTCGCCGACGTGCTCGCGGGGAAAGCGCGTGCGTTCAAGCAGGGTGACAGCGAAGCCGCGATCGGCGAGGAGCGTGGCGCAGGCGCTGCCGCCGGGGCCGCCACCGATTACGACTACGTCGGAGGGTTTAGGCACCGTTACTCCGGGCCGCAGGGGTCATGCGGCTGGAGTCAGTCTAGGGGCGGCCTCCCCCTCAGTCGCTACGCGACAGCTCCCCCTCGGGGGGAGCAATGGGAATGCTTCGAACAAGGCCTGGGCGTTGCCCGCTCTTGTTCGGAGCTTTGCTAGAGCAGCTCGGCGGTGGGGTCGTCGACGCCGACCCAGGGGCCGACGGGGCCGGCCATGACGAAGTGGCCGGGGTCGGAGCGGGTGCCGTCCTCCTTCTCGACCGTGCCCATGCCGAGGAAGATGCCGTCGGCGAGCTTGCGGATCTCGTCGACCAGCGTGGACGGCTCGTCGCGCTTCTCCGCGCGGGCGTAGGCGCCGTAGTACATCAGCAGGGAGGGCTTGCCGTCGATCACCGATGTGCCGATCTCGGTCGAGAAGCGCAGGTTGCGCTCGACCGTGCCGCCGGGTCGCCGCCAGCGGTTGTAGCCGTCGCCCCTGGTGTGGCTGAGCGGGAAGTAGGCCTTGCCCAGCCAGTAGCCGAGCGGGCCGTTCTCGTTGTACATCACCTCGGCGGTGCGCTTCTGGCGCTCCTCGTCGCCGGCGTTGGGGATCAGGCCCTCGAACTCGCCGACTATCTCCGCCATCTCGGCCGCGGGCGCCTCGTGCCAGAGCGCGATCACTTCGTCGCGGGTGAGTTCCATCACGGATTCGCGGGTCCACTCGCGCGGACGCGTGAGAACTGCTGTGGTTGCTGTGGTCATCTGCATCTCCTCTGAATCGGTCCATGGCCTCGAGCTGCTGAGCAGGCTAGTTGACAAGTTAACAGGATGGGCGCGCCGCCGCTGGCCGTATCCTCTGGGGGTTGGAGGAGACTCAATGCCCATCCACAAGATCCTGATTGCGAACCGCGGCGAGATCGCGATCAGAATTATCCGCGCCGCCCGCGAACTCGGGATCGGATCGGTGGCGATCCACTCCGCGGACGACGCGACCTCGCTGCACGTGCGCCGCGCCGATGAGTCGCATGCGCTCGAGGCTGTCGGCAGCCGCGCCTACCTCGATATCGACGCGGTGATCCAGGCCGCGAAGGCCACGGGCTGCGACGCGTTGCACCCCGGCTACGGCTTCCTCGCCGAGAGCCCGGAACTCGCGCGGCGCTGCGCGGCGGAGGGGATCAGCTTCGTCGGGCCGTCGGTAGAGTCGCTGGAACTGTTCGGCGACAAGGCGCGGGCACGAAATCTGGCGGTGGAGCTCGGGGCGCCCGTCCTGCGGGGCAGCGACGGCGCGGTGACGCTCGCAGAGGCGCAAGCGTTCTTCGACAAGCTCGGCGACCACGAATCGATGGTGATCAAGGCGATCGCGGGCGGCGGCGGGCGCGGCATGCGCGTCGTCAGCGCGGCCGACGAGATCGCGGAGGGCTACGCGCGCTGCCAGTCGGAGGCCGCGGCGGCCTTTGGCGATGGCGCGCTGCTGGTCGAGCGGCTGAGTCCGCGCGCGCGTCACATCGAGGTGCAGATCATCGGCGATGGACAGGGCGAAGTCGCTCACCTCGGCGAGCGCGAGTGCAGCCTGCAACGCCGCCATCAGAAGGTGGTCGAGTGGGCGCCCAGCCCGACGCTCGGCGGGGCCGCGCGCGATCGGCTGACCGCGGCCGCGGTGCGGATGGCGGCGGCGGTGAGTTACCGGAGCCTCGGTACGTTCGAGTTCCTGGTCGATTCGGCGGACGAGAGCGACTTCGCGTTCATCGAGGCCAATCCGCGGCTGCAGGTCGAGCACACGGTCACCGAGGAGGTCACCGGCGTCGACCTCGTGCGCGCGCAGCTGCGGATCGCCGCGGGTGAGCGGCTTGGCGAGATCGGACTCGCGCAGCGCGACGTGCCGGCGGCGCGCGGCTACGCGATCCAGACGCGCGTCAACATGGAGCGGATGCAGCCCGACGGCGAGGTGCGCCCATCCGGCGGGATGCTGACCAGGTTCGAGCCTCCATCGGGCCCCGGGGTGCGGATCGATACGTACGGCTATCCCGGCTACACGACCAATCCCAACTTCGACTCGCTGCTCGCGAAGGTGATCGCGCACTCGGCGTCGGCCGACTTCGGCGACGCGGTGGGTCGCGCGCGGCGCGCGCTCGCGGAGTTCCGGATCGACGGCGTGGAGACCAACCTGACGTTCCTCGACCGTGCGCTGATGCACGAGGACTTCGCGAGCGGGGCGATTCACACGCGCTGGGTGGACGCGCATGTCGCCGAGCTTGCGGCTCCAACGGCCGCCGAATCGGCGCAGCAGGACGGAGCGCCGAGCGCCGCAGCAGGTCTGGCCGGAGCGCAGCTCGACACGCTGGATCCGCTCGCCGGGCTCAACTACTTCCGCGAGGGGTCGGGCACGCGTTCGGCGTCAGTCGCCGGTGTGGCTCCGGGTCGCCAACCCGCGCCGGAAATTGTGGGGCCGCCGAACACTGTGCCGGTTCGCTCGCCGCTGCAAGGCACGATCATTCAGATCGTGGTCGCCGAAGGGGACGCTGTCCGCGAGGGCCAGCAGATGTTCGTGATGGACTCGATGAAGATGGAGCACGTGGTGAAGTCGGACGTGGCCGGCTACCTCCGCGAGCTGACCGTCGCGCAGGGCGACGTGGTCTATGAGGGGCACTCACTGGCGTTCATCGAGGAGGCTGATGTGGGCGCCGCGATCGAGGAGCGTGAGGAGGAGGTCGATCTCGACTACGTCCGGCCCGACCTTCAGGAGCTGTTCGACCTGCTGGCCGTCGGCATGGACGAGAACAGGGAACGATGGGTCGAGCTGCGTCACGCGAAGGGCAAGCGCACGCAGCGCGAGAGCCTCGCGGAGCTCGTGGATCCGGGGACCTGGGTCGAGTTCGGGGCGCTGGTGCTGCCCGCTCGGCACCGGATCATGTCGGCCGAGGAGATGCGCGTGCGCGCCCCAGCCGACGGGATGATCACCGGGATCGGCACGGTCAATGGCGAGCTCTTCGCCGAGGACCGCGCGACGACGCTGGTCGCGATGTACGACGAGACCGTCTGGGCCGGCACGCAGGGGATGATGGGGCACCAGAAGACCGACCGGATGATCAAGTTCGCCGATGAGCAGGCGACGCCGCTGGTCATCTGGGCCGAGGGCGCCGGCGGGCGCTCGGGCGACACGGACTTCTCGGACATCTCGGCGGCCGGGCAATGGGTGCCGACCTACGACATGCTGGCGCAGATCAGCGGGACCGTGCCGATGATCGGGATCACCGCGGGACGCACGTTCGCGGGCAACGCCTCGATCCTCGGGATCACCGACTGCATCATCGCGACGCGCGACGCGAACATCGGGATGGGCGGCCCGGCGACGATCGAGGGCGGCGGGCTGGGCCTGTTCACGCCCGAGGAGATCGGCCCGATGTCGGACCTGGGACCGGCGGGCAGCATCGATATCCTGGTTGACGACGAGCATGAGGCGGTGGCCGCCGCGAAGCAGTACCTGTCCTATTTCCAGGGCTCGGTTGCCGACTGGGAGTGCGCCGATCAGCGCCTCCTGCGCCACGCGATCCCGGAGAACCGCAAGCGGCCCTTCAGCATCCGCAAGGTGGTCGATCAACTCAGCGATAGCGGCTCGGTGCTCGAGCTGCGCGGGGAGTTCGGCGTCGGCGTGGTGACCGCGCTGGTCCGGATCGAGGGCCACCCGGTCGGTGTGATCGCGAACAACAACGAGCACCTCGGCGGCGCGGTGGACAGCGACGCGGCGGACAAGATGTGCCGCTTCGCCCAGCTCTGCGACTGCTTCAACATCCCGATCCTGGTGCTGGTCGACACGACCGGGATGATGGTCGGTCCCGACATCGAACGGACCGGCCTGGCGCGCAAGTGCAACAACGTGTTCGTGACGCTGGCGAACGTGCAGTCTCCGCGCTTCACGGTGATCCTGCGCAAGTCGTACGGCCTGGCCGCGCAGGCGATGATGACGGGCAGCTCGCGCGCGCCGCTCTGGGCGCTGTCCTGGCCGACCGCTGAGTTGGGCGGGATGAACCTCGAGGCGGCGGTGCGGCTCGGTCAGCGCGCCGAACTCGCGGCGATCGACGACATCGAGCAGCGAGCCGCCCGTTACGAGGCGCTCGTCGCCGAATCCTAT
The DNA here is from genome assembly GCA_965218115.1 of Dehalococcoidia bacterium. Taxonomy (GTDB): domain Bacteria; phylum Chloroflexota; class Dehalococcoidia; order Bin125; family Bin125; genus CATQGW01. Next base: position 3,047,275 of record OZ244584.1, on the reverse strand, counting down.
CGGCGCGGCAAGGGCGTCAACGCCGCATCGGTGCACGAGAACGACGGCGTGATCGATCCGGCGGAGACGCGTCGCTGGATCGTGCGTGGGCTGATGGCTTGCGAGAATCCGGAGCCGATTCGGCGGGGGCGGCGGCCGAATATTGATACTTGGTAGGGGGTGGTGGCGGGGTTGGGAGCCTCCCCCTCAGTCGCTGCGCGACAGCTCCCCCGCGGGGGGAGCAGTTGGGGGCGGTTTGGAATCGCTGACGTGGGTGTATGTGGTGACGGGGGGAAGGCCCCCCTTGTATGTTCGCGCTGGCTCAGGAGCTGCTGGTTCCGTCATTCCTGCGCAGGCAGGAATGACGGACAGGGTGCTAACAGCGCTGACTGAGTTGATCTTCAACACAGTTGCTATATCACTCATCTCCCCCCGCTGTGCGGGGGAGGGAGAGGGGAAATGGAGGTTGCGCGCAGGTCTCCGCGGGGGAGCAGTTGGGGGCGGTCTGGACTCGCTGACGTGGGTGTATGTGGTGACGGGGGCGGGGTCTTGCGACGGCGCAAGCTGGCGGGGTTGGGAGCCTCCCCCTCAGTCGCTGCGCGACAGCTCCCCCGCGGGGGGAGCAGTTGGGGGCGGTCGGGGCTTTTCTAGAGCTGGGGGACGACCTCGCGGACGAAGCGCTCGCTGGATTTGGTGTCGGGGCTGGCGGGATCGAGCGGGGAGCCGCGCAGGATGAAGCGATCGATGCCGAGTTCGACCAGCTCGCCGAGGCGTTGGACGCAGTAGTCGGGCGGGCCGAAGATGCCGAAGCCGCGCTCGAACTCGGCCGTGATCGACTCCGCCTGCGCGCTGCCGGGGCGGCCGTGTTCGTGCATGTCGTAGTTCTCGTGGATCGCCCCGAACACCTCACGTTGTGAGTCACTCGCCGGACCGAGCACCGTGCCGTACATGGTCGAGAAGCGTGCGAACAGCGAGACCTGGCCGGCGCCGATCCGCATCGCCTCCTCGGGATCGTCGTGCACGGCCAGCGGGAGATAGGCGGCGAACGGGATATCGGGGGTCAGGCCCGCCTCGACGCGGGCCTCTCTCGCCACGTCCATGCCCCAACGGGTGCGTTCGACGTCTGCGCCCACGTTGAAGCTGATCCGGTCGGCGTGGCGGGCGGCCGCTGCGATCACGCGCGGGCCGGTCGCCGCGACATCGACCGGGACCTTCGGCCCCATCGCCGGGATGTAGGCGATCCGGCTGGCGACCGGCGTGTCGGCCAGGCCCAACGCGTCCACATCGCTCTGCTCGAACGGGACTTCCTCGCCGCGCAGGTATGCCTGCAGTTCCTTGAGGTAGCGCTCGAACGGCGTCACCGCGTGGGGCGCGAGGCCCAGATGAGCGAGCGCCGAATCGCCGCGGCCGATGCCCAGGTGGGTGCGGCCGCGGCTCTCGGCCTGGATCGCCGCGATCGCGGACGCGGTGACCGCGGGGTGGCGCGTATAGGAGTTGGTCACGCCGGTGCCGAGCTGGATTCGGGTCGTCGCGTGCGCCGCCAGCGCCATCGAGACGTAGCAGTCGGCGACCAGGTTTTGGCTGTCGACGTAGACGATCCCGTCGTAGCCGAGCTGCTCGGCGCTGACCGCCTGCTTCACGCCGTCGAACACGGCCGGATCGTCGCTCGTCGGGCGGCCGCCGCCCATCGTCCAGAACTCGACTGCCATGGTCCGCGCTCCCTACGTTGCGGCGCCGAGTATAGGAGTGGACCTGCGTCGCCCGCCGGGTTGCGGTCTCGCTCAAGCGCGACGGTATGCTCTCGCCATGGCCAACCGAATCAGGGCGATCGATTCGCTCGTCAACTCGAGCTTTCTCAACGCGGACGACGGCGGCGGGCTGCGTCACCTCTTCAAAGACATTGACGACCGCGAGGCGATCAGCTCGCCCGAGCAGCTGCTCGAGCAGCTCGGCGAGGCCGAGATCGGCGCCTGCGTGATCTCGATCATGGAGCCCGACCACGCGGAGTGGGTGGGCGATGCGCACGCCCGCTACCCGAACAAGATTCTGCCCGCGATGATCGTTGACCCGCTGCGCGGCTACGACGAGATCCGGCGTGTGGTCGACTATCACGAGCGCTACGGGGTGCGCTGCCTGCGGATCCCGCCGTTCCGCTACAGCCTGCCGCCGACCGACCGCGTCTACTGGCCGTTCTACGTCAAGGCGCTGGAGCTCGAGATCGCCGTCTCGATGAACGCCGGCATGCCGGGCCCGCGCCGACCCGGCTGGGTGCAGAACCCGATCCACTACGACGAGGTCGCGTTCCACTTCCCGGAGCTGCGGCTGATCATGACGCACTGCGGTCAGCCGTGGATCGATGAGGCGATCTCCACGATCGCCCACTGGGAGCACGTCTACATGTCGTGCACATCGGTCGCGCCCAAGTATTGGGAGCCGAGCTTCGTGCGGTTCATCAACACGCGCGGCAGCAAGAAGATGATGTTCGGGACCGAGTACCCGACGATCCCCTGGCAGCGCGCCCGCGATGAGATCGACGCGCTGGCGCTGCGCGAGTCGGTGGTGCGGGATTTCCACGTTGAGAATGCACGGCGGGCGTATCGCTGGGACGCCGATCCGAGCTGAGCGCGTGTGCTGCGGCTCGTGCCTGTGTCGGTTGGGACGGTAGACTCGATTTCGAACCGCGGGCGGGAGTAGCTCAGTCGGTAGAGCATCTGCTTCCCAAGCAGAGGGTCGCGGGTTCGAATCCCGTCTCCCGCTCCACGTTCCAGGGACCCGTCGTCCGCGGGGCATTTGCGGTAGCGGCGCTACTCTGCGCGATGGATCGGCCGGGCAGGTCGATCGCGGAAGAGGGGCGTGGATGCTTGTGGAGCTCTCGGACCAGGCGCAGGACGTTCACGGCCGGCTGTGCGAGTTCATGGCGGCGCACATCTATCCGAACGAGTCGGTGTTCCTGGACCAGATCGCCGAGGGCGACCGCTGGCAGCCGATCCCGCTGATCGAGGAGCTGAAGACGCAAGCCCGCTCGCAGGGGCTCTGGAACCTGTTCCTGCCGGACAGCGAGGACGGCGCCGGGCTGTCCAACTTCGAGTATGGGTATCTCTGTGAGGAGATGGGCCGCTCGCCGATGGCGCCGGAGATCTTCAACTGCTCGCCGCCCGATACGGGCAACATGGAGCTACTGGCCCGCTTCGGCAGCGACGATCAGAAGGCAGAGTACCTGCAGCCATTGCTCGATGGAGAGATCCGCTCGGCCTTCTGCATGACCGAGCCGGACGTGGCGTCTTCGGACGCGACGAACGTGCAGGCGCGGATCACGCGCGACGGCGACGAGTATGTGATCAACGGCCGCAAGTGGTGGTCGTCGGGGGTGGGTGACCCGCGCTGCACGTTTTTCATCTTCATGGGCAAGACGGACCCGGACGCGCCGCGGCACCAGCAACAGTCGATGATCCTGGTCCCGCGCGACGCCGACGGCGTCACGATCGAGCGCCTGTTGACCGTCTTCGGCTACGACGACGCGCCGCACGGACACGCCGAGATCAGCTTCGAGGACGTTCGCGTCCCGGCGGCGAACATGATCGCCGGCGACGGGCGCGGCTTCGAGATCGCGCAGGCGCGCCTGGGGCCCGGCCGGATCCACCACTGCATGCGCAGCGTGGGGGTGGCCGAGCGCGCGCTACAGGTGATGTGCGAACGGGCGCTCAACCGAGTGGCGTTCGGAAAGCGGCTGGCGGAGATGGGGTCGCTGCGTGAGGACATCGCGAGGTCGCGGCTGGAGATCGACCAGGCGCGACTGCTGACACTGCACGCCGCCCACATGATGGACACGGTGGGCAACAAGGCGGCGCGCGCGGAGATCGCGGCGATCAAGGTCGTCGGGCCAAACGTCGCGCTGAACGTGCTGGATCGCGCGATCCAGGTGCACGGCGGGATGGGGGTGAGCGGCGACACCTGGCTGGCCGCCGCCTGGGCGAACCAGCGGACGTTGCGGATCGCCGACGGCCCCGACCAGGTGCACCTGGAGGCGGTCGCCAGGCTGGAGCTGCGGAAGCACCAGTGAGCGGCGACGAGCAACTGGTTGAGATTCGCGAAGCGCACCGTTTCGACGAATCGGCGCTGCTGGCTTACCTGGAGTCGGAGCTGGAGGGCTTCGCCGGAGGGCCGCTGCGGGTGCGCCAGTTCGAAGGCGGACAGTCGAACCCGACGTACCTGGTGGAGACGGACGCGCACCGCTACGTGCTGCGCAAGCAGCCGCCCGGTGAGCTGGTGCGCGGCGCCCACCGGGTCGACCGCGAGTACCGCATTCTGACGGCGCTGCGCGATACCGACGTGCCGGTGCCATTGACCCGGATCGCGTGCGACGACCCGTCGGTGATCGGGACGCCGTTCTTCGTGATGGACTATGTCGCCGCGCGGCTCTATCGCTCGCCGAAACTCGAACGCTGCGCGCCGGACGAACGCGCCGGCGTGTACCGGGACGCAGCTCGCGTGCTGGCGGCGCTGCATTCGGTCGACTATCAGGCAGTCGGGCTGGGCGACTACGGCCGCCCGGACCGGTATTACGAACGACAGATCAGGCTCTGGACCGGCCAGTACGACGCCGCTCAGACGGACTCGATTGCGTCGATGGCGCGTCTGGCCGCCTGGCTGCCGGCGAACATCCCGGACGACGGCGCGACGTCGATCGCGCACGGCGATGTGCGGCTGGAGAACATGCTGCTGCACCCCGACGAGCCGCGCGTGGTGGCGTTGCTCGATTGGGAACTGTCGACGATCGGACATCCGCTGGCGGATCTGGCCTGGTTCTGCCTCGCCTATCACACCGACTCGCCGTGGGGGGCCTCGCTGGGGCGCGCCGACCTGGACGCCCTGGGCATCCCCAGCGAGGCGGCATTCGTGGCCGAGTATTGTCGCCACAGCGGGCGGGACGGCGTGGACGACTGGCCGTTCTACCTGGCCTTCGCGTGCTTCCGGATAGCGAGCATCCTGCAGGGGGTCTACCTCCGCGGGGTGCGCGGAAACGCCGCCTCCGAGAGCGCGCTGGAATACGGCCCATTCGTGCGTCAGTACGCCGACAGCGGCTGGGAGATCGCAGAGCGGGGCGCCTGAACGCGCCGAATCGAAAGGGGGAGGCAGCGTGGCAGCCCGACGCTGGGGAATCTCGCTTCCGTTGCCTGGCATCGCGTTGGGCGAGCTGGGCCCACTGCTGGCCGAAGCTGAACAACTCGGCTACAGCGACGCGTGGTCCGAGGAGGTGGCGGAGACCGACGGCTTCCTGCCGCTGGCGGTCGCGGCGCAGGCGACGACGATGCGTCTGGGCACAGCGATCATCAATGTGTTCACGCGCGGCCCGGGCACGCTCGCGCTTGGCGCAGCGGCGATGTCGGAGCTGGCGCCGGGGCGATTCTGCCTGGGCGTGGGCGCATCGTCGCCCCCGATAGTGGAGGGCTGGAACAGCACGACGTTCGAACGACCGCTGACGCGGGTGCGGGAGTCGGTCGAGGTGTTGCGCTCTGCGCTGGGCGGCGAGCGAGTGTCGTTCGCGGGAGAAACGCTCAACGTCAACGGCTTCCGGATCGGGCGGCCGCCCGCGCAGGCGCCGCCGATCTACATCGCCGCACTGCAGCAGCGCATGTTGCAGCTCGCGGGCACGGTCGGCGACGGCGTCGCGCTGACCTGGGTCGCGGCGGACGACATCGCGCAGTCGGCCGCGGTGGTGCGGGAGGCGGCGTCGGCGGCCGGACGCGACCCTGAGTCGGTGGAAGTGGTTGCGCGGATCGGAATGGTGATCGACCCGCCGTCGGACGCTACGGACGCTCACGCCCGGCGCGTGATCACCACCTACCTCAATGTCCCGCTCTATCGCGCGTTCCAGACCTGGCTCGGGCGTGCCGAAGCGTTGTCGCCGATGTGGCAAGCCTGGGACGCCGGCGACCGCCGCGGCGCCGGGGCCGCGATCCCCCAGAACGTCGTTGACGACCTGATCATCACCGGCAGCGCGGAGGATTGTCGCGCGCAGATCGAGCGCTTCTTTGATGCGGGGCTCGATACGGCGATTCTGTGGATGCTGACGGCGGAGCGGGACCCCGAACTCGCGGCGGCGCGAGTGCGCGAGCAGATCCGGGCATTGATGCCGGGCTAGGGAGCCTGTGAACAGGGCGGATCCCCCCTTGAACACCAAATGTGTTCAGGGGCATCCGATCTCTTCCCAATGTCGCCCCCTGAGGGGGAGATGCCGCAGGCAGAGGGGGAGTGCGTCGCGCTGAGCCGGCGTTACCGTGCGCGGCTTGGCGTCTAATCAGCCTTCCGCCCTCCCCCTCAGTCGCTGCGCGACAGCTCCCCCGCGGGGGGAGCGATTGAGAGCGGGATTCCGCTGACCACTCAATCTGGTCAGCGGGGGAGAGCGATTGAGAGCGGGATTCCGCTGACCACTCAATCTGGTCAGCGGGGGAGAGCGATTGAGAGCGGGATTCCGCTGACCACTCAATCTGGTCAGCGGGGGAGAGCGATTGAGAGCGGGATTCCGCTGACCACTCAATCTGGTCAGCGGGGGAGAGCGATTGAGAGCGGGATTCCGCTGACCACTCAATCTGGTCAGCGGGGGAGAGCGATTGAGAGCGGGATTCCGCTGACCACTCAATCTGGTCAGCGGGGGAGAGCGATTGAGAGCGGGATTCCGCTGACCACTCAATCTGGTCAGCGGGGGAGAGCGATTGAGAGCGGGATTCCGCTGACCACTCAATCTGGTCAGCGGGGGAGAGCGATTGAGAGCGGGATTCCGCTGACCACTCAATCTGGTCAGCGGGGGAGAGCGGTTGAGAGCGGGATTCCGCTGACCACTCAATGTGGTCATCGGGGGAGAGCCATTGAGAGCGGGATTCCGCTGACCACTCAATGTGGTCAGCGGGGGAGAGAGTCATTCAGAGCGCTCCTGCGGTATCGTTCGAGGCAAGGAGTCACGGCGGGGAGTCCGCTCTCCCACCCTGACGAACCGACGACAGCAGCTGAGCCTGGGAGGTAGCCGTGGAACTGCGATTCACTGAGACTGAGGAAGCACTGCGCGGCGACGTGCGCAGTTTCCTGCTGGACCACATCCCGGCGATGGACGGACCGGCCGGACCGGGCGGCTCCGGCGAGGCGTCGGAGGACGACTTCCTGCGCGCGAAGGAGTTCAACGGCAAGCTGGCCGACCGCGGCTGGATCGCGCCGGCCTGGCCGACCGAGTACGGCGGTCTGGGCGCATCGATCACCGAGCAGATGGTCTTCAACGAAGAGTTCGGCTACCACGGCGCGCCCGACACCGGGACGCGGGGCTTCGGCGTGGGCATGATCGGCCCGACCCTGATCATCCACGGCAACGACGAGCAGAAGTCGAACTACCTGCCGAAGATCACCTCCGGCGAGCACATCTGGTGCCAGGGCTACTCCGAGCCCGGCTCCGGCTCGGACCTGGCCAGCCTGCAGACCCGGGCCGTGCGCGACGGCGACGACTACATCATCAACGGGCAGAAGATCTGGACCTCGGGCGGGCACCGCGCCAACCAGATGTTCTGCCTGGTACGGACCGACCCCGACGCGCCCAAGCACCGCGGGATCTCGTTCCTGCTGATCGACGACATCAAGAGCACGCCGGGCCTCTCGGTCCGGCCGCTGATCAACATGGCCTCGCGGCACCACTTCAACGAGGTCTTCTTCGAGGATGTGCGCGTGCCGGCGCGCAACCTCATCGGCGAGGAGAACCGCGGCTGGTACGTGGGCATGACGCTGCTCGACTTCGAGCGTTCGGGGATCAGCACGACCGCCGGCCAGCGGCGCACGCTGGAGCAGCTGAGCGGGTACCTGCAGAACGGCGGCTCGGACAAGCGCGAGGACTACCGGCTCGGCCTCGCCGACCTGGTGATCTCCAACAACGTCGCCAAGTACCTCGGCTACCGGATCGGCCACATCCAGTCGATGGGCCAGGTGCCGAACTACGAGGCCTCGGTGGTCAAGATCTTCCAGTCGGAGCTGGGCCAGAAGATCTACAACTACGGGATCAAGATGCTCGGTCTGAGCGGCCAGCTGATTCCCGAGGAGCCGACGGCGCCGTGGGCCGGCGACATGCCTGAGCAGTATCTGCTGGCGGTGCCCAGCACGATCTACTCCGGCACCAACGAGATTCAGCGCAACATCATCGCCACGCGGGGGCTGGGTCTGCCGCGGGCGTAGGGTGGCCGCTGACGGGAGTGCGTCATGGCATCTGAACCGGTAGCAGACACCGCTCAGGATGAGGTGGACGCCCCGACGGCGTCCGGCGACGGTGAGCAGTACGACGCACATCTCGCCGCGTTCGACGAAGCGCGCCGCACAGACCCCGAGACGGCCTATTTCTGGACCGAAGAATGGCAGGCCGGCGAGCGCGAAGCCGACGAGGACATTCGGCTGGGGCGAACGCTCACGTTCGATAACCCGGACGATGCGCTTGAATATCTGCGGCGGTTGTAGCGTTGCCGCCAGAGCCGGAGATCACACCCCGATTCGCGCGGCAGCTCGAGCGCAAGAAACGTCGCTCCCCGGAGATCGCCGACGCCGTGATCCGAACAATGGATCTCGTCATGAACGATCCCACAAATCGAGGCTTGAACTCACACCTGCTCGATCGCCGCCTACGACTCTGGGATTCTTACGTCTCGACTTCCATTCGCGTTACCTACGAACGCCACGGCGACACGATCATCTTCCGCAACAACTGCCGGCACGACATCATTGATCGCCGACAGTGGTGAGCTGCCACTCTCGGGAGATGAGCACGAGCCGTCCTCGCGTGCTACTCAGCTTGAACCACCGGTGCGTCTCCAACGCTTCCCCGTTCAGATAGGTCGTCTCGACGCGCGACGAACGCGGATCGGCGCGCGGTCCGGGCGCGGATCATCGGGGCAACGCTGGCAGGCGCGGGCTTGAGTACCCTGTTCACGACTTGGCGGAAGGAGCCGGCGCGATGGCTGAGACGCTGACCAAGGAAGCGCCGCCGGAGATCGAGGCCGCGGCCCCGCCCGTTCCGCAGGCGCTGCTTTCGCTTTGCCTGCCCGGCGACTGGACGCTGGACGACGCGACGCTGGAGCAGCTCGACGAACTGAACCCGGGCTGGCGAGTCGAACGCGGTCTCTCCGGTGAACTGGTGATCAACATGGGTTCAGGCGGCTGGTGTTCGTGGATCTGCATCCGGCTCGGGGCGCGACTCGAGATCTGGTCGGAGGACATCGGCGGTGGAGTCGCGGAGGACTCACAAGCCGGGTACAACCTGCTCGACGATGAGGGCCGCAACCCTGAGTGGGAGCCCGACGTGTCGTGGATCAGTCCTGAGCAGCTCGCCGCCGTCGGCGGGTCCGCGCCGCTCCGCGGCTTTTGGAATCTCTGCCCGACATTCGTGGCGCAGATCGTCCCGCCCGATCAGTCGCTCACGTCGCAGCAGGACAAGATGGTCGGCTGGCTGCACTTCGGCGTCCAGCTCGGCTGGCTGATCGACCCCGAGTCGCGCAGGGTCTGGATCTACCGCGCCGGCACTGAGCCGGAGGAGCGCGAGCGCCCCGAGCGGATCGACGGCGAATCGGTGCTGAGCCGCTTCGAGTTCAGCTTCGAACCGATCTGGGAGATGCTCGACGATGCCGATGCCGCTGATGCCGCCGAGCAGGCGAATGTTGCGGCCGAGTAGCCGGGTCGTGCTCGGTACCCTGTTCACGACAGAGCGGGAGCAATCATGCAGATGCCCCAGACGCTGACCAAGCCAGCGCCGCCGGACATCCACCAATCGGCGCAGGACGCCGCATAGCGGAGCAACGCGAACCATGACCACACTGACCTCGGAGATTGCGCAGACATACGAGCGCGACGGGTATTTCTTTCCCGTGGAGATCCTCAGCGAGGCTGAAGCTGCGGAGCTTCGGGCCGATTTCGAAGCGGGTGAAGCCGAACTCGCCGACCGACCCGGGGAGCTCGCGTTGCTGCGCTCGAGTCCCGCCCACCTGCTGCCCTCGTTCGCCGAGTTGGTCCGGCATCCGCGGCTGATCGACGCGGTATCCCAGATCCTCGGCCCCGACCTGCTCGTCTGGGGCAGCGGCTTCTTCATCAAGGAGCCGCGCACGCCGGACTACGTCAGCTGGCACCAGGACCTCACGTACTGGGGACTCGACCAGCAGCAGGAGGTGACCGCCTGGGTCGCGCTTTCGCCTGCGACGATCGAGAGCGGCTGCATGCGCTTCGTGGCGGGCAGCCACAAGCAACCGATCGTGCCGCATTTCGACACGCACGCGGAGCAGAATTTGCTGACCCGCGGGCAGGAGATCGAGGTCGAAGTCGACGAGGCCGATGCGACCGATGTGGTGCTGCGGCCCGGGCAGGTGTCGCTACACCACGGGCACCTCTTCCACGCCTCCAATCCGAACGGCAGCGACGACCGCCGCATGGGCGTCGCGCTGCGCTACATCACGCCCTCAATGAGCCAACGCAGCGGCATCAAACCGCTCGTCGCGCACGTCAGCGGGAAGGACGAATACGGCCACTTCACGCATGCGCCGGCGCCCCAGGGACGGCTGCTCGAAGCCGACTTCGAGCGCTGCCGGAACAGCGGCAAGCTGATGCGCGAGGTGCTGTTCGAGGGCGCGGAGCAGGGGTGAGGCGGGCGGAGGGCTGCGAGCCCCCCTCTGTCACTCCGTGACATCTCCCCCCGCTTTGCGGGGGGAGATGGGATCGGGATTCCGCTGACCACTCCATGTGGTCAGCGGGGGGAAGAGGGGATCCGGGCGGCATCCCCCGCCGCGGAGCGGGAGTGTTCAGAGCTGAGCTAGATTACGGCGTCGTCGCGGAGTTGGGTGATCTCGTCCCAGTCGTAGCCCAACTCGAGTAGGAGTTCTTCGGTGTGCTGGCCCAGCTCGGGCGCCGGGCCGCGCGGCGCGATCCGCGCCTCCGACATCTCGACGGGCGCACCGACGACCGGTAGCGGGCCGAGCGTCGGATGATCGAGCTCCTGGATGTAGCCGTTGACGCGGGCCTGCTCGCTCTGCACGATCTCCGCGTAGTCGTGCACCGGGGCGACCAGAATCTCCGCTGGCTCCAACAGATCAAGCCAGGCCTGGGTCGGCCGTCGCACGAAGATCTCGTCCAGCGCCGCGTGCAGGGCGTCGGCGTGCTCGGTCAGCCCCTGGAGCGTGGTGAAGCGCGAATCCTGTCCGAGCGCCGGCGCGTCGAGCAGCTCACAGAATTCTTGCCAGCGGCCGGGGAACACGCCGGCGAGGCTCAGATGGCCGTCGGCGGTCGGGAAGACCCCCCAGGTGCCGACGCCGATCAGCGTGTGGCCGCGACCGGCGTGGGTGAGCTGCCGTCCCGTCATGGCGTGGTGGGTGATCTCCCAGGCCTGCATCGCGATCACCGTGCCGTAGAGCGAGATATCGACCTCCTGGCCCTCGCCGGTCCGATCGCGGTAACGCAGCGCGGCGAGCACGGCCAGCGCCTCGACAATTCCGGCCGTGTGGTCGGCTACCGCGGAGCCGGCTGGATGCGGCTCGGACGCGGTACCGGTCACGCTGACGATGCCTCCCATGGATTGCCCCAGAATGTCGCGGCCGGGGCGCGCCGACCAGGGACCGCGGGCGCCGAAGGCGGACGCTGTCACGAAGATGATGTCCGGTTTCGTCTCGCGTAGCTGGCGATAGCCGAAGCCCAGCCGCTCGAGCACGCCGGGGCGCCAGTTGTTGGCGACCACATCGCTGGTCGCTGCGATCTGGTGGACAATCCGCACCGCCTCGGGACGCTTGAGGTCGAGCGTGATGCTCTTCTTGCCTCGATTGTGCACGGTGAAGTAGGGGCTGAGGCCGTGGAGTTCGGGATTGTCGGGAGAGACAGTGCCGCGCGAGACTTCGCCGGTCTCACGGCGCTCGACTTTGATCACCTCCGCGCCCATGTCGGCGAGGATCGCGGTGCCCCACGGTCCCTGGATCTCCTGTGTGAAATCGAGAATCCGCACGCCCCCCATGATCTCGGGCATCGATCGCGCTCCTTGATTGGCGGCGCATGTTTGCAGCGTCAGGGTAGGACGTGATCACCGAGGAGAGCCTTGAACGAGCCGGAGCCGTTCTGCCCCTGCTCTGCGGGGGGAGATGTCACGGAGTGACAGAGGGGGGCGCCCCCGCTTGGCCAGATACAGCCACGCCGCCGGTGGGTCGGGACGAGAGCCCCCCTCTGCCTTCGGCATCTCCCCCCGCTCTGCGGGGGGAGAGGGGATCCGAGCGACATCTCCCGGTGCAAAGCGGGGGGAGAGTTTGCGTGGGGAGTCATTCAGGGCGTTCCTAGCCCTCATAGAGTCTGGCGTTGGTGGTCTGATTCAGGAGCGCGAACCAGAAGGCGTTGTGGCCGCTGACTCGGGGGAGCGTTGCGCCGTTGGGGCCCTGCAGGCTGTCTTCGCGGATGCTCCAGACGCCGCCATCGGTGTCGGTCAGGGTGTTGGCGACCGGATCGGCCAGGGCGAAGCGCACGTCGCCGGCCTCGTAGGAGCGACCGCCCTTGCCGTTCGCGGTGGCAACGACGACGATCGCGAGACCCCCGACTTCGTCCTCGACCAACGTGCGCGAAGCGAGTACGGCGGTGGGGTAAGCCGTGAGCGACTCCTCCACGCGGACCACGTAGACGTGGTCCTTGGCGGCCAGGCGCTCGTCGCGGATCGGCACGTTGAACCAGGTGTTGGGGCTGCTGTTGTATTCCGCATAGGCGACACCCGGGCCGTAGTCGCGTGCGAAGCCGGTGTCCAGGCTCAGCACGGTGGAATCGGGATGGCGGGCGTGCCAGTCGCCCCAGGTCGTGAGCACGACCGGCAAGATTTCCAGGCGAATGCCCTGCCCGACCAGCGATCCCCAGGCGGGTTTGCCGCTGAACTGGTTCCAGAGCGTGCGCGTGGTGCGGTCGTACATCAGCTTGTTGGAGCGGTAGAGCAGGCCGCTGGTGCCGAAGCGGTAGACCTCCGCGCCAACCCGACCGTGATAGAGAATTGCGGAGCCGCAGAGCGTGCAGTAGGCGAGCGAGACGGGTACGCCGCCGATCGTGTCGTTGACCATCTCATGCCAGGCGATGATCCGGATCGGATAGGCGCGGGCGTCGCCGTTGATCTCGATGCCGATCACCTCGTCGCTGTCGTTGAGCCAGTCGGCCGCCTGCTCGGGGAAGAGCTGGGCGGGGGACTCCAGTGGGGGGATGCCGTCGACCCGCACGCCGCCCCACATCACCTCGCGCGGGTCGATCGTGAGCGGCGCGTCGGGGTCCATCATCTGCGCCATATCCGTGAACTGGCCCGCGAAGAGCGCCTGCTTGAAGCGGAGGTAGGGAAGGGTGACCGTCTCGGACGGATCGAAGTCGAAGATCTCCGGGTACTCGAAGATCGTCAGCAATTCCTCCGAGTCGTAGCGCTCGCGCAGGTAGATCATGACCTGGCGGCGGTAGGGATTGGGGAACGCCGCGAGGTCGATCACATACTTGTCGACGGCCGGCGAATCGGAGTCGAGCAGCCGCTCGATCAGCAACTGGAGCGAGTCGGGGATTCGCAGCCGCAGCCCGAAGTAGCCATCGAGCGGGCCCCAGAAGACGAGCTGCGTGAGATCGGCGGTGTCCGGGTGGAACGGGGCATCGGGGTCGGCCTGAGTCGGTTCCTGCGGCGCCGGCTCCTCGGCCTGATCAGCTGCGGCCGAGACCTGCTGCTGAGCTTCGCCGGCGTCAGTGACCGCCGCTGCCTGCTCGTGCTGCTCGGTCTGCTCCGTCGGGCCGTCGGCGCTGTCTGGCTCTGTCGGCGACGGCGCAGCCGCCTGTTGCTCCACCGCGCTGGGTTGCGAGACTTCGTCGTCGGCCCTGCTGCAGGCGGCGAACGCGACCACCGCCGCGACAACCGTCGCGGCCAGGAGCCAGCACGATCGTGGGGCCAGAGTTCGATTCATCGCGCGCGCCTTGAGCAACCGGACGACGATCACGATCCGCCCCGTGTCCCTTGCGCCTTCCAGATTAGACGGGTGCCCGCGCGAGGCGGGCAGAGATCGTCGGTGTTCGCGTCGACCGTGGGTGACGTGGAGGTCCCAGGAGGGGGCTGACTCCCGCGGGTAGGCTGAAGTCGCACCCGAGTAGCGAACGGTCCCGATGCCCAGCCACGTCAGAGTCCGCGATCTGAGCACGGCCCTGTCGCTCACGCCGCAGGCGGGCCGTCTGGTGGGCATCCTCGCGGCGCTGCTGTTGGCGGCGCTGTTGGCTGCGTGCACTGACTCCCTGCCAACCGCCCCCGAACGTTTCAGCGACGATGGCTCCGTCAATGAGCTTGATGCACAGTCATCTGCGGCGGAGCAGGACCGCCGACGGGATCTGCAGAGGCTGCTGATGCAGCCTGCCGAGATTGCGCTTGAGGGCGCGACGATTTACTACAGCGGCGCCATCAATTCAGTATCAGCGGAGAATCTCTTGCGTGTTGCGCTCGGTGCGGAAACGCTCGTTGACACGCTGGTGATCAACTCGCCGGGAGGCGGGGCGATGGCGGGGCGGCGAATCGGCGCGTGGGTGCATGAACATCAGATCACCGTTGTGGTGGACACGCTGTGTTTCTCATCCTGCGCAAACTATGTGTTTGCAGCCGCTGCCCGGAAGGTCATTCGCGCCGACGCGCTGGTCGCCTGGCACGGCTCTGAGCAGCAGGCTCGCTACATCGCTGAAAGCCGGGGCATCACGCTTGAGCAGCTGATCGATCAGATCGTCGATCGCGAAGTCACGCGTCAGGAGCAGGAGCGCGGCCACGAGCTCGTCGGCGAAGACCGTTCCAGGTTGCGGACGAGTCTCCGCGAGTCGCTCACGTGGTTGATCGAGGGTTCGACCGTGGAACAGGATTTCCTCGATCGGATCGGTGTATCCGTCGAAGCGCTGGTGTACGGGCTGATGCCCACCAATTACGCGCGTTACCAGGCGTCGGGCGCTTCCGGCTGGACGTTCAGCATCGAAGACATGGCCAAGTTCGGCATTTCGAATGTGACCTACGAGGGCCGCGGTGATTTCCCGAGCGAGTTCACTGCCCCGAGCCATCCGGTGATCGTCTTCGACGTGGCAGGCTAAGGGGTCCTTGCCCCTGCTCTACGTTTGGGGGGGCTGCCGCAGGCCGATGGGCCAGGACGCCGCGTGCGGCTACCATCGGCTGAGCTTCACCAACGACCAACACTCAGCCGAGAGGGAGCACCATGCCGAAGATCGTTCAGGCGATCCCCGTTGAAGACGACCTGCACGAAATCCTCGCCGCGGCCGGCGATGTCACGGTGGTCGCACCGGGTTCGGGGCGCCAGGGCTTCCTCGCGGCCGCCGCCGGCGCCGACGGCATCCTGCTCAGCCCGATGATCCGGGTCGACGAGGAAGTGCTGGCGGTTGCGCCCGACCTGAAGGTGGTCGCCACCTCGTCGGTCGGATACGACGCGTTCGACGTGCCGTTCCTCACTGAGCACGGGGTGGCGCTCTGCAACACTCCGGGCGTGCTGAACGCGGCCGTCGCCGACCTGACGGTGGCGATGCTGCTGATGCTCTCGCGGCGGCTGATGGAGTACGAGCACTTCTCCCGCAGCGGCGCGTGGGGGCGGCGCGAACCGCTGCCGGCGCTGGCCCACGACCCGGCCGGACACACGCTCGGCGTGATCGGGTTTGGACGGATCGGCCGCGAGGTCACGCGTCGCGGCCAGGCACTCGGGATGCGGACGATCTGGTACGACATCTTCGACGACCCGCCGGCCGACGCGCCCGCCTCCGAGAAGGTCAGTCTCGACGAGCTGCTGGCGCAGTCCGACTTCGTCAGCGTCCACACCGACCTCAACCCCGGCTCGCGGCACATGATCAGTGACCGCGAGATCGGGCTGATGAAGCCGACCGCCTACCTGATCAACACGTCGCGCGGCCCAGCGGTTGACCAGGTGGCCCTGACCAAAGCGCTGGAAGCCAACCAGATCGCGGGCGCCGGCCTGGATGTGCTCGAGCAGGAGCCGCCCGACCCGGACGAGCCGATCGTCAAGCTGCCCAACGTGATCACGTTCCCGCACATGGGCACGGCGACCGCGGAGACGCGCTACGCGATGCGCAAGCTGGCCTGCGAAAACGTCGCGGCCGTTGTCACGGGCAACATGCCCGAAGCGATCGTGAACCCGATCGTGCTGGGCTGACGCGCTGAGCGGTCGCGCGGCGGCAAGTAACGCCGAGCCCCGGCGCAAGTCGATAATGAGGACCTACCGGCCCGACGGCTATGACACGCCCTGGCTGCAGATAGGGAGATCGACATGGGACCGACTGGGAAGCGCATCACGGCAGCGCTGATCGCCGTGGCATTGCTGGTTGGGGCGACGGGATTCGCGCTCTCGCAGAGCCTGACCAACACGTCGGACGTGAGGATCGTCGCGCAGAAGCTCGAGGACGGACGGATCGAGTTTGGGCTGGAGCAGGACGGCGAGCGGATCCTGCCGCGAACTCGCTTCTTCCCCGCCGACGCGCGAGTGGGTCGCTGGCTCAAGTCGTCACCCGTGACGATCGAGGTGGAGCCGGTGGCCGCGTCCTCTGCAAACTCATCGGTCCTCTCGGCTCGGGGCCGGGGAGATGACTACGTGAGCGGCGGCTACGCCTCAGAGGGCAACTACCGATGCGTGACATCCGTCTCTGGTAACGACAACCAGTACGGCCCCGACAACTTTGCCGTTGTGTCCTACGGGTCCGATGGCAGTTACGGCGATCTGCACGCGAACGAGATCGAGTCCAGCTGGAGTGGAACGTCTCGCCTTACGGTTGGCGATAGCTTGTTCGACGATGTGGCTGCCGGGACTGTGTACTTCGAGGTCACTGCGGTTGGGTCGTGGTCAATCGAGTGCGAGAGGCTCAACTAGGACGGCAAAATGCTGCCCTTCGGTGCGGCGCCACGCGGGCTGGCCGCCTGCGCTGTTAAGAGCTGGCCTGAGAGGAACCCAAGTCACAGGAAGACACTTCCGCCCTTTTGCAGCAACGATGAGATGCCGCAGCCGACGCGGGGGATTCACCTGCGCGAGTACATCGCGTGATCGGAAGTCGGCCTCCCCCTCAGTCGCTGCGCGACAGCTCCCCCGCGGGGGAGCGATTTTCGCCCAGTCCCCCGCTGAGCGGGAGAATGGCACGGTCAGCCGAGGTCGGCGTCGGCCTCCCCCTCAGTCGCTGCGCGACAGCTCCCCCGCGGGAGACCTGCACATAAGTCACACTGCTCCGACCTTCCCTGCGGGTGGCCGTATCACGAAGTGACGGTGGGGAGCTTCCGATATCTGGTGCGGGGGCGCGCGGAGCCCCCCTCTGCCTGCGGCATCTCCCCCCGCTTCGCGGGGGGAGAGGGGAAATGCGGATTACGCGCAGGTCTCCGCGGGGGGAGCGACTCTCGGCCTGTGCCGCGCTGAGCGGTAGCGCACGAGCGGGGGGCAGGACCGCGCGGGAATCACTAGGCTGGCGCTGATCGCCCGCGCCGCGGGGATTCTGCGGTGGGCGAGGGAAAGTAGCTCGCCGTGACCTCCGCCATTACCGACCGCATCCAAGTCATCGACGTCGACACACACATCTCCGAGCCGGAGGACGTCTGGACCTCGCGCGTCTCCGCGAAGTGGGGCGACCGCATCCCGCACGTGGTGAAGGCCGGCGCGGCGGGCGCCGCCGGCGACGCGGACGTGGTGGCGAGGATCAGTATCGACCGCGCGTCCGACGATGACATCTGGGTCGTCAACGGCAAGCCGGGCATGCCGACCGCGCTGCTGGCCTGGTCGGGCCACGACCAGCACTGGCCCGGTCACCCGCACACCCTGGCCGACGCCCACCTGGCCGCCAGCAACGCCGAGGCGCGGCTCAAGCTGATGGACGAGGTGGGGGTCCACGCCAACCTGCTGTTCCCCAACGTCGGGGGCAGCCGCCAGTACCTCAACATCGCGCGCGACGAACCGGACCTAGCGCTGGAATGCTGCCGCGCCTACAACGATTTCCTGACCGACTGGTGCAGCGCCGACCCCGAGCGCCTGCTGGCGCAGGTTTCGCTGCCGCTCTGGGACATCCCCGCCTGCGTGACCGAGATCGAGCGCAACGCGGCTGCGGGCCATAAGTCGGTGATGATGACCTACCAGCCGGACGGCTACAACCTGCCCTGGCTGGCCGACCCGCACTGGGACCCGATCTGGAACGCGACCCAGGACGCCGGCCTGCCGATCACCTTCCACATCGACGCCGGCCGGGAGATGAACGTGTGGCCCGGCTACGACCCGGCGACCAACCTCGTGAAGCTCACGATCATGGGCTTCCTCGGCAACACCGACGCGATCTCCGAGGTGATCTTCAGCGGGCTCTGCCACCGCTACCCGGACCTGGATTTCGTCTCGGTCGAGAGCGGGATCGGCTACATCCCCTACCTGCTGGAATCGATGGACTGGCAGTGGATCAACCTGGGCCTGGACAAGGCGCACCCCGAGCGCGACCTGCTGCCCAGCGAGTACTTCCGCCGCCAGGTCTACGGGAGCTTCTGGTTCGAGCAGGATTCGGCGCTGCGGATCATCGACCTGATCCAGGACAACGTGATGTACGAGACGGATTTCCCGCACCCGACCAGCATCACGCCGGGCGCGTTCGAGTTCTCGGAGACGGCGAGCGAGAACCTCGATCGCAAGTTCGACAGCTCGGGCATCTCGGAGGAGATCCTGCGCAAGGTGCTGCACGACAACGCGGCAAGGGTGTACAACCTGGAGTAACCAACCAGCCAGCCTTCAGTCCCGTCACGCGACGCAGCCCGTCGTTCCGTGCCGCCCCGTCATTCCTGCGCAGGCAGGAATCCAGGCGGGCTGAGTCGGTTCGAGTGCGCTCTACATGTTCGACGGCGCCGGGGGCCCCGTTGGCCGGTTCTGGAGGTTGGGCGGGCCGTCGGGGGTCTGCGGCGCATCACACGATCGGGGTCGCATGGATTCCTGCCTGCGCAGGAATGACGGGGATCCGCAGGAATGACGGGGACCCGCAGGAATGACGGGGACCCGGGAGTTGCGAGCAGGCGTGCAGGGCTACGATCAGCAGCGCAAGCCCGACCGCTAAACTCCCACGACAATCGATGTCAAACAGAGGCGCAACGGTGGTCACTTCCAACTCAGCATGGCTCGCGACGACGTATGAAACGGCTGTCGAGCCGGACCTGCCGATCATCGATCCGCACCACCACCTGTGGGACTTCCCGCGCTCGCGGTACTTTCTTGACGAGCTGCTTGAGGACACCGCCGACCTGAATGTGCGCCAGACCGTCTTCATCGAGTGCGGCTCGATGTATCGCGGCGACGGGCCGGAGCCGCTGAGTCCGGTGGGCGAGACCGAGTTCGTGGCCGGCGTCGCGGCCCAGAGCGCGAGCGGCAACTACGGCGAGATGCGCGCCTGTAGCGGGATCGTGGGCCACGCCAATCTGAACCTCGGCGCGGCCGTCGGCGAGGTGCTCGACGCGCACATGGCGATGAGCCCGCGCTTCCGCGGCATCCGTCATCACGCGAGCTGGGACGCCGACGACGACGTACCGAACTCGCGGCTCGAACCGGGGCCGCAGCTGCTGCTCAACGAGACCTACCGGGAGGGCTTCGCGGAGCTGGGCAAGCGCGGCCTCAGCTTCGAAGGCTGGCTCTACCACCCCCAGATTCCGGAGCTGACCGACCTCGCCCGAGCCTTCCCCGAGACCACGATCATCCTCAACCACCTCGGTGGGCCGATCGGGATCGGGCCGTACGCGGGGCACCGGGACGAAGTCTTCGCCGTGTGGCGCGAGTCGATTGCGGAGCTGGCGAGCTGCCAGAACCTGGTCGCCAAGGTCGGGGGCATCCAGATGACGCTCAACGGCTACGGCTGGCACGAGCGCGACAGCGCGCCAAGCTCCGACGAGCTGCTGGCCGCGAACCGCCCCTGGTACGAGTACATGATTGAGCAGTTCGGCCCGTCCCGCTGCATGTTCGAGAGCAACTTCCCGGTCGACAAGCTGTCGTGCGGCTACACCGTGCTGTGGAATCAGTTCATGAAGCTGACCGCCGGGTTCCCGGCGGACGAGCGGGCGCAGATGTTCCACGACACGGCGCTCAATGTGTACCGCCTGGAACCCCGCTAACGCTGCCTGTGAGCGGACGGCGGAGGAGCGGCTACAGGGAGCGGAGCGAAACGTGTCGTCCCCACTTCGCGGCTTCCGTGCATTACTGCTGCTTTCGCTCTTCCTCATTGCGGTGATCGTTCTGAATGCGCGGCCGGCCGGCGCCGAGGGGCCGGATTCGAGCAGCGCGCCTGGCCCGATCACCAGCGAGGAACTCCGCAACCTGACGTATCCGAATGAGTTCGCGACCAACGATGCCGCCGCGCTGGCCGATGGAACCCACACGGAACCCGTCGAGCCCGACTCGGCAGCCCAGGTCATGGTGCAGTTCCAGCGCGCCGCCTTCGGCGCGATCGGCGGCGAGAGCGCCGCCGCAGTCGTGCTGGCGACGAACGCCGGCGGGTCCGGGACATTCTACGACCTGCATCTGGTGATGCGCGACGGCGGCGGCGTCCTGCGGTCCGTCGCGCTGCGGGCGCTGGGCGACCGCATCCGTCTACAGGGACTCGTGTTCGTCGGCGAAGCAGTCCGGATCGACTTCACCGGTTTCGCCGACGACGATCCGTTCTGCTGCCCCACCCTCAACGTCGCGCAGGAGTTCCGCCTGAGTGACAACGAACTCGAGCTCGTGCGCGCGTTCGAGGCCCCCGCGCTGCTCGCCGTTCCCGAAGGCCTCAGTCTCGTCGGGTGGTTTGGCGGCCCCACAACTTCGAGCGCGATCCTGGCCTCGGCGCCGTTGCTGGACAGTATCTGGGCGTATGACCCAAGCGACGACAGCTGGATCGGTGATGCGCGTGGGCTGCCCGACGGCTTGCGTCGGCTGATCGCGGTCGACCGCGGCAGCGGTCTGTTTCTCTTGGCTCGGGCGGCGACGGAGTTGCGCGTCCCGCTCCTCCCCGCCCCCACCGCCTGCCCGCTCAACCCCGGCCCGCCCCATCCTGTCGACCCGTCGATGATCGTGCAGGGCCCGGGCGCCGGCGAGCGGCTCACCGGCGTCGTGCCGGTGGCCGGCCTGGCGCGTGTGTTTGAGGGCAACGTCCGCATTCGCATCCTGGCCGCCGACGGTGACAGCCTCGCTGACACGCACACGACCGCCGAGACGGGCGGGCCCTACTTCGGCGCCTTTGCGGCCGAGATTCCCGTGACCGTTGCAGTGGAGACCGCGGCCTGCGTGCAGATCTTCGAGGATTCCGTCCTCGATGGGAGCCTGATCAACGTCGTCCAGATCGGGGTGACGCTGGCGCCCACGCCGTAGGAATCCTCTGAACAAGCCGGATCCCCTCTCCCCCCGCTCTGCGGGGGGAGATGCCGAAGGCCGAGCTCCCGAGCCAGCGCGTACATACGAGCGGGAGTGCGGCCCCCTCAGCCGATGCGTGCGCGGGCCTCCCCCTCAGTCGCTGCGCGACAGCTCCCCCGCGGGGGGAGCCATTAGGAATCGGATTCCTCGGTCGTCGCTGAGTTCGTTGGAGCCCGCATCCGGCGGGGCGGCGGCGGATCGTGGGGACGGGGGCGCACGTATCCTGACGGCGGTCTGCGCTCCGGCGGCGTGGCGGAATCAGCAGGGGAGTGATCCATGAGCTGGCAGCAAGAGATCGACGAGCTGGCGCGTCGCCACGCGCTGAAAGAGGCGATGGGCGGCCCCTCGGGCATTGAGCGGCAGCATCGGCAGGGCAAGCTCACTGTGCGGGAGCGAATCGAGCTGTTGGCCGACCCGGGCAGCTTCGACGAGATGGGCAAGCTGCAGGGGCGGGCGACCTACGACGAAGACGGCGAGCTGGCCAGCTTCACGCCGGTCAGCAGCGTGCGTGGGCTGGCCAAGGTGAACGGCCGGCGCGTCTATGTCAGCGGGCAGGACTTCACGGTTCGCGGCGGCTCCGCTCGCACCGACGACGGCGGCGTCGACATCGGGCACGGGCACCCCAGCCCCACGGAGCTGCGGCTGCCGACGGTGAACCTGATCGACGGCGCGGGCGGCAGCGTGACGGAGTTCTCCGATCTGGGCCGGACGTACATCCCGGATGGCGCGTTTTTCGGGAACTTCTGCAAGATCCTCAATATTGCGCCGGTCGCGTCCGCGGTGCTCGGCCCGGCGGCCGGCGGCCTCGCGCCGATCCCCTGCCTGAGCCACTTCAGCGTGATCGCCAAGGGCACCGGTCAGGTCTTCCCCGGTGGTCCGCCGGTCGTCAAAGCGGCCCTGGGGCTCGAGATCGACAAAGAAGATCTGGGCGGATACGCCGTGCACACGCGGATCAGCGGCGTCGTCGACAACGTCGCCGCGAACGAGCCGGACGCGATCGCGCAGGTCAAACAGTTCCTCAGCTATCTGCCCGACAACGTCTGGGAGATGCCGCCGCGGGGCGACAGCAGCGACGATCCCAACCGCCGCGACGAACGCCTGCTGACGCTGATTCCGCGCAACAAACGACGACCGTACGACCCGCGCGTGATGCTGGAGGGGGTGCTGGACGCGGGCTCGTTCTTCGAGATCGCGCCGGATTACGGGATGTCGCGGATCGTCGGCCTGGCGCGGGCGCATGGCTACCCGGTTGGGGTGATGACCAACAATCCCATTCACCGTGGCGGCTCGATGGATGTCGCCGCCGCTGAGAAGTCGACGCGACTGGTCCAACTCTGTGACACCTTCCACATTCCGATGGTGGTGCTGATGGACGACCCCGGATTCCTGGTGGGGCCGATGTCGGAGGAACAGGGGATCGAGCGGGCGGGGTCGCGACTGGTCTATTCGATCGTGCACAGCACGATGCCCTGGATTTCGTTCATCTGCCGGCAGTCGTATGGGCTGGCGGGGAGTCTGCAGTACCGGCCGGGGCCGCATCTGTACCGGCGCTACGCCTGGGTCTCGGGCCACTGGGGATCGATGCACATCCAGGGCGGCACCAGCGCGGCGTTCCGGCGCGTGATCGAGTCCGCCCCCGACCCGGAGGCGAAGCGGCAGGAGCTCGAGGAGACCTTCCAGCGCATTTCGTCGCCGTTCCGGACGGCGGAAGCGAGCGGGCTCGATCTGATCGACCCGCGCGAGACGCGGGCGCGGCTGTGCGACTTCGTCGACATGGCTCAGGGTGTGATCAAGACGCAGCTCGGTCCGGGTTCGGGGCCGACCTTTCGGCCCTAGGAAACCTCCGCAGCAGAGGGGGTTCGGCCAGATTGCGCAGGCCCCCCGCTGTCACTTCGTGACATCTCCACCCGCAGAGCGGGGGGAGAGTTGTTCAGAGCTTTCTTGGCAGAGGCTGTCGGGGGCTCAGCTTGCTCGAGCCAGAGCTGCGCAACGTCGGCTGAAGGGGCGCGCGGCGGACTGACACACGGCGCGCCAACGCCCTAGCATGGCGGCGTTCCAGGACTACAGACGGATTGAAGGGCGAGAGATGTCTACTTCGGGATATTGGTCACGACTACGCAGCAGGAATTTGAGCCGCCGAGCGCTGCTGCGCGCATCGGCGCGCGCGGGGGTCGGCGCGGCCGGGCTGGCTCTGGTCGGCTGCGGCGCCGATGACGACGATGACGACGTTCCGTCGGCCGTGCAGGCCGCACGGCAGCAACAGGAGCAGCAAGACCAGCCGGCGCGCCAACAGGCGCAGCAGCAGCAGCAACAGCAGGCCGCCGCGCAGGTCGAGCAGCAGGTCGAGCAGCAGGCCGAACAGCAGGCGGCGGCGCAAGACCAGCAAGAGCAGCAAGCTGAGACCGCCGAGACAGAGACGGCGCGCGAAGAGGCAGCCGCGAGCGAGGTCGATCTGGACGCCGAGATCATCGTCGGCTATGGCTCGTTCCCGCCGACGCTGGATATCACCACGGCCGGTGGCGGGGGCGGGCAGGGCGCGAACAACAACCTGCACTTTGCGGCGCTCGGGGCGTACAACTCCGGCCGACAGCTGCAGTCGAGCGGCGGATTCGGGGATTGGGAGTTTGCCGAGGGCAACTCGGTCTTCCGCTGGAAGATCAAGCGGGGCGTGACCTTCCACAACGGCGAGCCGCTGAGCGCAGAGAGCGTGAAGTTCTATTGGGATCGGATCCTCGGGCGCGCCGAATACAACCCCGACTTCCAGTCGCAGCTGGCGGCGCGCGCGGGCTGGATGGGCGACATCCGTTTGGTCGACGAGGACACGGTCGAGATCGCGATGGACCCGCCCTTCGTGGACGCCGGTGAGCAGTCGGGCGGGATCAACTTCGGCCTGTTGCCGATGCAGTACATCATCGACAATGGCGACGACCACTTCGCCAACAACCCGGTCGGCTGTGGCGCCTACAAGTTCGTTTCCTGGGTTCCCGATGGGGAGATCCGCAGCGAGCGCTTTGAGGAATTCGCCTTCGGCCGCGATGCCCCGTATCAGTGGAAGGCCGGCTGGGCGAAGTACATCACCGGGCGTTTCTTCCCCGAAGAGCAGGCGCGCGCCGCCGCGCTGGAGGCCGGCGAGGTCGACATTGCCTACCGGATCAGTCCGGACGTGGCGAGCCAGTTCGAGGACCGCGAGGATTTCAAGGTGATCGCGCTGCCCGATGTGCGCGTGATGGCGATTGAGCTGCCGGTCAACGGGTCCGTTGACCCGATCACGGGTGATGCGAACCCCTGGCGCGACATACGCGTCCGCCGGGCCGCCAACTACGCGATCGACGCGGAGGCGATCATCAACAACCTGCTGACCGGCACTGAGGACCGGGCCTACTCGCCGTTCCCGGCCGGCAAGCCGCCGCCGCTTGGTTCGCTCGAGGCGCAGTACAATTACGACCCGGAGCGGGCGCGCGCGTTGCTCGAAGAGGCCGGCCAGGTCGGCTTCGCCTTCAAGATCACGCTGCCCACGGGCCTCTGGACGGCCGACCGGATCTGGATGCCGGCGGTCCAGCAGATGCTCAACGATGTCGGCTTCCAGGTGGAGATCGATTACGCGGACTTCGGCAACGCGTTGGCGCTGATGCGCAACAATGAGCTGCCGAACCCGTTCATCTTCAACCAGGCCGGGGTCAACAGCGGAGCGCCGCTCGGCTCGGCGTTCGCCTACCGGCTGGTTACCACGGTCGGCGCGCCGTACTCGCACGCCCAGGCGACCGACGACTTCCTGCCCGAGTTCGTCGAGTTCCAGGAGCTGATCGACGAGGCCAACGTGGAGTTCGATGCCGAACGGGCCAACGACCTCTTCTACGAAGCATCGGTCATCTCCTACGAGAACGCCTTCCAGGTGCCGTTGTTCGGCCTGCCGCATCTGTACGCCGTCACGCCGGAGATCTTCTACAACGAGTACTACGGCACCTCGACCGGTCTGAACCCGATCTACGCGCAGAAGGTGAAGAGCGTGTAGGGCGGCAACGTCGAGTGCGGCCCCGCTGTCCGCATGCGGCGGGGCCGCCAACCGCCCGCGATCGCGGTCGCGCTGGTCAGCGCGGGTTCGCAGCGGCGGTACTGACGCTGGGGCCGGGCTGCGGCAGGTCGAGCAACGGTAGCCTCCGTACGCGCTGACCCGGCCGCGGGTGGAGGATTGAAGCGACAATGCGCAACGAGCTGGGCGCCGCCGCCTTCACCCGCATTCTCCGTTCGATTGCGGTGGTGTTCGGCGTCGTCACGATTGTGTTCTTCATGAGCCGCGCAGTCGGCGATCCGGTCTCGCGGCTGGCGCCGATCGAGTCCACGGCCGAAGAGATCGAACAAATCAAGGATAAAATCGGGCTCAACGACCCGCTGATTCAGCAGTACGGTCGATTCTTGGTCGATGTTGTGCAGCTCGAGTTCGGTCAGTCGTTCCGTGCGACGCGGCCGGCGACGGAGGTCGTGGGCGAACGGCTCGTGGCGACGATCCAGCTGGGCGCTGCCGGGCTGGCCGTCGCGTTCGCTGTCGGTATCCCGCTGGGGATCATCGCTGCGGTGCGGCGCGGCGGCGCGATCGACATCTTCAGTCGCGTGCTGGCGCTGTTCGGTCAGGCCGTGCCCAACTTCTGGCTCGGGCTGATGCTGATTCTGTTCATCGCGGTCAGTTTCGATTGGCTGCCGACCGGTGGAAGGGTGGGCTTCTCGAGCATCATCCTGCCGGCGATCACGCTCGGCTCGTTTCCGGCCGCCGCGGTGATGCGTTTTACTCGCGCGTCGATGCTCGACACGCTGCAGCAGGACTACATCCGCACGGCGCGAGCCAAAGGGCTCGCCGAGCGCGCGGTGCTGTTCAAGCACGCGCTGCGCAACTCGATGCTCGCCGTGATCACGTTGCTCGGCCTGCAGGTGGGCTCGATTCTCTCCGGCGCCATCGTCGTGGAGACGGTCTTCGCCTGGCCCGGCCTCGGCTATCTGATCATCCAGTCGATTCTCGCCACCGACTACCCCGTGGTGCAGGCGGCGGTGCTGATGACATCCATCTGGATCGTCTTCGTCAATCTCGTCGTCGATATCTCGTACACGTTCATCGATCCGCGCATTCGCACAGGAGGCATCTGAGCCGTGGCTAGCTCCGAGGCCCCGGCGATCGACTTTCGAGGGCGGCGCGGGCGCTGGCGTGTCCGCTCGCCAAAGACGCTCGCCTTCACGCTCTCGATTCTGGTGCTCTTCGTTGTGCTGGGCATCTTTGGATCACAGCTCGCGCCCGAAGATCCCTATCGGCTCAGCCTGGACGGCCGTCTGGTGCCACCCTTCTTTGAGGCCGAGGGCAGCTTCGAGCACCCGCTCGGCACCGACGATCTCGGCCGCGACACGCTGAGCCGCCTGATCCACGGGGCGCAGGTCTCACTGGTGGCGATCGTGATGATCGTCCCGTTGGCGACGGCGATCGGCTCGGTCCTCGGACTCGCCGCGGGCTGGTTCGGCGGCTGGACCAGCCGGATCATCATGGCTCTGGTCGATCTGCAGCTGGCCATGCCTGGCATCCTCGTCGCCGTGTTGCTCGCGGCAATCTGGGGGCCGAGCCTGCTCAACGTGGTGATTGTGCTTGTGTTCGCGCTGTGGGCGACCTTCGCACGGATCGTGCGCGGCGAAACGCTGGCCTTGCGCGAGCGAGAGTTCGTGATCGCCGCGCGTACGATCGGCGCGGGTGACATCCGGATCATGGTCCGCCACATCCTGCCCAGCCTCGTCAGTTCAATCACGATCCTCGCGACGCTGAACATCGCGACGGTGATCATCGCCGAGGCGGGGCTCAGCTTCCTCGGCGTCGGCGTGCCGCAGGACACGATCTCCTGGGGCTCGATGATCGCGCAGGGCCGCTCGGTCCTGAGCGTCGCCTGGTGGCTCGTGACGGTGCCAGGAATTGCAATCATTACCATCTCGCTCGTGGTCAATCTGTTCGGCGACTGGCTGCGCGATTTCCTCGACCCACAGTTGCGCCGCAGCGCGCGCTAGCGCGTGATCGCGCACTGTCGCGGGCGGCGACAACCTCCTAACATGACGACGTTCGAGGACTGTTCAAGGATTGAAGGGCGAGAGATGTCTAGCTCGCACTATTGGTCACGACTACGCAGCCGCAACCTCAGCCGCCGAGCGCTGCTGCGTGCATCGGCGCGCGCCGGGGTCGGCGCGGCCGGCCTCGCGCTGGTCGGGTGCGGCGACGACGATGACGACGGCGACGTTCCGTCGGCCGTGCAGGCCCAGCGGCAGCAACAGCAGCAGGACCAGCCGGCACGCCAGGACCAACAGCAGCGGCAGCAGCAGGACCAGGCTCGCCAGCAGCAGCAGCAAGACGATCAGGAGCGGCAGGCCGACCGACAGGCCGAGCAGCAGGATCAGCAGGAGGCCCCGGCCGCACAGCAGCAGGCCCGGACCGCCGACGACGGAATCGACTACGCAGCCACCGCGATCGGCGCCTACGGCTCGTTCCCGCAGATTCTCGACCAGGGCAGCGCGCTGGCGCGCGGCGGTCAGTCGGCCTCCAACGGCCACCACTTCTCGTCGTTCTTCCCGCTCGACAACCAGGGCTCATCGGTTCCCGGCGGGCTCGCGGAATGGGAGTTCGTCGGCGGCGAAGCGCTGATCGTGACGGTCAACGACGGCCGCACCTTCCACAACGGCGACCCGGTGACCGGCGAGGACATCAAGTTCACGATCGACCGGCTCTCGAACAAGGCCGAGTACAACCCGGAGTACAACTCGGCCTGGACCGGCGAGCTTGCCTGGACCGGCGACAATGAGCTGATCGACGCGAACACGCTGCGGATCAACCAGCTGACGCCCAGCGTTGACGCAGCCAACAGCCTCGGCGGCGGCGGCTTCCCGACCTTCCCCAAGGCTCACATCGAGGCGGTCGGCGACGAAGCGTACGGTCAGAATCCGATTGGGACCGGCCCGTACAAGTTCGTGGAGTGGTCTGCCGACGAGCGAATCGTGAGCGTCCGCAACGAGGACTACTACAACGGCTACGACTTCGTCGGCGCGCCGCGGATTCCCTATCTGGCCGGCTTCGAGGCTCGGCTGATTCCCGAGATCGGCGCGCGCGTCTCGGCGCTGGAGGCCGGCGAGATCGACCTGGCCAACTCGATTCCGCCCGACCTCGCGGTCCCGCTCGGCGACACGGGCGACTTCAACGTCTTCTACCACCCGGCGCAGCGCGGCCTGCACATCAAGCTGCCGATGACGATCGAGGAGGACCCCTACAACCCGGGCCAGCCGAACCCCTGGCGCGACAAGCGCGTGCGGATCGCCGCCAACCTGGCCGTCGATGTCGATGCGATCACGCAGAACATCATGACCGGGCGCGAGAACTACACCTACACGCTCTCGCCCGGCCAGTTCGGCTACCCCGAAGACCTCCCGGAGCAGCGCTGGGGCTACGACCCCGACGAGGCGCGGCGGCTGCTGGCCGAAGCCGGCTACGGCGACGGGCTCGAGACCGACCTGATCTACCTCAGCGGCCTCTACACCAACGACCAGCTCTTCATGGAGGCGATCGCCGAGATGCTGCGCGAGGTCGGGTTCATCATCAACCTGATCCCGGACGACATCTCGAAGGTCCTCGGGGAAGCGCGCAACAAGGAACTGACCGCGCCGTACCTCTTCCCCCAGGCGGCCGGCTTCACCGCGCTCGGCTCCTTCGCGATCTCCGTTGATTCGGCCGGCACCTACGAGCACAAGGTTGAGGTCCTGACCGACGAGCGCGCCGAAGTCGACCGCCTGATCGCGGAGGCGAAGACCGAGTTCGATGAGGAGAAGCGCGGGCAGCTGATCGGCGATGCGGTCCGAATCCACTATCTTGAGGCTTCCTGGCTGTTCCTCTTCGAGCTCGTGCAGACCCATGTCGCGACCTCGCGATTCGAATGGGATCCGTTCTTCCTGCAGCCCTCCTCGGTTGAGCTCTGGAACCTCAAGCCGCTCAAGACGTAGCCCAAACAAGCGGACTCTGGGCGGATCCTGGGCTCGATCAGCGCGGAACCGGGCAGGCTGAGATGCTCGCGCATCTGATTCCTCGACTGCTTCAGTCGATCGCCGTCGTCTTCGTGGTCGTTTCGCTGGTCTTCGTCGGTACGCGGCTAATCGGCGACCCGATCGACGCCTATTCGGCGCAGAACGCGACGCCCGAAGCGATCGAGGCGGCGAAGGAGCGGCTGGGGCTGCTCGATCCGCTGATCGTGCAGTACGGCAAGTTCCTCGCGGGGGTCGTGCAGCTCGATTTCGGCGAGTCGCTCTTCAGTGGCCAGTCGGCCTGGGACGAAGTGATGGCGCGGCTCTGGGCCACCGTCCAGCTGAGCATTGCGGCGTTCGTGTTGATCATCGCCATCGGCGTGCCGATCGGGGTACTCGCGGCGGTCCGGCGGGGATCACTACCCGACCTGATCGCCCGCGTCGCCGCCCTGGTGGGGCAGGCGATGCCCAACTTCTGGCTCGGCCTGCTGCTGATCTTCATCTTTGCGGTCAAGCTTGGTTGGCTGCCGACGAGTGGGCGTGGGAGCTTCGACAACCTGGTGCTGCCGGCGATCACGCTGGCCGGCTTCGGCGCAGCAGCGGCGATGCGGCTGACCCGCTCGGGCATGCTCGATGTGCTCAGCAATGACTACATCCGCACGGCGCAGGCCAAGGGGCTGACGAACCGCACGGTGATCGTGCGCCACGCGCTGCGCAACGCGCTGCTCGGCCTTGTCACCGTGCTCGGGATCATGCTTGCGCAGCTGCTGGCCGGCTCGATCATCGTTGAGGTTGTGTTCGCCTGGCCGGGAATCGGGCGGCTCGTCTTCCGCTCGATCGGGCTGCGCGACTTCCCTGTGATCCAGGTCGGCGTGCTCGTGATCGCCGTCTGGTTCGTGGTCGTCAACATCATGGTCGATCTCTCGTACAACTTCCTCGACCCACGCATTCGTGTGAGTAGCGGCTGATGACCAGCCCGCCGGCCTCAGCTGCCGAGCCCACCGCGCTGGCCGTCGAGCGTCGCCGGCTCCTCCCGCGACGCCTGCCGCGCGGCTGGCCGCTGCTCTCGGTGTACCTGCTCGTGGTGGGCGTCTTCCTGGTCGGCGGCATCTTCGCCGACGTGATCTCGCCGCACGACCCCACCGACCAGACGCTGGTCAACCGCCTCCAGGACCCGGTCTGGCAGGCCGAGGGCAGCACGGAGCACATTTTCGGCACCGACGGTCTGGGCCGCGACACCTTCAGCCGGCTGATCAAGGGCAGCCAGACCTCGCTGATCGTGATCGCCACCGTGATCCCCGGATCGCTCGTGCTGGGCACGCTGCTCGGCTTGCTGGCGGGCTGGCGGCGCGGCGCGCTCGAGACCTTCCTGATGCGCCTCGTCGATGTCCAGCTGGCCTTCCCCGCGCTGCTCTTCGCGTTGCTGATCGCCGCGATGCTGGGGCCCAAGCTGATCAACGTGGTGGTGATCCTGATCGTCTTCCTCTGGGCGCCCTACGCACGGCTCGTGCGCGGCGAGGTGCTGAGCCTGCGCGAGCGCGACTTCATCATCGCCGCGCGCACGATCGGCGCCTCCGACGGCCGGCTGATGCTCCGTCACCTGCTCCCGAGCGTGGTCAACTCGGTCGTGATCCTCGCCACCCTGAACG
This sequence comes from Dehalococcoidia bacterium, assembly GCA_965218115.1. GTDB lineage: Bacteria > Chloroflexota > Dehalococcoidia > Bin125 > Bin125 > CATQGW01. The sequence goes on along the minus strand of OZ244584.1, from coordinate 3,016,203 downwards.
TCTCGACCGTGATCATCGCGGAGGCCTCACTCAGCTTCCTCGGCGCGGGCGTCGGCCCGGAGACGATCTCGTGGGGCAAGATGGTCTCCGAGGGCCGCGACCTGCTCAAGATTCGCTTCTGGCTGACCGGCGTGCCGGGCATCACGATCATGATCGTCGCGTTGGTCGGTAATCTGCTCGGCGACTGGGTGCGCGATGCGCTCGATCCGCAATTGCGCCGCAGCGCGCGCTGACGCATGATCGCGCAGCCGCCGATCAGGGAGGCCCTCAATGAGCTGGCAAGCTGAACTTGACGAGATGGCGCGGCGCGCCGTGCTCGCCCGTCAGATGGGCGGAGCGGACAGCGTCGCCTTCCACCACGGCCGCGGCAAGCTGACGGTCCGCGAGCGGATCGATCTGCTCGCCGACCCGGACGGCTTCGAGGAGACGGGCGTGCTGGCCGGCAAGCCGGAGTGGGACGGCAGCCGCCTCGCCGCGCTCACGCCGGCCAACAGCGTCGTCGGCGTGGCCAGGATCAATGGCCGCAAGGTGGCCGTGCAGGGCGACGATTTCACCATTCGCGGCGGCTCGGCCGACGGGTTTGTGGGCGAAAAGGGCAGCTGGGCGATCCGTCACGCCTACATGAACCGGATCCCGTTCGTGAGGCTGCTCGACGCGACGGGCGGCAGCGTCCGCTCCTTCGAAGCGATGGGGCGGACCTATGTGAGTGGACCCTCGACTGGGGGCGGCGCCGGCGTGGACGACCTGATCTGGCAGATGCCGGTCGTGGCGGTGGTGCTGGGCTCGGTCGCCGGTGCGCCGGCGGTGATCGCCTGCGACTGTCACTTCAATGTGATGGTCCGCAACACCAGCCAGCTATTCGTCGGCGGCCCGCCGGTCGTGAAGGCCAGCCGCGGGCTGGACATCTCCAAGGAGGAGCTGGGCGGGGAACAGATCCACGTCTACGAGACGGGCGTCGTGCAGAACCTCGCCGAGTCCGAAGCCGACGCGATGCAGCAGGCCCGCCGCTTCCTCAGCTATCTGCCGCAGAACGTCTGGGAAGCGCCCCCGCGGCTGCCGCCCGAGGACGACCCGGAGCGCCGGGAAGAGGAGCTGCTCTCGCTGATTCCGCGCAACAGCCGGCGCATCTACAACCCGCGGCGGCTGCTTGAGCTTGTACTCGACCGCGATTCGTTCTTCGAAATCCAGCCGGAGTGGGGGCGCGCGCGGATCACCGGCCTGGCGCGCGTCGACGGGTATCCGGTCGGCGTGATGATCAACAACCCGAGTCAGAACGGCGGCTCCACCGACAAGCAGACCTCCGAGAAGGTCACGCGGATGATCCAGCTCTGCGACACGTTCCACCTGCCGCTCGTCTACTTCTGCGACGAGCCGGGCTTCTCGGTTGGGCCGGCCGACGAGCGCACGGGCATTATTCGCACCGGCGCTCGGTTGATGCTGATCTCACGCCTGTCCGAGATGCCGTATCTGGTCTTCATCACCCGCCAGGCCTACGGCGTCGCCGGCGGCCTGCAGTACCGCCGCGGCAATGCGCTCTACCGCCGCTACGCCTGGCCCTCGGCCCATTGGGGCTCGATGCACATCGAGGGCGGCGTGACGGCCGCCTATCGGCGTGAGATCAGGGAGGCGCCGGACCCGGAGGCGAAGCGGCTCGAGATCGAGGCTCGGCTCAACGAGCTGCGCGCGCCGATGCGGACCGCGCACGCCTTCGGGATCGAGGACATGATCGACCCGCGCGAAACTCGCCCGCTGCTGGTCGAGTTCGTACGCGACGCACAGTCGCACATTGCCGCGAAGCTCGGGCCGACCAGCCGGATCCCCTACCTGCCCTGACGCCAGCCCGACGAGCCTGGGGCCTTCTGCGACTCCACAATCGCGATCGCGTCGTCCTCAAATCCCAGCTCGCGCATGACCTCCGCGGTGTGCTCCCCGAGCTCGGCGAAGATCGCCTTGGGCGAGCCGGGCGTTTTGCTCAGCTGCACCGGAATCCCCACGACCTTGTGGCGGCCGGTGTGGGGAATCTCTTTCTCCACGATGTAGCCGTTCAGCAGCGCCTGCTCATCCTCCAGCACGTCGCCGTAGTCGAACACGCGCTGCGCGACGATCGTGTCCGGATGCAGCTCGAAGAAGCCCGCCCATTCGTCCGTCGTGCGCTGCCGCATCAGCTCAGCGACATGGGTGCGCAGCACGCGCACGCTCTCCATTGCGTCCTCATCTCGAAACGGGTCGCGCTTCTCGCGCGTATCCCAGCGCGGGTCGCTCGCCAGCTCCGGCGTGCGGCCGAACTCGCAGAAGGCTTTCCACACCTCGTCGTCCCGAATTCCGATGCAGAACGCCCCATGGTCGGCGGTCTGATAGATCCCGCCGACCGACGGCGAGTTGGGGTGAAACGCTCCGTCGCGCTCCAGCAGACGGCCCGTGACCGACGTGTGGTTGATCTCCCACGACTGCATCCAGAGCAGCGCTCCATACGACGAGGTGGAGACCTTCTGACCGAAACCCTGCCGGTCGCGCGCCGCCAGCGCCACGAGGATGCCTATCGTCAGCGCCATCGCGCCCCCGGTGTCGCCGACGATCGCACCGGGCGTGAGCGGGTCGTCGCCGCGCCGCCCGGTCACGCCCGCGATCCCGCTGCGGGCCTGGGCGAACTGGTCGCTCATGCGGTTCTGGCGGGCGGGGCCCAGCGGCCCGAAGCCGTTGGCGACGCCGTAGATCAGGCGCGGATTGCGGGCGGCCAGCGTCTCATAGCCCATGCCCATCCGCTCCAGCGCCGGTTCGCGGTAGTTGCTCAGGAAAATGTCGGCGCGGTCGACCAGCCGCTCGACGACCTCACGCCCCAGCTCGGTGTGGATGTCCACGCAGAGCGAGCGCTTGCCCGACGAGACGCCCATGAACTGCGTGCCCACGACCGCCTCCGAGAGCGTGTTGTGGACGCCGCGGTGCCATCGGTTGGAGTCGCCGCCTGGCGGCTCGACTTTGACCACCTCGGCGCCCATGTCGGCCAGGAAGCCGCCCACCGCGGGGCCCTGGACGGCGACCGCCAGCTCCACGACACGAATTCCCTCGAGCGGCTCCATATTTCTGCCTCCTGCTTCAGGGTGACGTGAGTATGCCAGAGCCGAACGAGTCCGCCGATCTGCGCGATGCAGGCCGCCCCGGTTGGCTAGCCTGCGAATTGAGGACATGGTCGATCCGCGCGAGACCCGCCCCTTGCTGGTCGAGTTCGTGCGCGACGCACAGTCGCATCTCGCGACGATGCTGGGCCCAACCAGCCGGATTCCGTACTTGCCCTGATCAACCCCCTGCCAGGGAAGCTCTGAACAACGCTCCCCCCGCCGTGCGGGGGGAGATGTCACGGAGTGACAGAGGGGGGCTCCCCCGCTCCGCAACGGGTCGGCCCCCCTCTGCCTTCGGCATCTCCCCCTGAGGAGACCTGCGCGTAAGTCCCGCTGCTCCGACCTTTCCTGCCGGTGGCGGTGTCACGAAGTGACGGTGGGGAGCTTGCGCTATCTGGTGAGGGCGCGCCCGGAGCCCCCCTCTGCCTGCGGCATCTCCCCCCGCTCCGCGGGGGGAGAGGGGAGATGGGGATTAGGCGCAGGTCTCCTCAGGGGGAGATATTGGGAGGGATCCAGCGGATCCCGCCTCGATGTGGAGCGGGTACGAACGGCGCAACCGCATGGGTTGCCCGTAGACGCCGTCACGCTCATCTATTCAGAGGATTCCTAGAACGGCGGGGCGCGGTGTGATTCGACGGTCTCGATTGCGGCGTCGTCGTAGCCCAGCTCGCGCATCACCTCGGCGGTGTGTTCGCCCAGTTCGGCGAAGAGCTGCTTTGGGGTTCCGGGCGTCCGGCTCATCCGGACGGGTAGGCCGACCAGCTTGTGGCGGCCGGTGTGGGGGATCTCTTTCTCCACGATGTAGCCGTTGACCAGCGCCTGCTCGTCCTCCAGGACGTCCTGGTAGTCGAAGACTCGCTGGGCGGTGATGCCATCGGGGCGCAGCTCGAAGAAGTCTTGCCACTCGGCCGTCGAACGCGCTTTCATCACGTCGGCGATCAGGGGACGCGCATCGCGGACGGCTTCCATCACCGCCTGTTCGCGAAACGGATCGCGCTGCTCCCGAGCGCTCCAGCGCGGATCATGCCCCAGTTCGGGCATTCCCCCGAACGCGCAGAACTCGCGCCACGAGTCGTCTTGGCGGAACCCGATGCAGAACGCGCCGCCGTCGGCGGTCTCGTAGATGCCGCTCACGGATGGGACGACGGGGTGGAACGATCCACTGCGTTGCAGCGGATGACCGGTCACCGATGTGTGATTGATTTCGAACGACTGCATCCAGAGCAGCGCGCCATAGGACGACGTCTGCACCATCTGGCCCAGCCCATCTCGATGTCTGGCCTCGAGCGCCGTAAGAATGCCGAGCGCGAGCGCCATCGCGCCGCCCGTGTCGCCGACGATGGCGCCTGCCGTCAGCGGGGGGTCGTCCGGCGTGCCCGTGACGCCCGAGATTCCGCTGCGCGCCTGGGCATATTGATCGCTCATCCGGTTTTCTCTGGCCGGACCGAGCGGTCCGAAGCCGTTCGCGGTTGCATAGATCAATCGCGGATTACGCTCGGAGAGCCGCTCGTAGCCCATACCGATCCGCTTCAACGCCGGCTCGCGGTAGTTGCTGAGGAAGATGTCGGCGTTGTCGACGAGTCGATCGACCAACTCCAGGCCGGCTTCGGTGTGAATGTCGACGCAGACCGAGCGCTTGCCGTACGAGACGCCGATGAACTGAGTGCCCACCACTGCAGCGGGCAAGCTGTTGTCGAAGCCGCGGAACCAACGATTGGCGTCGCCGCCGGGCGGCTCGACCTTGATCACGTCGGCCCCCATGTCGGCCAGGAGGCCGCCCGCCGCGGGGCCCTGCACGGCTACCGCCAGCTCCACGACACGAATTCCCTCGAGCGGCTCCATACATCTGCCTCCTGCTTCAGCGTGACCCGAGTATGCCAGAGCCGCACGAGTCCGCCGATCTGCGCGATGCAGGCCTCGCCGGTTGGCTAGCCTGCGAGCTGACGCGCCGCGCGCCGCCGCCTGTCAATGATCAGTACCGAAGGAGCCGCCGATGCCCTGGGAGCGTGAGCTGGACGAGCTGAAGCGCCGACGCGAGCTGGCCACCGTGATGGGCGGCGCCGCATCGGTCGCGCGACAGCACGAGCGCGGCAAGCTGACCGTGCGCGAGCGGATCGACGCTCTGCTCGACCCGGGCAGCTTCGACGAGATCGCCGGCCTGGCGGGCTCGGGCGAATACGCCGACCAGGAACTCGTCGACTTCACGCCGGCCACCACTGTCGGCGGGCTCGGGCGGATCGACGGCCGCCGCGTGATCGTGACCGGCACCGACTTCACGATCCGCGGCGGCTCGGCGACCAAGCCCGGGCGCAAGGGCGGGCTGCTGCAGAACCTCGCGCTCGAGTTCAAGCTACCCTTCATCAACCTGCTTGACGGGGCCGGAGCGAACATCGAGGGCGTCTCCGAGCGGGGCCACAGCTACCTCCCGTCCGACTACCCGGTCTTCAAGGGGCCGATGCAGATCATGGAGCAGGCTCCGCTGATCTGCGCCGTGCTTGGCTCGGTCGCCGGCGGTCCCGCGGGGATCGCGCTGCTCGCGCACTTCAACGTGATGGTTGAAGGCACGTCGGAGCTCTTCGCTTCGGGCCCGCCGGTCGTCAAACGCGCGTTGGGGCACGATCTGACCAAGCAGCAGCTCGGCGGGACCGACGTGCATGTCCGCGACTCCGGCTGCGTCAACAACGCCGCCGCCAGCGAGCACGAGGCCTTCCAGCAGATCCGCGAATTGCTCAGCTATCTGCCCTCGAACGTATGGGAACTGCCGCCCGTCCGGGCGGCCGCGCCGCCGCCCGATGGTTGGCAGCAGACGCTCGGCTCGATCGTGCCGGACGACCGCAAGCGTCCCTACGCGATGAAGACGCTCGTGGCCAACTGCGTCGACCGCGGCGAGTTCTTCGAGATCGCGCCCGACTACGGCGAGGCGCTGATCGTCGCGCTCGCTCGTGTCGACGGGCATCCGATCGGGATCGTCGCGAACAACGCGGCCAAGCACGGCGGCGCGCTGGACGCGCGTGCGGCCGACAAGCAGTGCCGCTTCCTCGACCTCTGTGACATCTTCCACATCCCGATCGCCTACTTCGTCGACATCCCCGGCTTCATGATCGGCGAGCAGGCCGAGCGGGCCGGGACGCTGCGCAACGGCATGCGTGCGATCTGGACCTGGCAGAACATCACCATCCCGACCTTCACGGTGCAGGTGCGCAAGTGCTACGGGATGGCCGGGGCCGCGACCAGCGACGCCTCGCGCTACAACTACCGCGTCGCCTGGCCGTCGGGGGAGTTTGGCTCGATCCCGATCGAGGGCGGAGTCAGCGCCGCGTTCCGCAAAGAGATCGAGGCGTCGCCCGACCCGCAGCGGCGGATGCTCGAGATCGAGGAGTCGCTACAGCCGCTGCGCAATGTGTTCCGCACCGCCGAGGCGATGGGCGTGGAAGAGGTCATCGACCCCGTCGACACGCGCCAGTATCTCCAGCGCTTCGTCGATCTCGCCTACGGCATGCTGCCGCACGACCTCGGCAAGAAGTCCCGCATCGGCTTCCGGCCCTAGTGTCGCGAGTCGCTAATGCGGCGAACAAGATGGTATGGTGTTGCTGGAGCCGGTGTGGCCGTCCGGGGCTGTCGCTGGAGTGTCATGAGTACCCGACTGGGCCGCCCGACGGTGGCGATCGTGCTGAGTGAGGAGGAGCGTGAGACGCTGGAGCGCTGGGCGCGCCGACCGAGCACGGCGCAGGCCCTGGCGCTGCGCAGCCGGATCGTGCTCGCGGCGGCGGCCGGGCGGGCGAACACGGAGATCGCCGCAGCGCTGGGCTGCCATCCGGTCACGGCCGGCAAGTGGCGGCGACGCTTCGCCCAGCGTCGGCTGGATGGGCTGAGCGATCAGCCGCGTCCCGGCGCGCCCCGCACGATCAGCGATGCGCAGGTGGAAGCGGTGATCGTCAAGACGCTGGAACAGCAGCCGCGCCACGCGACCCACTGGTCGACCCGCTCGATGGCCGCCGAGCTGGGCATGTCGCAGACCGCGATCTCCAGGATCTGGCGCGCCTTTGGCCTCAAACCGCACCTCGTCGAGCAGTTCAAGCTGTCGCCCGACCCGCAGTTCATCGACAAAGTGCGCGACGTGGCCGGCCTCTATCTCAACCCACCCGACGCGGCGGTCGTGCTGTGCGTGGATGAGAAGACCCAGATCCAGGCGCTCGACCGCACGGCCCCGACGCGGCCGATGCTGCCCGGCGTGCCGCGCCGCCAGACCCACGGCTACGTGCGTCACGGGGCCACCAATCTCTACGCCGCGCTCGATGTCGCCTCGGGCCACGTGATCGCCGACCTGACCCCGCGACACCGGGCCCGCGAGTTCCGGCGCTTCCTCGACCTGATTGACGAGCAGGTACCCGACGAACTCGCGGTGCATGTCGTATTGGACAACGTGGCCACCCACCGCACCGCCGAGATCCAGCGTTGGCTCCAGCGCCATCCCCGCTTCAGCTTTCACTTCACGCCGACCTACAGCTCCTGGATGAACCTGGTCGAGCGCTGGTTCGCGGAACTGACCACCAAATGGCTCAGGCGCGGCGCCCACCGCAGCGTGGCCGACCTGACCCACGCCGTCGAACGCTGGGTCGCCGACTGGAACGAACACCCGCGTCCCTTCGTCTGGCACAAGACCGCCGACCAGATCTTCGACAACCTCGCCGGCTATCTCAACCGTATTCCCGACTCGGGACACTAGGAGAGTTGTTCAGAGCTTCGCTAGCTGCCGCTGTCCAGCGGTAAATCGGCGCACCATCTGAGGCCGTTGCGGACCAATCTGGCGAACGCCGGATGCTCCCACGTCCGCGGATCGTGGCCCAACTGCATGCAGAAGACCCGCGAGTTGCGATGCGTGCGCGTCCAGGCCAGCGTCCGCATCGAGTCCTGGTTCTCGGTCGTCAGCAGCACATCGCAGTCGTCGCCGCAATCGGCCATCCGGTAGGTCTCATCCTGAATCGAGAAGTCCGCCAGCCCCGCCGCCACGGGATGATCCGCGTTGACCTGCACCTGATACGTGCTCTCAAACGTGTCGTCCACCCTGATGCTGCGGTCGGGCATCCCGGTGACCTCCGACCAGTAGTCGTCGCCGACCCAGTTCAGCAGCCCGTGGTGCAACACGAACACCGGCATCCCCGCCTCAAACATCCGCTCCAGCGCGGCCATCGCCTTCTGCGTCGGCGGCTCCCGCAGCATCGTGTAGAAGAGCGTCACGTCGTAGCTGTCGCGCATGTCCTGATCGTCCGAAGGCGGCTCCACGATCCCGTGATCGCCGCGCAGGTCGGGTCGGCTGATCCGATGGCCGTCCTCCATCAGCGAGTCATTGCCGGCCCCGAACAGCCACTGGTCGAAGTGATGCACATATGCGTCGATGCCCTCCAACCCGTTGAAGAAGTCGACGAACGGCCGCACATGGAAAAAGTGCCCGCCCGTGATCACCGCGACTGAGAGATTGCTCATCAGATTGTCCAATCCGCGAATCAAGCCTGTCGCCCGCTGCGTATCGCGCAAGCTAGCGACTCGGGAGTCGCGCCGGAGGCGGCGCGGTGTGCGATTCGTGCGCGCCTGAGTCGTTCCTGGGCGCCTCCGTCATTCCTGCGCCCCCCTCGTCATTCCTACGCCCCCCCCCCCCCCGTCATTCCTGCGCAGGCAGGAATCCATGCGTTCTCAGGGGTAGCGAGCGGGGCTGCGACGTTGGACCGCGCTCCATCGCTGCGAAGCCCCGATCGGGCCGTCGCGCCTTCGAGTGCTTTGGTGGGCCGTCGAGAGCATGGGGCGTGAACGGGCGTCCGGTGGTCGCATGGATTCCTGCCTGCGCAGGAATGACGGAGGGGGTGTAGGGCTGACGGGGGGAGGGGCGCAGGGATAACGGCAGCGTGCGGGGATGACGGAAGGGGTGCGGGGATGACGGCAGGGTGCGGGGATGACGGAGGGGGGGTAGGGATGACGGGGGAGGTGCGGGGGTGGCGCGGGGGATGCGGGGATGACGGAGGGGGTGGGGGGATGACGGAGGGGTGCGGGGACGACGGAGGGGGTGCAGGGACGACCGAGGGGGTGCGGGGATGACGGAGTGGTGCAGGGATGACGGAGGGGGTGCAGGGATGTCGGAGGGGGTGCGGGGATGACGGAGGGGAGCAGGGATGACGGCACGGTGCAGGGATGACGGAAGGGTGCGGGGATGACTGAGGGGGGTGCAGGGATGACGGAGGGGGTGCAGGGATGACGAAGGGGGGGTGGGGGTGACGCAGGGCATGCGGGGATGACGGAGGGGTGCGGGAACGACGGAAGGGGCAAGGGGTGACGGATGGGGCGCAGGAGTGACGCAGGGGGTGGGAATGATGAAGGGTGTGAGGGGAGCTGCGGGGCGCCGGGCTCGGCACGGGTAGAATCGGCGGAGATGCACGGTCTGAGGAGCACACGTTGATGGCCGAACACGAGCTGCCGCTGGCGGGAATTTGCGTGCTGGAGCTGACCGATCCGCGCTCAGCGCTGGGCGGCCGCCTGCTCGCCGACCTCGGCGCCGATGTCTTCCTCGTGGAGCCGCCGGGCGGTGGCGAGATCCGTTCGATGGCTCCGTTCCTCGGCGACCAGCCCGGTCCCGAGCGGTCGTTTCAGCACCTCTACTTCAATGCCAACAAGCGCTCGCTGACGCTGGACCTGGAAACGGCGGAGGGCATCGAGGAGCTGCGACGGCTCGCCGTCGATGCGGACATCCTGATCGAGTGCGGCCAGCCGGGCTCGCTCGACGCCGAGGCGCTGCACCAACTGAACCCACACCTGATCATTATCTCCGCCACGCCCTACGGGCAGCGCGGCCCCAAGCGTCAGTGGCGCGCCAGCGATCTCACCGCATCCGCAGCCGGCGGCTTCCTGCAGATCAGCGGCGAGCGCGAGGATCCGCCGACGCGCGGACCGGCTCACGTCGCGCACACGATGACCGGCCTGCACATCGCGAGCGCGGCGATGATCGCGCTGCACGGTCGCGACCGCGTGCCCTCCCAGCCGGGCGCGCAGATCGACATCTCGATGCAGGAGGCGACCTCGCTCGCGCTGGTGCAGACCTCGAACCCCAACACCTGGCTGCGGCAGCGAGAGATCCCCGTGCGCCCGGCGCTAAGCCAGGCCCACCTCTGCCGCGACGGAAAGTGGCTGGGCTGCAACATCTCGCCGCGGTTGCTGCCGCATTTCCTGGAGATGCTCGACGAGGCGGGCGTCGAGCACGGTTACAGCGGCGACGACGGCGTGGCGCAGCTGCGCCCGGCACGCGCCGCCTGGCGGCACCTCGACAACCCGCTACAGATGCTGGCCGGCGAGCTCGCCGCGCGGATGGATCGCGAAGACATGCTGCGGGACCTGCAGGCCGGTAAGCACCCCGCGATGCCAACGCTCAGCTTCGACGAGTTCAGCGAATCCGAGCACTATCAGGTCGCGGGCCAATTCGCTGAGCTGAAAACGCCTGGGCTGGGCGAGACGCTCAGTTACAGCCGCAGCCCGCTCGATCCCGTGCAATCACCGCTGCCGATTGCGCCGGCCCCGCGGCTCGGCTCGGCTGAAGCGCCCGGATCGACCGACCAGCGGACGGCGGATCCGTCACGCCACGAACCGATGTCGCTGCAACCGCTCGAGGGAATCCGCGTGATCGACATGACCTGGGTGGTCGCCGGCCCGCTCGGGGGCCGGATCCTGGCCAACTTCGGAGCGGAAGTGCTCAAGATCGAGTCGATGGCCCGGCTGGACGGCGTGCGCGGTCAGCCGACTGCCGAGAACGGCTTCAGCGTCGACCACGCCGGCCTCTTCAACGGGGCAAACACGAGCAAGAAATCGGTCACGCTCGACCTCTCCGATGAGCGCGGCCGGGAGCTGTTCCGCAAGCTCGTCGCGACGGCCGATGTGGTGGTCAACAACTACAGTGCCGGGACCCTCGATCGGATGGGCCTCGGCTACGAGCTGCTGCGTGAGATCAACCCCGGGATCATCGTGCTGCACCTGCCCGGGGTGGGCGGCGAGAGCCCCTGGCGGAAGCTGCGTACGCTCGGCAACCTGCTGCTCGCGGCCTCAGGGATGAACTTCCTGATGGGCTTCCCGGCCCGGCCGCCGCGGGGGCCCGGCGTCGCCTACCCCGACTTCACGTCGCCGCACCTGCTCGCCGTGAGCGTGCTGGCCGCGCTTCGCGCGCGCGAACGCAGCGGCGAAGGCCGCGAAATCGAGCTCTCGCAGCTCTCAGCCACCGTCGCGCTGGTCGGCGCCGAGTGGATGCGCTTCGCGCGGACCGGCGTCCAGCCTGAGCGACCCGGCAACCGCGACCCCAACCACTGCCCACACGGCGTCTACCGCACGATCGGCGAGGACGAATGGGTGGCGATCGCGGTCCGTGGCGACTCGGAGTGGGCGGCCTTCTGCAGCGCGATCGGCCTACCAAACCTGACCACGGCTGAACGGTTCGGCTCGCACGACGCGCGCAAGGCCAACGAGGACGAACTCGACGCGATCATCAGTGATTGGGCGGGAAATCAGGACAAGTGGCAGGCCGCGGAGCGACTACAGGCCGCCGGGATCGCCGCCAACGCCGTCGAGAACCTGCGCGAGATGATGGAAGTCGATGAACACTTCCGTGACCACTTCCAGATCATCCGGCAACCCAGCGCGCCTGAGCTCGACATCGCCGTCGAGCGCGACGCGATCCGCTTCATGCACGAGGACGACCGGATCCTGCAGCGCTCGCCGATGCTCGGCGAGCACAACGAGTACGCGTTGCGCGAGATCGCCGGCATCAGCCAGCAGGAGTTCGACGAGCTGGTCGCCGCGGGCGTGATCGCCTGATCCTCGCGCCGAACGAACGCGATACGCTCCAGCTCGCGTCACGATGTAGCCTCGCAGGCGATGACGATGCCGCTCGCCGGGGTTCGAGTGCTGGAACTGGCCGACCATCGGTCGGCCTTCGGCGGTCGGTTGCTTGCCGACCTCGGTGCAGAGGTCTTCCTGATCGAGCCGCCGAGCGGTGGCGAGATCCGCGCGATGGCGCCGTTCCTCGATGACCAGGCGGGCCCCGAGCGCTCGTTCCAGCACCTCTACTTCAACGCCAACAAGCGATCGCTGATCGTCGACATCGAGACGCCGGCGGGCGCTGACGAGCTGCGACGCCTGGCGGCGGACGCCGACATCCTGATCGAATCGCATCAGCCCGGCGCGCTGGAGGCGTTGGGCCTCGGCGCCGACGCGCTGCACGCGCTCAACCCCCACCTGATCGTCATTTCGGCCACTCCCTACGGCCAACGCGGGCCCAAACGAGACTGGCGCGCGACCGATCTGACCACTTCCGCCGCGGCCGGCTTCCTGCAGATCAGCGGCCAGCGCGAGGATGCGCCGACGCGCGGACCGGCTCATGTCGCCCACACGATGATCGGCCTGCAAATCGGCACCGCCGCGCTGATCGCGCTGCACGGGCGCGACCGCATCCCCTCGCAGCCGGGCGCGCATATCGATATCTCGATGCAGGAGGCGACCTCCTTCCAGCTGGTGCAGACCTCGAACCCCAACGCGTGGTTGTGGCGCGACGAAATCCCCGTGCGGCCCGCGCTCAGCCAGTCGCTCCAGTGTCGCGATGGCAAATGGCTGGGCTGCAACATCACCCCGACGGGGCTGGGCAGCTTCCTGGCGCTGCTCGACGCCGCCGGCATTGAGCACGGCTACACCCCCGACGACTGGATGGTGTTGCATCAGGGCGACCGCGCGGCCTGGCAATACCTCGAGAACCCGCTCCAGTTCCTCGCCCGCGACCTCGCCGCGCGGATGGACCGCGCCGAGATGCTGCGCGGACTGCGGGCCGGCGGCCATCCGGCCATGCCGACGCTCAGCTTTGATGAGTTCGCCAACTCGGAGCACTACCAGACTGCGGGCCAGTTCCGCGATGTTGAAGCGCCTGAGCTGGACGTGAGCCTCAGCTTCAGCCGCAGCGCGCTCGACCCTGTGCAGTCGCCGCTGCCGATCAGCGCCGCACCGCGGCTGGGCTCAGCCGAAGGGCCGGCATCCGACAACGACCAGACAGCCCATCCCTCGCGCCACGAGCCGATGTCGCTGCAACCGCTCGAAGGCATCCGGGTGGTCGATATGTGCTGGGTCGCCGCCGGCCCGCTGGGCTCGCGCATCCTGGCCAACTTCGGCGCTGAGGTGCTCAAGGTTGAGTCGATGGCGCGGATCGATCCGGTCCGCAACCAGCCGATCACCGGCGGGCGCTTCCACGTCGACCTGCCGGACCTGTTCAACGAGGCGAACACGGGCAAGAAGTCGGTCACGCTGGACCTATCGGACGAGCGCGGCCGCGAGCTCTTCCGCAAGCTGGTCGCCGTCTCCGATGTGGTGACCAACAACTACAGCGGCGGCACGCTGGAACGGATGGGGCTCGGCTACGAAACGCTGCGCGAGATCAACCCCGGGATCATCGTGCTGCACCTGCCCGGCGTCGGCGGCGAGAGCCCCTGGCGCAAGCTGCCGACGCTCGGCAACCTGCTGATGGCCGCCTCGGGGATGAACTTCCTGACCGGGTTCCCGGGACGTCCCCCGCGGGGACCGGGCGTCGCCTACCCCGATTTCACATCGCCGCACCTGCTGGCGGTCAGCGTGCTGGCCGCGCTGCGCGTCCGCGAGCGGACGGGCGAGGGTCGCGAGATCGAACTCTCGCAGCTCTCCGCCACCGTGGCCTTGCTCGGCGCCGAATGGATGCGGTTCGCTCACACCGGCGAGATGCCCGAGCGACCCGGCAACCGCGACCCCAACCACTGCCCGCACGGCGTCTACCGCACCGTCGGCGACGACGAATGGGTCGCAATCGCGGTGCGCGGCGACGACGAGTGGGCGGCCTTCTGCAGCGCGATCGGCCTACCAAACCTGACCGCGGCTGAACGCTTCGCGTCGCACGCGACGCGCAAGGCGAACGAGGACGAACTCGACGCGATGATCAGCAATTGGGCGCAAGATCAGGACAAGTGGCAGGCGGCCGAGCGACTTCAGGCGGCCGGGATCGCCGCCAACGCCGTCGAGAACCTGCGCGACATGATGGAGGTCGACGAGCACTTCCGGGACCACTACCAGATCATCCGCCAGCCGAGCGACCCCAGCCTCGACATCGGCATCGATCGCGAGGCGATCCGCTTCATGCACGAGGACGACCGGATCCTCCAGCGCGCGCCCACGCTCGGCGAGCACACGAGTATGCGCTGCGCGAAATCGCGGGGCTCAGCCAGCAAGAGTTTGACGAGCTGGTCGTCGCCGGGGTGATCAACTAGGGGAGCTCTGGATGACATCTCCCCCCGCTCTGCGGGGGGAGATGTCACGGAGTGACAGAGGGGCCCCCGCTTGTGCAGATACAACCACGTCAGTGAGTCGCCGCTGCAGCCCCCTTGTATGTTCGCGCTGGCTCGGGAGGTGCTGGTTCCGTCATTCCTGCGCAGGCAGGAATCCAGGCGATCTGTGGGGGTCAAGGGCGCTCCCAATGTTCGACGGCGCCGGATCACGCGCGGTGCGCTGGGGGCTCTGGTGGGCCGTCGGGCGGATGGGAACTCGTCGCACCGTTGGGCGCTCGCATGGATTCCTGCCTGCGCAGGAATGACGGACAGGGCGCCAACAGCGCCGACTGAGTTGATCTTCAACACAGTTGCCCTGTCACTTCGCGACGTCGCCCCGCTTTGCGGGGGGAGATGCCAAAGCCGGGGGGGGCTGCGGTCCCGACTCATCGGCGTGGCTGTATCTAGTCAGGCACGGTCGAGCCCCCCTCGTATGGTGCGGCGGCCTTGGGAGCTGCTGGTTCCGTCATTCCTGCGCAGGCAGGAATCCAGGCGATCTGTGGGGGTCAAGGGCACTCCCAATGTTCGACGGCGCCCGATCATGCGCGGTGCGCTGGGGGCTCTGGTGGGCCGTCGGGCGGATGGAAGCTCGTCGCGCCGTTGGGCGGTCGCATGGATTCCTGCCTCCGCAGGAATGACGGACAGGGCGCCCGCCGCCTCGGCATCCTCTCGGCGAGGTCCCGAACGGCGCTGGTCGCACCGTGACGGAGCAGCAGACGCGCTGGCTCCGTTGCCAGGTGGCTCGGCTCAACGCGCTACCCTGCGAATAACGAGAGCTGACAACGCTCAGAAACGGAGCTCGATATGTCCTGGCGTCCCAAGCGCATGAAGTTCGGCATCTTTCTCGCCCCCTTCCACCGGGTCGGCGAGCACCCCACGCTTGCGCTCAAGCGCGACATGGAGCTGATCGAGACGCTCGACGAGCTCGGCTACGACGAGGCCTGGATCGGCGAGCATCACTCCTTCGGTCGTGAGCTGATCTCCAACCCGATGATCTTCATCGCGTCGGCGGCCGAGCGCACCCGACACATCAGGCTCGGCACGGGCGTCGTCTCGCTGCCCTACCACAACCCGCTGATGGTCGCCGACGACCTACTGCAGCTCGACCACATGACGCACGGCCGCGTGATGCTCGGCGTCGGCCCCGGCGCGCTCACCTCGGACGCGGTGCAGATGGGCATCCCACCGGACACGCAGCGGCGCCGGATGGCCGAATCGCTGGACGCGATCATGCAGCTCGCTCGCAACGACGAGCCGGTCACGATGGAGACCGATTGGTTCTCGCTGACCGAGGCGCGCCTGCAGATGGCCTGGTACTCGGACCCGCACCCCGAAATCGCCTGCGCGGTGATCCTCACCCCGGCGGGACCGCAGCTGGCCGGCAAGCACGGCGCCAGCCTGCTCTCGTTGGGCGGCGCAGATTCCGACGGCATGAAGAACGTCTGGGACTGGTACGAGGAGGCCGCCGCGGAGAACGGGCATGAGGTCTCGCGCAAGGAGTGGCGCGTGGTGATCGCCGTCCACGTCGCGGAGACCCGCGCACAGGCGATCGAGGAAGTGCGCGCCGGCTACCTGCAGCGCACCTACATCGGCGATGTGCGAGACCAGGGACGCAAAGGCGGGATCGTCCTCCATTCGGCCGCGACGATCGAAGAGGCGATCGACAAGAACCAGGTGATCGTTGGCTCGCCGGACGACGCGATCGAACAGATCGAAGCGATCCACGAGCGCTCCGGCGGCCTCGGCGGGCTGCTCGGGATGCACCACGAGTGGTGCTCGACCGACGCCACGAAGCGCAGCTATGAGCTGCTGATGCGCTACGTGGCGCCGCGTTACCAGGGTCAGCTCGACCGGATCGTCGCCTCGCGCGACTTCGTCGAGGACCGCCAGCTGGACATCTTTGGCGCGGGCAACAAGGCGATGGCCAAGGCGTTCGCCGACGCGGGCAAAGAGCTGCCCGAGGCCTTCCGCCAGGCCGTGGAAGCAGCCGAGGGGTCGAGCAACGGCGCAGAGGCCACGGCGGAGCCGGAGCCGGTTGCGGACTAGGCCGCAGCGTCGGACTGGTCAGCCGGACCGGTGCAGGTTGTTGTCGCGCTCGGTGGCGAGCTGCACGACTCGGCGCTGGTCCGCAACGCACTCGGCGGAGCGGGCCTGGTGGTCGCCGCGGACAGCGGCGCGGTCCGTTTGGCGGCCATCGGCATCCAGCCCGAAGTCGTGATCGGCGACTTCGACTCGATCGACCACGCCGAACTCTGGCGGCTGCGTTCGGGCGGCGTCGAGATCGTCGATCACCCCGCGCCGCAGCAGCGCACTGACGCCGATGTCGCGATCGAATACGCGCTACAGCGCGGCGCGACATCGCTGATCGTGCTGGGCGCGCTGGGCGGCCCGCGGATGGATCACTTGCTCGGCAATCTCAGCCTGCTGACGCAGCCGAGCCTGCGCGAGATCGCGACCTGGGCCGTCGACGGCTGGAGCGCGATGACGATCCTGCGCGGCGACGGCGTGCGCGAGACCCATTTCCACGGCCATGCCGGCGACTACGTTTCGGTGATCCCGATCTCCGAGCGTGTTGAGGGCGTGAGCACGGTTGGGCTCAAGTGGCCGCTGTCGGATGCGACGCTCGAGCGCGGGCTGGTGCAGGGGGTCTCCAATGAGATCATCGTCGACCGCGCGATGGTTCAGGTGCGCGAGGGGATGGCCGCGGCCACCCACCACTTCCGCACGGAGCGATTGCCGTAGTTCCCTGCTCCGCCTCGCACACACCTTTGCGAATGCCTGAGGTTCCTTCGCTCCCCCCGCTTGCGGGGGGAGCTGTCGCGGAGCGACTGAGCGGGGCCGGCTTGGCCTGGCCAGATCCGCCGACGCGATCGCGGCCTCCGATGCAGGCCCCCCTCTGCCTTCGGCATCTCCCCCCGCAGAGCGGGGGGAGATGGGAGATCGCGAGGGTTGCGGATGGCTCTCGCATGGGGAGCTGCCCCGCGATCCTTCGTCAGCGATTGAACGCGTCGCGCTTGCCCTGGCGGGATGAGGCGGCGGCGAACGAGAAGATGCCGCGGGCCATCGAAGAATCCTGCTGGGCCGCTCGCGCTTCGTAGATCTCGGCGCGCAGCGCATGCACCGGGGGGCTCGGCGCCGCCGCCGCGGCGTGCTCGATCAGATGGCAGGCCAGCTGCAGATTGCCGTGGTCGAGATGCGCGCGCGCGCGGTCCAGCACCGGCTGCAGACCGCCGGCCAACGTCACCCACTCGGCCGCCTCGGCCGCTCGCGGGGCCGGCAGCAGGCGGTCCGGCTCACCGTCGTACCAGCCGCCGTAGAAGCGCCAGACGTTGCGCACGATGAACTCCGGGTGGTCGTAGGCTGAGCGCAGCCAGGGCTTGTCGAGCAGATGCTCCGGCAGCTCGATCTCATGCAGCACGCGATCGAGCGTCGCGCCCTCGTTCATCAGCGCGAGGGTTCCCGACTCGATCGCGTCTAGCAGGTCGGCCGTGTCGTTGAGCGCTTCGCTGATGCGATCGGCGCCGAAGATCGGGAAGCCATGGCCCGGCAGCATCGTCTCGGCGCCCAGCGCGGCCATCTCGCGCAGGCCGGCCGCCCATTCGGCGCACCAGCGCTGCACCTTCTGCGGATTGCCCGCGTTTGGCACCGCCCAGATGAAGAGGTCGCCGGGGCAGAGCAACTGCCGCTCGGGCACCCAGGTCCAGACCGCGTCCTCGGTCTCGCCGCGGGTGTGAGTCAGCTCGAAGCTGCAATCGCCGCGCTGGAAGCTGAGGCGCTGCTCGAACGACACATCCGGATAGCGAAACTCGTCGGGCCATTGCAGCCACGGCTGCGCCTCCATGCCGGGACGCATGAACTGCCGCGAATTGATCGCCGTGTTGTAGCCCTGGGTCCGCTTGTAGCGGTCGAAGTGCTCGCCGATCTTGCGCTGCCCGAAGACGATCGGGCGCGCCCAGCCACGCTCGCTCGCCTCCGCATCAAAGCGGCCGACGCCGAAGATGTGATCGATGTGGTGGTGCGAGAAGACGGCCGACGCGAGCGGCGCATCGGGCCGCCAGTTGCGCACGCTCCGGAACACGTTCTCGGCGTCCTGCTGCGTGCCCGTTTCGAGCATGACCAGCCCGTCGCCGGTGTCCAAGGTGTTAATACTGGCGGCCGACTTGATGTAGAGCAGGCCCTCGGCGATCTCCTCCGCTTCGCGGTTGTTCCAGGGCGAGCCGACCGGATGCGCATCGCGGATCGTGTCGACCTCGCCGCTCCAGAGTCGGTCGCAAAAGTCGCGGATGTCGGGCATGGCGGCCTCCCTCAGGTCTGGCTCGGGGCTGCGCGGAGGATAGGCCGCGTTATGCTGACGGCGCGCGGAAGGAGCGACGACGAATGCCCGCCTACGACTACCGCTGCGCCGAATGCGGCGAGATCTTCGAACTGACAGCCCGCATGGGCCAGGCGCCCACCGATCCGGCCTGCCCCAAGGACGACGGCGGCGCGGGAGTGCGCGTCTTCGGCGCCGGCGTCGCGATCCACACCGGCGCCTCCGGAGGCTCGTTCGGCGGCGACTTCGACTTCGGCGGCATGCCCGATATGGGCGGCATGCCCGACATGGGCGGGATGCCGGACATGGGCGGGATGCCCGACATGGGCGGCATGGGCGGCATGGGCGGCCATGGGCACGACCACGGTCACGGCCACGACGATTTCGGCTTCGACGACTTCTAGCCGGTTTCCCTTGCGGCTCTATCAGGTCGTCGGCGACAGTATGGCGCCGACCCTGCACGAGGCTGAGCGGCTGCTCGGCGTGTCGCCGAGATGGCTACCGCGCCGGCTGCAGTCGGCGGTTGGGCGGATCGTCGTCTTCCGCGAGCCGCGCGACGCGGGGAAGCGCTCGATCAAGCGGATCGTCAGCCGCGAGGGATCCGGCTGGTTCGTGCTCGGCGACAACCCCTCGCGCAGCAGCGACAGCCGCGTGTACGGTCCCGTCGAAGACGCGGCGATCGAGGCTGTAGCGCTGGTGCGTTTTGGGCCGGTGCGGCGACTCGGCCGCGTCCTGTAGGTGCTGCTGTAGCCGGATTGACGCTTTGCGGCGCGGATGTTGCATTGGGAGACTTGCGCCCGCGCATTGATTGCGCGACAATCGCCTGCGTCTGGCACTCGCGTACGTAGAGTGCCAATCAACGGACACCACATTCGGAACCACCGACCTGCACGGGCAGGCCGCGATCAACAAGGAGACGGATTCGATATGCCCAAGGCTCTGCTGTTCGACGAGGAAGCGCGCCAGGCGCTGCGCGAAGGAATTGATGCGCTGGCCGACGCGGTCAAGATCACGCTCGGCCCGAAGGGCCGCAACGTCGTGCTGGCCAAGACGTTCGGCGCGCCCACGATCACCAACGACGGTGTGACGATCGCACGCGACATTGACCTTGAAGACCCCTTCCACAACATTGGCGCCCAGCTCGCCAAGGAAGTCGCCTCGAAGACCAACGACATCGCCGGAGACGGCACCACCACCGCCACCGTGCTCGCCCAGGCGATCGTCCGCGAGGGCATGCGCAACGTCGCCGCCGGGGCCAACCCGATGGCGCTGAAGCGCGGCCTCGAGCACGGCGTTGAGGTGCTCTCGGAGCAGATTCGCGAGACCGCGACGCGCGTCACCACGCGCGAGCAGATGTCCCAGATCGCCGGCATCTCCGCCGCCGACCCCGCGATTGGCGAGCTGATCGGCGAGGTGATGGAGAAGGTCGGCAAGGACGGCGTGATCACCGTCGAAGAGGGCAAGGGCATCCGCTCCGAGGTCGAGTACGTCGACGGGATGCAGTTCGACCGCGGCTACATCTCGCCCTACTTCGTGACCAACCCCGACCGCATGGAGGCGGAACTCGACGAGCCGTACATTCTCGTGACCGACAAGAAGGTCTCGGCCGTGGCCGACATCCTGCCGCTGCTGGAGAAGGTCCTCAAGGTCACCAAGAACCTCGTGATCGTCGCCTCCGATATCGACGGCGAAGCGCTGGCGACCCTCGCGGTCAACAAGCTGCGCGGCACGGTCAATGTGATCGGCGTGAAGGCGCCGGGCTTCGGCGACCGCCAGAAGGACAACCTCGGCGACATCGCGACGCTGACCGGCGGCACTGTGATCAGTGAGCAGCTCGGCGGCTCGCTGGCGACGGCGGAGATTTCCGAGCTCGGTCGCGCTCGCCGCTTCGTGGCCACCAAGGAAGCCAGCACGATCATCGAGGGTCGTGGCGAAGCCGCCGAGATCGACGAGCGCGTCACGCAGATCCGCCACGTCTTCGAGCAGTCGAAGAGCGACTGGGACCGCGAGAAGGCCCAGGAGCGGCTCGGCAAGCTCTCCAACTCCGTCGCCGTGATCAAGGTCGGCGCGGCCACCGAGGTCGAGCTCAAGGAGCGCAAGCACCGCGTCGAAGACGCACTCTCGGCGACCCGTGCGGCCGTCGAAGAGGGCATGGTCCCCGGAGGCGGCGTGGCCCTGATCAACGCCATTCCCTCGCTCGGCGCTGTCGACCTGGACGGCGACGAGGCGACCGGCATCTCGATCCTCAACCGCGCGCTTGAAGAGCCGATGCGGCGGATCGCGATCAACGCCGGCCAGGACGGCTCCGTGATCGTCCAGTCCGTCAAGGACAGCGAGACCAACAACTGGGGCTACAACGCCGCCAGTGGCGAGTACGGCGACATGATCGACATGGGGATCGCCGACCCGGCGATGGTCACTCGCGCCGCGCTTGAGAACGCCGTCTCGATCGCCGGCATGGTGCTCACGACCAACTGCCTGGTGACCGAGAAGGTCGCCGACATGCCCGCGCCGGCCCCCGCGCCCGCCTACTAGCGAGGCAGCGCAGGGAACGCGCAGCGCAAGCTGCGCAATCCGCGCGAACGATTGCGGGATCTTAACGGGCCGCCCCCGCGGGGGCGGCCCGTTTGCTTTTTCGTCGGCGTACAGTCAAACGTGTGAACGCACCTCTGACTCCCGGCCGCCGAGCCAAGATCGTCGCCACGCTGGGGCCCGCCAGCTCCGACCTGGACACCATCCAGCGGCTGATCGAGGCGGGCATTGATGTCGCCCGGATCAACTTCTCGCATGGCGACCCCGCCTCCTGGGAGCGGCTTGTCCACACCGTGCGGGCCGCGCAGGAGATCGTCGGCAAGCCGGTCGCGATCGTCGGCGACCTGCAGGGGCCCAAGATTCGGATCGGCGAGGTCCCGCTGCCGTTCGAGGTGGTGCGCAACGAACGCCTCACGATCGTCGCCGGCTCCGGCCGGCCGGCGGGCCGCGAGGAGGGCCACTACGCGGTGGCCTGTCCCTATGCGGCCCTGATCGACGAAGTCGGGCCGGGCGCGCATATCTATCTACGCGACGGCGAGATCGAACTCCGGGTTGAGGCCGTGACCGGCGACCGGATCGAAACGCTCGTGCGCGGCGGGGGCCGGATCACGTCGCGCGCCGGCTTGCACGCGCACGGCGCCGGCGCCCAGCTCGACGCCGTCACCGACGCCGACCGCGTCAACGCGCGGTTCGCCGTTGAGCAGGGCATGGACTTCGTCGCCCTCTCATTCGTGCGAACCGTTGACGATGTGCTGGCGAGCCGCGCCGCGCTCGAGGACGCGGGTGGCGGCCTCCCGGTGATCGCCAAGATCGAGACCGCGGTCGCGCTCGATTCGCTGGACGAGATCATCGGCGCCGCCGACGCCGCGATGGTGGCCCGCGGCGATCTCGGCGTCGAGGTCGGCGCGGCCGAGGTGCCGGTCCTGCAGCGCACGATCATCGAAGCGGCCGGTCAGTCGCTCGCGCCGGTGATCATCGCGACGCAGATGCTCGAGAGCATGGTCGAGCGCACCCGACCGACCCGCGCCGAGGCCAGCGACGTGGCCAACGCCGTCTGGGATGGCGCCGACGCCTTGATGCTCTCAGCCGAGACCGCGGTAGGTCGCTGGCCGGTCGAGACGGTCGAGATGATGGCGGCGATCATCCGTACCGCGGAGGCCAACGACCACGCCCGCGGCGCCGAGCCGGATCATGAGTCGTGGGCCGGCGATATCGGCCGCACGATCGCCTGGGCGGTGGGCGCCGCCGTCGAGCAACACACGGACGTGCGCGCGGTGATCGGCTTCACCGTAAGCGGCCGCAGCGGACGCCTGATCGCCAAGGAGCGCCTGCCGGTGCCGACGCTGGTGCTGGCGCCGACGATCGAGGTCCAGCAGCGCATGCAACTCTCGTGGGGCATCAGTCCGGCGCTCAGCGCGCCGCCAGGCAACCTAGAGCACATGCTGGACGATGTCGAACGCACAGCCGTGCGCGAACTCGGGCTCGAGGCCGGGGACCGCATCGTCGTGACCGGGGGGTTCCCGATCGGCCGCGGCGAGCCCACCAATTTCCTCAAGCTGCACAACATTCCGGCGTCGTATCATGAGGGCATGAGCAGCCACGAATCCCGCGACATCCTCGTCTACACGACCCAATGGTGCGGCGACAGCCGCCGCGCCGTGCGCTTCCTCGATGAGCACAAGGTGCCCTACCGCAGCATCGACATTGATGAGGACGACGCGGCCTCCGAGGTCGTCAAGGAACTCAATCGCGGGAATCGCTCGACACCGACGATCCTGATCGACGGCGTCCACGTGGCCACCGAACCGAGCCGCGACGAAATGGGCGAACTGTTCGGCGTCGAGTTGCCGCCTGACGAGCCCAGCCGCCGACCGCCCGACTGGCTGCGCCGCCGAAACCGCTGACGGCCGACCGCGCGGTTCTGCGGCTAAGAGTCCTCTTAACAAGTCGGACCCCATCTCCCCCCGCTCTGGAGATCTGCGCGTAGGTCCCACTGCTCCGACCTTCCCTGCCGGTGGCGGCGTCACGAGGTGACGGTGGGGAGCTTCCGCTATCTGGTGAGGGCGCGCCGGGAGCCCCCCTCTGCCTGCGGCATCTCCCCCCGCGGAGCGGGGGGAGAGGGGAAATGGAGATTACGCGCAGGTCTCCTCTGCGGGGGGAGAGTTATTGAGAGCTCCCCTAACCGTCCAAACGCGGCGCGCCGTGGCCGGGAATCACGTGCACCGCGCTGGCCTTGAAGGTGCCGGCCACGCGCCGCCCTACGTCCAGCTCCAGCTCGTCCCAGGAGACGCGCGAGATATCGGCGATGAGCCGCGCCGCGGCCGAGCCTCCGTTTAGCTCGAGCGTGACGCGCATGAACGGGCCGTCGCTGTAGACGGCGCTGATCGTGCCCACGGCGTGGTTCCGAGCGCTGCTCGTGTCACCCACGTGCGATGCGGGCGAGAGCGTGACTTGCTCCGGACGCACACAGACCAGCGACGTATCGATGCCGGCGACCGGCGCGGTCTCGATCGTCAGCGGCCCCGCGCGCCAGACCGCGAGACCATCGCGCTCGCCGATCAGCTGGGCCGCCCAGACATTCTCGACGCCGACAAACTCCGCCACCGCCTGGTCGGTCGGAGCGCTGAAGACTTCGGTCGGGGCGCCCCACTGGCGTAGCTGACCATCGATCAGCACGGCCACGCGGTCGGCCAGGCGCAAGGCTTCGCCGCGGTCGTGGGTGACCAGCACGGTGGTCGGCTGCGCCTCGGCGCGGATCCGCGCGAAGTCTTCAAGCAGCTGGCCGCGGGTCGGCGCGTCGACGCCGGCGAACGGCTCGTCGAGCAGCAGGACCTCGGGCCGGGCCGCAAAGGCTCGGGCCAGGCTGACGCGCTGCGCCTCGCCGCCCGAGAGCGCGCGCGCGCGACGCCGCGAGAGGCTCGCGACGCCGAAGCGATCGAGCCACTCCTGGGCCTCGCGGCGACGCTCGCGGCGGCCGACGCCGCGCAGGCGCAAGGGCAGCTCGACGTTCTCCCGCACCGACATGTTCAACAGCAGAGGCTCCTGGAAGGCGGCCGACATCCGCCGCCGTGTGGCGACCGGGTCGGCCGTCATCGGCTCGCCATCGAGCAGCAGCTCGCCGCTGCTGGGCGGGAGGAGCAGCTGGAGCGTCGCGAGCAAGGTGCTTTTGCCGGCGCCGTTGGGCCCGATCACAGCCGTGACCTCGGAGCGCGGCAACAGCAGCTCCGGGACGCTGAGCACGAGCCGTCCGCCGCGTTCAACCACGAGGTCGCGGATCTCGACATGCGGCCCGTTGCGGGATGACGTCATGGCGCGCCTCAGCTCGGCCGGTGCTGCTGCACAGCAGTGAGCAGCAGATTGACGAGGTAGGCCATTACGACCAGCACGAAGGCCAGCGCCAGGGCCACCTCGAAGTTGCCGCGACTGGTCTCCAGCACCGTCGCGGTGGTCAGGACGCGAGTGTCGCCGGCGAGATTGCCGCCGACCTGCATCGACGCGCCGACTTCGGAGATCGCCGCGCCGAAGCCGGCCATCACCGCCGCGAGGATGCCGAGCCGGCTCTCACGCATCATCAGCCAGAGCAGCTGCACGCGATTCGCGCCCAGCGCGCGCATCTGGTCGAGCAGCTTGGTCGGGAGCGCCTGGATCGAGGTGAGCGAGAAGCCGACGACCAACGGGAGCGCGAGCCCGAGCTGCGCGATCACCATCGCATAGGGCGTATAGATCAGGTTCAGCGACCCGAGCGGCCCGCTGCGCCAGAGAAACAGCACGATCACCAGCCCGACGACCACCGGCGGCATGCCCATGCCGGTGTTGACCGCCGCCACGATCAGGCTCCGACCGTGAAAGCGCCGCAGCGCGAGGGCCGCGCCCAGCGGCACGCCCACCAGCAACGCCAGAGCCGTCGCCGCCGATGAGATCGCCAGCGTCCGCAGGGTGATCTCGATCACCTCCGCGTCGCCGCTGACCCAGAGGCGCGCCGCCTCGCGTAGGCCGTCCCAGATCAGGTCCATCAGCCACCCTGCCCGCGCGGCTGCTGCGCCGCGACATCAGTGCGAGTGCAGAATATGCGCCGCCCTGTGACGGCCGTGCAACGGCGCCGCCAGCAGCCCGGTGATTGACCCGTCGGGTGGCTATTGGCGCGGCGCTCCGCCCCGGGCTGTGATCGCCGCCTCGCTGTCGCCGGCGGCCGGGATGAACAGCGAGCGCCCGTACTGCGCGCGTTGGAACTCGCCGATCCGCCGCTGGATGTCGTCGCGAGTCAGAAACGTCACCCATGCCGCCGCGAGCTTGGCGTTGATCCTGCCCTTCTCGACCGCGACGGGCAGCACGCTATAGAAATTCAGCAGCCGCCCGTCGCCCTCGACCAGGACCGTGAGCTCGAGGCGCTGCGAGTGCGCGAGAAACGTGCCGCGGTCGGTCAGGGTGTAGGCCGCGCGCTGATCGGTCACGTTGAGCGTCGGCGCCATCCCCTGCCCCGCGTCCAGATACCACTCGCCGGCCGGCTGCAGCCCGGCCGCCGCCCAGAGGGCCAGCTCCTTCTTGTGCGTGCCGCTGTCGTCGCCGCGCGTCACGAACGGCGCCTGGGCCGCGGCGATCCGCGCGAGCGCGGCCGCCGCATCGTTCATCCCCGCGACGCCGGCGGGGTCCGACTCGGGCCCGACGATCACGAAGTCGTTGTAGGCGACCAGAACCCGCGAGCTCACGTCGCCGTTCTCGACCAGCAGCAGCTCCGCAGCGGGCGCGTGGACCAGCAGCACGTCGGCCACGCCCTGGCGGCCCATCAGCAACGCGGCCCCGGTGCCCACCGCGATGATCTTGACGTCGACGTCCTGCTCGGCCTCGAAGATCGGGGCCAGCACGTCGAGCAGCCCGCTGTCGTTGAGACTGGTCGTGGTCGCGAGGATCAGCGTGCCGGGCTCGAGCGCGCCTGGTGGCTCGTCGGTGCAAGCCGCAAACTGCAACGCGGCGCAGACCGCGAACAGGCACACAGCGATATAGCGGCGCCAGCCGGTCATGCGCGCGCCGATCACTCCGCGTTGTTGACCATGCCCGCGCCGACTGTGGCGCGGGTCGCTTCGTCGATCAGGATGAATGCGCCGGTCGCGCGGCTCTCTTCATACGGGTCAACGCAGAGCGGCGTCATCAGACGCAGGCGCACGCGCCCAATTTCGTTCAGTGACAGCTGCCGCGCCGTCAGGTCGTAGTCGAGCGTGTTGACATCGAGCCGCGCCGTCAGCTCTTCAACGAGTGCGCGGGTCGATTGGGTCGTGTGCTTCAGCAGCAGCCGCTGGCCCTGCTGCATCGGGCGTTCGTCGGCCATCCAGCAGACATGTGCTTCGACCGTCCGGGCGACGATCGGCAAACGATCGAGCGTGCAGATCATCGAGCCGCGTGCCACGTCGAGATCGTCGTCGAGCCGGATCGTCACGGCCATCGGCGGCGTCGCCGCGCTGACCGGGCCGTCGTAGGTGTCAATCGAGGCGATCCGCGTGTCGTAGCCGGATGGCAGCACGCGCACCTCGTCGCCGACGTGCAGCGCCCCGCCCGCGACGGTGCCGGCGTAGCCGCGATAGTCGCGCCAGGCCTCGCGCTGCGGACGGATCACGTATTGCACGGGGAAGCGCCCGCCGGTGGTCACTTCGCGCTCCGCGACGTCGATGTGCTCGAGCAGCTCGAGCAGGGGCGGACCCTCGTACCAGGGCGAGTGCTCGGAGCGTTCGACCACGTTGTCGCCGTGCAGCGCAGAGATCGGGATGCTGCGCACGTCGCGGACGCCCATCCGCCCTGAGAATCGCGTCAGCTCCTCCGAGGTGGCCTCGTAGACATCGCGGTCCCAGTCGACCAGGTCCATCTTGTTCACGCACAGTACGAAGTGGCGGATGCCCAGCAGCGACGAGAGATAGGCGTGGCGGCGCGTCTGTTCGAGCACGCCGTTGCGCGCGTCGACCAGCAGCAGCGCGACATCCGCGGTCGATGCGCCGGTGACCATGTTGCGCGTGTACTGCACGTGCCCGGGCGTGTCGGCGAGGATGAACTTGCGCTGCGGGGTCTGGAAGTAGCGGTAGGCGACATCGATGGTGATGCCCTGTTCGCGCTCCGAGCGCAGACCGTCGGTCAGCAGCGCCAGATCGACGTAATCGCTTCCGCGCGAGCGGCTGGTGCGCTCGATCGCCTCCATCTGGTCGATGAACGTGTGGCGGGAGTCGAACAGCAGCCGACCGATCAGGGTGCTCTTGCCGTCGTCAACGGAGCCAGCGGTGGCAAGCCGCAGCACGGTCGGCGTGGCGGCCGGAGCGTTCTGGGCGTCCGGGGCCATCAGCTAGAAGTACCCCTCGCGCTTGCGGTCTTCCATGGCGGCTTCGGAGAAGCGGTCGTCGGCGCGGGTCTCACCGCGCTCGGTGATTCTGACCGCGGCGATCTCGGCCACCACGGCTTCGATCGTCGCCGCGGTGGAGCGGACACCCGCGGTGCAGGTCATGTCGCCCACGGTGCGGAAGCGCACATCGGTGGTGAAACCGACCTCATGCGGCAGCTGCTCCACGAAGGCGCTGACGGGGAAGAGCATGCCGTCGCGCTCGAACATCTCGCGCTGGTGCGAGAAGTAGATCGATGGAATCTCGAGGTTCTCCTCGCGGATGTACTGCCAGACATCGAGTTCGGTCCAGTTCGAGAGCGGGAACGCACGGATGTGCTCGCCGGTCAGCAGGCGGCCGTTGTAGAGGTTCCAGAGCTCGGGCCGCTGGCTCTTGGGGTCCCACTGCCCGAAGGCGTCGCGGAAGGAGAAAATACGCTCTTTCGCGCGAGCCTTTTCCTCGTCGCGGCGCGCCCCGCCGAACAGCGCGTCGAAGCGGTGCTCGGCGATCGCGTCGAGCAGCGTGACCGTCTGGAGTCGGTTGCGCGACGCGCGTGGGCCGGTCTCTTCGACCACCCGCCCGGCGTCGATGCTGTCCTGTACCGAGGCGACGATCAGCTCGATCTCAAGCTCGGCGGCCCGGCGGTCGCGGAACTCGATCGCCTCGGGGAAGTTGTGGCCGGTGTCGATGTGCATGATCGGGAAGGGGATGCGCGCCGGCCAGAAGGCCTTCTCGGCCAGACGCAGCATCACGATCGAGTCCTTGCCGCCGGAAAAGAGCAGCACGGGATGCTCGCACTCGGCGGCGACCTCGCGGATGATGTGAATTGCCTCGGCCTCAAGCCAGGCGATCGACTCGGGGCGCGTCTCGGGTTCGTGGAGCGTCGGCGGCGACGAGGTGGCCATCTGGGTTCTCAGCGGACCTGTCTGCGGGATGGCATCTGAATGTTGACAAATCCTACCATCTCAGTACAGATTAGCCGCCGCGCTACCCTCAACGCCGTAAGCGCTGTGTAGCGCGTCAAACGTTGCCGCAAATCGTGGCGCAATCAGTGCGGCAGTCAGTGCCGGATGGAGGACGCTCATGCAGGTCGGTCACATCGCCGAGATCTGGCGCTACCCCGTCAAGTCGATGGGTGGGGAGCGAATTGAGAGCTCACTTCTCGATGGCAACGGCATCCTCGGCGATCGCGGCTGGGCGGTGCGCGACCGTGAGGCGGACGAGACGCGCAGCGCGCGCCAGCTTCCGCGCCTGCTGCAGTGCGCCGCCAGCTACGCCGAGGAGCCGGCGGTGGGCCGCCGCTCGCCGCGCGTCTCGCTGTCACTGCCGGGCGATGTGTCGATCGACAGCGAAGCCGAGGACCTGCACGAGCGGATCTCGGCGGCGATCGAGCGCGAGGTCTCGCTGACCCCGCTGCACCCGGCCGACGATCTGGAGCACTACCGGCGCGTCCCCGGCGACCCCAACGCCGATCCGATGGCGGTGCTGCGCGAGCTCCTGGGGATGGAAGAAGACGATCCGATGCCCGACCTGAGCGGGCTGCCGCGGGACCTGAGGGGCTTCTCGACCCCGCCGGGCACGTACTTCGACTCTTTTCCGCTGCACGTGATGTCGACCGCTTCGCTCACCAGCCTGAGCGAGTACGGCGGCGGCGACGATGTCGACGTTCGCCGGTTCCGGCCCAACATCCTGATTGACACCGGTGATGCGACGGGTTTGCCCGAGGTCGAGTGGGCCGGTCGGCGGCTGCGGATCGGCGGGGCGACGGTCG
Source organism: Dehalococcoidia bacterium (assembly GCA_965218115.1). GTDB lineage: Bacteria > Chloroflexota > Dehalococcoidia > Bin125 > Bin125 > CATQGW01. Next base: position 2,986,753 of record OZ244584.1, on the reverse strand, counting down.
ATGTCAAGACGACAACGGTGCGTTGCTCGGTGCCCTCGCACCGCCAACGCGGGTTCGAGAGCAGCCGCGCGGTCGGCCGGGCGCTGATCGAGCACACCAAGCAGCATCTCGGCGCCTACGCGAACGTGCTCACGCTGGCCACGGTCAGCGTCGGCGACATCGTCGAGCTGCTCGACTGACTTCGCTGCCAGCACGGTCAGCGGGATGGGCAGCCACATGGGCTGGCCCTACGGGAGCGGCGGTGGAGGTGCGCACGAGGGGCCTGACGACGGCGTGAGCGGGATGGGCAGCCACGAGGGCTGCCCGTGCGGGAGCGGTCGAGGTGTGAACGAGGGTCCTTGCTGCTGTACGTCCTGCCCGTGTGGGGAACGAGAGGCGTCAGCGCGGTTTGGCGGGGGGCTCCTCGACGTTGCGGAAGAAGGCGGCGCGGTAGAGGTTGCGGTCGCCGCGGAGGCGCTCTTCCCACTCGATGTCGGTCATCGCTTCGCGCAGGCGGATCGTGTGCACGGTGTCCTCGCCGATCGGCCAGCGCATCGGCATCTGCTGGACGAGCTCGACGATGTCGGTGACCGTCGTTGCGACGCTGCGCGAGCCGGGGCGTGTGGCCGCGCGCTTGCGGAACTCGGCCAGCGCGTGCTCGGCGGACTGCTGGTAGACGCTGCGGCCCTCGCGGACGGCGGCGGCGACATCGAGGTTGGTCGTCTGCCAGTCGCTCGCGTACATGCCGGGTTCGAGGATCGTGACGTCGATGCCCCAGCGCGAGACCTCGTAGCGGAGCGCCTCGGACATCGCCTCGAAGGCCCACTTGCTGGCCGAGTAGAGGCCCATCAGCGGGCCGACGATTCGACCGGCGAGCGAGGAGACGTTGATGATCTTGCCGCTGCGCTGCTCACGCATCGCCGGCAGCACAGCCTGGGCGACGCGGATCTGGCCGACGAAGTTGGTGTCCAGCTCACGCATGATTTCGGATTCGCTGAGGTCCTCGACGGGTCCGTAGAGACCGTAGCCGGCGTTGTTGAAGAGGGTGTCGATGCGGCCGAAGCGCTCGAGTGCGCCTTCGACGGCCGAGTCGACGGTGACGCGATCGGTGACATCGCAGCGGAAGACTTCGACGCGCTCGGGGTCGAGCGCGCGGACGGCGGGTCCATCGCGCTCGGGATTGCGCATGGTCGCGGCGACGCGATGGCCGCGGACGAGCAGTTCTTCGGTGGCGGCGAAGCCGAAGCCGCGCGAGGCGCCCGTGATGAAGACGACCTGATCCTCAAGTACCATGCGATGAACCTCCAGAGGGGCGGGGATGTGTTGTGTGGAACCTGAGGTTAGCTGGCAGGTCCACTGAGGTGGAGCGGCCCTGATGGAGTGGTTGTCGGACCCGTGGGAATTCGAGTTCATGCGCCGCGCGCTGCTGGCGGGCGTGATCGTGAGCGTCGCTGCATCGGTGGTGGGATCGTATGTGGTGCTGAAGGGCCTTGCGTTCCTCGGGGACGCGGTGGCGCACACGCAACTGGCGGGCGCGGCGGTGGCGCTGGTGCTGGGCGGCGGGGCGCTGTGGATCACGTTCGGAGCGGGCGTCGCGGCGGTCTTGACAGCGCTCGGGGTGGCGCTGCTGACGATCCGCGGGCGCCTGCGGTCCGACACCGCGATTGGGCTGATGTTTGCGGGATTCTTCGCGTTTGGCGTGGCGCTGATCAGCCGCGAGCGGACATTTCAGATCGACCTCGGCTCGCTGCTCGTGGGCAACATCGTCGGAGCCAGCCCGGATGATCTGATCGCGATGGGCGTGCTGGCCGGCGCCGTGCTGCTGTTCGGGGTGCTGTTCTTCCACGAGCTGCGCTTCGTCGCCTACGACCCTGAGATGGCTGCGGTCAGCGGCGTCCCGGTGGCGGCGATCCAGGTGGGTCTGCTGGTGCTGGTGGCGCTGGCGGCGGTGGTCGCGTTCCGGCTGGTCGGGATCGTGCTGGCCGTTTCGATCCTCGTGGCCCCGGCATCGGCGGCGACGCTGCTGGTGCGGCGGCTGGTCTGGGCGATGGCGCTGACGGGGGTGTTCGGCGTCGTCGCGACGGTCGTGGGGCTCTACATCTCGTTCCACGCGAACCTGGCAGCGGGGCCGTCGATCGTGCTGGTTTCGGTGGGGCTGGTGGGGCTGGCGTTTGTCGGCTCGCCGCGCGGGCTGCTGCGCGCGCTGCGGCGCGAGCGGGAGGACGTGGGCACGGCCCACCACGAGCGGGGCTAGGTCGGCTCGCGGGTGGTCGGTGGGACGAAGACGTGCTGGCGATACCAGCGGAGTTCGTCGATGCTCTCACGAATATCGTCGAGCGCGCGGTGGCTCTGCTGCTTGGCGAAGGGCTCGACCTCGGGATACCAGCGCTGGACCAGCTCCTTGATCGTGCTCACATCGACGATCCGGTAGTGCAGCCAGTCGTAGAAGCGCGGCATTTCGCGACGGATGAAGGCGCGGTCCTGGTGGACTGAGTTTCCGCAGAGCGGCGACTTGCGCTCGAGGGTCCACTCGGTGAGGAATTCGAGGATCTCGTCTTCGGCCTGCTCGATGCTCGTGTCCGAGCGCCTGACTCGCTCGGTGAGGCCCGATGTTCCGTGCGTGCGGCGGTTCCAGGCGTCCATCAGTGCGAGCTCTGCGGGGCCGCGATGGATGGCGAGCTCGGGACCGTGGGCGACGATGTTGAGTTCGCCATCGGTGACCAGCACGGCGGCCTCGATGATCACGTCGCGATCGGGATCGAGCCCGGTCATCTCGAGGTCGACCCAGACCATGTGATCGCGCGAAGCGTGTTCAGGCATGGCGCGAGGCTATCAGCGGGGTTGATCGGCTCAATACGAAGCATCGATCGTGCGGAGCGGTCCGCTCCAGCTGAGGATCTGTCGATCGCTCGTCACAAGCTCGTGCCCCTCGAGCGCGGTGGCGACGATGATGCGATCGGCTGGGTCGCGGTGCGCCCAATCGAGAAATTCCGCGCGGATGCCGATCGCACCGCTGACGGGAACTTCGACCAGGCCATCATCAAGGAAGCCGTCGCGCAGTCCGGCCGGGTCAAGCGAAGGATCCAGCCGCCCCTTCCGGACCAGCATCGCCAGCTCCCAGAATGAGATCGCCGACACGCCGACTTCGCCGTCGTTCCACGAGGCGTTGTCCAGCGCCTGCCGGGCACGCGGGCCGAGCGTTGCGACGCCAGTCTCAAGCCAGAGGAGGACGTGTGTGTCGAGCAGCAGCACCTACTCGGAACCGGACCCGTAGATGTTCTCCACCTCACGCTCGACGAACTCATCGAGTTCAGCGTCGGTGAATATCGGCGATGTGATGTCGCCCGTCACCTCGAGCACCTCGCGGTACCGGCCCCACGGCGGGCCGGGAGGGAGCGGCACCGGCACGAGGCGCGCCACCGCGCAACCGTCCCTCATGACGTAGTACTCGGCTTCGGCTGCCTCGACCGCTTGCAACAGCTCAAGGCTGTGTTCGGCGAACTCCGAGGCGTCAACCACCTTCACGAGAACGTCCGCGAGTTTCCGTTCGGCGCCCATAGCTCGATCCCCCGCCGGGAAGTGTGATCAACGGCCACTTCCTCCGGGGGACAGCGTATCAGTGTGGCAACAGCGACGTGTGGACTCACTCGGCGGCGATGGCGTTGGCGTTGGCGCGGAGGAGCTTGGGGTAGGTGTCGACTTCGCCCTGTGGCTGTGACCAGATCACGGCCACTTCGACACCCGTTTCGTTGGCGACCGCGTCGATCGCGCTGGACTCGAACTGGGGCTCGCGGTACACCCTGGTGATGCCTTCGCGCCTGATCAGCGCGACCAGGTCCTTGATCGCCTCGGCGCTGACACCCTGCTCGGGGCCCTCGACCACGAAGCCGGCGATGCTCAGGCCGTAGCGGCGTGCGAAGTAGCCGAAGGCGTCGTGGAAGGTGATCAGATAGCGCCGCTCTGCGGGCAGGGCGTCGAGCAGCTCGCGCGCATCGGCGTCGGCCGCTCTGATCTCCGTGATGTAGTCCTGGGCGCGGCCTGCGAACGCGTCGGCTGCATCGGGGGCGAGCTCGGTAAGCGCGGCCGCGATCGCCTCGACGGATGCGATCGCCAGGTCGGCGTCGAACCAGAAGTGCGGGTCCTCGCTGCCGTGGCCGTGCTCGTCGTGATTGGCTTGCTGCTGCTCGTGGTCGTCCGCGGCCATTCCCTCGAATGGGTGGATCTCGAGCCCCTGCGCCTCAAGCTCCTCGGCGAGGATCAGGAGCAGCTCGGCGCTTTCGAGGATCACGCCGTCGTATCCGGCTTCGAGCCCTGCGCCGTTGATGATCACGATGTCAGCCTCGCTGACTTCGCGGATGTCGCCGGTGGTGAGTTCGAGCGTGTGTGCGTCGGCGCCGGGCGGGACGAGCGCGCGGACGACGACTTGCTCGCCGCCGACCCGCTGCACCCACTCGGCGATCAACTCCGTGGAGGCGATCACGCTCAGGGTGGGCGTGTCATCTGAGGGTGGGTCGTCGCCGTCGTTGCAGGCGGCGGTCAGCGCCACCGCCGCGACGCACAGCGACAGGAGGGCGCGAAGCGCCCGACTTCGGAACCAGGACATAGGACGGGGGGGGTTCTAGGCGCGCTGGTTGTTCGAACCCGTGATGCTTGGGCTTCGTCGGGTTACTTGGCTGCGCGCAATGCCTTGAGCACGGCCTCAGCGTGGTCGGCGGCGCGAGCACGCTTCCAGACCTTGGTGAGCAGGCCGTCGGGGCCAATGATAAAGGATGCCCGCGTCATGCCGATCGATGTGCGCCCGTAGAGCGTCTTTTCGCCCCAGGCGCCGTACTCGGTGGCGACGCTCGCGCCCTCGTCGACGAGCAGCGGGAAGTTCAGGTCGTACTTGGCGCGGAACTTCCGGTGCGATTCGGCGGTGTCGACGGAGACGCCGAGCACGATCGCCCCTTCAGCGCTGATCTCGCCGATCGTGTCACGGAAGCTGCAGGCCTGCTTGGTGCATCCCGGGGTGTCGTCGCGCGGGTAGAAGTAGAGCACCACGGTCTGCCCGGCGTAGTCAGCGAGCCGATGCAGATGGCCGCTGTCGTCGGCCAGCTCGAAATCGGGGGCGCGGTCGCCGGTGGCAAGCGTGACGGGCATATCGGGCTCCTCAGTCGTGGCCGGGTCAGCGCCCGGCGTGGTCCTGGACCTGGATGACGGGGCTGCCGTGGTGGTGGATCATCCGCCACTGGCCGGCTTCTCGCACGAAGATGTTGGTCGCGGTGATCGGTACGGCCGCGACGACCTCGCGGCCGGAGACGATGCCCACATCGTTGAAGATGCGCGGCGACTCGGCGGCGAAGACGATCCTGGGCTGTTCAGGGTGGCCGAGGATCGCCCGCCAGGAGCGCAACACATCGTCACGGCCGACGAGCATCGCGCGGTGCGGGTGGATGCAGGTCACCTCTGTCTCGCGCGACCAGAGGTCGGACATGACCTCCATGTCGCGCGCGTTGAAGGCGTCGTAGAAGACTCGGTTGGCGGCGAGCACGGCCTCCGTGTCGGTCTGAGTCGAGCTGATGGCGCGGCTCCCTCCCCCACGACGGGTCAGCGGCTGGTTCGGGGGTACGCTGCTTCAATGCGAATGGTAGGCGTCACGCTGCTGGGTGTCTTGGGGTTGCTGGTCACGGCCTGCGGCTCGGCCGAGGAGCCACGGCAGTCGGGCGGCCCGCCCGCGGCTGCGCAAGCAGAGCAGCCAACCGCGGCGGACGCCACGAAACCCGTACAGCAGGCGCAGCGCGAGCGGGAATCGGCGGCGGCGGAGCCGCAAGAGCAGCAAGCGGCCGAGGCTGCGCAAGAGCAGGCGGATTCCGAGCAGGAGCGCGCGCAGGCGACGGCGACCGACGCAGCCGACGAGCAGGCCGCGGACGACGAGGCGCTGGTGACTTACCTGCCGCGGGACGCCACGCATACCGACGAGGGCATCCCGATCATCCGCGACAACTACACGCCCAGCGACATCGGGCGGTCGTTCACCACGCACTGGGGGATCCGGATCATTGATGTGGACGACTTGCGCGTGGGAGCGCCGCGCGACGCGATCCCCGCCATCTTCTCGCCCCTGTACTGGACGATCGACGAAGCGAACGACGTCTACGAGGCGGAGATTCCCGTGGTGCAGGTGCGGCTCGGCGACGACGCGCGGGCCTACCCGCTGGGCATCCTGATCTGGCACGAGATCGTCAACGACACGATCAACGGCCAGCCGGTTGCGATCACGTTCTGCCCGCTCTGCAACACCGCGATCGTGTTCCACCGACAGCTCGGCGCTCAGACGCTCGACTTCGCGGTCTCCGGACTGCTGCGCAACAGCGACCTGGTGATGTACGACCGCAACACGGAGACGCTCTGGCAGCAGGCGACGGGTCGTGCGATCATCGGCAGCCTGGTCGGGGCGCGGCTCGAGGGTGTGCCGGCCACGATCGTCTCGTTCGGACAGTTCCGCGAGGCGTTCCCGGACGGGCTGGTGATGTCGCGAGACACCGGTTGGTCCCGCGCGTACGGGCAGAACCCCTACGTGCACTACGACACGCCTGCGGGCCAGCCGTTCCTGTACAACGGGCAGCTCGACGATCGACTGCCGCCCAAGAGCCGGGTGGTTTCAGTCGAGACGCCGGGCGGGACCGAGATCGCGTACCCGTGGAGCTTCGTCACGGAGCAGCGGGTGGTCTACGACACGCACGACGCGACGCGGATCGTGATCCTCTGGACGCCGGGCACGAGCTCGGGGTTGGGCGCCGGGATCATCAAGAACGCCGCGGATGTCGGGGCGACGGCGATCTTTGATCGCGAGCTGGACGGTCGGCTGTTGAGCTTCGCAGCGAATGTTGACGACGCGAGCGGGCAGACCTTCGTCGACAACGAGACAGGCAGCGTGTGGGACATCTTCGGGCGCGCGATCGAAGGCGAGCTTGCGGGCTCGGAGCTGCGCCCGGTGATCTTCTCCGACCACTTCTGGTTTGCATGGTGGGCGTTCCACCCGGACACGCAGATCGTGACGGAATCAGAGGCTGCGTAGCCCGGGTGTCGAGCGGGGCTCGTGGCGCGTCGGGATGGCGGCTGTCGCGGTTTGGTCGGCTCATTCCAGCCAGGGGTCGATGATGATCTTCGTGCCCTGCTGGGTGAATGTAGTGTCGAAGGCTGCTGAAGCGTCGTCGATGCTGAACCGGTGGGTGATCAGCCGCTCGAGCGGCAGGCCCTTCTGGACGAGCTCGACCAGCTGGAGGTACTCGTCGGGGCCGACGCACCAACTGCCAATCAGGGTCAGCTCCTTGGGCAGCAGATGGCCGGCGACGGTGACGGGCGTGGGGCGCGGCACGGGACCGTCGGGGGTGTCGTCGTATTTGAGGCCCAGGAATCCGACCGCGCCGCCGCTGCGCACGCCGTCGAGACACAACATCTGCGGCTCGGTGTAGCCGGTGAAGTCGATCGCGACGTCAACGCCGCGACCCGCCGTGAGCGACATCACCCGAGCCAGGGCGTCGCCGTCGTTGGGATTGATCGGGTGGTCGACGCCGTACTCGGCTGCCCGGGCGAGCCGGTATTCAGCGGGCTCGGTGGCGATCACGGTCGCGCCGAGCGCGTGGCAGATGATGGCCGCCGCGGAGCCGAGCGGCCCCAGGCCGGTGATCAGCACCGTGTCGAAGCCGTCAACTCCGAGGCGGCGGATTCCGCGGTAGGGGGTGCCGGCGCAGTCGACCAGCGTGGCGCCGATCTCGAACGGGACGTCATCGGGCAGCGCCATGCACTCGCTCTCGCGGCGCAGGATGTACTGCGCGTGGGTGCCGCGCCAGTCGCTGATGATCGGGCGCGGGTCGAGGCAGAGCAGCCAGGCGCCGCGATAGCAGTTCGCGCAGCGCCCGCAATGCTGGCCCAGGTCGCAATGGATCGCGACCCTGGTGCCCTCGTCGATGCGCGCGCCGGGGGCCGTCTTCCAGACGATCCCGGTCGCCTCGTGGCCGGAGTTGTAGTGGGTGTATTCGGGCGAGCGCGGATCGTGGTAGGTGCGTGCTTCGGTGCCGCAGATCGTGGAGGCCATGACTTTGATGACGACGAAGTCGTCGCGCGGCTCGGGTTCGGGCAGCTCGACGACCTGGAGATTGCGTTCTCCCAACATCTCGACGATCTTCATTGGGCCCTCGCTTTAACAGCTGTCTGCACCGTTGCGAGACAGGCTAGCTGAGCGCGGCCGCTAGAGTTGCGCGAGTCGAGAGCTACGCATGACGGGGGGATGCACCATGGATCTGTACGAGCATCGCGTGACGATGGTCGAGCCGGGACGCTTTGGCGAGTATCGAGAGCTCTTTCTTGAGCGAACGTGGCCCCGTCTTGTGGAGGCGGGCTATCGTCCGCTCTGCTTGCTGAATCCGACGATCGGCGGGACGCCCGAAGAAGTGCACAGCTTCGTTGGGATTCCTTCCTGGGACGAGTGGCGGCGGGGACAGGAGATCATTGTCGGTCTGGACGACCATGATTACCGCAGCGAGCGGCGCCCGCTGGTTGTCAATGAGTCGGTCAAGCCGCTGATCCCGTACTCGGGGCGGCCGTTGGCAGAGACTCCCGACAGCGATCGTCGAGCCGTGTACGGCTTACGTCGCTGGACGATTGATCCGGCGGTTTGGGAGCGGTTCGCCGAACTGACGGAGCACGGCGTGTGGCCGGCGATGGACGCGATGGGACACCGCGTCCTGGGCAACTTCAGCGATGCGGCGCTGAGCGATGACCTCATGGTCACAAACCTGGCCGGGTACTACAGCGTGGGTCATTGGCACGAGACGCGCTCGGCCACCGATCCGGCGTCGGGTGTCCCAGCCGAGTTGCGTCGGCTGCTGGCCGAACACGGCCGGGAGCGGGAGGGATTGACCCGTCACACGTGGGTGCAGTTGATGAACGCGCACTGGCCTGACTAGCGGCGGGGCCGCTTCCCTCACGGCATCAGCGTGAAATGCTCACCCCATGGCGAGTCGAGAAGCGCCGTCGCCCGTTTTCGGAGGAGAGACGCATGATTCGCCGTCGCCAGGACGAAGAAGGCGCGCGCTGTGCCACGGTGCAAGCGGAGGGCGAAGATGTCCCCGGGATCCAAAGACTGCTGTAACCGTTCGCACCAGTGGGCGACCTGCTCGGCATGGGCGCCGTTGCGGCCGAGATGGTGATAGATCGCCACAGATTGGCCCCGCCCGAAGAACCCCTCGACGTCATCGAGATATGCGTACTTTGGCGCCTTAGCCCTCGTGATCGGCACCGACGGCGACGCAAGCCCGTTGTCGGGGTCCAGAAAGACGAGATCACAGCCCTGTGTCACGCGCCGCGCATGCTCCGCCCAGCGGCGCCGGGGAATGATCCTTGCCTGCCCGGAGGCTCCCGCGGGCGGACCCGGAACGTGGTCGTCATGGAAGCTGGTGTCGGCGCCCAGCAGGCCGGACTGCGCCACCGCCTGCACCCGCCGGTCCCCACGACTCACAATCTCGCGCAACCCGTCGTAGAGCGGCGGATCGCGGGGCCGGAACGAATGCTCCTGCTCCGCTTGCAAGTACTCGACGTGCTTGCCGTCATTGGGCGGGTCTGCGTTGATGATCGAAGAATCGGTGCGGTACCAGATCACGCCCAGCCGCAGTGGAGCGGTGTCCTGACCGCATAGCCATCGCAGCAGGCCGTACTTCCCGAAGTCGCCCACATCGCCCGTGTAGCGGTCTTGCATGACGGCAGGGTAAGGGCGCGCGCCGAAGGGTGACGGCGTCAGAATCACCAACGCTCTCGGTGCCGATCGGTGAGTCGATGATGAACATGTCTCGAAGGTTTTCGGCCGTGGCAGTGCACGGACTTCGTGGAGATCGGCGGGGGCAGACGTCGTGGCGGACGATTGACCGCACGGTCACGTCGACCAGGCCGGCGATGGACGCGATGGGTCACCGGGTGCAGGGGCAGTTCCGCGACGCGTCGCTGACGAACCCGCTCGAGGTGCTGAACCTGGCCGGCTACCACAGCGTGGGCCACTGGTATGAGACGCGCTTCGGCCGCGACCCCTCCTCGGGCGTGCCGGCGGAGCTGCGCCAGTTGATGATCGATGGCGAGGCGGAGCGCAGCCGCCTGGTGCGGCAGACGTGGGTGCAGTTGATGAACGCGCACTGGCCCGACTAACGGGGCGACCAACCACCCATCTCCGCTGCAGGGGAGATGCCGCAGGCAGACGGCGGTCTGTAGCGAAGTCCGCGATCGCGCCGCGGGATCGACCAGAGGCAACGCCGGACGCCAGTCGCTCCGCGGGGCCGGGAGCAGCCAACACAGCTCCACGCACGCGATCCGTCATTGACACACAGACTCTGCGTGCAGATTCAGTAGCCTGTCGGTGGCCCAACTCGTCGCGCCAGGAGCATCCATGGCCGGAGCCTGCGTAGCTGATCGTCGAGCGTTGGTCCTGCTCCTAGCGACGCTGGCGGCCGCCGGGCTCGCGCTGCTGCTCGTGGTCCTGCGTCCGGAAGCGGCTCGCGCCGACGACGAGACGGTCAGTTTCACTCGAGTCAGCGTGGGCGTGTACCACAGCTGCGGGCTGACGAGCGCGGACGCGATCGAGTGCTGGGGCGACGACCGCTACGGCCAGGCGAGCCCGCCGAGCGGACGCTTCACGCAGGTCAGCGCGGGTGGGTACCACAGCTGTGGGCGGACGAGCGCTGGTGTAGTTGAGTGCTGGGGCTACGACAATCATGGCCAAGCGAGTCCGCCAAGCGGACACTTCACACAGATCAGCGCGGGCGAATCCCACAGCTGTGGGCTGACCAGCGCGGGCGCGGTCGAGTGCTGGGGCGACGACAATCATGGCCAGGCAAGTGCACCGAGCGGACGCTTCACGCAGGTCAGCGCGGGCGGGTATCACAGCTGTGGGCGGACGAGCGCTGGTGTAGTTGAGTGCTGGGGCTACGACGATCATGGCCAAGCGAGTCCGCCAAGCGGACGCTTCACGCAGATCAGCGCAGGCAGAGCCCACAGCTGTGGGCTGACCAGCGCGGGCGCGGTCGAGTGCTGGGGCTGGGATGTTGCTGGCCAAGCGAGTGCGCCGGCCGGACGCTTCACGCAGGTCAGCGCGGGGGGGGTCCCACAGCTGCGGGCTGACCAGCGTGGGCACGGTCGAGTGCTGGGGCTACGACTACCATGGCCAGTCCACTCCGCCGGCCGGGCGCTTCACGCAGGTCAGCGCGGGTTCACTCCACAGCTGCGGGCTGACCAGCGCGGGCGCGGTCGAGTGCTGGGGCTACGACCACTATGGCCAGTCCAGTCCGCCGACCGGACGCTTCATCCAGGTCAGCGTGGGCTGGTCCTACAGCTGCGCGCTGACCAGCGTAGGCGCGGTCGAATGCTGGGGTAACGACCATGATGGCCAAGCGAGTCCGCCAAGCGGGCGCTTCATGCAGGTCAGCGCGGGCTGGTCCCACAGCTGCGGGCTGACCAACGCGGGCGCGGTCGAGTGCTGGGGCTGGGATCATGTTGGACAAGCGAGCGCGCCGAGCGGACGCTTCATTCAGGTTAGCGCGGGCACCGAGCATGGCTGCGGCGTGACGAGCGCGGGCGCGGTCGAATGCTGGGGCTCCGACGAGTATGGGCAAGCGAGTCCGCCGAGCGGACGCTTCGCCCAGGTCAGTGCGGGCTGGTCCCATAGCTGCGGGCTGACGAGCGCGGGCGCGGTCGAGTGCTGGGGCTCCCACGAGTATGGGCAGGCGAGTGCGCCGAACGGACGTTTCACGCAGGTTAGCGCGGGCGAATCCCACAGCTGTGGGCTGACGAGCGCGGGCACGGTCGAATGCTGGGGCTCCGACGAGTATGGGCAAGCGAGTGCGCCGAGCGGACGCTTCAACCAGGTTAGCGCGGGCACGGTGCAGAGCTGCGGGGTGACCAGCGCGGGCGCGATCGAGTGCTGGGGCCGGGACCATGCTGGCCAAGGGAGTGCGCCGAGCGGACGCTTCACCCAGGTCAGTACAGGCTTGACCCACAGCTGCGGAGTGGCGAGCGCGGGTGCGGTGCAGTGCTGGGGCTATGCGGTGATTCGCTTGAGTGGTGTGCAGACGCGTGCCGCTACGTCATCGTTGGCAGCTGCGACCGTCACCTTCAGGATCACGGCTCGTCGCCATTCCGACGGCAGGATTGAAGTGGCGTTGCAGCCGCAGGGCGCGAGCCGCATCCTCCCAACGGCCCGTTGGGTACCGACCGATCCGACCATCGGCCGCTGGCTGCATTCGTCCATCATCACCGTCGACGGCCGGGCGCTGGGCCGCATCTCCGCGCGGGGGCTGGCCGACGGCCGCACCGAGTTCAACTTCCTGCGCGCGGACAGCGGCAACCGGGTCCTGCCGTCCCGTCGCTACATTCCCGCTGGCGACGCGACCAACTGGCTGCACAGCACCACGTTTGAGATCAGCCCGCCCGGCGGCTGACGCGATCGTATCCGCGAAGCGGAGCAGCGGGCGGGGGCGAACGTCCTAGGCGTTGAACTGGGGGATCACGTAGTCGTGATCCTTGTAGTAGACCTGAACGCGGCCGCGGGCGCCGTCGGTGACTGCGATGCGGTCCTGGCCGTCGATCGCGATTCCGCGCGGCCGATCGAAGTGGCCGAGCTTGATCAGTTCAACCGGTGTCACGCGGTTGTAGGCGCGCATGTAGTCGGCGTTGACATCCATGACCTTCTGGGCGGCCTTGGAGAAGACGCGGGCGTCGCCGTAGAGCCCGCAGATGATGTCGCCGTCGGGGTAGTAGATCTGCACGCGGTCGTTGCCCCAGTCGACGACGTAGACGTCGCCCTTGCTGTCAACCGCGACGTCGGCCGGGCGGTAGAGCATGCCGCCGTCGTCGACGCCGTCGAACTGCGAGCCGAAGCAGACGAGCGGCTCGCCATCGGGCGCGAACTTCTGCACGCGGTCGTTGCGCCAATCGGCGACGTAGACCGCGCCCTCCTGGTCGATCGTGGCGCCCCAGGGCTGGCTCAGCTGACCCGCGTCGCTGCCCTCGCTGCCCCAGCTGCCGAGGTATTGTCCGTCCTTGGCGTAGCGCTGGACGCGGTGGTTGAGGCTGTCGACGACGAAGGCGGTGTCGTCGGCGTCGAAGGCGATGCCGGACGGACGGTTGAACTGGCCGTCGCCCGAGCCGAACTCGCCCCAGCGGTCGATTTCGTTGCCCTCGCGGTCGTAGCCGACCACGAAGTGCTGGTAGGCGTCGGTGCACCAGACGTTGCCGTCCTGGCAGAGCGCGAGGCCTTCGGGCCAGACCAGGTCGCCGCGGCCCATCTCGGCGAGGAACTCATCCTCGATGCGCAGCCTCCGGATCACGCCGCCCCCGAGCGCCCCGCCACCGTACTCGGCGAGGCCGGTGTCGGCGACGTGGAGGATGCCGTCGGCTGTGGTCGTCACGGGTGTGGAGTGCGTAAAGCCCTCCGGACCCACAAAGTGCCCGATCGAGTGGCTGAAGTGCCAGGTACGCCCGGCGACGGACTTCGTCAGCATGGCTGACCTCCCGCTTGTATTGCGTGTTCTAGGCCGCGCCGACCAGCGGGTCGACGAAGCTGAGCTTCTCGAACTGACCGTCGACGATTGGCACCGGGTCGAGACCGAGCCAGTCCTGCAGCACCGTGGAGTAGACGCCGCGGAAGTCGTGGTTGGGCACCAGATCGCCCTGGTCGAGGTCGACCGGATTGATACTGGGGAACTCGCCGTGCATGCCGCCACGGACGTTGGGCCCGATCACGAAACAGCCGCCGCCGGCGCCGTGGTCGGAGCCGGAGCCGTTGTCGCGGACGCGGCGGCCGAACTCGGTGAAGAGGAACATGACGACGTTGTCGTCGGCGTCGTGTGCGCGCAGGTCGTCCCAGAAATCGGAGATGGCGCGCGAGAGGTCAGTCCAGAGCTTGTCGAAGACGGGCTGCTGGCTGGCGTGCGTGTCGAAGCCGATCAACTGGGTGTAGAAGACGCGCGTGCCGAGTTCGGCGCAGTGGATCGTGGCGATGTCGCGCAAGCTGCGCGAGATCTGCTCGGTGCCGTACTCGACGTCGGAGCTGTAGCGGCCGAGCCCCTCCTTGAGGATGTCGGCGCCCCTCAGCGCGTCCAGCCCGGTGCGGCCGAGGTATTCCTGGACGGCGCCGGTGCCGATCGCGCGGCCGTACATGTTGACGAAGCGGCCGAGCATTTTGTCGCGCTGCTGCTGCTGCTCGATGCTTGTGAGCAGGCCGTAGGTGGAGAGATCGGCGACCGACGCGACCGGCACGCCGGAGACGACCATCGAGCGCGGCAGGCCCTGGCCGATGTAGACGCCGCTGACCGGGTTCTCACCCGCGGGATCGAGGTCGCGAATCGCGCGGCCGACCCAGCCCTCGGTGCCGACCTTGTTGGGCTCGCAGGTGTGCCAGATGTCCATCGAGCGGAAGTGCGAGCGCGGCGAGTTGGGGTAACCGACGCCGTGGATCAGCGCCATGTCGCCCTGGTCGTAGATCTCCTTGAGCGGCGCCATGGTGGGGTGCAGACCGAAGTGGTCGTCGATCTTGAGCACCTCGTCCTCGGCGATGCGTAGCGCGCCGTTGCGCGCGTCGTTGTAGTGCCCATCGGCGTAGGGCACGACACTGTTCATGTAGTCGTTGCCGCCGGTCAGCTGGATCACGACCAGGACGGGGTCTTTGCTGCTGGTGGTCATTGGTGCGGGCCTCCTCGGTCGCTTGTCCAGTCGGCAGGTTGGGTTGCTCGGTCTAGCCGAACTGGTACTCAGTGGTGGCGGCGATCAGCGCGAGCATCTCGCCGACGCGCTCGGAGGAGCGCGCCCAATCGTCATCGCCCGCCCAGGAGAGCGGGCCTTCATCCGTGGCGTGGCTGACCAACTCCAGGCGGGTCTCCGCGGAGACGTCGAGCGGGCCAACCAGGTCGACGCACTGGTCGACGAGCTGATCGGGTGTCATGTGCCGGCCGTTGGAGGCGGCGACGCGATCGACGATCCGGCGCACGCCGGGCAGTTCGGTGTTGCTGACGCGGTCGGCGACGAAGTTGATCCGTCCGACGACGGCGCCGCTGTTGATCCAGTCGCGGCCGGTCTGCCAGCCCTCGACGCTGGGCGGGTTGTGCAGGCTCTGGCCCATGTGCGCGGAGGCCTGGCCGACTTCGGGCAACTCGCGCTGCACGCCCTGCAGGTCGCCGGTCATCCGCAGTGTGCCGACAACCGTCTCAATCGGGCTCTTGACCTTCTGGAACATCGATTCCTTGAAGAAGTCGGAGTTGAGCAGCGTGCGCAGCACCGGCTTGAGCTCGAAGCCGGAGTCGACGAAGACGCCGACCAGCTCGTCGATCGCCTCGGGATCGCGCGGCGGGGTGATGTTCCAGGCCGGCACCTGGGTCTCATCGGCGACGAAGAAGTTGTAGAGGTGGCGCACGATGAAGCGCGGGCAAGCCGGCTGCTCGAGGATGATGTCGATGATGTCGAAGCCGTCGAAGTTGCCCGTGTGGCCGAGGAACTGCTTCTCGCCGTAGTCGTGCTCCTCGGGGCGGAACTCGTACTGGAAGAAGAAGCGATGGTTGGGCACGCGCGGCATCTTCGGCCCCAGCGTCCAGCCGGTGAAGGCGCGGGCGCACTCGAAGACGTCCTTCTCGGTGTAGTTGCCGACCCCCAGCGAGAACAGTTCAAGCAGTTCGCGGCCCCAGTTCTCATTGGGCGCGCGCTTGTGGTTCTCGTTGTTGTCCAGCCAGTAAATCATGGCCGGATTCTGGGCCAGCATGATCAACAGGTCGCGGTAGTTGCCCGTGCCGTGATCGCGCCACATGTCGATCTGCGCGATCAGGTGGTTGTCGTTGTCGACCTTGGAGTTGCCGGTGGCGAAGACGTGGTGCCAGAACAGCGCCATCTTCTCTTCCAGCGGGCGCTGCGTGTTGACCATGTGGAAGAGCCAGTTGGCGGCGCCGGGCGTGGTGGCGGGGCCGCCGCTCTTGAGCGAGGGCATGTAGCGAAACAGCTCGTCGATGTCGGCCCGCGGGACATCGCCCGGCGGGTCGATCAGCTCCTCCACGACCGCCTCGTAGCCCTGGGCGACACGCCGCTCGAGCTCGTCGCGGTCAGCGCCGAACCCGGCTCGGCGCATCAGGTGCGCCATCAGGGCGATCTCTTGCGTGTCAGACATTCAGTTCCTCGAATCCTTCAAATGCGAGCGCTTGCGCGGGGCGAGCGCTGCCGCGATCGGTGCGAACCCGGGTGCGTCGCCCGACGCGGCTACGGCGGTCTCGGTGAGAACCGCCGACAATGCGCAATCTACAACGTTTGCAGCAGGATCGTCACGCCGACCCCTGGCGAGGAGCCTGATTCGGGCGCAGCGACGCAGATGCGAGGGGGTCAGCGCGCGATCACGCGTCCTGTAGCAGCCCGCGCAGCCCCTCGCCGAGCGCGGCGAAGCCGGCCTGCACGAGGAAGCGATCCCAGCCGATGCAGAAGTGGCGCACGCCCAGGTCGAGGTAGCGCTGGGCCTGCTCGACGGAGCCGATCTCGATCCGAGGGGCGACGCCGTATTCGATCGACTTCTTGATCACCAGCTCCTCGCCGGCGCGAATCTCGGCCGGATCGAGGGCGCGACCGTGTGAGAAGCCCCAATCGCTGGGGCCCCACTGAGTCATGTCGATGCGCAGCTCGGCGGCCTTTTCCAGCACCGCGTCGAGATTGTCGGTCGCGACTTTCTTCTCGATCATGATCACGGTCACGACCGAGTCCAGGTCCGCGCCGTAACCGCCCCCCTGGTAGCCGGCGAGCGCGGGGCGGCGCAGCTTGACGCCGTAGTGCCCGTCGACACCCGGCCGGTCGGGCCGCACGGCCTGGTGCACGCGCTCGACATCCTCGGGCGTGCGGATGTCGGTGAAGAGCACAGCCTTGAAGCCGGCGCCGAGCGCCATCTGGGCCCAGTAGGCCTCGCCCGCCTGATCGAGCTTGATCATCAGGGGCAGGTTGCCGCACTGGCCCGCGCGGGCCAGGTGGTAGAGCAGCTGCATGTCGAACGACGAGTACTCGGCGACGTACTCGGCGTAGTCGAACTGGCCGGTGTCGCCGATGATCTCGGCGATGTCGGGGTCGTTGAACAGGAAATGCGTGCCCATCGTGGGTTCGCCGGCGTCGAGCTTCTCGCGCAGCGTGTTGGTCATCACCGCCATATGTCACCTCCGAGCTCGCGCAGGACCACCGTGATCGCGGAGCTACAGCGGGCAGCCTAACCCGCCGCGCGACTGAGGAAGCGGAGCAGCAGCTCGGCGACCGCGGCCGGCTGCTCCTGCTGGACCCAGTGACCGGCGCCCTCGACCAGATCGCAGCCGAGCATGTTCGTGCAGGCCTCGT
The DNA here is from genome assembly GCA_965218115.1 of Dehalococcoidia bacterium. GTDB lineage: Bacteria > Chloroflexota > Dehalococcoidia > Bin125 > Bin125 > CATQGW01. Next base: position 2,969,407 of record OZ244584.1, on the reverse strand, counting down.
GTTGCATCCGCTCGAGGCCGCCGGGCGACTGATAGACGCCCCAGTCGCTGGCCCCGGAGATGAACGCCGTGGGCACGTCGATCGTGCGGCCGGAGAAGAGCTGCAGCTGCGCGATCGCCGGCTGGTGGCGCGTCCCGCGGTACCACTGGAGGCCGCCCTGGAAGCCGTTGCGCGCGTATTCCTCGGCGTAGACGGCAAGCTCGTGGTCGGGCAGCCACTCGCAGGCGGCGACCTCGGCGGCGCTGGGCATGTCGCGAGCGACGGTGGCGGGCATGTCGTCGCCGAGCTGCATCACGTAGTAGTTGGGCAGGGTGGCCAGCTCGGCGGCCGTCCAGGCTTCGAGCGGGTGCGGCTGGTTCTGCTTCCAATCGGCGCTCTTCATGTGGTAGTAGCCGCGCAGGAAGTCGTGCAGGCCCTGCGGGGCGTTGAGCATGTCGGCGTTGGCCGGCCGGGTGCAGTAGTAGCCCTGATAGTGCTTGCGCGGCTCGGGGAGGGCGGCGAGATCGTGCTGGATCGCGGCGGAGCCGGCCGCGCCGGAGCCGCGGTACTCACCGGCCGGCAGCGCAGGCGGGCCGCCAAACGGCCCGCTCATCATCACGGCCGAACGGAAGATATCGGGCCGAATCAGCGCGGCGTAGGCGGCGACCGGGGAGCCGAAGTCGTGGCCGATCACGCCCGCGACGGAGTCGCGGCCCAGCGCGGCGACGAGGCCCAGCGCATCGCGGACCAGATTGAGCATGCCGTAGGCGAGCAGGTCGCCGTCGTAGTCGGGGTCCCAACCGGTGGTGCGTCCGTAGCCGCGCTGGTCGGGAGCGACCACGTGGTAGCCGGCCTGCGCGAGCAGCGGCATCACCTTGCGCCAGCTGTAGGCCAGCTCGGGAAAGCCGTGCAGGAGCAGGAGGCAGGGGCGCTCAGCGCGCGCTGCGTCGGTGGGCCAGCCGGCCTCGAGCAGGTGCATCGTGAGGCCGTTGACGCCCTCGACGAAGCGCGAACGGATGCCCGCGTCCAGCGTTCCGGCGCCGTAGGCCGTGTGCTCGCTCATATGCCCGCCTCCGTGCTGGTTGTCGTGTCTGGGCCGCACGATAGGCGGGCGTCGGGGCGCAGCTAAACTGGGGCTGACCCGAGGCAGGCGCTCGGAGCGGTGACGGGTCTTGCCCGGAGACGCGATCAGCGAGCGTCGCCCCGCGGGTTCACGATTCTCGGCGAATCCCGGGTCAGGGGCCCTGATGCGCGTCGCCGTCGTTGACAATCGCGAAGGCAGTCGCGGAAGCGGCCACGGATAGGCGATGAGATGCCGGAGCCGATTCGCAGTGCGGTCGTGGTGGGCGGCGGGAGCGCCGGGTTTCTGGCTGCGCTGACGTTTCGGCGGATGCTGCCGCAGATCAAGTTGGTCGTCGTCCATTCGCCGGATATCCCGATCATCGGCGTCGGCGAGTCAACCACGCCGGCGGTGCCGGTGCATCTGCACGAGCACCTGGGGATCGACCGCAACGAGTTTCACAAGGAGGTGCGACCGAGCTGGAAGCTGGGCCTGCGCTTTGAATGGGGCGCCAGGGATGTACCGCACTTCAACTACACCTTTGACGGCTACCTCGACAAACGGATCGAGGGGCTGTCCAAGTGGAACGCCTTCTACTGCCTGGAGAACATGCGGGATGCGAGCACGTTCAACGCGATCATGGACCGCAACCGCTCGCCCGCGACGATGCGGAACGGTCGGCTCTCGCTCGATCCGCGCGCGACGTATCACATCCCCAATGCGTCGTTCATCGACTTCCTGGAGCGCAAATCAGTGGCCTCGGGTGCGGAGCTGATCGCCGACGAGGTCGTCAGCGTCGAGCGGGACGAGTCGGGCGGCGTCAAATCACTGAGACTGGCCGGCGGCCGCGAGCTGGAGGCGGACCTGTTTGTCGACTGCTCGGGATTCGGCTCGCTCCTGCTGGGCAAGACGCTGGACGAGCCGTACATCTCCTATCGCGACGTGCTGTATTGCGACCGCGCCGTGGTCGGCTCCTGGTCGCGGGCCGACTTTCCCGAGGACGACACGATCCGCCCCTACACGACGATGACCACGATGAAGCACGGCTGGTGCTGGCGGATCGACTTCGAGGACGCGATCACGCGGGGGTACGTGTACTCGTCGCAGTTCTGCTCGGAGGAGGAAGCGGAGTTCGAGCTGCGCGCGCTGCAACCGCAGCTCGCCGGCGCGGACCTGCGTTTGCTCAGGTTCCCCAGCGGGCGGCGCGAGCGCTACATCGTCGAGAACGTCGTCGCGGTCGGCAACGCCTCGGGTTTCGTCGAGCCGCTGGAGGCGACCTCGCTGCACCTGATCATCGAGCAGATCTACAACCTGACCTGGGCGTTGACCGACTCGGACCGAATCCTCACCGATTCGCTGCGCCATCTGCTCAACGAGCGCTACGCCTCGACCTGGGACGACGTGCGCGACTTCCTGGCGCTGCACTACAAGTACAACGAGCACCAGGACACGCCGTTCTGGCGTCACTGTCGGGCGGAGTCGCCGCTGGGCTCACTCGAGGACATGGTCGAGCACTACGCCGCGGTCGGCCCCTCGCGGTTGTTGGCTCGCCTGACCTCCAACGCAACCATCTTCGGCTACGGCGGCTACGCATCGATGCTGCTCGGTCTGAGAGTGCCAACAACGGTCAAGCCCGAGATGACCCACCGCGAGCGTCAGCGCTGGGACGCCTATCGAAAGTCCAACGCCGTCGCAGCGTCGCAGACGCTCAACATGAGGCAGGCGCTGAATCGGGCCTATCGGGGTGGCTGAGACTCAGGACGCGAGCGGACGCAGCTGGTCGACGAGGGGCTCGACCTGTTCCAGATTGCGGGCAACGGCTTGGGCGGAAAGCCATGCTTCGTAGAAGTTGATGTGCAGCGCGCCAGCTGCGTTGAAGAGGCTTCGCAGCTCCGGTCGGCTGGTTTCCGCTTCCAGCCGGTCAATCACATCGTGGAGCTGACGATGACCGTTGTGATCCCAGCCTCGGGCCTCGGCGACCGCCTTCACCGCCTGCGCCGCCGCTCCCCAGCCCTTTTCCGACGCCTGCAACAGGTCGTCGTCGGCCAGGTAGGCATGCGCCCTGACCAGAAACTCGGTGGCCGTCTCGATGTTGTAGTCGGTGCGGGTGGTCATGTCGTCCAATATACCTGCGCCTGAGCGCCAAGCCTCCTCGCGACTTGACGGAGTAGGGGGGATGACTGGCGGGCAAGCGTGACGAACTGGAAGGATCGACTTGACAAGCGGGGGGGGGGGGGAGGGCATGGTTCAGAAACGCTACCCTGACGCGCAAGACGGCAGGGGCGACTCGGAAATGAGATTCAGATGAGCGAGCGAAACTACTGGTCACGGATGAAGCGGAATCGGATGTCGCGGCGCTCGCTGCTGCGCGCCAGCGCCCGCGCGGGGGTCGGCGCGGCCGGCCTCGCCCTGGTCGGGTGCGGCGACGACGATGACGACGACGACGAGCAGGCTGCGGCGCAGGCCCAACCACAGGCCGTGGAGCAACAGGCCCAGCAGCAGGCGATGCAGCAGCAGCAGGAAGCGCAGGAGCAGACCGCGGTCGCGCAGGCGCAGCAGCAGGCCCAAGACGTGCGTCGCGGCGGCACCTGGAGAATCTCCGACGCGTTTGCTCCGCAGTGGGGGTTCGACCCGCTGGTGACCCCGTCCGGCGGCGACCACTACCAGTCGATCCCGATCTTCTATGACCGGCTGCTCAACTACGACGCGCAGGGCGCCGCGCTGCCGATGTTGGCGGAGGCCTGGGAGATCCCGGACGACGTGACCTATATCTTCTCGCTCCGCCCGGGCCTGACCTACCACGACGGGGCGGCGATGGACGCAGCGTCGATTCAGACAAATATGGACCGGATCGTCGGGATCCAGGAAGAGAGCGTGGAGGCGACGCCCAACCAGCGCGCTGTGACGCTCGGCGCAACGATGGCATCCTCTGAGGCAATTGACGACGTGACCTGGCGCTACATGGCGAATGAGGTGTTCGCGCCGACGCTGTCGCTGTTCTACGGCAAGCCGCCGGGGCTTGCGCCGATCTCGCCGGCGTCGTTCGATAGCGCGATTACCCACCCGGTCGGGGCGGGGCCGTTCTCGTTCGACCAGTACATCGAGGGCGACGAACTGACCGCGACGCGGTTCCCGGACTACTGGAATGCCGAGAACATCTACCTGGACAATTACAGTTTCCAGATCCTGCCCGACGCCAACACGCAGTGGTTGGCCTTCCTCAGCGGCGACCACGACGTTGTTCGCGTGCCCGGATCGTTGGCCGCCGATGCCGACCAAATGGCCGACATCGAGAGCGAAGGGTTCCAGGTGTTGGGCGACGTCTCGAGCGTGTTCCTTCAGACCTGGTTCAACATCAACCCCAACGGCGCGGAGGAGCTGACGATCTGGCGCGACGTGCGGATGCGGCACGCGATCAACCTGGCGACCGACCGGCATGCGATCAACGATGCCTCGTTCAATGGCACCGGCGCGGCGTCGCGCGCGCCGATCGGCGTCACGACGCCACTGCTGCCCACGGACATCGACTACTACGCCGATTCGCCCAACCCTGCCGAAGCGGTCAAGCTGATCGATGCGGCGGGCTACACCGGGCAGGTCGGCGGCGACATGATGACCTACAACATCGACCCGCTCTTCCTGGGTACCCGCCCGATGCACGCCCAGCTCGCCGAAGTCGGGATGGATTTCAATCTGGTTGAAGGCACGATTGCGGGCATCGTCGACCGCCTCTTTGCTGCGGAGGACTGGTCGATCGCGGTGCTCAGCTGGGAATCGCCGTTCGACCCCGATCAGATCATCCGACCGAGCATGGAGGGGCTGCGCAGCTGGTTCTACGGCAGCGACCGCTCGGTCTTCGAAGAGCGCCTGGCGGCCGGCATGGAGTACGAGGTCGAACTCGAGGAAGCCTCGCGGCTGCAGGACCTGACCGCCCGCACGACCGACTTTGAGGAGCGCGTCGAGCGCTATAAGACGTTCAACGAGTACTACGTCGAACGCGCCTACACCGTCCCGACCATCCACCTCCCGCTGAACTTCGGCTTCGGGCCACAAGTCAGGCATACCGGCGACATCAACAGCCTGTTCCGCGGTTGCGACGGGATCGGAGGGACGGCGGACATGCTCGCGGGCGTCTGGAAGGACGAGACGTGATCCGCAGCTGAGTGGGGACGTGAATTGGGCGGCGGGGTGCAGGTCCCGCCGCCGGCCATGCAGCGAATCTGACACGCCGGAGGATCGGGGAGTGCGGGTGCGTGGGCGATGCTGACCTACATCTCGACGCGCATTCTGTCGTCGCTGTTGGTGTTGTTCATCGTCAGCGTGGTCGCGTTCGTGCTGATGAACGTGGTCGAGGGCGACCCGGCGCGGGCGATGCTGGGGCTGAATGCCACGCCCGAAGCGATCGAGCGGGTCGAGCGCAGCCTCGGCCTTGATAAGCCCCTGCTTGAGCGCTACGGGCACTGGATCTTCAACGCGCTGCAGGGCGACCTGGGCATCTCGCTGACCTCGCGGATTCCGATCGGCGAGCTGTTCGGCCAGAAGATCGTGCCGACCATGGAGCTCGGCATCCTGGCCTTGGCCGTCGTGCTGTGCGTATCGATCCCGGTCGGCGTGTTGGCCGCGCTGCGGCCCGGCTCCAAGGCGGAAGTCACCGCCAGCACCGGCATGATCGTCGGTGCATCGATCCCGGAGTATCTCAGCGGGATCGCGCTGATCTACCTGGTCGGCTTCCAGCTTGAGTGGTTGCCGCGGATCGGCTACGTGCCGCTGAACGAAGATGTGATCGAGAATCTGCGGCACATGGTCATGCCGGTGATCGCCCTGTCGCTGATCTCCACGACGCTGGTGATGCGCCAGACGCGTTCGGCGATGATCAACATTCTGCAGGATGACTACATCCGCACGGCGCGCGCGAAGGGCCTGCGCGACAGCGCGGTGATTGTCCGGCATGCGCTGCGCAATGCGCTGATCCCGGTTATCACGGTGTTCGGATTTCAGGTCGGCGTCGTCTTCGGCGGAGCGGTGATCACCGAGCAGGTCTTCGCGATCCCAGGCATGGGGCGGCTGTTCGTACAGTCGGTCGTTGGAGTGCAGGACTACGCGATCGTGCAGAATTTGGTGATGTTCTTCGCGATCGTCACGGTCACGGTGAACCTGCTGGTCGATCTGTCGTATCCGATCATCGATCCGCGGATCCGGTCGGGCGAGGCGTAGCGATGAGTCTGGGGCGACGTTCTGATGGCGCGGCGACGGCGCCAATGCCGCTCGACGAGCAGCTGAGCTGGCGCGTGCATCCGCGCGTCGAGCTGTTCCGGCGAGTCGTGAAGATCTTCGTCCAGAACCGCCCGGCGGTGTTCGGCGCCATCATCCTCTTCGGTCTGGGAATTGTGGCTGCGCTCGCCCCAGTGGTCGCGCCCTACCCCCCGCTCGAGGCCGACCTCTGCTTTGATTGTGTCTACCAACCGCCGACCTGGGACCACGTCGGTGGGACCGATCTACTCGGCCGCGATGTCCTGAGCCGCGCGATCTTCGGAACGCGGATCGCCTGGCAGGTGGTGTTGGTCGCGATCGGCGTGGCAATCGCGATCGGCGTGCCGACCGGACTACTTGCCGGTTACCTGGGCGGCAAGCTTGATGAACTGCTGATCATGCGGATCGTTGACGCGCTGATGGCGATGCCGGCCCTGATCCTGATTCTGGCCATGACCGCGGCTGTCGGGCCCAACCTGATCAACACGATGCTGATCATCGGCATTGTCTGGTCCGCCGGCTACGCCCGCCTCACCCGCGGGGTCGTGCTCTCCGTCAAACAGGAGCCGTTCGTCGATGCTGCCCGGTCAATGGGCGCCGGCCCCGGCCGAATCATCCTCCGCCACCTGTTGCCCAACGTCGTCGCGCCGCTCGTGGTCCTCGCCTCGCTCTCCGCCGCCGCGATCATCCTCGTCGAGGCCGGCCTCAGCTTTATCGGCGCAGGCGTGCAGCAGCCCACGCCGGCCTGGGGCGGGATGGTCTTCGAGGGCTACTCCAACCTCTTCCGCTCCGCCTGGCCGATCATGGCGCCCGGCATCGCCGTCGTGCTGATGGTGGTCAGCTTCAACTTTGTCGGCGACGGCCTGCGCGACGCGATGGACCCGCGCCTGCGCAACATCGGCTAGCTGCCTGGCCCACAACCGCCACTCGTAGAGCGGTTGCGATCTCGATCTCAGCTAGGCATAATCCTCGTGACCGGCGCTAGCACACAGCGTGCTTACGGGAAAGAGCGAGAGATGTCCGACCGAAATTATTGGCAGCGCATGAAGCAGCCGCGGCTGTCGCGCAGGGGACTGTTGCGAGCATCGGCGCGAGCCGGGGTGGGGGCGGCGGGCCTGGCGCTGGTCGGCTGTGGCGGCGACGATGACGACGACGCTCCTGCGGTTGCGCAAGCTCAGCAACAGGGGGCTGAACAGGCCGCAGAGCAGCAGGCGATGCAACAGGAGCAACAGCAGCAGACCCAGCAGCAGGCGGAACAGCAGGCCGCGGTCGCGCAGGCACAACAACAGGCGCAGCAGCAAGCGATGCAGGTCGCGCGTCGCGGCGGGACCTGGCGCGTTTCCGACACACAGGCGCCGAACTTTGGATTCGACCCGGTGCTGACCACGGGGGGCGGCGACCACTTCCAGATTATCCCGATGTTCTACGACCGCCTGCTCAACTACGACGAGCAGGGCGCCGCGGTGCCGATGCTGGCGCAGGCCTGGGAGATCCCCGACGACGTGACCTTCGTCTTCACCCTCCGTCCCGGCCTGACTTACCACGACGGCGACACATTGGATGCGGCCTCGGTTCAGACGAACGTCGACCGCATCACCGACGTCAGCGGGGATCGAGGCGATGCAATCCTGAACCCGCGGGCGGTCACGCTGGGCGACGCCATGGCGTCGTCCGAGGCGATCGACGACCTGACCTGGCGCTACATCGCCAATGAGGTGTTCGCGCCGACGCTGTCGCTGTTCTACGGCAAGCCACCCGGACTCGCGCCGGTCTCGCCGGCGGCGTTCGACACCGCGGTGACCAACCCGGTCGGCGCGGGGCCGTTCGTGTTCGAGCAGTGGCTGGAGGGCGACGAGTTGACCGGCACCCGGTTTGAGAACTACTGGGACGCCGAGAACATCTACCTCGACCGTTACAGCTTCCAGATCCTGCCTGACGCGAGCACGATGTGGCTGTCGTTCCTCAGCGGCGATCACGACCGCGTGCGGATGCCGGGTTCGTTGGCTGCAGATGCCGGCGAAGTAGCCGATCTCGAGGCAGACGACGTCCAGGTGTTGGGCGGCGTTTCGGCGACGTTCACCCAGACCTGGTTCAACCTCAACCCGACCGCCCCCGAGGAACTGACGATCTGGCGCGACGTGCGGCTGCGCCACGCGATCAACCTGGCGGTCGACCGCCATGAGATCAACGATGCGGTGTTCAACGGAACCGGTGCGCCATCGCGTGCGCCGATTGGCGTCACCACGCCGCTGCTGCCCAAGGATCTCGACTATTACGCCGACTCGCCCAACCCCGCCGAAGCGATGAAGCTGATCGACGCGGCCGGCCAGACCGGTCAGGTGGGCGGCGACATGCTGACCTTCGGGCTCGACCCGCTGACCCTCGGCACCCGCGCGATGCACGCCCAGCTGGCCGAAGCTGGTATGCAGTTCAACCTGATCGAGGCCCCTGTCCCAGGCATGGTTGACCGCGCGACCGTGGGGCAGGATTACGCCATCGCCGTATTCAGCTGGGAGTCGCCGTTCGACCCCGATCAGATCATGCGGCCGTCGATGGGCTTGCTGGCCACTTGGTGGTGCTGCGGCGGCGATAGCGCGCTCTACGAAGAGCGCCTGGCCGCCGGAATGGAGTACGAAGTCGAGCTCAAGGAAGCCACGCGGCTGCAGGATCTGACGGCCCGCACGACCGACTTTGAGGAGCGCGTCGAGCGCTATAAGACCTTCAACGAGTACTTCGTGGAGCGCGCATACACCGTACCGATCATGCACTACCCGTGGTACTTCGCGTTCGGATCATCGGTCAGGCATACCGGCGACATCAACGACCTCTACCGCGGCTGCGACGGGCTTGGCGGGACGGCGGACATGCTCTCGGGCGTCTGGAAAGACGAGACGTGATCCGTAGCTGAGTGTGGGATCGTTGGGGGGCTAGAAAAGCTCCGAGCGGCTCTTTCCCTGCGGGAGGAGGCGGGATTCCGCTGATCACTCAATGTGGTCAGCGCCCCGCTAGCGGCCCTGGAAGTCGGGGGTGCGCTTTTCCATGAAGGCTTTGGGGCCTTCGATGGCGTCCTGGCTGCCGAAGGCGCGGGTGGAGAGCAGCGATTCCATGCCCCAGGCTTGCTCCCATGACATGCCCATCGCGCCGCGGACGGCGATCTCTTTTGCGGTGCGGACCGCGAGCGGGCCGTTGGCGCAGATCAGGTCGGCGATCGCGTGCGTGGTGGGGAGCAGCTGATCGAGCGGGACGACGCGGTTGATCAGGCCGCAGTTCAGCGCCTCGCGGGCGCTCAGGCGACGCCCGGTGAGCAGAATCTCCATCGCCCAGGCCCAGGGAATCTGGCGCGGCAGGCGGATGTGCGAACCGCCCGCGGGCACGATTCCCCAGCGCACCTCCTGGAGCCCGAACTCGGCGTGCTCGGCGGCGACGCGGATGTCGGTGCCAAGCATGAACTCGAGACCGCCGGCGATGCAGTAGCCGTTGACCGCGGAGAGGACCGGCTTGTAGACGTGGTGCAGATTGCGCGTGTCGGAAACCACGAGCGGCTCGTTGCGCGTCGCCTCCGCCCGCTGCGGAATCGTGCTGCTCAGATCGGCGCCGGCGCAGAAGGCGCGCTCGCCCGCACCGGTGATGATCGCAACCCAGAGGTCGGGGTCGTTGTTGAAATCCTCGGTCGCCTCGCGCAGCAGCGCGATCAGGTCGGGGCTCATCGCGTTCATCCGCTCGGGCCGGTTAAAGGTGATCAGCGCGCGCTTGCGGGCGTGGTCCTTCTCGTAGATCAGCGGCAGATCGGACATTTCGCGCCTCCAGCTCAAACCTGTGGGTTTCTGTACGGTACTGGCGAGATCAGCAGGAGAAGATCACGATGACCACCTGGACTGAACTGCCGGTTGCCCTGAGCGAGCGCGTCGAGTTCGCCTCGCGCGAATGGGCGGCCGAGGCGGACCGCTATCTGCAAGAGAGGGTCGCCGCGGCCGGCTCCGCGCTCGACGGCCTGAGCTGTTCGCTGACCGAACGCTGGCAGAACGCGCCGCCGCATCTGGGCTGGAAGGACAACGTGGCGGGCTTCTCGCTGCGCGTCGAAGACGGCCGGATCGAGGTCGGGGTCGGCCCCGCGCCAGAGGCGGATGTGGAGATCGACGGGGAGTACAACGCGATCCTGCCGATCGGCTGGACGATCTACGGGGGCGACGCGTCGATTCGCGAGCGGGCCCAGCGCGAGTACGGCGCACTGATGGGGGACAAGAAGATCTCGCGGAAGGGCGCGCTGCCGGAGCACCCAGGGCTGATGCAGGTGCTCGGGGGGCTGCACGACCATATGGCGCGGCGCACGGTCAACAACCCCGACATCGAGCACCGGATCGAGCACTACGGGCTGCGCGGCAATGTGGCTGAACTCAACGATCAGGGCTACACGATCCTCGAGCACGCGTTCACCGACGAGATGGCCGACGAGCTGCGCGCGGAGACCGATCGCAACCACGACGCCCAGCTGCCCGAGGACGGCTTGAAGGCCGCCCAGCTGCTCACCCGCGGCCGAATCTGGGAAGAGACGGTGGTGCATCCCTGGGTGCTGACCCTGGCCGAGCACATGCTGGGGCGCGGCTGCACGGTGGCGATCACCGAGACGATCCGCAAGTACGCAGGCGACGACACCCACCCGGGCCTGCACACCGACTACTCGGGCTGGCGGGTGCCCGAGCCGTTCCCCGAGCACTGTCTGGAATCGACGGCCGTCTGGGCGATGGACGACTTCAGCGCCGAGGCGGGCCCGACCGTGTTCCTGCCCGGCAGCTGGAAGCGCGGTACGCACGCGCCGCGCAGCTCGAACCGCGAGGATTGCGTGCTGCTGGAGATGCCCAAGGGCTCAATCGCGTTCTGGCACGGGGCGAGCTGGCACGGCTCGCAGATGCGCACGCTGCCGGGCGCTCGCCACTCGCTGCACATCGCCTACTGCAACTACATGATGCGTACGTTCGACCGCTACGACACGATCGACCCGGCGATCGTCGATCGCAATCCGCCGCCGTTCCAGACGCTCTGCGGGCTGGACGACATGTTCGGCAAGACGGTGGCGAGCAAGGGGGCTGATCGGGAGCGCGGGGCCTACGCGGCGAGCGCCGGCTACGGCAGCGCGGCGCCGCTGGATCGCTGAGCGCGGCGCACGAGTCGTCGAGGGAAGCTCTGAATCACTCTCCCCCCGCCGTGCGGGGGGAGATGTCACGGAGTGACAGAGGGGGGCTCTCCCCTTTGCAACGGGGCGGCCCCCCTCTGCCTTCGGCATCTCCCCCCGCGGTGCGGGGGGAGAGGGGATCCGACTTGTTCACGGGAATCTTGGAGCCACTCGCTGTCCGCGCGATCTGACCGTCAACTCGCGCGCACATCTCCGTCACGCCCGCGCACTCCTCCGCCATTCCTGCGCCCCCCGTCATTCCTGCGCCCCCCGTCATTCCTGCGCCCCCCGTCATTCCTGCGCACTCCTCCGTCATTCCTGCGGAGGCAGGAATCCATGCGATCTGAGGCGCGCCGCGAATGCTCCAGATGTTCGACGGCGCGCCGGAGTCGCGACGGCGCGATCGGGTGGTTCGGAGGGCCGGCGGGGACTGTGGAATGCAACCCGCCGCTGGGCGGTCGCATGGATTCCTGCCTCCGCAGGAATGACGGAAAGGCGCGAACGACGGAATGCGCGGGAATGACGGACGGGGGGCGAAGGTGCATGACGATGGAGGGACATCGCGAGGTGTCCGTTGGCGTCTGGCGAGGCGTGATGCACCTCCCCCCGCGGAGCCGGGGGGAGTGGGGCAGGGCTGTTCAGGGCTCTCCAGGAGCGGCGCGGTTGGCGCGTGGGCGGCGGTTGACATCCCCTCCCGCTCGCCCCACACTGCCCTTCATATCCAACGGGCACAGTCTTCGATCATGGCTGCGGCTTGCAAGCAGGGAGAGCGAACATGGCAGAGCGAAACTATTGGGACCAGATTCGAAGGCGGCAGGTGAGTCGGCGGTCGATGTTGCGCGCGGCCGGCCGGGCCGGGGTGGGCGCGGCAGGGCTCGCACTGGTGGGCTGCGGCGACGATGACGACGATGGACAGCAGCAGGCGGCTCCGGCGGCGGCGGCTCAGGTTCAGCAACAGCAACAACAGCAGCAGCAGGCCGCGCCCGCGCAGCAGCAGGCGATGCAGCAGCAAGAGCAGCAGCAGGCGGCCGTCGCTCAGGCGCAGCAGGAGCAGGCCGGTCCGCCGCGGGGCGGCAGGATGATCATGGGCGACCTGCATTCGTTCGAAGATGACGTGACGCTGCCATACGCGATCGGCGACGGCCGCTCCACCCAGCCGCCGGACGCCGGCGTCTGGGACTGGCTGATGCAACGTGGGGACTCGCTGGAGCCGGAGGCTCGGCTCGCGGAGTCGTGGGAGCAAAACGGTGACCTCACCGCCACGATCGTCAGACTGCAACCGGGCCTCGAGTTCCACAATGGCAAGCCGCTCAACGCCGAGGCCGTGAAGCTCAGCTACGAGGCGATGAACTACGAGACCACACCAAACAGCCAGGTGCGAGCGTTGGCAGCCGCCTACCTCGAATCGATCGACGTGATCGACGACGTGACGGTGCAGTTCAACCACGCGCAGTGGCCGGGGCCGGTGATCTACGACCTGATCACATTCGCGCCGATTGCTGACGCTGAGACGATTCCGGCCTTGGCTGCCATGGAGGAGATCAATGGCAGCGGCCCGTTCAAGTTCGACTTCGACCAATGGGAGCCGGGCGCGACGTGGGTGGCGGTGCCGCACCAAAATGGCTACCTGACACCGTACCTCGAATCGATCGAGTATCGCACCATCGCTGATGAGGACACCCAGGTGCTGGCCCTCGAGAGCGGGGAACTCGACGTGACCCATATTCCCGCCACGCAATTCGCGCGCCTGGACGCATTGGAGCACATCACCACATCCGTCTTCCCGCCGCTCGGGTACTGGGTGGTCGGACCGACAGGGACGGGACTCGGTGGCGGTCACCCAGCGAACGACGATCCGCGCTTCCGCCTGGCGCTGCAAAAGGCGATCGACCGGGAGCGTATCCATGAGGATATTTTCGAAGGCATCTATCCCATCTCCAACCAGATGTGGCTGCCGACTTCCCCGGCGTATGACCCGCAGTACGACGTCGTCCACTATGACCCTGAGGGGGCCAGGGCGCTGTTGGAGGAGGCCGGTCTGGTCGGCACGCAGATCGGCATCCATTATTTCGAGGGCCAGGTCCCCAGTGGCGCCCCCGAGATCGTTCAGGCGAACTTCCAGGCCATCGGAATCGACGCCACGATCGAGGTGATCGATCGCGCGTTGTGGATCGAGTACTTCTTGTCGGGCACGATGCCCGGCCTGTACATGGCGAGCACTGGCTTCTTCTGGATGAACCCCGAAACGCTGCCGAACATGAACTACCAGTTCCGGAAGGACAACGCACTTGCCTTCGGGAACGGCTCAGGTCCGGATCACGTGGAGTACAACGCCATCGTCACTGGCTTTGCTTCGCAGCCAACGCCCGCCGAGCGTGAAGAATTGTTCCAGCGTTGGAACGCGCTCTATGCCGAAGCGCCGTGGCTGCTCCCGTACTCCGGTTTGGGCCACACCGCGGCATACAACAATACCCGTGTGGGCGGGTTTCGGTATGCGCAGGCGTCAGCGAAGTTGCACAAGGAAGAGCTCTGGCTCATCACGTAGCCGACCGATCGGATTCGTCCGGCTCCCTTCCCGGTCTTTCCCGCGCTGCGGGGGAGATGTCCCGTAGCGACAGACGGGGGCCTGACGCTGTCGGACCAGACACGGCGACGGCCGTGAGTCGGCACCGCAGCCCGCCTCTGCCTTCGGCATCTCCCCCCGCGCCGCGGGGGGAGAATTGTTCCGCGGATTCTTGGGTGCGGTATCGTCAGCCTTCAAAGGAGCGTCGTGCATGGGCTCGTTCCTAGTCCGCCGCTTCCTGCAAGGCATCCTGACGGTGGTGCTGGCCAGCATTCTGGTCTTCTTGGCCATGCGCTTGATTCCGGGCGACCCGGCACTGCTGTTGGTTGGAACGGATGCGAGTCCCGAAGACGTCGAGCGGGTGCGAGAACAGCTCGGGCTCAACGAGCCACTGATTGAGCAGTACGTCAGTTGGCTGACCGGCGCGCTGCAAGCCGATTTCGGACCGTCGATTGCCAAGGGCACTCAGGTAGGCACCCTGATGAAGGGCGCGCTGCTGCCAAGCGCGGAGCTCGCGGTGGCCGGGTACGTGTTTGCGCTGGCCTTCGGCATCCCACTCGGGATCGTCGCCGGCCTGAAACCGGGCGGGGCAGGCGACTACGCCGCGACCGGCTTCACCATGTTCACGCTCGGGATCCCGAATTTTGTGCTCGGGCTGCTCCTGATCTGGGTGTTCGCAGTCCTGCTGGGCTGGCTACCAATCACCGGAAGGATTCCGATCAACGAGGATCCCGTTGGGGCGATCAAATTGCTGATCATGCCGATGATCGCGGTTGGCGCCGGGACGGCGGCCGTGCTGGCCCGATTCGTGCGGGCCTCAATCATGGAAACGTTGAACCAGGATTACGTTCGGACGGCCCGAGCGAAGGGGCTGCGAGAGCGGACCGTCGTGATGCGACACGCGATGCGCAACGCGCTGATCCCGGTGATCACCGTTGCCGCGTTGCAGATCGGATTCCTGATCTCCGGCGCGGTGATCGTTGAAGTCGTCTTTGCGCGCGCAGGCTTCGGGTCGCTGATCATTGCCGGCGTGATCGGCAGGGACTATCAGCTGATTCAGGGCATGCTCGTCGTGCTGGTCACGGTCTTCGTGGTGGTGAACACGTTCGCTGATGTCGCCTATGGGCTCGCTGATCCGCGGATCCGGGTGAGCTGATGGCGAGCGTTCAGATTCCGGAGCCAGTCTTCCGCCGTGAACGTATCGGTGCGCGGGTCCTGACCTGGCGGCAGGAGTCGCAGTGGTTCGATGTCAGCTACCGCGTGGCCCGTGAGCGGCGAGGCAAGATCGCGCTGGTGATCCTTGGCGTGTTCCTGGTCTGCGCCCTGTTCGCGGGGCAGATCGCTCCGTACGAATACGCCGAGCAATTCCGCGGCGCCAAGCTCTTGTCGCCCTCCTGGACGCATCTCTTCGGCACCGATGAAATCAGCCGCGACCTGTTCAGTCGCATGATCTACGGCCTCCGCATCTCGCTCCTGGTCAGCTTGGGGGCGGTCGCGATCGGGATGCCAGTCGGTGTCGCGATTGGCTACGCCGCCGGCTACTTCGGTGGCTGGGCGGACGCAATCTCGATGCGGTTCATCGACACGATGTTGGCGTTCCCGGGGATTCTCACGGCGCTCGTCGTGCTGGCCGTGCTCGGGACCGGCACGCGAGAGGTGGCGATCACGCTCGGGATTACCGCGATCCCGGTCTTCGCGCGACTCGCGCGAGGGCAGATGCTGCAGGAGAAAGAGCGCGACTATGTGATGGCGGCGCGCACCCTGGGCGCTGGTCCCACCCGAATCATCATGCGCCACGTATCGATCAACACGTTGCCGCCCTTGATGATCCAGGCCGCGCTCTACATGGCGTTCGCGGTCATCGCCGAGGCATCGCTGAGCTTCCTTGGCCTGGGCGCGGCGCCCCCCGCGCCGACGATCGGGTTGATCTTGAACGGGGCGAGGGGGTTCCTCACACTGGGCGCGTGGTGGTACTTGATAGCGCCGATCACCGCACTCGCGCTGTTGCTGATCGCGCTGAACTTCCTGGCTGACGCGATCCTTGAGGCGACGAGCCCGTATGTGCGTAACAAGTAGCTAGCGCCCCTCCGGGGGCAAGAAGCCGGTGATACATGGACTCGGACGAACTCGAATCGACCAACGAGAGCAGGCCGCTGTACACACTGCCGCCGGAATGGCACGGCAGCATCGGCAGGACTGAGGCCGAATCTGAGCCGCACTGGCCCGATCCTGCGTCGCCCCAGGCTGGCACGCCAGATGTCGTCGTCATGGTGTTGGACGACACTGGGTTTGGGCATCTGTCTTGCTACGGCGGCGAGATCCCCACCCCGAACATGGACCGGTTGGCGGCGGGGGGGCTGCGATTCAACTCGTTCTACACCACGGCGCTGTGCTCGCCGACGCGGGCCTCGCTGTTGACGGGACGCAACCATCACTCGGTGGGGATGCGCGGGATCTCGCATTGGGATAGCGGCTATCCGCACATGACTGGGGCAATCACTCCGCAGGCGGCCACGATCGCGGAGATCCTGCAGCGGGCGGGCTTTTCGACGCTGGCGGCGGGGAAGTGGCACCTGACGCCGGTGCGGGACTCGTCGCCGGCGGGGCCGTTCACGCATTGGCCGCTCGGCCGGGGGTTTGATCGGTACTACGGCTTCCTGCTGGGCGAGACCGATCAGTTTCATCCCGAACTCTGTCGCGACAACCAGTTCATCGATCCGCCGACGACGCCTGAGGACGGCTACCACCTGTCGGCCGACATCGTCGACCAGGCGATCCTGATGATGCGCAATTCGATCTCGCTGGTGCCGGAACGTCCGATCTTCAGCTACGTCGCGTTCGGCGCGACGCATGCGCCGCACCAGGCGCCCGACGAGTATCTGCTGCGCTGGCGCGGTAAGTTCGACGAGGGCTGGGACGTGGTGCGCGAACGCGTGCATCAACGTCAGCTTGAGACCGGGGTGATCCCGGCGGGTACCGAGCTGGCGCCGCGCAACCCGGGTGTGAAGCCGTGGGATCAGTTGTCCGACGACGAGCGCGCCTTCGCGGCCAGGTTGCAAGAAGCCTTCGCGGCGTTCCTCGAATACACCGACGAACAGATCGGACGGTTCATCGACTTCCTCGAGGAGACCGGACGGCTCGACAACACCGTCTTCGTGCTGCTGAGCGACAACGGCGCGAGCCGGGAGGGCCAGGCGTCCGGGCAGTTCGACAACAACCGTTTCTTCAACGGCTTCGATGAAGACGTGAGCGAAGCGGTCAAGCGGCTCGACGATATTGGCACGATCCGCTCGAACAGTAACTATCCATGGGGCTGGTCGATGGCCGGCAACACGCCGAACAAACGGTACAAAGGGACCACGCACGGCGGTGGTATTCGGGACCCGCTGATCATCCACTGGCCGGCCGGCATCCCCGCAGCGGAGCGTGGCAGCCTGCGCTCGCAGTTTCATCACGCGGTCGACGTGACGCCGACGTTGCTCGACCTGGTGGGGGTGGAGGCGCCTGCGACGATGAAGGGCGTCGACCAGATGCCGCTGCACGGAGCGAGCATGCGCGCGTCGATCGAGTCGGCGAACGCGGCGTCGAACCACACCACGCAGTACTTCGAGATGTTGGGATCACGCGGTATCTATCACGAGGGATGGAAGGCCGTCACCTATCACGGGTTCAATTCCGACCGGACGTTCCCGGACTCGGAGTGGGAGCTGTACCACCTGGACACGGACTTCTCCGAGTGCCGTGACCTCGCGCAGCGAAACCCGGCCAAGCTGCGGGAGATGATCGACCTGTTCGACGTGGAGGCGAAGCGATACGGGGTCTACCCGCTCGACGATCGCGGCCTCGAAATGTTCTTTCCCACGGAGCGGAAGGGCACGCCCGGAGGGTCGCGCAGGTCGTACGTATATATCCCTCCGATCGATCACCTGACTCCTGATTCGCACCCACGGCTCGGCGCCCGTTCGTGGGACATGCTGTTCGAGATCACGCGCGCTGCGGAGAGCGATCAGGGTGCGCTGCTCGCGGTTGGGAACCAGAAGTCCGGGCAAGTCGCATACATCATGGACAACCGTCTGGTCTACGACGTCAACTTCTTCGGCGAGCATCAGTTCGTGCGATCCGCCGAACTCCCGTCGGGGCGGCATGTGTTGGGCGTGCACCTCGAGCGTGTCGGCTCGGGAGCCGGACACCTGCGGTTCTCGCTGGACGGCGCTGAGTTGGCGGGCGGCGCGACGATCGCCAGCTTCGCTGAGTGGATCTCGTCGTACGGCCTCGACCTGGGCCGAAACCCGACGAGCATCTCGCCTGAATACGGCGGGCCGTTCGCATTCAGCGGTGAACTGCATCGGGTCGAGATCGATGTCAGCGGACCGCTCAACGACGCAGCGGCCGAAGACGAGGCGCTGATCGCCGCGCGCGTGGAAGCCGGCACGGACTGAGCGACCGGTCGGGCGAGCGGGACTAGACGCGACGCTCCAGCTCGGCGCCGAGCACGGCGAGCGCGAGCAGCGCTGCGCCGAGAATCGCGATGATCCCGCCGTTGCGCATCAACAGCGTCATCAGGTCTGCGGCGATCGCATAGAGCTCGGCGAGCAGCGGGTCGGTCGCGGCGCTCCCGAGGCCCTCGAAGCGGCTCGCGACGACCGCGCCGAAGACGAACGCCAGCAACCCGCCAACGCCGATCGCGATCCCGGGCTGAGCCAGGCGCATCGACCCACGCGCCTGGGCGAGCGACCCGAGCGCCAGCGGGAAGAACGCGCAGAGCGAGACGATCAACGCGATCACGGCCAGGGTCCGTCCGCCGGATGTGAGGCGGCCGACGGTCCCGGAGAATGCGGAGGCGCGTGAGAAGAAGTCGGTCGGCCCGCGCGGCTCTATGCGCAGCAGATCGAAGCCGCCGTCGTAGAGCAGCCGCGCCGAACGCTGCGCGATCAGGTCAGCCAACGCAAGCCGTCCCCCGGCCAGATCGACGGGTTGCAGCTGCAGATCGAGCGGATATGCGGCGAGGGTCAATGGTGCGCCGGCCGCGGCGGCGGCGTTTAGATCGTCCCACGAATAGACCACCACCTCGTCGATTTCGAAGAGCGACTGCGCAATGCGGGCGAGCACCGCCTCGGCAGTTTCGCGCTGCGTGGCCTGAGCGGCGGAGAGGGTCGCAGCGACGATCAGCGTCACGATCGCGAGCCCGAACGCCGTCCAGTGGCCGACGCCGACGCGGCGTCTCGGCGAGGGCCGGCGCGGCGTCAGGCCGGGGCCCACGCGCCGAATCGACGATGGCGGCCGCGTGTCGCTCACGGGTCCGGCGTCGCGTCATCGAGGCGCACGCGCTCCAGCAGCCAGGCGCCGGTGGCGCGGTCGACCAGCGCACGGCCGGCCGGGTCGAGCCAGGGCCACCAGAGGGCGACCAGCCCGAGCCAGCACCCGGGCCACCAGAGCAGTGCTCGGGCCAGCGACGACCTCGGCGAGGCCTCGACGCGCAGACCGAGCGCGCGCGCGCCGAGGGTTCCACCCCGTAGCGTGCCCAGCCAGATGTAGGCGGGGCCGGCGGGGATGGCCAATGCCGCGATCGCGTAGCCGACGAGCCACTGGCCCAGCGTCGGATCGGCCTCCAGCGGATTGACCTGAGCCAGCATCACGCCCAGCGCGGCCAAGCCGCAGAGTGCGGCGATGGCGGCCACCACGAACAGGTCGATCGCGGCAGCCACGACCCGCGCCTCGCGTCGCGCCGGCGCCCAGCCGATCCCGCGCTCCTCGGAGCGGAGCCCCACACTTCACCTCGGCGCTATCGGTCAGCCCGCCCTGGCTGAGGCCGAGCGTAGCATCGAACCATGCCCGCATTCTGTGATCAGCGCCGTGGCCGGCGGCTCGCTCGCGGCGCCGTGGCGGCGGCGCTGTTCCTCGGCGTGACCGCATCGATCGTCGTCACCGCCGTGCTCGCGGCGGGCCAGCTCGGTGGCCGCGCGCAGGCAGCTTCGCCGCTCGACGACCGGATCGTCGACGCAACCGGCGAGAGCCGCTTCACGTTCATCCGCTGGGAGCTGGCGACCGCGCCCAACCACTGGCTCGAACTGTTCGCCGAGCTCATCCATGGTGCACCGAGCTGCGATCTGGACGAGGCGGTAGGGCGTCTGGAGAGCGGCGGCCTGCTGCGCGACCCGGTCGCGACGCAGTGCCTCGAGCGCGCACTGGAGGACGCGACGAAGGGCGCGATCGGGGAGCTGGGGCTGGCCACGGCGCTACCGCTCTTCCGCGGGCAGTCGATCGTCTGGCCACCGGTGCAGATCGAGCTGCGTGACGCGCCGCGGGTGCTGGCTGTGTCGCCGCGCTCCGAAATCCGGCTCGTGCGCAGCGTGCTGCTCGAACCCATGCTCCCGCGGCACACGTTCCGGAAGATCGAGGCGATCGTCGAGTTCGGCGGCGACTGGTCGGCCTGGGTGCAGAGCGTCGGCGGGGTGGCGACCTACCCGGCGCTGGTCATTCCGCGGCCGACGTGGGGCGACACGCTGCGGCTCGTGGGGCACGAGTGGGTGCACCACTATCTGATCTTCCACCCGCTCGGCCGCGCTTACTTCCGGTCCGACGACCTGCGGACGATCAATGAAACCGTCGCCGACATCGTGGGCGACGAGATCGGCGCGCAGGCTGCACGGCCCCAGACTGGCGTAGAGAACCGCACTGCAGCAGACGAACTGCGAGACGAGGCGGTTGACGAAATCCTCCGCGACCTCCGCCTGGAGGTCGACGCGCTGCTCGCCGAGGGTCAGATTGTCGAGGCGGAGGTGTTGATGGAGGCGACCCGCGGCAGGCTGGCTGTCGCGGGCGTGCGCTACCGGCGGATTAACCAGGCGTTCTTCGCGTTCCGGGGCGGCTACGCGACCCAGCTCGGAGCCGCCAGCCCATACGGCCCGTTGCTCGAGGAGCTCAGAGCGCGCTCGGAGTCGGTCGCCGATTTCGTCGGTGCGATCCGCGGCGTCGGCTCAGTGAGCGATGCCGACGCCCTGCTGGGAGCGCGTTAGGAAAGCTCTGAATAACTCTCCCCCCGCTCTGCGGGGGGAGATGCCGAAGGCAGAGGGGGGCTGCGGTCCCGACTCACCGGCGTGGCTGTATCTGGCCAAGCGGGGCCCCCCTCTGTCACTCATCTCCCCCCGCAGAGCGGGGGGAGAGGGGATCCGACTTGTTCAGAGGATTCTTAGCTGTCAGCCGACGGAGCTTCCGGCGTCGCCTTCGAGCCGATCTGGAGCGTGACCCGAAGGGGGACGCCGGCTACGCGTCGAGGTTGTAGACCTTGACGGCGTTGTCGTGGAGGACCTTGCGGGCTTCCTCCTCGGAGAGCTGGGTGAAGACCTCCTCGACGAAGTGCTTCGGGACCTGGGCGACCGAGGCGGGTCCGGGCGACATGCTGGTGGGGTGCGGGAAGTCGGTCTCGTAGAGGAAGTTGTCTGCGCCGACGCGCCGGATCGCGTCCAGCGCCGAACCCTTCTCGAACCAGAACGGCGCGTAGATCTGACGCTTGAAGTACTCGCTGGGCTTGAGGTCGTACTCGGGGTGCTCGATGTTTGCGCCGTTGTTGAACCACTGCCAGTCGAGCGCCTCAAGCACGAAGGGGAGCCAGCCAATCCCGGCCTCGACCGAGACGATCTTGAGGTTGGGGTGCCGATGGCAGATGCCGGAGACGATCACTTCGCAGACCTGGCGGACGTTGGCCATGAACATCTTGACCGAGCCTTGGGCGATGTTGGCCTGGCGGCCGTTGCCTTCGAACCCGGCCAACTCGTCAAGGCCGCCGGAGCCGACGTGGAAGTTGATCGCCATGCCGAGGTCCTCGGCGGCGTGGAAGACCTTGGCCCAGTCGGAGTGGCCGAGCGGCACCTGGCCGTCCCTCTCGGGGGCGCCGTTCATCAGGATGCCCTTGTGGCCCAGCTTGGCGCAGCGCTCGATCTCGGCACGGCAGAGGTCGAGGTCCCAGAACGGCAGCGCGGTGATCGGGATGAGCCGCTTGGGGTCTGCCGAGCACCACTCCGTCTGGAAGTCGTTATAGGCGCGCACGCACTCGATCATCAGCTCCGGTTCATCCAGCGAGATAAAGCTGGCGTTGCCGAATCCGCCGACGTTGGGGTAGAGAATCTCGGCATAGATGCCGTATTCATCCATCCGTTGAAGCCGGTGCGTCGCGTCGTAGGAGGCGGGGTCGGCGTCCTCGAGCCTGGGCGGGTGCGAGGGCATCCACTCCTTCCAGCCGGCCATCGCCATCATGCCGGCGGGAGCGGCCATCTTTCCGTTGAGAATCCACGTTGGGTTGCCGGTCTCGGGGTTGTCGCGGACGTGTGGGACCATGTCGCCCCACTTTTTCGAGACGCGTGAGGTCCAGACGTCGTAGGGCTCGCTGATGTGGCAATCCACATCGATAATTTTGACGGTGTCGGCGAGCATCGGCTGTTCCTTACTGCTGCGGGGCGGGGGCGGTCACGGCTGTCTATGAGCGCAGAATAGCCAATCTCACAGCTCCGGAGCCAGCGCGAAGATACAAGGGCGGGCTGTCTCGCAGGGGGGGAGGCCCCCCCCTCTGTCCCTACGGGACATCTCCCCCCGCAGAGCGGGGGGAGAGGGGATTTCACCTCGCCCCGCCGAGCGGGGGGGGGGGAGGGGAAGGGGAATCGGATTCCGCTGACCACTCAATGTGGTCAGCGGGGGGAGAGCGGATCCGGACTGATCGGAGCGTTCCTAGTTGGGCTCGTCCGCGACGGCTTCATCGCCGGCGTCGGACGAGACGGCGGCGGCTTCTTGCTGCGGCGGGAGGCCGATCCGGATCTGATATTCGATCGAGCCGAGGAACTGGTCGATCACGATGAGTTCGAGCACGTAGAGACCGGCGGGCAGCTCGGTGGTGTCCCAGCGGGCGAGCACGCCGGCCTCGACCGGGTCGTCGCCGCCGGCCAGCGCGATCGACGGATCCTCGGAATCGAGCCGCTGCGCCGTCAGCGTCCAGCTTTCGAACTCGCCGCTGGAGGCTCGACCGATGATCGCCAGCGGCCCGCGCGCGACCATGGTGCCGTTGACCGGAGCGTCGAGCCGCAGGGGCGCATCGGCTTCGCTGGTCGCTCCCGAACGTAGATAGGCGACGCGCTGTTCGCGCAGCCACGTTGTCGCAGCGGGATCGGCCGGTTCTTCGAGCCAGTAACCATCGACGCTGAATGCGGCCGGCGTCTCGGACGTCGCCGCCTGCAGGGTGCGGCGGTCGATCTCCGCCTCGACGCACACATCGTTCTCGATCGTCGGCGCGACGCGGTGGCTGATGAAGATCTCGGTCACGAGGCGCTCACAGGCCCCGCGGAGCTCGCCGTCGCCCTGCCCGAGGGGGATTTGGGGCGCGTAGACCTGGGTGCGGTGCAGCCCCGGCGGCTCCTCGAAGCTCAGCACCTCCAGGCCGTCGTGCGCCGCGAGCATCACGTTGCGCCAGATCAATCCGGCGGTCTGCGAGGACGAGCCGCCGGTCATCGGTTCGTTGTCGGCGTTGCCGACCCATACGCCCACGACGAGCTGCGGGGTGTAGCCGATCGTCCAGTAGTCGCGGCGCACGTCGTTCAATCCCGGGTCGCCGGCCGTGCCGGTCTTCGCAGCCGCCGGGCGATCCAGCACGAGGTTGGAGTTGAGCCCGTAGAGCAGCGAGCGGGCGTTGTTGTCGCTGAGGATGTGCGTGATCAGGAAGCTCTGCGCCGGTCGCGCGACCGCGCGTTGCTCGGGTTCGGCGTAGCTGTAGACGATCTCACCGCGCGCGTTGCGGACCTCGAGCACCGAGACCGGATCGAGCTCGCGATAGCCGCTCGGCAGCTCACGCAGCGTGGGCTGGCCGACCATCAGGCCGTTGCGCGAGACAGCGGCATAGGCGTAGGTCATGTCGAGCAGCGAGACGTCGCCGCCTCCAAGCGTGATCGAGGGCCCATAGTTCGACGCGTCATGCATGGTCGTGATGCCCAGCTGATGCATCGTGTCGAGCAGGTAGGGCACGCCGACCGCGCTGGCGACGCGGAAGGCGGGGATGTTCATCGAGTTGGCCAGCGCGCTGCGCGCGGTGACGGGACCGCGGAAGCGCTCATCGAAGTTGGTCGGCTCGAAGACTGTGCCGTCGAACTCTTCCCAGCGCGTCGGCACGTCCCAGATCACCGTCGCGGGATGCCAGCGGCGCGGGTCGAGTTGGAACGCGGAGAGGTAGGTGAGCGGCTTGATTGAGGAGCCCGGCGAGTGCAGGGCGGTGGCGAGGTTGACCTGGCCGTCGAGCTCCTCGGCGAAGAAATCACGGCTGCCGACCATCGCGCGGATCTCGCCGTTGGCCGGATCGAGCGCGACGAGCGAGCCGTTATGAGCGCCGGTCTGCTGCTCGAAGCCGGCGATGGCGGTCTGCAACTCGCGCTCGGCGAGGGCCTGCAGCTGCATGTCGATGCTGGTGGTGATGCGCAGGCCGCCGCGCGCCATCAGGCCCTCGCAGCTACCGACCGAGTCGGGCACCGGGATCTGGCCGCGCTCGCAGAGCGCCAGCAGCTCGGCGCGCACGTAGAGCACGAAGTGCGGTGCGACGATCTCGAACTCTTTGGAGTCGAAGCGCAGTGGCGCCAGCTTCGCCGCATCCGCCTCGTCCTGCGTGATGTAGTCGTGGCGGGCCATCAGGTCGAGCACATCGGCCTGGCGGCCCTTGGCGCGCTCGAAGTGCTCGATCGGGTTGTAGAGCGAGGGGGCCTGCGGGAGCCCGGCCAGCAGCGCCGCTTCGGGCAGCGTCAGCTCGGCGGGGGGCTTGCCGAAGTAGCGCTGGCTGGCCGCGCCGATGCCGTAGGAGAAGTTCCCGTAGAAGATGCTGTTCAGGTACCACTCGAGGATCTGCTCCTTGGAGAACTCGCCGGTCAGCTCGACGGCGAGGATCGTCTCCTTGATCTTGCCCCGCACCCGTTCGGGCGTGCGTCCGGAGCGCTCCTCGACGGGCACCAGCACGTTCTTGACCAGCTGCTGGGTGATCGAGGAGCCGCCCGAGCCGCCGAGGAAGTCGGAGCTGCCGGTGCCGAAGTTCTCCCACGCTGCGCGCATCAGGCCGCGCAGGTTGATCCCTTCGTTGTCCCAGAACGAGGCGTCCTCGGTCGCCACGGTGGCGTCGATCATGAACTGCGAGACCTCGTGCAAGCGGACCGGGTCGCTCAGCCCGAGCAACGGGTCGGCGAACTCGAACAGCAGCACGCCGTCCTCGCCGTCGCGGTCGAAGATGCGGCTGGTGCCGAGCGAGCGTTGGGTGTCGACGATCGCATCGGGCTCGACCAGATCATCTGCGAAGCCGCGATAGATCGTGTAGGCCGCGGCAGCGCCGACGCCAATCACCAACGCGATCAATCCCGCCGCGACGACGCCGGCCAGCAGCCAGGCGCGGGCGCCGGACGGTTGCGCGGCTTGAGTGCGGCGCTGGCGCCGCGCGCGCAGGAGCTGGCGGCGCCTGGTGCGGCGCTGCTTCGAGCGTTCGCGATCGCTGCTAGTCGCCAAGATGTTGCCGTCCGAAGTCCCGCCGCTTCCACCGTATCGCAGCGCCGCGCGGATGACGCCCACTCGAGCGCTGCGCAGGCCGTGCATATACTCGATCGCGAGAGGCCAACCAGCCCATGAGCGACTCCCCGCCCTCCGCAGCCGACGCGTTCAGCGCCGATCAGGTGCGGCACCTGGCGATGCTCTCGCGCGTCGGCATGACGCCTGAGGAGGTGGAGGGGTTCCGCGCGGAGCTGGCCACGATCCTCAGCCACATCGAAGCGCTCGCCGGCGTCGACACCGAGGGCGTGCCGCCGACGGCGAACGGCGCCGACCTGCTCAACGTGCAGGCTGAGGACGCCGCGCGTCCGTCGCTGCCGGTCGACCAGATCCTGGCCAACGCCCCGCAGCGCGAAGCGAACTACTTCCGCGTGCAGGCGGTGCTCGAGTAGCCATGGCAGCGAGCGCCACCGACCCCTGGCTCACGATCGCCGCCGCGGCGCAAGCGCTGCGCGACGGCGAGGTCAGCTCGACGGAGCTGACGCAGGCCGCGCTCGCGCGGATCGCCGCGACCGACGAACGAGTCCGCGCGTTCATCACGGTGACCGCCGAACAGGCGCACGAGGCAGCCGGCGCGGCCGACGAGCTGCTGCGCAGCGGCGACGCGCCGAGTCCGCTGACGGGCGTCCCGATCGGCCTCAAGGATGTGCTGATGACCAAGGGAGTGCGCACGACGGCCGGCTCGCGGATGCTCGACAGCCTCACGCCGCCCTACGACGCCACCTCGGTGCGGCGTCTGAACGAGGCCAATGCGGTGTCGCTGGGCAAGACGAACATGGACGAGTTTGCGATGGGCTCGTCGACCGAGCACTCGGCCTGGTTCCCGACCGCCAACCCGTGGGACCTCGAGCGCGTGCCGGGCGGATCGTCGGGCGGATCGGCCGCTGCGGTGGCGGCGGGCCAGTGCATCGCCGCGTTGGGCTCCGACACGGGCGGGTCGATCCGCCAGCCCGCGTCGTTTTGCGGCGTCGTCGGGCTCAAGCCCACCTACGGTCGGGTCAGCCGCTACGGCCTGATCGCCTTCGCCAGCTCGCTCGACCAGATCGGCCCGTTCACGCGCACCGTCGAGGACGCCGCATTGCTGCTGCAGGGCGTCGCCGGGCCCGACCCGCTCGACTCGACCTGCAGCGAGGAATCCGCGCCCGACTTCTCCGCGCAGCTTCGAGAGGGCCTCGACGGGCTGCGGATCGCCGCGCCACGCCAGTTTCTCGAGGTCAACGACGAGGGCCAGGGCATGGACGCCGGGGTCGACGCCACGATCGACGCCGCGCTCAGCGTGCTGGCCAGAAACGGGGCGCAGCTCGATCACGATGCCTCGCTGCCCTCGGTCGGCTACTCGCTGCCCGTCTACTACGTGCTCGCGCCCTCCGAGTGCTCGGCGAACCTGGCGCGCTACGACGGGGTCAAGTACGGCTACGGGGCGCGCGATGGCGACAGCATGTGGGACGACATGGAGAAAACGCGCCAGCGGGGCTTCGGCCCCGAGGTCAAGCGCAGGATCCTGCTCGGGGCCTACGCGCTCTCGGCCGGCTACTACGACGCCTACTACCTGCAGGCGCAGAAGGTTCGCACTCTGATCCGTCGTGAGTTCGACCAGGTCTTCGAACAGGCCGACCTGATCGTCGCACCGACGGCGCCGACCGTTGCGTTCCGGCAGGGCGAGATCAGCGATCCGTACCAGATGTACCTCAACGACATCTACACGATTCCGGCGAATATCGCCGGCCTCCCGGCGATCTCGATCCCCTGTGGCTTCGCCGAATCAGGGATGCCGGTCGGCCTGCAGCTGATCGCCAACCGCAACCAGGAAGCGCTGCTGCTGCAGGCGGCCCACGCCTTCGAAGCGTTGGGCGATTGGTCGTCGAGCCATCCCGAGCTCGGCTAAGCGTTGGAATTTTCGGCTCAGGCAACGTTCGACACAGCGACTGACTGATCGCTGGCATATGGTGGAACAGGCGTCTGGTCAGCCGCAGCTGCGCGCCACGCAGTGGCAGCAGCGGGGCAGTCAGCCGCCAGCTGGGAGAGCGAGCGATGGACGCGGTATTGCGAGCGCTCGAGCGCGACGGACGGCTGACGGTCGCCCAGCTTGCCGCGACGACGCAGCTGAGCGAGGCCGAGGTCCGGCAGCAGATCGCCGAAGCTGTCGACCGCAAGATCATTATGTCGTGGGGCGCGCGGATCAACTGGGAGTCGCTCGGCCTCAGCGCCGTCTATGCCCTCGTCGAAGTAACCCTCGAACCGCAGGACAACCTCGGCTACAACGGCCTTGCGCGGCGGATCGCGCGCTTCGAGGAGGCGCGCACGGTTTACTTCGTCTCCGGCGACTACGACCTGCTGGTGATGGTCGAAGCCCCCTCGATGGGCGACATCTCCGACTTCATCTCTGACCGTCTGGCCACGATGCCCGGCGTCAAGGGCACCACTACCCACATTCTGATGCGCCGCTTCAAAGAAGACGGCGTGATGCTGGAAACCACAGAGGCGAGCCCTCGCCGCCGAGTCGTGCTATAGCGGATTGCGAACACAGGCCAACACCTATGCCAAGCATCTCCACCGGCGACCGACTTCCCGATCCTCCCGAGGAGCACCGTAGAGACCGGATCGCGGAGCGGGTCCAGGCGGTCCCGGCATCCGGGATCCGGCGTTTCTTTGACATCGTCGCCTCGCTGGACCAGGTGATCTCGCTCGGGGTCGGCGAGCCCGACTTCATCACCCCCTGGCCGATCCGCGAGGCGGCGATCCGCTCGATCGAGCAGGGCCGCACGCACTACACGTCAAACCTCGGCCTGCGCCAGCTGCGCGATTCGATCGCGCGCGAACTCGAGCGCCGATACGGGCTCGAATACGACCCCGACAGCGAGATCCTGATCACCACGGGGGTCTCGGAGGGTCTGGACCTCGCCGCTCGCGCGATCATCAACCCGGGCGATGAGGTGATCGTGCCCGACCCGTCGTACGTCGCGCACGCGCCGGCGATCGTGCTCGCGCACGGCACGCCGGTCCCGGTGGCGACCAGCGCGTGCGATGGATTCGCGCTCGACCCGATCGCCGTCGCCCGCGCGATCAGCCCGCGCACCCGCGCGATGCTGCTCGCCTATCCGGCCAACCCGACCGGCGCGATCCTGACCCGCGAAGCGCTCGAACCGCTCGCCAAGCTCGCCGTTGAACACGACCTGATAGTGATCTCGGACGAGATTTATCAACGGCTGATCTACGGCGGCGCCGAACACACGCCGGTCGCGTCGCTGCCCGGGATGCGCGAGCGCACGATCACGCTTGGCGGCTTCTCCAAGAGCCACGCGATGACCGGCTGGCGGGTCGGCTGGGCGGCGGCCCCGCCCGATCTCTTTGACGGCATGGTCAAGATCCACCAGTACGTGATGATGTCGGCGCCGACCGTCGCTCAGTGGGCGGCTGTCGAGGCGCTTCGCTCCGGCGAAGAGCATGTCGTGATGATGCACGAGGAATACGACCGGCGGCGGCGGCTGATGTGGCAGGGCTTCAACGATCTCGGCCTGCCGTGCGCGGAGCCGCGCGGCGCGTTCTATGCCTTCCCCTCAGTTGTCGCCTCCGGCTACGACGATGAGACGTTCGCCGAGCAACTGCTGCTGCAGGAGCAGGTCGCGGTGGTGCCGGGCTCGGCCTTCGGCGCGGGCGGTGCGGGCCACGTGCGCGCTTGCTACGCGACCTCATACGGCGAGATCGAAGAGGCGCTCGAGCGGATCGGCCGCTTCCTGCGCAGCGCTCCGCTGGCCAAGTAGCCGCCGGATAGCGCCCAAGTAGCGCCCGGGCAATAGCCGCGCGCTCGGCGATACCATCGCGCTGCGGACACTCCGACGCACCGACACATCGAACTACCACGCGCATGACCACACCGAACGACGACGACCTCAGCCTGCGGATCACTCAGGTCCAGGCGCGGCCGCGGCCGGTCGACGAGGGTGAGCCCGACCCGCTGCGGCTGCAGCTGCGGCTCGGCACCACGCGCGGCGACATTGAGGCGCTGCTCGATGTCAGCGAGGGACAGCCCGGCGCGGTCGTGTTCTGCTCCGGCGCGATGGGCGGCGAGCACGAGGTGATCGGCCCCGGCGGGCGGGTCTACGAGCGACTGGCCGGGGAGCTGCCCGCGCTCGGCGTCTCAACGCTGCGGATTCACTACCGGATGGCCGGGGAGTTCGAGGAGTGCGTGCTGGACGTGCTCGGCGCGTGCTCGTTCCTGAGCGGCGTGGGGGCGGAACGGGTCGTGCTCGTGGGCCACTCGTTCGGCGGCGCTGTGGTGATCAAGGCCGGCCAAATTCTGCCGATCGTCTGCGGCGTCGTCTCGCTCTCACCGCAGCTGTTCGGTACCCGTCAGGTCGAGCAGCTGGGCAAACCGCTGCTGCTCGTACACGGCACTGCAGACGCGATTCTGCACCACGCCGCCAGCGAAGACATCTATCAGCGCGCGCAGGAGCCGAAGAAGATCGTGTTGATCCCCGACGGGGGGCACGGCTTGGCCGAGAATCCCGAGACCGTGCATGACGAGGTCAGCAGTTTCATTCGTCAGCTGACGGTTGCGGCGGGCTGAGGCCAAGCAGCGGCGCGGCCCGACATCGGTGAAGGGGGTGAGCCCCCCTCTGTCCCTACGGGACATCTCCCCCCGCTTTGCGGGGGGAGAGGAGATCTGGCTTGTTGAGAGCGTTCCCAGTAGGGGCTGTCGCGCAGCGAGCGAGGGGGGCTACTCGTCGGCGTTGCCCGCGTTCGCTTCGCTGCTTCCCATGCCGAGGCGCTCGGCGATCGAGCGGGCGGCATTGGTCAGCTCCATGGGGATCACCCACTTGGTGCTCGCGCTCTCGCCGACCGTGCGCATCATGTCGAGGTATTGCAGGCCCATGGTGTTGCCGTGCACGCCGGCGGCGGCGCCATTGATGCGGTCCAGCGCCTCCGCGTAGCCCTGCGCTTCGAGCACCTGGGCCTCGCGGTGACCGTCGGCGCGCAGCACCTGAGCCTGGCGCTCACCGTCGGCCTCGAGGATCGCTGCCTGCTTGAGACCCTCGGCGACGTTGATCTGCGCGTCGCGGGTGCCTTCCGACTCGGTGATCTGGGCGCGACGGGTGCGCTCCGCCGACATCTGCCGCGTCATCGCATCCTGAATCGCGGGGGGCGGCTCGATCTCGCGGATTTCGACTGCGGTCACCTTCACGCCCCAGCGGTTGGTCACCTCGTCAAGCTTGATCCGCATCATGTCGTTGATCTCATCGCGCCGCGAGAGCACGTCGTCGAGAATCATCTCGCCGACGACTGCGCGCAGCGTGGTCGTGGCCAACTGTCGCGCCGCGCCGAGGTAGTCGCGCACTTCCAACACTGTGCGCTCCGGGTCCATGACGCGCAGGTAGACGACGAAGTCGACATCGACGCCGGCGTTGTCGCGGGTGATGTTGCGCTGCGGCGGCACGTCGAAATACTGCTCGCGCGTGTCGACCTTGGTTCCGCTGTGGATCACTGGAACGATCCAGACGAGTCCGGGGCCTTTCATGCCCACGTATCGTCCGATCTGGAATTTGGCGACTCGCTCGTAATCACGCACGAAATTGATGATGGCCATCGGGTTTCCTCCGGGTTAGGACTCTTCAGCGACTATACCTATCCAATGCAGCGATCACCGTGGCGCCGCAGCGCCGTCTACGCCTGGGTCCGGATCGTGCGCCCCGCGACGAGCGTCGGCGTCGGCCTGACCGCGGCGCTCTGCGCGATCGCCTGGACCGACGGCGCGGGCGCCTGGCACGAGCCGCTGCGCTACGGCGTCGCCCTGATGCTGCTCGCGGCGGGTGCGGCGGTCGCCAACGACGCGCTCGACGCCCATCGCGACGCGTCCGTGCGGGTCTGGCGACCGATCCCGGCCGGCACGATTTCCACGTCCGCGGCCCGCGTCGTGGCGATTCTGCTGGGCGGCGGCGGTCTCGCCGTGGCCGGAACGCTGGGCTGGCAGCCGCTGATCATCGCCGCCGCGCTGGCCATCACTGGGGGCGTCTACAGCTACGCCTGGCGCGGGGCGGTCGGCGGCGTCGCCGCATTCGCGCTCAGCGCGGTGCTGATCCCGCTTGGCGCAGCGCTGGTCGGCGGCACGGACTCGGGCGGGCCGATCTGGTGGGTCGCGCCGGTCGGCGCGGCGACCGGCCTGGCGTTCTTCATCGCCTACAAGCTGCCCGATTTCGAGCGAGACGACGAGGACGGCGCGCGCAACATCCTGCACTGGGCGGGCATCGATGTGGCCGTGCCGATGGCCTGGGCCGGCGTCGCGCTGGCGCTGGCGCTGGCTCTGTCGTCGGTCAACATCGCCGGGACCGACGCGACCTGGGTGCTGGCGCCGTTGGTCTGGCTGCTGGTCACCACGATCGGCACCACGGTCGCGCTGCTGCGCCAGGTCACCGAGCAGCGGCTGTGGTGGCAGCGGGCCCTGCTCTGCCCGGGGCTGCTGGCGCTCATGGTGGGCTGGCTCGGCGCGATGGCGCCGCTCTGACCGAGTCGGCGGCGCGGCTGTTTGTTACGTTGCGACCGATCACACGCATGACACGAGGACCTCGATGAGCGAACCGCAGGACTGGCAACCCGAAGTCGACGAGCTCAATCTGCGGCGCAAGATGGCGCTCAAGATGGGCGGCGAAGAGCGGGTGACGCGACAACACGAACTGGGCAAGCTGACGATCCGCGAACGGATCGACGCGATCGCTGACCCCGGAAGCTTCCACGAGATCGGCGGCCTGGCCGGCTACGGCAGCTACGAGAACCGCGAGTTTGTCGAGTTCAAGCCGCTGCCCTACATCGGCGGCCTGGCCAAGGTCGACGGGCGGCGCGTGGTGATCGGCGGCGAGGATTTCACGGTCGGCGGCGGCGCTGCAGACATCTCGACCCAGGAGCGCTTCAAGAGCCTCTTCCTGGCGGATATGGCGCGCGAGTATCGGGTACCGCTGATCGTCTTCCATGAGGGCGCGGGCGCGAACGTGGCGGCCGAGGGCGACGGTCACGGGCACCTGCCCAGCTCGTTCGACGTGTTCGGTCCCGACATCCTGGCCGGCAAGGAGGTGCCGCTGATCTTCGGAGTGGCGGGCGCCTGCGCGGGCGGTGTGGCGGCGCGGGCGATGCTCGGTCACTTCACGGTGATGACGCCGAACGGCGCGTTGTTCGCCGGCGGCCCGCCACTGGTCAAACGCGCACTCGGCCAAGACATCACCAAGGAGGATCTCGGCGG
Source organism: Dehalococcoidia bacterium (assembly GCA_965218115.1). Lineage (GTDB taxonomy): Bacteria > Chloroflexota > Dehalococcoidia > Bin125 > Bin125 > CATQGW01. Next base: position 2,936,601 of record OZ244584.1, on the reverse strand, counting down.
GCCCGACATTCACGTGCTCCGCTCGGGAGCGATCGACAACCGCGCCACCGACGAACTCGATGCAGTGGAGCAGATGAAACAGTTCCTGCACTACATGCCCAGCAACGTCTACGAGCAGCCGGCGGTGCTATCGAGCGGCGATCCGCCCGACCGCGAGGAGCAGGAGCTGCTCTCGATCGTGCCGCGCAAGCGCACCCGCCCATACAACATGCGGCGGGTGATCGAGCTGGTCGTCGACGACGGAAAATTCTTCGAGGTCAAGCCCGAGTTCGGCTCGACCGTCCACACCGTCTTCGCCCGCGTCGGCGGCTACGTTGTGGGCATCGTGGCCAACAATCCGAAGATGCTGGCGGGCGCGATGACGGCCGACTCGGCAGACAAGCAGGGGCACTTCGTTGAGCTGTGCGACCACTTCCACATCCCGCTGGTGTTCCTCGCCGATGTGCCGGGCTTCATGCTCGGCGCCCAGGCGGAGGCGACCGGGACGCTGCGTCACGGGATGCGCGCCTACTGGGCCACGTATCTCGCCACCGTGCCGGTCTTCACCGTGATCACGCGCAAGAACTTCGGCATGGCCGGGCAGGCGACGGCCCACGTGGGCAGCATCAACTACCGCGTCGGCTGGCCGTCGGGCGACTGGGGCTCGATTCCGATCGAGGGCGGCGTCGCGGCCGCGTACCGACGCGAGATCGAGGCCGCGCCGGATCCGGACAAGCACCGTCGCGAGCTTGAGCACCACCTGCTGCAGTTCCGCAACCCCTTCCGCACCGCCGAGGCGTTCGGGATTGAAGACATCATCGACCCGCGCCAGACGCGCTCCTACATCTATCGTTTCCTCGAGCACGCCTACGACACCGTGAGTCGTAATCTGGGGATCAAAACCAAGGCCGGCGTGCGGCCGTAGCGAAGCTGCGTGTGGTTCGGACAGGAGTCGCTGCGATGGTCCAAGCTCCGCCAAAGCGGGAGACCGCGCCGCTGCAGCTCGATGAAGAAATCGAGCTGCGGTTCCCCGCAGACTGTTTGCTGACGGACGAGCTGTATATCCAGTTCTGCCTTGCCAACGAACATCTGCGCTTCGAACGGTCCGCGGAAGGGTCCTTGGTCATCGTGTCATTCCCAAGCATCCCCAGCACCCGCGGAGAGTCCGAGATCGGGCGGCAGGTTGGGAACTGGTCGGCGGACGAGGGCGGCCAATGGCTGAACTCCGGCGCGGAGTACAGATTCCCCGACGGGCGGATCATGTTCGCTGACACGACCTGGCTGACGCAGGATCAGTGGGATGGTCTGGGCGAAGCGCAGCAAGGCTCATTCGTGCCTGTGCCGCCGACATTCGTCGTTGAGGTTCGTTCGCCGGGCCAATCCCTCGCTTCGCAGCAGCGCAAGATGGGGCGCTGGATCGGCTACGGCGCACGACTCGGTTGGCTCGTCGATCAGACCAGCAGCAGGCTGTGGGTGTACCGCCCGGGTGTAGAGCCGGTTGAGCTGGAGCGGCCACCGGAGATCGATGGCCTGCCTGAGCTGCCGGGGCTGACTGTGGACCTCTCCCGCGTCTGGCTCTAACCACTGCCAGACTCCTCGGGAAGCCGCCCCGCGTACCCTACGACGAATGGACAAAGCCAGCGTGCGGCCCTGACCGCTCAGGCACAGAAAGGCATCGCAACCATGTCGACGTTCAGCGTTCCAGAGGATGCTCCCGACTGGGTCCGCACGCACACCGAGCAGTATCTCAACAGCAACGGCGAAGAAGGCCACATGTGGGACCGGCCCGATGGCAGCGGTCCGATTCCCTGCCTGCTGCTGGTCACCAAGGGCCGCCGCTCCGGCACGCTGCGTACCTTGCCGCTGATCTACGGCGAAGCGGACGACGCGTACGTGATCGTGGCCTCGCGCGGTGGGGCGCGCCTGCATCCCTCCTGGTACCTCAACCTGGTCGCCAACCCCGATGTCTCGATCATGGTCGGGCCCGAGCAGATGGAAGCGACGGCGCGCACCGCCGGAGGCACGGAGCGTGACAAGCTGTTCGCTCAGATGTCGCAGAGCTTCCCTCCGTATCTCGACTATGCGATCCGCGCCGCCGGCGCCGACCGCCAAATCCCGGTCGTGGTGCTCGACCCGAAGCGCGGCTGAACGGAGCGTCGTCATGGTTCTCGCGCCCGCGAAGCCGACCGCCGCGGAATGGCTCGAAATCAAGTTCCCTGAGGATTGCGCGCTCACAGACGAGTTGTTCATTCAGCTCTCGGGAGCCAACGAAGACTTGCGCTTTGAGCGATCACCCGAAGGGGCCTTGATCATCGTGTCGTTCCCCAGCAACGAGAGTGCAGGCGCCGAACACGAGATCGGCGGGGATCTGCTGTTCTGGCGACGAAGCGCCGGGGGGCATTCGATGGGCTCCGGCGCGCGCTTCCGAATGCCGGATGGCAGAATCATGCTGGCCGACGCCGCCTGGTTCACACAGGAACAATGGGACAGCCTGGGCGGAGCACAGCGCGGCCCGTTCTTCCCGGTCTGTCCGACATTCATCGTTGAAGTCCGCTCGCCCGGCCAATCGCTGGCCAGCCAAATGGAGAAGATGGAGCGCTGGATTGGCTACGGTGCGAGGCTCGGCTGGCTTATCGACCAGACCAGCAGCCGCGTCTGGATCTACCGCACCGACCAGGACCCCATCGAGCTACAGCAACCTGCAGCGTTGAGCGGCGACCCGGAGCTGCCCGGTCTGACCGTCGATCTCTCGCGCATCTGGACCTAGATTCCACGCTCAGGCGGGCGGCGGGGGCAGGCCTATGGCGTCCTTGACGTCGGCGAAGACTTCGCGGGCGATGACGCGGGCGCGACTAGCGCCTCAGCGCAGCTGCGCAGTCCGGCATCCGCCGGGCAGATCGAGTGCCGATTTGGCGCTCGTAGTGCCGTCGATGTCATCCTCACGGTAATCGGCTCGACTCCACGAAGCCGCAGCCGCAAATGGAGCACACACGATGGTCTCGGCCCCCGCCAAGCCCGTGACCGCTGAATGGCCGGAGATTCGGTTCCCGGAGAGCTGCCCGCTCACCGAGGAGCTGTTCGTCCAGCTCGGCATCGCCAACGACGGTCTGCGCTTCGAGCGATCACCGGAAGGGGCGTTGGTCATCGTGCCGTTTCCATCGAATCGCAGTGCGGACGCCGAACATGAGATCGGCGGGGACCTCAGAAGCTGGGCCATGGCGGCGAGTGGACGGTCGACGGGACCGGGCGCCGCATACCTCCTGCCGGACGGATCGATCCGGTTCGCCGACGCGTCCTGGATGACGCAGGAGCAGTGGGACAGCCTCGGCGAGGCTCAGGATGGATCGACGTTCCCGATCTGCCCGACGTTTGTGGTGGAGGTCCGCTCGCCCGGCCAGACGCTCGCCAACCAACAGGAGAAGCTGGAGCGCTGGATCGGCTACGGCGCAAGGCTCGGGTGGCTCGTCGACCAGAACAGCGCCAGCGTCTGGGTCTACCGACCCGATCAGGCCGCCGTACAGCTGGAGCGCCCCGACAGCGTCAGCAGCGACCCCGAACTGCCGGGGCTGCGCGTCGACTTCACGAGCATCTGGCGCACGTACCCGCGGTAGCCGACTGGCCGGACGCTCGGGCTCAGGCGGGGGAGGGCGGCAGGCCGATGGCGTCCTTGACTTCGGCGAGGACTTCGCCTGCGATCACGCGGGCGCGGCGGGCGCCGTCGGCGAGCACTTCGTCGACCTGGTCGAGGTCGGCGGCCAGCTCGGCGCGACGCGCGCGGATCGGCTCGAACGTGGTGTTGATTGAGTCGGCCAGCAGCCCCTTGCAGTCGTAGCAGCCGATCCCGGCGGTCGTGCACTGCTCATAGATTTCGGGCTGGCGCTCGGGCCCGAAGAAGCCGTGCAGCGAGTAGACGTTGCAGACCTCGGGTCGGCCGGGGTCGATGAGGCGCCGGCGCTGCGGGTCGGTGATTGCGCCGCGCACGACCTTGGTTGTCTGCTCCGCAGTCGCGGCCATGTCGAGTGAGTTGCCGTAGGACTTGCTCATCTTGCGGTTGTCGAAGCCGAGCACCATCGGGGCGTCGGTCAGCTCCGCGGTCGGCTCGGGGAAGACGTCGCCGAAGTGGCGGTTGAAGCGCCGCACGATCTCGCGCGCCAGCTCGAGGTGAGGCAGCTGGTCCTCGCCGACCGGCACCTTGTTGGCCCGATACAGCACGATGTCGGCGGTCTGCAGGACCGGGTAGCCGACCAGCCCGTAGTTGACGTTGTCGGGCTGCTCGCGCGCCTTGTCCTTGAAGGTCGGCACGCGCAGCAGCATCCCGTGCGGCGTGACCATGCTGAGCAGCAGGTGCAGCTCAGAGACCTCGGGCACGTGGCTCTGCACGTACAGAATCGTTTCTTCCGGCCGGATCCCCGACGCCAGCAGGTCGATCGCCGATTCGCGAACGTTGTCGCGCAGCTGGTCGGTATCGGTCAGCGTCGTCAGCGCATGCAGGTCAACGATCGAGTAGATGCACTCGTAGCGGTCTTGCAGGGCGACGAAGTTCTGGATCGCGCCCAGGTAGTTGCCAATGTGCTGGCGCCCCGTGGCGCGGATTCCGGCGAAGACGCGGTCCTGCATCGAGGCCGCCTTTCTGCTGCTGTTCGCTACATCTCGTCCGGCGCGGAGACGCCGATCAATCGCAGGGTCGAGGCCAGCGCGCACTTGGCCGCCTCAACCAGTGTGAGGCGTGCCGCGGAACGCTCGGGCTGCTCGGCGTCAAGCACCCGACAGGCGTCGTAGAACTGCGTGAACTGTTGCGCCAGGTCGAGTGCGTAGGTCGTGAGGTGATGCGGCTCGCGCCGCGCGGCCATGTCGGCGACCTGCTCGGGCAGCGTCAGGATCGCCGTGATCAGCGCCTCCTCGCGCTCGTCGGTCAGGAGGTGCAGCTCGTCTCGGTCCGCGTCGATGCCCTGCTCCGAGGCGATTCGCAGGATGCTCGCGCAGCGCGCGTGCGCGTACTGGACGTAGGACACGGGATTCTGCCGCGGGTCCTGCGAGGTCGCGACGTCGAGATCGAAATCCATCTGCGCGTCGGCGGAGCGCTGTAGCAGGAAGAAGCGAGTCGCATCGGCGCCGACCTCATCGACCAGTTCGCGCAGCGTGACCAGCTCGCCGGTGCGCTTCGACATCCGCACCCGCTGCGTGCCGCGGCGCAGGTGGACGAGCTGGTAGAGCAGCACCTCGAGCTGTTCGCCGTCGCCGCCGACGGCCGACACCGATGCCTTGGTGCGCGCGACATGCCCCTGGTGATCGGCGCCCCAGACGTCGATCACGCGCTCGAAGCCGCGACGCAGGAACTTGTCGTAGTGGTAGGCGACATCGGTGGCGAAATAGGTCGGCTCACCGCTGCTGCGGATCAGCACGTTGTCCTTTTCGTCGCCGGCCGCATCGGAGCGGAACCAGGTCGCGCCCTCCTTCTCGACGACGAAGCCGCCAGCGCGCAGCCGGGCCATCGCGATCTCGTAGGGCGAGGCGTCGGTGCCGGAGTCGCCGTCGTCGAACAGCGCCCGCTCCGACTGCCAGTGGTCGAACTGCACGCCAATCAGCAGCAGGTCGTCGCGAATCAGCTCGAGCATCAGCTCGAGGCCGCGGTCGATCAACTGCTGCGGAGGTGTGGAAGCGTCGAGCCAGCGCGTGCCCGATTGCTCGGCGATCCGCGCGGCCAGATCGATCATGTACGCGCCGACGTAGCCGCCTTCGGGCAGCGGCGCCTCGACACCGTGCGCCTGCTGATAGCGGGCCAGCAGGGTCTGACCGAACAGACCGATCTGAGCTCCGGCGTCGTTGACGTAGTACTCACGCGCGACGGAGTAGCCGGCCGCGTCGAGCACCGTCGCCAGCGCATCGCCGAGCACCGCGCCGCGGCCGTTGCCGACCTGTAGCGGACCGGTGGGGTTGGCCGACACGAACTCGATCTGCACGCGCTCGCCGGCCCCGTCGCCGACGCGGCCCCACTGGTCAGCGGCCTCGATCGCGTCGATCAGCAGGGCGCGCTTCCAGTCGCCCTGCACGCGCAGATTGAGAAACCCGGGCCGCGCGACGGCGACATCGGCGATCAGATCATCGCGCTCGACGCGCGACGCGATCGCCCCCGCGACGTCGAGCGGCGGCTTGCGCATCGAGCTGGCCAGGCGCATCGCAAGATTGCAGCTGTAATCGCCGTGCTCCGGGTTCTGAGGTCGCTGGATCTGAATTTCGGGCGCTGGCACGGGCGGCAGCGCGCCATCCTGCTGCGCGCGCTGCAACGCTTCGGCCAGGGCCGCGCGAACTCGTTCACGCGTGTCGCTGCTCATCCGTGTGTCTTCCTCGGTCCTCGAACTCCCGGCCAAGCATTCAGAATAGGGCGCGCTCGCCGCAGGTTCTGCGCCTTGCGGTCAACTTGCTGTCACCGCGCGGTCACGGGAGTGCGAATTCTGCGCCGCAGGTGACGCCTGGCGCCCAGGGAGAGGGAGCGAGGCCCCCCTCTGTCCCTACGGGACATCTCCCCCCGCGCTGCGGGGGGAGAGAGGATCCGACGTGTTCAGAGCTTTCCTAGTGCACTGCCGCTGCGCCGGCGACATCGAACTTGCCGGCGCGCGACCAGAGCAGCTGATGTTCGGGCGCGCGCATGTAGGGGTCGTCGTCGAGCAGCCGATTGGCCCAGTTGCGCGCGCTCTGGATCAGCTCGTGGTCGGTCAGCTTGGCGACACGCAGGTCGGGCAGGCCGGCCTGACGGGTGCCGAAATACTCGCCGGGTCCGCGCGTTTCGAGGTCGACCTCGGCCAGCTCGAAGCCGTCGGAGGTGCGCTCCATGATGCGCAGGCGTTTCTGCGCCTCGGCCGCCTCCGTGTCGGAGATCAGGAAGCAGATTGACGAGCGGTCGTTGCGGCCCACGCGTCCGCGCAGCTGGTGCAGCTGGGCCAGGCCGAAGCGGTCGGCGCCCTCGATCGCCATGACCGTGGCGTCGGGCAAATCCACGCCGACTTCGACCACGATCGTGGCGACCACGACGCTGGCCGCGCCGCCGGCGAGGTCCGCCATCACGGCGCGCTTGTCCTCGCCCGACATACGTCCGTGCAGCAGCCGCAGGCGGGGCGCGAGCGAGGCGAGCGGACCGTTACAGAGCCGCTCGAACTCCTGAGTCGCCGCAGCGGCCTCGGTCTTGTCCGATTCCTCGACGAGCGGGCAGATGATGAAGGCCTGGTTCCCGGCCGCCACCTCGTCGCGAATCCGTTGGTAGACCTCGCCACGTTGCTGCGGCGCGATCACGCGGGTGGCGACGCGCTGTCGACCCGGCGGCAGCTCGTCGATCGTCGAGTTGTCCAGCTCGCCGTAGATGGTCAGGGCGAGGGTGCGCGGAATCGGCGTCGCGGTCATCACCAGCAAGTGCGGAGAGCCCTTGCTACGCAGGGCGTCGCGCTGCAGCACGCCGAAGCGATGCTGCTCGTCGACGACGGCGAGGCCTAGCTTGCGCAGCGCGGTGCTCTCCTCGATCAACGCGTGGGTGCCGACCACGAGGTCGAGCGCGCCCTCGCGCATCCGGGCGCGGATCTCGCGCTTCTCGCGCTCGGTCATGCTGCCGGTCAGTTTGGCGATGCCCATCGAGCGGCCCAACGCGGGGGTCATCACGAAGTCGTGGTTTAGGGAGTCGCCCTCGCCGGCGAAGATCTTGCGGAAGGTGCGGTAGTGCTGTTCGGCGAGCACCTCGGTGGGGGCCATGAGCACGGCCTGGTGTCCGGCTTTGACGGTGGCGAGCATGGCGGCGGCGGCGACGACCGTTTTGCCCGAGCCGACATCGCCCTGCAGCAGGCGCGCCATCGGCTCGGAGCGGGCGAGGTCGTTGCGAATATCGGTCAGCGCGTTGGACTGCGCGGCGGTGAGCTGGAAGGGCAACGCCTTGAGGAACGCATCGAGGAACCTGGCCTCCATGATGATCCGCGGCGCGTCGTTGCGGCGGCGCGCCTCACGCTTGCGGCTCAGCACGGCGAGCTGAATCGCGAGCAGCTCCTGAAAGGCCAGCCGATCGCGCGCCGCGTCGACTTGCTCGAGGCTCTCGGGAAAGTGCATCGCGCGGAGCGCCTCGCGCTCGCCGGGGTAGCCGGTCGCCTCGATGATCCGCGGCGGCAGCGACTCAGCCATGAGCGGCAGGTAGTCCTGCACGGCCTTGTGGGCGAGGCCGCGAATCGCACGGTCGGTGAGGCCTCTGGTCAGCGGGTAGATCGGGGTGAGCCGCCCGACATGCGCGCTGTCGTCGAGCGAGTCATCAAGGATCTCCCAGCGCGGCGATTCGAGCTGCACGCGACGCCCGCGCTGGCCGACCTTGCCCGAGAGTCCGACGCGCATCCCGGGCTTGAGGGTGTTGGGCAGATACTTGAGCCCCCACCACCAGGCGCGCACGCGACCGGTCTCGTCGGAGATCACCGCCTCGGTCGCGACCCGCCCCTTGCGCAGCCGAACGAGTTTGCAGGACTCGATCCGTCCGACCACCGTCGCCTGTTGGTCGAACAGCAGGTCGCCGATCTTGCGCACGTTGCTGAAGTCCTCGTGGCGCAGCGGCAGGTGCCAGAGCAGGTCGTAGACGTTGTCGATCCCGAGCGCCTCGAGGCCGGAGCGGGCCGGGTAGGAGACGCGGCCCAACGCGCTCACGGGAGTCGCGAGTTCGTCGGCGATCTCGCCGCTCGGCGGACGCGAGTTGTGGCGCGTACGCGGCGCGGCGCGCGGCTTCGGTTCGGGCTCGTCCTGCGCGTCGTTCTCAAGCTCATCAGCGGCGGGCGGCTGCGCCCCGTTCGTGCGAGCGCGCAGCGTGCGTTCGACGAGCTGGTGCCAGGCGGCCCGCTCAACGTCGTTCAGCGCGGCATAGCCGCCGCGCGGCAGCCGGGCGACGAATTGCGTGAGCAGCTTGGCCTGGGGTCCGTCGCGGCGACCGAGCGCCAGAAAGGCATCCAGCCCGCCGTTGACCGCGCGATTTTGGTAGCCCTGCTTGCGCTCGAGCGCGAGCATCTTGAGCAGCGTGTCGGTCTTCGTCGCAGCCGCCCTCGTGGTCATTGCAGGGGCGCCAGCACGGCCACGCCGACGGTACCGGGGCCGACGTGCGCGCCCAGCACCGGACTGCCGAGCTGGATATCGAGCGGCGCATCAGGCGCGGCTGCGCGAATGCGCTCGGCCAGCGCCTCGGCGTCGGCGAGTGAGTCTCCGTGGAGGATCGAGACGCGCTCGGGCGTGCCTCCGGCCATGATGTGGGCGAAGAGCCGGTCGATCGCCTTACGTCGAGTGCGGGGACGCTCGATATCGCTGATCACCCCGTCGGACAGCTCGAGCAGCGGCCGCACGCGCAGGACCTTGCCGGCCAGGTGGCGGGCGCGGCCGATCCGGCCGCCGCGCAGCAGGAAGTCGAGCGTCTCGACGAAGAGCAGCAGGCGGACGCGCGCGGCTGTTTGCTCGGCGGCGGCCGCCACATCCTCGGCAGATCCGCCGGCCTGAGCGACCTCGGAGGCCGCCTCCGCGGCCCAGCCCAGACCGAACGATGTGATCCGCGAGTCGACGACATGCACGGGCGGACCGTCATCGCGCAGCGCAGCGCCCTGGCGCGCCGCTTCGGCCGTGCCGGAGAGCGCGCCGCTGATGTGAATCGAGACGATCGCATCGGCATCGGCATGGGCAGCAAAGACATCGCGGAACTCGCCCGCCGAGGGCTGGGAGGTGGTGGGCAGATCAGCGGCAGTCGGCAGGCGGCGCCAGAACTCCTCCTGGGTCAGCGTGACCCCGTCCTCGAACACGTCGTCGCCGAACTGGACGTGCAGCGGAACGACGCTGATCTGATCGCTGGCGCTGAGACCCGACGTGGAATCGGTGACGACGTGAACGGACATGCGTTCGGCTCCGGATATGGCACACACTACCGAGCAGTTCGCGCCCAGTAAACCCTGGGGCAAGGCTACTCGAGCGCGAGCAGCCACGGATAATGCGGCTGGTCACCCCAGACGAGGTCGACTTCGAGCCCGGTCTGCTCCGCAATCGCCTCAACCAGCGCGTCCGCTTCGGCGTCGCTGGGCTCTTCGCCGGCGTAGATGGTGAGCAACGATCCGTCGGGCTGCTTCTCGATCATCCGCTGGGCGAGCTCGGCAGCGGCGACGCTTGTGGTCTCGCTGCCGGCGACGATCGCGTCGTCGAGCATCGCGAACGGTTGGCCCTCGGCGAGGGGGATATCGCCGCGGATCGCGCGCGCGGCGTGCGATACCTCACCGATCAGCACGGCGTCGATGCCCTCTTCCATCTCGGACACCACATCCTGCGTCGGCACGCCGCCGATCCGGCTGATCAGCGCGGCGACGCCGGCGGCCTGCGTGTCGCAAGCGAGGACGAAGAGCTGCGCGTCCTCGGAGATGTCGCGCGCGCGCGTTGCAGCCGGGACCACGTTGCCGTGGTTGGGCAAGACGACGACCTCGCCTGCGTGCGTCGACTCGGCGGCCGAGAGGATCATCTCGACGCTGGGGTTGTCGGAGGCCCCGCCGCTGATCAGCGCCGTCGCGCCGAGCTGGCGGAAGACGCGGACGAAGCCCGCGCCCTGCACGACGGCGAGCACCGCGGCGTCCTCCTCGCCCTCGTGCACTCTGGCGGCCTGGGCGCGCATGTCGATCGCGCGGAAGGCGCGGATTTCGGCCTGCTCGTCGAGCCGCGCGTAGGCCAGCTCGGGCTCGGTGGTGTGGAGGTGGATGCGCAGGCGCTCCCCATCGGGGGCGAGCATCAACGTCTCGTCCGCTCCGGCGTCGCCCTCGAGCGGGGCGGTGGCGATGTCGGCGAGCGCGACGCGCAGCTGCTCGAGATCGAGCACGCCGGCCACGACGAGCTCGGTGCAGAAGCCGTCGAAGCCGTCGCCGCTGTCGAGCCTGCGCGACAGCCAGGACGGGTCGATGTCGCCGAAGTCCTCCGGGGTGGCGGGCAGCGCGTCGCCGCGCGCGCCGGCCAGCATCCCGCGCAGCATCATCTCGAGCCCGCGCGCGCCGGCGTCGACCACGCCGGCGTCGGCGAGCACCTGATTGAGCTGCGGCGTGCGCTCGACGGCGGCGTAGGCCTCGGTCACGGCGACGTCCAGCAGGTCGACGACCGAGTCGGTCTGATGCTCGGCGGCGACCGCGGCGGCTTCGCGGGCGACGCTGATCATCGTGCCCTCGCGCGGCTCGGAGACCGCGGCGCGGGCGGTCTCCGCGGCAGCGGTCAGCGCAGATTGCAGCAGCGCCACATCGACGCGCTCGTGACCCTGCAACGCGGCGGTGAGCCCGCGCAGCCACTGCGAACCGATCACGCCCGAGCTGCCGCGGGCGCCGAGCAGCGCCGCATCGGAGGCCACGGCGGCGACCTCGGTCAGCGATGCGCCGACCGCAATGCCATCAAGCGCGTTGGCCGAGGCCGCCAACGTGCGGCCCAGATTCGCGCCCGTATCGCCGTCGGGAACGGGATACACGTTGATTTTGTTCAGTGCTTCACGGTGCAGCGCGACCCATCCGGCCGCCCCGGCGACCATTCGGTTCCAGCCCGCCGCGTCGATGCTGAGCGTTTGATCGGTCACGCTCTCACCTCTCATCCTTGTCGCCATCGCTGTGGCCCGCTTGTCAGCCCTGCGTTGTCCACTGCCGACAGACTGGTATGGTACGCACAGTGAGCAGGAACGTCCCCAGTCGCCGGGCGGCAGGGTGGGGTGGCGGAGGGTCGGTGCGATGGCTGGGAAGTGCGACTTGTGCGACAAGCACACGACGTTCGGACGCAACATCCGGCACAAGCACTCCGGTCGCTGGAAGCGGAAGGCGCCGCGGACCTCGCGGACGTTCAAGCCCAATGTGCACCGGCGCCGACTCATGATCGATGGCAAGCAGGTGCGGGTGAATGTCTGCACCTCCTGCCTGCGCACCATGCTCAAACGGATCGCCGCCTGAGCAGTACCGCTCCGCAATGAAGAAGAGAGGTCGACCGACCACAGACCACTGACATAGCTGAACGACGGGACGGCGCCGCCTCAACGCCCGATCGCCCGTGAACCGCACCCGCACCAGAGGCAGCAAGCGATCCTGTCAGATACCCAGGACCCGAAAGACTCAACAGAAGGACCGAGACGATCAGTATGCGAATCTATGTGGGGAACCTCCCCTTCCGAACGACGGCCGAAGAACTGCGCGACCTGTTTGCCGGCCACGGCGTGGTCAATGACTGCGTGATCCCCGTGGACCGCGAGACGGGCCGCTCGCGCGGCTTCGGCTTCGTCGACATGGACGACGACACCGGCCGCGGCGCGATCGAAGCGCTTGACGGCGCCGACATGGACGGGCGCGCGCTGCGCGTCAACGAGGCGCGCCCTCGCACGCCGGGCAGCGGCGGCGGTGGTGGTGGCGGCTACCGCGGCGAGCGCTCCGGTGGTGGCGGCGGCGGTGGTGGCTACCGGGACAGCGGCGGCGGAGGCTACCGCGACCGTGAGCCGCGCTACGACGACCGTGGCGGCTCCCGTGGCGGTGGTGGTGGCGGCGGCGGAGACCGCGACCGCGAGCGCCGCTGGTAGGACGCTTCAACCACGCTCCCACCAGCACTGCGGTGAACCTGCGCGTCCGCGAGCTTCAACCAGGCCGCGGCGCGCAGCCGTTCATCGATGTGCTGTGGCGCGTCTACGCCGGCGATCCGACGTGGATCCCCTCGCTACGACGCGTCATGCGGGAGCGGCTCGACCCCGCACGAACGCCGTTTCTGCGCTACGGCCAGGCGCGATTGTTCCTGGCCGAGCGCGACGGCGTGCCGGTTGGCCGGATCTCGGCGCATCTCAATCCGATGCACGACGAGAAATGGGGCGAGCAGGCCGGCTTCTTTGGCTTCTTCGACTGCGTCGATGATCCGGAGGCCTCGGCGGCGCTCTTCGAGGCGGCCGAGGGCTGGCTGCGTGAGCGTGGCGCCGAGTTCTCGCGCGGACCGATCTCGTTCACGCTGAACGAGGAGGCGGGCTGTCTCGTTGACGGTTTCGAGACGCCGCCAATGATCGCGATGCCGCACGGGCGGCGCTGGTTCCCCGACCTGATCGAGGCCAGCGGCTACACCAAGGTCAAAGACCTCTGGGCATACCACTACCCCGTTGACGCTGAGCTCGATCGCCGCCGCAGGCGCGCCCTGGAGCGCGTGCACGGCATGGAGCGCGTGCGCGTGCGCCCGTTCGACAAGCGCAACCTGCGCCGCGACGTGCGGCTGGCAGCCGAGGTCTACAACGACGCGTGGCAACACAACTGGGGCGCGACTCCGATCACCGAGGCCGAGGCCGACCGGCTCGCCAACGACCTGGTGCAGTTCGCCGACCCCAAGCTCACCGCGATGGTGGAGATCGACGGCGAGGCAGCGGCGATGGTCGTCGCGATCCCCAACCTGAACGAGTGCGCCCGCGACATCGACGGGCGACTGTTCCCGTTCGGCTGGGCCAAAGTGCTGTGGCGTCTGCATCGCGGGCCGCGCAGCGGGCGGGTGATGCTGCTGGGAGTGCGCCAACGGTTTCGGACGCGGGAGTTCGCGCACATCGGGGTGATGCTGACAGCGCAGATCCACGAGCTGGGCCGCGCGGCAGGCTACGACTGGGCCGAGCTGGGTTGGGTGCTCGAAGACAACGAGCTGCTCAACTCAGCGCTGCGCCGCACCGCCGCGGAGGTCTACAAGACCTACCGTATCTACCAGAAGCCGCTCTAGAAAGCCCTCGATAGCTCTGCCTCCGCCAAGCGGGAGCAGCGGGGATCCCCTCTCCCCCCGCAGAGCGGGGGGAGATGTCACAGAGTGACAGAGGGGGGCCGGCCCCGCTGGGGCAGATACAGCCGCGGCGGTGAGTCGGGACTGCGGCCCCCCTCTGCCTGCGGCATCTCCCCCCGCAAAGCGGGGGGAAAGGGGATCGGCTCTCCACCAGCGGAGCAGGGGGAGAGGGCGTCCGGTCTCCACCAGCGGAGCAGGGGGAGGGGGCGTCCGCTTTCCACCAGCGGAGCGGGGGGAGAGTTATTCAGGACTTCCCTGGTCAGCCGGCCGCGATCGCGCGGCGCAGGCGGGCGACGGCGGCTTTGACTGTCTCGCGGTCGTTGTAGATGGCGGAGCCGGCGACCAGCCAGGTCGCGCCGGCGGCGACGATCGCGGCGATCGTCCGCTCGTTGACGCCCCCGTCGACGGCGACCAGAGCGTCGCTGCGATGGGCGGCGTCGAGCCGCTCGCGGGCCTCGCGGATGCGATCGAGGGCCTGCGGGATGAAGCTCTGACCGCCCCAGCCGGGGTTGACGCTCATGATCTGCACGCGGTCGCACTCGGCCAGGATCGGCTCGAGCGCCGCGACCGGCGTGCCCGGGTTGAGCGTGATGCCCGCCTCGCAGCCGCGCTCGTGGATCTGCTGCAGCACGCGGTGTGGGTGACGCGTCGATTCGATGTGAATCGTGATGCAGTTCGCGCCGGCAGCGGCGAACGCGTCGATCTGTCGCTCGGGCTGCTCGACCATCAAGTGCGCCTCGATCGGCAGGTCGGTCAGGCTGCGCACGGCCTCCAGCATCTGCCCGCCGAAGGTGATCGGCGGCACGAAGGCGCCGTCCATCACGTCGAGCGAGATCGCGTCGACTCCGGCCGCCTCGGCCTCGCGCACCTGCTCTCCGATCCGCGACCAGTCGGCCGCGAGGATCGAGGGCGCGAGCTCGATCTTCCGCGCTGTCTCGGGGGCGCTCATGGCTGCGCGCCCGGCGCGGGGACGAGGCGCAGCCTGGTCTTCGCTTCTGCGAGCGCCTGGCGCACGCGGCGCGGTGCGGTGCCGCCGGGCACATCGCGTGCGGCGAGCGCGTCACGAATGGTCATCCCCACCGCGTCGCGTCCGAACGACTCGTGGACGAGCCGAAGGTCGTCGAGCGAGAGCTCACGCAGGCCGCGGTTGCTCGACTCGCAAATTCGGACGAGCTGCCCCACGACGCGGTGCGCCTCGCGGAACGGCACGCCCTTGCGGGTGAGGTAGTCGGCGTAGTCCGTCGCGAGGATGAACGGGTCGTCGTCGACCATCGCGCGGGCGCGCTTGCCGTTGACCTGTGCGGTGAGCATCGCCGGTGCCAGCACATGCATGGTGCCGACCAGCGTCTCGGCGGTATCGAAGAGGCCCGCCTTGTCCTCCTGGAGGTCGCGGTTGTACGCCAGCGGCAGCCCCTTGAGCGTTGAGAGGAGCCCGGTCAGATGCCCGATCACACGCCCGGCGCGTCCGCGCGCCAGCTCGGCGATATCGGGGTTGCGTTTCTGCGGCATGATCGAGGAGCCGGTCGTGAACTCGTCGTCGAAGCGCAGCACGCCGAACTCAGCGCTGCTCCAGAGGATCACGTCCTCGCACAGGCGCGAGATGTGGACCATGCAGATGGCCGCGGCGGCGAGGTATTCGGCGACGTAATCACGCGACGCGACGGCGTCGATGCTGTTGCGGGTCACGGAGTCGAAGCCGAGCTCTTCGGCCACTGCTTCGGGGTTGATGGGGTAGGCCGCGCCGGCCAGCGCGGCGCTGCCGAGCGGCATGATGTCGGCGCGGGCGAACGCGTCGATGAAGCGGTCGGCGTCGCGGTCGAACATCTCGACGTAGGCGAGCAGGTGGTGGGCGAACAACACTGGCTGGGCGCGCTGAAGATGGGTGTAGCCGGGCAGGTAGACGTCGATGTGCCGCTCAGCCAGATCGATCATTGAGGCTTGCAGGCCGCGCAGCCCACCGATCGACTGCACGATCGCGTCGCGCACGAACATTCTGGTGTCGAGCGCGACCTGATCGTTGCGTGATCGCGCGGTGTGCAGGCGGCCCGCGATGTCGGCGCCGATCAGGTCGGCGAGCCGCGCCTCAACGTGAGTGTGAATGTCCTCCAGCTCGGGCCGCAGCTCGAACGCGCCGGCTTCGAACTCCGCCTCGACCAGATCGAGGCCCTCGAGGATCCTCTGAGCGTCGGGGGGATCGATGATCCCGCGCTGGCCGAGCATCCGGGCGTGGGCCCGCGAGCCGGCGATGTCCTCGCGGAAGAGCATCGCGTCGACGCCGATCGACGATGTGTACGCCTGCACGAGTTCGTTGGGTTCGGACTCGAAGCGCCCGCCCCAGAGGCGTTCCTGTCCCTCGTCGGTCGGTCGGTCGGTCACGCCTGCAGCGCCTCCCTGTTCAGGCCGGCGGCTACGCGCTGAGTGTCGGCAGGCCGGCGGCGGCGATGGCGGCCGTCATCTGTTGATCGCTGAGATCGCGGGCGCGCAGCGTGACGATCGCCGGCGGCTCGGCGCCGGAGGCCATGTAGGCGGGATACCAGTCGGCCGCCAGGGCGCGCAGCAGCAGCTGGGCCTGAGCATCGGTCAGCGCCCCGCAGCGGGCCTCGAAGGCCTGGCGGGCGTCGAGCGCCAGATACAGGGCGCACTCCAGGGTGGCGTGGCTGTAGCGGCGGATCTGAAACTCGGCCGCGTCGGAGCCGCCCAGCGAAGGCGTGGCGGCCTCGTATTCGACGATCACCTCAGGCATGTCAGGCGACGCGTCGGGTGAATCGGCGTTGGTTGTCATCGCCCGCTCAGCTCACGGCATGCGGCCCGAGCTGACCTGGTTGGGCCCGCCCGGTTGACGCAGCAACTGCTTTTCGGCCTGCACCCGGACCGGCAGTCCCCAGATGTCGATGAAGCCGACTGCTGAAGTCTGGTCGAACACATCGCCCACATCGTAGGTGGCGAGCGAATGCTGGTACAGGCTGTTGGGGCTCTGCACGCCGACCGGCGTGACCTGGCCCTTGAGCAGTTTGACCCGGACGCTGCCCGAGACGTGTCGCTGCATCGAACGGGTCAGCGCGGCAAGGTCCTGGTGCATGGCGGTGTACCAGAGGCCGTCGTAGATCAGGTCTGCGTAGTCCTGCATCAGGCGGTGCTTGATCCGGATCTGCTGCTTGCTGAGGGTCAAGGATTCGAGCGCGGTGTGCGCGGCGCTGAGCACCGTCGCGGCAGGGGCCTCGTAGACCTCGCGCGACTTAATCCCCACCAGGCGGTCCTCAACCATGTCGATCCGTCCGACGCCGTGCCGGCCGGCGAGCTCGTGCAGGCGCATGATCAGCGTGACTGCGTCGAGCTCTTCGCCGTCGATCGAGGTGGGGCGGCCCGACTCGAAGGCGATCTCGATGTAGAGCGGCTCGTCGGGCGCCAGCTCGGGATTGATGGTCCATTCCCAGACGTCGTCCATCGGCTCGACCCAGGGGTCCTCGAGCGGTCCAGCCTCGACCGAGCGGCCCCAGAGGTTCTCGTCGACCGAGTACTGTTTCTCGGTGCTAACGGTGATCGGAATCTCGTGCGCGTTGGCGTAGTGAATCTCCGACTGGCGGGTGGTCAGCTCCCATTCGCGCACGGGCGCCAGAATCTCCAGGTCAGGCGCGAGCGCCTGGACCGACACATCGAAGCGGACCTGGTCGTTGCCCTTGCCGGTGCAGCCGTGGGCGACGGCGGTGGCGCCGTGCTCGCGCGCCACATCGACCAGCGACTTGGCGATCAACGGGCGGGCCAGCGCGGTCGCCAGCGGGTAGCGGCCCTCATAGAGCGCGCCGGCCATCAGCGCCGGGAAGCAGAAGGACTCGGCGAATTCGCTGCGCAGGTCGCGCATTTCGAATCCGATCGAGCCGGCCGCGCGGGCCCGCATCTCGAGCTCTTGATCGGCCTCGAGGAAGCCCATATCGGCGGTAAGGCAGAAGACCTCCCAGCCGCGCTCGGTCAACCAGCGGGCCACGACGGATGTATCGAGGCCGCCTGAATAGGCCAGCACCACGCGCTTCGATTTCGATCGGCTGGCCACAGGAACTCCTTCGGTGACGCGTCCAACGCTCGGCGAGGGCGCTCAGCTGCCGACGCTCGCCAGAGCGTCATCGATGATATCGACGGCCTCGGTGAGCTCGTCGTCCGAGACCGTCAAGGGCGGGACGAGGCGCAGGACGTTGGGCTTGACGACGTTGCAGATCAGGCCGCGCTCACGGCAGGCGGCGACGAGCGCCGGGCCGATGTCGGCGCTGAACTGCACGGCGACCAGCAGGCCCTGCCCGCGCACCTCGCTGATCACGGGGTGGCGGTCGTCGAGCGCGCGCAGGCTGCTCATCAGGCTCTCGCCCTTGATCGCGACCTGCTCGGGGATGCCTTCGTCGAGGATGGTGCGCACGGTCGCGGCCGCGACGGCGGTGGTGAACGGCTGACCGCCGAACGTGGTGCCGTGGTCGCCCGGCTCGAGGATGTCGCCGCGCTCGTTGGCGACGATCGCGCCGATCGGGACGCCGCTGCCGAGGCCCTTGGCCAGCGCCATCACGTCGGGCTGGACACCTTCGTGCTCGAAGGCGAACATCTTGCCGGTGCGGCCGATGCCGGTCTGCACTTCGTCGAGCATGAGCAGCAGGTTGTGTTCGTCGCAGATGTCGCGCAGCGCTCGGAGGTAGCCCTCGTCGGCGACGTTGACGCCACCCTCGCCCTGTAGCGGCTCGACCAGAATCGCGGCGGTCTGCGGGCCGATCGCGGCTCGCACGGCATCGACATCGTTGAACGGGACGTGGCGGAAGCCGTCGACCGCGTGGAACGGCTCGCTGAAGCGGGGAGTGCCGGTGGCCGAAACGGAGGCCAGCGTGCGGCCGTGGAACGACTGATCCATCGTGATGATCTCGTAGCCGCCGTCCTTGTGCAGATGACCCCACTTGCGGCCGATCTTGATCGCGCCCTCGGTCGCCTCGGCGCCGGTGCTGCAGAAGAAGATCCGCTTCATCCCGCTGGCGCCGAGCACGAGGTCGGCGAGCTCGAGCTGCGGCAGGGTGTAGAAGTAGTTTGAAACGTGCAGCAGCGTTTCACCCTGCGTCTTGATGGCGTTGACGATCGCCGGGTGGCAATGGCCGAGGCTGTCGGAGGCGATCCCGGCGACGAAGTCGAGGTAGCGGTTGCCCTCGTCGTCCCAGACGTGCGTGCCTTCACCACGGACGAGCGTGACCGGCAGGCGGCCGGCCGACATCATGAAGACGGCGGCTTCTCGTTCAGCGGTGGTCGGCATCGGCAATCCTCATACTCTCTGCGCCGCCCGCTTCAGCCGCGCGGCGCATCGCTGCAATGCACGGATTTCGGGACAGGCTGGCGCGTGCGCAGTTCGCCCGTCGTGGGCGCAATCATCGTAGCCGAGCATCCCTGGCGGGGCACAAGAGCCCCGACACGCGTCTATTGAGTGGTTGACGCGAGCTGATCGAGGAGTACGCCGAGCTGATCGATCGCTTCGCCATAGCCGGCAAAGTCGCCGGCGCGCAGCCGCTCCATCGCCTCCTCGAACACGTCCTGTGCGCGTTGGGCGAGCTCTGCGGTGGTGCCTGCCTCGGCGGCCGGAGGCTCCGCCTGCTGCTCCTCCACCTCCGCTTGCTGCTCCGCAGGCGCAGCCTCGGGCTCAGGCGTCGGAGCGGCGCCCGAATCACCGGTGAACGACAGACCGCGGGGCGGCTGGTTGCCCAGCGCCACCTGCACCGCCTTGGCGAAGCTGTCCTCGAAGGCGATCACGTCGCCGTTGACCACGACCACAGCCTTGAGCTGCGGGAACCGCGCGTTATCGGCCTGCAGGTAGATCGGCTCGACGTATACGTAGGACGCGCCGACAGGGATAAACAGCAGGTTGCCGCGAATCACCTCGCTGCCCTGCTGCCCGAGCAGCGTGAATTGGCGCGAGATTGAGACATCCTGGTCGATGCGGGCCTCGATCTGTAGCGGCCCATCGACGTTTTTGTTAGCCGGGAAGCGGAAGGCGAACAGCTTGCCGTAGTTCTCGCCATCGCTGCGGCCAGCCAGCCAGGCGATGCTGTTGAGCCGGTTGCGCGGCGTAAAGGGCAGGATCAGCAGGAACTCCGGCTCCTCTTGGTCGGGCAGGCGCAGGGTCACGTAGTAGGGCTCGACCGGAATCTCCTGCTGGCGCAGCTTTTCTTGCGGAATCGCCCAGAGGTCCTCACGTGTGAACAGGCCGCGGGCCGACTCGATGTGGTAGCTGAGGTACTGGTCGGCCTGGACCTGGAAGAAGTCCTGCGGGTAGCGCCAGTGGCGCACCAGGTCGACGCGGAAGTCTGACTTGGCCTTGAACAGGTCCGGGAAGATGTCCGCCCAGGCGCGAATCACCGGATCTGATTCGTCGACGATGTAGAGGTTGATCGTGCCGTCGTAGGCGTCGATCACTGCCTTGACCGAGGCGCGCACGTAGTTGAAGCCCGCCGCGTGCGGCTGCGAGTAGGGGTAGCGGTCGGTGGTCGTGTAGGCGTCCTGGATCCAGTACAGACGGCCGTCGTCGCCGACCACGATGTAGGGGTCGGCGTCGAGCGTGAGGAACGGCGCGAGCGTGTTCACGCGCTCCTGAATCAGGCGGCGGAAGAGGATCCGGCTCTCGGCGGTTAGCGAGCCGGAGATCAGGATGTTCGTGTCGGCGAATGACCAGGCGAACGCGAGACGGCGGAAGAAGCCGCCCAGCTCGACGCCGCCCGCGCCGGAGTAGCGCGTCGTCGCCTGACTCTCCGCGCTGTCGCTGTCGGCCAGCTCGTCGCCGGAGAGGGGGTAGTCGAACTCCTCAGCGCCCGTGTTGGCGATGACGTAGCCGTCGGTCGCCTCGCCGTAGTAGATGCGGGGCTGAACGATCTCGAGGTTCAGCGCGCCGCTGGACGTCTCCTTGACGATCTCGGGCGGAATATTGGAGATCCAGAACTCCGGCTCGCCGGAGCTGGTCACCTCGTCGACCGGCGACATCACGACACCGAATCCGTGCGTGAACTGTAGGCGCCGGTTGACCCACGACTGCTGGGTGGGTTGCAGGTTGTTCTGCGAGAGCTCGCGGGCCGCGAGGAAGACCTGGTGCTCCTCGTCGCCCGTGGTGTAGCGGTCGACATCGACATCGGGGTAGACGTAGAGCGGGCGGATCGTCTGGGTCGTGTTCAGCGTGTCGTTGAGCGGGCGGTGATCCCACAGGCGCACGTTGCGTAGGGCCTCCGGGTTGGCGGCGAGGTCAGCCGCGGAGATCGCATCATTCGCGGCGAATTCGCGCTCCTCGATCTGGTCCAGCTCGAACGCCGCGCGCGTCGCCGCGATGTTGCGTTCGATGTAGGGCGTCTCACGTTGCAGCTCGTCGGGCTCGACGGTGAAGCGCTGCACGACGCTGGGCAGGATCATCGCGCCGACGATGCTGATCACGACGAGGGCCAGAATCGGCGCGATCGCGAAGCGCAGCTGCTCGTGGAAGGGCCACGAGAGCACGCCGCCGATCACCACGATCCCGGCGGCCATCAGCAGGTATTGCACCGGCGCGCGAATGTGGTCGTCGGTGTAGGTCGCGCCGAACACGAAGCCGGACGGGTTGACGGCGAGCTCGAAGCGCGCCAGCCAGTAGCCCCAGACGAACATCGCCATCACGATCGCGATCAGCACGGCCAGATGCAGACGGGCCAGCAGCGTGGTGCGGGCCTGACCGCGGTAGAGCAGCAAGCGCACGCCGTACATGGCGGCGGTGGTGAGCATCGCCATGATGCTCAGGCCCACGGCCCAGCCCTTGATGAACTGCAGGGCCTCGAGGTCGAAGACGTAGAAGCCGATGTCGCGGCCGAACTGCGGGTCGGTCACGCCGAACGGCTGCGCGTGCAGGAAGAGCAGAATCTGGTCCCAGCGGCCCGAGGCCACCGAACCGAAGATGATCGCGAGCAGCAGCGTCGCCACGACCGCGATGATCGTGATCAGCCGCCGGAAGCCGGGGTCGTCGATCGGCGGGATGTCGGACTGCAAGCGCGTGCGGGTGGCGAGGAAGAGGCTGCCGCCGATCACGATGCAGGTGATCCCGAAGCCGGCGAAGAAGAGCCAGATCTGCGTGCCGACGCGCGTGTCGAACACCTCCTGATAGCCGACACCGCCGAACCAGAGCCGATCGACGTAGAGGTCGAGGCCGATGTTGAGCAGGATCAGCAGGACGAGCAGGCCCGAGCCGAGCGCGACGATCCGCGTCCACCAGCGCTTGGGCGGCTGCTGGCCGCCTTCACGCGCGGTATAGGGCGGCGGCTCGTCGTCGCCGCCACCGCCGCCACCGCCGAGGCCCTCGCGGAAGACGGGTGGAGGCGGACCGAGCTGCCCGCTGCGGCCCTCGTCGGAGGGCGGCACGTTGCCCGGCGCTTCGTCGCCGTTGCGCCAGCCGCCGGAGACGCGCTGAAGCACCAGTTCGATAGCGGTGAGTGATGTCAGGCGTGCTCGCAGCATGGTCAGATCAAGACCGTTCCAGGTGAGACCGTAGAGGCGTCGACAATCGTCGAGAGCGCTCGCCGGATGATGCCCGGCGCGCGGCCGTCGATGATGCGCACGCGCACGCCGGCACGCTGCGCGCGGCGACCTGCGGCGAGCTTCGGGAGCATCCCGCCGGAGATTGCCTCGTGGTCGCGAAGTCGTTGTTCGGTCGCCGCGTCGAGGCACGGCTGGGGTTCGCCGTGTTCGTCGAGCACGGCTTCCACATCGGTCAGATAGAGCAGCGTTTCGGCGCTGAGCGCCTCGGCGATCGCGCCGGCGGCCGAATCGGCGTTGATGTTCAGCGTCAGCGGGAGGGCGTCGGTCGAGAGCCCAACCGGCGCAACGACCGGCAGCCGCCGCTCGCGCAGCAGCGCGTCAATGGTGGCCGGGTCGCTGCAGGGCGTCTCGCCGACGAGGCCGAGGCGCTCGCTCCTCGGCGAGTGCAGCGTGGCGCCGTCCACGCCGCTGATGCCCACTGCGGGCGCGCCGAGGCCGATCAGCTGGCGGACCAGCTCGGTGTTGATCAGGCCGGCCAGCACCGCGACGACGACCTCCAGCGACTCGGCGGTGGTCGTACGCAGGCCCTCGACCCACTCGGCCTCAGCGCCGAGGCGCCGCTGCCAGTCGGTCACGGCCGCGCCGCCGCCGTGCACGACGACGACCGAGCGGCCTTCGGCATGCAGCGCGGCGCAGTCGGCGAGCGACGTGTCATGCGCGCCGAGCGTGCTGCCACCGACCTTGACAACGACGGGACGATTGATTTCCACCCCCAAAGCCTACTCGACAGCCGCGGCGCTGCCAGCGCGAGGTAGCGTGGACCGGAACGAGGTCACCCGGTGACGGCACGCGCGACCAATCTGACCATTCTCGCTCTGCTGCTCTTTGAGCTGGGCTCGGGCCTGGCGAGCTTTACCGTGGGCGCGCCCTCAGGCCGCTGGGTGTTCTGGCTGCACGGCATCGCGGGGCTCTCGCTGCTCGTCCTGATCATCTGGAAGTGGCGGATCGTGGCGCGCTCATTCAAACGGCGCGGCGCGGGGAGCTGGTCGGCTGCGCCGCTGATACTGGCGGCGCTGTTCGGCGGCGCCGTCGGGACCGGGATCTGGTGGGCACTGGTCGACTCGGGCACGATCCGGGTGCCGCTCTACGGCGGCCTGCGTCCGCTCGTGCTGCACACCGCGCTGGGGCTGGCGTTGACGGTGCCGCTGCTGCTGCACGCCTTCGTCCGCTGGTCGAAGCCGCGGCGGACCGACTTCACCAGCCGCCGCAATCTGCTGCGCCTGGCCGCGGTCGGCGCGGGCGGGCTGGTGCTCTGGGGCGGCGTGACGACGGTCGCGGAGGCCCGACGTTTCACCGGCTCGCGCGAGCGGGGCAGTGGACAGGGCAACGCGTTTCCCGTCACCCAATGGCTCAGCGACGACCGGCAGCGGATCGACCCCGAGTCGTGGCGGCTGACGATCAGCGGCCAGGTTCAGAAGCCGCTCGAGTTGGATCGCGCGACCCTCGCGGAGCTGGCGAGCGCGTCGCGCGGCGCGACGCTCGATTGCACGGGCGGCTGGTACACCCATCAGGACTGGTCGGGCGTGCCGTTCGCCGCGCTGCTGGCGCGGGCCGTGCCGACGGAGGCAGCCCGCAGCGTCGTCGTGACCTCGGTCACGGGCTTCGACCGGCGTTTCTCACTGGAAGCGGCGCAGGGATTGCTGCTCGCCACGCACGTGGGCGGCCAGCCGCTCAGCGCCGGGCACGGCGCGCCACTGCGGCTGGTTGCGCCGGGCCGCCGCGGCTATCACTGGGTCAAGTGGGTGAGCCGCATCGAAGTCAGCTCGCGCCCGCCGTGGTGGCAGTCGCCGCTGCCGCTGCAATGAGTGACGCTCGTTGTTCACACGTTGCGGAGAATCGCGACGATCTCGACGACTTCCTCGGCTTCAACGATCTCGTAGACCAACGACACCGCACCGTACTCCAACAATCTCAGGTTGGATTCGGCCAAGACCTCACGTCGAAATGGGCGTCCCCGGCGCCATTGATCGTGCTGAAACCCACCTATCAGCATTCGCACCGTGAGCATGTCCGCAGGGTCAAGGCCGCGGAAATCTCGCTTGGCGCCTTCAGTCCACTCAACCCGGAACGGCACCGCATTCAGTCGGGCGGGAGAGCATCGTCGCCCAAGCCGAGTTCTCGCATGAAATCCTCGTGCGAGGTTGTCTGCTCCTCACCGCTTCGGAGCCGCTTCACTCTGGCGATGATCTCCACCATCGCTTCCCGATCGATTTCGTCATCTTCGACGGGCTTGGGGGACGCCGACTTCCGCGATGAGCCAGCCAACACCTTCGCCATCGTTCGCCTCCCAACCTGACTCGTCGACAGTCAAGGTAACAAGAATGGAGCCGCTGCAGTAGCCGTTACGTCACATAGTCGGCGTTGAAGCGGACGTACTCCTCGGTCAGGTCGCAGCCCCAGGCGACGGCTTCGGCGTCGCCGGCGGCCAGATCCATGCGGAGCTGCACGTCGGGTCCGATCGTGCGCTTGGAGGCTTCGGCGTCGGGCACGCCGGTGGCGATGCCGGAGAAGACCAGCAGGTCGCCGATCCAAACGCGGACGCGGTCCAGGTCGTAGGGCACGCCGGCGTAGCCGGCGGCCATCAGCACGCGGCCCCAGTTGGGGTCGGCCTTGCTCAGCGCGGCCTTGACCAGCGGCGAGGTCACGACGGTCCGCGCGATGTCGCGCGCGCCCTCCCATGTCGGCGCGCCGCTGACGGTCATCTCGATCCGCTTGGTCGCGCCTTCGCCGTCTTTGGCGATCATCCTGGCCAGCGGCGTGCAGACTGCGGCGAGCGCCTCATCGAGCGCGGCGATCGCCGCGTGATCGGACGCGGTGATTGCCGGGCCTCCGCCCGCGCCGTTGGCGAGGATCAGGGCCGTGTCGTTGGTCGAGGTGTCGCCATCGACGGTGACCATGTTGATCGAGCGGTCGATCGCGTAACGGAAGCGCGCGTCAAGCACGTCGAACTCGATTGGCGCGTCGGTGGTGACCAGCGCGATCATCGTCGCCATGTTGGGGTGGATCATGCCCGCGCCCTTGGCGCAGCCACCGATGCGGTAGGTCTGGCCGTTGGCTTCGAAGGTCGCGAGCGCCTCCTTCGGGAAGGTGTCGGTGGTCATGATCGCGCGCGCGAAGTCGGCCCCGCCGTCGGGCTGTAGCTCGACGGTCGGGACAGCTGTGTGCAGCAGCTCCATGGGCAGGAAGTGCCCGATGATGCCGGTGCTGTTGACGAACAGCTCGTTGGCAGCGCAGCCGATCAGCGCCGCAGCAAGCTCGGTCATCGTCTCGGCGTCGGCGACGCCGCGTGAGCCGGTCGCGCAGTTGGCGTTGCCGGAGTTGACGATCATGCCGCGCAGCAGACCGTTCTCGAGATGCCGGCGGCTGACCAAGAGCGGCGCAGCCTGCGTCTGGTTGTTCGTGAACATCCCGACCGCC
Organism: Dehalococcoidia bacterium; assembly: GCA_965218115.1. Classification (GTDB taxonomy): domain Bacteria; phylum Chloroflexota; class Dehalococcoidia; order Bin125; family Bin125; genus CATQGW01. Next base: position 2,910,861 of record OZ244584.1, on the reverse strand, counting down.
GCCGCCGGGCGGTCGGAGGCGAGCAGCGCGAGATCGGTCAGGCCCGACTCCTTGATGCCCGCCGTGGTCGCGCCCGCGCTGAAGCCCAGCGGCGCCGTCACCGCCCCCACACTGTCGATCTCAGTCATCAGCCGCTCCTAGGGATAGACGCCGATCCGCGAGAGTCCCGCGTCCTCGGCGAGGTCAAACATCAGGTTGAAGCACTGCACCGCGCCTCCCGCCGCGCCCTTGACGAGGTTGTCGATGCAGCTCACGACAGTGACTTCGCCGGTAGGCGCGTCGACCGTGGGATAGACGAGGCAGGAGTTCGCGCCGAGTGTCTGCTTCGTCGCGGGTGGCGCGTCGGCCACGTGGACGAAGGGGGCGTCGGCGTAGAACTCCTCGTAACGCTCGCGTAGCGCACGCTGACGCTCGTCGGGATCGTCGGGCAGCGCGCCGTCGCGAATCGTGGGGTAGCAGGTGGCGAGGATGCCGCGGGTCATGGGGATCAGGTGGGGCACGAACGTGACCGTGACCGCGGCCTCGCCCGAGGCGCCCTGCAGCGCCGAAAGCTCCTGCACCATCTCAGGGTGGTGCCGATGCCCGGCCAGCCCGTAGGCGCTGAGCGAGCCGTCGACCTCCGAGAAGTGGGAGGTCTGTTTCAACCCGCGGCCCGCGCCGGAGACGCCGGATTTGGCGTCGACGATCGTGCGGCCCTCGAGCCAGCCGGCCTCGGCCAGCGGCGCGAGCGCGAGGATCGCGGAGGTTGGATAGCAACCGGGCACGCCGACCAGCTTCGCCTCGCGGATGCTGTCGCGATGCAGCTCCGGCAGGCCGTAGACGGCGTCGCCGAGCAGCTCAGGCGTGGGGTGCTCGCCGTACCACTGCTCGTAGAGCTCGAGCTCGTAGAGGCGGAAGTCGGCGGAGGCGTCGATCACGGGCACGCCGTCGCGCACGTAGGGCGCCAGCCGCTCGGCTGCGGCCGCGTGCGGCAGCGCGGAGAAGATCACGTCGGCATCGCCTTCGAGATCGGCCACGATCGGCAGGTCCAGCGACCAGAGGTGCGGGAAGACCTCGGGCAGACGCTTGCCGACCTCCGAACGGCCCGTGACGCAGACGATCTCCACGTTGGGGTGCTGGGCCAGCAGACGCGCCAGCTCGGCGCCGACATAGCCCGTGACGTTGATGATCGCTACACGAATGACGCGGTCCATCGCGCCTCTCCCTTGTGACCGAAACTCTGCGGCAAACCCCGATCATACAGTGACACACGGGCGACAACGCCGCCATCAACGCGGCTGTCGATGGCGCCATCGATGCCGCTGCCAAGGCCGCGACAACTAGCCTGTGGCAATGCCAGGCGCACTTGCCCCCTATCGCGCGCTCGACCTCACCGCCGAGAGCGGCGCGTTGACCACGCGGCTGCTGGCGGGCTTCGGCGTTGATGTGATCCGCGTCGAGCCGGAGGGCGGCCATCCCTCGCGCCGACGCGGGCCGTTCGTGACATCCGCGGACGGCGAGGCGAGCGGATCCCTCTACTGGGCGCAGATGAACGCGGGCAAGCGCAGCGTCACGCTCGATCTTGATGATTCCGAAGACCAGGAGCGCCTGCGCGAACTCGCGCGCGGCGCCGACTTCCTGTTCGAATCGGACGCGCCCGGGGCGATGGCTTCGCGCGGTCTGGGCTTCGAGGACCTGGCGGCGATCGCCCCTCAGTTGATCTACGTCTCGATGACGCCGTTTGGACAATCTGGTCCGAAAGCGCACTGGGCGGCCTCCGACCTGATCGGCGCGGCCGCCGGCGGGCTGATGTCGCTGGTCGGCGACCGCGACCGAGCGCCGCTGCGACCGAGCGTCGAGCAGGCCTACTCGCTGACCGCGCTGAACGCCGGCTCGGCCGCGATGATCGCGCTGCACGCACGCCACGTGACCGGACGGGGTCAGCACGTCGACGTGTCGATGCAGGCCGCGATGGCCAACACGCTCGGCAACGCGCGGCTGTTTTGGGAGATGGATGGGATCGAGACCAAGCGCGCCGGCGGGGCGCGTGCCTTCGCCGAGCGGGCTACGCGGATCGTCTACCCGAGCGCCGACGGCTACGTCGCGTTCATTCGGATCCCGCGCGGGATGGCAGATTTGGCCGGCTGGATGCGGGCGGAGGGTGTCGATCCGCGCTTCGATGTCGACTACTGGTCGAATCGCTCGATCGCCGGCGCGGTGCTGCCGGACGAAGCCGAGATCGCGGAGCTGGAGGCGGAGATCGCGGCGTTCTTCGCAGCCCGCGGCAGCCAGCAGCTCTACGAGACGGGCCAGCGTCACCGTGTGCTGATCTGCCCCGTCAACACGATGCAGGACCTGGTCGAGAGTCCACAGCTTGGCGCGCGAGCGTTCTTCTGCGATGTCGAAGACCCTGCGCTCGGCCGGCTTCGCAGCCCCGGGGCGCCGGCGGTGCTCTCGCAGACGCCGTGGGTCGAGCGCCCCGCGCCGATGCTCGGGGAACACAACGACCAACTGGCGGCGATCGCCGCGGAGAGGCAGCCACGCCGATGAACGAGAACGAATCCCTGCTGGTCGAACGGCGCGGCAACGGCGTCGTGGTCGCGACGCTCAACCGGCCCGAGAAGCTCAACGCGCTCGACGCCGCGATGCGCTCGGGCCTGCGCGAGCTGGCGGCCGAGCTGACCGGCGACCGCGACGCTCGCGGGCTGGTGATCACCGGCGCCGGCCGGGGCTTCTGCTCGGGCGCAGATATGTCGAACCGCGAGGAGCGGGTTGCGGAGGAAGCTCAGCCGGGTCTGGCGTCGACCGAGCTGCGCTACGGCTTCGCGGCCGAGCTGCAACGGCTCGAAATTCCCGTGATCGCCGCGATCAACGGGGCGGCCGCCGGCGCCGGCTTCGCGATCTCGCTGGCCTGCGACATCCGGCTGATGTCCGAGCGTGCGCGTCTGCACCCCGCGTTCATCCGGCGCGGACTCGCGCCTGACTGGGCCGGCAGCTGGTCGCTCACGCGGCTGGCGGGACACTCCCGCGCGCTCGAGATCTTCTGGACGGCGGACCCGATCGAGGCCAGCCGGGCGCTTGAGCTGGGGATCGTGAATCAGGTGCACCCGCACGACGAGCTGATGCCGGCCGCGTTGGCCCTGGCTGATCGGCTCGCCGCCAACGCCCCACTCGCGACCGCCCTGACCAAGCGTGCGGTCTACGCCGCGCTCTATAACGACGCAGCCGAGCAGGCGCAGCTCGAGGAGCTGAACCAGGCGTGGCTGCGCGGCTCGTTGGACGCCCGCGAAGGCGCGCGGGCCTTCATCGAGAACCGCCAGCCGAGCTTCCAGGGCCGCTGATGACCGACGCCGAGCGGCCCGGTGCGCTGCGTGTATTCGAGGGCGTGCGGATCGCCGACTTCGCCTGGGTCGGCGTGGGGCCGAACGTGACGATGCAGATGGCGTTTCACGGCGCGGAGGTCGTGCGGATCGAGTCGTCGCTGAAACCCGACACCTTCCGCTCCAGCGGCCCGCGTCCCGCCGGGGAAGGCTCGATCGACGCCAGCGCCTACTTCGCGAAGTTCAACCGCGGGAAGCTGGGCATGGCGCTGAACCTGCAGCATCCGCGCGCGGTTGAGGTGGCCAAGCGGCTCGTCGCGGTGAGCGACATCGTGACCGAGTCGTTCGCGCCCGGCTTCCTCAACCGGGTCGGGCTCGGCTGGGATGACCTGCGAAAGGTGCGGCCGGACCTGATCATGGCGTCAATGTCGATGGAGGGCCAAACCGGCCCGCACGCCGGGTTCCGCGGCTTCGGCCTCACGCTGCAGGCGACCGCGGGGGTCACAGCGATAACGGGCTGGCCGGACCGCACGCCGGTGGGGACGGGCGTCGCCTACACCGACTGGATCGCCACCCACGTGGCGATCGTCGCGCTGCTCGCGGCGCTCGATCACCGCCGGCGCACGGGTGAGGGGCAATACATCGATGTCTCGCAGCTCGAAGCGTCGACTGTGATCCTCGACGCCGGCCTGATCGACGCGTTGAACACGGGTCGGGTGCATCAGCCACTGGGCAACCGCGACCTGCAACACGCCCCGCACGGCGTCTTCCCCTGCGCCGGAGACGACCGCTGGTGCGCGATCGCGGTCACGAGCGACGAGCAGTGGCGGTCGCTGGCGCGGGTGATCTCGGGCGAGCCGCTCGCCCACGACCCGCGGTACGGCGAGGCTGTGCAGCGGCTGGCGGCGCAGGATGAGCTGGAGGCGCTGATCTCGGCGTGGACCTCGTCGCGAACGGTCGAGCAGGTCGAGCGGGCGCTACAGGCTGTCGGCGTGCCGGCGCATCGAGTGGCGACGATGCAGGACGCGCACGAAGACGCGCAGCTCGCGCACCGCGAGCACTGGTGGCGCAGCGAGCACCCGGTGGTGGGCGCGCTGAGCTACGAGAGCCCCGCCTGGCGGCTGTGGGCCACCCCGCCACCGCGGCCCGCGCACGCGCCGCTGCTGGGGCAGGACAGCGAGTACGTCTACCGCGAGCTGCTCGGCTACAGCGAGGACGAATTCACCGAGCTGTTGGTCGAAGGCGTGGTGCAGTAAGGAGCGCTCTGGATACCTCTCCCCCCGCAAAGCGGGGGGAGATGCCGAAGGCAGAGGGGGGCTCGGTGCTGACTGCGGGGGAGCGGCAGCCCCCCTCTGTCACTCCGTGACATCTCCCCCCGCAGAGCGGGGGGAGAGGGGAAATGGAGATTACGCGCAGGTCTCCTCAGGGGGAGCGATTCCCGATCCTTCCCACTTCTCCCCCTGCGGGGGAGATGCCGCAGGCAGAGGGGGAGGACGTGGCGGTCCAGCAGAGGTCAGCGTGGGCCTCCCCCTCAGTCGCTGCGCGACAGCTCTCCCCCGTTGAGCACACTGAGTGCTCAGCGGAATCCGATCCGGATCCCGATTCCGCTGACCACTCAATGTGGTCAGCGGGGGGCAGATGCCGCAGGCAGAGGGGGAGGACGTGGCGGTCCAGCAGAGGTCAGCGCGGGCCTCCCCCTCAGCCGCTGCGCGGCGGCTCCCCCTCGGGGGGAGCATTGGATCCGTCCTTCGTTGCGCGACAGCTCCCCCACGAAGTGAGGGAGGGAGGATCAAGGAACCGCGCGCCCGGCGAGCACGCCGGTGACCTTGCCGCCGTCGACGGCGAGCTGCCCGTTGACTACCACGTAGTCGATCCCTGACGGTTCGGCCTTCGGGTCTTCGAATGATGCGCCGTCCATGATCGTGTCGGCGTTGAAGACGGTGATGTCGGCGAACGCGCCCTCGCGCAGCACACCGCGGTCGACGATCCTGAAGCGCTCGGCGGCGAGACCGGTCATGCCGCGCACGAGATGTTCGATGGGGACGCCGTGGCGGCGGCGCAGCCGGCCCATGATCCGTGGGAACGTGCCGTAGGCGCGGGGGTGCGGCATGCCGCCGGTGAAGGGGATACCGTCGCTGCCGACCATGTAGTCGGCGCGGCTGAGCAGCTTGATCACATCGGCCTCGACCTGGCGCGTGACGGTCACACTGGCGGGCGGCTGATGGCGGAAGCCGCAGGCCAGCCCGGCCTCGAGGATGGTTTCGAGCACATGCTCTTCGACGCTCAGGCCCTGCTCGGCCGCGGCCTCGGCCATCGCCATGCCCTCGAAGCGGCGCAGGCGCGGATGGTCGATCCAGGTCCAGGCCGAGCCCTGTAGCGCACCGGGGAAGAGCGTGCGCATCGATTCGAGCAACCGTGGGCGCAGCTCGGGGTCGGCCAGCCGCTCGAGCAGCGCGTCGATCCCGCCCTCGTGAAACTCGCCGGCGATGAAGTAGCCAGGCACGGTCGCGGCGGCGGCATAGGGGTAGGTCTCGAGCGTCACGTCAATGCCGTCGGATTTGGCGGCGTCGATCTCCTCCATCAGCTCGGCGACCTGGCCGGCGTTGGGGGGATGCGTGCGGTAGTGGGAGACATGGACGGCGACGCCGCTGCGGCGGCCCACTTCGAGCGCCTCGGTGATGCCGGTGCCGCCGGGTGCGCGGTCGTTGTTGTGATTGCGCACGTGCACGACGTAGACGCCGCCGTGCCGGGCAACCGTCTCGTTAAGCGCGACCAGCTCCTCGGTGTCGCTGTAGGAGTTCGGGTAGTAGGAGAGCCCGGTCGAGAAGCCGAGCGCCCCCTGTTCGAGGCTCTCGGCGATCAGCCGGCGGGCCTCTGCCAGGCCGTCGCCAACCAGCGGGATGTCGCGGAAGCCGACGCTGGAGAGGCGGACCGGGCCGTGCGGCGCGAGCACGGCGACGTTGCAGCCCTTGCCGTGGTAGTGCTCGCGCATCGCGGCGATGCTCGACATGTCGAGCCCAAGCGGCGGCGGACCCAGCAATCCAGCCAGATAGCGGCCGTAGGAGGCGAGATTTTCGCCGGAGAGCGGAGCGTAGGAGAGGCCGTCCTGGGTGATGATCTCCGTCGTCACGCCCTGCAGCAGGCCGCTCGCGTGCTGCGGCTCGTGCAGCAGGATGCCGTCGGAGTGGGCGTGCGTGTCGATCCAGCCCGGCGCGACCGTGAGGCCGCGCCCGTCGATATCGCGCGCGGCGTGCTGAGCGCTGAGGTCGCCGATCGCGCTGATTCGGTCGCCGTCCACGGCCAGGTCCGCGACATACCCGGGCGAACCGCTGCCGTCGACGATCGCGCCAGCACGGATGATCAGGTCAGGCATCGTCGTCCCCCTGCGGCGCGTCGCTCTGTTTCGCGTCCCATTCCACGATCTTGTCGGCGATGTAAGTGAAGCGCGCCTCGACCTCACTACGCAGCAGCTCGACGGCGGCGCGCCAGGCGCGCTCGCCGGGGCCTGCCTCGTCCTCGATCACGTGCGGCTCGATGATCGCGGCCAGCTCGTCGATGCGTTGGTGCAGCCGCTCGAGCGGGTAGAGCTGCTCGAGCAGCGTGCGCGACGCGGCGATGTATTCAGCCCAGCCCTGCGTGACGGCTGCGCCGATCAGCGGGTCGCAGTACGGTGCGATCGCGTCGAGGTCCCAGAAGACTTTGCTGATCCGACAGCCGCGGTGCAGGTCATCCCAGTCGGGCATGCGGAAGTAGGTGCGAATCGGGCTGGGATCGCGCCAGCTGTGCTCGACATCCCAGGGGATCAGCGTGAAACCGCCGCCGCGCGAGTTCTCGTACCAGAAGTAGTTGTGGTTCTGGCACTCGGGCACGCAGTACCAGGCGACGATCCCGTCCCAGTTGTCGGTCAAGCGGTCGACCGCGAGGTAGGCCCAGAAGTCGTCGATGTCGCTGAGCCAACGCTGCAGCGCCGCGAGGCGCGCGGCGGGATCATCCTCGTAAGCCAGCAGTTCCCGGGCAAAATCCACGAAACCGGTCGCGGGGCGGTCGTTGGGATTACGCGCCACCGCCTCGGCCAGACCGACCGGCAGCCGCGCGTTCTCGGGCAGGTCGGCGGCGCCCTGCGCGGACGCGTTGACACCGACCTTGCCCTCGAACTCGGCGATGTCAAGCGCGGTGCGCGAGCTGGTCGGCCAGACCTCCTTGTAGAGCACGCCCGCGCCGCCGTCGTCGAAGCGGTCGGCCATGAAGCGGTCGTCGATGTCCTCGGTCAGCGTGAACAACCCGAGCGGTTCACCGTTCAGCTCGAGCCGCGCGAAGACGGCGCGCGGAGCGGCGACGCCGGCGTCGCGGAACAGCTGATAGGTGAGCACCTCGCGCATCTGCGCCTCATCGTCCTTCATCGGGTGGAAGTTGAGCCGCTTCATCCCGAAGAAGCGCTGGCGCGGCTCGTACTCGTTGAATTTGACCTTGTAGGAGAGCTTCTTGCAAAGCTGGGCGCCGCTCTCGTCGAAGCAGGTGAAGAGCAGGCCGTAGAAGCCCTTATAGCGGACGCCGACATCCTCCCAGAGCTCGTCGTCGAGCCGGATTCGCGCTCGGACGTACTGCTCGGCGCGCGGGTTCTGCTGCAGGCGCCGGAACTCCGCCTCTTCGATCTCGATCGAGTAGGTCCGGACCTGCTCGATGTCGAAGACGTAGCCGCGCGCGTCGCTGCGCTCCTGATTGACGCCGAAGCGGACCACGTCGGGGCCGTGATCCGGCGGCGCCTGGTTGGAGTCGCTGGATGCGGCTATGCCGATCACCGCGGCCAGCACGGCGGCGGCGGCGAGCAGGGCGAAGAGGGCGCGTTTGGGCATGCCGGGAATCTCGGGCGGAGGCTCGTTGACCGCATGTTAACATCCGGAAATGGCGCTCCAGACGCGGCCCCAGCCAGCTGACGCAGCGGACCGCGCGGCCAGGTCGTCGACGCGCGAAGAGCGGAAATACCCCGTAGCGGAGGCCCGCGCGGCGCTGATCGCCGCCTGGATTTCGGCGCGCGTGCCGCCGGACCGCGACTACCCGCGGGGGACGATCAGCTCCTGCTATTACGACACGCCGTCGCTCGACGCCTATTGGGAGGCAGCGGACGGCTTCTGGGGCAAGACGAAGCTGCGGCTGCGCTGGTACGACGACCCGGTTGACGCGGAGGCGGGCAGCTTTAGCGCCTGGCTCGAACTGAAGCATCGAGAGGGCGGCGTCGGCAGCAAGCAGCGGCTGCATCTGAACATCGATGACGGCCCGATGCTCGCAGCAGGCATCCGCCTGCCCGGCCGCGACCAACTGACCGAGGCCCTGCGTGAACTCGGCGCGCCAGCGGCGCCGACCGTGGAGCCGGTCGCGCTGGTGCGCTACGAACGCCGCCGCTGGGCCGAGCTCGGCTCGGGCCTGCGCGTCTCGCTCGACACGCGGGTGCACGCCGCCGCTCCGCGACCCGGGCTCGTGTGGCGCCCGGTTCCCGACGGCGCGGTGCTCGAGCTCAAATCGGCTGGACCGTTGCCCGCGCGACTCGACGGTCTGGCGCGGCTGGGACTGAGGCGCGCGGCGCACTCGAAGTACGCCGCGGCCGTCGAACTGACCAGCTCACGCATCTGGCGCGGCGGCGCCTGACCCCCAGCGCATCGGAGGCATCTGATGGATCAGTGGTTCGGCCCCGTTTCGGAAATCCAATTCTCCGAGTTCTGGGTGGCGATGGTGGTGTCGCTGGCGGCGTCGGTCGCCGTCTGGGCGCTCTACGTGATCTTCTATCGCGATTGGGACCGCGGGGCGGGCGTGCATCGCACGTTCCTGCTGGCGGGGCCGGCGATCACCGTGCTGTTCGTGGCGATCCAGTTCTCGCTGCCGCTCTCGCTCGGCCTGCTCGGGGCGCTCTCGTTCGTTCGCTTTCGGACACCCGTCAAGGACCCGGCCGAGATCGGCTTCCTGCTGTTGCTGATCGCGTCCTCGATCGGCGCGGCGACCTACAACTATGAGTTGGTCGGCCTGCTGTTCGCGATCGCGCTGTTCGTGCTCGTCGCACAGCGCTTCCTCAGCGGCTCGTCGCTGCGCACGCTGCTGCCAGGGGGACGCGACCTGATCATCACGATGCCCGCCGCGGAGTACGCGCAGCATGAGTCGGCGCTGCTGGGCTTCCTCGATGCGAATCTGCAGGGCATGAAGCACGAGAGCACCAGTCAGAGCGCTGAGACATCGAGTCTGCACGTGCGCTTCGGCCGATCGAACTTCGACAACCGCTGGGGCGAGTTTCAGACCGCGCTCGGGGAGGTGATCGCGCCTGCTCGCGCTGAGCTGTACGTCGGCTAGCGTCAGCGGCGCAGCAGGAGGCGCGAAGTGAGCGAAGAACGACGAGCCAGCGAGGTGCCCGACGCGCCGATGATCGAGACGATCCGCCGCGTCGCGGCGCGTCACGAGGTCCATACGCTGGCGGCGGGCACGGGCAGCTGGGCCGCGGCGGTGCTGATCGCGATCCTGCCCTACGACGATCCGCAGGTGGTGCTGACGGTGCGCAGCCAGTACGTGGAGCATCACAAGGGTGAGATGTCGTTTCCGGGCGGCGCGATCGAGGCCGGCGAGGCGCCGGTCGACGGCGCGCTACGGGAGGCCGACGAGGAGGTCGGCATCCGCACCGAGCATGTCGAAGTGCTGGGCGAGCAGAGCCACTACCGCACGATCACCGACTTTCACGTGATCCCGTTCGTGGGCCTGCTCGACCGCGCGCCGTACCCGTTCCGTCCGCTCGAGATCGAGGTCGCGGAGGTCATCACCCCATCGTTTTCGCACCTGCTCGATCCGGCCAACACGACGTACGAGGAGCGCCACCGCGAGGATGGGACGACGTTCAAGATGCGCGAGTACTGGTTCGAGGGCCACCGCATCTTCGGCGCGACGGCCACGATGCTGGGCCGGCTGCTGGACGAGGTGGCGGAGGAGCTGGGCTAAGCTGTCATCGCACATCATTCGCGCGTATCATGGATGCACGCCAAGTCGATGAGCGGAGGGTTGCGTGACCACGACCGACGATCGCACGCACGCAGCGCAGCCAACGTCCGACGAGATCGTCGCGAAGCTGCGCGAAATCAGCCGGGAGAAGGTCGCGGAGCGCGTCTCTTATCTGCTGAGCCTCGACGGCGACGACCCGGACGAGCAGCCAACCGACCTCGTCTCGCTGCGCGAGTTCGCCAATTTGCTCGAAAACAACTGGAAGTTGCCTGATCCGAGGATCGGCGTGAACCCCGAGGGGCTGCTCAGCATCGAGTGGTTTCTGACGCCTGACGGAATCCTCGCGATGACCTTTGAGGCAAACGGCTCTGTCCGCTTCTACGCCGCATTTGACGAGTCCGACCATCCACCGGGCTGTGCGCCCGTGAGCAGCACGCTTGAACCTTGGGAGGCCCTTATCGCCGTCCAACCGTTCCTGTCTCTCCTGCCGCCTCGATGACCGGCGACGAACTGCCAGACTCCGATCACGTCGCGCGCTACTGCAGCCCGCGGCTGGTCGTTGACCGCCTGCCAATCTTGGAAGCGTTCGTTCCGCAACCCGTCGACGCTCCGCTTTCCGTCGTATGGGTGGAGTACTTCGGCGATCCGCAGGACACCGCGACGTTTGACAAGCTGCGGAGCAGCGTCGGCGCCCACCTGGCGCTTAGGAAGAACGGACGATTCGCGGTCATCAACGTGGGACGCGCCAAGGGTGCGATGCAGCCGCATCCCGGTCAATCGTTTCGCATCCGGCACGCGCCGCTGGAGGACTTCCCGTCACATGCGGAGATCACGGGACTCATCTTTGGAACGCCCCGCCGGTCGCGCGCCTTGCAGCGGCTCGTCAGCGAGAGTGAGATGTACACGGCCGTGGTCGAATCAGACCGCTGAGCGGCAGCGCGCTGTTCGGATACCCTCGGATTTCACGGGAGCGGAAGGGGCCCGGTGGCCTCCCCGGTCTTCAACACCGTTGCGGGGCGGTCCGCACCGTCTCGGGTGGGTTCGACTCCCATGCGCTCCCGCCATCAACCCAGAGCGTCGATGACCGCCGCGGCGAAGTCTTCCGTGCTCGCGCTGCCGCCCTGGTCGACGGTCAGGCGATCGCCGGCGGCGTAGGTCGCCTCGATCGCCTGCTCCAGCTGCGCGCCCTGCTCGCGGAGGCCCAGGTAGTCCAGCATCATCGCGGCCGAGAGCATCGTGGCGGTGGGGTTGATGCGGTGCTGGCCGGCGATGTCGGGGGCGGTGCCGTGGACCGACTCGAAGTAGGCCCAGTCGTCGCCGAAGCAGCCTGAGGGGGCAAGGCCGAGCCCGCCGATCGTGCCCGCGCCCTCGTCGGAGAACACGTCGCCATAGAGGTTTGGCAGCAGCACGACGTCGAGCTCGTGCGGGCTGGCGACGAGTCGGCGCGCGAAGTCGTCGGCGATGAACGTCTCGAATTCGACATCGGGGTAGCCCGCCGCGACCTCGCCGGCAAGCTCGACGAACCAGCCATCGGTCTTGGTGAGCACGTTGTATTTCGCGGAGCAGGTGACCTTGCCAGGGTAGCCCTGCTCGAGTCGGCGCTGGGCGAGCCGGCAGGCGAAGTGGGCGACGCGTTCGACGTTGGCTCGGGTGAAGTATTTGATCGCGTAGCGGCCGTCGGCGTCCTTGAAGTGCTCGAAGCCGCCGGGCAGCTGGGTGCGGGAGACCCCGCCGAAGCGCGGGCGGTCGGCGAGCCCGGAGGCGGCGACTTCGCTGAGGTCGCCCTCGATGCCGGCGTAGAGGTCTTCGAGGTTCTCGCGAACGATCACGTAGTCGATGCCCTCAGGCGCGACAAGCGGCGAGCGGAAGCCGGGTCGCCATTTGATCGGTCGCACGTTGGCGTAGGTCTGGCGCCCCCAGCGGAAGTAGCCGACGCCGGGGGTCTGTCCGCTGGTGGAGCCGAAGAGGACCGTGTCGCTGCGGTTCGCGGCGTCGATCACCATCGCCTCGCCCTCGGCGCGCGGCAGCTCGCGGGCCAGCTCCGCACCATCCGGCAGCACCTCCCAGGCGATCGGCAGCTCCATGGCATGGAGCACGTGCATGACTGCGTGGACGGCTTCGGGGGCCGCGTCGTCGCCGGGGACGACTGCCACTTTGAGTTCGTCGGTCATCCTTGGAGCCTTTCGAAGTAGCCGGCGTCGATGTCAATGTCTTCAACTGTGCGGGTCTTTACGCGGACGCCAAGCTCAAACTGTTTGAGGAGGTCGCAGAGCGCTTCGCCGTCGATCAGATCGATCGGTCCCACGCCGTCGCGGGCCGCCTCAGCTTGCGCGCCGGAAGTGAATGATCCGGTGGTCACGATGATGCCGCGGTCGCTGCGCCCGGCAAACGAGCCGCGGAACTCACGAACCGCAGCGCTGCCGACGGAGCCCTGATACCGCTTGCACTGGAATGCCGTGCGAAACGAGATCAAACCCGATGGCCGGTATGTGCCGATGCCATCGATGCCGCCGTCGCCGCTTCGGCCTGTGACTTCAACATCGTCGAACCCTGCACGGCGGAGCAGTGCAGCGGATAAGTGTTCAAAGGCCTGCGGCGACATCGTGCGGAGGTGACCAAGCAGCCGAGCCTGCCAGTCTGGCTCTGGAACCTCGTCGTCCTCGTTGGCTATGGGTGGGTCGTCCGATTGTTGCTTGCTCCTGGTGTGCTCGGCGCGAGCCACGGCAACCCGGTGTTCGATCTCGGAGAACTCGATTCCGCGCCCCTCTTCGGTCAAGTCCCAGTGGCCCCGCCGCGCATTAGCGATTGCACCGGCCTGCTTCAGGAAGGTAAGCGACCAACCGATGCGGTCTGCGTACTCCGGCATCGTCCCGTTCGCACATGACACAGCGCGCTGCTCGGGAGACAAGTCCATTGCATCTGCCACACTCTCGATCACGGCGGAGCGGCTCGCCGGTAGGTCCATTTCGCGCATCGTCTGGAGCATCACACGACGCAGTTCGGCGTACGGCGGGACACCAGCCTGCTCGCGACGCGATGCCATAGTGACCCCTTCGTTCAGCGTCAGCAGGCTACTGCGTGGATTTGCCGAGTCGCTCTTGGAGATCGGGAACGGGGCGGAAGAGGAACTTCTTGCCTGAGCGTTCTCGGAGGAGGTAGCCACGCTCGGCGAGGTCCTGGAGGTCAGCTCGCGCGGCCCAGTAGGAGACCCGATGTTCGTTCTGCTGCTGAGCGATGGTGAAGATGCGGTTGGGCTGCTTGAGGGCTGCGTCGAGGATCGCGAGCTCACGCTCGCCGAAGCCGCTGTCGCCGAGCTGCTCGACCAGATCGCGCGCGGCTGCGGCCTGCTCCTGTAGATCGCGGTCGAGCTGAGTCAAGGCGCGTTCCATGATGTCGAGCTGATGCAGGATGAAGTGGGTGGCGTCGTTGTTGTCGGCGGTGACGTACTGATACGCGCGCGAGTACTGCGCCGGCGCGCGCAGGAGGAAGTGCGAGATCGGCAGATAGGGCGCCAGCCACCAGCCGGAGCGCAGCAGCGACCAGTAAAACAATGCGCGCGCTGTGCGGCCATTGCCGTCGACGAACGGGTGGTCGTAGCCGATCATGAAGTGCACCAGGATGGCGCGCACGATGGGATGCAAGAAGCCGGTGTCGGACTTGCCCTCGGCGAACTCACAGAGGCGTTGCATACGTTCGGGCAGCTCGTCTGCCGGCGGCGGCTCGTGGACGATGTACTGACTGGCCGAGACAACGTAGACCCGGGCCTCGCCGGGTTGCTGCAACCGCCCTGAGTCCCGTTGATCGTGCATCGTCCTGGCCGTGACGACGCGGTGCAGGTGCAGGATGTGTTCAGGATCAACAGGCTCGCCGTCAGCAGCCCACCGTTCGACGGTCTGCATCGCGGCGAAGTTGTTGGCGATCATTCGCTCGCCGTGATCGCGCGGCGGGCGACCATCGCGCAGCATCTCCTGCGCGATCTGGCGGCTGGTGTTCGCGCCTTCCAACTGGCTCGACTGAATGGCTTCGTCCATCAGTCCGCGTTGCAGCCAGCGTCGACGGACAGCGTTGGTCATCAGGGTCTCGTTGGCCAGGACGTGCGTCTGCTGCGCCTGATCGAGACCGTGCAGGATCTCTACCAACGGGCTGACGTTGCAGAACCAGAACGGCTGGCCGCCACGCCCGCGCAACGGGAGTGTCTGTGACCCACCCCGTCGCGGCATCACCATCCGCAGCCAGTTCAGCCGTGGGCTGAGTCCCTCAGGCGGCTGCCGGTGGCGCGCTTCGTCCCAGGGGAGATAGCGGCCCTTTTCGTCAACCGGAGCAGCGTCGGCGAACAGGGCGACTTGCTGCGCGGCATCCAGCTCAGCGAACTCGGCCATCAAGCCGGCAAACGGAGGCGCGGTCAGGGGGAGCTTCATGGGTCTGGATTCGCCCGTCTATCGGTTTCCTCACGGTTTCTGTGAAACCAATAGTAACGGGCGGGCAGACAGATCGGCCAGCGGGGCCGCCTTCGCAGATCAGGTTCTGTTGGTTTGCTCACGGTTTCTGTGAAACCGTGAGCACGCGCCCTATACCGGAAGGGCGGTGCGGTCGATGTTGTAGAGCTTTTGGACGTTGCCCCAGACCATGGCTTCCTGGTCGGCCTCGGGGACGCCCTCCATGATCTCGCTGAGGATTCGACGGGAGTTCGGCCAGATTGCGTCGTGGTGCGGGTAGTCGTTGCCCCAGACCAGATTCTCGATGCCGATCTCGTTGCGGGTCTGTACGCCGATCGCGTCGTCCTCGAAGGTGACGGTGAACTGGCGGTGGAAGTATTCGGTCGGCAGCATCGGCAGCTCGGGCGTCTGGTCGACGGCGCGGGCGCGGTAGTAGGCGTGGTCCCAGCGCTGCAGGACGTGGCCGATCCAGCCGGTCTCCCACTCGGCCATGACGAAGTGGAGCTTCGGGTGCCGCTCGCAGACGCCGGAGGTAACCAGATTCGAGACCGTGTTCCAGGCGGCCGCGTGGGCGAGCGTGTAGGAGACCACCTGGTCCCAGTCCTTGGGCAGGCTCATGCCGGGCTCGGAGCCGCAGAAGATGTGCATCGTGAGCGGCAGGCCGATGTCCTCGGCGGCCGTCCAGAAGGGCTCGTAGAAGGGGTCGGAGTAGGGCTTGTCGACGGGCGCGGTGCAGGGGATGGCGACACCCTTGATGCCCATCTGCGCGCAGCGCTTCAGCTCGGCGATGGCCATGTCGATGTCACGCAGGGAGAGGCAGCCGACGCCGATCAGCCGCTCCGGCGCGTGCGAGCAGTAGTCGCGGATCCAGTTGTTGTGGCGCTGGAAGACGGCGTCGACGACCTCGACATCGTCGACCATGAAGGTGAGCATGTTGATCGAGGGGTACATGACCTCGCCGACGATGCCGTCCTGATCCTGCTCCTTGAGTCGCGCCACGGGGTCCTTGACGCCGGGATTGATCAGGTCCCAGCCGCGCGCGATCTTCTCCTTGGTCTCCGGCAGGTTGAGGTTCGCGCCGGCGATCCCGAGGCGGCCGACCGACATCGCGAAGTCGATGCTCGGCCAGGCGACGAAGACGGCGTCGCGGTCCTTCCACTTGTTGACCACGCGTGGCGCCCGGTCGCCAAACCGGTCGACCAGTCCGTCGAATACCTCGGGCCCCTCAACGACGTGGGAATCGCACGAGTAGTAGATGTCGGTCATGATTTCGTCCTTCCGCGTGGCCTGCTGGCCACACGATAGTCCTGCCGCCTAGGTCTCGCACACCACGCCGTCGGAATCGCGGTCGCGCGCCGATGGGACCTCCCAGGCCGGGAAGCCCACGCCGCTTCCACTGCTCCCCTGGACGTGGGGCTCGCCCGCGCCCGGGCCGCTGCTCATCAACCGCTCGATGTCTCGATTCGGGAACTCCGTCGGCCGCGAGCTCGGCGGCAGCATGCAGGTGCCCAGCATCTCCCGCAGAGCGGCAATCTCGGCGGGATCCGCGGTCAGCGCCCAGCGCACTTTCACCATGGTCCAGTCACGCGCGTACTGACACCACGCTGCGCGCGACGGAGGCTTCCACTCCGCGGGGTCCTGTGCTCTCTTGTCTTGATTGCTCGACGCCGAGACCGCCGCGAGCGAGGCCGGGCTGCCGAGGTCGTTCGCGAAGTCCACGCGCCGCGGGGACGCCCACTCCGATGCGCCCGACTGGTGCGCCTCCAGCAACGGGACCATGTGGTCGATCTGTACGTCGCCGGGATCATCAAGTTCGACCTCGTCATACCAGGACCACCATGTCCCATCGATCGGCCGGCAGGCTTGGTCGACCTGTGTGATCGATCGCGCCTCGGCGATCAGGACTTGCTCGCGCGTGTTGCAGCCGTCGCCGTCGGCATCGCCCCAGCCGCCCGGCTGATACGCGTCACGGTCGTAGTCGAGGCCCCCATCCGACTCGTCGGCCACCAGGAGCCGACGCAGCAGCGCTGCATCCTCCGCGAAAGGCAGCGCATCGGGCTCCGGCTGCTCGTGCGGCGGATCGCCCTGCGGTGGCGCCACAGGACCCTCGCTGGGCTCGGCCACCTGAGCGGCGTCGTCGCCGGTCACTCGCAGGATCAGGATAACCAACCCGAGCGCTGCGAACACCGCCCACGTCCAGCGGCGGCGCGTCCAGCCAGGCACTACGCATCCAGCGGGATACCGAGCTCCGCTGATAGCTGCTGGAGGTCGCGGACGGTTGACGCGGGGTAGGCGATTTCGCCGCTGGCGCTGCGCTGCTCGAAGGTGCGCTGCTCCTGCTCGCCGGGGGCGAGGACTTCGTCGACGCCGGGCAGCGGATCTGTCGCCTTCACCTGCCGCCAGATCTCGTCAATCGCGGCTTCGAACACGTCCGCCGCGCCGAACAGGTCCGGCGAGATCACGAGCAGAAACTGACCGCGGTGCCCGATCGCCACATCGGCGGAGTGGTCGCCGCCGGGCAGGGCCATCGACCGACGTCAATCAACAGACATGCTTCGCTTCCTTCGGTTCTCGTGCTCAGCACGTGCGCGCCGTACCAGATCGTCCCAATACGAGGCGATCGGCCGCGCAGCGAGATCGTCGTCCGTGCCATGGAAGAGTTCGAATCCGATCCCGCTCGTGATCATCATCTCAAAGAGTCGGAAGCCGTCCCAGAACTCGACACCCCTCGTCCTGGCCCAATCGGCCGCGTCCTCTTCTATGCCGCCCGCGGTCATCACAATGGCGCGGTGATGCTTATGATCTGTCGAGAGCTTGCCATGGAAAAGGATTACGTCTTTCAGACCAACGCGTCCGTGCTCGCCCTTCAACTTGCACTGAATGGCTGTTCTGAGCGGATCGCTATCGGAGCCGACTTGGTTGGCCCAGATGTCGACCCCACCGTCCTCGCCCCCTCCTTGTCGGATCACCTCTGAAAAATCCTGCGCTAGCAACAGGTCTTCACAGAGCATCTCGAATCCGATGCCCGCGGCATCTCGCCCGAGTGGCCGCAGATACGACTCAACGCCGCGAGCTAGGTGCCGACGTACTCCTTTCGTGACCTGGAAGCTGCGCCGCAGGTGCTCGCGGACATCCAACATCCACGTCACATAGTCAGAATTTAGTCGGTAGACTTCTTGGTTCCGTTGGCGCAGGTCCTCGTTGAACTGCCTCACATCCGCGCTCAGCTTGTCGAGTTGAGCATCGGTCGCTCGCCGATCGCCAAGCCACCGCCGAGCGTCTTGAAGCTGCCGCTCACATTCACCGTGCCAGTCGATCACCTCTTCCCGCCACGCTCTAGTCGCCTCTGGGTTGCCGGTGCCACCAGAACCCAACGCCACCGCGTCGGAGAGGTACTTTCCGAGCCGATCCAACCAATCCTGTTCGTCACGGTAATACAGATCGATTCGTGCTCCGAGCATCTGCCTGTCGGACGACAGCTGGTCGAGCTCCCGACTCAGGGCGGCCTGCTCGTGATTGAATCGTTCAGTTTCGAGATTGGACTGAGGGGAAGGCGAGACTCGATGCACCCGGTCATGCGCTTCGCGTCGATCCCTGTATGAGTCCTGGCGAAGTCCGTAGGCATCCCATCGCTGGTCGAGTTCCACACGGGCCGTCCAATGCCGTGCCGACTCAACATCGAGGACGAGGAGGTCGTCGAACAACTCACACCCGCGTTCGTCGAGAGCAGGACGCCGGTCGGCGAACTCGCTGGCGCGAGTTCGGGCGTCTGCTCCCTGCTCGAACAAGTCGAATGCCAGAGCGTAGAGTTTGTCGGATCGCTCTACGAGCTCACGTTCGCGGGTCCGATGACCGAGCGTCCGTTCGTCGAACTGGGCTTGGCGCTCCCTCAGATCCCGTGCTCGCGCGGTCAGTGCTTCATCGCGATCTCGCAACGCGCGTGGTAGATCTGACGAGCGATAGGCTAGGACGCCAAGACCCTGCATCACGACGGTCTGAACGGGATCCGCATCCTTCTTTCCTGATGGGGTTGAGGCTGTCGCCGAAGCCACCGTGGTCGTCCTGTCGTGTAATCGCCACGATCCAGATTAGCCTGGCAGCGGGATACCGAGCTCCGCTGATAGCTGCTGGAGGTCGCGGACGGTTGACGCGGGGTAGGTGATTTCGCCGCTGGCGCTGCGCTGCTCGAAGGTGCGCTGCTCCTGCTCGCCGGGGGCGAGGACTTCGTTGACGCCGGGCAGCGGATCGGTCGCCTTCACGTGCCGCCAGATCTCGTCGATCGCGGCTTCGAACACGTCCGCTTCGCCGAACAGGTCCGGCGAGATCACGAGCAGAAACTGACCGCGATGCCCGATCGCCACATCGGCCGAGTGGTCGCCGCCGGGCAGCGCGCCGGCCAGCGTGTTCATGAACAGGCTGAGGCCGGTGCCCTTGTAGGCGCTGACTGCGCCCAGGGCGGGGATGACCCCGGACATCGCGGTCTCCGGATCCGTGGTGGGCTGACCCTCGAGGTCCTGGAAGCCCCACTCCTCGGGAATCTCGCGACCCTCGGCGCGGGCGCGCATCACCTTCCCGAGCGCGACCGGCGTGAGCGCCATGTCGAGCACCATCGGCGGGCCCGACGCGCGCGGCGCGGCGAAGGCCATCGGGTTGTTGCCGGTCATCCGCGTGCGCCCCCCGAACGGCGCGAGCGAGGGTGGGCTCGTCGTCGTGCAGAACGAGACGAAGCCTTCGGCCGCGGCCATCATCGGGTAGTAGGCGCCCATGCCCCAGTCGTTGGAGCGCCGCAGCGTGCCCAGGGCCAGACCGGTCTCTGCGGCTTTCGTGATGGTGCGCTCCATCGTGCGCGCGACGACCAGCTGGCCGATCCCGCCGTCGCCGTCAACGACGAGCGAGACGGGCGTCTCATGGATCGTGGCCAGGCTCGGTGTGGGGTTGTAGCGACCCTCGCGGAGATGCCCTGCGTACCACGGCAGGCGCTGGAAGCCGTGCGTGTCGACCCCGCGCAGGTCGGCGGTGAGCTGGATCTCGACGGTGAAGGCGGCGTCTTCGGCGGGCACGCCGCAGGCTTCGTAGACGGCGATGCCGAACGTGCGCAGCGGCTCGAGCCGCAGAACTTCGGTGGCGTCGGCGTCGGTCACGCGTCATCCCCCGATTCGGCGAGCAGCCCGCCGTCGCTCATGCCGCGCGCCGCGCCGGCGGTCGACGCTGCGCAGACGATGAATTCGAGGTCCTCGGGACCGAGGCTGCGAATCTGGTGCGCGATGTCCGCGGGGAAGAACAGGAACTCGCCGGCCGAGGCCGACGTGCGCCACGGCCCGCAGTCGATCTCGGCATTGCCGCGCAGGAAGTAGTAGACCTTCTCGATGTTCTCGTGAATGTGGCGCACGTTGGTCTCGCCGACGGGCAGGCGATTGAAGAGCACGAACTCGAAGGTGCTCTCGAAGCGCCCCTCGGCGGATGTGAACATCCGCCGGGCCTGGATGTTGCGACCGACCGTTGCGGGCACGTCGCTGGTGGCCCTGACGATGAAGCGGGCGTCATCGGGCGGCGCGACGGGGTCGCCTTCCAGCTCCGGCGCCACCGGCGGCATGTTGGAGGGTGGCGGATTGGTTTCGGGCATGTGGTCTCCCTGTTCGCTGGGGGCTCGCTCACGTGAGCAGGCTACGCCGACTGCGCCGCGCACGGCTACGATCATGGTCGGAGCGGGGAAGGCCAATGCTCACCAAGCTGACGGTGCGGAATTTTAAGCGGTTCGGCGAAGTCGAGATTGAACTCGGCTCTCCCGTGCTGTTCATCGGGCCGAACAATTCAGGCAAGACCACTGCGATGCAAGCGCTGGCGCTGTGGGATATCGGGCTGCGCCGCTGGAACGAGAAACGGGCGGGCCGGCGGACACCGGAACAGCGACCGGGCGTGACTGTCAACCGTCGAGATTTGCTCGCGATCCCTGTGCCAGACGCCAAGGCGTTGTGGCGTCAGCTTCACATCCGTGATGTGCGCTTCGAGAGTGGTCGCCAGCTGACGAGCAACATACGCATCGAGATCCTTGTCGAAGGTGAAACGGGAGGGCGCGCATGGAAATGTGGGCTTGAATTCGATTACGCCAACGAAGAGTCATTTTACTGCCGCCCCCTGCGGCTCGAGGGCGGACGCTCGCCTGAACGAATGAAAGTGCCAGAGGACGCCGCAGGGACCCGGATCGCATTACTACCACCGATGTCGGGACTCGCGGCCACAGAGATTCGTCTCGATCCAGGCGCGATCGATGTGCGGATCGGCGAAGGCCGAACCGCTGAGGTGCTCCGCAACCTCTGCCATCAGGTATACGAACGACGTGAGGCCGAGTGGGAGCGTCTGATCGACCGGATTCGCCGTCTGTTCGGGGCACAACTCGAAGCGCCGCGCTACATCGCTGAGCGAGGCGAGATCATCATGACCTACAAGGAGGGCGACACCTCGCTCGACCTCTCGGCAGCCGGCCGCGGTCTACAGCAGACGCTGCTGCTGCTGGCATACATGTACGTGCACCCCGGCGATGTGCTGCTGCTTGACGAACCCGACGCGCATCTGGAGATTTTGCGGCAACGACAGATCTACAGACAGATCTCGGATGTCGCCCGCGAGAACGGTAGCCAGATCATCGCCGCGAGCCATTCCGAGATTCTGCTCAACGAAGCGGCGGGTAAGGATCACGTGATCGCGTTCGTCGGCAGCCCTCACCGCATTGACCGACGCTCCACCGCTGTGCGGAACGCGCTGGCGGAGATCGGCTGGGAGCACTACTACCAAGCTGAGCAAACCGGCTGGGTTCTTTATCTTGAAGGGTCCACCGACCTAGCCATCCTGCAGAGCTTCGCCGGCCGCCTCGGGCATACCGCGGCGCAACGGGCACTTGAGCGACCGTTTGTGCACTACGTCGGCAACGACACTACTCGTGTACAGCGTCACTTCCGCGATCTCCGAGAGGCCGTTCCCCATCTACAGGCTGTCGCACTCTTCGACCGGCTGGAGGGCAACATGCCTGCCTTCCCCCAGATCGACTTCCAAGTCTGGCGGCAGCGCGAGATCGAAAACTATCTCTGCACACAAGCCACACTGGAGGCGTACGCGCTTGCTTCGGCGCAGCTTGACCCACCACAACCGCTCTTCCAACGGCAAGAAACAGATCGACGAATCGAGGCTATGCGGACCTCCATCGCGGATGTCGAATCGGCCTTGCGGACACTAAGTCAGGAATCTCCTTGGAGCACCGACGTCAAAGCCAGCGACGACGTCCTGACGCCAATCTTCCGTGCGTATCACGAGCGGATCGGAGAGTACAACGTCATGCCCAAGAACCGCTTGGCGCGGCTCGCAGAGTTCATTCCTGACGACGAGATTGACCCCGAAATGGTTGAGAAGCTCGACGCGATCGCGACGGTGGCTGAAGCGGCGGAGCCGGGGGGGTTGCCTTAGAACTCCAGCCCGGTGGCCTTGCAGAGGAAGACCATCAGCGGCTGTGTCTCGCTGCACCAGTCCGCGATCTGCTCGGGGAACTCGGGGGCGAGGGCGTCTTCCTGCTCGAAGTCGCGCACCGCGATGAAGTGCTTGCGCTTGATCTCCTCGATCATCGGGTGATCTTTGTCCCAGCCGCGCGGCGGACGCTTCAGCTTGTCGCCCCCGATCCGCCAGCCGTCACCGGTGTAGCGGTCGCGCAGCGCGAGCCATTCCTCGCCGTGCTCGCTGATCGCTTCGCGGTAGAGCGCCAGCGCGTCGCGGTCCGGCGTCCAGCTGCCGGCGCCGAAGAAGCACTCATCGAGCGCGATGTGCACGTAGTAGCCGGGCGCGTGGACATCTTTGCCGGCGCGATGGCGGAACTGGATGCCGATGTTGGTCTTGTAGGGCGTCTTGTCGGGCGAGAAACGTAAGTCGCGGAAGACGCGCATCAGCGAGCCGCCGACCTTCGTGTCGCGGGCGGTGAGCGAGGGCGAGATCTGCTGCAGCAGCGGGCGCACCGCGCGGATCAGCTCAAAGGCCGGCTCGCGCAGCTCCGACTCGTAGCGCTCCCGATTCTGCTCGAACCAGTCGCGTCGATTGTTCAGCTCGAGTTCGGCCAGAAAGTCGAACACCTCCGGCTCGAAGCAAGGGGCGGTCGTGGTCATCCTGCTCTCCCGACGCCGATCGCGTGTCAGCGAGAGCGTAGCGCTCAGGCGAGCGGCGCGCGATAGGTGCGGATCGACTTCCAGAGCAGCGCGATCAATAACGTCGCAACCAGCCCGATCACGCCGCCCAGCAGCATCGCGTTCGGGGCGCCGATCGAGCCGGCCCAGAAGCCGACCCAGATGATGCCCAGGTTGTTCGCTGTCTGCGCCGCCAGCACCATGAATGAGAATGCCCGGCCGCGCATCTCGTCGGGCGTGGTCAGCTGTACGGTCGCCTGGCGAACGGCCACCGTCACCGCGTCCGCCGCGCCCAGTAGCGCGATCACGATCATGCCCAGCCACAGCCACGGCGCCGCGCCCATCGCGAACAGCAGCGCCGCGTAGACCAGCGAGGCGCCGAGCACCAACATCCCCTTGGCCCGCTCATGCACGAGGAACAGCGCGAGCAGCATCCCGCAGACCGATCCGACGGCGTTGGCGAGCCCCAGGCCGCCGGCGGCGCTCGCCCCCGCCATGAACAGTCCAGTCGCCAACACCGGCAGAATCTCGCGGTAGTAGGAGGCGACCGTGATGCCCCAATCGAGCAGGAACAGGCCGGGCAGGATCGGATGGCGGACCACGTAGCGAGCGCCCGCGATCACGCTGGCCAGCGTGCCGACCCGTTGGCCGGTCGCGCGCGCCGGCGTGCGGATCAGCATCGGCATGACGGCCGAAACTGCTGCAGCGGCCGCGGCCGCCCAGAGCGCCGCGGTGACGTCGGCGACCGAGACGATCACAGTGAAGATCGCAGTGCCCAAAATCCAGCCGCCGTTCTGCGTCCCTGCGTCGACCGTCACTGCGGCCGAGAGGTAGCGCTGCGGCACCACCCGCGGCGTGATCGTCGCGCGGGCCGGGGCCACGAAGACCGCCAGCGCGGCCAACACGGCCAGCACAATCCAGGCGTGCCAGACCTTCAGCACATCCGCCGTCGCCGCGGCCGCGAGCAGCAGCAACAGCGCGAAGACCACCACGTTGGAGCCGGCCATCAGCCAACGCCGATCGAGCCGATCGGCCAGCACGCCGCCGTAGAGCACCGCCACGATCTGGACCGGCAGCTGAATCGCGCCGACGATCGCGACCTGCGAGAACTCGCCCGTCTCATCGACCAGCCATTGGGGGATTGCGATGAAGCGCAGCTGCTGAGCGATGATCATCGCCAGCGCGCCGGACCAGAGCATCCGATAGTCGCGGATCGCGAACACTCGCCGCAGTGGCGGCCGCTCGAACGGTCGCCGCCGACGCGGCGCCTCGCTCACGAGCGGGCCGACGGGTGCGCGATACTGCAGGGCATCGAGCGATGCTACCGCTCGCGCAGCTGAGGAGACCCCGCATGAAAGTCGGCATCTACATCCCACAGGTCGGCGGCGCCGCCGCGCCCGAACACATCGTGCGGATCGCGCGCGCCGCGGAGGCGGCCGGCTTTGATTCGCTCTGGACGTTCGACCACGTGGTGCTGCGGCCCGACCAGGGTTCCGACTATCCCTACACCGAAGACGGCCGCTTTCTGATTCCGGCCGAGACGCCGTTCCTCGAGCCGCTGACGCTGATGACCTACGTAGCGGCCGTGACGGAGCGGGTCGAGCTCGGCACCGCGGTGCTCGTCCTGCCGATGCGCGCGCCGGTGCTGCACGCCAAGTGGATCGCGACGCTCGACCATCTGGCCGGGGGACGGGTGATTCTGGGCGCGGGCGTGGGCTGGTGGAAGGAAGAGTTCGAAGCGCTCTCGATGCCGTTCGACCGTCGCGGCGCGCGGATGGACGAGTACCTCAAGGTGCTGCGCGACCTGTGGGAGAACGAGATTGGCTCGTTCGAGGGCGAGTTCTACAACACGGCGGGCTGGTACTGCCGCCCGCAGCCGCCACGCCGCGTGCCGATCTGGCTGGGCGGCAATCACCGCCGCCAGCTCGCGCGCGCCGGTCGCCTCGCCGATGGCTACCTCGCCAACCCCGCGATGCTCGACACGATCGAGGCCGACTGGGACCGCGTACGGCAGACGGCGAGCGACCACGGCCGAGACGCGTCGGCGCTGAAGCTGGGGATCAACCGGATCACGATCCTCGAGGACGGCGGCCTGGAAGCCGCCGCCGAGCGGCTGGGCGAGATGCGCGAGATCGGTTTCGACCACGCGATCGCAAATCTGCACCCCGGCGCCGCCAACCCCGAGGCGCTGCTTCAGGAGTTTGCGGCCACCCACTTGGCCGGTCTGCAGGCCGACTAGGCGCGCGCATTCAACGTTCGCACCGTTCGCTTGAATGGACGCCGCGCCTGTTCAAAGTTCGGTGCGTTCGCTTGAATGGATGCCGCAGCTATTCAAAGTTCGGTGCGTTCGCTTGAATGGATGCCGCAGCTATTCAAAGTTCGGCACGTTCGCTTGAATGGATGCCGCAGCTATTCAAAGTTCGGCACGTTCGCTTGAATGGATGCCGCAGCTATTCAAAGTTCGGCACGTTCGCTTGAATGGATACCGCAGCTATTCAAAGTTCGGCACGTTCGCTTGAATGGATGCCGCGACTGTTCAAAGTTCGGTGCGTTCGCTTGAATGGATGCCGCGACTGTTCAAAGTTCGGTGTGTTCGCTTGAATGGATACCGCGGCTGTTCAAAGTTCGGTGCGTTCGCTTGAATGGATGCCGCGGCTGTTCAAAGTTCGGCACGTTCGCTTGAGTACGGCGGCATGTTGTTCAAATTTGAGCGCCAAAGTTGAATGACGGCTACGCTGTCGGACGAGAGAGCTGAATCGAGACCGCCCGACCCGCCATGCAGCGTGATCGCACCGGCAGCTACGAAGTCACCACATTCGGCGACGAGCAGGTCCGTGCATTCGTGCCGGCCTCGCTGCCACCCCAACCGCCCGTCGATCTCAGCGGAATGCAACCGGCGTTGGAGCGAGCGATTCTTGCGCTCGGCCGCCTCGATTCCGAGGCGCGGCAGCTTCCCGACCCGGACCTCTTCGTCTACGCCTACGTGCGTCGCGAAGCCCAGCTGTCGTCGCAGATTGAGGGAACCCAGTCCTCGCTGTCCGACTTGTTCGAGCTCGAGACCGAGGGCGAATCCCCGCAGCAGGACGACGATGTCACCGAAGTCTCGAACTACGTGGCGGCGCTTGAACACGGACTCGCACGGATCCACGGCAGCTTCCCGCTGAGCAACCGCCTGATCCGCGAGCTGCACGGCATCCTGCTGCGCTCGGGACGCGGCAGCGAGAAGCTGCCGGGCGAGTTTCGTCGTTCGCAGAACTGGATCGGCGGCTCTCGTCCGAGCAACGCGGTCTACGTGCCGCCGCCCCACACCGCGGTCGAGGACTGCATGGCCCAGCTCGAGCGGTTCCTCCACGCCGAAGATGACGGCATCTCCACCATTGTCCGCGCCGGCCTGGCGCACGCACAGTTCGAGAGCATCCACCCCTTCCTCGACGGCAACGGCCGCGTCGGGCGCCTGTTGATCGCCTTCGTCCTGCATCAGTCGGGCGTGCTGCGGCAGCCGCTGCTGTACCTCAGCCTCTACTTCAAGCAGCACCGAGCCCGCTACTACGACCTGCTCGCCGACCTGCGGCACAGCGGCGACTGGGAAGCGTGGCTGGCGTTCTTCGTGGAAGGCGTCCGCGCCACCGCTGAGGACGGGGTCGAAACGGCGCGGCGCCTCTCGCAGGTGTTCGAAGACGACCGCGAGAACATCCAGACGCGCGGACGCCGCGCCGGCTCTGCGCTTCGCGCGCACGAAGTGCTGATGCGCAGTCCGGTGCTGTCGATCCGTCGTGTCCACGAGCGAACCGGCCTCTCGTGGCCGACCGCCGCCGCTGCCATCGATCTGCTCAGCGAGCTGGGCATCGCCCAGGAAATGACCGGCGACCGACGCAACCGCCTGTTCGCCTACGACGAGTACATCGCGATCCTCAGCGAGGGCAGCGAACCGCTCTGACGATTCTCTTTCACAAGGCGCTTCGCTCTGCGCGAGTTATATTAGCAAATGATGGTCCGCTATCACAGCGAACTCGCCAATGAAAGAAACGGAAGCGAGGCGCCCGCGCACCGTGCGTCGTCCCCCGATCGGCACATTCACCGAGACCGCGTATCGCGGTCAGCCTGTCCAGGCATTCGTCCCGAACGAGCTTCCACCGTTCCCGCCGCTTGAGCTGGATGCGCTCTACGGTCCACTCGACCAGGCCAACGCGGAGCTCGGCCGACTCGACGCCGTCATCACGCTCCTGCCCGAACCCGACCTGTTCCTCTACTCGTTCGTGCGTCGAGAGGCCGTCCTCTCCTCCCAGATCGAGGGCACGCGCTCGTCGCTCTCGGACCTGCTGCTCTTCGAGCTCGACGACGCCCCGGGCGCGCCCGTCGATGATGTGCGCGAAGTCTCCAACTACGTCGCCGCGCTCGAACACGGCGTTGAGCGCATCCGAGCCGGAGCCCCGCTCGACATCCAGCTGATCCGCGATATGCACGTGAAGCTGTTCGCATCGGGCCGCGGCGAACGACTGCATCCGGGCGCGCTCCGCCACGACCTCACCTGGGTCGGCGGCTATCACCCGGCGGTCGCTGATTTCGTTCCGCCTCCGGCGGGCGAGGTGCCGCGCTGCATGTCAGAGCTGGTTGAGTTCGTGAATGATCGAGAGCTGACGCTCCCCGCCCTGGTGCGCGCGGGACTGGCGCACGCTCAGTTCGAAACGATCCACCCGTTCTTCGACGGCAACGGCCGAACGGGGCGCTTGCTCATCCCGCTGATGCTCCACTCCGCGGGCCTGCTGCGTCACCCGATCCTCTATCTCAGCCTCTATCTCAAGAGCCACCGTCCGTCCTACTACCACTATCTCGACATCGTGCGACGCGAGGGCGAGTGGGAAGCCTGGCTCACGTTCTTCATTCGCGGCGTCACCGCCACCGCCGCGACTGCTGTCGCGATGGCGCAACGCCTCTCAGCGCTGGTCGACAAGGATCGGCGCAGAATCCAGGACACCAGCCCGCGAACGGGGTCATTGCTCGCCGTCCATGACGCCTTCGCGCAGCGACCGCTGCGGACCATCCGCTCGCTCGTCGAAGCGACCCGCCTCACTCAGCCGACTGTCGCCGCGGCGGTGCGGGAGATGACCCGCCTCGGGATCACCGACGAGATCACCGGCCGCCGACGCGGCCGAGTCTTCCGCTACCGCGACTACATGAAGATTCTCAACGAGGACCTCGAACCGCTCTGACCGATCGCCGCTTCGCGGCCAGGCCGACACACCAACTACGCTCTCAGTCACCACCGACATCCACGACGGGGGGACGCACGGATGCCCGACACGGTCCTCTACGAGCGCGATGGGCGCGTCGCGACGATCACCTACAACCGGCCCGAAGCGTTGAACGCGATCAACCACGAGCTGCGCGAAGATCTCAACGCCGCCTGGCAGACCTTCCGCGACGACGATGACGCTTGGGTCGGGATCGTGACCGGCGCGGGCCGCGCGTTCTCGGCGGGCGCCGACCTGCGCAGCCCCACGCCGCCGCCGGAGCACTCCTTCTGGGAGACGCCCTCGCTGTCCTCGCTGGAGAGCGGCATGGAGGTCTGGAAGCCGACCATCGCCGCCGTCAACGGCTACGCGCTCGGCTTCGGGCTGACGATGGTCTCCGCCTGTGACTTCGTGATCGCCAGCGAGCGCGCCGAGTTCGGCTTCCCCGAGGTGCAGATCGGCTTCCCCACGATTCAGGGCGCGATCCGGATGCCCAACAAGATCGCGTGGCACCACGCGATGGAGCTGCTGCTGATCGGCGATCGGGTGGACGCGCAGCGCGCGAAGGAGATGGGCCTGGTCTGGAAAGTCGTTGAGCACGAACTGCTGCTGGACGAGGCCAGGGCGCTCGCCGAGCGGCTGTGCAAGGGCGCGCCGCTCGCCGTCCGCGCCACCAAGGAGGTCGCCCAGCGCGGGCAGGAGCTGCCCTTCGTGCAGGCGATCCGCTTCGGCGAAACGATGCGCCGCGTCGCCCGCGAGACGACTGACGCCAGGGAAGGCCCCGCCGCCGACCGCGAGAAGCGCCCGGCCGACTGGCAGGCGCGCTGAGCGATGCACTTCTGGCGCGCCGCCCGCGTAGCGAATCCGCAGCTGGATGCGTGGTTGCCCGACCACGCTGTCGCAGTAGCAGACGGCCGCATCCGCGATGTCATCCCGGGCGACCAGGCGCCCGCCGATCAGACCACCGATCTCTGCGATGTCTCACTGCTGCCCGGCCTGATCGAAGCGCACTCGCACATCCCCTGTCCCCCGCGCGTCGACGCGTTCGAGATCATCACCAGCGAGCCGGCAGAGCGCGGTCTGATGCGCGCGACCGCAGCGGTCGCGACCGCGCTGCGCAGCGGCGTGACCACAATGCGCGACCTTGGAGCTCGCAACGATGTCGTGTTCCCGATTCGCGACGCGATCGCCGACGGCGTGATCGCGGGGCCGCGCCTGCTCGCCTCCGGCGCACCGATCACGCGCACGCAGGACCACTGCTGGTTCTGGGGCGGCGAGGCGGACAGCGCCGACGACGTCACGGCAATCGCCCGCCGCCAGGTCGAGGCGGGCGCCGATGTAATCAAGGTGATGGCCAGCGGCGGCAACTTCACGCCCAGCTCCAGCCCGCGGGCTCGGCAGTATCCGCCCGAGGTGCTCGCGACGATCGTCGAGACCGCCCGCGCCGCCGGCATTGAAGTCGCCGCGCACACGCACGCGGCCGCGGGTGTGCGCGCCGCCGTCGAGGCGGGCGTCCGTCACCTGATTCACTGTCGGTGGCTCTCGGCCGACCCCGAGGGCGGCTACGAATACGACCCGCAGCTCGCCACGCGGATCGCCGACGAGGGCATCTGGGTGAACTCAACGATCGGCCTCGGTCTGGTCGCCTCGGAGGCGCGCGCCCGCGGGGACGCCGCGCCGCGGCGCAACCCGTCGATGCGCGGCGCGGCCCCGTCGCGCGAGCAGGGCCTCGAGATCCTGCGCGACATGCACGCCCGCGGCGTGCGCTTCACGTCCGGCCTCGACATGGGGATGGCCTACGCCAACTTCGACCGCGCCACCGCCGAGGCCTGGGCCTTCGTCGAGCAGGTCGGCTTCAGCCCCTGGCAGGCGATCCGGCTGATGACATCACAGACGGCCGAAGCCCTGGAGATTGGGTCGGAGGTCGGCAGCATCGTGCCAGACAAGATCGCCGACCTCGTCGCCTTCCGCGGCGACCCCGCCGCCAACATCCGCCACCTGACCGCCCCGACCCACGTCATCCATCATGGGCGGCTGGTTGTCGCGCCGACCAGCGCCTGACACGACGACCTAATCGGCGAATGGATCGAATCCGATTTGGTCGAGGAACCTAATCAGCCGCACGTGGTCGATCTTGAGATCGTCGCAGGCAGTCGCGATCGAGATCGTATGCGGTAGTCGATCGATCAGGTCCCGCGTGACGACCGTCACTGTCAGGCCCTCGCGTTTGATCGCCAGTGCCTGCGCTACCACGAACGGATCAGCGTCATCCCGCTTCTTGCGCTGATCGGCGAGCTTGGGATGCCTGCGGAGCACCTCCCGTAGCGCCGATTCCGGCGGACTGTAGTGGTGTCGCACGGAGCGATTGACGCGCTTCACCCAGGTCGCGAGAAAATCGTCGCGAGCGCGAGCCGTCAGTTCGGCGGTGACCTGCCGTGGAAAGCAAAGCGTCCCGTCCTCTACTCGATCCGTTAGTTCCTCGAGGAGATCAGCATGCCAACGCTCCGGGACATCGTGCTTGATGTCGATCAAAGCAGAGGTATCGAAGATCCAGACGTCAGACAAGGGGCCGCATTGCTCAGTTCATCTCGCGCTGCAACTCGTCAAACTCGATGCTGTTGATGTCGAGATAGTCGAACACGTCGTGCAGTGTGATCCGATCGCGTTTGCTCGCGCGGATCAGCGATTCAAGCGCCAGGGGACCTACCTCACGCAGGCGCTTGACCGCGGTGGTCTCCATCGGACCAACCAACTGATCAGCGTCTGTGGGTGGCGGCGGATAGTCGCTGACAGGCGCGTGCTGCTTCACGACGGCAAACGTGTTCGGCGGAGCGTGCCCACGATCCATCAGCGCCACGGCCGCCGCGCGAAGGCTCACTTTGAATCGTCGGGCCGCCCTCTCGACAAGCGCGAATGGTGTAAGCGACTGACCGCGGGCGAGCGCCCGGATCTCGCTATCGACGACATCGCGCGGCACCAAGACATGACTGGCGACGCGGTCGCACCACCGCTCCCGGTGTTTGGCGTCGCCGTCGTAGTCCGATGGCAGCACGCAGCCCGAACCCGGTTCGGAGGCGAGATGCGCCAGCTCGTGCAACAGCGTGAACGATCGCGCCTGCGGGATCTCCGAGCGATTGACCACAATCAGCGGCGCCCACTCGTCTGCAAGAGAGAAGCCACGAATGCTGTCGCGTCCGAAACTGCGCTGCGTGACGATCACGCCGTTACGTTCCAGCGCGGACCGCCACGATCGGAACGCCTCAGCGGGACTTGTCCACCCGAGCTGTTGATCAATGGACACGCCCAGCCACGTGCGGAGCGCAGACGCGAAGTCAGCTATGGGATCACCCATCGGCGTGCTCGGCAGGGACGTAAGCATCTCGGAGCGATGACCCTCATCCTTGAGGATCCAACTGACGAGGCTTTGAAGTCGCGAAGCCTCGCGAATTGCCAGCAGCTCGTTGGGGCCCAGTGTTGGGTCTAGCGCTCGCCCGAACGTGCGGAACTGCGGCGGTATATCGGACCCGTCGGGTGGTGTCGGCAGGAAGAACACGGCCGTCGGCCGAGCCAAGGCCGTGGCTAGCTTGGTGAATTCGCCCCGATTCGGCTTCGCCGCGCCGCGGGTCCAGGCTTCCACGTCAGCCTCAGAAACACCGACGCGCACTGCCAGGTCGGCGGTATTCATGCCCGATTCTGCGATTGCCCACTCGATGACGCTCGGCGTGACCTCCACTGCCCCGCTCGGTGCGCGCCTGCTACCGGTGTGTTCCGCTTGCGCCATGGTCGCCTCCGACAGTCATCCGGGCTCAATTGGGGAGGTTTAGGGGGATTTCGGTGGAGCGGCCGCCGGCCATGTCGAGCTGGACGATCCGGTGATTGTTCGTGTCGGCCACGAGCAACGACCGAGCCGGCCCGGTGCAGAGTCCGCCCGGTTCATCGAGCCGAGTCGCGGAGAATGAGCCCAGCGCATCGCCGAGCCCGCCGAGCAGCGTCTTGACGCTCTGCATCCGCGGATAGACCTGCTTGATCTTGTGGTTGAACGTGTCGGCGACGTACAGCTCGTCGCCCAGCCAGGCGACGTCGAGCGGGTGCTGGAGCTTGGCCAGCTCGCGGCCGCCGTCCTCGTCGCCGAAGTGAAACAGGTTCCCGATGTTGCCGATGAACGTCTCGACGCGACCGCCGGGATCCCAGCTCACCTCGCGCGCGCCGCTGGATTCGCTGTCGGCGAACGCCAGCCCCGACGCGCCCACCGCGAGGCCGCTCGGTTGCGCCAGCTCCGCCTGTAGTCGCGGACCGTCCACGATCCCCTCGCGGCCGCTGCCGGCCCAGGGACCGACCGTGGCGGAAGCGCCCGATTCGATGTCCATCGACCAGAGCTGGTGAATTCCGGCCATCGCGATGAACAGTTCGCCGTCGTGAACTGCGACATCCCAGGGCGAACTCAACTGCGTCATCGTCGCGGGCGCGCCCGCGGGCATCTGGCGCGCCTGCTCGCCGGTGCCGGCAATCGTCGTGACTGCGCCCGAGGGCAGGTCGATTCGACGAATCGCGTGGTTCTCGTTGTCGGCCACGTAGATCGTGTTCCCGTCGATCGCGACCCCCTGCGGCTGGTTGAACGTCGCTGTCTGCGCGGTTCCGTCGTCGAAGCCGTGGCCCGCGCCGCCGACGACGAGCGAGACATTGCCATCGAGATCGGCGACCAGAATCCGGTCGTTGTTTGAGTCCGAAACGACCAGGCGGCCACTCGCGTCGTCGTAGGCCAGCTTGCCGGGAAACGAGAGCGCGCTGTCGGCGCCGGTCTCGCGGGTCAGCTCCAGCGGTTGGCGGCTGAGCAGCGACTCAGCCTCGTACTCGCCCAGCCAGCCATCGATCAGCGGCGCAACCATCTCCTCGGTCAGCTCGCCCTCGTGCAGACCGATCACGTTGCCGCGCGGGTCGACGAAGAAGATCGTCGGCCAGGCCCGCGCGCCGTACTGCTGCCAGAACTTGAAGTCGGCATCGTTCAGGACGGGATGTTCGATACGCAGCCGCAGCACCGCCTGGCGCAGATTCTTGGTCTCGCGCTCGGTCGGGAACTTGGGCGAATGGACCGAGACCACCTGGACGGCGTCGGCGTAGCGGCGTTCAAGCCTCCGCAACTGCGGAAGCACGTGCAAGCAGTTGATTCAAGCGTAAGTCCAGAAATGCAGGATCGTCAGCCGCCCGCGCAGGTCGTCCATGGTCAGATCGCGTCCCGCATTCAGCCAGGTCATCCCCTCGGGGATCGACGGTGCGGGCGTGGTTCCAAAAGCGCGGGACTGGGCCATCCGAGGCTCCTGCCGTGGTATTTCGTTCGTCGGGTGGGTCTCATTCTACCGTCGCCGCCACGCGGCACGATCGGCGTTCCTACACCAGCCGTCGCCTCTGCGGGCTCGCCGTCAGTCCTGCTGAACGAGACCGTTGCAACGGCACGCCTACTCAGCGCGGCTCAGTCGCAGGATCGGTCCGTCGAACGTCAGCAGGTAGACCTCGCCGTCGTGATCGACGCCGAAGGAGGCGATCTGGGCGTCGAGCTGTTCGAGTTGCGCGATTTCCCAGCCCGATTCGCCGCGCTGCAGCGCCCAGACGCGGCCTGTGCAGAAGTCGGCGAAGAGGTAGGCGCCCGTCAGCCAGGGCAGCTCCGAGCCGCGGTAGACGACGCCGCCGGTGACCGAGCAGCCGAGGTCGTGGCCGTAGGTCGCGAGCGGCGGGGTGTGCTCGAGCGCGTCGCAGTCCGACTGGCGGCCGAAGCACTCGTCGCCCTCGAAGACGTTCCAACCCTGATTCGTGCCCGCTTCGACGATGCCCACCTCCTCGACGCGGTTCTGACCGACGTCGGCGACCCAGAGGGCGCCGGTGTCGGGATCGAAGGCCATGCGCCACGGATTGCGCAGGCCGTAGGCGAAGATCTCGGGCCGCACGCCGGGCACGCCGAGGAACGGATTGTCGGCCGGGATGGCGTAGCGATACTGCGCCGACGCAGTGCTCACGTCGATCCGAATGATCGTCCCCAGCAGCGTCCCGCGATTCTGCCCGTGCTCGTGCGGATCGTTGGCAGCTCCGCCATCGCCGATGCCGAGATACAGCATGCCGTCGGGCCCGAACCGGACTGCGCCGCCGTTGTGGTTGGCGTAGGGCTGCCGGACTTCGAGGATGACCAGCTCCGATTCGCGATCGGCGACGCCGTCCGCAACCGAGAAGCGCGACAGCCGCGTGAGGTCGGCGCTGCGCGGCGAATACCAGATGTAGAGGAAGGGCCGCTCGGCGAACTGTGGGTCGACGGCGACGCTGAGCAGGCCGCGCTCGCCGGCGAACCTGACGCGGTCGCTGAGGTCGAGCAGGCCGCGGATCGAGCCATCCTCGCCGTAGACCGTCAAGCTCCCGCGCTGTTCGGCGACCATCAGCCCGCCCTGCGGCCAGGCGAGCAGCTCGATTGGTTGCTCGAAGGTGCGCCCCTCTAGCGCCTCGATGAAGCGATGCTGCTCAACCGGTTCGGCGCGTTCGGGCGCCGACTGCTGAGGTTCGGGCTCGTCTGCTTCGACCAACTCCTGCGGTCGTCCCTGCTCAACGGCGGCGGGCTGATCCGGAGCGGTCGGCGCGTCGGTTGCCCGCGGCTGATCCGTGGCTGACTGCTGCCCGGCTTCGCGCTGAGCCTGGGCCGGCTCGGGCGCGACCGTGCGAGGAGCGCGCTCCGCGTCGCCACCACAGCCAACGGCCAAGAGCACGACGGCGACGATGATCAGCGCGAGGCGCACGACGGGCTAGCCGGACTGCGGCTCGTAGCGCAGCAGCGTGGTCTCCCGATCAACATCCTCGAAGACCGGCCGCACGCGCATCCCAACGGCGATCGCGTCTTCCGCGACGTTGACCAGCGTCGTGGTCAGCCGCGGACCCTCGTCGAGCTGCACGACCGCGATGATTTGCGGCTCATCGCCGGCGAACTCCACCGCCGTCGGTCGTCGCGCGATCGTGTACGTGTAGAGCGTGCCGGTACCCGCGATGTCGCGCCATTCGAGATCATCCGCCAGCGTCAGCGGTGCGTGCGAACGCGGGTAGAAGACCCACTGGTCGGACGACGGCGAGTACTGAATCCGCACGCGGTGCTCGCGCAATCCGTCCCAGAAGGGCTGCGTCCGCGCGATCGGCAGCGGTGTCGGGCGCTGCGGGCCCGCCACGCTAGTCACCCTCCAGAATCAGCGCGACCTGCTCGCTCATCAGGCCGCCGTTGCCCGTGACGAACGCCACGTCCGCGTCGGCGACTTGATGGTCCTCGGCCCGACGCATCAGCTGACGCGTCGCGTCGGTGATGTGCGACATCCCGCCGGCCAGCCCGGCCTGTCCGAAGCCCAACTGCCCGCCGTAGGGATTGCAGGGGAAGTCGCCGCGGAAGCTCAAGTCGTGCTCCCGCACGAACGCCTGACCCTCGCCCCGCGGGCAGAAGCCGGAGTCTTCGATCGTCATCAGCACCGTGATCGTGTAGCAGTCGTAGACGTCGATCAGGTCGACATCCGCGCACGTCCGGCCGGACATCTCGAAGGCCGAATCGGCGACCGCCGCGAGCGGCGTCTGCAGCATGTCTTTGGCGTAGGTCGGGGTCTTGTGCAGGACCCGCTCGCCGAAGCCGGAGATCCAGACCGGGCGGTTGCGCCCGCGCTGCGCGAACTCCTTGTTGGCGACGACCAGCGCCGCACCGCCCGAGCAGGGCATCACGATCTCCAGCATGTGCAGCGGATCGGAGATCATCGGCGAGTTGAGCACATCCTCGATCGTGATCGGCACATCGTGGAAGACCGCCGGCGGGTTGTGATTCGCGCTGACCCGCTGGTCAACCGCGATCTTCGCCAGCGCCTCGGGGTCGTAGCCATACTCGGCCCCGTAGCGCATCGCGATCTGCGCGTAGCCGCAATTCTGCGCCACGTTGCCGTAGGGAATGTCGAACTCTGCCTGCGGCGAGCCGTAGTTCGCGCTGGATGCGCCGAAGCGCCATCCGCCCGGCTCGGCGGCCGGCGTCGGAGGCCGCGGCGACGGCCAGGAGGGCGCTGCGATCACCACCACGTTGGCGATGCCCAGCTCGATCGCCGCCGCCGCGCGCCAGGCCATCGCCGCGCAGCTCGCCCCGCCGAGGTCCACGACCTCCGCGAAGTTGACCTCCATGCCGAGGTACTCCGCAATCGTCGAGGGCACGAACGAGTCCGATTCGCGGATGTTGGTGGCGCAGATCCCGTCAACGTCAGCGGGATCAATGCCCGCGTCGTCGAGCGCCTCGCGGGTCAGCCGCGCCCACTGCTCGAGCGTGAAGATCGGCGGCGCGATCGTGCGCCGCTCGGGCTTCCACTCGGTAATCCCCACGATTGCCGCCTCGCCGCGCAGTCCCATGGTCGTCGTCCTGTCCGCTGTGGCTGACAGATTACCCGCTGAGGCGCAGCCAACAGCGCACCGTGGGCGACCCGAGTGCTATCCGGTGACCGAGCTCCGCGGGCCGGCGGCGCGCGCTAGGTGGGGATCTCGACCGGCTCGGCCCAGACCACGCGGTTCGACCAGAGCTCGGCGATCTCGTCGTCGCTGCGGCCGATCTCGCGCAGGATCGCGTCCGTCTCCGCGCCCGCGAGTACGCCGGGGCGGTAGTCGCCGCGACGGCCGGCCATGTGCGTGAGGGGACCCCAGCGGCGAATCTCGCCCATTCGCTGGTGGTGCGCGAGCGGAGCGAAATCGTTCTCCAGCATCTGCGGATCGTGCGCGAAGAACTGCCCCGCCGTCGCGGCGTCGGCCACCACGCAGCCGACGCGCTGCGGCCCCAGCAGCGCCTCCCACTCCGCGGCGGGACGTGTGGCGAAGACATCGGTCAGCACGTCCACCAGAGCGGCGTCATGCTCGTCGCGCGCCGCGACGCTGCCGAAACGCGGATCGTCCGCGAGCTCCGGGTGCGCGTGCGCGCAGAAGCGAGCCCACTCCGCATCAGTCGGGGCCGCGAGAAAGACCCAGCCCTGCTCCGTGGGATACAGCCGATACAGCGCCGAGATCCCGTACAGCTCGCCGTCCACCTGACGGCGCGGCTGCTTGCCCTCGTAGCCGATGAAATCGTCGGCGTTGGTGTAAGCGTTGGCCGTCAGCATGTTGACGAAAATCTGCTGTCCCACGCCGTAGCGCTGCTGCGCGTAGAGCCCCAGCAGCGTCGCTGAGGCGACCAGCACCCCCGTGCTTGGGTCGGGATTCGCCTCGTTGGCGCGCATCAGCTGGCGCGACGCCTCGCGAATCTCTTCCAGCCCCTCGCAGGCCGCCGGCGGCATCGCCGAGCCGGCCTGATAGAGCGCCCCGCCGACCGCCGCGCCCGGGATCGGATGCGCCGAGGGACGATTCGCGCCGGGCGCGTCGGGCCCGTAGCCGTTGGCCGAGACCCAGACGATGTCCGGCCGAATCGCGCGCGCCGTCTCCCAGCCGATCCCGATCCGGTCGGGCACGCCGGGCCGGTAGTTGTGCACGACTGCGTTGGCGCCGGCGATCAGTTCGGCGACGATCGCCTGCCCCGATTCGTTCTTCAGATCGATGCAGATGCTCTCCTTGGCCGCGTTGGTCTTGGAGGCGAGCAGGCCGGTCAGCGGACCGGCGCCCATCCCGCGGAACGGGTCGCCGCCGATCGGCTCGACCTTGATGACTCGCGCGCCGAGGTCGGCCAGCATCGACACGCCGATCGGCGTCGCGATGATCGTCGCGAATTCGAGGATCGTGAAGCCCTCCAACGGCCGCCCGCTGGGCTTGGTTCCGTTGTCCGGCAGCGCGCCGTTGCGCGCGGGCCAGCTGAATCCGTTCGCGTCGCCGACGGCCGGCGCGCCCCGTTCGATCTGCGCGGGCGTCTCGCGCAGATGCGCGATCGGCCCCAACTGCTGCACGGCGCCGAGCTGCGGATCGTCGATCGTCACAACATCACCGTTGGCGTGCATCTCAGGGTTCGCCACCGCGTCGTGGGTCGGCGTGAAGATCTCCGCGGCGACATTGCCGGAGGCGCGGAAGATGTCCATCCACTGCTCCGCCGGGCGCTCCTGCATCCGCTCGAGGATCCGGTCGCGCATCTCTTCGAGCGCCTCCGGTGTCCACTCCGCCGGCCCGCCCTGCCACTGCTCCTCGGCGAACAGCTCGGTCAGGTCCGCCGCGTCCATGAAGGCGTAGAAGAGGTGCTCGAGCAGGTTGCCCAGCTGAATCCAGCGCCCGTCCGCGGTCATCACCGGGTGATAGTTCAGCGTCGGCATGCCGCCGCCGAAGTTGAGGACTTCCGGATAGACATCCGGCCGCCGCTCATGCAGCTGGGTCAGCAGCAGCTGGAAGAGGTCGAACGGCAGCATCCCCTGCAGCAGCGAGGTCTCGACGATCTGCCCGCGCCCGCAGCGATCGCGCTCGATCAGCGCGGCGACGATCCCGTGCACCGCCCCTTGCGACGCCCCATGCCCGCCGATCGGGACGGCGGCGAATCCCGGCCCCTCGCGCATCCGCTGGCCGGTGAAGCCCTGCATCCGCCCCGACTTGGCCGCGACCAGTCCCTCATATGCCGGGTATTCGGCATACGGCCCGCGCGGCCCGAAGCCGGTGATTGAGCAATAGATCAGTCGCGGATTGGCCGCCGCGAGCGTGCCGTAGCCGGCCCCCAGCCGCTCGACCGTGGAGGGTCGGAACGTCGTCATCACGACATCCGCCTGGGCGCTAAGCTCGAGCAACCGCGCCCGACCATCCGAGGTCGTGAGGTCCGCCTCGACGCTGCGCTTGCCGCGCAGCCACATCGGCGCCGCCGTCAGCGAGCGCAGCGGGTCGCCCCCGGGCCGCTCCAGCTTCAGCACTTCCGCGCCGAAGTCGCCCAGGATCATCGTGGCGACGCCGCCGACCGGCCCGCTCGACAGGTCGAGCACCCGAACCCCGTCGAACACCGCAGCCATCGTCACCCCCCAATGCCGAAATTGCCTTCTGAGTATATGGGGCGGCCCTGACGACTCAGGGTGGCGGTCGCGCTGCGGTGACGAGGGGGCTGCCAGCGTCTCGCCGCCGGGAGACGATCTGTGGCGGAGAGCTGGTGAGCGGTGGGGAGCTTCCGCTATCCGGTGAGGGCGCGCCGGGAGGCCCCCCTCTGTCACTTCGTGACATCTCCCCCCGAGGGGGGAGAGATGGGAGGTTAGGGAGGTTCGTTGACGATGGTGACGGGGCCGGCGGTGATGATGCTGGGGAGTGCGTCGATGTGGCGGGGGCGTCGGGGCGGGGAGGTCGAGGGCGGGCTGGTGGGGGGATCGAGGGATGGGGCGGGTTCGTGTGGGTTGGGCGTCGGCATGTGCGAACGGGGGTTGCGGTCGATCGGGGAGGGGGGCTTGAGGCGGGGGATGGTGGGAGTGGGGAGGCGGGGGAGGGGGTCGCGGGGGGTTGGGTGGGGGTTTCGGCGGGCTGCGGTTGGCAGCTGGGCTGGCGGTTGGGTGGGGGTGGCATCTGGCAGTTCGGTTTGGGCGTCGCGTTGACGGATTTCTTCGAGCTCGTGTTCGCTAGCGGGCCAGATGTTGATCATTTCGATCCGCGGCTCCTCGGGCTTGCGGGGGGCGATCGGGCCGACGATGCCGAGTCCGCGGGAGAGGACGTAGACGGCGCTGAGACGGGTTGCGTCGGATTTGGTGGTGTTGGCGAGGCGGATCAGGCGGTTGCGGATGTGCTCGGGTCCGAGGATGCGACCGAGCACGTTGAGGGCGGACAGCCGGCGGCCGTCGGACGGGGCGTGGTCGGCGATTTCGGTGATCGTGCCGAGGGCGAAGTCGACGGCGTCGGCGTGACTGACGAGTTCATCGCTGTCGAGGTCGAAGTCAGAGGGGTCGCCGGGCACGAGCTCGGGGCGGAGGACTTCGATGAGTTGGTCGAGCTGCGCGAGGGCCTGGTCGTCGGAACACGGTTCGGGCTCCGGATCGAGCGGCTCGGGTTCGACGGTGAGCGGTTGGGACCGGGGACGCTGGGCGCGGCGGAGCAGGTCGGCGAGCTGTTGTTGCTCGTCGTTGGTGAGACGCGACAGTTCGAGGTCGAGTCCGTGCGGATCGGCTGTTTCGGGCGTGGTGGTCATGGAGCGATCAAGTAGACAGCGTCGCCGTCGGGGTCGATGCCGGGCGCGAGGTGGCCGTGCTCACGGGCGTTGGCGATGCGCACATTCGGCGGGGAGTTGAGCGGGGGCGTGAGCCCGATGATTCGGACGGGGCGTTGGAGCGCCCGGAGGTGTGGGGGGCGCTCGATGCGGTGGCCGCGAGCGCGGCGGCCGGCGGCGCGGAGTTGGTCGAGGCGGTCGGCGGCGGTGCGGCGGGTGTCGTCGAGGTCGATCGCGGGATCGGGGAGCTGGCCCGGTTCGAGCTGGGGGAGGCGTTGGCGGAGCCAGGTGAGGAGTTGGGCGGTGGTCATGTGGGGGATGGTAGCAGAACATCTGTACTGTGGCGGGGGCGGGGAGTGTGGTGGGGGTGACGTTGGGGGCTGTGGGTTGGGGAACCTGCGCCGCGGGCGGGGTCGGGGAGGCCCCCCTCTGTCACTGCGTGACATCTCCCCCCGAGGGGGGAGAGATTTGAGATTGCGCTGGGCACATTGGGTGGTCGGTGGGGGGGGGTTGGGGAGGCCCCCCTCTGTCACTTCGTGACACCGCCACCGGCAGGGAAGGTCGGAGCAGCGGGACTTACGCGCAGGTCTCCTATGGGGTGAGTTCGAGGCCGCCCTGTCGCTCGAGGGTTTCCAGATCATGGGTCTCGATCCAGCCCTGCTCGATGAGGTGCAACTGAGCGCCTAGCGGCAGCGTTCGCAGCACTGAGGCCATCCCGCGAATCTGCTCCTCCACCGTCAGGCCCTCGCGGCTGACCCGCACGGCGAACAATTCGGCCTCGTAGCCGGCCGGGATGAACGCTCGGCCCTCGTGGTAGGTGAACCCGCGGTGCTCGAACGTGGGACTGGTCGATGCGCTGGGCAGCGCGACGCGCCCGAGGCTCGTCGGCGCGGCAGGATCCGAGACGTCAAACAGCGTCACCTGCGGGCCGAGCGGGCGACCCGTGCGCGGGTCGGCGTCCTGACCGACGCCCAGCAGCAGCCCATCGCCCAGCGGATGCAGATAGGCCGAGAAGCCCGGGATCTTCAGCTCGCCGGCCACGCGCGGCTCCGCCGGATCCGAGAGGTCGATGATGAACAGCGGATCGATCTGGCGGAACGTCACGACGTAGGCGCGGTCGCCGAGGAAGCGCACGGCGTAGATCTGCTCGTTCGGCCCCAGCCCCCGCAGCGACGCCAGCTGCTGCAGCGCGTCATCTCCAACCGTGAACACGGTCAGCTCGCTGCTCGAACCGACACGATCGAAGCGAGTGCTCGCGACGCGCAGGTGGCCATCGAACTCACTCATCGCGAACTGGTTGATCAGATGGCCGTTGACCTCGGCGGCGCCCCGATAGGTCGGCGAACCTTCGGCGGAGAAATCCCAGCGATGAATCTGCGTGTGGTTGAACAGTCTGGGAAGCGCGACATACAGCGAATCGCGCGAGGCGTAGACGGCCGACGCTGCGCCGACCACTCCGGCCGCGTCCCACTCGCCCAGC
Organism: Dehalococcoidia bacterium; assembly: GCA_965218115.1. Classification (GTDB taxonomy): domain Bacteria; phylum Chloroflexota; class Dehalococcoidia; order Bin125; family Bin125; genus CATQGW01. Next base: position 2,869,169 of record OZ244584.1, on the reverse strand, counting down.
CCGCGCTCCGCATCGAACGCCAAGACCACCGTCGTCTCTGCGCTGTACACGTCAGCCGGCGTCACGACGCGGTCGCATTCCACGAGCGAGCCGTCGGTCCAGCGGTTGATCAGGCTGGTGTAGTCGTTGACCGTGTAGAGCGGCAGCCAGGTCGCAAGGGTGGCGGCGGCCACGCTCCGCTTGAAGCCGTCGCGGCTGTAGCGGCCGACGACCGAGCTCCCGATTCCGTCGTGCGTCACCACCAGTCGCACGCTCGCGCCGACGAGTCGGGCCGTCACGAAGGCGCCGTATGTCTCAAGCGTGCGCAGCAGGCGCGGGGCGCTTGGCTCGCTGACATCGATCTCCAGCACCTGCGTCCCACCCTGCTTGAAGCTCTCGGCTCCGTAGCGCACGGTGCGGAAGACGAACAGCTTGTCGCCCGCGAGCAGCGTCTCGTGCGGCCTGGCTCGCGGGAGGTCACTCGCGCTTTCGAAGACGAACGTCGTCGCCAGCTCGGGCGCGGAGTCGGTCAGCGTCACCACGAACAGCGCGTCCTCCGTGACGATGAAGATCTCCGAGCCGTTGGTCTTGACGAGGTCCGACTCATCGACGCCCGCGACCTGGATGTTGGTCCCGGTCTCCGAGCGCTCGCCCAGGTCCTGCGGCGGCGCGGACGATTCGTCAGCTCCACCGACGGCTGGAAGTGCATCCCCCTCCGCTTGCGCGTCCGCCTGCTCTTCAGCAACGTCCCACACGTCATCGTCGAACACGTCGTCGTCGAAGAAGTCTCTCTCTTGTTCCGCCGCCGCGCGATAGACCTCGAGCAGCTCCCCACACCCCTCGGCTGTCTGCGCGGCCGCGCCGGAGACCGGAACAAATGCCGCCGCCGTCAGCGCGATCAAGACCAGAACGGTGAGCCAGGGGGTGGAGATGGGGATGCGCTGCGACATGTCAACCAGCCTTCGAACATCACGCGCAGGTCGCACATTCCGCACTCACCCACGACTTATGGGTAGCTAGGGTACGCGGCTCAGACCGCGCCCGCTTCGGAGGCGGCAAGAGACGCGGCCGACCCGCTCAGGGGGCAGCTGGCGTGCTGAGCTTCCTTCCGGCCGCTCCGCGAGGGGCCAGGAAGGGATGGCCGGTCGTTAGCCGCGCGGTAGGCCGAGCCCGCGGGTCGCGATGATGTTGCGCTGAATCTCGCTCGTGCCGGCAGCGATCGTGCCCGAAACGGCGCTCACATAGCTGCGGCTGAGGCGACCCTGCAGCGCTGCGTAGGGGCCATCGCTCCAGACGTTGCCGCGCAGGCCGAGCAGCTCCATACCGGTCTTGGCGATCCGCTGGCCCAGCTCGGAGCCGAACAGCTTGGACATCGACGCCTCGTGGTTCGCGACGACGCCATGCTCCTGCATGTAGGCGATCCGGTAGGCCATGTAGGTGCCGACCTCAACCTCGATCGCGCGCTCGGCGAGCTCGTAGCGCGCCGCCGGGCGCTCGTCGAGCAGGTGGCGGTTGTCGCGGGCGAAATCGGTGATCTCCTCGACGGTGCGCCGGCCGCCCGCGAAGGCGCCGATGCCGGACCGCTCGAAGTCGAGCGCGACGGCCAGGTGATACCAGCCGCGGTTCGTCTCGCCGACCACGTTCGACTTGGGAATCCGCACGTCCTCGAAGAAGACCTCGTTGAAGCCGTGTCCCTCGGCCATGTTGATCAGCGGGCGGACGGTGATGCCGGGCGTGTCCATGCGCAGCATGAACATCGTGATGCCCTTGTGCTTGGGCGCATCGGGGTCGGTGCGCGCGGCCAGCCAGCCCCAGTCGGAGACGTGCGCGCCGGAGGTCCAGATTTTCTGCCCGTTGATCACGTAGTCGTCGCCGTCGGCGACGGCGCGCGTCTGCAGCGAGGCCAGGTCGCTGCCCGAGCCGGGCTCCGAGTAGAGCGTGCACCACCAGGACTCCGCGTCGACGATCCGCGCCAGGTGCTCATCCTTCTGCGCGTCGGTCCCGTAGAGCATCAACGATGGGCCGACCCACTGGACGCCCATGTTGCCGCCGCCGCCCGGCGCTCGGTGGTAGGCCATCTCTTCGGCCATCACCATCTGCTGCGAGTGCGGCGCGTCGAGCCCGCCATGCTCCTTCGGCCAGGCCAGCGTCAGCCAGCGGCGCTTCGCCATCTCGCTCTGGAACGCCCGGGTGATCGGGAAGACGTAATCGTCGTAGCCCTCGCCCGAGGAGCCCTTGCCCCAGTCGTCGGGCAGGTTGTCAGTGATGAAGCTCTTGACTTCGTCGCGAAACGCAACGATTTCCTGGTCCTCGCGGTAGTCCATGTGATCACCCTCTCAGACACGCGTCCGGCAGCCCGGCCCGCGATTTCGCGCTCAAATCCGTGCAACGCAGTCTAACCGCACTGCTCCCTCGTCCGCGACGCGGGAGCGCTGTCGCGCAGCGACCGGGGGCGTCCCCGCCCCAGCTACCCTCCGCCTGCCGCGCGGGGTACGGTGGACACGGGCGACGGGTGCAGGCAGGCGATGCGGATGCCGGCTGCGATGATGACGCGGTGCGCGGTCTTACTTGTCACCACCATCCTCGCGCTCGCGCTGGGCGGCTGCATCTTCGGCGGCGAGTCGGAGCGCGACCTCTCGGAGTACTTCCCCGAGGCGATCGAGCCTGAACAGCAAGCCGCAGAGTCGCAGGCGGCGACCCAGCAACCGCAGTCCGACGGGCGCGTTGCAACCCCTCCGGCGGAACAGCTCGAAGACCTCAGCGTCGCGCCCGAGAGCGCGCTTGAGGCCGTGCAGCGCTTCTTTCACCTGCTCGCCACCGACAAACTGTTCGAAGCCTGGACGACGATCTCGGTGGAAGGCAAGGAGCGCTACGACGCGGAGCGCTTCGCGCAGCGCTACCGCGATATCTGGGCCGAGGCCACGATCCGCGGCTTCAGCTGGGAGATCGTCCCCGTCGAAGACGTCAATGCGCCCGCGTTTGAGGTGATCCTGCGCTATCAGACCACCTACTTCGGCGAAATCGAGGAGATCGTCTTCGTCCCGGTCCTGCGCCAGCCGCACTGGGTCGTCAACTGGTCGCCGGGGCTGATCTTCGACGGGCTCGCGCCCGAGGGCTACCTGATCCGCGCGCTGATCGAGCGGCCCGCGCGGGGCCGCATTCTGGACCGCAGCGGCGAGGTCCTCGCCGGCGCCGCCGAGGTCGCGATCGTCGGCGTCTACTGGGACGCCGTCAGCGATGAGGACTTGATCATCGATTTCTTCGTCAACCGACTGGGGATGAAGGAGTCGGTCGTCCGTTCGCTGATCTACCAGGATGTGCCCAGCTACCAGTTCGTGCCGGTCGCCGAGCTGCCGATCGGCACGCCGAACGACCTGATCCAGGAGTACGAACAGCTCTCCGGCGAGGGCATCCTCGTGCGCCGTGAGACGCGTCGCTGGTATCCCCACGGCGAACTCGCCGCGCATGTCGTCGGCTATCTCCAGGAGATCAATCCGGAAGAGCTCGAGGCGCGCTTCGTTGAGGGCTACCGCGCCAGCGACATGGTCGGCCGCGACGGCATCGAGCACTTCTTCGAGGGCGCGCTGGCCGGCCGCCGCGGCGGTTCGCTGGCAATTCTCGACGGCGCCGGCCGGCCCATCCGCGAGATCATCTCGCGAGCGCCGGTGGCCGGCAGCGATGTGCGCCTCAGCATCGATATCCGCGTCCAGTTGCTCGCCGAGGCGGCGCTGGGCGAGCAACCGGGCGCCGTCGTCGCGCTCGACCCGCGCAATGGGCAGGTGCTGGCGATGGCCTCCTACCCGCGGATCGATCCCAATGCGATCGTCGACGGCTTCACCCAGGAAGAGGTCGACCTCTACTTCAGCGACGAGCGCCAGCCCTTCATCAACCGCGCCCTCGAACAGGTCTACGCGCCCGGCTCGACGTTCAAGGCGATCACGCTCGCGGCGGCGCTGGAAGAGGGCGACTTCGAGATCACCGACCGGCTCGATTGCGCGACCCAGTGGATGGGCGTCGGCGACGAACCGCTACGCAACTGGAAGGACACCGACCAGGGCTACATCACGCTCGCGCGCGCGCTCGCGGAATCGTGCAACACCGTCTTCTACGAGCTGGCCCTGCAGCTCGACCGGCTCGACGAGCGGATCCTGCCTGCTGTCGCGGCCGGCTTCGGGTTCGGCGCGCCGACAGGGATCGTGGGGCTCGCCGAGGAGTCCGGCGTCAATCCCTCGCCCAGCTGGAAGCAGAGCACGCTGAACGAGCCCTGGTACACCGGTGACACGCTGAACATGAGCATCGGGCAGGGCTTCGTCGCTGTCACGGTCATGCAGATGGCCAACGCCTATGCCGCGATCGCCATGACCGGGGTCGTCTCGACGCCGGTGATCGTGCAGTCGATCGAGCCGCCCGACGCGCCGCCGCAGCTGATCGAGCGACGCGCGATCAGCGTGATCCCGACCTCCGCGGAGACCCTCAGCCAGCTCAAGGCCTCCCTGCGCAGCGTCGTCTCTCAGCCGTTCGGCACGGGCTGGGGCGCATTCCACGGCAGCGTCCTGCGCGTCGCCGGCAAGTCGGGCACCGCCGAGGATCAGGTGATCGACGCCGAGACGATCGCCACCGTCGACGAGGAAGAGCAGGCCCAGCAAGAGGCGACGCAGGAGGACGAGACACAACAGGACGGCGCAGAGGACGAGGAGGAGCCCGAGCCCGAACCGATCGGTCCCTTCTTCACCCACGCCTGGTTCGCCGCCTGGGCCAACTTCGATGACCCGCGGCTGGTCGTCGTCGTGGTGCTCGACGACGGCAAGTCGGGCGCCGACGACGCCGGCCCGATCGCCCGCCGCGTGCTCGAGGGCGCGATCCTTACCGGAGCGGTACCGTGAGCCGATGCAACGCTCTCGCTTCCGGCGGCTCGTCGCCCGCGCGCTCGACGAAATTCCCGACGTGCTCGCCGATCGCATGGACAACGTGGTGATCATCGTGCGCAACCGTCCCGAGCCCGGCGAGCTCGCGATGGTCGGCCTGAGCTCCCGCGACACGCTGCTCGGCCTCTACAGCGGCCGCCCGCTGACCGTCCGCGGCAGCTACGGCGAGGTCCTGCCTGATCGCATCTTCATCTATCAGGAGTCGATCGAGTCGATCTGCCGCTCCGAGCGGGAGGTCGTGGAGCAGGTCCGCGAGACGGTACTGCACGAAGTCGCCCATCACTTCGGGATCGACGACGACCGGCTCGACGAGATCGGCATCGCCGGCCATCAGGACGCCCACATCGAAATCGACCGTCACTCCCGCTACGCCCCGTTCGAGTAGCGCCGCAGCGAGCGTCGCACCGCGGCTGCGACCAGCTCTTGCGCGCGAGCCATCGCCTGCTCGACGGACATGCCCGCGGGCGTCGACTGCTCGCGGCCGGTCAGACCTGGCAGCTCCGCGTCGCCCTCGATCAGCCCGCAGACGGCGATGCAGGGCGTGCCCGCGGCGCCCGCCAGCGCGGCCACGCCGGCGACCGACTTGCCCCACGCCGACTGCGTGTCGAGCCGGCCCTCGCCCGTGAGCACGACATCCGCCGAGGCGATCCGCTCGGCCAGACCGATCGCGCGGGCCACCGCATCGAAGCCGGAGACCAGGCGAGCGCCGCAGAACGCGACCAGCGTCGCCGGCAATCCGCCCGCGGCGCCCGCGCCGGGCAGCTCAGCGACGCTGACGCCCACGTCTCGCTCCAGAATCCCCGCGTAGTTGGCCAGCGCGCGATCGAGCTCGGCGACCGCCACCGCGTCGGCGCCCTTCTGCGGCCCGTACACCGCGCTCGCGCCATCCGGACCCAGCAGTGGATTCTGCACGTCGCAGAGCACGTCGATCTCGGTCGTCAGCAGCCGCGCGTCGAGCGCCGACGCATCGATCCGCGCGAGGCCTGCCAGCGCCGCGCCGCCGGGCGCGAGCGTGTGACCATCGTCATCGACCATCCGCACGCCGAGCGCCACCGCGGCGCCGGCGCCGCCGTCGTTCGTGGCGCTGCCGCCGACGCCGATCAGAATCCGCTCCGCGTGCGCATCCAGCGCGTGGACGATCAGCTCCCCCACGCCATGCGTCGCAGCGCGGCGCGGATCGAGCTGCGCGGGCTCGAGCAGCGTCAGGCCCGCGGCTGCAGCCATCTCGATCACCGCCGTCCGGCCGTCGTCGATTCGCCCCCAGTGCGCATCGACCGGCGAGCCGAGCGGACCGGCCACCCGCGCGATCGATGTGCGCCCGCGAGCCGCCCGCACGATCGCCTGCACCGTCCCCGGCCCGCCGTCCGCGATCGGCGCGAGGTCGATCTCCGCGTCTGGCAACACCTCCTGCGCCGCCGCGGCGAAGCAGTCAGCCGCCTCGACCGCCGTCAGGCTGCCCTTGAACTCCTGCGGGGCGATCAGGATGCGCATCGGCGACCGTCCGCCGGCTCAGGCGAGTCCGAAGATGCGCGTCGCCGCGATCGCGATCAGCGCCACCACCGCGAGCAGGGCGGCCAGCCGGATCCGACGGTAGAGCGACAGCACCCCGCCGACCTTGATGTAGCCCCCCACCCAGAGCAGGGAGAGGATCAGAATCACGCCCAAGAACACATAGCCGGCGTTCATCGTGCCATCGTAATCCGACCGACCCACTTGGGGAGGCCTCGGTGGCAGCTGGACAGTGAGGCTCAGCGGCGGCGGCGCGGCGCTCGGCCGCGCGGACGCTCTTTGGTCCCATAACCGCACAGCGCGCAGGCGAGATGTCGGCCAACGCGCGCAGTGGGGCCGGCGCAGACGGGACACGGGCGATGCGGCGTGAGCGTCTCACTGGCGTACGCATTACGGGCGTTCACGGCGAAGGCCAACTGGATTCCGCGGGTCAACGTGGGGTGCGCCATCCTGCACCTCCCTGCTTAGTGATCAGGGTCGGGCGCCTCTGACGCGAGCATAGAACGCTCGTGCTACGCATGCAAGCGAAGTGCGCAACAGAACGGGGCGAGGGACGAGTGCAAGCCCAGGGCCCAAGTGAAACTACTCGGGGCGGTCCAGCCAGTCGACCACTTCCCGCATCCGCTCCCCGAAGCGCTCGTAGCGCCGGCGGTCGGCCGCCAGCAGAATCGCGATGAACAGAATGGCGAGTCCAACTTCAACCATCGCGCCGCTCCTTCGCAGGCCCGGCGCTGCTCGCGCGGCCCGCTCGTGGCTATGGTAGCCGCCAGGGAGCACGTGATGGAACGTGATGCGGCACGCGATCGCCAACGCCCGCCGCTGGTGGCCACGCTCACGCTCGGCTGCAAGCTCAACCAGGCCGAAACGCAGGCCGCCGCGCGCGAGCTGCAGGCCGCAGGTTGCGTCACCGTCGACCGCCCGACCGCCGCCGATGCGTGGTTGATCAACACCTGCAGCGTCACCCACGTGGCCGACCGCAAAGCCCGCCGCCTGATCCGCGTCGCCAAGCGGCTCTCGCCCAACGCCCCGGTGATCGTGACCGGCTGCTACGCCGAACACGCCGGCGACACCCTGATCACCGAGGTCGGAGCAGACGTAGTCGTCCGCAACGCGGAGAAGGCGACCGCCGCGAGCGCTGTCCTGCGCGCGCTGGGCGCCCTGGGCGACGCGAATGGTCGCGGTCCAGCCGGCGCGGCCAGCTCCAGCGGCCGGACGCGAGCCTTGATCAAGATTCAGGAGGGCTGCGACGATGTCTGCGCCTTCTGCATCGTGCCCCACGTGCGCGGCCGAGAGCGCGCCGTGCCGATCGACGCGATCGTCAGCCAGGCCGCGGAGCGCGCCGCCGAAGGCGTGCAGGAGATCGTGCTGACCGGCACCCAGCCCGGCGCCTACGGACGCGACCGCGACGACGGCGCGAACGCCGCCCGACTGCTCCAGTCGCTGCTCGCCGAGACCGATGTCCCGCGCCTGCGCTACTCCTCAATCCAGCCTCAGGACATCACTCCCGAGCTGCTGGCCTGCTGGGAGGACGCGCGGCTCTGCCGGCACTTCCACCTCGCCCTGCAATCGGGCAGCGACGCCGTGCTCGCGAAGATGCGCCGCCGCTACGACGCCGACGCGTTCCTGCATGCGCTCGAGCTGATCCGCGCCACCGTCTCCGGCGCGGCGATCACGACCGACGTGATCGTTGGCTTCCCGGGCGAAACCGAATCCGACTTCGAGCACACGCTCGAGATCTGCCGACGGGCCGAGTTCGCCGACATGCACGTGTTCCCCTACTCGCCCCGCCCGCGCACCAGCGCCGCGCTGCTCGACGACGATGTGCCGCCCCAGACCAAGCGCCGGCGCTCGCGTGCGCTGCGCGACCTCGCGGCGGCGCAGGCCCGACGCTTCCGCGAGCGGATCGTGGGCGAGATCCACACCGTGCTCTTCGAATCCTCGATCGGATCGACCCTGCACGGCCTGACCGACACCTACGTGCCCGTCGTGTCAGAGTGGAACCACGCGTCGTCGCCGCCGATCAACCAGCTCGTGGCGACGCGCATCGTCGGCCTCAGCGACGACGCAGAAACGCCGTCGGCAATCGGAGAGCTGGAGCTGCGATGACCGAGGCCACGCTCGTCGCCGAGACCCAGTACGACGCGGCTCGCGAGCCAGTGCGCGAACCAGCGCGCGACACCGATCAGGCCGCGCCGCGGCCCGAGAACCTGCCGATGGTGCTCGAAAGCCTGCTGCTCGTCGCCGAGGAGCCGCCCACGGTCCAGATGCTCGCGCGCGTCACCGGCGTCGCTCCCGACGCTGTCGAGCAGGCCCTCGACCAGATCTCGGTGGACGAATCGCGCGGCATCCGGCTGCGCCGTCACGGGGCGACGATCGCGCTGGTCAGCGCCCCCGAGGCCGCGCCGTGGGTCGAAGCGCTGCTCGGTCTCGAGACGCCCAATCGGCTCTCCAAGGCCGCGCTCGAGACGCTGGCCGTGATCGCCTACCACCAGCCCGTGACCCGCTCGTCGATCGAGCGCGTGCGCGGCGTCGGCGCGGGCGCGTCGCTGCGCACGCTGCGCTCGCGCGACCTGGTCCAGCCCGTCGGCCGGCTCGAAACGCCCGGCCAACCGCTGCTCTGGGGCGTGACCGCGCGCTTCCTCGACCACTTCGGCCTCGGCGCGCTCGCCGAGCTGCCGCCGCTGGGCGACCTTCCGGCGCCCGCCCAGCAAGCGATCCTGCCGCTCGAAGACGCCGACGAAGCGGCCGACTAACCGCCCATGCCCGCGGTGATCTGCACCCTGCGCCTCGAGCTGACGATGTTTGAGTCGGCCTCGCTGAAAGACAAGCGCGCGGTCGTGCGCCGCGTCCGCGACCGCGTTCGCAACAAGTTCAACGTCGCCGTCGCCGAAGTCGGCGAGCTCGACGACCCCACGACCGCCACGCTCAGCCTCGTCACCGTGTCCAACGCCGAAGCGCGCAGCCACGCCACGCTCCAGCACGCGATCAGCTTCATCGAGGAGCTCAGCATCGACGCCCATGTCTCAACCGTCGAGACCGAAACCATCCACCTTTAGCGGAGGTGCTCGCCCGCAACCGGCGTCGCCCACAGGTCGTGGCCCAACGCCTGTGTCACCCGCACGATCGGCATTGACCCCGGCGACGCCAACCCGTCGCAGAAGACCAGCCCATCAACCTCCGGCGCCTCCCGATAGCTTCGCCCGGCGAAGATCGGATCACCGTCCTCGGTCGTCTGGCCCGGCTCCGATTCGACCAGCAGCTCCAGCTCGCGACCGACCTGTTCCTCGCTGCGCTCGGCGGCGATCTCACCCAGCACCGTCATCAAGCGTCGGTAGCGACGCTGCTTCGTGCGCTCCGAGAGCTGCGCGCCCAGATCGGCCGCCGGTGTTCCCGCCTGCGGCGAATAGGTGAACGCGCCGGCGCGATCGAATCGCGCCTCGCGACAGAAATCGAGCAGCTCCTGGAACTCCCGCTTCGTCTCGCCGGGGAAGCCCACGATGAACGTCGTCCGGATCGCGATGTCCGGCATCGCCACGCGCAGCCGCTCCAGCGTCTCACGCACCATCTGCATGTTGTGTGGACGCTTCATCCGCCGCAACACATCGGGGCTGCCGTGCTGCAGCGGGATGTCGAGGTAGTGGCAGACCTGTGGGATTGAGGCCATCGTCTCGACCAGGCTCGGCGTGACGAAGCCCGGGTAGGCGTACATCAGCCGTAGCCAGCGCGCCGCCGGGACCTCCGTCGCCAGACGCTCGAGCAGCCGCGCCAGGCCGTGCGGATCGCCCCACTCCGAGCCGTACGACGTGCTGTCCTGCGCGACCAGCACCAGCTCGCGCGCGCCGCGATCGGTCAGCTCGCGCGCTTCCGCGACCAGCTCATCGGGCGTCGCCGAGCGAAACTGCCGACCCTTGATCTGCGGGATGTTGCAGAAGGTGCAGGGTCGCGCGCAGCCGTCCGAGATCTTCAGATAGGCCGACGGTTGCCCCGCCTGTCCGACGCCGCCGGTCGGGATGTCTCGCTCGGCGGTGACGTCGGTCTGGCCGGCTGCGCTGCTGATCTCGTCCCACGCCTCGATCCCGAAGATCTCGTCCACGCCCACCACCGACGACACGCGCTCGCGCTCGATCTCCGACCAGCAGCCCGCCACGAACAGGCGCTGAGCGCCGCTTCGCTCCTCTGCCAGCAGTGCTGCGGCCTGGGCCGACTCGGCCTTCGCGTCGTCAATGAACCCACAGGTGTTCAGCACGACCAGGTCGGCGTCAGCGCGCTGCGCGGTCGAGCGATGCCCCGCCGCCTCGAGCGAGCGCGAAATCCGAGCCGAGTCGGTCGTGTTCTTGGGGCAGCCCAGCGTGACGATGTGGTAGCGCATCAGCCGCCCGCGGCCTGGACGCGCGGGCCGCTGCTGATCACGAGCGTGACCGAGCCATCGGAGGGAATCTGCTCGCCGCCCGGCGGCGTCTGCTCGATCACCGTGCCCGCCGGCGTGTCATCGTGGACCCGAATCAGCACGTACGGCGCGCCGGTGTTTTGCACATAGTTGATCGCCTCCCGAGCGCTGTAGGGCCGCAGGTCGGGCAACGGGTCGCGGCTGATCTCGGGACGGTTGATCACCGCTTCAGCTGCCGCCTCGATGTCGCCACCTTGAGACGGGATGCCCGGCACGGTACGCGCCGGCTCAGGCGCGATCACCGGGTCGCGCAGCGTGATCACCGCGACCACGCCGGCGATCACGACCAGCACCACCACCGCGGCCGCGAGCCACGGCCCCAGATGTACACCCGGCCGCTCCATCCGATCGTCCGCGGTGCGCGCCAGCGTCCGCTGATCGGTCGTCGGAGCGTCGGTGTGCCGCGCGAGCCCCTCGCCCGGCCCCGTTGCCGCGAGCGGGAAGCGATCGAGCAGTGGCCCGCTGTCGAGGCCCAGGTACTCGGCGTAGGAGGCCAAAAAACCCCGCGCAAACGGCGCCGCCGGCAGCGCGGCCCAGTTCTCCTGCTCCAACGCCTCGAGATACGCGCGCTGGATGCGGGTCGCCTGGTGCGCCTGGTTCAGCGAGCGGCCGCGGCGAATCCGCGCGTCGCGCAGCGCCGGCCCGATCCCGAGCAGATCGTAGGAGTCGGGCGTAGTCATCCGAGGCGGTCGTCCGGCAGCACCGCCGTCTTCAGCACCGACGGGTCCTGGCGCGACTCATACGCCAGCGTCGCCTCGCTCAGGGCGAAGCGGTGCGACACGATCCGGTTCAGCCCGTCGAGGCTGGGAATCATCGCGGCGGTGCGCCGAAACTGGTCGGGCGTCGCGTTCTGCGTCCCGGTCAGCGAGACCTCCTGGTAGTGCAGGGCGTTGACGTCGACCAGCGCCGATGACTCCGGCGGGAAGCCGGCAAACAGGTTGACCGAGCTCTGCCGCCCGGCCACGTTCAACGCCATCTCCGTGAGCCCATCGAGCCCGACGGAGACGATCACGATGTCGGCGCCCTCGCCGCGCGTCGCCTCATCGACTGCCGCCCGGAGGCTGTCGGGATGTCCATCCACGACCAGATCCGCGCCGACCGCTTCGGCCGCCGCACGCCGCGACTCGACAGGTTCCGCCACCACGATCGCTCCCGCCCCAAGCGCCCGCGCCAGCACGACATGCAGCAGCCCCATTGGGCCCGCGCCGATGATCGCGACGCTGACGCCCGCGCGAAAGCGGCACGACTCCAGCGAATTGAGCACGCACGCAGTTGGCTCGGTCAGCGCCGCGCGCTCGAAATCAGCTCCCGGCGCCAGCGCGACCGCGTGGCCCTGGCTGACCAGCGCCGCCGGCAGCAGCACCCGCTCGGCCAGGCCGCCGTTCTGGTCGTAGCCCAGCGTCTGGCGGTTGCTGCAACGGTTGCGCAGCCCGCGCCGGCAGAAGGCGCAGCCGCCGCAGGAGATGATCGGGTAGACGGCCACATCGGCGCCCAGCTCGACCGTCTCCACGCCATCTCCGACGGCCACGATCGTGCCGGCGAACTCGTGCCCCGGCACGACCCCGGCCATTGCATATTTCTCGCCCCGATAGACCCGCAGATCGGAGGCGCAGACCGAGGCCGCCCGCACCTCCAGCAGCGCCTCGCCCGCCGCCGGCGCGCGGTCGGCAACCTCGCCGACGCGAATCTCCCCCGCCCGCTCAAAGATCAGGGCACGCATTATGCCGCCATCCTATCGCGCCTCACAATTGTCGCTTTGGCGGTTCGCCTCGCGCTGTGCAGGCGGTCGCGCACAGCACGTTCTGCATTCATCATGATCGCTCTATGATCGTCTACGAATCGCATGCCCGCGAGCAAATGCGCGCACGAGGGGTGACAGAGTCAAACATCCGCCTGACACTCGAAGACCCTGACCGAGTGCGACCGGCGATTGCGAGGCCGCCAAACCCTCCCTGTGAAATCTACGAACGGAGCATTGAGGGCAGGGTGTGTAAAGTCTACGTTCGGAAGGATTCCAACCCTCCCGTCGTCGCGACCACGGCATGGCGAAACGAATAGACCACGGAGAATCGAGGGCCCCATGGCCGACGCCGAACGAGTGAATGTCAACGATGCGGGCGATATCCTCTATGTCCGCCTCAGCGATGCTGCGATCCACACCACGGGTGAGTTCGGCGACTACCGAATGGTTGACTACGACAGCCAAGGTCACGTAGTTGGTGTCGAGTTTCTGCAGATCGCCGGCGGCATCGACATGGACGGCCTGCCGGAGAATCGTCGACTGCAAACCGTGCTCCTCGCACACGGATTCGGAGGGAAGATCAACACCGTCGACCACATCGACACGCTCAAGGTGTTCACCCTTGACAATATCTACCCTACCGTGCGCGGCTCTACGCTCATCGCGGACGGCTTGATCGGCGTCAGCGGCCCTGATGTCGACCGCTCCGCTACGAAGCCAGACGCCTATCGCTACGTGGACGGGGTGCTTAAGCGCTTGAGCTGAAAGGGCGAACGTCAGCCGTGGACATTCAGCTGGCATTCCTGTGCGACGTTGCCGTTGAGTCGGGTGGAAAACTCCACGCGTTGGGGATCGGCATCAACGTGCTTGGAATGACTCAGATCCCGCTGCGCCACCCAAGACTCAGCTTGGTGTTGGGAATCTCATACGGGCGCGATGAGGTAGGCGAACACGACATGGAGCTTCGCATCGTTGACGCTGACGGTCACGATGCCGTGCCGGCCGTTGCACAACGATTTCCTCTGACTGACCCCGAAGAAGCCCCGCGTGGAGGCGCAAGATTCGTCTTGGAGCTCAATGACCTTCAATTCAATCGTTGGGGATCCCACGAGTTTCGCATCGCATTCGACGGGAGTGCGGTGGCGACAATCCCACTGGAGATTGTTCAGATCAACAGGCCGCCCGCCGGCTAAGGAACCTTGGCGGGTACGGGGCTGGGGACGCGCGGGTTGGACGGGGCGTCGGGGTTGCGGGCGTGATGGAACTGACGCAGCAGCCGCGACTTGCGGCGCGCGGCCGTGTTGGCGTGGATCACGCCCTTCTGCGCTGCTCGGTCAAGCGCGCTGACCGCGTCGCGGATGCGCGCTTCGGCGTCGCCCCAGTCGGCGCTCTCCAGCGTGTCGGATGCGTCGTCGATCGCCTCCAGCGCGGCGCGCACGGTCGTGCGGGCGTACGTCCGCACCGGCTTGTTGCGCATGCGGCGCCGCTGCGAGGCGCGTAGATACTTGATGGCGGCGGCCTTATTCGGCACGGCGTTCCTCCTCGAACCACAGCTATCGTAAACACGACTCTGGGGAGTGTCCAACGGCTCCGCGCCGGGCGTGCCACAGTGGCCGAGCCGCCGAGCGCGTTCAGCCGTGCGGCGCCGGGCGCCTCGCGCGCGTGGCTCACGCGGCGTGCGGCGTGCGTGACCGTGGGGGAGCCAGGCCAATCGCTACGCCGACGATCTCGCCGCCGTCCGGTCGCCGACCGAGCCTGCGCGACCTGCTGCTCGGGCCGTCGGTCGGCGTCGCCGGCGCTGCCGTGCTGCTCGGCTTCGCCTTCCTCGGTAGTCGTCTGCTCGGCGCGGCCCGCGCGGTGGTGATCGCCGACCAGTACGGCGCGACCGTCGAACTCGACGCCTTCTGGGTCGCGATGCGGCTGCCCGACCTCGTGTTTCAGCTGCTCGCCGGCGCGACGCTGGCCGCCGCCTTCATCCCCGTCTTCGCGCGGGTGCTCAACGACCGCGGCGACTGGGCCGCCTGGCGTCTCGCAAGCATCGTGCTCAACTGGGTGCTGATCGGCACGATCGCACTCGCGGTGCTGTTCTTCATGTTCGCCGACCTGATCGTGCCCGCGCTCGCGCCCGGCCTCGGCGAAGACAGCGGCGTGCAGGAGGAGGCGCTCAACGACGCGATCTTCCTCACCCGCGTCCTGCTGATCTCGCCGATCCTGTTTGCGATCTCGGGCATGATCACCGGAATGCTCCACGCCCGGCGGCATTTCCTGCTGCCCGGCATCGCGCCGATGCTCTACAACCTTGGGATCATCCTCGGCGCGCTGCTGCTGCCGGAGCGCTTCGGCGTCGAGGCGCTCGCGATCGGCGTGATCGCCGGAACGGGCGCGCACCTGCTGATCCAGCTGCCGGCCCTCTCCGCCGTCGGCGCGCGCCTGCGCCCCTCGCTGAGCCTCCGCGAGCCGGCCGTCCGCGAGGTGCTGCGGCTGATGGGCCCGCGGATGCTCGGCCTCGCGGCCGCCCAGATCAACCTGATCGCGCTCACCTTCTTCGGCTCGCTCGTGGGCGACTCCTCAATCTCCGCGCTCAACTTCGCCTGGCTGATCCTGATGTTCCCCGTCGGCCTGTTCGGCATGTCGCTGGCCACCGCGATCTTCCCCACGCTCGCCGAGCGCGCGGCCACCGGCGGCAAGGAGGCCGTGGAGCGGATGGTCAGCCAGGTGCTGCGCTTCACGCTCTTCCTCAGCATCCCCGCGAGCGTCGGGATGCTGATGCTGCGTGACACGATCGTCAAGACGCTGCTCGAGCACGGCGCCTTCGACTCGGCCGCCACCCAGCTGGTCAGCGAGGCGCTGCTCTTCTATTCGATCGCCCTCTTCGCCCACGCCGCGATCGAAATCCTCTCGCGCGGCTTCTACGTGCTCGGCGACACGCGCACGCCCGTCGCGCTGGCGATCAGCTCGATGCTCGCCAACCTGATCCTCGCCGCCGCGCTGGTCGATGCGCTTGAGCTGCGCGGGCTGGCGCTCGCGCTCTCGATCGCCACGATCGGCGAGGCGCTGCTGCTGTTCGTGCTGCTCAACCTGCGGCTCGATGGCAGGCTCTGGTCGCGAGCCCTGTTCGGCTCGATCTTCAAGACCCTGCTCGCCTCCGCGGTGATGGCCCAGGTCGTGTTCGTGCTGCTCGAGCTGCTCGGGGCCGACCCACGCTTCGGGGCCGATTCCTGGTTCGCGATGCTCGCCTGCTCGGTCAGCGGCGCGGTGATCTACGGCGCGGTCTGCCTGATCCTGCGCCACCACGAGGCGTCCGCTCTGTTCGCACGCGTCGAACAGGCGCTCGCGCGCGTTCGCGGCTGAGTGACGCTCTGATATCGTCGAATGCGGGCCGGGATTCACGATGATCGCTCAGCGACGGCTCACGGACGGCTTACGCACGGCTTAGCGGCCACCAGAGGGGTACACGATGGCGATGCAGGATCGGTCAATTCTCTGCCGCGACTGCGGGCGAGATTTCATCTTCACCGCCGGCGAGCAGGAGTTCTACGCCAGCAAGGGGCTGCAGAACGACCCCGTGCGCTGCCCCGACTGCCGCACCGCGCGCAAGAGCGCGCGTACCACGCTCGAATCATCCTCGGGCTACGTCCGCTACGGCGGCGCCGCCTCGTTCGGCGGCCGCACGCCGCGACAGATGCATCCCGCCGCCTGCGCGATGTGCGGCGACATGATCGAAGTGCCCTTCCTGCCGCGCGGCGACCGGCCCGTCTTTTGCTCGACGGTGAAGCGGATCATGACGCTCGGCTATCAGATGGACGAAATGCAGAATCGCTGGGGCCAGCGGCCCTGCCACGTCGACGGCATCAACCAGGACCTGCGCAACGGTCTGATTCCGCCCAAGCCGGGCGCCGAAATTCCCGACAGCGAACGCAGCCGCGCCTGATCCAGACCCCCACGGAGCGCAGATGCCGGAGCCGGAAGACGACCGCGGTCGCCTCGCACGCCTGCTACGCCGACCCAGCCCACAACAACGCGAAGTCGCTGAACGCGTCCGCGAGATTCGCCAGGACCCCGGCAGCGTCGCTCAGGGGCTGGTTGACGAAGCCCTCGTCGCCGACGAAGTGACCTCCGGCCGGCAGGCGCGCGCCTACGTCCGCTTCATGGTTGACCGCATGGATGCCGAGCTCGACGGCGAGACTCGCGCGCTGATCTGCGAGCTGGCTGACTTGATCATCGCCGAGCGGGTGCCCGACACGGCGCCGCCCGCCGAAACGGAGGAGCCGAGCGATGACTGAGGTCGCCACGGGTCCATTCCGGCCGGTCGGCACGATGCTCCCACACGCCGAGCTGGAGGCGCGCGTCCGCGACTTCTGGCGCGAGCGCGAGATCTTCCGTCGCAGCATCGAAGAGCGCCCCGCCGACAGGATCTTCTCCTTCTTCGAAGGCCCGCCCACCGCGAACGGAGCGCCCGGCGTGCACCACGTGCTCTCGCGCGTCTTCAAGGACCTGTTCCCCCGCTACCAGACGATGCGCGGCATGCGCGTGCCCCGCAAGGGCGGCTGGGATACCCACGGCCTGCCCGTCGAGCTCGAGGTCGAGCGCGCGCTGGGCCTGCGCTCGAAGGCCGAGATCGAGGACTACGGGATCGCCGAGTTCAATCGCCAGTGCCGCGAATCCGTGATGCGCTACGTCGAGCAGTGGGAGGACATGACCGATCGCGTCGCCTTCTGGATCGACATGAGCGACGCCTACCGCACCTACACGCCCGAGTACATCGAGTCGTGCTGGTGGATCATCAAGACCCTCTGGGACCAGGGCCTGATCTACGAAGCCCGCCGCACCACGCCGCACTGCCCGCGTTGCGAAACGTCGCTCTCCAGCCACGAGGTCGCGCAGGGTTACGAAGAAAACACCGTTGACCCCAGCATCTGGATCCGCTTCCGCGCCCACAACGACTCGCTGCCCACGGCACTCCGGCACGACGGCGTCACCGACTTCCTGGCCTGGACCACCACGCCGTGGACCCTGCCCGCCAACAGCGGTCTGGCCGTCGCCGCCGATGAGAGCTACGCAGCGGTCGAACTCGCCAACGGCGACCGCCTGCTCTTCGCCGAGCGCCTCGTCGAGCAAGCGCTTGACGGCGTCGAGATCGCCGACGGCGCACGCGTCGTCGCCCGCGTGAGCGGCGCCGAGCTCGAAGATGTGACCTACGAGGGCCTTTACGACCCTGACGCATGGGGCAACCCGACCTGGCGCTTCGACGGCCCACGCCTGGTCGAATGCGAGGGCGAACTGCCCGCTCGACGCGTCGTCACCGCCGGCTTCGTCTCGATGGAGGACGGCACCGGGATCGTCCACATCGCGCCCGGCTTCGGCGAGGACGACTACCTGCTCGGCCGTGATCGCGACCTGCTCTTTCGCCAGCCCGTCGACCTGCGCGGGATCATCAGCGGCGATCCCTCGCTCGGCCCGTCGTTCGTGGGCAAATGGGTCAAGGACGCCGACGAGGAGATCATGTCCGACCTCGCCGAGCGCGGCATGTTGCCGCGCCGCGAGACGATCAGCCACACCTACCCGTTCTGCTGGCGCTGCGACACCCCGCTGCTCTACTACGCCAAGCCCTCCTGGTACATCGCCACCAGCCGGCTGCGCGGCGCGCTCGAAGACAGCAACGAGCACCTGATCCAGTGGCATCCCGAGCACATCCGCCACGGCCGTTACGGCGACTGGCTCTCGAACAACGTCGACTGGGCCGTCAGCCGCGAGCGCTATTGGGGCACTCCGCTGCCGATCTGGCGCTGCCAGGAGTGCGGCGACACCAGCTGCGTCGGCTCCTTCGACGAGCTGCGCAACCGCGCGCTCGACCACGACGCCAACAACGACGCCAGCTGGCCGCCCGACCTCAGCGACCCGCACCGCCCCGTCGTTGATGACGTGCTGGTCAAGTGCGAGAGCTGCGGCGGGACCGCCACACGCATCCCCGAAGTCGCCGATGCCTGGTTCGACAGCGGCGCGATGCCCTACGCCCAGTGGCACTATCCCTTCGAGAACCAGGCGACGTTCGACGAGCGCTTCCCCGCCGACTTCATCTGCGAGGCCGTCGACCAGACGCGCGGCTGGTTTTACTCGCTGCACGCCGAGGCCGTGCTGCTGCACAGCGCCGCGGCCGTCCCGGTGCCGACCTCCTTCCGGCACGTCATCTCGCTCGGGCACATCCTCGACGAGCAGGGCGAGAAGATGAGCAAGTCGCGCGGCAACGTGGTTGACCCCTGGTCGGTGCTCGACGCCCACGGCGCGGACGCGCTGCGCTGGTACTGCTACGTCGCCTCACCCGCCGGCAATCCGCGCCGCTTCTCCGAGCGCCTCGTCGGCGAGGCCCAGCGGCGCTTCCTGCACACGCTCTGGAACACCTACGCGTTCTTCGTCACCTACGCCAACATCGACGGCTGGCGGCCATCGAGCGACCCGCCGACGCCCAGGCTTGACCTCGACCGCTGGATCCTCAGCGAGCTCAACGAGCTGGTCGAGCGTGAGACCGCCGCGCTCGACGACTACGACGCCACCGCGGCCGCCCGCGCGCTCGAACGCTTTGTCGACGTGCTCAGCAATTGGTACGTGCGCCGCAGCCGCCGTCGCTTCTGGTCCTCTGCCCGGACCGGCGCAGCCGCCGATCTCGTCGCCAAGAGGTCCGCCTACGAGACGCTGCACACCGTGCTCACGACACTGGCGCGGCTGCTCGCGCCGCTGACGCCGTACCTCGCCGAGGAGATGTGGCGCAACCTAGTCGCCGAGCACGACCAGAACGCCGCCGAGTCCGTGCATCTGGCCGACTGGCCGACTGCCGACGCCGACCAAATCGACCACGCGCTGAACGACGAGATGGCCCTCGTCCAACGCGTCGCCTCGCTGGGACGGGCGGCCCGTAGCTCGGCCGGGATTCGGGTCCGCCAGCCGCTCGCGGCCGTCAGCGTCGCCGTCCGCAGCGCCGCCGACGCCGCAACCGTCCAGCGCCACGCCGGCACGATCGCCGACGAACTCAACGTCAAACGCGTCAGCCTCGCCGAGGCCGGCTCAAGCTCGCGCCGCTACACGATCAAGCCGAACCTGCGCGTGCTCGGCCCCCGCCTCGGCCCGCAACTGCCCGGGCTGCGCGGCGCGCTCACGTCGCTGCCAGCCGAGCTCGCCTCGCACATCGCTCAGGCTGTCGAGGCCGGTCAGACCGTCGAGATCGAGGGCATCGCGCTCGGCCCCGACGACCTGCTGATCGAGAGCGAAACGGGCGGCGACTCGGCGGCTGCCAGCGCTGAAGACGAGGTCTGCAGCGTCTCGCTCGACACCGATGTCAGCGAGTCGCTCGCCCAGGAAGGCCTCGCGCGCGAGGTCATTCACCGCATCCAAAATCTCCGCCGTGACAGCGGACTCGATCCCGTCGACCGCATCGCCCTCACGCTCGCCACGGGCGACGAGGAGTTGGGCGCCGCCCTCGCAACGTTCGAAGACCTGATCGCCGCCGAGACGCTCGCGACCGACATCGCCTTCAGCGCCAACGAGCGCACCCACCAAGCCTCGGCCAGCATCGAGGGCGCACAGCTCCAGTTCTCACTGGACCGCGCCTGATCCGTCCCGGTTGCGGGGCGTCCAGGAATCCTCTGAGCAAGTCGGACCCAATCTCCCCCCGCTCTGCGGGGGGAGATGTCACGGAGTGACAGAGGGGGGCGTCCCCGCTTCGCCAGATACAGCCACGCCGGTGAGTCGGGACCGCAGCCCCCCTCTGCCTTCGGCATCTCCCCCCGCAAAGCGGGGGGAGAGTCATTTAGAGCTTGCCTACCGTTTCAGCCGCTTGCCCCGCTCCGCCGCACGACGATCCTGGCGCGCCGCGCTCGCCTCCAGATCCGGCGTCGCCTCCGGCGTGTCGTCTTCCTCCAACACCAGTCCCGTCGCCGCCAGCAGCGCGCGCTGATACCACGGTCCCGTGCGACCGCCGGTGACCGAATCGAGCTCGGCGTCGTAGTGCCCGTGCAGCACCCGCGGCCACTCGGCCGCGAGTTCCGCGCCCAACAGCATCACGCACGCGCTGAGGTAGATGAAGAACAGCAGCGCGATCGTCGCGCCCAGCGATCCGTAGACCGCGTCGTAGTTCGAGAAGTTGCTCAGATACCAGGCGAACCCGTTCTTGAGCAGCTCGAAGAGCACAGCCGAGAGCAGCGCCCCGGCCAGCGCGTCGCGCTTCCGCACGCGCACGCTGGGCACCACGGTGAACACCAGCACAAAGGTCGTCGTGGTGAGCAGGAACGGCGCCAGCAGCGCGATCACGGTCACCAACCCGCCGGCGCCGGGTCCGAACGGCCCGAGCGCATCCGCGATGTCGCCGCTCACGTTGCGGGCGACCTGCAGCAGCAACGTCGCCCCGATCGACAGCGCCAGCAGCCCGCCGACGCCGAGTACCAGCCCGAAGTCGACCAGCTTGCCGCGCACGAACGGACGTCGATACTCGTGATCCCAGGCGGTGTTGAGCGAGAAGCGCAGCGCCCCCATCATCCCCGATGCGCCCCACAGCAAGCCCAGAATCGAGAGCAACCCGACCGCCGAACGACCTTGCGCGATCGGGTCGATCAACGACTCGAGGTCCTCGCGCGCCGCCCCCGACGAGACCGGCAGCGCCTCCAGCAACGCATCAACAACCTGCTCGCGCAGCGCATCGTCGGTCAGAATGAGACCTGCGATCGAGACCAGAAGGATCGCGAGTGGGAAGATCGAGAAGAGGATGTAATAGGACATCGATGCCGCGAGCTGCGTGCAGTGATCGTCGAAGAACTCCGCGACCGTCCGTTTCGTCAGCGTCCGTGCGTCATGCAACGCCCACGTCACATGCAGGCCCCACCATCGCAACCAATGCTGAACGTCAACGTGCATAGTGTGATTATGCGGCACCGCAACGCGACTGCGCCCAAGCCCCGCCGCAGTGCCCAGGGAGACCGACCGTGACGGCACCACGCCCGCAGCGGGTGATCGCGAAGTTCGGCACGAATCTGCTCACCGCCGGCGGTGATCGGCTCGACACGCTGGTGCTCGAAGACCTCGTGCGCCAGATCGCCGAGCTGCGCGCCGACTCCGCCGAGGTCGCGATCGTCACCAGCGGCGCCGTCGCCGCCGGACGCGCCCGCGTCGGCGCGCGCAGCGACCAGACCAGCATCGGCCAGCGCCAGGCCCTCGCCGCGATCGGCCAGGCCCATCTCGTGGAGCGCTACGACCAGCTCCTCCAGCGCCACGATCTGACCGCCGCGCAAGCGCTGATCACCCGTGCCGATGTCGCCGAGCGGCTCGGCTATCTCAACGTCCGCAACACCCTGCTGCGCCTGCTCCGCTTCGGCGTGGTGCCGATCATCAATGAGAACGATGTCGTCGCGGACGAAGAGCTGCGCGGCGGCTCGTTCGGCGAAAACGACGCGCTCTCCGCGCTCGTCGCCAACCTGATCGACGCCGACCTGCTGATCTTGCTCAGCGATGTCGACGGCGTCTACGACCGCGACCCACGCATCCACGCCGACGCCACGCTGCTCCGAGACCTGCCGCGCCCCAGCGAGATGCTCGCGATCGCCGGCGCGGTCGGGGAACGCAGCCGCGGCGGCATGCGTGCCAAGCTCGAAGCCGCACAACTCGCCGCCTCGAGCGGCACCACGGTCGTGATCGCCAACGGACGCGAGCCCGACGCGATCGTGCGGATCGCCCGCGGCGAGCAGATCGGGACCTGCGTGCCGGCCGCCGCCAGCGTCCGTGAGAGCCGCAAGCGCTGGCTGCTTGCCGGCCTCGGCGAGGGCGGCGCGCTCGTGCTCGACGCCGGCGCGGCCCGCGCGATCGGCGCACAGGGCCGCAGCCTCCTGCCCGCCGGCATCGTCGCCGTCCACGGCCGCTTCGAGCGCGGCGACATCGTCGCCCTGCACGATCCCGAAGGCGCGCAGATCGGCGTCGGCCTGAGCAACTACTCCGCCACCGACATCGAGCGGATCCGCGGCCAGAGCTCAACCAAGATCGAGTCCACGCTGGGCTATGACTTCGGCAGCGAGGTCGTGCACCGCAATAATCTGGCGCTCTCCTGAGCCCCCCTGCCTGGGATATGCCCCCGCGATGCGCCCCTCCCGCCTCGCCAGTAAAGCTCTGAACAACTCTCCCCCCGCTTTGCGGGGGGAGAGGCCGCAGGCAGAGGGGGGCTGCGGTTCCGACTCACTGCCGTCGCTGTATCTGGTCGGACAGGATCGGGCCCCCCTCTGTCCCTACGGGACATCTCCCCCCGCAGAGCGGGGGGAGAGGAGATCCGGATTCCGCTGACCACTCAATGTGGTCAGCGGGGGGGAGAGCGGATCCGGCTTGTTCAGAGCTTTCCTAGCGCATTCCCGATCGTCGGATACGCTCCCCGCATGCCTGAGCTGAACGACTACCCCGCCTCGCACACCTACTTTTCGCAGCGCCTGCGCCTGCACTACGTCGACTGGGGCAACCCCGACGCGCCGCCGCTGATCCTCGTGCACGGCGGACGCGACCACTGCCGCTCGTGGGACTGGGTGGCCCTGGCGCTGCGCGACCGCTACCACGTGATCGCCCCGGACCTGCGCGGCCACGGCGACTCGCAGTGGGTGATCGGTTCGGGCTACGCGATGATCGACTACGTCTACGACCTCGCCCACCTGGTCCGCCAGCAGGACCTCGCGCCGGTCACTCTGCTCGGGCACTCGCTCGGCGGCCGCATCTGCCTCGAGTATGCCGGCATCTACCCCGAGAACGTCGCGCGCCTGATCGCCGTTGAGGGACTCAGCCCCTCGCGGCGCGAGATCGACGCACACTCCGAGCGCCCCGCTGACCAGCGCATGTCATCGTGGATCGAGAGCACGCGCGGATTCGCCGGCCGCCTGCCGCACCGCTACGCCTCGCTCGAGGACGCGATCGCGCGCATGCGCGCGGCCAACCCTCGGCTCTCCAATGAGCAGGCGCTGCACCTCACCACGCACGCCGTCAACCAGAACGAAGACGGCACGTTCGCCTGGAAGTTCGACAACTACGCGCGCTCCTCCTCGCCCTACCCGTTCAACGAGACCGACGCCGAAGAGATCTGGAATCGCGTGCGGATGCCCGCGCTGCTGGTCAACGGTCTCGAAAGCGCCGGCGACCCGCACGGCGACGAGCGAACCAACTCCTTCCCCCAGGCCCAGCTCATCGGCGTCGAGAACGCCGGCCACTGGGTCCACCACGATCAGCTCGAGACATTCCTCGACGCCGTCGAGTCCTTCCTCGCCGACTGATGCTGCGCCGCCGCGCGCGCGGGCTACCCTGCGCGGCATGGCTGATCGTGGCACGCCTCGGTTCTCGTGGTTCGTGCCGATCGACGGCGACGGGGCGCGCATTGGCACGCTGCGGGCCGAGCGTCCGCCGACGTTTGACTACCTCCGCTCGGTCGTACAGACCGCCGAGCGGCTGGGCTTCTACTCGCTGCTGATCCCAACGCGCTTCTCGAACGGTTTGTTCGAGCAGTCGGCGCCGCTGGCCGAGACCTGGACCAGCGCCACGGCGTTGCTCGCGTCGACCGAGCGGATCCGCCTGCTGATCGCCGTGCGGCCCGGCAGCATCTCGCCGGGGCTGTTCGCCCAGCAAGCCGCGACCCTGCACGAAATCTCGGGCGGGCGCGTCGACATCAACATCGTGCCCGGTGGAATTCAGGGCGACAACGAGCGGATCGGCGCGACGCGCTCGCACGACGACCGCTATGCCCATGCCGACGAGTTCATCGACGCCTGCAATCGCCTCTGGCGCGACGGCGGACCGCTCGACTACGACGGCGCGAGCGTGCAGCTGCGCCAGGCGATCGTCGCGCCGAGGCCGGATCCGCCCGTGCCCGCCTGGTATCTCGGCGGCGCGTCGGACGCCGCGCTGCGGCTCTCGGGCCGGCGCGGCGATCTGCTGCTCTGCTGGATTCAGCCGCGAGACGAGATGGCGGCGCTACTCGAGCGCGCCCGCGCCGCGTACCTCGCCGCGGGCCGCGAACCGCGCTTCGGCCTGCGCACGCACCTGGTCGTGCGCGATAGCGAGGCCGAAGCCTGGGACGCGGCGCGCGAACTGCTCTCCGAGGCCCATCCCGACGTGCTCGCCCAACGCGCCGCATCGGTGCGCGGCACGCAGATGGTGGGCGCCGCCGTGCAGGCCCGGCGCGTCGAGGATGACCGGCTCGGCGAGCGGCTCTGGAACGGCATCTCGCGCGTGCGCGTCAATCTCGGCACCGCGATCGTCGGCACGCCCGAGCAGGTCGCCGCGGAGCTCGAGGCCTACGCCTCACTCGGCTTCGAGGAGTTCATCCTCTCCGGGTTTCCCCATCTCGAAGAATGCGAGCGGGTCGCAGCCGAAGTGCTGCCGCGCATCGCCGCCGTCCCCGCCTGAACGAATCTGGAGGATTGCATGGGCTGGCCAATCCATCGTCCCGTGGGATTGACCCACTATGACCAGGCACGCGCGTCGCGCGGCTACACGCTGATCGCGCCTGCCGGCGGAGAGTTCGCGCTGCTGCTCGATATGCAGGGCCGCGCCGTGCACCGCTGGGATTTTCAGGGCTGCGTCGGCTTCAACGTCGAGCTGCTGCCGAACGGCAATCTGCTCGCGCTGTGCGGGGATCTGCCCGGCCCGGAGGTCCCCCGACCCCCGGTTTCGCGCTTCGAAGTCAAACCACCCGACCCGCCCCAGCTCTATCGGCAGCTGGGCGGCGGCGGCACATCGCTGCGCGAGCTCGACTGGGACGGTCAGGAGCTGTCGGTGGTTGAGAACCCCGCGTTCCATCACGACTTCCAGCGCATGGCCAACGGCCACACTGTGATCCTGGAGTGGACGCCGATCGACGAGGAGCTGGCGCGCCAGGTTCGCGGCGGGCAGCGCGTCGCGCGGCGCTATACGCCGGACTGGATGATCGGCGACGACATCGTCGAGCTCGACGCCGACGGGGCAGAGGTCGACCGGATCCAGCTCTGGAAGCTGCTGAATCCGCGCCGCCACTCCATCTGCCCGTTCGAGCGGCGCTGGGAGTGGTCGCACGCCAACAGTATTGACGTGACCGCGGACGGCGGCATCCTCTTCTCCGCGCGCAGCATCTCGCTGGTTGGGCGGGTGGACCGCGGCGAGAACGGCGCTGACGCATCGCTGGCATGGGAGTTTGGCTGGCCCGAGATCTCGCATCAGCACCACGCGACCGCGCAGCCCTCGGGCAACGTGATGATCTTCGACAACGGCATGCACCGAACGCTCGACCTGCCCTACTCGCGCGTGATCGAGGTCAACCCGGAGAACAATGAGATCGTCTGGACCTGGCAGGGCGAACCGCGCGAGCAGTTCTTCAGTGCCCACATCTCGGGCGCGGCGCGGCTGCCCAACGGCAACACGCTGATCACCGAGGGGGCGTCAGGCCGCATGTTTGAGGTGAATCGCAGCGGGCTGGTCGTGTGGGAGTGGATTTCGCCGTTCACGACTCGCCAGCTCGGGATGAACAGCAACTGGCTGTTCCGCGCCTGGCGCTACGCCGAGTCCTACGCCGACCTGTCGCAGCGCGAACTCGACCCAGCGCGCCACGCGGCGCTCAATCGTCAGTTCGGTCTGGCGGAGTAGCGGCTCAACTCACAAGCTGCTGAAGAAATCCGCGCGCGAGCACGCTCCCCTCTCCCTCCGGAGACCTGCGCGTAAATCCCACCGCTCCGACCCTCCCTGCCGCTGGCGGTGCCACGAAGTGACGGTGGGGAGCTTCCGCTATCTGGTGAGGGCGCGCCTGGAGCCCCCCTCTGCCTGCGGCATCTCCCCCCGCTCCGCGGGGGGAGAGGGGAAATGGAGATTACGCGCAGGTCTCCGGGGGGAGAGTGGGAGCGAGAGGAGAGCGGATCCGGGTTGTTCGGAGCTCTCCTGGTATGGCTAGCGAGGATTCTGCAGGCGGCGCGTGGCGATCAGCAGGTCATGGGTCTTGCCGTCGGCGTCGATCACGTAATCCCAGAGCACGGCCTCGCGCTGGAAGCCGAGCCGCCGGAACACGGTCTGCGCGGCAGCCTGATCAAGCACCATGCGCGCCGTCAGCAGCTGGAGCCGCAGCAGCTGAGCGATCGCATAGATCTCCTCAGCCAGGATGCGGCCGAGGCCGCGGCCGCGCGCCTTGGGCGAGAGCAGCAGGCGAATCTCGCCGAGGTGCCGCGTCCAGTCGGCGGCGCTGTAATGCAGGTCGCCCTCGCCGAGCAGCTCGTCGCCGTCGAAGCCGAGCACGGTGTAGGTGCTGCCGGCCTCGATCTCGCGGATCCATTCGGCCACCGCCGCTTCCTGCGTCACATCGCGACGCAGGAAGAGCAGATCGGCGGCCGGGAGGCTGCGGGCGAAGTCGAGGATCGTGCTGGAGTCACCGGGCCGCATCAGGCGCAGCGTCACTCCGTGTCCATCGCGCAGGGACGCGGGGCGCGGGTAGCGCTCCTCGATGTGCTGGCGAAATTCGGTCTGGGTGGCTTGAACCATTCGGCGTCCCCCGTCAGTGGTGGCCTCAGAATACCGACGGATCGGCGACGCGCCAGCACTGCGTAGCAACTGGGCCACCCAGGCCGGGCTACGAGGTGGGGGATTCGGCGCTGGCCGCAGAGCCCCTCAGGCCTGCGGCCGCCCACCTGCCCGTGGGGGCGCCGAGGCGGCTAGGCGCGGTCGCCGGGGTAGTCGGGGTGGGAGCTGTCGTGCCAGAACTCCTTGCGCCAGTGCCAGCCCTCGCGCTCCCAGACCCCCAGGGAGCGTTCGGGCACGTTGAGGTAGGGCCAGTAAATCGAGGTCTCGATGCCGTTGCCCATCACGGAGAAGGCGGCGAAGCGGTCAAGGCCGTATTGCTCATCTTCGCCGAGCAGGATCCAGGAGACCTCGCGCGCCATCTCGCGCCGTGCGTTGGCGTCGAGGGTGACCTTCATTCGCTTGACGATGTCTTCGACGGGTTGGAAGTTGTAGCGCTCGTTGTTGCCGGAGGCGCCGAAGACGAGCCGGTTGTTCCACTCGCCGGTGGGGTCGCCGGCGCCGCCGCCGACCCAGATCGGCATGTGTCCGGGGAACTTGCCTTCGGCGAGCTGCTGGAAGATTGCGGAGTACGGCTCGATCGCGATCTTGATCTCGAGGTCGAGGGCGTTGCCGAACATGTTGCTGTAGAGCTCCGACGAGCCCGGGTAGAGACCTTCGAAGATGTCGGCGTTGATCAGCGAGAACTCGGTACCCGATTCGACGCCGGCCGCGCCGAGCAACTTGCGGGCCTCGGCGATGTCCTCAGTCTTGTCCGGCTTGTAGCCGGGCAATTGTCGCATCTCGTCGTCGGGCATGGCCCAGCCGTGGTACCAGTTGAGCTGCTGGATGGCGGAGGGCTTGCCTTTGCCCAGGTAGACGAAGTCGATGATGTTGTCGCGGTCCATGGCGAGGTGGAAGGCATACGGAATGCGGCGGTCGAGCCAGGGGTTCTGGTCCCACTCGGTGTTGAAGTTGAAGCGCATCGCCAGCGGCAGGACGACGCCGCGGTCGAAGCGCACATGGTCCGGGAAGTCGGCCTCGATCGCCTCGATCTGCACGGCGTTCAGGGAGACGCTGTCGAGCTGGCCGGTACGGTAGGCGGTCTCGACGGCCACCTGGTCGGTGAGGATGACCCGGGTGATGCTGTCGAAGAATGGCATTTGCTGGCCGTCGAGCGACTTCCAATAGTCCGGGCTGCGCTCGAGTTGCAGGCGCAGGTCGGGATCAAACTCGGTCGGAATGAACGGTCCGGTCCCTGAGACCAGTTCGACGTTGGTGTTCTCATCGCGCCAGCGCAGGTCCCAAACTTGGATCGCCTCGGGCAAGGTGAGGAACGAGTAGCCCATGTGCGTCGTTTCGAGACAGGTCGCGTTGGGCCCATCAGTCTTCAGCACCAGCGTCTGCTCGTCGGGTACGTCGACCGACGCCGTCTCCTGGTAGACCGAGGCGCGCCAGAACAGCGCGTCGGGCTCGCCGTTGGCGTCGACGCCGGCGATCTGCCGATTGATGTTGACGCGGCGTCTTCCGCAGTGAACATGCGCCCGCCCTCGGTGGGATAGCGGTCCCAGAAACGCGCGCCCTGATCGAAGCTGAAGATGTACGTCTCGTCGTCGGGGATTTCCGGCAGCGAGGCGATGTCGGCGGCCAGAATCGGGCCGCGATTGTCGTCAACCTGGATCAGCCGGCCCATCGTGTCGTTGAAGACGAGGAAGGGATGGGCGAAGTTGGCGCGGTGCGGGTCGAAGTGGTCCCAGCCGGGCGCAGCGTAAATGGAATAGTTGCCGCCGTACTGGCGTTGCGGCGCGGCCCGAGGCCTGGAGGAGGGCACGCCGAGTCACTCGCTGCCGTCGCATTCGCTGCCAGTAGTTGACCGTCGTCACTTCAATCGTCTCCCTCTTGGCTATGTGTGGTCGCGATCCCAACCAGCGTGTCAACCCGGCGATATCGGTCCGCGATGAGGCGACCGAGGTCATGATTCACCCGACCGGTGGAGACCTGCGCGTAAGTCGCACTGCTCCGACCTTCCCTGCCGGTGGCGGTGTCACGAAGTGACTGTGGGGAGCCTCCGCTATTCGGTGAGGGCGCGCCTGGAGCCCCCCTCTGCCTGCGGCATCTCCCCCCGCCGAGCGGGGGGAGAGGGGAAATGGAGATTACGCGCAGGTCTCCTCGGGGAGAGCCATTGAGAGCGGGATTCCGCTGACCACTCAATGTGGTCAGCGGGGGGCAGCAGGGGATCGGGGTCGACGGGGGTGGTCATTGGGGGATGGGGACTGGGATGGCGGGGAGGTGGCCGAGTTCGGCGAGTTCGGCTTCCAGCTCTTTGAGGAGTTCCTGGTGTTCGTCGGGGGTGTCTGTGATCAGTTTGCTGAGAAATTCGGCTTCCTCGCTGGGCGGCGCGGGCTCTGTATCTGGTGGGATGGGGGCCGGGTGATCGGATCCGTTCAGCGAGGTTTGGTGTGGATCGGTTGGGGTGATCGATTGGGCTGCCGCCGGAGCGGGCTCGGGGGGCGTCTGAGGGGTGGCGACGGGTTGTTCCGGGATGGGAGTTTGTTGCTCGCCAGGTTCGGGGAAGGCTTCGTGGGCGGCGTCGGTGGGATCGATGTCGGCGGTGGCGGCGTCCTCGGCGCGTGCGGGGGTGAGGATTCGGTCGGCGGTGAGGCGGAGCTCGCGGGCGACGGCGGCGATGGCGTGGTAGTGGATGCGATGGAGGTCGGTGATGAGCTGGGGATGTTGGGTGACGAAGCGATCGAGCAGGGTGACGTGGCGGCCGTTGTCGTCATAGCCCAGGCGGGTCAGGGGGGCGAGCGGACCGTCGGTCGTGAGCTGGTCGGCGAGGGCGCGAAGGCGTGTGAGCTGTTCGAGCAGCGCGTCCTGCGCGGTGGGGGACGCGATGTCGGGCCAGTTGGATTCGAGCAACTGGAGGTCGGCGTGGATGGTGGCGGGCGAGACATTGAGTTGCTCGGCGATGTTGCGGAGTGAGCGACCACGGCGGCGGAGGCGATGGGCTTCGAGGATGCGGGTGCGGCGCTGGGGCGGGATGTGCATGTGAGAACGTCCGTACTAATCTGTTGGGGGCATTAGACCGAGTGGCGGGGGAGTTGTCAAGTGGGAGGGGTCGTGGCGCTCCGGTAGAGGGGGAGGTGAGGGCCGGCGGGTTCCACTGCAACGAGAGGGAGTGCGGCGATTGTGGGATTGGAGGGCCGTCGGAAGGTCTGGGCGTGGTTGATGCGATGGTGGTCGCATGGATTCCTGCCTGCGCAGGAATGACGGAGGGGGGGAGCGGGGGATGGCGGAGGGGGGGTGGCCGTTGTGTGATGGAGATCTCGGAGGCACCAGCGGGACGGCGCTACGGAAGTGGGGCGGGTTTCGCTGCAACGAGGAGGGAGTGCGGCGATTGAGGGATCGGAGGGCCGTCGGGGGGTTCGGGCGCGGTTGATGGGATGGTGGTCGCATGGATTCCTGCCTGCGCAGGAATGATGGAGGGGCGCAGGGGATGGCGGAGGGGGGCGCGGGGGATGGCGGAGGGGGCGCAGGGATGAGGGTCGGCGGGTTCCACGGCAACGGGGCGGAGGCGCGGCGATTGAGGGATTGGAGGGCCGTCGGAAAGTCCGGGGCGTGGTTGATGGGATGGTGGTCGCATGGATTCCTGCCTGCGCAGGAATGACGGAGGGGGGCGCAGGGATGACGGAGGGGGGCGCGGGGGATGGCGGAGGGGGGCGCAGGGGATGGCGGAGGGGGGGTGGCCGTTGTGTGATGGAGATCTCGGAGGCACCAGCGGGACGGCGCTACGGAAGTGGGGCGGGTTTCGCTGCAACGAGGAGGGAGTGCGGCGATTGAGGGATTGGAGGGCCGTCGGAAAGTCCGGGGCGTGGTTGCTGGGATGGTGGTCGCATGGATTCCTGCCTGCGCAGGAATGACGGAGGGGGGCGCAGGGGTGATGGAGCCTGTCTCAGGAGGGCGGCTGGGGGTGTGAGCGGTGTCTGGGAGCGAACCGGCGGGGGCGCGGGCGGTGTCGGCAGCAGCGAGTTGTGCGGCGAGCGGCTGGAGCGGGTGTGCGTGGCCGGTGGCGGCGGCCGGGCGGCGCAGCGCTGCGGCGGCCGCGCTGCGGCGGGCCGCCTGCGCGGCGGTGCGGCCAGCGCCGGCTCAGCATCCGCAGGTTGAACGCGACCGCCAGCAACGACCACTCGGCGCTGACCGCGGCCAACCCGCGCAGCAGGAAGCGGCGCCCGGCCTGTTGCTCCTTGATGATCCCGAAGACCGGTTCGATCAGCCCCTGGCGGCTTCGCAAGGCCTGCCGGGCCGCCTCCGTCTGCATCCAGCCGCGGTGCGCCTGCAGCGCCTGGGCGTGGATCGAGACCTTGATCTGGCGACCGCGCGGGCTGCTCGTGCAGCGTCCGAACGCGGGGCAGGCGCGGCAGACCGCCGGCTTGGCGGCGTAGACGCGGGCCGGCGTGCGGCGGCGCCGCCGCTGTAGGCCGCGGAACTGCAGCGGCTGGCCTGCGGGACAGCGGTAGCAGTCCGCTGCGGGCTCGTAATGAAACTGGCTGTAGTGGTAGTCGGGGTTGCTCGGCGCGCGTGGTTCGGGGATCACCACGGCTGCCCCGCGGGCCGCGCAGGCGCTCAGGTTGGCGGCCGCGAAGTAGCCGGCGTCGGCCACGGTCAGCGCGGCGCGGCGGCCGCCGCCGCTCGCCTCAGCCGCTTCGATCAGTGGCAACAGCTGCGCCGTGTCGGCCGGATCCTGGCTGACCTCCGCGGCCAGCAGCAGCATGCCCCCGCTCGAGCCGCCCGGCTGCAGCGCGTCGCCCGGCTGACCGTGATCTGCGTCAGCCGCGCCGTTCGGCCGCTCGTCCAGCGCGCCGCCCCCGCCCGCAGCGGCCCCGTCGCTATCTGCTGGATCGCCGCCCCGCAGCGGCGCCGCCATCGCCTGCGCGTTGTAGCCGGTCAGCCAGCCGTCGCGGCCGCGCAGCAGGCGCGCTTGCGGATCGGTCAGGTTGGTATGCCGGCGGTCCGACTCCAGGAGCTCCCGACGCGCCGCCTCGACCTGCTCGCGCAGCCGCTTGGCTGCCTGCAGCTGCGCCGGCAGCCGCGGCGCCGCCGCGCCCTCGCCCGCTTCGTTCTGCGCTTCCAGCTCCACGATCGCGCGCTCGGTGCGCTGCAGCAGCCGCTCCAGCTGCTCCGCGTCGAGCGTCCGCTGCGGCGCCGCGGCGCCCGCCACTTTGGTCCCGTCCACCGCCTGCACGGCCCAATCGACCAGGTTCAGCCGCACTGCCGTGCGGACCGTCAGCTGCAGCAGCCCGCGCATCCGCTCGCGGTGCTGCTTGTAGAAGCGCCAGAGCGTGTTGTGATCGGGCTGTTGCGAGCCGCTCAGCCAGAGCATCGGCAGTTGCTCGCGGCAGGCCGCCTCCAGCCGCCGCGAGGAGCGCGTCCCGCTCATGAAGCCGTAGAGCCAGATGCTCAGCAGCGCGCGGGGGTGATAGGCCGGCCCGCCCAGCGCCTGCCCGCCGAGGTCGACGCCCAGCCCCGCCCAGTCCGCCGCCGACAGCCCGTCCACGAAGGCCGCCACCACCCGCGCGGGATGGTCGTCCGCCAGCAGCTCATCGAGCGAGGGCGGCAACATCCAGCCCTGCTCGCGCGTCATCGCTCGCCACGGCATCTTCAGCCTCCCAGCCCGCTACCACGCCGGCCGCCCCACTGGCCGCCCGCACCGTTCACCCTAAGCGTCGCCTCGACTTCTGAGACAGGCTCTGATGGGGGGGGGTGCAGGGGTGATAGAGGGGGGGTGCAGGGATGACGGAGGGGGCGCGGGGGTGATGGAGGGAGGTGTAGGGACGACGGTGGGGGCGCAGGAGGGCGCGCCGGCTCACCCGCCGCCGTCGCGTGCGCTGTCAGTAGTTGGCCGTCGTCATCTCGATCGTCTCCCCATTGGCTCCGTGTGGTCGCGATCCCAGCCAATTTGACACGCCGCAGAATCTGTCTGCGAACCTGCAGAGGCAGCCGTGGTGGCTGCCCCTTACGCGTTCGCGAGACAGACGCTGCGATTCGTCCGCTGGGGAACGGCAGCCGCGAGGGCTGCCCCTGACGAGTCGGGAGCGATGTCGGGTTAGGCGCCGCCGCCCGCGGCGGCGAGCAGACCGATCTCCTCGACGCCGTCGAAGTTGGGCAGGGTCGTCAGAGACGGGCGCTCGGGCTCTTCGAAGGCCGGCATCACCTCGGCGGCGAAGCGGCGCAGCGATGCGAGGATCTTCTCGTGCGGCACGACCTGGTCGAAGTTGATCAGGAAGACCATGCGGTCAACACCAACCTCTTCCCACTCGCGCAGCGCGCTGATCACGGTCTCCGGCGAGCCGATCGGGGTGCCCTGCTGGAGCGGGTTGATCACGTCGCCGGGACGGTCGCGCAGCTGGATCGCACTGGCCTGCGAGCTGTAGGCCGGCGAGGGGTAGATGTTGCCGACCCCGACCAGGTGGGCGGCGGCGTTCATGAACGCGGCGGCGCCGGCGCCGCCGAGCGCCGTCGCTTCCTCGTCCGATTCGCCGCAGTACATCCAGCCGACGCCGTTGACGCAGTTGTTCACGAACTTGCCGACCGGGTCGGCGTTTTGGATCACGCGGCGGTAGTCGGCGATGCGCTGGGCGTATTGGTCGGGCGTGCCGATCGAGACGCCAAGCAGGCCCATGCCGCGCTCGGCGGCCTGGATCGCGGTTTCAGGGCTCGAGACGGCGACCCACATCGGCGGGTGCGGGTGCTGCACCGGCTTGGGCAGCACGGCGCGCTCGGGCATCGAGAAGTACTTGCCCTGCCAGCCCGCGATCTCGTTGGTCCACATGTGCGGGATGGCGCGGATCACCTCGTCCCACATGTCCTTGGTGTCGTCGGGCTCGACCTGGAAGCCGCCCAGCTCGGTCCAGGTGGCAGCGCGGCCGGTACCGAACTCGAACCGCCCGGAGGCGATGATGTCCAGCGCCGCGGCGCGCTCGGCGATCCGGGCGGGGTGGTTGACTCCAGGCAGGCAGAGTGCGATGCCCTGGCAGACGTGGATGTTCTGCGTCATCGCGGCGGCCGCGGAGAGGAAGACCTCGGGGGCCGAGGAGTGGCTGTACTCCTCGAGGAAGTGGTGCTCGACCTCCCAGACCTGGTCGAAGCCGAGCTCGTCGGCCAGGCAGATCTGCTCCAGCGCCTGGTGGTAGGCGCGCCACTCGGAGATGTCCGTCCAGGGGCGCTGCACGGAGTGCTCATAGAAGATGCCGAACTTCATGGATTGCCTCGATGCTCTCGGCGGAGCTGCCGCGGAGTCGCTGTTGCCCGGATTGACCGCTCGCGATATACGCCGTTGGCGGATGCTAGCATTCGCCGCGCCGCGCTGGCATGCGTTGTCGCGAAGCCAGTTGGGCGCCGTTCTGAGGGAGAGGAGACGCCATGACAGTCGCGATCGTCTGTGACTCGTCGGCTGATCTGCCGGCGTCGCTGCTTGAAGCGCGCGGGCTACGCGCCGCTCCGATCGGCTACTCGCTCGGCGCGAGCCACCATCGTCAGGGCGAGCAGAGCGCGACCGATTTCTACGCCGCGGTCGCCGCCGGCGACCGCCTCACCCTGAGCGGCGTCGCGGAGGCCGACTGGGAGACCGTCTTCAAGCAAGCCGGCGCCGGCGTCGACGATGGGATCGTCTGCCTCTGCCAGGCCTTTGGCACGTCGAGCCCGTCGTTCGAGACGGCGGAGTTCGCGCAGCGCCAAGTCGAGCACTTTCACGAATTCAAGGCGCGTGTGCACCAGACGCCGCGTTCGACCGCCTGCTACGCAGCGATCACGATCGCACTGGCCCGAGTCGCGGCGAGCGGCGCCAGCGGCGACGACGTGGTGGCAGCGCTGGACGCCGTCACGCCGAGCGCCGACATCTTCATGCTCGCGCCCAACGTCGACACGCTGGAGCGGGCCGGGGAGCTATCTGCGGTTGAATCGGCCAGCGGGATCGGCCAGCTCGACTTCGGCGTGCCGGTGTTCCGCGCGCGCGACCGGATCAAGGCGGTCAGCCTCGAGGACCACGCCGAGGCCGCGGAGGACGCGCTGATCGAGCGCGCCGCCGCCGTGCTCGGCGACGCCGCCTCGATCGTGGTCGTCACGCACGCCCAGGCGCCGGACGCCGCCGAGCGGCTGCGCGCCAAGGCGGAGGCCAAGCTGCCCTGCGACGAACTTCACGTGACCGAACTCGGACCCACCGTGGGCGGTCTGCTGGGAGCCGGCGCGTGGGGGCTCGGCTTCTGCAACGCGGCGCCTGTCTGACGCCGACGAAAGGGACGATCGATGCCTGAGACCGGCCTGCTCGATAGCGCCACGATCGCCGCCGTCGGCGGTGAGACCGATGCTCCGCTACCACCCTGGGAGATCAGCGCCGCCGTGGTGCAGCAAGTCACCTTCGAGGTGCGCGTGCCGCAGGCGCGTCAGCACCTGCCCGACATCGTGACCCGCTACGCGCCGCCCTACGCCAAGCTGACCGTGGTCGACCGCGCCGATTCGCCGGTCGGCCCATACCGCGAGGCGGTGCTGGCGCTGGGCTGCCGCGCCGGGATGCTGCCGGTCTTGTACGTGGTCGCTTCAGTCGTGAACTCGGAGGCGGCGCGCGACGCGATCGCGTCGCACTGGAACTACCTCCCGTCGCTGGGCGAGATCGAATTCGAGCGCAGCGACGACGCCGTGAACTCCACGATCCACGTCTCAGAGGGATTCACGGTCACGGTCAGTTCGGTGCTGACCAACGCGGCGGCCGTCGGGGTCGTGCGCTACGACCCGTTGCTGGTCGTGCAGCCCGGCGATGACGGTCCGGCTGCGCAGGAGGTCCCGGCGACGCACGTCGTGAGCGAGGCCTGGATGGACCGTCGGGCGAACATCAGCTACGCGGGCGGCGAGCGCAGCAGCGCCTGGCTGCAGCTGCGCTCTCACCATGCGATCACCGGCTTCGTGGCGGTGGAAAGCCAGACGATCGAGGCGGCGGCGCCTGTCGTCGTGCCGCAGATGGCGATGGGCTAAGTCGCGCGCCCATTCCGCGGTCGTAGACTTGGGCGATGACGATTGACGCTGCATCGCGGCGGCGACGCGCCAGCCGCCCGCGAGGTGCTCGGCCATCTCCCTCCTGACCGATTCTCAGCCCGCCCAGCGGGGACGCATCTTCTACGGCTGGTGGATCCTGATTGGGTCCGTCGTCTGCATGGTGGCGATCACCGGCACCGCGTTCTGGTCGATCGGCCTCTATGTAACGCCGCTGGAGGAGGAGTTCGGCTGGTCGCGGGTGTTGCTGCAAACCGGCATTGCCGTGTCGTTGCTGGTCTCGGGACTGGCCTCGCCGCTGGCCGGCAGGGTGATCGACCGCAAGGGTCCCCGCTTCGCGATCATCTTCGGCACGGCGCTGACCTGCGCGTCATTTGTGCTGCTGGCGACGACATCGTCGATCGTTGAGTGGTACCTGTACTTCTCGATCAACGCGTTTTTCCGCGGCTTCATGTTCTATATCCCGTTCCAGGTGCTGATGTCGCGCTGGTTCGTGCGCAAGCGTGGCCGCGCGGTGGGAATCCTCGCGATGGGGTTCTCCGGCGGGGTGGTGTTGGTGCCGGTGATGCAGCAGATCATCGACAACGTGAGCTGGGAGATGTCGTTCATCTTCGCGGCGGTGGTCCTGGGTGCCACCTTTCTGCCGGTGGCGCTCTTCGTGGTGCGCGACCACCCCGCCCAGATGGGCCTCCACCCTGACGGGGATCCCACGCCGCTGACCAACACGGCGGGCGCCGACGTACAGGCCGGCCTGACCGTTCGGGAGACGCTCAAAACGATCAACTTCTGGGTGATCGCGCTCGCGTTCGTGGCGATCTTCTTCGGCCAGTTCGGCTGGATCCTCAACGGCGTACCGGTCTACGAATCGTTCGGAATCAGTCGTGAGGCGATTGGGGTACTCGTGCTGGGCCAGGGCGCCTGCGGGCTGATCAGCCGGCCAACCTTCGGCTATCTCGCGGAGCGGTTGCCGAGCATCGAGCTGGGCGCTGTGGTGTTGGCCGGGGTGCTGGCGCTGGGGATGGCGGTCTTGCTGATCACAGGC
Organism: Dehalococcoidia bacterium; assembly: GCA_965218115.1. GTDB lineage: Bacteria > Chloroflexota > Dehalococcoidia > Bin125 > Bin125 > CATQGW01. The sequence continues at coordinate 2,831,964 of OZ244584.1, read as the reverse complement.
GGCTCGTGGCTCGGGGTCGGCCTGTTCATGGCGTGCTGGATGGTCGGATCGGCCGGTGGACCGATTCTGGAGGCGCTGATCCTGCCGCGCGTGTTCGGGCTCAAGCATCTTGGGGCGATCATGGGCACGATGTTCATGCTCGACACGATCGGACAGTTCCTCGTCCCCGTGGCCAGCGGCGCAATCTACGACGCCACAGAGAGCTACGACCTGTACCTGCTGGCGCTGATCGGGGCGCTCGCGGCGGCGATGCTGATGTTCACGCTGGCGCACTACATTCCCAACCCTCGCATCCCGTCGCCGCGGGCGGCGCTGGCCGGAGCGGTCGACCTGGTGGCGCGGCGGGCGGCCCAACACCTGCTGCCGCACGAGAGTGGGGTCGGCGAGGCGACCGGCGACTAGCCAGGCGCTCCGGCCGCCTGCTTGCTCGCCGGGTGCTCCGCACGGCTGCCCGATACGTTCCACCAGGCACAGAGGTGTGAGACACGGTCGAGGGGCGGTCGTAGACTCTGTTCGACATCACATGACGATCGAGCCCGGCGGCTGATCCGGGCCGCCCGCGAAGGTCGCAGCTATCGCCCTCTCGGCAAATCCGGCGCCCGCCCGGCGGGGACGCATCTTCTACGGCTGGTGGCTGCTGATCGCCGCTGTGGTGTGCATGGCCGTCGCCGCCGGCGTCTCGTTTTGGGCGCTCGGCCTCTACGTCACTCCGCTTGAGGAAGAGTTCGGCTGGTCTCGTTCGGGTCTGCAGATCGGATTCTCGATCTCGCTCGCGATCAGCGGAATCGCCTCACCACTCGCCGGCAAGCTCGTCGACCGGCGCGGAGTGCGATTCGCGATCGTCGCGGGGACCGTGCTAACCGTCGCCAGCTACCTGCTGCTGGCGACCACCGAGACGCTCTGGCAGTGGTACCTCTACCAGTCGATCAACGCCTTTTTCCGCAGCTTCATGTTCTACATCCCGTTTCAGGTGCTGATCTCAAACTGGTTCGACCGCAAACGGGGCCGCGCGGTCGGGATCATGGCGACGGGTTTCTCGCTCGGCGTGATCCTGTTCTTCGTGATGCAGCAGCTGATCGACAACGTCGGCTGGCGATTCTCGTTCATCTTCGCTGCGTTCGCGCTGGCGGTGGTGTTCCTCCCGATCGGCATGTTCGTCGTGCGCAACCGCCCGAGCGACATGGGCCTGGAGGTCGACGGCGAGCGGGCGCCCACGCGCGCACAGGCTCACCGCGCGCTCGCGGGCCTGACGGTTGGTCAGGCGCTTCGCACGCCCAATTTCTGGGTCATTGCGATGGCCTTCATGTGCTTCTTCTTCGGCATGTTCGGATGGATGGTGAACGGCACGCCGGTCTACGAAGCCTACGGCATCCCGCGCGACACGATCTCGTGGCTGATGATGGGCGGCGGCCTGGGCGGTGCGATCAGCCGACCGACCTTCGGCTACCTGGCGGAGCGGATTCCGAGTGTCGAAGCGGCGTCCGTGGTGCTGGCGGTGTTCCTGGTCGGCGGCTTCCTCGCGCTGCTGTTGACCGGTGGTTCGTGGCTGGGCATCGGTTTGTTCATCCTCTGCTGGTTGGTCGGTTCAGCCGGCGGCCCGGTACTGGAGCCGCTGATTCTGCCGCGTGTCTTCGGGCTGGCTCACTTCGGGGCGATCATGGGCACGATGTTCATGGTCGAGACGATCGGCCAAGTCGTCGCGCCCTACATCGGCGGATACATCTACGACTCAACGGGCGGCTATGAGCTGTTGCTCCAGATCTTCATCGGCGCGCTGGTCGCATCGATGGCGTTCTTCACGCTGGCGCACTTCCTGCCGAACCCGCGCATCCCATCGCGGCGGCTCGTGGCCCCGGCGGCCGTTGAGCTGGTCGCGCGCAGAGCCGTGCAGCACCTGACGCCGCGCGAGCGCGAGACGATCGGCGACTGACTCGCGCAGCGCCCGACGCGGGGGAGTGCGGCGGGAGCGGGCTGCGCGAGGCGGGCGGCTAGTAGATGCCCAGCTCGAACTTGGCTTCGTCGGAGGCCATCTCGCGCGGGTCCCAGGGCGGGCTGAAGATGATCTCGGTCTCGACCTCTTCAACGCCCTCGACCGTGGAGGCCGCCTGTTCGATCTGGGCCATGATCATCGGACCCACCGGGCAGGCCGGCGAGGTCAGCGTGAAGTTGATCTTGACCGCGTGCTCCGAGGGGCTCTCGACCCCGTAGATCAGGCCGAGATCGACGATGTTGATCCCGATCTCGGGGTCGAAGACGGTCCTCAAGGCGTCGAGGACTTGCTGTTCGTTGGCCATGGGATTCGTCTCCTTGGTACGCAGGGCTAAGCGGGTCTGGGCGGCGGTTAGCCGACGCCGTTGGTCGTGACGCGCGTGGGGATATCGGTGTCGGCGTCGATCTCTTCGCCGTTGGCTTGCGCCAGCGCCTGGTCGAGCACCTTCCAGGCCAGCAGACCGCACTTGATCCGCACCGGAAAGCGCGCGACGCCGCTGAGCGCCTCGAGGTCGCCGATGTCGACGGCGTCGAGGTCGTAGCCATCGGTGGTCAGCATCGCCTGCACGTGGCCGGACAGTTCGCGCGCGTCGTCGAGCGAGCGCCCGGCCAGGGCTTCGGTGAGCATCGAGGCGCTGCTCTGGCTGATCGAGCAGCCGGAGCCGCCGAAGCGGACCTCAGCGACTGTCTCGTCGTCGACCATCATCGAGAGCTGAATCTCGTCGCCGCAGGAGGGATTGAAGCCCTCGGCGGCGACCGAGGCCGCCTCCAGCAGGCCACGATTTCGCGGCTGCCGGTAGTGATCGAGGATCACGTCGCGGTAGAGGTCGTCGAGATCGATCGGGTTGCTGGATTCTCGGCTGGACACCGTGGCTCGCCTCCCTCGGGTTGGCGCTAGACGGACAGTCCGAAGCGTTCGCCGGCCTCACGCAGGCCGTCAACCAGCGCGTCGATCTCGAACATCTCGTTGTAGATGTAGAACGACGCACGGGCCGTGGCGGGCACGGCGAGCGAGCGCATCAGCGGCTGAGCGCAGTGGTGGCCCGCACGCACCGCGACGCCGCCGCGGTCGAGAATGGTAGCGACATCGTGCGCGTGAATGTCAGCGTAGTTGAACGCCACGACGGCGCCGCGCCGCTCGGCGTCGGGTGGACCGTAGATCTCGAGGCCCTCGATCGCCGAGAGGCGATCCATGGCGTAGGCGGTCAGCGCGTGGTCGTGGTCACGCACCGTCTGCATGCCCAGGCCGGAGAGGTAGTCAAGCGCCGCGCCGAAGGCGACCACATCGGCGATGTTGGGCGTGCCGGCCTCGAACTTGTGCGGCAGCGCCGCCCAGCTCGACTCTTCGCGGTTGACGACGCTGATCATCTCGCCGCCGCCGAGGAAGGGGTCGAGGTCGGCCAGCAGCTGCTGGCGGCCCCAGAGCACGCCGACCCCGGTGGGGCCGAGCATCTTGTGTGCGGAGAACGCTGCGAAGTCGGCGCCCAGCGACGCGACGTCGAGCGGCAGGTGGGGGACGCTCTGCGCGGCGTCGATGATCATCGTCGCGTCGACCGCGTGCGCCATCTCGGACAGCTCGGCGACCGGAGCGATCGTGCCCAGCACGTTCGACATGTGGGCGATCGAGACGATCCGCGTGCGCTGGTTGAACAGCGTGCGGGCCTGGTCGAGGTCGAATTCGCCATCCGCATCGAGTTCGATGAAGCGGAGGCGCGCGCCGCTGCGCTGCGTGACGAGCTGCCAGGGCACGAGGTTGGAGTGGTGCTCAAGCGCCGAGAGGATGATCTCGTCGCCGGGGCGCAGGCGCGCCCCAAGCGTGTAGGCGAGCAGGTTGAGTGATTCGGTCGTGTTGCGCGTGAAGACGACCTCGCGCGGGCTGGCCGCGCCGATGAATTCGGCGGTCTTCCGGCGCGTCAGCTCGTAGGCGGCGGTCGCCTCCTCGGCGAGCGTGTGCAGGCCGCGATGAATGTTCGCGTTGGTGTTGGAGTAGTAGTCGACGAGCGAGTCGATCACCTGCCGCGGCTTCTGCGTGGTCGCGGCGTTGTCCAGATAGACCAGCGGACGCCCGTGCACCTGGCGCGAGAGGATCGGGAAGTCGGCGCGAATCGCCGCGATGTCGAGCACGGCCGCGGTCACGAAGCGTCCACCTCGAGCTGCAGCTCGCCCTCGACCACCGAGACCGTGTAGCAGCTGACGCGACCGACAGCCGGCAGCGTCTTCGCGTCGCCGGTAGTGACATCGAACAGCGCGCCGTGGCGCGGGCATTCGAGCATCACGCCCTCGAGGTCGCCTTCGCCGAGCGGGCCATCGTCGTGCGTGCAGCGATTCTCGATCGCATAGACCTCACCCGAATCGACGCGGCAGAGCGCGATGCTGTGGCCCCCGCACTCGACGACGCGCGCCGTGCCGGCGGGCAGATCATCGATCGGACCGAGCTGATGGGTGGTCATTCGCGCACCTCCGTATGGGGAATCTGTAGCTGCTCTTCGATCAGCTCGTCGATCACCTCGCGCAGGTGCTCGTCGGCGATGCCGTCGATGATCTCGGCGAGGAAGCCGCGCACGACCATGCGCTCGGCGATCGCCGGCGGGATCCCGCGCGACGCGAGGTAGAAGAGCTGCTCGGGGCTGACCGGCCCGACGGCCGCGGCGTGCGAGCACTTGACGTCGTCGGCCTCGATCTCGAGCACCGGAATGGGGTCTGCGCCCGCGCCCGCGTCGAGCAGCAGGTTGCGCATGGTCTGGAACGCGGCGGTCTTCTGGCCCTCCGGCTCGATCTGGATCACGCCGTATTGCACGGCGTGCGACTCGTCGGTGAGCACGCCGCGAACGAGCAGGTCACTGGTCGCGCCGACGCCGCTGTGGTGCTGCCTGGTGATGTGCTCGATGTGCTGGTGGCCACGCCCGACGAAGACGCCGTGGAGGTCGGCATGGCCGCCCGGCTGACCGAGCTCCATGTCGATCCGCTGCTTGTCGACATCCGCGCCGATCGAGACAGTGTTGTACTGGATCGTGGCATCGCGCCCGACCGCGCCGACGGCGGTGGTCAGCGCGGCCGTGTTGGGGCTCCAGCGCTGGACGGTGTCGAACGTGAGCTGCGCCGCGTCGGCGGCGACGATCTCGATCAGGCTGTGGATGAACGGTGCACGGGCGCCGTCGCCCCGCGCGTCGGACGGCCCGGCGCCGGCTTCGACGAAGGAGGCAGCGCTCTCACGGTCGGCGGCGATCAGCGTGTAGGACCAGAGGTCTGAGGCGTCGGCGGCCTGCGCGGTGAGGTGAAACAGCGACTGGTGGAGCTGCAGCCGGGGCGGGATGTAACAGAACACGCCCTGCGTCCAGAGCGCTGCGCCGAGCGCGCCGTAGCGGTCGAACGACCCGGCGTGTGTCGTGCCCAGCCAGCGCTGGACCAGATCAGGGTGCTCGCGGGCCGCCTCCGAGAGCGGCGCCAGCAACACGCCCGAGGCCTCAGCGTCGGCCCGCAGCGTGGCGTCAACGGCCAGGCCCGCGGCGTGGTGCAGGAGGCCGGTGCGCGCCTGCGGCGCGAAGAGATGTGCGGCGATCGCACCGTTCCTGGCCGTCGGCAGCGCGGGCTCGAGCCGGCGCGGCAGACGCTCCGGGGTGCGCCGCCAGGTCTCTTCCTTGACGGAGGGCCAAGGGGTCGCGAGCGCGTGCTGGAGCGCGGCGTGGCGGCGGTCGCGCAGCCAACCGGGTTCGTCGAGCGCCGCGCTGATCGCGTCAACGCGGTCGCCGAGCGGCGCGAGCGCCGGATCGTCGGTCGGTGCAAGGGTGAGCGTGGCTTCACTCATGCAGGTTCAGCTCCGTAAGGCTGGCGCCGCAATCGGGGCGCCTGGTCGGCGTCGCTTGGGCCAATCGCTTAGCCAATCGCGCCGTCCATCTGCAGCTCGATCAGCCGGTTCATCTCGACGGCGTACTCGAGCGGCAGCGACTTGATGATCGGCTCGACGAAGCCGTTGACGATCATCTTGGTCGCCTCGCCCTCGCTGAGCCCGCGGGCCATGAGGTAGAAGAGCTGCTCGTCGCCGACCTTCGAGACGGTCGCCTCGTGGCCGATGTCGACCTGCTTCTCGTCGATCTCCATCGTCGGGTAGGTGTCGGAGCGCGAATGCTCATCGAGCATCAGCGCGTCGCAGCGCACGTTGGAGCGGCAGTGGTCGGCGCCTTCGTAGACCTTGAGCAGGCCGCGGTAGGTCGAACGGCCGCCGTCCATGGCGAGGCTCTTGCTGGTGATCACCGAAGTGGTGTTCGGCGCGGCGTGGACGATCTTGGCGCCCGCGTCGAGCTGCTGGCCCTTTCCGGCTGAGGCGATTGAGAGCACCTCGCCGTGGGCCCCCGGCTCCATCAGGTAGACGGACGGGTACTTCATCGTGAGCTTGCTGCCGAGGTTGCCATCGACCCAGGTCATCACGGCGTCGCGCTGGGCGACGGCGCGCTTGGTGACCAGGTTGTAGACGTTGTTCGACCAGTTCTGGATCGTGGTGTAGCGGACGTTCGCACCGGGCTTGCAGATGATCTCGACGACCGCGCTGTGCAGCGAGTCGGAGGAGTAGATCGGCGCCGTGCAGCCCTCGACGTAGTGCACGCTCGAGCCTTCGTCGGCGATGATCAGGGTGCGCTCGAACTGGCCCATGTCTTCCGAGTTGATCCGGAAGTAGGCCTGCAGGGGGATGTCGACGGTGACGCCCGGCGGCACGTAGATGAACGAGCCGCCCGACCAGACGGCGGTGTTGAGCGCGGCGAACTTGTTGTCGTTGGCCGGGATGATCGTGCAGAAGTGCTCGCGCACGAGGTCGGGGTATTCGCGCAGCGCCTGGTCGGTGCCGAGGAACAGCACGCCCTGTTCCTCGAGGTCCTCGCGGAGCTTGTGGTAGACGACCTCGGAGTCGTACTGAGCGCCGACGCCGGCGAGCAGACCCTGCTTCTCGGCCTCGGGGATGCCGAGCTTGTCGTAGGTGTCCTTGATGTAGTCGGGCACGTCCTCCCACGACGATTCGTCGCGGTCGGTGGCGCGGACGTAGTAGTGGATGTCATCGAAGTCGATGTCACCCAACTCGCCGCCCCAGACAGGCATCGGGCGCGCGCTGAAGTGGTCGAGCGCCTTGAGCCGGATGTTGCGCATCCAGTCGGGCTCTTCCTTGATGTCGGAGATGGTGTTGACGACTTCGGCGCTGAGCCCCTTGGGCAGCTTGACCATCGCCTCAACATCGTCGTGGAAGCCGAACTCGTACTCGCTGCGGGGGGTGACTGGTGCGGTGGTCATACGGAGACCAAGCCTTCCTGACGTGCGCCACTGTTGGCGCGTGCACGGCCGGTGAGTTCCTGGAACGGTTCGTAGCCGTCGGCTTCGAGCCGCTCGGCGAGACTGGCGTCGCCGGATTCGACGATGGCACCGTCGATCAGCACATGCACGTGGTCGGGCTGTACATAGTGCAGGATGCGCTGGTAGTGGGTGATCAGCAGGATCGCGTTCTGCTCGGAGTGGAATGCGTTGATGCCCTCGGCAACGATTCGCAGCGCGTCGATATCGAGCCCGGAGTCGGTTTCGTCCATGACCGCGACATCGGGCTGGAGCAGGCCGAGCTGCAGAATCTCGGCCCGCTTCTTTTCGCCGCCCGAGAAACCGTCGTTGACGTAGCGGCGCACGAACTGCTCATCGATCTGTAGCTCCGCGAGCACCTCATTGAGCCGCCGGCGGAACTCGCGGACGGGAATGTCCTCACCGCGCCGGGCGCTCATCGCGCGGCGCAGAAAGTTGATCATCGAGACGCCGGGCACATCGGTCGGATACTGGAAGGCGAGGAACAGGCCGGCGCGCGCCCGCTCGTCGGTCGCGACGTCGCGAATGCTCGCGCCGCGCAGCCGCACATCGCCACCGTTGACGGTGTAGCGCGGGTGGCCCATGAGGGTGTTCGCGAGCGTGCTTTTGCCGGAGCCGTTGGGCCCCATGATCGCGTGCACTTCGCCGGCCCGCAGGGTCAGCGAGAGGTCTTTGACGATCGGAATGTCGTCAACCGAGACTCGCAGCGCGTCAATTTCGAAGAGCGGAGCTGTCATACGCTCGCGTCGCCTTTCAGGGTGTGTGTCACGTAGGGGCAGATCAGACCGCCTGCTGTTCGGGTTCGACGAAGTGCAGCGGCACGACGTACTCGCAGCCCGGGTCGCCGCCGGCCAGGCGGCCGGTCTGCTCGACTTCGACGCCGAGCAGCTTTTCGATCACGAGGCGGTCAGCCTCGCACACGCAATCGCTTGTGGTCGCCGCGCCCAGATACGGGCAGGCGTTGTTGACCAGGTGGATGCCATCCGCCTCGCGCTCCCAACTGTCGAGGATGCCTTCGGGCCGCAAGGCGTCGACGACATCGCCGACGCGCTCTTCGAGGCTGCCCTCGTGCACTTCGGCGCGGTGAGCGTCGGCGACCTGATTGGCCAGCGCGTTGGAGAGCGCCGCGGGAGGGACACGCAGACGAATCATCTCGGCCAGCAGACGTTCAGTCAGCAGCGCCGAGCGGTCCCGCACGGCGCTGACGCCAGTGTTGGTGGCGCGGTAGAGGTAGGACGGCCGGCCCGGCCCGCGCCGCAGCGCTTCAATCTCGAGCAATCCGTCGGCCTCGAGGCGCTCGAGGTGGCGGCGCACCGTGGCATCGGAGATGCCGACGGCGGCGCTGAGTGCGGCGACGGTGGCGCCGCCCATCTCGACGACGTGCTGCAGCAGAACGGAGCGGGTATCGCGAGGTCTCATCGGGTCGCCTCTACTGTGTTTCAGGAGTTTATCACCTTCATTGGTGAAAAACCGCCCTTGTCCGGCCGATCGCCCGCGGGCGACGCCCATGACACACCGACGACGCGTCGACAACATGCCGCTGACGCACCGGCGCGCTCAATCCTGAGGCGGCGCGCCGAGGCGCCCTGGCAGCGGGATCAGCACGGGGCGATCAGCGTCGGGATGGCGCTGTGAGACGAAGTCAAGGCCAAAGACCGGCTTCAGCACGGCAGGGTCGAGCGCCTCGTCGGGGTGGGCGCAGCAGACCAGCTCGCCGCGATGCAGCAGCGCCACCCGATCGGCGTAGGCCGCAGCCAGATTCAGGTCGTGCAGCACGGCGACGATCGCCGCCCCCTCCGAGGCGAGTTCGTGCAGCAGGTCGAGCACCAGATGCTGGTGACGCGGGTCGAGATGCGCGGTCGGTTCGTCGACGACCAGAATCGGCGTCTCCTGCGCCAGCACGCGGGCCAGGGTGACGCGCGACTGCTCGCCGCCGGACAGCGTGGGATAGGCGCGCGGCGCGTATTCGCGCGTGTCGGTCAGGCCCATGACGCGGTCGGCCAGTTCGGCGCCGTGCTCGCGCTCGCCGCGCTCGCCCTCCCAGGGCGCGCGGCCCATGCGCACGACCTCGCGAGCGGTGAAGAGGAACGGTAGATAGCTGCTCTGCGGCATCACCGCGCGTCGCCGCGCGAGCTCGCGCGGGCTGTAGTCGGCGATCGGGCGCGCGTCGAGGTACAGCTCGCCGCTGCTCGGCGCGGCGTCTCCGGCGAGCAGCCGCAGCAACGTCGTCTTGCCCGCGCCGTTGGGTCCGACGACCGCGACCAGCTCGCCGCCGTGGATATCGAGGCTGACGTCGCGCAGCAGATCGTCGCCATCGATCGAGAAGCCGACCGAGTCGGCGCGCAGCGCCGGGTGAGAGGGTTGGCGGGATATGTCGCTCATGGCTACCAGCCAGACTGCTCAAGCCGACGCCGCGAGCGGTCGATCAGCAGCAGGAACATCGGCGTTCCGATCACGGCGGTCACGATTCCCACAGGCATCTCGGCGGGCGCGACCACCGTGCGGGCGAACATGTCGGCGCCCAGCACGAGGATCGCGCCGGCCAACGCGCTGGCCGGCAACAGGCGGCGATGATCGGGCCCGACCACGAGCCGCACGATGTGCGGCGCAGCCAGCCCCACGAACCCCACGATACCCGCCACCGCTACTCCGGCCCCGGTGGCCAGTGCAGCCGCGGTTACGATCGCGAACTGCGAACGCTCCACCCGCAGGCCCATATGGCGCGCCTCGGCGTCGCCGAGGCTGAGCAGGTTGAGCGTTGCCCCATAGCGCATCAGCACGATGCTCGCGCCGACGATCAGCGGTGCGCAGATCACGACCAGCCGCCAGACGGAGCCGGAGAGGCTGCCGAGCAGCCAGAAGGTGATGTCGCGCAGCGCCGCGTCGTCGGCCAGAAAGACGAGGAAGCTGATCGCGGCGCCGAGCGCGGCGTTGATCGCGATCCCGGCCAGCAGCATCGTGGCCATCTGGGTGCGGCCGCCGCGACGCGCGAAGGCGTAGATCAGCAGCGACACGAGCAGGCCGCCCGCAAATGCGCCCATCGGCAGTGCGAACGCTCCGGTGAGGCCGAGCACCAGCACCAACGCCGCCGCGAATGCGGCCCCGCTGGAGACACCGATCAGACTCGGCTCGGCCAGCGGGTTGCGGAACAGGCCCTGCAGCGCCGCCCCCGAGACGCCCAGCCCGGCGCCGACCGCCGCCGCCATCAGCGTGCGCGGCAAGCGGATCACCGAGATCACCGATTCCTCGGCGATCGTGAAATCGCCGCGAGCGACGAGCCCAAGCTTGTAGAGCAACACCTCGACGATCGTGCCCGCGCCAATGTCGAATGCGCCGATCGAGAGGTTGGCGACCAACAGCGCGATCACGCCGCCGATCAGCGTGGCCCAGCCGAGCGGCGACTTCGCCCGCACGAGCGTGGGCGGCGCTGAGACGGCCGCCACGGCCTGCGCGCGGCGCTCCAGCATCTGAGTGAGTGGTCGCGAGGCGATCGTTACTCCTCCATCGCGGCGCGGAGCTGCGCTGCGAGGTCTTGCAGCGCATCGGGCAAACGCGGGCCGAAGCCGAGCAGATACAGGTCCTCCATCGAGACGAATCGCTGATTACGTCCCGCCCGGGTCTGCGCGACGCCGGGAATCTCCAGCAACGCGGACACGCCGCCGATCGCCGCGAGGCCTCGATCCATCACCAGAATGACCTCCGGATCAGCCGCCACGACGGCTTCGGGCGTGAGTGGAACGAAGCCGATCACGCCGGCGGCCGTCCCGGCATCAGTGCCGCCCGCCGCTTCGATGATCGTTGCGGCCGCCGAGCCTTCGCCGGCGACCAGCTGCAGACCACCGCGACGCACGTAGATAAAGAGTACCGAAGGCCGCGCATCGCCCTCGGGATTGCGCGCCGCCACGTCCGCGAGCACCGCATCGAGCCGAACTTCGGCCGCTGCGGCGAACGCTTCGGCCCGTTGCTCGATGCCCAGCGCGACGCCAACCGCGCGGATCTTCAGGCCCATCGCGTCGAAGGTCGAGGGGCTGTCGATGATCACCACCTCAACGCCAGCGTCGCGAATCTGCTCGAGCACGTCGGACGGCCCCGCCGTCTGGTTGCCGATCACGAGCGTTGGCTCGAGCGCGAGCACGCCCTCGGCCGAGAGCGCCTGGGTGAACCCGAGGTTGGGCAGCAGCTCGGCCTCGGGCGGGAAGATCGAGCTGGCGTCGCGTCCGACCACCAGATGGCCCGCGCCCAGCGCGTAGATGATCTCAGTGAGGTCGCCGAACAGCGAGACGATCCGCAGGCCCTCGGGGAAGTCGGTCGCGCGAGGCGCCGACTGTTGAGCGTCAGCCGCCGCCTGTGCCTGTGCCTGTGCCTGTTGAGGCTGTTGAGGCTCCTGCGAATCAGCTTGGCCGGCCTGCGGCTCGACCTGTTGCGACGGGCGCGGCGGCTCGGTCTGCGCGGCGGCGCGCTGCTCGGCTTGTCCCGGCTGCTCGGCGCCGGACTGTGGCTCAACGGGCGCTGGTTGGGTCTGCTGGGCCTGTGGGGCTTGCTGCGCAGGGGGCGGGGGGCCGGGTTGGGGATCGCTCGAGGAGCACGCGGTGAGCGCGACGATCAGCAGTCCGAGAGCGACCGCCGCGAGCCCGCTCCAGAGGTGGCGAATCATCAGCTCGGACGCTCCTGCGCTGGCCGCGTTCCGGTGGGCGCCTAAAACTCGACCTGCATTCCGTCATACGCGGCTGTGACCGTACCGGCAAACCCGGCGCGCGCCTCCGCGCACGCCGCGTCGCGATCCGTGTCGAACCAGAAGTGGGTCAGAATCAGGCGTTCCAGCCCGGCGGCGGCGGCCAGCTCCGCCGCCTGAACGGCCGTCAGATGCCCGCGTTCCGGGCCGACCTCCGGCTCGTCCAGCGTCGCCTCGCTGAGCAGAATGTCGGCGCCGCGCGCGAGCTCGACGACTTCCGCAGTCGGGGCGGTGTCGCCGGTGTACACGAGCGAACGCTCGCCATCGATTCGCACCGCGTGACTGGGGATGTAGTGCAGCCCCTCAGCGAACATCGCCGTCACGCCGTCGCCCAGCGCCAACGCCGAGCCGGCTGCATATTCGCAGACCTGGAACGTGTTGGAGAGAAAATCAGGCGGGAAGCACACGGCCCGGAGCACACCAGCGAAGGCGGCGATCCCGCCGGGCGGCAAGTGCAGCTGCACGCGGCGGTCGCGCAGGCCGGTCATCTCGCGGGTCAGCCGGAAGCGCAGCGGCAGCACGTCGATGAAGTGGTCGGCGTGCATGTGCGAGATGATGATGTGGTCGATGTCGGCGTCGGGCCGCTGCTCGAGCAGCGCGGCCGCGGCGCCGTGGCCGCAATCGAGCAGGATGCAGACGCCGCGCTCTTCGATCAGATAGGCGGAGCAGACGCCGCCGGCGGGCGGACACGCCGCGCCTGAGCCGAGCACGGTCAGACGCATACGACCCCTATCAACGCGCCGACCGGCGCCCGCTGATGATGCTAGAGCTTAGGAATGGCAAACCCGCCCGATCAATCGATTCGCGAGCGCGCCGAGCGGGCGCAGCGTGGCCTGTGTAACACCTGCGTCTGGGCGCGCAGCCTCGCCAACCGCCGCGGCAGCGAGTTTCTGCTCTGTGGCCGCCATCGGCTCGATTCGCGCTTCGCCAAGTACCCTCCGCTACCAGTTATGGCATGTGCGGGCTACGAAGCGGAAGCCGAGCGCGAATGACACCCACCTCGCCATCCTGGCTGCGCTCCCTCTCCGACCTCTCATGGCGTCTGCTGGTCGTGGCCGGCTTCCTGATCCTGCTCGGTCTGGCGGCGGCGCGGCTGCGGTTGATCTTCCTGCCCGTGCTGGCCGCGATCATCCTCGCGACATCGCTGCTGCCGGCCAAGCGCTGGCTGCGCCGACGCGGCCTCTCGAACACGCTGGCCGCGGTCGTCGTGGTCGGCGGCGCGGCGCTGCTGCTGGCGGCGGTGGCGGGCGGCGTGGCCGCGACGTTCGTGGAGGACTTCCAGGAGCTCAACTTCGATATCGAGGAGGGCCTCGAAAAGCTGGGCGACGGCGTCGCCGCCACACTCGGCGTGCCCGACGAAACCATCAACGAGGCGATCGACGACATTGTCGAGGAGGCCCGTGGCAGCGCCGGCACGCTGGCCGGCGGTCTGTTCAGCGGCGTGCTCGTGCTTGCCGAGGTCGTCGCCGGCGCGGTCTTGCTGGTCGTCCTGCTGTTCCTGATCGTGAAGGACGCCGAGCGGATGCAGCGGGCGATCGCGCGGCGCATGGGTCGGACACAGCGGCGCGACTTTCTGGCGATCAGCAACGCGATCTGACGACGCTCGGCCGCTATTTCCGGGGCATCGTGGCGGTCGCCTTCGTCGACGCCGTGTTGATCGGCATCGGTCTCGCGATCATCGGCGTGCCGTTCGTGCTGCCACTCGCCGTGCTGACCTTCTTCGGCGCGTTCATCCCGATCATCGGCGCGATCCTCGCGGGCGTCGCCGCGGTCCTGGTCGCGCTCGCCGCCGAGGGGGTCGGCGCGGCGATCGGGGTGGGAGTGCTCGTCCTCGCGGTGCAGCAGCTCGAGGGCAACCTGCTCGCGCCGCTGATCGTCGGCCGCGCGGTCTCCCTGCACCCCGCCGTGATTCTGGTGGCGGTGGCGATCGGCGCCACGCTGTGGGGCATCCTCGGCGCGTTCGTGGCGGTGCCGGTCACGACGGTCGGCTTCACGCTGGTTGACTACTACACGACGACGCGCCCGAACGCGCGGCGGGCGCCCGCTCAGCGTTCGGCAGCTCCGCTCAAGGGGGCACAGGGAACGATGGAGCGGGAAGTTAGTCCCAGCTGGGCTTTGCGGGCGCTGCGGAGCCGGTGGCGAGGGCTCGGTCGTGGGGGGCGTTAGCGCGCGCGCCGCGGAAATCGCGGAACGGCCCGTCGCGCCACTCGAGCGCGCCCTTGAGACCGTCCTCCGCCACGCGCCGGCCCCACTCGCCGGCTTCGGGGCGGTGTTTGCTCATCGCCTCGACATCGGTGCCGGAGATCATCGCCGTCTTGTAGCCCTGAATCTCGTAGGCGCGGTTGACGGCGCGCTTTGAATACATCAACAGGTGATTGTCGATGTGGCCCATGCGCGCCGCGAACTCCTGGGTGAACTCGTCCAGGTCGTCGGCCGGCAGGGCGTAGTTGGCCCAGCCCCAGCGGTACATGTCGGCGCCGGTGTGAGGGTCGCCGAGGTAGGCGAACTCGCGCGCCTTGGCCTGCGGCAGGTGCCACGGAGCCCACATCGCGTCCATCGTGCCCATCGCGCGGACCGGTGGGTAGCCGACCTGGCAATCCTCGGCGATGATCCGCAGGTCGCAGGCCGAGGCCAGCTCGGTCGCGCCGGCCAGGCAGTAGCCGTGCACCTGCGCGATCACCGGCTTGGCCAGCTCCCAGATCACGAAGTTGCCCATCACCGCGTGGCGCGACCAGTCGTAGTGCTGCGGATGCGTCGTGCCGGTGTCGGGCAGGCGCGTCCACTCGTTAACGAAGTCGCTCTCCGAGGGTGAGGGTTGCAGGTCGTAGCCGGCCGAGAAGGCGCGGCCCGCGCCCTTGACCACCACCACGCCGATCGCGTTGTCGGCTTCCGCGGTCTTCATCGCGTGGAACAGCTCGCCGCGCAGCTCGTTCGAGAGCGCGTTGAGCTTCTCGGGGCGGTTGAGCGTGATCGTGGCGACGCGCGCGCTGGTTTCGTAGAGGACGAAGTCGTAACTCATGCTGGCTCCCGTGTCGGCGAATCGGAGGGTTGAACTGCCCCCGAGTATAGGGACGGCCCCCTGCTATCCTCACCAAAATCTCGACGAGAGGCTGCCATGCCGGGTGGGCCCACGGTCACGTTCGATCTCACCGACCGGATCGCGACCGTCACGATCAATCGTCCCGAGGCGATGAACGCGCTCGACCCTGAGACGATCGCCGCGCTGGCGGAGGTCTGGGCCGAGATTCGCGACAACCCGGAGATCTGGACCGCGATCGTGACCGGCGCGGGCGACCGCGCCTTCTGCGCCGGAGCCGACCTGAAGAAGACGATCCCGCGCCGCCCCGATGAGGGCAACTGGCAGCTGTTCCAACCCGGCGCGCGCAGCGCGATCGACGACGGCGTGCAGATCTGGAAGCCGATGATCGCCGCCGTGAACGGCTACTGCCTGGCCGCCGGTCTCACGCTGCTGAGCGCCTGCGATATCCGGATCGCCTCCGAGCGGGCCGAGTTCGGCCTGCCGGAGGTGCGCCGCGGCATCCTGCCGACGCTCGGCGCGACCCAGCGGCTGACCCGCCAGCTGCCTTGGGCGGTGGCGATGGAGCTGCTGCTGATGGGCGAGCACATCGGCGCGCAGCGCGCCTACGAGTGCGGGCTGGTCAACCGCGTCGTGCCGCACGACAAGGTGATGGACGAGGCGCGTTCGGTGGCCGAACGCTTCGTCGGCGGCGCGCCGCTGACGCAGCGGGCGATCAAGGAGGCCGCCGTGCGCGGCCTCTCGCTGCCGATCGAGGAGGGCATCCGGCTGGAGTCGCTGCTCTCCCAGCACGTCCGCCGCACGGAAGATTTCGCCGAGGGCCCGAGGGCCTTCGCCGAGAAACGCGAACCCGTCTACCGCGGCGACTGAGCCGCGGCCAGCCAACTTGAGGAGCCAGCCCAATGCGAATGAATTTCGGCGCACAGATTCCCGGCAATCAGACCGACTGGTCACTGATGCGCGATGTCGCGCAGACGATGGACGCAACGCGCTGGAGCAGCGCCTGGACGTACGACCACTTCGTCCCGCCGTTGGTCTTCATGGACGAGACGGGCGATTCGCTCGAGGGCTGGATGACACTCGCCGCGATCGGTGAGGCGACCGAGACGCTGATGCTGGGCACGCTGGTCAGCGGCGTGACCTATCGCAATCCCGGGCTCGTCGCGAAGATGACCGCGACGCTCGACCACAACACGCGGGGCCGCGCGATCCTCGGGATCGGCGCCGCCTGGCACGAGCGCGAGCACGCCGCCTACGGCTGGGACTTTCCGCCCGTCCGGGAACGCTCTGATCGCCTCGAGGAGGCCGTGCAGCTGATTCGCTCGCTGTTCCGCGCGCAGGGCCCGGTTGACTTCAATGGCGAGCACTACTCGCTTGACCATGCGCCGTTCGCACCGCGCGTGCATCCCGACCACGAGGGCGGCGCGATCGAGATCATGCTCGGCGGCAACGGCGAGCGCCGCACCCTGCGGACGCTGGCCCGCTACGGCGACATCTGCAACGTGCGCGGCACGCCGGAAGAGGTCGAGCGGCTGATCGGGGTGATCCATCGCCACTGCGAGAACGCCGGCCGCGACCCGGCCGAGATCACCCTGACGACGGTAATGCGCCCCGCGCTGGTCGTTGAGCAGCCCAAGATCGACCGCCTCCGCGAGATCCACGGCGAGGGCATGACCGACGAGCAGCAGGCGCGCTTACCGATCGGTCCGCCCGAGCACCTGATTGCGACGTTTGAGGCCTACGAGGCCGTCGGCATCACGGGCTTCGTGTTTGAGGCGATCCCCAACAACCCGCGCCTCTACGAACAGTTCGATAGCGAAGTGCTCGCCGCCTTCGACTGATTCTTCGCTGTTACCCGTTTCTGCGGCGGCGGTTTGGGCGGGATATCGTCTGGCATGCGACGCGCTCGCCGATCGCGCGCTGAAGGGGATTCGTGATGCTGAGATCCATTCGCGGCGGCGGCGGGACCGGCGTCTTGCGCGCCGGCGCGCTGGCCGCACTCCTGGCGCTGGTCGTGGGACTGCTCGCCGCCTGCGGCGGCGACGACGGCGATCAGCAGAGCGTGGCCCAGCAGCAGGCGCAGCAGCAGGACGAGCCGCAGCAGGCCCAGCCGAGCCAGGCCGCGCCGAGCCGTCCGGCGCAGGACGCGCCGGAGGCCACCGAGCCGCTCAAGATCGGCTACCTGGCCGATTTCTCCGGCCCGCTGGCGGAGTTCGGCCCGGTGATCGAGACCGGTGTGCAGCTGGCGATCAAGCATCTCAACGAAGCGGGCGGCGTCAACGGCCGGCCCGTCGAGCTGGTGATCGGCGATACAGGGCTCGACCCGACGCGCGCCGTCGAGGAGGCCCGCCGGCTGATCGAGGTCGAGGGGGTCCACGCCATCGTGGGCCCGCTGGCCAGCTCGATCACGCTGGCCGTCGCCGAGTCGGTGACCGGCCCGGCCCGGATTCCCACCGTCACACCATCGGCCACGTCACCGCAGCTGTCGGTCGCAGACGACGACGGCTACCTCTTCCGCAGCACGAGCTCCGACGCGGCCCAGGGGCCAGCGCTGGCCCAACTGGCGGCCGCCGAGGGCTACTCCAACGTCGCCGTGCTGTACATCAACGACCCCTACGGCCAGGGCCTCTCCGAGGCGTTCGCCGACTCCTGGGGCGGGGAGCTGACCTCGGTCGCGATCGAGGGCGGCAGCACCTCCTACCTCTCCGAGCTGCAGGCTGCGGCCGCCAACGGGGCCGAGGTGCTGATCGCGATGTCGTTCCCGCAGGAGGCTGAGATCTACCTGCGCGAATCGCTCGAAAACGAGATCTTCGACACGTTCCTCTTCGTCGACGGCACGAAGAGCCAGGACATGATCGACGCGATCGGCGCCCAATACCTCAACGACATGAAGGGCACCGCGCCGGCCAGTGGCCCCGAGACCGACTCGCTGCGCCTGTTCAACGAGGCCTACATCGCCGAGTACGGCGAGCTCTCGCCATTGCCGTTCATTCGTGAGGCCTACGACGCAACGATCGCGATCGGCCTGGCCGCTGCCGCGGCCGGCTCGAACGACGGCATGGCGATTCGCGACGCGCTGCCGTTCATCGCATCTCCCGGCGGCGTCGAGGCGGTTGCCGGCGCCGAGGGCGTGGCAGCCGCGTTGGCGGTGGTCAACAGCGGCGGCGACATCAATTACGAGGGCGCCGCCACCACGCTCGACTGGAACGTCGTTGGCGACATCACGACCGGCTTCATCGGCGTCTGGCAGTACCAGGACGGCGCGATCGCGGAGCTCAGCGTCGAGGCGTTCGACCTCGGCGGCGGCGCGGTCGTCGCCTCGCCGACGCCGCGCGATCCGAGCGCGGGGCCGGTGGTGATCGGGTTCATGACGGACTTCACCGGGCCGCTCGCCGAGTTCGGGCCTGAGCTGCAACGAGGCATCGAGCTTGCGATTGAGCACGCCAACGCGGCCGGCGGCATTCTCGGACGCCCCGTGGTGCTGGTCACCGGCAACACGCAGACCGATCCGACCGAGGCAGTTGCAGAAGCGCGGCGCCTGGTCAACATCGAAGGCGCAGTCGCGCTCGCCGGGCCGCTCACCAGCGTCGCGACGCTCGCTGTCGCCGAGGCCGTGAGTGGACCGTTGGGGGTCCCAACCGTCACGCCGGGCGCGACCTCGCCACAGATCAGCCTGGCCGCCGACGATGGCTATCTGTTCCGCTCGACCATCTCCGACGCCGCGCAGGGCCCGGTGCTCGCGATGCTCGCGGAGGACGAGGGCTACGAGCGGGTCGGCGTGCTGTATCGCAATGACCCCTACGGACAGGGGCTCGCTGAGGCGTTCGCCGCCGCCTTTGGCGGTGAAGCCAACCTCGTCGCGATCGAAGACTCGCAGACATCATTCGTCGCGGAACTGCAGCGCGCCGCGGCGAACGACGCCGAGGCGCTCGTCGTGATCGGCTTCCCACGCGAGGCCGAGGTGTTCATCCGCGAGGCGCTCGAGCAAGGCATCTTCGACGAGTTCCTGTTCGTCGACGGCTCCAAGAGCGAGGATCTGATCGCCGCGATCGGCGCCGAGTTCCTCAATGGGATGCGCGGCACCGCGCAGGCGCCGGGGCCTGAGACCCCCGCCCTGGCAGCCTGGAACCAGGCCTACATCGACGTTCACGGCGCGCTGCCAACGCTGCCGTTCGTGCGTGAGGCCTACGACGCGGCGATGTCGCTGCTGCTGGCGATCGAGGCCGCCGGCTCGACCAACAATGAAGCGATTCGCGACGCGCTCTATGAAATCTCCTCGCCCGGCGGCGAGATCGTGATTCCGGGCGTCGAAGGCATCGCCCAGGGGCTCGAGATCCTCCGCGGCGGCGGCGACATCAACTACGAGGGCGCGGCGACCACGCTCGACTGGGATGAGAACGGCGACGTGACCAGCGGGTACATCGGCATCTGGGAGTACCGCGACGGCGCGATCGTCGAAGTCGAAGCGATCCCCTTCAGCCTCGAATAGCGACGCGCTCCAGCAATCGGGCGGCGGTCAACCCTCGTTGGGGGCCGCCGCCGGAGCAGGCTCGCGAGACCGCGTCACGTAGCGGCTGACCCGCGCCCGCTCGGCCAGCAGGCCCTGCGGCCGCCAGAGCAGGAACAGCACGATCAGCAGGCCGATCGCGAACTGCCGCACCTGGAAGACGCGCGTGCCCAGCCAATCGGGCAGGTCCTCCTGAAACAGCGGCGTACCGAACCAGAAGAAGCCAACCACCAGCGCGCCGACCAGCACGCCCTTGTGATTGCCGCTGCCGCCGACGATCAGCATCGTCCAGACGAAGAACGTGCCGAGCAGATCGCTGAAGCCGCCGGGCGCGACGTTCTTCAGCTCGTGCGCGTAGAGACCACCCGCGAGCCCCATCAGCACTCCGCCCAGCACGAAGGCCTGGATCCGGAACGCGACGGTGTTCTTGCCCGAGGCGCGCGCGGTGTCTTCGTTGTCGCGGATCGCGCGCAGCACACGGCCCCAGGGAGAACCCGTGGCGCGTGAGACCACCCAGAAGACGAACGCGACCATGATCAGTGCGACGGCCAACGCGACCCAGCGGTAGTGCTCGCCCGGTGCGACCTCTTCAGCGATCCCCTCGAGGAAGGCGGGCAGACCGTTGAGCCCACGCGCGCGGTTGACCAGGCCGTCGACCGAGTTGGCCACGCTGCGCAGGATCGCTGCCATGCCGATCGTGGTGATCGCCAGGAAGTCGTCGCGCAGGCGCAGCGTCGGGATGCCAATCAGCAGCGCGAGCACGGCCCCGGAGACGGCCGCGGCGAGCCAGCCAACCGCGACCGGCGCGGCCCAGCCGCCGACGTAGCTTTCGAGCAGTTGCGGCGGGTCGAGCGTGAAGATCGCCGAGACATAGGCGCCGGTCATGAAGAATGCGGCCACGCCGAAGTTGAGAATCCCGGCGCCCCACTGCGTGTTCAGGGCCAGCGCCAGAATCGCGAAGATCGCGACCGTCGTGAGGAAGCCGACCGTCCAGTTGACGGCGCCGCCGAAGGTCACCAGCGGCAGCAGCAGCTCTTCGAAGCCCATTTAGCGGTCCTGCCCAAACAGCCCGCGCGGGCGCAGCAGCAGCACGACGATCACCACCACGAACGGAATCCCGGGTTTGAGCCCCGTGTTGATCCAGTGCGTCGAGAGTTCCTGCGCGACGCCGATGCTGAGCCCGCCGATCAGCGCGCCGCCGGGGCTGCCGATGCCGCCGAGGATCACGGCGGCGAAGAGCGGCAGGAGCAGCTTGAAACCGGCGTCGAAGCGGACCTCTGCCTGGAGCCCGAGCATCACGCCGGCCACGGCGGCCAGCGCGCCGCCCAGCAGCCAGGTGCCCATCCGCACGCGATCGGTGCGGATCCCGCTGGCCTCGGCCAGTTCGGGATTGTCGGCCGTCGCGCGCATCGCCTTGCCGAAACGCGTGCGGTAGAGCAGCAGGTAGACGCCAAACGCCACGAGCAGGGTGAGGCCGATGATGAAGATCTGGTCCGGCTTGATCCGCACGCCATCGACGATCTCGATCGCCTTGTGGATGCCGGGCACGTAGCGGAAGTTCGAGGGTCCCCAGATCAGCTGGACCAGCGCGCGCAGCATGATGCCGATGCCCAGCGAGGCGATCGCGAACACGAAGAAGCCTCCGCCGCGCCGGCGCAGGCGTCGATAGATGAAGAACTCGAGCACGATCGAGAGCGCCGCGACCAGCACGATCGCCAGCAGCAGACCGACGATCAGTCCCCAACCGAACGAGAGCGGCCCGAGCGAGCCGCCCTGGAAGCCGAGGTTCGCGCCCTCAGTGGAGACGATGAACAGCGCGATGAACATGCCCCAGGCCATCTTGTCGCCGTGCGCGAAGTCGCCCACATCGAGCACGCCGTAGACCAGCGTCAGCCCGACGGCGCCGAGCGCGATGATCGAGCCGACAATCAGCCCGATGACAACCAGCTGCACGATGTCGATGAGGGCCTCCGCCCTACGCGTCCGCCGCGGGGACGGTCGCACCGTCGCCCGCTTCTTCATCCGCTTCGTCGTCCGCCGCGCGGCCGAGGAACAGCCGGCCGACCTCGCCGCTGGTCAGCAGCTCGTCGGCCGGGGCATCGATCGCCTTCTCGCCGTTGACCATCACCACCCCGCGGTGCGACCAGCCGAGCGCTTCGGTCGCGTTCTGTTCCACCAGCAGCACGCCGACGCCGGCCTCGTGGACGAGCGCGACGCGCTCGAAGATCTCGATCCGCGCGGCGGGCGAAAGGCTGGCGGTCGGCTCATCGAGGCAGAGCAGCACGGGGTCGAGCATCAGCGCGCGGGCGATCGCGAGCATCTGGCGCTGGCCGCCGGAGAGCCGGCTGGCGCGCTCGCGCGGCCGCTCACGCAGCGGCGGGAACATCGCGAACACGGCGTCCAGGCGCTCGGCCAGATCGCCGCGCCGGCGATAGCCGCCCATCTCGAGGTTCTCGCGGATCGACAGCGAGGCGAAGACGTTCTGGCGCTGCGGCACATAGCCGACCCCTGCGGCGACCATCTGCGGCGCGTCGAGCCGCGAGACATCGGCGCCCTGCAGGCGGCGCAGCCCGCGGGCATGGGGCAACGCCCCCATGATCGCCTTGAGCAGCGTCGACTTGCCCGCGCCGTTGGGTCCGATGATCGTGACAATCTCGTCGGGATACAGCTCGAGATCGACATCGTGAATAATGTCGCCGCCGCTCACGTAGCCGCCACTGATCCCGATCGCGCTGAGCAGCGGTTGGCGCTGGGGCGCGCTGTCTGCCGCGCTCACGGTCGGGCTCCACGCAGGTAGGCGACCTCGACCTCGGGGTTGGCCAGCACGTCGTCGGCGGCGCCGATGTCGAGCACCTTGCCCTGCGCCATCACGACCACTGGATCGCAGAGTTCGCGTACCAGGTCGAGGTTGTGCTCGATGATCAGGAAGGTGATCCCGAACTGTTCGCGGAAGTCGCGGATGTGCTCGCTGAGGCGCACGAGCAGGGCAGGGTTGACGCCGGCGGCGGGCTCATCGAGCAGGATCATGCGCGGCTCGGCCATCAACGCGCGAGCCAGCTCAAGCAGCTTGCGTTGTCCGCCCGAGAGCACGCCGGCCAGTTGGTAGGTGTGGCTCCCGAGCTGCACGAGATCGAGCACTTCGTGGGCGCGCTCTTCGCGCGCCTGCTCCTCGCCGCGCACCCGCCAGGGACGCAGCCAGTTCTCCCAGGGGCGCTCGCCGAACTGGCGATCGCCGGTCAGCATCAGGTTCTCCAGCACCGTCATCGTGGCCAGCTCCTGGGGAATCTGGAAGGTGCGCACGAGCCCGCGGCGGAAGACGCGGTGCGGCGCCATGCCGGTGATGTCGTCGCCGCCGAAACGCACACGTCCGCCGGAGGGCTGCATGAAGCCGGCGACGCAGTTGAAGCAGGTGGTCTTGCCGGCGCCGTTGGGGCCGATCAGGCCCGCGATCGAGCCCGCTTCGACTTCAAAGCTGGCCCCGTCGACGGCGCGCAGGCCGCCGAAGAAGCGGTCCAGACGCTCAACCTGCAGCAGCGCAGCCATCGAGCGCCCCGGCTCAGCCGGGCGGCCAGGCGAGCGCGCGACCGCCGAGCACGTGCAGATGCAGGTGCGCGACCGTCTGGCCGGCGTTCTCGCCGACGTTCACGACCACTCGCCAGCCGTCCTCCGCCACGCCCTCTTGCCTGGCGACCTTCGCGGCGACCTGTAGCAGGTGGCCGAGCAGCGCGGGGTCGGCCTCGCCCGCCTCGTTCAGCCCTTCGATGCCCTCACGCGGGATCACCAGCAGATGCAACGGCGCCTGCGGATTGAGGTCGCGGAAGGCGATGCACAGCTCGTCCTCGTGGACCAGGTCGGTCGAGATTTCGCCGCGGACGATCGCGCCGAAGACGGTGTCGGAGGAGGCTTCACGGCGTTGCGCCGCGCCGGCGTCGGGCATCACACGCTCCCAGCTGGGCCGCTGTCAGCGTGACACTAGCGTTTCGCACCGCGCCAATCACAACAGCGATAACCTGCGTGAATGACGGCACCGAGCGAGCCCAACCTCGTCCTGATCCGCCACGGCCAGAGCACCTGGAACCGCGAGAATCGCTTCACCGGCTGGGTCGATGTCGACCTCACGCCGGCAGGCGTCGAGGAGGCGCACAACGCGG
This sequence comes from Dehalococcoidia bacterium, assembly GCA_965218115.1. GTDB lineage: Bacteria > Chloroflexota > Dehalococcoidia > Bin125 > Bin125 > CATQGW01. The sequence continues at coordinate 2,808,214 of OZ244584.1, read as the reverse complement.
GCCGCCAGCTGGCGGCGGCCGGGATCACGTTTGACCGCGCGTGGACCTCGGTGCTCAAGCGCGCCATCCACACGCTCTGGATCGTGCTCGACGAGATCGACGCGGCGTGGCTGCCGGTCGAGCGTCGCTGGCGGCTCAACGAGCGGCACTACGGAGCGCTGCAGGGGCTGAACAAGTCGCAGACGGCGGCGCTGCACGGCGAGCAGCAGGTCCATATCTGGCGCCGCTCCTACGACATCCCCCCGCCGCCGCTGGCCGAGGATGACTCTGAGCACCCCCGCTTCGACCCGCGCTACGCCGAAGCGGTTGATCTGGACCTCGCGCCCGCGGGCGAATCGCTGCGCGACACGCTGGAACGCGTCCTGCCCTGTTGGGAGGACGAGATCGCCCCGGCGCTGCGCGACGGCGAGCGGCTGCTGATCGCGGCGCACGGCAACAGCATTCGCGCGCTGATCAAACACCTCGAACACATCGGCGACGACGCGATCTCGCAGCTCAACGTCCCCACCGGGATGCCGTTGGCCTACCAGCTCGACGAGCATCTCGATGTCGTGTCGCACGGCTACCTGGCCAGCGAGGACGAGATCGCCGAGGCGTCGGCGCGAGTCGCTGCGCAGGGACGCGCCGCGCCGTAGCCCGCAGCCGCTACGCGAGAGCTCCCGGCGACGCGGTGAGCGCCTACGCCAGCACCGCTGCGCGGTATTCGCGGACCGCTTCGATGTGGTCGTCGACGGTTTCGAGACCGCAGGCCATGCTTGCGATCGAGATCGCGGTCGCACCGATCTGCTCCCAACGCTCGAGGTGCGAGCGCCAGAGTTCCGGGTTGCCGCCGCGGTACTGGGCCTGCGGCTCGACGCCGAAGCTGGCGGCGTCGCGGCCGGCGTCGGCCAGGTAACCGCGCATCCGCTGCAGCTGCTCGCCGGCCTCGGCCGTTGGCGGCGTGACGGGGAACCAGCCATCGCCGATCCGCGCGCAGCGCTTCAGCTGCCGCTCGGCGTGGCCACCGAACCAGACCTCGATCGGGGCGCTCGGGCGTGGCTCGATCCCGGCGGCGGTGACGGTGTGAAACTCGCCGTCGAAGTTGACCACCGCTTCGCTCCAGAGCCGGCGCATCAGCTCGACCTGCTCCTCCTGACGACGCCCGCGGTTGCGAAAGTTCTCACCCAGCGCCTCGTACTCAACGTGGTTCCAGCCGCTGCCGATGCCCAGCCGGAAGCGGTTGCCCGAGAGCACCGCGAGCTGCGCACACTGCTTGGCGACCAGCGCCGTCTGTCGCTGCGGGAGGACCAACACGGCGGTCGCCATCTTGAGCGTCGTCGTCACGCCGGCGATGAAGCCGAGCGTGACCAGCACCTCGTGGAACGGATCGTCTTTGGTGTAGGGCCCGGTCAGGTCGCGGTGCACCCTGGTATCCGCGCCGAGCACGTGGTCATAGATCAGCAGGTGGTTGAAGCCGATCGCCTCGACGGCCTGGGCGAAGTCGCGAATTGCCGCCGGATCGTCGCCGATTTCGTTGGTTGGGAGAACCGCCCCGAGCGTGAGGTCTGTCGCCATCGTTCTGCTCCTCTGTCGCCGAATCGTGTAGCGAGGGTAGTCGCACTACGGTGAGGTGGGAGGGGGAGACGCGCGATGCGGCGTAGCGCAGCCGGCCTGGTAATCGGCCTGCTCGCCCTGCTGGCGATGCTCAGCCTCGCCTGCGGTGGTACAGACGAGGACGCCGCCGAGCGGATAGTGATGACGGAGGAGCCGCTGAAGATCGGCCTGTTGGTCGACTTCACCGGCGGCCTGGCCGAGTTCGGCGAGGAGATGCGGCTCGGCTTCGAGCTCGCCATCGAGCACATCAACGCCGCGGGCGGCGTGCTCGGGCGACCGGTCGAGTTCGTGATCGCCGACTCCGCGCTCGAGCCGCTGCTCGGCGTCGAGGAGGCGCGGCGGCTCGTCGAGATCGAAGGCGTTCACGCGATCGTCGGACCGCTCGCCAGCGCGGTCACGCTGCCGGTCGCGGAGAGCGTCACCGGACCAAGCCGCATCCCGCAGATCGCGCTGGGCACGTCGCCGCTGTTGACGACCGCCGACGACGACGATTTCCTGTTCCGCACCACGCTCTCCGACATCAGCCAGGGACCGGTGATCGCACAGCTGATCCGCGATCGCGGCTTCAGCAACATCAGCGCGCTATACCGCGACGACCCGTGGGGACAGGGCTTCGCCGACGCGCTCTCAGCCTCGTGGGACGGGCCGCTCGAGCTGGTCGCGATTGACCCGCGCGGGACCAGCTTCCTCGCTGAGCTGCAGCGCTCGGGGCGCGGCGGCGCCGAGGCGCTGATCGTGCTCGCGTTCGCGATCGAGGCCGAGGTGATCATCCGCGAGGCGCTTGAGCAGGGCCTCTACGACCAGTTCCTGTTCGGCCCCGGGGGCAACAGCCTCGCGCTGCTCGAGGCGATCGGTCCCGAGCATCTCGGCGGCATGTACGGCACCGGGCCAACGCCGTCCCCGCCGACCGACTCCTCCGCGGCCTGGGCGGACTCCTTTGAGGCCAAATACGGCCGCGCCGCGCGCACGCCCTACGTGAAGGAGACCTACGACGCGGTGATCGCGCTGGCGCTCGCCGCGCAGGCCGCCGGCAGCCTCGAGGGGCCTGCGATCCGCGACCAGCTGCGCCAGATCGGCGCCGCCCCCGGCGTGGTCGTCAGCGCCGGCCCGGAGGGGGTGGCGGAGGCGCTGCGGATCGTGCGCGCGGGTGGCGAACTCGACTATCAGGGCGCTGCGGTGACGCTGGACTGGGACGAGCACGGCGATCTCAGCCGCGGCTACGTGGGCATCTGGCGATTCACCCGCGAGGGCGCAATCGAGCTCGTCGAGGCGGTGCCGTACGGACAGTGAGATAGCCTCCTCGCAGGCTGATGGGACCCCGCTCAGCCGGGCCGAGGAGGACGAATCGATGCGCAATCCCCGCGAATTTCTGCGCCCGCTGGTGGTCGGCGCACCGACGCCGCCGGCGGAGATTCCCACCTATCCGTCGCGCATGATCCACTTCTTCGACCCCAGCAACGAGCGGATCAAGGCGCGCCTGCCGGGGATGGCGCCGCAGCTCGACATCCTGCTGGGCAACCTCGAAGACGCGATCCCGCCGACCGCCAAAGAGGCGGCGCGGCGCGGGCTGATCGAGGTCGGCAGGACGCTGCCGTTGGGCGCGACGCGGCTGTGGACGCGGGTCAACGCGGTCGATTCGCCCTGGTTCCTCGATGACATGCTGGAACTGACCGCGGAGATCGGCGACGTGCTCGACACGGTGATGCTGCCCAAGGTCAACGGGCCGGAGGAGATTCGCTTCCTCGATCTGTTGCTGGCGCAGCTGGAGGCGCGTAACGGGCTGACGCGGCCGATCCTGATTCACGCGCTGCTGGAGACGGCGCAGGGCGTGTCGAATGTGGAGGCGATCGCCGCCTCCTCGCCGCGGCTGCAGGGGATGAGTCTGGGGCCCTCGGACCTGGCGGCGTCGCGGCGGATGAAGACGACCCGCGTCGGCGGGCCGCACCCGGGCTACGTCGTACGCACCGACGCAGAGGGCGATGACGGCGACGAGGGCGGGCGCGTCGCCTCGCTGCAGGACCCCTGGCACTACACGCTGGCGCGGATGGTCGACGCCTGCGCTGCCAACGAGATCTACCCGTTCTACGGCCCCTTCGGCGACTTCAGCGACCCGATCGGCTGCGAGGACCAGTTCCGCGCGGCGTTCATCCTCGGCTGCGTCGGCGCTTGGACGCTGCACCCCAACCAGATCCCGATCGCCCGCGATGTCTTCCGTCCGCAGCCCGAAGAGGTGAGTTTCGCGCGGCGCGTCGTCGCGGCGATGGAGCAGGCGGGCGGCTCGGGCGGCGTCGCGGTGGTCGACGGCAAGATGCAGGACGACGCCACGTTCAAGCAGTGCCGTGTGCTGCTCGACCTGGCGGAGATGCTCTCCGAGAAGGACCCGGAGCTGGCGGAGCTGTACGGCGGCGCCTGAGTCCGCGCTCAGCCGGCGCGGCCGCGAGAGGCGGCTTCCTCTTCGGCGGCGCCTGAGAACCAGCGGATCGCCTCGTTGGAGAAGCGGCTGATCAGGTACTTGCCTCCGAATGCGGCGAGGCTGGCAGTGATCACCATCGCCCACTCGTCGGCGGACATCGGTCGGAAGTCGAAGAACGTGCGCAGCGCCGGCGTATAGAGCGCGAGGATGAAGATGCCCAACAGCGCGATGCCGAAGAAGCTGACCAGCGCGGGGCGCATCAGCCGCTCGCGCGAGGCGCCCTCGAAGCCGATCACCTCGACCATGTAGCCGAGTCCGACAATCCCGATGGTCGAGGAGACGAGCGTGCGCGAGTCCTCGATCGGGCGGTTCAGGAACCCCTCGCTCAGCAGGTGGACCGAGACGGCCGAGATGGCGAGCGCGAGCGCGGCGGGCAGCGCGAAGCGCAGCGTGCTGGCGATAAAATCGCGACCCGCCGTGGGCGGCGGCGTGGTCAGCGTGATGAACACGGCCGGCACGCCCAGCGTGAACAGCGCGGTGAGCGAACCGTGCCGCGGCAGGAACGGGAACTCGAGCCCCATCATGTTGGCCATGAAGATGATCAGGAAGGCGTAGACGCTCTTGGTCACGAACAGCTTGCTGAGCTGCGAGCAGTTGCCGAGCACGGTCTGGGCGATCCGGGTGCCGCGCACGAGCGCTTCGAACGAGTCGTTGCGCAGCACGATCCCGGCTACACCGCGCGCGGTGTTGGTACCCGACTCCATCGCCACGCCGACATCCGCCTCGCGCAGCGCACGCACGTCGTTCTGGCCGTCGCCGACCATCGCGACGTAGTGGCCCTGCCGCTTGAGCGCGGCGATGATCTGCTCCTTCTGCTGGGGCGCGACGCGGCCGAACACGCTATTTGCCTCGACGGCCTCGTCGAGCTCGGCCTCGTTGAGCCGAGCGAGCTGTGCGCCGGAGATGATCCCGCCGCGCAACGTGATCCCGAGCTGCTGCACCAGCGCGGCGACCGTGGCGGGGTTGTCGCCGCTGATGATCTTTGGCTCGACGCCGAGATCCTCCATCAGCCGGAAGGCGCCGGTGATTTCGGGCCGCAGCTCGTCGGCGATCGTGATCAGCGCGACGACGCGCATCTCGGGCAGCTCGTCGAGCTCGGGGTCGGGCAGGATCGGCGATTCGGCGATCACGACGCCGCGCAGGCCGCGCTGGGTGGCCAGCTCGTAGTCGTCGAGCAGCTCGTCGCCGTCGGGGCAGGCGCGCAGCACGCGCTCGGGCGCGCCGAGCACGAAGATGCGCTGCTCGCCGCGTAGCGCCAGACGCGCCGCGCTCCAGCGCCGCTCGGAGTTGAAGGGCACCGTCTCTGCGGCGGTCGCGCCGTTGCTGAAGCGTCCGGTCGCGTCGGCGAGGGCGCGCGCGGTGCGATTGTTCTCGACCGTCTCGAGCGCGAACGCCCCGAGCCAGCCGCGCAGGCTGCGGCCCGCCTCGGCCCAGCGAATGTCGTCGACGATGAGTCGGTTGGCGGTGATCGTGCCGGTCTTGTCGAGGCAGACCGTATCGACGTAGTTGAGCGCCTCGACGGCGGTGTTGTCCTGTACGAACGCGCCCATCCTCGCGACCCGCAGCGCGCCAACGGCGAATGCGACGGTGAAGCCGAGCAGCAGGCCTTCGGGCACGACCGAAGTGGCGGTCGCGATCACGGATTTGATCGCGTCGCCGATCGGGCGGTCGTTGACGGTGAACGAGATCAGCAACAGGCCGCCGAGGATGATCGTGGCGACCATGAGCACGCGGAGGATGCGCCGGAAGCGCAGCTGCAGGGGGGTTTCGACCTTGCGCAGCTGTCGGGCATCGGCCGTCTCGCGAATGGCGCGGGATGCTGAGCCGACATGCAGGGCGCGGTAGTAGCAGCTGCCGCCGGTGCAAAACGCGCCGGACTCGAGTTGGTCGCCCGGCGCGCGGCGGACGGACTGTGTCTCGCCCGTGTTAATCGACTCGTCGATCTCGGCCGTATCCCAGACCACCGGTCCGTCGGCGACGACCTGGTCGCCGGAACGGAGCAGCACGAGGTCGTCCTGCACGACCTCGGAGGCCAGGATCTCCTGCTCACGTCCGTCGCGCACCACGAGCGCGGTGGGTGCGGTCAGCGCGACGATGTCGCGCAGCTTGCGGGTCGCGCGTATCTCCTGGTAGGTGCCCACGATCACGTTGACGAGCACGATGATGCCGACGAAGCCCGCGTCCTGCAGGTGGTCGCCGCCGCGGTCGACGAAGCCGAGCACCACGAGCGCACCGATCAGGCCGCCCAGCACCATGTTGAAGTAGGTAAAGACGTTGGAGCGGATGATCTCGAATTCGCTGCGAGTGCGTCCTGTGTCCTGGTTGATGAGGCCGGATTCGAGGCGCTGCGCGACCTCCACAGAGGTGAGACCGGCAAGCTCGGGCGTCGGCGCGGTCGGGTCGAGTAGCGGCGCCGCGGCGGGCCGGGAAGGGGTGATCGTGGTCGCGGCGTGGCCTTCGGCGATCAGCGGCGGCGGGGCTGGCGCGTCGACATCAACGGTCCGCAACGCGAGTGGCGAGACGTGTTCAGCGACGGCGATGCCCGCAGCGCCCTCCGCGGCCGCGTAGGGGTCGGGCAGCGAGAGGGGGTCAATCGGGGCGCCGACAGCGCGTGAGCGCTCGGCCCGTTCGAGCTGCGGCGCAAGCACACGGAGCTGCGCCGCAGTCAGCGGCGACTGCCCCTCCTCCAGCGCTGCGAGGTCAAAGACGCGCGATTCGCTCTCGCCAGGAGCTGCCATGCGGGCCAGTCTAGGCAGCATCCGCACGGCGAATGGCTGATTTTACTATTCGTTCAGGGCACGCTCAAAGCCCGCGAGGCGTTCGGCGCGGCGCGCGTCGGTGCGTGCGCGTAGGCGTCCAAAGCGCTCAAAGGCCAGCGCGAGCACGAACACGGCGGCCTGCGTCAGCACGACCGTCGCGCCCGATGAGACATCGACGAACCACGAGATGTAGACGCCGAGCCAGCCAGTCAGCACGCCGACGATCGTCGCGACGACGAAGAGGCGGGGAAACGAGTCGGTCAGCAGGCGTGCGACGACCGGCGGGATCACCAGCGCCGCAGCGATCAGCGTGACGCCGAGCACCTGCAGCGAGGCCACGACAGTAGCCGCGAGCGCGAACGCGAACACGATCTCCACCCAGCCCACGGAGATGCCGTAGGCGCCGGCGACGGCGCGGTCGAAGGTGATGAAGACGAGCGGCTTCCACCAGACGATCAGGACCGCCGCGATCAACACGACCATGCCGACGGTGATCCAGAGGTCCTGCGCGGAGATGCCGAGGATTTCGCCGAACAGCGCGGCCTCGAAATCGCGCGTGAAGGTGCGTGCGCGGCTGATCACCGCGATGCCGACGGCGAAGGCGGCGGTGGTGATGATCCCGATCGCCGCGTCACCGCCGATCTGCGGGCGGCGCGAGACGAGGTTGATCAGGACCACGGAGGCTGCACCCCAGATGCTGGCCCCGATGAAGAAGTTGATCCCGCTGACGAACGAGATCACCGCGCCGCCGAAGATGCTGTGAGCGAGCCCATGGCCGATGTACGCGAGGTGCCGAAGGACGACGAAGACACCGATCGCGGCGGTGATCCCGCCGACCAGCGCGGCGGTGACCATCGCGCGCTGCATGAAGCCGAACTCGAACGGCTCAAGCATCGGCCGCGCCGCGCTCGATCACGGTCAGCTCGTCGACTCGCTCGACAGTCTCATGGTCGTCGTGGGCGCCGGGGGCCTCCTCGGGCACGGGCAGCACGTAGGTCTCGAGGCCGCGCTTGACGACCAGCATCGGCTGCCCGTAGGCGCGCTCCAGCAACTCCGGCTGCAGCACCTCGTCGCACGCGCCGTCGGCGAGAATCGTGCCCTGACCGAGGCAGACGAGCCGCGGCAGGTGCGAGGCGACGCCGTTGAGGTCGTGAGTGGTCAGCACGATCGTGACCCCGGCGTCGTTGAGCTCGGCCAGCTCGTGGAGGATCTCGTGGCTGGTCTTGATGTCGACGCCGCTGGTCGGCTCGTCGAGTAGCAGCAGCTGCGGGTCGGAGATCAGTGCGCGGGCGAGGAAGGTGCGCTGTTGCTGGCCGCCCGAGAGCGCGCGGATCGGCCGGTGAGCGAACTCCTGCATGCCGAGGCTCTGCAACACGTCGTGGGCGCGGGCGTGCGCGGCGCGCGCCGACCAGGGCAGCCAGCGACGTTCGCGCCAGGCGCCCAACAGCGCGACCTGCTCGACCGTGATCGGGAAGTTCCAGTCGACCGTCTCGACCTGCGGCACGTATCCGATGCGGACGTGCTCGTCGCCGTTCAGCCTCAGTTTCGAGGTGCTGCCGGCGTAGGTCTCGATCTCGCCCATCAGCGCGCGCAGCAGCGAGGTCTTGCCGCAGCCGCTGGGGCCGACGATCCCGATCAGATCGCCCTGGTGCACGGCCAGATCGAGATTGCGCAGCGCGACCTCGCCGTCGTAGCCGACCGCGAGGTCCGAGAGTTCGATCAATGGTTCGTGGTCAGTCATGGTCGGAATTGGTCGGTCACGTTCAGTCCCGTTCACCTCTCGGTCAGCCCTCGACCGAGGCGCCCCCAGTGTCGCGCACTGTGCCGCGCCAGGTGTCGCGCGTGTCGAAGCCGTCGAGCGCGGCGGGGTCGCCGCCCAGCGCGCTGACCATCGTGCGGACATTCTCGACCATCATCGCGATCAGCGTGTTCTCGGGGTCGCCGGGCGCGCCCGGCAGGTCGTCGTCGCTGAGCGTTGAGATCTGTATCGCGCCGGCCTCCGCGGCGATCGTCTTGAGCACCTCCGAGGGAAAGACCTCGGAGCCGAAGATCGCGGGCACGCCAGCCTGGCGGACCTGCTCGATCAGCGCCGCAACCTCGCGCGGCGCCGGCTCGGAGAAGTCGGAAGGCTGAATCGCGCCGATCACCTCCAGGCCGTAACGCAGCGCGAAGTAGGGGAACGAATCGTGGTACGTGATCAGCTTGCGCTGCTTCGCCGGGATGGTTGAGGTGGCAGCCGCGATCGCGCGGTCCAGCTCGTCGAGGCGGGCGGTGAAGCGCTCCGCGTTGGCGCGGTAGACGTCCGCCCCGGCGGGGTCCACGGCGACGAGCGCGTCACGAACGATCTCCGCATAGGCCGCGGCGAGGTGCGGGGCGGTCCAGAGGTGCGGATTGGGGTTGCCTTCGGAGAGCGGGAAGGAGAAGTCGAACACGTACTCCCCGGGGCTGACCGCGGAGTCGCCGAGCAGCACGATCGGCGTGCCCTCGCGGTGGTTCGCCTCGGCGAGCTCGAGCGTCGGCAGCTCCAGATTGAGGCCGTTGACGACGATCAGGTCGGCGCGCTCGATGTCGGCGACAGCGGAAGGCGGCGGCTCGAAGGTGTGGCTGTTCGCGCCCTCCGGTACCAGCGCGATGATCCGGACGCGATCGCCGCCGACGTTCTCGATGATGTTGCGTAGCGGGGCGAGGGTGGTGACGACGAGCAGGCGGTCGTCCTCAGCGGCCTCGCGTCCACACGCGGTGACGAGGAGGCATGCGATCACAAGCAGCGCGGCGCAGAGGCCAAGCCGGCGGTAGGCGGACATCGAGGCTCCCGAATCGGCAGGCTATGGGCGAACCGAGGTTATTGCAATCAGTTGCAACAAGCCCGCAGCGATGCGGCGGCGTGCGGCAGTGCGGGCGTGGATCGATGGCGGCGGGGCAGCGGGCGCCCCTCGGCGCGGCTTGGCCTAGACCAGACCGGGGCGGATTTCGTTGCGCGGGAAGCCGCCGGAGGCGAGCGTCTTGGGCCAGATGTCGAAGAGCTTGTCGATCTCGATGCGAGGCTCGTCGAAGTGCAGGTAGCGCTCGAGCACCGGTTCGCTGAACAGCGAGATGCGGTGGCCGCTGGCGCCGAAGATGCGCCCGTTGGCGTCGTCGCTCTCGCCGGAGGCGAGCCAGGCGACGATCGGCGCGACGTTCTTGGGGTCGCGCGCGGTGCCGGCGGCCGAGAGCGAGGGGGCCGGAGCGTCGTCGTCGATGCCCCGACCGCGGTCGGTCATCCGGGTCGACGCGCCGGGTGCGATGCAGTTGCTGGTGACGCCGTAGCGGCTCAGCGCGCCGACATTGCTGCGCATCAGGCCGAGCTTGGCGGCGTGGGCCGCGCTGTAGTTGGGCTGGCCCGCGGAGCCGCGGATGCCGGCGTCGGAGGTGAAGTAGATCACCCGCCGATGCGCGCCGTCGCGGTTCGCCCGCCAGTAGATCGAGGCGAACTTGGTCGGCGCGAAGCAGCCCTTGAGGTGTGCGCGCACGAGGCCGTCCCACTCGTCCTCCGTCATGTTGAAGATCATCCGCTCGCGCAGGATGCCGTGGGCGCAGACGAGCACATCAAGCCCGCCGAACTCGTCGAGCGCAGTCTGGACCATGGCTTCGGCGGTGTCCATGTCGGCGACGTCGCCGACGAACGGCACGGCCTCACCGCCGGCGTCACGGATTTCGGCGACGATCGCGCCGACCTTGGACGCATCCATGCCGAAGCGGCCTTCAACGTCGAAGCCGGTGTCGGCGACGACGACCTTCGCGCCCTGCTCGGCGAAGACGCGGCAGAGGTTCGAGCCGATCCCGCCGGCCCCGCCGGTGATGATGCAGATGCGATCCTTGAGATGCTGAATGGCCATCGTGATGCTCCTCGGATTGTGAGCGGATTGGGCGTGTGGTTAGGGGCCCTGCATCGGCGGCGCGCCGACGCCCTGGACTTCGAGCGTCTGCGGCATCAGCTCGAACAGCGTGTCGATGTCCCAGTAGGGCTCGACGTGCCAGAGCGTCGTTTCCCACTCGGGCTCGCGCCAGATCGTGATCTTGTTCCCAGTCGTGCCGACGACGCGGCCGGAGACATCGGCGCTGGCGTCGGAGGCGAGGAAGGTCACGGCGGGGGTGACGTTGTTGGGGTCGCCGCGCGTGCCGGTCGCCGACAAACTCGGCGGCGCGGCGCCCTGATCGACGTTGAGCCCGCGGTCGGTCATGCGCGTGGCGGCGCCGGGCGAGATGCAGTTGCTGGTCACGCCGTAGCGCCCGAGCGCGTCGGCGTTGGAGAGCGAGAGGCCGATCTTGCCGGCGTGGGCGGCCGAGTAGTTGGGCTGCCCGGCCTCGCCGCGGATGCCCGCGCCGGAGGTAAAGTAGATGATTCGCCGGTTGCCCTTGTCGCGGTTCGCGCGCCAGTGAATCGAGGCGAACTTGGTCGGCGCGAAGCAGCCCTTGAGGTGGATCCGGACCAGGCCGTCCCACTCATCTTCGGTCATGTTGAAGATCATCCGCTCGCGCAGGATGCCGTGGGCGCAGACGAGGATGTCGAGGTCGCCGTAGGTCTCGATCGCAGCCCCGACAGCGCGCTCGGCGGTGTCCATGTCGGCGATGTCGCCGGCGATCGGGATCGCTTCGCCGCCGGCCGCGACGATCCCGTCAACCACCGCCTGGACTTTCGAGGGGTCCATGCCGGCGCGGCCCTCGACATCGAAGCCGGTGTCGCAGACGACGACCTTGGCGCCCTGTTCAGCGAAGACTCTGCAGATCTGAGAGCCCATCCCGCCGGCCCCGCCGGTGACGAGGGCGACCTTGCCTTCGAGGTGTTGCATTCGCAGTATCCGTCCGCTCCGCCAGCGCCATCCAGCGTGTTGCCAGCGTGTAGTCAGCGCAGCGAGGCTACGCGCGCGGATCGACGGGCGTCAATCGGGCGCCCCAGCTTGAGCGAGCTCGCGTGCAGTGGGGCGAGCGCGGGCGGTTAGATGCCGTGGGGGTCGAGCAGGCGCTGGACGACGGCGATGGCTTCGGATTTGTCGTGGCGGAGATAGGTCTGGGCCTTGACGACCTGGCTGTCGCCGAAGAAGAAGCGCTCGTAGAGTTCCTGGCGGCCGGCGAACGAGGTGCCGACCACGTCCCAGGCGAGGCGGAAGAGCGGGACCTTGCCGTCGCGGTCTTCGCCGGCGCCGCGGAAGTAGCGCTCGACCGCCGGGCCGAGCGCTTCGAGCGTGGCTTCGGAGGGGGCAGCCATGAAATTGCTGCCGCCGATCTGCTTGATGTGGTCGACCATCCGCACGTAGAACTCGGGGAAGAGCCGCAGGCCGGCCTGGATCGCGTTCGCGTTGGCGTACCAGACGCCGGTGCGCGGGTCGGGTTCGGCGGCCTCAACCGCCGCGATCGCGATCGACTCCAGCGTCTGCAGCATCATCAGGATGTCGCCGAGCCGAATCTGCACGTTGACGAACGAGTTGGTCTGGGCGGAGTCGGCGATCATGTGGGCGACGCCGTAGAGGAAGCGGGCCCTGGCGACGTTCTTGACCATCACGTGCTGGCCAAGCGCCTCCGTGAAGTGCAGAGCGCGCAGGGCGGCGTTGTGGATCTTCACGTCGCGGTAGTCGAAGACCCACTCCCAGGGGATCTCGCAGTCGTCGAAGATCGCGACGGTGTCGATCTCCTCGAAGCGTCCTGAGATGGGATAGTCGGCGATCGAGCGGTTCGGGTCGAAGGAGTCGCGGCACAACCAGCGCAGGCCGGGATGGGCGACAGGCGACCAGAAGCCGAGCGCGTAGTCCTCATCGTTCTCGCCGGTCACGATCGGCAGGCCGAACGAGACGTTGGCGTCGGCGAACGGCGCGAGCGTGCCGAGCACGCGGCTGCCGCGGACGATGATCCCGTTCTCGGTGCGGCGCACGACCCCGGCGTTGAGATAGGGCTCCTGCTCGCCGAGCGGCGTCTTTCGGTCGATCTGCGGGGTGACGAGCGTGTGCGTGAGGCAGACATCCTCACGGCGGAAGCGGTCGTACATGTCGACGGCGTGCTGGCCGAGATCAGGGTCCGTCTGGCCCCAGTGCTCGTGCGCCGCGGCGAGCGCCATCGCCGCGGCGTTCATATAGTCGGGCGCGCGGCCGAGCTGGCCGCCGCTGTGTTCGGCCCAGGCGGCGAAGGCGGCGGCGCGGCGGCGCAGGTCGTCTTTCGAGCGCGGCACGATGAACGAGAGGTGCGAGCGCTCGCCTCCCTCGTCGACGTAGGTGACGGTGTCGTGGACGGCCGGGTCGTGCTGGAAGTCGTAGTAGGCGGCGAGCGTGCGGGCCGTGCCCGCGAAACCGGGCGCGCTGGTCACGTCGGCGACGCGCTCGCCGACATGCCAGATTTCACGCTCGTCGTGGAGGCCGGCGAGGTATTGCTCGCCGGTTCGCAGACCCATCTCGGTCGCCGCTACGCCAGGCGCGTGGAGCTAGTCGCCGCTGAACGCGGGGGTGGGCTCGTCGACGAGCGCGTCCGCACCCTCGGTAGGGAGCACCTCGGCGTAGTTGAGCGCGGCGTTGATGTCGCCCTCCCACTGCTCGCGGGGCAGCTCGTAGAGCACTTCGATGCCGTGGCCGTCGGGGTCGTTGATGTAGACCGAGTGGGTCATGCCGTGGTTGATCCGCAGGTTGAACTTGACGCCCTGTTCCTGCAGGAATTCGATCTGCTTGAGCCACGATTCGCGGTCGGGGTAGTGCACGGCGAGGTGGTTGAGCCCGGCTCGACGCGGAGCCATCGACCAGTCTTCCTCGGCGCCGGCGTCGCCCTGGATTTCGGCCAGCGCGAGGTCGTGGTGGCTCCCGGACAGGCCGTTGTAGAAGCGCATCTTCATGCTGCGCTCGCCGCGCGGCTGGAGTTGACCGATGTGTCGGAAGCCCATGATTTCGGTCCAGAAGGCATGCGCGCGCTCGATGTCGCGCACGTTGAGGACCAGGTGGTTGACGCCTACCGGGGTCATGGCCTGAGGTGTTTCGCTGCTCATGGTGGTCCCTTCGTCGTTCGCCGCGCGTGACGTGATCGGTGGAAGCGTAACAAATGAGGCGACGCGCGCCGAGGGCGCCTCAATGCGCGTCAGCGGCGCGTCAGGGGCGCGTCAGGGGCGCAGGGCGGCGCTGGCGCGCAGCGCCTCGAGCGCCACTGCGGTGCGCTCGTCATCCTGCGCTTCGACAGCGACAACAACCTCGCGGAAGCGGGTCACGACGCCCTGTTGCCGAACGCGGCGGAAGAGCGTCGCGTCGACCTCGCCGCCGATCTCGCCGTAGCGCGTCATCACGCGCCAGCCGAAGTCCGAGCCGTACGTCTCGACGATCGCCGCGAAGTCGATCGCCGGGTCGGCGGCGCGCACGCACTCCCAGCCGACCACAGTGATCAGGTCGCGGTTCATCGCGTCCAGCAGCAGCTGAGCGGGGCCGAGATTGGCATGCACGACGGCGGGCTCGTAGCCCCAGGCGACCTCGTCGTCGAGGTACGAGCGCCACCAACGGCGGAGGCGGGCGTGCTCGGAGAAGCGCAGCAACGGCCGAAGCGCGGCGCTGCTGTCGCGACGCAGCTGCTCCATCTGCGCGCGCCAGATTCGCGCCGGGGCGACGCCGAGCGAGCGGGCGCGCACGACCGGGAAGTGATGCAGCTCGAAGAGAAACTGGGCGACGCTGCGAACCAGGCGCTCGATGTTGTCGTCGGTGATCGTCTCGGCGCGCATCGGGCGGCCTTCGAGTCGCCTGGCGCCAAACCATCCGTGCCGCCAGTCGCGCGTGGCTTCGCCGCGGGCCGCGAAGATCGGAATGGCGGGGCTGAGGAAGCCGCGCAGGTGCGGCAGCAGTTGGGCCTGCAGGCCGAGCCGCTCGGCGGTCGCGGCGTCGCGCGGGAAGTGCAGCCGATGCTCGTCGCGGTCGGCCAGCACGAGCTCGGCGGGCGTGTCGGAGACGACGCTGAGCTGCGACGCGAGCATCGCCGGGAAGCTCAGCCGCACGGCGAACGCGCAGCGCTCGAGTAGCTCGTCCAGCGCAGGGTCGGTCAGCGCGTCGGTCAGCGGGTCGGTCGGCATGGGGGCGAGTTTACTCGGCGATCGTGGGCAGCCCCGGGCGCTGATCGCCGAGCCATTGCAGGGCATCGACGTCGTAACCGCGCACGATCACCTCCCAGTGCAGATGCGGGCCGGTGGTGAGCCCGGTCGCGCCGATGTTGCCCAGCCAGTCGCCTTCGGCGAGGACCTGGCCGGGCGCCACGGCGATCTCGGAGAGGTGCCAGTAGCCGCTATAGACGCCGGCGCCGTGGTCGAGAATCACGCCCTTGCCGTGAACGACCAGCTCGCCGGCCCAGGCGACCACGGCGGGCGCTGGCGCGACGACGGGGTCGCCGTGGTCGGCGGCGATGTCGTGGCCGTGATGCCAATCGAGCGTGGGTCCGCCGTTGTACGACCGCATCCCACCGAAGCGACCGCTGTCCTGACCCTCGACGGGTCGGCTCCACGGACCGGCCCAGAGCGGCGCCCCGCTGACCGCGGTGTGCTGGTGGAAGCGCACATCGATGTCGTGCGCGAGCCCGACCTGATCGATCGGATCGCCCTCGCCATCACCGATCGTGATCTCCTCGATGGGAATGCCGGACGGATTGACCTGCACGGCGGCGCGCACGACGGCGCGGCCCTTGCCGTCGCTGTCGAACAACTCAACGACCACAATGTGTGGGCCGACGGAGGCGTCGCGCGCGAAGGGGTGGAGAGCGAACCACGTCCCGCCGATCAGGATCATCGGGCTGCTGACACCGTCAACGCTCAGCACGGCGCCGGCCGTCCCCGCGGCGGAGACGTGGGCAGCCACGACTTCGCCCTGCCGGACGGCAGGCGGCTGCATGAGCAGCGCGGGCGCGTCGAGCGGGGCCGGCTCGGGCAGCGAGCGCGATTCGAGCTGCGCGGCCTGCGCCGCGGGCTCGGATTCAGGTCGCGCCGGCGGAGGATCTGCGCGCGGCGCGGCCACCGACGCGCCGCCGTCCACGGCAGGCTCGACCGACGGCGCGGGGGCCGTGGGCTGGTCCGAGATCCGCTCGGACCGTTGCGCGGGCTGTGCCACAGGCTCGGCGACTGGCTCAGCAGATCGGCTCGCGGGCGCGGCCTGGGAGGCGCGCGGCGCTTCGACTGCCGCCGGCGCGCGGTCGGCGCGCGCGGTCAGCACCGCCGCGACGGCGCCGACAGCAGCGACGACGACGATCAACAACAGCCCGACTGCAATCTGTCGAACGCTCAACTCCGTCACCCGCGCGGTTTCGCGTCCACCCCGCTGCCCGTATGTTCACTCTAGGCAAACAATCGCGAAGGCGGCCACCATTGAGTTTTTCCGCTCAGCCGGCGCGCCAGCCGGCGCCGCCGCGAGTCGCGAAGCCCTGGGGCGAAGAGCTGATCCTCAGCCGCGCGAACGACGCCGTCTGCAAGGTGTTGCGGATCCGCGCAGGCCACCGACTGTCGCTGCAGCTGCATCGTCGCAAGCGCGAAACGATGATCGTGCTGCGCGGCGAGGTGCGCTTGACGGTGGGGCCAAGCATCCAGGAGCTGTCGCACCGCACGCTGCAGCCGGGCCAGCGCGCGCAGGTCGCGCCGGGCACGATTCATCGGCTCGAAGCGCTGTCGGCCGACGCTGAGGTGCTGGAGTTCGCTTCGGCCGACGACGGCGACGATCTGGTCCGGCTTGAGGATGACTACGGCCGCGCCGAACAGCGCGTGGCTCTGCCCTAGCCTGCAGCGGTGAGGCGCCTGTGAGCCCCGATGCGGCCCAACTGCTGCGCCGCCTGCGTGCGGCCGACGAAGACGCCCTCCGCGAACTGTTCAGCGCGCTCGCGCCCCAGGCGCACGCCCTGGCGCAGCGAATCGCCGGCGCCGCGGCGGCCAATGCGATCCTCGAAGAGGTGCTGCTGCTCGCCTGGCGCGAACCGCAACGCTGGAGCGAGCAGACGTTTCACGCGCAGCTGCTGCGCTGCGTGCGCGATGTGGCTGTGCTCGTGCGCACGCGCGAGATCACCCCGGCGGCCGCGCTGGCTCGTTGGCGCCCACCGCGGATTGAGCCGCAGAGCAGCGCGCCGCTCGATCGGGCGGACGCCGCCGAGCGAGTCCGCGCGGCGCTCTTCGCGCTGGGCGCCGAGCGGCGCGCACTGCTCGAGGCGGCCTGGTTCGAGGGCGCGAGTCTCGACCAGCTCGCCAGCCGCGCTGCGCTGAGCGCGGACGAGGCCGCCGCGGCCGACGATGCGGGCGGGGCGGCGCAGATGCTGACGGACGCGCTGGAGCAGCTGGCCGACGCGAGTGACACGCTCCCATGAGCGCCGACGCCGAGCTGGGACCGGCGATTCTGGGCCTGGCCGACCCGCCGGACGGCGCCGCACAGGACCCCGTGGCGCGACGCCTGGCCGCGGCGGCGACAAGCCTCGCGCTGGTCCCGCTGCCGACCGACGAGCAGCGGCTCTCGACCGGACTGGAGCACCGCATCGTCGCGCGGGCGCGCGAGCAGCGCACGCCGAGGCGGCGCCGAATCCTGCTGCGACGGAGCGTCGCGATTCGCATCAGCGCTTCGGTGGTGCTGGCCGCCGCGATCGCGCTCGCGGCCGTGTTCGGCTGGCTGGCGTTTCGCCCGGCTGACTCGATCAGCGGACGCGCGGTGGCCCTGACCGAGGATCGCGCGACCGGCGTGCTGCTGCCCAACTATGAGCAGCGTCCGTTCGCCCTGGTTTTCTGGGGCCTGCCCGATGCCGAGGCAAACGAGGTCTGGCAGCTGTGGTGGGTGCGCGCCAGCGGCGACGTGACGCCCGGCCCGACCTTCGAGCCCGACGACGAGGGCCGCGCCGCGGTGGCGATCAACCCGAACACGCTGGAGACCGGCGACGCGCTGATCGGCTTCGTCGTGTCGCTCGACATCCCCGCCGAGCGCAGCACGGAGACGCCCGCACGCGAGGACGTGCGCTACCAGTTCTCGCTCGACTGAGCCCCCGCCCGCGCAGGGCCGACGCGCGACTGACGCGCGGTACACTGCCTTCAGTTGGCGCGAGCCCCCTCGCAACCGGAGCAGCTGAAGCAAGTGGAGATGAGGTCCGGCGATGGAGTTTGAGTTCAATGCCGAACAGGAAGCGTGGCGCTCGCAGATCCAGGGCTGGATCGCCGAGGAATTCGGCGCGGACTGGAACGGCGCCGACTTCGACATGGACGAAGAGGGCGCCGACGACGCCTGGGCGTTCTCCAAGAGCGTGCGCCAGAAGCTGGCCGACAAGGGCTGGACCGCGCCCGCCTGGCCGACCGAGCACGGTGGGATGGGCCTGAGCTTCGTCGAGCAGGCGATCTTCAACGAGGAGCTCGCTTACCGGCGCGTGCCCGGCCCCGACCTGATCTCCGTGGGCTACGTCGGGCCGACGCTGCTCGCCTACGGCACGGACGAGCAGAAGGATTCGTTCCTGGACGACATCGTGTCCTCGCGCGCCTCATGGTGCCAGGGCTACTCGGAGCCCGGCTCGGGCTCCGACCTCGCGTCGCTGCAGACCCGCGCGGTCAAGGACGGCGACGACTACGTGATCAACGGACAGAAAATCTGGACCAGCAACGCGCACCGCGCCGACTGGATGTTTGGGTTGGTGCGGACCGACCCGGATGCGCCCAAGCACCGCGGGATCACCTACCTGCTGCTCGACATGAAGACGCCCGGGATCACGGTGCGACCACTGATCAACATGCTCGGCGGACACGGCTTCAACGAAGTCTTCTTCGAGGACGTGCGGGTGCCGGTGCAGAATCGCGTCGGCGAGGAGAATCGTGGCTGGTACGTGGGCATGGCGACGATGGACTTCGAGCGCTCGGCGCTGAGCGGCTCGGCGGCGCTGCGACGCAACTTCGACGACTTCCTCGGCTGGATGCGCGAGCGTCCGCGTAGCGCCGAGAAGCGCGAGCTCAACGCGGTCGCCGATGTGGCGATCAACATCGAGGTCTCGCGCTCGCTGTCCCTGCGGGTGCTCTCGATGCAGCAGGGCGGGTTGGCGCCGAATCACGAGGCGAGCATCGCGAAGATGTTCAGCTCGGAGCTGAGCCAGCGCTTCGCGCGCTTCGGGATCAACGTGATGGGTTCGTTTGGCGCGCTGCGCAAGGGCGACCCCTACGCGCAGATGAAGGGCTGGTTCACCGAGCAGTACATGTCGAGCGTGCCGGCGACGATCGCGGGCGGCAGCTCGGAGATTCAGCGCGGCATCATCGCGACGCGCGGCCTGGGCATGCCGCGCGCTTAGGCGCGGCACGAGCCACGGACATACCACGCACACACATGGACGCCACGGGCGACCTCTACAGCGATTTCCTGACCTTCTTCGACGCGGCTGCCGCGTACAGCGACCACGATCCGACATTGCTCAATCAGGTCAAGACCTGCAACAACGTCTACCAGATGAACTTCCCGGTGCAAAACGAGCACGGCGAGATCGAGGTGATCCAGGCCTACCGCGCGCAACACAGCCAACACCGCCTGCCGACCAAAGGCGGGATCCGGTTCAGCACGATGGTCACGCAGAACGAGGTCATGGGCCTCGCCGCACTGATGACGTTCAAGTGCGCGCTGGTCGATGTGCCCTTCGGCGGGGCCAAAGGCGGCGTCTGCATCGATCCGTTCCAGCGCGACGCCGCGTTCGTGGAACGGGTCACGCGGCGGCTGACGGTGGAGCTGAACGCGAAGGAGTTCATCGGGCCGGCGGTCGATGTGCCGGCGCCCGACTATGGGACCGGCGAACGCGAGATGGCCTGGATCGCCGACACCTATCGGGTGCTGCGCCCCGAAGAGATCAACCACTGGGGCTGCGTGACGGGCAAGCCGCCCACCCTGCACGGCATTCCGGGGCGCCGCGAGGCGACCGGGATGGGCGTCTACCACGGGATTCTCAACTGCCTCGGCGACTCGACCCTGCCGAACATGGCGGAGCTCGGGCCCGGCGTTGATGGCAAACGGATCATCGTGCAGGGGCTGGGCAACGTGGGCTACTACGCAGCCTCGCTGCTGGCCGAAGCGGGGGCGCGAATCGTGGGCATCGGGGAGATCGACGCGGCGCTCTACGACTCAACCGGCCTCGATGTGGAGGCGGTCGCCCAGCATCGTTACGAGCACGGCGGCGTGGCGGGCTACCCGGCCTCGCAGGTGCTCTCGAACTCGCGCGAGATCCTCGAGCAGGAGTGCGACATCCTCGTGCCGGCCGCGCTTGAGCACCAGATCACGATCGAGAACGCCGGGCGGATTCGCGCCCGGGTCGTCGCCGAGGCAGCCAACGGTCCGACCACGCCGGCGGCGGATGCGCTGCTGCGCGAGCGCGGCATCACCGTGATCCCCGATCTCTATCTGAACGCCGGCGGGGTCACGGTGTCCTATTTCGAGTGGCTGAAGAACCTCTCGCACGTGTCGTTCGACCGGATGGTGGCCGGACAGACGGCGATGCAGAACGAGCACCTGTTGCGCACCATCGAGGAACAGACGGGCACGATGATCGACCCGGTCCGGCGCGCCGAGCTGGCGCGCGGGCCCGACGAGCTGGATATCGTGAAGAACGCGCTGACCTACAGCATGAGTCAGGCCTACGAGCGAATGACGGCGCTGCGCCACCAGCGCGAGCTGCCCGATATCCGCACGGCCGCCTACCTCCTCTCGCTTGAGCTGGTCGCGCGGAACTACCTTGAGCTCGGTCTGTTCCCCTGAGATCCCAGCGCCGAAGGAGCCACACCAATGGGACAACCCGAACGCTATCTGGAGATGAACCCGGAATGGGACGAGGCCGGCGCGCCGCTGCTGAAGTTCACCGCTGACGCCGACGCGAACGCGCTGCTGGCGTCCGACCCGAACGCGTTTCTGATCGGTCTGGTGCTGGACCAGCAGATCGCGACTGAGCGAGCCTTCGCGGGTCCGGCGGAGCTGAAGCGTCGGCTGGGCCACCTCGAACCCGCTCGGATCGCAGCGATGGACCAGGACGAGTTTGTCGAGCTGTTTCGCAGCAAGCCGGCGATTCATCGCTTCCCGGCCAGCATGGGCAAGCGGGTCCACGACGCGTGCGGCGTGATCGCCGAGCGCTGGGAGGGCAACGCGGCGACGATCTGGCAGGACCAGCCCGACGCGAAAGCGGTGATGAAGCGGCTGGGCACGGTGCCGGGGATCGGCAAAACGAAGCAACAGCTTGGAATCATGCTGCTGGGCCGCTACTTTGGGGTGGATGTTGAGGGCTGGCGCGAGGCCAGCCCAATTGAGGTGCCCGATTGAGCCGCGCCGTCCCACCGCCTCCCGCTCCGCCGCCCCGGCAGGCGCCGCCGAGCCGCACACAGCCGGACCGCAGCAAGCTGCGCGCGGGATTCGTGGGCCTGCTCAAGGCGATCTGGTTCCTCCTGGCGCTGGTGCTCTATCTGCTCGGCTTCCTGCTGCACATCGTGGGGATCGGCCTGATTCGCGTCAGCGGCCTGGGCGGCGGGAGCCAGCAGCTGACCGACCTGCCGCAGCCGACGACGCTCTCGCGCCCGTCGGCGCCCAGCGCGCAGGTTCCGCCGCGGAGTCCGGGCGCCTGACGCTCGGCAGATCTTCGCCGACTCGCTGACGCCCGTTCATGGGTCCCTTCCGTCCGTGTTCGGGCTGGCGCACAGCAGCGTTATCCTCCCCTTGTCTTGATCTCTCGGTCATATCGAAGGGTGGGGAAGTCGCATGGCTGTTTCCTTTGGCGTGCACACCGGTCAGCAGAACGTGGCAATGGACGAGCTGCGCCGCCTGTGGCGCTGGATCGACGAAGAGGGGATGGACTGGATCTCGGTCTGGGACCACTTCTATGAGGCCCCGCCGGTCGACGGAATGTCGCCGCACTTCGAATCGACGACCTGCATGGCGACGATCGCCGCCGAGACCGAGCGCGTGCGGATCGGCTGCCTGGTCTTCTGCGTGCCCTATCGCAACCCGGCGACGCTGGCCAAGACGCTGATGACGCTCGACCACATCTCGAATGGGCGGATCGAGCCGGGGCTCGGCGCCGGCTGGCACGAGATGGAGTTCCGCGGCTACGGCTACGGCTTCCCGCCGCTGCGCGACCGCTTCGTGATGCTCGAAGAGGGCCTCCAGATCATCCAGGGCATGCTCACGCAGACGCGCACCAGCTTCGAGGGCATCCACTTCCAGGCGGTGGACGCGACCTGCCAGCCGCCGCCCGTGCAGGAGCGGATGCCGCTCTGGATCGGCGGGCGCGGCGAGCGCAAGACGCTGCGCATGGCGGCGCAGTACTGCGAGGGCTGGAACGTGCCCTACATCGGCGTTGAGGAGTTCGCTCGACTGAGCGGCGTGCTGGATGTTCGCTGCGGCGAGCAGGGCCGCGACCCGGCGACGATCGACCGCACAGTCAACCTGCAGTTCACCCTCAGCGAGACCGCGGCCGAGGCCGAATCGGCGCGCGAGCAGCTCGAGGCGCAGTGGGGCGACCAGGCCGACCGCATCTCCGAGGGTTCGCTGACCGGCACGCCGGACGACGCCTTCAACCGCGTGTCGCAGTACATCGACGCGGGCGCCGACGGCGTCAACGTGGCGCTGCGCGCGCCCTGGAACGAGGCGGCGCTGAACCACTATGTGACCGAGGTCGTGCCGGCGTTGCGGGAGAAGTACAGCTCCTGATGCACGGTCAACCGCAGCTTCCGGCGCAAGGTCCGTCGCGCACTCGACCCCCGCTATGCTGAGCCAGTGACGGCACTCAAATTCAGCGAAGTTCCCGACGACCTCAGGCAACCGCTCCTGGTGCTCGCGTTTTTTGGCTGGAACGACGCGGCCGACGCAGCGACCGACGCCGTGAAGTACCTGCGCAATCTCTCGCAGTCGGCCGCCTTCGCGACGATCGACCCCGACGACTTCTTCGTCTTCACCGAGCACCGCCCGACCGTGAAGTGGGTGGATGGCGACGACGCGCGACGCGAGGTCGTGTGGCCGGTGACCGATTTCACGGCGCTGCGCCTGCCCCACTCCGAGCGCGACCTGATCCTCGGCCTCGGCACCGAGCCGGACCTGCGCTGGCGCGCTTACACCGAGCTGCTCCTTGATGTCGTGCGCCGCACCGGCGCCCGCGAGGTGCTGACGCTGGGCGCGTTGCTCGCGGATGTGGCGCACACACGCTCGACCAACGTCTCCGGGAGTTCATCGAGCGTCGCGCGGTCCAAGGAGCTCGGCTTCCAGGCCAGCCGCTACGAGGGCCCGACGGGCATCGTCGGCTCGGTCGGCGACGCCTGCCGGATCGCCGGCCTCGACCACATGGGTCTGTGGGCATCGGTGCCGCACTACGTGACCAGCCGTCACAATCCCGGCGCGACCAAGGCGATTCTCGAGCAGCTGGGCCACATTCACGGGATCGAGTTCGATCTCACGCACCTCGAACGCGCGATGGAACGCTACCGCCGCGAGGTGGACGCGGCGCTCAAAGACAAGCCGGACGTGCGCGACTACGTGCGCTCGCTCGAGCAGCGCGCGGATGAGGAGAGCGGCGGACCGCCGGAGGCCGTGGGCGAGCTCGAAAGCCAGGATGTGCTCGACGAGATCGACCGCCTGTTGCGCGGGGATGCCTGAATGCCCGAGACCGACGACTGGGTCAGCGAGATCGAGGTGCGCGGCCTGATCGTCGGCGCCTTCCAGGAGAACTGCTGGGTGATTGGCAACCGACGCACGCGCGAAGCGATCTGCATCGACCCCGGCGAGCAGGCCGACGACATCGTGCACCTGGCGAAGGACATGGGCGTCGAGATCAAGCTGATCGCGACGTCGCACGGGCATCTCGACCATGTGCTGGGGATTCACGGCGTGCAGTCGGCGACCGACGCGGCGTTCATGATGCATGAGCACGACCTGGAGATCCTGCGCGGCGCGGCCGAGGGCGCAGCCCGCTTTGGCATGGAGGTCGAGCAGCCGCCCGACCCCGACTACTACATCGCCGCGGACGACGAGGTCGAGGTCGACGGCGTGAAGCTCTCCGTGATCCACACGCCGGGCCACACACGCGGCAGCGTCTCGTTTTTCGGCGCCGGGATGCTGTTCAGCGGCGACACGCTGTTTCGCCAGAGCATCGGCCGCACCGACCTGCCCGGCGGCGACCACGCGCAGGAGATGAACAGCATCCTCGACAAGCTGCTCGTGCTGCCGGACGAGACGATCGTGCTGCCCGGCCACATGGACCAGACGACGCTCGCCGACGAGCGGCGCCAGAACCCATTCATCCTGCAGGCGCTGCAACAGCGCGGCGTGCGGCCGGGCGAGCGGCTCGGTCGCTCGGGCCTGATCCTGCCCGAGTAGCGGCGCAATCGAAGGGGACCCCACCATGAGCGATCAGGCAACGGTGCTGGAACAGATCGATGCGGCCGACGTCGAGCTGCGCCGCCGCCTGGACCGAATCGACGAGGCGCACGGCACCTGGGACGGGGCTGTCGGCGACTGGTCGGTGGTCAGCCTGCTGCAGCACATGCACGGCTGGCTGACCGAGATGAACGCCGCTGTCGAGCGCATGCAGCAGGGCCAGCGGCCGACGCCGGAGGGCGTGAGCTACGCGGATGTCGACCGCTGGAACGGCCAGTTCGTCGAGCAGCGCGGCACGCAGAGCTACGGCGACGCGCGCGCCGCGTTCGAGGCCCAGCACAGCCGCTTCCGCGCCAATGTCGCGGCGGTCGACGCCGGCCGCTTTGGCGAGGGCAAGACGATCAACGGGCTGGTCAACGGCACCGTGGTCGAGCACTATGCCGAGCACTGCGAGGACATCGACGCATTCCTCGGCGTCGCAGAAGAGTAGCGCGAGGGCGGGCAGATTGTCCCACCTCGGCAAGGGCGCGATAATCGACTGCGAGACCTGCTCGGCCCGCAGGATCGCCGAACTGAGCCAGGCAGACGAGCCCGGAAAGCAACGCCCATGAGCGATGACGAAAGTCTGATCACCCCAGCGATGGAAGCCGCGATCGGCCGCCAGGGCACGCCCGAGACGGTCGAGATCAGCGGCGAGCAGGTGTTGCGCCTGATGGACGCGCTCGAAGAGGAAGACGCGGAGCTGCGCGCCGCCGTCGCGGCGGGCGACCGCACCGTGCCGATCCCCACCTATGCGCTGCTCACGACCAGCACGCGCCAGCAGCAGATGAACGTGCCCGACGCGCCGCAGCGCGCGCTGATGGCCGCCGACTCCTGGTCGGCCAGCGGGCCGATTTACATCGGCGACAAGCTGACGATCGTGCCCCGTCTGGCCGAGATTCAGGAGCGGATCGGCGGGCGCGTCGGCCACTCCCTGTTCATCCACCACGAGTGGGTCTACAGCAACGAGGCCGGCGAAGAGGTCGCGCGCGTGCGCCGCACCGTGGCGCACTTCCAGGACCGACACACGGGAGAGTGAGACGATGCCGCTGACGCATGACGCCGTTCACGAGGGCGACGAGCTGCCCGTGGAGCGCCGCACGCCGACCACCGAGTTCGTGGTCAACTTCTGCAACTCGACCGGCAACGCCGGCCCGCAGTTCCTCGACGCCGAATTCGCCCGGGAGAAGATGGGCCTGCCGGGGCCGATCGTGCCGGGCAACATGAAGCAGGGCTTCCTGGACATGTACCTGCGCCGCTGGCTCGACGGCGGCGGCATGATCACCCGGCTGCAGCTCTCACACCGTCGTCCCGACGTGCATGACGCCGAGTTGACGCTCGGCGGCTCGGTGACCAAGACCTACGAGGAGGACGGTCGGCACATGGCCGACCTCGAGATCTTCATCGACAACCCGCAGGGCGACCGATCGGTGCGCGGCGCGGCCACCGTCGCCTTCGACTAGGCCTTCGGGCGCTCATGGCAGTCGTGCCATTGTCTGAGCTTGGTGAGCTCGCCGAGGGCGTGCAGCTGCCCGAACGTCGCCTGACGCCGACAAGCGCGCAGGTCTCGCGCTTCATCAATGCGACGGGCGCCGCGATTCCGATCTTCTACGACCCCGTGGCCGCCCGCGCGACGGGCCTGCGCGGGCCGATCATCGCCGCGGAGATGAAGTCGGGCTTCCTGCACTCCTACCTGCGCCGCCTGGTTCAGCCCGATGGTCGAGTCGTCCGCCTGCAATCGGCATTCCGCCGCCCCGACTACCACGGCGACCCGATCACGATCGGGGGCCAGATCACCAGAATCGACACGACCGAACACGGCCGCGAAATCCACCTGGAACTCTGGATCACCCAACACACCGGCGACCGCAGCGTCCGCTCCTCCGCCATCCTGCACTTGCCCTGAGCAACCCCGCAGCCTCCCCGTCCGTCATCGCTACCCCCCATCCGTCATTCTTGCGGCCCATTCGTCATTCCTGCGGCCCATCCGTCATTCCTGCCGCCCACCCGTCATGCCTGCCTACGCAGGAATGACGGATGGGGGCGCGGGCATGCCCAAGGGAGACCTGCGCGTAAGTCCCACCGCTCTGACCTTCCCTACCGGTGGCGGTGTCACGAAGTGACGGTGGGGAGCCTTCGCTATCTGGTGAGGCCGCGCACGGAGCCCCCCTCTGCCTGCGGCATCTCCCCCCGCTCCGCGGGGGGAGAGGGGAATGGGGATTACGCGCAGGTCTCTAAAGGGTGAGGGTATGACGGAGCGGGCCGCGAGTGTGACCGAGGGACGCCTACTGGCCGCTGATCGTCATCCGCTCGATGCGGATGGTGGGGGCGGCGGTGGCTCCGAACCATTGGCTGTCGTCGCCGACCGCGTCGATCGACTTGAGCATCTCGCGCAGGTTGCCGGAGACGTTGATTTCGGTCACAGGCTCGGCGAGTTCGCCGTTGCGAATGCGGATGCCGGCGGCGCCTCTGGAGAAGTCGCCGGTGGTGAAGTTGATCCCGAAGCCCATCAGGGTGGTGAGATAGAGACCGTCCTCGACATCGGCGATGATCGCTTCGGTCGATGTGTCGCCGGCGGCGATCGTCAGGTTGCCGGAGCCGATTGACGGCAGGCCGCCGACATCGCGGACGGCCGAGCCGGTCGTGGCGGCGCCGACCCGGCGCGCGTTATAGGAGTCGAACAGGAAGCCGCGGAAGACGCCGGCTTCGAGCAGCGGATTGACGCGGCTGCCGACACCCTCGCCGTCGAACGGTCGTGAGCCGAGCTGGCCCGGCAGCGTCGCGTCGTCGGAGATCGAGAGCAGGGGGGAGGCGACCTGCTCGCCCTCCTGGCCGGCCAGGAAGGTGGAGCCGCGGTAGAGCGCCTCACCGCTGGCGGCCTGCGCGACGATGCTCGCCAGGCCGGCGGCCATACGCGGCTCCCAGACGACCGGGGCCTCGCGGGTCTCGCCCTTCTCCGCGCCGAGCTGGCGCAGGGCGCGGGCGGCGGCCTCGCGTCCGACGGCCTGTTCGTCCTCGAGGCGGTGCAGCTGACGCGCCGCTGTGAACCAGCCGGCGTTGCGCAGCCGGCCGTCCTCCTCCTGCGCCATGACCTCGACGTAGAGCGAGGCCGACGCGCCGCTGTATTGGCCGGAGAAGCCGTTGGTGTCGGCGAGCGCGAAGGTGCTCACGCGCGTGCTGAAGGTCGCGCCGCCGCTGTTGCCGATCTGCGGGCCGGCGTCAAGCGCGGCCTGTTCGCAGACCATCGCGCGCCGCACGCGCTCGTCGCCGTCGACAGCGGGAATCTGCTCGTCGAACAGGCCCAGCTCGGCCGGCCGGCGGGTCTGCTCCGACGGGTCGGGCAGGCCGGCGTGCGGGTCGGGCTCGGAGATGCGGGCGAGCTCCATCGCGGTCTGCGCCGTCTCGGCCAGCGCGGCGTCGGTGACATCGCTGGTCGAGACGACCGCCTGGCGACCACTCACGATCACGCGTAGGCCCACGGCGCGCGACGTGGCTTCGGAGATCTTCTCGATCTGCTGGAGCCGCACGTCAGTCGAGGAGTCGGTTGAGGAGACGGCGACCGCATCGGCCTGCTCGGCGCCGGCGCGACGCGCCAGATCGAGCAGCTGCGCCGCGATCTCCAGCGGCGAGGCGTCGGGGGCGGCCATCAGGCCGACATCCCGCCGGGGCGCATCTGCGTGCCGCCGACGGTGATTCCCGAGACCAGCACGGTGGGGATGCCGACGCCGACCGGGACCGACTGGCCGGACTTGCCGCAGGTCCAGCGGCCATCGCTCATCTCGAGGTCGTGGCCCACGCCGGTGACCTTGCTGAGCACATCGGGGCCGTTGCCGATCAGATTGACGTCGCGAATCGGCGCGGTGATCTGGCCGTGCTCGATCAGGTAGCCCTCCGTGACCGAGAAGACGAAATCGCCGTTCGAGATATTGACCTGGCCTCCCGAGAAGGCCTTGCAATAGATGCCGAAGTCGACTCGGCCGATCAGGTCTTGGGGCGCGTCCTCGCCCGCCGTCATGTAGGTGTTGGTCATGCGCGGCATCGGGATGTGGCGGAACGACTGGCGGCGGCCGTTGCCCGATGGCGCGACGCCGAAATGGTCGGCCGAGATGCGATCCTGCATGTAGGCGGCGAGCTGGCCGTTCTCGATCAGCAGGTTGCGACCGGACGCGTTGCCCTCATCGTCGATGTTGAGCGAGCCGCGGCTCTCCAGCAGGGTGGCGTCGTCGAGCACGGTCACGAGCGGCGAGGCGACGGCTTCGCCGACGCGGTTCGAGTAGTTGCTCGTTTCCTTGCGATTGAAATCGGCCTCCAAGCCGTGACCGACCGCCTCGTGCAGCAGAATGCCGGAATCGCCGGCAGCGAGCACGACCGGGAACGTCCCGGCCGGCGCCGGCTGCGCGTCCTGTTGCAGCACGGCCTGCCGAGCGGCTTCCTGAGCCAGCGATTCGGGGCTGTGCGCATCGAAGTAGGCCATGCCCATGCGACCGCCGCCGCCCCAGCGCGCGTTGCGGCGTTGCTCGCCGATGTCGGAGCGGCAGGAGACATTGAAGCGGACCAGCGGCTGAAAGTCGGAGACGAACCGCCCGTCGCTGCGCACGATCAGGATGCGCTTCTCCTCATCAACCAGCGAGGCCTCGACGCGCGCGATGCTGTCGTCGTGGGCCCGGGCCGCCGCGTCGGCGCGGCGCAGCAGCGCCACCTTCTCCTCCAGCGGGACCGCCGTGGTCGGCGAGGCGATCGCGTAGCGATCGGCGGGGTAGGACTCGGCGGTGAGGTCGAGCGGCTCGTCGTGGCCCTCGCCGTGCGCGATCTGCGCAGCGGTCGCGGCGGCGCGGCGCATCGCGTCGGGCGAGAGGTCCTCGGTATAGGCGTAGCCCACAGCGTCGCCCTCGACGACGCGGATGCCGACGCCCTGCGAGAGGTTGACCTGGGCGGACGCAACGCGCTCGTCTTCGAAGCTCAGCGCGCCGCTGCGCTTGTGCTCGAAGTAGAGCTCGGCGAACGTGCCGCCGCGACCCA
Source organism: Dehalococcoidia bacterium (assembly GCA_965218115.1). GTDB lineage: Bacteria > Chloroflexota > Dehalococcoidia > Bin125 > Bin125 > CATQGW01. Next base: position 2,779,019 of record OZ244584.1, on the reverse strand, counting down.
GCGCCGCAGAGATCACCCCGTCGGCGACCGCGGCGTCAACCCCGAGTCGATCGGACCAGAACTGACGAACATCGGCCGGGGTATCGCTCACGTTGGGCTCGTTTCTCTCGCTGCGGCGCCGCTAGACGGGATTCGCCCCGCGGCTGCGCAGGTCTTCGATCTGTGCTGTGTCGTAGCCGCACTCGGCCAGCAGCGCATCGGCGTCGGCGTTGAGCAGCGGCGCGTGGCCCTGCACCGCGCCGGGCGTCCTCGAGAATCGCCAGGGCATCCCCACGACCGGCTGTAGCTCTCCGGCCTCGTCGGCGACCTCCGTGATGTAGCCGTTGGCCCGGACCTGCTCGCTCGCCGCCACCGCTTCGTAGTCGTTGACCGGAGCGCAGGGGATGTCGACCTCGCGCAGCCGGCGCAGCCAGCCGGCGCGATCGTCACGCTCGAACGCGAGCTCGAGCAGCGCCTCGAGCGTGTCGGAGTTCCGCAGCCGCGCCGGGGCGTCGCAGAAGCGCTCGTCGGCCTCCCACTCGGGGTGCTCGAGCAGGCCGCAGAGCGCGTGCCAATTCTTCGCGTCGATCACCGCCAGCACGAACCAGCGGCCGTCGCTCGCGCGGTAGAAGCTGAATGTGGGCATCCGGCGGCGGCGCTGGAATTGCTGCTCGCCGGTGCGCATGTAGCCGGTCAGATAGACGGACTGGAGCGCGATCTGCGAGCCGAGCAGCGAGACATCGACCTGCTGGCCGCCGCCGCCGTTGCGCTCGCGGGTCAGTAGCGCGGCGAGCAGCGCGACGCAGGCCTGCATCGCGCCGACCTGGTCGGCGAAGCCGCCGGGCAAGGTGACCGGCTCGGCCTCGGCGCCCGCGGCGTGCAGCGTCATCACACCGCCCATGGCCTGACCGATCACGTCGTAACCGGGCTCACCGGCCTGCGGCCCGAGCGAGCCGAACGCGGAGGCGGAGACCATCACGATGCCGGGGTTGAGCGCTCTGAGCATCTCGTAGCCCAGACCGAGGCGGTCCATCACACCGGGGCGGTAGTTCTCGATCACGGCATCGACGCGCTCGGCCATACGCAGGGCGACCTCGCGGCCGGCATCGCTGCGCAGGTCCAGGACGATCGAGCGCTTGCCGCGGTCGTGCGCCTCGAAATAGCGATTGAACTCGCCGGGGCTCGAATCGACGCCGCGGCCGGGGTCGCCGCCGGGCGGCTCGACCTTCCAGATCTCAGCGCCGAGGTCGGACAGCATGACCGTCGCGTAGGGGCCCTGCTGGAAGCGGGTGAAATCGAGGATTCGGTAGCCTTCGAGCGGTCCTGCCATCACATGCTCCGTTCGCAGAGACACCGAGAGAATAGCCCGTGCCACCCCGCGTCCGGCTGACGGAGGATGAAGCGAGCCGTCTGCCCAGTCTGCTCGCCGCGACCCGCGAGCACGATGCCCGATTCCCCCGCGAGGCATCGGCCGAGGCGCAGGTCGCGTGGGTCGCCGAGACGTACCGCGCGAACGACGAGCCGTTGACGGTGCCGTTGTTGACGCTGCTGCTGTTTGAGCATGGCGTGCATCGATCGGCCGAGACGGTCGGGCGGCAGCTCGAGGCGGCGCGCTCGGCGGGTCTGCTCTCTCCAGACTGAGCGCGGCGTTATCCTGCACGGTGCAAGACCGTTCATTCGAAAGGACCCCCACATGGCACTCGACCCCGCGGACACGCTGGAGATTCTGCAGCTCGCCGCGCGCTACAACCACGCGATCGACTACGGCGACCCGGAGGCCTGGGCTGGCACGTTCACCGCCGACGGCACCTTCAACACGGCCCAGGGCGCCCAGCAAGGCCACGAGGCCCTGGCCAAGTTCGCGGCCGGCTTCGGCGGCGCGATGGCCGGCGCCCGCCACTGGACCAACAACCACATCGTCGATGGCGAGGGTGACTCCGCCACGCACACTTGCTACCTGAACCTGATTCAGACCAGCGACAACGCCAAGAGCGTGATCACCGGGCTGTACGAGGACACGCTGGTGAAGGTCGACGGACAGTGGCGCTTCAGCAGCCGGACCGTCAACGCCGACGGCTAAGCGCCGCACTCCGACCGAACACGCAAGAGCCCCACAGCGACGCTGTGGGGCTCTTTGCTGTCTGCGCCTACCAAGTCTGCTTAGCCTGTTGCGCACTCTGCGCCTGTTGACGTCAGCGCATGGTTGGGGCGGCTACTCCTCGAGGTAGCCCTCCTCGGTGTCCGGCGCCATTTCGTCGCTCGGAGCCGTGCTGGCTACGGGCGGGTCCTGCTGCAGCTCATCGTCGGCCGGCGGCAGGGTGGCCTCGGTCGAGGTGGCCTCGGGCGCGGTCGTCTCGGTCTCAGTAGCCACGGTGGTGGTGGTGTCCACGGCGACGGGCGCGGCGACGGCGGCGCTGAAGCCGACCGGAATCGAGATGGTCGCGCCGGCGATCAACAGGTTCGGGTTGGTGATCCCGTTGAGCACCATGATCGCTTCGACCGAGGTCTCGAAGGTCGTCGCGAGGGTCGACAGGCTGTCACCCGGCTCGATCGTCCAGGCGACCACGTTGGGCCACTCGAACAGCGGCGTGTCGGCGGGCGGCGCGTCGGCGGTTGTGATCGCGGCGCCACTGTCTGCTGCGACGGTGACCGTCTCAGTGGTCACGGCGGCGGCGGGCTCGAGCGACTCGGCGAAGCCGACGGGAATCCGCAGCGTCTGGCCGACCGAGAGCGCCGTCGGGTCGGCGAGCAGGTTGACCGCTGCGATCGCCTCGACAGTCGTTTGGTACTGCAAGGCCAAGCCCCAGGTGCTGTCGCCGTCGATCACGGTGACCTCGATCATCTCGGGCCAGGCGGCCAGCCGTTCCTGCGCCGTCGGCAGGTCGGCGACCGCGGCCTGCGAGACCGTCGTGTCGGGCGCCTCGGTGACCGCGCCCGCGCTCGCCGTGGCCGCCGCGACGGGCTCTTCGGTCGTGGCGGTCGCCGCGGCGGTGGACGTCCGCGCCACGGGCGGCGGCGCGGGCTCCGACGTGGCGCTGGGCGCCACGACAGCGGTGGAGGACGTGACGGTCGGCGTCGCGGCTGGCGCCACCGGCACGGCAGGATCGTCGCCGCCGCCCAGCGTCAGCACCAGGGCGGTGGCGAGAATCGCGGGGATCGCGATCGCCACGCCGACGATCGCCCACGGTCGCCAGCCACGGCTCGGCGGCTCGTCCTGATCGATCGGTTCAAATGGGGCAGCGGCCGACCGGGGCGTTGAAAGGTCGGTCCTGTAGTCGGGTGCTTCGGCGCCGGGGAGCGCCCCTCCCAGAGGCACGCTGTGCGTGCCGGCCTGCTCGGACATCTCGGTCTCCCAGCGGAGTCACCCCGGAGCCGCCACGCTCATCATGCTCAGCGCCGAAACACGGGCGAGCGTTTCTCAAGAAACGCCGTGATCGCCTCTTTATGTTCCGGCGTCTGCATCGCCCACTGTAGAGCGTCTCCTTCGCGCTGTTGCACGATCGCGATACTCTCCTCGAGCTGATTTTGCGAAAACAGCGATTTCACGCGCTGCATGATCGCCGCCGGATTCTCCGCCAGCTCCTCGCCGAGCGCCAGCGCGCGGTCGACCAGCTCGTCGTCGGGCGCGACGTCTCGCACCAGACCCGTTTCGCGCGCCTCAGCCGCGCCGACGAACCGGCCCGTGAGGCACCAGTCGAGCGCCGGTCCCACGCCGACGAGCCGCGGCAGCAGCGTCGTGCTGGCGGCCTCCGGCAGTAGGCCCATCTTGACGAAGCGGAAGCCGAACTGCGCGCTCTCGCCGGCGATCCGGAAGTCGAACGGCAGGATCGTCGTCACACCCACGCCGATGGCGTAGCCGTGCACGGCGGCGATCAGCGGCTTGCTACCGACGCAGAAGTCGACCCAGGTTTCGTCGTGCTCATCTGGAGTGTCGCCGGCGCGGCGCGCGGCCTCGCCGCTGTTGACGTCAGCCTGCTGCTGCTGGAGGTCGAGGCCGGCGCAGAACGCGCGGCCGTTGCCGGCGAGCACGATCGCGCCCACGTCGGGATCCTCGTTGAACGCACTGATCGCGGCGCGCTCTTCGGCGGCCATCCTGAGCGTCCAGGCGTTGAGCTTCTCAGGACGGTTTTTGCGGATCAGGCCGACGGAGCCTTCGCGTGAGACTTCGATCGTTTCGTAAATCATCTCCGCCTGCCCTCCAAGATCGCCCTACCTGAAATTATGTGCCGGAGCGGCACGGTCACGGACCGCCCTCGAGGAAATTATCACGCGATCGATGGAGAAGCTCGGCGGGACCGACATAGAGTGAGTCGGCGACCGACGGGGTCGCTCTGTCCGCTATGTCGACTCCAGTGTGAGCACACGATGCGCCACGCCCGGATTCCGCAACGTCTGACCGCCGCGCTGTTCGCGGTGACGGTCGCCGTCTGCGCCGCGCTGTGGTTCGCCGCCCCCGCAAGCGCCGAATCATACACCGTGCAGTCCGGTGACACGCTCTCGGGCATCGCTGCTGACTTCGGCACCGAGGTCAGCGTCCTGCTGGCGCTGAACGACGAGATCGACTCGCCGAACGACATCTTCGTGGGCCAGCAGATTCGCGTGCCCGATAACGTCACACGCGGCTTTGACAATGGACCGGCGCCGACGACGTATGTCGTGCGCAGCGGCGACACGCTCTCCGGGATCTCCGATCGCTTCGGGCTCGACATCGCGACGCTGCTGGCCCTCAATCCCGGGGTCGAGCCGCAGCGGCTCTTCATCGGCGAGCAGCTGGTGCTGTCCGGTCAGCCCGCAGCGGCGCGCGCAGGCGTCACAGCCGCCGCCGCGCCGCTGCCGGATCCAGTTCAACGATCAGGCGCCGGCGGCATCGACTACACGGTGCAGCCAGGCGACAACGCGACGCTCATCGCCGACGTGCACGGCGTGTCGCTCGACGAGCTGCGGCAGGCCAACCCGGCGCTCAACCTGGACATGATCTTCCGCGGGCAGACGCTGCGCATCCCCATGCCCGACGCGCTGATCCCTGCGATCAACCGCGGCTCCGACGGCTCCAGCCACTCGACCTACACCGTCGTCGCCGGCGACAACGCGACCCAGATCGCGGCGATGCACGGCATTCCACTCTCCGACCTACGGGGCCTGAACCCGGCGTTGGACCTCCACACGATCTACCCGGGCCAACAGCTGATCGTTCCGTGGGTCGCTGCCGTGATCAGGGAGCCGGGCACGGTTCCCGCTCTGCCCGCGCGTCACCGCACCCACACGGTCGTCAGCGGTGACACGTTCTCGGAGATCGCGGAGCAATATGGATTGTCGCTGGCCGACCTGCGCTCGCTCAACTCATCGCGCAGCAGCGACGAGATCTATATCGACGAACTAATTCGGCTGCCGGGCACGGTGCCGACGCCGGTGGTGGCCGCCGACCTGACCGTTCCGGTCGGCGGGCTGCTGCAGTACGTCGCGGCGGACCTCGGCACGCTGCCGCATACGCTGATCGCTAACAACGCGTGGTTGCTGTCCGACCAGTGGGTCGAGACCGGCACGGCGCTGCGCGTCCCGCATCGCGAGGGCCTGCTCGTGACGGTCCAGGCCGGCGACACACTGCGGGGCATCGCGGCCTACCACGGTGTCGAGATGGACGCGATCCTCGCCGACCCTGCGCACGGCGTTGAGGATCCGAATGAGATCGTCGTCGGACAGCAGATCATCCTGCCGCTCTCGATGCCCGACTTCCGTTGGCCGGTGGTGGGTACGCTTTCCGACCCGTTCGGCCACTGCCGAAACTGGGACTGCTCGTACCGCCATCACGGGCTGGACGTGGCGCTCGACACCTGGGAGCCGGTCAGCGCGGCGGCCGACGGGCTGGTGACCTTCGTCGGCGGCGAGGCCTGCTGCGGGCTCGGCTACTACATCGAGATCGAGCACCCCGACGGATGGAAGACCGTCTATGGCCACCTGGTGGAGTTCGCGGTCTGGCAGGGCCAGCTGGTCCAGCGAGGCGAGCTGATCGGCTACAACGGCACCTCGGGGCTGAGCACCGGGCCGCATCTGCACTTCGAGGTCTTGCACCAAGACTGGTTCGTGGACCCGCTGGTCGTGCTGCCGTAGCAGAGCGATACGACGCTATGCGACCGCGGACCTACTCGATCGCCGCGCGGACCTGCCGGCGCATGGCGTTGAGCCGATCAGCGTCGGGCTCGCCGTACACGGCGGCGGCGCGGGGGCGATAGTCGTCGCGCTCACGCCAGCCGGGCGAGGCTCGCTCGATCAGGCCATCCAGAGCGGCGGCGGCTGAGAGCACGGCCCACGCTGCGCCGGCCCGGTCGCCACGCTCCTCCAGCACCGCACTCGCGCGCCGCGCGGGCTCGAGGCTGCGCTCGATCAGCGGGACTAGCGCGGGCCCCAGCTCGGGCATCCGCGCGTCGAGGTGCGAGCGAGCCAGTGCGTCGAGCGCTGAGACCGCTTCCCACGCCTCTTCCACGTCGCGCTCCCCGAGCGCGAACGCCTCGACCGCCGCACCGGGCATCGCGTCGATGCGCAGCACCCGCCCCGCTGCACGCAAGCGTCGCAGCAGGCGCAGCCGATCGGCCGGCTCGCCCAGCGCGGCGCCGACCGCGTAGGCGACTCCGTCCTGCAGCGCCTCCACCGCGAGCACCGGGCGATCGGTCGCGGCGTAGTCATCGAGCGAGACGCGGGCCCGCTGCAGCGAGCGCCGCACGCGTTCGGCGCGACCCTCGGCCGAGTGATAGCGATCGCGGAAGGCAGGCAGCAGGTCGGCAAGCGTCGCGTCGACGACTCGAATCGTCGCGAGGCCGGCGAGCGTTCCGGCCAGCGGCTCCTGCGTGAGCAGCTCCCCCAGCTCGGTCAGCAGGCCGGTGGTGATCCGATCGACCACGACCGGCACGCCGTTGTCGTCGCTGATCCCGCCTTCGTCGAGCCTGGCCTGCTGCGAATGCGGGAAGACGACGATCTGCAGCAGCGAGGCCTCCCAGGCGCCGCCGTGCGCGTAGTCGCCCGCCACCGCCACGCCGCGGATCGATTCGTCGCGGTGGCTCAGGCGCGCGCCGATCCGTGCGGCGCGTTCGCGCCAGTCGGAGGCGACCCGCCAGGGTGCTGGCGGCGCCATCGAGCGGCTCAGAACCCGGGGTAGCGGTTGGCGATCGGGAAGCGCCGGTCCTTGCCGAACGCCCGCGGCGTGATCCGCAGGCCGGGTGCAGCCTGACGGCGCTTGTACTCCGCGCCGGTCACCAGCGACATCACGCGCTTCACATCCTCCAGCGGGAAACCCTGGCCGACGATGTCCTCGAGCGAGCGGTCCTCCTCGACGAAGGCCTGCAGGATCGGGTCGAGACGGTCGTAGGGCATCAGCGACTGCTCATCGAACTGGTCGGGCCGCAGCTCGGCGCTGGGCGGCTTCTCGAGCACTGCGATCGGCACCACCTCGCGCCCCGCTCGCTCATTGGCGTAACGCGAAAGCTCGTAAACGAGCAGCTTCGGCACATCCTGAATCACGGCCAGGCCGCCGGTCATGTCCCCGTAGAGCGTCGTGTAGCCGGTCGCCGATTCGCTCTTATTGCTGGTCGTGAGCACGAGCGCGCCCAGCTTGTTGCTCAGCGCCATCATCAGCACGCCGCGGATCCGTGCCTGGAGATTCTCTTCGGTCACGTCCGGATCAAGGCCCTCGAAGATCGGCGCGAGCGTGCCGAGCATCGCCTGCATCGGGTCTTCGATCGGCAGGATGTCCAGCGCGATGCCGAGGTTGTCGGCGAGCGCGCGAGCGTCGGAGACGCTGCCCTCGGAGGAGTAGCGCGAAGGCATCGAGACGCCGCGCACGTGCTCGGGGCCGAGCGCCTCAACGGCCAGCACCGCGGTGATCGTGGAGTCGATCCCGCCGGAGAGCGCGATGATCACGTCCTCGAAGCGCGTCTTGTGCACGTAGTCGCGCGTGCCCAGCACCAGCGCCTCGTAGACCTGCGCGACGTCCGGCTTCGACTTCGCGATGTGCAGGGGCGCCGCGGGACGCTCGGCGTCGAGCGGCTCGCCGACGTACGTGAGGTCTGCCTGTGTCTGCGCCAGCCGCCGCAGACGCGGGTCGTGCAGCCGCACCTGGTTGACCTCATCGACATCGAGGTCGACGGTCAGGAGTTGTTCGGTGAAGACTTCGGCACGGGCCAGCAGTTCACCGCCCGGCCCGAACACCGCGCTGCCGCCGTCGAAGATCAAGTGGTCCTGACCGCCGACCAGGTTGCAATAGGCCGTCATCACCGCGTTGTCGGCGGCGCGTGTCGCGAGCATGTGCTCGCGCTGCCGCGACTTGCCCGCGTGGAACGGCGAGCCGTTGATGTTGACGACCAGCTCCGCGCCCGCGAGGCACTGCTCCTGCATCGGCCCCGAGGAGTACCAGATGTCCTCGCAGATCGTGATCCCAACCTTCGCGCCTGCGATCTCGAACAGCTGCACCCCCGCGCCGGGGCGGAAGTAGCGCGCCTCGTCGAACACGCCGTAGTTGGGCAGGTACTGCTTGTGGTAGACGCCGTGCAGCTCGCCGTCGCGCAGCACCGCGGCCGCGTTGAAGACATCGTGCGCGTAGTCGACGAAGCCCACGATCGCCGTCACATGGAGGCCCTTGGTGGCGTCGCGCACCCGCTCGAGGGCGGCCAGATTGGCGTCGACGAACCCGCGGCGCAGAACCAGGTCCTCGGGCGGGTAGCCGGTCAGCGCCAGCTCGGGAAAGGCGACGATGTCGGCGCCTGCGGCCTCCGCCGCTTCGATCTGCGCGGCGATTCGCGCGGCGTTGCCATCCAGATCGCCGACTGTCGAGTTGATCTGCGCGATCGCGCAGCGCAGCTGCCGCACCTTGAGATCGCCTTCCGTTCGCTGAACGCCAGCGTACCGCACGGTTCGGCCCAGCCCGACGCCCGAAACGCTGCTGCAAATTATGCTGGGTCGAACATGTCGGCCTTGATCTCTCTCCGAGCTGCGACGTGGCAGTGGCCGGGTGGTCGCGGCGTGCGTGACGTTGAGCTCGAGATCGAAGCCGGAACCTGGCTCACGCTGCTGGGTCCCAACGGCGCGGGCAAGAGCACGATCCTGCGGATGATCGCCGGCGAGATCGACGTGGCCTCGGGCGAGGTGCTGGTCTTCGGCGAAACGCCGAGCGCGACCACGCGGCGCCGGCTGGGGGTGGTCTTTCAGGAACCCACCACCGACGACCTGATGACCGTGCGCGAGACGCTCGACCTGCACGCGCGGCTCTTCGGCCTCTCGCGGGCCGCGCGCTCGCGGCGGATCGCGGAGCTGCTCAGCGAGCTGGGCCTGCTCGACCGCGCCGGCGACGGCTGCGCGACGCTCTCGGGCGGCCTGCGGCGGCGGCTCGACCTGGCCCGCGCGCTGCTGCACGAACCGGCGCTGCTGCTGCTCGACGAGCCGACGCTGGCGCTCGACCCGAGCTCCGCCGAGGCGATCTGGGAGCGTCTGCGCGAACTGCGCGACGGCGGCTGCACGATCGTGGTCGGCTCGAACGACACCGCGGAGGCGGAGACTCACAGTGACGAGGTGGTGTTCATCGACGACGGCGCGCTGGTCGCGCGAGGCGCGCCGGCCGAGCTGACCGCCGCGCTGCGCAGCGACGCCGTGGAACTCGATTGGCCCGACTGCTCTGCCCAGCAGCTGGAGGAGCTCGCAGCGCTGGAGGGCGTGGGCGCGGTCCGCCGCGCCGCGCCGACGCTGCACCTGACGGTCGACCACGCCGCCTCGTTCGTGCCGACCATCTTCCAGCGCTGGGGCGATGAGATCAGCGGCATCCGCATCCGCGAGTCGAGCCTGCGCGACGCCTGGTTCCAGATCGTCGGCCACCCGCTGCGCGAAGAAGGCGACGCATGACGGCCGCGCCCGTTCGCGCCTGGTACGCCTGGCTGGCGCTGCTGGCGCGAGACCTGCGCGCGGTGCGACGCTCGCGTTCGCAGGTCTATTCGTCGATCCTCTTCCCGCTGATGCTGCTGGCGCTGCTCGGCACGGGCGTCTCGGAAGGCTTGCAGCCGGCCTCGCCGATCCTGGGCGACGGCGACTACACCGATTTCCTGGCGCCGGGGATGATCGCGATGACCGCCATCTTCGCTTCGACCTTCTCCAGCGCGAGCTTCTATCGCGATCGCGAATCGGGAATGCTGCGCGCGCTGCTGGTCGCGCCGCACAGCGCACGCACGATTCTGTTCGGCAAGACGCTCGCCGCGATCGTGATTGGCAGCGCGCAGTCGATCGTGGTCCTGATGCTGGCCATCGCGATCCCCGGCATTGACCTGGCCTGGCAGTTCGGCTGGCTCGGCGGAGTCGCCACGGTGGTCGCGACGGTCGTCGCGCTGAACGTGATGCTGAGCGGGCTGGCGCTGCTGATCGCCACGCGGATCAAGACGATGCAGGGCTTCCACCTGATCATGAATCTGGCGCTATTCCCGCTGTTCTTCCTCTCCGGCGCGTTCTTCCCGCTCGAGGCCGCGCCCTCCTGGCTGCGGATCATCAGCTACATCAACCCGCTCACCTACCCCGTCGACCTGATTCAGTACGCGTCGTGGGCGTCGAGCGGCGACGGCCTGATCGGGCCGGCGATCGACGCCGCAGTGCTTGGCGTGCTGGCGCTGCTGCTGGTCGTGATCGGCCTGCGGCGCGGGCCAGCCGCCGTCTGATGCGCGCGCCGGCGGCTCTGATCGTCCCGCTATTGGCGGCGCTGGCGCTGATCGGTTGCGGCGGGGGCGACGACCGGCGCGTGCTGACGGCGACCGACGCGGCGTTCGTGCCGGTGCTCGAAACGACCGATCTGATCGTCGGAGACACGCGCATCGTGCTGACGCTGCTTGATCGAAGCGAGGAGCCGCGTTTCGCCGCCAACACGAGCTTCAGCGCGCGCTTCTTCGAGCCGACCGAGGGCGGCATCCGCTTCCGCGCGGAGGCCGAGCTGGAGCGCATCGAGGTCGGCGAGCTCGGCTACTACATCGCGCGCGACGTGCCCCTCGATCATCCCGGCGATTGGGCGGTCGCCGTGACGGCGTCGCGCGGCGACGGGACATCGGAGAGCAGCCCGCGCGTCGGCTTCCCCGTCGCTGCCGCAGCGCATCGCCCGTTGCCCGGCGAGGCGGCGCCGCTCGCTCGCTCCCTCAGCAGCGAGGATGCGCCACCGGCGGATCTCACCGGCTACCCCTCCCCTCACACGAGTTTGTACGAGCGCTCGACCAGCGAGCTGCTCGAGGCCGGTGAGCCGTTCGTGCTGGTGATCGGCAGCTCGGAGCGCTGCGCTGCGCGCGCTACCTGCCGTCGCGCGCTCGAACAGGCGAAGACGCTCGCGGATCAGGGCAGGGTCGCGGTGGTCCACGTCGAACCGTTCGGTCGGCCGCGCGAACCCCGGCTGCAGGTCCTGATCGACTCCTTCAACGAGGCCTGGGGGGTGCGCGCGGAGCCGGGCTTCTGGTTCGTCGACGAACGGGGCGAGGTGGCCGCGTATCTCGCAATCGTGGCGACCGACGACGAGTTGGCCGGCGCGCTCAGCCGGATCGCTCGCTAGACCAGCACGTCCAGTCCGACCGCCGCGAAGAGCGCGAAGAGATAGGCGATTGAGACGAAGAACAGACGCATCGGGGCGGCCTGTCCGCGCCAGACCTGCCACGCGAGCGCGACGAAGACGGCCCCCGTCACGAGCGCAACGCCGAAATACAGCCAGCCGAGGTGGCCGCCGAGCGGCGCGGCCAACGTCACGCCCCACAGGACCACGGCGTACAACAGAATCTGGCGGCGCGTCGCCGCCTCGCCAGACACAACGGGCAGCATCGGCACATCAGCGCGGGCGTAGTCGTCGCGGTACTTGAGCGCCAGCGCCCAGAAATGCGGCGGCGTCCACATCAGGATGATCAGGAACAGCGCCAGCGCCGTCCAGCTCAGCTCACCGGTCACGGCGGCCCAACCGACCACCGGCGGGATCGCGCCGGCTGCGCCGCCGATCACGATGTTCTGCGTCGTCGAGCGCTTCAGCCAGAGTGTGTAGACGAAGAAGTAGAACCCGACCGCGCCGAGCGCGAGGACGGCGGCGAGCCAGCCGACCGTCAGCCCCAGCTGAACGCCCCCCGCCACGGCCAGCGAGACGCCCCAGGCGAACGCCTGCCACGGGACAAGCGCGCCGCGCGGCAGCGGCCGCTGTGCGGTGCGGTCCATCAGCGCGTCAATGTCGCGGTCGAACCACTGGTTGAGCGCGTTCGCGCCGCCCGCCGTCAGCACGCCGCCGAGCAGCGTCAAGGCGACCAGGCCCCAGCCGGGCCAGCCGTCGGCCGCGAGCACCATCGCGGGAATCGTCGTGACGAGCAGCAGCCAGATGATGCCGGGCTTGGTCAGCTCGATCAGCGCGCGGACCGGCGCCAGCCAGCGCGGCGTCGCCAGCGCGCTGGCGCGCGGCCAGATCGCGGCGGGATTCTGCGATCGAGTGGTGGTCATCGCTCGCCCTCAAACGCCGGCGTGGGCGTCGTCCGCGCGCCCGACAGCCAGCCGGCGCGCCAGATCGCGATGCCCACGAGCGCCGCAACCAGCGTCCAGACCGTCGCCCCGGCGCTGAGATGGACCACGCGAATCCAATCGGTCAGATCGAGCCACATCGTGAGCGCCCCGAAGATCACCTGGACCACAAACAGCGTACTCGCGCCATGCGCTAGAGCGACCAGCGCCCGTGACCTGGGCGACTGTCGGGCCGCATGCAGCGAGACCGCGATCACGAGCGCGCCGGCCACGACGGCGAGCAGGCGGTGCCCGACATGCAGCTGCGCCTTGGCCGCGCCGGGCCAGACATCGCCGTTGCAGAGCGGCCACTGGTTATCACAGAAGAAGCTCGCGTCGGTGTGCGTGACGTAGGAGCCGACCACGACGAGCGCGTACACGGCAACTCCGGTCACGAGCGCAAGACGCCCAAACGCCGCGGCGTCGCGATTGGCCCCTAGCTCGGCTTCGGAGCCGGCCGGCGCTCGCTGGTGTGCGAAGGTCGCAACGAATGAGCAGGTGATCAGCATCGCGATCAACATGGCCACCGCGAGGTGTGCGGTGACGATCGCGGCCTCCAGCCGCTCGGTGACGGTCAACGCGCCCAGCGCGACCTGCACGGCGAGCATCACGATCGAAGCCAACGCGGTACCCCAGACCCACGGGCGCTCGCGCATCCGCCACCAGCACAGCCCGGTGTAGACGACGATCACGAGGCCGATCACGCTGGCCGCCAGGCGGTGCGTCCACTCCAGCCAGACCTGATAGCCGGCGAACGGCGGATAGTCGCCGGTCGGGAAGACGGAGCCGTAGCAGAGCGGCCACTCAGGGCAGGCGAGGCCCGAGTCGGTCACGCGTACGGTCCCGCCGAGCGTCGTCAGGACCAGCAGACCGACCACCGTGGCGAGGCCCAGCCATTGCAGCCGGGTGAGCGTGCTCACACGTCACCGCCGCCGCTGCGCAGCTGCTGCATCTCGCGCACGCGATCGCCCTGCCGCCCCTTGAAGCCTTCGTGCTCCGCCCAGAAATAAACCGTGAGCATGATCGCGATGACGAACATCATCGAGCCGGGCACCCACATGATGCCCGCGCCGATCCGCTGGTCTGTCAGCGCATCGGGGCCCCAATCTCGCAGCGTGGCGGCGAGTTCGTAGGTCTCATAGAGCGGGTCGCCGACGTTGGTCAGAATCAGGCCGAGCCCGATGTTCTGCAGGATCGCGACCACCAGCACGGCGGCGCGCCAGACGTGCTGCGGGCGCAGCCGCGAGGCGTCGACGCCGATCACCATCCACCAGAAGAGCGTGCCGCCGAGCAGAAACACGCCGTGCTCGAGGAAGTGCAGGCCCTCGCTGGCGATCGCCGCGTCGTACGCGGCGGGCAGGTGCCAGGACCAGATCCCGAGCACGAAGACCAACAGAGCCACGGGCGGAAAGGTCAGCGTGCGAACGAGCCGGCTATCAAGCAGCGGAACGAGATAGCTGCGGCGCACTCGTGGGCTGGCGGCGCGCAACGCCAGCGTCGCCGGCGCGCCCAGCAGCAACAGCGGCGAGACGACCATCGTGATCAGGATGTGCTGCACCATGTGGACCCAGAACAGGTCGTCGCTGTAGGTGTCGACCGGCGAGACGAGCCCCACCACCATCAGCAGCCAGCCGGCGGCGAAGCACCACGCGTGCCAGCGGGGAAAGCGAAACTTGGGATCATTGCGGCGCAGGCGTCGGTAAGCCCAGGCGTAGAGCACGCCGACGATCAGCACGAGCAGCAGACCGGGCGGGTCGGGGCTCCAGGCGCCGAGCGCCGTCAGGATGTCGCCGGACTCGGCGGCGCGGCCGTCGTGCGCGAGCGCGGCACGCGTCGCGGGGCCGGGTACGACTGCGATCAGCGCCACGGCCAACGCGACAAGCGCGCGTCGTCTCACCTCAGCTGAGGAAGAAGACCAACGGGAAAATCACCAACAGCCACACGAACCCCACGAAGTGCCAGTAGAGCGTCGCGGCCTCCACCGCCGTGTTGCGTTTCGCGTCGAAATGCCCGAGCAGGCCGCGAATGAACTGCGCAGAGATGAAGACCAGCCCGCCGATCACGTGCGCGCCGTGGAAGCCGGTCAGGGTGTAGAACGACGCCGCGTAGGTGCCGTCGGAGATGCCGAAGCCGGCCTCGCCCCACTCGAAGCCCTGATTGATGATGAAGGCCGTGCCGATCACCAGCACGATCGCCATCGACCAGATCATCGTCTTGCGGTTGCCCTTGCGGATCGAGAACGCGGCGATCTGCATCGGAATACTGGTCGAGACCAGCAGGACCGTGAACAGAATCGGTCGTAGTTCAGCGCCCTCGAGGCGGTGTGCGCCATTGGTCGGCTCCCAGTGCAGGGTGTCGGCGTGCAGCGCGAGCATCGCGGCGATCAGGCCGGAGAAGAACATGATCTCCGAGAAGATGAAGAAGATGATGCCCCACAGCGCCGGCGGCATCGGCTCGTCGCCGACGAGGAAGCTGCGGACCGGGTGGACGCGCCTGGCGCCCGGCGCTGGCAGAGTGCTGGCGGCCATCGGTTAGTCCTCCGCCTTCGATGACGCGTCGGGGGCTTTGGCCCCTGCAGCGCGACGCGGCGTATCCCCGTGGTAGTACGCGTCCTCCTCCAGCTCCTTGGCCCAGCGGAGGTCGAACAGCGGCCGCTCGGAGCGGACCTCGGGCAGCGAATCGAAGTTGTGCGGCGGCGGCGGTGAGGTGGTCGCCCACTCCAGCGTCGTGCCCTCCCAGGGGTCGCCGGACGCCTGTTCGCCGTGTCTCAGCGAGTAGAAGACGTTGAACAGGAAGACCATCATGCCGGCGGCCGAGACGAACGCGCCGAGGCTGGTGATCGTGTTCATCAGCTCCCAGCCGGGGTTGTCGACGTAGTCGTTGATCCGCCGCGGCATGCCGTCGAGCCCGAGCATCAGCTGGGTGAAGAAGATCAGGTTCACGCCGGTGAAGAGCAGCCAGAAGTGCAGCTTGCCGAGCCCCTCGTTCATGAACTTGCCGAACATCTTGGGGAACCAGTAATAGACGCCGGCGAGGAAGCCGAAGGTCGCGGCGATCGACATCGTGTAGTGGAAGTGGCCGACCACGAAGTAGGTGTCGTGCAGCGCGAAGTCGACCGGCACGGCGGCGTGGAAGACACCCGTGATCCCGCCGATCAGGAAGAGCATCAGGAAGCCGACGCTGAACAGCATCGCGGTGGGATAGATATTCGAACCGCGCCACATCGTGGCGATCCAGTTGAACATCTTGACCCCGGTGGGCACCGCGATCAGGAAGGTCGCGCCCATGAAGAAGGGCAGGAAGACGCCGCCCGTGGTGAACATGTGGTGCGCCCAGACGATGAAGCCGAGCAAGCCGATCGCGATCAACGCCAGCACCATCGAGCGGTAGCCGAAGATCGGCCGGCGCGTGAACACACCGAAGACGTCGGACACGATTCCCATCGCGGGCAGGATCATGATGTAGACGGCCGGGTGCGAATAGAACCAGAAGAGGTTCTGCCAGAGCAGCGGCTGCCCGCCGGACCCTGGGTCGAAGAATGCTCCACCCGCACCATTGCGGTCGATGAAGCCCATCGCCAACGCGCCCGCGAGGACCGGCGTGGCGAGCAGAATCAACAGCCCGGTGACCATCGTGGTCCAGGTGAACAGCGGCATCCGCCACATCGTCATGCCCGGCGCCCGCATCTTGAAGATCGTCACCAGGAAGTTGACTGAGCCGAAGATCGCCGCCTGGCCAAGCAGGATCACCCCGATCAACCACATGTCCATGCCCGCGCCGGGCTTCTCGGCGTTGGCCCCGCTGTCGAGCGTGATCGGCGGATACGAGGTCCAGCCGGCCGACGCCGTGCCGCCCTCGACCGCAAACGAGAGGGTCAACAGCACCCCGCCGAACAGGAAGATCCAGAACGACAAGGCGTTGACGCGCGGGAACGCCATGTCCAGCGCCCCGATCTGCAGCGGCATTGCATAGTTCATGAACGCCGCGCCGATCGGCAGCAGGAAGAGGAAGATCATCACGCTGCCGTGCATCGTGAACAGCGAGTTGTAGGCCTCGGCGCTGATGATCGTGCCGGTCTGCATCAGCTCGGTGCGCAACACGAGTGAGAAAGCCATGCCGACCAGCCCGAAGGCGCCGGCCGACCAGAGGTACAGGATCCCGATTTTCTTGTGGTCGACCGTGGTCAACCATTCGAGAATCGTTCGCCAGACCGCGACACCTGTGTAGTTGGTCGCTTGCGCGCCGGCCAAGGTCGCCATCGCAACTCCTCCTTCAGACGCGCTTGCGCGCCTTCAACCCTGCTCGCGGCTTAGCCGCCGGCAGCCTCGGCTTCGATCAATTCGGCAAGTTTGGACGGTAGCACCAGGTCGTCCGGTGGACGCTCCACCGTCTGCAACCAGGAATAAATGTCGGCGGCATCTTCGTCGCTCACTTCCTCAGGCGGGAACGCCGTCATCGCTTCGAGCGGCTGACGATACTGCTCGATCACTCGCGCGAGCGGCACGATCGTCATCGCGATCGTGGGGCCGACCAGGCCTTCGCCGCGGTCGCCGTGGCAGACGTTGCAGCCGAGCTCGAAGAACAGCGCCTGGCCGTTGGTCGGGTTGCCCACGGCGCCCTCCTCGACCGGCGCTTCGTCCTCAACCCCGAAGTCGCCCTCGATCGGTTCCGCCGCGGCCGGCGTCTTCGCCGCCAGCCACTCGTCGTAGTCGGCGCGCGACAGCGCGACGACGGAGAAGATCATCCGCGAGTGGTCGCGCCCGCAGAACTCGGCGCACTGGCTCTTGAACTCGCCGGCCTCGTTGACCCGCACCCACATCGTCTGCACGCGGCCCGGCACTGCATCGAGCTTGTAGAGGAACTGCGGCGTGTAGAAGGCATGCAGCACATCGCTGCTGGCAATGTTGAAGCGGATCATCGGACCGACCGGCACGGTCACGATCGGTGTGTTGTCGGCCGCTTGCATGCGACCCTCGGCGACGGTGTCGGTGCCATTGAACACGCGCATCACTGCGTCGCCGCGGTTGTGGCGGATCGGCACGGTGCCGTTGACCGCGCGCTCAACGATCACCACGTCGCCTTCGCGAGCAATCACGCGCATGTGCTCAACGCCCAGCTTGAGCGTCATGAACGGCTGCACGAGCGACGGGTCACGCAGCATCAGCTCTTTGAAGGCGGGGTCCCCGGATATGCCCTCGGCAAGCTCGGTGCCCAGCTCCGTGGCGTAGCTGAAGGCCCAGGCCCACTGGCGGCCCTGCACATCGATCTCGATCACTTCTTCGCCCGGGGCGGCGGCCGATTGGATGTCTTCCAGCACGACCAGCGAGCCGATGAACAGCGCGACGACGACGATCAGTGGAATCACCGTCCAGAGCGCCTCAGCGGTCGTGTTGTGCGCCACCTGGGTGGGGAACTCGTCGTCGGACTTGCGCCGGTAGCGGAAGACGACCCAGAGGATCATCGCCTCGACCAGCACAAAGACGAAGATGCCGATCCCCAAGACGACGAAGAAGAGCGCGCGAATGTCGTCGCCCTGATCGGTGACGGCGGGCGGCAGAGTGACCTGCGCGGAGGCCGAGCCGGCCAGCGCGAGCAGGGCCAACGCCGTCGCGCCGAAGACCAATATGAACCGACCGAACCGGCTGCGCCACAGTCGCTTCATCCCCATCTCCCCCTAGCTCGACGGCTCGCCGGCGATCTCCGGCGCGGCGTCATGCTCGTCGTGGTGCTCGGACGGTCCCTCAAATGCTTGCACGTCTTCCCACCACCAGCCCACCCCACCGACGACGATCAGCGTGATCCCTGCGCCGAGCAGTTCGGACGGGAACACAGCGCCGAGGCCGGTGAGCATGAGGCCGAGCCCGAAGATGATCGGCGAAAGACTGGGCGGTGGCATGTGGACACCCGCCGGCGCGGACGACTCGGGCATGATTGGCAGTGGATGCTGGCGGAATTCGGCCGGACCGCCTGCTTCGAAATAGCCCATGTCTTCAGTGAACCAGCGCAGCGCCCCGAGCAAGATCAGGGCGATCCCGACACCGAGCAGCTCGCCCGGGAAGATGGCGCCCGCGCCGGTCACCATCAGCCCGAGGCCAAACATCAGCGGCGCCAGGCTGGGCGGCGGAAGGTGTGTTGAGTGATCGTCGTGGTCAGCGCCGTGTTCGTCGTCCGCGCCCGAGGCCAGCTGCAGCGGCGGCGCCAGATCGGGCACGCGAGCCGCCAGCGAGGGCACATCGCCGCTGCGCGACGCCGGCAGCGGCTGCAGATAGTGGTCGATCACGGCGATGCGCTCGGCGCGGTAGTGCATCGGGCGTAACGCCGGCGGGAGCAGCCCCATGATCGGCTTGAGCAGGTCGGGCCCGCTGTAGGCCTCGGCGATGTCGATCCCGAACGCGACGGGGCGCTGGCGGAAGACCATCAGTTTATGCAGCCGAATGCCGTGCAGGCGACAGAGCCGCATCGCACGCCCGCCGTGACCGGTCGGCACATAGAGCACCAGCGGCGCGGCCTTGGCCAACGGCACCCAGCGCTCCTGCGCGACCTCGCTGGTTACTTCATGGGCCAGCGCGAGGTCGCCAACCAGCGAGACGAAGTGGCCGGGCTCCTCGGTGACGACGATGTCGGGGTACAGCCAGCCGCCCGACTTGACCTGCAGGCCCATCCCGCGGGTGGGGAAGTTGACGGTGACTTCGCGATCGGGGAACTCTGCGTTCGGATAACCGTAGCGTTCCGCCACGATCTGCCCGAGCACCGAGGCTCGCTTGGTCCGCGCCACTTCCGCGGTCGGCATCGTTCGGTTGTTCCTCCTGCAGCGCAGGCCCAAGGCTGCGCTCTGAGCGGCCCACGTAGTCTTCCCGATCCGCGGCTCTCGCTCAAGCGGGCCGGTTGAAAGTCTGCGTCAGAGCCGCCGCGGGTCCTGGTTGATCGGGATGTAGCGCGGCCGGTAGATAGCGACGCCGCGCCCGTTTCGGGCCCGCGTCCGCTCGTCAACGATCTGCGCGCCGATTCCGGCGATCCGCGACCAGCCGAACAGCGTCGTGTAGTAGTCGGGATCGGTGAATCCCAGCGCATTGACCAGGCTGCCTGAGATCAGATCGACGTTTGGGTAGGGGTTCGAGATCTTTGGATTCTCGCTGAGCACCTTGATCCCGGCTTCGCGAACCGCCTTGACTACGTTGAACCAATAATCGTCGGGGCAGAGTGCCTCGCCGACGCCTAACTGAACCTTGGCCCGTGGGTCCTCCTGGCGCAGAACCGCGTGGCCGAATCCGAAGATCAGCCCGCCGCCGGCCAGACGCTTGCGCAGAATCTCGGTCGCTGCCTCGCGGTCAGTCGTGTTGACTTCCTGCACCATCTTGAAGGCGTCCTGGTTGGCCATGCCGTGCCGCGGCCCGGCCAGCGCATTCATGCCCGATGCCATCGAGCGGTACATGTCGGCCAGCCCCGAGGCCACTGCGCGACCGGTGAACGTTGAGAGGTTGCCACCGCCGTGGTCGGCGTGGAGGTTGTAGTAGACCGAGAGCAGCCGGGTCAGGGCTTCCTCGTCACCGCCGGGCATGCCCAGCATGTGGACGAAGTTGTTGACGTAGCCGCGCGACGGCTCCGACGGAATCGGAGGGCCCCAGCCCTCTCGCCTGCGGAAGATCGCAGCGAGGGCCGCAGGAATCCGGGCGACGAGGTTCAGCGCATCCTCGTAGTAGTCGTCGGTCTTGCCGGTCATACCGAGGATCTGGATGGCGGCGCAGAACTGATCCATCGGGTGGCCGGATGGGGGCAGCGCCGAGATTGCGGCAACCGCGTCCTCGGAGACCTCGGACCGTGCTGCGATGTCATCGGCAACAGCCTGGCGCTCGGCATCGGTGGGCAGCGACTTGTTGAACAGTAGGTAGATGATGTCTTCGGCCGGAATGAACGCCAGGTCGGCGATCGGATACCCGACGTAGGAGACGCCCTCCTGTGGATCGACGTAGCTGGTCTCGCAGGTACCCACGGGATAGCCGCGCAGGCCGGTATCGAGGTGGCGGTTCGTGATCGTGAATTCGATCTCGGGCAGCTCGGGCACTTGAATCACCTTCCCTCAGCTGGCTGGCGCGCGCCCGCGCACTGCGCCGTGACGCCGCGCTGCGTGTTCATCCTTCAACGGAGACCACGCGGTAGCGCATCGTGCCGCGTGGCGCTTCGATCTCGACCAGCGAGCCGATCGTCGTGTCGACGAGGCCCTTGCCGACCGGACTCTCAACCGAGATCCGGCGTTGCGGCGCGTCGACCTCGGTCGGTCCGACCAGAGTGTATTCCTCGATTCGCTCCTCAGCCGTATCGAGCAGCCGTACCCGCACCGTGCTGCCGAGATGCGCGCGACCGGTCGCTTGGCCCTCGCTGACGACCGCGTGCGCAATCTGGTATTCGATCTCGTCGATGCGCGACTTGAGCCGCTCCTGATGCTCGCGGGCCGCCTCGAGCGGCGCGTTCTCGCGAATGTCTTTGTCCTCGCGGGCCTGCGCGACGGCCTGGATCGCCTCGGGCATCTCCTGTTGCAGGCGCTCCAGGTCAGCCTTGAGGTGCTCGAGCCCGTCCGCGGTCATCTCGAAGCGCTCGGCCTCCTCGTGCTCGACCGATGCGCCGGCCGCGCCGTCGGAGACGCGCTTGACCCGTAGGTGGTTGCCGAGATTCACGTCCGTGTAGTTGCGGTTCTTCCAGCAGAAGCGCAGGAACTCTTTGACCGGGTGCAGCCGCGCGGCGACATCGGTCGCGTTCGAGCCGATCGTCTCCTGAAACGATGCCATCCCGTGCGGCGTGAGCTCGGCGATCGGCAGGTGCGGCGAGCAGTGCGAGACAAAGCGGGTGACCGACACGCGCGCCGCCTTGTCGAACGGCAGGGCCGCTTTCTTCGATCGCGCGGCGGGCGCGCCGCCGTTGCTGCGGCGCTGGGCGCGCTTCTCGCGCTGCGCCTCGCGCTCCTCGCACCATTCGAAGTATTCCGACGCGGCCGCACCGACCGTGATCGATGCCGGGTCGGGTGGATCGGTTGCACCCTCGACCACGTCACCACTGCCGGGCTCGGCAGCGATCACGTCCTCGTCGAGCGTCGTCGCTGTCGTCTCCAGGGTCATCGGCGTCTCCGAGCGCTGGCCGCTCAGCCTCCGACATGCACCGCGGTGTCTCCGCAGCGGTCGTTGACCGAGCCATTCTCCTGAGTCGTGCACCACCCCGCCGGGGGGGCTCCGCCACCATCGTACCGAACGAGCACGGCCCGCCCCGCGGCGGTCGCGCCAGATTTCGGTTCGACGGATCTCTATTCTACCCGCTCGCGACGCACACCAAGCGAACGTCAAGCAGAAGCGAAGCCGATCACCGATTCCCACCTGGCCCCGCTGATCGCCGCCGCGCTCGAGCGCGCCGGTCTGCGCGTTGATCCGCGCGCTCAACAGCAGCTCAGCGTGTGGCTCGACGCGCTGCTCCGCCAGCAGCGCAATCTGACCGGCGTCACCGAGCCCGTCGCGGCGATCGCCAAGCACATCATCGAGCCGCTCGCGGGCTTCAACGCGGTGATCGGAGCCGATATCGCCGTGCCACACGGACCGATCATCGACATCGGCAGCGGCAACGGCGCCCCCGGCCTGCCAATCGCGCTGACCCAGCCCGACCGCCAGATGACGCTGCTCGATTCACGCGAGGCCTCGATCGCGTTTCTCGATGGGCTGCCCGAGCTGCTTGATATGCCGAACCTGCGCATCTATCACGGACGCGCCGAGCAGGCCGCGGACCTGCGCGAACGCTTCGCCGTGGCGCTCACGCGCGCGACCGCGCCCCCGCGCATGGCGCTCGAGCTGGCGATCCCAATGCTGGCGCTCGGCGGCGTCATGATCCTCTACGCACGCACGCCCGACGACCCCTCCGAGCTGGCCGCCACGGCACACACGCTCGGCGCCGCGCTGATGCCGCTCGGGCCGCAGCCGGAACTGATCGCGGCGGTCAAGACCGGACCCACGCCCGACCGCTACCCGCGCTCCTGGGCACAAATCAAGCGACGAGCGCTCCCTCGGAGCTGACCGCCGCGCTGAGTCGCGGGACTGAGCCTCACTTTGCAGACGTGCCGGGCCGATAGCCAAATCCTGTCGACGACGACTACGATCAAAGCCCCATGTCGATTCCGCCGAGCCTCAATGGCCACCGAGGGAGCGGCGCGTCCGCGCGCCCGCGCAGCCGCTTCGCCCGCA
Source organism: Dehalococcoidia bacterium (assembly GCA_965218115.1). GTDB lineage: Bacteria > Chloroflexota > Dehalococcoidia > Bin125 > Bin125 > CATQGW01. The sequence continues at coordinate 2,756,292 of OZ244584.1, read as the reverse complement.
ATATCCCCGTCTACTACCTCTTCTACGGCGCCAGCGGCTTCCTCATCTGGGTGCCGATCTGGATCATCTACCTGCAGGACCAGCGCGGCTTCAGCCTGACCCAGATCGCCTCGATGGAGGGGATCTTCTGGATCACGATCGTCGTCGCCGAGGTGCCCACGGGCGCGATCGCCGACCGTTGGGGCCGGCGCGTCTCGCTGCTGCTGGGCGGAATCCTCTTCACGATCGCGACGGTCGTGTTCGCCTTCGCCGATTCATTCGCGATGCTGGCGATCAACTACTTGATCATGGCGATCGCGATGACGCTCTACTCGGGCGCCGGGCATGCGCTGCTGTTCGACACGCTGCGCCAGCTCGGCCGCACCAACGAATACGAGAAACACGTCGGACGCTCCGAAGCCGCATCGTTCGCCTCGATGCTGGCCGCCACCATGCTCGGCGGCGCGATCACGGCGTTGGTCGGCTACCAGGTGACGATTCTGATCGGCGCCGTCTCGATGGCCCTGGCCGGCTCGATCGCGCTGTTGCTGCGCGAGCCGCCGCGCAGCGAGGCCGAGTTCGCGCACGCGAACGGCCGCAGCGCCGACTCGCCGGTTGCGCCGCAGCGCCCAAGCGTGTTGGGCAACATGCTCGCCGGCGCGCTGGCCGTCTGGCAGCGCAAGCCGCTGCTCTGGATCATTCTCTTCGCCACCCTGATCTTCGTCTTGGCGGAGATGCCCGACTTCCTGCTCCAGCCGTTCGTGCGACAGCACGGCGTCGACCCCACGGTCGGCGTCGGCTCCGGATTCGCCTATTCCAGCCTGCTCGTACCACCGATCGCCGGGATGGTGATCGGCTCGCTGGTCGCCGCCAGCATCGCCAGTCGCTTCGGCGAGCACCGCGCGCTGCCGTTCCTGCTGATCGCGGCCGCTGTCATCTTCGTGCCGATGCTGGCCTGGGATTCGCTCTGGGTGATCGGCGCGATCGCCATGCTCGCCTGCATCCGGGGGATGATCCGGCCGATCGTCAGCGGCTACATCAACCGCCGCATCGCCTCCGACCAGCGCGCCACGGTGCTCTCAATGTTGGAGCTCGCGATGGGCCTGATGATGGCGCTGATTGTGCCGCTGGCTGGCAGCGCGGCGGATCTCTACAGCTTCCAGGCATCGTACGCACTCTGCCTGGTCATCCTGGTGGTCGGCGGCGGGCTGCTCGCGATCATCTGGCGCCGCTCGCACTCACACGAGCAGACCCAGGCCGGAATCAGGCTCAACTCGCGCCTCAAGCCGCAGGCGACGACGCCACCCGCCGACGCCGAGTTGAGCGCCGACAGCACCGAGGTCTCGGTGGACTAACCACGGATTGCGGCGCGACGGGGCGACTGTTCGCGTGGTCTGGTACCGCCTGCACACACGCGAACATGCCCGCGCAGGCATCGCGCTGAACTCGATCCGCAAGCCTCAGGCCACGACCTCGCGCTCGCGCAGCGCCGCGACCGCGGCAGCCGTGAATCCCAACGACGCCAGCAGCTCCTCGCTGTCCTGACCGCGCGTCGGCGCGCCGCCGCGCACGCGGCCCGGCGTCGCACTCAGCTTCGGCGCTACGCCGGCCTGACGCATCGTGCCGCCGTCCGGCGTCGGAACCTCCACGACCATCCCGCGGGCGAGATTGTGTTCATCGTCCAACGCCTCGTCGAGCGACAGCACCGGCTTGGCGCAGATATCGACCTCGTTGAGCAGCTCGTGCCATTCGTCGGCGCTGCGGGTCTTGAACGCGGCGGCGAAGCGATCGGCGATCTCGCCGCGCCGCGTGGGATCGGTCGTGCCCTGGTCGGCGATGAACTCCTCGCAGCCGAGCGCGCGGCACAGATTGGCGTAGAAGTATGGCTCCATCGAACCGACCGAGAACCAGCGCCCATCGCTGGTCTCGTAGACCTGATAGTGCGGCACGCCGCCGTTGAGCATGTGCGCCGCCGGCCGCATATCGGCGCCCGCGCCCTCGTGACCCGCCAGCGCCGAGGTGATCAGCGAGAGCACGCCGTCGGACATGCCGAGGTCGATGTTCTGCCCTGCGCCGCTGCGCTCGCGCGCCTGTAGCGCGCAGACGATCGCAAACGCAGCCATCAGCCCGCCGCCGGCGAAGTCGGCGATGATGTTGACCGGGATCGACGGCCGCCCGCCAGCCTCGCGGTCGCCGATCATGCCCAGCGCCCCGCCGGTCGCGATGTAGTTGATGTCGTGCCCGACATGCGCCGCATAGGGCCCGCTCTGCCCGAACCCGGAGAGCGAGCAGTAGACGATCCGCGGGTTAATCGCACGGATCGTCTCCCAATCAACGCCGAGTCGCTTGACCACGCCGGGCCGATAGCCCTCCAGCACGACATCCGACGACTCGGCCAGCCGATAGAAGATGTCGCGCGCCTCGTCCGACTTGAGATTCAGCCCCATCGAGCGCTTGCCGCGGCCCAGCGCGTACGACGAGTAGCGCCGCCGCTCTTCGTTCGGATCAGGCGCGACCTGCGCGTCGGCGCTGCGCCTGCCGCGCGGGCGGCCGGCCTCCTCGATCAGGATCACCTCCGCGCCCATGTCGGCCAGCAGCATCGAGCAGTAGGGGCCCGGCGCGAGCCGCGAGAGGTCGAGCACGCGCACGCCGTCGAGCGGACCGTCCAACACCGGCGCATCAGTCACGATCGGCCCCTTTCGCTGGTAACAGAACGCGCTGCGTACGCTACGACCCGCCGGTCAGCGCGCGGCGCCGCAGCGGCACGTTGAAGAGCCACAGCGATGTGAGCCCGACGATCGAGATCGGCACGAGCACCAGCGCGTGCAGCGTCGTCGCATAGGCGATCGCCGCCTCCTCCGCCCCGACGCCCGCGCCCAGATTTCCCAGCTGGGCGAGGTAGATCAGCAGCACCGCCTTGGTCGCCCACTCGAACGGACCGACGCCGCCGCTTGTCGATGGGGCAGTGATCAGGATGTTCGCCGCCGCCGCGACGAGCAGGTACACGGGAAAGGGCAGGCCCAACCCAAACGCTTCGCCGACCATCGCGTACATCACCGCCTCGAGCCCCCAGGCGATGAAGCTGGTCCAGAGCGCGCCGCGCACCTGCTCGCGATTGGCCTGCGCGCCCATCCCGGCGATCACCGGCGCCAGCCAGCCCTGCAGCCGCTCGGCGCCCCACGGCACGCGACGCACGATCCGTCCCAGCAGCTCCTCGGCCCGCTCGGGATGACGCGCCACGGCCCCAAACAGCAGGAAGGCGCCGACCATCCCGAACACGAGGAAGCCCATCGCGGCCGTGAGCGTCGGCCCCGCCCACTCCATCCCGCCGACACCAATCAGGCTGCACGCCACGCCCACGCAGAGGAACACCGTGAGCATCAGCCCGTCGTAAACGCGCGTCATGAAGATGCTCGAGAGCCCGCTGGCTCGCGAGATCCCGTGCCGCTCGGCCAACATGTGCGCTCGCACCAGCTCGCCGGCGCGCAGCGGCAGCACATTGTTGACGCCGAAACCGATCGCCACAATCGGGAACAGCCGCCACCACGCAACCGGCTGCAGATGCCGGAGCAGGTAGTGCCAGCGAGCCGCACGCAACGCAATGCCCGCGAAGTAGACCCCCAGCGCCGGCACGATCCACAGCGGCGACGCCTCCGTGAAGGCCCGCCCGACGCCCTCGAAGTTGGTGTTGCGCAGGAACAGCACGGCGAATGCCGTGCTCACCGCGAGGCCGAGAATCGGCCGGGCGTAGGGCACTGAGAGCGATGCCACGGCCTACTCCGGCGGACGCCGCATCGCTGGAGTAGCGGTCGACCCGCGGCGGCTCACGCTCAGCTCGCTTCGAGCCGTCGTCCGGCGAGCCGCAGCGCCTCGCGCACCCGCTCCTCCCAACGCCGCAGCCCGGTCGAAATCTCCGCGCGGCGGCGCTGAGCCGCCAGGTACACCCCGCGCGCCAGCTCGACCGCGAAGAACGCCGCGAACGCCACGACCGCGCCGGCGATGATGTCGGCGAAGTAGTGCTCGCCAAGGTAGATCAGCGCGAACGCCAGAGCGGCGGAGTAGAAGATCGCGAGCCCGGTCAGCACCCGCGAGCGGAGCATCAAGCCGACCAGCACCACCACAAACGAGGCCGCGAAGTGCAGCGATGGCATCGCCGCCGTCGGGTTCGGCTCGGCCAGCGCGTCGAACGCGGTGCCGTAGAGCGATGCGCCCAGCATCGCCGGGCCGACGCCGTCCATGCCGCGCATGACGCCGGCCAACAGGCCCTGCTCGCTCGCCATCCACGGCGGCGCCGTGGGCGCCAGGAAGTAGAGGGTGACGCCCACGTAGAAGGTCGCCAGCACGATCACGATCACGCGCGAGGACATCCGCCGCGCGAAGAAGTACACGCCCACCACCGTCGCGTGGGGGAACACGAACCACAGCCAGTGGGTCACGGCGGAGGCGTAGGCCAGGAAGCCCGGCTCGGGCCCGACGCCGCCGATTCGCGCCTGCAACCAGGCGGAGGGCGCAGCGCCGCCGAACATCCACAGCTCCCAATCGATCACGTAGGCGGAGAGTGTGGGCAACCCGGTCTCGTCGGCCGCGTCACGCAGCTGGGTGAACAACGCGAGGGCGACGAAGTACGCCGCCAGCATCCCGCCCTCGCCGCGCCCGCGACCGATCGCCAACCCGGCCAGTGCGGCGGCGCCGACGATCGGCCCGAAGATCACCGCATCGAGCCCGACGCTGAGTCGAATCAGGATCGCCAGCACGCCCGCACCCAAGGCGACCCACGCCGCCATCTGGCCGATCCGCCGGTGTCGTGCTGCTTTCACGTCGCAAGGGCCTCACCGGATGAGAAGCTGCGCGACAAGCCTAACGACCTCCGCCGCGAGATTCAGCCCGCAGCGGATGCCCGGCGAGTGGCTGACTACCGAGCGCGGTTCTCGGAGCCGTCTTCAGTCGCGGCCGGCGCCGCGAGGCGCTCGCTGATCAGCTCCGCGATTCGCGGCAGCTCGGTCAGCGAGTCGCGCTCCTCGCGGCGCGAACTGCGCAAAAAGACGATTGCGGCGCCCTGCGAAAACACGATCACCTCCGTCCGCCAGCGCCCGCCTTCGTGACCATGCAGCAGCCGCGCCGACATCGCGGCCGAGCCCAACCGTGGGACGGCGACCGACTCCGCGCGAAACAGGTCGTGATCGGGACTGGTGAAGCTCAGCGCGATCGCGGGCGACTGCTCCGCGAGGTAGCGCACCCAGGCCTCGGCCGACTCCGCGCTGACGTCGGTGATCACGTGCCACCAGAACGTCTCGCCATTCGGACTCGTCGCGGAGGGGCTGAAGACGCTGCCGTCATGCCCCAGCGCGCGCCCGGGCAGCGCCGAGATCACCGCGTCCTGCATGTTCTCCAGCCACTCGATCAGCCCCGCCTGGAGCGCAGTCGACTCGAGGTGCGACCCCAGATCGTCGACGGTCAGCACGATCACCTGCACGGGCGGCGGCGCTGCGGGCTGTTGTTCAGCCGGCGCCGCAGCCGGCGGCTCGGCGGGCGGCTCCACGGGGCTGGTTACGTCGCCATTGCACGCCGCCACCAACAGCGCCCCCACAAACACGACGAGTGCGGTGCGCGTCAGCCGTCGCGCTGCCGTTCCACGTTCGGCGCTGTCCTCGCCGCCCACTCGTCAGCCCAGCCGATCCGCACTGGCGGCCTCTGCGACGCGCAGAATCACCCGGAACGTGGTGCCCTCGCCCGGCTCGCTGAAGACCGCGATCTCCCCATCCTGCGCCCGCACCAGCTCGCGTGCGATCGCCAGCCCGAGCCCGGTGCCGCCCTGCGCGCCCGGCCGATCGGACTTGTAGTAGCGGTCGAACAGGTGCGGGATCGCCTCTTCGGGAATCCCGACGCCCGTGTCGGCGATCGACATGCTCACGCTCGTCTCGCTCTCCGAGCGCGCGCTGAGCGTCACGTGGCCTCCCGGTGGCGTGTGCCGCAGCGCGTTGTCCACCAAGTTACCGAGCACCTGCTCGAGGCGATCCCAGTCGCCCAACGCGTCCGGCGCGACGCCGTCTTCAACCTTCAGATCCACCTCGAGCTCTTCGGCGCGCAGCGTGAACAGATCGCCGATGTGCTCCATCAACATCCCCAGCGTGACCGGCGCTCGCTCGACGCGCGCCTGGCCCGCCTCGATCCGCGACAGATCGAGCAAGCCCTCGACCAGCCGCAACAGCCGCCGCGACTCGTCCTCGATGATTCGGTAGGCGTTGTCCCGCCCGTCCTCCTCGACCACGTCGTCCATCAGCGCCTGCGAGAAGCCGTTGATCGAAGTCAGCGGCGTCTGCAGGTCGTGCGACACGTTGGCCAGAAAGTCGCGCAGCGCCGTCTGCTGACGCTCGACCTCCTCCGTCATCTGGTTGAACGACTGGCCCAGTTCGCGCACCTCCTGCGAGCCGCCGATCGCGACGCGCTGCTGCAGCCGCCCGCGCGCGACGCTGCGCGCGGCCGCAGCGACCCGCTGCACCGGCCGGTAGATCGAACGCGACAGCGCCAGGCCGACCAATCCCGCGATCACCAGCGCGACCAGCCCGGCCACCAGCAGATTCGGCGCGAGATCAGTCAGCACCGCCGCGCGCGGCTCTGCCACCTTGGCCACCGCGAGGCAGCAGAAGCCCTGCCGCTCCGCGTTGGCCGGCGGCAGCGCGACGACGATGTAGGTGAGCCGTTCGCCGCCGGGCGCTTCGATCACGCCCTCCCACGACGCGCCCGGCTGAAGCTCCGACAACTCCAGGCCGAGCCGCTCGCCACGGAAGCGATCCTCCTGCTCCTGCACCGCTGCGACCCGACCGTCGGCGGTCAGCCCCAGCACCACCACGTCATCGTCTTCCGAGATCGACCCCCTCAGCAGCGGACTCGTCTCGAACAGCTCCAGCATCTGGCCGAGCCGCCGACTCTCCTGGCCCTCCGAGAACAGCTCCGGTCCCCAGGCCTTGGCGATCTCGCGCACGCGCGATTGCTCGATGCTCTCCTGGTAGCTGCCCAGCACGAAGAACAACGCAGCGCCTGTCACCGCCAGGGTGATCAGGATGATCGCCGCAAGGGTGAGATAGATGCGCGCGCGGATCGTGCGGGCGCGCAGCCGCTCCGGCCAGCGCAGGCGCGCCCATCCAGACCGCTCGCTGCTATTCGCCGCCATCCTGCGACCGACTGTCGGCCCCCGGCTTCGCTCCGTTCGACGACTCCTGCGCCGGCGGAGCCTCGATCACCGTCAGCTTGTAGCCCACCCCGCGCAACGTCTCGATCGCCAGATCGCTGTTCTGCAGCTTCTGCCGCACATGGTTGATGTGCACATCGACGGTCCGCGTCTCGCCGCTGAACGTGTAGCCCCAGACGAGGCTGAGCAGCTGCTCGCGCGACATCACCGTGTTCAGGTTCTGGGCCAGCGCGAACAGCAGGTCGAACTCCTTGGTGCGCAGCTTCAGCCGCTCGCCGCCGAGCTCCGCCTCGCGCTGTTGACGGTTCAGCCGCAGGCTGCCGACCGTCACCTCGACGCCCGAGCGGTGAATCCCGTCGGTGCGCCGCAGGATCGCCTTGACTCGCGCCACCAGCTCCTTCGGGTTGAACGGCTTGGTCAGGTAGTCGTCGGCGCCCAGCTCCAGCCCGGCGACCTTGACCGTGTCCTCGCGGCGGACCGTGAGCATCATGATCGGCACATCGGAGTACTGGCGCAGGCTCTTGGTCACCTCGAAGCCGTCCAGCTTGGGCATCATCAGGTCCAGCACGACCAGGTCCGGCCGCATCGAGAGCGCCTTGTCCAGCGCCTCGCGGCCGTCGACGGCGTATTCGAGCTCGTAGCCCTCGCGGGAGAGGTACGTCCGCACCAGCTCGCGGATGTGCGGCTCGTCATCTGCGATCAGAATCTTCATCGGCACATCACACCTCGCCGCAAACCCTGCTCACTATATGCACATCGAGGCGGCCGTGCGCCACCCCCTGATACGCTCGGCTCGCCCGACCGCCCGAAATCGAGGAGCCAGCCCCTATGCCGCGCGAATTGCCGGCCGGCGTGATCGTTCGCGCCGCCAACGCCGAAGAGATGGAAGACTTCCGCTTCGTCGCGAACATCGCGCTTGCCGAGCACGGCGTGCCCGAGCGCGACCCGGTCACCTACCTGCGCCCCGAGTGGAGCACCTGCGTGTTCGAGCACGGCCAGCTCGCCACTACCTTCGGCGCCTGGCCGTTCTCGATGCGCTTCAATGGCGAGCGCGCGGCGATCGCTGGCGTCACCGCGGTCGGCACCCTGCCGACCAAGCGACGCCGCGGCTATCTGCGCGCGGCCATGGAGTATTCGCTGACCGAGCAATACGAGCGCGGCCAGTCGCTCGCCGCGCTCTACGCCTCACAGGCGGCGATCTACCAACGCTTCGGTTACGCGGTCTGCTCCAACCGCTGCAGCTACGAGATCGACCCGCTCGATCTGCACTTCATCCACTACCCCGAGCCGCGCGGTGAGCTGTCGGTGAGCAACGCCGCCGACTTGCCCGACGACGCGCAGGTGATCCGCGATCTCTATCGCGCCTTCGCCGCGCCGCGCCACGGACTGGTTCACCGTGGGCGCGACACCTGGGACGCCGAAGCGCTCGCCGAACCGGACGACATCCACGAAGGCCCGATTCGCTGCCTGCTCTACGAGGAAGACGGCCAGCCGCTCGGCTACATGCTCTACACCAGCGCCGAGCTGCGCGAATACGGCGCGATCACGGGCGGACAGCGCGATCACCGCACGACGGTCCGCGAGTACGGCTGGCTCACCCCGGCGGCCTACATCGCGATGTGGCAATTCATCGCGGCGCACGACCTCGTCTGGCGCGTCTACGTGGCCGACGCCCCAGAAGACGATCCGCTGTTCGTCTACGCGCGCGACCCGCGCACGCTGCGGCGCAAGACCAGCGACGGGATTCTGGTGCGGATCGTCGATCTGGCGCGCGCGCTTTCGATTCGCCCCTACCCCGCCGAGGGCGGCATCAGCTTCCGCGTGCACGACGACCTCTGCGACTGGAACGACGCGACCTGGGCGCTCGACGTTGGGCCCGAGGGCTCCGACATCCGCCAGACCGACGCCGAGCCCGACTTCAGCCTCGACATTCACTCAATGGCGCAGCTGATCACGGGCCACCTCTCGGCCTCCTACCTCGCGCGCCTCGGCCGCCTCGACGTCACCAACCGCTCAGCCCTGGCCCGCGCCGACGCCATCTTCGCCACCGAATACCGCATGCATTGCATGAACCACTTTTAAGCAACCGCTCAACAACTCTCCCCCCGCTCCGCAGGGGGAGAGCGGATCCGGCTTGTTCAGCGCTCTCCTAGACCGGCTCGCCGAGCAGATAGCGGCCGACCGCCTCCTCCAACGCACCGACCTCCGCTGCGCTCAGATCGCGGTAGGGCGGCCGCGTGTGCGTCAGCGGCAGGCCGCTCGTGAACGCCAGCAGCTGCTTCAGCGCCCCGACCTTGGGGAACGCGTTGAGGATCGCGTGCAGCTCGTTGAGCTGCCGCTGCGGGCGCTCCGGGTCGCCGCCGTTGCGGTGCGCATACTGGATCGTGCTGACCAGCGCCGGGACGGCGTTGGCCAGCCCCGACACCCCGCCGACGCAGCCCACGCCGTACAACGCCGCATGCGCCTGGTCAGCCCCCGCCATCACCCGAAACTCGCTGCCCGGGCCATCTTCCGGAACCAGATCGAGATATCGCCGCGTCCGCTCCGCGTCGCCCGACGAATCCTTGATCCCCATCAGCACGTCGCTGTGCAAATCCAGCAGCGCCAGCACCACCTCGTCGGGGATATCGATCCCCGCGTGCGGCGGGATGTTGTAGAGCAGCGCCTTCGCCCCCGCCGGCAGCGACTCAAGCACCGTCGAGAACCAGTCGACCAACCCCATCGACTCGATGTTCTTGAAGAAATACGGCGGCAGCAGCGCCACCGCGTGGGCGCCCGCGTCGAGCGCCTCGTTGGCCGCACGAATCGTGTCGGGTAGCGAGACCATCGTCGCGCCCGCGACGACGGTCATCCCGCCCGCCTCCGCCGCGACCGTCTCGATCACGCGCCTGCGCTCCTCGAGACCGACCGACGGCCCCTCGCCGTTCGTGCCGAGCGTCAGCAGGCCGGTGATCGCGAAATTCCGCAGCCATTCGATGTGCCCGGCCAGCCACTCAACATCCACGTCGGCGCCGCCGCGCGTGAACGGCGTCACCTGCGCCACCATCAGCCCGTCGAGATTGAATCCCATGCGCGCATCGTAGCGCCGCCCGACATCACCACCCGGTAGCGCCGCTCTCTACGCTCGCCGAGTGGCTCATCTCTACATCACCGCGGCGACCGGCGCGCTGAGCACCGACGCCGCCCCGGTCGGCGGCGGCGTCGCGGTGCTCGAAGCGCTGCTGCCGGAGCTCGACGGCGCCGGACTTGCCTACACCGTGCTCACCCCAGGCCCCGCGGACCACTCGTCGCCGCAGCGCCAAACACTCGGCGTGCCGACGCTGCGCGACGCGCCCCCCGACCAACTGCTCAAGCTGAGCGAGCGCGACTACGCCCGCTTCGCCCTCGAATGGGAATCGGCGCTCAGCCGATTCTTCCGGGACATCCCAACCGAAGGCGCGGTCGTGCTCGCCAACGACGTCAGCGAGGGGCCCCCGTTCCGTGCGCTGCACAAGCGCGGCTTCCGCCAGATCGTCCTCTTCCACGTGGTCGTCGCCGAGTTCTTCGCCCGTCGCTACCTCCAGCAGCGCCTCGGTCTGCCCATCGCCGCTGCCCAACTCGCCGCCGTCTGGCGCATCGCCGAGCGCGCAGGTCTCAGCCGCGTCGCGCCCGACATCGCGCGGCTCGTCTGGGCCAAAGAGGACGCCGCCGCGCGCTACGCAGACGCCCTGGTGCTGCCCTCCGCGCCGCTCGCCGCGTCGCTGGCGACCTGCTACCCGGAGCGCGATGTGTCCAACCGCTCGCACATCGTCGGGTGGGGCGTCGTCGGCCAACCCGACCCCGCGCTCCGCGAGCGCCGCCCGGCCGCGCTCAAGTCGGTCGGGGCCGACCGCAACCGCTTCCAGCTGCTCGCCCTCAGCCGCATCTCGCCCGAGAAGCGCCTCGAACTGCTGCTCGAAGCCCTCCGCATGATCGAACGCCAGTCGCCCAGCACCGCCCAGCGCATCGAGCTCACCATCGCTGGCGCACCTGCATATATGGGCGGCGAGGCCTACATGCGGCGCCTCCGCTCGCTCGCCGCCAGCCTCGGAGAAATCCCCGTCAACTTCCCCGGCTACGTTTCACCGCCGCTCAAGTGGGAACTGCTCGCCGCCGCCGACCTGTTCGTCTCGCCCTCCTTTTACGAGGCCTACGGCCTGACCATCGCCCAGGCGCTCGGCTCCGGAACTCCCGTCCTCGCCGCCGCGCACGAGGGCGCGCAGGCAACGCTCACCCCCGCAACCGGCTGGATCGTCGCGGACCGACCCGCCGACTTCGCCGGCGCGATTCGTCGTGCGCTCGCCGCCGACGACACGCGGCAGCTGCGACGCATGAGGACCGCCGCAGCGCAGTGGGGAGCAAGCCACGACTTTTCGCTCGCCGCGTCGCGCATCATTGAGCTGGTGCGTAGCCTGACGCGATGACGCGAGCCAGAGGGAGCCAACATGAACCAACGCGCGGTGCTGTTCGATTTCGGCGGGGTCCTGATTCAGATGGATTGGGACTCCTATGACACCCTCGCCCAGCGCTGGAATCTGCCTGTCGGCGTGCTCGCCGACGCGTTCTACCGCACGCCCGAATGGCACGCGATCGAAACCGGGGAGGGCAACTGGGAGACCTGGCAGCGCGGCGTTGAGCGCAAGCTCGCGCCCTGGCTCGCGGACCCCGTCACCGATGTCCGGGCGATCCTCGACGCTTGGTACGCCCAGCCCTGGCAGTACCACCTACCCAACTTCCAGCTGGCGCACGATCTCCAGGCGGCCGGCCACAAGATCGGCTTGCTCAGCAACGCCCCCGACGATCTGCGCGCCAGGTTTCTGGACAATCTCCCGATCGAGGTCCACTGGGACGCGATTGTGGTCTCCGGCGAGATCGGCCTGCGCAAGCCCGACCCGCGCATCTTTCAGCACGCCGCCGAGCAGATCGGCACGCCGCCCGAAGACTGCTTCTTTATCGATGATTTGCACGAGAACGCGGCCGGCGCGCGGGCGATCGGGATGAGCGCATTCCACTTCACCCGCAACAACTACCGCGCGCTGCGCGTCGCGCTGCGGATCGCCGGGATCGACCTACCGCGCTGAGCCCTGCGGGCGCTCCAACCCCTCGTACGCCGTCCGCCGCAGACGAATCCGCGTCAATCATCCAACAGGAAGAACGCCGCAGCGTCCGGAAAGTCGGCCTGCAGCTTGCGGAAGAACTTCGCACCGGCATCCGATTCCGGATTCAGCTCGAACACCCAGTCATGCCCATCCGGAAAGTGCTCATCGAGCTTGCTGAAGAACTCGACATCCTCGGGATACTGCTCATCCATCTCCTGCAACCAGTCCCTGAGCAACAGCGGGTTCGGCGCCGCGCTCCGTTCCTTCGAAATGCGAATGTCCTCGGCCTCCTCCTCCGGCGTATCCTCCTCCCATGCCTCTTCCTCCTTCACCCACTCCAGCGTCGCCGGCATCCCCCATGCGATCCCTTGCTCAATCCGCCGGGCCCGCTCCCGCGCGCGTCGTTCCTCCCCCGTCAGCTCGTCGCGAATCACCCCGTCCAACGCTCGCAATCCGGACCAAGCCTACTCAACCTCCGCCCCCTCGATCGCGCAAGACCAGAAGGAACGGCGCCACCAGCAGCGCGTCCATCTGGCAAGCGCCGCGTTGATCTGAGGCTATCTCAATCGGCTTCCGCGCCCTCCGCGATAAGCCTCCGCGCGATGACTTGATCGTGCAGCGATTGCAGGTTGAGCCAGAACTCAGGATCGCCGCCGCCAAAGACCGCTTCGAGAGCGTGAGCCAGATCTCTGGTGACCGGACACTGTTCGTTCAGCAGCGCATCGATCAACTGCACCGGTTGATCCACGCGAGTGGCCAGTTCGTCGACGGAGATGCCGTGCGCGTCGATCTCTTCGCGGAGGAACTTGCCGGGATGCAGGGCGTGATCTGGAATGAACTCGCCCGCGAACTCAGCCATGATAATCCGTGACCTCCAGGACGAGAATAGCGTTCTCATCTGCCTCGTATTCGAAGACAAGCCGCCAAGCCCCGGAGAGATTGATCGCCCACGTCCCGCTCCGGCGTCCCTTGAGCGCGTGAACGCGCAGCGATCGCCTCTGCCGCAGCGAGGCCATGTTCCTGGCCGACGCGAGCACTGCGAGCCGCTCCACGTACGCGTCACCGACCTGAGTCCCCCAGGCGCGCTTCGCCAGATCAACATCGGCTGCGCGACTGCGCAGCGCGGTCGTTCGGAATCGGATTCTCACCGCGGGCTGCCCCTCGGATCGCCACCCACCGAGCGGCATGTCGTTTGGCTGTTCGGACACAAACCCTACAAACGGCCCCACGAAATGCGTGTCCACGCGCTCTTCGTCGGCTTGGTTGGCCTCAGGGACGCACTGTTGCTGTCACCGGGTCTGGCCGCGTGACCGCTCGCGCAACACCAGGTGGAACAGCGCCGCCAGCAGCGCGCCGAGGCCCGGCGCGACCCAGTACACCCACTGATCCGACCAGAACCAGGCCAGCGCGGCCGGCCCAAAGGATCGCGCCGGGTTCATCGAAGCCCCGCTGACCGCCCCGCCCAGCGTCACTGCGGCCGCGATGTACAGGCCGATCGCAATCGCGATCGTGGGCCCCTGGTGACGCCGTTCCGCGAGCAGCAGGATCGCGTAGACCAGGAAGAACGTGAGCACGATCTCCATCCCGATCGTCTGCAGCAACGGACCGCCCGGGTAGTTCGAGCCGAGCCACGACTGCCCCTCAAGCGTGTGATTGCGGAACAGCGCGTGCAGCACCGAGCCGGCGATCAGCCCGCCCGCGATCTGCGCCGCCACGTAGGGAACGAGTCGCCGCCCCGACAGCCGGCCCGACAGCCACAGACCCAGCGACACCGCGGGGTTCAGGTGCGCGCCGGAGATGCTCCAGAACGCGAAGATCATCACCGCCACGCCGAAGCCGTTGACCAGCCCCACGCCGAGCATCCCGATGTTGCCACCGGCCCACCAGTTGACGTGCGTCGACCCGGCGCAGAAGAAGACCAGACCGAACGTCCCGATCACCTCCGCCATTACCCAGCGGGCGTGATGCGCGTTGGCGGTCAGCACAGCCGGCAACCGGCGCTCCAGCGCTTGCGCCGGCTGTTCAAGCGGTCCACCGACCGGGGCTGCGTCGCTTGCGGCTCCTGCCATGTCGACACGATACGGACCGACCGCTATCAATCGTTGTCGCGCTGTTAGCGTGAATCCGCCCGCACCACATCCACGGAGCGCCGATGTCGCCAGACCACACCAACCGCCTCGCCCGGGAGACATCGCCCTACCTGTTGCAGCACGCGCACAACCCCGTCGACTGGTTCGCCTGGGGAGACGACGCATGGGCAAAGGCCCGCGCTGAAGACAAACCGGTGCTCGTCTCGGTGGGCTACGCCGCCTGCCATTGGTGCCACGTGATGGAGCGCGAATCGTTCGAGGACGAGCAGATCGCGCAGCTCCAGAACGACCTCGTGGTCAGCATCAAGGTCGACCGCGAGGAACGGCCCGATGTCGACGACATCTACATGGACGCCGTGCAGCTGCTGCAGGGTCACGGCGGCTGGCCGCTCAACGTGTTCTGCACGCCCGACGGCCGCCCCTTCTTCGGCGGCACCTACTTTCCTCCGCAGGGACGCACCGGGATGCCCGGCTGGCCCGATGTGCTGCGCGGCATTTCGCGCGCCTGGCGGGAGCAACGCACTCAGGTCGACCAGCAGGCCGAACAGCTCACCCAGCACCTCAACGTGCGCGTCGAGCTCGCCGCCGAGGAGTCCTCCGAAACCGCCGGCTCGATACGGCGCCGAGCCGCGAGCCAGCTGCTCGAGAACCGCGACCGCACCTACGGCGGCTTCGGCGGAGCGCCCAAATTCCCCCAGCCCGCCTATCTGCACCTCATGCTGCAGCAGGCGCTCGACCCCGGCGCCGCCGATGCCGATGTCGCTCGCGAACACCTCAGCCTCACACTGCGCCAGATGGCCGAGGGCGGCATCTACGACCAGCTGGAGGGCGGCTTCCACCGTTACTCGGTCGACCAGATCTGGCTGGTCCCGCACTTCGAGAAGATGCTCTACGACAACGCGCTGCTGATCCCGCTCTACCTGGCCGCCTGGCGGCTGACCGGCGACGAGCTCTTCCGCCGCATCGCCGCTGAGACCTGCGACTACCTGCTCAGCGGCCTGCAGACCCCCGACGGCGCCTTCTTCGCCTCGACCGACGCCGACTCCGAGGGCGTCGAGGGCAAGTACTTCGTCTGGACCCGCGACGAGCTCTTCGAGCTGCTGCCGGCCGACGACGCCGAGATCGCATGCCGCTATTGGGGCGTCGACATCGGGGGCAACTTCGAGGGCCAGACCATCCTCAACGTCGCCAACGACGCCGGATCGGTCACTCGCTGGCTGAACATCTCTGAACAGGACCTGAACACCTCGCTGCAGCGCAGCCGCCAGACCCTGCTCGCCAACCGCGCTGACCGCATCCCGCCCGCCACCGACACCAAAGTGATCACCGCCTGGAACGGCCTCGCCATCGACGCCCTGGCACAGGCCGGCGCGCAGCTCGGCGAGCCGCGATTCATCGCCGCCGCCGAGCGTGCGGCAGCCTTCATCCTCGACCACATGCACAGCGACGACGGCGCACTGCTGCGCATCCACGCCGGCGGCCGCGCCTCGGTGCAGGCCTTCCTCGAGGACTACGCCGCGCTCGCCGACGGCTGCCTTTCGCTCTACGAAGCGACCGCCCACGAGGCCTGGTTCGCGCACGGTCAGCGGGTCGCCGAGGAGATGTGCGCGCGTTTCTGGGACGACGAGCACGGCGCGTTCTTCGGCGTCGCGCACGACGGGGAGGAGCTGATCGCCCGCCGCAAGCCGACTCAGGACGGCGCCACGCCGTCAGGCAACGCCGTCGCCGTGCGCGCGATGACGCGGCTCTACGCGCTCACCGCCGAGGGCCGCTGGGCCGACCGCGTCGAGTCCTCACGCCACGCCTTCAGCGCCTTCCTGGAACGCGCGCCCACGATGCTGGGCGATTTCGTCAGCGCGCTCGACTGGCTCGAACAGCACCGTACGGTCGCCATCGTCGGCAACGCGGACGACCACGAGGTGCGGCGGATGCTCGAGGTCGCGCGCGGCGGCGAGCCGCACCCGACCGCCGTGATGCTGCGCGACCCCGCCCAGCCCACGGTCGTCCCGCAACTCGCCGACAAGCCCGCCACCGACGGCCGAGCCACCGCCTACGTCTGCCGCGGCTTCGCCTGCAGCGCGCCCGTGCACTCAGCCGAGGAGCTGCGTACCCTGATCGCGGGTCCGATTCCCAGCTAGCTCCGGAGGGACCAGACAATGTCAGACACCCCGCACCAGACGATGATCGCCGCATTCCGCAGCAACGACGCCGCCGCACTGATCGACTGGCTCTGTGACACTCTCGACTTCGAGCGCCACTTCGTCGTCCCCGGCGAAGGCGGCCGGATCGAGCACGCGCAGCTGACCTGGCGCGGCAGCATGGTCATGCTCGGCTCCGCCGGCGACGGAACCGACTACCTGGACAAGACCGTCGGCCACGCCTCCGTCAGCCTGACCGCCGAATCGAACGAGCAGGTCGAGGCCCTCTACCGCCGCGCTCAGGGCGCCAACGCCACGATCGTGGCCCCGATGGAAGACACCGACTACGGCTCCCACGCCTTCTCGGTCGCCGACCCGGAGGGCAACCTCTGGCACTTCGGCACCTACGACCCCTTCGCACCGATCGAGTAACCGCCATGTCGAACCCGGGACACCAGACCATCATCCCCAGCCTGCGCTACGACGACGCGCCCGCCGCGATCGAATGGCTGCGTGAGATCTTCGGCATGACCGAGCATTTCGTCGTCCGCGAGGGCGATCACATCGGCCACGGCCAGATCGCCTGGCGCGGCAGCATCGTGATGCTCGGCTCGATGATCGACAACCCCGATGACCTGCACAACCTCCCCTACCAACACGGGTCGATCAACCTGACCGCCGAGTCGGCCGAGCAGGTCGACGAGATCTACGCCCGCGCGGTCGCGGCCGGCGCCGCGGTCATCCAGCCGCTGACCGACACCGAGTACGGCTCCCACGCCTTCACGATCGCCGACGCCGAGGGCAACCACTGGCACCTCGGCAGCTACGACGCGCTCGCGATGGATCAGCAATGACCCGGATTCCCCAACCCGACCGACCCGAGATGCCCGCCAGCTTCGGCCTCGACAACCCCGACTTCGCCTTCACGCCGATCGACTGGTCCTCCGTCGTGGAGCGCCTCAGCACCGAGCGCAACTACTGGATCTCGACGACCCGACCCTCGGGCCGCCCGCACTGCGTGCCGGTCTGGGGCGTCTGGGCGGATGACGCGTTTCACTTCCTCACCGACGCCAAGTCGCTCACGGCGCTGAACCTCGCCAACGACTCGCGCTCCGGCGTGCACCTCGAGAGCGGCGACGACGTGGTGATGCTCGACGGCCAGTTCGAGCAGACTCCGTTGACCGCCGGCGTGCTGGCCGCGTTCAACGCGAAATACGACATGCCGCCGATCGCGGAGGGATTCCCCGCCTACCGGCTGCAGCTGCGCAAGGCGATCGCCTGGCAGGAGGAGTCCTTCCCGAGCACCGCCACGCGCTGGCGTTTCTGAGCCCGCTAGCCCGAGCGGTCCCACTTGAACGTGAGCACCGCGAGCCCCAGCCCAACCACGATCCACACACCCAGCACGAGCGCCCCAAGCTCCAGCTGCCAGTTCATCCCCGGTTCCGCAAACTTGTAGCCGTCGGGCAGAAACACCGAGCGCAGGCCCTGCGCCACCCAGCGCAGCGGAAACACTCCGGCCACCCACTGCAGCCACGGGGGCAGCGACGACAGCGTGAAGAACACGCCCGAGACGAACTGCAGCAGGATGAATGGCGCCTGAATAATCGCCGGGGCCGCGCGCGCCGACGGCATCACCGCAGTGATTGCGATCCCCATCACGCAGCCGGCCGGCACCCCGAGCGCGATCACCCAGACCAGCGTCAGCCAGCCGCCCGCGTCGGGCAGCTCCACGCCGTAGGCGAACACCCCCAGAATCAGCATCACGACCAGCTGCAGGATCGTGATCGCCAGCGCCGCGCCGATCAAGCCGAAGAAGAACGAAGCCTTCGGCAGCGGCGTCGCCGCCAGTTGCTTCAGCGTCCCGTCGAACTGTTGAACGGCCAGCGAGTTGCCGAGCAGGTTGAACGACGTCCCGAAGATCGCCACGCCCATGATCCCCGCAACGAAGTACTGGCTGAACGTCACCACCGGCACCGAGCCCTGCGCCTGCGCGGGGATCGGGATCTCGAACGTCAGCAACGACGAGAAAATGACCAGGAACATGATCGGGAAGACGACGACGAAGAACAGCGCTGCCGGTTCGCGGTAGATCGTCTTAAGGTTCAGTCCCATGTAGGCGTAGCCGAGCCGAACCACCCGCAGCGACCGGGCGGCGGTGATCATCGCCCCACCGCCTCATCCAGCTCATCCGCCCCCACGCCGTCCGCTGGCCCGTCCGCTGCCCCGTCCTCTACCAGGTCGATGTACATCTGCTCCAGCTTCGCGTGCTCAACCGTCAGCTCAGGCAGCTCGCCGATCCCCCGCCCGCGCGCCCAATCGATCAGCTCGCCGAGGTCCCGCGTCGGCGTCTGCGACGGCAGCACCAGCCGCCCACCGACCCCACGCCGCCCCTCCGACAATGCCGCCGACCAGGCCGCAGGCAGATCGTCGACCTCCAAGCCCGCTGGCGGGAGCCACGAGATCCGCGTATCGGTCTGCATCTCCCGCCGCAGCTCCCCCACATCTCCCTCGAAGATCAGCCGCCCGTCTTTGATCATCCCGATCCGCTGCGCCAGATTCTCCGCCTCGTCGAGATAGTGCGTCGTCAGCAGCACGGTGGCGCCGCGCTCCGTGAGCCCGCGCACGACGCTCCAGGCCTGCCGCCGGGCAGCGACATCGAAGCCGGTCGTCGGCTCATCAAGGAAGATCAGGTCGGGGTTGCCGATCACGCTGGTCGCCAGATCGAGCCGGCGCTTCTGCCCGCCCGACAGCTTGGAGCCCCGCCGGTCGGCGTGCTCCGTCAGGCCGACGAGCTCCAGGGCCTCGTTCGGGTCCATCGGGTCGTCGTAGAGCTTCGCCGTGAAGTTGAGCATCTCGCGCGGCGTCAGTCCCTCCATTGGCGTGCTGCGCTGCAACACGATCCCCACGCGCCGGTTCAGCTCTCCGCGTTGCCGTTGCGGGTCGAAGCCCAAGACCCGCACCTCGCCCGCATCCCGCTTGCGATAGCCCTCGAGAATTTCAACCAGCGTGGTCTTGCCCGCCCCATTGGGCCCCAGCAGCGCGTAGACCTGTCCCGATTCGATCGTCAGGTCGACCCCGTCGACGGCCGTGATCGCCCCGTATCGCTTAACCAGACCCTGAATCTCAACCGCTGAAGGCATGCTCCGGATGCTATGCCCCCGCCGTCCCATCGCCACCGCTGAGCGTGTCGATCTCTACACTCACTCCGAGCGAACGAAGCCGAGGAGATTGAAGATGACCAACCACGACCCCCGCCTCGCCCCCGCGAGCGAGATCGGCATCGATGAAGCCAGGCTCGAAGAGCTGTTCGGCTTCGTTGAACAACAGGTGACCGGCGACCAGATTCAGGGCGCTCAGGTCGCGATCGCCTCCCAGGGCCGGCTCGCCGGCTTCCGCAGCTACGGCTCCTCGCACCAGGGCACGACCCTCGATCCGGTCCGCGACGACACCCTGTTCTGCATGTTCTCGTCGACCAAGGCAGTCGTCGGCGTGGGCGCCTGGTGCCTGATCGACGACGGGCTACTCTCGCTCGACGAGAGAGTCGTCGACATCATCCCCGGCTGGTGCGCGGAGGGCGGCAGCGCCGGCTACGAGACGATCACTGTGCAGCAGGTCATGCTGCACACCGGTGGCTTCCCCCACGCGCCGATGAACCCGCGCCTCTGGGAAGACCGCGAGGCACGCAACCGGCGGATGATGGGCTGGCGGCTCAACTGGGAGCCCGATTCGCAGTGGGAATACCACGCCACCGCGGCGCACTGGGTGCTGGCCGAGATCATCAACCAGCGCACCGGCCGGGACTTCCGCGAGTGGCTGCGCGAGCGCCTGCTCGACCCGCTGGAGCTCGACAACCTCTACGTCGGCCTGCCCAACGAGGAGCACGACCGCGCGGCATCGATCATCTACACCGAGCAACCGCTCCCGCCCGACGGCGGCGAGGTCTTCCCGCAGACGATCCTGCACTTCAACCTGGCCTCGCAGCGCCGCGCCGGCTGCCCCGGCGGCGGCGGCTTCGCCAACGCGGCCGACATCGCGATGTTCTATCAGGCGCTCGTCGCACCCGCCGGAGACGACGACGACCGTCCGCAGACGCCAATTCGCCCTGAGACGATCGAGTTGGCCACCACCGTGCAGACCGACCCGCAGCGCCACACCGACCCGCTCAGCGGCATCCCCGTCAACCGCGGGCTGACCGTGGTGCTCGCCGGCGCCGACGGCCACTCCGCCGATCGCGGATTCGGCGACGGCGCATCGCCGCGCGCGTTCGGCCACGGCGGCGCTGGCGGCCAGGTCACCTGGGGCGACCCCGAAACGGGACTCTCAGTCGCGTTCCTGACCAACAGCTTCCAGCAGGACGAACAGATCCGAGCCCGCACCGCCGAAATCGGCGCCCTCGCTGCCGCCTGCGTCGTGTAGGAATCCTCTGAACAAGCCAGATCCCCTCTGCCCCCGCTCCGGGGGGGATCCTCTCTCCCCCCGCACAGCGGGGGGAGATGTCACGTAGTGACAGAGGGGGGGCAGCCCCCGCTGAGCCAGATACAGCCACGCCGGTGAGTCGGGACCGCGGCCCCCCTCTGCCTTCGGCATCTCCCCCCGCAAAGCGGGGGGAGAGAGGTGAGCGTCAACAGACGGACTGTTTCGGCACCCTTGTGGTTGCCCTCGCCGCTAGTCCTCGGAGCCGGCCAGGAACGGACCCTCGGCGATCGCCGGCAGCGCTCTGGTCAGCGCGAGCGCGGCCTGCGTATCGACGAAGCTCAGCGGCTGCAGCGCCGACCAGTTGGTCTCGGCCCAGCGCTCACGCAGGTCATCGCCCTCTGCGGCGCGCTCGCAGACCACGCCGATCAGGTGCTCGAGCAGCGCATCGAGCCACGCGCACAGACCCGGCAGCTGCCTGTCAATCTGGTCGGCCGCATCGATCGTGACCGCCGCACTCTCCCGCAGCGCTCGCGCCGCCGCCTTCGGCAGCGCCGTCTCAAAGCCCGGCGCATTGACGATCG
Organism: Dehalococcoidia bacterium; assembly: GCA_965218115.1. Taxonomy (GTDB): domain Bacteria; phylum Chloroflexota; class Dehalococcoidia; order Bin125; family Bin125; genus CATQGW01. Next base: position 2,734,782 of record OZ244584.1, on the reverse strand, counting down.
CGTAGATGTCGCGCGAGTGCGTCAACGGCGGATCGACGAACATCGCCACCGCCTCGGGCAGCTGGCCGCCTGGCGCGATCAGCGTCGCCAGCTCAGCGTCGAGGTCTCCCAGCGGTGAGGGGGCGAGCGCCGCCAACCCCGCGCGGCCGGCGGTCAGCAGCCGACCGTCGTCGCCGTAGCAGTGCGGCACAACGGCAGCCACATCGTCGAGGATCCGCGCGAGGTACTGCAGAATCAGATCGATCTGCAGCGGCGTGCGTTCGACCTGTTCACGGGTGAGCTCGCCCTCCAACACGGCGTACTTGAGCGCCTCCAGCGGCGGCTGCATCGCCATGATCGCGTGGATCAGCTTCGGCGCGGTGTGACGCAGACGCAGCGCCGCCGCTTCGAACACGTCGTCGAACCAGTCGTTGGGCCACACGTGCTCGTTCTCGGGCAGGTCCCACGCGAAACGCAGCAGCAGGTCGTACGGCCACAGCGCGACGCCGAAGTGGATCTGCGGTCGTGGCAGCTGCGAGCCGGGCCCACGCCGCGCGCCAACGAGTTGCCCACGCTCCGGCATCCGAATCCCGTGGCGAGCCGTGACGCTCATCGCGTTCAATACCCCGCCGCGCGATCAACGATGTCGTGTAGCGGTTCCCCGTCGATGTAGCGGCGCAGGTTGCCGGCGAAGCGCTTCGCCGCTTTGCCCATGTAGTCGTCCTGCAGTCCGCTCGTGTGCGGCGTGATCATCAGACCCGGGACCGACCAGTCAGGGTGCCCGTCGGGCAACGGCTCCGGCGAGGTCACATCGGTATAGGAGGCGCGCAACTCACCGTTCTTGAGCGCGCGGATCATCGCGTCCCAGTCGACCACCGAGCCGCGCGCGATGTTGATCAGCGCCGCGCCCGGCTTCATCGCAGCGATCTCTTCCGCCCCGATCAGCTCCCGCGTCGCCTCCGTCAGCGGCACGCCCAGCACCACATAGTCCGACTGCGCGAGCACCTCGTGCAGACGGTCGGGCGTCCAGATCGCTCGCACACACGCAGGCGCGCCCTCGGGCGGCGCGCCGTCAGGCGACGCGGTCCGCCGCGTGCCGATCACGTTTGCTCCGAACCCGTCGCAGAGCTGTGCGACCTCCGAGCCGATCGCGCCGTAGCCGATGATCCCGACCGTGGCCCCTTCGAGCGTGCCCGGCGCGCCGCCGAAGCCCTCCCAGGCGCGCAGCCAGCGCGCGTTCCGCTGGTTCTCGATATGAGAGTGGAAGCCTTTGCAGTCGATCAGCATGAAACCGATCACCCACTCGGCCATCACCCGCGCCGCGAGGCCGGACATGTTGGTGATCTGGACGTGATCGTCGAGCGGCCCGCGCAGGATGTGGTCCGCCCCGGCCCCGCCCAGCGCAACCCACTTCAGCGCCGGCGCGTCTGCACCCATCTCGCGGAACCAGAAGCACAGCCAGACCTCGTCGCGCGCGCGGATTTCCGCTGATTCCGCGCGCGCCGCCTCCACATCGACCTCCGGGTGCTCGGGGTCGCGGATGTACCGCGCAAAGTTCTGGCTGATCATGTGCAGATCGATCCGGGGATCGACGGCCTTGATCGCTTCAATCCCGTGCTCCGGCACCGGCAGGAACGATGCGACGTGAATGCGGTCCATGCCCAACCTCCACCGTTTGCAGGGCACAGAATACGCCCCATCGGCCCACTGCGACGGGTCGAGCGTGCGCGAACCGTCCGTATACTGTCCCCGTGGGCGAGACCACCGACCTCAAGCTCCGCTGCGCCGACGCCGACGCCACCCGCCGCGTCGGCGCGAGCGTCGGCCGCGCCGCGACCGCAGGCACGGTCGTGCTGCTGGAGGGCCAGCTCGGCGCGGGCAAAACAGTCTTCGCCCAGGGCGTCGGCGCGGGCCTCGACGTCCCCTCGGTCGTCAACAGCCCCACCTTCGTGCTGATCAACGAACACCTCGGCGGACGCCTGCCGCTGCGCCACGCAGACCTCTACCGCCTTGACGATCCCGAATCGATCGCCGAACTGGGCCTCGCCGAGGCCGCCGTCGACGGCGTCCTGCTGATCGAGTGGCCCGAACGCGGCCACGACATGCTGCCGGCCGACCACCTACTTGTTCGGCTCACCCCGCTCAGCGATGAAATCGGCGACGCCGTCCCGCGTCAACTGACGATCAGCGCGAGCGGCCCGAGCGGGACGCGAGCGCTCAGTGCCATCCGCGCTGCCGCGTTGGTGCGCTAGCGCGATGGAACTGGCGATCGATTCCGTCGGAGAGCAGTCCAGCGTTGCGATCAGCGACGCCGGCCTGGTGCTCGCCGAAATCACCTGGGTCTCCGGCCGCCGGCACACCCCCTCACTTGTCCCCATGATCGACCGCGTCTGCGCGCTCGCCGACCCGAACGGCGAGGCGCATCCAACCCGCGACGCGCTCAAGACGGTGATCGTCGATGTCGGCCCGGGCGCCTACGGCGGTATCCGCGCCGGCATGGCCGCGGCGATGGGCCTCGCCGTCGCGCTCGATCTCGACTGCGTGGGCGTCGGCCGGCTCGAGATCCAGACCTACGCCCACGCCGCCGCCGGCGCAGCCACCGCCATCCACCGCGCCACCCGCGGCGCCTGGGTCTGGCAGTCCTTCGCCGGCTCGCCGAGCGGCTGGGCCCCGACATCAGAACCCACGGTCGGCGCGATCGACGAGCTGCTCGATCAGCTCTCAACCGACCAATCCCGCGGCGTCGTCTGCGGCGACACCGACCTGCTCGATGAATCGCAACGCGCACGACTCGCCGCATCCAACCTCGTGGTCGGCGGCGCCGCCCTCAACCTGCGCCGTGCGTCGCTGCTCGCCGAACTCGGCTATCAGCGCTGGCTGCGCGGTGAGGCCGTCGCCCCCGGCGCGCTCGAACCGCTCTACCTGCGCGAACCGGCCATTGGGCCGCAACCTCCGCCCGCGCTCCCCAGGAACGAAGGATGACGACTGATGGCATCTGAACGGACCCTCGTGTTGGTCAAGCCCGACGGCGTGCAACGCGGCCTCGTCGGCCCGGTGCTCGGCCGACTCGAACGGCGCGGCCTCAAGCTCGTCGGCCTCAAGCTGCTGCAGATGGACGAGGCGCTCGCCAACCGCCACTACGCCGAGCACGTCAAAAAGCCGTTCTTCCCCGGCCTGCGCGACTTCATCACTTCCGGCCCGCTCGTTGCCGCCGTCTTCGAGGGCGCCAACGCCGTCCAGCTGACCCGCAACGCGATGGGCGCCACCCACCCGGTCGACGCAGCGCCCGGCTCGATCCGCGGCGACTTCGGCGTCGACCTCGGCCGCAACGTGATCCACGGCTCCGACTCTCCCGAGTCGGGCGCGCGCGAGGTCGCGCTCTTCTTCGAGCCGGACGAACTCGTCGACTGGTCGCGCGACACCGAGGGCTGGATCTATGAGTAGGCTGAGATCAACGAGCTACTCGACGCGCAGCAGCGTCCGGCCGCCCGACCACAGACCATCGAGGTCGTAGTACTCGCGGGTCTCGCGATCAAACACATGCACCACCACCGCCCCGAAGTCGAACAGCTGCCAGCCGCCGTCGGCGCTGCCCTCGCGCCGCGCATGCGGAGCGTCGGGGATCTTGCGCAGCGTGTCTTCGAGCGCGCCGAAGTGCCGCCGCGACGTCGCGCTCGCGATCACGAAACAGTCGGCCAGGTCGGTCAGCTCAAACACCTCAAGCAGCACGATCGCCTCAGCCTGGCGTTCGGAGAGCTCCGCGACGATCGTCCGCGCCAGCCGCTCGGGTTCGAGGGCGGCGGCGATGGGGGCGGCGTCGGTCTGCACGCATCCGAGTTTAGCAGCGCGGCGCCCCATGCCTGAGCGAGTGGTCGTCGGCATGAGCGGCGGCGTCGATTCGTCCGTCGCCGCGGCGCTGCTCGTCGAGCAGGGCTACGAGGTGATTGGCATCACCATGCGCCTCTGGACCGAGGCCCGGCCCGAAGGCCTCTCGGGCCGCACCCAGTGCTGCGGCATCGAGGATGTCGAGGACGCGCGCCGCGTCGCCAACCGGCTCGGCATCCCGCACTACACGCTGAATCTGGAGCGCCAGTTTCTCGAGCACGTCGTCGAGCCGTTCGTCTCGGAGTACGGCCGCGGCCGCACGCCCAATCCCTGCCTCAACTGCAACACTCACATCAAGTTCGACCGCTTCCTCGATCAGGCCAAGGCGCTCGGCGCCGACTGGCTCGCCACCGGCCACTACGCCCGCATCGCGGAGGTCGACGGCCGCCCCGCCCTGCACCGCGGCCTCGACCCCAACAAGGACCAGTCCTACTTCCTCTACACCCTCAGCGAGCGCGCCATCGCGATGACCCGCTTCCCGGTCGGAGAGCTGCTCAAGCACGAGGTCCGCGCCATCGCCGAGCGCCACGACCTCGCCGTGGCCGACAAGCCCGACAGCGCCGACATCTGCTTCGTCCCCGGCGGCGACTACCGCGCGTTCGTCGACCAGCGCCTCAACCCGCAGCCCGGCCTGATGGTCGACGCGGACGGCGCAATCATCGGCCGCCACCAGGGCGTGCAGCATTTCACGATCGGCCAGCGGCGCGGCCTCGCGACCGGCGGCGGCCGGCGCCGCTATGTCGTCGATCTCGACGCGCAAACCACGACCGTCACGCTCGGCGCGGAGGACGACCTGCTCGTGAGCACCCTCGAGATCGACGACGGCCACTGGCTGGCGGAGCCCCTCGAGCACGCGGACCGCGCCGCCGTGCAGCTGCGCTACCGCTCCTCGCCGACCCCCTGCGCGATCGAAATGCGCAACAACCACAGGGCAACCGTGCGTCTCCAGGACCCGGTCCGCGCGGTCGCGCCGGGCCAGGCCGCGGTCTTCTACGCCGCCGACCGCGTGCTCGGCGGCGGCACCATCCAGCGCGCCAGCTGAGCAGCCTGCGATAGGCTGGCCCCACGATGACGTTCTCCACCATCTCCGACATTCGAGACATCGTGATCATCATCACGGGCCTGCTCGGCATCGTCTCGCTCGCCGTGTTTCTGATCCTCACGATCGTTCTGGGCTGGCTGACCTTCCGTCTGCTTCGCACCACGCGCACGACGCTGCGCGACGGCGTGCCGCCGATCCTCGATCAGGCCCGCGAGACCATGCAGTCGGTCAAGGGCACCGCCGACTTCCTCGGCGAGTCGGCCGCCGCCCCCGTGATCCGCGCCTACGGCGTCGTCTCCGGCATCCAGCGCGCGCTGCAAGTCCTCGGCCGCAGGAGCGAGTAGCCAACATGGGCCTCCGTCGCGGCCTCAGCATCGGCTTCCTGCTCGGCGTCGTCGCCGCGCTGATCGGCCGCCTGCTCAGCGGCCCGGACAACCGGGAACAGTGGGAATCGGCCCGAGCCGATGCCGAAAGCGCCGCTGCGAAACGCGAATCCGACCTACGAGCCCGCCACACCACCGCCCGCCAGGCTGGCCGCCTCCCCGACGACCCCGACTAGCGTCCCAAACACCAGCCAACCGATCGATCACGCAGCCTTCAGCGGCGTCGCGTTCCAGGTCGCTCCATCGAGGATGCGCCCCGCTCGCTTCTTGCCGACTCGCTTGCCGCCCGCGTCATGCGCGCCCCACTGCTTGAAGAAGAAGGCGACGCCGGCCGCCTCGCACTGATCGCGAATCCCCCGCGGCCACTCCGGCTCCATCGGCCGCGCTCCTGGGCCACTCTCTCCGCCGGCGATCACCCAATCGATGCCTTCGAGGTCCAGCTCAAGCGGCCCGAGCAGCGGCTCGCACGAGAGAAACCGCACTGCGGCCGGAGCCTCACGCAACCCGTCGATCCGCGACGTCCAGCGCTGGTTCTCCACCGACACGCCCATCCACACGTTCGGCGGCCACGGCAACGACGGCGCCAGCTCCGCCAGCCGCTCGGCGCGCTTGGTAAGGACCTGAAATCGGTGCTGGTCGGCGATCGCCATCACGGCGAAGACCTCGCGGATGTACTCGTCCGGCACAGCCTCGTGGAACAGGTCGCTCATCGAGTTGACGAAGATCGAGCGCGGCTTCTTCCAGCGCAGCGGCTGGTCGAGACGCTCCGGGCGCAACTGGAGGTCGAACCCCCGCTCGTAGGGATGCCCGGGAACTCCGCGGAACCGCTCCGCGAACGTCTTGGCATAGCAGTGCGCGCACCCGGGGCTCACTTCTGTGCAGCCCGTGACCGGGTTCCACGTCGCGTCCGTCCACTCGATCGATGAGCGCTGCATGCCCTCATCGTAGCAGCGCTAGAACGTGAGTACTATTGGCGGCGTTGGGTTGTCGTGGTCATGGCGGAGAGGGTGGGATTCGAACCCACGAGGGACTTGCGCCCCTACACGCTTTCCAGGCGTGCCTGATCGGCCACTCCAGCACCTCTCCGGCGAACTCGGGGATGACCTGTTGTGGCGGAGAGGGTGGGATTCGAACCCACGAGGCACGTCACCGCACCTACCGATTTTCGAGATCGGCTCCTTCGGCCACTCGGACACCTCTCCACTGTCGAGTATACGAACGATCCCGACTGACACAGCACGTCTGCCGCCCTACCGTAGCCAGCTGAAGGAGTCCTAGATGACGCACGCGCGCACCGTTTCCGAGCTGCTCTCGACCCACGATCCCGCCGGCGCGGCGATCAACGCGCCCGGCCGCGACGCGCTGAGCTTCGACGGACTGCGCGCCCAGATCGACCGCACCGGCGAGACGCTCAACGGCTTCGGACTCGGCCGCGAAGACCCAATCGCGATCGTCCTGCCCAACGGCCCTGAGATGGCCACCGCGTTCCTCGGCGTCGCCTCCGCCGCCACCGCCGCGCCGCTCAACCCCGGCTACCGCGCGGAGGAGTTCGACTTCTACCTCTCCGACCTCGATGCGCGCGCCGTCCTCGTGCAGCGCGGCGACTCGTCGCCCGTCCTGGACGTCGCCGCGAGCCGTGGCATCCCGATCGTCGAGCTGATCCCGTCCACCGACCGACCGGCGGGCGAGTTCACGCTCGAGGCCGACATCTCCGGCGCGGCCGAGCGGCCCGGCACAGCCCAAGCGGACGATGTGGCCCTCGTGCTGCACACCTCCGGCACTACCTCGCGCCCCAAGATCGTGCCCCTCCGCCAGCGCAACGTGTGCGCCTCTGCCGCCCACATCCGCGAAACGCTCTCGCTGACCCCCGACGACCGCTGCCTCAACATCATGCCGCTCTTCCACATCCACGGCCTGATCGCCGGCGTCCTCGCCAGCGTCGGCGCCGGCGGCTGCACCTGGTGCTCGCCCGGCTTCAACGCGTTGCAGGTCTTCGGCTGGCTGCACGACGCGCAGCCCTCCTGGTACACCGCCGTCCCAACGATGCACCAGCTCATCCTCACCCGCGCCGGCCGCAACGCCGACATTCTCGCCAACACCGAGCTGCGGCTGATCCGCTCCTCCTCGTCGTCGCTGCCGCCGACCGTGATGGCGGAGCTGGAGGCGACGTTCGACGCACCGGTGATCGAGTCCTACGGCATGACCGAGGCCGCCCACCAGATGACCTCGAACCCGATGCCGCCGCTCGACCGCAAGCCCGGCAGCGTCGGCCTGCCGGCCGGCCCGGAGATCGCGATCATGGACGAGGTGGGAGCGATCCAGGCGCTCGGCGCGCGCGGCGAGATCGTCATTCGCGGCCCCAACGTGACCGACGGCTACCTCAACAATCCCGACGCCAACGCCACCGCCTACACGCGCGGCTGGTTCCGCACCGGCGACCAGGGCGTGCTTGACGACGACGGCTACCTGACCATCACCGGGCGCCTCAAGGAGATCATCAACCGCGGCGGGGAGAAGATTTCGCCCCGCGAGGTGGACGAGGCGCTGCTGCTCCACCCCGCCGTCGGGCAGGCCGTCACCTTTGCGATGCCCCACGCGCGGCTCGGTGAAGAGGTCGCAGCAGCCGTCGTGCTGCGCGAGGGGGAGGCTGCGGAGGAGCGCGAGATTCGCCGCTTCGTCGGGGAGCGCCTGGCCGACTTCAAAACACCGCGCCGGGTCGTCATCCTCGACGAAATCCCCAAAGGCGCCACCGGCAAAGTCCAGCGGATCGGCCTCGCCGAAAAGCTTGGTCTGGTCAAATGACCCCCGGCTACGCGTCCACCTCAGCTCACCAAATCTGACCAATCCTGACCGCGCCTGAACACGCGCCCTGTACCTGTAGGGGCAGCCTTCGTGGCTGCCCATTCCCTGTTCGGCGGCGCCCGCAACGTGTTCGTCACAGTCAACGGGCAGGTCAACCACAAGGGATTGCCCCTACACGGAGATCGTTCGTGATCGCCGCTGCCGGCAAGGCGCCGCGAGCCCTCCTCCTCCTACCGGCTCGTCTTCGAATCGATGCTCTTGAGCAGGTCGCGGATTTCGGTTAGCAGCGCGGCGCCGCCGGCTGTGGCCGCTGTGGGGGTCGGCGGCGCAGCTGTGGGGGTCGACGCGCCCTCCATCAGCAGCTCGCGCTGCCGCAGGATCGCGTCGCGGAACTCCACCGCATCGACGATCCCGATCAGGTTGCCCTCGGAAGATGCATTGGCGCCGCTCTGGCCGGCGGTTTCGACGCGGATCGCGCGGAGGCCGTAGAAGCGCATCAAGGGGTCGTCGTACAGCTTGATATCGGTGATCCGGTCGAGTGGAATCGTGCTCTCCTTGCGGAAGTAGACGCCCATCTCTACCTCAAGCGCACGCGGGGTCAGACGCGCCGACAGTCGGCCCAGGGCCTTCGGCGCGTAGCTGATGCTCCACAGCAGCCAGAACGGGATCAACGGGGCGCCGACCACGGTGATCAGCATGACCAGCGAGACCAGGGCGCGGGCCCAGCTCATCACTCGCCGATCGAACTCCGCCTCGCGGATCACGGCGCCGGATCGCATGGACATGACTGACTCTCCCTCAGCGACAGGCAGCGATACGCTGACCGCACGATACCGCGAGGACGTGGGCGGCGCGGAGGCGGAACGTGCGGTTTGGCATTCACCTGATCCAACAGAACATCACGCTCGCCGAGTGCCGCGACCTATGGCGCTGGGCCGACACCGCCGGCTTCGATTGGTTCGATGTGTCGGACCACTTCTACGAATCGCCAATGACCGAGAAGCGCGGCCCCTATCTCGAATGCCTCACCTGCCTCGCCGCGCTGGCCTGCGACACGCAGCACATGCGCATCGGCACGGTGGTGCTCGCGATGGACTGTCGCCATCCGGCCGTGCTGGCCAACGCGCTGGCCGCGAGCGACGCCCACCGCCCCGCCGCAAACGCCCACTTCGCCGAAGTCTTCGGCGCGAGCGGCGACGCCTTCCGCACCCGCGGCGCGATCACCGGCACGCCAGCCGAAGCGATCGAGCAGCTCGCACCCTACGCCGAAGCCGGCGTCGACCGGATCAACATCGCCCTCCGCCCCCCGATCGACGGCCACGCCCTCCAGGCCTGGGCGACCCAAGTGATTCCGGCGTTCGTTGCGTGACGATCGTCAGATCACGCCCGCGTCGACCAGCTTCCGCTCGTCTGCGTCCCTCGAAAGCGGGCAGCGCACCAGTTCGTCGAACTCCCGCCGCGTCAATCCACACTGCCTGGCCATCCTCGCCGACAGATGGGGCCCGATGTCGCGCCGCGACCCGTGGGAGACCATCGTCTGCACGGGCGTCGGTCGCCCGACCTTGGAGTAGTAGACAAAAAATCGATGGCGCCGGTCACGAACACGAAAGCCCTTGGCCTGCAGGGCCGACTCCACATCGCGCTGCTTGTGCACCATCAGGCTGGTTTGAGGTCTCGACCGCGGCCGGAGGCGGGGATGTATCGCTGCAGGAGCTCCAGTCGCAGCTCCTGTGCCTTCGGCGAGAGTGCGTCGGGGCCTTGGAGTGCGTACTCGTCCCACTGGAGTCCGAGCGTGTCGGCGAGCAGATCCTCAAGCGCGTCGCGCGTCTCGGCGCACAAGATGACCCCGAATTCGCCCTCGAGATCGAAGAGCCCGGCCTCGGCATCGAACGACACTTCGAAGCGCAGGGGCGGCTCGGGGATGTACTCGCCCGTGTCGAACACGATCGACCGCACCACGATCGGGCTGACGTCGATCGCCGCAGCGCTCACCCACGCCCCCTGTCCGGCCGACGGCGATGGTCGGCGCCGCGCATCAAGTCGATCGCTCATGATTTGTTCCTGCTCGCAGAGCCACCAGAATACCAGATGTGTCTCAGCCTGATCCAGAGATCGGTTCTCGATCCGTTAGCTGGAGCGGCCGACTGGCAGGCGGGGTGATGATGGCGCGTCGTTGGCCGATCGGACCGCTGCTCGCGGCGGCGCTGTTGCTCGCGCTGACCGCGAGCGCGTGCTCCGGGGCGACCATCGAGTGGGGTGACGAACCGCTCGACTGGGAGTGGCCGATCCAGGCCTTCATCACCGCCGACAGGCTCGCGGCGTGGTCCGCGGACCATCATGAGTCCGTCATCGACGAGCGCATCTGGTGTCGCGCGAACGCGGGCCGGCTGCCCCGCGGGGCCGCCTTCTCGGTGTTTGGTGAGGATGCGCACCCCGACGATGTTGACCGCTTCTTCGACCCGGTAGGACCTGCCGAGCTGGACTGGATCGTGGACCTCGCGGAGCTCACGGCGGTCGGGCGTGAGCTCCCGCTCGACCCGATGCCGCCGATCCGCGTGGTCTCGCACGACAATCTGCGCGTGATCGCCTGCCACGCCCTGTTGCACGAGGACCAGATCGGCGACTCCGACAACCTCTGGCTGTTCGAGCGCGCGCTTGGCATCAACCATGCTGATTGGACGCCCGCGATCCTCAGCGCACTTGCGGCCTACAGCTACGGCGGCTGGTACTCCACTGAAACCGCGACCATCACGCTGATCGGCGACACCCCGCTCGAGCGCTACACCTTCGACACGGTTTCGCACGAGATCGTCCACGCGCTACAGGACCAGTCGCTCGAGGGCGGCTTGTCGGCGGTCTACGAAGACGTGACGGACGATCACGGACAGGCGATCTCATGGATCGTCGAAGGTGACGCGGTGACCGCGACGATCGATCGGGCCTCAGCGCCTGGTCGGGAGCTGGCCGGCGACTACGAGTGGGGTTCGGGAGGCGTCTGGGTGGCGCAACGCAACGATCTGTCGCTCAGCCTCGCGCCGTTGCGGGGCCAGCAGTTCTTCTCTCGCTACCAGAGCGGCGCCGACTACGTACGCGGCCAGCAGCAGGAGGGCGGGTGGCAGCGCATCGACGAGCTGCTCTCCGACCCCCCGGATTCCTCCGAGCAAATTCTGCACCCCGAAAAGTTGGCGTCGCGCGAGCCACCGATCGATGCCGCGCTGTTGGGCGAACTGCGCATGAAGGTATTCGACCCCAGCGAGGAGCCCGACACCACCACGATGGGCGAACTCTATCTGAGCAAGTTCGTCGCACTGTCCACTCAAGAGGCCGAGCGCGCGGCGATCGCCGCGGCCGGCTGGGGCGGCGACCAGCTGGCGGTCTGGTCGACGGTCAACCGGCGCCACGTCACGGTCGCCATCTGGCTGATCGCCTTCGATGACCGTACCGAGCACCGCGAAGGCTTCAAGGGCCTCCGCGAGTGGTTGCTCGCCTGGTCCGGCTACACGGCGGTTGGAGACCGCACGGGCCGAGCGATCGCATACGACGGACCCGCAGGCGCCATCCGCCTGGTCGACAGCTCGCGCGCCGTCTGGCTGATCGTCTCGGATGACGTCAGCACCGCTGACAGGATCACGCTCGGTGCGCTGAGCCTCAGCGAGAGCCCCGACTGGTGGTCCAGCGGCCCCGGCTGATCGGCGACGGCGCCACGATCAGCTCGTGGCAGCTCGCGGCGCCCGGTCGCCGCTGGTGGACGTAGACTGACGCTAATTCCCGACTGAGGACTGTGACGAGGAGTGGCACACGATGCCCGTTGACCAGACGCGCGAATCCTGGAAGCCCGGCGAGGACTGGCAGGGCGCCGTCGATGAGATCGCGTACATCAAGTCGCTCGCCCAAGAGATGGGCGGACCCGAGCGGATCGCGCGCCAGCACGCAGGCGGGCGCTACACGATTCGCGAACGAGTCGAGAAGTTCCTGGATCCCGGCTCGTTCTTCGAAGCCGGCCCGCTGGTCGGCGCGTACGAGTACGACGCCGACCAGAATCTGCGCGACTTCACCCCGGGTGCGTTCATCATGGGGATGGGCCAGATCGACGGGCGCAACATCGTGATCGGCGGCGACGACTTCACGATCTCCGGCGGCAGCCCGCACAACGTCTCGAAGGGCGCCTCGCAGTTCGCGACCCCGTTCGCGACCCAGTACGGCCTGCCCTATGTGCAGCTGATCGAGGGTGTGGGCCACAGCGCCAAGCGTGATGAGGAAGAGGGCCGGATGGCCCTCCCCGGCGGGCAGACGTGGTGGCGGCACATTCAGTTGCTCAACAAGGTGCCGGTGGCGGCGGGAATCATGGGCTCGGTGGCCGGCGCGCCGGCGGCGTTCGCCCTGCTCTCGCACTTCACCGTGATGATCAAGGGTCAGTCGCAGATCTTCCCCTCAGGGCCGCCCGTCGTACGCCGCGCGATCGGCGAGACCTTCAACAAGGAGGAGCTCGGCGGCTCGGCGGTGCATGTGCATCAGAGCGGCCAGGTCGACAACGAGGCGGAGTCGGAAGAGGACGCCTTTAACCAGATCAAGCAGTTCCTCTCCTACCTGCCCGACACCACCGGCGAGGTCGCGCCCCGCGTCGAGACCGGCGACGACCCGCACCGGCGGGTGGAAGAGCTGCTGCGCATCATTCCGGAGAACCGCAAGCGAGCGTACGACCCGCGCAAACTGGTGCGCCTGGTATTCGACAACGGTGAGTTTTTCGAGATGCGCCGCCATTGGGGCGGGGCGATCATCACCGGCTTCGCGCGGATCGGCGGCTACAGCGTCGGCGTGATGGCGAGCGACCCGCTGGTCATGGCCGGCGCGATGAACGGCGATGCGGCGGACAAGTTCGCGCATTTCGTCGATCTGTGCGATGGGTTCAATCTGCCAATGGTGATTTTTCTGGACATGCCGGGCTTCATGCTCGGCTCGCGGGCGGAACAGCAGGCGACGATGCGCCGCGGCACGCGGGCGCTGATCGCGGCCTGCGAGGCGCAGGTGCCGAAGGTGGAGTTCAACGTGCGCAAGTCCTACGGGGTGGCTGCCGACGCGCCCAACAGCATGGGCGTGCCGGACGGCGTGAACATGCGCTTCGGCTGGCCGGCGGGCGAGTGGGGCGGGATTCCGATCGAAGGCGGCGTCGCTGCGGCGTACCGACGCGAGATCGAGAACGCGCCGGATCCGGAGGCGCATCGCGAGATGATCGAGAATCGGCTGTTGGCGCTGCGGTCACCGCTCAAGGCCGCGCACCAGTTCGATGTGATCGACCTGATCGACCCACGCGAGACGCGCCGGATCGCGTTCCGGTTCGTCGATGCCGCGCAGCCAATGCTCAAGCGCCTGGCTCAGCGGCCGAAGCGGATCATCCGGCCGTAGGGGTCAGGCGCAAGTCGAACTCAGCGCTCAGGACATCTCTGTAGGGGCGACGCTCTTGGTCGCCCACGCCCGGACGTGACGCTGGGGACCAGATATCAGCGACGGACGGGGCGAGCGCAGGGGTCTCTCCTATACGATCGACGCTTCGTCAGACCCGGACGACGCCGAGGGCTCTGTATGAGATAGGGCGGAGGTCAATCCAAGATCGCCTCAAGTGTCGAGTCAACCATCTCGGACGCGTCGTAGAAGTAGCGAGAGTGGGTGCGGCGCAGCGTCTCCTCCGACTCCGCGACGAAGAGCACCACCTCGTCGGTGGCACGCTTGTTAAGCGTCTCTCGCTCAAGCGCCGCGAACGCTTCCGGCTCGTCTTCATAGCGAGTCACAGTGGCGCGATCGACATCAGGCTCGTAGGTGAGCAGGAAGTAGTTCATCGGTCGTCCCTTAGTCGTCGAACGAAATCATCGCAGATTCCGCGAAAATCCTCAATCCGCTGGCTCAGCTGACCTTCTTCAGCCTCCAGCGTCGCAGCAGTTTTCGTGAGCAGATCGGGAGCGTTGTCAACGAGTGTGCCGAAGGATCGTGCAAAGTCATCCACTCGTGCCCGCCGGCCTCGAATTCGCGCGCGTTCCTCGTCCAGAGTCGCGGCATACACGGATGTCAGCTTGAGCAGATCACGCAGATCAGAGGGTCCGCCACCGTATTTCAGTTGGAGATCGATGAGAGCGGCGCATCGTTCAGCGAGGTTTGCCCAGAGGTCTTGCAGCTGCGTCCGCAACTGCAGTTCCACAGGTTTGCGGTCGCTGGCGCGGACAGTTAAGTGAACGGCGCGATAGCTGTTGTTCGGCGACTCGCGATAGTCGCGGACGCGTGAGACATCCAGAGTCACGCACTGGGCCAGGAGCCGGTCAACGTCGCCCGTCGTAGGAACGGCGATCCGGCAACCGGCAATGTCTTCGAGACCCGACAATTTGGTTGGCATGCGCCGCAGCTTCGCGACGACCGAGTCAATCTGTTTGATCCGCGCCGCGAGCGGGTCATCAAGGCCAGCGCTAAGAGAGCACTCCGCCACCTTGGCCTGCACCTCGTGCATTGCGCCGGAGTAGCCAGTGCTCCAAACGACGTACATCGAGACATCCTCGTCAGATCGTTCGTCGGACTCTCGAAGTCGCTTGCCCAAGCGGTCAACGGCGCCGCGTGAATATTGCTCCATGCCTTCACCGTACGCGGTCGCAACCTAGCGAGCACCAGAGAAAGATCATCGTGAGGCAGAGAAATGACGAACCCCCGCCTTGCGGCGGGGGTTCGGACTCCCCACGCAGATGATAGGGCTTAGCCGCGGCCGTGGCGCAGCAGCTTGCCGGGGGTGGCCCCGGTCTCGCGTCCGTCCTCGAACGTGACCTCGCCGTTCACGAGGATCCAGCGGTAGCCATCGGGGCGCTTGATGCGACGCCACTCGCCACCGGGGAAATCGTGCACAATTTCGCCGGGGCCCCCGGGGATGATCTTGAGCGCCTCAAGGTCGTAGACCACCACGTCGGCGGGTGCGCCTTCGGTCAGCATCCCACGGTCGCGGAAGCCGGCCGCGCGGGCGGGCAGGTAGGAGAGCCGGTAGTGCGCCTCTTCCAGCGTCAGCCGGCCGGTGTCGCGCACCAGCCACATGAGGAAGTCGGTCGGGTACGAGCCGCCGACGAAGAACTTGGTGTGCGCGCCGCCGTCCGAGACGCCGGGGATGACGTACGGCGACGACATCATCTCAGCCATCCACTCGTCGTTCGGGTCGCGTTCCGGGGTGAGGAACTCGGCGGCAAGGTCGGTCTCCAGCGCCAGGTCGAGCATCGCGTCGACGGCGTGCACGCCGCGCGCCTCGGCGACATCACCGACGGTCAGGCCGACGTACTGCTCGAGTTCCGGGATGTGGGCGAGATGCTGGATCAGCAGCTCTTCGATCGGGCCGCCCAGGTTCTGAGTCTGGCCGAGCTTCTTGATCGCCTCGTCGATCTCCGCCTTGATCTTGGTGCGCACCTCGGGGTCGGCGAACTTCTCGAGCTTCTCTTCACGCGTACCGGTGGTGGCGTAGTTCCAGGCCGGGCTGGAGTCGTAGAGGTTCCAGTCCTCGAGCGTGAAGCCGATCGCGACGCGGATCGTCGCGCCCTGACCGAAGACCGGCTCGCCGCGTGCGTTGCACTCTTCGAGCCACTTCATCCGGCTGCGGTGCACGTCCGGCGTCTCGGGGCTCACCACGACCAGGTTGTGCAGGATCGGCCGCTTGGCGATGGCGGCGAGCTTCGACTGGAAGTCGAGGTCGGCGTCGAGGTCGCCGGTGAACTGGGTGACCTGGATGAAGCCCTCATCGCGCTCGGCGAGCACCTCGGCCAGGGCGAAGCACTCGTTGTCGCTCATGATGTCGGTCACCATCGGGGTGCCGTCGTAGTCGGCCTGGACCGAGTTGACGCCGAGCCGCTGGGTCGACCAGCCGCAGGCGCCGGCGTCCATCGCCTCGTGCAGCAGCCGCTGCATTTCGGCGATCTCCTCGTCGCTGGCGCGGCGATTCTTGGCCGCCTCGAGGCCCATCACCCAGATCATCAGCGGGGCCAGCGGGACGTACGAGAGGCAGTTGATGCCCTTGGGGATGCGTTCGAGCGTATCGAGGAAGTCGGGGAACGTGATCCAGTCCCAGATCATCCCCTCTTTCATCGACTCAAAGGGGATCGCCTCGGTGCGCGACATGGTCAGCATCGCACGGTCGCGCTCCTCTTCGCGGACGGGTGCGAAGCCGAAGCCGCAGTTGCCCAGCACGACGGAGGTGACGCCGTGCCAGCCGGAGATCGTGCAATAGGGATCCCACTGGATCTGCGCGTCGTAGTGGGTGTGCAGGTCGACGAAGCCGGGCGCCACGATCAGGCCCTCGGCCTCGAGCACCTGGTCGGCGTCGGCCGGGTCCATCTTGCCGCCGACCTGGGCGACACGACCATCCTTGATCCCCATGTCGGCCTTGAACTTCGGCACGCGGGTCCCGTCGACCACCGTGCCGCCGCGAATGATGGTGTCGAACTGAGCCATGGTCGTTCCTCCAACGGCTGCCAATGCTGCGCCGATGCGCAATCCCGAGATGAGTCGAAATATACAGATTCCCACGCGCGATCGAGAGTCCGCAGCCCAGAAACGACCGCGGGCCTCCGCCCGAGGACGGAGGCCCGCAATGATGAGCCGGTTCTAGTCGTCGCGCAGCAGACAGTGACACCCGATCCCGAGAAACGCAGGGTCGTGCGTCAGAACATCGCTGATGTCTCGCTCTTCGACAATTGCGAGTGCGATCCCGTCGTGCAAACTTGCCAATTCCCCGATCACGTCCTCGTAGAGTTGCAGTCCCTTCCGCATACGAGCATCGGTAGAGAAGAGAACAATGGGCCGCCCCGCGTCTCGGCGGTCGATGAGTCCCGCAACGAACCGCGCCATCGCGCGATGCAGTTCAACTCCGCCCAGAGAAACCTGTAGGAGTGCCTCCGCTAATGCCCCGTCTGTAGTCACGATTCGCACACCATCAGAACCCACCGACTCCACAACCCGCCTCGTCGCAGCGACTGCCTTTGCGTGAAGGTCGTCCATTGGATTGACACGTGCCACCCAATAGTCGGCGTCCGCGAATACTTCCTTCATCCGTCGTGCGCGCGTGGCGTCCTGCGCCCGTAGAGATATTCATCGAGTCGTCGCGCGCTATCGACAGGGAGACTCTCCCAATGCTCATCCCGAACATCAGAAAATGCACCAGTGATCAGTTCGTCCAGCGCGTCAATGTCTGTGGCAGCCTCGTGTCGCGCAGATTCCGCCAGAAACGACCGGGCCGCCTGAGAGACAGCGATCGGTTTCCCTCCTCGGGCACTGAAGGACAGAGCTACTCCGTCAGCCAGGCTACTCCCTAGCCTGCTGCACTTCGTGACGAGTTCGGGAGTCGTGGCTGCCGGCACTTGCTCGTCACGCTCAGCAGCCTCGAATACACCGAGAAGTAGGATCACCGCCCGGCTGATGTCGTCGTCATTAGTCGGTTCCAGCTTCATTTCACCCGGAAGCGTCGACGGCCGCGGAAGCAGCGCGACAGAGCTACCTACCTCGACTTCGCCGAACACCAATCGCGTTCGTTCATTGAAGCCGATCGGAAGCCGAGCCCGTTCCGGATGTCGGGCGCGCCAAAGTTCTGCCGCTGCATCGGTCACGAGTTCCTGGAATCGAACGATCTCGGCCAGAGCAGCCGCATCAAGCTCGCGATTCCGGTATGGCTCGCCGTCGAAGAACAGCCGAACAACAGTCGGATCGTGCGGGTCCATCACCAGCGTCCCCTCGCGATGGTCAGCGTAAGCCGTCGGCGGCTGTGCGCCACTCTCCGTTTGGGCGGAGAGCGTGGCGCACACCGCGCCCACTCAGCCGATCAGAGCAGGACAGGCGTTAGCCGCGGCCGTGGCGGAGCAGCTTGCCGGGGGTGGCCCCGGTCTCGCGCCCGTCCTCGAACGTGACCTCGCCGTTCACGAGGATCCAGCGGTAGCCGTCGGGGCGCTGGATGCGCCGCCACTCGCCACCGGGGAAGTCGTGCACGATCTCGCCGGTCCACTCCGGCGTGATCTTCAGGCCTTCGAGGTCATAGACGACCACGTCGGCGGGCGCGCCTTCGGTGAGCATTCCGCGGTCGCGGAAGCCTGCGGCGCGGGCCGGCAGATAGGAGAGCCGGTAGTGGGCTTCCTCGAGCGACATCTGCTTGGTGTCGCGCACCAACCACATCAGGAAGTCGGTCGGGTAGGAGCCCGCCGTGAGGAACTTCGTGTGCGCGCCGCCATCAGAGACGCCCGGCACGACGTACGGCGACGACATCATCTCGGCCACCCACTCGTGGTTCTGCTCGCGCATCGGGGTGAGGAACTCGGCGGCGAGATCGGTCTCCAGGGCGAGGTCGAGCATCGCGTCGACAGCGTGGACGCCGCGAGCCTCGGCGACATCGCCAACCGTCTTGCCGACGTAATCCTCAAGCTCCGGCTGATGGCCGAGGTCCTGAATCAGCAGCTCTTCGATCGGTCCGCCGAGCGCCTGAGTCTGGCCGAGCTTCTTGATCGCCTCGTCAATCTCCGCCCTGATGTTGGTGCGCACCTCGGGGTCGGCGAACTTCTCGAGCTTCTCCTCCCGCGTACCGGTGGTGGCGTAGTTCCAGGCCGGGCTGGAGTCGTACAGGTTCCAGTCCTCAAGCGTGAAGGTGAAGGCCGCACGGAGCGTCGCCCCCTGGCCGAAGATCGGCTCGCCGCGTGCGTTGCACTCTTCGAGCCACTTCATGCGCTTGCGGTGCACGTCAGGCCGCTTGCGGTTGACGGCGATCAGGTTGTGCAGAATCGGCCGCTTGGCCGTCGCCGCAAGCTTCGACTGGAACTCAAGGTCCGCATCGAGATCGCCGGTGAACTGGGTGATCTGGATGAAGCCTTCATCGCGCTCGGCGAGCACCTCGGCCAACGCGAGGCATTCGTTGTCGCTCATGATGTCGGTCACCATCGGGGTGCCGTCGTAGTCGGCCTGCACCGAGTTGACGCCGAGCCGCTGGGTCGACCAGCCACAGGCGCCGGCGTCCATCGCCTCGTGCAGGAGCCTCTGCATCTCGGCGATCTCGTCGTCGGTGGCGCGGCGGTGCTTGGCCGCCTCGAGGCCCATCACCCAGGTCATGAGCGGAGCCAGCGGCACGTAGGAGAGGCAGTTGACGCCCTTAGGGATGCGGTCGAGCGACTCGAGGAATTCGGGGAACGTGATCCAGTCCCAGATCATCCCCTCCTTCATCGACTCGAAGGGGATCGCCTCGGTGCGCGACATGGTCAGCATCGCGCGGTCGCGCTCCTCCTCGCGCACCGGTGCGAAGCCGAAACCGCAGTTGCCGAGCACGACCGAGGTGACGCCATGCCAGCCCGAGATCGTGCAGTAGGGGTCCCACTGAATCTGCGCGTCGTAGTGGGTGTGCAGGTCGACGAAGCCGGGCGCGACGATCAGACCGTCGGCGTCAAGCACCTGGTCAGCGTCGGCCGGGTCCATCCTGCCGCCGACCTGGGCGACACGACCATCCTTGATCCCCATGTCGGCCTTGAACTTCGGCACGCGGGTCCCGTCGACCACTGTGCCGCCGCGAATCAGAACGTCAAACTTGGCCATCGGGCGCTCCTCTTTGACCCACGCCTCGTGGGTACGCGCAAGCTTCAATTGCGCGCGAGAGTACCGCATTCGATAGCGGCCTGTACACCGGCGGGGGCGAAAACGGCGCGGTCCCGGCCCGATGGCCGGGACCGCGCCGTTCATTCGGCGCGTTGGAGCGGAGCGGTCCTATGCGCGGCCGTGGCGGAGCAGCTTGCCGGGGGTGGCGCCGGTCTCGCGACCGTCCTCGAACGTGACCTCGCCGTTGACCAGGATCCACTTGTAGCCGTGCGGCCGCTGGATGCGGCGCCACTCGCCACCGGGGAAGTCGTGAACGATTTCGCCCTGGAACTCGGGATCGAGCTTCAGCGCATCAAGGTCGTAGACGACCACGTCGGCGGGCGCGCCCTCGGTGAGCGCGCCGCGGCCGATGAAGCCGCCCGCTCGGGCCGGCAGGTAGGAAAGCCGGTAGTGCGCTTCCTCGAGCGTGACCTTGCCGGTGTCGCGCACCATCCACATCAGGAAGTCGGTCGGGTAGGACCCGGCCGTGAGGAACTTGGTGTGCGCGCCGCCGTCGGAGACGCCGGGAATCGTGTAGGGCGATTCGAGGATCTCGCCCATGTGGTCGGCGTTGGCGTTGGTGACCTCGGTCAGGAACTCGGCCTTGAGGTCGGTCGCGAGCGCCAGGTCGAGCATCGCGTCGATCGGGTGCTTGCCCATCTTCTCGCCGACTTCGCGGAGCGTCAGGCCCACGTACTGCTCAAGCTCGGGCTTGGCCTCGAGGTGCTGGATCATGACCCTCTCGATCGAGCCGCCGATCGCCTGAGTCTGGCCGAGCTTCTCGATCGCGTCGTCCATCTCGGCCTTGAGACGCCCGCGCACCTCGGGGTCGGCGAACTTGGCCATCTTCTCTTCGATCGTGCCGGTCGTGGCGTAGTTCCAGGCCGGGCTGGAGTCGTAGAGGTTCCAGTCTTCAAGCGTGTAGACGAACGCCGAGCGGATCGTGAATGCCTGCCCAAAGATGCGCTCGCCGCGGTCGTTGCACTCCTCCAACCACTTGAGCGACTTCGTGTGCGACTCGGGGCGCATCGAACTCGGCGCGATCACGTTGTGCAGAATCGGCCGCCCGGAGACTTCGGCCAGCTTCGCCTCGAAGGCGAGGTCCGACTTGATGTCGCCGGTCGCCTGGGTGATCTGGATGAAGCCCTCATCGCGGTCACGAAGCACCTCGGCCAGCGCCAGGCACTCGTTGTCGCTCATGATGTCGGTCACCATCGGCGTGCCGTCGTAGTCCGCCTGGACGGAGTTTTCGCCGAGCCGCTGGGTCGACCAGCCACAGGCGCCGGCGTCCATCGCCTCGTGCAGCAGCTTCTGCATCTCGGCGATCTCTTCCTCGGTGGCGCGGCGGTGCTTGGCCGCCTCGAGGCCCATCACCCAGATCATCAACGGGGCCAGCGGCACATAGGAGAGGCAGTTGACGCCCTTGGGCATGCGGTCGAGCGACTCGAGGAATTCGGGGAAGGTGATCCAGTCCCAGAGCATTCCCGCCTTCATCGAATCGAAGGGGATCGCCTCCGTGCGGGACATGGTCAGCATCGCGCGGTCGCGCTCTTCCGGGCGCACGGGCGCAAAGCCGAAGCCGCAGTTGCCGAGCACCACCGAGGTGACGCCGTGCCAGCCCGAAATGGTGCAGTAGGGGTCCCACTGGATCTGCGCGTCGTAGTGGGTGTGCAGGTCGACGAAGCCGGGCGCGACGATCTGCCCCTCAGCGTCCAGCACCTGGTCGGCGTCGGCGGCGTCCATCCTGCCGCCCACCTGGGCGACGACGCCATCCTTGATTCCGACATCCGCCTTGAAGCGGGGCACTCGTGTGCCGTCGACAACCGTGCCGCCACGAATCAGAACATCGAACTTGGCCATCTCAGCCTCCTTCAGGCCTCGCCGCAGGTACGGCGCATCAACCGATTGGTGCTGATGGTAGTGACTCCGTCAACGCCCTGCGTCTGCCCGACACGCGATCAGGCTGCCTGGGCGGCGATCGCGTCGTACTCAGGCTTGGCCCGCAGGTCATTGTGGAAGCTGTACGGAATGAGCTTCTCGTGCTGAAGCCGCCCAACCACGATGCCAGGGTGGACCCCGACATCATCCGCAAATCGGACGATGTCCGCCCTGGAAGGCCGTCCACGGTCGCAAAACGTCTGCCACTCGCCGAGCGGAATCAGGATGTCGCGGGCGAAACGGTCGGCGTCGCGTTCTGCGTCGTCTTCCAGCGGCACACGATCCAAGTTGATGCAGGCGTCCTTGCGGTGTTCTGCGAGCACGTGCGCCGCCTCGTGGAAGAACGTGAACCAGAAAATATCGGCCACCCCACGGAAGAGGCTGAGCTGGATCAGTGGACGTCCGTCGTCCAGCCACCGCGTCACGCCATTCGCTCCAGATTTGGGAACGTGCGGCACAAGCTCAAGGTGGACGCCTGCGTCGCCACAGAGCGATCGCATCGCGGGCCAGAATGGCGCGTCCCGCGTCAAGCCCCTGATTCTGCGGGCATTCGCAGCGAAACGATGCTGGTCGAACGTGTCCGCAAGCTCGCTGTCGCCTGTGACGCGCCGCTCGATGGCCTGCCACTCGCCCTGCTGCAGCCAGGCCGCGAGCGCCCACGCATCGAACCGAGTGTGCTTGGTGATCCGAAACGCTGCGGCGTGCTGACTGTTCTCGATGTCACTCAAGGCATCGACGTCGTAGAGCGTGCGGAGTTCCCCGACGCGTTCGACGGCTGTACCGCGGTCTTCGATCCAGCCCTGCTTCTGGAATGTTCGCCAGGGAATCGTGTCCAGCAGCTCGATGTCCGCCGACATCAACGGATCCGCACCGAGGCGTCTCAGCGCCTCGTCGTAGGACGCCTGAAGATTTCGCCAAAATGTCGCTTCGATGCCGAGCGCACGCTCAAGCTTGGCTGCCAGCGGCTTGGTGATCGGCGCGCGACCACGCAGCACGCTCTTCACTGACTTCTCGGGCCGCTTCAGGAGACCAGCCAAGTCGTCCGACGACAAGCCCCGCGCATCGAGTTCGTCGACCAAGTGGCGTCCCGGGTGGATGGCGCGATTCTGTCTGAGCGGTCGATAGGGAAGATTAGTCGCCATAGTGCTTGCTCACTTCCAGGACGATGATCTCGTCGGCATCCTCGCCAGGTTCGACGATCAATCGCATCCTTCTCGTCAGGCGAATTGCAAATTGGCCGCGCCGATTGCCCATGAGCGGGTGAAGATTCATCGAACGCACGTCATAGAGGCTTTGAAAGCTTGACGCCGCCTCGATCCGGCGCATTCGCGAAATGTATGCGCGTCCAGTCTGCCCGCCCCATCGCCTGCTCGCCTCCGTCTCGTCATCTGCGCACTCTTGGAGACGGCTGCTGCGGAACAGGATTCGCACACGTCGCTCCGCATTCCGCCGCAGTTTCCATCGTCGTGACAAGTACGCGGTGTCGAGAATACGCCACTGGTTGCCCCTCGCCTCCCGCACCCAGGCCCAAGCATGATGAGGGTGAACTGCTGAGCTGCTCGACCCCCGCGACGTGAGCGCCACCTCGTGGCGCTGAGGGCGTATACTGCGGGGGATGTTGATTCGACGTACCTCCGGAGAGATGCAGCCGCGGGCCGACTTCGCCCGCGGGTTCCTCCTGCCACGAGCGTGAGCCGACTGCGCGCGGGCCGCTGCCGGCCGCCGTTCGTCGACGCTCCCTCAGCTCTGCCCCTCGCTCGCAATCCATTCAGTTCCCTGGAGATGCGCCACCATGGCTGACCGAGTCCGAATCTTCGACACGACCCTGCGCGACGGCGAACAAGCCGCCGGCGTTTCATTCTCTTCCGACGAAAAGCTGCAGATCGCCCGCCTGCTCGAGCGAATGGGCGTGGACTGCATCGAAGCCGGCTTCGCCGCCGCGAGCCCGGCCGATTTCGACGCCGTGCACCGGATCGCTCGCGAGGTCCGCGGCACCCAGATCGCCACGCTCTGCCGCGCCGTGCCCAACGACGTCGACCAGGGCTGGGCGGCGATCCGCGACGCCGAGGCCCCGCGCCTGCACGTCTTCCTCTCGAGCAGCGACATCCACATCGCCCACCAGCTGCGCAAGGACCGCGAGACGGTGCTCCAGCAGGCGCGCGAGATGGTCGCGCGTGCCAAGCAGTACGTCGATGATGTCGAGTTCAGCCCGATGGACGCGACGCGCTCGGATGTCGCCTTCGTGCGCCGGATGCTGGCCGAGGTGATCGAGGCCGGCGCCACCACGATCAACATCCCCGACACCGTCGGCTACGCGATCCCCGACGAATTCGAGGCCTTCGTGCGCGGCATCCTCGAGGACGTGCCCGGCGCCGACAATGTCGTCGTTTCGGTGCACTGTCACAACGACCTCGGCTTGAGCACGGCGAACAGCCTCGCGGCCGTGCGCGCCGGCGCGCGGCAGGTCGAGTGCACGATCAACGGGCTCGGCGAGCGGGCCGGCAACGCTTCGCTGGAAGAGACCGTGATGTCGATCCGGACTCGCGCCGACCACCTCGGCGTGGAGGTGGGCGTGCAGCCGCAGTACTTGGTGCCCGCCTCGCGGATGGTGCAGGACTTCGCCGGCATGCACGTGCAGCCAAACAAGGCGATCGTCGGCCTCAACGCCTTCCGCCACCAGTCGGGCATTCACCAGGACGGCGTGGTCAAGCTGCGCGAGACGTACGAGATCATGGACCCTAAGGAGGTCGGCTGGAGCGAGGGCAGCCAGTTCGTGCTGAGCAAGCTCTCGGGCCGGGCCGGCTTCCGCTCGCGTCTCGAGGACCTGGGCTTCGAGCTGGAGACCGACGAGTTCAACACCGCGTTCAACCGCTTCCAGTCGCTCGCCGACACCAAGAACGTGGTCGACGATCGCGACCTCGAGGCGATCGTGTTCGACCGAATCGGCCAGGTCGATGATGGCTGGCAGCTGGGCTCGGTTGCGATCACGGCAGGTAACGTCGAGACACCCAGCGCGTCGATCACGCTGACCTCGCCCGAGGGCGACGAGCTGACCGCCGCGCAGACGGGGACCGGCCCGGTCGACGCGATCTACCGCACGATCCGCGCGCTGACCGGAGTCAACGACACTCTCGAGGAATACAGCGTCACCTCCATCACCGAGGGCCTCGACGCACAGGGCGACGTGACGATCCGGATCGTCGTCGACGATGTCACGCACACCGGCCGGGCGGCCGACCAGGACATCCTGATCGCCAGCGCGCGGGCCTACGTGAACGCGATCAACCGCCACCTCGCCGGCAAGGCCGGCGCCGCCGCCGCGGCGACGCAGGGGCGCACGCAGTCGCCCTAGGCGGCGACCCGACTGACCCGAAGGGATTCAAAGATGCCCGGACAGACCGTCGCACAGAAAATCTGGGAATCGCACGTCGTGCGTCGAGCCGATGGCGAGCCCGACCTGCTCTATATCGACCTGCACCTCGTGCATGAGGTCACGTCGCCGCAGGCCTTCGAGGGCCTGCGGCTGACGGGACGGCCGGTGCGCCGTCCGGAGCTGACCATCGCCACGCAGGACCACAACGTGCCGACCGACACGCGCGTCGAGCCGTTCGCGGATCCGCTGTCTCAACAGCAGGTCGAGTCGCTGCGGGCGAACTGCGAAGAGTTCGGTGTGCCGCTCTATGACACGGTCGACCCGCGCCAAGGCATCGTCCACATCATCGGCCCCGAGCAGGGCTTGACCCAGCCCGGTCTGACGATCGTCTGCGGCGACAGCCACACCTCGACGCACGGCGCGCTCGGCGCGCTCGCGTTCGGGATCGGCACCTCCGAGGTCGAGCACGTGCTCGCAACACAGACGCTGCCGCAGGCGCCGCTCAAGCAGATGTCGGTCGAGGTAACCGGTGAGCTGCCGGCGGGCTGCTCGGCCAAGGACGTGATCCTGACGATTCTCAACACGATTGGTACCGGCGGCGGGGTCGGCCACGTGATCGAATACCGCGGCGACGTGATTCGCGCCCTCTCGATGGAGGGCCGGATGACGGTCTGCAACATGACCATCGAGGGCGGCGCCCGCGCAGGTCTGGTTGCACCCGACGCGACGACCATCGAGTACCTGCGCGGTCGCGCGCACTCGCCCTCGGGCGACGACTGGGACGCCGCCGTGGCGCGCTGGGCGGAGCTGCAGACGGACGACGACGCGGTGTTCGATCACGAGGTCGTGATCGACGGATCCGAGATCGCGCCGTTCGTCACCTGGGGCACGAATCCCGCGCAGAGCGCGCCGGTCACGGGTGCGATTCCCGACCCCGACAGCCTCGACACCGCCGCAGCGCGCGAATCGGCTGCGCGCGCGCTGGCCTACCAGGGGCTGGAGGCGCTCACGCCGATCGCCAACATCGCGATCGACCGCGTGTTCATCGGCTCCTGCACCAACGGGCGAATCGAAGACCTGCGCGCGGCCGCGGCAGTGATCGGCGACGGCCGAGTCGCCGACGGCGTGCACGCGCTGGTGGTGCCCGGCTCGGGTCTGGTCAAGCTGCAGGCTGAGGCGGAGGGTCTCGCCGACAGCTTCCGCGACGCGGGCTTCGACTGGCGCGACGCCGGTTGCTCGATGTGCCTGGGCATGAACCCCGACATCCTCTCGCCCGGCGAGCGCTGCGCCTCGACGAGCAACCGCAACTTCGAGGGTCGCCAGGGCCCCGGCGGTCGCACCCACCTGGTCAGCCCCGCCATGGCCGCCGCCGCCGCAATCGCCGGCCACTTCGTAGATGTGCGCCAGATCTGAGGCTTCACCGTACGCTCGAACGGCAAGGGGGGAGGCGGCATGGACGACGTGTTCATCTACTGGGACAACTCCAACATCTTCCACGAAGCGCAGCGCCTCGCGGAGGAGCGCAACGGGACTCCGGGCGCCCGATACCTCATCCGGATTCACTTCGAGCGGATGATGGATCTCGCCTGCGCGGGCCGTCCTGTCGCACGAGCAGTCGCGGCGGGCTCGGTGCCTCCTGAGATGCGTCAGCTCTGGAACCGGCTTGAGTACAGCGGCGTTGAGGTCAGCCTGTTTGACCGCGGTGACCCAAACCGCCCCGAGCAGGAGATGCCTGACCGTGTGTTGCAGCTTCGGATGCTGGAAGACGCCCTCGATAACAATGGCGACCCGGGAATCGTCGTTCTGCTGACCGGCGACGGAGCGGGATACGTGGAGGGCGCTGGATTCCACGCAACGCTTGAACGTATGCACCGGCACGGGTGGCGGATCGAGATTCTGTCCTGGGCGCACTCCTGCAACCAGCGGATGCGCGGGTGGGCTGAGCAAAACGGCGTCTTCGTCGCGCTCGACGACTTCTACGATTCCATCACATTCCGCGAGCCATCGCGGCCCGGCCACCCCCTCGCGCCGCCGCGTGACTCGGCGCCGCTCGATCTGTCGCTCCGGCCCACCGCTTAGGGCGAGTTCACATTCACGGTCGCCAGACCAACATCTCACCGTCACTCTCACGGTGACCCGTCATTCCCGCGCTGGGTCGCGGGAATCTCGTCGAGTGCTGCACGGACGCCAGAGCCTCAACGAGCCGACCCGCTCCTACGCACTCAGTCTGCGCTCGGCCTCCGTGCTGCTCCCAGCAAGACGCCCGCGGCAAGCGCGGGTATGACGAAGGGGGCGCGGGTATGACGAAGGGCGCGCGGAAATGGCGCGGCTTGGGGCTTCTGTATTGCCATAGGCACCTTCCGGTCGGAGCTATGTGAACGAGCGCCCCAGCGCCGTTCAGCCGAGCAGCGGGGCGTCGCCCCAGGTCGCCGCTTCTTCCTCGCGATCGCTCACGATCGTCTTCACGTCGGGCCCGAACACCATCGTGTAGCGCCGATCGGCGCGATGCTGCGGCCAGCCGGGTAGGGCCGGTGTGCTGGGGTTGCCGCTGCGCGCGAAGTTGAGCCAGGCGTCGACTACGAAGCGACTGAGCTGATCGACCTGCGGGTCGCTGGCGACAAACTCGCGCATCAGATCGGCCGTCCCAAACATCCACGGTAAATCGATTCCGTGCGGCGCTCCGAGGCTGCCGTCTGCCAGCGGTGACTCCTGCACGAAGAGATAGCCGTAGGTGGCGCCGTCGCCGTCTTCGCTGTGCGTGTCGAGCAGGCGGCGCGTGCTGATCCGGAACATCCAATCAGTCATCACGGCGTTGTAGACGGCCAGGGCGTCGGTTGATTCGGCGCGATTGGCGCGGAATTGGCGATAGCAGTTGAACTTTTCAACGGCGCCATCGAGGCCGCCACACTGCGGTGCGAGCGCCGCGCTGGCGGCCTTCTCGTTGAGCTCGCGCAGGCCAATCATGAACGAGAGCAGCGCGAACTCGTCGCGAATCGTGCCGGCGAGGAGGTCGACATCACGTCCGCAGCCGGCTCGGACGGACTCGAGCGGCTCGGCGTCGATGCAGTCGCCGTCGATCACAGGCATGAACAGCGAGCGGCCGCCGCCGAGCTCAGCGGCCGCCCGTTCGTCGAGCGAGAGCTCGGCCTGGGCGGCCAGCAGCTGTTCGGCCGGGATCGAGCGGAGCGTGTCCGCATCGGGAGTGGTCAGGCCCAGCTTCTCGTAGAAGTGCGGTCGCGCCGCGGCCTCCGTCTCCGGCTCGAGCAGCAGCTCCGCGCCGCCGCTTTGCATGATCGCCCGCTGGAAGAGTCCCTCGGCCTCCGACGAGGCGAGCAGCACAGCAACGCTGACACCGCCCGCCGACTCGCCAAAGATCGTCACGTTTTCGCGATCGCCGCCGAATGCCGCGATGTTGTCGCGTACCCAGCGCAGCGCGGCGATCTGGTCGCGGATCGCGTAGTTGCCGGCGGTCGGCTCGTCGTCATCGCTCAGGACTGGGTCGGCCAGAAAGCCCAGCGCGCCGAGCCGGTAGTTGATGGTGACGACGTCGCCGCGGCGGGCGAGGTGCTGTCCGTCGAAAGTGGGCGTCGAGCCGGAGCCGATCGTGAAGCCGCCGCCGTGGACCCAGACCATGACAGGCCGCTTGCCGGCGTCAAGTGCAGGGCTCCAGACGTTCAGGAAGAGGCAGTCTTCGCTGGTTGGCTCGGGCGCGGCGCCGAGATACTCCAGGCCCGGTAGCCAGTCCTGCAGCGAGGCGGGGCCGAACTCGGTGGCGTCGCGCACGCCGTCCCAGAGTTTAGGCGGGCGTGGCGCGCGGAAGCGCAGCTCGCCGACCGGGGGCGCGGCGAACGGGACGCCGCGGAAGACGCAGAGCCCGTCCTCTTCAGCGCCCTGTAACCGTCCGTACTGGGTGGTGGCGATCGGCGGCATCTCGGCTCCTGTTCGAGCAGATTTCACGCCCAGAGCGCCAGTTCTTCCTCACGCTCCGCGGTGACCGTTCGGACGTCTGGGCCGAACACCATCGTGTAGGGCCGATCGGCGCGGTATTGCGGCCAGCCGGGCAGGGCGTTTGTGCTCGGGTTGCCGGTCCTGGCGAAGCTGACCCAGGCGTCCATCATGAAGCTGCTCAACTGGTCCACCTGCGGATCGTCCCCGACGAAGTTGCGCATCAACTCGGTCGTTCCCCACACGAGGGGTACGTCGAGCGCGTGCGGCGCGCCCAGCCGACCCTCGAACATTGGTGATCGTTGCTCGACCAGGTACGCGTAGGTGCCGCCTGCTGCTCCCTCCCGCGCGTCGAGCAGACGGCGGGTCGAACCACGGTACTGACGGTCGGTCATGACCGCGTTGTAGATCGCGAGCGAATCGGTTGCCTCGCCCCGTTGGACGCGTAGCATCCGGTACCGCTCGTAGCACTCAGTGGCGCGCTCACCGCCACCGACCAACGGCGCCAACAACTCCAACGCCCGCTCCTCGTTCAGCTCGGTCAGTCCATTCATCGCCGAGAGCAGCGTGCACTCATCGCGGTTCGTGCCCGCGAGCAGGTCGACGCCGCTGCCGCGGCCCTGCCCGACAGCCTCGAGCGGGACGGCGTCGAGGAAGTCGTCCTCGATCACGGCGTTGAAGATGCCGTGCAACCCCCCGGCGGGGTTGCCCGCTGGATCTGCAGCCATCAGCGCGCTCTGCGCGCGCAGCACGTCCTCAACCGGCAGCGACCGCAACTCGTCGGCCGACGGCCGCTCGAGCCCCAGTTCGCTGTAGAAGTATGGCAACATCTCGCCGACAGATTCGCGCGTGTGGAGGCGGTCGGCTGCACCACTCTGCATGATCGCGCGCTGAAAGAGACCCTCCGCAAGCGGCGATCCGAGCAGCATTGCGACCGCGATGCCGCCGGCGGACTCGCCGAAGATCGTGACGTTGCCGGGGTCGCCGCCGAAGGCGGTAATTTCGTCCCTCACCCACTCCAGCGCCGCGACCATATCGTGGAAGCCATAGTTCCCCTCCACCTCCTCGGCGGCGCCGAGCACGGGGTCGGGCAGGTAGCCGAGCGCGCCCAAGCGGTAGTTGATCGTGACGATCACCGCGTCGCCGCGGGATGCGAGCGGCGCGCCGTCATAGGCCGGTGACGATCCTGATCCGCAGAACAGCCCGCCGCCGTGAATCCAGACCATGACAGGCCGCCGGGCGTCGTCGAGACCGGGCGTCCAGATATTGAGGTAGAGGCAGTCCTCCGACATTCGTTCACGGCTATGGCCCATGATTCCGGCGAACGGCCCGGCCGCCGGCCGCGGCGGCTGGATTGAGATCGCGCCGAACTCCAGGGCATCGCGGACGCCGTCCCATGGCTCTGACGGTTGCGGCCGACAGAAGCGCAGCTCGCCGACCGGGGGCCTGGCGAACGGCACGCCGCGAAAGACGTGCACACCGTCTTCGTGCTGCCCTCGCAACGCCCCTCGCTGCGTCAGAGCGGTAGTCGGGTTCCAGGCCATGTCGGACTCCTACTCCAGCAAATCGGACGACCAGATCGCGCGTTCGACCTCGCGGTCTTCACGGACCGTCTTCACGTCGGGGCCCAGCACCATCGTGTAGCGCTGCGTCGCGCGGTACTCGGGCCAGCCGGGCAGTGCGTTCGTGCTCGGGTTGCCCGTGCGCGCGAACGCGAGCCACGCGTCCATCGCGAAGCCGCTGAGCTGATCGGTCTGCGGATCGTCGCCGACGAACGCGCGCATCGCGTCGCAGCTGCCGAAGACGAAGGGGATGTCGATCGCGTGCGGCGCGCGCAGCCGACCATCCAGCGCCGGCGACTGCTGGTTGAACAGATAGGCGAACGTCCGGCCGCTGCCCTCGACCACGCTGTGCGCGTCGAGCAGTCGATCGGAGGGGATGCGGAAGACGTAGTCGGTCATCACCGAATCGAAGACGGTCAGCGGATCCGAGCCGGCGCCGCGTGCGGCGCGGGCGTCACGGTAGTGGTCGTAGAGGCTGTTGGCGGTGTCCGCGTCGCCCGCGGTTACCGCGAGCGCGCCCCGGGCGCCGGTCTCATCCAGCTCGTTGACGCCGCCCAGTGCGGCGAGCAGCGTCCACTCATCCTCGATCGTGCCGCAGAGCAGATCGATGTCCTTGCTGCGACCGTTGCGCACGGCTTCGATAGGCAGCGTCTCGAGGAACCCGCCCTCAACGACGGGCGAGAAGGCCATCAGGAACCGACCGGTCAGCGCGTTCGTCTCCGGGTCGGCCATCAACGCGTTCTGGGCATCGAGCACGTCTTGAGCAGGAATGCTGCGCAGGGTTGCGGCGTCGTCTGGGTTGACCTCGAGAACGGCGCAGAAGCGACGCCCGACCTCGGTCGCCATGTCGACGGGCAGGGAGTGATGGCCGGCGCCGGACTGGGGAATGGCGCGCTGGAACAGGCCCTCCGCTTCGGCCGCGCCGAGCAGCACGCCGACGCTCATTCCGCCGGCTGACTCGCCGAAGATGGTCACGTTGTTGGGATCGCCGCCGAAGCCGGCGATGTGGTCGCGCACCCATTCCAGCGCCGCGACTTGGTCGCGCATCCCGTAGTTTCCGCTGTGCGGATCGTCGCCGTCGGTGAGCGCCGGGTTGTAGAAGTAGCCCAGCGCCCCAAGGCGGTAGTTAATCGTGACCACGACCACATCGCCGCGCTGCGCGAGACGGCGGCCGTCGTAGATCGGCGTGGAACCCGAGCCGCCGGAGAAGCCGCCTCCGTGAATCCAAACCATCACGGGGCGCGCCGCGTCGTCGAGACCAGGCGTCCAGACGTTAAGCGTCAGGCAGTCCTCGTCGATCGGGCCCTCCCAGGCGCCCAACAGCTCGATGCCCGGCGTGAACGTCTGCATCGACATTGAAGCGAACTCGGTGGCGTCGCGCACGCCGTCCCAGGCCTCCGGGGGTCGCGGGGCGCGGAAACGCAGCTCGCCGACGGGCGGCGCGGCGAACGCGACGCCGCGGAAGACCGAGAGTCCATCCTCTTCCACGCCCTGCAATTGTCCGTAGCGGGTGTTGGCGATCGGTGGCATCTGCGGGTGTCCCTTCGGACTGCGAGCGAATCGATCTGGACCAGGCGGCGCGTTCGGCTTCGCGGTCCTCGGCGATGGTCCGGATGCTGGGGCCGAAGACCACTGTGTTCCGCTCGTCCGCACCATATTCGCGCCGGCCGGAAAGATCACCCGTGTTCGGGTCGCCGTGGCGGCCGAAGGCGATCCAGAGACGCAGTTCTGCACTGGCTCCAGTGAAGGCTGCATGAGCACCAAACCGAGATAGGCTGAAACAAGAGGCAGCTGTCGGGATTCGCTCAGAACGGAGCGCGACGTGACGAAATCGAACCCCAGGGACAACATCCTCTTCCCCAGTAGGGATGTCAGCGGAAATCCGGGTTGGGACGGCTTACAGACCGTGGCCGATGAGATCAGGCGCACCGGAGGACTGGCCCACGTACAGCTGAACGACGTGACGGGCGAGACTCGGTTCGCGGTCGGCTACACCTTGATTCCCGATACGCTCCTTCTTTACGAGTTCGCTCGGCGTGCGGAACATCCTGAAGCATGGACACCTTTCACCAACATGAAACTGCTTGCGATCGATATCGCCGAAAAGCAGTTCGTGCGTATCGAATCGTCGGAGGACGTAATCGTAACGATCGCACAGAACATGCCCGTCGCGTTCTACACCCCCGAGCCTGCGCCGACCCGAGAGACCATGGCCGCGATGCAGATGGGGTGGCACGAGCGGATGAAAAAGGCCTTCGAGTCACTTGTTGTGGAAGCTGAGGCCCGCGCCATTTCATCTCTACCCACCGCGGGTCACGATCCCGTGTGGCAAGAGATTCATGCGGCGGCAGATAATCTCGAAGCGGAAGACGCGTTCGTGCTCGTGCAAGGCTCGCGGATCATTGGCGTACCGTGGGCATGGGCTGGATATGCGCTAATCCAGCCCGCGTTTCTACTCGCTGAGTTCGCGATGCGAGTTCTGAATCCAAAACGGCGCACGCCGCTCCGAGACATGGAGCTGCTCGCGATCGATACAATCGCCGCGCGAGCCACTCGCATCGAATCCGCGCAAGACGTGATCAAAGCACTCTGCTATGAGCACACAATCGCCATCTATACGCCTGGACCCGTTGCAACGCGGCGCGAAATGCACGCGAAGCAACGCACGAGCATGCTCCAGACATTGGCCCGCATCCTCGTCATGATCTCGGAGATCGAGGCTGACGCCGCGTGACCACAGTCCGCCCGCGCCTGGGCGGAGATCGCCAAGACGGGGTGCCCCGCTTGTGTCCGGGCGCGCGGACGTGTAGCGATGAGGACGGCGGCAAGCGCAGGATCTGAGGAGGACGCGGATGAACATCGGACTTGGGCTCGACTTCTCGCTGGGAATGACGTTCGACGATCAGCAGACGCTGGCGCGCGAGGCGGCGGAGCTGGGCTACACCAGCCTCTGGACTCCAGAGGGCGCGGGGCTGGATAGCTTCCAGCTATGCGCGCTGCGTTGGCGGGCCAGCGCAGACGTGGTCGCGGGTGGGATCGGCACAGGAATCGGCGTCTGCCCGATCGCCTACCGGTCACCGATCGCGTTCGCGATGAGCGCGGGGACGTTGAGCGCCGAGAACGGCGGGAAGTTCACGCTGGGGATCGGCTCAGGCGGCATCTACCGGGAGGCGACGCGTCGGCAGCTCGGGCTGCCGCGGCGTTCGACTCTGACGACGATGCGTGAGTATGTCGCTGCGGTTCGCGGCTTGCTCGCGGGTGAGTCGGTGACGATCGCCGGGCAAGCGATCCAGTACAACGGAGCGACGCTTGGGTTCCGTCCGCCGCCGACCCCGGTACTGGTCGGCGCGCTGGGGCCGGAGATGATCCGGCTCGGCGCGGAAGTCGGCGACGGCGCGGTGCTGAACTGGTGCGACCCGGAGCGGGTCGGCTGGAGCCGCGAGCGGCTCAACGAAGGAGCAGCGGCCGGCGGAAAGTCGCCCGACGACGTGCAGCTCGTCGAGTACATCCGCATCTGCGTCGACGACGATGTCGCCGTCGCGCGGCAGTCCTACGCGCAGTCGCTGATGGGTTACGCGCTGGGCGACAGCGTGCCGAGCGACCGACTGCGGCGCTTCGCCTACCGCGCGCACTTCGAGCGGATGGGCTTCACCGAGCAGCTCGCCGAGCTGGACGGCATGCGCCGGCGCGGCGCGTCGGGCCCGGAGGTCGCGGCGGCGATGCCCGAGGAGCTGCTGACGCGGGTCGGCTACTACGGCTCTGCGGCCGGTGCGCGCGCGGCGTTCGAGACGCTCGGCGACGGGCTCGACACCGCAATCGTGCGGGTAGTCGCAGCGAAGCCGGGCCTCGAGTCGGTGCGGGCGGTGATGCACGCCTGCGCGCCGGTGGGTGGATGATGAACGGCGGCGACCCTTAGCGGTTTGAGTTCCCGGTCGTGCGCGCAGGCCATGCTTGCTCAGGCATGCGTGAGCTGATGCACTCGTTCCCGCTGTTGGTCGTTGAGGCCGCGGTTGCATGCGCGCAGTTCGATGGATGCGGACAGCGCGTTGCGGATGTGGGTGGATGGTCTGCCGCGCTGGATGTCCCCGTGTCCCGGACGGCTCGTCAGCCATCGTTCAACTTCGGACCATCGCCAGAGTCGGTGCGGGCGTCGGGGATCGTTCACCGGCGGCGGGAACTGCCCGGGACCACGAGCGCCAGTGACCAGCAAGCGCACGCTTTCTCGCGTCCGGTCGCAACGCTCTGCGATCTCGGTCATACCGACCAAGTCTGAATCGACAAATCGAACCACCTGCAGGCCGGGAACACGTTCAGCATCGGCGACAGCCGATGCGACAGCCTCCTCAATGGTCTCGGCGTCACGGTCGAAATCGAGATATTGGACACCATTGGTTTGGCCGATCAGCGCATCGTCGCAGCCCGCTTCCCACAGAGCGTCAAACACCTCTTCGCTGGCGATGTCGCGACCCTCAACAATCAGCGTGAAATCCCAAACTGCCATCTTTCAGTTCTCCCTGGCTGTGTGAGAGCAGTTCTTCAACACTCTGCGCAGCTTGCGGACCTCGCCGCCGAGATTGCTTGGCGTTGACTTGATCCAAACCATGCAGCCGCCGGGAGATTCGGGACACCTCGCCCGCCCCCATGCATAGCCGCGCGTCCGTTCAATCCGCCATCCCGCCTCCTCCAACTCCGATATGACATCCTCGATCTCTTTCTTCGGATGCCTCTCGGCCATGACCGCACGGTACGCGCAGTGTTGTGCCGCGTCAACACTTGGTCAGTTCGCCGACACTGCTTCGAGCGCGTCGGTGAGGATGTCGATGGCGCGGTCGATCTGCGCCTCGGTGGTGGTCGCGGGCGGCACGAAGCGCAGCACTGATCCCTCGCGGCGCACGCTGAAGATCAGGCCCTCGCGCAGCGCGTGGGCGGCGATCCGCGGGCCCGCGTCGGTGGCGGGTTCTTTGGTCTCACGCGAGTGCACCAACTCGATGCCCTGCAGCAGGCCACGACCGCGCACGTCGCCGATCAGCTCGAAGCGCTCAGCGAGTCCCTGCAGCTTGGCCTTGAGATAGCCGCCGAGTGTGCGCGCCTTTTCGGGGACGCGATCCTGCTCGACCACGTCGAGGCTGGCGATACCCGCCGCGCAGGCGAGCGGATCGTTGCTGTGGCTGTGCGTGACGATGAACTCGTCGGCGGTGACGCGCTCTTCGATCTCGGCGGACGTGATCACGGCGCTGATGCAGACGCCGCCGCCGAAGTGCTTGGCGAGCGTGACGATGTCGGGCACCACGCCTTCGGCCTCGAACGCGAACATGTCGCCGAGCTTGCCCAGACCGGTCTGCTCCTCATCGAGGATCAGCAGCATGCCGCGCGCCGCGCAGCGCTGCTTGAGTTCCGCAAGCCAGCCGTTGGGCGGCTCGATCACGCCGCCGGCGCTGAATAGCGGCTCGGTCATCACCGCGGCCGGACGGCTGGTGGTCTGCGCGTCGATCAGCTCGAAGCTGGTATCGAGGCAGGCGTACTCGCAGTCGGGGAATGTCTGCCGCAACGGGCAGCGGTAGCAATAGGGCGCGACCATCGCCATGGTGCCGGGCGCGAGCGGACCGTAGCCCGCGTGCCAGCCGGCGAAGGTCAGCGCGCGCGTTGTGTCGGACATGCCGTGGAAGCCGACGTGCGGACTGGCGACCTCGAAGCCGCGGGTGAACTTGCGCGCGATATTGATCGCGGCCTCGTTGGCGTCGGCGCCCGACTGCAGGAACATGCTCTTCTTGAGCGGCTCGGGCATCAGCTCGCCGAGGCGTTCGGCGAGCTCGATCTCGGGGACGTTGAAGTGGCTGCTGTGAGCGTGGATCAGCGTGTCGCAGGCCTGCTTGATCGCGGCCGTGATCGTCGGATGATTATGGCCGAAGGCGGCGCACATCTGGCCGGAGTTGAAGTCGAGATATTTCTTGCCGTTGATGTCCTCGACTTCGGAGCCGGAGCCGCGCACGAAGATCGGCCCGCCGCCCGACTTGTCCATGCGCCCACCAAAGGAATATCGCCGGGCGGCGTCGAGGAGTTGGGCTTCGGTAGATGTCATCTTCGTCTATATCCGGATCCACGGGGAAACACCCCGATAATCGTGATGATCTGTTCCCGTGATCAACGTCGAACTGCAGACGGTTGCCACGCCTGCCACTGAACGCGATACGCCATGCTCGCAGCAGCTAGCCGCTGAGGTCCGCTGTAACCCACGCATCCGGGATCGACGGACGTTCGTCGATCCATTCGTCGCTGTACTGCTGAACGGCCGCCGCGACATCGAGCGTTTCTTCGATTTCGTCATCAGTGAGCAGCCGTTCCACCTCGTCGAGTGTCACTTTCCGCATCCGCGTCCAGCGTGTGACGTGATCCAGGCGAGCGGGAATCGCATCGCCAGACCGCCACGCGTCCAGTAACGGATCGGCGTGCTCGTCCTGTGCCCGACAGTAGGCATGCACGACATCAATGACCTGCCGCCGCTGCAACTCGCCCTCGGTCGCGTCGCCGTCCTCGATGAACATGTCAAGGTCATCTTCGAACCAGAGCACATCCTCGACCCAGCGGAACCCGATCTGGCGACCTCTCTCGCGGTCGGAGACGGGGCTTGGCCCGATCTCGGGATCGTCGCGGTAGGCGTACACATCGGTCGCCTCAAGCACGCTGTCGATCTCAGCTTCCGACAGCCGGCCGTTCACTTCGTGCCAATAGAGGCGACGCTGAGCCACCCACTGCACGAGGCTGGCGAATTCCTCGTCGATCTCCTCACCACGCAGCCACGCGTCGAAGCTGGGCTCGCGCGGCTCACGTCGCAGCTCCCGCAGCATCCGGGCGAGGTCCCGAATCGTCACTGCCGTCGTCGTCATCGCACCCACTCCTTCGCCCAGCGTAGGCGACATGAACGGGCACGACGCTGCTGCGTGCGGGCGGAGTCGACAACGGCCCCAGCGATTGTCGTTCGAGCCCCGTTCGTGGGCGCGGCTCTCCCTGGTTTGGCGCTAGGCGATCTTGAGCTTCTGGACGCTGGTCAGCGTGCCTTCACCGCGCAGCTCTGCAGAGCCGATCGGCCAGTTGATGTGCGTTGCGGTGATCGACGCCGCCGAGATCTCGGTGAGGAAGAGCCAGGAGAAGTTGTCATAGAACGTCACGTAGAGCTGCTCGAGCAATTCAGCGCGCTCGGATGGGACCATCGCCTGCCTCTGGGCGACGTAGAGCTCGTGAATCTCCGTCTCGGGATAGACGGAGACCGTGTAGAAGCCCTCTTCGCTGATCTCGGCCCCGATCACGGACTCCGGCTCGGCGTTTGCGTTGCTGAAGAAGTAGAACATCCCCGGCTTCGAGTACGTCCGAACCTCTGCGAAGTACGCGGAGCTGAGGTATTCGACGATCGTCGTGCGGATGCCCACGGCCTCCAGATCCTGCTGCACGATCAATGCCATCGTCGGCACGATCACCTGGAAGTCGGTCACGATGTGCAGATCGGTGTCGAAACCGTCCGGGTATCCGGCCTCGGCCAACAACTGCTTCGCGCGCTCTGGGTCGTAGCCGTGGTAGCGCGCCGCCAAGGTTTCCCGGGGGAAGCCGATCGAGGCCTTGTAGGTGCCGTACGACGGTTCCTCCACCCCCGTCAGCAGGCCTTCGATGATCGCCTCGCGGTTAATCGCCAGGTTGGCCGCCTCGCGCACGCGGATGTCGAGGAACGGATTCGGCACACCGTCGACCTCGTCCACCGCGTCATGCGTGTTGAACATGATGTTGTGCGTGGGGTTGCCCGATGGGCCGTAGAGCACCTTGAAATCGGGATTGTCAGCGAAGGGCGCCGCCACGTCGGTGGGCAGGTTGTAGGCGACATCGATCTCGCCGGCCTCAATGCCTGCGATCTGGGCGAGCGGCTCGGGGCGGATCTGGACATCCAGCGCCTTGGCCCAGGCCAGCCGCGGCCCGGCCAGCGCGTCGCGGTCCTTGTGGTAGCCCTCGTAGCGCGTGTACTTGAGGCCGACATCGGGGATGTGCTCGGCAAACGCGAACGGCCCCGTGCCCATCGGGGCCACCGTGTCAACGTACTCGTCGCCGTTGGCCTCGACGTACGCCTTCGAATGTTGCACCACGGCGCCGCCGGTGACCGATGCGACCAGCGAGGCATCCGGCGCCGGCGTCTCGACGCGGACCGTGTAATCGTCGACCAGCCCGTAACTGGCGAAGTTGACCGTCCCGAAGGTCATCCGAGCCGTCGCCCAGCCGTTCGGATGGTCGCTCGTCTCGCCGCCCTGGTGGTATTCGGCCGCCGCCGAGACGCGCTCCCAGTTGAACGCCAAATCTTCCGCCGTATAGGGCGTGCCGTTGTGGAAGTTGATTCCGCGCCCCACGTGGAAGATCAGATTCGTCGGATCGACCAACTCCACCTCCGCGACCAGGTTGGCCTCCAGCGCGGCCGTCTCGGGGTGATTGGACATGGCGGAGTCGAACAGGGTGGCTGAGTTGATGTAGTTCGTCTGCGATCCGGAGCGCTGCCCGTCGAGCCCGGCGGTGTAGCGACTGGTGGCGACGTTGAGCGTCGCTTCGGTGTCGATCTCGGGCTCGGCCGCTTCGACATCCTCTTCGGCCTCGTCGCGCTCGATCGCTTCGACCGTGCCTTCCTCCTGTTGCTGGGCCTGCTGCGCCTGCTGCTGGGCCTGCTGCTGCTGCTGTTGCGGCTCGGCCTGCTGCTGGGCCTGCTGCTGCTGCTGCATCGCCTGCTGCTGCTGCTGCATGACCTGCTGCTGCTCTTCTTGCTGCTGCTGCTGAGCCTGCACGACGGCTTGCTGCTCGACGTCATCGTCGTCGCCGCAGCCGACCAGCGCCAGTCCGGCGGCGCCGACGCCGGCGCGTGAGCTGGCGACGAGCAGGGTGCGACGCGAGAGTCGCCGGCTGCGCATCCGGGTCCAGTAGTTTCGCTCTGACATTTGGTTGTCTCCTTCGGCGGACATGGGTATATCTGCGGTGCGCCCGCGCGCAGCTCGGGCAGTCTAGGCGATCATCGGCGTTGGCGTGGAGACCGCCGCAAGACCCGCTCGTTCAGAATCCCGTCGCGGTCGTTCCCGCCCGCTCCTTGCGTCATTCCCGCGTGCGTCATTCCCGCGAGGGCGGGAATCCAGGCGAGCGACGCTCCAACGCTCCCATGTTGGGGCTGCGGGTGAGCACGGCGCTACGTCCCGGCTTAGCAGGCGCGTCGGCGTTGGGAGCTGTTGCGGCGCTTGTGGTCGGGCTCCGGCTCGTGGGCGGGGCTCCCCCTGGTTTGGCGTTAGGCGCTCTTGAGTTTCTGGATGTAGGTCAGCGTGCCCTCCCCGCGAAGCTCGGCGGCGCCGACCGGCCAGTTGACGTTGGCCGCCGTCATCGACGCGGCGGAGACCTCGGTGAGGAAGATCCACGAGTAGTTCTCGTAGAACGTCACGTAGAAGTCCTCGAGCAGCGCAGCGCGCTCCGCCGGGTCCAGCGCCTGTCTCTGTGCGACGTAGAGCTCATGAATATCCGTCTCGGGGTAGACGGAGACCGCGTAGAAGCCTAGTTCGCTGATTTCGGAACCGATCACGGACTCGGGCTCGGCGTTTGCATTGGTGAAGAACCAGAACAGGCCCGGCTTGGAGAACGTCCGCACTTCTGCGAAGAACGCGGAGCTGAGGTATTCGATGATCGTGGTGCGAATACCGACGGCCTCGAGATCCTGCTGCACGATCAACGCAAGGGTGGGCACGATCACCTGGAAGTCGGTGACGATGTGCAGGTCAACGTCGATGCCGTCGGGGTAGCCGGCCTCGGCCAGCAGCTGCTTGGCGCGTTCCGGGTCGTAGCCGTGGTAGCGCGACTCCAGCGCTTCCTTGGGGAAGCCGATCGTACCCGCGTACGGGCCGTAGGATGGCTTCTCGACGCCGGTCAGCAGACCTTCGATGATCGCCTCGCGGTTAATCGCCAGGTTGGCCGCCTCGCGCACGCGGATGTCGAGGAACGGATTCGGCACTCCGTCGACCTCGTCCACCGCGTCATGCGTGTTGAACATGATGTGATGGGTTGGGTTGCCGGCCGGCCCATAGAGCACCTTGAACCGCTCGTCTTCGCTGTAGGGGGCGACGACGTCGGTCGGCAGGTTGAACGCCGCGTCAACTTCACCCGCTTCGATGCCGGCGATCTGCGCCAGCGGCTCGGGGCGGATCAGAATGTTGAGGTCCTTGTACCAGGCGAGGTGTTTGCCGGCGACGCGGTCGCGACCCTTGTGGTACTCGTCGTACCGGATGTACTTGAAGCCAACATCGGGAATGTGCTCGCCCAGGCGGAAGGGGCCGGTGCCAACGGCGTTGACCGCATCCACGTGCTCATCGCCGTTTGCTTCGACGTACTCCTTGGACAGGTGGGGCAGGCGCATGATCGAGCCGGCCAACGAGGCGTCGGGCGCGGGCGTCTCGACCACGAAGGTGTAGTCGTCGGGGACGCTGTAGTTGGCGAAGTTGACGGTGCCGAAGGTCATGCGGGCGGTCGCCCAGCCATTCGGATGGTCGCTGGTCTCGCCGCCCTGATGATAGGCAGCTACCGCCGAGGCGCGTTCGAAGGTGAACTGCGTGTCGTGCGCCGTGTAGGGCGTGCCGCTGTGGAACTTGATCCCCTGGGCCACGTGGAAGATCAGGTTGGTCGGGTCGACGATCTCGATGCTCTCGACCAGGTTCGCTGACAACGCTGCGGTATCGGGGTGATTCGACATGCCCGCGTCGAACACGCTGGCCGAGTTGATGTAGTTGGTCTGCGAGCCGGAGCGCTGCGGGTCGAGCCCGGCGGTGTAACGACCGCTGGCGACGTTGAGCGTCGCTTCGGTGTCGATCTCGGGCTCGGCCGCTTCGACATCCTCTTCGGCCTCGTCGCGCTCGATCGCTTCGACCGTGCCTTCCTCCTGTTGCTGGGCCTGCTGCGCCTGCTGCTCGACCTGCTGTTGCATGGCCTGCTGCTGTTGTTGCTGCTGCATCGCCTGCTGCTGCTGCATCGCCTGCTGCTGCTGCTGCATCGCCTGCTGCTGCTCTGCTTGCTGCTGCTGGGCCTGCATGACGGCCTGCTGCTCGTCGTCATCGTCGTCACCGCAGCCGACCAGGGCCAGACCCGCGGCGCCGACGCCGGCGCGTGAGCTGGCGACCAGCAGGGTGCGACGCGAGAGTCGCCGGCTGCGCATGCGGGTCCAGTAGTTTCGCTCTGACATTTGGTTGCCTCCCTCGGCGGGCATGGGTCTATCTGCGGTGCGCCCGCGCACGGCTCACGCAGTCTAGGTGAACGTCGGCGTCGGCGTGGAGACCGCCGCAAGGCCCGCTCGTGCAGAATCCTCTGGCGGTCATTTCCGCGTTCCTGTTGTCCCGCTTTCTTCCGGCATTCCCGCGCGCTCCTTGTGTCATTCCCGCGAAGGGAGACTGTTGCATGATTCGCGCGGTGCTCAGGAGTCCACTGCTCCCCTTGCGGGGGAGCTGTCGCGCAGCGACTGAGGGGGAGGGGCCGTCACGCAGCACCCTGCATCTGGAGCGCCGCGCAACGGCCGCGCCCTCCCCCTCTGCCTGCGGCATCTCCCCCGCGGGGGGAGAACTGGGGACGGTCGGACAATCGAGCACGACGGCGCATTGTGCAACAGTCTCCGAAGGCGGGAATCCAGGCAGGCAACGCTCCCATGTTGGGGCTGGGGGTGAGAACGGCGCAGCGTCCCGGCTTGGCAGGCACGTCGGGATTGGGAGCCGTTGCGGCGCTTGGGGTCCGGCTCGTGGGCGGGGCTCCCCCTGGTTTGGCCCTAGGCGTCCTTGAGTTTCTGGAGCTTGGTCAGCGTGCCCTCGCCGCGCAGCTCGGCGGCGCCGACTGGCCAGTTGACGTTCCCGGCAGTCATGGTGGCGGCGGAGACCTCGGTGAGGAAGATCCAGGAGTAGTTCTCGTAGAACGTCACGTAGAACTCCTCGAGCAGAGCGGCGCGCTCGCCGGGATCGAGCGCCTGGTTCTGCGCGACGTAGAGCTCCTGAATCTCGGTCTCGGGGTAGACGGAGACGGCGTAGAAGCCGTTTTCGTTGATCCCTGAACCGATCACGGTCTCGGGCTCGGCGATGCTGTTGGTGAAGAACCAGAACAAGCCAGGCTTCTCGAACGTGCGAACCGTCCTGAAGTACTCGGAGCTCAGGTACTCAACGATCGTGGTGCGGATGCCGACCGACTCGAGGTCCTCCTGCACGACCAGGGACATGACCGGGACAATGGGCTGGAAGTCGGTCACGATATGCAGATCGACATCAATGCCGTCCGGATAGCCGGCTTCGGCGAGCAGCTGCTTGGCGCGCTCGGGGTCGTAGCCGTGGTAGCGGGACTCGAGCGCTTCCTTGGGGTAGCCGATGGTGCCCGGGTAGGGACCGAAGGCCGGCTTCTCGCTGCCGGTCAGCAGACCCTCGATGATCGCTTCGCGGTTGATGGCGAGGTTGGCGGCCTGGCGCACCCGGATGTCGAGGAACGGGTTGGGCACGCCGTCGACCTCGGCCACGCTGTCGTGCGTGTTGAACATCACGTAGTGCGTGGGCTGACTGGAGGGGCCGTAGAGCACCTTGAAGCGGTCGTCGCCATCGTAGGGTTCAACCACGTCGGTGGGCAGGTTGAAGATGGCATCGATTTCGCCGGCTTCGATGCCGGCGATCTGGGCGAGCGGCTCGGGGCGGATCTGGACGTCCAGATCCTTGTACCAGGCCAGTCGCGGCCCGGCGAGGGCGTCCCGACCCTTGTGGTAATCCTCGTAGCGAGTCCACTTGAACCCGACATCGGGGATGTGCTCCGCGAACCGGAAGGGCCCGGTGCCCACCGCGTTGACCGCGTCAACGTGCTCGTCCCCGTTGGCCTCGACATACTCCTTGGACATGTGTCGGACGGCGCCGGACATGATCGAGCCGGCCAGCGAGGCGTTCGGGGCGGGAGTCTCGACCCGGAAGGTATGGTCGTCGACGACGCTGTAGCTGGCGAAGTTGCCGACGCCGAACGTCCCGCGGGCCGTGGCCCAGACGTTGGGATGGTCGCTGGTTTCGCCGCCCTGGTGGTACTCGGCCTCGCCCGCGACGCGCTCGAAGTTGAACTGCAGATCGTGGGCCGTGTAGGGCGTGCCGCTGTGGAACTTGATGCCCTGCGTGACGTGCATGATCACGTTCGTCGGGTCGACGATTTCGACTGCCTGGACCAGGTTCGGTTCGAGCGCTGCGGTATCGGGATGGTTGGACATACCGGCGTCGAAGGTGCAGGCGCCGTTGACGTAGTTGGTCTGCGAGCCGGAGCGCTGCGGGTCGAGCCCGGCGGTGTAGCGGCCAATGGCGAGGCGGACAGT
Organism: Dehalococcoidia bacterium; assembly: GCA_965218115.1. Classification (GTDB taxonomy): domain Bacteria; phylum Chloroflexota; class Dehalococcoidia; order Bin125; family Bin125; genus CATQGW01. The sequence continues at coordinate 2,690,897 of OZ244584.1, read as the reverse complement.
CGCGTCGAGGTCAACCTCGGGCTCCGCGGCTTCGACATCCTCTTCGGCCTCTTCGCGCTCGATCGCCTCAGCGGTGCCCGCTTGGGCCTGCTGCTCGGCCTGCTGAGCCTGCTGCTCGGCCTGCTGTTGCTGCTGCTCGGCCTGCTGTTGCTGCTGCATGGCCTGCTGTTGCTGCATGGCCTGCTGCTGCTGCTGCATGGCCTGTTGCTGCTCTTCTTGCTGCTGCTGGGCCTGCATGACGGCCTGCTGCTCGTCGTCATCGTCGTCACCGCAGCCGACCAGGGCCAGACCCGCGGCGCCGACGCCGGCGCGTGAGCTGGCGACCAGCAGGGTGCGGCGCGAGAGTCGGCGGCTGCGCATCCGGGTCCAGTAGTTTCGCTCTGACATTTGGTTGCCTCCTGATGCACGCTGCCGCGCTGGCCGCGCGCCGTTTGGAGCATCCTAGACCACGACTGGGGATGCCGGGTGATGGCCCCCAACTCACCTCGGTTGCGCACCGGTCTCAGTCGGGACTCTTTGATCAGCCGAGGTTGCGCAGGCGCGGATCGAGCAGGTCGCGCAGCCAGTCGCCGACGAGATTGCCGCAGAGGGCGACAAGCATCAGCGCGATGCCGGGCATCCACATCACCCACCAGGCCTGGGTGAGGTAGTTGCGCGCCTCGGTGATCATCCGCCCCCAAGTGGCCTGTTCGACCGGCGCCCCGACGCCGAGGAAACTCAGCGACGCCTCGGCGACGATCACGATCGGGATTTCGAGCGTCATGATCACGATGATCGTGTTGAAGACGTTGGGCAGCAGCTGCTTGCGCATGATCCACCAGTTGCCGCCGCCCGCCGCCATCGAAGCGAGCACGAACTCACGCTCCTTGAGCGAGAGCACTTCGGCGCGGATCAAACGGGCATACGCAGTCCAGGTCCAGACCAACAGAATGATGATCACGTTGGTCAGCGAAGCGCCAAGCGCTGCGCCCAGCAATACGGCGAAGAGAATCGCGGGCATCGCGAGCTGCACGTCGACGTAGCGCATCAGTAGCTGGCCGACCTTGCCGCTGCGCCAGCCGGCGATCAGCCCAACGGACGTGCCGAAGAGGGCGGCGCCAGGTACGACGATCACGACGACGATCAGCGAGACGCGCGCGCCGTGGATGATCCGCGTCCAGATGTCGCGGCCGATGTGGTCCGTGCCGAGCAGGTGCTCGCTGGTTCCTCCGTCGAAGATCGGGCGTTCAAGCCGCGCGAGCACGTCGACATCTCCCGGATCACCGGGCGCGATCACATCGGCAAGGATGCCGACGACCACGAACACGATCATGACCGTCAGTGGGGGGATCACCAGCAGATAACGCCGCCAGTTGTGCGGCACGCGCAACCGCCGCCGTGTGCGGATCTCGACAGTGACCTCTCCTGCTGCCGTCGCCATCAGAGTCCAGCCGTCCGGATGCGCGGGTCGATGACCCGGTAGGAAAGATCGACGACCAGGTTGCCCATCGCGATCGCTGCGGCGATCACCGCGATACCCGCCTGCACGGTCGGATAGTCGGACTTCAGGATCGATTCGATCATCAGGCGACCGATGCCGGGCCAGGAGAAGACGACCTCGATGATCACCGAGCCGGCGATCAGGCGTCCGAGTTCAAGCCCAAGGATCGTCATCACGGGGATCAGGGCGTGGCGCAGACCGTGGCGGAGGATCACGGCGCGCTCGGTGAGGCCCTTGGCTCGGGCGGTGCGGATGAAGTCGGTGTTCATCACGTCGATCATGCCCGAGCGGGTCAGGCGCATAAAGCCCGCCGCCGAGAGCAGACCGAGGGCCAGGGCCGGCAGTACCAGCGAGCGGAAGCCCTCGGCGCCAGCGGTGGGAAACCAGGCCACTCTGGTCGCGAGGAAGAAGATCAGCATCAAGCCGAGCCAGAAGCTCGGCGTGGCCTGGCCGATCACCGCGATGATTCGCGCCAGCCAGTCAATCGACGAGCCGCGCCGCAGCGCGGCGAGCACGCCCAGCGGCAGCCCCAGCGCCAGAGCGACGATCAGGCCGGCGAGCGTCAGCCGGACCGTGCCCGGCAGCTTGTCGACCACTTGGTCAATCGCGGCGCCGGTGCGGTGGTAGGAATAGCCGAAGTCGAGCTGCACAGCGTCAACGATGAAGCGGCCGTACTGGACGATCAGCGGATCATTCAACCCCAGCCGCTCTTCGAGAATCGCGATCTCCTCGTTCGTGGAATCGAGCGGGAGCAGCGATTGGGTCGGATTGCCGATCAGGCGCGAGACGATGAACACGATGCTGACCACGATCCAGACGACGAGGATCGTCTGGATCAGACGGACCAGCAGCACGTTGAAAAACTGCATCGCTCACCTTGTGGGGACGCCCCTACAGCGACCTGCGGCGTCAAGCGCCGATTTCGGCAGTCTAGTCAGACGAGCGCCTTTCCGCGACTCAGGGGCTACCAGCTGTCGATGTAGGGGCGGCGGCCTTCGCGGATGGGGTTGGAGTTGGGGGCGGCATCGAGCGTCCGCACGATCCAGCGGCGGGTGTCGGCGGGGTCGATCACGTCGTCGACCTCCACCACCGCGGCGGCGTTGAGCGCCGCGCCCCGCTCGTAGGCATCGGCCACGCGGCGCTCGTATTCGGCCAGGCGTTCGTCGAGGTCTTCGATTTTCTCGAGGTCAGCGCGGGCGCCGAGCTTCACGCCCGCCTCGAGGTTCATGCCGCCGTACTCGCCGGTGGGCCAGACGACGTTGAAAAGCGAGGCCTCGGTGCTGCCGGCCATCATCGCGAGGCCGCCCAGGCCGTAGCACTTGCGCAGCGTCAGCGTCATCTTCGGCGTGCTCAGGTTGGCCAGCGAGACGAAGACGCGGTGGCAGTGGCGCACGAGGGCGGTCTTCTCAACCTCGGGGCCGACCATCATGCCGGGCGTGTCGACCATGGTGATCACGGGGATGTTCCAGCAGTCGCAGATCTGCGCGAAGCGGGCGAGCTTATCGGAGCCGTCGCTGTCGACGGCGCCGCCGAGGTGCATGTTGTTGTTGGCGATCACGCCGACGGGCCGACCCTCGACGCGAACCAGCGCGGTGACCATGCCGACGCCGAACTCGGGGCGCAGCTCGAGCACGGAATCGTCGTCGGCCATCAGCTCGATCACCTTGCGCACGTCGTAGGTGCGCAGGCGGTTCTCGGGGATCACGTGGCGCAGCAGCCGCTGGTCCTGGCAGGTCCAGTCGTCGACCGGGCCCTGGAAGTAGGAGATGTACTTCTTGGCCGCGGCCATCGCGGCTTCCTCGTCCTCAACGAGGATGTCGACGACGCCGTTCGGGACCTGCTGCGACATCGGCCCGAGCTCCTCGGGCAGGAACAGGCCGAGGCCGCCGCCTTCGATCACGGCCGGGCCGCCCATCGCGATGTTGGAGCCTTCGGTGGCGATGATGATGTCGCACATGCCGAGCATCGAGGCGTTGCCGGCGAAGCAGCGGCCCGCGGTGATCGAGACCATCGGCACGCGGCCGGAGAGCTCGGCGAGGCGCTCGAAGGTGCGAATGTTGCGCGCCGCGACCCGCGTAAACGCCCAGTCGGTGTCGCCCGAGCGCCCGCCTGCGCCCTCGGCGATGAAGATCAGCGGCGAGAGCAGGCGGTGCGCGATCTCGACCATGCGGTCGGTCTTCTCGTGCCCGCGGATGCCCTGGGTGCCGGCCCAGACCATCTCGTCGTAGCTGATGATTGCCGTGGTTGCGGTGTGGGCGTCGAAGAGATCGCCATTGACCGTGCCGACGCCGCAGATCAGGCCGTCGGCGGGCGACTTCTCACGCAGCTCCTGCCAGCTGCGCACGCGCCGCTGTCCGGCCACGCCGAGCGCCATGTATTCGTTCCAGACGCTCCAGGGCTCGCCGTCGTCGACCAGTTGAGCGATGTTTTCGCGCGCGGTGCGCTTGCCCTTGGCCCTGCGCCGCGCCACGGCAGCGGGCCGGCGGTGGTCAAGCGTGATGTCGTGCCGCTCATTGACCAGCGCAAGGTCGGGGCGGATCAGGTCGAGGTCGAGCTCCTCGTCGCCGTCATCCAGCGCGGGGCCGACGTCGGCGGGCTCGATGAAGGCGAGCGGGTGGTTCTCCCAGATGATGTCGCCGACCGCAACGGTGAGCTCGGCGACGATCCCGCCGATGTCGGACTTGAGGACGTGCTCCATCTTCATGGCATTCATGATGATCACCTCCTGGCCGGGGACGACGGTGTCGCCCTCGGCCACGAGGATCTCGATGATCGTGCCCTGGATCGGCGCGCGGATTGCCTCCGTGCCGGCCGGGCCGATGATCTCGGGCGCGTGCCCGACCGCCTGACCCGCCTCGAGTCCACGGTTGACATCGAGCGACGCGGCGTCGGCGCCCTGACGGAAGAAGTCGAGCGCGGCGAGCGGGTCCTTGGTCTGATTCGCAACCTGTCCACCGGCCCACGACCGCTGCTCGCCGCCGAGACCGGCGCCGTTAACCGCTGTCGCGGCAAGCTCGCCGATCCGATCGTCGATCCAGCGGGTGTGGACGTCGCCGGCGACGAACTCGGGGTGCGCGAGGATGTTGCGCAGGAACGGCAGGTTGGAGTCGGCGCCGCTGAGTTCGAATTCGGCCAGCGCGCGGCGCGCGCGACGCACCGCGTCGTGGAAGTCGCCGCGCGGCGCGCGGGTGATCACCTTCGCGATCAGTGAATCGAAGTTGGGATTGGCCGAGTAGCCGTCGTAGCCGTAGGTGTCGACGCGGACGCCGGGTCCGGCGGGCGGGCGGAAGCCGCGCAGCGTGCCGGCGGCCGGCCGTACGTCGCCGTCCTCGCGCATCCGCTCAAGGTTGACTCGCGCCTGGATCGCGAAGCCGCGCGGGGCCGGGGCCGGCGAGAGGCCCAGCTCGGACAGGGGCACACCATCGGCGATACCGATCTGGCAATGCACGAGGTCGAGTCCCGTGACCTCCTCGGTCACGGTGTGCTCGACCTGTAGTCGCGCGTTGGTCTCGATGAACGCGAAGTCGCCCTCGGAGTCGGCGTCGACGAGGAACTCGAAGGTGCCGAGGTTGGTGTACCCGCCGGCGGAGGCGAGCTCGACCGCGTTCTCAGTGATCCGCTCGCGCAGCTCAGCACTGATCGAGGGGCTGGGCGCCATTTCGATCAGCTTCTGATAGCGGCGCTGGATGGTGCACTCGCGCTCGCCGATGTGCGTCACCGCGCCGTGCTGGTCACCGGCGATCTGCACCTCGATATGGCGCGCGCGCGGGATGAAGCGCTCGACGAACAGGGCGGCGTTGCCGAAGGCGGCGCGGGCCTCGCGCCCGCAGCGCTCGAACGCGTCGGGAATCTCGTCCACATCCGTGACGGCGCGCATGCCGCGTCCACCCCCGCCCGCGATGGCCTTGATCACCATCGGGCGACCGCCGAGCTGCTCGAAGAAGGCCCGCGCGCGTTCCAGGTCAACGGCGTGGTCGCTGCCGGTCAGGATCGGTACGCCGCGCGCGGCCGCGAGCGTGCGGGCGCGCGCCTTATCTCCGAACAGCGCCAATGCTGCCGGCGTGGGACCGACGAAGGTGATGCCGGCCTCCTCGCAGGCCCGTGCGAAGTCGGCGTTCTCGGCCAGAAAGCCGTAGCCGGGGTGGATCGCGTCGCACTCGTGCTCGAGCGCACGCTCGACGATCTGCGCGATGTCGAGGTAGGCGGCGGGGCCGATCCCGTCGAGCGGGATCGCGATGTCAGCGTGTTGGATGTGTTGGGAGGACGCGTCGTCGCCGGAGTGCACGGCCGCCGTTTCGAGGTCGAGTTCGGTGGCGGTGCGCAGGATTCGAACAGCAATTTCGCCGCGATTCGCGACGAGGAGTCGTTGGATAGGCATGGGCTGAGTCTAGGGCGAGCACCTGCTCGGTCTACTTCGCGGCGACGGCCTCCGCGATCAGTGCTCCGAGCGCCTCGGTGCCGAGCGGATCGGCGCCGGCCTCGACGAGATCCGCGGGACGGTTGCCCGCTTCGAGGATCTCGGCGAGTGCGGTCTCGATCGCGGTCGCCTCTTGCTCGAGGTCCAACGAGTAACGCAGCATCAATGCGGCGCTGAGAATCATCCCTGAGGGGTTGGCGATGCCCTGCCCGGCGATGTCGGGCGCGGTGCCGTGGATCGGTTCGTACATGCCGACGCTGCCCGGCGCGCCCAGCGAGGCGCTGGGCAGCATGCCCATCGAGCCGGCCAACATCGAGGCCTCGTCGGTCAGGATGTCGCCGAACAGGTTCTCGGTGACGATCACGTCGAAGTAGGCCGGGTGGCGAATCAGGTCCATGGCGCAGGCGTCGACGAGGCGGTGTTCGAGCTGTACGTCGGGGTAGTCGGTCGCGATCTCCTCGGTGACTTCGCGCCACATGCGACTGGTGTCGAGGATGTTGGCCTTATCGACGGAGGTCAGCAGCCCGCGACGGGCGCGGGCGGTCTCGAAGCCGAGCCGCACGATCCGCTCGACCTCGTGCTCGGCGTAGGCCAGCGTGTCGACGGCCTTGCGCTCGCCGTCTTCCTCCCAGCGGCGCTGAGGCTCGCCGAAGTAGATGCCGCCGGTCAGCTCGCGCAGCACGACCATGTCGATCGCTTCGACGGTCTCGCGCTTGAACGGCGTGCTGTCGGCCAGGAACGGCAGCATCTTCACGGGCCGGATGTTCGCAAAGAGGCCGAGGCCCTTGCGCAGGCCGAGGATCGCCTGCTCGGGTCGGACAGAGGCCTTGGGGTCGTCCCACTTGGGACCGCCAACGGCGCCGAAGAGGACAGCGTCCTGCGAGCGGCACATCTCAAGCGTCTCATCGCGCAGCGCCGTGCCGTGCGCGTCGATCGACGCGCCGCCGACGACGTCCTCGGTGTACTCAAACGAGTGGTCGAAGCGTCCGCCGACAGCCGCGAGCACGCGCACCGCCTCGCCGATCACCTCGCCGCCGATCCCGTCGCCGGGCAGCAAGGCGATGTTGAAGTGGGCCATTTGTTGGTGTTCCTAGTCGTCGGTTGAGCGCTCATCCTGAGCGCGTTCTGGCGAGACTCAACAGCCCGGCGCGCCGTAGTTGCCACAGCACGTCTGCCGCTCTGTCAGCCTATTCCAGGTGATGCTCAGCAAGCCACGAGCAATGCTCTGCTGGTTGTCTTCCCTGCGCAGGTTGGCGATCGCATCGCTAAAGGACGGCTTCGGTCGTTTGCACATCGTAAGTCACTTGCTCGTTCGAGCCGACTCGCAGGTCGCCGATGTCACCGCGGCGCGGTGGGGGGAGCAATCCTCAAGTGCGACACATGACGGAATGCCTATTCGGCTGTCGGACGCTCATCCTGAGCGTCAGGCGCCGCCGTTCAACAGCCGGGGTCGCCGTAGCGACCGCAGCACTGCTCAAGCCTGCGCAGCTTGATCCAGTTGGTGACAATCACGCTGCGCAAGAAGTGAACGAGTCCGCTGCCATTGCGCAGGTTGGCGATGGCGAAGCCGCCAAGCTGAGGTGGTTGGTCGCACACATGGTCCTCCTTCCTCAATCCTCAATCGGGCCAGGTCAGTTGCGCACAGGATAAGGAGAGCGAATCGAACTCAGCGCCAGACTTTGGCGAGTTCGACGGTCAAGCCTTCGGCCACGTCTTCGCCGCTGAGCGCTTCGGGGCGTTCGAGACGTTCGGGTTCGTCTTGGTCGGCTCGATAGATGAACACCTGATCGCCGTACGGGTCGATCAGCCAGCCAAGCCGCGCGCCGTTGGACATCCACTCCTGCATCTTCTCCTGCTGCGCGGCCACGCTCTGGCCGCGCGAACGGACCTCCACTACGAAGTCGGGGCAGACCGGCCAATAGCCCTCGTCGTCCAGCTCAATATCGCTGAGACGCTCTCCGCTGACCCATGCCGCATCCGGCTCGCGCACAGCCGAATTCGGCAGCCGAAAGCCGCCGCCGGCGAAAGACTGGCTGGAGCTACGATCGTTGTTCCAGACCCAGACTTGTGCATAGACCTCGCCGCCGCGCTGACCGCTGAGGGTTCCCGGTGGTGGGCTGATTTCCAGCGCTCCTTCCGCGCTGCGCTCGAAATGCAGCGGATCGTTCAGGCTGCTGATCTCGATCAGACACTCGTCGGTCAGCGACCAGTCGGCAGGCAGCCGCACGACGATTGGCCACTCGCCGGACTCCCTGATCGCGCTGGACGCTACTAGCGATTCTCGTGTTTCCGCTGCCTGGACCATTGGCCGCCTACTCGCTGAGCACTGCAATGAGTGTAGATCGGCCGCTACGCCGTGCGCGGCAGCGACTCCGGACGCCGCGACTCGAAGGCGGTGATGTCGGGCTCGTATTCGAGCGTCATCGAGATGTCGTCGAGGCCGTTGAGCAGGCGATGCTTGACGAATGGGGCGACCTCGAAGCTGCGCTCGAAGCCACCGCTGGCGGAGACCGTCTGGGCCTCGAGGTCGACCGTGATCGATGCGCTCGGCTCGCCCTCGACGAGGCGCATCAGATGCTCGACATCGGCCGGCGCGAGGGCGATCGTGAGCAGGCCCATCTTGGCCGAGTTGTTGCGGAAGATGTCGCCGAACGAGGGCGCGATCACGGCTCCTATGCCCATCTGCTGGATCGCCCAGACGGCATGCTCGCGCGACGAGCCGCAGCCGAAGTTGGGGCCGGCCAGCAGCACCGAGGCGCCCTCATACTGCGGCTGATTGACGACGAAGTCCGGATCCTTGCGCCAGGCCTCGAAGCAGAACGGGCCGTAGCCGGTGCGCTCGATGCGCTTCAGATACTTGGCCGGAATGATCTGGTCGGTGTCAACGTCCGACCGGTCGAGTGGGATCGCGTTCCCGCGAATGACTGATACGGCGTCCATGGCCAGCTCCTCATCTTTAGATACCGACGTGTAGATACCGACGCGCAGACCCGGATGTGCCAATTGATCGTAGCGCAGGAGCGCGCCGGCTCAGCCGCTGAATCAGCCGAGGAAGAAGTCGCGCAGGGCGCGTTCGGATTCCTCGGGGGCCTCTTCGGGGATGAAGTGGCCGCAGGGCATCGGCTCGCCCCGCAGGTCGGTGGCCCAGCGACGCCAGGTGGCCATGAAGCGGCCGCGCCGGCTGGGGCCGCGGCCGGCGCCCCAGAGGACGAGCAGCGGGCAGCTGATTTGCTTGCCTTCACCGCGATCGCTGCGGTCGAGCGCGAGGTCGTAGCGCGCGCCGGAGCGGTAGTCGTCGCACCAGCTGCGGACGGTCTCGGGGTCGTTTGCGCCGGCTCGATACTCCGCCATCGCGCCGTCGCTGAAGACGCTCGCGTCACCGGCCCAGGAGCCGAGCATCCGATCGAGGAAGAGGTCGGGCTCGCCGGAGATCAATCGTTCGGGCAGCGGCGCCTGCTGGGCGAGGAAGTACCAGTGGAACCCGCCGATCCCGCCGGGGATGCCCATCTGCTCGAACTGCTCGACGGTTGGCACGATGTCCAGCAGCGCGAGCTGCTCGACGCGCTCCGGATGGTCGAGCGCGAGCCGATAGGAGACGCGCCCGCCGCGGTCGTGGCCGGAGAGGCGGAACGTCTCGAAGCCGATGTCACCCATCAGGTCGACCATGTAGCGCGCCATGGCGCGCTTCGAGTAGGCCTCGCCGCCGCCGTCGCCGGGCGGGCTCTCGCTGGCGCCGTAGCCGAGTAGGTCGGCGACGACGACCGTGAAGTGCTCGGCCAGCCCGGCGCTGATCTTGTGCCACATGGCGCCGGTCTGCGGGAAGCCGTGCAGCAGCAGCAGCGGCGGTCCGGAGCCGCCGACGCGGGCGAAGATCGGGCCGCTGCGGTGCTCGCGGAAGCCGGGAAACAGGGTCGCGGTCTCTGGCATGGTGATGGTTCGTCTCGATGTTGCAGGCCGGGGGAGGTTGGGGCGCTAAAGGGCGACGGTGCCGGTCAGCGCCGACTGGTCCGGGTCGCAGATGTAGCGAATCCGCGGCAGCGTGATGTTGGCGGTCGTATAGGAGGCGACGATCGGGTAGACGGGCGCGACGCTACCGGCGCGCCAGAATCCGGCGTCGAAGGCGTCGATCCGGGCCTGGCCGCGGTCGGCGCGGCTGACCACGAACTCGGGGTCGACCTGCACAAGCCAGGGCTTGGCTTCGCCGTCGTGCGGGGCGTTGGCGAGGTGCATGCCGGCGGTGTACATGAGGTCGCCGTTGCCGATCGGAATCGGGTCGATCATCTGCGCCGCCAGCACGGTGTCGCCGGCCTCTGAGACCGAGATTTCGACCCGGTCATAGCGCTGGCGCAGGCGCGCGTCGCCGACGGTCACGGGAAAGCCCCAGCGCGTCGCCAGAGCCTCGGCCGCGGCATCGCCGCTGACCACGACTCGCGTGGGCAGGCCCCTCGGGCGCACGGCGGCGCGGCAGCCGATCCGCACCATCGCGAGTGTGAACGGACCGAGCGGCCCATCCTCCGCACTCATCCCGATGCAGTGCATCGTGGGCGGAATCGTGGGATGCAGGGCCGCCGGGATCTGACCCGCCATGTCGGCGTCGTCGATCTCGTAGATCACCTGTAGGACGCGGACATCGGGCAGTTCCAGCGCCTCGGTGTCGAGCGAGGGCATGTTGGCTGCGAATTCCAGCCACGGCGCAACGTCCGCCGTTCCAATGATGGGCATCGTGGATTCCCTCTCAGGGACCGTTCAACAGGCGTTCAGCCTCGGTCGGGTTTGGTCAGCACGGTTCAGCGGCTGTTCAGTCGCTTTGCAGCCGGATTGCTGTGGCGCGCCTGGTCAGTCGTCAGCGGGAGCGGTTCGGCCATCACCGCGTCGTCGACTTCGTGGCTGACCTGAAGCATCTGGCCAGTGGGTAAGGTCAGCGCCTCGGTGTCGAGCGAGGGCATGTTCGCTGCGAATTCCAACCACGGCGCAACGTCCGCCGTTCCAATGATGGGCATCGTGGATTCCCTCTCAAGGACCGTTCAGCAGGCGTTCAGCCTCGGTCGGGTTTGGTCAGCACGGTTCAGCTGCTGTTCGGTCGCGGTGCAGCCGGATTGCCGTAGCGCAACTAGTCGCCGGCGGGAGCGGCGGCGAGTTCGCGCTGGGGTGTCGCGGGAGCCGAGTCGTCCTTGAAATGCGGCATCACCTGTTCGCCGAAGAGGCGCAGGCTGTCGAGCACCTGCTCCTGCGGGATGGTTTCGAGCGCGTTGAGCAGGAAATTGATCTGGTCGACGCCGCAGGCTTCCCACTTCTTGATTTCCTCGACCAGCCGGTCGGGGTTGCCGATACAGACGCCCTCGGGCGCGCTGTTGGCCTCGCCGGGGTTGGTGGCCGCCTGCTGGCGGGCGGCGGCGAGCAGGCCGGGGTTGGGGTAGGAGCGGGTCGGGTGCACCTCGCGCACCGGCAGCAGTTGGGCGGCGAGGTAGCCGAAGGAGCCGGTCAGGCGGCTGCCGGTCCTCACGCCCTCCTCGTTGTCGGGGTGGCAGTAGAGGAAGTTGACCGTCGCGACCTTGTCGTTGACGAAGGCGCCGGCCGGCTCGCAGTCGGCGATCCGGCGGCGGTACGCCTTGACCTTGCCCTCCTGCTCGGCGAAGCCGCCGAAGGTGAGGCCGAGCGATCCGAGACCGCGCTCGGCGGCGTCAACCTCGGTGCCGGGGCTGGACACCGCGACCCACATCGGCGGGTGCGGCTTCTGGTAGGGCTTGGGCAGCACGGCTCGCGAGGGCATCTTGAAGGCGCGGCCCTCGTAACCGAAGCGCTCGTTGGTCCACATCTGCGGAATCGTGCGGACGTATTCGTCCCACGTCTCCTTGGTCTCGTCGGGGTTGGCGTCCATGCCGCCGAGCTCGGTCCAGGTGGCCGAGCGGCCGGTGCCGAACTCCAGGCGCCCGTCGCTGAGGATGTCCAGCACCGCGGCTCGCTCGGCGACGCGGATCGGGTGGTTGAACTGCGGCACGCAGACCACGATGCCGTGGCCGACGCGGATGTTCTGGGTCTGCATCGCGCAGGCGGTCAGGAAGAGCTCGGGGGCCGGGCAGTGCGAATACTCCTCGAGGAAGTGGTGCTCGACGGCCCACACGGAGTGGAAGCCCACCTCGTCGGCGACGCGCACCTGCTCGAGGCAGCGGTGGTAGACGGTGTGCTCGGTGTCGTCCTCCCAGGGCCGGGGGACGGAGATTTCGTAGAAGATGCCGAACCGCATGACTGACTCCTGCCTGTCGAGGTGAATCGAGGCGATGGTACCCGATTGGCTTGCTCCCCCTGCACGATCCTCTGCTCTCCGTTCTCCGTTCTTGGCGAGCCGACGAGGGCCGCCGCCGCCCGAAGCGGCTATCTTCCCGCTCCATGACCAACTTCGATGGCGTTCGCGCCCTCACCTTCGACCTCTTCGGTACCGTGCTGAACCTCGACGGCAGCCTCGTACCGCCGCTCGGACGCTTCTTCGACGACCGCGGGATCGACGCCGACGCGGGGGAGTTCTGGCAGCAGTGGCGCTCGCGCCAGCGCATCGAGCAGTACCAGGACACCATCTTGATGCTGGGTCACAGCGGTTATCTCGCCACTTGTGAACGCGCCCTCCGCTACACGCTGCAGCTCAACCGAATCGACGTTGATCGCGCCGCGGAGGCCGAGATCATGGGCTTCTGGCAGAATCTCTCCCCCTACCCAGAGGTGCTCGAGGCTCTGCAGCGGCTGTCCGAGCCCTACGACCTCGTTGCGCTTTCCAACGGCAACGCGCACTTTCTCGACCATCTCACCGCGAACCGCATTGGCTGGGACTTCGACGCCGTCATCTCGGTCGGCGAGGTGGCCGCCTTCAAGCCGCACCCGGCGGTCTACCGCCACGCCGCAACGAAGCTGGGCCTCGAACCGGCCGAGTGCCTGATGGTCTCCGCCAACTCGTTCGATGTCCTCGGCGCTCGAGCGTGCGGCTACCGCGGCGCCTTCGTCAACCGCCGCGGCGTGCCCTACGAGGACTCCCCTCTCAAGCCCGACCTCACCGTCCCCTCCTTCACCGAACTCGCCGAGGCGCTGCTCTGACGATTCCCGCTGGCAGTTGAAGGCGTGCGCATCATCGACCTCACCACCTCCCCCTCAGCCTGCGGCAGCTCCCCCGCGCGAGACCTGCGCGTAATCTCACGTCCCCTCTCCCCCCCGCGGAGCGGGGGGAGATGCCGCAGGCAGAGGGGGGCTCCGGGCGCGGCCTCACCAGATAGCGGAAGCTCCCACCGTCACTTCGCGACACCGCCACCGGTAGGGAAGGTCGGAGCAGTGGGACTTACGCGCAGGTCTCCGCGGGGAGAGCGCAGGAGATCCAGGCGGGCGCGTACTTTGGCGGCGTTAGGGCGGCGGCGGCGGCTCAAGGTAGACGAGGTCGCTGACCAGCAGGGGGCGGCCGGTGGGGAAGAACGCTCGGCCCAGATGCGGGTTCCAGGCCGCAAGCAGCTCCACGGCCTCGTCGACCGCCAGCCCGGGCAGCTCCCGATCGGCCAGTAGTTCAAGCGTGTCGCCCTCGCGCGGGCGCACGGATCGGCGCTGGGGCGGCAGGTGCAGCTGATCTGAACGGCTCACTTCACTAGGATATAGCCTGCCCGACCGCTGGTCGGTTCAGCATGATCTTCTGGAATTCGGTGGGACCATGGACCTCGTCATTCGCAACGCTTACATCTACGACGGCACTGGAACGCCGGGGTTCCGCGGCGAGATCGGCGTCAAGGGTGGGCGGATCGCGCGCGTCGGGCGAGTGCCCGAACCGGGCGTGAGAGAGCTCGACGCCCGCGGGCTCGCAGCGGCGCCCGGCTTCATCGACCCACACACGCATTACGACGCGCAGCTCTGCTGGGATGGCCAAGCACGGCCGTCCCTGGAGCACGGCGTGACGACCGTCGTGACCGGCAACTGCTCGCTGACGCTGGCGCCGCTCAAGGAAGCGCAGCGTGACCGGCTGTGCCGCATGTTCCGGCAGATCGAGGACCTGCCGATGGCCGCGTTCGAGGAGGGGATCGACTGGACCTGGGAATCGTTCGAGGACTACCTGAGGTCGATCGAGCCGGGGCTGAGCATCAACGTCGCGCCGCTGGTCGGGCACAGTGCGATCCGGATGTGGGTAATGGGCGAGGAGGCCTTCGAGCGCGAAGCGAACGAGACCGAGATCGTCGAGATGCAGCGGATGCTCGCGGAGTGCCTGGAGGCCGGCGCGTCGGGGCTGAGCACGTCATACGTCGATGTCGACGACACGTGGCGTCCGGTGCCCAGCCGCTTCGCGGGGCACGACGAGATCCGCGCGCTCTCGCGCACGATGGGAGAGGTTGGCCACGGGATTCTGCAGATCGTCCCGGAGTTCTACGACACCAGCCTGATGGTCAGCCGGGTCGACATGCTGGCCGAGCTCTCGCTCGAGTACGGCATTCCCACGACGCTGTCGCCGCTGTTCGAATCGACCGCGACGCCCGAGCTCGCCGGCACGGTGCTGGCGCGGGTGCAGGAGTGGTCCGACCTCGGGGCGCGCGTCTGGCCGCAGGTCCAGACCCGACCGATCGACATCAACTTCACACTGCGCGAGCGCAACTTCATGCTGCTGGCGATGCCGAGCTGGTTCGAGATCCTGAACCTGCCGACGACGGAAGAGAAGATCGCCCGCTACCGCGACCCCGAGACCCGAGCGCAGCTCGTGTCTGAGGTCGCGCCGGCAGGCTCGACGTTCCTCGGCAACCGGATCGCCGACGCGGTCGTGCGCGGCGTCGCCCTGGAGCACAACAAGCCGCTGCTCGGCCGCAGCCTCGGCGATATCGCCGAGGAACGCGGCACGACGCCGGCCGACGCGATGCTCGACATCGCACTCGAGGAGGACCTGCGGACGGAGTTCAAAAACGGCGGCCTGATGCACACCGACGCGGAGATCGTCGGCGAGATGCTGGCCAACGACTACGTCCTGATCGGGGCGTCGGACGCCGGCGCTCACGTGCAGGCCTTCGCCACAAACGGCGACACCGGCTACCTGTTCAGCAAGTTCGTGCGCGAGACCGGCGCGCTGACGATGCCCGAGGCGATCAAGAAGATCACGCTCGACACGGCGCACGCCTGGGGCCTGCGCGACCGCGGCGTGCTGCATCCCGGTTACGGCGCCGACATCGTGCTGTTCGACCCCGAACAGATCGACCGCGACGAAGAGGTGGGCGTCAGCGACCTGCCGGGCAACGGCTACCGCTACATCCGCGAGGCACTCGGCGTCGACACGGTGATCGTCAACGGGGAAGTCGCCTACACCGCCGAGGGTGGCTACACGGAGAGCACCTCCGGCGAGCTGGTCACGCTGCAGACACCGGGCACGGCCTAGTTCCCCTCGCGGCACCCTCCCAAAAGCTCCCCCCGCGGAGACCTGCGCGTAATCTCCAGTTCCCCTCTCCCCCCGCTCCGCGGGGGGAGATGCCGCAGGCAGAGGGGGGCTCCGGGCGCGCCCTCACCAGATAGCGGAAGCTCCCCACCGTCTCTTCGTGGCACCGCCACCGGCAGGGAAGGTCGGAGCAGTGGGACTTACGCGCAGGTCTCCCGAGGGGGAGCTTTGGCTACTCCTGCTGGCCGAACTCGCGGGTGGTATCGACGACTGCGATCGAGGCGACATCGCCGTCGGTGACCTTCATCACGGTGACGCCCCTGGTGGACCGCCCACAGCGCCGAATCTGCGGCACCAGGGTGCGCAGGATTTTGCCCTGTGCGGAGATCATCACCAGTTCCTCGTCGCCGCGGACGATGCACATGCCGACGACCTCGCGGGTCTCTTCGGTGATCTTGTGGCCGATCATGCCCTTGCCGCCGCGCCCCTTGCGGGTGTACTCGTCGACCGGCGTGCGCTTGCCGAAGCCGCCGGCGGTCACGGTCAGGACCTCCGCGTCCTCGCGGACGGTCTGCAGGCCGACCAATGTCTCGCCCGCGGGGACGACGATGCCACGCACGCCACCGCTGATCCGCGAGGCCTGACGAAGCGCGTCGACCGTGAAGCGAATCGCCATGCCTTCGCTGGTCATCACCATCACGTCGTCGCCGGCGCGGGCGAAGGCCGCCTCGACGAGCTGATCGTCCTCGGGCAGGTTGAAGGCGATCAGGCCGCTGCGGCGGACGTTGGCGAACTCCGAGAGCGGCGTCTTCTTGACCTGGCCCTGGAGCGTGCCGAGGATGAGGTAGTCATCGCCGAAGTCCGTCACCGGCACGACGGTCGTAACGCTCTCGTCGGGCTGGAGATCGAGCAGGTTCTGCACGGGCAGGCCGCGCCATTCGCGCGAGCGCTCCTCGATTTCGTGCGCCTGCATGCAGTAGACGCGACCACGATCGGTGAACAGCAACAGTTGGTCGTGGGTGTCGCAGACGATCAGCCGCTCGGGAGCCTCGACGTCCTGCGCGGCGGCGTTGCCGTTGTTGCGCCTGGCGACGCCCTTGACGCCGACGCCGCCGCGGCGTTGCGAGCGGAACGCGTCAACCGCCTGGCGCTTGATGTAGCCGTGCCGCGTCAGCGTCACCACCGAAGGCTGGTGGGGCACCAGGTCGGCTTCGCTGAACTGCTCGACGCTGTGGTCGATGATCTCGGTCTTGCGCTCGGTGCCGTAGGTCTCGACCAGTTCGTCGAGGTCGTCGACGATCACGGCGTCGATCTTCTTCGAGTCGGCGAGCAGGCCTTCGAGGTATTCGATCGTCTCGATCAGGTCCTGGTACTCCTCCTCGAGGCGGGTGCGCTCAAGCGTGGCGAGTCGGCGCAGCTGCATGTCGAGCACGGCCTGGGCCTGGCGCTCGGAGAGGTCGAAGGGATCTTCCTGCAACGTGTCGCGGGCGGCGTCGGCCGAGTCGGCGGCGCGAATCGCGGCGATGATCTCGTCGATCATGTCGATCGCCTTGAGCAGGCCCTCGACGATGTGGTGCCGATCGCGTGCCTTCTCGAGATCGAACTCAGTGCGCCGGGTGAGGATCACGCGGCGGTGATCGATGAACGCCGTGATCATCTGGAGCAGGTTGAAGGTGCGCGGCCGCAGGCTCGATTCGTCGTCGTCCTGCGGCGTCAGCGCGACGAAGTTGGTGTCGTACCTCACCTGCAGGTCGGTTGAGCGGTAGAGGTGCGCCAGGACCGTGCGGAGGTTCGCGTCACGCCCCAGCTCGACCACGAGCCGCAGTCCGTGGCGGTCGGACTCGTCGCGCAGGTCGCGGATGCCGTCGATCTTCTTTTCGCGGACATGCTGGGCGATCTGCTCGATGATCCGCACCTTGTTCGACTGATAGGGAATCTCGGTGAAGACGATCTGCACGCGGCTGCCGGACGCCTCTTCGATGTGCTGGCGGCCGCGCAGGACGAAGCCGCCGCGGCCGCGCGCGTAGGCGGCGCGCAAGTCCTCGCGGTTTTCGCCGGCGAAGATGATCCCGGCGGTTGGGAAGTCGGGCCCCTTCAGGACCTCAAGCAGGTCGCCGATCGAGCTGTCTTCGTTGGCCAGCACGAGTTTCATCGCGGCGGCGATTTCACCCAGATTGTGCGGCGGAATCTTGCACGCCATCGCGACCGCAATCCCGGCGGCGCCGTTCAGCAACAGATTGGGAATGCGCCCCGGCAGTACTGTCGGTTCGTTGAGCGATTCATCAAAGTTGGGCGCGAAATCGACCGTGTTCTTATCGAGGTCGGCGAGCATCTCCTCGCAGATCGCGCTGAGCCGCGCCTCGGTGTAACGCATGGCCGCGGGCGGGTCGTGATCAACCGACCCATAGTTTCCCTGACCGTCGATCAACGGCGCGCGCATGCTCCAGGATTGCGCCATCCGTACCATCGCCTCGTACACGGGGACGTCGCCGTGTGGGTGGTATTTTCCCAGCACTTCGCCGACAATCCGGGCGCTCTTGCGATAGGGCTGGTTGGCCCGCATGCCGAGGTCGTCCATCGCGTACAGGATGCGCCGCTGGACCGGCTTGAGGCCGTCGCGAACGTCCGGCAGGGCCCTCGAAACGATCACGCTCATCGCGTAGTCGAGGTACGACGTGCGCATCTCTTCGACGAGCGGCTGGGATCGGATGTTGTCAGCCGATTCAGTTACCACTTGGCACTCCGAGACGACGCAGGATGCCCACCAACGCCACTGCCCGACCAGATATGAACAGGCTAGCAGATCGACGCCCGATCTGCTAGCCCGAAGCGCCCGATCGCGTTACACGGGCGGGCCTCGATTTACGTCAGAATGCGCCAGCCGGCGGGCAGCGGATTCAGCGCCGCGGCGGCCTGCAATCGCTGCCCGATCGCGCCCCGCCGCGACTCCTTCACGCGGCAGCCATCCCAGTCCCCGGGTCCGGCGAGCTGGGCCAGCAGGCGCGCCTGGGCGCGTTCGTCGGCGGCATCCCACCAGTAGGTCTGAGCGCCTTCGAGCAGCACCGAATCGAACCACCACGCGTAGAGCTCGGCGGGTTGCGGGGCGGCGTCTGGCAGCTGGGCGGCGGCGGCCAGGTGCGCGCCGCCGGCCAGCGCGTAGCGGGGGCCCTCGGTCGCGCGGACCCTGTCGAGCTGCGCTGCGGTGAGCCACTGCACCCAGGTCGGCTGCAGGTGACCTTCGCGGGCTGTGAGCGTGACCGGCACGTAGCTGTTGCGCGACAGGATCGGGCAGAACGCTACGCCGAAATCCCGCAATCGCACGGGCAGCGTGACGATGCCCTGATCGACGCCGACGCGCCCCTTGAACTTGTCGAACAGCTGGCGCGGGTAGGCGTTCGAGCCGACCGCGAGCAGCGCCGTCCGATCGCTGAAGCCCGCGCCACTGCGCTCGACGAGCCACGCATCGAGCGCGCCGCTGTCTAGCGGTCCTTGCAGCTCCCAGACCTGCTCTCCGGCGTAGGCGAACGCCGTGCGCGAGCGTGTCGAACGCGCATCGGGGTAGCGGCACGGCTCGTCGAGCAGCGACGGCGATTCACGCACATCCTGCGGCGGGCCGAACTTCATCCGTCACCCCCTGCGCGTCCGCGCGCCAGGCGTACGACGCGGACGAGGCTGATCAGGCGCGCCCAAGCCCGACGGCGGATAGGCTCGCACAACGCCCCCGCGCGGCGACCTGCGCGCTGACTCGCCACGATCGGAGCCCTCAGCCATGATGCGCTACCGCCGACTCGGCCGCACCGGACTGGTCGTCTCGGAGATCGGCCTCGGCGGCGGTGGGATCGGCGCGGTCTGGGGCGCGACCACGGAGGACGATATCGCCGCGACCATCGCGCTCGCGCTGCGCGAGGGCGTGAACTTCTTCGATGTCGCGCCCGGTTACGGTAACGGCCTCGCCGAAGAAAACCTCGGCCGGGCGCTCGGCGACCAGCGTGACCGCGCGCTCGTGGCGACGAAAGTCTCGCTCGCCGACGACGAGCTGGACGACATCGCGGGCGCGGCGGAGCGCTCGTTGACCGCCAGCCTGGAGCGCCTGCGCAAGGATCACGTTGACCTGTTCCAGCTGCACAACAACATCGCCGGCCAGCGCGGCCACTTCCGACGGTCGGTGAGCCCGGCCGACGTGCTCGGGCCCAACGGGGCGCTGGCCGCGCTCGAGCGTCTGCGCGCCATGGGATTGACGCGCTACATCGGGATCACCGGACTCGGCGAGGCTGCCGCGGTGCGCCAGGTGATGCGCGAGGGCGCGTTCGACACCGTGCAGGTCTACTACAACCTGCTGAATCCCTCCGCGGCGGGACCGCTGCCGGAGGGATCAACGCTGCACGACCACGGCCAGCTGCTGGAGCTGGCGCAGCAGCTCGGGATCGGCGTGATCGCGATTCGTAATCTCGCCGCCGGCGCGCTGGGCGGGCCGATCGACCGCCCAGTCGCGGCCGACTCGCTCATCGCGCGGGATTCACTGCGCAGCGCGCGTCTCGCCTTCCTCACCGAAGGCGGAGCCCCTCTCTCGCAGGTGGCCGCGCGCTTCGTGCTTGAGCACTCCGCGGTGGCGACAGTCGTCCCGGGCGCCAAGAATCCAGCCGAGCTGGCGGACGCGATCGCCAGCGTGGAGCTGGGGCCGCTCAGCGACGCGCAGCGGGCGCAGCTCGAGCGCGAACTCGCGACCGACTTCGGCCTGCCCGAGCCCGGCGATGGGCTGCTCTAGCCGCGCGGGTGGCTGACCGTAGGCCGGTCACGACGTAGCCTTTTTTTCGTGAAGAAGGGCCCGCGTGGCAGAGACCGACGTCCCCGACATCGTGATTCGCCGACTGCCGCTGTACGCGCGCGAGCTGGGGCTGCTCGAGTCCGAAAGGCGCAGCTACATCTCGTCGAAGGAGCTGGGCGACCGGCTGCACGTGACGCCGGCTCAGATTCGCAAGGACCTCTCGTACTTCGGGCGCTTCGGCACGCAGGGCCGCGGCTACGACGTAGGCGACCTGCGCCAGCGGCTGCGCCAGATCCTGGGGCTCGACGGGGGCGTGCAGAACATGGTCCTGGTTGGCGTCGGGCATCTCGGGCGGGCCGTGCTCGGCTATCCCGGCTTCCGGATTCAGGGCTTCCATGTGGTGCGCGCGTTCGACTCTCACCCGGATGTTGTCGGCAGCGTGATCGGCGACGTGCAGATCGACCACATCTCCGACCTGCCCGCATACTTGCAGCGCCACCGGATCGCGCTGGCGATCGTCGCGGTGCCCGCCGAGGCGGCGCGCTCGGTCGTGGAGATGCTTGTTGCCGGCGGCGTCAACGCGATTCTGAGCTACGCGCCGGTCACCACGACGGTGCCGAGCGGAGTCCACCTGCGCCAGATCGATCCGGTCATGGAGCTGCAGAGCATGGCCTACTACATCCAGCAGGACGAGCTTGATCACGTCCTCGCGGGCGACGACCGCAGCGTCTAGAAGCGGTCGCCGCCGGTCAGCGCGCCCTCGGGGGTGATCAGATTCGGTCGCAGCACATCGAAGTTCTCCAGCGCGAGGGCCGCGCCGAGGGCGACGGCGTCGAGTGGGTCGTCGGCGATGTGCACGGGAATCCCGGTCTGTTCGGCGAGGTACTTGTCGATGTCGCGCAGCATTGCGCCGCCACCCGTGAGCACCATGCCACGGTCGATGATGTCCGCGGTGAGCTCCGGCGGAGTGCGCTCGAGGGTCGTGCGAATCACCTCCACGACCGTTTCGAGCACCGACTGCACCGAGGGTACGAGTTCGTTCGAGGTGAGCGCGACGCTGCGCGGCATGCCGGTGGCCTGATCGCGGCCGCGGACCTGGGTGCGGAGCGATCGCTCCTGCGGGACGGCGCAGCCGATCGCCATCTTGAGGTCGTCGGCGCTGCGCTCGCCGATCATGAGGTTATGTCGCCGCTTGATGTGGTCGACAATCGCGCCGCGAATCACGTCGCCGCCGACTCGCGCCGATTCCCAGACCACGACGCCGTACATCGAGAGCACGGCGGCCTCGGAGCGACCGGCGCCGAGGTCGACCACCAATGAACCCTGCGCGTCGCCCATCGGAAGGCCTGCGCCGATCGCAGCGGCCAGCGGGTTCGCGATCAGATGTGCGGGCCGCCGCGCGCCAGCCTGCTCGGCTGCGTCGCGCACGGCGCGCTGCTCGACGTTGGTGACCCCCGCCGGGGTCGCGACCATCACCTCGGGCCGGACCAGGTTCAGCCGGCCGGTGACCTGCGAGAGGTAGTAGCGCAGCAACGCCTCCACAATCAGGTAGTCGTCGATCACACCCTCGCGCATCGGATGGACGATCGCGATCGACTCCGGCGCGCGCCCAATCATCGCGGCCGCGTCGGCGCCGGCGGCGATCACCTGGTTCTCACGCGGGTCCAGCGCGACCACCGCGGGCTCGCGGATCACGATCCCACGGTCGGGCAGCGCGATCCGAATATGCGCCGTCCCCAGGTCGATTCCGACCCGCTTTCCGAAGAACATCTGGCCCCAGCCTCCCGACCACGCGCCGCTCGTCCGATGCTCAGTCTATCCGCCGATCGGCCTAAGCCGCCCGCCGAATGTCGGCCCCAAGCATCGCGAGTTTGCGCTCCAGGCCTTCGTAGGCGCGATCGAGGTGTTCGACGCCGGAGACGACCGATCGACCCTCAGCCGCGAGCGCGGCGACGACCAGCGCCGCGGTGGCCCGAATGTCGCTGCCACGCACGCGCGCGCCGACCAGCGCCGAGGGCCCGTGGACGACGGGCGTCGCGCCGGCGCTGACCACGTTCGCGCCGAGCTTGCGCAGTTCGTCGACGTGCTGCATGCGATTCTCGAAGACGCGCTCGTGAATCACGGAGGTTCCCGTGGCCTGGGTGAGCAGCGCCGTGATCGGCGCCTGCAGGTCGGTCGGGAATCCGGGGTAGGGCATCGCCTGCACGTCGGTCGCGCAGAGCGGCGCGGCGCCGCTTGCCGTCAGTGTGGCGTCGGTGTGTTCGACCTGCACGCCGGCAGCGGCGAGCTTCGCGCAGGTCGAGGTCATCTGCCCCGCACGTACGCCGGTCAGGGTCACGGTTCCACCGCTGATCGCGGCGGCGATCGCGAGCGTGCCAGCTTCGATTCGGTCGGGGATCAGGCGCTGGGAGACTCCGTGCAGCGCCTCAACGCCGTCGACCTGGATGGTGTGCGTCCCCGCGCCGGAGATGCGTGCGCCCATCGCCTGCAACATCTCGGCCAGGCAGACGACCTCCGGCTCCATCGCGGCGTTGACGATCTGCGTCCGCCCCTCCGCGAGCACGGCCGCGAGCAGCAGGTTCTCGGTGCCCAGCACGCTGGGGTAGTCGAGGAACAGCGGCGCGCCGCGCAGCCGGCGGGGCGCACGGGCGGTGGTTCGGCCGCCGACGACCTCGACCTCCGCACCGAGCGCGCGAAAGCCGGCCAGATGCACATCGAGCGGGCGCGCGCCGATCACGTCGCCGCCCGGCGTGCCGCACGACGCGTGGCCGCGGCGCGCGAGCAGCGCGCCCATCACGAGGAACGACGCGCGTTGCTCGGCGACCAACTGGTCCGGTGGGCAATCGGCGAGCGCGTCGACTGAATCGACGCCGAGCTCGACCGCGCCGGCCGCGCGGTCGTGGGCGACGGTCACGCCCAGGGAGGTCAGAATTTCGCAGAAGCCGCGCACGTCGGCGATATCGGGCGCACGCTCGATCCGGGACGGGCCTTGAGCGAGCAGCGCCGCTGCCAGGCAGGGCATCGCCGCGTTCTTGGCCCCGCTGACTTCGATCGAACCCTGGAGCTGACGGCCGCCCGAGATTTGGTAAGCGAATTCGCTCGAGGAGGCCATCAATGCTCCCTCGCGGCGGCCGAAGCGGCTTACCCGCCGGGCCGCGAGGCCATGTCGGCGCGGCCGCCGCCGCGTCGCCGCCGGCGCTCGAGCACACGCAGCCGCCCAAGTGAGCGGCTCAGCGCCGCCTGCGCGCGGGCACGGTCGCGATCCTCGGCCTGTTCGAGCCGCTCGACCGCTCGCGTTCGCGCCTCTTCGGCGCGCTGGATGTCGATCTCTCCGCCGGGCTCAGCGGCGTCGGCGAGCACGGTGACCTGATCGGAGTGCACTTCGAGGAAACCGCCGGAGACGAAGAAGTCCTCTTCGTCGCCGCCGGCCTTGACCCGCAGGTCGCCGGGCTGGAGCGATGTGATCAGCGGCGCGTGGTTGGGCAGAATGCCGAGTTCGCCGAGGCTGCCCGGCGCGATCACTTCGTCCACGTTTTCCTGACGCAGCAGGCGGCGCTCCCCGGTGATGATCTCGAGCGTCAACGGCATTCGCGCTCTCCCCTTCGCTTGTGCTGCGCGACGGCTGCGCCGGCTGCGTCAGGCCGCGGACTCGGCGGCGATCTGGGCGCCCTTTTCGACCGCCGCCTCGATCGTGCCGACGTTGAAGAAGGCCTGCTCGGGCAGACCGTCGTGGTCGCCGTCGAGGATCTCCTTGAAACCGCGCACGGTGTCGCGCACCGAGACGTACTCGCCGGGCAGGCCGGTGAACTGCTCGGCGACGTAGAACGGCTGGGTCAGGAAGCGCTGAATCCGCCGCGCTCGCGCGACTGTCTGCTTGTCTTCCTCCGAGAGCTCATCGACGCCGAGGATCGCGATGATGTCCTGCAGGTCCTTGAAGCGTTGGAGCACGCGCTGCATCTCCTGCGCGACGTCGTAGTGATCCTGGCCGACGATCTTGGGGTCGAGCGCGCGGCTGAACGAGGTCAGCGGGTCGACTGCCGGGTAGAAGCCCTGCGAGGCGATCGCGCGCTCGAGCGCGACGACCGCGTCGAGGTGACCGAACGTGGTCGCGACGCCAGGGTCGGTGTAGTCGTCGGCGGGCACGTAGATCGCCTGGAAGGAGGTGATCGAGCCTCGCATGGTGCTGGTGATCCGCTCCTCGAGCTCACCCATCTCGGTGCTCAGCGTGGGCTGGTAGCCGACCGCTGAGGGCATCCGCCCGAGCAGCGCGGAGACTTCCTGGCCGGCGAGCGTGTAGCGGTAGATGTTGTCGATGAAGAGCAGTACATCCTGGCCCTCGACATCGCGGAAGTACTCCGCGAAGGTCAGCCCGCTGAGGCCGACGCGCAGCCGCACGCCGGGCGGTTCGTTCATCTGGCCGAAGACGAGCACCGTCTTGTCGAGCACGCCCGATTCGCGCATCTCGTTCCAGAGGTCGTTGCCCTCGCGCGAGCGCTCACCGACGCCGGCGAACACCGAGTAGCCGCCGTGCTCGGTCGCGATGTTGCGGATCAGCTCCTGGATGACGACCGTCTTGCCCACGCCGGCGCCGCCGTAGGCGCCAATCTTGCCGCCGCGCGTGAACGGGCAGACCAGGTCGATGACCTTGATCCCGGTCTCGAGGATCGTCGCCTCACCGCTCTGCTCGTCGTATGCGGGCGGCGGGCGGTGGATCGGCCAGGCGTCGACCGTCCGCGGCACGTCGCCGAGGTTGTCGAGCGGTTCGCCGAGCACGTTGAAGAGACGACCGAGGGCGCCCTCACCGACAGGCACGGCGATCGCCTGGCCCTGGTCGCTGGCCGTGTCGCCGCGCTTCATGCCGTCTGTGCTGTCCATCGCGAGGCAGCGCGCGCGGTTGTTGCCGAGGTGCTGCTGCACCTCGGTGACGACGCCGACGCCGTTACCCATTGTGATCGTGACCGCGTTGAAGAGCGCGGGCAGCCCCTCGGGCGGGAACTCCACATCGACCACTGTGCCGATGACCTGTACGACCTGTCCGTCAGCCATTGCGACCTCCATTGAGACCAAGTTGCCGCGACGATGCAGCCGGCGCCGCACCAATCGTATCAATCATGTTCAGTTCAGCCACACGTTCAGCTCGTCCACTGGGCCGCGCCGGCCCAGGCTGGGTCGAAATCGGCGAGCGAATCGATCACCCAGGTGGCGTCGGAGAGCGGCAGGTCCGCCGTCATCGGCGTACGCACCGCCACCACCGCCATCCCGGCGGCGCGGGCCGAGGCGATCCCGGCGGGGGCGTCCTCGACGGCCACGCAGTGGTTCGGTTCGGCGTTCAAACGCTGCGCCGCGCGCAGATAAATCTCGGGGTCCGGCTTGCCGCGCGTGACCTCGTCGCCGGCGACCGTTTCGGCGAAGAAGCGTCGCAGGCCAAGCGCGTCGAGTGCTGCGTCGACCCATTCGCGGTTCGAGGAGGAGGCGAGCGCCAACGGCACAGCGGCCCCGGTAAGCGCGCCGAGCAGCGCTTCCGCGCCGGGCAGCAGCTCCGCGTCCTCGCGGTATGAGCGAATCACCTCGCGGTCGTAGGCCTCGGCGTACCACTCGTAGGTGCGCGCGAGCGAATAGCGATCGCGCAGATCAGCCCAGGTGCTCTCGAGCGTGGTGCCGAGATAGCGCTGGTAGTCGGCGAGCGAGAAATCGACGCCCTCCTCGGCCAGCAGCCTACGTACGACCTCGTAATGCAGCGGCTCTCCATCGACCAGCACGCCGTCCATGTCGAAGATGACCGCAACAGCGTTGACGGGCATGGTCAGTTCTTCATCGCTTCGACGCCGCCGGTGATGTCCAGCAGCTCGGAGGTGATCTGCTCCTGGCGGGCCTTGTTGTAGACGAGCGTGAGGTCGTCGATCATCTCGTTGGCGGCGTCGGTCGCGTTGCGCATGGCGACCATCCGCGCGGATTGCTCGGAGGCGGCGGCCTCGAGGATCGCCTGGTAGACCAGCAGGTCGACGTGGCGCGGGAGCAGCTCGGCCAGCACGTCCTGCGGCGAGGGCTCGAAGATGTACTGCGACTCGGTCGCTGCTTCGCCTGCATCGGCGCGCTCGACCGGCAGCAGCGGCACCGTGATCGGCCTCTGCGTGACGGTGTTCACGAACGACGCGTAGACCAGCAGCACCTGGTCGACATTGCCGGCGATGTACTCCTCCATGGCGATCCGGGAGATCGGCTGCGTCTCGGCCAGCCCCGGGTAGTCGCCGAGCTCCTGGAACTGCGCGCGGTACTTCACGCCGAAGCGGCGGAAGTAGTCGGAGCCCTTGCGACCGACGGGCAGCATCGAGACATCGCCGCCGGTCTCGGGGCCCAGCACGATCTCGCCGGCGTGCCGTTCGAGGTTGGCGATCAGGCCGCCGCAGAGTCCGCGGTCGGGCGTGACTAAGATCACGGTCGTTTCACGCACTTCGCGCCGCTCCAGCAGCGGGTGCGCGGCGTCGGGATCGCCCATCACGCCCGAGAGATGGCCGAGCACTTCGCGCATCTTCTCTGCGTAGGGCCGCGCCTGGAGGGCGCGGTCCTGCGCGCGGCGCATCTTCGACGCAGCAACCAACTGCAGCGCGTTGGTGATCTTGGCCGTGTTTTCGACCGACCGAATGCGGCGTCGAATCTCGCGGGTGTTCGCCATGCGCTCCTCGTGCCTTCCTCAGCCCGTCCGGCCGCCGCGGCTCAACACGTCGTGTTCAATGCGTTTCCAGTGCGTCGTGCTAGAAGGGCACACTGTCCTTGAATGTCTGCAGCGCGGCGCTGAGCGCCGTTTCGGCGTCGCCGCTGAGCTCGCCGCTCGACGCGATGTCGTCGAGCAGGTCGCGGTGCGAGGTGCCGAGGAAGTCCCGTGCGCCGCGCGCGAAGTCGCCGACCTTGTTGACCGGCACGTCGTCGAGCGCGCCGCTGTTGGCGGCGTAGAGCATCGCGACTTGGTCGGCCAGCGGGAGCGGTTCGTTCTCGGGCTGCACGAGCAACGCCGAGAGCCGCTGGCCGCGCTCGAGCTGTCGGCGCGTCGCGGTGTCGAGGTCGCTCGTGCCGAACTGGGCGAAGGCCTGCAGCTCGCGGAACTGCGCCATGTCGATCCGCAGCTGGCCGGCGACCGAGCGCATCGCGCGTCGCTGCGCCGAGCCCCCGACCCGGCTGACCGAGATGCCGGCGTTAACCGCCGGGCGCTGCCCGGCGTTGAACAGGTCCGCCTCGAGGAAGATCTGGCCGTCCGTGATCGAAATCACGTTGGTCGGGATGTAGGCCGAGACATCGCCGGCCTGCGTCTCGATGATCGGCAGGGCGGTGATCGAACCACCGCCGAAGTCCTCGTTGAGCTTCGCGGAGCGCTCAAGCAGGCGCGAGTGCAGGTAGAACACATCGCCGGGGTAGGCCTCGCGGCCCGGCGGGCGGCGCAGCAGCAGCGAAATCTGGCGGTAGGCCCACGCGTGCTTGCTGAGGTCGTCGTAGATGATCAGCGCGTCCTGGCCGCGCTCCATGAAGTACTCGGCCATCGCGACTCCTGAATAGGGCGCGAGATACTGCAACGCGGCCGACTCGGCTGAACCGGCGTTGACGATGATCGTGTGGTCCATCGCGCCGTGCTCTTCGAGCGTGGTCGCAACCTGGCTGACCTTGGCCTGCTTCTGGCCGATCGCCACGTAGATGCAGACCAGGTCCTGGCCCTTCTGGTTGATGATCGTATCGATCGCGATCGAACTCTTGCCAGTCTGGCGGTCGCCGATGATCAGCTCGCGCTGGCCGCGGCCGATCGGAATCTGTGAATCGATCGCGAGAATGCCCGTCTGCACCGGGGTGTCGACCGAGGCGCGGGTGACCACGTTGGGTGCGATCCGCTCGACGGGGCGCGACTCGGTTGCGTTGAGCGGACCCTTGCCGTCGATCGGCTCGCCAAGCGCGTTGACCACGCGGCCGATCAGCTGCTCGCCGACCGGCACCTCCGCCACCCGACCGGTCGAGCGGACCTCATCGCCCTCTTCGATCACCCGGTAGTCGCCCATCACCACGGTGCCGACGATCTCTTCCTCGAGGTTCAGCGCCATGCCCATCACGGCGTCGCCGCCGCCCTTCGGGTTGAACTCCACGAGCTCGCCCGAGAGCGCGCCGGCGAGGCCGTAGATCCGGGCGATCCCGTCGCCCGCTTCGACCACGGTGCCGACATCGGCCGAGACGACTTCGCTTTCGAAGCCCTCGATCTGCTGGCGAATGATCGCTGCAACTTCTTCAGGGCGTACGGCCATGATTCACTTCCCTCTTGACTCAGCCATGCAGATCAGAGATTCCCGCTGGCGACGGTGCGTCGCAGCGCATTGAGCCGCGTGCGGACGCTGCCATCGATGATTCGGTCGCCAATACGGACGACCGCGCCGCCCAGAAGCGCCGTGTCGACGTTCTCGCTCAGCTCGACGGTCGTGGCGTCGGTGTAGCGACGCACCGCCGCCTCGACCGAGGCGCGCGCTTCAGCGGAGAGCGGTACCGCCGTGGTCACGGCTGCCTGGGCGATCCCCCGCTGGCTGTTGAGCCGTTGGTGGAAAGCCTCGCGGATGTGTTCGGCCAACGCGGTGCGGCGCTTGCGAACGAGCAGCTTGGCGAGGTTGCGCGCCTCGTTTGACGCGTCGCTCAGCGCCGCATCGATCACCTGCTCCTTGTCGGCCTGGAGGACGCGGGTGCTGACGAAGAACGCCGCTGCGTCGGGGTTGACGAACAGATTCACGACGTCGTCGAGGTCCGCGGACCAACGGTCCGCGGAGGCGCCGTCGGACGCGATCGCGAAGACGGCTTCGGCGTAGCGCTTGGCGGCCGGGTCTCGCGGTGGCACTGCCGACCCCCGAAACTAGTTCTGGTCCGATGCGCCGACGGAAGAGTCCGCCAGCACTTCGCCGATAATTCGCTGGTGATCGTCGCGCGTGAGCGCCTGGCCGATCACGCGCTCGGCGGCGGAGATCGCCAGGTCGGCGAACTCGTTGCGAAGCTGCTGGACGGCCTGATCGCGCTCCTGCTCGATCTCCTGGCGCGCGCGCTCGATCAGGCGCTCGGCCTGAACCTGCGCGCCGGCGCGCGCCTCGGCCTCGAGCCGCTGCCCGATCTCCTGGGCCTGGGCGACGAGGCGCTGGGCCTCTTCGCGGCCGATCTGAACCTCGGCGCGGGCCTCGGCGCTGGCCTCTTCGGCAGCCTCTTGAGCCGCCTCGGAGGCGCGCAGCCCTTCCTCGATCCGCCGTCGGCGCTCATCGAGCACCCGACGCATCGGCCGATAGAACAGCACGATCAAGAGCCCCAGCAACAGCCCGAAGCTGATGAAATGCGTCAGCAGCCCGGCGAGGTTGAGTCCAAGTGCGTCCATCTCTGCGCCTGCGCTTTCCTTGTCCTGCCGTCGCCGGCGCGGCCCGGGCGCGAACCGCGGGCGCGCAGCGCGCCGACCGCCTAGAACACGAAGCCGACCATCACCGCTACGACCAGCGAGTAAATCGCGATCGCTTCGGTGAAGGCGATGCCGAGGATCATGTTCGTCTGAATCACCGGCGCGGCATCCGGGTTGCGGCCGAGCGCCTCCATCGCACGCCCGGCGAGCAGGCCGATCCCCAGGCCGGGACCGATCGCCCCGAGCCCCATCGCGATCCCGGCGCCGACGTACTTCATGCCATCATTACCAATCTGCAACAGAAGGTCCATGCCAACGTCCTCTCCAAGCGACCGTCCGCGGCCGCGATGTGCGTGCTCCGTGAACGCCCTAGTGGGCGTCCGCTTCGCTCTCTTCGTCGTGATCGTCGTGCCCAGCCACCGCCGCGCCCGCGAAGACCAGGGTCAGCATCGCGAACACGAACGCCTGGATGAACCCGACGAAGATTTCCAGTCCAAAGAACACCGATGGCACGATGAAGGCCACCAGGAACATCGCGATAAACAGCGCCACCTCGCCGGCGAAGATGTTGCCAAACAGTCGGAAGGTGAACGAGATGATTCGCCCGACCTCCGAGATGACTTCGAGAATCCCCACGAATAGCCCCATCGGGCCCTTGACGACGGCGTGCGAGCCCAGCCCGAGGTACTTGCCGAAGTTGTTCGCCAGCCCAACAGCACTCACGCCCCAGACCTGGACCATGATCAGCGACCACAGGGCCAGCGCCAGCGGCAGGTTCACGTCAGTCGCGATTGCGCGGAAGAAGGGGAACACGTGGCCGACAGTCTGGCCCTCGAAGCCCTTCTCCTCGAGCCGCAGCACGAAGCCGATGTGCGCGGTGTTGAGCGTCGTCGGGGCGGCCTGCGGCTCGTGGTCGCCGATTGCCAGCTCGCACTCAATCAAACAGAGCTGAGCCACCGATCCATCCGCTCCCGGTTCGATCACCAGCGGTTCGGTAAAGGCGTTGTAGGAGAAGTCGCGCGGCGTGTCGAACAGGGTGCGCGGGGGAATGATCTTGAGCCCCTCGCCGCTCAGGATCGGGCCCTCAGCCTTGACCAGCTCCGCGTCGGCCGCGCCCAGCGGCAGGTTGTAGATGATCGCTTCTTCGGCGTGCTCCGCATCGAGGCCGGCCGCCATAAGGCGCGCTTCCAGCGCTTCGATCACGTTCGGCGCCGCTGTCGAGGCTGGAATCGGATTGACCGCGAACTCGCTCCGCACGGCACGCTCCGTGTCGGACAGGTGGTGCTCGCGAATCTCGGCGATCACCTCGTCGGCGTGCTCATGGTCATCGAGCCCAAAGTGGATCGGGGCGAAATAGGCGTTCGCGAATGCGTGGTTAATCGCTTCGATCTCGGCGGGGCTGATCGCTCGTTCGCCCTCTGCGAGTTCCTCGCGAACCTCTTCGACGCTCACTTCCAGTTCGTGCAGGTAGTGCTCTCGGACGTTCTCGACCTGACCGATCACGTTGTTCCAGGGAAACAGGCCGAACCAGTTGCCGAACAACAGGAAGATGAAGATGGTGAAGATGACGGGGAAGAACTTGCGGCCGTTGCGCGCGCCGACGACCTGCTCGACGATCCCGAAGAAGGCCTCGTACATCACCTCGACGATGTTCTGCAGCCCGCTGGGGACCATCGCCTGCTCGATGTTGCGGGTGCGGCGGTAGACGAAATAGGCGCCGATCACGAGCAGCACGATCACCACCCAGGCGGACAGGATCGTGTTGCTGACGGTGTAGGAGCCGATTGAGAAGACGGGCTCGGGCGCGATCGCGATGACCGGCTTCGGCGCGCGAACGAGGAAGAAACCGCCGACGATCAGCACCAATGCGCCGAGGATGATGAGGCGGCGCTTGCTCACTCGTCAGCCTCCTTCTCGTCTGTGTCCTCGCGCTTCGGACGGCGTCGTGTGAGCGGGCCTTCGAGCACGTCCAACAACATGCGGTAGCCGCCCCAACCCGCGGCAGCAAGGCCGAGGCCGAGGCCCACGAGTGTGAGGGCGGGCGAAATGCCTGCGCGCCCGTCCAGCCAGAGCCCGGCCACTACGCCCAACACGATGCACGTGGCGACGTACCAGCCGACGCCCAGCAGGGCGACCGCTGGGGGCCAGTTTTTCATCCGGCCCCGCCCCCCGCGAGCATTGCGAAGATTATCACAAGCGTCTCTAGTCACAACCACCCGGCGCGAGCCACATCCGTCACCGCCGCCACGCCGCTGCGACCGAGCCGATTATTCGAAGTCGTCCATGTCGAGACTCTCGATGAAGTCGCGAAAGGCCGACATTTTCTCCAGCTCCTCGGGCTTGACCGGCTCGCGGCGCGACTCGTCGGCGGCGCTGACGGCGCCCTCGTCGTCGAGCAGCACGCCGGCCTGATCGATCACCGAGTCGGCGACGAAGATCGGCACCTCGGCGCGCACGGCGAGCGCGATCGCATCGCTCGGGCGCGAGTCGATCTCGAGCTCCTGATCGTTGATCGAGAGGAAGAGCCGCGCGAAGTAGGTGTCGTTCTTGACTTCCGAGACGACCACCCGCGTGACCCGCGCGCCCAGCTCAGACATCACGTTCGACAGCAGGTCATGCGTCATCGGGCGCGCCACGGACACATCCTGCAGGCGGATCGCGATCGCATCGGCCTCGGCCGCCCCGATGTAGATCGTCAGATAGCGGTCCGCGTCCTTTTCCTTCAGCACGACCACCCGGTTGTAGTTCATCAGCGACACCCGGATCGCCTCGATTGAGACCTCCTTCATGGCCGTGCTCCTCCCGACGCCTCGAGCGTCTCAAGCGCTGATGCGCGCTGCGCTGTCTGAGATTAGCGCAGCCCCCCCAACCATGCAGTCGCCATGCACTGGCCATCCCGCGCCTGGGCGCCCAACGGGCGGTGGCGGGACGGTGGTGGGACGGTGACGGGATGGCCGAGGCTCAGTCTGCGGGCGGGACCGAGGCCGCGCCAGACGGGCCCGGGCGGCCCAACCAGAGCGAGAGCAGCGTGATCGCGAACACGGCCGCGCCGAGCAGGAACAGCGCCTCGCGAATTCCCGCGGCGTCGCTCACCCCGCCGACGATCACCAGCGCAACCATCGAGACGGCGTTGGCCATCATCAGCTGGGCCGAGAACAGGCGTCCGCGCATCGCGGGCGGGGTGCGCTCGTGCAGCAACGTCTGCGCGGGCGCGTTGACCATCGCGTAGGAGAAGCCGAGGAAAAGCGCGCCGAGCAGGGTGAGGCCCAGCAGCAGGTCGCCGGACCACGAACCGCGCACCAGGTCGAGCGCGCCGAAGCCGACGACCACCAGCGTGATCACCGCCAGGCCGACGGAGGCCAGCACCGCCACGCGGAAGTGGCGCGCCAGCCAGGGCAGGCCGATCAGCACGGCCAGCGCGCCAACGCCGGTTGGCCAGAAGACGAACACGGCGTCCTCCGGATGGCGGCCCAGCACATCCTGCACGAATCGCGGCACGAGGACCGCGAACATGAACAGCAGCATGACGCCGGTGATCAGCTGAATCAGCGCGACCGCGGTCAAGCGGTCTCGCCAGACGCGCAGCGCGGCTTCATGGACGTCGGCGAGCCCCAGGACGATCGCCGAGCGAACCTGGCCCCATCCGCCGTTGACCGCCCCGGCGTCGCCGTTCTGCTCGCGCGGGTGCGGCGGCAGCGGCGGCAGCTTGGCCAGCAGCGGGGCGGTCGCCAGGAGCAGCGCGGCGCTGAGGATGTAGGAGGCATCGAAGCCCAGCGCCTTGAGCATGATCGGCGAGAGCACCACCAGTCCGATCAGCTGCGTGCTGGTCGCGGTGAACTGAAACGCGGAGTTGGCCGCCAGCAACTGTGAGCGTTTGACGAACGCGGGCAGCGATGATGCCCCCGCCGGCAACGCGAACTGACCGGCCGTGGCGGTGAGGAATGCGACGGCGAAGATCGCGCCGACCGACACGTTGTCGGCGATCAGCAGGACGGCCGTCAGGCCCGAGCGGATGATCACTGTGACGAGCAGCACGCGCCGCTTGTCGAGCCGGTCGAGCAGCACGCCGGTCGCGAGCCCGAAGACGACCGGGGGCGCGGCCAGCACGATCACCAGCGCGACCGCCGCGAGGCTCGAGCCGCTCAGCTCGACGACGCGAATCAGCAGCACGAACTGCAGCGCGCTGTTGACGGTGAGCTGGATCCCGGTGGCCAGCCAGAGCCTGACGAAGTCGCTGTTGCCGAACAGCTCGCGCAGCCCCGCGGGCGAGCCGCCCGCGCTCGTCGCCAGACCCGAAGGGACGTTGGACTCAGCCACCGGGCGTCGCGTCGCCGCTGCGTTCACGCACTTCGTTGATCGCTCCGCGCAGCCGCCTCGCTTCGGCTGCTATCTCCTGACGGCCGCCGGCGTAGATCACCGAGCGCGACGCGCTGACCAACAATCCCCGGCGCTCGTCGTCGAGTCCGGCGCTCAGCGCCGCCTCCAGATCGCCGCCCTGTGCGCCGATCCCGGGCAGCAGGATCGGCAGGGTGGGAGCCAGTGCACGCACGCGCGCGAGCTCAGCGGGGTAGGTCGCGCCGACGACCAGCCCCACGTTTTCGTGAAAATCGTCCGACCAGGCCGAGGCGCGACGGGCGACCCGCTCGTAGAGCGCCTCCTCGGGCTCGCCGCGCCCATCGCGCCCATCGCGCCCATCGCGCTGGTGGCCGACGACGCGCAGCGACTGGAAATCGCCGCTGCCCGGGTTCGATGTCCGGCAGAGCACGAACGCGGCGCGCCCGGGATGCTCCAGAAAGGGGGCGATGCTATCGCCACCCAGATATGGGCTGGCCGTGATCGCGTCGGCGCCGAACAGTTCAAATGCTGCCGAGGCGTAGGCGCGCGCAGTGTTCGCGATGTCTCCACGCTTGGCATCGAGCACGACCACGGCGTGCGGGGCGAGCTCGCGAATCAGCTCGATGGTCCGAGCCAGCGCATCCAGGCCCAACTCACCGGCGGCCTCGTAGAACGCGGATTGCGGCTTGAACGCGCAGACGAACTCGCCGGCCGCCTCGATCACCCCGCGATTGAAGCTGAGCATCTCGCCGGCGGCTGTGCGTTCGGGCTGCGGATCGAGCCCCACGCAGAGCAGCGAATTGGCCGCGTCCACCGCGTGTCGAAGCCGAGCCGCAAAACGCATTAGGCCAGACTAGCCCGCGAGCCTGGGCGTACTCTCCTCACCCGACATGCCCGACACACTGCGCGCCCTCGAGGTCTACATCCAGCCGCCGCCGCACGACCTGCTCAACGGCGCCGCCGTGGCGGTGATCGACATCCTGCGGGCCACGACGGTGCACACCACGTTGCTCGCACGCGGCGCCGAGGCTGTCTACCCCGTCGCGGAGTGGGGCGACGCTCACCGGCTGCGCGACGCCCTGCCGGGCAGCCGGCTCATCGGCGAGGTCGGTTCGCTGCCGGGACCAAGCGCCGAGTTTGGCAATTCCCCGACAGAGTTCGCTTCGCTCGACGTGACCGGCTGGACGGCGATCCACGTGACCGGCAACGGGACGCGTGCGCTCTCTGCCGCCGCCCACGCTCCGTTTGTGGTTTCCGCATGCCTGCGCAACCGCAGCGCGTGCGCAGCCGCGCTGCTCAGCACTGAGCACGGCGCGCCGATCGCGATCGTGTGCAGCGGCGATCACCACGGCAGCACCGCGTCGCTGGAGGACACGGTCGCGGCTGGCGCGTACGTGGAGTCGTTGATCCGACTCGCGCCCCGACTTCGCCTCGGCAACGGGGCGATCATCGCGCTCAAACTCTGGCAGGCCTACAAGGGCGCGCCGCTTGCCGCACTGCGCGAATCGCCGCATGGACGCGACCTGATCGAGCTCGGCTTCGAGGCCGACCTCAGCTACGCGTCGGAGAGTGATGTTGAGACGGTCGTGCCAACGCTGATGACCGATCGTGCGGGGCGCTCGGTGCTGCGGTCGCACTAATCGTCGCGCCGCCGGCGCAGCGCGGGCTGCGGGCGATTGGCCGCAAGCCGGAGACGTGACGGAGCATCGCGACGAATCGCCGGCCGGTGGGCGCCGGCGCGCGGACAGCTTGCGATGGCCGCCGCGATGGATCATCCTGAACCCGCTCGAGCGCAGCGTGGCGCTCCCCTCCGGGGCGCAGGAAAGCGGTTGGCCCATCGGACGCGATCACCCAGCTCAGGATCGCGAGCAGGCCCCGATCGGCCCGCTGGCGATGCGCCTGCTCGACCTCGTACGCCGCCAGACAACACCCCAACCATGGAGCGAAGGCGAGAAGATCCCCTGGGACGATCCCGGCTTTAGCGAACGCATGCTGGTTGAGCACCTGTCCCAGGAACACGGCCGCGCCAGCCGAACGGTCGAGACGATCGAGCGGCACGTCGAGTGGGTCCACCGCGAGCTGCTGGGCGGCTCGCCGTCCAGGGTCCTCGATCTGGGCTGCGGACCGGGCTTGTACACCAATCGCCTCGCCGCCCTGGGCCACGAGTGCGTCGGTATCGATTTCTCGCCAGCCTCGATCGCCTACGCGCGGGCTCAGGCGAAGGCGTCTCAGCTCCCGTGCCGCTACATCCTGGAGGACATCAGGTCGGCCAACTACGGAGCGGGATTCGACCTCGTGATGCTCATATTCGGCGAACTCAACGTGTTCACGCGAGCAGACGCCACGAGCATCCTCGAGCGGGCTCGCCGCGCCCTGTCCTCGACCGGCGCCCTGCTGTTGGAGCCACACACCTTCGCCGCGGTACGAGGGACGGGCGAGAGTCCATCGACCTGGTACTCGGCTGACCGTGGACTCTTTTCCGCCGATCCGCACCTCTGCCTCGTCGAGAACTTCTGGCATCCTCAACAGCGTGCCGCCACTGAACGCTACTTCGTGGTCGACGCGGAGTCCGCCGGCGTCACCCGCTACGCCTCGAGCATGCAGGGCTACACCAACGACGAGTACCGAGCCCTACTGTCCGCAAGTGACTTTGCAGCGATCGAATTCCATGCCGCTATGGGCAACGACAGCGACGACTCGCAGGGCGGCCTCTTCGTGATCACCGCGCGAACGCCGGGCTGAGCACAGCCGCCTTCAGGCGCCGGTCCGACAGGCAGGCAACGGTTCTGCGCCTGCGCCATCACACGGTTGGCCGATCTCGCGCCTCGCCTCAGCGTCGCGGCGATGTCCAATGATCACGCTGAGTGATCGCTGGCCGCACTCACTCAGCGTCGCGCAGCCTCTCCCAGGCCTCGCGCAGCCGACGCAACAACGCCGCGTCCGGCTCGCGCCCGGAGTAGCGAAACACCGAAAACGCGCTCGAGATGTCGACAGGTACCGACGACCGGTACTCGCGCCGCAAGGCGGCGGCGAACTGCAGCGGCGTCCGCGCCGGAGCGCGCGGCGTGCCGCGCGCGTCTGCGTCGGCGAGGACCTCGTAGTAAAGCTCGGCGATCGGCGCGTCGGGCCTGCGCTCGTCATGGCTGCGGCTGAAGCGACCGCGCAGGTTGCGCAGACCGCCGAACATGTCGCCGAGGATGTCGGCCTCCGACCAGACCGATTCGCGCTCCTCATCCTCGCCCGGGCGGCGGCGCAGGAAGCGGCGGAACAACAGCCACGCCAGCACGGTCAGGACCAGGACCGCGCCGATCCCGCCGAAGACGCGCACCAGCACGATGCCCGCGGTGGGATCGGGCTCGCCGTCGGTCTCGTCGAGGTCGCCGAACGGCCTGCCGACACCTTCGGCGATCGTTTCGAACTCGACCGGTTCGTCGGGACGCAACGCCGTGATGATCTGCTCGAAGATCCAGAAGAGCGGCCAGAGCGCGTACGCGATGCCTCTGACGACGTGTTCGAGCACGAAGCCGATCCCACTGAGCACCGGCGAGACGACGCCGGCGCCGGCGATCCCGGCGACGAGCCCGACCACGACCAGCAGCACGATCGCGATCCCGGCGGTCAGCGCGAACAGCGTCGCGGCCAGCGAGAGGCCCGTCTGAATCCCGCTGCCCTCTTCAGCGGTCGCGGGGTTGCTGGAGTTCTTGAGCGCCACCGCGATCACGCACGTCATCGCCCAGGCAAGCGCCGCGATCTGTACGACCGATTCGATGCCTGCGTTGTCGCCGAGCGTGAAGCCGACCAGCAGCACGACGAATCCAGCGAAGGCGGTGCGGGTGAAGGGGCGCTGATCGAGGTCGGCCGTGCCCAGCGCCACGCCGCGGAACCAGATCGGGATGAGCAGCAGCGCGGCGAAGAACTCATCGATCGCCCCGGCGCGCTTCCACACGTCGGAACTCGGGCGGCCCAGATCGATCAGCCACGACATGTCCCAGACCGACGCGCTCTCCGCGAGGTCGGCGCGTCCGACGATCTGTAGCGCGATCACGGTGATCAGCAGTCCCCAGAAGACGCGCTGGCGGCCGCTCAGCTCGCGCGAGCCGAGCAGGTGCGCGATGGCGAAGCCCAGCGTCAGCGTGCCGGCCACCGCCCAGACGGAGAGGACCTCCGCATCGTCGCCGGCGATCAGCTTGGGGATCAGCTTGGCGAGCACGATCAGTAGCATCGCTTCGGATACCAGCAGCGCTGCCACGTAGGCGAGGTGCATCCGCCCGCGGGTGCCGGAGGGGATCACGAGCGCGTTGATCGGGGCGCTCATCGAGGAGCTCCGGGGCGGCCCCATTCGCTGTTCGTGCCGCGCTCGAGCGTCGACGCCGCCGGCGTGATCAGCGGCGCCGCTCCGACCCGACGCGGCTCGGGCGCTGCGCCGTCGAGCTCTTCGGGGGCCTGCGACGGTCGCCACTCGTGGTCGGCGAGCGCCCAGGCGCCGCCGCTGCCGATGCGCTCGAACTCCAGACCGGCCAGGGCTTCCCGAATGTCATGCAGCTGCGCGCCGCCGACCGTTGGGGGCGGATCGTCGAGGCCGACGTAGATCACCGCCACCTCGACACCGTGGCGTCGCAACCGATCGATCGAAACCTCCAACGGCGGCGTCACGACGGCCGTGACCAGCGCCACAGTGCTGCCGAAGGGCATCCGCCGCCGCTCGTCGGTGAGCATCCGGTCGATCGGCGTGAGGGTGAAGACATCGGCCATCGCGAGCGCCTCGAGAATCCGCGTCATCTGCCCGGGAGCGCGTGACGGAGCGACGCGGATCGGCGCGTCGTTGCCGGGAAATGTGCAGTTCGCGAGCAGGCCGACCGGCGCGCGGCTCTCGGACCAGGCGGTCGACAGCGAAGCCGCGACCGAGACGGCGCGCTCGAAGATGTCGCCGTAGAAGCCCTGCCAGGCCACCGGCAGCGTGCTGACGTTCAGCGCCACGACCGCGACGAGGTCACTGGCGGGCTCGTAGACGCGCGTCTGGACCGCCTGGCGGCGTGCCGTCGCCTTCCAGTCGATGCGCTTCAGCGGGTCGCCCGGACGGTAGTCGCGAACGGTCTGCAGCCGGGTGGGATCGTCGAACAGCCGCTGACCGCCGCGTCGCTCGCCGTGCGGGCGCAGCTGCGGGAGGTCGAGGCGGTCGAGCGGCAGCACCTCGGGGTAGACCCAGAGCCACTGCGATGCCTCCTCCTCGCGCTGGCGGCGGTAGACGCCGAACAGGTCGCCGGCGCGGAGTTCGCAGGCGGCCAGGTGGTAGTAGCCGCGTGACCGCAGCGGGATCTGGTAGCGCCAGGTCAGTCGCTCGTACCAGCGCATCGAGGTGGAGCGGATGATCTCGCCGACCTCCTCACCCATCATCGAAGCGACCCTGGTGAAACGCGCGTTGGACGGCTCGAGCAGGTCGGACAGCCAGATGCGAACGCGCAGCGCGGGCAGCGGCAGCAGCTTGCGATTCTCGAAGCGCAGCACCAACTCCAGCGTCTCGCCGACGAACGCGTGGGTATGCGAGAGTGATTGGGAAAATTCGAAGCGCTCGAGCGACCAGCGCGCCCAGCCCCAGGCGATCGCGCCCGCAGTCAGCACCGTGCCGGCAACCAGCGCGATGATGATCTCGTCGACCGCGACGGCGATGATCATGACCAGCACGGCCGCAAACGGCCAGATCTTGCGCAGCCAGGTGTTGGTGTGTTCGGCGGCGAAGCGGCTCTCGGGCCGCGAGAGCTGCTCCTCGCGGCGCTGCCTGCTCGCGCTCGCCTCGATGTCCAGCGCCGCCCCGCCGCCCAGGCCGAACGACATCTAGGAACCCAGCCCGTCCGCCCGCGCCAGATACATACCGCTGCTCACGCCGCCTCTATGGGTACGGGCACGCGCGACATCACATCCTCGAGCAGCGACTCGGCCGTCGAGGAGCGCAGGCGCGACTCGGCACTCAGCAACAGACGGTGGGGCAGCACGACCCGCGCCATCTCCTGCACGTCGTCGGGCAGCACGTAGTCGCGCTGCCGGATCGCGGCCAGCGCGCGACTGGTGCGCATCAGACCAAGCGACGCGCGCGGGCTCGCGCCCAGCTCGAACGCCGCTTCCGAACGAGTCGCCTGGACCAACGCGACCATGTAGCCGCGGAC
This sequence comes from Dehalococcoidia bacterium, assembly GCA_965218115.1. GTDB lineage: Bacteria > Chloroflexota > Dehalococcoidia > Bin125 > Bin125 > CATQGW01. The sequence continues at coordinate 2,650,966 of OZ244584.1, read as the reverse complement.
CGTCTGATGCACCCGCACCTGCTCGACCGATGTCGCCATCGCGTGCAGCGTCTCGGCGTCGATCACCGGTTCGAGGTCTTCGAGCGGCTGTGATCGCTCGAACCGGAGCAGGATCGCATCCTCCTCGGCCGCGTCGGGATAGCCCATTCGCAGGCGCACGAGGAAGCGATCGAGCTGCGCCTCGGGCAGCGGGAAGGTGCCCTCCAGCTCGACGGGGTTCTGCGTCGCGATCACGAGGAAGGGCCGCGGCATCATCATCGTCTCGCCCTCGACGGTCAGCTGGCGCTCCTCCATCGCCTCCAGCAGCGCCGATTGCGTGCGTGGGCTGGCGCGATTGATCTCGTCGGCCAGGACCAGTTGGGTCAGCAGCGGGCCGGCCCGAAACTCGAACTCGCCCGAACGCTGGTTGTACACGTTGACGCCGGTCACATCGGAGGGCATCAGGTCGGGCGTGAACTGGATGCGCCGAAATGCGCAGCCGATCGACCGCGCCAGCGACTTTGCCAGCATCGTCTTGCCCAGCCCCGGCACGTCGTCGAGCAGCACGTGGCCTTCGCAGAGGATCGCCGCCAGCGTGTAATCGATCACCTGATCGCGGCCGACGATGACACGGCTGATGCTGTCGCGAATCCGCTCAGCCGCTCTGGCGACCTCGGGCAGGGTGGGTGCGATCATCGGCGCGATCCTGACGATGTGTGGGTTGTGTGGGTGAGTTGTGTACGTGGTCGGGGCTCACGGGCGAGTGGGAGTCAGGCTATCAGCCAATTCGCGGCGCACCCCTAGAATGCCGCCATGCGCGCAGAAATCATCTCCATCGGCACCGAAATCCTCATGGGCGAGATTCTCGACACCAACGCCCAGTTCATCGCCCAGCGTCTCCCGGCGATGGGCATCGATCTGTTCTTCATGCACCAGGTTGGCGACAACAAGCAGCGCTTGGTCGACCTGATCACGCTGGCCCGCGGGCGCTCCGATGTCGTGCTCTGCACCGGCGGCCTCGGCCCCACCGAGGACGACATCACGCGCGACGCGATCGCCGCCTCGATCGGCGAGCAGCCGTACGTGTTGCCCGAGCTGGAGGCGCACCTGCGCAACTTCTTCGAGGGCCGCGGCGGGCGAATGCCCGAGCAGAACATCAAGCAGGCCACGATCGTCCCTTCAGGCGAGTCGATTCCCAACCCGCGCGGGACCGCCCCGGGCTGGTGGGTCGAGAAGGACGGCGCGATGATCGTCGCGATGCCCGGCCCGCCGGCCGAGATGACCGGCATGTGGAGCAACGCGGTTGCGCCGCGCCTGGCCGAGCGCAGCCCCGACTCGGTGCTGATCTCGCGCACGCTCAAGACCACCGGGCTGGGCGAGAGCGCGCTCGATGAGGCGCTCGGCGAGCTGCGCTCGGGCGAAGATCCGACGATGGGCGTGTACCACAAGGCCGACGGGGTGCATGTGCGCCTGGCCTCGAAAGCCCCCGACGAAGCGACGGCGCGGCGCCGGATCGATCCGGTCGAGGCGGCGATCCGCGACCTGCTCGGCGACAACATCTGGGGCGCCGACGAAGACACGTTCGAGGAAGCAGTCGCGCGCCTGCTCGACAGCCGCGGGCTCTCGATCGCGGTGATGGAGTCGTGCACCGGCGGCCTGCTCGCCAGCACGATCACCGATGTACCAGGCGCGAGCCGGATCTTCCGCGGCGGCCTGGTGACCTACACCGCCGAAGCCAAAATCCAGTACGGCGTCGACGCCGACGTGATCGAGGCGCACGGCGTCGTAAGCAACGAAACCGCCTCGGCGATGGCGGCGGCCGTGCGCAAGCAGTTCGACGCCGACATCGGCGTGGGGATCACGGGCGTCGCGGGACCGGAGCCGCACGGCGGCCAACCGGTCGGCGCGATCTGCCTCGGCGTCGAAACGCCCGGCGAGTCCTACGCGACGGGCTACACGTTCGCGCAGACCCGCGCGGCGATCAAAGCACGAGCCGTCACCAGCGCGCTGACGCTGATCCGGCGCGCCGCGCTCGGCGACCTCTCCAGCGGCTCCAGCGGCATCTACCGACGACTGTGAGCGCACCGCGCGGCAGGCCGCCGCAATGACACGCGACTCGAACGGCCAAGAGTTTCAGCCGCCTGAGGGCGCAGGCCAGTCCCTGGAGATTGTTGTCGCCCATCTGCACGAGCAGCTGGCTTCTATCAACAGCTTCGACGGCAAACTGATGTTCCTCACAGCGTTGAATGTAGCTGCGATCAGCGCCCTGATCGGGATCACAGCCTCGGCGGATCCGTCACTGTGGCTGGTCGGCTGCGGATTGGTCGCGTCGACGATGTGCGTGCTGCTCGGGCTGGGCAATCTGTGGTCATGGGAAGTGACTCAATTCCCGACACCGACCGAAACGATCCGGTTTGCTCAGGAGAATGAACTTGGGGATAACGCTCTCGCGTGGCGGCACGTGCTCACCGTCAACCAGGCAACAACCCTGATCAGCAAGACGCTCCGACGCAAATCCCGCCTGATGCACACGATGCTGATTGGGACGCCGATCGCGCTGGGTTTCGTCGTCGCGGCCGCGCTAACCGCAGCAACCTAAGTCTTGGCGCGTCATCCGCTGATGTACGTCTTGCCGGGCTTGGGGTGCGGAGGGTAGTTCTTCGCTTCATCTTCCAATTCTCGCCACATCTTGCTCGTTGGCCGGCCGAAGAGCACCCACAGCGCGCGCTCAACGCCATCCCGCAGGGCGGTCCGCCATCGCATCTCACTGCCTCACCTTCGACTCCAGTCTACCCGATTCAGGCCTGCCGTATCCGCAGCAGCCCGCCGTTCTCGACCTCCGTTGCGTCACCATTTTCGACCAGTGAATCGATCTGGCCGACGACCTCGGCCATCGCCTGCCAGAGGCGACGATCGGGCAGCCGCGGGAAGAGCACGCGCATCAGCTCGTAGGGCGTCGCCGGGCCTTCGCTGAGCGCGTCGCTCAGCTGTCGCTGACGCTTCATGTGGTGCCGACGGCTGCGGTCGAGCTCCGGCTCGACCGCGTCGCTGTGCTCGCCGTGGCCCGGATACAGCCGCCGCACACCCAGCGCGCCGACCTTCTGCAGCGACGCCACGAACGCCGGCAGGCTGCGAACGCGACGCGGCGGCTCGGTCGTCAGATCGAAGTGCCAGCCCGGATTGGGAATCGAACCCGGGATCACCTGATCGCCGCTGAACAGCGCGCCGGTCGCCTGCTCGAAGAGCACGGCATTGCCCGGTGTGTGGCCGGGCGCCGCGACCATCTGCAATCGGCGACGGCCCACGACGACTTCCTCGCCGTCCTCCATCCGGATGTCGGGCGTGAAGGGCGTCCCGCGAATCAGGCCGGGCCAGCGGGCGCGGCGGCGGCCGCCGCCCGTGTCGTCGCCGGCGCGGAAGGCGGCTCGCATCTGCTCGCGCTCCTCGATGAAGCCCGTGACCCGCTCTTGCGGCACGCCCATCCGCTCGAGCGCCTGGAACACGTACTGCGTCTGGTAGCCGATGATGTTGCGCCCGTGCTGGAACTGCGCGACCTCCTGCGACCACGAGGCGACCGGCACACCCTCGTCCTGCCAGCGCCAGGCCAGCCCGCAGTGGTCGATGTGCGCGTGGGTGATGAACACCGTCCGCACGTCGCGCCGCGAGAGGCCGGCGGCGTTGAGCTGCGCCTCCAACGCATCCCAGGCGCCGTCGAAGTCGGGGCCGGCGTCAACCAGGGCCACGTCGCCGTCGGAGACGACGGCGTAGACCCAGTTGTCGCCCAGCCCGATCGGCAGGATGCCGTCGGCGGTCATCATCCCGCTCACTCGCGGCGCTGCGCGGCGTCGTCACCGCCCGAGTCTTCCGCCGAGCCCTCGATCGGCTCGTCGCCGGCTGCGGATGTCTGCATCGAGGCGATGCCGGGGATGTTCTTGATGCTGCCGACGATATCGATCCCGGTCAGCGCCCCGACCACTTCAGGTACCTGCGCTACGGCGCGGCCGATTCCCTCGGTGAGTCGGCTGGGTCCCGACGCAGCGTCGCTGCCGACCATCACGATTCGTTCGGTGCGGGCCAGCGGCGAAGCGATCGCCGCGGCCACTTCGGGCAGCGTCTCCAGCACCTGCTGGACCACGGCGGCCTCGCCGTACTGCTTCCAGGCTTCCGCCTTCAGCCGCATCGCCTCGGCCTCGGCGAGGCCCTTGGCGCGAATCGCGTCCGCCTCCGCCTCGCCGGTCAGGCGGATCACGTCCGCCTCCGCCTGCCCGTTCTGACGCCGGGCCTCCGCATCACCCGTCGCGGAGACGACCACCGCGGTGCGGTCTGCCTCGGCGATCGTCTCGATCCGGAAGCGCTCGGCCTCGGCCGGCTTGCGCACGGTCGCCTCCAGCTCGCGCTCGCGGCGCTCGATCTCCTGCGCCTGCAGTTCGATCTGCTTGCGCCGATCAACGACGTCGATCTCGACCTCTTCGCGGCGAATCTCCTGCTGCGTGCGGGCCCGCTGCAGCTCATCGGCCAGCTGCGCCTCGGCCTGGCGCGCGTTGACCTCCTGGTCGTAGGCCGCCTTCTGGACCTGGAAGCCACGCTGCGACTCAGCGATCCGAGTGTCGGCTTCGTAGCGCGCCGCCTCGCGCTCACGCAGCGCGGCGGCCGACCGGATGCCCGCATCACGTTCCGCTTCCGCCTCGCCGATCGTGGCGTCGCGGCGCACTTCCGCGGTTCGGCGGACGCCCAGCGCGTCGAGGTAGCCGCCGGGGTCCTTGATGTCGCGAATCGTGAACGAGACGATCTCCAGTCCCATCCCGGCCAGGTCCGGCGACGCCACGCTGCGCACCTGCGAGGCGAACTTCTCGCGGTCGCGATAGATCTCCTCAACCGTCAGCGTGCCCAGAATCGCGCGCTGGTGACCCTCCAGGGTCTGCAGCGGGACATCGAGAATCTCCATCTCGGTCTTGCCCAGGAACTGCTGAGAGGCGGTCCGAATCGCCTCCTCGCTGCGCGCCACCTTGACCTGCGCCACGCCGTCGACCGAGACCGCGACGCCCTCGCCGGTGTAGACGTTGTCGGTCATCACGTGCAGCGTCATCACATGCAGCGAGAGCCGCTGCGCGCGGTGGAAGACCGGCATGACGAACGTACGGCCGCCCACCACCACCTTCGGCATTTCGCCGCCGCCGGATCGAATCAGGGCCTCGTTCGGCCCGACTGTCTGAATCACACCCATCGTTCATTCCTTCCTCGTGCTCAGGCGCGACCATAGTCGCGGCAGGCTGATCGCCGCCGCGCGGCTGCGCCAACTGTCGGCGCGCGCCGGCGCCGTTCGCATTGCCAGTATGGCCGCCTCGTCGTCCGAACGCGCCACCTTGACGATCCCGCCCGCATAGATTCCGATTACGCGTATCGACGTACCCGCTGCGATGTCATCGCCTTCGGTCATGCCGATCCAATGCTCGCCGGCGATCTCGACGCCGCCGCTGGGCGCGAGCGACTCCAGCGCCAACCCGTCACGATCGATCATCGCCCGCTCGACAGCCGTCATAAACGCCTCCGACTTGCCACCGCCGCGACCGAGCAGCCAGAGCAGCGCGATGAAGCCCAGCGTCACTGCCCCGAAGACTCCCATCACCCAACGGCTGATTTCGAGCGGGTCGTCGAGCGCCGTCGGCTCGGGGAAGATCTCGCCGAACAACAGGAAGCCCGCGAAGAGCCAACAGATCGCCGCCCCGATCCCCGCCCAGCCGAAGCCGTCCATCTGCGACTCCAGCAGCAACAACGCACACCCCGCCACCAACAACAGCACGCCCGACAGGTTGACCGGCAGCAGCCCAATCCCCAGGAAGCCCAGCGTGAGGCACAGCACGCCCAGCACGCCCGGCCCGAAGTTGCCCGGATCGCGGATCTCGAAGATCACGCCGTACGTGCCAAGCAGCACCAGCGCGTAGGTCACGCTCGGATTGGTGATGATCTCCAGGAACCGCTCGACCATCGAGCGCCCGACGCCCTCGATCTGCGCCCCGGCGGTCTGCACGGTGCGCGGCCCGGCGGCTGTTTCAACTACCTGACCGTCAATCGCGTTCAGCAGCGACTCGAGGTCCGGCGAAATCCGGTCGATCACGTTGAGCCCGAGTGCCTCATCGGCCGTATAGGCCTTCGCCTCCAGCACCGTCGCCTCAATCGCCTCCGCATTGCGCCCGCGCAGCGCTGCGATGCTGCGCACCAGCGCCGTCGTGTCCTCATCAACCTTCTTGCGCAGCGTCGGCGGCAGGTCCTCGCCAGTGCCGGAGATCGGCGCGGCCGCCCCAATATTCGTCCCCGGCGCCATCACCGCGATGTTCGCCGCCACCGTCACCAGGGTCCCCGCCGACGCCGCCTGCGCCCCGCGCGGCGACACGAACACCACCGTCGGCGTATTCGCGCCCAGCAGCTGCTCCACGAGGTTGCGCATCGTCGAGCCCAACCCGCCCGGCGTGTCGAGCAGGAGCACCACCGCCGTCGCCCCGCGCGACTCCGCATCCTCCAGCAGCCGTCCCACGTAGCGTTCATCGTTCGGCTCCAGCGGATCATTGATCTCGCCCAGCACCACAACATCTTCAGGCCCGCCTCGCGCCGGCTGGGGCCCGAGCCACCCCACCAATGCACCGACGACCGCGACGATGATCGCCAACAGGCCAGCTCCGCGCCAGACTCGCCGGCCGATCTGGTGCATCGGCGCGAGCCTCCCGGCGCTAGCCCGTCTCGGCGCGAATCGCGTCGTGCAGTTCGGCGAGCGACTGCTTCAGCGCGTCGGGGCTGCGGGCGCCGGCCACGAAGACGCCGGTGGCGTTGACCGCGGCCCAGCCGAAGCCGGCTTCCTGCGCGGCCGCAGCGGTCGCGGCGACCTCAGCCGTCTGTGCCCAGAAGTCGCGCGTGCTGGTATCGCCCGCGCGCGGCGGCGGAGCGAGCTGCGCCTGGAATTCGATGCTCGCCGGGTCGCGGCCGGCCTCCTCGGCGTATCGCTGCACGTCGGCGATCGCGTCTTGCGCGCGGTCGCCGAGCAAGCCGCTCTCCATCCAGCCGTCAGCGACGCGGCCGGCGCGCCGCAGTGCGGCCGGCGCGCCGCCGCCGATCCAGAGAGGGATTGCAGGTCCACGCGGCGGCTTCGGCTCCATCGCCATCGCGCGCGAGACGAAATGCTTGCCCTCGTAGTCGATCGTCGCATCGCCCCACGAGGCGCGCAGCAGGTCGATCGCTTCGTCCATCATCTCGCCGCGGGTGTGGAAGTCCATCCCCAGCGCCTCGTATTCGGACTCCTGCCAGCCGACACCGATGCCGAGCCGCATGCGGCCGCCGGAGAGCGTGTCGAGCGTGCTGACCTGCTTGGCGACCAGCGTCGGCTGGCGCTGGGGCAGCACCAGCACCTCGGTGCCGAGCCCGACCCGCTCGGTCACGGCCGCGATATAGCCCAGCGTGATCAGCGCTTCGAGGATCGGCATGTTCGCGGGGTACGGCCCCGATTCGCGGCCCTCCAGCGGATAGCCCATCACGACGTGGTCGAAGACATCGATCTCGTCGTAGCCGATCTCCTCGATCGCTCGCGCCAGGTCGGCGACGCTCTGTGGTCCATCGCGGTACGCCACCGACGGAAAATCAACGGTCAGACGCATCCCACACCCCTCTCGGAGCCCAATTGGACTGACTGAGACGGGGGCTATGCTACGAGACGCGCCACCATGCTCAACGGCACGCTCGGCGGCTACACGTGAGAGGTTTGTGACGATGCCCGATATCACGATCAACACCAACGGCCCGATCATCATTCCCGTCGCCGATGTCGTCCTCAAGGCGGCCGACGGCTCGGAGATCCCGATGCCGAGCGGCGCGGCGATCGCCCTCTGCCGCTGCGGCCAGTCGAGCACCAAGCCGTTCTGCGACGGCACGCACAAGCCCAGCGGCTTCAAGCACAACCCGACCGCATGATCTCAGCCCCCTCGGAACCTTCCGCTCTTCCCCGCTCCCCCCAGCAGGAGACCTGCGCGTAATCTCCAGTTCCCTTCTCTCCCCCGCTGACCACATTGAGTGGTCAGCGGAATCGGGATCCGGATCGGATTCCGTTGAGCACTCAATGTGCTCCGCGAGGGGAGATGCCGCAGCCTGCCGCTGCGCAGGCAGGGGGCAGAGCGGGAAGGGCCGACAGCGCCTCCCCGACACCGCAGATCCCTGCTACCATCGCCTCAGAACAGGAGTTCCGTTCATGCGCATCACGCGCAGCCGCGCCGACGCCTCCGCCAGACCCACCGGATCGACCCGACCCCGATCAGCGCGCCTGATCCTCACTGAACCCCGCCAAACGAATCTGATCGCCCCAAGCCCTCCCGACCAGATAGGAACAACCCCCAAAATCCGTCCCAAACCGAAAAATCCCGCGAAACTGATCACCGCCGCCCACGCTCCCCTGCTCCCCCCTGGAGCGCGGGGAGATGGGAAATGGAGATGACGCGCAGGTCTCCCGAGGGGGAGCAGGCGCGGCAGGCAGCGGGGCGAGGGCGTACGCCGTGACCCCTGTCCTCGCCGCCGGCTGGCTGCACGAATCCGTGATCGGCGTCGAGGTCTGGCAGTTCCTCGGCATTGCCGTCCTGCTCGCGATCATCGTGCTGCTGCGCTACGCAGTGCTGCGGCTCGTGTGGTACGCCCTCCGCCGCCGGATCGACCCCGAACGCCGCGAATTCTGGGCCCGCGAGCAGAAGCGCGTCGAACTGCCCATCCTGTTGCTGGTCGGCGCACTGACGATCCTGATCGGCTTCCCGCTCCTCGATTTCGACCCCGACATCGAGAAGGTTGTCGACACCTTCGCCGCGCTCGCCTCGGCGCTCGCCGCGATCCTGCTCGGCTTTCGCCTCGTCGATGTGGCCGCCGACTACTGGGCCATTCTTGCCGCGCGGACCGATTCGACGCTCGACGACCAGCTCGTCCCGCTCGCCCGCACCCTCGGCAGGATCGTCGTCGCCGCGATCGGCTCGATCTTCGTGCTGCAGAACCTGGGCATCAACATCACCTCACTGGTCGCCGGCCTCGGCATCACCGGCGTCGCCGTCGCGCTCGCCGCCCAGGACACGATCAAGAACCTGCTCGGCGGCGCCACGATCCTCGCCGACAAGCCCTACGAGGTCGGCGACTGGGTGGTGATCGGCGACTTCGAGGGCACCGTGGAGGAGGTCGGCTTCCGCTCGACCCGGATTCGTACTTTCGCCGACTCGCTGATCACGATGCCCAACGCCCGGATCACCGACACCGAAGTCAACAACATGGGCCGCCGCAGCTGGCGGCGCTACTCGACCACGCTGGGCCTCGCTTACTACACCGATCCCGACCGCGTCCAGGCGTTTGTCGAGGGCGTCCGGGCGATCGTCCGCGCCAACCCCAAGATGCGCCACGACTACTACATCGTGGAGTTCATCACCTTCGCCGACAGCAGCCTCAACATCATGGTCTACACCTTCATCGAGGCCGCCGACTGGAATGAAGAGATGCGCGTGCGGCACATCTTCAACCTCGACATCCTGCGCCTCGCCGAGCGGCTCGAAGTCGACTTCGCCTTCCCCACGCAGACGCTGCACGTCGCCGAAACCCCCGGCCAGCCGCAGCAGCTCCTGCCCCGACGTTCGCGCGACGAACTCGGCGCGACCGTCGACGACTTCGCCCCCGACGGCTCGTCCGGCCAGCGCTCCGACCAGCCGATCACGCGCGGCTACGACAACGACTGAGCGGGGACTGCAAACTCGCGCGCACCGGCCTAGCATCGCGCCGATGACAAGAACCGCGGCGCCGAGCGGCGCCCACAGAACCGAAACGGGGGAGACCGATGCTCGAATTGGCATGCTTCCACAACGGCGCGGCTGATTTGAAGCTGGCCACCACCGCGGAGGGGGTCGTCGTCAACGACGGCAACCTCGCCGACGTGCACGAGTCGGGACGGCGAATCATCGCCAACCAGGTGCGGCAGGGCGTGCTGGCCGACGAGCTGGGCTTCAACTACTGGTTCATGACCGAGCACCACTTCCAGCCCGAGGGCGCCGAGCTGAGCCCCTCGCCGCTGCAGACCGAGACGGCGATTGCGGCGCTGACCTCGCAGATGCGGCTTGGTCAGATGGCCAACATCCTGCCCTGGGCGCACCCGATTCGCGTCGCCGAAGCGGCCGCGATGCTCGACGTGATCTCCGGCGGGCGGCTTGAGTTCGGCGTCGGCCGCGGCTACCAGCCGCGCGAGGCCGAGGTGCTCGGCGGGCCGATGGGCGCGACGATCCAGGACCAGGAGCGCAACCGCTCCTACTTCGAGGAGGCCTATGAGATCATCATGAAGGCCTGGACGGAGCCGTCGTTCTCGTATCACGGCGAGTTCTACCACGTGCCGCCCTCCTACACGAAGTGGAACCACAACCAGACGATCGCCTACTTCGCGTCGGGCAAGGCCGGACACCCCGTTGAGGACGTGCTCGACCTCGGCCCGCCCGACATGTACTCGACGGGCAGCCCGGTACTGGCTTCGACGACCACGCTGCGAGAGATCAGCGTGATCCCGCAGCCGCTGCAGAAGCCCCACCCGCAGGTCTGGCAGCCGGTCACGAGCCCGCGCTCGATCGACTGGGCCGCGCAGCGCGGCGTCAACTGCTTCACCGTGCCGGAGCCGACCTCGCGACTGGTCGGCAACGTGCAGCGCTACTACGACTCCTCGGCGGCCGCCGGCTGGCCCGACCGGCTCGACCGCGGCGAGTTCAAGTTTGGCTGGGACTCCGACAAGCGGCGCGGCTATGGCTGCTGCCGCTACATCCACCTGCTCGACCCGAACGACCCCAAGGGCGACCTCGAGCGGCTCAAGCTGGGGCTCGAACTGCAGTGGGACTACTACGGTCCGTTCGGCTTCGCGGCCGTGCTGGCCGAGGCCGACGAAGACCCCTACCCGCTCGACATGCGCATCAGCGCCGACCTGCTGATCGACAAAGAGGTCGCGATCGTCGGCACGCCCGACGAGGTGGTCGAGAAGATCATGAAGGTCAAGGACGGGGTCGGCTACGACGACTTCCTCTTCACCACCTGGTTCGAGATCGGCGGGTACTCACACGAGGAGACTGAGCATCAGATGCGCTGGTTCGCCGCCGACTGCATGCCGCAGCTGGCCGCCGCCTGCGGCGGCCAGGTGGTCAATCCGAACCGCAACGCGGTCTCCCCGCTGCTGATGGACGCCGCCGCCGCCGCCGGCGACTAAGCAGCCGCCCAACCACCAACATCCAGATCGAAATCGAGGAAACCAACATGGGAATCAAGATTCACGGCCTGCAGCTCGGCAAGTTCCCCGTGCCGATGGACATGCTGTTCGACCCCAGCGCCGGGCGCACGCCACAGCGCCCCAACGACGACGTCATCGAGGGCGTCTACCAGTGTCCGGCGTTGTCGTACGTGATCGAGCACCCCGACGCCGGCCTGATCCTGTTTGAGACGGGCATCTCAACGAACTGGGCCGAGGAGTGGCTGTCCGACTGGACCGACCTCGTCGACCTCTCAGGCGTGACCGCCGAGGTCTGCCTCGAAGCGCAGCTTCGGCAGCACGGCTGGGCGCCCGAGGACTTCTCGCACGTGATTCAGGGCCACCTGCACGCCGACCATGCGGGTGGGCTGCGGCTCTTCGAGGACGCCGGCGCGACTATCGTCGTCCATGAGGACGAGTGGCGGCACTGCGTGACCAACGTCGCCTCAGCCGACGCGTTCTTCGTCCGCGCCGACTGGAACTTCGTCTCGCGCGCGCCGCAGATCCTGATGTACGGCGACCAGGAGATCTTCCGCGACCTCTGGGCGATCTCGCTACCGGGCCACACGCCGGGCACGATGGGCCTGCTGGCGCGGCTCGACACGACCGGCTGGGTGCTACTGACCACCGACGCAATGTATTTCCACGACACGATCGGCCCCCCCGCGGCGCCCTCGGTGATCAACATGCTGCCCGAGAACTGGGTCGCGTCGATCGACAAGATCGCACAGATCGCCGCCGACCACGACGCCTTCCTGCTGCCCGGCCACGACACGACCGGCTCCGGGGTCGTCGACGGCGTGCGCGGAGCGAAGCGGATCGAGTATCTGCCCGGCGCGGTCTACGAATAGGCCCCGCAACCCGGGCTGACCAGCCAGCTATGGGCGTCCCTCCTGGGCGCCCACACTCGCGTCCGGGGGATCGCGTGGCGACGACGGGCGACGCCCCGCCGTGCAGTTGGCGGGCCGCGAGTATCCTCCCCCTAAACACTTGCCTGAAGGAGGCCTCACCATGAAGAACATGCGGATCGGCGTGCACATCGCGCTGCAGAACATTCAGATGATGGGCGCGCCGGCGCTGATCGACGGAATCGTCGAGGCCGACAAGGCGGGGCTCGACACCGCCTGGCTGACCGTCGGCGGGCTGGCTCCCGATCCGTTCGCGGTGTTCGTGGGGGCCGCGCTGAGCGGCGCCGAACGGATCACCTTCGGCACCTCGATCGTGCCGACCTACCCGCGCCACCCGCTCTCGATGGTGCAGGGCGCGGCCTCGGTCGACCAGCTCGCGCCGGGGCGGATGATCCTCGGCCTCGGGCCGTCGCACAAGCCGGCGATCGAGGGCACCTGGGGCATCCCCTTCGAGAAGCCGCTCTCACACCTGCGCGAGTACGTCACGATCTGCCGGGCGCTGCTCGAGCAAGGCGAGGTCAACTTCGAGGGCGAGATCCTGACCGCCCGCGGGCAGCTGCCCGGCGGCCCGACGCAGGTGCAGACGATGATCGCCGCGCTGCGCCAAAAGGCCTTCCGGCTCAGCGGTGAGATCACCGCCGGCGGCATCTCCTGGATGTCGCCGCTGCCCTACATCCGCGATGTCGCCGCGCCGGCGCAGCAGGCCGGCGCCGACGCCGCCGGACGACCGAAGCCGCAGATGGTCGTGCACGCGCCGATCGTCGCCTCGGAGGACAAAGACGCGATCTACTCCGCCGCGCGACGGCAGTTCGGCTTCTACCAGCGCTTGCCCTACTACTCACAGATGTTGCAGGACGCCGGCTACGAGGAAGCCGCAGGCCGCGACTTCAGCGACCGCATGGCCGACGCGCTGATCATCTCGGGCTCCGACAACAAGATCGGCGACCGCGTGCGCGCGATGCACGACGACTACGGCGTCGACGAGATGCTGGCCGCGATGGTCGTGCTGGAGGATGACCCGGACACGGCGATCAACCGCACCCGCGCGCTGCTCGGCGAGCTCGCGCAGGAGTAGCCGGGGCGCTGGTCGCCGCCTGGGGCGGTCGCGTCGGCGCCGCTGGGGCTCTGGTCCGTGGTTGGAAGCGTTGATCGACGACGCGCCAAATGAGGAATAGACGGACGTGGGCAGGGAACAGGACCGGAAGGCGATGGGGGGACCTCGCCACCTGTCGGGCAACCGCATCGCCGCTCCATACACTAAACTGACCGCATGACATCACCTGAGATGACTTGGTCGGAGATCCTGCGGGCCGCCGGCATGGAGCCGGAGTTGGCCGCCGCCTTTGACCTGATCGAGCTACGCACGCCGAACGCCCGCACGGTCACCGACCTGATCGCCGCCCTGACCACCGTTCACGGCGATGTCGAGGGACTGCAGGGAGAGATCAGCTCGGTCCATGAGCGTCTGACGGCCCTGGAAGAGACCGACAGCAGCCTGGCGCATCTGCTCGGCGAGATCCTGGTCGAGCTGCGCGTGCTCCAGCGCCGCACCGGCGAACACTTTCCGCGAACGGAGCGCCGCCTCGACGCCCTGACCGAGCGAATGGACGCCCTCACCACGCTCGTAGATGCCCTGACCGTCATCGCGCGAGGCAACCGAGAGTCCATTGACCGCTTGGAGCGGATCGTCGCTCAGCAGGGCGCCACCCTCGCAGCGCTGCGCCGAGAGGTTGCGGAACTGCGCGGGATGGTCGTGGATGTCGCGGAGCTGCGGGAACCGGTCGGCGAGATTCTGGCGTGGGTGCGGACGCAGCGCGACGGCGGCGAACCGCCCAACGATTGAGCGCGTGCGACGCTAAGCCCGGAGTTCTACCGCACCTGGCCCGCCCGCGCGCTCCTCGGCGAGCTCGCGCAGGAGTAGCCGGGGCGCTAATCGCCGCCGGGCGCGGGCGCGTCGGCGCGGCCCGAGCGCTGGCCCTCCATCAGCACCACCGGGGCGAGGCGCGCCGCGAACAAGGAGCTGATCGCCGGGCTGGGGGCGGTTCTCGGTTCGGGTTGCCCGGCATCTGGTTCGGGTAGTTGATCAGCGGCGATTGAGGCGGCGGCTGTACCCGGCTCCGGCAGGATGCGGCGGGTTCTGGCCCGGGATATCGCCATCAGGACGGTGCCGACGACAACGACCAGGCCGACGATCAAGAGCGTCCCCCGGCCGCCGATGGCGTCCGCGACGATGCCCCAGACGGGGGCGAGGATGCCCTGCAGGCCGAAGGCGATAAAGATCCAGCTCATCACGCGGCCGAAGTACTCGGGACGCGTGTTGGACATCATGATCGTGTGATTGAGCAGCATCACCGCCGAGCGTGCGCCTCCGGCGACGGCGGAGACGATCAGCAGGATCGCATACGTCGGCGCCGCAGCGGTCATCCAAATGCCGCCGGCCAGTGCGGCGGCGGACAGGAAGAGCAGCGGCCAGGGGTAGCGGCCGCCAACGAGACCGGCCAGCACGACGTTGATTGGCAGAGCGGTCAGTCCCCAGATCAGGGCGACGACCGTTGCGTCCTGTTCGGAGCGCCCGAACTCCTGGTTGAGCAGCCCGGGAATCAGTGTTTGCAGCGCGAAACCCGTAACGACAATCAACATGAAGAACAGCCACAGGCTTCGCAGCTCCGGACGGCTGGTGATATAGCGCAGGCCGGCCATCATCTCAGTGGACATCGCCTTGCGTTGGTCCGGCGGCGTGGCCTTGCCGCTGCCGCTGATCATGATGGTCAAGGGCACCACCACCACGAACAGCGCGGCAACCAGTAGGTAGAGGATTCCCGAGTTCAGGCCCATCGAGAGGACGAGGATCGAGGCCATCATTGGGCCGAGAACCGCTGCCACGTTGATCGACATATTTTGCAGCGCCACGGCGTTGGGCAGCAGCTTCGGTGGCACGAGCTCAACGACCCATGACTGGCGCGCCGGTCCCATCAGCGAGAACGTCGCGCCCGTCAGAAAGGTGGAGGCGAAGAGCATCGGGATCGTGATCCGGTCGGTCACGATCAGGATGCCGGTGACGACGATGATCGCGCAGGGGATGATCTGGCTGCCGAGCACCAGTGGCTTCTTCTTGTAGCGGTCCGCGATGACGCCGCCGAACGGCCCGAAGATCAACTGCGCCACCATGCCTGACTGGGCAATGCCGGAAGCGGCATAGGAGCCGGTGATCTCGTAGGCGACGATCGGCACCAGAATGAAGGTGGTCATGAACGCGGTCGTGGCGAGCAACGACCCCGACCAGAGCAGTCGATAGTCGCGAACGCTCAGTGCGGCAAACGTGACGGAGAGGCGATTCATTAGCGTCAGGCTAATCGCCGCTGAGGATCCCGGTACGCGATTTCTGGCCCTCCATCAGCACGACCGGGGCGACGCGCGCCGCGAAGGCCGCGCTAAACGCCGGGCTGGGAGCGGTGCGCGGCGGCTCGGCAGGCGTCGGCGGTCCACTCGGGCGCTCGGTTGGCGGCGGCGCCGCAGGGAGATCCGAAGTGTCGCCCGCCATATGCGCGGCGCCGGTGCCGGATTCCGCGGGAATGTGACGCGTCCGCAGCCAGGCGAGCGCCATCAACGCCGTACTGGCGAAGACGATCACCCCGACGATCAAGAGGGTTTCGCGCCCGCCAATCGCATCGGCGATCGCGCCCCAGACCGGCGCAAGGAACGCCTGGAGTCCGAATGCGATCAGCACCCACGACATGACGCGGCCGAAGTATTCGGGGCGCGTGTTGGACATCAGGATCGACTGATTGACCAGCATCACGCCGGAGCGTCCGGCGCCCGCGACCGCGGCAAGAATGATGAACAGACCGTAGGTCGGCGCCCAGGCCATCATCCAGAGGCCGACGCCCATCAGCACGGCCGTCGCGAGCAACAGCTGCCAAGCCCAGCGCCCGGAGACGAGGCCGGCGAGGGGAATGTTGATCGCCAGCGCGGAGACGCCGAAGATCAGATAGACGGGTAGCGCTTCGGTGGAGTCGAGCCCGAACTCGCGCTCCATGATGCCCGGCAGCAGCGTCTGCATCGCGAACCCACAGACGACCATCAGCACCCAGAAGAGCCACAACGAGCGCAGCCGGGTGCGGGTCCGCAGGTAGTTGAAGCCGCCTACCAGCTCGCGTCGCGCCGCGCGCCAGTTGCCGGCCTTCTGCGAAGGCCGGGTGTTGGGCAGCATGGTCGTCAGCGGGATCACGATCACGAACAACGCCGCGACCAGCAGGTAGAGGATGCCCGCGTCGACGCCGAAGGCGAAGACGATCACGGACGCCATCGCCGGCCCGACGACCTGGGCGATGTTGATCGACATCTGCTGCAAGGCGACAGCGTTGGCCAACAGACCGCGCGGCACCAGATCGGTGACCCAGGCCTGGCGGGCGGGCCCCATCAGCGCGAACGCCGCGCCCATCAGCAGCGTCGAGCCGAACAGCAGCGGGATCGTGATGGTGTCCGTCACGATCAGCAGGCCGGTCCCAACGATGATCAGGCAGGGCACGATCTGGCCCAGCAGCACCAGCGGTTTCTTGGGATAGCGATCGGCGATCACTCCGCCAAACGGCCCGAGGAAGACGCTCGCAAAGCCCATGCCCATCTGGGCCAGCCCGGAGGCCGCGTAAGAACCCGAGATCTCGTAGGCCACGATCGGCACGAGGATGAACGTGGTCATAAAGGCCGTCGTGGCGAGCAGCGAACCGGCCCAGAGCAGGCGGAACTCGCGCTCGGCCAGCGCCGCGAAATTCTGTCGCATCTGTCCCATCAGTCGCCTCCTCCCGGGCGCTGACCACCCATCAGCGCGACCGGCGCCACCTGCGCCGCGAACGCGGGGACCGGCGCGGGCGGCATCGCGGGCTCTGCGGGCGCCTGTTCACGCGCCGGCAGCTGACGCGCGGCCCCCACCGGCATCGCGGATGCGCTGCCCCGCTCCTGCGGCAGATGTCGGGTGCGCAGCCAGCCGATCGTCAACAGCAGCGTGGCGGCCAGCGCGATCACGCCAACCAGCGCGAGCGTCTCGCGACCCCCGATCCATTCTGCGAGCCCACCCCAGACTGGCGCAAGGAACGACTGCGAGCCGTAGCCGAGCATGATGAACGACATCACGCGGCCCAGATATTCGGGCCGCGAATTGGTCATCATCAGCGCCTGGTTGACCAGCATCACGCCGGAGCTGCCGGCCCCGGCGATCGCGCCCATCGCGATGATCATCTCGTAGGTCGGCGCGCCCGCGGTCAGCCAGAATCCCACCGCCGTCGCGACCCCAAACAGCAGCAGGATCGGCCAGGCGCGGCGACCGCCGACCACACCGGCCAACGGGATATTGACGACCAGTGAGGCGACGCCGAAGACCAGGAACACGGGCAGCGCATCGTTCGGGCTGCGGCCGTATTCGCGGTCAAGGATGCCCGGCAGCAGCGTGTTGATCGCGAAGCTGCAGACGACAATCAGCATCCAGAACATCCAGAGGATGCGCAGCCGCCGATTACTCCACAGGTAGGCGAAGCCCGCCGCCAGGTCCTGCGGCACCGAGCGGCGATCTTCGCGGCGTCCCGGCGGCGGCGTCCAGGGCAACGCCGTCGTCAGCGGTACCACGACGACGAAGAACCCCGCGACGAGGATGTACAGGTAGCCGGAGCTGAGACCGAACACGATCGCCACGACCGAGGCCAGCGTCGGCCCCAGCACGCGCGCCATGTTCTGCGCCATCTGCTGCAGCGCGACGCCATTGGCGAGCAGCGGCCGCGGAATCAGCTCGGCCAGCCAGGCCTGCCGCGCGGGGCCCATCGCCGCGAAGCCGATGCCCATCAGCAGCGTCGAGAGGAACAGCAGCGGCACGGTGATCAGGTCGGTCAGGATCAGGAAGCCGGTGCCCAGAATCAGCAGCGCGGGGAAGAGCTGGCCGAGCAGCACGAGCGGCTTCTTCGGATAGCGGTCGGCGATCACGCCGCCGAACGGCCCGAGGAAGAACATCGCGATGCCCGAGCCGGCCTGCGCGATCCCCGAGGCCGCGTAGGAGCCGGAGATGTCGTAGGCGACGATCGGGACCAACAGGAACGTCGTCATGAACGCAGTCGTCGAAAGCAGCGAGCCACCCCACAGGAGCCGGTAGTTCCGCACCCCAAACGAAGCAAAGGTCGACTGCAGCGCGCTCATCGCTGGGCTACCCGCCGGGGCCGGAGGCGGCGCCGGCCTTTTGACCGTCCATCAGGACGACCGGGGCGACGCGCGCGGCGAAGGCCGGGACGGGGGCTGGTGGCATTCGCTCAGGCTCCTCCTGTGGGCTGACAACCTCCTCCGTGCCGACCTCCGCCGCGGTCCCTACTGCCACCGGCAGCTTCCGCGTGCGCAACCAGCCCAACCCCATCAGGACCGTCGAAGTCGCCGCGATCAGGCCGACCAACGCGAGCGTCTCGCGACCTCCGATCGAGTCGGCCAGCGCGCCCCAGACCGGACCCAGCAACGCCTGCAAGCCGAACGCCATCATCACGAACGACATCACCCGCCCGAAGTACTCCGGCCGAGTGTTGGCCATCATGATCGACTGATTGACCAGCATCACGCCTGAGCGGCCCGCGCCGACCACGGCCCCGAGCACCAACAGCGCGCCGTAGCCCGGCGCGATCGCAACCAGCCAGAACCCCACCGCCATGATCATGCCCATGCTCAACAGCGCCGGCCACGCGTAGCGACCCGAGACCAGGCCCGCAAGCATGACGTTCACGAGCAGGCTGGCCACGCCAAGGATCAGGTAGGTCGGACCGATGTCGAACGGGTCGCGCCCAAACTCGCGATCGAGGATGCCCGGCAGCAGCGTCTGGAATGCGAAGCCGCACATCACCATCATCAGGAAGAACAGCCAGAGAATGCGCAGTCGCGGATTGCTCACGAGGTAGCGGAAGCCCGCGGCCAGCTCGACTCGCGGGGAGCGACGCTCGGCCACCGCCACCGAGGCCGGCGTGCCTCTGATCATCGAAGTCATCGGCAGCACGATCGCGAAGAACGACGCGACGATCAGGAACAGGTGGCCGGTCTTCAGGACGAAGACTTCAAGCGCGATCGAGATCAGCATCGGCCCGATCACCTGGGCCGTGTTCATCGACATCTGTTGCAACGCGACGGCGTTGGCGAGCAGACGGCGCGGCACGATCTCGCCGGTCCAGGCCTGTCGCGCCGGGCCCATCACGGAGAAGCCGATGCCCATCAGCAAGGTGGTCAGGATCAACAGCGGAATCGAGATCCTGTCGGTCAGAATCAGGATGCCCATGCCGGCGATCAGGAAGCCGGGCAGCATCTGGCCGACGAGCACCAGCGGCTTCTTCGGGTAGCGGTCCGCGATCACGCCGCCGATCGGACCGAGCAGCAGCTGCGCCACGCCCGCACCCATCTGGGCCAGGCCGGCGGCGAGGTAGCTGCCGGTCAGTTCGTAGGCGACCGAGGGCACGAGGATGAACGAGGTCATGAACGCCGTCACGGAGAACAGCGAACCGAACCACATCAGGCGGAAATCACGGACGGCGAAGGCGGCGAAGGTGTGACTGAGACGGTTCATGTGGAGCGCAAAGCCTACGGCAGCACGAACACTTTGCGCTACGCGAAACGACGCTCGATGAGCCGCACACCCGCGCGATCTGGCATGCAACGGGCGCGTTCTGTAGCCTGTGTTGCGTTGGTCGTGCACGGGCTGGGGAGCACCGTGTCGGCCGTCCGTGATGACCCAGCGGCGTCCCCAATTTGCACCACGAGTTGCACCACGAACAGGAAGCCCGCATGCCAGACGAACTCGCCTACAACGGCAAAATCCTCAACGTTCACCTCTCCGACGGCACCACCGACGTCGAAGAGCTTCCCGAGCAGATGTACCGCGACTACCTCGGCGGCTACGGCATCGGCGTTCGCCTGCTGTTCGACCGCATCCCGCAGGGCGCCGACGCACTCGGCCCCGACAACGTGCTCGGCCTGCTGCCCGGCCTGATGACCGGCACGCCGATCTTCGGCAACCGCTTCACCGCGGTCTGCAAGAGCCCCTCAACGGGCGGCTGGGGCGACGCCAACTGCGGCGGCGACTTCGGCCCCTACCTGAAGTTCGCCGGCTGGGACGGCATCCTGATGTACGGCCAGGCCGACAGCCCCGTCTACATCCTGATCGACGACGAAGAGGTCACGATCGAGGACGCCTCCGACCTCTGGGGCATGGGCGCCATCGAGGTCGAGAACCATCTCAAGGAGCGCCACGGCAAGAAGGCCTCGGTCGCCTCGATCGGCCCGGCCGGTGAACAGCTCTCGCTGCTCGCCGGCATCTGCAACGAGCACGGCCGCTTGGCCGCCCGCTCCGGCGTCGGCGCCGTGATGGGCTCCAAGAACGTCAAGGCCGTCGTCGCCAAGTCGACCCGCCAGATGATCCAGCAGGCCGACCCGGACATCCGAGCGCTGGCGAAGACCTCGCGTGACGAGTTCATCGCTCCGCTGCGCGACTTCTTCAAGACCTTCGGCACCACCGGCATCACCGCCGCCTCGGCGCACAGCGGCGACTCGCCGGTGCGCAACTGGGGCGGCGTCGGCGAGGTCGTCTTCCAGAACGTCGACAGCATCACCGGACCGGTCGTCAACGCGACACGGATGACGCACGGCGACATCACGGTTGACGACTCGTCGGGCATGCCGGTTGCAATCGGCCCGAACGGCAAGCCGAAGAAGGCCAAGAACTACGCCTGCTGGCACTGCCCGTTGGCCTGTGGCGCGGAATCGATCGAATCGCCCTTCGGGACCCCGGAGCCGGGCGTCGGCGAGCACGAGAAGGGCGTCTTCAAGTACCCGCTGGACACGCACCGCGCCGAGTACGAAACGATGGCCTCGTTCGGCACGATGAACCTCTCGGCCAACCTCGACATGCTGCAGGCGGCCAACCACTGGTGCAACGAGTACGGCCTCGACTCGATCGGCGCCGGCACGGTCATCTCGTTCGGCATCGAGTGCTTCGAGAACGGCCTGATTGACCTCGAGGACACCGGCGGCATCGAGCTGACCTGGGGCAACGACGACGGCATCATGGAGATGCTGCACGCAATCGGCAAGCGTGAAGGCTTCGGCGACCTCCTCGCCGACGGCATGGCGGTCGCCGCGGCCAAGATCGACGCGGACAACGGCGACAACCGCGCGCAGGCCTACCGCACCGACGTGGGCGGCCAGGAGCTGCCGATGCACGACGGCAAGCTGCAGCCGGAGTACTACACGACCTACAAGCTCGACGCGACGCCGGGGCGGCACACGCAGTACGAGGGCAACTCTCGCTACGGCGGCCCCGACTACCCGACCGCGCCGCGCGACTTCAAGGACTACGACAACCGCGGCGGACACCACAAGGGCGCGTCGGAATTCATGCACATCTCGAACTCCTCGGGCATGTGCCAGTTCATCATGATGGCCGCGCCGACGAACCGCTTCCCCGAGTGGATCAACGCGGTGACCGGCTGGGGCCTCACGGGCGACGACCTGCAGCTGGCCGGCGAGCGGATCGCGAACCTGCGTATGGCCTTCTGCGTGCGCGAGGGCGACAACCCGCGCGAGCGCTTCGTGCCCGACCGCCTCTGGGGCGGCAACGGCACGCACCAGACCACCGGTCCGCTGGCTGACGTCATCCTCGATGTCGAGAAGCTCGAGACCGATTTCCTCGACGCCTGCGACTGGGACACCGCAACCTGCGCGCCCAGCCGCGCGAAGCTGGAATCGCTCGGCCTGCCCGAGATCGCCGACGCTCTGGGCGTCTAGCCCGCAGCGCATCGCTCGGCAACACTGAGGAGGGCGGGCCCACGGCCCGCCCTCCGTTGATCAACAGAGAGACCGCCGTGCGCCAGTGGTTCGAGGCCGTGCGCCGTCGTGGCTACCTCCTGGTCGTCGCGCCGATCGTCTTCGCCGCCGCATTGGGCGCGGGCTTCCAGTGGGGCGGGGCGGATAGCGACGACTTCATCCGCGTGCTCGACGCGCCCGTCGGGACCGACGGCGCGCCGATCGCGGACCTCGCAGGCTTCGTCACCGAGGTCAACTCCGACGGCGTAATCGTCAGAGGCGACGAAGCGCCGGTGACCGTGACCTTCGATCGCGGCGCGACGATCGAGGTGTTGAGGCCAATCGCCGCGCTCGACATTCGCGTCGGCGATTGGCTGGTCGTCGGCGGGCGCGACGACAACGTCAACACCTACATCCTTGAGGGAATCATCGTGATCCCGGCGGACTCGGCGATCACCGGCGACGAGCTCCAGGCGCTCTACACCGCGCAGGCCAACCGATGAGCAAAACGCTGCTGCTCAACCTCGCGCTCACGCTGGCGCTGCTCGCCGGCGTCGCCGTGGGCGGCTGGTTCGCCGGGTCCGAGTTCCTCGCCTCGCAGCCGGAGGCGCCGACCACGCTTGAGCTCGATACCTCAACCGACACGGTCGAAGAGGGCGCCGCAGCGAGCGTGGCGGGCCGCGTCCGCGTCGGCTACGACCCGGCGGCCGACATCAACACGGCATTGGTACTGGGCGCGAGCGGCCTGAGCCCGTTCGGGCAGCCCGAGGGCCTGCGCGGCCGGCAGGTGCTGGCCGGTCGGGTGCTCGAGGTGGTGGAGGAGCTTGAAGAGGTCGAAACGCCGAGGGGGCCGGCGACGATCCTCCACCACCGGATCACGATCCAGACGACATCGGGCATGGCCAGCATTCGGATCCGGCCTGACTCAACCTTCCTGCTGGAGCAGGCGCTCGGGGACGCGTCGGAGATCGAGGCGGGGGCGGCGGTCGCCCTGTTCTTCAGCGACGCGGAGCGCGGCGAAGTGGTGGCGGCGCTGGTGCTGCCGGCGAACTCGCGGCCCGTGCTCGACTCGGGGCTGCCGCCGGTTACGCCGGTGGCTCCAACTGAGGCGGAGGAGGAGACTGAGGGCGGCTAGTTTCCGCCGCGTTTAGCAGGGTTTCGCGCTCGGAGATTTCACCTTCGACGACGATGTGCGCGTCGGCGGCGCCGTCGAGATACCAGCGCACGTTGCCCATCGTTTCGACCCGCCGCACACCACGTAGCTCCGCCCAGCTCAGGGTCCCCTGCTCAACGCCCTGATGCAGCGCCGTGATGCCCCCCGCATGGACGATGATCACCGTCGTCGTCCGCTGCCAGGTGACGAACACGACGGGCAGCATGATCGCCGTGACCACGAGGAAGAAGATCGCCGCGCCGCCGGCCTCGCCACTGCCTGCGGCGAGCCAGACGACGCCGGCGATCAGGCTGGCGACGAGCGGGAATACGAACGTCGCGTTGTGAAACCAGGACGCCTCGTAGGTATGCGTCGAGCGCACAGCCTCGTAGCGCGCCAGCGCCGCAGCGTCCCTCGATCGCAGCGGCGCCGGTTCCACCGTGGGGCCGGCGCGACTACGCGTGCGCGAGGATCGCGGAGGCGCTGGTCACGGCGCAGGCGCCGGGTGACTCTTCGAGCTGCACAGCCTTGACGACGCCGCCTTCCACGATCATCGCGAAGCGGGTGCAGCGGAAGCCGAGTCCGAGACCGCTCAGGTCGAGGCCGAGGTCCATAGCGCGGGTGAGGTTGCCGCTGCCGTCGGCGACCATCGTGATGTGCTCGGCGCCGTGCGCGGCGTTCCAGGCCTGCAGCACGAAGATGTCGTTGGTCGACATGCAGATGGTCTGCTCGATGCCGGCCTCGGCGAGCGCATCGGCGGCCACCGCGAAGGTCGGCAGGTGGTCGTTGGTGCAGGTCGGCGTGAACGCGCCGGGCACGCCGAAGATCACGGTCTTCTTGTCGCCCACGAATTCGCGCAGGTTGACCGGTCCCGGCCGGCCGTCAGTCATGGCGGTTCCGTTGACTTCGGGCAGCGCATCGCCCACGGCAATCGGCATCGTTTCCTCCAGTGAACTGAGTCATCGTCAGTGTTTCGTGCAGCGTAGCTGCATGGCGTGAGGTTAGCCCTCGCCCGCATCGGCCGCTTCCGTTGCCATCGTCTGGCTCCTCGCCGATGCCACGATCGCCGGAATTTGGGAATCAATGCCGCCGTGCGTGCTCGGGCCGTATCCTGCCGCGTGCAGCGAGACGAACTGAAGGGCTTCAATCATGGCGATGGATCGGCTTGAGGGTCGGGTGGCACTGATTACCGGGGCGGGGTCGGGGATTGGACGCGAGTGCGCGCTGCGGATGGCCTCGGAGGGCGCTGCCGTGATGTGCGCGGACATCAACGCCGAAGGCGCGCAGACGACCGCCGCGCAGATCGCCGAGCATGGCGGTCGCGCAGCGACGATGGAGCTCGACGTGACCTCGGAACAGGCGGTCAAGGACGCGCTGGCGCAGACCGTCTCGGTGCTCGGCGGGATCGACGTGTTGATGAACAATGCCGGGATCGGCGGCGCGTACACCTGGGACCAGACGATCTCGGTCAACCTCACGGGCGTCTACTACGGCACGTTCCACGGGGCGGCGCTGCTGGCCGAGCGCGGTGGGGGCTCGATCATCAACACGGCCTCGATCGCGGGGCTCGCCGGGTTGCTCTCGGGCAACCTGCGCGGCGAGGAGGTCGCCGAGGGCGCCGGCGCCTATGTGGCTGCGAAGCACGGCGTGGTCGGCATCACGCGGCAGTTCGCGGTCACCTACGGCGCGATGGGCGTGCGCGTCAACGCGGTCTGTCCGGGCTACATCCACACGCCGATGACGGCGGAGATCCGCGAGATCGAAGGCGCAGAGGAATTCCTCGCCGGCCTGCACCCGCTGGGTCGGCTGGGACAGCCCGAGGAGATCGCGGCGGCGGCCGCGTTCCTGGCCTCCGACGACGCGTCGTTCGTGACCGGCGTCGCGCTGCCGGTTGACGGCGGCTACACGGCTCGCTAACCACTCAACAAGCACCAGACCAAGAGCGCTTTGGAGCACCGAATTGCCGAAGATCACCTCTGTCCGATCGCGCCTGCTGCGGATTCCGCTGGATACGCCGACGTCGTTCTCGAACCGCACCGTCTATCACCGCGACCATCCGATCGTGGAGATCGAGGCGGATGACGGCTTCCGCGGGATCGGCTTCTGCTACGCCGGGAACTCGAACGGCCAGCTGGTCACGTCGGCGATCGACGATCTGTTCGCGCCGATCCTGATCGGCGAGGACCCGTTCCGGGTGGAGGGCCTGTGGTCGGCGATGTATCAGGAGGCGTTGCTGCATGGGCGGGCCGGGGCGACGATCCGGGCGCTCTCGGCGATCGACATCGCGCTCTGGGACCACAATGCGCACGCGGCTGACCTGCCGCTCTGGCGGATGCTCGGTGGCTACTACGACGAAACGGTGCCGGCCTACGCCAGCGGCGGCTACTACCTGGCCGGCAAGGGCCACGAGGGCTTGCAGTCGGAGCTGACCGGTTATCTCGACCTGGGCTTCGACGCGGTCAAGATCAAGGTGGGTCGTCTCTCCGTCCGCGAGGAGGCGAACCGGATGCAGGCGGCGCGCGAGGCGGTCGGTCCCGACGTGCACCTGATGCTCGACGCGAACAACGCCTGGTCGAACCTCGAGGACGCGCTGCGCTACATGCAGGCCTACGAGCCGTGGCAGCCCTACTGGATTGAGGAACCGTTCTCGCCGGACGCGATCAACCTGCACGCGAAGCTGGCGACGCGGACCGGCGTGCCGGTGGCGACGGGCGAGATCGAGGTCGGTCGCTGGCGCTTCAAGGACCTGCTTGACCAGGACGCGGCGATGATCCTGCAGCCCGACGCCGCGGTGCTGGGCGGGATCACCGAATTCCGCCGCGTG
The DNA here is from genome assembly GCA_965218115.1 of Dehalococcoidia bacterium. Classification (GTDB taxonomy): domain Bacteria; phylum Chloroflexota; class Dehalococcoidia; order Bin125; family Bin125; genus CATQGW01. Next base: position 2,625,014 of record OZ244584.1, on the reverse strand, counting down.
GCAGCGACGGCAGCGTCGTACGGCGTCTCGATCTGCCCGCACTGGTTCCACGACCTGCATCGTCATCTGGTAGCGGCGTCGCCGAACGCGACGTACGTGGAGTTTTTCCCCGATGACCAAGTGCTGAACTTCCGCAAGATCATCGACCGGCAGACGGAGGTCCGGGACGGCCGCCTCGTGCTTCCCGAAGAACCGGGCCTGGGTTTCGATTTTCTGCCGGAGGCGCTGGAGCGGTATACGGTCGGCTGATCTGGGCCACTACGTCCGTTCCGCTTGCTCCCCCTTGAGGAGACCTTTGCGTAACTCCTCGCACATCCCGTTTCCGTCATGCCTGCGCCCCTCCGCCCCCCCTCCGTCCTTCCCGCGCCTCTCCGTCATTCCTGCGTAGGCAGGAATCCACGCGACCGCTCAACATGGCTACACGCCTCAACCGCCGACGTACCACCCAACCCGCCCAACGCGGCCGCCTGGCGATGGAGCGCCGTAGAACATCTGGGATCCGCGCAAGGCCCGTCAGATCGCCTGGATTCCTGCACGCAGAGCCTGCCCCTGGCTTGAACAGGGGAATGACCGAGGAAGGGGTGGAAGACGAGGCCGGGACTGGCGCCAGCACGTGATGATGTCGGCTATGCGACATCATCCTCTTCCAATTCACGCAACCGCCGTCGCAGCTCCATCTCTTTGAGCACCTTGTGCTCGGTGCTTTCGCCCAGCAGCAGCCACAGCGCCAGCAGGCCGAAGACACCGAAGATGAGGCCCATCAGCAGACCGACGCCTGCCGAGCGCCCACGGTCAACTGCGATCTTGCGGCCCAGGAATCCGCAGAGCGCCCAGAGGCCGAAAAACAGCAGTAGGAAGATCGCCTCGCCCGGCGCGATGAGAACGAGATCAAGCATATTGCCCCCTGTTGGCGACGGGAGAATGTCGGCGCCAAACGGAGATCAACCCGCCTGAACGCCGGGAAGGCGACCCGTGCGACACATTCCCCCTGCAATGACCGCCGCTCAGGCTGCGAGCATCTGCGTACGGCTGGGGCAGAGTAGCTACTCGACTGGCTATGGCGGGCTCAACGATGTAGTTCCCCTTGCAAACGTGTCCGTCCGTAGCAATGACGACTTGGGTGCGGAAACGACGGTTGGATGCGCGTGGGTCTCAGTGAGGCCGGCCGGCGACCGCGACGCCGTTCGCGACGGCGAGTTCGGCCTGGTCGTTGAGCATTTCGAAGAACACGATGGTCTCATCGGCCTCGTCCCGAACCTCAATCGCCCGAACCGTCACCGGACGCCCCGGGATCACCATCCCCCGGAACTGCCCCGCAAACCTACGCAGGGTGGTGGGATCGGAGCCGAAACTGCGGTTGATCACCTCGCGCAGCGCAATCGTGATATTCGCGCTGCCATGCAGAATGATGTCCGGCAGTCCCGCCGCCAGCGCCACCCGTCGCTCGGTATGAATCGGGTTCCAGATGTCCGCGCACTCCGTGTAGATGTGCGGCGCCTGCGGGTCGATCGGGACTTCGACGGACCACACCGGGTCGTCGCCGCTGCCGGAGCGTTGGGGTAGCTCAGGGGCCACCTGGATCTCCTGATCAGAGCCATCGAGGCGCGCGCCGCGGGTGATCCCGCCGCTGTCCATCACGGCGACGACCCGGCCTGCGGAATCGCGCATGACATAGCGCTGGGTCGAGAGCACGCCGGGCTTGACCTGGCGCACCGCGACGGACTGCCCCTGGCTGGTGATCACGTCGCCCTCTCGAATCGGGCGTTCGATGCGCGTGTCGACCCAGGCGTGCACCCCGCGGCGGACCAGCGCGAGCGGCAGCTGCACATCGGGCGTGAAGCGGCTGTTCCACTGGAAACTGAAGACCATCCCCGGATGCCCGATCAGCCCACCCTCGCGGGCGTCGTCCATGTAGCACTCGTTGAAGTCGCCCACGCCGGATGCAAAGGCCGTGATCGAGCGGGCGTCGACGCTGAAGCTGTTGGCCACGGTGTAGCGGCCGATGTCGCTGCGCATTGTGAGCTCGTCGGTAGCGGTGGACATCGGATGGCTCCTCTCAGTCGCGCCGGAAGGCTCCGACAGCGGGAGTGGCTTCGGCGCTCGCAGCGTCGTAGCGGTCCCAGTGCAGCACTTCCTCCAGTGGACGCCGCCGGATCGGCCCGAAATTCCCCGTCGGCCAGCCGAGCGGGACCAGCACCATCGGCAGAATGTGGTCGGGCAGGTTGAGCACTTCGCGCGCGGCGTCGCGGTCGACCAGCCCGAGCGTCGTGGGCACCGAGCCGACGCCGAGCGCACGCGCGGCGAGAAGCAGATTCTGCACGGCGCCCCAGACCTCCGTGGCGGCCTGGACGCCTTCGCCAAACGTGCCCTGCGGCGTCACGACCATGTCGGCGCAGGCGATCACGATCGCGGGGACCTCGTGCAGGTGCTCCATCTGGTACTCGACGGCGGCGAGGAAGCGCTGGCGCTTCTCCGGCGTCACGTGCGGGTTGGCGGCGTCGCGATTAGCCTCGAGGTAACGCGAGACGAAGCGGCGGTTGAGGTCGGCGAGGCGCTGCTTCTGCTCGGAGTCGCGCACGACGATCCAGTGGCGCGACTGGCGGTTGGAGCCGCTGGGGCCGGCGTGCGCGGCCTCGATCAGCTTGAGCAGGATGTCCTCGGGGATTGGCTCGTCGGAGTAGCGCCGCATCGCTCGGGCGGAGAAGAGCGTTTCGAAGAATTCCATCGGCGAGGCCTCCTGTGCGTGGTTATCGGCTGGTGAGTCGCGGTCAGTCGTGGTCAGTGGGTGGTCAGTCGTGGTTAGTCGTAGACGATGAATTCGACCAGATTGCCGTCGGGGTCGCGCGTGTAGACCGAAGTCCCGTCGGTGAGACCGCCGCCGCGGCCGCCCTGGCGCGTCGCCGGGCCTTCGATCACCTCGCCGCCAGCGGCGAGGATCGCGGCCGACGCCTCCTCCGTCGTGCCCTCCCAGACGAAGCAAAAATCGCCGCAGCCCGGCTGCGCGGTCGGTCCGCGCAGCGTGAACTCCTCGTTCTGCCAGAGCTTCGGGTCGTGCACGTTGATCTTCTGGTCGCCCGCGGCGAGCGCGAAGGCGGGCATCGCGCCGGAGCGCCAGTCAGCTTCGCCCACGACGCTGAAGCCCAGCGCGCGATAGAAGCGCATCAGCGCCTCGGGGTCGCCGGCGGGGATCGCCGCGTGATCGAATCCGGTGACAGGCATCGGCAAGCTCCGATCAAATCACTGGCTCGGCGCTATGCTAAGCCGTCACTGATTTCATGGAATCAGAAGGAGCGCCAAGAGGAGTCATCGTGAGGACCTTTACTGCGATTTGCGCAGTTGATGAGGAATGGCATATCGCTTCCTGCCTTGAGGTGTCGGGAGCATTTGGACAGGGACGGACGAAACAAGAGGCGCTTGAGAGTTTGACTGAGGCGATCGAACTCTTGCTGGAATGCCGTCTTGAATCGGCGGACGAGGAATGGCCTGGCGAGGTTGAACACGAGACACTAGTTCTTGGATGAAGCGGAGCGTGTTGCTCCGACACCTCTCGAGACATGGGTGTGAGCTCTTGCGAGAGGGCCGAGGTCATTCGATTTGGACCAACCGCAGCAGCAAGGACACAGCCGTGGTGCCCCGACACGTCGAGGTCTCGAACATCTTGGCTAGGGAAATTTGTAAGGAACTGTCAGTCGTCCCAATCGGACGACCTCGACGATAGACAGCGATAGGTGAGACGCCACCAGGTCGCCCCGATCGCCTCGCATTGCACTGCTAGCCTCTGCGCCATCGTTGAGTGGCTAGCAAGAGGTTTACGCAACCATGCCCGACATCTCTCCTGACGACACGTTTCCGCGCAAGCGCCTGACCATCGGCGAGACGACGATGGCCTACGTTGACGAGGGCGCGGGCGACCCGATCATCTTCCTGCACGGGAATCCGACGTCCTCGTACCTCTGGCGCAACATCATCCCGCACTGCACCGAGATCGCCCGTTGCCTGGCGCCGGACCTGATCGGCATGGGGCAGTCGGGCTCCTCGCCATCGGGCTCCTACCGCTTCGTCGACCACGCCGCCTGGCTCGACGCCTGGATCGAAGGCATGGACCTCGGCGACAACCTCACGTTTGTGATCCACGACTGGGGCTCCGCGCTCGGCTTCCACTGGGCGCGGCGCCATCCCGAACGGGTCAAGGGACTGGTCTACATGGAAGCGATCGTGCGCCCCGTCAGCTGGGAGGAGTGGCCCGCCGCCGCCGCACGCATCTTCCAGGGCTTCCGCTCCGAGGCCGGCGAGGAGATGGTGCTGGAAAAGAACGTCTTCGTCGAGCGCGTCTTGCCCGGCAGCTGCATCCGCGACATCTCCGACACCATGGAGACCTATCGACTGCCGTATCGCGAGCCGGGCGAGAGTCGGCGGCCGACGTTGACCTGGCCGCGCGAGCTTCCGATCGACGGGGAGCCGGCGGATGTCGTGGAGATCGTGCAGGCCTACGCCGACTGGCTGCACGAGAGTGCCGTGCCGAAGCTGCTGGTGAAGGCCGAGCCGGGCGCGATTCTGAACGGCGCGCAGCTGGAGTTCTGCCGCGCGTGGCCGAATCAGACTGAGGTCTCGGCGCCGGGCAGCCACTTCGTTCAGGAAGATTCGCCGCACGAGATCGGCGAAGCGATCCGGGATTGGTACGCCGGGATCTAGTTAGGACGGGACGATATGTCCGAAATCGCAAATGCCGACGAAGCTCGCGCCGCGTTGGCGCAAGCGCGGGAGGAGTTCCGCGAACTTGTCTTAGGGCTGTCCGGAGAGGAATGGGATCGTCAGAGCGACAACGCCGGCTGGACAAACGGTCAGCTCTGTTGGCACATCGCCTTAGGGGCGGGGGGCGGAACCCTCCGTGTCTCGCGGCTGCGCAAGAACAAGAGCATGAACCCGCCCGCTCCGCTGATGGCGGCCTTGAATCTGCTCAGCTTATGGTTGGTCCGCATCCGCTCACGGGGCGCGACGCCGGAATCAGTGCTCGCCTTCTTCGACGAGGGCTTCGCGGTCACGCAGGGGGTGATCGATACTGTCGGCGACGATGAGTGGGGCAACGGCGGCGTCTTCCTGGGCAAACCGATGACCGTCGGCAGCGCGTTTGGCTTTCTCGGCGGGCACATCGCCGAGCACACCGCTGAAGTGCGCCGCGACTAAGCGCGCAACACGCAGATGGCGCTGAACTCCGCAGAAATCTTCGCGCGCTACCCGCCGCTGCGCGACATGGAGGCGGTCGCGCTCTTCCAGGAGCTCGGCTATCGCTTCACCGACGCCGGCGATGGCTGGTGCGAAATCACCCTGACCGCCTCAGCGAAGACCCACAACCTGTACGGCATCGTTCACGGGGGGGTCTGGCTACTGGTCGCCGACTCGGCGACGGGCGGCGCGCTGGGCACGGTGCAGGCCGAGCCGGGGGCGATTCTGAACGACGCTCAGCCCGAATTCTGCCGCACCTGGCCGAACCAGACCGAGGTCACCGTGCCCGGCAGCCACTTCGTTCAGGAAGATTCGCCGCACGAGATCGGCGCGGCGATTCACGATTGGTACAGCGGCATCTGAGGCCGCGTCTGCGAGGACAGCATGAGTGACAAAACCGAGCTACGAACGCTGCTGGAGACGACGCGCGCTGACTACCGGGATCTGGTCGCGAGCATCAGTCCGGAGGACTGGAGGAAGCGCGCGCCGGGGCAGGCCTGGTCCAACGCTGCGCTGTGCGTCCACATGGCCGCCGCGATGGGGCCGATGGCGCGTACGGCCGATCGACTCCGGCTGGGCAAGGGCTCCAACCCGCCCGCGCCGATCCTGAAGCTGATGGACCCCGTGAGTGCGGTGCTATTCCGCTTCCTCGGCCGTAACGCGACCCAACGGACGGTCGTTGAGCGGTACAACAAGGGACACCAGCGCGCCGTGCAGGTGATCGAGTCGGTGCAGGACGCGGAGTGGAGCCGCGGCGCGATGGTGCGCGGCCAGCACTACACCGTGCGCGATTCGTTTCGCTTCATGCGCGAGCACTTCGAGGAGCACCGCGACACGATCCAGCGGACGCTCGGGTAGTCGCATTGGCCAGCACCAACGACATCCTGGAACGCTATCCGGCGCTGCGCGACATGCAGGCCGTCGCCCTGTTCGGCGACCTCGGCTACCGCTTCACCGACGCCGGCGACGGCTGGTGCGAAATCACCCTGACCGCGACGGACCGCACCCACAATCTGTACGGCATCGTGCACGGCGGGGTCTGGCTGCTGGTGGCCGATTCGGCGATGGGCGGCGCGCTGGGCACGGTCCAGGCCGAGGGCGAGCGGGTGATCACGGCGCAGTCGGAGTTCCGCTGGCTGCGCGGGCTCGAGGGCGACACGATCCGTGCGCGCGCGGAGGTGATTCGCCGCGGGCGCACGCTCAGCCATTGCTCGGTGGACCTCTACGACGCGCGCGACCGGCACATCGGCCACGGCAACGGCACGTACGTGATTCTGCCCCCCGAGTAACTGCTCCCCCCCGCTGACCACATTGAGTGGTCAGCGGAATCCGGTTCCCTCGCGTGGGGCTGAGGACGGGAGCCCCCCTCTGCCTGCGGCATCTCCCCCCGCTTTGCGGGGGGAGAGGGGATCTGGGGCTGCTCTCCCCCACATCCGCGGGTGGAGATGGGATTCGGATCTCCTCTCCCCCCGGCTTTGCGGGGGGAGATGTCCCGTAGGGACAAAGGGGGGCTCCCCCTCCCCGTCTCCGGCCCGCGTCTCGGCCGGACGGGGCCGACGCGGCTAGCCTGCCGTTGACCAACACACTCAGAAAGGCGGAGCCATGGCTGGACGACTCGACGGCAAGATTGCGCTGATCACCGGCGGCGCGCGCGGCCAGGGAGCTGCCGAAGCCCTGCTCTTCGCCTCCGAAGGCGCGCGGGTGGTGATCACCGACGTGCTCGACTCCGACGGTGAAGCGGTGGCCGCCAGCGCCGAAGGCGTCTCCTACCTGCACCACGATGTCACCCAAGAGTCCGAGTGGGAATCGGTGATCGCCGAGGTGCTCGAAGACCACGGCAAGATCGACGCGTTCATCAACAACGCGGGCATCTACCGCCACGCCCCGATCACCGAGACCACGATCGAGGAATACCGGCTGGTGATCGAGATCAACCAGGTCGGCGTGTTCCTGGGGCTCAAGCATGTGGGGCAGGTGATGGCCGCGGCGGGGTCGGGTGCAATCGTGAACATCTCCTCGATCGCGGGGATGCGCGGCGGCGGGGGGTCGATCTCGTACACCGCCAGCAAATGGGCGGTGCGGGGGATGACGAAGGTGGCGATGTCCGAGTTTGCCCCCTCCGGCGTGCGCGTCAACTCGATCCACCCCGGTCTGATCGACACGCCGATGCTGCAGGAGTTGCCGGCCGTTGAAGGCGGGCAGCTGGACCAGATTGTGCGGCGGATTCCCTATGGACGGGTCGCCGAAGCGGTCGAGGTGGCGAAGCTGGCGCTGTTCCTGGTCTCGGACGACAGCGAATATTGCAACGGGACCGAGTTCATCATCGACGGCGGAATGATCCAGGGCATCTGAGCGGCGCGCGAGCGGGGCCGATGATCTGTCCCGCTCCCTAGACTGAGGGCATGCTGGCGCCGCCCGTCCAATACGCGCGCACCGACGATGGCGTGGCGATCGCCTACGCCGACCGCGGCGTACACACGCTGCGCGGGATCGAAGAACCTCAACAGTTGTTCGCGCTGCGCTGGCGCGCGGGCGAGCAGGCGACGAATGGAGCATGGCGATGACAGAGATGACGAAACGCGAACGGGTGGCGGCGGCAGTCAGTGGGGAGCCGGTCGACCGCGCGCCGGCCTCGCTGTGGGGCCACAACTTCCTGCGCGAGTGGAGCAACGACGAGCTCGTCGGCGAGACCGTTGAGCAATATGAGGCGTACGACTGGGACTTCATCAAGATCAACCCGCGCTGGTCAATGTTCGCCGAGGCTTGGGGCGGGGTCTATGAACCGCCTGTGGAGCAGACGCCTCAGACGATGGTCAAGTCCGCGCTCGAATCGCTCGATGAGCTCCACGAAGTCGTCGCGGTCCACGCCGAGCGCGGCGTCTTCGGCGAGCACGTCGAGTCCACGCGGCTGGTCGTCGAGCGCACCGGCGGCGAGGTCGACGTGATCCAGACCGTCTTCTCGCCGATGTCGGTGCTGGGCTTGATGTTCGGTCACCCGCGCGCGCTCAAGCAGGCGGCGGCAGAGGCGCCGGCCGCGGTCCACGGCGCAATCGGGCGAATCACCGAGACGATCATCAACTACAGCCGCGCCAACCTGAACGCCGGCGCGAGTGGGGTGTTCTACGCGCCGCTGCAGTGGGCCAGCACCGAGAACTCGACGCCGGACTTCTACCGCGAGTTCGGGCGTCCATATGACCTACAGGTGCTGGACGCGATCCGCGACGCCTCGTTCAACGTGCTGCACGTCTGCCACAGCAACAACATGCTCGCCGACTTGCTCGACTACCCCGTCGCCGCGATCAACTGGGACGACCGCCACGAGACCAACGCCAGCCTCGCCGACGTCTGGGGTGCGACCGACAAGGCCGTCATGGGCGGCGTCAGCCGCACCGGTCTCGGCGACCTGAGCGCGGACGAGATCGGCGCCCAGGCCGGCGAAGCCGCCGCCGTCGGCCCCAGCCGCGTCTTCGTTACTGGCGGCTGCTCAATCCCGCCGCACACGACGCACGAAAACCGCGCCGCAGTCGCCGCCGCCGTTCGCGGGGGCTGACGGCGCGCGGCAGCTCGGCCCGCGATTATTCGTCGCTGCCGGATGAAGGTGCGGGCGCGAGCAGCCACACCCCCAGCGCGATCCCCAACGTGGCCAGGACCCAGGGCCAGTACATCTCTTGGTTGCCCCACGAGTCGGCGCCGATCCCGCTCTTGTTCACGCCGTATTCGAGCCACCACTGGAGGAAGATCGTGAGCGCGACGGTGACGTTGAGCGGACTCAGCACCGGGCCGTCGAAGCCGCGGCCCGCAATCCATCGGGCCAGCAGCGCCAGCCCCATGATCGCCAGGCCCCAGCTGAACGGCGGGTCGACGAACGAGAGTTCACTCGTCCACATCACCAGGTGCAGCCAGAAGACCAGGAACGCATAGGCCAGCAGCCAGATGTTGAGCGGCTGCGCCGCGTAGGGCGCGGCACACCGAGCCGCTATCAGCGTGCCGATCATGATCAGCGAGTACGGCCAAAAGATCGGCTCGGCCGAGAACGTCGCGCCCACCGTCGTGTAGCTGAAGATGCCCTGCATGCTGGTCATGCCGACGACTGCCAGCACGACGGTCATGTTTGGGGTGTCCGTCAGCCGGCCGCGCAGAGGACGCGAGACGAGGCTGCGCGCGATCCAGACGATTGTGAGCGTCAGCGCGAACCACCACGCCGAGCTCTCGGCGAGCCCCACCAGTTCCGCGACCGTCTCGAGGATGAACACCAGCGCCGCGGCGATCACGACAAAGCGCCAGCCCGTGTCGCTCCAGATACCGCGCAGCGTGCCGCCTGGGTCGTTGATCAAGCGCTCGTGCTGCAGCATCGCAAGGCCTCCAGGCGCCGGCGGGATCGATCAAGTCGGAGGCGCCGACTCGCGCCTTCAGTCCGTGTCGCCGGCGCGCCGCTTGAGACAGTCCGTGATGTAGGGCGCGGCGATCGCACAGCCGGCGGCGATGCCCGTGGTCATCACGATCCAGGGCCAGTAGAGCTCCTGGAAGCCCCAGGGGTCGGCGCCGACGCCGCTGACTTCCGCGCCGTACTGCAGCCACCAGACGAGGAAGATGAACAGTGAGGTCGCGACGTTGAGCGGGCTGACGATCGAGCCGGCGAAGCCGCGCCCGACCACCCAGCGGGCGAACAGAGCGAAGACGGTCGCGATCACGCCCCATGAGAACGACGGACCCGGCACCAATGCGTTCGAGGCCCAGCCGATCATCTCCGCGCTGAAGAACAAGAGCGAGAAGAGTAGCGCCCAGGCGACAAGCGGTCGGGTCGCGTAGTCCGCAAGCGCGCGCGCAGCGAGCACGACGGCCATCAGCGTGAGCGCGTACGGCCAGAAGATCACGTGTGCGGCGAAGCTGTCGCCCACGCTGGTGAACCAGAAGATTGACTCCGCAGCCAGCACGCCAAGCAGGCCGAGCAGCAGGCTGAGATTCTCGGCATCATGCAGGTCGCCGCGCAGCGGTCGCAGGGTCAGGAAGCGACCGATCGCAAGCAGCGAGATGACGCAGGGGATCCAGGCGACGCCAAGCTCGACATCGACTGCCGAGATGATCGCTTCGAAGATGAAGATCAGCGCTGCTGCGATCATCGCGGCGCGACAACCAGTGTCGCCCCAGGCGCGGCGCAGGACGCCGACCGGGTCGCTGAGCAGCTGTTCGTGGTGCGGCACGAGCCTCTCCTTCAGGGTGCGTTGACCGGTGTGGGCAGGATCGTAGCGAATTCGACGCTCCGTGTTCGTGCAATCCTGACGCGGGTGAGATCGCGTTCCCAAGCGTCCGCGTGGCCCGCGGCGGGCTCGAACTGGCGGGCAATCGTAGCCTGCTGAGCAACCAGCTGGCGGGCTGGATTCTGGGAGGAATGCACCATGGCAACGCTCGATGGCAAGGTGGCGCTGATCACAGGCGCAGCATCGGGAATCGGCCTGGCGACCGCGCAGCTCTTCGCGCGGGAGGGCGCGCAGGTCGCGATGGCCGACCGCAACGCCGACGCCGTGCACGACGCGGCGCGCGAGCTCGGGCCGAGCGCGGTGGCGGTCAGCGCCGATGTCACCAACGAAGCCGACGTGGAGGGGATGGTCGCGGCCTGCGTCGAGCGCTTCGGTCGGCTCGACGTGGCCTTCAACAACGCCGGGATCGCGGGGCTGGCGCCGATTCAGGACTTTCCGCTGGCGCAGTTCCAGCGAATCGTCGAGGTCTGCATGACGGGCGTGTTCCTCTGCATCAAGCACGAGTCGAGGCAGCTGATCGCCCAGGGCGAGGGCGGATCCCTGATCAACACGGCGAGCATCAACGCCACACACGCGACGGCCGGGCTGGCGGCCTACTGCGCGGCCAAGGCCGGCGTCGTGATGCTGACCAAGGTCTCGGCGCTCGAGCTGGGGCAGTACGGCATCCGCGTCAATGCGATCGGGCCGGGCCACACCAGGACGCCGCTGACCGCCCGTGCGCGGGACGTGCCGGGCTGGGATGAGGCGATGGTCGGCGCGACGCCGATGGGGCGGCTGGGCGAGCCGGAAGACATCGCGCAGATGGCGCTGTATCTCGCCGGCGACGCGGCCGCGTGGACCTCGGGCCAGACGCTGTACGTCGACGGCGGCATCACCGTCAACGAGATCCCGCCCGGCTTCGACATCTTCCAGTCGCGCTTCGCGTCGCGTTGAGGCGCGCTTCGTATTGTGCTGAAGCGCGCTTCGTATTGCGCTGAGGCGCGAGCCGACCCGCCCGCTCCGTCGCGCGTATCGTCGGCGCAGTCAGCCCTCAGGAATCGAACCAACGGAGACAGACATGCGTGAATTCGCAGGCAAGACGGCGGTAATCACGGGCGCGGCGAGCGGGATGGGCCTGGCCTTCGCCCGACGCTTCGCGGCCGAGGGGATGAACGTGGTGCTCGCCGACATCGAACAGGACGCGCTCGATGCGCAGGTGCAGCGTCTCGAGCAAGAGGAGCGCAGCGTGCTCGGGGTGACCGTCAACACGATGCGCCGCGAGACGCTCGAGCGGCTGCGCGAGGAGACGATCGAGCGCTTCGGCAACGTCCACATCCTCTGCAACAACGCCGGCGTGGCCAGCATGGAGGACGCCGGGGCCGGCATGGGCCGGGACCTGAGGGGCAGCTGGGAGGTACCCGACAACACCTGGGATTGGGTGCTCGGGGTCAACTTCTGGGGCGTGTTGCACGGCATCCAGGTGTTCGTCCCGCACATGCTCGAACACGGCGAGGAAGGGCACATCGTCAATACCGCGTCGGTCGCCGGCTTGATCCCCAGCGGCGGCGCCTACGGCGTCAGCAAGCACGCCGTGCTAACCCTGACCGAGGGCCTGTATCAACAGTTCCAGCAGATGGGCGCGAAGCTGAGCGCCTCGGTGCTCTGTCCCGGGCTGGTCGACACGAAGATCGGCTACGCCGAGCGCAACCGGCCGGAGGAATTCGGCGAGCAGATCGAGATCACGCCTGAAATGGAGGCCGGCATCATCGCGACGCTCGGCGGCGGCATGGACCCCAGCGAGGTCGCCGAGGTCGTTTTCAACTCAATCGTCGAGCAGCGCTGCTACATCCTGCCGCACCTCGGCTGGGACGACATCATTCGCGGTCGCGTCGAGCATGTGCTCGCCCGCGGCGCGCCGCTCGCGCTTGACTTCGCGGAGCTCAATCGGCGTCGCGCGGCCGGCGACTCGGTATAACCACAGTGGAGGAGTTGGATCATGCGTGAGTTCGCAGGCAAGACGGCGGTCGTGACGGGGGCGGCGAGCGGGATGGGGCTGGCCTTCGCCCGGCGCTTTGCCGCCGAGGGCATGAACGTGGTGCTGGCGGATATCGAGCAGGACGCGCTCGAGGCCCAGGTGCAACGGCTTCAGCAGGAGGAGCGCAGCGTGCTCGGCGTGACCGTCAACACGATGCGCCGCGAGACCCTCGAGCGGCTGCGCGACGAGACGATCGAGCGCTTCGGCAACGTGCACATCCTCTGCAACAACGCCGGCGTTTCTGGACTCGACGACGCGTTGGGCGTCGTCCGCAGTCAGACGGCGACCTGGGATATTCCCGACAACACGTGGGACTGGATCATGGGGGTGAACTTCTGGGGCGTGCTCTACGGCGTGCAGGTGTTCGTGCCGCACATGTTGGAGCACGGCGAGGAGGGGCACATCGTCAACACCGCCTCGCTGGCCGCCCTGATCCCGAGCGGCAGCGCCTACGCGGTCTCGAAGCATGCAGTGCTGACCCTGACCGAGGGGCTCTACCAGCAGTTCGAGCAGTTGGGCGCGAACCTCAGCGCGTCGGTGCTGTGCCCCGGGCTGGTCAACACGAACATCCCGCAGGCGGAGCGCAACCGACCCCCGGAGTTGGGCGGCAAGCTGATCGAGATCCCGGACGAAGAGGCGGCGATGATCGAGGGATTGTTCGCGCAGGCGACCGACCCCGCCGACGTGGCCGATCTGGTCTTCGAGGCGATCGTCGAGCAACGTTGCTACATCCTGCCGCACCCGGAGCTGGACTTCATCGTGCGCGGTCGCGTCGAGCACGTCCTGGCACGCGGGGCGCCGATCTCGCTCAACGTCTAGGAGCGGACGCCTGCCTATAATTCGCGCGCTCTACACAGACTGACGCGAGAGGACACCGATCATGCGCGAGTTCGCAGGCAGGACGGCGGTCGTGACGGGGGCGGCGAGCGGCATGGGCCTTGCCTTCGCCCGGAGATTCGCCGCCGAGGGCATGAACGTGGTGCTGGCCGACATCGAGGAGGAAGCGCTCCAGACGCAGGTCCAGGTACTGCAGCAGGAAGAACGCACCGTCCTGGGCCTGACGGTCAACACGATGCGCCGCGAGGCGCTCGAGCAGGTCCGCGATCGCACCATCGCGGAGTTCGGCAATATCCACATCCTCTGCAACAACGCCGGCGTGACGAGCCGCGAGGATGCCGGTCTGGGCGCCGGCAACGGCGTACTCGCGGTCTGGGAGGTGCCCGACAGCACCTGGGAGTGGGTGATGGGCGTGAACTTCTGGGGCGTGCTCTACGGCCTACAGGTGTTCATGCCGCATATGCACGGCCACGGGGAAGATGGACACATCGTCAACACGGCCTCGGTCGCCGGGCTGATTCCCGGCGCCAGCGCGTACGGCGTGAGCAAGCATGGGGTGCTCACGCTGACGGAGGGGCTGCACGGCCAGCTGGCTCTGCTCGGCTCGAAGATCGGCGCGTCGGTGCTCTGCCCCGGCTTCGTGAATACGAAGATCGCCGAGGCCGAGCGCAACCGCCCGCAGGAGTTCGGCGAGAAGCTAACGGATGTGTCGGACGAACAGGCGCAGGCGACCGCCGCGCTCCTGGGCGGCGGGATGGACCCTGACAACGTGGCCGATCAGGTCGTCGATGCGATCGTCGAGCAGCGCGCCTACATCCTGCCCCACCCGGGCTGGGACGATGTCGTGCTCAGCCGGGTCCAACACATCCTCGCCCGCGAGACGCCCGTCGCGATCGACTTCGAAGAGCTGCTCACGCGACGAGCCGCGGGGCAGGAGATCTAGTTAGCGCAAGCTGCGGGCGAGTCGGGTCAGTCGCCGCTGGCCAGCTGGTCGGCGAAGGCCTTGCGGTTAACGCGCTCTTTTTCGGTCTTCTCGAGGATCGTCTCGGGAATCCAGAACGGCAGGTTGGGATCGGCGCGGCTGGGGGCGAGCAGGTCGTCGAGGTCCATGATCAGCTCGTGCCGGTCGTACGTGGTCTGCTCGTGGCCCTCCCACTGCGGCAGCATCGCGATCGCGTCGAAGGGGCAGACCTCGACGCAGATGTTGCAGCGCATGCAGCGCCCGAAGTCGATGTAGAAGTCCTTGATCAGCGACTTGTGATTGCTCGTGCCGGCGGCGTGGCCGGGGTTCTTCTGCAGCGTCGTGGTCATGCAGTCGACGGGGCAGGCGGTGGCGCACTTGCCGCAGCCCGTGCAGTTCGTCTCGTTGAGGTCGTGATTCCAGATCAGATAGGGGAAGGTGCGGGCACGCTTGGGCAGCTGCTTCTTCTCGTACGGGTAGTGGACGGTGACCGGGCCGCGCGCGACGACCTGGGCTCCGCGACTCAGGACCTTCAGCACACCCCGCATTTGCCCGACTCTCCGTTGCGCAGCGTCGTCGCGCCACGCTCGACAGGATAGCTCACAGCTGCATCTCGGGGGCGTAAGGCGGAATCTCCAGCGCCGCACCCGTCGCCGCCGCAACTTCACCCGCGCTGACCCCGGGGGCGAGCTCGCGGAGACGCAGGCCGGCGCCGCTCACGTCGATCACCGCGAGGTCGGTGATGATCACGTCCACGCAGCGCCGCGCGGTCAGTGGATAGTCGCACTCGACCACGATTCGCGGCCCGCCGTCGCGGGTGCGGTGGGCCATCGCGATGATCAGCTTGCGCGCCCCGACGGCGAGATCCATCGCGCCGCCGACGCTGCCACCGCCGCGCTCGGGCACGAACCAGTTGGCCAGATCGCCATGCTCGGAGACCTGTAGACCGCCGAGCACCGCGACGTCGATGTGGCCGCCGCGAATCATCGCGAACGACGCGGCGGTGTCGAAGAAGCTGGCCCCGGCGACGAGGTCGACCGGCTGGCCGCCGGCGTTGATCAGGTCGGGGTCGTAGTCGCCGCTGGTCACGCCGGCGTAGCCGAGGATGCCGTTCTCGGCCTGGAAGAGGATCCCGTCGCCGGGCTCGACGAAGCCGGCGACCAGCGTCGGCAAACCGATCCCGAGATTGACGACGCTGCCGGGCTGCAGCTCGCGGGCGACGCGGAGGGCGATCAGTTCGCGAGTCAGGCCGGGCATCTCAACCCTCCCAGCGCACGGGGATCGGCTCACAGGCGACGATTCGATCGACGAACAGGGCGGGCGTTCCGACACGCTCCGGCGCGATCCGGCCGGGTTGGACGATCTCTTCGACCTCGGCGATCACGAGGTCGGCGGCGGTCGCCATCACCGGGTTGAAGTTGGGCCCGGCAAGCCGGTACTCGAGGTTGCCCAGCGTGTCGGCGCGGGCGGCCTTGAGCAGCGCCACATCCGCTCGCAGCGGGCGCTCGAGCAGCCACTCTTCGCCGTCGAGCTCAACGATCGGCTTGCCCTCGGCGACGATCGTGCCGACAGCGGTCCTGGTCAGGACGCCGCCGAGGCCGGCGCCGCCGGCGCGGATGCGCTCGATCAATGTGCCCTGCGGGACCAGCTCCAGCTCGACCTCGCCGGCGCGGTACTGCTGCTCGAAGCGGCTGCTGCGGCTGCCCGACGCGCGGATCGCAAACGTCGCAATCACCCGCTCCAGCTGCCGATCCTCACACAGCTCATCGAGCAGGTCGCCGAGCCCGATGTTGTTGGCGATCGCGGTCAGGCCGGTTGCGCCGCTGCGGGCGACGGCGCGAATCAGGTTGGAGGGCGACCCGGCGGAGATGAAGCCGCCGACCATGATCGACGAGCCGTCGCGAATGCCCGCGACCGCCGCATCCGCCGAGTCGAAGACCTGCGCGACCATGGCGGCAGCGTAGCCGCCGGAGGATGTTCAGCCGATCAGTCGGGGCTACCCCGCGGCGCGCGCCTGGCGAGGTACATACCGCCGTAGTAGAGCGCCATCGCCAGCGCGAACGCCGCGATCGCGGCGAGCACGCCCGAGAGCACCGCGCCCAGTGAGGGTTCGAGCGCGCCGTAGATCAGGTCGAGCGAGTAGTAGCCGACAATCACCGCGACCACCCCCAGCAGCGGATGTGGGAACCTTTTGCGCTTCCGTGCGCCTGACGGTTCCGGGACGTCGGTCTCCGACTCGTCGCGTTTCTCCGTGGACATGGCGGCATCCTACTCGCCCGATGCGATCGGATACTCTCTGGATTCAGAGGCGTTGGCCGCCCGATTGGGTCAGCAAGGAGCAGCGACATGCCCGCACCGCTTGAGGGAATCAAGATCGTCGATTTCACCCGCTACCAGAACGGTCCGCACGCCACGGCGATGCTGGCCGATATGGGCGCGGACGTGCTGAAGGTGGAGATGCCCGGCAACGGCGACCCCGGCCGCCAGCTGGGCGTCGGCCCGGACGGCTTCTGTTCCTACTTCGAGGGCCTCAACCGCGGCAAGCGCAGCATGACGCTCGACCTGCGCGCGGACGGCGCGCTCGAGCTGGTGCACAAGCTGGTCGCAGAGGCCGACGTGCTCACGGAGAACTTCCGCCCCGGCTACCTCGACTCGATCGGCATCGGCTACGAAGCGATGCACAAGATCAACCCCCAGCTGATCTACGCGACGAACTCGGGCTTCGGGCCGAACGGCGAGTGGAGGACGCGCGGATCGTTCGACGTCGTCGCGCAGGGCATGTCGGGCGCGATGGTCGCGCTCGGCGGCGGGCCCGGCGAGCGCCCGATCACCGCGCCGTGGGGACTGGCCGACCAGACCGGCTCGATCGTCTTCGCCTACGGGATCGTCACAGCGCTGTTCGCGCGCGCCCAGCATGGCGTGGGCCAGAAGATCGACGTCTCGCAACTCGGCGCGATGATGTCGCTGCAGGTGCTGTCGCTGCAGGCCTTCCTGCACAACGGCATGCAGCACCGGCTCAAGCCGGGTCGCGGCTTCAGCGCGACCTTCTCCTGGTATCAGGGCTCGGATGGCGAGTGGTTCACGATGGGCCTGCTCGACCCGAAGACGTGGCCGGCGCTGTGTGCGGCGATCGAGCGTCCCGATCTGCTGACTGACGACCGCACGGTCGACCCGTTCGCGCGGCGCGACAGCGAGGACTGGCTGCGCAACGAGCTGGAGCAGGTCTTCCTCACACGCCCTCGCGACGAGTGGATCGAGCGGCTGGTCGCGGGGCGAATCCCCTGCGGTCCCGTCTACGACTACCAGCAGGTGGCCGACGACAAGCACTTCTGGATCAACGGCTACCTCCAGGAGGTGCCGCACGCGAACTTCGAGAACCATCGCGTGGTCGGCATCCCGGTGCAGTTCAGCGAGACGGCGACGAAGGTGCAGACGGCCGCGCCGGAGCTGGGCCAGAACACTGAGCAGGTGCTGCTCGACCTCGGCTACGACTGGAGCGACATCGAGCGCTTCCACGACGCCGGCATCACCGCCGTGCGTCAGCAAGGCGCTGCCGCCGCAGGCGATTAGGCACAGTTGGTTCAGCGCGGCGGGCAGGCTCAGGCGGTGCGGCTAGACGTCCAGCAGCCGTGGCAGAGCTGAGTCCCACACGGCCGCTGCGGCTGACACTGGGACGGTGATCGCGTCGCTGATCGCGATCCGGTCGCCGCCGACCCGGCCGAGCTCGGTGTGAGGGACGTGGTGAGCGGCGGCGATGGCACGCAGTCTGGCGGCGGATTCGAGGCTGGTCGTGACGATCGCGCGGTGGCCGGATTCGCCGAAGAGGGCGGCATCGAGGCGGACGCCGAGCTC
The DNA here is from genome assembly GCA_965218115.1 of Dehalococcoidia bacterium. Classification (GTDB taxonomy): domain Bacteria; phylum Chloroflexota; class Dehalococcoidia; order Bin125; family Bin125; genus CATQGW01. The sequence continues at coordinate 2,606,869 of OZ244584.1, read as the reverse complement.
GCCGGCGACCTGCACTCCGACGCCCCCGCCGATGGCCGACTCGGCGAGCGCGACCGCCAGACCGCCCTCGCTACAGTCGTGGGCCGAACGAAGGAGCCCAGCTTCTGCGGCTTCGACGAGGCAATCGACGAGACGGCGCTCGGCGTCGAGGTCGACCTCGACCGGGCCGGCGCTGAGGCTGTGACGCACGGCGAGGTATTCGCTCGCGCCGAGTGAGGCGGCGGGCTGCTCGAGGCCCGCGCCGAGCAGGATCACGATGTCGCCCTCCGACCGGAACGCCGAGCGAACCGCCAGCTCCGGGCCCGCGAGCAGGCCGAGCATCCCGATCACCGGCGTGGGCAGCACCGGGCCGTCGTCCGACTCGTTGTAGAGCGAGGCGTTGCCGGAGACGACGGGCGCATCGAAGGCACGGCAGGCGTCGGCCATGCCGCGGATCGACTCGCGCAGCTGGTAGTAGATGTGCGGGCGTTCGGGATTGGCGAAGTTGAGGCAATCGGTGACAGCGACCGGTCGCGCGCCGGTGCAGGCGATGTTGCGCGCCGCCTCGGCGACGGCGCGGGCGGCGCCGACGTAGGGATTGAGTTCAACCGCGCGGCCGGGGCCGTCTGTGCAGACGGCGAGTCCCTGCTTGAGACCTCGGATGCGCAGAACGGCGGCATCCGAGCCGGGCGTGACGACGGTGTTTGTGCCGACCATGTGATCGTACTGTCGCCAGACCCAGCGCTTGGACGCGATATTGGGTGAGGCGAGCAGTTGCAGCAGAGCGTCGTTCGCATCCGCCGGGTCGAGGTCGGGCAGCGTGGCGGGATCGAACGCGGCGCGCGCCGCGGCGGCGGGGTCGCGTGCGGCGACGGGTTCATAGGTCGGGGCGTTGGTCAGCATCCGGACGGGCGCCGCAGCGACCTCGGCGGCGCCTTCCATGACGCGGGCGAGGCCGTCGGAGGTGACCTCGCCGATCTCGGTGGCGTCGAGCTCCCACTGCTCGAACCAGGCGGCGACATCGCCGATGTGGCCGGGCTTCACCGAGACGACCATCCGCTCCTGCGACTCGGAGAGCATCACTTCGTAGGGCGTCATGCCGCGTTCGCGGCGCGGGACGCGCTCCGTATGGAGGATGATCCCAACTCCGGCGCGCTCGGCCATTTCGACCGTGGAGCTGGTCAGGCCGGCTGCGCCGCAGTCCTGCAGGCCCTCGATCCAGTCGCGGTGCTCGCGGACGAGGCCGACGCACGCATCCATCAGCAGCTTCTCGAGGAATGGGTTGCCGACCTGCACCGCGGGCCGGCGCTCGACGCTTGATTCGTCGAGCTCGACGCTGGCGAAGGTCGCGCCGTGCAGACCGTCGCGGCCGGTGTCCGCGCCGACGAGCATCAGCCGGCTGCCGGGCGGACCCGCCGTGGCCGAGATGAGCTGCTCGCGCCGGGTGACGCCGAGGCACATCGCGTTGACCAGCGGGTTGCCGGAGTATTCGGGCGCGATCACGACCTCGCCGCCGACCGTGGGGATGCCGAGGCAGTTCCCGTAGCCGCCGATCCCGGCGACCACGCCGACGCACAGCCGACGATTGCGGGCGTCTTCGAGCGGGCCGAAGCGGAGCGAGTCGAGCAGCGCGATCGGTTGCGCGCCCATCGCAAAGATGTCGCGCACGATCCCACCGACGCCGGTCGCGGCGCCCTCGTAGGGCTCGATCGCGCTCGGGTGGTTGTGGGATTCGATCTTCATCACGGCAACCCAGCCGTCGCCGATGTCGATCGCGCCGGCGTTTTCGTCGCCAAGCCTCGTGAGAATCCGTTCGCCCTCGGTGGGGAAGTGGTGGAAGAGCGGGCGTGAGTGCTTGTAGCCGCAGTGCTCGCTCCAGAGCGCGCCGATCATGCCCAGCTCGACATCGGTCGGGCTGCGGTTGAGCAGCTCGCAGGCGCGGCGGTACTCGTCGCGGCTCAACGCGATCTGCGCCAACACCTCGTCGTCGGGCTCGGCCTGCCGCGCGTCAGGGTCGGGCTGGGAGCCGGCCACGCTCAGCCCCAGCGCTCGATCATCGAGCGCCACAACAGATTGCCGTCGTCGCCGCCCAGCAGCGGGTCTGAAACGCGCTCGGGGTGGGGCATCATGCCCAGCACGTTGCCGGCCGGATTGATCACGCCCGCGATGTCGTGCGCGGAGCCGTTGGGATTGGCGTGACCGCCGAGCACGCCCTGCTCGTCGCAATAGCGGAACAGGATGCGGCCGGTCTCTTCGAGCTCGCGCAGCAGATCGGCGCCGGCGTGGTAGTTGCCCTCGCCGTGCGAGATCGGCAGCTGCAGCACCTGGCCGCGCTCGCACGCTGCCGTGAAGCCCGTGTCGGCGCGCTCCACGCGGACGTGCTGGGGCTGGCAGCGGAACTTCAGTGAGGCGTTGCGCAGCAATGCACCGGGCAGCAGGCCGGCCTCGCAGAGAATCTGGAAGCCGTTGCAGGAGCCGAACACCGGACGGCCCTGCTCAGCGAGCCGCCGCACCGCGTCCATGACCGGCGAGAAGCGGGCGATCGCGCCGCAGCGCAGGTGGTCGCCGTAGGAAAAGCCGCCGGGCAGAATCACCCCGTCGAAGCCGTCCAGGTCGGACTCGCGATGCCAGACGCGTTCGGCCTGCTGGCCGAGATCGCGCAGGGCGTGGATGCAATCGTGCTCGCTCCAGGTGCCGGGAAAGGCGACGACCGCAAAGCGCACAGTGAACTCCCGCGAGCGACCGATGCTGGGGGCGATTTCGATGCTATCGCCGAGTCGCGTTTGCCGCTGTTGTCGGAGCGGCGCTTGCGCTTATGACGGCGGCGGGGCGCTCTGGCCGCCACCGCTGACGGCGACGGCGGCGCCGGCCGCGCGCATCTCAGCTTCTGCACGCTCGGCGGCCGACGGCTCGGGGTACTCGATGCGCGCGTGGTAGACGCCGCGCAGCGTCGATTTGAAGGACTCGCCGACCGACTGCAGGTCGCGCATGGTGATGTCGCAGTCGATCAGCTGGCGTTCGTGGAGGCGCTCGTCGATCACGCTGTCGACCAGCAGGCCGATGGTCTCGTCATCGTGCTCGGGGCTGGCGCGCACGACCGCCTCGCACGAGTCGGCGAGCATCACGATCGCCGTCTCGCGGGTCTGCGGCGCGGGGCCGGCATAGGTGAAGTCGGCCGGCTGGACCCGCGGGTCGGCCAGCGCTGCCTTGCGGTAGAAATAGGTCACCCGGCGCGTCCCGTGATGCTCGGTCACGAAGGCCCGGATCCGTTCGGGCAAGCGGGCGGTCCTGGCCAGCACGTCGCCGTGGATCACATGCTCGATGATCACTCGGGCGCTCTCGCGCGGCGGCAGCTGCTCGTGCGGGTTCGTCCCCTCGGCCTGGTTCTCGATGAACATCCCCGGCGAATGCAGCTTGCCGATGTCGTGGTAGTACGCGCCGACGCGCACCATCAGTGAATTCGCCCCGATCTGCACCGCCGCGCGCTCGCCCAGCGTGGCCACCAGCAGCGAATGGTGGAACGTCCCGGGCGCCTCCTCCTGGAGGCGTCGGAGCAACGGTCGCTGTAGTTGTGCGAGCTCGAGCAGCTGCATCCGCGTGGTGATCCCGAACAGCGCGCCGAGCAGCGAGAACGCGCCGATCGTGATCACCGCGGTGCCGACCGCGATCGCGACCGCGGCCAGCCCCAGCCAGGCGAGCTGAATCGTCTCGCGGGACCCATCGAGCAGCCAGAACGCGACGCCGGTGACGAACGCCGCCGCGCCGGCGGCGATCCCGGTGAGGCCGAACTGTGAGAGCGCCTGCGCGCGCGTCGACGCGGCGACGGCGGTCAGTGAGACGATCAGGAACACGGCCGCCGGACGCAGCGCCTGCGCCCCCGTCGGCGCGGCGTCGCGGTAGTCGGGCAGCACCACCGCCGCCACGCCGAGCAGCAAGGCGATCAAGATGCTCGACATGGCGCCCAGCGGAACGCTGAGCAGGGCGGCGATCAGCAGCGGCCCAGCCGCGACGGGGACCATCAGGTCGAGAGACTCAGGGCGATAGTCGGGCAGCGTGAACTCGAACCAGGCGCGCCCGGCGACGACCGCAGCGACGATCAGGAAGCCGAGCAGCAGCATGCGTCGGTCACTGGCGGCGGCGGCGGGCTGGGCGAGGAGCAGGAAGAGCCCGCAGGCGACGGAGGCGCCGACGCCGAGTAGCACCATCGCCACGAGCGGCCCCAGCGGGACGCGCGCGCCGGCGGGCGCGAGCTGGCTGAGCGCCTCCGCCGTGACCTCGTCGACGGTTGCGCCGCTGGCGACGATCACCGCATCCTCGACGTACGTCTGCGCGACTCGCGGCACCGCCTGAGCTGCGGCGTCGCGGGCTACCGCGGTGGCTGCGGGGTCGGGTACCAGCGTCGCGCGCAGGTAGGCGGCGACGAGTTCCTCAACCAGCGCCGCCTGGAAGACGGACGTGTCGGGGTCGAGCTGCGCGGCGACACCGAGCTGCGTGCTCTCAAGTTGGTCCTCGTTGATCCGGCGCTCCAGCATCGCGCCCAGCACCCTGGTCGCTTCGCGCTCCACGCGAACGAACTGCGAGTTCGACATGTTCAGCAGCGCCTCGTGGGAGCGTTCGCTGATCCGGCTGTCGATCGATCGCTCATCGCGAGCGCTCGCGCCGGCCTCGCTGGCGTCTTCGCCCGCATCCTCGCTGGCGTCCTCGGCGGGAGACGGCGTGAGCGGGCGTTGCCGCGCGGCGCTGACCTCGTCCAGATAGTGCCGCAGCGCCGCGAGCTGCGCAGGCTGGATGTCCGGGTCGTACATGAAGCGCGGCTGGACGGCCTCGCGCGCGGCCTCACGCTCCAACTCGGTCAGATGCGCGCTGGCGAAACTCAAATCGGCGGGCGCGACGACCGTTCGCTCGGCGACCTCGCCGAGTTGGGGGAATCGCTCGGCGCCCTGAATCGGGGTCAGCGCCAGCACGATCCCGATCGCGACAGCGATGCTGAAGACACCGACTCGAAGGGGTGTGAAGTAGTGCTCTCGGAGCATCAGTTTCCAGCGACGACCCTGCTCGAGATGATGGATCGATCATACAGAGTGATCCATATCACGCCGCACCGTGGCTACGCCGAAGAGCGCTGGCGCCCCTGACTCCTCAACGCATCAGCATCGATGCGCAGCTGTCGTCAAGGCGGGATGCTCACATCTCTGCGAGCAGCTCGCTGACGACCGCGTTGACCGTTGCGCCATCGGCCTTGCCGCGCAGCTGCCCCATCAGCCCGCCCATCACCTTGCCGCGGTCGGAAGGGCCGCGGGCGCCCAGCTGCTCGATCATCGCCCGTGCCGTCACGACGATCTCCTCGCGTGACATCTGCTGCGGGAGGTATGCCTCGATCACCGCCAGCTCAGCGCGCTCGACATCGGCCAGGTCGCTGCGGTTGACCTGTTCGTACTGCGTGATGCTCTCATGCCGCTGCTTGACCTGGCGCTGCATGATCACGACGACATCCGCGTCGGACAGCTCGGCGCCGCGACGCTCGATCTCGACGTTCTTGATCGCCGCTTCGACGAGCCGGATCGTGTCACGCCGCACCACGTCGCGTGCGCGCATGGCGTCCTTGAGGTCTTCGCGCAGCCGCTCGCGCAGACTTGCCGCCCCGCCTGTCGCCCCAGGTTGCGCCATCTCGCGGTCCGGGCCTAGTCGGCCGAGGGCAGCACCTTGGGCTGCATCAGCTCCATCTCGCGGTCGTCCGCCTTGAGCTCGCACTCGCCCGGCTTGATGCAGAGCACCTCGACGCCGGTCGTCTCGTCCTTGTATCGCTTACCGAGTTGCACTGCCATCGTGCTGCCTCCTGCGCTGTGCTGGCTGGCTGGTTGGCTGGTGGGGGCGCCGGCTACTTCTTCTCTTCGAGCGCATTGCCGCCGCACTTGAGCTCGGCTTCACCGCCACGTGTGACGATGAACTCCGCCCCGCAGCTGGTGCACACGTAGCGCTTACCGGTCTGGGCTGCTGCCATCGAATTCCTCCTGGGTCGGCACAATGCCGAAAGTCTACGTGATCGCGCCGTGTTGTCCGGCGTGTCCTAGCCGTCGTCGGAGCCGCGCGATGCGAGCCAGCCGCCCAGCTCCTCACCCTCAGCGGCGACGATCAATTCCTCGATCGTGCCGAAGCTGTGCACCTGACCGCACGTTTCAGATGTGACCTGCGCCGGCGCCAGGGCGATCGGCAAGCCGGCGGCGAAGCGTTCTTCGGCCTCGTCGAGGTTCGAATGCGCGACCGCGAGGTCGCTGACGACCTTGAGCCAGGCTCGCTGTTCGGCGACGCCGCGAGCGATTGAGCTGGCCTCGTTAAGCCGCCCCTGCGCCTCGACGACCGGATCGCTGTCGTCGTCGGAATCGGCCGTCGCGACCTTGATGAAGGCGAGCACGAGACGGGTGTACGGCTTTTCGTAGTCAGCCAGCGCGCTGTTCGCGGCAACGAGGTCGGCCTCGGCGGCGGCGATCTCGTCGGCGTCCGCGCCGTCCTCGTTCAGTGCGTCGAGGTCGGCGCCGGCCTGCGCGACGGCGTCGCGCAGGCGAGCGAGCTGCGCGTCGTCGGCTTCGGCGGCGGCCACTGCGGTCTGGGCCGCTTCGAGATTGTCAGTCCATCCCCCGTCCTCAAGCAGGTCCTCGGCGCTGTCGAGCGCGATCTCCAGATTGCCGATCGCCACCTCGTCCTCCTCGATCCCCACCTCGTTGGCGAGATGCCACGCATCACCGGCGTTGGTCGTGATCATCGTGACGAGGTTCTCGATCTTGAACGAGTCGAGCGATCCGCCCTGATCGAGCGACCACGGCGGCATCGGCGTGCCGTTGCGGCCGCAGGCGATCGTGAAGCGAAATCTGTTCTGCAGGATCAAGAGCTGGCCGGCGTTCTCGGTGCGCCAGGCGAAGGTGTTGGAGGGCTTGTTGAGCGCCACGCCCACGAGTTTGGAGTTGCTCTCGCGCCCCGCGCCGTCGTTGCCGTGGCAGACGCGGCAGTTGCGCGCAAAGAGGTGCGCGCCGCGTTCGGAGTCGCGCTCGAAGACTTCGCTCGTCGCTTCGGTGCGACGACCGTTGTCGAACCACACATAGGCGCCCAGCGAGGCGACCGAAATCACCAGCAGGATGACCATCGCAAGGATCTGCTTCTCGGTGTTCTGGCCGCTCATCGTTGTCCGTCCACTGCGCTATGCGTAGGGGATCGTGCGACGGGGGTTGTCCTGCCCGCCCTTGGTGACTTTGCCACTGTCGACGGTTAGCGAACCGTCGGGATTGATGGTGATCTCCATCGTGTCCATCGGCCGCGGGGCGGGTCCGAAGACGCGGATGCCCCCGGGGGTGTAGGTGGAGCCGTGGCACGGGCAGCGGAACCAGCCTGAAACGCCCTCGAACGGGAAATCGGAGCGCCAGGGGATGGTGCAGCCGAGGTGCGGACACTTCCACCACAGCGCCAACAGGCCCTGGTCGCCCTCTTCGCCGAAGCCGCCGTGCGTGCCCGCGCCGGCGTTGAGATGCGAGAGGTAGAACTTGCCGATCTGCACCGGCTCCGGGTCGTCGCCGCCCTCGGGCACGACGGATGCGGCGACCGAGATCTTGCCGCCGAAGCCGGTCACGTTGCGCGGCCAGAAGTTGGCCAGGAATGCGCCGAGCCCGCCGGTCAGGCCGAACATGAAGAAGCCCCAGAAGCTGACGCGCAGCAGCTGGCGGCGGGTGACCTGGCCGGCCCGCGCGCGGCGGCGCTGGGCGCGGGTGACGATCGCGCGCTCACCCTGCTGGTCGGCGACGACGCCGCCACGCGCTCCGGGCGCGAGGTGCGGCGCGCGCGCCGGCCGCGAGCTGCCCGAGGGTTCGGCGGCCGCCGGCAGACGCTGCTGCCGCCCACCCTCACTGGTCGGTTGGCGACGCTCAGACACGGCGCACACTCATCCTTGATGTCGGTAGATCGAACAGCATTCGTCTACTCCTCCAGCACCACGATGTCCCAGGGCGGACGCAAATCCTGACCCTGGCCACGGAACGCCGTGCCGACGATGGTGGTCGTCAGGTAGACGCCGATGAAGGCGCTGAAAATCAGCAGCGCGATGTCGCGGCGGGTGTGAACCCAGCCGAGCAGCTTGCAGAACAGCACGAACATGATCGGCAGCCCGACCATCGTCGCGACGGGCACAAGCTGCTGCGACAGGAACGAGGGGAAGTTCAGATTGAGTAACCACGGATCTGTGGTGGTGCCGGGGATCCCCAGTGGAATCGCCCGCCAATTCTCGAACATCGTGAACCCGCCGATGGTGAAGCCCAGTGACTCCCAGGGGATGCTGGTGTCCAGCCCGCGCAGGTTGCGGAACCAGTCGAGCCACGCAGGCCACTGGAAATCGCTGTTGATCCCGGTCCCGCGGATGATGTTCTCGGTCCAGATCACGTGCAGCGACCCGTCGTAGATGATCAGCAGGCTGGTGAGCATGACCGCGGCGGTGAAACCGAAGATCGCGAGGCGGCCGGCGAAGCGGGTCCCGAACCAGACGCCCTGGCCGTCGGTTTTGCGGTCCCAGTAGGGAATCGCGGCGAGCAACACGAGCGCGATGGTGGGCACGATCACCCCGGCCCAGGCCGGCTCCATGTGCAGCAGCAGCTCCTGCAGGTTGAGGAAGTACCACGGCGCCTTGGAAGGATTCGGCGTGGTGTCGGGGTCCGCGCGGTTGAGCAGCGGCGCGTTGACCATCGCCGAGAGCACCAGCAGCGCGATCGAGAAGAGCACGGCCGAGATGAACTCGATGAAGACGAGGTCCGGCCAGACGAGCACTTCCGACTCACGCTCACGGCGCGGTCGGGTGCGCACGGCGGCGGCGGCACGACTGACCATGCTTGGCCTCCCCCGCTCGCTACAGCGGCCGCGCGAGCCCGCCGTCACGGCGGACGCGCCAGAAGTGCACTGCCATGAAGACCGAGATCACCAGCGGCAATCCGATCACATGCAGGGTGTAGAAGCGAATCAACGCGTTGGGACCGACGGAGAACCCGCCCAGCAGCAGGAACTTGCTCTCGTCGCCCAGCACCGGGGCCGAGCCGACCATCGTGGTGCCTACGGTGATCGCCCAGAAGGCGAGCTGGTCCCACGGCAGCAGGTAGCCGGTGAAGGAAAGCAGCAGGGTCAGGATGAACAGCACCACGCCGACCACCCAGTTGAACTCGCGCGGCGGCTTGTAGGCGCCGGTGTAGAAGACGCGCATCATGTGCATCAGCACGAGGATGATCATCGCGTGCGCCATCCAGCGGTGCAGATTGCGTAGCAGCTGCCCGAAGCGCACGTTGGTCTCGAGCTCCTGGATGTCCTGATAGGCGCGCTCGACCGAGGGCACGTAGTAGAACATCAGCAGCACGCCGGTCACGGTCAGCCCCAGAAACATGAAGAAGGAGAGGCCGCCGAGGCAGTAGGTGTGGGTGATCTTGACGTGGGTGCGGTGGATCCGCGTGGGGTGCAGGTGCAGAAAGACGTTGGTCGCGACCGCAAGCATCTGGTTGCGCGGCGTGTTCGGATAGCCGGTGCGGAAGATCGACTGCCAGATGTAGTTCTTGAACAGCAGGTCGTAGAGCAGCTCGTTGATCGACTTGCGCGGCGCTCGTTCGAGTTCAGCCATGGTGGATTAGCGCTCCCACCAGCGGCCAAGCACGACCAGCGCGGCGAAGCAGAACAGCATCGTCAGCGCCACCAGCGGCAGCTCCATGATCTCCGAGCGGAAGGGGATCGTCACGAGGGCGAATTCGATCAGGCCCACGGTCCATCCTGTTCCATCGCGCCCGTCGCGGGCCTCGCTCGACTCATACGGTCGCAGCCGCAGCGCTCACAGGCAACCGGCGGCGAGCCGTGATCACGCACCATGACAGCGCGCAATCCGGCGCAAGCGGAATGTACGCTCGCCCCATTCGACGGTCAAGCGTGCCGGCTGCTCAGAGACCATCAATGTGCACCCGTGCCCCGGCCTGCCACGCGCTCCGGGCGGTCACCTCGCCGATCCGCTCCGCGCCGTCGAGCGCGGCGCACAGCGCCGCCGCGTCGGCGGCCGCGACGACCACGATCATTCCCACGCCCATGTTGAAGACGCGGAACATCTCGGTGCTTTCGATCTCGCCGCCGCGCTGAATCAGCCTGAAGATCGGTGGCTCGTACCAGATAGCGCGATCGAGCCTCGCGCCGAGCTCGGCGGGCAGCACCCGCTCGAGATTCCCGGCGATGCCGCCGCCCGTGATGTGCGCCAGTCCCTTGACCATGCCGAGCACGGGTCGCAGCGCGGACCAGTAGGCGATGTGCGGGCGCAGCAGCGCGTCGGCGAGCGTTTCGCCGAGCTGCGGCTCGTGGGTCAGCAGCGTCGCGCGCCGTGCCTCGTCGTCGTCCTTGCGGTCGGCGTCGTCGCCGCGCAAGCCGAGCGCGTCGCGGGCCAACGAGTACCCGTTGGTATGCAGCCCGTTGCTGGGCAGGCCGATCAGCACGTCACCGGCCGTGATGGTTTCGCCGGTGATCGCGCGCTCGCGATCGACCACTCCGACGATCGTGCCGGCGAGGTCGAATTCGCCGGCGCGGTAGAGATCGGGCATGTCGGCCGTTTCGCCGCCCAGCAGCGCCACGCCGGAGTCGCGGCAGGCTTCGGCGACGCCGGAGACGACGGCCACCTTCTCGTCTTCCGACAGCCCGTTGCCGGCGAGGTAGTCGAGAAAGAAGAGCGGCTCGGCGCCGGCGGTGAGGATGTCGTTGATCGAGTGATTGACGAGGTCGCGGCCGACCCCGTCGAGGCGTCCCGCGAGACTCGCCAGCAACACCTTGGTGCCGACGCCGTCCGTCGAGGCGACCAGCGTGGGCCGCTCCCAGGCGCTCAGGTCGAACAGGCCGCTGAAGGCGCCGACCGCGCCGACCTGCTCGGGGCGACGGGCCAGCTCGGCGAGTTCGCGGTAGCGCGGGATCAGGCGATCGTTCGCGTCGATATCGACGCCAACTGCGCCGTAGCGCGGCGCGCTCGACGTCTCGGTCCCGGGCTCGGTCATCTAGCGCAGCGCTCCGGCAAGCTGGATCGGCGCCGCTTCGCGCTCCAACATCAGCTTGTCCATGCCGAACTGCACCGGCACGGGGTAGACGCCGTTGAAGCAGGCCAGGCAGGATGGCTTGCCCAGATCGACGGCGCGCAGCAGCCCCTCGATGCTCAGGTAGCCGAGCGAATCGGCGTCGATGTGCTCGCGAATCTCTTCGACGCTGTGATTCGCCGCGATCAGCTCGGCGCGGGTCGCCATGTCGACGCCGAAGTAACAGGCGTGCCGGATCGGCGGCGCTGAGATGCGCATGTGCACCTCGGAAGCGCCGGCCTGGCGCAGCAGCTTGACGATCCGCGGCGTCGTCGTGCCGCGCACGATCGTGTCGTCGATGACCACAATGCGGCGACCCTTGAGCACCGACTTCATCGGGTTGTACTTGAGATGCGCGCCAAGGTCGCGGGTGCGCTGGTCCGGCTCGATAAACGTGCGCCCGACGTAGCGGTTCTTGACCAGGCCGTCGGAGTAGGGGATGCCCGATTCGCTGGCGTAGCCAACGGCGTGCGCGGTTGCGGAATCCGGCACGCCGATCACCAGGTCCGCGTCGGCCGGGTGCTCGCGCGCGAGCTCGCGGCCCATCCGCCGCCGCGACTCGTAGGCCAGATGGCCATCAAGGAACGAATCGGGCCGGGCGAAGTAGATGTGCTCGAAGACACAACCGGCGGGCGTGCGCGCCTCCACGACCTGCTCGCTGCGCAGGCCGTCGGCGTCGATCGTGACGAGCTCGCCGGGCCGCACATCGCGGACGAACTCCGCGCCGATGTGGTCCAGCGCGCAGGTCTCTGAAGCAACCACGAAGCCGCCCTCGATCGAGCCGATGCAGAGCGGGCGCACACCGAGCGGGTCGCGCGCCGCCATCAGACGGTCGGGCGTGAGCATCACGATCGAGTAGGCGGCCTCGATGCGGTGCATCATCGCGGCGAAGCGGGAGTGCCAATCGACGCCCTGATCGAGCAGGTAGAGGCCGAGAATTTCGGTGTCGGTCGAGGTCTTGAACCGATGCCCGGATTCCATCAACTGCGCGCGGATCTCCGCGGCGTTGACCACGTTGCCGTTGTGCGCGATCGCCACCGGCTGCTGGTTGTTCGGGTCGCACAGTTCGATCGGCTGTGAATTGCGGAAGCGGCTCGATCCGGTCGTCGAGTATCGGGTGTGGCCGATCGCGGCGACGCCGTCGAGCGGTTCAAGCCCGTCTTCGGTGAAGACCTGCGAGACGAGGCCCATGCCGGTCTGCAGGTGCAGCGTCTTGCCGTCGGTGGCGCAGATTCCCGCGCTCTCCTGGCCGCGATGCTGGAGCGCGTAGATGCCGTAGAAGGTCAGGCGCGCGACATCGACTTCGGAGGACCATACGCCGAACACACCGCAGGCTTCTCGAGGCGTGTCAGCGGCGGGCGGCAGTGCCACAAGCGCTCCGTGTGTCGTCTGCCGTTGGACTTCGAGTGTAGCCCAGAGCGTTTCGCGGCCGTGGCCGTTATGCCGCAGTTAACACCCCGGCTCGCCCACCGGCTATCAGGTGATCAGCCGGTGCTCGACCATCAGGCAACGATTTTCGACGGCCCGCAGGCCCGCCGCCCGAGCGCGCTCGAGGCCCGCAGGGTTCTCGATCCCGAGCTGCAGCCAGACGGTATCGGCGCCGGCCGCAATCGCTGCGTCGATCGGTTCGTCCGTCTGGTGCGAGCGGCGGAAGACGACCACGGTGTCGACCGGCTCCTCGATCTCGTCGAGCGTGGCGTAGACGGGCTCGCCGAGGATCTCCTCGTCGCTCACGGCGGGATTGACGGGAATGATGCGGTAGGCCGCGTGCTGCATGTAGGCCGAGACGCGGTGGCTGTCGCGCTCGGGCCGCGGCGAGAGGCCGATCACCGCGATGTTGCGCATCGCAGGGAGCGTTTCGGCGACGGCGCGGTCAATGTCGGCTTCCCAGCTGCTGTCTTGCTCAGTGCTCACCAGATTGGCCCTCGGATTGGCGCGTCGCTGAGGGCGGCGAACGCATCGGCGACGTCCATGATCAGCTCGAGGCCCTCTTCCTCATGCTCGCGCGGCACGTTCACGCTACCGAGCGTGTGTCGGGTGCCGGATTTCTTGACCAGAATCAGCTGCCACTGCGCGACCTCCTGCGAGGGCAGCTCGACATCGGCGCGCGCGACCGGTCGGCCTTCGTCTTCGATCCGCAGCTCGCGAATCTTCCAGAACGGGATCATCTCGTTGGTGCCGATCCCGAGTCCGAGGAAGCGCTGCTTGAGCGACACGTTGTTGCCCGGCCCGCTGGCGACGATGTGCGCGCCCAGCAGCGCGTAGACCAGCGACATGCCCGAGAGCGGCAGCAGCAGCACCGAGACCAGCAGAATGATCGGCAGCAACCAGAAGGGCAGGCTGTCGACCGAGGTGCCGAGCAGCGCCAGCAGGCCGCCGGTCACGGCGACGCCCAGCGCCGGCGCGATCACGGCCGAGCGTGGCGGGCGAATCTCGATTCGCTCAGGCCCAATCTGCACGACTCGGCGGTGCAGGAAGACGGTCCGCGGCGCGAGCGGGTCCGTCGCGGCTTCCCGCTCCGTCCCTGACTCGCCCTCGTGCTGCAGTACGTCGCTCACGCTGCGAAGCGTATCAGCGCTGAAGCGCGCGACACCGATAGGCTCGCGGGCATGGAACGCACACGTCTGACCGGCGCGATCGTGATGGGCGCCGTGGCGCTGGAGCTGCTGCTGTTCCTGCGCGCGCTCTCGCGCGGGAGCTACGCAGCGGTCGCCGTGCCCGCCGCGCTGCTCGTACTCGTGATCTCGGCGCTGGTCTTCTGGACCGGCTGGACGCTGCTGCAGATGGAGGACGATCTCGAAGGACTCGAGTTCGCCACTGAGCCGATCGACAACGTTTAGTCGGCCCAGCCCGGCCCCTCGACCTGCAGCACATCGTCAGCGTTCACGATCGTCAGTAACTCGCCGATCTGCGACCCCTCGGGCGGAATCGAACGGCCCGGCGCGAGGTCGGCAAGCGGCCGCAGGACGAAGCCGCGCTCGCGGATGTGCAGGTGCGGAATCATCAGCCGCGGGTGCGAGACGACCTCGCCGCCATAGAGCAGGATGTCGAGATCGATCGCGCGTGGTCCCCAGCGGCGGCCGCTGCGTACGCGCCCAAGCCGATCCTCGATCGCCTGTGTCCGGTCGAGCAGCTCCAGCGGCGCGAGCTCCGTCGCGCCGCGCACCACGGCGTTGAGGAACGCTGGCTGGTCTTCGTCGCCCCAGGGCGCCGTCTCGTAGAGCGCTGAGACGCGCAGGTTCGCGAGCAGTTCGCGCAGCTCGGCGACGGCCGCGCGGAGCGTTCCGCGCCGATCGCCCAGATTCGCTCCGAGCCCGAGGAAGACTTCAGTCACAAGGCGTCATATGGCGTCATATGCCGTCACGCCGCACGACAGCGTCGGCGATCCTCGCGACGCGTCCCATCTCGGCGACATCGTGGACGCGCACGAGGTCTGCGCCGTTGGCGATCGCGATCGCGACCGTGGCGGCGGTGCCCTCCAGCCGCTCGCGCGCCGGCCAGCCGAACTGCTCGCCGGTCATGCGCTTGCGCGAGGGACCAACCAGGATTGGGCGCCCCGCCGCGCGCAGCTCCCGCAAGCGGGCCAGAATCTCGTAGTTCTGCCGCGCCGACCAACCGAAGCCGAAGCCCGGATCGAGGATCACGCGTTCGGCCGCGATGCCCGAGTCGCTCGCGCACGCGAGCGACGCCGTGAAGCCCTCCAGCACCGCCGCGATGGAGTCCGCCGCCGGCGGCCGTCCCCGCTGGTTGTGCATCGCGATCACCGGGACGCCGTGGCGCGCGGCAACCTCGGCAAGGCGCGGGTCGCCGCGCAGGCCGTTGATGTCGTTGAGCAGCGCAGCGCCGGCACAGAATGCCGCCTCCGCGACCTCCGGCTTGGTCGTGTCGATGCTGAGCGGCGCCGCGACGCCGTTGGCCTGTAGCGCTTCGAGAACGGGGCAGACCCGTGCGAACTCTTCGTCGAGCGAGATGGGCTCGAAGCCCGGGCGGGTGGATTCGCCGCCGATGTCGATCAGGTCTGCGCCGGCGCGGCACATCTCGAGACCGCGCTCAACGGCGGCATCGACATCGACAAGGCCGTCGCCGGCGAACGAGTCGGGAGTCACGTTGAGCACGCCGACGATGTACGTCCGCGAGCCCCACACGAAGTCTCGACCGCCGATGTTCAGCGGTTCAGGCATGGTTCAGAGCTCGCGCTCACGCACTCGCGGGCGGAGGCTGCCGTCGATCTCGACCTCGTACGTCTCCAGTTGAACGCGGCGGTGGGGCACGTCTGCGATGCGCAGCTCGATTTCGGTCGGCGTGACGCCTTCGACTTCGTCGCCGTCGTCGATCCGCCAGACACGGACCGACGGCTCTTCGTCTTTGAGCGAGACGAGCACCCAATAGGGCCATGGATCGGCACCGCGGAGCAAGATCGACTGTCGCAAATCAGTCGGCGACGGGCGCGCTTGGCTGGCGACGTGGGAGTGGTAAATGACGAGGAAGGCGGCGCCACCGTCTTCAATGGTGCGGAACAAGTAGAAGAGTTGCTGCCCCTCAACGTTGAACCGGAACGGCGAGGCCTCGGCGTTGGTCGTGCGGTAGAGCGTCAGCGCCCCATCGGCCGCGCGCGCGATGATCCCGCAGCATTCGTTCGGCAGGTCCTCGCGAGCGTGCGCGACCATCTCGTCGACGAGCGAGCGGGGGAGTGTCAGCGTCACTGCGTCACCGCCGTCCAGAATCCGCGTTGCAGGCCGTGCTGGATTTCCTCACCCCAAGTGTCCCAGCCGGCTGCGGCGGAGCGGGCGAATAGCTCGATCTTCGACTGTGTCGGAAACATCTCTGCGATCCGCATGCGCACATCGTCGGGCTTTTCGGAGTGACGCCCGCGCGGCTCGCTGACCAGCTGGCGGATGTCGCGTCGGCCGCGCGGCTGCGGGATGCGGCCGCGCTTGAAGACGAGGCAGAGCTCGCATTGGGAGAGCGTGTAGTGCCCCGGGTTGACGCGCTGCTTGTCCCAGACGAAGGCCACGGTCGCCCAGGCGAAGCCCCAGGCCTTGCCCAGCTCGATCGCCTGGTCGAGGTGCGGCGAGGTCGCCCAGAGGAACAGCACCGCGTCCGGCTCAGCGATCCCCGCGACCGGTAGGTCCATCAGGTCGCGTGTCGTCACGGTGGGAAAGTGCCGGACCGCGCCGCCGCTGTCGCCGCTGCCGGGGCCGGCGTGCTGTAGCTGACCCTTGTAGTCCCAGGGCGGGTCGGCGTAGATCACCGAGTAGCGCTGTTCAGGCAGCGGCGCGAAGCTGGTCAGCACGAGGGCTCCGGTCGCCAGTCGCGCAGCTCGCCGTCGTCGTGGCAGGCGCCGGGACTGAGCTGCATGCGCAGCAGGCTGTGACTCAGCTCCGGCGCGAGCAGGTGGTCGAGCCAGTGATCGCGCTCCTGTTCGGGAACCAGATGGATCAGGTCAGCAAAGCGCAGGTGGATGACCTGATCGTCGCCGACGATCCCAAAGTCGATCGTCGATTTGCCAGGCTGCAGTAGCCGGCCCACGCTGTCGGTGCGCAGGATGCGATTTTCCGGGCGCTCGAGGTAGCGGTCCAGCACGCGCGCACTGAGCCGCAGCGGCAGAGCGGACGCGTCGTTCGACGCGACCGCCCGCGCGACGGTCAGCCGCCAGACGGGGTCCGCCACTGCGCGCGACTTACGCCGTGGGGTTATCGATCGGCACGCCGACCACGCTGCCGTACTCGGTCCACGAGCCGTCGTAGTTGGTCACGTCCTCAATCCCCATGAGGTATTTCAGGGCGAACCAGGAGTGCGACGAGCGCTCGCCGATCCGGCAATAGGCGATCACCGACTGCGACGGGTCGATCCCGCGGCTGGCGTAGACCTCGTGCAGCTCATCGGCCGACTTGAACGTGCCGTCCGCGGCGACCGCGGTCGCCCAGGGGATGTTCGAGGCGCCGGGCACGCGGCCCTTGCGCTGCGCGGTCTCGGGCAGGCCCGGCGGCGCCATGATCACGCCGTTGAACTCGTCCGGCGAGCGCACATCAACGAGCTGGCCGCCTGCGCCCACGTGCGACAGCACGCCGGGCAGCTTGGCTCTGCTCGACTCGTCGCGCTCCGCGACCGAGATGTTGCCCGCCACGGGAGCTGGAGCATCGGTCGTGGTCGCCCGACCCTCGGCGAGCCACTTGACGCGGCCACCGTCCATCAGTGCGGTGTTGGTCACGCCGTACAGCTCGAGCATCCAGAGCGCGTATGCGGCGAACCAGTTGTTGTTGTCGCCGAACAGGACGATCTGCGAGTCGTCGTTCGCGCCCGCGCCACGCAGCAGCGCTTCGACGGCGTCGCGGCTGGCGACATCGCGCTGGACCTGGTCCTGCAGCTGGCTGGTCCAGTTCCAGGCCGCGGCGCCGGGCGGGTGGCCCTCGTCGTACGCGCTCGTGTCCACGTCCACCTCGATCAGGCGGACGTTCGCGTCGTCGAGGTGGTCAGCCACCCAATCGGTGCTGACCAGCTTCTCAGGGTGTGTGTATTCGGCCATGGTCCGGTCCCTTCTCTGACCTGTCTCAGGCTGTCATGTCAATGGTGGCGATCACCACCAGAGTTTTCCTTCAATTGTCTCGTCGCCGGCGATGTCGTCGTATTCGCGCGACCAGAGGCCGGTTGAGATGTACTTCCAGCCGCCGTCGGCCAGCAGTACCACGATATGGCCGGTGCGGCCGTCGGCGCCGAGCCGGTCCGCCGCTCGTTGCGCGGCGCGGACGGCCGCGCCACAGGAGATCCCCGCGAAGATGCCCTCTTCCTCCAGCAGCGCCTTGGTCACGGCGAACGAGGTGCGGCTGTCGATCATAATTCGGCCGTCGAGCACCGATTCGTCCAGAACCGGCGGGATGTAGCCCTCGTCGAGGCTGCGCAGGCCCTGCACGAGGTCGCCGGGATGCGGCGCGGCGGCGATGATCTTCACGTCCGGGCGCATCTCTTTGAGATAGCGACCGACGCCGGTCAGCGTGCCGCCCGTGCCGAGCCCGGCAACGAAGTGCGTGATCTCGGGGCAGTCGCGCAGGATCTCGGGGCCGGTCGTCTCGTAGTGCGCACCCGGGTTGGCCGCGTTTTCGTACTGCATCGGCATGAAGACGCTGGGGTCCCGCGCATAGATCTCCTGGGCCATCCGAACCGCGCCGTTGCTGCCCAGTTCGCCGGGCGAGAGGATCACCTCCGCGCCGAAGAACTTGAGCAGTTCGCGGCGCTCGCCGCTCACGCTGGCCGGCATCACGCAGCGCACCGGGTGGCCCGCAAGCCGCCCGATCATCGCGATCGCCAGCCCGGTGTTGCCGCTGGTCGGTTCGAGGATCGTCTGGCCGGGCCGCAGCGAGCCGTCAGCGTGCGCCGCGTCGATCATCGCCCGCGCGATCCGGTCCTTGACCGAGCCGCTCGGGTTCTGACCCTCAAGCTTGACCCAGATGGCGACATCGGGGTTGGGCGACAGTTTGTTGAGCCGCACCAGCGGCGTGTCACCGATGGTGTCCAGCAGCGACTCAAAGCGCACCGCGGTGGCCGTCGCCGTGGTCATTGGATGCCGCCGGCCAGCGCCGGCAGGATGGCGAGCACGTCGCCATCGTTCAGCGCCGTCTCCATGCCGTCGAGGAATCGAATGTCCTCGTCGTTCAGATAGATGTTGACGAAGCGGCGCAGCTCGCCCTGATCCATCAGCTGACCGCCGATCCCGGGGTACGAACGCTCAAGCGAGCTGAGCATCTCCGCCACGCTGGCCGATTCCAGCTGGACCAGCTTTTCGCCGGCGGTGAACTTCTGCAGCATCGATGGCACGCGCACTTCAACGGGCATTGCAGGCGATCCTCTCCGGCAGCATCAGCTTCATCCGCGTCTCGGCGCCGTCAGGCGCCGGCCGCCGCGGCCGGGCCCTCGTGGAAGGGTGAGCCGCAGAACTCTTCGTAGTCGATCAGTTCCGTGACCGACGGCGCGTCGCCGCAGAGCGGGCAGGCCGGGTCGCGGCGAATCTTGACGGTGCGGAAGTCCATCGCCAGCGCGTCGTAGAGCAGCAGCCGGTTCTTGAGCGGTTCGCCCTGTTCGAGCAGCACCTTGATCGCCTCGGTCGCCTGAATCGCGCCGATCGTGCCGGGCAGTACGCCGAGCACGCCGGCCTCGGCGCAGGAGGGCACCATGCCGGGCGGCGGCGGGCTGGGGTAGAGGCAGCGGTAGCAGCCCTCGCCTGGGAAGAAGGTCGTGACCTGCCCCTCGAAGAGGAAGATGCTGCCATCGACCAGGATCTTCTCGCTCAGGAAGGCGGCGTCGTTGACCAGGTAGCGCGTCGCGAAGTTGTCCGCGCCGTTGATGATCACGTCGTACTGCGGGATGATCTCCATCGCGTTCTCCGACGTGAGCGGCTGCGTGTGCGTCTCGACGACCACGTTCGGGTTCATGTCGGCGATGCTGTCCCGAGCCGACTCGACCTTCGGGCGCCCGATGTCGCCCGTCCCGTGGATGATCTGGCGCTGCAGGTTCGAGCGGTCGACCACATCGAAGTCGACGATCCCGATCGTGCCGATCCCGGCCGCGGCGAGGTAGACGAGCACGGGCGAGCCGAGCCCGCCGGCGCCGACTGCCAGGACCTTGCCATCGATCAGCTTGCGCTGCCCGATCGGCCCGACCTGGTCCATGATCAGGTGTCGCGAGTAGCGCTCGACCATCTCGGGGGTCATCGCTTCGCCGCCCGCGATCGCGGGGATCACGGCGACTTCATCGCCGTCGGCGACCGCGGTGTTCGCGCCCTGCAGCGAGCGGATTTCGTGGCTGTTGAGGTAGACGTTGACGTGTTCGAGCACTTCCTGCTCGCCGTCGAAGACCATCTCGCCGAAGCCCGGGAACCGCTGCTCAAGATCGCGCAGCACCCCGTTCACGTCGACGCCGTCAGCGTCCACGAAGGTGCGGTTGCCGGTGATCTTGCGGAACGGCGTCGGGATATAGACGCGAACGCTCATGCCAGGCTCCTCTGTCGTTGGCGAGCCGATGCTCGCATCGCGCAGCCCACTGCTACGCACGTTAGTTGTCCCCCAGCGACACGCTCAGGTATCGCTCACCGGTGTCGCAGATGGTCGTGACGACGCGGCGTCCCTCACCGAGCCGTTGCGCGATCTCGATCGCAGCGTGCACGTTGGCGCCCGACGAGATGCCGGCCAGGAGGCCCTCCTCGCGGGCCAGGCGGGCGGTCATCGAGCGGGCGGCATCGTCGCTCACACCGATCACCTCGTCGTAAATCTCGCGATTGAGCACGCCCGGCACGAACGACGCGCCGATGCCCTGGATCGCGTGCACCGCGAAGCGACCGCCCTGTAGCACCGGCGAGCGCTCCGGTTCGACGGCCACGATCGCCAGGTCGGGCTTGCGCTCGCGCATCCACTCGCCGACCCCGGTGATCGTACCGCCCGTGCCCACGCCGGTCACAAAGGCGTCGAGCTCGCCATCGAGCGCGGCCCAGATCTCGCCGGCGGTGGTGCGGCGGTGCACCTCGGGATTGGACGGGTTGAGAAACTGTTGCGGCATGAAATAGCCCGGCTCGCTCGCCATCTCTTCGGCGGCGAAGACGGCGCCGGTCATGCCTTCAATGGCGGGGGTCAGAATCACCTCCGCGCCGAAGCGCTCAAGCAGCCGGCGCCGCTCGTGGCTCATGTCCTCGGGCATCGTGAGGATCAGCCGGTAACCCTTGACCGCCGCGACGAGCGCCAGCCCGACGCCGGTGTTGCCCGAGGTCGGCTCGACGATCGTGTCGCCGGCGCTGAGCGCGCCGCTGCATTCGGCGTCCTCGACCATCGCGTGCGCGATCCGGTCCTTGACCGAGCCGCCGGGGTTGAGCGACTCGAGCTTGGCGACGATCTCGGCCGCGCCCGCCGGCGTGACCCGATGCAGGCGCACCATTGGGGTCGCGCCGATCAGGTCGAGCACGGTGTCCGCTACTGCTGGTCGCTGCACGCTCACGAGTGTGTTAAACGCTCCGCATCCCGCGCCGCTCGTCGTTGGTCATTCGCTGCGCACCGGCCTCTGTGATCGATGCTGTGCCGGCTCGTGTGGTCAGTCGTGTGGTCAGATGTGATAGCGGCCGCCGCTGGCCACCTCTTGCTGGGCGAGGTCCTCGACAGTGCGCCCGTTGAGGACCTCCAGGATGGCCGCGCGCACATCCGCCCAGAGGCGGACCTGTGCGGCGGCCCCCGTACAGCGCGCGATCGGCGCGTTCTCGAGGCAGGCCCCGGGCACGATCGGGCCTTCGAGCGCCTGAACCACCTCGTCGAGCCTGATCTGAGCGGGAGGCATGGCCAGCTGATGGCCGCCGTGCGCGCCGCGCGTCGAGCGGATGAAGCCGGAGGTTCGCAACCGTCCCAGCACCTGGCCCACCAGCGACTCGGGGATGCCCTGGCGGGCGGCGATCTCGCTGCTGGGAATCGGGCCGGCGCCCTCGTGCTGGGCAAGGTCGACGAGCGCCCGGATGCCGTAGTCGCTCGTGCTGGCCAGCTTCATCATGGCGAACGAACAGCTTCCCGATGGCAACTCGCGAGGGTCCACATGAGGGTTCGATCGGCCCCTCGGCGCTACGATGATGACAATCCTAACCGAAATAGTCCGATTTCGCCCATCACCCGCGAGTTCAACATGTCACATGACACTCCGCGCACCGAATCCGACGTTGAGCAGGCCGCGGCACGGCTCGAGCGCAGCCATCCGGCCGACATCCTGGCCGAGGCGCTCGCACAGTTCCCGGGGCTGAGCATCTCCTTCAGCGGCGCCGAAGATGTCGTGCTGATCGACATGGCGCAGCGCGCCGCCGGCGCCGACGCTTTCCGCGTCTTCTCGCTCGACACGGGGCGGCTGCACGGCGAGACGTTGGCGTTCATTGAGCGCGTCCGCGAGCACTACGGGATCACCATCGAGCTCGTCAGCCCGCAGGCCGCGCCGCTCGAGGCGCTGGTGCGCGAGAAGGGACTGTTCTCCTTCCGCCGCGACGGGCATCAGGAATGCTGCGGAATCCGCAAGGTCGAGCCGCTCGGCCGCGCGCTGCACGGCGTGCGCGCCTACGCGACCGGCCAGCGCAAGGACCAGAGCCCCGGCACCCGCTCCGACCTCCCGGTAGTGCAGCTCGATGCTGGATTTGGACGCGCGGCCGAGCCGATGGTCAAGTTCAATCCGCTGGCCAACTTCTCATCGATGCAGGTCTGGGACTACATCCAGACCTATCGCGTGCCCTACAACCCGCTGCACGACCGCGGCTTCAAGTCGATCGGCTGCGAGCCCTGCACGCGCGCGACGCACCCCGGCGAGCACGAGCGGGCCGGCCGATGGTGGTGGGAAGAGGCGACGCAAAAGGAGTGCGGGCTGCACGCGATCAACCTGAGCGAGCCGCACGACTGAGCGCGGCGCGCAGGTCGCGCGCGAGCGCCCCTGCGTTGACGTGGGTCACAGCCAGCTCGACCGGCTCGCGGTCGCCCTCCAGCACGATCACCGGGACACGCGCCCCGTAGCGCGCCTGCAGCTCGGTGTCGCCGTCCACCTCACGCTCCTGCCACCCCACTCCCACGACGCTGGCGATCGACCGCAGGGCGTCGGTCGCGCGGTCGCAGGCCGAGCATTCGGCGCGGCGATAGAGCACGAGTCGCACTTCTGCGGACTGCTCTGTGGGCTGCTCTATGGGCTGCTCTGTCGGCATGGGCAGGCTCAGCCCCTGGCCAGGCCGCCGCGCATCAGGCGGCCACGACGCGGCGCGTTGCCGCGGGACGATCCGCCGCCCGTGCTGTGGCCTCTGTCGCGCCGCAGCAGGTGCGCGGCCATCACCAGCGCGGCGATCGCGGTGACGATCGCGGTCAGCTGAGGCACCGAGAGCGCCCCCGCGACGAGCGCCTCATCGGTGCGCATGATCGCCAGCGTGCCGCGCACCGCCGCGTAGGCCAGCACGTAGACGACGAAGCGCCAGCCATCGCCGATCGGGAAGCGGCGCATCCAGAGCAGCACACCGAGAATCATGAAGTCGAGCAGCAACTCGTAGCCGCCGGCCACTGGATGCACCGGCACGGGCATTTCGCCGGCCCGCTCGAGTGAGCCGCGGAACCAGTTCCCCACCGGGTTGCCGTCCGCCCAGACCGCCCAGGGACCGTCGGTCTGCGGATGCGTGTAGCGGAAGGCCCAGGGCAGGCTGGACTGCGAGGCGAAGTGCTCGCCGTTGACGAAGTCGCCGAGCCGGCCGACCGCCTGGCCCAGAATCATCCCCGGCGCGGCGACATCGAGCGCGACCCACTTGGGAAATGAGCGCTTGAAGATCGAGACGTAGATGAATCCTCCGAGCACCCCGCCGATCATCGCCCCGTAGACCGAAATCCCGCCGTCGGTCACAGCGAACACATCGCCGACGTTGTGAATCTGGTCGGTGTGCTCGAAGACCCAGAGCAGCCGCGCGCCGACGATCCCGAATACGACCGAGACCACCGCGATGCTCATCGAGTCGTCCTCGTTGAGCCGCGCCAGCTGCGCCAGCCGAATCGCCAGCCACACGCCCGCCGCGATCCCGATCGCTGTGAACAACCCGTGCCAGGTGATCGCAAACCCACCGGTGTCGATCAGCACCGGGTTGATCCGAATGTTGATGAATGCGATCAGCGAGATTGGCACAGAGGGACCATATCGCGCGCCGCCCGAACAGCGCCCGCCGTCGCGCCCAGGAAACCGGGATCGGCAGGTCGGACAGCCGGCCTGCAAGGTTTATCCGCCAGCGAGATGAGCGGGTTGTCGCCGTGGAACAGCGCGTTCTGCAGAGGTGCTTACATCCTGAGTACTCACCACAAGCTGGGTAGCGCGGAACGGTGGCGCTTGACGCCATGTCTACACTGACGAGCCAAGGTCAGAGAGAGGCACTGGCCATGTCAGGTAAGCCAACTGGCAGGGTGGTTCACGTTCACAGGCGGGCATCATTCGTTGTGGAGATCGAGGAAGACATCCGCGAACGCCTGCGGGAATACGGGACGATCACTGTCCCAGCCCCGACGGTTCTGAGGGGAGTGGCGAGCCTGTGGGACTTTGCTGGCGTGCTCACTCCGCGCGTTCGGCTCAATCCACGGATTGTGGACAAGTCAGCTGCTCAATCACTGGCGCAGGCTTGGGCGACGGTTGGTGCTGACATGCGGAAGATTTTGCCGCCGCCGTTGGAAATCCACGACAGCGAATAGAGTCGGGCAATGGTGGGGGAAAACGAAGAACAAGCAATCGTTCCTGACGATGTAGATGGATCCACAGAGCCCCCACGCCGCGTAACGCAGATCAGTGCTGAGTTAGACAGCGGACCATTGCCACAGCCGGAGGAACTCGCGAAATACGAGTCAGTTCTGCCCGGCGCAGCGGACCGAATCATCACGATGGCCGAAAAGGAACTCGCCCAGCGACACGATGCCGAACGCACATTCTTGGAACTCAAGAGGCTGAGTATCCAAGCTGACTACGGAAGGTCGAACCGTGGCCTCTAAGCAGGTGCGACTGTCGCATTAGCGATCGTGGCTGCTGGCGCCCTGATGACCTACTTGGGGCAGTCTGAGGAGGCTGCTGCAGTCGTTACCAGCACCATCGCGAGCGTGGCTGCGATATTCGTCTATGGAGCACGGGCGCGCAGGCGTGAGAACGACGACGACGACCTGACTCCTTGACGCGTTTGCCTCCCAACGGTCACCCTGCTTTCGAAATAGGTGTGAGTCGTAGCACACCTAGCATCTCGTATGTCGCGTTGGAGTTGAACGGAGGATCGAGGTAAATCAGGTCAACAGAGTCGCCGGGGAACTCGGTGCGCAGCACCTCCAGATTGTCGCGGTAGAAGAGCGTGCTCTCCAGTCCCGCCGTCTCTGTCATCTGGCCTCGTCCTCGTCGGTCGCTCCCGCGGCGTAGTCCTCGCTGTAGCGGCCGCGCAGCCAGCGGCGCCTGGAGGCCTCGACCTGCTCGAGGTCGCCCGCCGACTCGTCGCCGATGACCTGCAGCTCGCGGCTCAGCCGCACGCCGTGGCCGGCCTGGCCGGCCAGCGCCACGCGCTCGCTCGTGACCCGCGCCCAGACGCGCCGACGCGGGACGAAGAACGTCGTCGACATCCCGATCACGCCCAGCGCCACGCCCACCCAGAACACGATCCCACCCGGGTCGCGGCGCACGTTGAGCCCGGTGAACTCGCGCGGGCCGCTGAACTCATAGCGGTAGCCGTTGGCGACGATGTCCTCGCCCTCGTCGAGCTCGATCCGCGGCGTCTCACCGCCGAGCCCGAGCACCATCCGCGCGGGCCGTCCAACCTGCCCGCCGCTGCTCGTCGCATTGGATCCGACGGCCAGCTCGACATCTTCGCCGCCCATCGCGTTGAAGGTCTCCGCCGTCCGCGCCTGCCCGAAGCGCTCCAGCGCCACGAGCGTGTCACCGTCGGCGCCCGGCACGTCGCCGACCACCGCGTAGAAGACAGACTCGGAGCCGAGGTAGGTGAGCTCGATCGTCCCCACCCGGCGGCGCTCGCCCGCCTCAAGGCGGCCCTGCCGTGTCGTGTCGCGCGCTTCGCCGAGATACTCAAGCGTCGCCGCACCGACCCGCGCCGACCCGCCGGCAGCCAGCGCGCCGCGGGCCGATTCGTCGTCGAACGAGTAATAGAAGAACTCACGCTCCGCGCCCACCGCACGGAACCCGACCGCGAGCCGCTCGCCCGATGGCAGCGTCAGCGTCGCCAGTCGCGCGTCACCGTCCTGGAGCGCCTGGTCGAGGCCGACCAGTCCGTCGATCAGCAGCTCTCCGTCATCGCCAACGAGCCGCAGTCGCGGCGCCCACGGGGCTTCAGCGCCCACGCCGAGCTCGGCGAGCGTCAGGCGCTCCGCCATCGGCGAGCGGGCGGGGACGTCGACGACGCGGTACCAGAAATCGATCCCTGCCCCCGACGGGATCAGCGTCAGCGCGAGGCTGCGGTTCGCGTCGAGCGCCACCAGCGTGTACGCCGCGCCCTCCGGCGCATCGCCGGCGACGGCGTACTGCAGGCTCAGCACCTCCTCGCTCACGAGCGCCCCGGATCGCTCGATCCGGATCCGCGGCCCCACGAGCTGCTGGTCGAGAAAGTGCGTCTCCGCGTAGACCAGCTGACCGGTGTCGTGCTCGTAGACGCGCAGCGGCGCGCCGTGCTCCCAATAGGAGGCCTGGTGGAAGCGATAGCCCGCCGCGTGCAGCGGCCCGTTGACCGTCACCTCGCCGTCGGCGACCTCCGTCCCGCCCTCGGCGACGCGTAGGACGGTGCGGAAATCGAGCGCCTGACCGTCGTCGGCGAACCGCGCGATCGCGTCGTCGACAATGATCTGCACCTGCGGCCGCTCGGCGCCCGGCGCGAACAGCGGGTGGCTCTCGCCCTCAGCGACCCAGAACTGATATTCCTCGCCGCCAAATTTCGTGGTCAGCGTCGCGCCCAGCAGCAGCAGCAGCGCGAGATGCGTGACGAACGTGGCCAGCTGCGTCCAGCCGAAGCGGTCCGCGAAGAGTTCGACCGCGCCGTCCGCCTCGGCGATCTGCTCAACGCGGTAGCGGCGGCGGCGCAGCGCCGCGGTCACCGTCGCGACGCTCTCCGCAAGCGGCAGCGGCGCCGCCAGATCGCGCGAGTAGCGGTGCCGCGCCCGCTCGAAGTACGCAGCATTGACGCGCCGCGGCGGCCGCCGCACCGTTCGCCAGATCGGCGCCGAGCGGCTGACCGTGCAGACGGCGATCGCCACCGCCACCAGCGCGATCAGCGCGTACCAGTAGGGCTGTTGGTAGAGGTTGAAGATGCCGCCGTTGGCGTCATAGAACCAGGGAAACTCGGCCAGCGGGTCGGTCGCCCAGCCCCAGGTCCCGCGCTGCGCGTCGATGTGCGCCTCGATCTGCCCCGGGATGCCGATCAGCTGCGGCGGCACCTGGGGGATAATCACCCCCGCCGCTGAGAACAGCGCCGCCCCGAGGATCAGCCCAATCGCCCACCGCACCGAGGTCAGGCGTCGCCAGATCCAGTAGGGCAAACTGGGCAAGGCGACCCGCCCGGCCGGCTGCCGCGAGCCCGAGCTGATTGCCGACATCGGCGCCTCAACCCCTCTGCTCCCCAGCCTACCCCGCGATCAGATGTGGCCGTCCCCGCCCAGCGCAGCCCCCGTGAGCGGGAGGACGACCTGGTCCGCATCGGCGATCACGCCGCGCTCGCGGAGCTGCCTGAGTGCGACCAGGGGGACCGCGGAGGTGGGTTCGCAGGCGAGGTCGTGTTCGGCGAGCACGCGCTGCGCATCGAGGATCGCCGCTTCGGGGACGGCGATCGCCGTGCCGCCGCTGCTGCGGCTCGCTGCGACCATCTCGTCGAGCCGCGGGGGCGACGCGACGGCGATGCCGTCCGCGACGGTCGCCGTCGCGGGGCGCGCCGCTCGGCCGTTCACGGCGGCGACCAGCGGCTCGACCGACTCGGACTGCGCGGCGTGCAGCCTGGGCAGCCGCTCGAGTCTGCCGATCGCCAGGAGTTCCTCGAAGCCGCGCTGGAGGCCCAGCAGCAGCGAGCCGTTGCCGACCGGCAGCACGATGTGGTCGGGCGGCGCGCCCAGCCGCTCGAGCAGCTCCCACACGACCGCCTTCATCCCCTCGGCGAAGTAGGGGCTGAGATTGTGTGAGAGGAACGGCAGCCCGCGCTCGGCGGCGAAACGCTGCGCGGCGGCGGAAGCGGCAGCGCGCGACCCCGCGACAGGGTGCGGCACGCCCCGGCGCTCGATCTTGGCCAGCTTCATGCGTGGCGCGTCGGCGGGCAGGAAGATGTGCGCCCGCATCCCCACGCTGCTGCCGTAGGCGGCGAGCGCTGCGCCGGCGTTGCCCGACGAGTCCTCAACGAACTCGCGCACCCCGAACTCCCGCGCCGCCCCGATCAGGATCGCCGCGCCGCGATCCTTGAACGAGCCGGTGGGCGCCCGGAACTCGAGCTTCGCCCAGAAGCCACCCTCGAGTTCGACGCGCACGAGCGGCGTGTCGCCCTCGCCCAGCGTGACCGCCGCCCATGGCAGGCGCGGGCCCGCGGCGGAAGGCGGCTCCGCATGCTCGACGCGAAACAGACCGCCGCACTCGCCGCAGTTCAGCGCCAGCGTCGGCTCGGAGGTCGCGTCGCAGCGCAGGCAGCACAGTCGGTGCGGGGTCATGCGTGCTGCGCGAAGAACGATCGGATGTCGGCCAGTAGCAGTTCGGGCTCCTCCATGGCCGGGAAGTGGCCGCCGGCCGGGAACTCGGTCCAGTGCACGACATTGAACGCGCGCTCGCACCAGCTGCGCGGCGGCAGCGGCGTGCCGCGCACCAGCCGCACGATCCCGGTCGCCGCGCCCACCCGCTGACCGGCGCGCAGCGCCACCTGACCGCCAACCTCGGCTTCGACCGTCGCCGCCGGACGCGGCGCCTCGTGGTAGATCCGCATCGAGGAGTTGATCGTCTCCGTGAACCAGTAGATCGAGATCGTCGTGAGCAGCTCGTCCATCGTGAAACGCCGCAGCACATCTCCGCCGCGCGGCGCTTCCGCCGGCGTCATGCAGTCGCTCAGCATCCACCACTTGTCGACCAGCCACGCGGCCAGCCCGGCGGGGGAGTCGGCGAGACCATACGAGAGCGTCTGGAAGCGCGTGCCGTGGATCGCGCGGTGCGCCGCGTCGTCGCGCACGTACGGCGCCTGCTCATCGCGGAAGAAGCGCCGCTCCGCCTCGGACTGCGGCCGCGCTGCGGCGCCGGCAGGCCCGAGCGCCGCGGCGGTCAGATGCAACCCGCGCAGCCGTGACTCATGGCGTAGGCCGAGCTGGCCGCCAACCGCCGCGCCCCAGTCGCCGCCGTGGTAGGCGAACCGCTCGTAGCCGAGACCCTCCATCAGCTGCACCCACATGTCGGCGATCGCCGGCGGCCCCACGCCGCGCCGCCGCGGAATTTGCGACCAGCCGTAGCCGGGCAGCGAGGGCGCCACGACATGGAACGCGGGGGCGTTCGAATCTTCGGGCTCCGCCAGGCGATCGATCAGCTTGTAGAACTCGAACACCGACGAAGGCCAGCCGTGCTGGATCAGCAGCGGAATCGCGTCGGGCCGCGGGCTGCTCCGCTCGATGAAGTGAATCTCGAGCGTCTCACCGTTCGGGCAATCCAGCGACATCCGGTACTGCGGGAACGCGTTCAACAATCGCTCTGCAGCGCGCCAGTTGAAGCCGTCGGCCCAGTAGTCGCAGAGCTCGCGCAGGAATGAGCGATCAACCCCGTAGAGCCACTCCGAGCCCGGCACTTCAGGCAGCCAGCGTGTCTCGCGCAGCCGCTCGCGCAGCGCCTCGATCGGCGCTTCGGCCACCGCGACCTGGAACGGCTCAGATTCCACCGTCGGCCTCGACTAGCGCAGCGGGCGGAAGAACTCGCGGATGTCCTGAGCCAACAGCTCCGGCTCCTCGAGCGCCGCAAAGTGGCCGCCGCGGTCGTGCTCCGACCACTGCGTGATGTTGTAGCCCGGCTCGCACCAGCTGCGCGGCGCGGTGATGATCTCGCCGGGGAAGACCGAGAATCCGGTCGGCGTCTCGAGCCGCCCGGGCAGGAAATTCTCGGGCCCGTGCTGGCGCATCTCGTAGTAGTAGCGCGTGCTGCTGTTGATCGTCGCGGAGAACCAGTAGATCGAGATGTTGGTCAGAATCTCGTCCTTGCTAAAGCGCTTCTCGATATCGCCGTCGCAGTCGCTCCAGGCGCGCCACTTCTCGGTGATCCAGCCCGCCAGACCCGCCGGTGAGTCGGTCAGGCCGTAGGAGAGCGTCTGCGGGCGGGTGCCCTGAATCGCCTGGTAGCCCGTCTCCTGTGCCTGCCACCGCTGCGCCCGCGCCGCAACCGATCGTTCTTCGTCCGTCCACGTCTGCGGATCGGTTTGCGGGGGGCGACCGATCGGCATGTTGATCTGCGCGCCGATGCAGTTGTCAGGGTGCTGATAGGCCACCTGCGCGGTGACGATCGCGCCCCAGTCGCCGCCCTGCGCGCCGTAACGCTCGTAGCCGAGCTGCTTCATCAACTCGCCCCAGAGCAACGCCGTGCGCTTCTGCCCGAAGCCGCCCGAAGTTGGAATCTCAGAGAAACCGTAGCCCGGCAGCGAGGGCGCGACGACCGTGAACGCGTCCGCCGCGTCGCCGCCGTGCGACGCTGGGTCGGTCAGCAAGGGCAGGATCTTGCTGACCTCGTAGAACGTGCCCGGCCAGCCGTGCGTGAAGACCAGCGGCAGCGGGTCGGGCCCGACGCCCTGCTGGTGCACGAAGTGGACGTTGTAGTCCTCGACGCCGTCGGCGCTGACCGCTTGCGTGAACTGCGGCATGCGGTTCAGGTAGGTCTCCTGCACGCGCCAGTCGAAGCTGGTCCGCCAGTATTCGCAGAGTTCCTTCATGTAGGCGAGGTTGGAGCCGTATTGCCAGCCGCTGTCCTCGACTTCGGAAGGCCAGCGGGTCTGCGCGAGGCGGCGCTTCAGGTCGCGCAGGTCGGTCTCGGCGACCTCGATCTTGAACGGCTCTGGCATGGCTCGATCCTCCCGGAGAATGGTGTCAGGTGATGTGTCAGACGCTGTGGGCGCAGTATCGCACCCGCTCGCAGCGATCAGCTCTCGACGACGTCGCCGGAGACGGGATCGACGCGGACGCCCTTGGCTTCGACCCAGGCGAGACTGCGGTCGATCTCGTCGTGGTCGCCCTCGAGCTCGAGCACGACCCAGCCGAACTCGTGCTCCACATCGGCCATGCGGATGTTGGTCACGACCGCGAACTCGTGGCCGAGCAGGTAGATCACGGGCTCGCGCACGGCGTCGCCCTCGAATGTGAAGCGGACGCGTCGGGTCGCCATGGCTGTCCTCGTGTTCCCTGCGTTCAGTTCTTGCCGGCCGCCGCGAAGGCGTCCTCGAACGACTGCAGCGTGCCCTCGACCGGGATCGGCTGCGTGACGTGTTGCACGACGGCGTCCGTCGTCTTGAGTCCGCCGCCCGTGATGAAGGCGACAGTTGATTCGTCGGGATCCAGCAGGCCGCGTTCGAGCGCCTGGCGCAGGCCGGCGATCGTGACGCCGCCCGCCGTCTCGGCGAACACGCCCTCCAGCTGCGCGAGTAGCTGGATGCCCTCGACCACTTCGTCGTCGCTCACCGAGGCCGCGCCGCCGTCGGTCTTGGCCATGGTCTTGAGCGCGTAGTAGCCGTCGGCCGGGTTGCCGATCGCCAGACTCTTGGCGATCGTGTTCGGCTTGACCGGGCGGATGTTGGTCGTGCCGTTCTCCCAGGCGGTCGAGATCGGCGAACAGCCGGTGGCCTGGGCGCCGATCATGCGGACCTCGGCCTCCTCGATCAGCCCGTAGGTCTGCAGCTCCTCGAAGCCCTTGTGAATCTTGGTGAACAGCGAGCCGGACGCCATCGGCGCGATGCACTGCCGCGGCGCCTGCCAGCCCAGCTGCTCGGCGACCTCGAACGCGAGCGTCCGCGAGCCCTCCGAGTAGTAGGGCCGCACATTGATGTTGACAAACGCCCAGTCGTGGTTGTCGGCCAGCTCCGAGCAGAGCCGGTTGACGTCGTCGTAGGAGCCGTTTACGGACACGATCGTCGGGTTGTAGATCGCCGAGCCCAGCACCTTGCCGGTCTCCAGATCGTGTGGGATGAAGACGATCGCGCGCATCCCGGCGCGCGCGGCGTGAGCGGAGACGGCGTTGGCCAGGTTGCCCGTTGAGGCGCAGGCCAGCGTCTCGAAGCCATGCTGTCGCGCGCGGCTGCTGGCCACCGCCACCACGCGGTCCTTGAAGGACCACGAGGGGTTGCAGGTGTCGTTCTTGATCCACAGCTCTCGCATGCCCAGCTTGCGTGCGAGGTTGTCGGCGCGCTGGAGCGGCGTGTAGCCCACGCCGAGGTCGACGATGTACTCGTCGTCGACCGGCAGGAGGTCCTTGTAGCGCCAGATCGAGCGCGGGCCGGCCTCGATCAGCTCGCGCGTCACGCGGGCCTGGATGGCGCCCTGGTCGTAGCGGACTTCGAGCGGGCCGAAGCAGAAATCACAGACGTTGAGCGGATCGAGCGGGAACTCGCGGTCGCACTCACGACAGGCGAGGTGGGTGGCGTTGGTCATCGGGCGGGGGCTTTCGAGTGTGGGCGCCGGCGGTCGCTCCGACCGTCGTGGAGGGAGTGCTGGAGGCCCTCGCCAGTCCGGCGCAATGCTCAGCGCGCCAGGCCGGGCAGGGCCCCGGGCATCGCCATGCGGCCCTCGGCCGCGCGTCGCATCATCGTTCCACGTTCAGGCATCATCGCCTCGAAGCGTGCCACCCCCCGGAGCGCAGGTCAAGCGCAAAACCGTCAACGAACACCCCTAATCGGCTTCCCAGACTCGCGTCATGTCGATCGACAGCCCAACACAGACATCCTCGCCGGAGAGCTCCCCGGGTCGATCGAGCTGCTCGACCGAGCCGTCGCCCCGATAGATCCAGACGATCTCCTCGTAGGGATCGATCAGCCATCCAAGCTGCACGCCGACACTCACCCAGTGCTGCATCTTGGACTGTTGGGCCCGGACAGTCTGCGAAGGCGAACGTACTTCGACGACGAAACGCGGAGCAAGGTAGAACTGCCCACGCAGCCCGCCCCGTTCCGCGATCTGCTCCGCATCCACCCACGAGACATCGGGGCCGCGCGCAGAGCTGTCGGGCAGGAAATAGCCGCCATTCTCGCCGCGCGTTTCGCCGCTGTTACCCATCGCCCAGAACGTCACGAACGCGAGAATCTTCGTCGATACGCTCTCGCTGAGGCCGTCGGGCCAGGTCATCTGATGCAGCCTTCCGTCGGCCGTCCGCTCGAAGCACTGCTCCGGATTGAGCTCACCAATCTCCAGGAACCGCTCATCCGTCAGCTCCCAATCGGGAGGCAAGTGGATCGGCTGCGGATCGTCGTAGACGAGCGCCGATCGTTCGAGTGAGACCGCAGGGGGCTGTCGCTGAGCGACCATGCGCGAGACCTCTCAGGGCAACCATACGAGCAGCGGCTCGGCGCCGACGCCCCGCGCTAGCCGTAGCGCTCCTCGCGCCAGGGATCGCCGTGCATGTGGTAGCCGTACATCTCCCAGAAGCCGGGTTGATCGCGCGAGAGGAACTCGATCCCGCCGACCCACTTCGCGCTCTTCCAGAAATACAGCGACGGCACCACCACCCGCGCCGGGCCGCCGTGCTCGGGTCGGAGCGGCGCCCCGTCGTGCGCAACGGCCAGCATCGCGTGGTCGTCGGCGCGCAGGGTCGCCAGGCGGATGTTCGACGTGTAGCCGCCGAAGCAGTGGAACATCACCGACTCGGCCTCCGGCGAGACATCGAGCTGCGCGAACAGGTCGCTCAGCAGCACGCCCTGCCAGTTGTTGTCGTAGCGCGACCAGTGCGTCACGCAGTGAATGTCGTTGAACCGCTCGGTCAGCCCGATCCCGACGAACTCGTCCCAGTTCAGGACGCGCTCCTGCCCGACCGCGCCCCAGACCTGCAGCGTCCAATCCTTCGTCTCCACGCGGGGCGTGCCGCCGTAAGTCAGCACCGGCCATTGGCGCACGAGTCGCTGCCCCGGCGGCAACCGGTCGTGCCCCGTGCGGGCGCGAAGCTCCTGAGCCTCGCTGAACATCGGACCCGTCGAGATCAGTTCGTCCGCCACACGCACACTCCTGTGGCCCCACAATTCGCCGGGGTCGCCGGATGATCGTACCGCATCGCCGACAAATTGACGCTGTACGCTCGACACACAATGGCGGGCCCAGCAAGCGCTCACGAGACCGCCGAACCGCCACCGCGTTCACGCTTCGACGCTCGACGCCACTTGCCCTTCCTCGGCGCCGCCGCGCTGATCGTGGCCTTCGACCAGATCACCAAGGTGATCCTGCGCGCCTCGCTCGAGTTCGGCGAGCGCGAGCAGCTGGCTCAGTTCTTCTCCTTCTCGCACGTCCAGAACGACGGCGGCGCGTTCGGCATCTTCGGCGGCGCGAACACGATCCTCGCCGTCTCCGCCGTCGTCGCGATCGTGATCGTCGCCGCCTACTACCTGTTTCCCCCACTCAACCACTGGCTGATTCGCAGCGGCCTGGCTCTGATCCTCGGCGGCGCGATCGGCAACCTGCTCGACCGCATCTACCAGGGCCACGTGACCGACTTCATCGACTTCATCCACTTCCCCGCCTTCAACGTCGCCGACGCCGCAATCAACGTGGGCGTCGCCGCCGTGATCATCGCGATCATCTTCTCCGACAGCCGCCGCCTGAAGCGCTGACCCGGTCAAGCAGCCCGGCGTCGTGCTGATAGCGTGACCGTGTGCCAGATCCCCCGATGGAACTCCTCGCCGACCTTGATGACGAACGGCTTGATGTCTTCGTCAGCCGTCGCCTGCCCGGGACCTCGCGATCGCACGTGCGCAAGCTGATCGACCGCGGACTCGTGCGCGTCGAGGGGTCGCTCGAGCGGCCCGCCTACCGTCTGCATTTCGGCGAGCTGATCGCGGTGCACCCGGTCGAGGCCGCCCCGGCTCCGCCCCCCGTGGCCATCGACCTCGATGTGATCTTCGAGGACGAGCACCTCGTCGTGCTCAACAAGGCCGCAGGCCTCACCGTGCATCCCGCTCCGGGCGAGCGCGACGCCACGCTGACCAGCGCGCTGCTCAGCCGCTGGCCCCAGCTCGCTCAGCTCGGCGACACGCTGCGCGCCGGCCTCGTCCACCGCCTGGACCGCGACACGACCGGCCTGCTGATCGTGGCCAAGACCGAGGCCGCACTCGCCGCGCTCCAGCAACAACTGCGCGAGCGCTCCGTCGAAAAGGAGTACCTCGCCGTCGTTGCCGGGGTCCCCGACCCCGAGGTCGGCCTGATCGACGCCCCGCTCGGCCGCGACCCCGCCGACCCCCGCCGCATGGCAGTGGTCGACCGCGGGCGCAGCTCGCGCACCGCCTACCGCCTGCTCGAGCGATTCGCGGACGCGTCGCTGATCGAGTGCGATCTGATCACTGGGCGCACGCACCAGATCCGCGTGCATCTCGCGGCGATCGGCCACCCGATCGCCGGCGACGACATGTACGGGATTCGCTGCGCGGACATCAAGCGGCAGGCGCTCCACGCCCGCTCGATCACGTTCACTCATCCACACCACGGCGAGTCGGTTGCCTTCACCGCCGATCCGCCGGACGATTTCCGCGCGCTGGTCGAGCGCCTGCGCGGCGGCGCGATCCTGCTCGACACACCGGCGAATTCACCGCGACCCCGCAGGCCGCGCGACCCCAACCGCACCAAACGACGCCGGAGCCAGCGTGTCCGATAAGCCCGTCCGTGTCCGCTACGGACCGTCCCCGACGGGCGAGCCGCACATCGGCAACATCCGCACTGCGCTGTTCGACTGGCTGCTCGCGCGCCGCCACGGCGGACAGTTCATCGTGCGAATCGAAGACACCGACCAGTCACGCCGCGTCGAAGGCGCCGAAGAGCAGATCCTCGACGCGCTGCGCTGGCTCGGCCTCGACTGGGACGAGGGGCCCGACATCGGCGGGCCGCACGCGCCGTATCGACAGTCGGAACGCCTGCCGCGCTATCGCGCCGCAGCCGACCGCCTGCTCGAGTCGGGCGCCGCCTACCGCTGCTTCTGCTCGCCCGACCGTCTCGACGCCGTGCGCAAGGCGCAGCAGCAGCAGAAGCTCCCGCCCGGCTACGACCGCCACTGCCGCGGCCTGACGCCCGAGCAAGTCGACGTCGCCGCCGCCCACGGGCCCGGCGTCGTCCGCTTCGCGATGCCCCAGGCCGGCGTCACGGTCGTGGACGACGCGTTGCGCGGTCCCGTCGAGTTCCGCAACGACCTGCTTGACGACCACGTGCTGCTCAAGCGCGACGGCTTCCCCACCTACCACCTCGCCTCGGTCGTCGACGACCGTGAGATGGAGATCTCCCACGTGATCCGCGGCGAGGAGTGGTTGCCGAGCGCCCCGCGGCACGTCGCGCAATACGCAGCGCTCGGCTGGCCCGCGCCGATCTGGGTCCACGTGCCGATCATCCGCGGGCCCGACAAGGGCAAGCTGAGCAAGCGCCACGGCGCGACCAGCCTGCGCGCCTACGGCGACCAGGGCTACCTGCCCGAGGCGCTGCTCAACTTCATGGCGCTGCTCGGTTGGTCAAAGGACGAATCGACCACGATCATGTCGCGCGACGACATCCGCGACGCCTTCTCGATTGAGCGCCTCGGTCTGTCCAGCGCGACGTTCGATGTCGAGCGCCTGCGCGAGATGAACGCGCGCTACATCCGCGACCTCGCAGCCGATGACTTCCTCGAGCGTGGCCGGCCCTGGCTGCAGGCTGCGATCGGCCGCCCGCTCGATCTGGTGCCGCTGCTGCCGCTCGCCGGCGCGATCCAGGAGCGCGTCAAGCTGCTGCCCGAAATCGTCGACTACGCCGACTTCTTCTACGTCGCGGGTCCGCTCGACTACGCCAACGCCGAGCTGATGGGCCGCGGCTACCGCGACAAGCCCTGGGCCGCGCTCGAGGCCGTTGAGGCAGTGCTCAGCACGATGCGTGCCCTCGAACCCTGGACCGCGGAGGCGATCGAGGCGGCGCTGCGAGCACTGGCCGAGCAACGCGGCGAGAAGCCGGGCGTGCTGTTCACGCCGATTCGGGTCGCCACGACCGGCAAGCGGATCGCCCCGCCACTCTTCGAGACCCTTGAGGTGCTCGGTCGCGCGACCACGCTGGAGCGTCTGAACGCCGCGGCCGAGCGCCTGGCCCGGCCGGACGACTGAATCCACGACTGACGCCTGGTTTGCCGCCGGCTCGCCCGCTGGTTTGACACTCGGTCTGACGCCTGGTTCGCTTGCCGCCTTCGTCGGGCCGCTGATATCGTGGCGAGGTTGGGGATTAGTCTAGCGGTAGGACGGCTGACTCTGGATCAGTTAGCGGGGGTTCGAATCCTCCATCCCCAGCCAACCCGCTCACCACGTGGGGCATTCGTCTAGCGGCCCAGGACACCGCCCTCTCAAGGCGGAGATCGGGGGTTCGAATCCCCCATGCCCTACCACCCAAGACAAAATCGAGAACCTTCTCATTGACCTTCGTTGTCGCCTGATGACGAAACCGCGACGAGCGGGGGATTTCTGCTACCCAACGAAGCCGAGTTCCTCGATGTAAGGGGAAGCCACTGCTTCGTGGTTACCCGTCCGTTCGTCCAGGGTCATCACAACCGTCCTCTTCGCCGTCGTCATGCTCGCGCGACTCCTGCGCTGCGGACGGCCCCAGGACCAGGTCGCGCAACGTGACCAGACCAAGAGGCGCGCCATCCTCGTCGATCACCAGCGCGCGGGAAACGCGAAACTGTACCAGCAGCCGCACCGCGTAGCGCGCGAGCATTCCCGAGCGCACCGTCAGCGCCGGCTTCGACATGATCTCGTAGACATTGACCCGCTCTGGGGCGCGATTGTGCGTGATCACTTCCCGCGCTATGTCGCCCACCGCGATGATCCCCAGCTCGTCGTCGTCGTGCCGCCGGTTCACTACCAGAGAACTGATCTGCAGTCGCTTCATCGACGCCATAGCCTCGGCCGCCGTCGCCAGCCCGTCGATCGTGTGCAGTTCCGTCCCCATCACGTCGGACACGCGTAACGCCGGGTGGTCGCTCGGATCGGTCATAGGGAGCCTTCCAACTCTTCCATCAGCGTGGGCAACTGGGTCGAGAGGCCAACCGCGTCCTCGATCGTGATCTGAAAGGCAACGCCGTTGCCATGCTCACGGTTCATGCCGCCGGCCGCCGCGATGCGCTCGAGGATGTCCCGCGCACGCGGCTCCGCCACCAGGAACAGCACCATGTTCTGCCGTGCGGTCAGGTCCAGCCCCAGGAACGTCTTCTCCGGCCGCAGTCCCTCGCCGCGCACGCCGCCGATGATCGTGTCGCCCGTCGCGCCGCCCTCCCGCGCCGCATTGATGACCTCGGTTGTCTTCTCGTCGCTCACCAGCGCGACGACCAGCGCCATCTTCATTGCTCCACCTCCTGTTGCTCCTTCCGCTTGCGCCAGCGTCCCACCCAATCAGCGCCGATGGCATAGCCTAATACCGACATGATCGGGAAGACACTAGCGAAGGCAATCAGCCCAAAGCCGTCGATCAACGGGCTTCGCCCCGGTACATTGGCGGCCAGACCCAGCCCCAGGGCCGCCACCACCGGCACTGTCACGGTCGAGGTCGTGACGCCCCCGCTGTCGTAGGCCAGCGGGACGATCATGCGGCTGCTCAGGTAGGTCTGCACGATGACGATGACGTAGGCCCCCAAGATGTACCACAGCAGCGGCGTGCCCGTCACGATCCGGAAGCAGCCCAGCGACACACCCACGGCCACTCCCACTGCCACGGCGATCCGCAAGCCCCAGGCCTTCACCGCGCCGCCCGAAACCTCCTGGGCCTTCAGGCCTACGGCGATCAGCGACGGCTCAGCCACAGTCGTCGCAAAGCCGATCGCCGCCGCGAAGAGATACACCAGCCAGTAGTCCTCCCACCGCACCGCGCCCACCAGCGCCCTTGCCTCTTCCGTCAGCTGCCGCGCCATCGTCTCGCCGATCGGGAACAGCGCCTGTTCCAGTCCGATCAGGAACAGCGCCAGTCCCAGCAACACCATCACCGAGCCGGTGACGATGCCCCCGATGTTGAGCGGCTTGCGCCGCAACACCACCACTTGGAACACCACGAGGATGACGATGATCGGCGACACGTCGCGAAGCGTGTACAGCAGGGTTTCGCCGAACAGCGAGAGCGACTCCAGCATCACGACACCATCCCGTAGCCCAGCACGCAGATCATCGGGGTGAGACTGGCGAACGCGATCAGACCAAATCCGTCGAGCATCGGATTGCGCCCCCGGATCGCGGAAGCCAGCCCCACGCCCAGCGCGGTGATCAACGGCACCGTGATCGTGCTGGTCGTCACCCCGCCCGAGTCGTAGGCCACGCCCACAATCTCCTCGGGCGCGAATACGGTCATCACCATGACCAGGATGTAGCCGCCGATGATAAAGCGGTGAATCGGCCAGCCCTTCAGAATGCGCAGCACCCCCAGAACGATGGCGAGGCCGACGGCGACCGCCACCACCAAGCGCAACTCAAGGGCGTACCGGGCCTGGGCAGCCTGGCTGTAGCCGATGAACCTCGCCTCGGCCGCCACTTCGGCCGCCTCGGCCGCCACGGCGATCAGCGCCGGCTCCGCGACTGTCGTGCCAAAGCCGAGACTGAAGGCCAGCAGCAGCAGCGCCGGCGTGCTCCCCTTCTGCGCCATCCCCTGCGCCAGCGCCTCGCCCAGCGGGAACAGCCCGCTCTCCAGACCCTGAATGAACAGCGCCAGCCCCACGACGACGCACACCAGCCCGACGACCACGCTGGCCACATCGGGAAAGGGCTGTCGCACCACCACCACCTGGAAAAGGGCGATCACGGCGACGATCGGGAGCAAATCTCGAAGGGCGCCCAAGACCCGCTTCGCCATGGCCAGCGCGAAACGCAGCAGATCATACTCCTTCGGCGTGGCTGCACGGGGTCGATGCGCCTGCGCAGCGCGGCTGCACCATACGCAGCGGCTGGGAACGGATCAAGAGCCAATCGACGACGCGAGCCGACCGACGGTCGATGACCGGCTGGATCGTCCACGGCGCGCGCTTTGTCGGCAACTAGATACTAGGTAGGTGCGACCAGCCGCAGGCGGTCCGCCTCATACCAGGCCTCTCCATTGGCGTTGAGCTGGTTGAGCATCACCCTCATCTTTCGTGGCAACAGACCATACTTGGATAGCCGCGACACCCACCGGTCGACCGCGCTGTAATACTTGTTGAGCGTCTCATACAGCACCACGCTGGAGATCCCGCCCTTGACGCTCAAGTCTTCGGAATGGACGATGCGGAACCCGGCCTCCTACCACCCCATGTACCAAGACATCTATCTGCGTTCGGTCTGCGATCTGATCGTGGACTATCCGAATCTTCGATCGTTCGCAATGACCGATCTGGCTAGTCCTCGCAGGCCGTGTGATCTCCCGGACCCACTTCGTTCAAGTCAAAGCGGCGCATTCGCTTGATCGGCCCCTCGACATGCCGGCGTTCTTTGCGATTCCTCAGAACGAGCTGGGTCTGCGTTCCCCCGCATGGTGAAGGGACGAAATTCGGAGCTCCCTTAGTGCGAGGCTGACGCGAGAAAACTGGAGCGGAACTTGACGCCCCAGTGGCCGTCCTGGTTGGTGACGATCCAGAAGGTGTCGAACTTGTGATAGACGGCGCCGTCCGCGTGAGTGCGGTGATTGATCAGCGCAACGTGCGCCTTGTCGGGGCCCTCCTGCACGACATCCATCGAGGCCGTCGTGGTGTGATGCCAGCCTTCCGCCTCGAGTTGCGATTGCCCGCGTTTGCTGACCTCGGCGAACTCCTCGGGAGTCTCGATCGTCGTGAACACGCCGCGCCAGAGGCGCACGTGCGGATAGTTCAGCGCAGCGGCCAGCCGCTCGTGGTCCTGGGCGTTGAACGCATCCTGAAACGCGCATACGGCCGCCTTTGCCTGTTCTGCAACGTCAGACATCTGAGCCTCCTCCAAACCATTTCGGGCTGCAGGCTACCTGAGGCGAGCGAGCTCCCAACTCGCGCTGCAGTGCCGACCACGCTGCCGCTCGGCGCCATCAAGCCGTCAAGCCATCGCGGCGAGTACCCGTTCAATCGCATCCAGCCCAAACTCGAGATCGTCTTCGGTGGCGTTCAATGCCGGCGCCAGCGTGACGGCGTCACCATTGGGCCCGTTGGCGATCACGCCCTCCCTCCTCGCAGCCTCGACAAACCCCGCGGCTGACTCGGGCGAGACGAACGTGAATCCGAACATCAAGCCAATCCCACGGACATCCACGATCGCGTTGCAAGCTGCCGCGGCCCGTTCCAGGCGCCGTAGCAACTCTCGGCCCAGGCCGGCCGCGCGCTGCGGGAGCTGTTCGTCATCCAGCACCTCCAGGGTCGCCAGGCCCGCCGCGGCCGTCAGCGGGTTCTTCTCGTGGGTGTAGTAGTGGAGATTAAGATCCGGTGCACAATTCAATCGCTCGTCGGCGATCACGGCAGCGAGCGGCAGGACTCCACCGCCGAGCGACTTGCCCACCACCGTGATGTCGGGGCTGAGCCCAAAATGCTCACTCGTAAACAGGCGACCGGCACGACCGAGACCGACGGGGATCTCGTCGAAGATCAGCAGGGCGCCGTGCGCGACGAGTAACGCGCGCACGTCCTCCCAATATCCGTGCGGCGGGACATACGGTCCGTTGCGCACTGGTTCGGCGATGAGCGCGGCCACGTCGCCCTCCAGCTTCAGCGCATCATCAATGGACTGCAGCGAACGATCGGCGGCAGCGGAGGGACTATCCGTCCCGTTGACCGGATGAAACGGCGGCACAAAGAGTGTGCCGGGCACACCGGGTCCCAGACGCGGATCGCGATGCCTGGCGCCGCTGACGCTGAGGGCTCCGGCGCTGCGCCCGTGATAGGCGGTGTAGAACGAGATCACGCGCGAACGGCCCGTGCACACACGGGCGAGACTGAGCGCAATCTCAACCGCCTCTGCACCGCCCGGCACCAGCGAAACCCTCGCGGCCTTGCCGGGCCACAGCGCAGCGAGACGCTCGGCCAGGCGCACCGGCGGCTCGGCGGTGAACCCACGAGGCACGAAGGCTAGCGTTGCAAGCTGCGCCTCTACGGCGGCAACGACACTCGGGTGCGCGTGTCCAAGGTTGTGGCAGTTGTTGCCGTACCAGTCGAGGTAGCGGTTACCGTCCTGATCCTCTAACCACGAACCCTCACCGCCGCGGAACGCAAGCGCGCAGGGGCTGGTGTTCGCCTGATTGAAGAACGCATTCGTATCGCGCTCGAGCAGGGCGCTCATTGACCTACCGGTGTCGCCGTCATGGATGTCGCTCACCACACGTCGCCTTCTACCTGGCCCACCAACGCTGGTCCGCGCTCGGGCGAGCAAACTCGGTTGATGTTGAAGATAGAGAAGCGAATGCCCGATCGACGAGCCGGCGCCGACGACGTCTCCCCCTACTCGGCGCCGGCGGCGCGACGAACTCTCGGCGCTCGGCCGCACGCTCAACGGATCGCGCTAGCCTGCGGGGCGTGTCACCAGCGCACCGACACGGGAGCGGACCTCATGGATTGCGGAACCTTCCTGCTGCTCCAGTCGCCCGGCGCGCAGGACCATGCTGCGGTGTTCGTGCGAGCCACGGAGATGGCCCAGACCGCCGACCGGCTGGGCTTCGACAGCATCTGGTGCGCCGAGCATCACTTCTCGACCTATGGCTACCTCTCACGTCCCTTGATGTTCGCGATCCACCTCGCGGCCCAGACCGAACGGATCCGCGTCGGCTCCGCCGTCGTCGTGCTGCCGCTGCACCATCCCCTGATCGTCGCCGAGGAGATCGCCACCGCCGACCTGCTCAGCGGCGGCCGTCTTGATGTCGGCCTGGGCCGTGGCTATCAGCGCTACGAGTTCGAGCGGCTCGGTCAGACGCTCGATCAGAGCCGCGAGCGCTTCGACGAGTCCGTCGACATTCTGCTGAAGGCGTTCGCGGGGGACCCGTTCTCCCACGAGGGCAAGTACTACAGCTTCGGCGAGACCAGCGTGTTCCCGATGTCCATCCAACAGCCGCACCCGCCGATCTGGATGGTCGCGCAGAGCCCCGAGTCGATTGTGGCGACGGCTCAGCGAGGCTTCAATCTGATCTCCGGCGGCTTCGGCATATCGATCGAGCGGTTGGCCGAGTTCCGCGAGACCTTCGACCGGGCGATCACTGATCCGGCGCAGCGGCAAGCCGTCCGGGTCAGCACCCAGCGCCCCGTCTATGTGACGCACGATGAATCCGAGCTGCCGGCAATCGTCGAACAGGCCCGCTGGAACCAGCGCGTGACCTTGAGCCTGCGAGAGGGTCTCGCGCGCGTCGATCGGGGCCGAGCGATCGCCATCCCCTTCGACGGCGAACCAACCACCGAGGAACTGCTCAACGGCTCGTTCGTGATGGGCACGCCCGACACCTGCATTGCCAAAATCAAGCAGCTCCGCGATGTCATGGGCATCGACCACTTCAACGCAAACTTCTGGTTCGGCGACCTGTCGCAAAAACAGGTGCTGGATTCCATGACCCTCTTCGCCAAAGAGGTCCTACCCGTGCTCAAGTCGGGCGAGATCTAACAGGCCGCCGAAAAAGTCATCGCGCCCGCTCTCCCTCTCCCCCCCGCAGCAGACCCGCGGGTGATCCTACCAATCCCCTCTCCCCCCGCATCGCGGGGGGAGATGCCGCAGGCAGAGGGGGGCCGCGGTCCCCACTCACCGGCGTGGCTGTATCTGGCCAAGCCCGACCGCCCCCACTTCTCCCCCCGCGGGGGAGATGCCGCAGGCAGAGGGGGAGGCCGCGGCCGTTGCGCGGTGCTCCAGATTCAGCGTGCTGCGTGACGGTCCCTCCCCCTCAGTCGCTGCGCGACAGTTCCCCCCGCAGGAGACCCGCGGGTGATCCTACGAATCCCCGCTCCCCTCGCAGCAGACCCGCGGGTGATCCTACGAATCCCCGCTCCCCTCGCAGCAGACCCGCGGGTGATCCTACGAATCCCCGCTCCCCCCGCTGCGCGGGGGGAGATGCCGCAGGCAGAGGGGGGCCCGACCGTGCCGGACCAGATACGCTACGCCGTTGCGTCGGGGCTGCAGCCCCCCTCTGTCACTCCGTGACATCTCCCCCCGCAGAGCGGGGGGAGAGGGGCGAACGCCAACAGCCGAACCGCCTCAGCCCCCTGCTAGGCCCCGCCCGTCACATCAATCGTCACCCCGGTGACGAAGTCCGCGTGTGACGACGCCAGGAAGCACACCACGTTGGCCTGGTCGATCGGCTCCGCGAGCCGGCCCAGCGGCGTCGAGGTGAGAGCGTCATCTCGCAGCTCCAGCGGCCGCCCTTCCCAGTGGCGACGGATCCGCTCCGTGAGGGTCACCGAAGGTGCGATCGCGTTGACGTTGATCCCCGCCGGCCCGACCTCGGTGGCGAGCTTGGTGGTAAACGCGATGATCCCACCCTTGGCCGCCGCGTAGGCCGACGAACTACTGGCGCTCTTGCCCCGCCCGGCGATCGAGGCGAAATTCACGATCTTGCCACCGCCCTGCCTGGTCATATGTGGAATCACGGCGTGGCAGAACAGGAAGGTACCGCTGAGGTTGAAGTCCAGCACCTTCTGCCACTCCTCCATCGTCAGTTCCTCCGCCCGCGCGGCCGAGTTCGCGATGATCGTCGAGCCGCCGACGCCGTTGATCAGGATGTCGATCTTGCCAAAGCGGCCCACGACGTCCGCGACGACGTCATCGACCTGCTCCTGCACGAGGAC
This sequence comes from Dehalococcoidia bacterium, assembly GCA_965218115.1. GTDB lineage: Bacteria > Chloroflexota > Dehalococcoidia > Bin125 > Bin125 > CATQGW01. The sequence goes on along the minus strand of OZ244584.1, from coordinate 2,562,371 downwards.
GTCGGCGGGATAGGCGTGGTGCGCGCCGCCACCCGCCGCCGCGAACGACTCCACCGCGCCGTCAAGCAGCTCCCCGTCATTGTCCACGGCGGCGATGGTGCCGCCCTCGGCAGCGATGATCTCGGCGCTGACGCGGCAGATGCCGGCGGCGGCCCCGCTGATCAGCGCCACTCTGCCTTCGAAACGGGCGAATGAGACATCTGACATGGCGATCTCCTTCGTCACCCCCCATCGGGAGGCGAAGCGTACTGGCTGGGAGAGCTCTGAATAACTCTCCCCCCGCTTTGCGGGGGGAGATGTCACGGAGTGACAGAGGGGGGCTCCCCCGGTCCGCAACGGCTCGCCCCCATCTGCCTTCGGCATCTCCCCTCGCTCTGCCGGGGGAGATCGGGTCCGACCTGTTCAGAGGATTCCTGGTGAGAGTGTCGAGGCGCCCGGCCGCCAAATGGCCGAGGCACTCAGCGGCCCTTGAATTCCGGCGCGCGGCGCTCGCGGAGGGCTGCACGCGCCTCCGCGGCATCTTCCGACGTGGCGAGAATCGAGGAGGCGTTCGAGGTCAGCACCGCCGTGGTTTCCAGCGTGCTGTCCATCGCCGCCCTGATCACCCGCTTGTTGATCCACGTGACCATCGGCGGGTTGCGCATGATCCGGTCGCACAACCCGCGCACCTCCGCCTCCAACTCATCGGACGGGACGAGCTTGTTCACGACGCCCCACTCCGCGGCGGTCTCGCCGTCGAGGTGGCCCGTGAAGGCGAACTCAAGCGTGCGACCAAGCCCGGCAAGCCTCGTCAGGTAGTAGGCGCCACCGTTCTCGATGATCTGGCCAACCTGCTGGTAGGAGATAAACCGCGTGTTCTCGCTGCCATAGCGAATGTCGCATTGCAGCGCCATGTCCATGCCGAATCCGGCCGCCACGCCGTTCAGCATCGCGATCGTCGGCTTGCGGATGTACGAGATGTCCTTCATCAGCTTCGTGATGCCGTAGTAGAAGCGCTGCCGCGTCGCATCCAACCCGCCGGTTTCGTACGGCGCGTTACCGAGATAGTTGTCGTTCGGCTCGAATTCGCCGAGATCCGTGCCACGCACGTCCACCCCCGCACAGAAGCCGCGCCCGACGCCGGTCAGCACGATCACCTTCACGTCTGGGTCATCGTCGCCGGCGCGCATGTACTCACCGACCTTGGCCAGCGTGCCGGTCCGCTCACCACCGCCGACGGCCGCGTTCAGCTTCTCCGGTCGATTGAACTTGATCCACAGAATCCCGTTCTCCTCCTTCTCGTAGAGCAGGTACGGGACGAGCTCGAGTTGCTCCATCTGAACCCCCTTCGAACGCCGCGGCTTCTCAGACTCGAACAGGGAGGTGGTCGAGCTCCTGATCGCATTCGGCAGGGTAGCGTTGACGAGCGTGCTGACCGAGCGCCAGTCCGGGCTGCCGACGACACATTTCTGCGACATTTCGTCTCTACCGTGAGCCCCATCGCCGGTACCTCACGAAAGGAATGAAGGGATGATCGGCAAGCAGCTCACCACGATGTTCATCCTGATCGGGGCCGTGATCGGCGCCATGCTCCCCGCGCTGCTGCTCTCCGGCTGCGCGGGCCACAACGGAGCCGGAGAGGATCGAGATGCTGAGCACGCGACGCAGAGTCAGCACTCCGAGCGAGAAGGCGGCCAGTCTGGAGCTGAGCATGAGAGTCAAGGCGAACATGGCGAGGAGCGCGCTGAGCACGGGGCAGAAGCTGAAGGATCCGATCAGTCTCGGCAGAGCAGAGAGGCCGAGATGTCGAGCCCGATCACCCCTCTCGATCAAGAGTGGAACGGTGTGCTCGGCGGAGTGGCTGTCGCCATGCGCTACGACGCGGCAACCGACTCGGTCCACACGACCGTACGCAACACGCTCTCCAAGACGCTCTGCTACGTGCAGGTCGAACCTCACATGAAGGCCGGCACAAGGACGGTCGGGGAGCTCGGCCCCGACAAAATGGGAGATCTGGAGCCTGGACAGGAAGCATCGTCAACCCTGCGAGTTGACAGCGAACCGAAGCTTGGCGGGGTTTCCTTCGATGGCTACGTCGCTCACATCGAGGTGTTTGACTGCAGCGGCCCCGGCCCCACGCCGCACGGGGGTGAAGAAGGCGCCCAGGGCAGCGATGAACATGGCTCCGGTGGTGAAGGCGGTGATCAATCCGCTGGTGGTGACGAAGACGGCCGCGGCGCCAACGCCCTGGCTCTGAATGAAACTCTTGATACGGTCCGCAGCGGCGGCCGACTGATCCTTCGATACCACGCCCCAAGCAATTCCTTCCGCGGCACGGTGGAGAACACGACCAACAGCGTGCTGACCCGGGTCAGGATCGAAGTGCACCTGTCCAACGGCACGGAGCTTGGACCGACGACTCCAACGGACATGGCTCCCGGCGAGGTGCTGGCGATCGACCTACCCGCGACGCAGGAATCGTTCACCCGCTGGACAGCACACGCCGAGGTCGGCGGCGGAGATGCCGGGAGCGAATCTGGCGGCGAACATCGCAGTGGTCGCCAGCAGCGCGCAGGAGGCTAGGCACGCTCCCCATAACTCTCCCCCCGCTTTGCGGGGGGGGATGCCGAAGCCTGCCCCTGCGCAGGCAGGGGGCAGAGGGGGGCTCCCGTCCCGACTCACCGGCATGGCTGTATCTGGCCAAGCGGGGGGACATGGGGTCCGACTTGGTGAGAGGATACTTAGACATCGCCTCCAGCACGGCTCCGTAAAGGACTGCTGATGCGCGGCACAGTATTGATCGTCGAAGACGATACGAGGATCGCCAACTGGGTCCGGGTCTACTTCGAGCGCGCCGGATTCTCCACTCAGGTCACTCATGATGGTGAGTCCGGCCTCGCCCTCGCCCGTGCGCTGGCCCCGGACCTGATCGTCCTCGATCTCATGCTGCCCCGTCTCGATGGCGTGGAGCTGTGCAAGATCCTGCGGCGAGAGTCGGATGTTCCGATCATCATGCTGACGGCCAGAGAGGCCCCGGCCGAGCGAATCGCCGGATTGGATAGCGGAGCCGACGATTACATCGTCAAGCCCTTCGATCCCGAGGAGGTCATCGCCCGCGCCGAGGCTGTGCTGCGTCGCGTCAAAGGCCGAGTCCAGCAGGTGCTCACACGCGGCCGCATCACTCTGAACGAGACCACCCTGAGCGTGACGGTCGATGGAGAACCGCTCCCGCTGAGCCAGGCGCAAACGGCTCTGCTGTCCACGTTCATGCGGCATCCCAGCCAGGTGTTGACCCGTGATCAGCTCATCTCGCTGACCTTCAGCCACGATTTCCAGGGCTCCGACCGCGCAATCGACAGCCACGTCGCCCGCCTGCGAAAGCTGATCAACCGAGACGGCCGCCAGCCCATCCGGACGGTCTACGGCGCGGGCTACAAGTTCGTCGTGGAGGACGAATAATGTCGCTGCGCTCGCGAATACTGGCTTCCATCGTCGTCGTGATCGTCCTGACCGTGCTGATCACCGTGGGGGTCGGCTACTACACGACGGAGGCCCGCCTCGGTGTATTCGTCGACCAGATCGGCGACGACGAGGCGATCCAGCTAGCCCGGAACCTGAGCCGCGAATACACGGCGGCGGGCGGCTGGGAGACGGTCGACAGACCGCTGTCCGAGGCCGGCTACATCTACGCCGAACGCCCTCGCGAAGAACGATCAGACGACGGCGACGAAGGACACTTCGAGTTCTTTCACCAGGACCCGGTTCGCGTCATCATCGCTGGCCTCGACGGGCGTGTGGTGACGGACAATCTGTTCCAGCTGCCGCTCGGAGCGGTCGCACCCGAACTGGACGGTCATCGAGAGACGGTGTTCGATCTGTCCACGGACCAGCCCGTGGGCCACGTGTATGTCGATGTCAACCATAAGTTGCTGTCCGGCGAGTCGCACGGGTTTCTCAACACGCTCCTCGCCATCACCCTGATCGCCGCATTGCTCACGGCAGGCCTGGCCACGCTGCTGGCCGCCTGGCTGTCGAAGCGGATCACGGCGCCCGTGCTGGCCTTGACGGAGGCGACCCAGGCAATCGCCCAGGGCGCCACAACCGAGCTGCCCGTCTCATCCTCCGATGAGCTGGGACGGATGAGCGCGGCGTTCAACCGCATGACCTCCACCCTGGAATCCCAGCGAGACCTGCGCAGGCGGCTCATCAACGATCTCTCCCATGAGCTGAACACGCCGCTGAGCGTCATCCAGCTCGAGGCGAAAGGGCTGCGCGACGGACTGCAGACGCCTGAGAATGCGTCCGACCACATCATCCAGGAGGTCGACAGGCTCCGCGGCCTCGTGACCGATCTAAACTGGCTGGCGGAGACGGACCACGGTGAGTTGAGGCTCAGCCTCCAGCGATGTTCGGTGGACGAGTTGCTCGTCGCAGAGCTGGACCGCTGGCGGCCGCAATGCCAGGCTCAGGAAATTCAACTGTCGTTACAGGTGTCCCCCGACCTCCCCACCATCGAGTTCGACCGGATGCGCATAAGCCAGGCCCTGGGAAACATCGTGAGTAACGCCATTCACGCCACCGACGCCGGCGGGACCATCGAGCTGAGCGCAGAGCTGAGCAGCAACGAGCAGCTGGCCATCTCGATCACCGATGACGGCGTCGGGATTCATCACGCCGACCTTCCCCGCGTCTTCGACCGCTTCTACCGCACCGACGAGTCTCATGCTCGTGCGACGGGCCGCACAGGTCTCGGACTCGCCATCGCCCAAGCAATCGTCGAAGCACACGGAGGTACAGTCGCCGCCGCAAGCACCGGCCCCGGCCAAGGCGCCACCGTAACCATCCACCTCCCCCTGCCATCGCGCCCGGTCTCATAACAGCCTCGCCATCGAAGACACCAGACCACCGCAGGTTCAGAGCCAAATCAGCCCCTCCCAAAGACGCTTCAGTCGATCGGCACGACGCCGCCACCAAGCTGGTCGAAATCAAGAACCCTTGGGTTGACGTTCGCTTTGGAGCTTCGAGCAGCTTGTGGCGATGGCGCCTGCCGGAGATCGGCGAACAGATCACGGATAGGGATCGCCACCTACGCCACGCGCTCTGGTCGGTCCCCCCGCCGTGGTCGGCCTTGATGACATTTGCATCGGTCGAGCAGATGAACTGGCGGCTTTGAGCACAATGCCGCAGATGCCATCCGCCATTACCGATCGAGTCATAGGCAGCAACTCCAGAGCCGCGAGGCGACTCAGATCGTGGCAAGTCGCCATCGGCTAGGCGCCCGCGCGACTGATCGGTACAGTTGACATGCAGATGCACCAAGTCTAGCCTCGCCTACGGGGTGCCCTCCTATGGCTCCTGGACGTGACGATCTCCCGGCAGCCTCTTCGACGAAACTCTTACCTGTTCGTTCGTCGCTCGTCCTGTGGATTCTGGCTTCGTTGACCGTCATCGCTTGCCAAGGCGGTGTCGCGCCCGAGTCGCCGGCCAACCAGCGCTATGGACACGAGTATTCGGCGATCGTCGTCCGCTGGAACGAGTCGAACGACGCCAACTTCTACAGGGTGTACTACGCCAACTCTCCCGACCCAGGCTGCCGCTTGAGTTCTGGCGTGCCGGAGTTCTGTGTCGAACTCGCCAGCGACGTCTACTTCGACACGTTCCGTGACCACTCCGACTCCCGTCTCAGCCGGGAGCGCAACTACTACTGGGTGGTCGCCTGCAACGACGACGGCTGTTCGGAGATTGATAGCGCCAATCCGGCGCTGGCTCCGCCTCCCGCCCCTGGCAATGTGCGCGCCACGGTCGAGGGCTCGTCGATCACGGTCCGGTGGGATCTTGTCACGGGTGCGACCAACTACGCCGGGCTGGAGGCCTGCCGGGACCCCTTCGATTGCCACGAAGTGGCGGCGATCTTGCACGAAACGCCGTATACCTATGCCCCTGTTCCGCCTCGACCACTCGGAGTCAGGGTGACTGAGCGGACCTCGGATTCGCTAACTATCCAGTGGCCGCCCGTTCATGAACGCTTCCATGGCCGCTATCAGTTTCAGCTCCGTGCATGCAATGACGCAGGTTGCTCGAGGCCCAGCGCCCGTGCTTCTTCTGGCTCGGGCGCAGTCATCTATTCGTTCGTCGGTCAGTATCAGGTACATCGCAGAACCGAGCAGAGTCAGTTCGAGCTCCTCGAAACCACCTCCACGCGAACGGAGCACGTCGACACCGCTGTCAGGCCGGACAGCGTTTATTTCTACAAAGTTCAGTACTGCACCGATATTGAGTGTTCCACGCTCTCGAATGAGAGCGGTGGAGTCACAGAAGCTGTCGGCGAGGTCGCTGTTCCTCAAATGCCGGCCGGATTCCGAGGAGAGAAGATCGACGTCAGCGGCGGCGGCGACGATGCAAGAGTCCACTGGAGTGGGACCGAGGGTGCCACCTACTACGAGGTATACCAGGACTCCGACGCAACCTGGCCCGACGCAGAAATCAGCGCTCCGCAGTCCAGCTATCGCGATTCGTCTCCAAATCGCGGCCCCTTCGGTACGTACCTGACCACCGGCTACCGGGTCAGGGCGTGCAACAAGGCCGGCTGCTCGGCTCTCACTGACTTCGTCATGCTGGATTAGCCGCTATCGGTCGCGGACGGGCTGCAGGTCGGCGAGGAAGTGCTGCGGCCCGGACAGGAAGAAACCAGCAGTATGAGTGCGATGTCTCACATGTTGGGAGACAGAGCCACGGAGGTTTGCGGCATTCGCGCAATCACGAGCTGTTACTTACAAAGCGACTTCCCCAACACAAGTTCTGAGTTCGGTCTCTCCAACTCCACGCTCTGGGACTCGAACCGTATGCAGACCGAACAGTTCAGGACTCCCACGCGGGGGGATCTCCTGTTCGAGGCTCCCCTCCGGTCTCAGGGCTTTTGGCAACCAGGCAGGGTGCTGAAAAACCCCAACACGTCATTCCGGCGAACGCGGGAATCTCGATGCTTGGACTCCCTCCTATCTGGTCGAGCGAGATTCCTGCCTACGCAGAGCCTGCCTCTGGCTTGAACAGAGGAATGACGGAAGAACAGTGCCGAACGGCTTGTTCAGCAGCTTGCTACCCCCCCAGAATCAGCCCCGTCAGCTCCTCCGGCGTGCTCAGCATCGGGAAGTGGCCCGTGTCGAGCTCATGCCAGCGCGCGCCGAGCGCCTCCGCGCAGCGGCGCTGGTGCGCCTCCCCGGGATTCGGCGCCTGGCGGCGCCAGATCACCGTCGCGTCCCACGAATGGTCCCAGAACGAGTCGAACACAACTCGCCGGCGACGAAGACACGATCGACTACTACCGCTCCACCCCGCTAGTTGCCGGTCGTGTCGTCTCCCGTAGTCGCTGCGATGAACGAGGCGCCGACCGGCACGCCGTCTTCGAAGTTGCTGCGGAACTGGCGACTGAGGAACTCGGGATCGTCGGGCGCGTACAGCAGCCACGACTCCCCGGTCCAGTAGAAGAACGCGTCCACTCCCTGCTCGCGGGCGCAGCGCTCGAGATCATCGAGACTGCCCCCGGCGAACGTGACCTCGCTCAGCCGCTCGGCGGTCAGTCCGGTCAAACAGAGCGGCTTCTCCACGAGGACTCGGTAGGTCTTGGTCCGAGAACCGTCGCTCGAGGTCACGGTAATGCCGATCTCCGTCTCGGCTCCCAACTCGACCTGATGACCATTCTCGAGGTCAGCGTCGATGTCTTCAGGTTCGATCACCACACGTGCTTGGTCCTGCTCTGCTTCAGCCGCCACGGTCGCGCGCGTAATCTTCGCGTCGACCACGACGCGGTACTCGGTCTGTCGGGACGAGAACTCGCCAAACTCGATATCGCTCAAAGTGAGCGACGACAGCAGGGAGATGATCGCGTCGGGCAGATTGTAGGTGTAGACCTTGTCGTCCTGCTCGTCGACGACGTACATGATGTCGCCATCCGACCAGATCCCGCGTGGATTGCCGTTGCCGGCCTTGAGCAAGGAGCGGAACGTGAACTCCAGGTCCTCGGTTCGGTTGAGGGCCTCGTCATCGAATCCGTAAGCGAACAATCGCTTGGCGCCATCGTCGGAGACCCAGAGCGTGACCTCGTCCGACCAGATCCCCCGGGGGCTGCGGTTGAGCTTGTCGAGCGCGTGCTCGGCCAGTGCGTCGCCTGATCCGAAGTCATAGACAAAGAGCGCGTCCTTCACGCTGTCGAGGACGTAGATCGCTTTGCCATCGGACCAGATGCCGCGCGGGTCGCGGTTGCGCTCGGCCAGTTCGAACTCCCGCGCTTCGTCCCGCTCCCCGCTCTCCAGGTCGTACGCGAAGAGCTGATCCTGACCGCTGTCGGCGACCCAGACCGTCACACCGTCCGACCAGATCCCGTGGGAGAAGCGGTTGCGCCGATCGAGCTCGAACTCGCGGTCTTCGTTCCGCTCCCCGCTCTCCAGGTCGTACGCGAACACTGAGTCGGTGCCCGAGGCGGCGTTCTCCAGAATGAACAGCACTTCGCCATCCGACCAGAGGCCGGTGGGGCCGTCATTGCGGTTGTCGAACTGTTCGATATCCCGAGTCACATTCCAGTCGAAGTCTGCATCGGAGGGCACCGGCTTGGGCGGCGGTCCACCGCTGCCACCACCGCCGCCGCCACCGCCACCGCCGCCGCCGCCGCCGCCGCCCCGGATGATGATCGGCGGACCGGTAGTGACTGTGATCGCCAGCTCGACGGTCGCCGAGGCGCCCGCGCGGTCGCGGGCCTCGACCGTGACCGCGTACTCCGACCTTGTGGCGGCGTCGAACGTGACCCCCGTGCCGACCTTGATCTGCCCCTCGGCGTCGATCGAGAACGACAAGCCGTCGGCGCCCGAGAGGCTGTACGTGAGCGCGTCGCCTTCGTCGACGTCCATCGCCGTCACGGGCCTACCCACGTTGTCCCCCTCCCCGGCGCGCTCGGAGACGGAGCGTGTCGTGGTCGGCGACCCGAACGTCGGAGCGTCGTTCACCGCACGGACCTCGACGGAGACCGTGGCGGTGCTCGAGAGGGAGGGGCTGCCGCTGTCCCGGACCTCGTAGCTGAATGTGTCCGAGCCGTGGTAGTTGGCGTTGGGCACGTAGGTAATCGTTCGGCGGTGGCCCAGATTCTCGGGTGCATTCACCGTCGCGCGTCCGTTCAATGGCGAGCTGACCACCGTCAGCAGCAACTCGCTCCCGTCGTCCTCGGGGTCGCTGTCGTTGGCGAGCACGTCGATCGCGATCGCGGTGTCCTCGTCGAAGCTGTCGGGGGCGTCGGGCACGGCGTCCGGCGGCTCGTTCACGTCCGTGACTTCGATCGTGACCTGGACGGTGTCAAGCTCGTTCGAGCTGTCGCTGGCTCTGACGGTGACGGTGTGTGAGCGCGCCGTCTCGTAGTCGAGCGCCCCCTGGAGCTTGACCCGGATCTGGCCGCTGTTGGCGTCAATCGTGAACAGCTCCGACCCGGGTGATTCGAACTCGTACCTCAGCGTGTCGCCGCTGTCGGGATCGGTGGCCGTCACCGGAAGCCCCACCGCGGCCCCGCTTCGTGCACTTTCAGCGACATCGCGGTTCGGGCTCGCCTCGCTGAACGACGGGGCGACGTTGACGACGGGGGCCGCTCTGACCCGCTGGACCGACACCGCCACGAGGCTCTTGTTCGCAGAGTGCCCGTCGTCGTAGGCGGCAGTCGCGCGCAGGTAGTAGCCGACATCATCCGCGACGGGCGTGTAGACGATCGTCGTGAAGCTGCTGGTGGCGCTGGTGACGGGCGTCCAGGGTCCGTTGCGGCTTGTCGAGCGATCCCACGTCCAGTCCGTCGACTGCACCCCATCCGGATCGCTGAGCGTGGCGGCGTAGTCCGCATCGGCCTGCGGCTGCGGCGAGGACAAGCTGAGCGTGCCGCCCTCGTCCTTGTTCGTGACGGTCACGGCGATCTCCAACGTGGTCGTCTGTCCGCCGGCGGAAGCGCCGAGCGTCACGCTGTACTCGTTGTCGCCACCACGGTTGGCATCCTCCAAGTCCGGCGCAGCCTTGAACGTCAGCCGGCCGTTCGTGACGTTGAACTCGAACTTGCCCCCGTCGGCGCCGCCGAGCGGTTGCCAGGCGATCGTGGCGTCTTCGGGGTCGGATGCCCGGTACGTCCCGACCAGCAGCGTGCCGCCCTCCTCGAGGCTCGGGCTGGCGTCTCCACTGATGATCGGCGGCTCGTTGACGTTTGTGACGGTGACGATCACGTCCAGCCTGCCGGGCAGACCGCCGTCGGAGGCGCCCACCCTCACCTCGTACCGGTTGTCATGGTTCGCGTCAGCCCGGGCTTCGAAGTCGGGCGCCTCTTTGAAGCGCAACTCGCCGGAGTCGGTCAACTCGAACCGGCCTGCGTCGGCTCCCGCCAGGGCCGCCCAGGTGGTTGTCTGCCCTTCCGGATCGCTGGCGCGGTAACGGCCGACCGAGTCGCTGCTGTTCTCCTCGATGCTGACCTGTGCCTCCCCGGACACCTCTGGGGGCTCGTCAACGTTGCTGACCTCCACCGTCATGTCGATCGTGTCGTCGATCTCGGTGCTGGCGTCGTTGTAGCTGTCCTTCCCGTCGTGGACCATCACGGTGAACGAGTAGCTGCTCTGCGCCTCGTGGTCGAGCGGGAGCCTGGTCCGCAGTTGCCCCGTCGACGGGTCCAGCTCGAAGGCCGCGGCGTCATCACCCGACATCAAGTAGGTCAGGGAGTCGTCCTCGGCATCTGTGGCTGCAATCCGTCCGCCGATGTTGCTGCCCGCCGCCGTGTTCTCGGCGACAGTACGCATTGGGTTGTTATCCCCCGAAAACGCCGCCGCCCGATTCGGAGCGCGCACCCTGCCGAAGGCATTGGGACCCACGCTAGGGTGCGAAAGCAACGCGTCGTTCCCACCACGGTCCTTGATTGAGCCGCCGTTCAGGCTCAGCTTGTTCGGCCCGATCGCGAAGCCGTCGCCATCCTGGTCACCCAACGCCACGTAGTAGCCGACGAGCAGGACGAATGGGGTCAGCGCCGGGAGCCCGTCCCGAACGACACCATGGGTCGCCGTCTTCGGCACGCCGTCGAAGTCCAGCTCCAGCTGCGGCGAACCCACCACCAGCACTTCCTCGCTCCATACAATCAATACGCCGAGCCAATCGCCGAGGGTGTAGACCTCGCCCTCGCCCTTATCGGAGAGGAGCGCGAATGCCTCAACGAATGGCGCAACGCCATCCACTTTGTGCCGGTCGGCGTCCGCTAGTCCCGGGTGCGTCGGATTGAACGCCACCGTGGTCCCCGCTGCCCGAATCGTGCCGCTGCCGCCGAAGCCGCTCGTCTCGCTTCCGGCCACCACCGCGATGCCATTCCCGTCCTCGTCGGAACCCCTCACCTCATAGCCAAACACCAGCGTCTCGCTCTCATTCCCCGATTCATAGACGGCATCGACCTCCTTGTCCCCGATTCGACCTCCGTCAAGCAGCAAGCGGACGGTGACCGCGCCACTCGTCTCCACTGCCTGGTCAAAGCTGAGTGACACCTGAACCGTCTCGCCCTTGATGTAGGTGTCGCCGCCGCTTGACGGAGCCGAGCTGATCGCGACCTGCTTGATATACGGCCGACCGTCGACGCGTTGATCCGATATGTCGCGCGCCCCGCTGAAATTGGGATTCACGTGTGCATCGGTGTTCTCAGTTTTGATCGTGCCCGACCCGGTAAACCCGGATGTAATGTTGTTCCACGCGCGGTCGCCCGTACCCCTACTAATCGTCAGCCCGTCGCCATCACGGTCGCTCACGACCACTTCGTATGCGAACACCAGCATCTTGCTACCGGAGCCACTCTTGTACCACGCCCCCCGCCACGTCGACTCATCGTTGTGATTTAGCCAGAGACTCAGCCCAACCGCTCCGTCGATCTCCACCTCTTGATCGAACGTCGCCGTGAGTTCGATCGTTTCGCCGGCCCGATAGGCCGTCCCGTCGGCCGGCGATGACGTGACCTGCACGCTCTCGACCGTGGTATAGCCATCCACACGATGCGTCGAACTGAAGGCCTCCGGCAAGGCGCGCGGCGCCACGTCTTCGCGGTGGTATGCGCCGTTCGTCCAGATGCCGTACAGGTTCCCGGACCCTAATCGGGAGTTGCCCCACGCGGACTGAAGCCCGTCGTTGTCGAAATCTCCCGCCCCCACCTGATGGCCGAAGACGAGGGTATTGCTGCCTGAGCCGCGACGATGGCTGAACCTGCCGAAACCTGCACCGATCGGAATCGACACGTACACCTCGCCTTCAACCAGGACGCGGCCGTTGAAACGCACTTCAAATTCGATCCACTCCCCGGCTCGGTATGTCTGCCCGTCGGCAGGCGTTGAAATGAAGCGCGCACTCCAACTTGCTAATGAGTCGTCGTCAATGATGTGCACAGGGCAGTAGTTTCGAGCGTCGAAGTCATGCCCCCCACTGGCATCTGCCTCCCAGTAACCGGCGCTGTAGGATTCATCGCCCTCATACAGGTCGTCTTCGACTGTGCCGAAGGTGTGGTTCATATCGCCGGTGCTTGTCCTCTTTTGTTTGTCCCGATGATGAACTTCGAAGTCGCTTTCAGCCGTTGCCGTACCGTCTTCGATGGTCTGCCACGTAACCCAGAACGATTTCAGGAACGAGTGGTGGTTATAGCTGGTATTGACGACAAAACTGTCGCCCTCCGACACCTCGACCAGGTGTCTCCACTGATTCCCGGCCCGCCAGTCGTAGCACCGAAGGTCGAACGGGTGTTCGTCGGCCTGAACCGGGACGAGCCCGATGCCGTACCATGTTTCAAACAGCGCCAAGCCTGCGAGCAGCAGGGCGACGACAGCGCACCGCCGCAGTAACGACTTCACGACCATAGCTCGGCCTTGCCGATCGCGCTCTCCGCGGCGCGTCCGCGCGTCCGGCGGCCGCTGTGGCCGTGGTCGTTGTTGTCGAGGTAGCGCACCACGTCGCCGTTGGTCTGCGGCCTGCCAGCCTGGATGACGCGCCGGCGGGCGCCGAGCTGGGCAGCGCTCTCGCCGAACGCGCGCAAACGGAACTCGGATCCGTCATCGGTCATCACCGTCTCCAGCTCCCGGCCGCGGGCAGCTACATCTGAGGCGACGCGACGGGCGAGCCCCGTGACATACAGCCCCGCCCAAGGATAAGCGGCTGCGACGTCGACCTTGGTGCACTGCCAGACGGTGTCCGTGGTGCCGGGCAGCAATCGGAAGGCGTTGACGGCCACAACGCTGAAATCCGCCCCCCCCCCCCCCCAAACCCCTACCCCCCGAGAATCAGCCCCGTCAGCTCCTCGGGTGTGCTCAGCATCGGGAAGTGCCCCGTGTCGAGCTCGTGCCAGCGTCCGCCGAGCGCCTCTGCGCAGCGGCGCTGGTGCGCCTCGCCGGGATTCGGCGCCTGCCGGCACCAGATCACCGTCGCGTCCCACGACTGGTCCCAGAACGAGTCGAGCACCACCGGTTGATTGAACACCGCGACCGGGTGCGACCCCCAGCGGTCCGCGGCCCATTCGGCCAGCTCCGGCTCCATGCTCTCCTGCAGCGTGGCCAGCATCCCGTCGCGCGCGGGGCCGCTCGCCACCGCGCTGGTGCTCTCGGGCGGACGCGTCACGATGTCGCGGATCGTCTCGCCCGCGACGAGCGCCAGCGCGTCGACGAACACCACGCGCTGAATCCGCTCGCGGGCGAGTTCGGCGACCCGCGTCAGCACCATTCCGCCCGACGAGGTACCGACTAGCACGACCTCATCCAGATCCTCGTAGCGCAGCAGCTCCGCGATCTCGTCGGCGTGCGACTCCGTATCGATACCGGGCCGCGCCTGCGCCGAGCGCTCAGCGCAACCATCGAGCGACGGCGCGTACACGCCGTGGCCAGCGGCGCGGAGCCGAGTCGCCACCGGCGACCAGATCCAGCCGCCCTGGTACGCGCCGTGGATCAATACGAACGTCGCCATGTCGTCACTCTTCCTCGTCCTATGGAGTCGTCCTGCCGAGGCTAGCGCACGTCGATGGCGATCTGCGTCGGGATGACGGCCCTGACTTACGCGATCTGCGTCGCGCTCGAATCACGCTGGCCACGAGCGCGGTAGCTTGCTGGGGATTCCGCCAGCGCGAGTAAAGGACCGGTCACGATGAGTTCGAAGCGAATCGCCGTCATTCCAGGCGACGGCATCGGCAAGGAAGTCGTCCCCGAGGGCGTTCGCGTGCTCGAGACAGCCGCGACCAGGTTCGAGATCGATCTGACCTTCGACTACTTCGATTTCGCCTCCTGGGACTACTACGAGCAGCACCAGCAGATGCTGCCCGACAACTGGAAGGACCAGATTGGCGGGCACGACGCCGTGTTCTTCGGCGCGGTCGGCTGGCCCGAGAAGATTCCCGACCACGTCTCGCTCTGGGGCTCGTTGCTGCAGTTCAGGCGTGAGTTCGATCAGTACATCAACCTGCGGCCGGCGCGCCTCATGCCGGGCATCATCGCGCCCGTCGTGCGCCGCGACGGCAGCCCGCGCCAACCCGGCGAGATCGACATGTACATCGTGCGCGAGAACACCGAGGGCGAATACTCCAGCATCGGCGGCCGAATCTTCTCCGGCACCGAGCGCGAGATGGTGATGCAGGAAACGGTCATGACCCGCGTCGGCGTCGACCGCGTGCTGAAGTACGCCTTCGACCTCGCGCAGTCGCGCCCCCAGCAGCACCTCACCAGCGCCACGAAGTCGAACGGCATCGCGATCACGATGCCGTTCTGGGACGAGCGCGTCGAGCAGATGGCGGCGAACTACCCCGACCTCGAGGTCGACAAGTTCCACATCGACATCCTCACGGCGCACTTCGTGCAGCGGCCCGACTTCTTCGACGTGGTGGTCGCCAGCAACCTGTTCGGCGACATCCTCAGCGACCTCGGGCCGGCCTGCACCGGCACGATCGGAATCGCGCCGAGCGCCAACCTCAACCCGCCGGGGGCGTTCCCGTCACTCTTCGAGCCGGTGCACGGCTCCGCGCCCGACATCGCAGGACAGGGAATCGCCAACCCGATCGGTCAGATCTGGTGCGGCGCGATGATGCTGGACTTCCTCGGTCACCGACGCGCGCACGACGCGATCCTCGCGGCGATCGAGACCGTGCTCGACCCCCAAAGCGGCGCTCCACGCACCCCCGATATCGGCGGAACCGCCTCCACCGCCGACCTCGGCGCCGCAATCGCCGAGGCGCTCTAAGAATCCTCTGATCAGGTCGGATCCCCTCTCCCCCCGCTTGGCGGGGGGAGATGCCGAAGGCAGAGGGGGGCCCGCGCGGTGCCGACGCACTGCCGTCCCTGCATCTGGTCGGACGGGCTCGGCCCCCCTCTGTCACTCCGTGACATCACCCCCCGCTGCGCGGGGGGAGCGAGAGCGGACACGGTGACCGTGTGGAGCTCTCCTAACGCACATGCCGAAGGCGCGGATCGAGCGCGTCGCGCAGCCAGTCGCCCATCAGGTTGCCGGTCAGCGAGATGATCAGCAGCGTGAGGCCCGGCAACCAGATCGGCCACCAGGCGACGTTCATCGTGTCGCGGCCCTCCGATATCATCCTGCCCCACGACGACGTGCCGGGCGGCACGCCGACACTCAGGAAACTCAGCGCGGCCTCCGCCAGAATCACCAGCGCGACCTCCAGCGTCATGACGATCACGATGGTGTTCATCACGTTCGGGAGCAGGTGCTTGCGCATGATCCACCAGCCGCCAGCGCCCACCGACCGTGACGCCGTCACGAAGTCACGCTCCCTCAGCGACAGCACGTCGGCACGCACCAGCCGCGCGTACGAGGGCCACGTCCAGATCAGCAGGATCACGATCACGTTGGTCAGGCTCGGACCGACCAGGCTGGCCATCAGCACCGCGAAGAGGATCGCCGGCAGCGCCAACTGCATGTCCACCACTCGCATCAGGATCTGCCCGGTGATCCCGCCGGCCCAGCCCGAGACCAACCCGATCAGCGTCCCGAACAGCGCCGCGCCCGGCACCACGATCCCGACGACGATCAGGGAGACGCGCGCCCCGTGCAACAGCCGGCTGTAGATGTCCCGCCCGACATCGTCGGTGCCCAGCGGGTGATCCCAGGTCCCCCCGGCGAACACGGGCGGCGATAAGCGCGCGGCCAGGTCGATGAACTCCGGTTCGTGCGTCTGCAGCACGTCCGCCAACACGCCCGCCACGATCACCACCAGCCCGATCAATGCGGGAACGGACAGCCCGAGATACCGTCGCCAACGAATCCGCCGCCGCCGCCTGCCCGGCTGGAACCCGACCGTCGCTGCGGTGCTCTCCGCCATCAGACCGCCCCTGCTCGGATCCGCGGATCGATGAAGCGATACGACACGTCGACGAGCAGGTTGACCAGCGCGATCGACCCGGCCAGGACGATGATCGAGGCCTGCACCATGGGGAAGTCATTCTTCAGGATCGAATCAATGATCAAGCGCCCAATTCCCGGCCAGGCGAAGACCATCTCGATGATCACCGTCCCCCCGATCAGGCGGCCCAGCGAGAGGCCCAGCATCGTCAGCACCGGCAGCAGCGCGTGCCGCATGCCGTGACGCCAGATCACGACCCGTTCGCTCAGCCCCTTGGCCCGCGCCGTGCGCACGAAGTCCGTGTCCATCACTTCGATCATCCCCGACCGGGTCAGCCGCATGATCGCGACCATCTCGAACAATCCGAGCGCGATCGCCGGCAAGATCAGCGAGCGGAAGCCTTCCTTCGCGCCGCCGGTCGGGAACCAGCCAAGCTGCACAGCGAAGAAGAAGATCATCATCAGGCCCAGCCAGAAACTCGGCGTCGCCTGGCCGATCACGGCGACGAAGCGCGCCAGCCAATCGACCGACGTTCCACGTTTCAAGGCCGCGATGATTCCCAGCGGCACAGCCAGCACGAGCGCGAAGATCACGCCGGCCGCGCCAAGCTTCACGGTGTTGACTGCTCGGTCGGCGATTGAATCCAGCGTCGACGTGCCGCCGCCGCGCCAGGAGGTGCCGAAGTCGCCCTGGACCAGGTCGAGCAGGAAGCCGCCGTACTGAACATAGATCGGGTCGTTCAGACCAAGCAGCTCCCGGAACCGCTCCTTGTCCTCAGCGCTGGTCGCCAGCGGCGGCAGCATGGTTGCTTCCGGATTGCCGACGCTGCGCGAGACGAAGAACACAATCGTGACGACCAGCAGCGTGACAAATATCGCCTGGACCAGCCGGATGATGAGGTAGTTCCAGAACTGCATCGGCTCCCAGTTCGACCGTGTGTTCGTTGGCGCAGTCTAGAAAAAACGACGCTCAACCACGGCTGCGCCCTCGCTCGCTGGCGCTGTCAAGCTGGATTCGGCAGCCGGCCTCGACTCAGGTCTTGATCCGCTGAATCGCGAAGGTCATCAGGAAGTTCAGATTTCCTACTGGGCCGCCCTTTGGGTAGTTGATGTCGGCCCGGGTTACCACGGTGTCTGGCGGCTCGACGATGAAGATGAAGGTCGCCTGACGGGTGTGTTCGAGCAACAACTCCGAGATGATCTCAAGTCGACGCTCATAATCCTGCTCAACCCGCTGCGCCACGTAGAGCTCCTGCAGGCGCGGATCCTGGGGCGGTGAGACGGTGAAGAAGCCATCGGCGTCGCCGCAGCACGCCCACATCGATCCGATGTCGGGGACGGCGTTCGCGTAGAACCAGTACAGGCCCCAAGGGGCCTCTTCCCTACCCATGGAGTATTCCGGAGTGAAGTATTCAGAGCCCAACAGCGGCTTGGGCGTGACGCGAATTCCAATCGCATTGAGATCCTGAGTCACGACCAGCACCAGGTCCTCAACCACATCGCCACCCCAGTCTGGCGTGTAGTAGAGCGGGACATCGATCCCGTCCTCATAGCCGGCCTCGGCCATGAGCTGCTTCGCCTTCTCCACGTTGTAGTCGAAAACCACTTCCGCCTTTTGCTCCGGGCTGGGATAGCCGGGAACGCCGCTGTACACGAGCATCGACATATCCCCCACGCCGAGGAACAGGTTGTCGATAATCGCCCGCCGGTTGATCGCATGATTGGCGGCCTGGCGCACGCGGATATCGAGGAACGGGTTGGGCGATCCGTCGGGTGTTGTTTGCTGCCACAGGTTGGGGTAGATGTTGTGCACCGACCAGCCGGCGCCCGGCTGGAACTGGACCGTGTAGTTGGGATCGTCGATGTAGGGCTTGGCGGCGTTGACCCCGACGCCCTCGGAGATCACGTCGATCTCGCCCGCCTCGAGGCCGGCAAGGCGCGACTGCAGCTCCGGCCGCACCAGCCCGACCAACGTTTTCTGGTGGGGCACGTGCGGCACACGCAGCGGATGGTCGATCGGATTGTAGTGGTCCTCGAAGCGCTCAAACACGAAGCTCTCGTCGTCCGTGTGGCTGACGAAGCGGTAGGGACCCGTGCCCATCGGCAGTTGGTCCAGCGCGAGGTCACCGCGCCCTTCCGTATCCGCCTGCGAGTGGATGGTCACCTCGCCGGCGCCGTCCATGTTGACGGTCAGGAAGCCCGCATCTGCCGCCGGCAGCTCGATCGACCAGGTGCGATCGTCCACGGCTTCATTGCGGACCCAGATCAAGGCGCCCCGGTCCGGGTACGCGGCAGACCAGCCGCCGGGGTGATCGGACGTTTCGCCGCCCTGGTGATAGCTGGCGAGGCCGCCCATCCGGTCGTAGCTGAAGACCATGTCCCCGGCGACCAGGGTCGAGCCATCGTGGAACTTGGCCGGGATGATGTCGAGTCGCAACGTGACAGGATCGATCCATTCCGGCGTCGCCAGCCCGGCAACCATGGAGTTGTCGCGTGGATCGCGATCCAGCGGACCGCTGTAGACGGCGCCGTGGCTGGCGTAGTTCTGAGCGCTGCCCGCCCGGTGGTGATCCAGCCCTCCAGCGTCGGCCGGGACGGCGAACGTCACCTCGGCATCCAGATCGACCTGGTCGAGAGGAAGCGGCATGGACCATTCTTCCTCGGACTCCCCGGCTCCGGCCTGCGCCTCCTGGGCCGCCTGCTCCTGTCGCGTAGCGGCCTGGGCCTGCTGATCTGCCTGCTGTTGCTGCATGGCCTGTTGCTGCTGTTGCTGCTCGGCCTGCTGTTGCATGGCTTGCTGCTCTTGCTGAGCCTGCTGCCGCGCCTGCGCGACGGTCTGCTGAGCGTCGTCATCGTCGCCGCAGCCAACCAGGGCCAGGCCGCTCGCGCCCACGCCGGCCCGAGCCGACGCCCGCAACAGCGCCCGTCGGCTGAGCTGTCGGCGCTTCATCCGCTGCCAATAGTTTCGCTCGCTCATGGGAAACTCCTCCGGGTATCACCCTTGCGTTCTGGCTGCAAGGGGGCGCGAAGAGTATGCCCAGCCCAGATTGGGATTGCAAGGCTGACCAGGGGCGCTGCGCAAGCGCCAGACACGGTCTCAACGCCCATCCGCCCGCACGTTCGAGACCGCCCCGACCCACCGCTATGCTGCCTCTCATGAGTCAACGCTTACGAGGCAAGGTCGCCGTGATCACCGGCGGCACCAGCGGGATCGGCGCCGCGACGGCCGAGCTCTTCGTCGCCGAGGGCGCCAGGGTCGTCCTGACCGGCCGCTCTCGCGAGAAGGGCGCGGCGCTGGCCGATCGGCTCGGGCCGAACGCCCTCTATCACGAGGCCGATGTCACGCGAGAGGCCGACATCAAGGCATCCATCGATCTCGCGGTCGACCGATTTGGGGCGCTCAATATCCTCTTCAACAACGCCGGAGGACCGACCCGCGGCGCCTTCGAGAGCATCTCCGGCGAAGCCATCGACTACGGCGTCCACCTCCTGCTGAGCAGCGTGATGCTGGGTATCCGCTACGCCATCGAGCCGATGAAGGCCGCCGGAGGCGGCGCGATCATCAACAACTCGAGCATCGCGGCGCTGCGCTATCGCCAGGGCGACCCGCTCTACTCAGCCCTCAAGGCTGCGCTGACGCACTACTCGAAGCTCGCCGGCGTCGAGCTGGGACCGTACGGCATTCGCGTCAACGTGATCTCCCCGGGCGCCATCGCTACACCGATCTTCTACGGTGGCTCGGCCCGCGCCAACACCCTCTCCGACGAGGAGAACGCCACGAAAATGGCGAAGCTCACGCGCAACCTCGCCAAGGCAACCCCGATGCTCCGCGCGGGCTTCGCCGAGGACATCGCGGAAGCGGCGCTCTATCTCGCCAGCGACGCAGGTCGCTTCGTCAACTCGCACGACCTCGTCGTCGACGGCGGGCGAACCTCGATGTTCAACGAGTTCAACAGCTGATCCGGTTCCGGCTCCAGGCCCGACAACGCTTCCGAGTCAGAGGCTCGCTCAGAGCCCCGCGGATCGAACTGTGCCTTCCTGCACTCAGGCTTCCCATCGCCAGCATCTGCCGACGGCTCCTGATGCGCGTAGTCGTTCGATTGGGAATAATGTCTATCGCGTTCGCCCATCCGCGGGGCCTCCGTGTTCAGGCGCTCCGGGCGGCATCACGAGATGAGTGAGATGACTTCAAGACTCAAGCTGGGCGTCGCCGTCATCATCGTCACGCTGCTCGCGCTGGCGCTGTCTGGCTGCTCCGACGAGATCCCGTCCGCTCCGCAACAGGAACCTACAACCGCCCGCCCGACTGCGGAAGAAACATCCACTGGGGAATCGGACCCGACCGCAGACGCCCAGGAGGAGTCCGCTGCCGTACAACAAGCTCCAGCCGAGGCCGATCCGTCGGAGCCTGAGGAAGAGGCGGTTGCCGAAGAGCCGGAACCAGAGGACACGGCGCAGGATCAGGCGGATCCAGCAGCCGAACCGGCGCCGTGGATACCCGACGCTCCGTTGCCCTTCGATCCGACCGTGGTCCGCGGCACGCTCAGCAACGGCCTGACCTACTACATCAAGCACAACGTGGAACCGCGCGACCGGGCGCAGCTGTCGTTGGTGGTGAGGGCCGGCTCCATCCTCGAAGAGGAGGCACAGCGCGGGCTGGCCCACTTCGTCGAGCACATGGCCTTCAACGGCACCGAGCGCTTTGCCAAGCAAGAGATCGTCGACTACATCGAGTCGATCGGCAGCAGCTTCGGCGCCGACCTGAACGCCGGAACCAGCTACGACTACACCGTGTACTGGCTGGAGTTTCCAACCGACGATCCGGACATCCTCGAGACAGCGTTCCAGATCCTCAGCGACTGGGCCTACGCCATCAGCTTCGATCCGGAGGAGGTGGAGCTCGAGCGCGGCGTCGTGCTGGAAGAATGGCGGCTCTACCAGGGATTCGGATCACGCTTCCAGACCAATCTCTACCCACTGCTCTTTGGCGACTCGCTCTACACCGAGCGGAGCCCGATTGGCCTGACCGAGATCCTGGAAACGGCGCCCGTCGAGCAACTACGGGCGTACTACGAGCGATGGTATCGGCCCGACCTGATGGCGATCATCGCCGTCGGCGAATTCGATATCGAAGAAATCGAAGCCAAGATCACACAGCACTTCGCACCGCCGCCCGAGGGCGAGGCATACCAGGATCGGGCCGCCGTCGCCGATCCCACCGAGAAGCCAAGCTTCGACGTCCCCGACAACAACACTCCCATCGTCGATGTGTTTACCGATCCCGAAGCGCCCGTCACGCAGGTGACGCTGGTCCGCAAGCTGGCTCCCGACGCCGGCCGGGACCTGGCGGCCTTCCGTCGCGGCGCGGTCGAACAGCTCGCGTTCATGATGCTCAACGCGCGACTGTTTGAGCGCGGACAGGAGGCCGACCCACCCTGGCTGTACTCGGGGGCCGGAGGCTCTTCGTTCGTTGAGCCGATCGACATCCAGACCTTCACGATCGTCACCGAGCAGGACGGCGTCGAGGCTGGCTTCGCCGCGTTGCTGGAGGAAATGCAGCGCGCCAGCCAGCATGGCTTCACCGAGGCCGAGCTGAATCGGGAGATTGAGAACCTGCTGAGCTCCGTCGAGAGCGAATACAAGCAACGCGATCAACTGGAGTCAGCGCAGCTCGCAGGTGAACTCCGCAATCACTTCCTCGGCGGACCACCGGTCGCCGGTATCGAAGCTGAGTGGGAGCTGTACCAGCAGCTACTGCCGCAAGTCACCGTGGCCGAGATCGATATGGTGGCGGCTGCCTGGACGGAGTCTCGCAACACCGTGCTCCTGGTGCTTGGTCCCGAGGGGATCGAGACCAGCGAAGACGGGACACTGGCTGCGGCGCTGCAGACGCAACTCGACGGTGCGAACGCGCTGGATGTCGAGCCCTACGCGGATGAATTCGACGATGTCCCGTTGTTGGCCGTCATCCCAACGCCCGGCAGCATCGTCGCAGAAGAACAACTCGAATCGATCGACGCCGTCCAATGGACACTCTCGAACGGCGTAACCGTGATCGCCAAGCAGACCGACTTCAAGAACGACGAGGTGCAGTTCAGCGCCTCCAGCCCGGGCGGCAGCTCGCTGGTCGCCGACCAGGACTTCGTCTCGGCTGAGCACGCCGCCGCTCTGGTTGACGGCAGCGGCGTCGGACCACACGACAGCGTCACACTGGACAAGTTGCTCGCCGGCAAGCGCGTCTCGGTCTCCCCCTACATCCGTGAGCTGTTCGAAGGACTCAGCGGCAACGCCTCACCCGAAGACATGGAGACCCTCTTCCAACTGATCACGCTGTATGTCACAGAGCCGCGGATCGATCCCGACTACTACTCGACGTATGTGTCACGGCTGCGCACGTCCGCCGAACTGCGACCCACCCAGCCCGACGCCGTGCTGTACGACCGCGCGAACATCCTGCTCAGCCAGGGTCACCTCCGCCGCCGACCGCTATCCCTCGAAGTGCTGGAAGAACTCAGCCTCGACCGCGCCGAAGCCGTCTACGCCGACCGCTTCGCCGACCTGGGCGACGCCACGTTCGTGTTCGTCGGCGCATTCGACTGGGACGAGCTGCGCTCGTTGACCATCACCTACCTCGCCAGCCTGCCAACCTCCGGCCGTGCCGAACAATGGCGGGATGTCGAGGTCGATCCACCGGACGGAGTAATCGACGAGGTCGTCCACAGCGGCATCGAACCACGCAGCCAAACGGTCTGGGTCTTCGCCGGCGACGCGGAGTGGAGCCGCGACGAAGTGCTGGCGCTTGAGCTGGCAGGCGAGATGCTCAGCACCCGGCTGCGCGAACGGGTGCGCGAAGCGCTGGGCGGCAGCTACTACATCCAGGTCAGCGCCCGCGCCAGGCAGCTGCCGGATCAGGAGTACCAGGTCGCCATCATCTACGGCAGCGATCCTGACCGGGTGGACGAGCTCGTCGGCGAGGTGGCCATCGAAATCGACTGGCTGAAGGGCGGTGGCGAGCAGAGCTACCTGGACACCGCCAAGGAGCAGCTCCGGACCACGCGCGAGGAACAGGTGCGAGACAACGAATTCTGGCTCAACCAAATCGTGGCCACAACACGGTTAGGCGAATCGCTCGCGGAAATCACCGCCTTCGATGACCGGCTGGAGGCGCTCACCCTGGAGCAGGTCGCGGCCGTCGCTCGGCGCTCCCTGCCGAACGACCGCTACGTCCGTGTCGTGCTGCTCCCGCAGGGCGAGTAGTCCGCCGACGAGGCCGCGCGGAGAGCGGTGGTCTCGCGGAGATGCACCTGCGGCCCCACCCGGCGAATGCCGCTGATCGGCGGTGCTGCGATACTGCAACGGCTCGCCGTCGCGGACCAGCGATCGACCGTGACCGCCAGGGACGAATGGAGGACCGCATGGCACTCGACCCGGCGACGACACGCTTCGTCGCGGAGATGCTGGACGGGGCCGACCCCGACGCCAAACCGTTTCAGGAGCGGACGCCCGAGGAGGCACGAGCCTACCGCGCAACTCTGGCCGCGCTCAGCGGGCCCGCGCCGCCCATGGCGCGCGTCGATGAGCACACGCTCCCGCGCGCCGACGGCAACGTGCGCCTTCGCGTGCTCGTCCCGATCGAGCCCCCCGCCGGGGTGATCGTCTACTACCACGGTGGCGGCTGGGTGGTCGGATCGATCGACGAGTCCGACACGCTGGGCCGCAAGCTCGCGGAGCGCACCTCGTGCACGGTGGTGCTCGTCGATTACCGGCTCGCGCCCGAGCATCGCTATCCGGCCGCCGTCGATGACGCATACGACGCGCTGGAGTGGACCAGCGCGCATCTCGGCGAGATCGCCGCCGAGGGGGCTCCGCTGTTCGTGGCCGGCGACAGCGCCGGCGGCAACCTCGCCGCGGTGGTGGCCGTGCGCGCGCGCGACCGCAACGGCCCCGCGATCGCCATGCAGATCCTCATCTACCCCGTCACCGACGCGGACGTCGACCGGCCCTCCTACCTGGATCCCGAGAACCAGCTGCTGTTGACCAGGGACTCGATGATCTGGTTCTGGGACCACTACCTGCCCGATGTCGCTCGGCGCACCGAGCCCGATGCCTCGCCGTTGCACACACCCGATCTCGCCGGCCTGCCACCGGCGGTCGTGCTAACCGCGGAGCACGACCCGCTGCGCGACGAGGGCGAGGAATACGCCCAGCGGCTCGAAGAGGCCGGCGTCCCCGTCGACTTCCAGCGGCACGCCCGGCAGATGCACGCCTTCTTCGCCTTGCTGATGCTGCCGGGCAGCGAACGCGGGTTCCAGCAGGTCGTCAAAGCGGTCCGCCGTCACGTCGTCCAACATGCCGCGCTTGCGCGGTAGTAGAATCGCGCGGTAGACCGCGCCTCGATTGCGGCGCAACCGCTGAGAGTCAGGCCCGGCCAGCTCGCTTGAGCGAACCAGAGAGAGAACGAAGATGTCAGAGAACGCTACCACCGCACACGTCGACGCCGTCGTCATTGGAGCCGGATTCTCCGGCATGTACATGCTCAAGAAGCTGCGCGACGACCTGGGCATGACCACGAAAGTCTACGAAGCCGGCGACGGCGTCGGCGGCACTTGGTTCTGGAACCGCTACCCCGGCGCGCGCTGCGACTCCGAGAGCTACATCTACTGCTTCTCCTTCGACGACGACCTGCTCCAGGATTGGAACTGGAGCGGCAAGTACCCCGAGCAGCCGGAGATCCTCGAATACCTCAACCACGTCGCCGATCGCTTCGACCTGCGCAGCGGAATCCAGTTCAATACCCGCGTCACCTCCGCTCATTTCAACGACGACACCGGCCTCTGGCAGGTGGAAACGGATCAGGGTGATCGCGTGACCGCGCAGTACGTGATTACCGCGATCGGCTGCATCTCCACCGGTCAGATCCCGAAGATTCCCGGCCTCGATTCGTTCGAGGGCGAATGGCACCACACCGGCGCCTGGCCGCATGACGGCGTCGCCTTCGAAGGCAAGCGCGTCGCCGTGATCGGCACCGGCTCCAGCGGCGTCCAGTCGATCCCCGTGATCGCCCGCGAGTGCGAGCACCTGACCGTCTTCCAGCGCACGCCCCAGTACACGATCCCGGCCCGGCACGAGACGGTCGATCAGGAGTTCCTCAAGCAAGTCAAGGCCAACTACGCAGAGATCATGCAGAAGTCGAAGCTTTCGGCCGCTGGCATGCCCTACGAGTTCTCCGAGAAATCCGCCCTGGAAGTGACGGATGAAGAGCGCACCCAGACTTACGAGGAGCTCTGGAAGAAGGGCGGCTTCAACTTCCTCTTCGGCGCCTACGCCGACATTGCGACCGACCGCCGCGCCAACGACACCGCCGCCGAGTTCATTCGCAGCAAGATCCGCGAGATCGTCAAGGACCCGGAGACCGCCGAGAAACTGCTCCCGCGTGACCACCCCTTCGCCTCCAAGCGGGCGCTGATCGACACCAACTACTTCGACACCTACAACCGCGACAACGTCGACCTGGTCGACATCCGCCACTTCCCGATCGAGGAGATCACGCCGACCGGTCTGCGCACCGCGGACGGCGAGGAATACGAAGTCGACATGATCGTCTTCGCCACCGGCTACGACGCGATGACCGGCACCTTCCTCAAGATGGACATTCGCGGCCGCAACGGGCGCGAGCTGAAGGAAAAGTGGAGCGACGGACCCACCACCTACCTTGGTCTCGCCACCGCCGACTTCCCCAACATGTTCATGATCACCGGTCCCCAGAGCCCGTCGGTGCTGAGCAACATGCCGGTCTCAATCGAACAGCACGTCGAGTGGATCTCGGACTTCGTCGAGTACCTGCGCGAACGCGGCGTTGACGTGGTCGATGCCGATCCGCAGGCCGAGGTCGACTGGGTCCAGCACGTCTACGACATCGCCGACCAGACGATGTACATGCTCGCCGACTCTTGGTACCTCGGAGCCAACATCCCCGGCAAGCCCAGGGTCTTCATGCCCTACGCCGGAGGCGTCGGCCCCTACCGAGAACGCTGCGACGAGATCGTAGCCAACGGCTACGAGGGCTTCGTGCTGAGCGAGTCGCCCGCCCCCGTCGTCGCCGACTAGGCGAGCTCAGACCCACTCCCCCCCGCTCTGCGGGGGGATGTCCCGCCGGATCCACCCTCCCCTCGCTCTGCGGGGGGAGATGCCGAAGGCAGAGGGGGCTGGGGTCCCGTCTGGCTGGCGTGGCTGCGTCTAGCCGAGCGTGGATGCCCCCCTCCGTCATTCCTGCGCCCCCTCCGTCATTCCTGCGCCCCCTCCGTCATTCCTGCGCCCCCTTCGTCATTCCTGCGGAGGCAGGAATCCAGGCGATCTGTGCGGGTCAAGGGCACTCCAAATGTTCGACGGGGCCCGATCACCCGCGGGGCTCTGGCGGGCCGTCGCCCGGATGGAGGCTCGTCGCACGGTTGGGCGGTCGCATGGATTCCTGCCTCCGCAGGAATGACGGACCGGGCGGGTGTGACGGAGGGGGCGGAGGAATGACGGACGGGAGAGCCCCGTCTGTCACGCCGGATCCACTCTCCCCCCTCTCTGCAGGGGGAGGTGTCCCGCCGGATCCCCTCTCCCCCCGCTCCGCGGGGGAGATGTCACGCCGGATCCCCTCTCCCCCCGCTCCGCGGAGGAGATGTCACGCCGGATCCACTCTCCCCCCGCTCCGCGGGGGACATGTCACGCCGGATCCCCTCTCCCCCCGCTCTGCGGGGGGAGATGTCCCGTAGGGACAGAGGGGGGCCCGCTCCCCGGCGACCAGATACAGCGACGCCAGCGACCGCACTCCGCGTCAAGCGCAGCCCGCCTACACCGCGTATTGCAGCTCCCCGTCGACGTAGGTCTGCTGCACCACGATCTCGCGGATGTGCTTCGGATCCACCAGCGACGGATCGTGGCTGAGCACGACCAGATCGGCGCGCTTGCCCACCTCAATCGAACCGACTTCGTGATCGCGGAACATCGCGGCGGCGGAGTTGAGCGTGTACGTGCGCAGCGCCTCAAGCGCCGAGATCCCCTGCTCTTCGGCGACCGGCCCGGCGCCGGAACGCGTGCGGCGCGCGACCGCGGCGTAGAGCCCCAGCAGCGGCTCGACCGGGGCGCAGGGATAGTCCGAGCCGGACGCGACCGTCAAGCCGGCATCAAGCATCGCGCGATACGGGATCGGCGGTGAATCGAGCCCTGCGTCGTCGATGAAGGCCTCGAAGCGATCGCCCATCGAATAGAGAAAGGCCGGTTGATGCGAGATGATCACGCCGAGCGACTTGGCTCGTTCGAACTGTTCCGCCTCGGCAAAGAACGCGTGCTCGATTCGATAGCGCGGGTCCTCGCGGGGGACCTCGCGCAGCGCCCGCTCCAGGGAGTTCAACGCCTGCTCGATCGCGCGGTTGCCGAGGCAGTGGATCGCGATCTGCAGCCCGTGTGACGCGGCGTCAAGGACCAGATGATCGACCTCCTCCTGCCCGTAGTAGGGCGCGCCGATGTCCTGCCGCGACCCGTCCGGATGACAAGCCGTCAGCGCAGGGCTGGGAAACGCCGGATCCATGAAGATCTTGACGATTCCGCCGCGCAGACGGTCGGAGACATCGTCCTTGATGAATCCTCCACCCGCCGCCTCGACGGGCGCGGCGAAGAACCCCACCCCACCGCGCATCTGGTGAATCGCGATCGGCAGCATCCCGCGCTCGTCGGTCAGCCGGTACATCTCCGCGCTCTCCGGCATCACCACCGCGTCGCCCACGCTGGTCACGCCGTGCGAGAGATGGCGCCTCGCGTTCTGTTCGACCAGGCCGGCCACGACATCCGGCCCAAGTGTGTCGATATGGGAGCGCATCGTCGCGTGATGCACCGTGTTGATCGCCCGTTCCCAGAGCATGCCATTCGCTTCACCGTGGTCGTCGCGGCGAATCTCCCCGCCCTGCGGGTCGGGCGTGTCACGGTCGATCCCGGCCAGCGCCAACGCGGCCGAGTTGGCGTAGCACGCGTGATAGGAGAAGTCCATCACGCAGACCGGATTCTGTGGAGCCACCTCGTCCAAATCCGTGCGCATCAGCGCTCCGCTGGCCATGTCGGGAGTTGCGACGTAGTGCAGGCCCCAGATCCACTGACCCGGGAGACTGCCCGCGGCGGCCGCCGCGATCGCGTCGAGCACCGCCTGCTTCCCCGCCAGCGGCGGCACGCGGCAGTCGACCGAGCGCGGCTCGAAGGTGGTCATCGAGAAGTGGTTGTGCGGGTCGCAGAATCCGGGCACGAGCGCGCGCCCGTGCAGCTCGACAGTTTGCGCGTCCGGACTGACCGCGTTGCTCACGTCGGCGCTATCGCCGACCGCGATGATCCGGCCATCGCGCACCGCGACACCCGAAGCAATGCGGTCGAGCGGGTCGATCGTCAGCACTCGCCCGCCTCTGAACAACAAGTCCATATGAAGCTCCGCCACGGCGCCGCACCCGCGCCGCAGAGAGGCTAGCGGCTCCCCACCCGCCGCCCCAAGCTCGGCTCCTTGTCTTTAGCCAGCCACGCAGCGCATCGCTCTACCGCGTCGGCTATGGTCGCCGTGGAGAGACCCAGATGAAGCAGATCACCATCTCGGTGGACGACCGCACTTACCTCCTCACCTGCGAGCAAGCCGCAGCGACAGGCAAGACTGTGGACGAGCTGGTCCGCGACTGGCTTGAGGACCGGGTGCTGAGCACGTCGAAACAGGACCCCGACCCGGCACAGGGACAGTCCGAGCGCCGGCGCACGGTCCGGGACGACATCTACGTCCAGTGATCCGCCCGCGCCGAGATCGCGTCCCGCGGGTTCACGGCGCGTAAGCGAGCTCGACGTCGAGATGCGTTTCGCCGACACGAACGTCGTGATCTACCACGCAGGCTCTGAACAACTCTCCCCCCGCTCCGCGGGGGGAGATGTCACGGAGTGACAGAGGGGGGCCCGGTCCCCTCGGACCACGTACAGCGTTGTCGCTGAGCCGAACGCGGAGGCCCCCCTCTGCCTTCGGCATCTCCCCCCGCGGAGCGGGGGGAGAGTGGAGAGGGCTCGGGCACCGACCTATTCAGCGGCCTGCCAGAGCCCCGCGATCAGGACTACGACGGGCTGCGCGTGCTCAACCCGTTCCGCGACCGAGACAGCAATCAGAGGCTGCGCAACGTGCCGTCGCGGTGATCGAAGGCGACCACGCGCGTCACTCCCGCGGCGCGGCAGGCCAGCGCGATCGCCTGCGCGCCGGACGGGTTGCGCCGCACTCTCGTGATCACGACCACGAACGTGGCCGAATCGGGCACGCCCTTACGACCGCCCTCGGGGTGCGCCAGCACCGTGGCCACGAGCTCAGGCGTGATCCCAGCCTCCGGCTCCGCGCCGCTCAGCGCCCGAACTCGCTCCGGGCGGTGCACGTGATCGGCATTCAGCGGCTGTCCCAGGATCTGCACGCCGACCACGGCCGCGACGACATCCACGCCATCCGGGATGACCGGCTCGTGCGCGGCAGGAGCCTTGAAGCGCCGGCCCGCAGAGCCGTCGGCCTCGACCCCCACCAGGCCGACGCCCGGCATCGCCAGCGCGGCTTGCGGCCACGACGGCTCAACGCCGAGGACTCGCTCGCGATCGCCGCGGCCCGAGCCCACGATCGCGGTCGGCAGGCCGCGGCGCAGGATGTCGTCAAGCGCGCCGGCGCGCGCCGCCTCGTTGGTCCCGAGCACCAAGGGAACCTGCGCCGCGAACGAGGGCACTGTCATCTTCGTGGTGGTCGTCAGCGCGGTCAGGCCGTGATCGCCGTCGCTCTGCGCGGCTTCCTCGGCAAGCGCGAAGAGCAGGCTCGTCTTCCCGCCCCCGCCGACCGTCGCGAACACAGCGGGTCGCTCGATGCCCAACGCTCGGTGTAGCTCCAGCACGGCTGTCATCGCGCACCACTCCCGAATTCCAGCGTAAGCTCGACCTACGAATATGACGCAAGAATCTGCTGAACATTTCAGCGTGGTGATCCTCGCCGGCGGCTTCGGTCGGCGGCTGGGGCGCGACAAGGCGACCTGCCTCGCCGCCGGCCGCCCGCTGCTGCACTGGACGGCGCTCGCGGCGACCGCCGTGACCGACGACATCGTTGTGGTGCGTCGCGCCGACCAGGAGTTCGTCACAGCGATGGGCGCGCCATGGCGCGAGGTCACCGACCACCGTCCCGAGCGCGGACCGCTCGCCGGACTCGAGGCGGCGATCGACGCGACCCGGCACGACCTGCTCGTCGCCGTCGCATGCGACATGCCGATGGTGCGCGGAACGGTGATCGCCGCTGTCGCCGCGGCGGCGCGAAACGTCGAGATCGCGATGCCGCTGGTTGACGACCATGCGCAGCCGCTGCTGGCCGCCTACCGTCGCAGCGTGGCGCCGCACGTGCGCGCCCTGCTCGACAGCGGCGAGGGCCGGCTGCGCGCCCTCCTGCCGCTCGTGCAGCACACGCTGATCGGCGAGGATGTGCTACGTATGCATGACCCCGAGTTCGAATCGCTGACGAATGTGAATCGCGCTGAAGACCTTGAGCGCGTCGACCAACTGCTCCGCCGCCGCAATGCGGCCGCGGTTGATGCGGATGATGCAGAGGAGCACGACTGATGCCGATGTACCGCCGTGTGCTGACCGGTCAGGTCGCACCGGGGCGACACCAGGAGTTTCTGAGCGCGGTCGAGGCGGCGCTGGAATACCAGGCGGCGCGCGGGATCGAGGCGAAGTTCTCCGTCTGGGACTCGATCACCGGCCCCTCCAACCGCGTCGAGATCATCGCCGAGTTCGACAACCTGCTCGAACTGGAGCAGTTCGAGGAGCTCGCCGCGCAGGACCAGCGCTTCGCCAACCTGCGCCGCGCCGTGCGCGAAGCGATGGTCTTCGCCTCAACCGAGATCGCGATCTACCGCGTGCTGGTCGAATAGCGCGATCGGAATCCCCACCATGGTGCGAGTCGACCCACAGCAGCAGCACGAATATCGCGAGGCCTGGCAGGGCTGGCAGAAGCAGCTGGCGCGGCTCCACGAGGTCTTCCTCGAGGGCGACCACATCGCGCCTCCTCAGCTCAAGGGCCTGCTCAACCGCGAGGCGCGGGCCAAGCAGCGCTACGACGCCGCGCGCGACGCACTGCTCGGCGTGGGGCCCGCGATGAGCCGCATTGGACGCCCCCCCGACCCAGCCATAAACTCCCAGTGAACCAGCGCCCACAACACCGACACGTTCGGAGCTTCCGGTGAGCGACGACTTCGGGGTCGATCTCGACGAGATTCTGCGTGTGATCGAGCGGGCCTCCGTGCTGATTGTGCGCTTCGACATGCTCGAACAGCGGCTGCTCGTGGACTTCCGCGGCGACGGCTCGGACGGGCCGATCATCACGCTCGTCGACCGCGTCAACTCCGCCGAAGAGCGCTTCCGGCATCTCAAGTCGCTGCGGCCCAGAATGCCGCTGCCCGAGCGCATCCTCTCGTTCCCCTGGCCGCGCGCCGTCGCCGCCTTCGACTCGGCCGGCATCTGGGAGCGGATCGCCGATCGGCTGCGCGGGCTCGGCGTCGAGGACGAGGTGCTCGAGCGCACGCACCGCAGCCTGCACGACGGCGAAGCGGCGGTCACGCTCGCTGCGATTCGTGGCGGCGAGGGCTTCCGCACCATCTGGGAGCGCAGCTCGTGAGCGCAGACCAGATGCGACCGATTGACTTTCGCAGCGACACGCTGACGATGCCCTCCGCAGGCATGCGCGAGGCGATGGCCGCCGCGCCGATCGGCGACGACGTGTTCGGCGAAGACCCGACGATCAACGAGCTGCAGCGCCGCGCCGCCGAAATCAGCGGCAAGCAGGCCGCGCTGTTCGTGGCCTCCGGCACGATGGCCAACCTCACCTCGCTGCTGGCCCAGACGCGCTCGGGCGACGAGCTGCTGGTCGGCCGGCTGGCGCACATCGTGCGCTCCGAAGCGGGCGGCATCTCCCGCCTCGGCGGCGTGCTGGCGACGATTCTCGAGCAGCAGCCCGACGGCGGCGTGGACCCCGATGCCGTCGCCGCCGCCGTGCGCACCGACGACATCCACCAGCCGCGCACGACCCTGCTGGCGCTGGAGAACACGCACAACTTCTGCGGCGGCGCGGTCCTCTCGCTCGAGCGGATGCGCGACCTGGCCAACGTGGCGCACCAGCACGGGCTGCGCGTCCACGTCGATGGCGCGCGGATCTTCAATGCAGCGGTCGCCTCCGGGCACGCGGTCGAGCAGCTCTGCGCCGACGTGGACAGCGTCTCGTTCTGCCTCTCGAAGGGCCTCGGCGCGCCGGTCGGCTCGCTGATCTGCGGCGACCAGCCGTTCATCGACGAGTGCCGACGCGTGCGCAAGCTGGTCGGGGGCGGCTGGCGCGAGGCCGGCATGCTGGCCGCCGCCGGGCTCTACGCGCTCGACCACCACGTCGCGCGGCTCGCCGACGACCACGACAACGCGCGCGCCCTGGCGCGCGGCCTGGCCGAGCTGGGCTACCCGATTCGGCCCGACGATGTGCAGACGAACATCGTGATCTTCCCGCTGGCGCCCACCGCTGAGCAACCCAACCCGGCCGGCGAACTCAGCCGCAAGCTGAGCGAGATCGGCGTCCGCACCTCCCCAATCGGCAGGGCGCAGCTGCGCTTCGTGACCCACCTCGATGTCGACCGGGCCGATATCGACGAGACGCTCGAGCGAATCACCGCCGCGGCGATCACGCCCGCGCCCGACACCGTTCAGGCCGCGCGTTGAGGCTCAGCCGTCGCCTGCTGCTCGCCGCCGGCGCGACGCTCGCCGCGCTGCTGCTGCTGGCCTGCTCGTCGCCGTCGCAGTTCGACGAGCCGAGCAATCCTGTCGCTCAGATCCCCTGGCCCGACTACGAGCGTCTGACCTACGCGATCTTCGACCAGACCGACGCAGAGCTGGGCACCCTGGTGCTGGAGACCCGTCGCGAGGGCGACATCTACGTGCTGCGGCTCCGCTTCGAGCTGCACGGCTCAGATGTGACGGATGAGCGCGAGGTCCGGGTCGACGCGCGCACGCTGACCCCGATCAGCTCTCGCCTGGACGCCGCCTCGGCTGACGAGCAGATCAGCGTCAGCGGCCAATACGGGACCGACGCGGAGGGCGGATTCTACGTTGATGGGATCGTCATCGAGAACGGCGAGCGGACCGAGGAGCGGATCGAGGCCGGCGATCCGGCCTTCGACAACGACAGCTCGGCGTGGCTGTGGCGCAGCATCGCCTTCGCGCAGGATCACGAGCTGACCTACCGCTCGGTCAATGTCTACCGCGGGCGCTCGCAGCTGGTGCAGCTGGCGGTCCGCGGGCAGGACACGTTGCGCGGGCCCGACGGCGACGTGATCGTCTGGCAGGTGGTCGTGACGCCGGGCGTCGAGATCAGCCGGGCGTGGTACGAGGTTGAGCCGCCGCATCGACTGATCCGCTGGGACCAGCAGCCGCGCCGCTTCCTGCTGCGCGAGGTTTCGACCGAGCCCCCCTCTGTCACTCCGTGACATCTCCCCGCGCAAAGCGGGGGGAGAGTGAATTGGAGCGTTCCTAGGAGTCGTCGCGGCGCGCCCACTCGGGGCGCTGCTGGTCGGGCGGCGGCGCGAACGAGACATCGCCCTCGACCACCTCTTCCGCTTCGTCGTCCGCTGGGTCAGCGCCGTTGCCGCCAGCGGCGTAGCGGGCGGCGCGCTCGTCCATCTCGGGGTGCGCGGCGACGGTGGCGGCGACGCGCTGCTCGATGGTGGGTGCGAAATCGGCGCGGTGCGCGACGTTGGCCGAGACCTCCGCCTGCACGTCGGTCGGCAGCTCGGCGGCGAACCGCGAGCGCTCGTCGCGCACGGTGTAGCGGAACAGCTCCTGCTCTTCCGGCTCCAGCAGCCGCCCGTCCATCATCTCCTCGACGCGCGGCACCAGCTCCATCACGGTGCGGTCGTGGGTGGTGGTGATGATCGTGACGCCCTCGTGCTCGACCAGATCGTGGAGCAGCGAGAAGATGCTGACGGCGGTGGTCGAGTCGAGCTCGCCGGTCGGCTCATCGGCGAGGATCAGCGCCGGGTTGTTGGCCAGCGCGCGGGCGATCGCGACTCGCTGCTGCTCCCCGCCGGAGAGTTCGTAGGGGCGGTGGCGCGCGCGGCCGGCGAGGCCGACCTGCTCGAGCAGCTGGTCGGCGCGGCGGCGCCGCTCGCGAATCCCGGCCCCGGCGATCCGCAGAGCCAGCTCGATGTTCTCGTAGGCCGAGAGCAGCGGCAGCAGGCCGAACGACTGGAAGACGAAGCCGATCCGGTGGCGACGCAGCTGGGTGAGCTGCGACTCGTTGTAGTTGGTGATGTTCTCGCCGTCGACGTAGACCTCGCCGCTGGTCGGCTGGTCGAGACCGGCGATCACATTGAGCAGCGTGGTCTTGCCCGAGCCCGAGCGGCCGATCAGGGCCACGAACTCGCCCCGCCGAACCTGCAGATACGCGTCGCGCACGGCCCAGATGTCCTCGCTGCCGACGCGGAAGCGGCGGCTCACATCGCGAACGTCGACGACGAAGTCGTTGTCGGTCATGGTCATCGTGGCGGGGGTCCATCCTCGGTCTGCGCGGGCGTGATGATGATCCGCCCGTCGCGCGCATCGACGAGGGCGCGGCGGCCCAGGTCGACCGAGTCGAGCAGCGGTTTGGGAATCTGTAGCCGACCGGCGCCGTCGACGACGGCGTACTCGTCGTGCACCACCTGAGACATTTCGGTGCCCGGATGCTCGATCCGGCGCACGGTCTCGGTGGCGATCGTGCCGTCGCGAATGGCGACCACGCGGTCGACGCGGGCCGCGATCGCGGGGTCGTGGGTGACGACGATGATCGTGAGGCCGAACTGGGTGGAGAGGCTGCGGAACAGCTCGAAGATCTCTTCGGAGGTGTGGGTGTCGAGCTCGCCGGTCGGTTCATCGGCGAGCAGCAGGGGCGGATCGTTGCTGAGCGCGACGCCGATCGAGACTCGCTGCTGCTCACCGCCGGAGAGCTGGTCGGGGCGTTGGCGTCGCTTGTCGGTCAGGCCGACGGATTCGAGCAGGTCGAGCGCTCGCTCGCGTGCGTGCTTGCGGGTGCGCCCGGCGAGAATCATCGGCACTTCGATGTTCTGCTGCGCGGAGAGGTAGGGGATCAGATTGCGTCCGGTCTGCTGCCAGACGAAGCCGACCTCTTCCCGGCGATAGTCGACCAGCTCTTCCTCGCCGAGCGCGAGCAGGTCCCGCTGGTTGACGAAGGCGGCGCCGGCGCTGGGGACATCGAGTCCGGCGAGCACGTTGAGCAGGGTCGATTTGCCGGAGCCGGAGGCCCCGACGATGGCGAGCACTTCGCCGCGGCCGACGCTGAGGTCGAGGCCGCGCAAGGCGACGACCTCGAGGTCGGCGATTTTGTAGATCTTGAACAGGTCGCGGCAGACGACGTGGAGCTCACGCGCGAGCTGCTCGGGTCGCGGCGCGGGTGTCGCCGCATGGGTGGTCATCGCTGCACGCCCCTCTTCCCCGCCAGCGATCGACCGCCGGCGCGGGAGCGTTCACCATACCGCCTCCCTGTCGCTGGCGGTACACGTGCGCGCTCGAACGGCGAGCGCTCAGAACGGCCCCGAGACGAAGTCCCAGATCGCCTCGACCGCTTCGAGGGCGGTGAAATCGTCGAGCCATTTGCCGGTGTGCAGCGCATATTCCTGGAAGAGCTTGAGCGCCGCAAGGATCAGCAGCCAGCGCGCCGCGGTCGCGCGGTCGAGCGGTTTGAGCCCGCCGTCGGCGCTGCGCACGAAGCGCTTCGGCCAGTGCGGCCGGCTGGCGACGTAGAGGAACCAGAACTCGAAGACGTTGGGGAAGAAGATCAGGATTTCGCGCCCGGCGCCGGCCAGGAAGACGATGAAGCCGACGAGCCGATAAGCGAACAGGCCGAGCGCGATCTGTCGCTCGAGGCCGGTCCAGCGCCAGGCGACGAAGAGAAAGAGCAGGATGTAGACCTGATCCAGCCACTTGTCCCACTCCTGGTAGTTGGGAATTCCGCCGAGGTCGATGAGCTGGCGCCAGAAGAGGTCGGAGAGGTCGATGAAGACGGCGATCAGGGCGCCGACAAAGGCCCAGCGGAGCACCGGCAGGGAGCCGGCGACGCGGATCAGGCCAATGACGAGCGCTTCCATGGGAGTGAGGTTAGGCGTCGTGGCGAGAGCTGCGCAGGGCTCCCGCATGAGTCGACTCAGAGGTCCGCCCTGCGCCACCTCGGCTTCGCAAGCTCAGTGGCGGCGGTCACGCGATAGTGCCGCGCACTCGAACGCGTCGCCCACGCCTGGAGCAGGTGAGGCAACACAAACGACAGGATGCGAAGCTGCTCTCTCCCTGTCATCCGCCCGTGCTTGCGGTAGACCCAAACAGTCCGAATGCCGCTCCGCAGTATCAGTGCCTTGTGTTCCTTGCGCGCGCGATCGTCAGCATGCACCCAGACGGCTTCTTGCGCCCGACACCAAGCGATGATCTCAGGATCCTTGACGGCGTCGCGAGCGAACACATCCCTCACGGAGGTGAAGCGGTACCCGACCAATGCCAGCGCCCCGGCGACCGCCGGGACCAAACCCTCGTCAAGCAGAAAGAGCGGGTTAGGCGGCTCGAAGCCGGGATTCCCAGTCACACGCTGCCTGCACCTCATCGGGCGCCAGATCGAACGCCGATGCCACCCACGTCGCCGAATCTCCCGCTTCGATCATCCCCGCGATCGTGCGCGTCGGAATCCGCGTGCCTTTCACACACGGAGAGCCGAACTGGACGGCGGGTTGCAGAACCACACCGTTGAGCGGCTCCCACGATGTTGCGGCGTGGGTCGCCTCACTGAACATCAGCCCGTGAATCGGGATCAGGTAGTCGCGCAATAGCCCCAGCGCCAGCTGCCCGTGCCGACTCGCCGAGACCAGGCGGTCGCACCACTCCGCGAATACTTCGCCCTGGCCGGCCCACAGCCAGTCCGTGGCGAACGGGCGACTCACGCCCGTTGTTGACTTGAGCCACTCGCCGCTCCGGTAGATCTCTCGCCAGCTCACACCTACGGCCCGCAATGCGGCGATCACTCGCAGGGAGATCACGTCCTCGAAGTCGATCAACAGCTCGCGGCCGTGAACATCGCTCAATCCGGGAGATGCCAGGCCGCGCCGGATCCAGCGGATCAGCGTCCCCGACGGCACCGGATACAGCTGCTCTGCGTGAGCAGCGGCCTTCAGATACCGCGCCGTCTCAGGCACGTCATAGACGCCCTCGAATCCTGGCGTGGGCGGCGGTGCGGCGGCGCTCTGCGTCATCAGAGTGTCCTCAACCCAAATTCTACATCCCCCAGCTCGCAGGCGGGAGCCCCCTCAGTCGGTTTGGGCGAGTTCGGGGAAGCGTTGGAGGGCGGCTTGTTCGAGGATGTCGAGCTGGGCGTGCATGAGGGCTTCGAGCTCGGCGTCGGTTTCAGGGGTCTCGGGTGGTTCGGTGGTTGGGCTGTCGGGGGGAGTTTTGGCGGTCGCCGGTTCGGCTACTTGCCTATCTGGTCGGGGTGGTTGGGGTTGGTCAGGATTGGTTGATCTTGTCTTGCTGCGTTCGTAGTCGCCGATGATCGAGAGGGTGGCGCGTTCGCGTTGTTCGGGGGTTTGGGCGGGCTCGAATGTTGGTGGGCCGACTGGTCGGAGATGGTCGGGTTCGTTCAGCTTTGGTTGGGTCTCGTCGGGATCGGGGAGGTCTTCGGGGCGTGGGACGTCAGCCAGTTGGTCGTCGGGGCAGTCGAAGGCTTCGGCCTCGGCGTCGGCGAGGGCGCGGGCTTTGGCGGCGGGGCGGAGTTCGCGGAGGGTCAGGCGGTATTCGCGCAGCGCGGTCGCGATGGCGCGGTGATGGACCTCGTGGAGGCGGGCGATCTGGGCGGGGGCGGTGTTGGGTAGCAGCGGGGTGACTCTGCCGCCGTCGGTGAGGAAGGAGAAGGCTTCGAGGGGTTTGGTGGGGTCTTCCTGCAGGAGGCGGTGGACGTGGCGGCGGAGCAGGGTGACGTGCTCGAAGAGGAAGTCGTCGGCGGTTTGCTCGGCGATCTCGGACCAGTCGGTCTCGAGCAGTTTGAGGTCGGCGTGGATGGTGGTGTGGCAGACGTTGAGGGCGGTGGCGATCTGGCGGAGGGAGTGTCCGGCCTGGCGGAGTTCGTGGGCGTGGAGGATTCTGCGGCGGCGTTGTGGGGATGTGGGCATTGGTGGATAGAACTCCTGTTCTCGTCTGAGGGTAGCGCGGGGGTGCAGTGGGTGACGCGGCCGGCGTTGGTGAGGAAGGAGAAGTCTTCGATGACCGAGCGCGGGGAAACCAGATCCCCTCTCCCCCCGCTCCGCGGGGGGAGATGTCACGGAGTGACAGAGGGGGGCTCCCGCTCCCACGAGGTCAGCATCGAGCCCCCCTCTGCCTTCGGCATCTCCCCCCGCTGCGCGGGGGGAGAGGGGATCAGGGCGGGCGATCCCCGGATTCGGTCGGCCGATCCGCGGATTCGGTCGGCCACTCCTTGTGGCCGACCGGGCGGGCGATGGGGTCAGTATTTGGAGACGTTGATCTCTTCGAAGCGGCCGGTGACGAGGAAGATGGCGCGTTCGCAGATGTTGGTGGCGCGGTCGCCGATGCGCTCGAGGTTGTGGCTGCACCACAGCACATGGGTGACAGCGTCGAACACGGCCGGTTCGCTGCCGAGGCCCGAGAGGCGGGCGATGAGGTTGCGGTGCAGCTCGGTGTAGAGGTCGTCGACCAGGTCGTCCTGATCGCAGGTCGCGCGGGCGAGCGCTTCGTCGCGGTCGATGAAGGAGCGAGTGGCGTTGCGTAGCATCTCGCGGACGAGGTCGGACATGCGCCAGAGGTCGGGCTCGGTGGCGGCGACGGGGTTGTCTTCGAGGAAGATCGCGATCCGCGCGATGCCTTCGGCGTGGTCGGCGATGCGCTCGAGGTTGGAGGCGATCGAGTTGAGCGCGATCAGCTCACGGAGGTCGCCGGCGACGGGCTGCTGGAGGGCGATCAGGTTGAGGACCGTCTCTTCGATCTCGTAGCGAAGCTCGTTGACGGCGGCATCGCCCTCGCAGACGCCGCGGGCGAGCACGAGGTCGCGGCGCAGCAGCGCCTGCATCGAGTCGACGATGCTGCGGTCGGCGCGGGCGTGAAGTAGGCGGAGCCTGTCGAGAGCACCTTGCCGGTCGGTGGTGTACGCGGTGCGTGCCATGAAATCCCCGGCTCGCTCAGCCGGTCGTGGAGCCCGATCAGCCGTAACGACCCGTAATGTAGTCCTCTGTGCGCGGGTCCGTGGGATTGGTGAAGATATCGCTGGTCGGACCGAACTCGACGAGCCGTCCGGTGCGCTCTTCGCCGGCGAGCAGGAAGGCCGTGTAATCGGAGACGCGGCCGGCCTGTTGCATGTTGTGGGTGACGACGACGATGGTGTATTCCTCGGCGAGCTCGCGCATGAGGTCTTCGATTTTCAGGGTGGCGACGGGGTCGAGCGCGCTGGCGGGCTCGTCCATGAGGATGACCTCGGGCTGGACGGCGATGGCGCGCGCGATGCAGAGGCGCTGTTGCTGGCCGCCGGAGAGGGCCAGGCCGCTCTTGCTCAGGTCGTCCCTGACTTCGCCCCAGAGCGCGGCGCGGCGCAGTGCGTCTTCGACGAGGCGGTCCATGTCGCCCTTGTAGCCGTTGATCCGCGCGCCGAAGGCGACGTTCTCATAGATCGACTTGGGGAATGGATTGGGCTTCTGGAAGACCATGCCGATCCGTCGGCGGACATCAACAGCGTCGACGCTGGGGCTGAGCAGGTTGAGATCGCCGAAGCGGATGCGACCAGCCACGCGGGCGCCGGGGATCAGGTCGTTCATGCGGTTGAGGCAGCGCAGCAGGGTGCTCTTGCCGCAGCCGGAGGGTCCGATCAGCGCAGTGACGCGATTGCGGGGGATATCGAGCGAGATGCGGTCGACAGCCTGGAATGAGCCGTAGAACACGGAGACCTCACTGATCTCGACGGCGAGTTCGAGGTCGGCGGGCATCTCATGGCGGACGGCGCCCTGCTCGGGATCGAGCTGGACGGAGTCGAGCCTCTGGCCCGGGCGGGGCGATGCGACGACGGCGCCGACGCCGGCGGAGGCGACCTGCGCGCGCTGCTCGGCGCTTGCGCCGTCGGGCGCGTCGGGCGCGTGCGGCGCGTGGGGAGCGGCTGGTCGTTGTGCCATGGACTGTCCTTTTCGAGCGCGCGCCCGGTGGCCGCGCCGCACCTCACACGGGGAGTGAGATTACCACTCGGTGCGCGTTCGATGGCGCAGGATGATCGCCGCACTGTTCATCAGGAGCAGGATCGCGAGGAGCACGAGGATGGCCGAGGCGGCGATTTCGTGGAAGCCGGACTGCGGGCGGGCGACCCAGTTGTAGATCTGAATGGGCAGCACCGTGAAGTCGTCGGTGGGCGTGTCGGGCAGGAAGGCGATGAAGGTGAGCGCGCCGATCATGATCAAGGGAGCGGTCTCGCCGATCGCCCGCGACATGGCGAGGATGTTGCCGGTCAGCATGCCGCCGAAGGCGTAGGGCAGGACGTGGTACCGAATCACCTGCCAGCGGGTCGCGCCGACGGCGTAGGCGGCCTCGCGCATGGAGGGGGGAACGGCGCGGAGCGACTCCTGGGCGCTGACGATGATGATCGGCATGACCAGCAGGGCCATGGTGAGCGCGCCGGCGAGCACGCTGCGCTCGAATTCGAGCACACGCACGAAAAGCTGCAGACCGAGCAGGCCGTAGACGATTGAGGGAACGCCGGCGAGGTTGGCGATGTTGACCTGGATGAAGCGGGAGAACCAGTTGCGGCGGGCGTATTCCTCGAGATAGATGGCGGCGCCGACGCCGAGCGGGAAGGCGACGGCGGCGGTGATCGCCATCATGTAGAGCGTGCCGATCACGGCGGTGAAGATGCCGGCGCGGTCCGGTGAGGCAGGGGTGGCGGAGAGGAAGCCGGGCTCGAGGAAGAGGTAGAGGACCCAGGCGCTGATGATGATCGCGGGCCAGACGAGCGACGGAGTGCGCAGCCGCGCCGCGCCGTTCCAGGCTGCGGCGATGACAGCGAGCGGCGCCGCGATGCCCATCAGCACGATGCGGAACGATTGCCAGGCGCTGGCCTCGCCGAAGAGGTCGATTATGTTGCCGCCGGTTTGGACGTAATACGAGCCTTCGAAGCTGACATAGATCAGGTGGCCGAAGATCGCGGCAGGGAGGGCGGTCAGCGCGCAGAGGGCGGCGAAGCTGCGGGGAGCGGGGCTGAGCCAGCGGCCGGCCAGGCGCGGCAGGACGAAGGGGGCGAGCACGGCGAGCGAAAAGCCCCAGGCAAGCCAGCCGAGGCCGGCGGGCAGGCCGGCGCCGCTGGGGCCGCGGAACGGGGTCGCGCCGCCATC
The DNA here is from genome assembly GCA_965218115.1 of Dehalococcoidia bacterium. GTDB lineage: Bacteria > Chloroflexota > Dehalococcoidia > Bin125 > Bin125 > CATQGW01. Next base: position 2,520,573 of record OZ244584.1, on the reverse strand, counting down.
GATGGCGATCTCGACGACCAGCGCTCCGAGCAGCACGACGCCGACGCCGATCGCGATGACGCAGCCCAACAGGAATGCGCCGGAGTAGACGCGGCGGAGCTTGAGGCGCGCGTTGAATTGGGCGTCGCCGGACGGGTCGAGCGTGGCTGCGGTCGGTGCGGAGGTCATGGCGCCTCGCAGTGGCGGGCGTACTCGTCGGCGAGCGGGATGCGCGTGCGATCGGGCTGGATCGCGTTGGCGTGCGGGTTGAGCCGGAGCGACTGCGCGAGCGCGGAACAGAGCGCCGCGTCGTATTGGGTGGTGGACTGGTCGGGGCCCTGGGCGTAGTGGGCATCGATTTCGCGCCAGGTGATGGTGTCGGAGCTGAAGTGGGCGGCGTAGACGCCGAGCGCGATCAGGACGGCGAAGAGCACGCCGAAGGCGGCGCTGCGGATGTTGCGCGCGTCGCTGAGGAAGGTCACTCGTACTCCTCGCGGAAGCGGCGCACGACCCACTGGGCGACGATGTTCATGCCGAGGGTCATGACGAAGAGGGTCATGGCGACGGCGAAGAGGACCTTGAACTCGATGCTGGTGGCGGGGGTGTCGCCGAGGCTGAGCTGGACGATCATGGCGGTCATGGTCTGGACGGCTTCGAGCGGATCGACGAGGAACTGCGGGTTGCCGCCGGCGGCGATGGTGACGATCATGGTTTCGCCGATGGCGCGGGAGGCGGCGAGGATGATCGAGGCGACGACGCCGGAGAAGGCGGCGGGCAGGACGACGCGGACCGCTGTCTCGAAGCGGGTCGCGCCGAGCGCGTAGGCGCCCTCGCGCAGTGAGCGGGGAACAGCGTTGAGCGCGTCCTCGCTGAGCGAGGAGATCATCGGGATGATCATGATCCCGAGCACGATGCCGGCGGCGAGCGCGTTGTAGACGCCGACGCCCTCGCCGAAGATGCCGCGAATGATCGGGCTGACGGTGAGCAGGGCGAAGTAGCCGTAGACGACGGTGGGGACGCCGGCGAGGACTTCGAGCAGCGGCTTGAGCACGGCGCGGAGGCGCGGACGCGCGTATTCGGAGAGGAAGATGGCGGCGAGCAGCCCGAGCGGGACGGCGACGGCGAGGGCCATCACGGCGATCAGCACGGTGCCCCAGATGAGCGCCCAGACGCCGAACTGTTTGTCGGCGAAGAGCGGCGACCAGGTCGTTGAGCCGAAGAAGTCGCCGAAGGGGATGATCCGGAAGAACTCGACGGTTTCGAAGATCAGGACCAGCACGATGCCGAGCGTGACGAAGGCCGAGAGCGTGGCGGTGAGGAAGAGGCCGGCGTGGATGAAGCGGCCGACGAGGGTCTCGCGGCCGGTGCCGCCGCGGCTCGGCTGGAGCCGTTCGCGCCAGAGTTCGGCGAGCAGGCTGCGGACGGTGTCGCGTTGCTGCGGCGCCTGAGCCGTCATCGGGGTTCGTTCCCGGTTGGACCGATTGGGCGTCGCGCGTCGATGCGCCACGAGGGCACGCTACGAACGCTCGGACAGGGGGCGGTTAACGAGCGGTAAGCGGGCCGGCGGCGTGGGCTGCGGGGGAGCATCGGGCGTTGTCCAGGTGGCAGTGGTCGATTGGAGGGCGGGGGTCCGATCCTGCCGGACCAGATGCAGCGACGGCTGTGAGTCGGCACCGCGGCCCCCCTCTGCCTGCGGCATCTCCCCCCGCTGTGCGGGGGGAGAGGGGAAATGGAGATTACGCGCAGATCTCCTCAGGGGGGGAGAGATGGGAGCTGTGGGCGGAACGGCTAGCTGGCTCCGTAGATCGATGCGAGGGACTCGCCTTCGGCGGCGGCGGCGATGGCGGAGCCGCCGATGCGCTGCTGCACGCGCCGCAGCGCGGCGGCGTAGAGCTCCTGGGGCAGCTGGACGTAGCCAACCTCGGGTGAGTCGACGAGGAAGACGCCGCCGGTGATGAAGTACTCGACGAAGGCGGCGACCGCGGGGCGGTCGAGCGAGGCGACGGCGACGTAGATGAAGAGCGGCCGGGAGAGCGGGTTGTAGGCGCCGGAGTTGATGGTGTCGAGGTTGGGCAGCACGGCCTCGCCGGCGTCGTTGAGGATTGGGACGGCCTTGAGCCGGTCCTGGTTGTTCGAGAAGTAGGAGTAGCCGAAGTAGCCGATCCCGCCGCGCTCGCCGGAGACGCCCTGCACGAGCACGTTGTCGTCCTCGGAGAAGGTGGTGTTGCCGGAGCGGTGCACGCCGGCTCCCTCGTTGACGGTCTCGGTGAAGTAGTCGAACGTCCCGGAGTCTGCGCCCGGAGCGAAGAGCGAGATTTCGACATCGGGGAAGCCGTCGCGGACCTCGGCCCAGCGGGTGGCGTAGTCGTCGGGGCGGAAGATGTGGTTCAGCTCGGCGACGGTCAGCCTGTCGACCCAGTCGTTGTCGGACTGGACGACGACGGTGAGGCCGTCGTAGGCGACGGGGACCTCGACGAATTCAACGCCGTTCGCGGCGCAGATATCGGCTTCGGAGTCCTTGATCGGGCGCGAGGCGTCGGAGATATCGGTCTCGCCGACGCAGAAGCGCTGGAAGCCGCCGCCGGTGCCGGAGACGCCGACGGTGACGCGCACCTTGGGGTGGAGGATGCTGAACTCGGAGGCCATCGCCTCGGTGATCGGGAAGACGGTGCTGGAGCCGTCGACTGCGATTTCGCCGGCGAGCTCCTCAGCCTGGCCGGCGCTTGAAGCGCTGCCGGAGCTCGAGCCGGTCGTGCTGGACTGCTCTTTGGACTGCTGGGCCTGCTGTTGCTCGGCGGCGGCCGGGGTCGCGGCCGCCGACTGGGCCTGCCCGTCGCCGTCGCCGCCGCAGGCGGCAGCCAACAGGCCGACGACAGCGACGACGCCGGTCACGACGGCCAGTGGCAGCAGCCGGCGGATGCGGAGCTTGATTACCTGATTCAACGCGCCCCAGCCTCTCCTCGCTCGCGCCCGGGTTGGTGGGCGTGATGTGCTTCACGATCTCGCTGACTACGCGCGCAGCGTATGAAGGGGAGGCGGGGCAACGGTTAAGGCTGGGTTGGCGCGCAGTTAAGGGGCGGTTAGCGAGTGTGCTGTGTGCTGCGCTATGTCAGCTGGGCCACAGGCACGCAGAAGCTGAAGGTGGAGCCGACGCCGACTTCGCTCTGCAGCTCGACCGATCCGCCGTGGATTTCGGCGATGTGGCGCACGACGGCGAGGCCGAGCCCGGCGCCGCCGCCGGTGAGCAGTGTGCGGGCGCGATCGGCGCGGTAGAAGCGCTGGAAGACGCGGCCCTGCTCGGCCGGCTCGACACCCACGCCGGTGTCGCGCACGTGGATCCAGACCATGCCGCTCTGCATGTCAGGCCCCGTGTCAAGCGTGGTGAAGACTTCGACCGTGCCGCCGGTGGAGGTGAACTTGACCGCGTTCTGGATCAGGTTGAGCGCGGCGCGCTGCACGAGGTCGGCGTCGGCCTGGATCGTGACGTCGTTCTGCGCGCAGACGATCTCGATCCCCTTGCGCTCGGCCTGCGGGCGCATCCGCTCGACGGCGCCATCGAGCAGCGGCCCCAGCTCGATCGAGTGCACGTCGGGCTGGGCGAGGCCCGACTCGAGGCGTGCTAGGGCCAGCATCTCCTCGACGAGCTGGCTCATGCGCTCGGCCTCGACCTGGATGATCTCGCGGAAGCGTCCGGCGTCGGCGGCGTCGCGCGCGCGCTCGAGGGTCTCGGCGGCGGCGGAGATGGTGGCGAGCGGGGTGCGCAGCTCGTGCGAGGCGTTGGTGAAGAAGTCGCGGCGCGCCAGCTCGGCGTCGTGCAGCTCGGTGAGGTCGTGCAGCGCGAGCACCACGCTCCACGGTCCGCCATCCCCGAGCGGGGCGATCGCGGCCCGGTAGTGGCGGTCGCCGCGCTGGATCGCGAGTGACTGGGGGATGCCTTCACGTTGCGCGCGTTCGACGGCGGCGTAGAGCTCGGGGTCGACGATCACCTCGATCAGCGGGGCCCCGACGCGCGCGGGCGAGACGCCTTCGGCGGGCGAGAGCGCGGCCTGGGCGGCGGGGTTGAGGTAGGCGATCCGGTCGGCCGCGTCGAGCGCGATCACGACATCGCCGGCGGCGGAGAGGGCGTGCTCGAACTGGCTGCGTTCGGCCTGGCTCTGGCCGAGCAGCTCGAGCGAGGTGCGCACGCCGTCGGAGACGGCACGGACGGCGGCGGCGAGCGTGGGATCGTCGGGCGGACGGTCGGGCACGTCGCCGGCCGCCGCGGAGCGGATCGCCCCGGTCAAGCGGCTGCGCGCGCGGCGTTCCATGATCAGTCCGGGCACGATCAGCGCCAGGCCGAGCGCGCCGAGCAGCGCTCCGACTGCGACGCCCCAGTCACCCTGAGCCGCCAGCAGTGCCGCGCAGATCCAGAGCAGCACGCCAAGCAGTGCGACCAGGAGCGGTGGAGCGCCGGGTCGCCAGGTAGTCATGATGCAGTCACCGCCGCAGTCATCGTGCGGGTCGCAAGACGGTCATCGTTCGAACCGGTAGCCAGCCCCGCGGACCGTGATCAAGTGTCGCGGCGGACCGTCGGGGTCCTCGATCTTCATGCGCAGCCAGCGGACGTGGACGTCGACGGTGCGGGTGCCGCCAGCGAAGGTGATGTCCCACACGTCGTCAAGCAGTTGGTCGCGGGTGAAGGTGCGGCCGTCGCGCTGCGCAAGGTAGGCGAGCAGCTCGTATTCCTTGGGCCGCAGGGCGATCGGCTCGGCGCCGCGGCGCAGCAGCCGGCGGTTGAGGTCGAGCGTGAACTGGTCGTCGGGCTGGCCGAACTCGATCGTGCGCGGACCGACCAGCTCGGGCGCGAGCGGCTTGCGGCGCAGGTGCGCGCGGACGCGGGCCATCAGCTCGGCGACGCTGAACGGCTTGGTGATGTAATCGTCGGCGCCGAGGTCAAGGCCGCGCACGCGGTCGGCCTCGGAGCTGCGGGCGGTGAGCAGCAGGACGGGGACCTGAGAGTCTTCGCGGATGCCGCGCAGCACGCCGACGCCGTCCATCGCGGGCAGCATCAGGTCGAGCAGGACGAGATCGGGCTGCAGCGTGCGGGCCAGGGAGAGGCCCTCAACGCCGTCGGAGGCGGTGCGTACGCGGAAGCCTTCGCCTTCAAGGTTGTAGCGCAGCGTCTCGGCCAGACGGGCCTCGTCCTCCACCACCAGGACCGTGCGCATCGCGAACTCCCTCCACACACCGCAGCCCGGCGCACACAGGCTATCGCGCGGGCACAGGCCGTGAATGGGCCCTGAACGGCCCCGAATCGATCGGTAACCTGTCTATCTGAGCGAGGCGTCACTGACCTTCGAGAGGAGCGCGCGATGCGATTTGGATTCTGGGCCGGATCGGGCAATCCCTGGGCCGAGGTGCTGACGGTTTGTCGCCACGCGGAGCGGACCGGCTGGGACCGGTTGTGGTTCGCCGACCACTTCATGCCCAACGCCGAGGACACCTCGGGCACGACGCACGAGAGCTGGGTGGTGCTGGCGACGCTGGCGTCGCGGGTGCCGCGCGTGCATCTCGGCCACCTGGTCAGCGGCAACACCTACCGGCACCCCGCGGTGGTGGCCAAGATGGCGGCGCAGATCGACGTGATCTCGGGCGGGCGGTTCATCCTGGGGCTGGGCGCGGCCTGGCAGAGGAACGAACACGCTGCCTACGGCATCCCCTTCTACACGCTGAAGCAGCGGATGGACCGCTTCGAGGAGGCGTGCCGGGTCATCACGGACCTGTTCGTCTACCAGAAGAGCAACTTCGACGGCGAGCACTACCAGCTGGTCGACGCGCCGCTTGAGCCGAAGCCGATCCAGACTCCGATGCCGCTGATGATCGGCGGCGGCGGCGAGAAGCGCACGATGCGGATCGCCGCCGAGTACGCGACCGACTGGAACGTGTGGGGCACGCCGGAGGTGCTGGTGCACAAGAACGCGGTGCTCGACGCGCACTGCAAGGACCTGCATCGCGACCCGGCGGAGATCCAGCGCTCGGCCTGCACGCTGCTGCTCTACACCGACAACGAGGAGGTGTTGGGGCGGGCGCGCGGGGCGGGCCGGCCGGTGCTGGGCGGCTCGCGCGACGAGCTGCTGGCGACGGTCCAGGGCTACGTCGATGCGGGCGTGGATGAGCTGATCATTCCCGACTTCACGCTGGGCTCGAACGCCTTCGAGCGGACCGAGCAGATGGACCGCTTCATCACCGAGATCGCGCCGGAGTTCCGCTAGCGATGACGACGCGCGACCAGTTTGGCGAACAGCGCGCGAGGCTGATCGAGGAGGGCGCGACGCTGCCCTGGGCGGCGATCTGGCAGCGTCTGGCGGCGACGCGAGCGGCGCTGATCGGCGCGACGCTTGGGGTCTCCGAGGCTCAGGCGGCCTGGAGACCGCCGCACGGTGAGGGCGAGGAGGCGTGGTCGATCGCGGAGGTGCTGCGCCACCTGATTACGGCGACGCCGAACATCACGGCGATCATCGAGGCGACGGCGGCCGGCGCGACCGAGCTGAAGGATCCGCCGGGAGCGATCTCGGTCGGCGACGCGACGGTCGACGAGCTTCGCGAGCAACTGGTGGCGGTGTCGGAGCGGCTGCTCTCGGTGGGCCGGCGGATTCCGGCTGAGCCGAACAACGACGTGACGGTGCCGCACGCGTTCTACGGTCCGCTGCCATGCCGCTCGTGGCCGCTGTTCCAGGCGCTGCACGACGGCATGCACATCGCACAGATCGAGAGCCTCAAGTCGGCGGCGGGCTACCCGGGCTAGAGCCGGAGTTTTGCGGGCTCACCCGCCGCCGGGCGGTTCGTCCTCGCTCCACATCAGGCCGCCGTCCGTGCCGGGCGTGTCGGGCTCCTGATCGTTCGGGCCGCTCATGCCTCCGTCGGCTTCCGACTGCCCCCGGGCGCCTTGCGCCTCGTCGACGACGATCGTGTACGTGCCGTACCCGGCGCTGCGCCACGCGTCAACAGGCACACTTCCCCAGGAGAAATTATTCGGGGACGGGCACTGGCGCAACAGATTGAGCGGTGTGAAGCAGACCTGGATGTAGGAGGCCCCGGACGGCTTCATGACCGAGACTTTGCCCAGGGTGTGCGTGATCGCTCCGACAGTCCCGGAGACCCAGCTGGTGTGGTACCAGCGGCCCGCCACCATGTTGGCGGGCGTGAGGTAGCGGCTCGAGGGCAGAATGCAGCTCTGGTTGCGCAGCTGGAAGCAGAACTCCACGCGCCCGCTTGATCGAATCCGCGCACGGGCGCGTCCCTCGAAGGTGAGCGTGGGGATGGTGACCGTCAGCGAGAGGGTTCGCGAGTCGTTGAGCTGCGGACTGCCCGCGTCGCTCGCGGCGACCACGACCGACTGGGTCCCGGCCGTGCTCTGGCAGGTCACGGTTCGCGGGCTGGCGCTATCGGTCACACCGTCCACGGTGACGGTGTAGGGCGATGTGCCCCCGGAGACCGACCAGCTGACGACGACGCTGCCGTCCGCCTCGCAGCTGGTCGGGCTGGCGGAAGCGGTGAGCGTCAGGGGCGGCGGCGGCGCGGTGACGGTCAGAGTGACGAAGGTGACGGTGCTGAGCTGCGGAGCGCCGGAGTCGAGCACGATGACCGCCACGCTCTGGCTTCCTGCGACGCTCTGGCAGGTCACCGTGCGCGGGCTGGCCGAATCGAGTACGCCATCAACGCGGACCGTGTACGGACTCGTGCCACCGGAGACCGACCAGGAGACGGAGACCGTCTCGCCCGTCTCACAGGAGCTCGGGCTCGCGGAGGCCATCACCACCAGCGGGTCCGGGGCCGGCGCGCTGACGGTCAGTTGGACGGTGGTCGAATCGCTCAGCTGCGGGTCGCCGGCGTCGGTGGCGGCCACCACCACGGATTGCGTGCCCGCCGTGCTCTGGCAGGTCACCGTGCGCGGGCTGGCGCTGTCGGCGACGCCATCGACGGTCACTGCGTAGGGCGTTGTGCCGCCGGAGACCGACCAGGAGATGGAGACCGTCTCGCCGGTCTCGCAGGTGGTGGGACTCGCCGAGGCCGTCACGGCCAGCGGGTCCGGAGCCGGTTCGGTGACGGTCAGCGTCACTTCCATCTGATGCGACAGCTGGTCGGGCGCGCTGGAGTCGGTCGCGGCCACGACGACGAGCTGCGAACCGACCGCACCGCAGTCAACGGTCGTGGGGCTTGTGCCGACGGTCTCGCCGTCCACTGTGACGGTGTGCGGATTGGCCCCGCCGAGGACTGTCCAGTCGATCTGCGTCTGGCCGTCCGTTTCACATGTGGTCGGATTCGCAACTGCGCTCACGACGAGCGGCGGCGTGGCAATCAGGGTGAGATTTTGGGTTGCGGTATCGGCCGGCGTCTGGCTATCGGTGGCGACCACCGCGACGCCGCTTGTGCCCGCGGTCGTTCTGCAGTCCACGTTGTGCGTCCCGTTGCTCGATGTCTCACCACCAACGGTCACCACATACGGCCCCACACCGCCCGTCACTGCCCAGCTGATCGGGAGGTTCTGCTGATGTACCACACAATGGCGGGATTGGGGCGACACGGTCAGCGTGAGCGGGGGTGCGGCCGCTGCCCAGGCCGAACCGCCCCTGCCCACGTTGTCCCCGGTACCCTGCACCCGCACATACAGCGTGCTTTCTGCACTCGAACCGCTGAACATATAACTCCCGCCACCCACCGTTGCGGGCGTCTCACTCTCCCCCTTTCTGACCTCATAGCTGAGGCCCGCCACCGCAGTCCAGGTCAGCGTCGTCACGCCGCCTGATTCGCTTCTCGACAGCCCCGCCGGCCCCTCATATGCGAACGTCTTCCTTAGCTCAAAGCCGTCAAAGTCCCACTCCGTCGGCAGGATGTTGTCCACCAACCGCACGCCCACGCGGTGCCATGTATCCGACTCGACAATTGGAGCCGCACCTGGATCGTTCTCAAATCGATGTTCCCACTCTGTTTCACCTGACCCAGGCGTAATTCGATATGTGCTGCGATGTTCGAACGAGTACTCGCCGTCGCTCTCCACTCGCTTATCCAGTCGCGCATCGAAATAGAAACTGGCAACGGCTCCGCTGGCGCCGCCGGCGCCCGTCGATCCGCCGGTGCCCAACGTCGCTCCGCCCAACGACCAGAACACACCGACTGTCCTCGATGTCGGGTCTATCTTCGAGATGCTCGGCCCAATCGGGGTCGGCACCGTATGCGACACCCGCGCCCAGCCTGTCTTGGCGCGCTCGATCACGGCGCGGACGCGGAATTCGTACCCGACGCCCACGCTCAAGTCGGTGAACGTGTGGAATCGATCATCTGGTTCCATCGGGACAACTGACGATGTGGGCGCCCAACGTATGTCGCCGGCGGCGCCGGTCACAGGGTCGTACTGCACTTCGTACCCGGTCGCCGAACCGACGCGCCGCCATTTGAACAGCGCGTCGAATCTCGACCCGATGCTGCTCACAACCGGCGTGACGCTCAACCGCTCCGGCGACGGGTACGTCGTGTCAGCGCTGCCGCTGCCGTCGGCGCCAAGTGCGAATCCCTCAAGCTTCGGAGCCGCGGTACCGCTGCATGTCACGGACTGCTGAGTCACCCCCGACACCGGAGCGCCGTCGATCCACACATTCACCGGCGCAACGCCCCCGCTATGGGTCCAGGCGACGTCGACGGACGTCCCGGCCGCACAGGCCGGCAGCGGCCGCGTGAATTGGAAGGCCAGCGCTGTCGGCCTACTTCGCACATATAGCTCAAGATCGTCGATATCCATCGTGATCGGCGAATCGCCTACGCTGCGCCATTCGCCGCGCACAGAGAACGACTGGTTGCCTGACGAACTCCCGCACGGGCCGGTCGCGCCCGCTGTGTGCGTGGTCTCGTCCACTCCCTTGAGCAGATACGATCGATTATCCGACCCGCCGCTGACTAACGCGGACACCACAAGATTGTCGCCCGTCCAGCAGTAGCGCGGACTCAGACTCGCGCTGAGCACTCGCGGATTCGTCACCGCGACGCCGCTGCTGACAAGTGTGCCTTTCACGTACGTCGGATCGCCCTCCGTGTGCGTCACGCTGTTGACCACCACCTCGCGGTCGAACGTCCACTGCTGCGGCTGATTTGCCGGGCTATTGACCTGGCTTCCCAGCCAGCGGATATCGCCCTGCGTGAGGCCAACCAGCCTGAATTTCGTCGGATATCGGCTCGGCGCGCCAACAATTTCCGACTCGACGCCCGGCACATCAACTGCCATCCCCATCCCTAGCGACGCCGGATTCGCCGGAAGTGCCACTACCCCAACGCGGTTCCAAGTGGAAGAGGAATCCACGTCTTGCGCAAACACGGCGACATGGGCGGCATTGTGGTACAACTCGTCTATCCCCGTGCTGCCCCAATCAAAGTCAACGGTCACTTCGTTGGAACCAACCGTCACGTCGCTCTGAAGTGACACGCTCGTGACTGCCCCCACGTGATACGCCTCGTAGAGATCTCGCAGGTCTCGATCTGTGATCGTCTCTTCATCGCGAGGACGACAAAGCCGGTCGGGAGCGTTGTACATCAATGCGAAATGTTGATCGTTCAGATCTGGATCGTCGGTCGCAGCACCAGAGCCGGGCACGCGCAGTCCCGCGCATGAGGTGTAGTCGCTGAGGCCGAGCACGTGTCCCAGCTCGTGAACTAATGTTGAGACGCGGACTGCGCCTTGGTTGTTTAGGGCAACTATCGAATACCCAGTGCTGTGGTAGACACTATCGATCGTAGAGTCAGATACGGTGAAAAGTTTGCGCGGCGGGCTCGTCTGCTCATCGCGCCAATAGATTCCCGCCGACATTAGTGGTACTCGGCGCACCAATACTTCGATGTCCTTGCCATCGGAGTTACTCGCGCACGTGCTCCCGCCAGCAGAGGGAGTGTAGTGCTCGAATGGACCGCTCCTGTTGTCAGCGCTATCCGTGAAGGACATTGCTGGCAAAGCTGCTGCCCACACGTCGATTGCACGCTGCAGTTTAGATCGAACGGTGGAGTCGTCAGTGCAGACGATCGTGGCTCTACCGTTGATGACATTCTGGTTCAGCAGAACCGTTCGACCCTCCGTGTTCGAATCACTGTGAGCTGGCGCGAGGTTCAATCGATGCTCGGCTGGAAAGCCAGCGGCAACTGGTGATATCTGCCTTGGCGAGCGTGTGGGTTCTAGCAATGAACTTGTCGCGGATTGCAGACCAAGTCCGAGCGTGGCAGCAGACACGGCTAGCCCGGTGGTGATCGCCAGGAGCAGAAGCTTCACTGAGAGTTCGCCTCAACCTGCGGCAACTTGCCGAGAGACCCGACCATCGAATCGATCGCGGCGGTCAGCGGGTCGGCGCTCGCCCCTGATGCACCTGTCGAATCAGGCACTTTTGGGTGGCGGTCATGCAAGGCGCCATCGCTCGCATACAACGAAATCCAGGCGTATGCACCGACCAGGCCATAGCCGTGCGTTGTCTCGCCACATCTTGGGTCAGGATCGTCTTCAAAGCACTCCCGCTCCGCTCCGCCCCCAACGCGAACGTCATAGTCCCGGGGCGCCGTCATGAGGTGACCACGGACTCGGTAGGTCTGGCCGCGGCGGAGGATGTCTCCAGTGCTGCCCAGATCGAGGATCACATAGACGTCCACCGACGCCTCCGCCGTCCGCCCGTTCGCATCCGTCACCACCGCCCGAATCGTCTTCACACCCGAATCCACCTCTGGATCCTCCCGGTACAGCCGGGTCATTCCCTCCTGCCTGCTGACAGCCTCGAAATACGTCCCTACTGAAGGAGCGGCACAACTCACCATCGCCTTACCGACAGCGCCCAGATAGTCTCCGTCCGCATCTCTGGATTCACTGTCGATCACGAGCGTGTAGGGCGCCGTCCCCCCGCTCACCCGCCAGGTCACAGGCGTCTCCGCAAAGACGCGCCAACCCTGCGACACCCACTCGCGTACACGTACACCTTCCTCATTCGTGCGCAGAAGGGAAGACACCAGATTTCGGGCACGTTCCGTCTCGCAAATCTCCAGCGCGCTCAGCGTCAGCGTCAGCGTCTCCCCTTCCGCTATTGCCTCTCGCCCGCCGACACCAGCCTCACGGGCCAGCAAGACACCGACGACCGCTACCACCGCAGCCACGGCGACGAAGAGCGCCACGTCACGAACTCGCAACCGACTCAATCTCGCCCGCATAGCGTCCTCGCTTCTCTCCGGGATCGGTCAGCCTACCCACGATCTTGCTTCGCGCAACCCCATCAGCATGTGATCTCGGAGCGCGACACAAGGACGATGATCTGCTAAACAGCCACCGCCAGCAGCAGCCTCACGGCCAGGCCAGTGACGGCCCCGAGTAGGACCTGCCTCACTGGTCACCTCGCTCCAGGTTGGGGGGCTGGTCAACTGAACTCGCGAATGCATCGAACGTCGAATGATACTCGCGCAGTTCGCTCTCCGTGTAGCCGGACCTTCCTGTCGCCCCGGTTCCTTCCTCGGAAGGCACCTCGCGTTTCACCTCGCGGAAGGTGCGCGCGTCCAACCAAATGACCACGAAGGGGTCGGTCCCCTCGATGTAGAAGCCCTGCACACCGTGGCCGCTGGATCCGGTTATGGCGTCCCCGATGCGCATGTCCACGCCGTCCGGGATCGTGATCAGATGCCCGAACACGCGATAGGCTTCGCCCCCGCGCAGCAGATCGTCGTGGTGGCCGATCGAGTAGAGCACATAGAAGTCGACCGTCGCTTCCGCCGTCCGCCCCGCCGCGTCCATCACAACCGCTCGAATCGTCTTCGCGCCCGAATCCACCTGCGGATCCTCCCGGTACAGCCTTGTCACCCCGACCTGTCTGCTGACCACTTCGAAATATGTGCCCAGTGTGGTGATTGCACAACTCACCATCGCCGCACCGACGGCGCCCAGATAGTCTCCGTCGGCATCTCTGGATTCACCGTCGATCACCAGCGTGTAGGGCGCCGTTCCTCCGCTTACCCGCCAGGTCACCGGCGTCTCCGCAAAGACGCGCCAACCGTGCGACACCCACTCACGCACGCGTGCACCTGCCGCATTCGTGCGCAGAAGCGAAGACACCAAATTCCTAGCCTGCTTTGTCTCGCAAATCTCCGGCGCGCTCAGCGTCAGCGTCAGCGTCTCCCCTTCCGCTACTGCCTCTCGCCCGCCGACACCCGCCTCACGGGCCACAAACACGCCGACGACCGCTACCACCGCAGCCACGGCGACGAAGAGCGCCACGTCACGAACTCGCAACCGACTCAATCTCGCCCGCATGGCGTCCTCGCCTCCTTCAATGGACGGTCAGCCTATCCACGATCTTGCTTCGCGCGAGCGGTCAGCGTGTCATCTCGGAGCGCGACCCAAGCGCGAATTTCTGGTACCAGTGCACGCCCTGCTCCGCCCGGGGCAGCGCCCGCCAGCGCGATGCCCGTCACGCCCGCCAGGAGTAAGAGCCTCACGATGACTCCCGGTCGACGCTGGGCAGCTGTCCAACTGATTCGACCAACTCATCGATGCGCGCGTCGAGCGCCGTCTCGCCCGCCCCGCGCACCGCCGAGCCGCCTTCGGAGCCAGGCGCCCGGGTGCTGCGCGCCTCTTCCGCCAGATTTCCCACTCGCAGCGAGACCCAGCCGCCGCCCGCAATTCCCAGGCCGAAGGTAGGCGCGCCGCCCCCGTCACTCTCCACCATGCCTCCAAGGATGAGATGATCAACTCCCTCCGGCACGGTCAACAGCGTGCCGAACACCCGGTAGGTCTCTCCGCTCTGCAGGATGTCGCCCGAACTCCCCACTGAGAGGATCACGTACACAGCGATGGAAGCATCGGCCGTCGCGCCCGACCCGTCCGTGACCGTCGCCCGGATCGTCTTCAGGCCTGAGTCGACCTCCGGCTGCGCCCGGTAGCCGCGACCCATGTTGTCGTGAATGAGTGTCTCTCCGGGTCGCAGCGCGCAGTTCACCGAGGCCGTGCCGCTTGCACCCCTGTAGCCCCCCTCAGCATCGCGCGCCTCGCCGTCGATCACCAGCTTGTATGGAGCGGTTCCACCTTCGACTGACCAGCTCACGGGCGTTTCCGACACGCCGAACCAGCCGATCGGATGCCGCTCGATGTGCCAGGTCCCATCATCATTTTGCCTAGATTCACCGCTCGCCCACCCCTTCGCTGGCAGCGTCTCGCAGATGGTCGGGGCGCTCAGCGTCAGCGCCAGCGGGGCCGGCGGCGTTCCCTCGCCGTTCTGCTGCGGGGCCGGCGCGCGCTGCTCAGCCGCTGCGGCTTGCGCGCCTGCGTCGGCTCGCTCGCCCACCCCGGCTTCGCGGGCGGCCGCGAAGACCCCCGCCGCGATCAGGCCCGCGATCAGCACGAACAGCGCCGCGTCTCGCGCCCTCAGTCGGCTCAACATCGCGCGCATGGCGTCCTCGCTTCTCTCCGGGATCGGTCAGCCTACTCACGATCTGGAGCGCGCATTCGGAACGGCATGTGGTTGCGGAACGCGACACGACGGCCAGAGACCGTTAGGAATCCTCTGAACAAATCGGACCGCATCTCCCCCGCAGAGCGGGGGGAGAGTGATTCGGAGCAGTCTTAGCGGTTCCGCGGCGCCTGGGAGTAGTCGCCGAAGGGGCCGTCGCGCCAGGCGAGGGCGCCTTTGAGGCCTTCGTCGCGCATTCTGCGCGACCACTCGTAGTGCTGGCTGGTGAAGGTGCCGACCGCGTCGAGGTCGGTCGAGGAGCGCAGCGAGGAGTAGATGCCCATGTTCTCGTAGAAGCGGTTCACGTGAACTTTGAGCTGGGCGAGGTGGTCGGCGGGCAGGTTGGAGATGCGCTCGGCGAGGGCGAGGGTCTTCTCCTCCAGCTCCTCCCTGGGCACGGCGTAGTTGATCAGGTTGAGTTCGGCGGCCTCGGTCGCGCGGATCGGGTCGCCGGTGTAGAAGAGCTCCTTGGCCTTTCGCATGTTGGTCAGGAGCGGCAGGATCGCGGAGGTGCGGCTGCCGGCGAAGCGCAGGCCGGGGTGGCCGATCTGGGTGTCCTCGGCAGCGACGACGAGGTCGGCCATCATCGAGAGTTCGAAGCCGCCGGCGATCGCGTAGCCGTGCAACTGGGCGATGGTGACCTTCTGCATGTTCCAGAAGTACATCCAGATGTCGGTGACGCGGGCCATGCCGCCGCGGATGCCCATGATCAGGCGGTTGCCGTCTTCGTCGACGGTGCGGAACTTGCGGTGCACAGCGTCGGCGCCGTAGCCGCCGGCCGGTGTGAGGTCGTAGCCGGCGGAGAAGGTCCGGCCGGCGCCCTTGACGATCAGCACGCGGACGTCGTCGTCGGCCTCGAAGTATTCGAGCGCGTCGCGGAAGTCGTAGATCAGCTCCTGCGAGAGCGCGTTCATCTTCTCGGGGCGGTTGAGCGTCACGACGCCGATCCGGTCGTCGGTCCCGGTGCGGTCGAGCAGGACATGTTCGAATTCAGGCAAGGACATTGAGGAGTCTCCAGGGTCGGTCGGTCAGTTCGCCGCAAAGCCTACCCGACCCTCACGGGAGGCCCACGCGAGCGCCCGGGTCTGTCCGTGCATCGACTGCAACCACCTGCCGCTCGCTGATACGCTCCGCATCGATTCGGGAGCGGTAGGAGGTTGGTTGTGAGCATTCGCCGAAGCGCCATCAGTTTGCTGGTCGCTGTAGTGTCCGCGCTGTCCGTGCTGGCCTGCTCGGACGACATTCCTTCGGCGCCTTCTGAAGCTGCCGGGGATGAAGACGTGGTCGCCCTGCTCGGCGCCAATGCGGAGGAGTTTCAGTACGAGGTCGGCGAGTACGGCGGCACGCTGACGTTCGCCACCATCTCAGAACCTCTCACCTTCAACCTGGCGTTGGCCAACGATGCCAGCTCGTCGGGCGTGCTTGGATATCTCTTCGAAGGTCTGACCGACATCTCCTGGCTGACCGGCGAGCCGCAGCCGAACCTGGCCGAGTCCTGGGATGTGTCGGCGGACGGACTGACCTGGACCTTCTACCTGCGCGACGATGTCGTCTGGCATGACGGTGAGCCGTTTACAGCCGCCGACGTCGAGTTCACCTTCAATCAGATCATCTACAACGAGGACATCCCCACTTCCGATCGGGCCGCCTTCACGTTCCGCTTGCTCGACGACAACGGCGAGTGGCAGGAAGCGCCGATGACGGTGACAGCGATTGATGACCACACGGTGCGCTGCGTCCTGCCCGTCTCGTTCGCGCCATTCCTGCGCTCGATGAGCCAGTCGATCTTCCCTCAGCACATCCTGCAGCCCTACATCGACGAGGGGACGTTCGCAGAGGTCTGGAACATCGATACTGATCCGTCCGAGATCGTCGGGACGGGTCCCTTCGTGATCAGCGGCTACACGCCGGGCGAACGGATCGCGTTTGAACGCTTTGATCACTATTGGATGACCGACGCCGAAGGCAATCGGCTGCCCTACCTCGATCGGGTGATTCAGATCATTGTTCCCGATCTCGAAGCTGAGCTGGAGGCGTTCCTCAACGGAGAAGCGGACCTGCATGGCGTGCTCGGCGCGGAATACGCCCAACTGGAGCCGCTGCAGGAAGATCAGAACTTCACCATTCATCGGCGCGGTCCGACGTTCGGATCCACGTTCCTGACGTTCAACATGAATCGGGGCACGAAGCCCGACTCCGGCGATCCCAATCTCGCCGCAGAGAAGCTCTATTGGTTCAGCAACCAACAGTTCCGCCAGGCGGTGGCGTTCAGCATCGACAAGGCTGCGATCATCGAGCAGGTGCAGCACGGACTCGGGTATCCCCAGTGGTCGCCGATCAGTCCGGCAACCGGCGCGTTCCACAATCCCGATGTGGCCACCTATGAGTACGACCTCGACCGCGCCAACGAGATGCTGGACGAGCTGGGTTGGGCAGACCGCGATGGCGACGGCTTCCGCGAGGACGACCGCGGCAACGAGATCGCCTTCACGCTCGCCACGAATACGCAGAACAGCGTCCGCGAACAGGTCGCATCGATCATTCACGAGGGGATGACCGAGCTCGGCATCAAGGTGGACTTCCAGCTGATCGAATTCGGCGAATTGGTCGGCCAACTGACCGCTTCGTATGACTGGGACGCGATCGTGATCGGCTTCACCGCCGGCCCCGATCCCTACAGCGGGATCGTGATCTGGCATAGCAGCGAGAGCCTGCACCTGTGGTATCCGAATCAATCAGAGCCCGCGACCGAGTGGGAAGCGGAGCTTGACGATCTCTACATCCGGGCCAGCCAGGAGCTGGATCGGGAACAGCGGATCGCGTTGTACCACCGCGCGCAGGAGATTGTGGCTGAAACCCTGCCAGTCATCTACACGTCGCACGCTGAGCGCCTGAACGCGGTGCGCAACGTCTTCGGCAATACGACGCCGACGTTGTACGGTCTGTTGGATATTCGATATCTGTATCGCACGGACAACTAGCGTGCGGTGGCAACCATTCGACGTGCCATTGAACTCTGGTTCTCGCTCGGTCACTACGATCGAGTGACTGCCGTGCCGTCGTGGCGGGCGGAGAAGGCCCGGCCGGCGCCCTTCACGATCAGCACGCGGACGTCGTCGGTCCCGGTGCGGTCAAGCAGCACGTGTTCGACGCCGGGCGATGCCATTTGGGGTCTCCCCATGCCAAGTCGGCGATGTCTGAGCTGATGCGAGTGGCAGTGGCGGAGTGGAGCGGGCTCCGCTGTCGCTG
Source organism: Dehalococcoidia bacterium (assembly GCA_965218115.1). Lineage (GTDB taxonomy): Bacteria > Chloroflexota > Dehalococcoidia > Bin125 > Bin125 > CATQGW01. The sequence goes on along the minus strand of OZ244584.1, from coordinate 2,502,853 downwards.
CGCGATCTCTCCCGCGGCGTTGCGGGAGGGGGGAGGGGGACGCAGCGCCGGGAATTTGGTAGCCTGTTGGCCAATCCTGATCAGGCCCGCAGACCGACATGCAGGGAGACAGCCCATGGTGACTGAAGACAAACTGAGCGACCTTCGGCTCGAGCCGGAGATTCCCGAGCTCGACCTTTCCTGGTTGAATCTCGACACGGAGTGGGGCACACAGTCGCAGCCCGGGCGCAAGGGGCTGACCCTGCAGCAGATCAACGGCTCGCTGTATGGCGAGGTCCCCGCGACGACGAACGACCACTCGGCGCGGCCGCGCGGCGCGGCGCCGGCCGAGCACGCGCCGCGGATGGGCGGCTACGTGATCCGCGAGGCGACCGAGACGTTCTCCGAGTCCTCCGCGCTGCTCTACGACGAGGCGGTATCGCGTCAGTGGTCGTCGGCGACGGACATTCCCTGGGACACGCTCGACGAGCTGCCCGAGGACATTGAGCGCGCGATGGCGCAGCTCTGCACCTCGCTGACCGAGGTCGAGTTCATCGCCGCCGACGTGCCGGGCAAGTGGCTGCCGCGCGTCGCGGCCGACCACTATGAGTCGGGCCTGTTCCTGATGTCGCAGGTGATGGACGAGGCGCGGCACACGGACGTGTTCCGCAAGCGCGCGCTGGCCAACGGCGGGGGCCTGCTGATGCAGGGCGGCGGTGGCGGGCTGCGCCAGATCCTCGAGGCCGAGGACTTCACGCAGATGTCCTCGATGCTGCACATCCTCGGCGAGGGCTTCGTGCAGACGCTGTTCCGGCTGGGCGAGCTGATCGCGCACAACGAGGCCGAGAAGCGGATCTTCCGGCTGGCCGCGCAGGACGAGTCGCGCCACGTGGCGTTCGGCGTCACGCACCTCAAGTACACGCTCGAGCGCGAGCCCGAGAAGGCCGAGGAGGTGCACTGGACGCTGGACATGTTCGAGCACACGATTGTCGACCCCGACCAGGCCAACCCCGGCCTGGCCGGCGCGCTGGTCTACCTGCTCGGGGACGGCGATGTCGACGAAGGCTGGAAGCTGTTCTGGACGGTGCGTCGCAAGCAGGTGCTGGAATATCTGCACCGGCTCGACGTGGCGGGACTCGGCGGACGGCGCGAAACCGGACGTCTGCACCCCGCGCTGGCCGGCGCACTCGAAGACAACTAGCCGGCCATGAGCGACACCGAGACGGGCGTCCAGGTGGACGTCATCGCCGCCGCGCACGAGCGGCTCGCGCAGTCGGGGCTGCCTTCGGACTGGCTGGATGTTCCGGTCCACTGGGGCGTCAGAGCCAAGGACAAGGCCGACCCGAGCACGGGCGGGCTGCGCTTTTCGCTGCTCAACGAGGATGTCTACGGCGAGGTGCCCGAGTTCTGGACGAACAACACCGAGATTCCGCGCGGCGCGATCGCCGACACCCGCACGGAGCAGATGGGCTATTCGATCTTCAACAAGTCGGAGGTCTGGTCCGAGCTCTGCGCCGACCTCTATGAGGACGCGATCCAGGACCGCTGGAACTCCTCAACGGATGTTCCGTGGGACGCGATGGAGCCGCTGAGCGGTGACATCGAGCGCGCGATCTGTCAGATCGCCACGCTGATCTCCGAGTACGGCTGGGCCAAGGCCCAGACCACCGGTCGCTGGCTGCAGGAGATCTCCTACGGCTTCATCGAGGTCAAGCTGTTCCTCGGCACGGTGGTCTTCGATTCGGCGCGGCTCTACGAGGTGTGGCGCAAGCGGGCGCTGTCGAACGGCGGCGGCCTGGGCCGCGGCGGGCGCAACTGGAAGATGCTGCCGCTGGTCCAGTCCTACACCTTCTCCGAGTTCGTGGTCGCCTCGCTGATGCACGACTCGATGCTGCTGGCGCTGCTGCGCGAAGGCGAGGGCCTGTCGCAGAACGCGGCCGAGCGGGAGATCTTCCGGCTGTGCGCGAAAGACATCGAGCGGCACCTGGCCTATTGGGTCGACCACATGCGCTACCTGATGCTCAGGGAGCCGCTGCGTCGCGAGGAGATGCACCGCTATCTGAACAAGGCCGAGTGGTATCTGTCCGAGGACAAGGACGACACGCTGTACTCGGCGCTGGCGGTGATCATGGCCGAGGGCCGCGAGCAGGCGGAGGAGGCGATGGTCGACGTGGCCGCGCTGCGCAGGGCGCAGGTCGAGCTGTACCTGTCGAAGCTCGACGAGTGCCATCTGCGCGACCGTCGGGATCGTCTGTCGGATCCGCTGCGGCGCTGGGCGGGGATCGCGATTCCGACGCCCGAGAAGAAAATCCCGGTCTAGGCGCCGCCCCTCAGCCTTCGGCAGCTCCCCCTTCGGAGACCTGCGCGTAAGGCCCCCCTGCTCCGACCTTTCCTCCCGGTGGCGGTGTCACGGGGTGACGGTGGGGAGCTTGCGCTATCGAGTGAGGGTTCGCGTCGAGCCGGTGAGGGCGCGCGTCGAGCCCCCCTCTGCCTGCGGCATCTCCCCCCGCTCCGCGGGGGGAGAGGGGAAATGGAGATTACGCGCAGCTCCCCCTCGGGGGGAGCAGTGGGATCAGGCGAGGCAGCGGAGCGGTTGGCCGCCGTTGTATTCGAGCATTTCTCCGAAGGCGGCGGCGGTGTCGATGTCTGCGCCGCGTGGTTCGCCGCGGAGTTCGCTGTAGGCGCGGTGGAGGTTGCCGACGAGGCGCTCGCTGTCCGTCCACTCGGCGAAGCGGCCGAGGTCGGCGTCGCGAGCGACTTCGAGCGGACCTGCGCCGGCGTCGAAGCCGGCCCTGGCTGAGGCCTGGATGAAACGCAGGTAGTCAGCCACATCGTCCAGCACTGCGGGGCCGGCGACGGGGCCGTGGCCGGGGATGATCGACTCTGCACCGAGTTCGCGCACGCGGTCGAGGGCGTCGAGCCAGCCGGCGACGGAGCCCATCAGCGCGAACGGGGTGCCCTGGTTGAAGACGATGTCGCCGGCGATCACGACCTTGCGCTCGGGAATCCAGGCGACCACATCGGTGTTGGTGTGGGCGGGTGAGACGTAGATCAGCTCGATCTCGAGCTCGCCGGCGTAGAGCGTGAGGCGGTCGTCGAACGTGAGCGACGGAGCCACGACTTCGACATCGCCCCAGTCGACCGAGGGAAACAGCTGGCGGGCGCGGGCCGGCATTTCGGGGCCGTCGTGCAGGATCTCGGCGCGGCAGTTGGTGTGGCCGACGATCACGGCGTCACCGAAGAGGTAGTTGCCGAAGGTGTGGTCGAGGTGGGCGTGGGTGTTGACGAGCGTGCGGACGGGCTGCTCGGAGAGGCGGGCGATCTCGTCGCGGAAGAGCCGGGTGCGGCGCTCCGTGGCGCAGGCGTCGATCGCGATCACCTGGTCGGCGGCGGCGACGAAGGCCGGATTGTTCAGACACCACGAGCCGTCGTGCTGGATGTAAGCGAAGATGCCGTCGGAGACCTCGACGGTCTCGGGGTCGGGCAGCACGTCGGCGTTGGAGATGTGCTCGGTGCTCATTGTGGTTCGTCCTCCTGTGCGGTCTGGGCGTAGAAGTCGAAGTCGTCCATGATTCGCTGATAGCGGCGTTCGACCTGGTCGCGCAATTCCGGATGCGAGAAGATCAGCCATCGATTGGCTTTGACGCCGCTGATCACGATGCGGCCGACATCCTCAGGGTCCATCTGTTGAGACATCGCCCCGGGACTGAACCCACGCGCCGGTTGATCGCTGGGTCCGCCGAACTCATCGGGGCGGTTGCGCTCAGCCATTCCGATCAGCGTGTCGACGCCACCGGGACAGAGCGCCGAGACGCCGATGCCCTCGCCGGCCAGCTCGTCGCGCAACGATTCCGTGTAGGCGAAGGCGGCGTGCTTGCTGCTGCTGTAGACGCCTAAGGGAATCACTTCGTTCAGCCGCAGGCCCGCCATTGAGACCGTGTTGACGATGTGGGCCTCACCATCCTGTGCTCGCATGCGCGGGAGGAGCGTTTGCACACCGTTGATCACGCCGAACAGGTTGACGCTGAATGTCCAATCCCAGTCGGCCCGGGTCCCCTGGGAGACGGGTTCCGAGGTCAGGACCCCGGCATTGTTGACGAGCAGGTTGAGTTCGCCGAACTCGGCGTAGACCCGCTCTGCGACTGACTCATAGGTGGCAGCGATTCTGACATCCAGGTCGACGGCCAGGGCGCGCACTTCCTTGGCCTCGACTTCTATCGCGACCGCCTGGGCAGCGCCCGCCTGGACATCGGCCAGCACGACGTGCATGCCCTCGTCGGCGCAGGCAAGGGCGATGCCGCGTCCGATACCGCTGCCGGCTCCCGTCACCAACGCGACCTTGCCGCTGAGATCATCCATGCGACGGCTCCCCTCAGTCCACGGCGTCAATCTGTTCGGGAGCGAGTCTAGGGCTCGAGCAGACGAGGAGTCCTCTGAAGGAGTCGGATCCCGTCTCCCCCCGATTCGCGGGGGGGGGGGGGGGATGCTGCGTCCCTCCCACTTCTCCCCCTGCGGGGGAGATGCCGCAGGCAGAGGGGGAGAGCGCCACGGTCAGCGGAAGTCAGCGCGGGCCTCCCCCTCAGTCGCTGCGCGACAGCTCCCCCTCGGGGGGAGCGATTTCCGACCTCGCCCCGCTCTGCGGGGGAGGAGCGGATCGGGCTTGTTCAGAGCGTTCTCAGCTCACCGCGGTCACGGCGAGCGTCTTCCAGCCGTGCTCGCCTTCAGCGATCAGGAAGGCCTGCTGGAATGAGTCGCCGCCGCGGGTGATCGACTGCGCCAGCGTCACGCCCGTCTCGCCGGAAGCGATCACCTGCGCCTCGTACTGAATCGGCAGCGCTGCGCCGGCCCACTCGCCGAATGCTGTTCGCATCGCGTCGGCGTCGGCCAGCGTTTGGACGGCGCCGGGCGCGGCGACGATGGTCAGCGGGTAGTGGAAGCAGTCCAACCACGCTTCCACGTCACCCGCTTCCAGGGTCGTCATCGTGAGCGCCAACGCTGCCAGCGCCTGCTGCTCTGGAGCGCTGCGATCCGCGTCCTCGACGAAGCTGTCCACTCCGAATCGCGCCTGGATGCCCCAACCGCTCTCGAGCCGAGTGAGCACATAGAGGACCCGGTTGGAGATGATCGGGGAATCGTCCGCCCGAAACCGCGTCCAGCCCCCGGCCAGATGCACCTTGTCCTCGGTTTCGTGCACGCGACGCGGCTCGATGCCCTGCGTCCGCACCCAACCCGTCGCCTCGATTGGCTCCCAGCCTCGCTCCGTGACCATCGACAGGTAGGCGGCGGGCGTCGGAGTCAGGAATGACGCTGTGCGCGGGTCGAACCGCCCGCCCCGGGAGGGCGGCGCCGAGGCCGAGACGCGCACGTGCGGATAGGAGATCGCAGCAGCCCAGCCGTCGGCGTCCTTCGCATTGAAGCGCTCGAAGAACGACCAGTACGCCGCTTCCGCTGACTCGTGACTTCCCACCGGGGCCTCCTCACAGCGCTCGCTGGCCAGCAAGATAGGCGCTGCCTGTCTGTCGGACCGCTGCCATCGACCTAAGCAGGCCGCGGGTATCCTGCCGCCCAATGACCGAGGCCGACCCACCGCTCGCGCTGGAAGGTCTGCGCGTCCTCGAAGACGGGGGCGGGATCGCGGCGGCGTACGCGGGCAAGCTGCTGGCCGATCTGGGGGCGGATCTGATCAAAGTGGAATCGCCGCGGCGCGGCGATTCCGTGCGGCGGCGCGGGCCGTTCCCGGCTGACCGGCCGGCACGCGAGACGAGCGGCTTGCACCTCTTTCTGGACACCAACAAGCGCAGCGTCTGTCTCGATCTGGAGAGCGCCGCCGGTCGACGGCTGTTCAGGCAGCTCGCGCGGTCCTGCGACGCGGTGATCACGACGCGGCAGATCGCTGAGCAGCGTGAGTTCGGCCTGAGCTGGGACGACCTGTCGGCGGAGCATCCCGAGCTGATCGTCGTGTCGATCACGACCTTCGGGATCGGGACGCGGCGTGAGGACTGGCAGGCGACCTCGCTGACGAGCTCGCTGGCTTCGGGCATCTCGTATCGAATCGGCGACGCCGACAAGGCGCCGCTGGGGCTGCCGTACGACGCACCGCAGTATCAGGGCGGGATCCACGGGGCGATCTCGGCGCTCCTGGGGCGTCGGGCCGTGCGCGCGGGCGACGGCGGGCAGCACATCTGGGTATCGATCGTCGACATCCTGGGCTCGGTGATGGCCGGCGCAGGGGTCGCGGCCTACGTCTTCACCGGTCAGTCGCGGGGCCGCGCCGGAGTGCGGATGGCCCAGTTCTACCCGTGGCAGGTGACGCCGGTGAAGGACGGCTACTTCGAGGTGATCACGATGGTCGACGACCAGTGGAACCGCTTTCTCGACCTGCTCGGGGACCCGGAGTGGCGCGACGACGAGCGGCTCAAGAATCGCTGGCTGTCGTTTCAGCACGCCGACGAGCTGGACGCGCTGTGGCATCCATGGATGCGCGAGCGCACGAAGGCCGAGCTGTGGGAGCAGTTCAGCGAACACCGCATCTCGTTCCAGCCCGTGCACACGATCGGCGAGGTCGCGGAGTCGGAGCATCTGCGGGCGCGCGAGTTCTGGACGCAGGCGCAGCATCCGAGCTTCGAGCACCCGGTCCCGCTGCTCGGTGCGCCCTACAAGCTCTCGGCCAGCCCCTGGCGAATTCGCCGGCCTGCGCCGATGCTGGGCGAGCACAGCGCCGAAGTGCTCGGCGAGCTGGCGCCGGCGGCACCGGCAAGACTGCGCCGCGCCGGCGTGATCTAGCGGCGGAGCCCTCTTTCCGTCATGCCAGCGAACGCTGGAATCTCGCCCGACCAGATAGAACGAAGAGTATGGGTCGAGATTCCCGCATGCGGAGAGCGTTGCGCAATGCGCCTTGATGCTCGAATGCCTAACTGCCCACACTTCTCCCCCTGCGGGGGAGATGCCGCAGGCAGAGGGGGAGGGCGCGGCGTTGCGCGGCTGCCAGATTCAGGGCGCGCGCCGGCCTCCCCCTCAGTCGCTGCGTGACAGCTCCCCCGCAGGGGGAGCAGGGGATCCCTCTGCATCGCGCGAATAAGGCAACAGTCTCCCTGTGCGGGGATGACGGTGGGGAACTTCTGAGACACCCTCGCAAGGGGCGCCCGTGCATGCTGCTTGGAGAGTATTGAGCCCTGCTGCCGTGCAAGGCGGCTGGGCAGATGTCAGGCGACGAGCCGGCGGGTGATCGCCTCGACCGCGTCGACGTGCCGCGTCAGCAGCTCCAGGTCGACCGCGTTGTCGAACAGGTCCATCGGGCTGTGGAAATAAGGGTGCCCGCCCAGCATCGAGATGAACCGCCCGCCGATCTCGGCCACGTTGCGGGCCTCGCCGTAGCCGGAGCGGCCAACCGGGAACGGCTCGCGCACGATCCCCGCAGCGTCGAGCGCGGACCCGGCGACTTCCATCAGCTCGTCGTCCGACGCGGCGAAGCGCGGCGAGCCGCGGCGAGCCCCGATTGCCGCGCCGAGGTGAATCCAGGCGGAGACCTCCGACGCCGCGTCGCCGAGCGACTCGATGTAGGCCTCGAGCCCCAGATGGTGCAGCTCGTGTCCGCTGCTGGCGACCAGCCGGAGCGTGCGACGGGGTTGCTCGCCGGCGGCGATCCGCTCGGCCACGCCCAGCCAGACGGCGATCCCGCCGCCGCGCTCGGCGGCGCAGGTGAACCAGCCCGACTTTGGCGTCATCAACGTCACCGGCGCGGCGTCCGGGTCGGCGCCGGGAATCTCGGCGACTACATTGCGCGCCTGCACTTCCTCGCGCGAGCCCTCGATCCGCACGATCGCTTCCGTGCCCGGCTCGAAATCGACCATGTCCCGCGGCGCGATCTGCAACACGGGCAGATCGATCGGATTCCACGGTCGCTCGGCGTTGCGCAGGACGGGCTCGCCGTGCTCGTCGCCCATCACCAGCACCACCGCCCGCGCGCCCGCCGCCGCCAGCTTGCCCAGTTCGTCATAGACGCCGGCGGCCATCCGCGTGGCGTCATCGGAGCCCCGTTGCCAGATGACGATCTCTTCGCCAATCGCTCCCGAAACGCCATCGGGGCCGGTCACGGCGCCGTCGCTGATCGGCTCGCCCGGGATCGACCAGGGTCCACTCTGGAGTTCAGGATGGTTCCAACGCCAGCGCGGCGCGCGGAAGCGCTGCTCGCGCGCAGCGACGCCGGCGGCCTGTAGCTCCGTGATCAGCCAGTCCGCCGCGCGGTCGTCGGCCTCCCAGCCGGTGCGATGCCAACCCATCGACTCGTAGTCGCGAATCCGACGCTCGGCGGCGTTCATCGTGGGTCTCCGATCAGTCGCCGATGACGGCGGTCGGCTCAGCGTCACGCTCGGCCTGGCGAGCGGCCTCGGCATCGCGGCGGGCGACCTCGGCCTTGACCGTCGGGATGAGCTCTTTGCCGTAGTCGATCGTGTCAGGCAGCGGTTCGAAGCCGCGAATCAGCATCGTCGTCACGCCCAGGTCGTAGTAGCTCAGCAGCGCCTCGGCGACCTGATCGGGCGTGCCGACCAGCGCGGAGGTATTGCCCGCCGCTCCGGTCGCGCCGGCGATCGGCATCCACAGGCGTTCGTCGTGGACATCACCCTGGGCGGCGAACTCTAGCAGCCGCTGCGAGCCGCGCGACTGCGGGCGGAAGTCGAGCGGCTGCTTGCTGAGCGTCGTGACCTTGGCCAGATACGCGTGGGCCTTCTCCCAGGCTGCCTCCTCGGTGGCGGCGATGATCGGCCGGAAGGAGACGCTCAGCCGCGGCTTGCGGCCGTGGCGAGCGGCGAGTTCGTGCACGCGGGTGATCGTGGCCGCGATTGAGGCCCGCGGCTCGCCCCACATCATGTACACGTCGCAGTGCTTCACGCCGGTCTCAAAGGCGACATCGGAGGAGCCGCCGAAGTAGATCGGAATCCCGCCCTCCTGGACCGGCCAGATGTCCGCTCCGGCGTCCTCCACGTGGTAGAACTCGCCCTCGAAATCGAAGCGGTCGCCGGCCAGCGTGCGCCGCATGATCGTCAGGTACTCGTCGGTGCGGCGGTAGCGCGCGTCGTGGTCGACCCAGTCGCCGTCGCGGTGCTGCTCAACATCGTGCCCGCCGGTGATGACGTGGACGGAGACGCGGCCACCGGTGAAGAAGTCGAGCGTGGCAAACTTGCGCGCGGCGAGCGTCGGCTGGACAAAGCCGGGCCGGTGGGCGATCAGGAACTTGACGTGGTCCGTGCAGCCCGCCGCCGCCTGCGCGACATGCAGTCCGTCGGCGGCGGAGGAGGTGTAGCCGACAAGCACCTGGTCAAACCCGGCCTCCTCATGCGCACGGGTGAACTCACACAGGTATTCCCGCGAGATCCCCCCACCAATGATGTGGACAGCCGCGTTGTCCTCCGACGGCTTGACACCAATCATGCCAAGAAATTCAACGGGCATGGTTCACCCCAATCAGCTCGTCAGCACAGGATAGGGGAGCCGGGCGGGGGGAGGATTTGGGGGGGGGGGGGGGGTCAGAGGCCGATCTGTAGCTGCGGACTGGGAATTGGGGCGAATCCTGTTCGGATTTGTTCGGATTTGTTCGGATTTGTTCGGGTTTTTGGTTCTGGAAGTTCACGGGGTTTCGAGCCGTTACGCGGTTGTTCGGCTGGGGCGCACGCCGTGCAGCGGGGCAGCCGGTTGGCCGCGGCTGAGGTGTCGCCGATCAGCACGCCGTCGATGACGTGGACAGCCGCATTCTGCTCGGACGGCTTGGCGCCAATCGTGCCATGAGATTCAGCGAACATCGGAGGGACCTTGCGGTCCTGAGGCTCGCGCGCAGGATTTCATTATGCCGGCTGGGTACGCTGCCTAAGGCAGGGCCGGATCAGCAAAGTACGCGGGCACCTTGAGCTGGCCGGAAGAATTAGAGCCGAAGCACACTACAAATCCCTCTTCCTTGATGCCGCAGGTGTGGAAAGTGCCCGATGCAACCTTCGTAAACTCACCGCGAGGAGACAACGTCTGTCCCAAGTGGTGAACCCAATCGAGAGGATTGTGCCGCCAGCAGACTATGTCGAAGTTGAGATCAGTTTCACTGATGGCGCAGGAGTGCCAAGCAGCCACGCTGAGACCAGAGTAGCGGCCATGCTCCGGGTAGGTTGGATTGTACTGTTCTTTGTACTGATTCCAGCAGACGAGCAAGTCGTCCGTGTGTATCGCACAGGCCGTGTCATGCGAGATGCTCACTCGTTTGAAGGTACCGCTCGGCGGTGGATTGTGAACCTGGTTCCAGGAGTTCACGCAATGGAGCTGACCTCCCATTATTATAGCACAGATGCGACTACCAGCAACAGACACCTGATCGAAGGGTCCACCGGTGACTACTGGTGTCGCCCCTGAGTTGTACAACCCCCAGCATTGGATTTGCCCGTCGATCAGAACGCCACAGGTATTTTGGGTACCTCCATCGATCTGCGCGAACTGGCCGACCGGCGGATCGGACTGACCGCTGTGTTCTCCGTCGAAGCGTGTATTCGAACCCCAGCAGACAGCGTTGTCACGGAAGTCGATCGCACAGGTGTGTTGGTATCCAGCGCTGATCTGTTTGAACTGACCATCGGGCGGGTCGGCTTGTCCGTGACTGTTGTATCCCCAGCATTCGATGTGACCCGTCACGTCGAGTGCGCAAGTATGGCCATATCCCGCTGTGATGTCGACTGCACGGACGTTTGCTGTGACGATTACTGTTCGCTGGTCGCTTCTCCCGCGCCCGCTGTCTGCGACGAAGGTAATTCGGTAATCGCCGGGTTCGTCGAACGAAGTGCTCAACTCCGAGGACCCGGAGCGCACCCGAACATCATTCACGCGCCAGGTGAGTCCCGTGACCAACCCAGAAGAGTCGGCCTGACAGACGAGACGATCGCCAACTCCGGGATCTGAGGGCAAGCACGCCACCTCGTCAATCGCAGGCGACTCGTAGACCCGCAGGCTGGTTGATGCTGCGCCGCTCCCACCAGTCACGGCCGTGGCTGACAGTCGAATTGTGACGTTACGGGCATCACTGAAGGTCGTCTCGAGTTCCGCGCCTGAACTTCTCTGCCGCGATCCACTGGTCGTTGACCAGCTGTATGCGTCGAGCGCCGTGTTGGACACAGCGGTGCAGCGCACTACTTCGTCAACCATGGGTTGATCCGGCGAGCAGTGAATCTCCTCAATCTCCGGCGGATGACTGACGCGTGTGGTCGTCCATCCAGCGGCGTTGTTGGCACGGGCGGCTTCGAAATCGTCAAGCTGAATGCCCGCGGAACCATACGACCGGCCCCGGAACGCGGCGGATCCGTCGTTGCCCACCCTGAACTCATCGCCAGTGTCCGGGTGGTCGCAGGTCTCGCCTGGTCCGACCAGTTGATCTCGGCCACAGAACGGCAGGGCGCCCAGCTTCGTGATCCGCCACGCACTTCGCGCCGCCTCGGCGTGGAGCTCGTGAAAGCTCGTTCCAACGTTGAATTGGACTACCAGTTGCTCAGCGCTCGACTCAGCTTGGTAGGTTCCGCGTCCCCGAAGGTCGACGGAGAACACGTCGCTGGCGCCCGGATAGCGGCAGCCTCGGCCGATGGCAATCAGCTGTCCGACGGTGCAGTCGGACAATCCAACGTGGGACGCGTCGACGGTCACCAGCCTGCTTCGCAGCCAAGCGCCTGCGACGATCGTCAGTGGGAAGAAGCGGCGAGGCGGCAGGATTCGTTCACCCCAGTCGCCGCTTGCGTCTCGTTGCTGGAGGCCGAATTCGACCGTGCCGGTCCCCGTTGCACGGACAGTGACCCGGACGGCCATCGAATTGCCCCCAAGTGACGCGATGCGCACCGTGACGGGGGAACTGTTGCTCCAGGGGCTCGCGGTCTGGACTTGGTCAAGCGGCAGAAAACGAGCCGTCGGCAACAGCCGGTCGGCCGTGCCGCCTGCGGGAGAGATGATGCCGAACTCAACCCGTTCCTGCTCGTCGATTCTCGCGGTGACGGCGAGCTGAATCTCCTCCGCAGTTGCGGACGACTGAGCTGCCGAGTCGCCGATCAGGAGCACAACCGAACCCACGACCAGCAAACCCACCAAGAGACGAGCTGCGTTTTTCATGAAGGCCACCCCTCGCAGCCCCTCCTGTAAGTTGCGAGAGTGTAACACGCTTGAGAAAAGACAGCGCAGCGAGGCGATTTTACGACACGGTGGCATACTAAGGTCGCGGTCCTTGGAGACAATGCCATCACGGCTGAGGCGGCGCCTTGCCCGGTATGCTGACCTCATACGCGTCGCTGCCCTCAGGTCCCTTCACGACCAGAATATACCCGCGCGGGCCGTCCGAGTATCTGCGTACTGTCAACGTCTGGCCATCACGCCAGATCAGATCGAGATCGTGTGACCCCCAGATTCGCCACATGTATGAATCGATCTGTCCGCCGCTAACTGTTGCCCGACAGATCAAGAACAGATCATTGGGAGACGATCCCGGAGTCTCGCAGACCACTGAATCAATCGCCGGACCTTTTGTCGGCCCACGGTCTGCAATCCAGATTGCGATTCGACCGGCCCCATGGGCATCGCGGACGCTGAAGCCGGAATATACCTCTCTATGTCCGGAGGTCGTGAAGTACGTCCGGAATGTGCTGGTCACCGAGACATCCGGATGGCCAGCGTCCACGCGCCACCAGAGGCTGATAGGCGGCTCCAGGTACTCCGGGCTTCCCAAACGTCCGCAGGAAAGGACCTCGCCACGAGCCGGCAAGACTGGCGCGCACCAAACGGCCGTCCACTTTGCCCGGTTCTCGTCAAGGGTCTCCTTGCGATCCACCCACATGGCGGTGTCGATTGAGCCGTTTGCGCCCCGGACGGTGAACACGATGGCGACGGCCGCTGCATTACGGAAGATTCTGAATTCACGGACACCGTCCAGACCGCGTTGATACTCGTTGGCCGGCACCCTATTTGTCCACCATGCCGACTCTGCGACCCGTCCGGCGCGTTCGTCAACCTCCGCGGCACAGGAGTAGATGTCGTGAGCCGGGGCCGACATCGAGTTATTGGCTTCATCCTCGTCCGACGTCAAATGGCCGCCTCGATCCACTGGCGACACCACGCAACTGATTCGCTCGATTTGCGGTCCCGGCCTGTCGACGCTCACGCTGTCGAAGGAGGAGTCGTCACCAGAGGGGCCGACAATGCGCAAGGTGACAACTTGCCCCCCAACTTCGCTGAACGATGTTTCGAACACGGGTTCACTGCGCACGGACGGGCTCCCGCCGGCGCTCCATTCATAGCGAAGGTCCGGACCGCTGACCGATGCGGTGCAGGTCACCGTCTCGCCAATCTCGGGCGCTTTGGGGAGGCAATCGACCTGATCGATCCGTGGCGGGCCAACGACCTGCAACGAAGTCACGAACTCTTCGCTGTCTCCGCCCGGTCCGGATGCAACGAGTGAAATCCGGGTTGCTCCGACCTCCCTGAATTTCGCCACGAACGGGTCGGTGCTGCTCACGTCCACATTGTTCTCGGTGTTCCATGCGAAGGCATCAGCGATGCCAAGGACCTGCGCCCTACAACTCACGGACTGCAGGATGATGACCAGAGCAGGACGACATTCGATTCCTTCGACGACGGGCGGGAGCGGGCTGCGAACGTGTAGTATCAGCGTCTTGCTGCCGGTGCCTTCCGGTCCGGTGACGACGAGTTGCACCGTCCACTGCCCGGCGGTGGGGAATGTCGTGGAGAATCTGCTCGTGTCCCCACTGTCCCGTCCGCTACCGGCGCTCCAGGCATAGTCTGAGACAGAACCGGTGATGCTGGCCGTGCAAGTTAGCTCGTCGCCCGCCCGTGGGGCGCCAGGAGTGCAGTGAATCTCATCGATCTCAGGTGGGGGCGGCGAGAAATCAAGCGTGACCGCTGAACTGCGAAACCACCGGGCGAGCGGAACAGTGAGTGGGAGATAGCGTTGGGCCGGCAAGAGGCGTGGCCCCCAGTTCCCGTCCTCGCCCATCGCCTGTAGCGAGAATTCAACTCCGCCATCCTGTCCGCCGCGCGCGACCACTCGAACTGTGACTTGGTCCGGATTCATACCGTGCAGCGAGACTTCTACTGGACTGCTTGACCGCCAGTTGGATGTCGCCTGAACCTGCTCCAACGACAGGAATCGGGCTCTCGGCAACAGTGCATTGGACGCATCACCCCCTGGTGGGACTACGCCAAATTCGACGCGCTCCCGGTCATCGATACGGGCTGCGATGGCCAGCTCAACTTCATCGGCCTTATCCAATTCTTGCGAAAGCGTCGCCTCAGCCGCGAATCCGATACTCAACGCCACCACAACGAGGGCGCAGACACGCCACCACAACGTCACCATGACACGACCTGCCACCCTTTCCGCACGCAGACGAAGGTTAACAGTAGTCGCACGTGGCGGGCGCAGACAGAACTGCTGAGGGCCAGCAGCTCACGCCCCCCGAAACTGGGGGCGGCGTTTTTCCATGAAGGCGGTGCGGCCTTCTTTGTAGTCGTGGCTGTTGAAGCACGCGGCGATTAGGGTGTCGAGTTCGCTGAGGTTGCGTTTGTCGGGGTCCTTGGTGATTTCGCTGATGGCGTAGCGGATTGCGCGGATGGTGAGGGGGGCGTTTTGAGCGATTGTGGCGGCAAGCTCGAGGACGGTCGGTTCGAGCTCTTCCAGCGTCGTGACTCGGTTGACCAGGCCCCAGCGCATTGCGTCGTTGGCGTCGAAGCGCTTGCCGGTGATCAGGATTTCCTCGGCGGCGGGGCGACCGACCAGGTCCATGAGCGACTTGACGCCGCCGTAGCCGTAACCGAGACCGAGGCGCGCGGCGGGCACGCCGAACTGGCTGTCGTCGGACGCGATCCGCAGGTCGGCGCGCAGTGAGGTGAGCAGGCCGCCGCCCATGCAGTAACCCTGGATCATCGCGATCATCGGCTTGTCGAGCTCGCCGTAGGCGCGTCCGGCCGCGGCGCCGATCGCGTCGTACTTCTTGATCGTTTCGGGGTTGGAGCGCTGCGCCTCGAACTCGGAGATATCGGCGCCGGAGACGAACGCGCGGTCGCCGGCGCCCTTCATCACCACGACACGGACATCGGGATCGTCGCGGAAGCTGTGCAGGATGGTCGGGATCGCGGCGTTCATCTCGACGCTCATCGCGTTGAGCCGCGCGGGGTTGTTGAAGACCATCCAGCCGATCCCGGCTTCGCTCCAGCCCAGCATCTTCTCGGTTTCGAGCTTGACCTGCTTCATCGCAATCTCCTCACACGACGCCGCGCTCGTGGAGGTCGGCGATGGCGTTGTCGTCGTAACCAAGTTGGGCGAGCACGGCGTCGGTATGTTCGCCGAGCTGCGGGGTGGGCAGGCGCATCCGCTCGGGCTGCGGCGTGCGGGTCAGATGAATCGGCTGGCCGACGACGCGAATCTCGCCGCGCTCGGGGTGCGCGACCGGTCGGTCGATCGCCAGGTGTTGCACCTGTTGATCAGCGAACGTCCCGGCGATGTCGTTGATCGGTCCGCAGGGCACGCCGGCATCGGCCAAGAGGTTGATCCAGTGCTCGTTGGATCGCTTGCGGGTGCGCTGGGCGATCGCTTCGTTGAGCGCGACGCGGTGTTCGGAGCGGCCGACAGCGTTGCGGTAGTCGGGGTGCTCGAGCAGCTCGGGCGCCTCGATCGCCTTGCACAGGCGGGCGAAGATCTCGCCGCCGGATGCCGCGATGTTGATCTGGCCGTCGCTGGTTTCGAAGACCCCGGTGGGCATCGAGGTGGGGTGGTCGTTGCCGGCCTGCCAGGGGACCTCGTCGTCGATCAGATAGCGGGTCGCCTGCAGATCGAGCATGGCGATCTGGGCTTCCAGCAGCGACGTGTGGACCCACTGTCCCTCGCCGGAGCGTTCGCGTTCGTAGAGCGCGATCAGGATCGCCTGAGCGAGGAAGCCGCCGGCGGTGAGGTCGGCGATCGGGATGCCGACGCGCACCGGTCCGTCACCGGGCAACCCGTTGACCGACATGATCCCGCCGAGCCCCTGCGCGATCTGATCGACGCCGGCTCGGGGGGCATACGGCCCGTCCTGGCCGAAGCCGGAGATGCTGCCGTAGATGATGCGCGGATTGACCGCGCGGCAGGCCTCGTAGTCGACGCCGAGGCGGTGCTTGACATCGGGGCGGTAGTTCTCGACGACCACGTCAGCGGTCGCGGCGAGGCGCAGGAAGATCTCGCGCGCCTCGGGCTGCTTGAGGTCGAGCGTGAGCGAGCGCTTGTTGCGGTGGAGGTTGAGGAAGTCGCTCGATTCGCGTCCGCCGGTGACGCCCTCGAGCGCGCCGACGGCCGGTTGTTCGATCTTGAGCACATCGGCGCCCCAGTCGCCGAGCTGGCGGGTCGCTGTGGGCCCGGCGCGCGCGCGGGTCAGGTCGAGCACAACGATGTCTTGGAGGGGGAGAGTGGTCATGAGACGCCTCGCATGCGGATCGGCATCACCGCCCAGGCCTGGGTCGCCGTGATCGACGCGTTCGTAACGGTGAAGGGGGAGGGCAACCACAAGGGATTGCCCCTACGTGAAGATCTTGCGCCATCGCCGGGCCCCTCATACAGACCTCCGCGGCTCCTGTAGGGGCAGCCCTTGTGGCTGCCCGTTTCGCGTGCTTCGGCGCCGGCGACGACGCGACGCCGGGAATTGTCAGACAGGCTCCGAGGCGCGCGCCGACAGGGCGATCGTTCCATTTCTGACAGCGGACTGGTCAGCATCGGCATTACTCGCCCTTGAACTCGGGTTGGCGGCCTTCGGCGAAGGCTCTGGGCCCCTCTTTGGAGTCGGCGGTCTGGCCGACGATCCAGCGCAGGCTGGCGCCGAAGCGGTTGGCCTGGTCGAGCGTCATGTCGGCCTGCGCGTAGGTCAGCTCCTTGAGCGCGCGCACGGCGATCGGGGCGTAGCCGGCGATCTGGGCCGCCATCGCCTGCGCGGTGCGGACGAGTTCGTCGGCGGGCACCAGGCGCGAGATCAGGCCCCACTGGAGCGCGGTCTGCATGTCGAGCCGGCGGCCGAGGAAGAGCATCTCGTTGGCGTAGGCCTGCGGGATGGCGCGGGGCAGGCGCATCGGGCCGCCGGCGAGCGGGAAGAAGCCGAGCGTGATTTCGGGCAGGCCGAGCCGGGCGCGTTCGTTGATCGCGCCGATCCGGAGGTCGCAGATCAGCGCGATCTCGAAGCCGCCGCCGAGCGCGTGGCCGTTGATCGCGGCGATCAGCGGCTTCTTCGCGTCGAGCTCGTCGAATCGCGCCCGCGGCGAGGCCTCGAAGTGTCCCGCCGGCCCGGCCGAGGCGGCGGGACCATCGCCCTGGGTGAGGTCGGCGCCTGCGCAGAAGGCGCGGCCCGCGCCGGTGATCACGGCGCTGCGGATCTCGTCGTTGTTGCGGACCTCGAGCAGCGCATCGATCAGCTGCGAACCGAGCGCGGCGTCGATCGCGTTGAGTTTGTCGGGGCGGTTGAGCGTGATCGTGGCCACGCGTTCGCTCACGTCGAAGAGGACTTCGTCTGCCATGGCCCGCCTTTCGCTGCTCGCGTGGATTGCAGCTGGCAGGATAGCCCGCACCGGTTAGCCCCCACTGGTTAGCCCCCGACCGTCGGCTCGCCCGTAGACTCGACGCGTTTGAGAGAGGTGGACGCGAATGCCCCAGGACAACCAGCTAGCCAACCCACTGCCCAATCCACTGCGCGGTGCGTTGCGTGCGGTCGCCGATGCGGTCGGCGCGGCGCCCAGCGATGAGCAGCTCGACCGGATGGCGCCAATCGTGACGCGGATCGTGCGCAACGAAGTGCGCGGTCCCGAGATGCCCGAACTCGGCGAGACTGAGCCCGCATTCGGACTGCGCTTTGATGTCGGTGAGGCGGGAGGCCCGCGATGACAGGGCACGAACGGCACCCGCATGACCTGACCATCGCCGAGGCGGGCGCGGCGCTGCGCGCTGGGTCGCTGACCTGCGCCGCGCTGACCGACTCGGTGCTGGAGCGTCTGGAGCAGACCGAGCCGCAGCTGAACGCCTACATCACGGTGACAGCGGACCTGGCACGCGAGCAGGCGGCGCGGCTCGATGACGAGCTGCGCGAGGGCCACGACCGCGGGCCGCTGCACGGGATTCCGATTGGGCTCAAGGACCTGGTCGACACGGCGGGCATCCCAACGACGGGCGGCTCGGGCTTCCTCCGCGAGCGTGTCCCGGAAGCCGATGCCATGGTCTGGACGAAGCTTCAGGCAGCCGGCGCGGTGCTGCCGGGCAAGCTCAATCTGCACGAGTTCGCGTTCGGCACGACCAGCCGCAACCCCCACTACGGGCCGGTCTGCAACCCATGGGACACGGAGCGGTCGCCGGGCGGATCAAGCGGGGGCAGCGGCGCGGCGGTGGCGGTCGGTTCGGCGCTCGGTGCGATCGGCAGCGACACGGGCGGGAGCATTCGGATTCCAGCGTCGCTGTGCGGGATCGTCGGGCTGATGGGGACGTATGGTCGCGTGTCGCGGGCCGGGGTGCTGCCGCTCTCGTGGACGCTCGACCACGTGGGGCCGCTGACGCGGACCGTGGAGGACGCGGCGTTGTTTCTCGATGCGATCGCGGGCTACGACCCGCAGGACCCTGGCTCCGCGGACCGGCCGGTTGATGACACCACGGCGATGCTCGGCGAGGGCGTCGACGGGATCACGGTCGGCGTGCCGCGCGATTTCCTCTGGACCGACTGCGAGGAGGACGTGCTGGCGCGCTGCGAGGAGGCGCTCGACCATCTGCGGCGGCTCGGCGCGACGATCGTGGAGGTTGAGCTGCCGTTGCAGAGCCAGCGTGGGCGCGGGATGACGATCATCGCCGAGGCGGCGGCGTATCACGAGAAGTGGCTGCGCGAGCGCCCCGACGAGTACGGCGACATTCTGCCGCGCGTCGAGGCTGGGCTCGCGATCACGGCGGTCGACTACATCAACGACCAGCGGCTGCGTCGGTTGTATATCGACGAGACCGTAGAGCTGCTGGAAACAGTCGATGTGCTGGTCTCGCCAACCACATCGCGCACCGCCCCCACGATCGGGGAGGGCGACGAGAACGCCGAGCTGGCGCGTCTAACCGCGCCCTACGACGTGACGGGCATCCCGGCGATCTCGATTCCGTGCGGGTTCGATCGCAACGGCCTGCCGATCGGTCTGATGATCGGCGGTCGCCATTTCGACGAGGCCACGGTCTGCCGGGTAGCGCACGCCTACGAGCAGTCCACGGATTGGTGTCGGATGCGGCCGGAGTTGTGATAAATGCACTATCGCATGCCGCACGTTTGGCAGCGCCATGATTGGGCCTGACCCTCGGCGAGTATACGACGTACAAGTCGTTAGCATCATCGACGGCGACGATATCGTCGTGCGGGTGGACGAATCGAACTGGCCGGAGATCGACGGCACGCAGTTGCGCGTGCGGCTGTGGGGCATCGATGCCCCCGAGTGGAACCAACCATATGGGCGAGAAGCGAAGGCAGAGCTTCAGCGCCTGTGTTCTGGCGGCTTCGGCCTGGAAGTGATCGATAGAGACATCTATCGCCGCAACATCGGCGTACTTTCGTTCCATTCCGCGAACGGCTCAGCCTCAAAGCGCGACACCGTCAATCGGCGGATGGTGCTGAGCGGACTGGCGTACTGGTACCGCCACTACGCAGAGGGGGAGACGATCGGGCTGCAAGCAGCAGAGCTGGAGGCGAAGCAGGCTCGACGCGGCGTGTGGAGAGAGCC
The DNA here is from genome assembly GCA_965218115.1 of Dehalococcoidia bacterium. Taxonomy (GTDB): domain Bacteria; phylum Chloroflexota; class Dehalococcoidia; order Bin125; family Bin125; genus CATQGW01. The sequence continues at coordinate 2,483,101 of OZ244584.1, read as the reverse complement.
GCGCGGGGGTACCCGTCCGTGGGTCCTTCGTGCCGAACGCATTGCCGCCGGCGAGCCTGAACGGGTTGAGCGATTCGACGCGCGCCGCCGACTTCCCTATCCGCGATCGCCCACAGGCCCCACCGCGAATTCCAAGCTGTTGGAAAGATTGCGGGAAATCGAGCTGCATCTGCAAAAGCTGCATGAGACCGATGTACTGCTAGTCGAGTGGCTGCAAGAGCGCGATCACGAGGATCGGCAGGAGGATTTCCGGAGACTGCGTGAAGAGCTCCAGGCGCAGCATTTGGGGGCGCTCCAACAAGCGCTGGAGCAACTTGAGCAGCAGCACGCAGCGGCGCTGAAAGAACTCAGCAACTCAATGAACCGAGACCACCGCGCGGCGATCGAGGAGCTGCGCATGCAGCTCGTTGCACAGAGCGATGTGCGCCTCACACACGCGGCAGCGGGACGACCGCCTTCGCGCGGCCTGTGGGTGAAACTGCGCCGTGTGCTGTTCGCTAGGAGGTGACAGCGCCGCGCTCGGCGCCGCTGACTAGCTGGGCGTACTTGGCGAAGACGCCGTGGTCGTAGTTGGGGGTTGGGGGCGACCACGCGGCGCGGCGGCGGGATAGCTCGGGCTCGTCGACGTTGAGGTCGAGGCGGCGGTTTTCGATGTCGAGGACGATCTCGTCACCCTCCTCGACCAGTGCGATCGGACCGCCGACGAAGGCTTCGGGGGCGACGTGGCCGGCCATCAGGCCGCGCGTGGCGCCGCTGAAGCGACCGTCGGTGAGCAGCGAGACGCTCTCGCCGAGGCCGGCGCCGACCAGTGCGGCGGTGACACTGAGCATCTCCCGCATGCCGGGACCGCCTTTGGGGCCCTCGTAGCGGATCACCACGATGTCGCCGGCCACGATCTCGCCCGCGGTGACGGCGGACATCGCGTCCTCTTCGCGTTCGAAGACGCGCGCCGGGCCGCGCTGCAGCAGCCGCTCGTAGCCGGCCACCTTCACGACGCAGCCGTCGGGCGCGAGCGAGCCCTTGAGGATGACCAGGCCGCCGGTCTCCTTGAGCGCCTGCTCGACGGGCAGGATGACGTCCTGGCCGGGGGTTTCGACGGCGTTGGCGCATTCTTCGGCGATCGTCTTGCCGGTCACGGTCATCTCGTCGCCGTGCAGCTTGTCGTGTTCGAGCAGCCGCCTGGCGAGCAGCGGCGTGCCGCCGGCGCGGTCCATGTCGAGCGCGACGTAGCGACCGCCGGGGCGCAGGTTGCCGATCAGCGGCGTGGCCTCGGAGACGCGGTCGAAGTCGTCGATGTCCAGCTCGATGCCGGCTTCGCGGGCCAGCGCGAGCAGGTGCAGCACGACGTTGGTCGAGCCGCCGGTCGAGGCGGCGCAGGCGATCCCGTTCTCCAGCGCGCGCTTGGTCAGCAGGTCGCGCGGGCGCACGCCGCGCTCGAGCGCATCCATGACCAGGCGTCCGGCCGCGCGGCCGACCTCGCCCTTGCGGTTGTCGGTCGCGCCGACCGTAGCGCTGCCCATCGGCGAGAGGCCGAGGAATTCGAGCACGGTGGCCATCGTGTTGGCGGTGTATTGCGCGCCGCAGGCGCCCGCGCCGGGGCAGGCGTTCATCGCGATCGCGTCCAGCTCCGCGTCGTCGATCGTGCCCGCGGCGTGCTGACCGACCGCTTCAAACACATCCTGGATCGTCAGGTCGCGCCCGTCGTGATGCCGGCCCGGCGCGATCGAGCCGCTGTAGAGCGCGACGGAGGGGATGTTGAGCCGCGCCATCGCCATCGCGGCGGCGGGGATCGTCTTGTCGCAGCCGCAGATCACGACGGCGGCATCGAAGGCGTAGCCGACCGCGCAGAGCTCGATCGAGTCGGTGATCAGCTCACGCGAGATCAGCGAGGCCTTCATGCCCTCGGTGCCCATCGTGATCCCGTCGGAGATCGAGACGGTGTTGACTTCCATCGGCGTGCCGCCGGCCTCGCGGACGCCCTTCATCACATCCTGCGCGAGCTCGCGGTGCGAGAAATTGCAGGGCATCGTGCCGATCCAGGAGTGGGCGACCATCACCAGCGGGCGGCGCAGGTCGTCGGGCATGAAGCCGACGGAATGCAGCTGCGAGCGCGCCGCGGCGCGGTTCGGACCATCCACCAACACGGAGCTTCGCTGTCTCAGATCGCTGGCCATGGCGTCCCCCTCAAAGCAACACAGTGCATCGACAGTGGGTAGTTGAATGTGAATTGTATGCAGCCTAGACGCAGTGAGCGTGAGATCGCGCATGATCGCAAAAGGCCGTAGGCTTTCGCGAATGGCAGAGTCCGCGAGCGCGAATCTGCGGCGTCTGTTTCCGGCGATGGAGTCGACGGACTACCGTCGGTTCTTCTACGCGGCGGGGCTCTCGGCGGTCTCGCTCTGGGCGATGCTCACGGCCCGCGGCTGGTTGGCCTTCGACCTCACGGACGCCGCGTGGGCGAGCGGGCTGGTCACCTTCGCCGCGATCGGGCCCTGGGTGTTGGCCCCCTTCGGCGGTGCCCTGGCCGACCGTTACGACCGCGGGCGGGTGGTGATCATCTGCCGCTGCGGCGCCGGCCTGATGGCGCTGATCCTTGCCATCCTGGCGTTTACCAACAGCCTCGGGCTGTGGAGCCTGTTCGCGATCACGCTGGCGTCGGGGATCATCCGCTCCGGCGAGATGCCGGCCCAGGCGGCGCTGCTGGCCAACACGGTCAAGGGCGCAGCGCTGCTCAGCGCGATCACGCTGGCCTCGATGATGCAGTTCGGATCGAGGGTGATCGGCCCCGTCGCGGGGCCGGTGCTCGCCGAGCTCGGCCCGGGCTGGGTGTTCATCGGCGCGGCCGCGATCCTGGGCCTCTCGGCGTTTCAGATGACCCGAATCAAGGTGCGATCGACTGGCGGCATCGTAGGCAACACCAGTTTCGTGCGCGACACCGCGGACAACATCAAAGAGGGACTGCGGTACCTCGGACAGGCGCCGATGGTGCGGATCACGATCGGCCTGGTCGCGCTGCACTGCATGCTCACGATGGCGTTCGACCTGACGCTGCTGCCCGTCTTCGCCAAGCGCGCGCTGGGCGGCGGCGCGGACACCAACGGCTACCTGCTGATGGGCTTCGGAGGCGGCGCGCTGGTCGCCACGATCGCGCTCTCGATGGTTCCGCCTGGGGCGATCCGGGGAAAGATTCTGTTTGTGGTGGGGCTCGCGTCGGGCGCGGCGCTGACGGGCTTCGGCTTTGCGCCGACGCTGCCGGTTGCGATCTTCGCGGGGGCGATTGTCGGGGCGAGCACAGCGATGTTCATGGCGCTCTCGACCGTGATGGTGCAGGCTGTCGTACCCGACTCGATCCGCGGGCGGGTGATGAGCCTCTATGCGATGTTTGCGGGCGGCGTGATGTCGATCAGCGCGCTGGTCAGCAGCCTCGCGGCCGACTACGTGAGTGTGCGGCTGTTCGCGATCGTGCCGGGAATCATCTTCATCGGCGTGATGCTCGTGTTCCTGATCGGCCTGCCGCGGATTCGATCGATCATCCGCGATGGCGAGATTACGGAGATCGTGCCGGCCCCCGCGCCGGTCGCGGCCGGCGACTGAATCCGCCGCCTGCTTCGCGCATCCGCTGCGCAACCCTTAGCCTGACGCGAATGACCGAGCGCGTACCTCCTACAGTCCTGAAACCGCGCACAGCACCCGCGCCCGGCGCCCTGCGCCGCCTGTTTCCTTCGATGGGGTCGCGCGACTTCCGCCGGCTGTTCTGGGCGGCGGGACTTTCGGCGATCTCGCTGTGGGCGCTGATCACGGCGCGCGGCTGGCTGGCCGGCGAGCTGACGAACAGCGGCTGGGCGGTCGGCGTGGTCTATTTCGCGGCGATCGGCCCCTGGGTGCTGGCGCCGATCGGCGGGGCGCTGGCCGACCGCTACGACCGCGCGCGGGTGTTGATCATCTCGCGCGGCGGGGTCGCCATCTGTGCGCTGGTGCTCGCCGCGTTGGCGTTCACCGGAAACATCTCTTTCTGGAACCTCGTGCTGGTCACCACCTGCTCGGGGGTACTCCGTTCGGCCGAGATGCCGGCGCAGGCCGCGCTGCTGCCCAACACCGTCAAGGTCGCCGCGTTGCTCAGCGCCATCACACTGGCCTCGATGATGCAGTTCGGCTCGCGCGTGATCGGCCCGGTCGCCGGGCCGGTGCTGGCTGAATACGGGGCCAAGTGGGTCTTCCTGATCAGCGCCGGTTTTCTGGTGCTGTCGATCATCCAGACGTCGCGGATCAAGACACGCTCAACCGGCGGGGCCGCGCCGACCGACGCGGGCCTGCTGGCCGACGCCGCCACCCACGTGCGCGAGGGTCTGCGCTACCTCGGACAGAACCGCTCGGTGACGATGCTGATCGGCCTCGCGGCGTTGCAGTGCATGCTGACGATGGCATTCGACGCGATGCTGGTGGTGTTCGCGAAGGTGGAGCTGGGCGGCGGCTCGTCGGAGTACGGATTCCTGCTGATGGGTGTCGGAGGGGGTGCGCTGGTCTCGATGGTTGCGCTGTCGATGGTCCCGGAGGGGCCGATCCGCGGGCGGTTATTGCTGTTCACCGGCCTGCTCTCGGGCGCCGTGCTGCCCGTGTTGGGCCTGGCGCCCACGCTGTACGTGGCGATGATCGGCGCGGCGCTGGCCGGCGCGAGCCAGGCAATGTTCATGGCGCTGACCACGGTGATGATCCAGGCCGTCGTGCCCGACGCGGTCCGCGGCCGCGTGATCGCGATCTACGCGATGGTCGCGGGCGGCATTATGGCCGTGATGATCCTGGCCAACGGCCTGGCCTCGGACATCATCAACGTGCGCTACCTGATCACGATCCCGGGGATCATCTTCGTGGTGGCGCTGCTGCTCTGGGCCGGGGTGATGCCGCGGCTGCGCGCGGTCTTCCGCCAGGGCGGCATCGGCGAGGCTGCCGGTGATTTCGCCGCCGCGGTGCAGATTGCCGCCGCATCTGCTGCGGACGCGTTGATCGCGGGGCCGACGGCGCCCGAGCAGTCGACCGCTGAGCACGCCGGCGGGGACTGAGATCCGTTAGTTGCGCCCGAACCTTTAGGCTTGGTCGAATGACCGCGACCAAGACCGACACCGCCACATTGCGGCGCCTGTTCCCGGCCATGCAATCGATCGACTACCGTCGGCTGTTCTACGCCGCCGGGCTCTCGGCGATCTCGCTGTGGGCGCTGATCATCGCCCGCGGCTGGCTGGCGGGTGACATCACCAACAGCGGCTGGGCCGTGGGGGTGGTGTATTTCGCCGCGATCGGGCCGTGGGCGCTGGCGCCGTTCGCAGGCGCGCTGGCCGACCGCTACGACCGCGCGGTGGTAGTGATGATCAGCCGCGTCGGCGCCGGCGCGCTGGCTCTGGCGCTCGCGGCGCTGGCCTTTACGGGCACGATCGAACTCTGGAACCTGATCGTGATCACCGTCCTCTCAGGCCTGGTTCGCTCCGCCGAGATGCCCGCGCAGGCCGCGCTGCTGCCCAACACGGTGGCCAAGACCGCGCTGCTGAGCGCGATCACGCTGGCCTCGATGATGCAGTTCGGCTCGCGCGTGATCGGGCCGGTCGCCGGACCGGTGCTCGAGCACCTCGGTCCCGGCTGGGTGTTCGTCGGCGCGGCGGCGCTGCTGGGACTCTCCGTGCTGCAGATGTCACGCGTAAAGGTGCGCTCAACCGGCGGAATCGCGCCCAGCGGCAAGAGCGTGCTCTGGGACGCCGCGACACACCTCAAGGAAGCGCTGCGTTATCTCGGCGAGGCGCGCTCGGTGCGGTTGCTGATTGGGCTGACAGCGCTGCACTGCATGCTCGCGATGTCGTTCGACGCGCTGCTGGTCGTGTTCTCCAAGGAGGTGATGGGCGGCGGGGCGACCGAGTTCAGCTATCTCGTGATGGGCGTGGGAGGCGGCGCACTGATCGCAACCATCGCGCTCTCGATGGTGCCCGACGGGCCGATCCGCGGGCGCTTGATGTTGATCACGGGGCTGCTCTCGGGGCTGACGCTGCCGATCCTCGGGCTGGCCACGTCGCTGCCGATGGCGATCGCCGGCGCGGCGCTGGCGGGGGCGACGCAGGCGATGTTCATGGCGCTCTCCAGCGTGATGATCCAGGCCGTCTTGCCGGACGCGATCCGCGGCCGGGTGATGAGCCTCTACATGATGTTCGCCGGCGGAATCATGGCGGTCATGATCCTGTCCAACGCGCTCGCGTCCGACTACGTCAGTACGCGCTACCTGCTGACGGTTCCGGGCATCGTCTTCTTCTTCGCGCTGATTCTGTGGGCCTTGGGGATGCCGCGATTGCGTTCGGTGCTGCGCCAGGGCCGCATCGTGGAGATCGTGCCGGTCCCGACGCCGGCTGCTGCGCCGGCCGGCGACTGAGCGGCTACTCGGTCCCGATTCTCAGGATCTGGCCGATCGCCATGCGCATGTAGAGCCCGACGATGATCGCGATCGCGCCGAGGAAGACCAGGCCCAACACCCCGTAGGCGCCGCCGATCGTGGCCCAGTCGGTGACCGTCACGAAGGGCGGGAGCAGCGCTTCGCCGGTCTCGACGAAGCCCACGAACTCGAGCATCATCACGCCCAGCTGGAGGCCGAGCAGCGTGCCGACCGCCATCGAGACGAAGATGATCAGCAGCTTCTCCAGGCCCACCGTGATCAACACCTGGCGGGTCGAGAAGCCCATCGTGCGCAGGACGGCGAACTCGCCCTGTTGCTGCTGGGCGACGAGCACCGAGGCGACCAGGAAGCCGAGCGCGCTGAGCAGCACGATCGCGATGAAGGTGATGAACAGCAGGCCCTCCCAGCCGGCGGCGACCAGCGGGTCCTCATTCTGGTCGGTGCGAATCGCCTCCACGTCCCAGGGCGTGTGCAGCCACGGCGGCGAGAGCGCGAGATAGCTGCGCAGGTCCTGCAGGCCCGCTTCGTCGGTCGGGCGCACCCAGACCTCGGTCGGCGCAAGCGCGCCGCCGCTGGTCGGGTTGCGGTTCACGCGGTAGTCGAGATAGTCACGATCGGCCAGCAGCAGCGAGCGGCCCCGGGCGGGGTCCCAGGTTGGGAACAGGTCGAACGATCCCACGATCTTGACCGGCACAAAGATGTTGGCGACGCCGATCTTGGCCAGCGAGCCCAGCTCAAGCCCGGCCTCGGTGAGGAAGTCATTGCTGACGACGACGGGCATCGGCCGTTCGGTGCCGACCAGCCGCACCCCGCGCGGGACGCCGGCGCGGATGTCGCGGCTCCAGCGGTAGCGCATCGCCAGCTCGCCGCCGCGCACATTCGCGCCGTCGAGCCGTGCATCGTCGGGCAGCGGTTCGCGCAGGATGTCGGAGAACACCGTCCAGCGGCCCTGCGTCTCGAAGCCCTCGATCACGATCCCATCGCGGAAGCCCTCCTCGATCCAGTTCTCGGGAACGTCGCCGCCGGCGCTGTATTGCAGATCGTCGTAGATGATCTCGCCGGAGAAGGCGCTGAACCCGGACGGTCGGACGCCAACCGCCCACACCTCCCACGGTCCCGGCTCGTCGCCGCCGGGCCCTTGCTGAAGATCGCCGATCAGGAAGCGCCAGCCCGGCTCAATCTCGCCGCCGCCGAAGCCGCGGCGGCGCGGCAAGCCATCCAGTTTCAGATCGCGGTAGCGCCCCAGCGAGTTCTTCACGCGGACGGTGGGCGATAGCGCGCCGCGCGCCTCGGGCAGCCAGACCCAGACTCCCACGAAGCGCGCATCGGCGGGTACGATCGGCGGCTCGACGTCGACCTCGGGCGGCTCCAGCAGCGCCAGCAGGTCGCCAATCTCGTCGAACGCGAAGTCGTCGCGGTACCACAGCACCTCGCCGAACGATTCGCGCTCGACGGCCAGCACGGTGGCGTCGGTCACATCGAGTACGCCGCGCGTGTAGCTGCCGTTGACGCGCACGACCTGGGACATCGCTGCGATGCCCGGGGCATCGGCCAGGTCTTCGGCGAGCATCTGCGCCGAGGCGCCGCTGGAGCGAATCTCGGCCAGCCGCAGCGCGGCGCCCGATTCGTAGGCGGCGCGATCGTCGAATGAGCGATCCAGCGTCGCGCCGAAGGTACCGCCGAACATGCCGAGGCTGGTCGCCATGATCAGCAGCAGGGCGAGGCGACCCGGCTGCACCGGCGCGCGGGTCAGGTGCCAGAGCACCACCTGCATCGAGGCGCCGCCGATCTGACGCGCGATCCAGGCGAAGATCGAGAGCAGGGTGGGGAAGAGCCGCAGGAACACCACGGCGACGGTGACCACGAAGACGGCGGGCGCGATCAGCAGCAGCGGGTCCTGGTCGAGGCCGCCGAACAGGTCTTCGGTGACCAGCGAGCCCGACTCCTGGAGCTGGAAGAAGAGCAACGCACCGACCGCCACGACGACCAGGTCGAGGTAGTAGCGCTGGAAGGCCGGGCGGTCCTGCGGGCGCGAGGTCGAGCGGACGTAGTGGACGACGTTGGCGCGGTTCGAGCGCCAGGCCGGCCAGAGCAGCGCGACCAGCGAGAGCAGCGCGCCGCCGGCCGCCCAGAGGTAGGTCTCGCCGGTCAGCGCGACGGTCAGCCGCGCGCCGCCGGTGAGCCCGTGAAACGCCGGCGAGAAGCCGAGCAGACCGATCGCCTCGCGCGCGACCAGCGGCCCGAGCCCCAGGGCCAGGGCGACCAGCAGCATCCCTTCCAGCGCCGAGATGGTCATGATGTGCCACATCCCGGCTCCACGGCTCTTGAGCAGCGCCACCTCCGCCGATTGCCGCTCGACCACCATCGTCGAGACCAGGACCAGATAGAACAGCACGATCCCGACGATCTGCAGCGTCAGCACGAGCAGCGGGATCGAGGAGAAGAACTCTTTGGTGGCGTAGGCGTCGAGCGTGTTGACGACCTCGGTCTCGACGCGGGTGCGGTCGATCTCCTTGGCGATCGCCTCAAACGCGCCGCGGAAGCGCAGCGCGGCGTTGGCCGAGAGGTCGGACGTGAAGGCCTGGCGGTCGACCATCGCGAGCACTTCGAGCCGCGCGCGCAGCGTCGGCAGATAGCCGGTCATGGTGTCGAGCAGGGTCGCGCGGGGCGCGAAGAAGGAATACGCGTCGGTGACCTCGGACGGCACCTGGAAGTGATCGCGGCGCACGCCCCAGTAGCGCTCGGTGTAGTCGATCGGCGTGACGATCCCAACGACCTCGATTACGATCGGGGCGATGTCGTCCTGCCAGGAGGGATGGATCGCGCGGCGCGTGCCCAGCTCGAAGCCGCCCTTCGCGGCGGCCTGCCTGCCGATCGCCACCTCGACGGTGGGCGGTTCGGCGGTGGTCGCGACGCCGCCCTCATCGGGCCAGCGTCCCTCGATCAGCTCAACCCTGTCGGTGACGCCCTCGAAGTAAAGCACCCGGGCGCGGTCGCGCGGGTCCTCCTCGGGCGGGAACTCGCCCACCTCGGTCATGAAGAACGTGGCCGAGGTGAGCGACTCGAACTTCTCGTCGAGGTATGCGCCGGGGATGCGCAGGCGACGGTCGATGATCTCAAACGAATCATCAGCGAGCCCGCCGGCGAGGCCGTGCGCGGAGTTGAGCACGCGCACATCGAGTTCCTGGTCAGGCACGCGGCTGAGGTCGGTCTGCAGGCCGAGCTGGCGCAGGGCGTCGCGGTAGATGACGGTGCTGGACATCAGCGCGACGGCGAGGATCACACCGATGGCGACGGCGGCCATCAGTCGGCGGTTGCCGTTCAGGCGCCGGATCGCGATTCGCAGCGCCGTTGGCAACACACTGAACATGGGTGGGCGTTCGCTAACGAAACGCGGCCACTCGGGCCGCGACGGTGACCATCACACAAGCTGTACGTAGACTACAAGCCCCGTCGATTTCAAAGACGGTCCACGGGGTAGACCGCGGAGCCCAGGCACGTGGAATCCATCGCCGTGGTGCTGGCCTTCGTGGCTCGGCGGATGCGCGACAGTTGGCGTTTCCAACTGGTCATCGCCGCGGGTATTCTGGTCGCCGCGATCCTGATGGCCGCGACCTCGATCTACACCCGAGCGGTGTCGGATCTCTCGCTCACGGTGACGCTGCGCAACCAGCTGGAGGACCGGCGCCAGGCGTTCGCGGTACTCCCCGGCATGCCGCTGAGCGGCAGCGCCAACGCCGCGGCCCGCGAGTACATCGAGCAGAGCGTGTCGGAGCGCTTCGGCGAGCTTGAGTCAGGCCGCCGCCGCTTCATCATGACCGGGCCGCTGGGGATCGACCAGGCGCCGCGCCCGCGCTCACAGATCGAGCCCTTCGGCAGGTTTGCGTCGCTGGAGGGCGCGCTCGATCACGTCACCCTGGTGGAAGGCCGCCTGCCCGGAGCTCCACAGGCACAGCACAGCGACGCGCTGGGCGGGATCACGCTGACCCAGCCGCTGGAGGTCGTGATTCCCGCGGTGATCGCAATCGATTACGGGATCGGGCCCGGCCACACCTTCAACATCCGCGACGGCTTCGACGAATGCGACCGCGAACCCGATCCGCCGCCGGGCGGTCCACCGCCGCCGCCGCGGCCGCCCTGCCAGCCCACCCTGCACGTGGAGCGCGTGCTGCCGGTCGTGATCACCGGCATCGTCGCGCCCGACGACCCGCAGAGCCAGTTCTGGACGCGCGTGCCGCGCGGCATGACAGGGCTCTACACGGGCGGGCCGCGCGCGCAGATCATCCCGTTGTTCGTGTCGACCACGACGTTCGACCAGTACCTGAATCCGTTGATCGGCCAGTTCCCGGTCAACGTGACCTGGATCAGCGAGATCAACACCGATCTGCTCGACGTGGCCGTGCTGGAAGACACGCAGGCCACGTTCGACCTCCTTCGGGCCGACTTTCGCAGCATGGGCGCCACGCTGGTCAGCCCGATCGAGCCGCGCCTCGACACATTCACCCGCGACCTCTCGTTCGCCCGGGCGCCGATCCTGCTGCTGCTCGCCCAGGTCGTGGGGATCGCGCTGTTCTACATCGTGGTTGTCTCAGGTGTGCTCGTGGCGCAGCGCCGCGAGGAGCTGTTCTCGATGCGCAGCCGCGGCGCCTCGTTGTTCCAGGTGCTCGGCCTGACCGCGATCGAGGGAATGGTGCTCGCCGTCGTCTCGGCGATCATCGGGCCGCTGATCGCCGCCGGGGTGATCAGCCTGCTGGGCTACACCGCGATCTTCGAGCCGCTCACCGGCGGCCGCGCGATCGATGTCACGCTGACCGATGACGCCTTCCTGCTCGCCGCCGGCGGCGCGATCGTCGCCGTCGTCTTCATGCTGGTCCCGCTGACGATCGCCAGCCGGACGCGGGTGCTCTCCGAGCGGCTGCGCGGGCTGACACGGCCGAGCGGGCCCAACGCGCTACAGCGCTACTACCTCGACGTCGCCTTGGTGCTGGTCGCGGTGGGCCTGATCTTCGAGGCCGACCTGCGCGGCACCGTGTTCGAGCGGAACAGCGTCGGCGGCCTCTCGGCCGACCCGCTGCTGCTGAGCACGCCGATCCTCTTCGCGCTCGCCGCGGCGCTGGTGATCCTGCGCATTCTGCCCTGGGTCTATCGGCTCGTCGCCTGGCTCACCTACGACCGCTTCCCGCTCTCGGTCGCGGCCACGCTGCGCTACGTCTCGCGCACCGTGGGGCCCGCGGCGCGGCTGACGATCCTGCTCATGCTCGGGGCCGCGCTGGGCACCTTCGCCGCGTCCTACGCCGACACGGTTGAACGCTCGTTGACCGAACGCATCCATTACGACACGGGCGTCGAGCATCGCGTCGCGCTGGCCGACGGGGCGTATTCGTCTCCCGCAGGGGTGGAGCGACGGCTGAGCGAGGCGGAAGGGGTCAACCGCCTCAGCCCGGTGCATCGCTCCGGTGTGGCCGCGGGGCGCAGCATCGGCACGGCCTCCGCGGTGGACCTGCTGGCGATCGAGCCGCGCGACGCGCGCGCGATGCTGTGGTTCCGCGAGGACCTCTCGGAGCTCAGCTTCGACGAGCTGATGCGCTCGATCGACGTGCCGCCGACGGGCCGCGGCGTCGGCGTGCCCGATGACACCGAGACGCTGCGCCTGTGGATTGATCTGACCGAGGGCGAGAGCGAGCAGACGATCTGGATCCGGGTCCGCGACGGCAACGGCCGCTACTTCACCGCCGGCCAGATTGAGGTCCCGGATCCGACCCTCGGCTGGACTCCGATCGATATCGAGTTCGGTCGCCAGATCATCGGGTCCGGCGCCGTGGCGCCGTACTCGCTGCACTCGATCGTGCTGAGCGAACCGTTCGGGGTGTTCGTCTCCGAGCCGTCGATCGTTCGGATCGATGCTGTCACCGCGATCACCGGGGACGGCCGTGAGCTGATCGTGGAGGACTTCGAAGACAGGGGTTGGGTCCGGTTCCGGCAACGCCGCGAGGCCGCCGACCGGATTGAGTTCGTCGAGGCCGAGGACGCGGTCAGCGGCACGCACATCATGGAGTTCAGCTCCGGCATCGGCCAGAGCCCCGGGCTGCGCGCCATGCACTTCGCCGACCCCTCGATCTGCTCCAGCACGCGCTGCACCGTGCCGATGATCATCAGCCAGGACTTCGCCGAGCGTCAGCTGCTCGACGTCGGTGATCGCTTGACCGTCCGCATGGACCTGATGATCGTGCGCGGCAGAGTCGCGGCGATCGTCGAGCTCTTCCCGACCCTGCGTCCCGACGTGAAGTCGTTCATCGTGGCCGACTACGACGCGCTGTTCCACCTCAGCGCGGTGACAGCGCTGCGACCGTCCGTGAGCCCGACGGAGGTCTGGCTCGACCTGCCCGATGACCCTGAGGCGCTCGAAGCGGCGATGTTCGAGCTGCGCCGATCGCGCTACTCGCTGCGCAACTGGAGCGACCTCAATGACCAGCTGTTCGAACAGGGCCGCGACCCGCTGACGACGGCCGGGGGCAGCGGCATCCTGCTCGTCGCCTTCATCGCGATCAGCCTGCTGCTGGCGCTCGCCTTCCTGGTCTCGATGGCGGTCGCCGCGCGTCAGCGCCGACTTGAGATGGCGCTCTTGCGCACCTTTGGGATCGGCAATCTGTCGATTCTGATCCAGGTCTTCCTGGAGTACGCGATCATCATCGGCAGCGGCCTCGCGCTGGGAGTGCTGCTGGGCAATCGCATCTCGCTGCTGCTGCTGGCCTACCTCGAGATCGACGACCGCGGGAGGCGCGTGCTGCCGCCCTTCCAGATCGAGACCGACTGGCAGATTCTGGGCGTCGCGTTCGGCGTGCTGATCGCGGTGCTGGCCTTCGGCGTGGTCGCGACCTGGCGCTGGTACCTGAACCTCGAACTCAACCGCGAGCTACGTCTGACGAACTGAAGCCCCGGGCTGGCTAGCCGGATGCGCGAAGGCGCAACGGTGGCTACAGGCGCGAGACGAACAAGCCAATCATCGTGCCGAAGCCGGCGAACATGAACACGAACATTTCGAACTGAAATCGGCGCCAGTCCCGCTGCCGGTCAGCCTCACTGGCCTTGTCCTCGGCGCGCCGCGCGGCGTCCCTCGCGTCAAGGTGGGCACTCAAGCGGGCGTCTCGCTCGTCGAAGGCCACCGTCCACTTGGCGTCCAGGCTGTCGAGGTGCGCCGTCCACTTGGCGTCCAGGCTGTCGAGGTGCGCCGTCCACTTGGCGTCCAGGTTGTCGAGGTTTGCCGTCCACTTGGCGTCCAGGTTGTCGAGGTTTGCCGTCCACTTGGCGTCCAGGTTCTCGAGGGTGGCATTCAAGCGGGTGTCTCGCTTGTCGAGGTCCGCCGTCCACTTGGCGTCCAGGTTCTCGAGGGTGGCATTCAAGCGGGCGTCTCGCTTGTCGAGGTCCGCTGTCCACCTGGCGTCCCGGTCGATCGCGTCTTGACGATATCTCGACTCTTGCTCGTCAAGCCGCTGTTCGATGGCCCCGACCCGCTCCGACAGCCGCTCAACGGTGGCCAGCACACTTGAGACCTGACGCTGCAGCTCGGCGCTGTCTGCCCTGAGCTGTACGAGCTCCGCCCGTAGGGTCTCAATCTGCGCCTGCACGGCAGCGATGTCGTGCCTGGTCGCGAGCTGTTCGGTGGGCGCTGCGAGCGCGTCGAGGAACGCCTGAGCGTCGGCTTCCGACCAGCCGAGCCGGTTCACCAGCACATCGTGCATGGGCAGCCTGTCGAACGTGACCATGCGCACAGAGTAGCGGACGGAAGCCGGTTAGTGAAGGAGCCTTCGGAATCGGCTTAGCCTGAGGTCGGGGACGAGCAGGCCAACGCTGGCGACTGGCGCGCCGATCGCCAGGCAGGCGACGCCGCATGAGGCGCCGCTCGCAGCGACGCCCAACAGGCCGACCACGACGCCCAGCGGCGCGACCGCGCCCCAGGCCCTCCACTCGGCGCGGCTCCAGAGCAGCTGCCCCACGAACAGCGCGGTGGCCAGCGCGGCGGCGATCACGGCCCCCAGATAGAGCCCCGTGGACGCCTCGCCCAGCAGCACGGCGACGATTGCGGATGCCACCGCGGCGCCCGCGAGTACGCCCGCGAGCAGCGGGATCGATGACGCAGCCCCCGGCCCGGCGTGCCGCTGCACGGGTTCAGCCGGTCAACCGGCGGTAGAGCGCAGGCAGGCGGCGCGGTAGCGACTCGATGTCGGCGACGACCTCGTAGGCCATGTCCTGGCACATCTGCTTGAGGTAGTCGTGGCCGGCGCGGTCGACGGTCAGCGCGAACGGCACCATGCCTTCGCGCTTCGCCTCGGTCAGCGCCATCTTGGTGTCGTGGATCGCGTATTCCTTCTCGGTGCGGTCGCGTCCGTAGCCGTGGTCCTGCGGGCGCCCGTCGGAGAGCAGCATCAGGATTTTGACCTTGGCGTCGGTGTTCTGCAGCTTCCAGATGCAGTGGCGGATCGCCGGGCCCATCCGGGTCGAGCGGACCGGCGCGATCTTGTCGATCCGCTCCTTGGTGCGGTCGGTGAACGGCTCGTCCATGTCCTTGTAGACAAAGAACTCGACGTTGTCGCGTCCGTAGCCACTGAAGCCGTAGACGCCGTACTTGTCGCCGATCGCCTCAAGCGCCTCGATCAGCAGCACGACGGCTTCCTTTTCGAGGTCGATGATCCGCTTGCCCGGGTGCCGGGCGGCCTCGGCGCGGCGCTGCGCCCACCAGGAGAGGTATTTGCGCGGGTCGTCGTCGAACTGGTCGTCCTGACGGCGGTCCTGGTGCTTCTGAATCTCCTCGTCGGTGCTGGCTGAGACATCGAGCAGGAAGGCAACGGCGACATCACGCTCGACCTTGTTGCGTCGGTAGAACAGCTTGGTTTCGGTAGTGGCGCCGGCGATCTTCTCCGTGTACCACTCGATCACGGCATCGAGGTCGTAGTCCTCGCCGTCGGTCAGCCGCTTCATCTTGCGGAACATCTCGGGGCGCAGCATTTCGAACTGCTTGCGCGTCTCGCGGACGAGCTGCGCATGGTCGTGCAGCGTCTCGTTGTAGTAACCGATGTTGCCGACATCGCCGCGCTGCTCCTGGACGCGGCACCAACGCGGCTTGTAGTCGGCCGCGCGGAAGTCCCATTCGTCGTAGTAGAACGAGCGCGATTCGACCGGCAGCTCGCCGTCGTCCTCGCCGCCGGTGCTGTCGTCGCCCAGCGCCTGCTGGCCCTCGGGCCGGTCGCCCTGGACGCTGTTGACCTCCTTGAGCAGGTTGTCGAGGAACATGCCCGAAGACTCGGCCAGGTCCATGTCCATCAGCTCGTTGATTGAGATCTCGACGCTCTTCTCGAGCAGCTCCTGCAGCTGCTCCTTGGTCAGCGGGATCGGCGGGGCGTCGCCCGAGCCCATCTCGCCCTTCAGCTTCATCAGCAGCTGGACCAGCTCCGGCTTGAAATCGCCGCGGAAGTCGACCGGTCGGGGCTGTCGTAGGGCCGCTCTTCGCTGCCGGGCATGAACGGCATGAAGGACTCTTCGAGCCCGCTCGAGCCGCCGGCCGGCATCATGTCCTGGTCGCCGTCCTCCTGCTCGCCCGACATCGAGGGGTCGTCGAGGTCGGTCCAGTCGTCGGTGTCGAGCTCGACGTTGGGTACCTGCGCGACCCACTCGTAGAGCATCTGGGCCGCGGCGGCGGAGTCCTCGACGGTCGCGCCTTCCTGGCGGATGCGATTCATGATCCGCAACGGGGTGCGCAGCTGCTCGGCCAGCTCGCCGGGCCAGCGGATCGCGCCGGCGTCGTCGAGGCTCGCGCGCAGCAGATTCTCGACCATCGCCTGGCGGGCAGGCATGTTCTCAACTGGCCGGCGCTGGTCGGCGGCGGCCTGTTGCAGGCGGTTCAGCGCGCGCCGCACGCCGGCGTATTCACGCTTGACGATCGTGTCGATTCGCGTGTCCTCGACGATCGTGAACAGGTCGTGAGCGAGCCGACGGTCGCCGAAGCGGTCGAAGAACAGCTCCATGTCGGTGTGGATCGCCGCGATCGGATCCTCCTCGGCGCCATCGGCCGCTCCGGGCGCGGGCGGCGGAGGCGGAGGCGCCGGTGCGATCGCGACGGCGGTCGCAGTCTGACCGTTCGACGGCTCAAACACCTGCGGCTCGCGCTCCTGCTGGTACTCGAACGAGCCGAACTCAAGTCGCCCGGCCTGGTGTGTGGCGAAGACCTTGTAGACGCTGAAGTTGTCTTCCTTGGTCTGGTAGCGCTCGACCATCTGGGGCAGGTAGATCGTCGTGCCCTCGGTCGTGGGGCTGCTCTCGTCGACCCAGCCGACCCCCTTGGAGGCGAGCTCCTCGGACGGCTTGACGCCCACATCGACGCCCGTCAGCGCCTTGCAGTACATCCGAATCAGCTCCGAGACGCGGTCGAGATCGATCCGCGAGCTGAGTGCGTCCATCACCTCTTCGCCGCGTGTCGATTCGAGCCGGAAGAACGCCTCTCCGCCGTCGACGCTGCCCTGCAGGATGTTCAGGCCGAACTCCTGCCAGCGCGCGATGTCATCGATGCTGAGCCGTTGCACGACGCGCGGGCTCGACTTGAGAAATTCCATCGCGGCGTCGCCGGAGTGCGGCGCGAGCTCTTCGGCCAGCTCGAGCAGGCCCTGGTGCAGATCGCGGTCGACCTCGGTCAGCGCCTGCGCGGCCTCAATGAAGTAGGGATGTCCGAGTCGCCCGACCTTCAGCGCGACCTGGCCGGCGAGGCCGAGGTAGCGACCGCGCTGATCGTGGCTGACCTGCTGCAGCGCGGATGGGCCGCGCTCGAAGTAGACCCGCGCGTCGACCCAGGCGGTGTGCGCGACGATCCCGCCGAACTCGAGGAACGGCGCGCGATCGCTGCGCTCGAGCTGCGAGAGCACGGTCGGCGCCATCCCGAGGCAGGCGCTGGCCAGCTCGTAGGAGTGGCTGGCCAGCGAATCGATCAGCTCGACCAACAGCCGCATCTGACTGAGCGGCAGGTGCGGAAGCACCTGCGGAGACACGTCGAAGTACTGCGCCGAAAGCGAGCCGGACTTCCAGGTGCCCTTGTAGAGCGACTGGCCCTGCGACGACCAATCCGTCGCCTGGGTCACCGCCAGGTGCGGGAGCACCTGCGGGGAGGCGCGGAAGAGCGCGCCGGCCAGCGCCGGCGAGGTGTCCATCAGCCCCACGCCGACATCGCACCACTCGCGCATCCGGTCGTAGGTGACCTGCTCGAGCATCGTGCCGCTGCTGCGGAAATACTCGGAGGCGGCCTCCCAGGAACGCAGCGAGTGACGCGCGATCGTCAGGCCCGTCTCGCTCCAGTGCACGAACTCGTCCGGCTCGAGGATCGGCTCGACGGCGTTGACCGCGGATTCGAACTCCTGGCTGAGGGCCGGCGGAAACGCGCGCAGGGCTTCTCGCGCCGCTTCGAGCGGCGCTGCATTGGTGGGTCGATCGGTCATCGGCATCCGTCCAGAGGCTGGGCAGGATCGACCGCGCTAATCGGCCGCGGGGACGATCTGCTCGATTGTGGCCGCGTCGGCGGCGGTATCCAGCACAGCATAGGTGAGCTTGCGTTCGACCCCCCGAGCCTCGCCCGCGGAACCCGGATTGATCACCAGTGCGCGGCCGATCCGCCGCACCAGCGGCGCGTGCGTGTGCCCGTAGATGATGTAGTCGGCTTCCTCTTCCGCCAGCCGCTCGAGCTGCGGATCGTGCGGGAAGAGGTACTCGCGGTAGGGCGCCCAGGGGGTCGCGTGGAACATCAACAGCCGCTTGCCGCCGACCTCGGCGCGAATCAGCTGCGGTTGCTCACGGGTCCATTCGAGCAGCTCGCGGTTGACGCTCTCGGAGGCCTGAGCGCGCGCGCCGGCCTCGCTGAGCAGAATCTCTTCGTGGTTGCCCAACACGTAGCGGCCGCCGAGTTCGCGCAGCCGCTCAGCGACCGGGTTCGAGAAGCGGTACTGGTAGCACGCGTCGCCGGCGCAGAGCAACTCGTCGATCGACCCCATCTGCTCAATCGCGCGATCGAGCGCCTCGATGTTGCAGTGAATGTCGCTGACGATGCCGAGGCGCACGGCCCGACCTCCAGCCTCGCGCCCCGTCAGGCCATCGCTGAGGCCATCGCCGGGGCCCGGGCAACTAGTCCTCGAAGATCGAGGAGACGACCTCTTCGATGCTGCGCTGGATCTCGCCGTCGTCGGTCAGCGGCCACACGATCGAGACCTGGCAAGCGCGGCGCGGTGTGACGCCCTGCATGATCATCCGGCCGGCGTAGATCAGCAATCGGGTGCTGGCCCCTTCGGCCAGGCCGTGCTCGCGCAGGTTGCGAATCTTCTCGGCCATCTTGGCCAGGTTCAGCGCGAGCTCGAGGCTGCATTCGGCCTCGTGCCGCACGATCTCGGCCTCGACCTCGCGCGGCGGGTAATCGAACTCGATCGCCACGAAGCGCTGCCGCGTGCTCTGCTTGAGGTCCTTCAGCGCGCTCTGGTAGCCGGGGTTGAAGGAGATGACCAGCAGGAAGCCGTCGCGCGCCTGCAGCAGCTGCGACTTCTTTTCGACCGGCAGGATGCGCCGGTGGTCAGTCAGCGGGTGGATCAGGACGGTCGTGTCCTTGCGCGCCTCGACGACCTCGTCGAGATAGCAGATCGCGCCGGCCTTGACCGCGCGGGTCAGCGGTCCGTCAATCCAGACGGTCTCATTGCCCTCGAGCAGGTAGCGGCCAACCAGGTCGCTGGCGGTGAGGTCTTCGTGGCAGGCCACGGTCACGAGCGGCAGGTTCGTCTCCTGCTCGATCTCCGTACGGCCGTCGCGCACGACCGCCAGCGGGCGATTCAGGTGGTAGGCCATGTACTCGATGAAGCGGGTCTTGCCACAGCCGGTCGGGCCCTTGAGCAGCACCGGAAGCTTGTTGTTCCAGGCGGCCTGGAAGATTTCAACCTCGTCCGACACCGGCACGTAATAGGGCTCCTCTTCGAGACGGAACTCTTCAACGGCCCAGGATCGATATTCGGTGATCGGATCGGCTGCGGTGGTCATCGGTGGTCCCCCTGATGCTTCCTCATGGGCTGGCGCCAGCTGGTGCGGCGGCGCGGCTACGCGTCGCTGCGATTCGCGAGCTCGTTCCACGCGGCCTCGACACGGCCGCGCACTTCCTCGAGCGCGCAATCAGTATCAATCACGACATCGGCATGGGTCAGCCGCGCGTCGTTGCTGAGCTGTGAATTGATTCGTGCGTCGGCGTCTTCGGCGCTCATGTTGTTGCGCGCCATCAGCCGCTCGCGGGCGGCCTGGGGCAGGACCGACACGACCCAGACCTCGTCGACGAGGTCCTGCCATTCGGCTTCGATCAAGACCGCGGCCTCCAGGACCGCGACCTCGGCCCCCTCGCCCTCGAGACGCGCCAGCTCGTCCGCCGCGAGCGCGCGGATGCCGGGCCAGACGATGTCGGTCAGTCGCTTGAGTTGGTCGGGCTGTCCGAACACCTTGCCGCCGAGCACGCGCCGATCGATCGTGCCGTCGTCGGCGACGAGCTCGTCGCCGAAGGCCGCGACGACCGCGGCGAACGTGTCGCTGCCCGGTTCATAGGTCTGGTGGCCAAGACGGTCGGCGTCGATCGTGGCTGCCCCGAACTCCTGGAGCAGTCCAACGACGGTCGACTTGCCCGATGCGATCCCGCCCGTGAGTCCGATAGAGCGCATAGTTCCTGACATCTAGCGAGCGGTGGGCGAAGGTCTGGCGCGCGCAGCCACCCGCAGCGTTGCAGCCACAGCTCAGCCGCGCCAAATCTGGATGCTATCCACGGCATCTGGCGAGCGCAAGCGTCTCCGGCGCTCAGGCCGACGCTCAGGCCGACGCTCAGTCACGCGCTCCCAGCCGCGCAGCGGGTCTGTGTCACAGGCTACGCCGCGACCTGCGCCAGCTTGGCTAGCGTTAACGAAGAGCGATCATCACCAACGGCCACGAACGGCCTCGCCACCCAGCCGGGCAGGCCGCATCGTCCCGACGACCACCGCACAACACGGGAACTGCCATGACCACGGAAGTTCGAAGTGAGACGATCGATCTCGAGGAGAGCCGTCGCTACCTGATCGAGGCGGCTTCCGAATTGCCCGACGAAGCCTACGACGAGCCGAATGTGATCGGCGTCTGGAGCATCCGCAATTGTCTCGCCCACTTCGTCGCCTGGGACCGCTGGGTGCTCGACGCACTCGACCTCTACGACCGAGGTGAATCGGTCGACGAGTTTCCCAAAGAGCACGAGATGAACGGAGGCGCCTCGCAGCAATGGGTCGACCGTGACATCAGCGAACTGTTCGAGATCCTGATCGAGGCCAACGAAGAAGTGGCGCGACGCCTCCGAGTGCAAACCGACGACGAGCGTGAGACGCCCTGCTACGACGTCGGTGACGAGTGCCTCAGCCCCAACGATGTCGTTGATGCGCTGATCGCGCACAACGAACAGCACACCGCCGACATCCGCGCCTGGCGCAAAACCACCGGCGCGTAGGAATCCTCCGCGCAAGTCGGATCCCCCTGACCACCCAATGTGTTCAGGGGCATCCGATCCCTTCCCAATGTCGCCCCCTGAGGGGGAGATGCCGCAGGCAGAGGGGGAGTGCGTCGCGGTCAGCCGGCGTGACCGTGCGCGGCCTGGCGTCTCATCAGCCTTCCGCCCTCCCCCTCAGTCGCTGCGCGACAGCTCCCCCCCCGTTGAGCACATTGAGTGCTCAACGGAATCCGATCCGGATCCCGATTCCGCTGACCACTCAATGTGGTCGGCGGGGGGAAAGTGATTCAGAGCTTCCGTAGGACTAGCCCGACAGCGCGCTCTGGAACGCGCTCTCCAGAGCCGGCAGCACCTTCTTGTAATCGTCGACGATGCCGAAGCGTGAGAAGGCGAAGATCGCGGCATCGGGGTCCTTGTTGATCGCGACGATGTTCTTGCTGCCGCCGCAGCCCGCCATGTGCTGAGAGGCGCCGCTAATCGCGATCGCGAGATAGAGCGTCGGCGAAACCACCGTGCCCGTCAGGCCCACCTGCTGCGAGGGCGGGTACCAGCCGAGGTCGCAGGCCGCCCGGCTCGAACCGACCGCCGCGCCGAGCAATCCGGCCAGCTGCTCCAGGTCGCCGAACGCTTCCGGGCCGCCCAGCCCGCGCCCGCCCGAGACGATGATCTCGGCGTCCTCCAGGCGCACACCCTCCGCCTCGGCCGCGGCCTTCCCGGTCACGCGTGCTCGCACGTCCGAGCTGATGGCCGCGACATCGACGACCGTCGCCGAGCGAGCGTCGTCGGCCACGAGCGGGTCCTGCGCCTTGGCGCGAACGGTGATCACCTGCGGATCGGTCTTGACCGTCACGACCTGCCGCGCGTTGCCGCCGTAGCACGAACGCGTCACGCGCACGCGATCGCCATCGGCTTCGAGACTGATCGCGTCCATCGCCGCGGCGCTGCCGAGCCGCGTCGCCAGTCGCGGGGCGAGGTCGCGGCCCATGCTGCTCTGCGCCAGCAGCACCACCTGCGGCGCGTCCTGCTCCACGATCGCCTCGGCGATCGGCAGGTAGGCCTCCGTCTGGTACTGCTCGAGCGCCGCGTCGGCGGCGCGGTAGACGGTGTCGGCGCCGGCCGGACCGGCCGCGTGGGACGCTGCGCTGAGCTCGGCGCCGATCAGCGCGAGGCTGACCCCACCGCCGAGGCTGGCGGCGAGTCGGGTCGCCGCGCCCAGCAGCTCGCGCGTGGTCGCGGTCAGTGCGCCGCCGTCGACTTCGCCGATAACAAGAATGCTGGCCATGCTGGATGCTCCCGCAAGTGTTCAGTGCTGGGTAATCAGTGTCGACTAGATGATCTTCGCGTCGCGCAGCGCCGCGATCAGGCCCGCGGCCTTCTCTTCGGGCGTGTCGCCCTCGATGATCTCGACCTCGATGTCGCTGGTCGGCTGGAAGAGCGCGTGCATCTCGAGCCGCGCGCCGGCGGCCCCGACCTCCGACGGGTCGAGCCCGATCTCGGCCGGTGTGAACTCCGTGACCTGCTTGCGCGCAGCGCGCATGATCTGGCGCAGCTGCGGGTAGCGCGGGTCGCCGAATTCGTTGCTGATCGTCAGCACGCACGGCGTCGGCAGCTCGATCGTCTCGAAGCCGTCGGCGACCACCCGCGAGACGCTCAGGCCGTCGCCGCCGCCCTCAACGCCGCGCAGCACGGTGGCCGAGGGCAGGTCGAGCAGTTCGGCGACGATGCTGCCGACCGAGCCCTGGTCCCAGTCGGCGGCCTGGCGGCCGAACAGAATCACGTCGGGCACGCCGAGGTGCTGGATCGCCTTGCTCAGCGCCAGCGCCGTCGTCCACGCGTCGCCGCCCTCGAACGCATCGTCGTGCAGGTGGTAGCCCTCATCGGCGCCCATCGCGAGGCTGTGCTTGATCGCGTCGCGGGCCGAGTCGGGGCCGAGCGAGATGATGTTCACCGTGCCCTCGCCGGCGGCGTCCTTGAGTCGCAGCGCGGCCTCCACGGCCTGCGCGTCGAAGGGAGAGATCACGGGCGAGATGCCCTGAGCGGGCAGCACGCGCATCGCGCCTTCGTCGACGCGGAACGCGGCTGCGGGCGTTTCGGGGTCGGGGATCTGCTTCACGCAGACGATCGCATCCATCGGGTTCCTCATTCTGCAGGGCGTCAGACAGCGCCCGGGGTCTCATTGTGGCGCACGGATCGGAATCTCGGCTACTGGCCGCCATTGTGTCGCGCAACCCGCGCTGGGGCAATTGCTCGGCTCGCGCGTCGCCCAGGACCAAACGCTCACGCTCCCCTTTCCGTCATTCCTGCGCCCCTCTCCATCCTCCCTGCGCCCCTCCGTCATTCCTGCGCCCCTCTCCATCCTCCCTGCGCCCCTCCGTCATTCCTGTGCCTCCCCTCCGTCCACCTTGCACCCCTCCGTCCATCTTGCGCCTCCCCTCCGTCCACCTTGCACCCCTCCGTCGTTCTTGCCTCCCTCCGCCCTCCTTGCACCTCTCCGTCATTCCTGCGCAGGCAGGAATCCATGCGACCTCCTCCGCCCCGCTCGCGGCACGGACTGACTACGGCCCGCCGAACCTCGTACGCGACGCCGGGACGGACCCTCGCACACCCGGCGCCGATGGATTCCTGCCTGCGCAGGAATGACGGAGGCGGAACGACAGGGCAGCGGTCAGCATCTACATTTGCCGCCTGATGGCACGCGAACCTTGTGTGTACATCCTTGCCAGCGCCCGCCACGGCACCCTATACATCGGGGTCACCTCGGACCTGCCGACGCGCGTCTGGACGCACAAGCAGGACCTCGTGGAGGGCTTCACGAAGCGCTACAGCGTCCACACGCTGGTCTGGTACGAGCTCCACGATTCGATGGCTGACGCCATCACGCGCGAGAAGCAGCTCAAGCGCTGGAAGCGCGATTGGAAGTTCCGGCTCATTCGAGAGTTCAATCCCCGGTGGCGCGACCTCTACGAAGACCTGGCCTGACACACCGAGCCCAACCGCCTCCGCCCCGTTTCCGTCACCCTTGCGCTCCTCCGTCGTTCCCGCCTCCCCTCCGTCCCGCCTTGCACCCCTCCGTCACTCCTGCGCCTCCCCTCCGTCCCGCCTTGCACCCCTCCGTCACTCCCGCGGCTCCCTCTCCGTCCCTCCTTGCACCCCTCCGTCACTCCTGCGCCTCCCCTCCGTCCGCCTTGCGCCCCTCCGTCAGTCCCGCGGCTCCCTCTCCGTCCCTCCTTGCACCCCTCCGTCACTCCTGCGCCTCCCCTCCGTCCGCCTTGCCCCCTCCGTCACTCCTGCGGCTCCCCTCCGTCCGCCTTGCATCCCTCCGTCACTCCTGCGGCTCCCCTCCGTCCGCCTTGCATCCCTCCGTCACTCCTGCGCCTCCCCTCCGTCCGCCTTGCATCCCTCCGTCACTCCTGCGCCTCCCCTCCGTCCGCCTTGCACCCCTCCGTCATTCCTGCGGCTCCCCTCCGTCCACCTTGCACCCCTCCGTCGTTCTTGCCTCCCTCCGCCCTCCTTGCACCTCTCCGTCATTCCTGCGCAGGCAGGAATCCATGCGACCTCCTCCGCCCCGCTCGCGGCACGGACTGACGACGGCCCGCCGAACCTCGTACGCGACGCCGGGACGGACCCTCGCACACCCGGCGCCGATGGATTCCTGCCTGCGCAGGAATGACGGAGGGGCGGCGGCAGGAATGACGGAGGGGAGGCGGTGGGAATGACGAAGGCGGCACGAACGACGGAGGCGAGGCAGGAACGACGAAGGCGGCAGGAACGACGGAGGCGAGGCACGAACGACGAAGGCGGCACGAACGACGGAGGCGGCGCGAATGACGGAGCGAGGCGGGTGGGACGGAGGGGGCGGGGGTAACGGAGCGATCAATCGTCGGGCACCGCTGAGGCCTGCAGCATCTCGGCGACGTCGAGGACCTGAAGCTTGTCCTCATCCTCGACGTTCATTTGCACCGTGCCGATGCCGGCGTCGAACATCTGCACGCAGAAGGGGCAGGCGGTGCAGGCGGTGTCGGCGCCGGTCGCGACGGCCTCCTCGACGCGCACCTCGTTGACGCGCGACGCGCCCTGCTCTTCCATCCACATGTTGCCGCCGCCCGCGCCGCAGCAGAGGCCCTGTTCGCGGCTGCGCGGCATCTCGACCAGCGTCACGTTCGGGACCCGCTCGAGGATCCGCCGCGGCGCTTCGAAGATGTCGTTGTGCCGGCCCAGGTAGCAGGAATCGTGATAGGTAACCGTCTGGGGCTCGATCTCGCGCGTCTCCAGCTTGCCCTCGTTCAACAGCTGTTCGAGCAGCTGCGTGTGGTGGATCACCTCGTAGTTCCCGCCCATGTCGGGGTACTCGTTGAGGAATGTGTTGAAGCAGTGCGGGCAGTGAGTGATGATCTTCTTCACGCCGGCGTCGTTGAAGGCCTCGATCAGGCCCTCGGCGAGGATTTGGTAGAGGTACTCGTGGCCCAGCCGCCGGGCCGGGTCGCCGTTGCACGACTCCATCCCGGCCAGGATGCCGAACGACACACCCGCCTCGCGCAGCAGTGAGACGACCGAGCGCGAAATCGCCTGCGCACGGTCGACGAACGCGCCGGTGCAGCCGACGAAGTAGAGGTACTCCTGCTCGCCGGTCCAGGTCAGCTCGTCCGGGTCGAGATCAAGGCCTTCCATCCACGACTCGCGCGTGTAGGGCGTACCGCGCCACGGGTGGCCCTGACGCTCGAGCGTCTCGAGCGTGCTCTGGACCGTGTCCGGCATCCGCGCCTCTTCCATCACCAGCGAGCGGCGCATGTCGACGATCGTGGGCACGTGCTCGATGAAGACGGGGCAGGCCTCGACGCAGGCGCCGCAGGTGCGGCACGCCCAGAGCGACTCATCGCGCACCACGTCGCCGACCATCGCGGGGGCCGAATCGAGCCCAAAGTCGAGCGTGTCGCCGCGCACGACGTTGGTCACCTTCTGCTCGCCGACGTTGGTCGCGTAGGACTTGAGGTCCTGAATGATGTGCATCGGCGAGAGCGGCTGGCCGGCGATGTCGGCCGGGCAGCTGTCGGTGCAGCGCCCGCAGCGCACGCAGACATCCAGCTCGAAGAGCTGCTTCATCGAGAAGTGCTCCAGCTGGCTGACCCCGAAGTGCTCCTGCTCCTCGATGTTGTGGATCAGCTCCAGCTTGCCCGGTGCGGACGTACTCTTGAGGAAGGCGTTGACCGGCGCCAGCACGATGTGGTTGATCTTCGAGTAGCCCAGCAGCGAGATCCAGGAGAGCGCGGCGATCATGTGGAACCACCACAGCGCCTTGTGAATCTCCAGCGCCGGGCCTACGTTCACCCCGGAGAAGATCAGCGCGATCACGTAGCCGACCGGCGACCAGTAGGACCACTCCGGGTTCACGTCGATCTCGGAAGTGTGGATCCGCAAGCCCTCCACGAAGAACCCGCTCACGAGCAACATCCCCAGCCCGCCGACGATGAACCAGTCCTCCCAGGTGGGCAGCCAGGCAGTGCGTGGGCGCACCCAGCGGTGGGCGATCGCCATCGCCACACCGATCACGCCGATCAGCCCGAAGATGTCGGCCACCAGTGAATAACCGAGATAGCGCGGGCCGACCAGGATCTCGACCGGCACGTAGTCATCGATCGCGAGCAGCGCCGTCACGAGGAACAGCACGATCATCGAGGTCATGATGCACATGTGCATGACGCCCGAGTAGCCGTCGCGCAGCACTCGCTCGGTCCCCGCCCCACCGCGCAGGACGCGCACGATCCGCGTCGAGAGGTTGTCGAACGAGAAGTCGGCGCGGCCCAGTCGCCAGATGCGTGAGCGCCGCGCGATCCCGTAGACCACGATCCCGATCACGAAGGGCAGCAGCAGGTAGAGCACCCAGAAGTGGTCGATGTTGAAGAACAGCTCGCGGTGCGCGCCGGTCACGCGGACGGTCTCCGCGCCGGAAACGAGCAGTAGGCCGCCGAGCGGCAGCCAGGCGGGAATCGCCAGCGCCGAAACGCGCTTCGCCTGCCGCGCGGGCGTCGCCGCCTTCAGGCCAGTTCCCCCATCGCGCACACAGACCCCCTCAGCTCGCGCCGCGCATTATCGCACGTGGTCAGGGGACGAAAGTAAGAGCAGCGGTCAGCGACCGCAGATGCGGAAGTTGTGGGCGATCTCGGCGGGGCCCAGGTTCTCGACGCCGAACGTCAGATCGACGCTGCCCACTCTGACCCAGAGCGTCGTGGCCTCTTCCAAATCGTTGAGCAGGGGACACCAGCGGGTCGACTCCAATAGTTCGTCGCCGGCGCGCCAACGATCGGTATTCAGCGCTCCGTCGTCGATGCGCCAGTAGAGGCGAGTGAGCCCGTCGGACAACTGCAATCCCATCAGATAGGTGCGGCGGACGCCATCAACGCACGCCTCAACCAGTTGCACTGTTGGGTCGGATTGGGACGGGAAGACCATCGCCGTATTGACCACGCCCCGCTCGCGGTCGTGAATCGTGCCGTATATGACGCCTTCTTCCGCCAATACGGGAGCGACTTCGTTTGGTTCGTAGGTGGGCTCGGGTTCGGCGCCGGATTCGACGACTGACTCCGCGCCGGGAATGGTCAGCTCCAGACCTACGTCGATCACGTCGGGCGTGTCGAGCTCGTTCGCGGCGATCAGTTCTGCCAACGTGACCCCGAGTCGGCTGGCGATGTCGGATAGCGTGTCGCCCGGCTCGACGGTGTAGATGCTGGTTACAACCGTCGGCTCGACTGCCGCGATAATCGGCGGCCGCTCGATATCAAGCGCCTTGATCACGACGTCGGCTGGATCCGGTTCGGCAGCTTCGACCATCGCCTCCGGTTCTTCTTCCTGCGAGTCCTCCGCTGCTACTTCGTCCTGCTCCTCATCTGCGGGTTCAGCCGCTGAATCTTCCTCAGTTTCGTCGTCCGCGACCGGCTCTGCATCGTCTGTTGCCTCGCCCGCGTCGGCGTCATCCCCAGGAGGCTCGGTCGGAGGCTCGGATTGCTGCTGGGCGTCTTGCTCAGTCGGTTCGTCGTCGCGCGGGAGATGCTCGGTGCTGATCGCGGAGTCATCGTCGGATTCAGCGCCCATGACCAGGAGCGCCGAAGCGCTCGCGATGCCAATCAAGACCACCAGGGCGAGCAGCAGCAGCCGAGACATGGCGGCACGCTAGGGACGAGCCTTGCGCACGTCGATCAAAAGGTGGACAACCCTGTGGACAGTGTGCGCCGGCCCCGTCACTGCAACAACAGGTTGAATCCAAAACCGCGAAACTCAGTGTCTCCGGTCAGCACGTCGGTGATTTCGCGATCGCGCATGACGATCATCGAAATGCAGTCCTGGAGGCTGAGACTGGAGGCCGTTCGGAGGGCGTACAGGTCCAATCCCAGTTCGAACAGTTCGTGGGATTGCGGGACGATCACGACGCCTTTTGCGGCCTGCAAGTTCCGTACCAGCGCGACGGCATCACGGCGGAAGCGCGGATCGAGGCGCGTGACAAACGCCAACACTTCCGAGAGCACGCCTTCCGTCGTGATCAACGTCGCATCAACAAGTTCGCTCGCTGCGCGGACCGCGGAACGGTGCCAACGATCGGCCGGATTCAATAGCCCGATCCAGTAGACGGCATCGGCAAATACGTCAGTCACCGTGGATCGCGCGAGCGATGTACTCGTCGTGGTTCTCGGCGAGGTCAGCCGGGAGCCTGTTCCAACCGGGGTGAGTCTGCAGAGCGCGGAGATCGTGATAGAGACCCAGGGCCGTCGGATGCTCCGCGTCGTGCTGTGTGATGGCAAAGAGCCGCTCGACTTGTAACATCCGGCTCAGGACGGAGCCGGGCTGGTACTCACACAGGCCGAGTGCCTTGAGGAACGGCTCATCGCGATCATTGAGCGCTGCAAGCACAATCGGTGTGTCCTTGGATCGATAGCTCACCGTGATGGTGTCCCCAGTGCGATCTGCAACCAGGCACTGGCGATGGGCCTGGTCGACGTTGAGGACACGCCCAATGACCCAGCCGCGGCAACGGACCGGCTCGTTGAGGATGTCGTCGATCGACAGTGGTTGGTCTGTGGTCGTCATCCGGACCATCCTACCGAACGCGACACTCGCCTACCCATTCTTCGCCTCCCCGTGGGTCTTGCGCAGGTCGTTCTTGAGCACCTTGCCCATGTGATTTCTGGGCAAGGAGTCGACCACGGACAGATAGGTCGGGGCCTTGTAGCTGGCCAGCTGCGTCTTGGTGTGGTCGATCGCCTCCTCGAGCGTGAACGTGAAGCCGTCGTGCAGAATCACGACCGCTTTCACGACCTCGCCCCACTCCAGGTCGGGCGCGCCGATCACCGCCGCCTCAGCGACAGCGGCGTGGCCCTCCAGGACCTGCTCGATCTCACCCGGCGCGATGTTCTCGCCGCCGCGGATGATCAGGTCCTTGGTCCGGCCGGTGATGAACAGGTAGCCCTCGTCGTCGAGGTAGCCCACATCGCCGGTGTGCAGGATGCCGTCCCGAATCGCGGTCGCCGTCTCCTCCTCCTGCTTGTAGTAGCCGGCCATGATCCGGTCGCCGCGCACGCAGATTTCGCCCTCTTCGCCCACGCCGACCACGTCGTCCGCCGGGTCCATGATCAGCACTTCGATGTCGGGCATCACCCTGCCGACCGAGCGCAGCCGGTGCTCCTTGACCGCGACTTCCTCGGGCGGCCCGCCGAGGCGGTGATCATCGGGGCCCAGGAACGAGATCGAGCTGGTCGACTCGGTCTGCCCGTATGCGTTCATGAAGCCCACGTTCGGCGGGAACACGTCAACCGCAGCGCGAATCACGTCGTACGGCATCGGCGCCGCCCCGTAGGTCAACAGCTCCAGCGTCTCCCCGTTGAAGCTCCCGAAGGCCGGGTCCTCCATCGTGCGCTTGAGCATCGTCGGCACGACCATCGAGTGCGTGATCCCGTGGGCATCGACCGCGTCGATCCAGTGGCGCGGCGAGAACTGCGGCAGGATCACCAGCGTGCGTCCGCCCCAGACCGACGAGATCATCGTCGTCGCGCCGGCGATGTGGAACAGCGGCACGCTGAGCAGCGTCTTCTGGTGCGGCATCTCCGGGTCGGCCGGCGACATCGTGTTCGTCACGTAGACGGTCAGGTCCTGATACGTCACCTGTACGCCCTTGGGCATCGCCGTCGTGCCCGAGGTGTAGATGATCACCGTCGGGTCTTTGTCCTCGATCTCGGTCCAGACGAAGTCGTCCGAGCCCATCGCCATCAGGTCGTTGTAGTGCTTCTGGGTGAGGTGCTGGGACTCGAGCGAGATGTAGTGCTCGACGGTCGGGCAGATTTCCGAGATCGCGTCGACCAGCGGCTGATAGCGGTCCGAGACGAAAATCAGCTTCGCCTCGACGGTGTTGATCATGTAGGTCAGCTCTTCGCGCTTGGCGCGGTAGTTGAGCGGCACGAAGGTCACGCCGAGCTTGGCGCAGGCGTAGTAGATGATCACGTACTCGGCCGAGTTGACCGACATCACGCCGACGTGGTCGCCGCGCACCAGGCCAAGGCCCTGCAACGCGTTCGCGAGCCGGGTCACTTCGGCCGAGAGCTCCGTGTAGGTCTTGACCGTGTCTTCGCAGATCAGCGCGGCGCGGTCGGGCACCATCGCGGAGCTGAGTTCGAGGAAATCGGCAGTGTTCATGTAGGGCTCCTCTGGGCGAGCGTGGCTGGTCTGTGATTGGTTTCAGCTGATCGACGTGCGATCAACGAGTCTAGAACGGAGTCGCCGCGCGGTCTGCGCATCGCGCGCAATCGCGCCTCCAAGCGGCAGCTCAGTGCCCCGCCGGATGCTGCGTTTCGCAGCAGCCAGCAGCTCCGGATCGGCCGCCACCAGACGCTCCGCGGCGTCGTCCACCGCCGCATTCAGCGCCTCCGGCGCGACGACGCGATGCACGATGCCCCAGCTCAGCGCCCGCTCGGCGTCGATCGGCAGCCCACTCAGCACCAGGCCGGCGGCGGCGCCGGGCGCGCAGATGCGTGGCATCAGCTGGGTCCCGCCGGCCGACGGAATGTAGCCGAGCGTCACCTCCGGCAGCGCGATCTGCGTGTCGGAGGCGGCGATCCGAAGATCGCAATACAGCGGCAGCTCGATCCCCGCGCCGAAGCAGAATCCGTGCAACGCCGCAATCGTCGGGATCGGCAGATCTTCGAGCAGCGCCCACAGGTCGCGCTGCCGCCGCGCCTCCCGGGCCTCGTGCAGCGACGGCGCCGTGCCGAACTCCGAGATGTCCGCGCCGGCCGAAAATGCCCGCGTGCCCGCCCCGGCGAAGATCAGCACCCGCACGTCGGGATCGAGCTGCGCCGCCTGCACGAACGTCCACAGCTCATCGCGCATCGCCAGATTGATCGCGTTGAGCGCCTCCGGCCGCTGCAGCGTGATCCGCGCCACGCCAGCCTGCGATTTGTCGTAGAGGATGAGTGACGAATCGGTCATAGTTGGAAGGCGTGTGCGCCGCGCCGCACAGCGGTCTCTACGGTACCGCCCCGGACGCTACTCTGACTCCATGCCGACCGCCGAAGCCCAGCACTACAGCGACCTCTGCCAGGACTACCTACGCAAGGCCCGCGTGCACCTGGCCGAGGGCGACCTGACGCAGGCCTCCGAGAAGGGCTGGGGCTCGGCCGCCGAGCAGCTCAAGGCGGCCGCCGAAGCACGGGGACTGGATCATTCCACGCACCGCCAGCTGTGGCGCGCAATCCAGCTGCTGGCGACCGAGAGCAACGACCCCGAGCTGCGCCGCCTCTTTGGCTTCGCCGGCGAGCTGCACATCAACTTCTACGAAGCCTGGCTCGACCGAGACACCGTCGAGGACTACCTCGCGCACGTAGAACGCCTCGTCCGCAACCTCGACGCCCTCGAATAGCGCCCTCCGTGGGCCCCGGGACGCGCGAACACGCGAACACGCGAACACGGGGTCAACCCGGACCGCCTGGACGAACGTCCACAACTCATCGCGCATCGCCAGATTGATCGCGTTGAGCGCCTCCGGCCGCTGCAGCGTGATCCGGGCGACGCCAAGCGCAGGCTTGGCGTAGTCGACGAGCTCTACGGTGGGGTCCGTCATCCGCGATTCGCCCAAGCAGCGGCTAGCGCCAGTCGGGCTTGCGCAGCTCGCTCTTGCGCCGCACCGACCAGAGCCGCTCGATGTCGGCGTTCATCTTCTCGTGCAGCGCGTCCATCTCTTCGCGGCCGGGCCGCATCTCGTTCGACTTCCAGCGACGCACCGCGGCGCGGTCCGACTTGTGCAGCTCGGTCTCGTCCAGCATCTGGCCGATGATTCGGTTCATCACCGACCAGGCCTCTTCGACGTCGAGTTCAACTTTGACCATGATCAGCTCTCCTATCGAACGGTGCGGTAGTAGTCGCGCCGACGAACGGTGCGAGTCAGCTCTTCGTCGATCGTGTTGCCCAGCGCCTCGTTGACGCCGGCCGCAAACTCGGCCATGCCCGGTCGGCCCTCTTCGAGGCCCGCACGCCATTCGCGGATCGCTTTGGCCGCTTCGTCGCTCAGCTCTACCTGGTCGAGCACTTGCGCCGTGACCAGCGTCATCAGCGACCAGGCTTCTTCTTCGTCGATAATCAGGCGCATTCGTGTCCTCTCTGTCCCCCCGCGGTTGGTTGCGTGGGGTCTCGCTCTCTTGCAGGTTATCTATGCCCCGCGAAAACGTGGTGGTCGCTTGGCGACAAAGGCCTCAACGCCCTCCGCGCGGTCCGCGGTGTCTTGCAGCAGGATCGTCAGTTCGGTCTCATAGTGCAGCGCCTGGCCGAGCGGCATCTCGGCCCCGTGACGAATCGCGTCTTTGGCGTAGCGGACCGCGATCGGCCCGCGCTCGCTGATCGCGACGGCCAGCGATCGCGCCGTCACGGCAGGGTCTTCCGCGACATCGTTGAGCAGTCCCCACTCCAGCGCGCGCTCCGCCGCCAGTCGCTGCTCGAGCAGGATCAGCTGCGTCGCCCGCGACCGACCAACCGCCCGGGTCAGGCGCTGCAAGCCGCCGGCGCGGCTGAAGTCGCCATCGGTCTCGAGCAGCTCGGGCAGGCCCAGCTCGATCCCCGACGCGCCGATCCGCATGTCGGCTGCCAGCGCCAGCTCGAAGCCGCCGCCCAGACAATCGCCGTTGATCACCGCGATCGACGGCTGCGGCAGCGTCGCCAGGGGACCGAACAGATCGCCCGGCGCCGGCGCATCGTCTGCACTCCAATTGCTCCACACGCTCGCATCGGGCTGCAGCAGCAGCACGCGAAGCTCAGCCGTCTCGCCGACCTGCTCGCACAGATCAGCCAGCCGCTCGACGAACGCCGCGTCGAGCCGTCCGCCGCCGCTCACGGTGGCGATGTACCCATCAACTGAAAGCGTGAGGCCGGCGTTGGTCACAAGTCTCCTACAGGCGCATGGAATCTCAGTGTAGTCACGACCTTCGCTTCGCCCCGCTCAGCGCGGCCGCAGCTCGAGCCGCCGCGGACGCTCGCGCTCGATCTCAGCGCGCTCGCGCAGCAGCGGCACGAGCCGCCCCTTGAGCCAGGCGTCGGTCATCGGCCCGGCCGGATGCAGCGGATCGGCGGCCTGCTCGCCGGCGACCACGAACTGCGCACGCGGCGGACTGCTCAGCTCGATCACGAGCCGCAACGCCGGAATCGCGCTGGCCGCGCGAAACGGGTCCGGCCCCAGCACGCCCGACTGACACACCGTGTCCACCTCGCCGCCGAACGGCCAGGGGCCCGCGCTCAGCATCCGCCCGATGATCGGCGCGTCGGACAGAGCGTGCGGAAGCTGCACGGGCCGGCAGGCGCCCCAGGTCCACGCCGCGCCATCGGGGCCGAAGCGCGCCCGCAGCTGGCTGATCGCGGTGCGCAGGGCCGCCGCGAGCGCATCACGCGCGTCGTCGGCTGACAGACGCCGCAGCGCCCACGACCCGGCGCGCGCGCCGAAAAGGTCGAGCGTCGGGATCGCCAGCAGGCCGCTCATCATCGTGTCGGCCTTGGGCCCCAGCAGCTCGCGCAGCACGCCGCGACGCCAGGCGATAAAGCTCAGCGCGACGATCGCCGCCGGCCGCGACGCGGCCGACATCACGCCATCCCACTCCGCCACTGCCTCGAGCTGTCGACGCTGCTCCTCGTTCGTCGCGTCCAGCTGCGACAGCCGGCCCGCAAACTCGTGCAGCGGCGCCGAGTACTGGTCGAGCTGAATCTGCGCCGAGCGCTCGACCGTGTGCGACTCGTCGTCGCGCAGCAGCCCGCCGATTCGCTCCGCGCGCCACGAGTCGAGATACTCCGCGCCGAAATCGAGCCCAGCAGCGGGAGTCAGTGGATTGTTGGCGCTGACCACCAGGCCGCCCGGCGGGTTGAACGCGTGCGGCAGCTGATCGCCGCGCAGCACCGCCCGCGGCACGCCGCCCTGCTCCGCCGCTAACCAGCCCGGGACGGGGAAGCGCAGCGCCTCGGCCTTCGCGGCCGGGACCGCCCCCGAGACACGCAGCCCAATCCCACCATCGGTGTCCGCATACGCGAAGGCCAGGTTGAAGTCCTCGAGCTTCGCCGCTGCCGCCGAGAAGCCCGGCCAGTCGGTCGCCTGCATCAGCTCCACGATCCCCGTGCCGCTCTGCGACGGCCACAACACCGGCGAATGCAGGCTGATCGCCCGTTGCGGCGCCCAGCGCGGCGCGCGATCGCCCGCGAGGACCTCCGATACGATCGGCCCGTTGACGCTCGTGCGCAGCTCGATCGTCTCGTCGTCGTACCCGTTGACGCTGATCTGCTCGGTGCGCCGCTCGAGCGGCGCCCAGCCGTCGGGCGTGCGCGTCGCGTCGCCGGCCTCGTCGAGCTCCTCGACCACGGCGATGTGCATCGCTTGCATCGCGGCGGTCGGACCCCAGGCGATCCGCTCGTTGTGGCCCCAGACGATCCCCGGCAGCCCCGGCACCGTCGCGCCGGCCGCGTTGAACTCGGGGCAGTGCAGGTGCACGAAATAGGCGTGCGCCGGCGTGACCGGATTGAGGTGCGGGTCGCAGGCCAGGATCGGCGCACCGCTCGCCGTGCGCGAACCGGCCACGGCCCAGTTGTTGCTTGCGGACCCGTCCAGGCCCAACAGCTCAGCGAGCGCCCGCGCGCCCTCGTGCGCGGGCCGCGCCAGCCGTCCGTAGTCCGCGTCCGGCGGCGTCACGACCGCCGCGCTCTCGCGCAGCGGCGGGTCGATGTCGCAGAACGCCTCGACGCCCGCTCGCTGAACGATCGCCGCCCGCAGCAACTGCTGTTCCCACGCCGGCGCGAGCAGAAACGAGAGCAGCTTGCCCCACGCGATCGAGTCGCTCGGCTGCCAGGGGCGGAAGTAGTCAGCGAGCATCACCGCCTCGAACGGTCGTGGGGACCGAGCCGCGCTCGCGTTGATGCCCGCGATGTAGGGCGACAGCTCGTCCCGCTGCGCCTGCGGCGTCACGTCCCACGCGGCCTGCGCGACGCGGCCTATGCCCAACGTGCGCGTCAGCCGGTCCGCGGGTAGCCCCGCGGGACCAACCAGCTCGGCCAACCGGCCGAGCGCCGCGCGCCGATTCCACTGCAGCTGCCAGAGCCGATCCTGCGCGTGCACGTAGCCCAACGCGAACAGCGCATCGTCGGCCGACTGCGCGAAGCAGTGCGGTACGCCCCAGCGGTCGCGGATGATCTCAATCGGCGCGCCAATTCCGAGCACCCGCTCGCGCCCCCGACGCTTGGCGCGCGTCCGCCAGGGCGCCGCCTCCGCGGCCAGCGCGCGCAGCAGTCCGCCGCCCTGGCGCAGCGACAGCGCGGCCGATCTCCATGTCTGCTGCACTGTCAGCTGCAAGCGCTGCTCCCACGCGTCGCTCATGCGTCGAGATTACGGCGTGCGCCGGCTTGGCCATACACTGGCGCTCGCTCGAACCAGCCGCGATGACGAGCCGGAGGTGAACGATGGACCTGGGCCTGGCCGGCAAAACGGCGCTGATTACCGGCGCCTCCGAGGGCATCGGCCTCTACTGCGCCTGTGCGCTCGCCGCCGAAGGGGCGGATGTCGCGATCTGCGCGCGACGCCCCGAAGCGCTGGCCGCCGCGATGGAGACGATCGCCGCCGAGGGCCCCGGCCGCGTCCACAGCGTCGTCGCCGACCTCGGCGAAGCTGACGCTCCCGACCTGGTGGTCGCCAGCACGGTGCGAGCCTTCGGCGAGCTGCAGATCGTCGTGAACAACATGGGCGTCTCGATCCGCGGCGACGACGACGACATCTGGCAGCAGATGTTCGAGCTCAATCTGATGGCCGCGGTGCGCACGACCCGCGCCGCGCTGCCGTATCTCGCGGCCGCGGCCGCCGGCGACGGCGCCGACAGCAGCAGCATCATCCACATCGGCTCGATCTTCGGCCGCGAGGCCGGCGGCTCGGCCCAGTACAACGCGATGAAGGCGGCCGTCCACAGCCACGCCAAATCACTCGCGCTGGAGCTGGCGCCGCGCAACATCCGCGCCAATGCGGTCGCGCCCGGCTCGATTGCCTGGCCCGGCAGCCGTTGGCAGAGCCGCTACGACGCCGATCCCGAGGGCATCCAGCGCAGCGTGCTCGACGACATCGCCTTCGATCGCTTCGGCCGCCCCGAGGAGGTCGCCGATGTCGTCGCCTTCCTCGCCTCGCCCCGCGCCTCGTGGGTGACCGGCGCCTGCCTCAACGTCGATGGCGGGCAGACGCGCTCTAACATCTGACGCAACGATCGGCTGGAGGCTGCAGCATGGCCGAGGCATTTCAGCGCGAGCACGCACGCCGCGAGCTGGGCGCGCCGCCCGAGCGCGCCATCGAACGCTTCGGGCCGCGACTCCTCCGCCCGCTGATCGGCGGGGCCGTCGGCGCGGCGATCGTCGTGCTCTTTCTCTCGCTTCGCGGCGGCCCCCCAATCGAGGCCGTCAACGAGCTCACCGGCACCCAGCGCGGCGGCTGGAACCGCCTCGAGGACGTGCATCTGCTGATCGTCGTCAACGCCGCAGTGGTCGTCGCGATCGCGGTCAACTTCGCAGCCGAGTGGATTCACAGCTGGCTCGCCATCGCATTCGCCGGGCTCACCGCCGGGGTGTTGATCGCCGTGCGGCAAATGAGCGATGTCGGCGACACCGCCGCCGCCATCCTGCTGGCGCTGAGCATCGTCAGCGTCGCCGCGATCCTCGCCATCGCCGCCCTCGACATCGCCCGCGTCAAACACCGCAGCGGCTACTGACGCCGATTGACGTTGGGTCTCGTCCTGCTACGCTTTCGTCATAAGGCCCGCGGTTGGCTAGCTCCCGCTCGATTTCGGGATGAACCCGACCGCCGCATACACCCCCGAGGGCTGCCAGTGGCAGCCCTCGAATTTTGGGCTCGCCGGAGCCTCCTGAGCAGAGTCGTGCATGACCACCGATTCCGAGCACCCTCAACTCGCGATGCCATCTACGCAAGCCAGACGGTCAGGAGGCAATCGGATCAGACTATTCATCGATCAAGCGAACCTCGACTTGACCATGCAGAGTGAGGCGCGCAATCGCCGGATCGACTGGCGCGGATTCGACTGGACTCGACTATCCGACTGGCTGGTCGAACAGGCTGCCACAGTCTGTCGTGTCAACGACCCTATGCACGAGGGGACTCGCATCTACGCGTCGTTTGACCCGAATGATCCGACTCACCGCAAGCGACACGAGTGGCTTCAGTGGCTCGACCGTCAGGCGGGGGTCCAAGTGTCGATCAGCAACATGCGACCGCGAAACCCGCCGAACTGCCAAAACTGCCACAAACGAGTCGACCATTGCCCCTACTGCAAGGAACAGCTTCGGCTGCGCGTCGAGAAGGGCGTGGACACGGCAATCGTTACGGACATGGTCTCGCTAGCGTGGCAGGACGCGTATGACATCGCCGTCCTCGCGTCATGGGACAGTGACTTCATCCCGGTTGTGCAGACGCTTGATCAACGCGGCTTGAAGGTCGTTCAGGCGGGTTTTCCGCCAGGCGGAGACCAGCTCCGACGCGCGTGCTGGGGACAAATCGATGTCTTCGGAGGACATGCACAGCTAGGCCGCTAGACCGGCCCATCGAGCACACCGAGGTGGGGGCCGGAGCTAGGAACGCTCTGAACAAGGCAGGGATGTGGGCTGGTTACGATCGGGGCAGCGACCGTCGAAGGGAGCGCCTCGATGCAGGAACCGACGTTTGGCAGCCTGGAGTTTGCGCACAAGAAGCGGAAGACCCGGCGGGAACGGTTCCTGGAGCGGCTCGAGTCGCTGGTGCCCTGGGCCGCGCTGGAGGCCCGCGTCGAACCGGTCTATCCCAAGCCGGGGCGCGGACGGCGGCCGTACCGCCTGGCCGTGATGCTGCGCGTTCACTGCGTGCAGCTCTGCTACAACCTCAGCGACCCGGCGATCGAGGACTTGCTCTACGAGGCCGAGTCGGTACGCCGCTTCTGCGGACTCAACCTCAGTGGGCCGATCCCCGACGAGTCGACGATCCTGCACTTCCGCCACCTCTTGGAGCGGCATCAGCTGGGCGAGGCGCTGCTGGCGACGATCAACGCGCAGCTGGCAGGCCGGGGCCTGCGGCTGCAGGCCGGCACGATCGTGGACGCGAGCATCATTGCGGCGCCGTCCTCGACCAAGAACCAGCGTCGCCGGCGCGACCCGGAGATGCATCAGACGAAGAAGGGCAACGAGTGGCACTTCGGGATGAAGCTGCATATCGGGGTGGACGCCGCCACGGGAGTGACGCACAGCCTGAGCACGACCGCGGCGAACACCGCCGACGTGACCGAGGCGCACCGGCTGCTGCGCGGCGGCGAACGCGAGGCCTGGGGCGACGCCGGCTACCAGGGCGCGGCGCGGCGTCCCGAACTGGCGGACTCGGAGGTCGAGTGGCGGGTCGCGATGCGTCCCGGACGCCGCCGGCAACTGGCGCCGCACAGCCCACTCGCCCAGCGCGAACGTGAGCGGGCTTCGCTGCGGGCCAAGGTCGAG
Organism: Dehalococcoidia bacterium; assembly: GCA_965218115.1. GTDB lineage: Bacteria > Chloroflexota > Dehalococcoidia > Bin125 > Bin125 > CATQGW01. Next base: position 2,444,144 of record OZ244584.1, on the reverse strand, counting down.
CATCCCTTCCTCTACATCAAACGGCGCTTCGGCTACGACAAAGTGCGCTACCGCGGTCTGGCCAAGAATCACCAGCGGCTGGCCCTGTTGCTCGGCTTCGCCAATCTGTTGATCGCCGAGTCGCAACTGGCCTGAACCGGGGCGGACTGCGCCCTTCGCCCGGCTCGGCCCCACACAGGCGGCCCACCGGACCCTCAGCACCGCCCCCACCCATCGCCCCGGTCGCCAACTCACCGCATCGACGCAACCGCCCGCGGCCAGTCAGCACGAAGTCCGACCAATAGCCTCTTGTTCAGAGCGTTCCTAGTCCTCGGTCAGCTCGGTGAGACTGTCGCGGCGCGTGATCGCCAGATGCGACATCGGCGAGCCCGTGTCGCCCGCGCCGTGCCAGTGACCATCCCCAGGACAACGATGGCGGAATCGCCCACGCTGATCGCGCGCGCAGCTCCCACCGGGCGGCTACTGCCGCCGCTCGATCCCTTCGTACGCCGTCTCGCGCCGCCGGATCCGGCGGACGGTGATCAAACGGCCCGGCCCCATGTCAAACACCACTCGCCAGCGTCGCCCCGCACGGGCGCGCCAGCGGCCCGCGTAGTTGGATAGCTGTAGGTCCAGAGCCGAATCGGGGCCCCGGCGTAGCCGCCGCAGCACTTGCTTCACGTTGCGACGAGTGTGTGGGCTGAGGGCTGTGAGTTCCAACTCAGCGTCGTCGTCCAGCTCGACGCGATACATCAGTCGTCGTAGAGCAGATATTCCGCCTCGTCAGGGAACTGTTCGGCGAGCCGTTGCCACACCTCCTCAAGTGAATGTGTGACGCCCTTGTCCCTGCGCTCGTTCGCGATCCGAATGTCTTCAGCGTCCTCCTCCGGCGTCGACTCCGTGTCGAACTTCGCCTTGCGCACGATCTCCTGCATCTCGGGGTCGCCCTCGTAATGGGCGAGCCACCTCTCGCGCGCCGCTGCGTGCCGCTCTTCCAGCGTCTGATCTCGCTCCGCGACCATGATCCATCCTCGCGTTACACGAAAACGATACCACGCACGGCTAGTCCTCGGTCAGCTCGGTGAGGCTGTCGCGGCGCGTGATCGCCAGGTGCGACATCGGCGAGCCCGTGTCGCCCGCGCCGTGCCAGTGGTCTTCGCCGGCCGGGATGATCACGAAGTCCCCCACGCTGATCACGTGCTCGCCCTCCGCGTTGCCGACCTTGCCGATCCCCGCGACCACGTAGAGCATCTGCTCCGACGAGTGCGTGTGTCCCTTGGTCCGCGCCCCCGCGCCGAACTGCACGACGGCCAGGTTGAAGTCGGCGTCCTCACCGCCCTGCTGCCCGCCGATCGCGCCGGCCAGCGCGCGAACCCAGACATTGCCGCCTGTGAAGATCGGCGCGTTCGCCTGATTGGTGTTGCCGTCGGATGCGTGAGTCACGCGCATGGTGCTGCTCCTTGTGGGTGGCTGTTGGCGCCTGATCGTGCGAGCGCCATCGCCGCCTAGCTGTTCGCCGCGATGAAGCTCTGGATCCGGCTCCAGGCGTCCGCGCAGGCGTCGGTGTGCTCGTCATAGCTGCGGTCGAAGAACGAGTGCGGCGCGCCGTCGTAGGTGATGAACTCGTTCGCGATGCCGCGCCCGTCGAGCGCCGCGGCGAACTTGTCGACCTCCGAGCGCGGAATGCCCTCGTCGGCCCCGCCCATCAGCCCCAGCAGCGGCGCCGAAATCTGGTCGACGCGGCCCAACGGCGAATCCCCGCCGTTCAGACCCTCGCGCGTCGGGTGGCCGTAGAAGCCAATCGAGCCGCTCACACCGTGGCCAGCGGCGGCCTGCATCCACGAGTTGCTGCCGCCGAAGCAGAAGCCGACCGTGAACAGCGCCCGGTCCGCATCGTCGGCCCGCAGCACCGCGGCCGCGGCCGCGACATCGGCGGCGATCCCCTCCTGCGAGGTGCCGCGCACGTGCGGCCAGAAATCGAACTCCGCGTCGCGCTTGCCGACCCCGGCGGTGCGGCCGAAATAGTCGATCGCCACGGCCTCAACGCCCGCCTCGGCGAAGCGCATCGCCAGCTCCTCATAGAAGCGGAACAGCCCGCGCACATCGGGCAGCACCACGATCGCCGGCCCCCCGCTCTGCTCCGGCCGAGCGTGGAACGCAGCGAACTCAACCCCGTCCGACGCCGTCAGCGTCAAGTCCTCAACATCAATCGCAGCCCCGGCGATCGGCGTGATCGCCGGCAATGCCTCGTAACGGTGGCACATGGAAGTTCCTCTCTGAACGTCAGGAGGATAGAGCCTGCCACGCCGGGGACGTGCCCGAGCTACTTCGTGTCACATCGACACGTTCCCAACGGACGCGATCTAGATCACGCCCGCCAACCGCAGCTCGGCGAACTCCGCATCGCCCAGGCCGAGCAGCTCGCCGAACACGTAGCCGTCATGCTCGCCGCGATTCGGCGTCGGCGCGCGCAGCGCCGACGGCGTGCGCGCCATCTTCCACGGCGTGCCGACGTACAGCGCCCCGCCCCGCACCGGCGCTGCGGCCTCTGCCGACAGATCGAACCCAGCCGCCGTCAGCGTCGAGAAATCAGGATCGACCAGCAGGTCGAGCGGACCCATCAGCGGAAACGCCGGCACGCCGTTCGCCTGCAGTCGCTCCGCGAGATCCATCGCCCCGTGCTGTTGCGTCCAGCCGCCGACCGCGGCGTCGAGCGCGTCCTGATCCCGCAGACGCCCCAGTCCACGCGCCCAGCGCGGCTCGTCGAGCGCCGGCGCCGCCAGCGCGCGCAGCCGCTCCCACTCAGGATCGTCGCGCACCGTGATCGCCAGCCAGGCGTCGTCGCCCGCCGCCGGATACACCCCGTGCGGCGCGAGCCCCGCCGCGCGATTGCCCTGCGGCCCCGCGTCGCGGCCGTTCAGCAGGTAGTCCATGACCGGCTCCGCCGCCCGCTGCAGCGTCGCCTCGCCCTGCGCGAGGTCGATGAACTGGCCCTCGCCGGTCCGCTCGCGATGCTCCAGCGCCGCCAGCACGGCGACGAACGCGTGCCCCGCCGCCGTCGGGTCGAGGTCGGCCGTGTCCTCGCGCGGCTGCGGGTCGCCCGCGTAGCCCAGCAGGTTCTTCAGCCCGTACAGCGCCGCCAGCGACGGACCGTATGTCACGAGGTCGCGCCACGGCCCCTCCGTCGCGCCAGTGGCCGACAACGAGGCCATGATCAGCCGCGGATTCACCGCGCTCAAGGCCGCCCAGTCGAGCCCCAGCGAGGGCATCACGCGCGGCGCGAAGTTGTCGAAGACCACGTCCGAAACCGCGATCAGCCGCTTGTAGAGCTCGACTCCGCGGGGCTCGCCGAGGTGAATCGCGATGCTCATCTTCCCGCGGTCGAGCCCGTGGAACGCGCGCGGGTCATCGATCGCCGTGGTCCCGCGGTGGCCGCCCAGCGAGCCCACCGGCGTCTGCCGCCCGCCCATCGAAATGCCCGACTGCCGGTGCGGTGCCCCCACCTTGATCACCTCGGCGCCGAGGTCGCTCATCATCATCCCAAGCAGCGGCCCAGCCCAAACATGCCCATGGTCAACAACCCGAATCCCAGTCAGCGGCGGCATGGCCCGGAGCCTAACCCCTCCCCGCCGGTGTCTCGACGTGACCAGGCAGCGCGTTCACCGCCCGGTGGACTCCTGGGACAGGCTCATACCGTCTAGCCGCAGTCCGGCAGGCCGAGTTCTCCAAGATCATTCCACGGCGCATCCCTCAAGCCGACCGGCACGCAGCCCGTCAACTGGTTGCCCGACAGCCACAGCCATTCCAGATTGGTGAGGGCGCCAAGCTCGGCCGGGATCTGCCCTGTCAACTGGTTGGACTGGAGATACAGCCGCGCCAGATTCGTGAGGTCGCCCAGCTCGGCCGGGATCGGCCCCGTTAACCCGTTGCTCCACAGCCGCAGCGATCTCAGGTTGACGAGGGAACCCAGCTCGGCGGGGATCGGCCCTGTCAGCTGGTTGTTCGACAGCCACAGCGATCGCAGCTTCGAGAGGGAGCCCAGCTCGGCGGGGATCGGCCCTGTCAACTGGTTGTGCTCGAGAGACAGATATTCCAGATTTGTGAGGTCGCCCAGCCCGGCCGGGATCGGCCCCGTCAACTGGTTGTTCGAGAGGTAAAACTGTTTCAGCTTGGTGAGGTCGCCCAGCCCAGCTGAAATCGGCCCCGTCAACTGGTTGTGCTCGAGAGACAGATATTCCAGATTTGTGAGGTCGCCCAGCCCGGCCGGGATCGGCCCCGTCAACGCGTTGCCACTGAGGGCCAGATATTCCAGATTTGTGAGGTCGCTCAGCCTGGCCGAGATCGGCCCCGTCAACTGATTCGCCGCCAGCACCAGCCATTCCAGATTTGTGAGGTCGCCCAGCTCGGCCGGGATCGGCCCTGCCAGCTGGTTGGATCCGAGGTCGAGCGTTTGCAGCTTGGTGAGGTCGCCCAGCCTGGCCGAGATCGGCCCCGTCAACTGATTCGCCGCCAGCACCAGCCATTCCAGGTTCGTGAGGTCGCCCAGCCCAGCCGGGATCGGCCCCGTCAACCGATTGCCCCAGAGCGACAGCTCTTCCAGATTCGTGAGGTTGCCGAGCCAGACCGGGATTAGCCCCGTCAACCGGTTGTCCCCGAGCGCCAGGTGTTCCAGATCGATGAGCGCGCCCAGCTCGCACGGGATCGGCCCCGTCAACTGGTTGCTCCAGAGCAACAGCAACCGCAGGTTGGTGAGGGCGCCCAGCTCGGCTGGGATCGGCCCCGTTAACCGGTTGGACCGGAGGTCCAGCGTTTGCAGGTCCGTGAGGTCGCCCAGCTCGGGCGGGATCGGCCCCGTCAACCGATTGTTGTCGAGGATCAGCTCAGCGACACGGCCGTCGCTGTTCGTGATGACGGCGTGCCACTGATCGAGCGGCATCTCACTCAGCCAGTTCGTGTTGGTGATCCAGCTCTCGCCGTCCGTAGCGTTATAGAGCGCGATCAGCGCCGCCCGGTCCGACGCCACACTCCCGCCGTCTTCTGCCGTGTCCGGTGATACTTCCGGCAGGTTCACCATCAACGGCGTGCTCGACAACCAGCTCCCCACGGTGACCGTGGCCGGGAAGAACCGCACCCGGGGTAGCATCCGCTCGCCCCAGGCCCCGTCCGCCTCGCGCTCCTGCAACGCGAACTCGATGCGCCCGTCGGCGAGCCGCCGCGCCGTGATCCGCACCTCGGTCTCACCGGCATCGTCGCCGGCGCCCAGCGAGCGCACCGTCAGCGGTGTGCTCCACAGCCAGCGCCCGACGCGGGCCGCGGCAGGAAAGAGCCGCTGCCGCGGGAGCACTCGTTCGCTCCAGCCCCCGTCCGCCTCGCGCTGCTGTAGCGCGAACTCGGTCCGCCCGTCGTCGAGCCGCTGCGCCGTGATCCGCACCTCCGCCTCGTGACCCGCGCCCGAGACGCTGATCGCCGTCACGCCCAACACCGCGATCAACCCCCCCACCGCCAGAACCGCCAGACGTGCGCGCATCGCGTACCTCCCCACACTGCAGCCACCGGCCCACCCCACCGCTGGGCCGGATGCTAAGGATTTGTGGTCAGCCCGCGGAACGCGAGCGAGGCGCATCGCCCATCACCCTTTCAGTCGGCCTCAATTCCCTCCGTCAGACCGGGCAGCGCACTCACGGGGCCTGCCCAGCAGCCACCCGTGGCAGGCACGTGCCATCTAGCCGCAGTCCGGCAGGTCGAGTCTGTCAAGATCATTGTCCGCCGCATCTCGCAAGCCGACAGGCACGCACCCCGTCAGCTCGTTGTCCGACAGCCACAGTGTTTGCAGATTGATGAGCTCGCCCAGACCCGCCGGGATCGGCCCCGTCAAGCGGTTGCCCCTGAGCCCCAGCCACACCAGATCGGTGAACTCGCCCAGCCAGGCCGGAATCGGCCCCGTCAGCTGGTTGTTCGACAGCGCCAGCGTTTGCAGGTCGGCGAGGTCGCCCAGCTCGGGCGGAATCGGCCCCGTCAACCGATTGTTCCCCAGCCACAGCGTTTGCAGGTTGATGAGGGCGCCCAGCCCGGGCGGGATCGGACCCGCCAACTCGTTGCTCGACAGCGACAACGTTTGCAGGCCTTTGAGGTTGCCCAGCGCAGCCGGGATCGGCCCGGTCAACGGGTTGTACGAGAGGGACAGATATTCCAGATTGAGGAGAGCGCCCAGCGCGGCCGGAATCAGCCCCGTCAACTGGTTGCCGTCGAGGTCCAGCGTTCGCAGATTGGCGAGAGCGCCCAGCGCGGCGGGGATCGGCCCGGTCAACTCGTTGAACGCGAGGGACAGATAATCCAGATTGGTGAGATCCCTCAGCACCGCCGGGATCGGCCCCGTCAACTCGTTGTTCGACAGCCACAACGTTCGCAGGCCGTTGAGAGCGCCCAGCTCGGCCGGGATCGACCCCGCCAGCTGGTTGTTCGCGAGCCCTAGCCACACCAGATCGGTGAGGTCGCCCAGTTCGGCCGGGATCGGTCCCGTCAATCCGTTGGTCGATAGCCGCAGCGTCTGCAGGTTCGTGAGGGCGCCCAGGGCGGCCGGTATCGGCCCCGTCAACTCGTTGCCCGACAGCCCCAGCAATTCCAGCCTGGTGAGGCTGCCCAGCTGGGCCGGGATTGGCCCCGTCAATCGATTGTTCGAGAGGGACAGCCTTTGCAGGTCAGTGAGCGCGCCCAGCTCGGCCGGAATCGGCCCAGTCAACCCGTTGTTCGACAGCCCCAGCGACTCCAGGTTGGTGAGCGCGCCCAGCTCGGCCGGGATCGGGCCTCTCAACTCGTTGTCCGACAGACCCAGCGTTTGCAGATTGATGAGCGCGCCCAGCTCGGCCGGAATCGGGCCCGTCAACCGATTGCCCCAGAGCGACAGCTCTTCCAGGCTCTTGAGGTTGCCGAGCCAGACCGGGATGAGCCCCGTCAACCTGTTGCCCCCGAGCGCCAGGTGTTCCAGATCGATGAGCGCGCCCAGCTCGGCCGGAATCGGGCCCGTCAACTGGTTGCTCCAGAGCGACAGCAACCGCAGGTTGGTAAGCGCGCCCAGCTGGGCTGGGATCGGCCCCGTCAACCGGTTCTGTGCGACGCCGAAATGTTGCAGCTTGGTCAGTGCGCCCAGCTCGGCCGGGATCGGGCCGGTCAACTGGTTGTCGAGGAGAAACAGCGAACGCAGCTTGGTGAGATCGCCCAGCTCGGCCGGAATCGGGCCGGTCAACTGGTTGTCGCCGAGTATCAGCGATTCCAGGTGAGTGAGCGCGCCCAGCTCGGCCGGAATCGGGCCCGCCAGGTTGTTATGGGCGAGCACCAGCTGTTCCAGACTGGAGAGATCGCCCAGCTCGGCCGGGATCGGCCCCGTCAACTGATTGCTCAAGAACGACAGCCAAATGACGCGACCGTCGCTGTTTGTGGTGACACCGTGCCACTCATTGAGGGGCCTGTTGCTCAGCCAGTTCGTGCTGATGGTCCAGCCCGCGCCTTCCGTGGCGTTGTAGAGCGCAATCAGCGCCGCCCGGTCCGACGCCACGCTCTCCTCGTCGGCGGCCGTGTCAGCAGCAGCCGCACCGCAGTTAGGCAGGCCCAGTGTGGCACGATCGTTCCACAACACATCCCACAGGCCGGGCGTTAAGCACCCTGTCAGCTCGTTGCCCGACAGCCACAGCGTTTGCAGATTGCTGAGCTCGCCCAGCTCAGCCGGTACGGGCCCCGTCAGCCCGTTCGACCGCAGGTCCAGCTCTTGCAGGTTGGTGAGGCCGCCTAGCCCGACCGGGATCGGCCCGCGCAACCGATTGTCCGCGAGGTCCAGCTTCCGCAGAGCGGTGAGGCCGCCCAGCTCGGCCGGGATCGGGCCCGTCAACTCGTTAGACCGCAGGTCCAGCGTCCGCAGCTTGGTGAGGTCCCCTAGCTCGGCGGGGATCGGTCCCGTCAACTGGTTGGACCGGAGGTCCAGCGTTCGGAGCTTGATGAGATCGCCTAGCTCCGCCGGGATCGGCCCCGTCAGCTTGTTGCTCGCCAGCCGCAGCCCGTTCAGATTGGCCAGGTCGCCCAGCTCGACCGGGATCGCCCCCGTCAACCGGTTGCCCGCGAGGTACAGCCATTCCAGATTGGTGAGGTCGCCCATCCAAGCCGGGATCGGTCCCGATAGCCGGTTGTACCCGAGATCGAGCACTTGCAGCTCGGCCAGCTCGCCCAGCTCGGATGGGATCGGCCCTGTCAGCTGGTTGCTCGACAGCCCCAGTGATTGGAGATTGCTGAGCCCTCCCAACCAGGCCGGGACGGGCCCCGTCAACTGGTTGCGCGTGAGGAACAGCCATTCCAGATTGACGAGATCGCCGAGCCACGCCGGGATCGGCCCCGTGAAACGGTTGCCCGAGAGGACCACCCGTTCCAGATTCGTCAGGTCGGCCAGCTCCCTGGGGATCGGCCCCGTCAACTGATTGTTCAACAGCCACAGCGTGCGCAAGTTGATCAGACCGCCGAGCTCCGGCGGGATCGGCCCGCTCAGCCGGTTGAACTCGAGCCTCAGCGACTGCAGATTGGTGAGGTTCCCCAGCTCGGCTGGGATCGGCCCCGCCAACCGGTTGTTCGACAGCCACAGCGATGCCAGATTGGTGAGGGCGCTCAGCTCGGGCGGGATCGGCCCCGTCAGCTGGTTGGACCGCAGGTACAGCCTTCGCAGATTGGTGAGGGCGCCCAGCTCGGCGGGGATCGGACCAGTCAACTCGTTGCTCCCCAGCCCCAGCGCTTCCAGATTGGTGAGATCGCCCAGCTCGGCCGGGATCGGCCCGCGCAGCTTGTTGACCCAGAGCCACAGCTCCGCGACACGGCCGTCGCTGTTCGTGGTCACGCCGTGCCACTGATCGAGCGGCCTGTCGCTCAGCCAGTTCGTGTTGGTGATCCAGCTTGCGCCTTTCGTCGCGTTGTAGAGAGCGACCAACGCCGCCCGGTCCGACGCGACACTCCCGCTGTCGCTCGTCTCCTCCGATACCTCCGGCAAGCTCACCGTCAGCGGCGTGCTCGACAGCCAGCGCCCCACCCTGGCCGTGGCGGGGACGAACCGCGCCTGCGGCAGCAGCCGCTCGCCCCACTGGCCGTCCGCCGCCCGCTGCTGCAGTGCGAACTCGGTCCGACCGTCGGCGAGGCGTTGCACCGCGATCCGCAGCTCGGTCCCCGCGGCATCTTCGCCGCCGCCCGCCGCGCGCACCGTCAGCGGCGGGCCCGACAGCCACTGCCCAACCGCAAACGTGGCGGGGAAGAACCGCGCCTCCGGCAGCACGCGTTCGCTCCAGCCCCCGCTCGCCTCGCGCTGCTGTAGCCCGGACTCGATCCGGCCATCGGCGACCAGCCGCGCACTCATGCGCACCTCCGCCTCGTGGCCCGCATCCGAGGCCGGGATCGCCGTCACGCCCAGCACCGCGATCAACCCCGCCAGAACCACCAGAACCGCCAGACGTGCGCGCATCACGTACCTCCCCACACTGCACCCACCGGCCCACCCCACCGCTGGGCCGGATGCTAAAGACTTGTGGCCAGCACGCGGAACGCGAGCGAGGCGCGTCGCCCATCACCCTCTCGCTCGGCCTCAATTCGCTCCGCTCAGACCGGGCAGCGCATTCACCGGCACTGCTCAGTAGCCACCTGTGACAGGCTCACACGGTCTAGCCGCAGTCCGGCAGCTCCAGTTCCGAAAGATCATTCGTCGCTACATCTCGCAAACCAGCCGGCACGCACCCCGTCAACTCGTTGCCCGACAGCCACAGCGTTCGCAGATTGATGAGCTCGCCCAGCCCGGCCGGAATCGGCCCCGTCAATCCGTTGTTCGACAGCCGCAGCGTTTGCAGAGTCGTGAGGTCGCCCAGCTCGGCCGGGATCGGCCCCATCAGCTGGTTCCCCGAGAGTTCCAGCGATTCCAGATTCGTGAGGCCGCCCAGCTCGGCCGGGATCCGACCCGTCAACCGGTTGGACCGGAGGTGCAGCGATTTCAGACTGGTCAGGTCGCCCAGCTCGGCCGGGATCGGCCCGGTCAACTCATTGTTCGACAGCCACAGCCATTCCAGATCGTCGAGGCCGCCGAGCTCGGATGGGATCGAGCCGGTCAACTGGTTGCTGTAGAGCCCCAGAAATTCCAGGTTGCGAAGGTTGCCCAGCTCGGCCGGAATCGGGCCCGTCAACTGATTGGACCCGAGGTACAACGTTTGCAGATTGGTCAAGTCACCCAGCCCGGCCGGGATCGGCCCCGTCAACTCGTTCTCCGGGAGCTGCAACACTTTCAGGTTGGTGAGGTCGCCCAGCTCGGCCGGGATTTGCCCAGTCAACCGATTGTTCCACAGCCACAACGATTCCAGATCGGCGAGGCCGCCGAGCTCGGACGGGATCGAGCCGGTCAACTGGTTGCTGTCGAGCCCCAGAAATTCCAGGTTGCGAAGGTTGCCCAGCTCAGCCGGAATCGGGCCCGTCAACCGGTTGCCGCCGAGGTACAGGCGTTCCAGGTTGGTGAGGCCAGCCACCCCCGCCGGGATCGGCCCCGTCAACTCGTTACGCTCGAGCGACAGCGATACCAGGTCTGCGAGGTCGCCCAGCTCGGTCGGGATCGGCCCCGTCAACTGGTTGCGGCCCAGGTACAGCCCTTCCAGGTTGGTGAGCTCGCCCAGCTCGGTCGGGATCGGCCCGCTCAGGCTGTTGCCCCACAGGTACAGCTCAACGACGCGGCCGTCGCTGTTCGTGGTGACGCCGTGCCACTCGTTGAGGGCTCTGTCACTCAGCCAGTTCGTGGTGGTGATCCAGTCTGCGCCTCCCGTGGCGTTGTAGATGGCGACCAGCGCCGCCCGGTCCGCCGCCACGCTCTCACTGACTTCGGCTGTGTCCGGGGATTCCTCGTCGCAGTCGGGCAGGTCGAACTTCCAGAGATCATTCGACGCTACATCGCCCAGGCCGACAGGCACGCACCCTGTCAACTCGTTGTTCGACAGCCACAGCCGTTTCAGATTGGTGAGGTCACCCAGCTCGGCCGGGATCGGACCCGTCAACTCGTTGCTCCCCAGCACCAGCCATTTCAGTTCGCTGAGGTCGCCCAGCTCGGACGGGATCGGCCCCGTCAACTGGTTGTTGAAGAGGAACAGATATGCCAGGTTCCCAAGGCTGCCCAGCTCGGCCGGGATCGACCCCGTTAACCGGTTGTTCGAGAGTCCCAGCGACTCCAGATTGATGAGGGCGCCCAGCCCGGCCGGGATCGGCCCCGTCAGCTCGTTGTCGAAGAGGCTCAGCGATTGCAGATTGGCGAGGTCGCCCAGCTCGGCCGGAATCGGCCCCGTCAATCGGTTGTACGCAAGGTTGAGCTGTTGCAGATTGGCCAGCGCGCCCAACTCGGCCGGGATCGGCCCCGCCAACCCGTTGTCCGGGAGCTGCAACACCTTCAGGTTCGTGAGGGCGCCCAGCTCGGACGGGATTTGCCCCGCCAACCGATTGTCCGACAGCCACAGCGATTCCAGATCGGCGAGGCCGCCCAGCTCGGACGGGATCGAGCCCGTCAACTCGTTGCTCCAGAGGCCCAGCCACACCAGGTTCGTGAGGTCACCCAGCTCGGCCGGGATCGCCCCCGTCAACCGGTTGTCCGAGAGCGACAGCGACTCCAGATTGGCGAGATCGCCCAGCCTGGCCGGAATCGGCCCTGTCAACTGGTTGAAGTCGAGCCTCAGCGTTTCCAGATTGGCGAGATCGCCCAGCCCGGCCGGAATCGGCCCCGTCAACTGGTTGAAGTCGAGCCTCAGCGCTTCCAGACTGATGAGGTCGCCCAGCCAAGGCGGGATCGGCCCCGTCAACCGACTGGACCGGAGGTCTAGCGATGTCAGATTCGTGAGGTCGCCAAGCTCGGCCGGGAGCGCCCCCGTCAACTGGTTGCCCCCGAGGGACAGCGATTCCAGAGTCGTGAGGGCGCCCAGCTCGGCCGGGATCGGTCCCGTCAGCCGGTTGAACTCGAGCCTCAGCGACACCAGGTTGCCGAGGTCGCCCAGCCAGGCCGGGATCGGGCCCGTCAACCTGTTGTTCGACAGCCACAGCGTTCGCAGGTTGGTCAGGGTGCTCAGCTCGGCCGGGATCGGACCGGTCAGCTCGTTGTTCGACAGCCACAGCGTGTGCAGATTGATGAGGGTGCCCAGCTCGACCGGGATCGGACCAGTCAACTCATTGTTCCCCAGCCCCAGCGCTTCCAGATGGGTGAGATTGCCCAGCTCGGCGGGGAGCGGCCCCCGCAACTTGTTGACCCAGAGCCACAGCTCAGCGACACGGCCGTCGCGGTTCGTGGTCACGCCGTGCCACTGAGCGAGAGGCCTGTCGCTCAGCCAGTTCGTGTTGGTGATCCAGCTTGCGCCCTTCGTGGCGTTGTAGAGAGCGACCAACGCCGCCCGGTCCGACGCCACGCTCCCGCCGTCTGCGGCCGCGTCCGGCGATACCTCCGGCAAGCTCACGGTCAGCGGCGTGCTCGACAGCCAGCGCCCCACTGCAGGCGTGGCGGGGACGAACCGCGCCTGCGGCAGCAGCCGCTCGCCCCACTGGCCCCCCGCCGCCCGCTGCTGCAGTGCGAACTCGGTCCGACCGTCGGCGAGCCGCTGCACCGTGATCCGCACCTCGGTCCCGGCGGCATCCTCGCCGCCGTCCGCCGCGCGCACCGTCAGCGGCGGGCCCGACAGCCAATGCCCAACCGCAAACGTGGCGGGGAAGAACCTCGCCTCCGGCAGCGCCCGTTCGCTCCAGCCCCCGTCCACCTCGCGGTGCTGTAGCCCGGTCTCGATCCGGCCATCGGCGTCCAGCCGCGCGCTGATCCGCACCTCCGCCTCGTGCCCTGCACCCAAGGCCGGGATCGCCGTCACGCCCAGCACCGCGATCAACCCCACCACGGCCAGCACCGCCAGCACCGCGAGACGCGCCCGCATCACGCAACTCCCCACCCTGCGGCGACCGGCCCAGCCCACCGCTGGATCGGATGCTACAGATTTGCGCTCAGCGCCCGGCACTCAACCAAGGCGTGTCGCCCACCACCCTCTCGCTCGGCCTGGATTCCCTCCGTTCAGACTGGCCAGCGCATTTACTAGCACCGCCCGGTGGCCTCCTGAGACGGGCTCATACGGTCTAGCCGCAGTCGGGCAGCTCGAGTTCCCCAAGATCATTCGACGCAACATCGCGCAAGCCGACGGGGACGCACCCTGTCAACGCGTTGCCCGACAGCCACAGCGATTCCAGCTTTGCGAGGTCGCCCAGCTCGGCCGGGATCGACCCCGTCAACTGGTTGTTGAAGAGGAACAGAACTCTCAGGTTCATAAGGTTTCCCAGCTCGGCTGCAATCGGTCCCGTCAACTCGTTGGACCGGAGCGACAGCGATACCAGGTTGGACAGGTCACCCAGCCAGGCCGGGATTGGCCCCGTCAACTGGTTGCCCCAGAGCCGCAGCGTTTCCAGATCGCTGAGGTCGCCCAGCCCGCCCGGGATCGGCCCCGTCAACTCGTTGCTCGATAGCCACAGCAAACCCAGATTGGTGAGGGCGCCGAGCTCGGCCGGGATCGGCCCCGCCAACTCGTTATACCGGAGGTCCAGCGTCTGCAGGTTGGTGAGGGCGCCCAGCTTGGTCGGGATCGGCCCCGTCAACTGGTTGTTGACGAGGACCAGCCCGGCGACACGGCCGACGCTGTTCGTGGTGACGCCGTGCCACTCATTGAGGGGTCTGTCACTCAGCCAGTTCGTGCTGGTGATCCAGCTTGCGCCTTCCGTGGCGTTGTAGAGGGCAACCAGCGCCGCCCGGTCCGACGCCACGCTCCCGCCGTCTTCGGCCGTGTCCCGCGATACCTCGCCGCAGTCGGGCAAGTCGAGTTCCCCAAGATCGTTCGACGCGACATCTCGCAAGCCGACGGGCACGCACCCCGTCAACTGGTTGCTCGACAGCCGCAGCCGGACCAGGCTGGTGAGGTCGCCCAGCTCGGCCGGGATCGACCCCGTCAACTCGTTGTCCCCGAGCCCCAGCGATTCCAGATTGGTCAGGTCGCCCAGCTCGGCCGGGATCGGCCCTGTCAGCTGGTTCTCCGAGAGGTGCAGCGATTCCAGATTGGCGAGGTCGCCCAGACCGGCCGGGATCGACCCCGTCAGCTCGTTGTGCGACAGCCACAGCGTTTGCAGGTTGGCGAGCTCGCCCAGCTCGGTCGGGATCGGCCCCGTCAACCGGTTGTTCCGGAGGTCCAGCGATACCAGGCTGACGAGCTCGCCCAGCTCGGTCGGGATCGGCCCCGTCAACCGGGTGTTCGCGAGGCCCAGCGATTCCAGCTGGGCGAGCTCACCCAGCCTGGCCGGGATCGACCCCGTGAAATCGTTGTTCCAGAGGCGCAGCGATACCAGGTTGGCGAGCTCACCCAGCTCGGCTGGGATTGGCCCCCTCAAATAGTTGGTCCGGAGGTCCAGCGATACGAGGTTGGCGAGCTCGCCTAGCTCGGCCGGGATCGGCCCCGTCAAATCGTTGTTGGAAAGGGACAGCGATTGCAGATCCGTGAGGTCGCCCAGCCCGGCCGGGATCGGCCCCGTCAGCCGGTTGTACCGCAGGTCCAGCGATACCAGGTTGGCGAGCTCGCCCAACCTGGCCGGGATCGGTCCCCTCAACAGGTTGTCCGAAAGCGACAGCGATTCCAGATTGGAGAGGTCGCCCAGCGTGGCTGGGATCGCCCCCGCCAGATGGTTGGACCCGAGATGCAGCGTCTGCAGGTTGGTGAGGTCACCCAGCCCTGCCGGGATCGGCCCAGTCAACCGGTTGAACTCGAGCCTCAGCGATTTCAGATTGGTGAGGTCGCTCAGCCCGGCCGGGATCGGCCCCGTCAAGCGGTTGGACCCGAGGTCCAGCGATACCAGGTTGCCGAGGTCGCCCAGCCAGTCCGGGATCGGTCCGGCCAGTTGGTTGGACCGCAGGTACAGCCTTCGCAGATTGGTGAGGGCGCCCAGCTCGGACGGGATCGGACCAGTCAACTCGTTGCTCCCCAGCCCCAGCGCTTCCAGATGAGTGAGATCGCCCAGCTCGGCCGGGAGCGGCCCCCGCAACTTGTTGACCCAGAGCCACAGCTCAGCGACACGGCCATCGCGGTCGGTGGTCACGCCGTGCCACTGATCGAGGGGCCTGTCGCTCAGCCAGTTCGTGTTGGTGATCCAGCTTGCGCCTCTCGTGGCGCTATAGAGCGCGACCAACGCCGCCCGGTCCGACGCGACGCTCCCGCTGTCGCTCGTCTCCGGCGATACCTCCGGCAAGCTCACCGTCAGCGGCGTGCTCGACAGCCAGCGCCCGACCGTGGCCGTGGCGGGGACGAACCGCGCCTGCGGCAGTAGCCGCTCGCCCCACTCGCCGTCCGCCGCCCGCTGCTGGAGTGCGAACTCGGTGCGACCGTCGGCGAGCCGCTGCACCGCGATCCGCAGCTCGGTCCCCGCGGCATCTTCGCCGCCGCCCGCCGCGCGCACCGTCAGCGGCGGGCCCGACAGCCAATGCCCGACCGCAAACGTGGCGGGGAAGAACCGCGCCTCCGGCAGCACGCGTTCGCTCCAGCCCCCGTCCGCCTCGCGCTGCTGTAGCCCGGACTCGATCCGGCCATCGGCGACCAGCCGCGCACTCATGCGCACCTCCGCCTCGTGCCCCGCACCCAAGGCCGGGATCGCCGTCACGCCCAGCACCGCGATCAACCCCACCACGGCCAGCACCGCCAGAGCCGCGAGACGCGCCCGCATCACGTAACTCCCCACCCCGCAGCGACCGGTTCACCTCACCGCCGTATCGGATGTTACAGATTTGCAGTCAGCGCCTGAAAAGCGAGGAAGGCGTGTCGCCCGTCCGTTCCGCGTCACGATCCGGGTGCAGGTGCGTGTGGCCCGACCCACGGGCGATCCCGCCAGCTACCCTCCCGATCAAGGAGGACCCATGCGCATCACCTTCTGCGGGACTGGGGCCGGTGGCTCGATTAACCCGGAGCGGGCCAACTCCTCCATTCATCTTGTCCACGACGACGTCAACATCCTGCTCGACTGCGGGCCGGGCTTCATGGAGCGCATGATCGGTGCGCAGCTCGACCCCGACCAGGTCGTCAGCGTCGTCTACTCCCACCTTCACTTCGACCACGCGATGGGCATCGCCGAGCTCTTCTCCCGGCTGATCGCCCGCACCGGTCCGCCCGTCCAGGTCTTCGGTCCGCGCGACACCGACGCCTACATCGAGGCCGCGATCGCCTTCGCCCGGGTCAACGCGACCCACCCGCAGCTCAACGAGTGGCTCGACGGCGTACGCGTGGAGCTGACCCGGCCCGACGACCAGCGCGAGATCGGCCCCTGGTCGGTGCGCTCCGTCGAGGTCCCGCACGTGCCCAATCTCGAGTGCCTCGCCCGACGCTTCGAGGTCGGCGGCCGCAGCCTCGTCTACAGCGGCGATTCGACCTACGCGCCCGACGCGATGGTTCCGCTCGCCGACGGCGCCGACGTGCTCATCCACGAGGCATTCTCCGACGCCGTGCTCGCGCGCACCGCCGAGCGCGGCTCGTTCTCGGCGCAGCAGCGCGAACGCTTCCAGACCGCGATGAACAGCTCGCACAGCCGCGCCGAGGATGTCGGCCGCACGGCGCAGGCCGCCGGCGTGCGACGCCTCGTGCTCACGCACCTGCTCGCCGACGAGCGCGAGGACGATCTGCTCGCCGAGGCCGGCCGCGAATTCGACGGCGAAATCAGCGTCGCGGCCGACGGCATGACGTTCGAGGTCTGACCCCATGCAGGTCCACGAGCTGACGGTGATGATCGGCACCAACCAGCCCGACGCGCTGGCCCGCTTCTACGGCGAGATCCTCGGCCTGGCCCGCGTTGAGCGCTTCGCCGATCCCGTATTCGAAGCCGCCGGCGGCTTCATCCGCATCCTCGACCACTCCGAGATCTCCGGCCCGACCGCCGAGCCGGCCCGCGTGCAGCTCAACCTCTTCGTCGACGACGTCGCAGCCGAGTTCGCCCGCATCATCACACACGGCGTCGCCGTCCACCGCCCGCCAACCCGCGAGTCCTGGGGCGGCCAGGTCGCCACCCTCCGCGACCCCGACGGCAACCACGTCCAGCTACTCCAGATGCTCTAACAGGGCGTTGCAAGCGTCATCGCGTCCGGATCCCCTCTCCCCCCGCGGAGCGGGGGGAGATGCCGCAGGCAGAGGGGGGGCTCCCATCGGGGGGGGGATGCCGCACCCCTCCCACTTCTCCCCCTGCGGGGGAGATGCCGCAGGCAGAGGGGGAGAGCGCCGCAGTCAGCGGGAGTCAGCGCGGGCCTCCCCCTCAGTCGCTGCGCGACAGCTCCCCCTCAGGAGACCTGCGCGTAATCTCCATTCCCCCCCCCCCCCCCCCCCCGCTTTGCAGGGGGAGAGTGCTTCAGAGCGTTCCTCGCGGCGGGCGCCGCGGGCGCGCCTTTACCCCGCTGCCTCAGCCGCGATGATCTCCATGTCGCCGGCGTCGAGCGCCGCCAGCTCGCCCTTGCGGTAGGAGTCGTAGAGCTGGAACAGCTCCTGCTTGTGCGGGCGCTTGCGGCCGATCGGGCACTCCGCCCACGCCTGATAGTCCTCGTCGCAGTAGCCCATCCGACGCTCCCCGCACTTCGGCTGCAGCGCGCGACCCAGTTCCGGCGCGACCCGCACCACCTCTGCGCGCATCAGCGACACGACCTTGCGGAACTCCCACTGCGCACGCGTGCAGAGCCGCAGGTCGGCGATGTGCAGCAGCGACGCGTAGTTGACCGTGATCTTGAAGTTCGTGTTCGTCGCATTGGGCAGCAGGAAACGCGCATCCTCGGCCGGCACCCCGGCCGCGACCATCTTCTCGTAGAGCGCGCCGGCCTCCGCGAACAGCGAAGCCATCTCGTCGCCCATCCCGGCCCGCTCGACCGTCCGCGGGACCGTGTACGGGAACTCGCCGCCCTTGTAGGTCACGTAGCGCTGCGACTGCTGCTCGAACGAAATCCCGATCCGGTGCCGCACGAACTGGTGCGAGAACGCCCGCGACACGCCCGAAATCCCAAACTCGAAGCTGACCTGCTCCAGCGGCGACACATGGCCCGTCTGCAGCCGCGCCTCGACGAACGTCAGCATCTGCTCCGCCGAGATCCGCTCGTCGTCGATCCGCGCCAGCACCTGCTCCGGCGTCAACGCCGAATAGCAGACCCGGAACGCCATATACAGCGCCCGAATCGGGTCCTTCGTGTGCTCAATCAGCGTGACTTGGATGGCCATCGGCGTGCCTTCCTGGAGGCTCGGCGAATTCCTAGGCTACGAGTTGGCGAGCGCGCAGTCGGTAGTTGACGCAACGGAGCAAGGGGCGCCAGACGCCCTGATCCTGCGGCAACTCCCCGCGCAGAACCTGGCTCAGAAGTCGCTCGCCGCCCTGGTTCCGTCATTCCAGCGAAAGCTGGAATCTACTCAACCTCCGACGACCACCGTGCGGTGCGCTCCGAATGCCGTCATCCGTGGCACACGAAGGCAGGCCCGAGGCTGAGGTGGCGGCAAGTGGATTCCCACTTTCGGAGACCGTTGCATTATTCGCGCGGTGCTCAGGAGTCCACAGCTCCCCCTGCGGGGGAGCTGTCGCGCAGCGACTGAGGGGGAGGGGCCGTCACGCAGCACCCTGAATCTGAAGCGCCGCGCAACAGCCGCGTCCTCCCCCTCCGCCTGCGGCATCTCCCCCGCGGGGGGAGAAGTGGAGGCGGTCCGGCAATCGAGCACGACGGCGCATTGTGCAACAGTCTCCCTTCGCGGGCATGACGGAGGGGGAGGGGGACCCCCCTCAGCCTGCGGCAGCTCCTCCTGCGAGGGGGAGCGGGGAACAGCCCGAGGCCGCTCCTCCCGGCGGGGGGGAGCGATGCGGGCTGCTAGTTGAACGTCGTCTCCAGGCTCGAGCTGGCGTCGAAGAAATCCTGCAGCGTCTGGTTGAAGCGGTAGAACAGGTCGCGGCGGGTGTAGTCCTCGCCCTTGGCCAGCTCCTCCGGGCTCTCCAGGTCGATCGTGTTCAGCGTGTGATGCAGGTCGGCGTGACCGTTCGACTGGATGTTCTCGATCATCTCCCGCCAGCGGGCCTCGGCCATCACCAGTGTGAAGTCCAGATCGGCCTCCTCGGGCGCCGCCGAGACATCGGCGATCTCGGGAATCTCAAACCCGTCGAAGACCACCTTGATCGTGCGCTCGCCGACGTTCACCCCCATCGCGCAGTCCATCATCCCGAACGCGCGCCACTCGGGGTCGTCGAGCACCCGGTCGCGCAGGGCTTCAAACCAGTCAACGGAAGGAAACGCGGGCATCGCGGTCGTCCCCTCATGCTCTTCGTGCTGCGGCGCGCAGGCGCTGATTGAGGCGCGCGTCCCCCCCAATCCTAAGACACGGCAGGCGTTACGTCGGCAGGCAGCGGGTGTGGATTACTGCTCGCGCGGATCGAACAGCCGCTCCCAGTCGGACGCTTGACGCCGCCACGCGTTCGCCTGTCGCGACGGCCGGATCAGCTCAATCACCACGATCGCCGCCGCCGTCGCGCCCGCCAGCACGCCCAGCGTGCGCAACGCGATCGCGGTCGCGCGCTTCAGATCGTCCCGATTCGGCGGCGGCCGCTGCCAGCCCGTGATCCGCCCGTTCCAGACCACCCGGCGGTCGAGCGCCACCGTCATCGCCGTCACCGCCAGCGGCGTCTCGTTCGAATCGACGATGTCGTCCAGATCCAGCGTCAGCGATCCGCCACCACGCGCACCCCGCGCGGCCAGCAGCGTCGCGCCGCCGGCGATCGCATCGCGCGCCTGCTGCACCGCCGCCAGCTGCCCCGTCGACTCCAACACCGTGGCCAACGGCCCATCGGCCCCGCCCGCGACGCCTCCGATGCTCTCCGCCGCGGCCCAGGCGATCGCGCCGGGCAGATCGGCCACGGCGTACGCCGCCCACGGCCCGACCACGGCCTCGCTCGCGCCCTGCGCGAGTTCGCCCAGCTCCAGCTCGACCAGACCCGTCATCGCGGCCGGGTCGCCTGCGGCCGCCAGCTCGCGCTCGGCCTGCCGCGCCGCGCGCAGGCTGCGCCACGCGTCGAACGTGCTCGCCAGCAACCCGGCCTGCAGCAGCAGCAACGGCCATCGCCCGCGGCCCCGCGCCGACGAGCGACCCAGCAGCGCCGCCACGCGCGTCGCGACCACCGCCAGGAGCACCGGCGTCACCGCGCGCAGGCGCGGCGCCGGGACCCGTGCGGAAGCTCGCTCGATCGCCCACGACAACCATGTGCGGTGCGGATGGGGCGGTGGACGGAACAGCCGCTGCAGCGCCGCGTCGATCAGCAGCGCCAGAGCAAACACGGAGATGCGATCGACGATTCGGCGCATAAATCCTCGCGCTCTGCGGCTAGCGCCAGATTAGGCTTGCGTTTCGTGACGCGCTTGTGTATCCCAGACGACATAGCGGTGGACGCTGCCGCATCGGTGGTTCTGTTCGCTTGACATGGCGTAGGCCGATCCGCACAATGTGCACGGTTTCACAAACGAGAGATCGTGCTGAAATTCACAATCGTTCGACGGGCGTTCGCCGGGCGCCCCTAGGGAGCAACCGAGATGCCAGTCGCCCCACCCTCGCAATGCCCTCGCTGTAGCGGCTCGATGTTGGTCGAGTCCGATGCCCACAGCGTCTACTCCAGCTGCCTCGCCTGCGGCTACGTCTATGAGAGCAGCATCATCTCAGTCTTCGAGCTCGAGCGCGAGCAGGCCGTCGAAGAGGGCCGCCAGCGCCGCCGCCAGCCGTCCCACGGCAAACTCCGCCTCTAGTCCGCTGCACGGCGTTGGCCGAGCGCCGGCTCCGGCGCTGCGACCGCGTACCGGCGACCAGCCGGCAGCGCGTCAGGGCAGCCTGACGTCGCCCGAGCGCCCGCCGCGCTTCTCACGCAGCCGGATCTCGCCGATCCGCATCCCCCGGTCAACCGCTTTCGCCATGTCGTACACGGTCAGCGCCGCCACGCTGACCGCCGTCAGCGCTTCCATCTCCACACCGGTTCGCCCCTCGCAACGCACCGTCGCGCGGATCTCGATCCTCGGCGGGTCCGCCCGCGGCGCCAGCTCCACATCGATGTGCGACAGCATCAGCGGATGGCAGAGCGGGATCAACTCGTGGGTCCGCTTCGCCGCCATCACGCCCGCCAGCTGCGCCGTGACCAACACATCGCCCTTCTTCAACTGAGCGCTCTCGATCAGCCGCAGCGTCTCCGCCTGCATCTCAACCCGACCCTCGGCGACAGCGGTCCGCTGCGTGACCTGCTTGTCCCCGACATCAACCATCCGCGCACGGCCCGCCGCGTCCACGTGGCTCAGACCCGCCGCCGCGTCCGACTTGTCAGCCGCCAATGTGCGACATCTCGACCTTCGGCAGATCGCCGGTTGCCGCGCTGCGCAGCTCCGAGTAGCGGTCGTCACGGACCCGCCAGATCCCGGCGATCCGCGCGAACAGCTGCTCATCCGTCTGGCCGCCGCGCAACGGCGCGCGCAGGTCGTGCCCTACGCTCGCGAACAGGCAGGTGTAGAGCTTGCCCTCGGCCGAAATCCGCGCCCGCGTGCAATCGCCGCAGAACGGCTGCGTGACCGACGTGATCACTCCGATCTCGCCCGAGCCGTCGCGCCAGCGCCAGCGTTGCGCCACCTCGCCGCGATAGGACGGCTCGACCGGCTCCAGCGGCAGCGACGCTCGCAACCGCTCGATGATCTCGGCCGCCGGCACCACATCATCCAGCTTCCAGCCGTTCGACGTGCCCACGTCCATGTACTCGATGAACCGCACGATGTGCCCGCTGCCGCGGAAGTACTCGGCCAGCCGCGTGATCTCGCCCTCGTTCATGCCGCGCTGAATCACCGAGTTGATCTTCACCGGCGCCAGCCCCGCCGCGGCCGCTGCGTCAATCCCCTCCAGCACCCGCTCCAGCGGAAAATCGACGCCGTTCATCCGGCGGCTCACCTCGGGGTCGAGCGCGTCGAGGCTGACCGTCACCCGATTCAGCCCGGCCTGCGCCAGATCCTCGGCCAGCAGGGCCAGCCGCGAGCCGTTCGTCGTCAGCGCCAGGTCCACCCCCGGCAGCGCCTGGCGCAGCATCCGCACCAGCGTCGGCAGCTCGGCGCGGACCGTCGGCTCGCCGCCCGTGAGCCGCAGCTTGCGCAGGCCCAGACGTGCGAACACCGACGTCAGCCGCACGATCTCCTCGAAGCTGAGGATGTCCGCCCGCGGCAGAAACTGGTAGCCGGGCCCGAAGACCTCCGCGGGCATGCAGTAGGGGCAGCGGAAGTTGCAGCGGTCCGTGACCGAGACGCGCAGGTCCTGGAACACGCGCCCCAAATGATCGACTGGCGTATCGACCGGAGCATCAACGAGCGGGGACTGTCGGTGTGCGGCCATCAGAGTCCTCAGCGCCCCCCGGCCAGCGTCTGGTGCAGCACCTTCAGCGCCCAGCTCGCATCGGCGAGCGCGCGCGCACGGTGACTGATCTCGTTCTTCTCGGCCGCGCTCAGCTCCGCCATCCGACGCCCGTCGGGCAGCTCGAAGACCGGGTCGTAGCCGAAGCCGAGATCGCCGCGTTCGTCCATTGCAATTCGACCTTCAACCGAGCCCTCGCCGACACGCACATTGGTCGTGAACGGAAAGGCCAGCGCGATCACGCAGCGAAATCGCGCGCCGCGCTGGTCTGCCGGCGTCGCGCTCAGCGCCTCAAGGAGCTTGGCGCGGTTGGCCGCGTCGTCGGCCCGGGCTCCAGCATATCGCGCGCTGTAGATCCCCGGCGCGCCCTCCAGCGCATCGACCTCGAGCCCCGAATCATCCGCCAGCGACGGCAGCCCCGCCGCGTTCGCATACGAGCGCGCCTTGCGCGCCGCGTTGGCCTGGTACGTATCCCCGTCCTCGACGACCTCGAAGTCGGCCAGGCCGATCTCGGCCGGCGCCACCAGCTCCCACTCGCCGACATCCGCGCCGCCGTCCCGCAGCCGCTCGAACAGCTGCCGAAACTCGCGCAGCTTCCCGCTGTTCCCGGTGGCGATCAGTAGACGCTGAGCACCCTTCGCCCCTTGCGTCCCTTGCGCCATGCCGCGAGCGCTGGCCTGCCTACCCGCCCTCTTGCTCGAGCTCGGCCGAGTACTCACCGCGCCGCGCCGCGCTGGTCACGCGCGCTCGGTGCTGGAATACCGCCTGCGCCGCCGCCACGTTGTCAGCCTGACCGGCCCAGACGCCCAGCGGCGTCGCCTGCAGGCCGCGCCCGTACGAGAAGCTCAGCTCCCACGGCGCGCCCTCCGCGGCGGCCAGCCGATTGATCGCATCGAGATTGATCGTCGCCTCCGCGTCGCTCTGGCCGCCCGAGAGGAAGACGCAGCCGGGCAGCGCCGCGGGCACCGCGTCGCGGAACACCCGCAGCGTCTCCGTTGCCACCACCTCCGCCGGCGCGCGCTCCGCCGCGCTCTTGCCCGAGAGCACCATGTTCGGCTTTAGCAGGCTGCCCGCCAGGTCGACCCGCTGCACGGCGCAGGCCGCGAACGTGGCGCGCAGCGCACGGTCCGTTGCGTCGGCGCAGGTCGCGATGTCGTGCTCACCATCCATCAGCACCTCCGGCTCGATGATCGGCACCAGCCCCGCCTCCTGCGAGAGCGCCGCCATCCGCGCCAGCGCGTGCGCGTTCACGTCGATGCAGTAGTCGGTCGGAATCCCCTCGCCGATCGTGATCACCGCGCGCCACTTGGTGAATTGCGCGCCAAGCTCGCGGTACTCGGCGAGCCGCTCGCGCAGCCCATCCAGGCCCTCCGTAACCTTCTCCGCCGTCGATCCCGCCAGGTCCTTTGCGCCCTTGTCGATCTTGATTCCCGGAATCACCCCGTTGGAAGTCAGCACCTCGACGATCGTGCGTCCGTCCGAGGCCTGTTGCCGCAGCGTCTCGTCGAACAGGATCACGCCCGAGACTGAGTCGCCGATCCCATCCGCCGTGAACAGCAGCTGGCGCCAGTCGCGACGGTTCGTCTCGGTCGACTCGACGCCGATCCCGTCGAACCGTCGTTGAATCGTCGGCGCCGATTCATCGGCGGCGAGAATGCCCTTGCCCGGCGCCACAAGCGCGCGCGCAATCGCGTGAAGGTCAGCGTTGCTCATCACCCAGGCTCCTTCGATCCAGGGGCCTCAGCCGGCGCTGAGACGCTCCACGACAGATTCCACCACGTCGGCATTGCCGACGATCAATGGCGTGCGTTGGTGCAGCCGTTCCGGCGGCACATCGAGAATGCGCTGGACGCCCGTGCTGCCCGCGCCCCCGGCCTGCTCCGCGACGTAGCACAGCGGGTTGGCTTCGTAGCCCAGCCGCAGCTTGCCCTCCGGACTCTTGCGGTCGCCCGGGTAGAGAAAAATCCCGCCCTTGAGCAGGTCGCGGTGAAAATCAGCCACCAGCGAGCCCACGTAGCGCAGCCCATAGGCGTCGCGCAGCTCCGCGACCGCCGCCTGCATCTCCGGTTCCCACTTGCCCTGGTTGCCCTCGTTGACGCTGTACGCGCCGCACTTTGCAGGGATCACGATGTCCGGGTGGCTGTGCACGAACCCGCCCGTATCCGGGTCCAGCGTGAACCCATCCACCTGGCCCGTCGTCGCCACCACCAACACCGTGCTCGAGCCATAGACCGCATACGTCGCCGCGACCTGCTCGCGCCCGGGCCGCAGCAGGGTCTGCTCGGTCACCGGCGAGTCATCGCTGCGCTTGTAGATCGCGAAAATCGAGCCGATCGTCACGGCCACATCAATGTTGCTCGAGCCGTCAACCGGATCGAACAGCGCCAGATACGGATGCGACGGCTCGTCGCTCACAAACACCGCGTCTTCAAGCTCCTCGCAGGCCAGCGCCGCGACGCGCCCGGACTCGCTCAACACCTCCACGAACGTGTTCGTTCCTGCCTCGTCCAGCTGCTGGACCAGCTCGCCCTGCACATTCGTCTCGCCCGTGTCGCCGAGCAGGTCGAGCAGCGCCGCCCGACGGGTCAGCGCGTCGACCCGCGTGGCGCCCTCCGCAATCGCCTCGATCACCTCAATCAGACCGTCGGTGTCGTCACGTTCCGCCAGCGTCGCCTCAAGTGCGTCTCGCAGGGACCTGGCCATCAGCCGCGCCTCTCGTCCCGTAGCCTAACCACTGCCCGATCACTATCTGATCGTCGCAGCCCCGCACTGAGCGATCAAGCGCAGCGGCGCCCCTGCGTATGTCGTGCACCTGTTGTGCACCTGTCGCGCGCAGGTCGTGAACAGGTCCGCTGGGCATGAGCGCGCCGCTCGGTCTACTTCTCGTCAGAACGTCCATGCGCGCCGATCGCGCCAGATCGGCCCGATGCCCCGAAATCCACGGCACATCACTGAACGATTCCGACCACTTCTGAACAGCCGTTCCCGCGCCGACCAGATAGCGCCATGGTTCGACGCCCGACCGGCCTCCCCGACCGCCGACGACCTGGCCGGCGCCTCCGCTGTGAGCGCGGAGCACAAACCAATCGATCGGCGGCGCTACGATAGAAACACGATGCCATTTCGACCGAACGGTCAACCCAGTCAGCGGAGCCGCCGCCGATGACCAACGACGACGCGGACCAATCGGTGGACGCTGATTATGCGGCCACGATCGATTGGCTGATGGACTTCGCCGACTTTGAGCGCGGCTCGCTGCCGCGCCGCTCGCAACCCACCTTCGCGCTCGATCGGATCCGCTCGCTGCTGCGCCGAGTCGGCGATCCGCAGCTCGGCCGACACACCGTTCACATCGCCGGATCCAAGGGCAAGGGCTCGACCGCCGCCACCGTGGAATCCGTGCTGCGCGCCGCCGGCCTGCGCACCGGCATGTTCACCAGCCCACACCTGCACTCCTTCCGCGAGCGCATCCTGATCGACGGAGCGCTGCTCCCGCTCGACGAATTCACCGCCCTCGCCGACGAGCTGCGGCCGCACGTCGAGGCCGAACTCGCGGCGGCGCCGGGCCACATCAGCACCTTCGAACTGCTCACCGCGATGGCCTTTATGGCATTCCGCCGCCACGCGGTGGATGTCCAGATCGTTGAGGTCGGGCTCGGTGGCCGGCTCGACTGCACCAACGTCTTCCGCGAGAAGGACGTCGGCGTGATCACCTCGCTCTCGCACGAGCACACGGAGATCCTGGGCAACCGGATCGAGCAGATCGCGGCCGAGAAGGCCGGCATCCTGACCGCCGGCACCCACGCGGCCGTGCTCGCCCCGCAGCGCTCCGAAGCCGCCGCTGCGGTCGTCCGCAACGCCGCCGACGACATCCCCACCCCGCTCGTCGATGTCGCCGCCGCGTACGCCTGGGAGCCGGCCGGCGTTGAGCCCTGGGGCCAGTGGTTCCGGCTCACCCGCCGCATGCTTCGACCCGGCGAGCCGGAGCAGCAGCTCTTGCTCACCCCGCTGCTGGGCGACTACCAGATTGAGAACGCCGTCAGCGCCGTCGCCGCGCTCGACCTGCTGCGCTCGCAGGGCCTCGAGATCCCCAACGCCGCTGTGCACACCGGCCTCGCCACGGTCAACTGGCCCGGCCGCCTCGAAGAGCTGCAGTGGCCCGAGAGCGGCGCGGCACGCCCCGACCCGCGCCTCGTCGTCGATGGGGCACATAACGGCGAATCCGTGCGCCGCGCCCTTGAGGCGCTCGACTCCTACTTCCCACACCAGCGCCTCGTCTTGGTGCTCGGCGTGCTCGGCGACAAGGCGCTCGACGCGATCGTCGCCGCCGTCACCCAACGAGCCGCCGCGATCGTGCTCACCGCCTCCGACCATCCGCGTGCGCGACCGGCCGACGAACTCAGCCTCGCGTTCGCCGATTGGGACGGCTCGGTCGCCGTCGCGCCGTCCGTCGAGGCGGCGCTGTCAGCCGCCCGCGAACTCGCCGAGGGCGAGGGCGACCTCGTCGCCGTGCTCGGCTCACTCTCGCTCGCCGCCGACGCACGCGCCTGCGTCCACCGCCTCACCGACGGGCCCAACCGCGAAGCCGACAACTGGGCCCCAGCCGACGCGACCGCCGATACAGCGACCGACCTCGACGCACAGTCAACGAGCTAACCATGGTCACCACCGACCGAATGCGTGTCGTCGTGACCGGCATGGGCGCAATCTCCCCCTACGGCGCCGGCGTCGAGACGTTCTGGCAGCCCGTCGTCGCCGGCCAGAGCGGGATCGCCCCGCTCGAGCTGTTCGATGTTGAGGGCTTCTCCTGCACGATCGGCGGCGAAGCGCGCGACTTCGACGCACGCGACTTCATGGACCGCAAATCGGCCCGCCGCATGGCCCGCTTCTCACAGCTGGCCGTCGCCGCCGCGCGCGAAGCGATCGAAGACGCGGCGCTCGACCTCGATTCGCTCGACCGCGCGCGCATCGCGGTCGTGCTGGGCAACGGCAGCGGCGGCTTCCCCGAGCTCGAAGCCGGCGCCCGCAAGCTCGTCGACCGCGGCGGCATGCGCCTCGAGCCGCTCTTCATCCCCAAGGTCCTGCCCAACATGGCCGCCGCCAACATCGCCATGCAGTTCGGCCTGCTCGGCTACAACACCACCGTCGTGACCGCCTGCGCCGCCGGCACCCAGGCGATCGGCGAGGCCGCCGACGTGATCCGCCGCGGCCAGGCCGACATCGTCGTGACCGGCGGCTGCGAGGCCGGCTTCTCGCAGCTCGGCCTCGGCGGCTTCGCCGTGATGCGCGCCCTGACCTCCCAGAACGACGACCCCCAGCGCGCCAGCCGCCCCTTCGACGCCGACCGCGACGGCTTCGTGCCCGCCGAGGGCGCCGGCGTGCTGATCCTCGAGAGCGAAGCCTCCGCCCGCGCGCGCGGCGTCGACTTCCAGATCGAAGTCGCCGGTTTCGGCTCCAGCGCCGACGCCCATCACCTCGTGATGCCCGATGCCGACGGCGCCGGCCCCGTCCGCGCGATCCGCTGGGCCATCGAAGACGCCGGCATCGCCCCCGAACAGATCGACTACATCAACGCCCACGGCACCTCGACCCCGCTCAACGACGCCTCCGAAACCCGTGCGATCAAGCTCGCGCTCGGCGAAGCCGCGGGGAGTGTCGCCATCTCATCGACCAAATCACTGATCGGCCACGCCTTCGGCGGCGCCGGCGGGCTCGAATCGATCGCCGCGATCAAGGGCATGATCGAGGGCCGCATACACCCCACCGTGAACTACGAGACGCCCGACCCCGACTGCGACCTCGACTACGTGCCCAACGTCGCGCGCCATGCCGATGTGCGGGTCACGCTCAAGAACTCGTTCGGCTTCGGCGGCCAGAATGCCTGCCTGGTCTTCCGCCGCATCGATTGAGCAGCGCGGACGACGCGCACCAGCAGGGCGCTCCTCTGCATCTTGACATCACCTGATACGCGCATGATCATGTCTGCATGAGGACGACGCTGACACTGGACGACGACCTTGCGGCTGCCCTCAGGGAGCGGGCTCGCCTCCTGGATCGGCCGTTCAAGCAGGTAGTGAACGATGCCTTGCGGCGGGGTCTGTCGCTCGCCGTTGCGGACGACCGGCCGGCCTATCGCGTCCGCCCGATTCAGAGCGGCTTCAAGCCCGGCATTGACCCGCTCAGGCTCAACCAGATCAATGACGAGCTTGAGGCCGAAGCCTTCGCGCGACGGGGCTACACAGTCACACGTCCGTGAGCACAGTCGTGCCTTTCCAATGCTCCTCCAGTCGGAGACCGTTGCAGACGTAGGGTCCTCCCCTCTCCCCCCGGCTCTGCGGGGGGAGATGCCGAAGGCAGAGGGGGGCTTCCGCGTGCGTGCGGAGCCTTCGGGGACGGCCCCTTCAGTCGCCGCGCGACAGCTCCCCCACGGCGCGAGGGAGCAGTCACACATCGCCGCGCGATAGCTCCTCCATGGTTCAGAGGAGCGGGAACACGCCGATGCGCTCAGGCGCTCGAGATCGCAGGCCGGTAGCGCTCCGGCAGCATCTCATCGAGCAGCCGCTCCAGCGCCATCGTGTGCGAGCAGGTCCCCGTATCAGCGAAGAAGTGACAGTCGCAGCGCCAGCCGTCCGGGCTCAACGACGCGGTGTGCGTGGTCGAATCGCCGCGTACATCGCAGCGCAGCTCGGTAAAACGAAAGCGATCGCTTTCGCTGGCGTAGATTCGTGCCTTTTCGATCTTGGAGATGAGGCTGCTCTGCATCGCTGCTCCTTGCGGATCCGTCGCTCGGCAGTGGGTGCTCATGGTACAGCGGCGCCCAACCCCGCTGTGGCCAGCGTGGAATACCGCGCGCCCGCCGGCGTCAGCGTGCTGTGGATCAGCCGGATCGATGAGACCGCGAACGTCCGGTCACTCGTGTCAACCTGGGCCGCCACCCGCCTGCCCGCCTCCGCCTGCTCGCGCGTCGCGCTGCGCCGCGCCCGCCCCAGCGTGATGTGCGGCCGCAGCGGCCGCTCCGGCGGGTCCCAGCCCTCGACGGCCAGCTGCTCGTTGAGCAACCCCGCGAGCCGCTCCAACCGCTCGAGCTGGCCCTCCAGCCCAATCCACAGCACCCGCGCCCGCCGGCCCCCGAACGTACCGCCCGGACCCAGCGACAGACTCAGCGGCGCCGACATCGCTGCGCTGCGCTCCAGCGCCGCCGTCGCGGCGGCGATCCGCTCCTCTGCCGTGTCGCCCAGAAATCGCAGCGTGAGGTGAATCGCCGCCGGCGCCACCAGCCGCCATCCGGGCAGGCCGGCGGCGCCTGCTCCCCGAACAGCGTCGAGCGCCGCGACGATCTCGCGCTGCGCCGAGCGCGGCAGGTCGGCGGCGATGAACAGGCGGAGTGGTCGCGTCACACCGCGAGCGTATGTCCGCCCCTTATGGCGGAACGCAATTTACGTGCGGATTGGACGCTTGGAGGTGCGCGGTTAACATGCGCGCAAAGCTTGCACCACCTATGCGCGACGGGGAATCGATGACCACGACGCAGCTGCCGGAGACGCGCGACCACGCGCGCAATGTGGCCGAACTCGAGATGACCTGCCGCCGTATCCGCGAACACATCGTGCGGATGACCCACGCGGCCCAATCGGGCCATCCCGGCGGCTCGCTCTCCGCCGTCGAAATCCTCACCGCTCTCTACTTCGGCGGCGTGATGCGCCACGACCCGAGCAATCCCGACTGGCCCGACCGCGACCGCTTCGTGCTCTCCAAGGGCCACGCCACCCCCGTCATCTACGCCGCGCTGGCCGAGTCCGGCTACTACAGCCCCGACCTGATCCCCAGCTTCCGCGCACTCGGCAGCGAGCTGCAGGGCCACGTCGTGCGCGGTCGCCCGCCCGGCATCGAGATGAGCGGCGGCGCGCTCGGCATGGGCCTCTCCTTCAGCGTCGGCCTCGCCATCGGCCAGCGCCTCGACGGGCGCGACAGCCGCACTTGGTGCCTGCTCGGCGACGGCGAGCTCAACGAGGGTCAGAACTGGGAAGCGATCATGTCGGCGGCTCACTTCGAACTCGACCACATCACGGCGATCGTCGACCGCAATCACTTCCAGAACGACGGCGCGGGCGCCGAGATCATGCGCATCGAGCCGGTCGCCGACAAGTGGTCCGCCTTCGGCTGGGGCGTGCATCACGTCGACGGCCACGATGTCGGCGCCGTCGTGGAGGCGCTCTGCGCCGCCCGCGAAGCGACCGGCGCGCCGCAGGTCGTGATCGCCGAGACCGTCAAGGGCCACGGCGTCTCCTACATGGCCGAGAACCCCGCCGGCTGGCACGGCAAGGGCCCCAGCGATGCGCAACTCGCGCAGGCCCTCGAGGAGATCTGGGCATGACCACCCAGACTGCTCCCGCGCCCGCCGCGACTCGCGAGGCCTACGGCCCCGGCCTGCTGCGCCTCGCCCGCGAGGGCTACGACATCGTCGCGCTCGACGCCGACCTCTCCGCCTCCACCGGCGGTAACAAACTCGCGACCGAGTTCCCCGAGCGCTGGTTCACCGTCGGCGCGGCCGAGGCCAACATGATCTCGATGGCCGCCGGCCTCGCCGCCACCGGCAAGACCGTCTTCGCCGCATCATTCGCCGTCTTCATGCCCGGCCATTGCTTCGACCAGATCCGCGTGCAGATCGCCCAGCAGCGCATGAACGTGAAGCTCGTCGCCAGCCACGGCGGCGTCAGCGTCGGCGAAGACGGCGCATCGGCCCAGGCGATCGAGGACCTCGCCCTGGTGACCGCGCTGCCCGGCATGACCGTCGTCGTGCCCTGCGATGTCGTCGAGACCGAAGCGGCGATGGTCGCCGCCGCCAACGACGCCAACCCCTGGTACATCCGCGTCGGCCGGCCGAAGCTGCCCGTCGTCTACACCGAGGGCCCACGCTTCGAGCTGGGCCGGGCCGATCAGCTGCGCGACGGTTCGGATGTCAGCCTGCTCGCCTGCGGCCTGCTGGTCGAGCCGGCGCTCCGCGCCGCCGACGCGCTCGCCGCCGAGGGCATCGCTGCCCGCGTGCTCAATATGTCAACGCTGAAGCCGATCGATGAAGCCGCAATCATCGCCGCGGCGCGCGAGACCGGCGCGATCGTCACCGCCGAAGAACACAACGTGATCGGCGGCCTCGGCTCGCTCGTCGCGCGCACGCTCGCGCTCCACGCCCCGACTCCCATGGAGCAGGTCGGCGTCGCCGACCGCTTCGGTCAGTCGGGCCCGTGGCAGGCGCTGCTGGAGGAGTACGGGCTGACGTCGGCGTCGGTGGCAGAGGCGGCGAGGCGGGTCATCGCGCGGAAGTAGGCTTCAGTCGGCGGCGGCGACGGTATCCGATTCAGAGTCACCACGCTCCGCCAACAGCGCTCGCGCGCGCGCCATGAGCGCATCGTGCATGATCTCGAACATCTCGACGGACGCACCGTACGCCTTGGACAGTGTCTTGATTTCCTCCCGGTTGAACTCGACGGTCAGTCGCATACCGGGGTTCTCGGGCGGCGTCCAGTCATCGTCCACGTACTCGTAGTTGTCCGGATCTTCATAGTCGGCGATTTCCGCCTCAACTTCTGCGCGCACCTCCGGATCGAGAGATTCGAGCCATGCGGTGCGGGAATCGGTCATCGCGTGCTCCTTGCATCTTCAGCGTAGCGACCCTTGTCCAGCGGCGAGGCCTCGTAGATTGAGACCACTTCCGAGCCTCCATCAGGCTTGGGGAGATCGATCACCACAGCCAGGATGACGCCGGCAGGACCACGTCCGATCAGCCGCCACCGCGGCGGGCGGACCGAGACCTCGCCCGTTTCGTCCTGAGCGAACCGCTCGTCCTGCCATATCCACTTGGGACTGCGCTCGTATACGGCTTGCGCGTCGTCAAGGACGTA
Organism: Dehalococcoidia bacterium; assembly: GCA_965218115.1. GTDB lineage: Bacteria > Chloroflexota > Dehalococcoidia > Bin125 > Bin125 > CATQGW01. The sequence goes on along the minus strand of OZ244584.1, from coordinate 2,411,797 downwards.
GCCGCGCCGGGCGATCTTGGTCGCACCGCTCGGCGTGATCGTCAGGCCTTGAGTGGGCCGCGGGCGCTGCTCAGGCACCGCTCAGCCAACCGGCAACGTCATAGAGGTCTTCGCACCACACGACCGCCTCATCCAGACCGCCGGGGCGCGGGCGGGAACCCTCTTCGACCAACACCGCGGCCGCCCCTGCCGCGAGCGCGCCATCGATGTCAGAGATCACTGAGTTGCCGATGCGCACCGTCCGGGTCGCATCAACACCGAGCTCCCTCGCCGCTGACGTCAACTTCGATCTCAAACATCTGCTCCGGGCCGGAACGCGAGCGGCCTCAGTCCGAGGCGCTGATGCTCTCAACCTCGGGGGACTGCGCGGTGGCCGCGAGTAGCTCATGTGCGCGCTCAAGCGCCGCCGACTTAATGAACTCGAACGGGTTGGCGTCACCGATCGCGCCGAACAGGACCTCGCATTCCGCTCGATCGAAATCAACTTCGAAGACGATCCCGGCATCGCGATCGACTTCGATCTCGATCGGCTCGCCAGGCGGCAAGGAGCGGTACAGCTCGAGCTCCTCGTCCTCCGTGAGCGGCGCCGGGTCGACCTCGTAGACGAACGGGTCTGGTCCCACGGCGCCCTTCAGCGGCTCGTCCATATCGGCATTCCTCCAGGAAGATCATAGCGAGCCGCGTCGACCTCCCGGGCCGGCATGCCGGTCACGATCGCACTCACTCGTTGAACCGGCAACTCAAGCACGAACGTCAGCATCCGACCGCTGCCGTCCGGGCCGATCATCAGCCAGCGCCGTGGTGTCCGTTTGGATCTGCCGTCAGCGGTGTGGATCACCTGCGGTTCCTGGCGGAACAACTTCGGACTCCCGAACAGCACTTCGTTGGCATGCTGCACAGACACACCATGCCTCGACAGCTTCTCGTGCACGGTTGCGCTCGCCATCAGCCTCAGAATCCGTCTTCGACGGAACGGCGCAGCCATGGCCTCAGCCCTCCAACCACCTCACGACCTCAGCCAGATCTTCGCACCACACCACCGCCTGATCCAGACCGTCGGGGCGCGGGCGCGAGCCCTCCTCTACCAACACCGCGGCGGCCCCTGCCGCGCGCGCGCCATCGATGTCAGAGATCACTGAGTTGCCGATGTGCACCGTCCGGGTCACATCAACGGCGAGCTCCCGCGCCGCATGCCGGAAGATCTCGGGATCGGGCTTCGCGCAGCGCACGCGCCACGGCTCTCAGTCGGCGGCGGTCAGATCGCCTGCGTCATCGGCTTCGGCGAGCAGCTCGCGCACGCGAGCCATGGTCGTCTCGCGAATGAACCTGATCGGATTCTCGTCACGACCGATAGCCCGGTGCAGTTCGGCCTGTTCTTCGCCGGAAAATCGAACCCGCAGGATCAGACCCGCGTCGGGCGCCACCTCGATCTCGATCGGGTTGCGCCTGGACGGATCGCCATAGAGCGCCCGTTCTTCAGTATCGGTCAGCCGTTCTGCCACTTCGACATCCCTCCGCCTTGAGCATAGCCAGATATGTCGGCGGCATCGGAAATCCAGCCGGTCACCACTTGACTGATGCGGTCGGCGTCCGGATGCTCCAGCACGAAGGTCAACATCCGGCCCCCACGATCGGGCCCGACCATGATCAGCCGCTCGGGCTGGATCCGATCGCGTCCACTCTCGTCGGGCACGTTCGATTCTGGCTGAGTATCGAACTTCGGGGCTCCGTTCAGCACTTCGACGGCGCGGTCGAGCGACAAGCCCTTGCTGAGGAGCTTGTCAATGACGTACTCGCTCCCTTCCAGGTCAACGATCCGCCGTCGACGTGGAAGCCCCCGATTTACTCTGCCAACCACCTCACGACCTCAGCCAGATCTTCGCACCACACCACCGCCTGATCCAGACCGTCGGGGCGCGGACGGGAGCCCTCTTCGACCAACACCGCGGCGGCCCCTGCCGCGAGCGCGCCATCGACGTCGGAGATCACTGAGTTGCCGACGTGCACCGTCCGCGTGACATCAACGCCGAGCTGCCTCGCCGCATGCCTGAAGATCTCGGGGTCGGGCTTCGCGCAGCCCACCTCGCCGGAAATGAACAGCGCATCGAACTGGCCTTCGAGCCCCGCCGACGCGATCTTGCGCCGCTGCATGTCGGCGTCAATGAAATTGGTGATCACGCCAACCGGCCCGTGCCGCCGCCCAGCGACAATTGCCTCGAGCGCGCCGGGGATCGCGGTCGCCCGCTCGATCCGCTCGTCGGCGTAGACCGCCAACGCACCAGCGAACGCAGCGCTGTCCGGATCGAGCTCGCAGCCGATTCGCTTGAGCGCCCGCGCGAGCCAGCCTGCCTTATCGAACCATGGAGGCCATTGCCCGCCGTTCGCGCGCAGCACGTCGGCGACGACCTGCTCCACCGTGTCGGCGAATCCGTCCGGCGCGACCGTCGTCAGACCGCGGCGGACCAGCTCGCTGCCGGCCGCGCAGCGCGCTTCGCGCACGCCGACGCGCTCGCTGACGAGCGTGCCATCGAGGTCGAAGAAGACGGCCTCGAACCGTGCAGCGTCGTCGCTCACGCGTCGTCGTCAGCTGCTTCTTCGAGCGATTCCAGCTCGTCGAGCTCGTCCTGGTAGATCTCCAGCGGCCAGATCGGCCAGTCAAGCACCGCCTCGGGCGGGTCTTCAGTCGCGCCCTCGGGGTGCTCCACGTCCGGCTCGTGATCCGGCACGTAGGTCTGAATCGGCCGGGCCGAGAACTCGATCCCGTCCTCGTGCGTGACGATGTTGCTCAGCTGGTAGGAGATCCAGGCGAGGCAGCGGCACTCGACGCGGAATGACACGGCGAAGCGCCGCCGCATCAGCGCCTCTTCACGGATGAAATCGTGGAACTCGCCGAGCTCCTCGGGCGGCAAGACCTCTTCGATCCGGCCGTTGAGCAACAGCTCGACGGCGTCGGCCGCGTCGGCGGCCTCGCTCGCTTCCAGCGCTGCGACTTCTGCTTCGGCGGTGTCTTCGGGCATGGCTATCTCTCGTTCGGGTTACGTCGGATTCAGTTCTGCGAGGCCGGCGCCTGGCTGCTCAACTCATCGGCGGCAGTGGCCTCGATGTCGGCGTTGGTAAACCAGACGCCGATCTCCGAGCCCCGCCAGACCGTCACAATCAGATCATCGCGCAGCGGGTCGGCCGAGCTCGCGAGCCGGTCGTCGACATCCGCGATCACGTCTTGGACATCCTCTTCCGACCACGCCTCCGGGACGCAGAGCGTCGCGTAGATCAGCGGCGCCGCGAAATGCAGATCGACTCGCCCGCGGCTGCCCGACTCGTTCTCCACGATGTAGCACTCGGAGTGCGGCGTGCGGCTCTCGCGTTCGTAGTGAAACATCGGCGCCTAGAGCACGTGGTAGAGCAGCAGGTGCTCGCCGAGTACGTCGTTCGCGAAATCGTTCTCGATGTCCCGCCAGACCGAGTGAATGTGATTCGCCCCGTTCTGTCGGTTGTCGAACTCGACCACGAAGTTGCCCCCATGAATCCGGTAGTAGTGCGGCTCGCTGCGGTCGAGCGGGCCCGCCCAGGCCCAGTGCAGCCCTTCGAAGCCCGCCGACTCGATCCTGCGCCACTTCTCCTCGGCCACGTCCGCCGGCGCCTGGTCGACGTACACCCCCACCAGCCGCCGCAGCAGATCGCGCTGCGCGTCCGTGAACTCGCTCGCGGGCAGGCCCTGCTCGGGCGGCAGCGAGACGCGCGACGCGTTGTAGGTCAGGATGTCCCACGGCGCCTCGCTGTAGATCGTGGCCACGCTGCGCTGCGCGTCGTCGAGGCTGTGCATCAGCTCCCAGGCCAGCACCTCGCGGTCGTCGAGGATGCGCAGACCGTTGCGCGGGCCGGCCCGCACCTCGGCCGGGTTCGAGCCGAAGAAGAACGGCGTCAGCGAGATCACCCGGTCGCCCCACAGGCTGTAGTTGAGCGAGACGTGGTGGCCCTCTACGCGCCAGCCCCACGGCGACTCCGGGTCCCCGGGCGAGCCGAAGATGGTCCAGTAGTAGAGCTCCGGGTCGCGCACGAAGCTGGGCCGGCCCGTTCGGCGCTCGATCTCGCCGAGGATCAGCTCCAGGTCGATGATCTCCACCGCCTGCCCGTAGGAACGCTCCGTCAGGCCCGTGCGCATCAGCGCGTAGGCCAGCTCGCGCTGCGCCGCCGTCATGTCGCGCAGCGGCAGGCCGTGACGATTGACCGGCGGGTAGTACCAGAAGATCCGCTCGCCATCCAGGTATTCGTAGGTGGTCCGCTCGCGCTGCTCAGCGGTCAGGCTGTCGACGAACGCCTGGGCGGCGTTGGTCATGCTCTCGACGGATGGTTGTGCTGCTGCGGTTGCCATATCGGTTCCTCAATCAGGCCGTGCAGGGTCGCTCACCGGCGCGACACGATCCGCGCATCGCTGCTGACAGCGCAGCGACGACCCCCGCTGTGCAGACGATACAACGTCGATCGACCACCGAATTGCGCGCCGCACGGCGAGCGCCTGCGCCGCGGCCGGCCGGGCGCCTCGCCGCTAGCCGGGCCGTGTCTGCCCGTCGCCGCGCACGACCCACTTGTACGACGTGAGTTCGCGCAGGCCCATCGGCCCGCGCGCGTGGAACTTGCCCGTCGAAATCCCCACCTCTGCGCCCAACCCGAACTCGCCGCCGTCGGTGAACTGAGTCGACGCGTTGACGTACACCGCGGCCGCGTCGACTTCGCGCAGAAATCGCTCCGCCAGCGCCGCGTCACCCGTGATGATCGCCTCCGAGTGCCCCGAGCCATGCTCGGCGATGTGCCCCAACGCAGCCTCCGAATCGGGCACCACCCGAACGCCCGCGACCATCGCGAGGAACTCGGTGTCGAAATCCTCTTCCTCGGCCGGCAGCGCGCGCGCCGGCGTACTGCTGAGTAGCTGCAGCGCGCGCGCGTCGGCTCGCAGCTCGACGCCGCCCGCCGGATGCGTCTGCGGCGACCAGCGCTGCGCCAGCTCCCTGAGAAACGGCTCCGCCACCCCCTCGTGCACCAGCACCACATCCAGCGCGTTGCAGATCGAGACGCGCCGCGTCTTCGCGTTGTCCACCACCTCCAGCGCCATCTCGAGGTCGGCCGCGGCGTCCACGTAGGTGTGGCAGATGCCCACGCCGCCGGCCACGACCGGCATCGCCGCCTCGTCGCGGACCCGCTCGATCAGCGCCTTGCCGCCGCGCGGGACCATCAGATCGATCAGGTCGTTCATCGCCAGCATCTCGCCGACCAGCTCGCGGTCGGCGCTGCGCACCAGCTGCACCGCATCGGCCGGCAGGCCCGCTTCGGCCAGACCGTCGCGCAGCGTCTGCGCGAGCACCGCATTGCTGCGCCGCGCCTCACGACCACCGCGCAACACCACCACGTTGCCGCTCTTCAGGCAGATCACGGCGATGTCGATCGTCACGTTCGGGCGGCTCTCGTAGACCGACGCGATCACCCCCAGCGGCACCCGCCGGCGTTCGATCCGCAGCCCGTTGCCGGCCCGCCGCTCGTCGATCAGTTCGCCGATCGGATCGTCCATGTCGGCGATCACCTCAACCCCGCGCGCGACCGCTTCGATCCGCTCGGGCGTCAACAGCAGCCGGTCGAGCAGCGCCACGCTGAGCCGCTCGCGCGCCTCCTCCACGTCGGCGGCGTTCTCGCTCGCGATCCGATCGCTGCGCTCACGCAGCAGCCGCGCCGTCGCGCGCAGCGCCGCGTTCTTCGCCTCGCCGCTCGCGACGGCCAGCGTCGGTGCGACCGACGCGGCGGCCTCAACCTGCTCGCGCAGCTCGCGGCTCGCCGTGCGGTCGGTCGACAACGTGGTCATCGACGCTTCACCCGCGGCGGATCGCCGCTGCCGAGGAACCCGTACTCGTCGCTCGTCACACCCATCCGGTCGCCCCCTCCCTCCGTGACCTCGATCCGCGCGTGTCGTTCCTCGCCGCGCGGGCGCAACAGATAGGGCCCCGCGAACACGTGCTGCGGGTTCGACAGCGAGCTGAAACGCCCCCGCCACTTTCGCTCGCGCGTCGCGCCGGCCCGCGTCGTCTCGATGTCGATGATCGCGAAACACTCGCTGAGCGACGTGCCGTTCAACGTCAGCACCTCGGCCTTGAACTGCCTGCGCCGCCGCATCGTGCTCACAGCCAAACACCCGTTCCGCTGGCGATCCGTGCGTCGATCACTGCGTCGATCAGCGCGAGGTTCAGTCTATGTCAGCCCGCGCGCTGCGGCGCCGATATGGCTGCCAACGTCGGATCGCTGGTTGGCAAACGCTTCAGAATCATCGGCCAGAACACGCCCGCCACCGCGATCAGCGCCAGCGCTTCGGCCACCACCACCAGCACCCCGCCGCGCACGCCGAACCAGTCAAACAGCAGGAACACCTGCAAGCCCGTCACCGGGCCGATCCCAATCACGAACGACAGCACGCCCATCATTCGTCCGCGCATCTCCGGCGGCGTCCTCGTGACCAACAGCGACGTCTGCATGATCGCGAAGGCGGAGAATCCGAAGCCCATGCAGAACCCGATCATCACCGTCAGCGGATAGAGGCCCGACAGGGCGATGCCCGTCACGCAGAGCACGAACCAGGCGGTGCCGAAGTAGTAGATGCGGCCCGACTGAGCCCAGCTCGCCCAGCCCGCGATCACCAGCCCGCTGAGCGCCGAGCCGACCCCGACCACCGCCTCGATCACGCCGATCCGAAACTGGTCCACGCCGAGGAAGTTGAGCCCGATCTCGGGCAGCGCCGCATTGTAGGCCGGGTAGAGCAGATTGAACGAAAGCGTCACGACCAACGCGCCGACCAGCAGCCCGCGGCCGCGCACGTAGGCGATCCCCGCCACCACGTCGCGCAGTGTGGCGCGCGCGACTTCGCCGAAGCCCTGTGGCTGCACGCCCGGGCGCATCGTGCGCTGATACTTCAGTGTCGATGCAATCGCCGCCGCCGCCAGAAACACGCAGGCCGTGAACAGATACGCCCACTCGGCCCCGAACGCCTGCAGGAAGCCCGCGCCGATCAGCGGACCGGGAATCCGCACCACGCTGTCCGTGCTCCAGTCCAGCCCCACCGCCCGCCCGACCTGGTTTTGACCCACCACATCGGCGATCATCGCCCGCCGCGTCGGAAACTCGACCGACCAGATCGTGCCCGCCACGAACACGAACGCCAGCAGCTGCCAGAACGCGATCTCGGTCAGCGCCACCAGCGCTGTCAGACCGAAGTACAGCACCGACAACGTCAACAGCGATGCGAACCAGATCCGCTGCTTGTTGAAGCGGTCCGCCAGCGCCCCCACGAACATCCCGAACAACAGCCGCGGCAGCATCCGGACCAGAAACGCCAGCGCCACGCTGCTCGGCTCGCCCGTCAGTTCGTAGGCGTAGAGCGTGAGCACCAGCATGTCGAGCCAGCGCACCATGCCGGTGATCGCGCCCGCCGCCCAGACGCGCCGGAAGGCGTCGTTCGACAGCAGCCCGGAGCGTTGGCGCACGAGGCTCACCGCGCCCGCCCCCCGGCGCGCAGGCCATCGCTAGCTGTGACGGTCAGGAGGCCCGCTGCGCAGCCTGGAACTCGCGGTCCTCGCGCTTGCCGCGGTAGACCGTCAGATCGATCGCCCGCCACTTCTCCGGCGTCAGCCGAAACAGCATTCGCGGCTCGGTCTGCATGTTCGCGAAGAACGCGTCGACCGCATCGTCGTTCGCCGGATCGCCGCGGCCCACATATTTCTCGGCCAGCTTGCGCGAGATCGGCCAGATATCGAAGTCCGGCAGCGTCAGCGCCTCGCAATGACCGTCGACGCCGACGTGACGCGGCGCCGGCGCGCTCGTCTCGACGCAGATCGATGCCCGAGCGTCATTCATCAGCTGCCGGCACCAGACTCGCGTCAGCGTCCCCGTCAGCCACAACACGCCGCGCGGCGGGTTGCGCTCGGAGTGCGCGTCGTCGTCGACCTCGCCCTCCCAGAGCCACCAGACGGGCACCGTGTAAGGCCGTCCGTCCTGGCGCAGCGTGGCCAGGACCCCGCTCTCGGGCTGCTGCAGAAACTCGCGCAGGTCCGCCCCAAGCAGTCGTGGCATCGTCGATTCCTTGATCCGGTTCCGTTGCCCAAGAGCGTAGTGGGCATCCGTTCGTTCATCGCGCCGGGGGAACGCTCGGGATCACTCTCCCCCCGCAAAGCGGGGGGAGATGCCGAAGGCAGAGGGGGGCTCGGCCCGACTCAGTGACGCTGCTGTATCTGGCCAAGCGGGGGAGCCCCCCTCTGTCACTCCGTGACATCTCCCCCCGCAGAGCGGGGGGAGATGAGACCCGACTTGTCCCGAAGATTCTTGGTGGAGGGGAGTCGCCCTGAACTCCCGACAGATTGAGCGCGCCGCTGTCTCGCTGATTTTCCGGATTTGCGCGCAATCATGCCGGCGAAGATGCCGCAGCAGATCGACACGCTTCATGCAACAGCGAGCTTTTCCTCCAGATAGTCGTCGCCGGCTGCCGCAAAGGCCTCGCGGCGATTGAACTCCAGCGCCTCCGACAGCGCCTCAGCGAGGCTCACACGCAGCTCCTCGATCGTGCGCTCCTGGCCGTTGACCCCTGGCACCTCGGCAATCCAGCCGATCCACCACTCTCCGTCGCGCCTGATGACCGCCGTGCACTCCATCGCAGCCCCTTCTTCCACAAGCATCCTACGCCGCCGGCAGGCCGAGAATCGCGCGGGCCTCGCCGGCCGTCGCGACCGGACGCCCGACCTCGTCGCAGAGGCTGACCAGCTCCTCGATCAGCGCCGTGTTGGTCGGCTGGCGCGGCCCGTGGTGGTCTTCGAGCCCCACCCGCACGTGCCCGCCGCGCTCCAGCGCCAGCCGCGCCAGACCCTGCTCGACGACGTCGCCGCCGATCAGCGCGACCGACCAGGGCAGCCCCGTGCCCTCCAGCATCGAGAGGTAGGCGTTGAGGCAGGGCTCGGTCGGGAACATCCCAAAGCCGAGCGGGTCGCCGCCGCCGAAGTAGAGCTTGACCAGCGAGCCCGGGCGCACGAGCCCCTTCTTGTGATACGCCAGCACCACGCGCAGGAAGCCCGGCTCGAAGATCGAGATGCTTGCCCCGCGGCCCTGTCCACCGCGCAGCCGATTGGACAGCGCGAACATCCCCCGCGCGTCGCGGTAGGTATTGATGTAGACATTGTCGCTGTCGTTCGGCAGGCCCTCGGCGTCGGCGCCGCCGAGCGCCACGCAGCCGGGGTCGATCAGCGCCTGGCCGAGCACGCCCGCCGCATCGAGCGCGGCGATGTGGCTGAGCCGCACCGAAATGTCCGTGCCCGGGCCGCCGCTCGCCTGCGTCGGGTAGAAGATCGTGTCCGGCCGCTGGTCGAGCACCGCCCGCCAGGCGTCGATGTAGGGCTGCGGGTCGTGCCAGCCGGCGCGCAACCGCGGGCCCTCGCCGATGACCGGGTCGTCGTTGTGGTTGTGCACGATCGCGGCCCCTGCGTCAACCGCGCGGATCGCGTCGCCGGCGATCTCCTCAACCGACCGCGGCGAGTTGGGATTGCGCGACTTCGGCGTGCCGCCGTTGATCGCGGCTTCGATGATCACGGGCGCGGACATCGCCCACTCCTTCACTGCACGGCGTTGGCGCGGCGGCCGATGGGTAGCAAATTGCTGCGCAGTTTGGCATTCTACGCGGGAGGCGAACGATCCTCGCGCAACTCAGGCCAGTGCGGCCACGGAGAACGAATCATGCTGATCGGCTATTTCACCGAGCGCCCCTATCAGGACGCACAGACCGGCTTCTTCGGAGCCACCGGCCTCGACCTCACCGACCTCGATGCGAGCAACACCGCGTACGACTCGCACGTGGGCTCGGAGCTCTACCACCGCTACCTCGACGAAAAAATCTACGCCGAGGAGATGGGCTTCGACGCGCTGATGCTCAACGAGCATCACTCCACCCCGTTCTGCATGGGCAGCGTGATGAACGTCGAGGCGGCGATCCTCGCCCGCATCACCAAGAAGGCCAAGATCGTCCTGCTCGGCAACATCCTGCCGATCTGGGAGGACCCCCTCTGGCTGGCCGAGACGCTGGCCCAGATCGACATGATCTCCGAGGGTCGGCTGGTCACCGGCTGGGTCCGCGGCGGTGGGCGCGAAAGCGTCTCGCACAACGCCCAGGCCCCCTTCAACTGGGAACGCTTCCAGGAGGCGCACGACTTCGTCGTCAAGGCCTGGAGCAGCCCCGGCCCGTTCCGCTGGGAGGGTGAGCACTACCAGTACCGCTACGTCAACCCCTGGTCGCGGCCGCTCCAGACCCCGCACCCGCAGATCTGGATCCCCGGGATCATGAGCCGCAACACGGTCAAGTGGACCGCCGAGCACCGCTACCCCTACGTGATGCTCGCCACCGACCTCGAACCGACCAAGCAGTCGTTCGCCTACTACGACGAGGTCGCCAAAGAGAACGGCTACGAGGCCGGCACCGAGCACCACGGCTACCTCTTCAAGGTCCACGTCGACGAGACCGAGGAGCTGGCTGAGGAGGCCGGCCGCCGCTACCTGCAGGGGCCCAGCAACCCCTTCCTCGAGGGCAACCAGGGCGTCGTCCGCGCCAATCTGCAGAACCTGCCCGGCCTGACCAGCCGCACCAACGTCCTGCCCACGATCCAGAACTTCGCCGCCGCCGCCGCACGCGGGCGCACCTCCGCAGCCGCGGCTGCGCTGGCCGCACGCGAACAGAAGCAGCCCGAAGCCGCGGACATCTTCGGCAGCTACGAGGACCAGAAGCAGCGCATGACGATCATCACCGGCACGCCCAAGACGGTGATCCCCAAGATCAAGCACGTGCTCGAATACCTCCGCCCCGGCCAGATCTTCTTCTGGGACGGCGACGGCGCGATGACCCACGAGGACTCGATGCGCAGCCTGCGCCTGTTCGGCGAGGAGGTCATCCCCGCCACCCGAGAGATCGCCAAAGAGCTCGACCTCAAGGGCGCCTTCGAAAAGGACACCCGCACCGGCGCCGACCTCACCGCCACCCCCGCCGGCGACTAACGCCCACGGCCGTTCCGCACGGCCGTCCAGGGGCGGCCCCAGCTGGACAGGTCGGAGGAAGGGCGCCCCTTCCTCTGCATCACGCGTGGCTTCGGCCACGCGAAGATTCGCCCCCTCGGCCGGGCCAACCTGCTGACCCACGAGCAGAGCGTCGAGGCGTTCCGGGCGAGCGAGCAACTCTCCGATACGGAGCGCGCCGCGTTGATGGGCGGCATGCTGCAGCAGATCTACCACTAGTCGCCAGGGGCGGGATCGGCGGGCGGCTGAGCGCCGACGAGTCGCTCAGGGCTGGCAGCTGAGGGGCGATCAAGCTGTGCTATATCGATTGCGCGCCCCACCAGCGCTGGCTGATGCATCATCGGTCAACAGACAAGGTCTCTTCGCCGATTGGAGAACGCACGGAGCGAAGCCGTTACTGTGACTCGCGCATGACGGATCCTAGGGCCGGACTACGATTTCGCGTGGCCGGAACGGGGCACCGGGGCCCACCGCGCACCACGCTACTGATTTACAATGAGGCGTCGAAGGTTTTCATCTAGGGTCAACTGAGTTTCGCCGATGTCGCTGTTCCAGAGATGTGCGAGGACATCTACCGCTCGACCAACTTCCCACGGCAGAATGGACCTACGGTCGATTCGTGCGAACGGCCCGTCTGACTCTGTCAATATCCTATCTCGCGGCATCAACTCCGCAAGCATTCTCCCGTGCTTACCGAGCAACATCGCAGGGCCCACGCTAAACCAACACTTGAGCTCGATTGCGCGCCTGAGTTCCCGCGGACTACCGGAGAACCAATGGAGCACGAACGTCCCGGCGTCCGGGTGTGTCTCGATGGCGTCCAGCACGGCGCTAGCGGCGCGGCGGCTGTGAACGGACAAGATCCGTCCGCCGGTGCGGGCACAGGTTTGGAGTATGTGCTCGAAGACGGATCCTTGGTCCGACCGATGCTCGCGGAGCTCCGGTGCGCCGTCGAGCCCGATCTCACCAACATATCGGGTTTGCGTGATGAGATCGTCGAAGAGACCTAACTCGGTGTTCCGCTCGTGGGCAAGCTGAGGGTGGAGGCCAAGTGCAGTCCAACCGTGACCATCAGACAATGCACTCGTTTGCATCCATGCGCTCGGGGTGGTCGTGACCGAAAGGACGCGCACGTCTTGGTCGGCGCATACGCGCGCGACACCTTGGGGATCTGGATAGAGATCCAAGTGGCAATGAAAATCGATCACGCAACACCCAAGCCCCGTAGGAATGCTCCGAGTTCGCCAATCCCGCGCCTCAACACATCTTCGAAAGGTGCAAGATCGCCTAACAATGCGGAACTCAGCGTCGGACCGGCCCAGGCTGAGATGCCATCTGCTTCCGCGGACGCGACCCCCATCGCCGCCGAACGTACGTCATCGTGGCGGGCGTGCCGATGATCGTCCAACGAGAGGTCGGCGTATACATAGTGTGTGCTGTCCGAGTGCTTTGCGGAATAGAACGCTGATCTTCGGATCAAACACGGAAGGCATCGCCCACAGTGCGTGTAGCCGTGACGTGCATAGCGACCGCAACTTGTGCTGAGAGCGGCGGTGTTACTGAGCAGCGCCTGATCCTCGCACCTCTGAATCATCTCTCCCTTGGTCAGAAATTGGTATGGGTTTTCCAATCGTACCCGAATGCCGACGGCTTCGAGCAGTTCTTGAAACAACTCGAAAAAGACAGGGTGTGTAGTTCGAGTGCTTAGGCTGCCGAGACGCGAGCCAGTAAGTGGCGGGTTCAGCGATATGAACCCATTCTCGCAAACGAAGAGCGTTATCTCATCTCCATCGCGATAGCGCGCCAGGGTTGTGGCTGCGAGTACGCCGTAGGCCAGGAACACGATCGATCTTGCCCGCTGTGAGCGCTCGTTCTTGCCTGAGTATCTCACATTGTGATTCAGCTGGAGATGAGCGAGGCCACCGCCAATCATCGAGGCGAACAAGCACTGCGTCTGCTTGTCCCCTTGGGCGATCTGACTGACTGCGTAGGGTGTCTTGCCACGCGTGCCGACGAGATCGATTGCACCGATTAGGCTGTCGAGCCCACCGGACAGTAGAACGATTGAATCCTGTTCATGGTAAGCCATCCGTGCCTGGGGTGCACGCGATGAGCCACTCTTGAAGAACGTGATGTTCCAGATGTCAGTCGTCAGGAACCGAAGCTGTGTAGTGAGAATCGTAGAATGCGAGGTCCAGACGTCTGGTTCGTTCACGGCGACTTGGAGGTCGATGTTCCTTGTCCACCCATCTGGACTATCGCTTCTGGGAACACTCATGTCGGCTGCAACGACCGCTAGCGCTATGGACAGCAGATCCCATGCCGCCGTTGAAGGATCTAGCTGTTGACGGCGGATGACATCCTGAACGGCAGCGCCGACGGAAGCCTGCCCCGGCTTGCTCCCCGCTTCGAACAAGACAATGTCAAGGTCGTGAGGCCCCGCGCGAGCAAGATCATCCCTGGGAGCGCATGCGATCCTCATCGGACGTACGCTTCAAAGACCTCGAAGGTCTGTTGCAGAGCTCCACGGGCTAGAGCGGAGACGCGACGGGGGGACAGCGGCGTACCGGCCGTCCTCAGAGAACGGAATCCTGACGAGACGGTTTCCACAACATAGTCCTTGATATCCTTGAGCCGCGAAAGAGCATCGCTGGCGCTCGGTGCTTTCTCTTGCACGGTCTTCCCAACGTCGAGCTGGATAATCTGGTAGACATCCAACGCAACGCACCTTTCAACTGCAAAGACGCACTGCTCTTCCGTGAGCAGCAAGAGATCGGCTTCCGGAAATCGGTCGAGTAAATCAGAGAGCGCGTGTCGAATGGCGGATCGCCCCGCTTCAGCGTCTTGCGTACCGTCGACCGGTCGCACTTGCTCGATCAGAAGGTCTATTATTTCGTCTGCCGATCGCCCCGCAAGGTCTGAGAGGGTGAACCCGCTCCTGGGTGACCCTGATTCGCCCCCAGAGCCAGAGGACAGAGCACCGTAGAGTCTGCCACCGGTACGAATTGCCCCGCCCATACGCCGGGTGGCTGTTGGCGTACCGCCGTACCCCCGACGCACATAGTGGCCCAATCCCCTTCGCATGTCAGACGGCGAACCATCTCGGGCAAAACGCCCTAGACTCGAGCGGGCCGGGCCGAACCGCCCACGTGGTGCAGTCGGTGAAGGTGCCATCAACGGGATCTGATCACCGTCAACAGTTGAATCAATGTCGGGGCCGTCCTCTAGTTGCTCTGGGAGCGCGGGTACCCACGGTGGAACGAGTGGGACGCCCTGTCCAGGGCCAGTGCCTGACCTAGACGTTCCCAATGTTCTTTCGCTCTCGATCAATGGCGGCCTTCACGGTTGGCGCCACGGAGGACGTTTCCCAAGTGTCGAACACGCCTGCCGCCCATGGTTGGTCGCCGATCTTGGGAACGATGCTCGGTTTGATCTGAGCGGGGGGGCGCTCCCGAAGGAATGCCCCTAGCCGGGCGCCTTGCGCAATGTCCGCGGCAGCAATAGCTAAGCCGGCATCGAGAATCGGCGGCACACCCCATTCCTGCTCCTGCTGAGCTCGTTCGAGAATTCGGTCCATGATGAACGTTGCCTCCGGTCTCGGCAACTCGACAAGCCGGCCCTTTAGGTCCGATGCCATCTCTGGATGTTCAAGAATAGCAGCTAAAATCTCAGCGCCCTCCGACGAGAGTCGATCTCCCGCGGTGATGAGCGGCGCATGCTCTCGGCTTACATAGAGGACGCCCCGAAGATCGATATCGGCGAGGGACGGCGGCACCTTGAGCCACTCGCGGATGAACGGATCACTCCAAGGCTCCTCAAACTCTTTGTGATCGCCTCCGTGTTCGCGCTCTTCCCAAGGTGCGAGGAAGCTTGGTTTGCCTTCAGGATGCTCGTTCACGTGTTTGGCCAATGCGTCATAGGCGGCTGGCGCGGCACACCGCTCGAACAGTAGCATCTTGGTAAGAACAGCTTCATCCACGCCAACGCCGTGCGCATGGGAAATCGCCATGCGGATTGAGAGAGCGTTCAGGAACCGCTTGATCAAGCGCGGGTTGCCCCGGATCTGCGTCGTTGTGGTCATCAGCGGGGCAAGCCGATCTGCGGTGTCGAGTCGGGTGACCAGATCCCTGGGCAAATTATTGTGGGTCTTCTGCATGAAAGCTCGGTCTACTCGTTGCCCGCGCCATGTCTGAGCGAGTTGGACGCACACCTTCCGCCGAATGTCCTCTTTGTCCGACGCTGGGAGGCTGCTGTTTTCAACAAACAATAGCATCATGTATGCCCGGACCTCTTGCGTGCCCAGTGGCGGAACGCGGATCGGAATCTGGATCAGCTTATCGAAGTAGTTGGTCGCTAGGGTCTCATCCACGCCTCCGTAGTGTTGGCGCACTGAGTGCTTGATCATCGCATCATCCGCCGCGATTACGAACGCAGTATTCTGTAGGAATAAGAATAGTCGTATGGCCTCGAGGGTCGAGATAGTTGTGGGTGGAAGGCAACGATCGAGATCGTCGATGAGAACGACGAGCGTCACGCCCATCTCCGATAGAGTTTCCTCGAAGCACTCCCGGATGGCTTGGATCTGCTCAGGCGGCGTTGAGGCCGGCTTAGGCGGCAATAGGCCGCTCGAACTGTTGCTGGATGGCGATCCACCGGACTGTCCCATCGGTACCGTGCGCCCAATTTGGACAGCATCGCTAATGAGACCGATGGGCGGGAGCCCGAGCGCCATTGGAGCCAAGGCGCGAACTGCATACATTGCGGCACGAAGCCAATCCACTCTGCCGAGCAATTCTCTCGCCTTATCGATCCCGCTGGCGCGCCCTTGGGCTTCATCGACGAGTCGATGGGCGATGACCTCGAGCAGCGCGGCGCGAGCGTCATCGTATCCCTGATATAACCATGCGTTGAACTCGACGAAAATGAAATCGCGGCCGTGCGATTGCGGACGATTCGCTAACGCCGCGCCGATCAGCTTGATCATCGATGACTTGCCGACACCCCATGCACCCGAGACGCCGATTGATATCGGCCTGCCCTCCGCCTGCTCGATGATCTCGGCCACGGTGCCCGCGACTCCGGAAAAGTTGAGGAAGTCGCGTTCAGTCTCGTTATCTGACCACATTCTGGCTCTGATTCACCACATAAGTATCGGGGTGGCGATCGGATGCTACCACGCTGGGCGGGGTCCGGACTAGCCCCTCCCCCAAGAAAGCTCAGTGGGGTTGGATTTCATCCCTACTGGGGGATCTCGGCTCGTCAGCAACATTCCCAGCTCCTATGGTGCACGCCATGATTTCCTGATCAGAGGACCTAGCGCCGGCCGCTTCGCCAGACGGACATTCCCGGGGCCAGCCACCGTGGCGGGTACCCAGCGACGGGGTACCCGTTGCTCATCGAGGCGGGATCGGGTAGCCGTCCCCAGGTGAAGCAGACGCGCTACGGTCGCCGGACTCAACTGGTACGGGCGGCATTGACGACGCTCCACCCTCACTAGGCCATCCGAGCCCATAGTAGGATCCGCTTGAACGGGTAGAGGAACGGGCGCTCATCGGGCAGCACCGAGAGCAGGCGCTCCCGGTAGTCGGCGAGGTATGCCTCGTAGTCTGCCGGGGACAGGCGATTGCGATAGTCCGTCAGCAGCGAGCCTTTGACCCACTCCACGACCTCCGCGGGGCCCGGCAGGCGGTGCAGGTAGACCTGTTCGCGGACCTGCTGCTCCGCGAACCCGAGCCGCGCGAACAGTTCTGCGTACCACTCGGGCTCGCGCAGCGGATACTCGCGGACATAGCCGCCCAGCGCTGCGGCGTGCCGCGGCTCCCGCGCGACCACGTGCGCCGTGACGTGCGACACGTGGTCGTTGTTCGAGGGCATCTGCACCGCCAGCTGTCCGCCCGGCTTGAGCGTCGACGCCAGTCGCGGGAACAGCGTCTCGTGATCGTCCACCCACTGCAGCGACGCGTTCGCGAACACCACGTCCAGGCCGCTCCCCGCGAACGCGGCGATGTCGCCCCGCTCGAAGCGCACGCCCGCGCCGGCGTGCTGAGCGCTCTGCTCCAGCATCGCCTCCGAGCGGTCCACTCCGACCGTCTCCGCCGCCTGCGTGCGCTCGTGCAGCACCCGCGTCAACGCCCCGGTGCCGCAGCCCAGGTCCACCACCCGTCCGCCGGGAACCGGCGACACCAGCGCCAACAGGTCGTGGAACGGCTGCTCACGCTCGGCGCGGAAGCGCGCGTATTGCTCTGGTTGCCACCCGTCAATCAGCGCATCATTCACGTCGGCGGCCGATCCGGGACTCCCCCTTCAGCCTTCGGCAGCTTCCCCCTCGGGGGGCAGCGGGGAACAGAGTGGTTCAGCGGATTCCTACCGCAGCGCGGGGATGACCTCCTCGGCGAGCTGCTGCATCGCTTCGTGATGCTCCTGCGGGGTGATGTCCCACGCGGGCGTGCTGAATGCGGGCAGCGTCAGCGCATGCTGCAGACCGGCCTCCGCATACTGGCCCAGCGTCTCGACGATCTGATCCGCGCTGCCGCCGGCCACCGCGGGGAAGCCGCGCACGCTGTCCGGGTCGCCGTCGAGCAGCACCATCGGGCCGAGCATCGAGACCTCGATCTCGGCCGGGTCGCGGCCCTGACGCTCCACCTCGTCGTTGACGATCTTGATCTCCGCCGCGACTTCCTCCGGCGTGGAGCTGATCGTGTGGTAGCCCGTCGCGTACCGCGCCACGCGGCGCGCCGCGATCGGACCCTTGCCGCCAACCCAGATCGGAATGTGCGGCTCCTGCACGCAGTTGACCAGGCCGCCCACCCGCTCGAACTGGCGGTGCTCGCCTTCGAACGTGGCCGGCCCGTCGGACGTCCACGCTTCGATGCAGATCTTCATCCACTCGTCCGTGATCCGCCCGCGGATCGGGAACTGCTCGGCCAGCCCCAGCGCGTTGAACTCTTCCTCCATCCAGCCCACGCCGATCCCCAGCACGATCCGCCCGTGCGACAGGTGGTCAAGCGTGGCCAGCATCTGCGCCTGCAGCAGCGGCTCGCGATAGGGAATGATCAGCACGCTGGTGCCGATCTGCACGCGCGACGTGCGCACCGCCACCGCGGCCATGATCGAGATCGGATCGTAGATGTCCTGGTGGTAGGCGAAGCCCGCCACGCCGGAGTCGTTGTAGGGGTAGCGCGAGTCGATCCGGCCGGGCATGAAGATGTGATCATGCACCCAGACCGAGTCGTATCCGAGCGCTTCAGCGTTCTCGGCCACCGCGACCACATCCATGGCGTCGCCGTGCTTGCCGAAGGTGCCGAAGTTGCCGATGGGAATTCCGAACTTCATCACGGGCTCCTAACGGAACGCGGGCAGAATCTCCGTGGCCATGACTTCCAGGCCGCGGAGCACTCGCTTGAGTTGTGATTCGGCGCGAATCGTCGGTGTCGCGATCAGATGCTCGAGACCGGCCTTGCCATAGGCCAACAGGTCCACCGCGATATCGTCGGGGCTGCCCGAGAGCAGCGGACGGTCGCCCTCGGGCCAGGTCACATCGGTCAGCCGGATCTGCGAGAGCATCGAAATCTCGAGCTCCTCGGGGTCGCGGCGATCGCGCTGACAGGCCGCATGCAGGCCGGCCACCTCGCGTTCGAGGTCCTCGATGCCCTGGAACGCCGCGTGAAAGCCGTCGCCCCAGCGCGACGCCCGGCGCCACGCATTGATCCCGTTGCCGCCGATCACGATCGGGATCCCGCCCTCCTGCGCCGGCTTGGGATACACGCCGACATTCTCGAACTGCACGTATTGGCCGTGGAACGAGCTGGGGCCGGTGTTGGTCCACATCTCCTTCATCGCGCGCAGGTACTCGTTCGTCACGCCGCCGCGGTGCTCGAAGTGCTCCGCCGGCAGCCCCAGCGCCTCGAACTCCTCGCGCATCCAGCCGACGCCCGCGCCGAGCACCACGCGCCCGCCCGAGAGCCGGTCGGCCGCGGCCAGCATCTTCGCCGTGACCGCCGGGTGGCGGTAGGGAATCACCAGCACGCTGCAGCCAATCTGCACGTTCGTCGTCGCCGCGGCCAGCGCGCTCATCACCACCAGCGGCTCGAAGCAGCGCGCCGCGGGCGAACCGGGGAAGATGCCCGATTCGTTATACGGGTAGCGCGACCCAATGCTGGCCGGCACCACGATGTGGTCGTTGGTCCAGATCGAATCGAATCCCAGCTGGTCGGCCGCCTGGGCGACCTCAATGCAGGCGTCGATGCCCGCAGGGTCGCCGTACGCCCCAATGTTCCCGATGCCGACGCCAAAGCGCATGATCCAACCTTTCGCACTGGTCGCCCTCATCATACGGGGGGCGGCATCGAGCTCCGCAGCGATACACTGCTTTCGCGCGGCGCGCTGTGGAGCTGGCGGAGAGCCGGGGAGGTGGCAATGTCGCAGTGGGGTCGCAGCTCCGACCGGCCGAGCGGGGCCGCGCCTCCAGCCGCCGAGCCCGCCGGCGCGCACTTCTCCGCGCTGCGCGCCGCGATCGCCGAGGTGATCGTCGGTCAGAGCGCGTTGATCAGCCGCCTGCTCGTCGCGCTGCTCTGCGACGGCCACTGCCTGATCGAAGGCGTGCCCGGCCTCGCCAAGTCGCTCACCGTCTCGACCCTCGCGGCGTCGCTGCGCGCCGATTACGTCCGCCTCCAGTTCACCCCCGACCTGCTGCCCGCCGACCTGACCGGCAGCGAGATCTACGACGCCGCTCACTCCCGCTTTGAGGTCCGCAAGGGCCCGATCTTCACCAACGTGCTGCTCGCCGACGAGGTCAACCGAGCGCCGGCCAAGGTGCAGTCGGCGCTGCTCGAGGCGATGCAGGAGCGCCAGGTCAGCATCGGCGGCGAGACCTTCCCGCTGCCCCAGCCCTTCCTCGTGCTCGCCACCCAGAACCCGATCGAGCAGGAAGGCACCTACCCGCTGCCCGAGGCGCAGCTCGACCGCTTCATGCTCAAAGTCGTCGTCGGCTACCCCAACGAGCACGAGGAGCGCGAGGTGCTCGACCGCCAGCTCGCCGGCGCCCCGCCGGCGCCTGCCCCCGTGCTGCAGATCGAGCAGCTGCTCGATCTGCGCCGCCAGGCCGGCGAGGTGCGCATGGACCCGCGCCTACGCGATTACATCGTGCAGCTGGCCCGCACCACGCGCTCGCCCGCGCGCGTCGATCGCGAGCTGGCCGGCTACGTCGCGCACGGCGCTTCGCCGCGCGCCACCGCCGCGCTGGCCCAGGCCGCCCGCGCGCACGCGTTCCTCGACGGACGCGACTACACCACCCCCGACGACGTCAAGGCGCTCGCGCTCGACGTGCTGCGGCACCGCCTGGTGCTGACCTATGAGGCCGAGGCCGACGCGGTCACCGCCGACGCGGTGATCGAGCGCCTGCTGCTCGGCGTCCCGATCCCCTAGGCGAGGCCGGTCCGGTGCCGGGGCTGCTGCGGACGCTGCGGGAGACGCTCTTCCCCCCGCTGCCGCCGCCTGCCGGTCCGCTCGAAGGCGACGAGCTGCGCCGCCGCGTGCGCCAGATCGAACTCCGCGCCCGCCGCGCCCTGCGCGACCAGCTCGCCGGCGAATACCGCAGCGCCTTCCGCGGCAGCGGCCTCGAGTTCGCCGAGGTCCGCCCCTACGCAGCCGGCGACGACGTGCGCAGCATCGACTGGAAGGCCACCGCGCGCCTGCGCGCCCCCTTCGTGCGCCGTTACGTCGAGGAGCGCGAGCAGACCGTCCTGCTCGTGGTCGATGTCAGCGCCTCGACCGATTTCGGCCGCAGCGGCCGCAGCGTGCGCGATGTGGCCCTCGAGATCGCCGCCGCGATCGGCCTGGCCGCCTCGCGCAGCAACGACCATGTCGGCGCGATCGCCTTCAGCGACCGGATCGAGCTCAGCGTGGCGCCGGCCCGCCAACACCAACACGTGCTGCGGATCATCCGCGACCTGCTCACCCGCTCGGGCGAGGGCACCGACCTGGCCGGCGCGCTCGACTACGCGCTGCGACTGCTACGACGCAGCGCGATCGTGATCATCCTCTCCGACTTCGCGACCGCCGAGCCCGCCGCGACCTGGCAGGCCGCCCTGCGCAGGCTCGGCCTGCGTCACGACGTGGTCGCGATCGCCGTCCGCGACCCGCACGAGGCGGAGCTCCCCGCCGGCGGCCTCGTCCAGTGGCAAGACGCCGAGTCGGCCACGCTGCTGCTCGCCGACGCCCAACGCTCCACCGCGCAGTCCGCGGCGCTACGCGCCGAGCGCGACGATCTACACACGCAGCTGCGCCACTGCGGCGTCGACGTGCTCATGATCGACACCGAGCGCGACTGGGCCCCGCCGCTCTTCGCCCTGCTGCGTGAACGGCGACATCGCGCATGAAGCTCGCGCTTGCCCTGCTGCTCGCGGTCCTGGTCATCGTCACCGCGCTCAGCGTGGCCGGCCGCGCCGCGGCGCAAGAGCCGATCGAGGCGACCGTCGAGGTGATCGGCGGGGCTGACGCGCCGCTGACCGTCGGCGACCCGATCCTGATTCGCGTCGAGGTGCGGCACCCCGACGGAGCCTGGGTGGAGATCGACTCGTCGATGACGAGCCTCAGCCCCCTTGACGCCGCCCTCCAGGAACTCGAGCTCAGCGAACCAGGCCTGACCGTCGTCACCTGGCGCACCGCCGCCTTCACAGTCGGCGTCTTCGACGTCACCCTGCCGCCGATCACCGTGGTCAGCGGAGGCGCGCGCGAGCTGCTCAGCTTCGAACCGCAGCGCATCGTGATCGCCTCGGTGCTCACCGAGGACGTGCTCGGCCCGCGCCCGCTCACCCCGCCCGGCGTGATCGAGGGCGGCTCGAACTTCGCCTCCTGGATCGCCGCGCTGGTCGCGATCGGCTTCGGCTTCGTGATCGCCCGTGCGCTGCGGGTGCGCAGCCGCCGGCGACGCGCTCCGCAGCTCGCCGAGCAGCCTGCGCCGCAGCCCGGGCCGGCGATTCCCGATGTCAGCGACGACGCCAACGCCGACGACGTCTGCCGCGGCCTCGCGCTCGCCGTCCGCGAACACCTCGCCGCGCAATATGCAATCCCGGCCCGCAGCCTGACCAGCGCCGAGCTGCCCGAACATCTGGCCGCCGCCGGCGCGCCCGCCGCCACCGTCCAGCGCGTGCGCACGCTGTTGCGCGTCTGCGACGCCGTGACCTTCGCCGACCAGCCGGCTGTCCAGCAGCGCCTCGCCGGCTATCGCGAGCTGGCCGTCGCGATCATCGACAGCCCGGGCGAGGCGCACTGATGCGAATCGAGGACCCATATCTGCTCGCGCTGCTCGCGTTGCTGCCGTTCTACGCCTGGTCGCTCTGGCGACTCGCGGGCCGGCCCGGCCCCAGCTACCTGTTGCCGAGGCTCTCAGCGGCCGCGCCCGCCGCCGCGCCCGGGCGCACGCTTCGGCTGCTGCCCTGGGTTGGCGCGCTGCGTGTCGGCGCCGCGGCGCTGATCGTGGTCGCCATCGCCCGCCCGCAGGCCACCACCGTCGAAGCGACACGCCCCGCGGAGGGGATCGACATCGTGCTCACGATCGACGCCTCGTCCTCGATGACTCAATACACACTGGGAGGCGAGCTGACCCGAATCGAGAGCGCCCGCCGCGTCGCACGCGACTTCATCGCGCACCGTCAGGACGATCGCGTCGGGCTGGTCATCTTCCAGCGCCGCAGCCTCGTGCTCAGCCCGCTCACGCTCGACCTTGAGGCGATCGACACCCTGATCGAGGAGTCGGTCCGCAGCGGTCTGATTCCCGACGGCACCGCGCTCGGGCTCGCGATGGCCGAGTCGGTCGACCTGCTGCGCGATTCGCAGGCTTCCAGCCGGATCGTTGTCGCCCTGACCGACGGCGAGAACAACGTGCCCGGAGTCTCCACCCAGCAGGCCGCAGCGGTCGCCCGCGCCCTCGGCGTCCGCATGTACACGATCGGCCTGCCGCCGCGCGCGTCCGGCTCGGGCAACGTGACGCTCGACGAACTGGCGCTGATCTACGCCGCCGATGAGACGGGCGGACGCTATTTCCGCGCCACCGACACCGCCGAACTCGCCGCCGCCTATGAGGAGATCGCCGAGCTCGAGCGCCGCCGCGTCGGCGAAGAGACGCTGTTGCGCTCGCGCGAGCTCGCGCCCTGGCTGCTGCTCGCCGCGCTCGGGCTGATCGTGCTCGAAGTCGGGGCCCGCGTCGGCCCCTGGCGGCGGATTCCATGATGCCCTTCGGCTCGCCCGCCACTCTCGCCGCTCTGGCCGCCGCGCCGCTTGCACTGGCCCTGCTCTGGCTGCTCTGGCGTCGCCGTCGGCTGCACCTGCTGGCCGTGCGAGGCCGCGGCGGCGGCGTGTTGCTGCGTGGATCGCGGCGCGGCGCCGGCTCGCGTGCGGCGCTGCTTGTGGTCGTGCTGGTCCTGCTCGCGCTGGCCGCGGCGCGGCCGCAGTTCGGGGCCGACGAGTCGGCGCTCGAGCAGCAACCGCTCGGCGTGGTCTTCGTGATCGATGTCTCGCAGAGCATGTCGGCCGGCGACCTCCGGCCCAGCCGCTTCGAGGCGGCCGTGACCGAGGTGCGCCGCCTCGTCGCGGCGCGCCGCACGAGCCGCGTCGGCCTCGTGATCTTCGCCGGCGAACCGTTCGTGCGCTTCCCGCTCACGCTCGACCATGAGAGCGCGCTGGCGGTGCTGAGCGCGCTGCAGCCCGGCGAGGCGCTCGTGCGGCCCGGCTCCAACATCGCCGCCGCGATCGACGTGGCGCTCGGCCTGCTCCAGCGCGAGGGGGCGATGGAGGGCGCGATCGTCGTCGTCAGCGACGGCGAGACACACGAGGGCGACGCGGTCGCCGCCGCACGCACGGCCGCGGACGCCGGCGTCCGCGTGTTCGCCGCCGGCGTCGGCACCGAGCTCGGCGCCCATGTCCCCGCGCCCGGCACGGGCACTGCGGGCGCGAGCCGGATCGACGCGCGCACCGGCCAGCCCGTGCTCTCGCGGCTCGACGAGGCCTCGCTGCGGGCGATCGCCGCCGCCGGCGACGGCCGCTACGTGCGCGTCGATTCGCCCGGCGCGATGGGCGGCCTGAGCGCCGACTTCTCCGCGATCGACCGCACCCGCGCCGGCGAGGACGACGCGCTCGCGCCGCGCGAGCAGTACCAGTGGTTCGCGGGCGCGGCGCTGCTGCTGCTCGTCGGCGGGTCGCTGGCGCGGCTCGCCCCAGGCGCCCGGCTCGCACGTATCGCGGCCCGCCTCGGACGACGCCTGCGCGGCGCTGCCCAAGTCGCAACGATCGCAACCATCTCGGCGTTGACCATGCTGCTGCTGACCGCCTGCAGCGGCTCGGGCGCGTGGCGCGCCAATGAAGACGGCAACGAGCACTTCGCCGCCGAGCGCTATCAGGACGCGCTTGAGTCCTACCGCGAGGCCCAGCGCCGCGAGCCCGAGAACCCCACGATCAACCTCAACGTCGGACGCGCCCTGCACGCACTGGGCGAGTTCGACCGCGCCGAATCGGCCACGCTCGGCGCGATGCGCTCGATCGATCCCGCCATCCGCGCCGTGGCGCTGTTCCACGCCGGCAACCACCGCTGGGCCAACGATGACCTGCTCGGCGCGCGCGCCGCATTTATCGAATCGCTGCGCGAGCAGCCCGATCTGCTCGACGCCAAGATCAACCTCGAAATCGTCAACGCGCTGCTGCGCGAGTCCGGCATCGAGCTGCAGGAAGATGCGGACGCATTCGGCCAGGAGGGCGAGGCCGGCGACGGCCCGGTCGGCGAGGGCCAAAGCGATCCGGGCGAGGCTGAGGGTGAGGGCGCCGAGGGCGAGCCGGGCGGTGAAGCCGGCGCCGCACCGCGCGGCTCCCAGGGTTCCCCCACGGACCGCTCAGGGCGGGATGGCAGCGGCGGCGAAACACCCACATTTGAAGAGACCGACCGGGTCGCGCAGAACGAAGCCGCCCAGGACGCGCTCGCCGAAGCGCTCGAAGCGCTGCCGCTGGAGGAGGCCAGCCTCGAACAGGCGATGGCCGTGCTCGACGCCCTCCGCGCCGCCCCCGAGCAACGCTTCGCCGCCGGCCGGCTCGCTCCCACGCTCGAAGGCGTCGACGACTGGTAGGCGGCAGCCCCAAAGGCTATGAATCCTCTGAACAAGTCGGAACCCCCCCTGACCGCCCAATGTGGTCAGGGGCATCCGATCCCTTCCCAATCTCGCCCCCTGAGGGGGAGATGCCGCAGGCAGAGGGGGAGATGCCGCAGCCTGCCCCTGCGCAGGCAGGGCGCAGAGGGGGAGTGCGTCGCGGTCAGCCGGCGTTACCGTGCGCGGCTTGGCGTCTCATCAGCCTTCCGATCTCCCCCTCAGTCGCTGCGCGACAGCTCCCCCTCGGGGGGAGCGATTGAGAGCGGGATTCCGCTGACCACTCAATGTGGTCAGCGGGGGAGATGGGGTCCGACTTGTTCAGAGGCTTCCTTGCGCTGCCGCTGGCGCCGGCCGCCCTACTCGGCTTCGAGCAGCGCGTCGTCCGGCCCCTGAGCAACTTGCGCAGCCCGCGCGCCCGGGAGCCTCAGCAACCGCAGCAGCAGCCGGCTGCGAATCTGCTGCCAGCCGACCTCGATCTCCTCCGCGTCCTCGGACTCCAGCGTGCGGCGACCGAAGCGCACGGCCCCGTAGGACGCCGCCAGACGCTCCGCCACCTTGTCGGTGCCCAGCGCTTCATCGATCCGCGCCGCGTGCTCCAGCGGCGTCACCGACTCGGTCGCCTCGACGCCCGACCATCGCGCCAGCCGCGACGTACCCGTCCAGGCCCGCTCCACCACGCCCAGGCCGCGCAGCGACACCCGCCAGCTGAGCGCGGCGAGCAGCACGAGTCCAACGATCAGCGCGAGCAGGATCGTGGGACCGAGCCAGTACCACTTGCTCATCGACTGCTCGAACGCACCCGGCGAGGTCATGTCCGGGTTCAGCAGCAGATCCAGTAGCACGTCGAGCTGGAAGTCGGGGCCGAGCGAGGTCACATCGCCCGGTCGCAGGTCGATCCGCGGCTGGCTCAGCCGCTGCGCCGCGATCCGCACGCCGCCGCCCGCGATCCCCGCCAGCGTTTCGTCGGCCGATGCGCTCGGCGTTGGGTCGAAATCGACCCAGCCGAAATCGGGGAACCAGACCTCCACCCAGGTGTACGCATCGTGCCCGCGCACGATGAAGTTCTGCGTCCGCTCGTCGTAGTTGTTCACGTTCAGCACGTAGCCCGTCGCGATTCGCGCCGGCACGCCCGCCAGCCGCAGCAGCACCGCCATCGCGCTCGCGTGATAGTCGTAGTACGCGCCGATCGGCAGCCCCTCGTCGTCGAGATTCTCAAACAGGAACCAGGAGACCGCGTCGATATCGGCCGGCGGCAGCTCGATGTCCGTCGTCAGCGGATACAGCGGCCGCGCGATGCCCTCGTCATCGATGATCAACCGCCCGTTCGCGTCCAACGCCGGCGCGGTGCTGAGATAGGCCTCGACCGCCGCCGCGATCTCGTACGGGTTCCAGCCACCCCTCGCGGCGCCCTCGCCGCCGCGTTGCAGACTGAAGATCGAGGCGACCTCAACAAGCAGGCCGCCCAGACGCTCCCGCGCCGCGGCGTCGATCTTGTCCGGCAGCTGCAGGAACCGCTCGCGCACCCAGACCGGATAGTTGGCCCCCGCCGATCGCAGCGCCGTCTCCGGCGCGCCCGAAACCGTGCCCGTGACCTGATACGTGTAGCCCGCGCGCAGCCGATCCACGTCCGGCCGCAGCGCCAGCACGTCGGTCTCCTCCGGCTCGACGCTCAGGTCGACGCCGACGGGCACATCGCTGTCGTCCTCGCTCCTCACCTCGCGCAGGTCGTAGGTCGGCGGAATGTAGGCCGCGACCGCGGCGTCGCTGAGGCCCTCGCCCGCCGCGATCCGTTCGCTGATCGCCACGATCACTGGCTCCAGATCCGTGCCCGCGAACCGCTCGGCCGACTCCTTGTCGAACGCGATCGTGAACTCCGTCGGCGCCAGCGACTGCACCCGGGTCGACTTGTTCGCCAGCACCGGCATGCCGAACGAGAACAGCACCGGCGCGCTGCGCTCCACCGAAATCTGCGCCGCGACCGGCCGCCGCCCCAGGTAGGAGGTCTGCGGCAGAATCGCCTCGCCCTCCTCCGGATCGATCGGCAGCTCGCCACTCAGCGCACGCAGCTCATCGACCTGCCGCACAATGCTCGGGCTCTGCGTCCAGCCGCGCCCGCTGAAGCGGTCGTAGGACGTGCCGCGCAACAGCCCCGGCTCCGTCGCCGCCGCACGCAGCACAATCCCGTCGCCCGGACTGATGTCGCCCTGCAGCACCTTGAAATCGTCGAAGCTGTGCACCGGCGCCCCGCGCTGCGAATCGATCCCGCTGAACACCCGCCGGAAGTCGTCGTTCAGCCCCTTGAACGGGCTCGCGACCGCCCTCCAGGCGTCCTCCAGCGCCTCCGACTCATCGGGACGCGGCAGGCCCCGCGAGAGCGACAGCAGCAGAATGATCGCGATCATCGTGATCGCCACGAAGCTGGCCGAAATCCAGTCGGGATAGGGCGTCCCGTCGGCCCGCCAGCGGTCGATCCGGCGCAGCAGCGCCGAGCGCATCAGCAGCAGCATCGCGCCCGTCAGGAAGAATCCGTAGGAGAGATTCCACTGGCGGTCGGACAGATACGACACGTTGACCGCCAGCAGCGCGCCGAGCACAATCATCGCCGGCCACGGATTGCGCCAGCGCGCCATCGAGAACCCACCGATAAAGGCCGCCAGCCAGATGAACAGGTCGGTAAACACCACGAAGGGCAGATTGTCGGTCGTCAGGCCCGCGCTGAACGCCTGCCGGAACCAGTCCTCGAAGCGGTAGTACATGTCCGTGAAGCGGTCCCAGAACACCGGCTGCCCGCCCAGACTCTCGAGCTGCACCACCTGTCCCATGACCACCAGCGCGCCCACCACCACCCCCACCAGCACCCCGAACGGCCAGCGAATCCACCGCACGCTGCCGATCGCGCCCACGATCAAGGCCGCCGCCGCCGTGATCCGCAGGTCCGGCATCTCCGCCACCCAGCCCGCGATGTAGATGCTGTTCGCCGTGCTCAGCGCGACCAGCAGCAGGATCCCGCCGGTGATCGTCACCTCCACCGTGCGGTACCCCCACGATTGCCGGCGCACGTCCTCCGAGCGCAACAGCGTCTCCGCCGGCGCGCGCCGCCGGGCGAAGAACCGGCGCTCCGCGCGCGCCGTGGTCGTGTCCTCGTACTCCTCCCCCGCCGCCTCAGGACCCCGCGTGCTCATTCGGCCGGCCCCGCCCGCGGCACGGACAGCGGCCGCGCCTCCTCAAGCTCCGCCAGCGCCCCGATGTCGCTCACGCCCGTCGTCGGCTCCGGCGCCATCACCGCCCCACCCGCAATGCCCGAGCCGGGCGCCGTCCCGATCATCACCGCCGGCAGCCAGTCGTCCTTCTGCACCACGTTGACCTGCACGCCCAGCGACTGCAGCTCGGCGGCCGTCGCGGCTGCGCCCGAACGCCCGCCCCAGGTCTGCAGATCCAGCAACGCCACCGCGCTCTTCACGCCTCGCAGCGTCAGCGAGCGCACCGCCCCCTGCCAGCGCGGGTCGGTCGAGCCCGTCACCACGATCACCGTCGTGTGCCGCCCCCAGCGCCGTGATTGTTGATAGAGCAGCGTCGCGACCGGCACGGTGCCAACCGCCTGCGCCACCGCCAGCGCCTCGAGCATCCGGCCGAAGTGCTGCGACCCGCGGTCCGGCTCGATCACGTCCAGCTTCTCGCCGAACATCATCAGCCCCACGCTGCGGTTCTGATGCACAAAGTGCCGTGCCACCGACGCCGCGGTCGTCACCGCCGTCTCGATGCTCGCGTCGTCCCCTTCGCCCATGTGCCCGGAGCGCAGCAGGTCCAGCACGACCCACAGGTGCGAGCCCGGGTCGAGCTCGAACGTCTTCACCTTGAGCGAGCCCGTGCGCAGGCTGCTCTTCCAGTGAATCCGGTTCATGCTGTCGCCCGGCTCGTACTCGCGAATCCCCGACGCGTTCGGCGTCACATAGTGCGTCCGGCGCCGGAAGCGTCCCTCGCCGGGCAGGTTCGCCGGCGGGACCGAGTACCGCGGCAGCTCCAGCGCCTGCGGGTAGACCACCAGCGAGCGCCGCTGCCCGAACCGAAACTCGCGCGGAAAGATGTCGAACGGGTCGCTGCTGCGCACCACGATCGGCCCCAGGTCGTAGAGTCCGCGTCGCCGGCAGGTCGTCTCGATCCGCCACGAACGCCGACCCTGCTGCGACAGCGTGGCGACAAAGCGCGCGCGGTGACCGGGCAGCTCCGAGAGCTCCTCCAGCTCCAGCCACAGCTTCGGGATGCGCGTCTCGTTGATCACCTCGAACCGCTCGACGATCACCTCGCCGGCCTGTACGCGGTCGCGGCTGCGTGACATCCGCACGCGCAACCCCAACCCGGCCGACCACGACCAGAGCAGCGACAGGCAAATCCCGAACAACAGCGTGTAGCCCAGCCGCAGCGGCAGCCAGTAGTTCGATGTGAAGCCCGTCGCAAACGCCACGATCGTCAGGATGATCACGATCGTCAGCGAGCGTCGCGGACCGACGGCGAGCCGCCAGAACGCAACCAGGCGGCGCAGCACGGCCTAGCTCTCCCTACTGCCCCGACAACCCCGGCGGTCTCCCGGCCCGCTCACGACGCGCCGGCCCGCGAGCCGGGCACCGCGACGCGCTCCAGCACATCGTCGATCACCGTCCGCGCATCCTGATTGCGCACCTGCGCCGAGGGGCTGAGGATCACCCGGTGCCCCAGCGCCGCGTGCGCCAGCAGCTTCATGTCGTCGGGAATCACATAGTCGCGACCGGCCAGCAGCGCACTGGCCTGTGCGCAGCGGAACAGCGCCAGCGAGCCGCGCGGCGACGCGCCCAGATACACCGCATCGTGCGACCGCGTCGCCGCGACCAGCTGCACCGCGTACTGCTTGAGCTGCGGGTCGACCCAGATGTCGCGCGCCACCGAGTGGACCGCGCGGATCTCTTCCGGCGACGTGACCGCCTCAAGCGTCTCGATCGGATGCTGCCGCTGCTGGCCCTCGAGCACCGCGACCTCATCGCTCGCGTTCGGGTAGCCCAGGTGGATGCGCAGCAGGAACCGGTCCAGCTGCGCCTCCGGCAAGGGGAACGTGCCTTCGTACTCCACCGGATTCTGCGTCGCCAGCACCATGAACGGCGGCGGCAACGGACGCGTCACCCCGTCAACCGTGACCTGCCGCTCCTCCATCGCCTCCAGCAGCGCCGACTGCGTCTTCGGCGTCGCCCGATTGATCTCGTCCGCCAGCACGACCTGCGAGTTGATCGGCCCCTGCCGCCACTCGAAGTCCTCCGTCTTCTGGTTGTAGATCGACACCCCCGTCACGTCCGAGGGCAGCAGGTCGGGCGTGAACTGGATCCGGTTGAACGTGCAGCCCATCGAGATCGCCAGCGCCCGCGCCAGCATCGTCTTGCCCGTCCCCGGCACGTCCTCGATCAGCAGATGACCATCAGCGACCATCGCGACGATCGCCTGCCGCACCTCCGGCGTCTTGCCGAGGATCACGCGCTCGACGTTCGCGACCACGCCGTTCAGAATCCTGCGTGGATCGTCCACCTGTTCCGCCTCCCTGCCCGCCGCTTCCACATCGAATCGATGTGCGCTTCACCACTCGTCGGGCGTTGCAGGCGATGCTATCTGATCACTGCATAGACCACGGCATAGACCACGCCGTAGACAACGCCGATGCGACGCGTAAGAGTGAGACACGGGGTGATCAACAACGATGCCGCACTCAGCGTCGCAAGCCGCTCACGCACCGCAACAGGCGGCCCGGCCGGCGCGCCGGATCCGTCGCCGCACCCTGCTGCGCGCGATCCTCGCCGCCGGCGTCGGGATCGTGCTGACCGCCTGCGGCGGCGACGACCTCGACCCCTTCGCGGCGCCCACCCCAACCGAGGCCGAGCCCGAGCCGCTGTCCGCACAACAGGCCGCGCTCGCCGAGAGCCTCCAGGAATCCGCCGACCAGCAGGCAGACCAGGCCGGGCAGGTCGATCCGCAGGCGGCTGAGCAAGAGCCGGCCGAACCGCTGCCGACGCCCTACGTCTACATCACCCCGCGGCCCGCCCCGCAGGGCAACGCCGTGCTGGTGATCGCCGACGCCCCCGGCGCCGGCTCGGCCGCGATCGCCTGGGAGGGCGAGGCCTACGCGATGAGCGCCGAGGCCGAGCGCTTCTTCGGCTTCATCGGCATCGACGCCCTCACCCCCGCCGGTCCGAGGCCGCTCAGCATCGCCGTCTGGGCGCCCAACGGCGATCAGCTGCTCTGGCAGGAAACCGTGCTCGATGTGCAGGCGGTCGACTGGCCCGTCGACGACATCCAGATCGACGGCCCCAATCAGGCGCTGCTTGCGCCCGAAGTCCGTGAGGCCGATCTCAACACGCGCGAGCCCCATCAACGCTTCGCGACACCGCAGCGCCACTGGTCGGGCATCTTCGACCCGCCCAGCGACGGTGGAATCACCGCCGGCTACGGCGAGCTGCGCTCGTTCAACAGCGGCCCCATCGCCGAATACCACTCCGGCATCGACTTCGCCGGTCCGAACGGCGCGCCGATCGTGGCCCCCGGCGGCGGCGTGATCTCCTGGGCGGGCCAGACCGATCGCCGCGGCAACGGCATGATCATCGACCACGGCGCCGGCGTCTTCACCGGCTACTACCACCTCTCCGAGCTGCTCAAGGCAGGCGGCGATGTGGTCGAGCGCGGCGTGCCGATCGCCCGCATGGGCTCGACCGGCCTCGCCACCGGCCCGCACCTGCACTGGGAGGTCGTCGTCCGCGGCGTGACCGTCAACCCGATCCCCTGGCTCCGCCTGCTCGAAGCCCCCGATCCGCTCCAGGAGCTCGACCCCGTCAACGCCATCACCGCCACCAACCTCGCCCAGACCTAGACCGAGTGATACGCCGCAATCGCCTCGCCGGCCAACGCCACCGCCACGATCGACGCCGTCTCCGCTCGCAACGGACGCGGGCCCAGCGTGATCGAACTCCAACGATGCGAACGCGCCAGCCGCGCCTCGCCGGGCGTCAGCCCGCCCTCGGGGCCGACCAGAATCTGCAGGTCGTTCGGCAGCCCCGCCTCCAGCAAGTCCGCGACCCGTTGGTCGGGCTCCACCGCCGACGCGAGCAGCCGCATCGTGTCGGGCTCCACCGCCTCCGTGACCACGTCGACGAAGTCGCGCGGCGCGTGCACTTCGGGCCGCGTCTGGCGGCCCGATTGCTCCGCAGCCTCGGTGCTCAGCCGCCGCCAGCGCGCCAACCGCTGGAGCCCCTCCGCGCGCACCATCGAGCGCTCCGTCCAGATCGGCTGAATCGCCGCCACGCCCAGCTCAGTGACCTTCTCGACCATGAAGTCGAAGCGCTGCGGGCGGATCAGCGCCGCGCAGATCGTGACCAGCGGCGGAGCCGGCGCCGCAAGCGGATGCGCGTGCTCAATCCGGCCCTCAATCGACTCACGCGTCACTCGCGTGATCCGCAGCTTGTACTGCCGTTCCAACGGCGCATGCACAATCTCCACCGTGTCGTCGCGCCGCACCCGCATCACCCGATTCAGCCGCCGCGCCGTTGGACCCCGAATCACCAGCTGATCGCCGTTCAGCGCGTCACGGTCATCCACGAAATAACGAGGTACGGCCGAGCGTTCGCCTTCGTCGCGATCTCGCACCGCTTCAAGATCCGCAGGACTCGTCATCAGATTCAGAGTACAGCGGCGCGCGAGCGGCTGGGCGAGGCACTCGGCGAGGCACTGGGTGAGGCGCCGCGATTATGCTGCCGTCAATGGAGGAGGCCGTCATGGACCTGGGACTCGAGGGCAAAGTCGCGATCGTCACCGGTGGGAGCGAGGGGATCGGACGCGCGACGGCCGTGGCGCTGGCCCGCGAGGGCGCGCAGGTCGCGATCGGCGCGCGTCGGCCCGAGCCGCTCGCCGAGGCCGCGGAGCTGATCCGTCAGGCCGGCGGCGACCCGCTGGTGCTCTCGATCGATGTCACCTCCGACGAAGACTGCCAACAGATGGTCGGCGAAGTCAGCGCCCGCTTCGGCGGCGTCGACATCCTGATCAACAACGCCGGCCAGTCGTCCTCCGGCCTGATCGAGAGCCACGACATCGAGACCTGGGCGGTCGACCTCGATCTCAAGCTGTACGCCGCGATTCGCCTGGCCAACCTGTGCATCCCCTCGATGCGCGAGCGCGGCGGCGGCCGGATCATCAACCTGCTCAACATCGGCTGCAAGACGCCCGGCGCCGGATCGATGCCAACCGCCGCCAGCCGCGCCGCCGGCCTGGCCATGACCAAGGCGCTCAGCAAGGAAGTCGCGCGCGACCAGATCTTGGTCAACGCCGCCTGCATCGGCTCCGTCGACAGCGCCCAGTGGAAAGGCTTTCACCAGGCCCAAATGCCCGACGCGAGCTACGACGAGTTCATCAGCTCGGTCGGCCAGGGCATCCCGGTAGGCCGGATCGGCAGCTCCGATGAGGCCGCCAACGTGCTCGTCTTCCTCGCCTCCGACGCCGCCAGCTTCATCACCGGCTGCGCAATCAACATCGACGGCGGCGCCTCCCCGTCCTGGTGAGCCGCCCGAGCTCTCCCGCTCCCCCCGCAAAGCGGGGCGAGCTGAGTGACAGAGCAACTGTGTCGGGGATCAACTCAGTCGGCCCTCTTGGCGCCCTGTCCGTCATTCCTGCGGAGGCAGGAATCCATGCGACCGCCCAACCGTGCGACGAGCCTCGATCCCCCGACGGCCCACCAGAGCCCCCAGCGCACCCCACCTGATCGGGCGCCGTCGAACATCGTTGGCGCCCCCTCCGTCATTCCTGCGCCCTGTCCGTCATTCCTGCGAAGGCAGGAATCCATGCGACCGCCCAACCCCGCGACGAGCCTTGATCCACCCGACGGCCCACCAGAGCCCCCGGCGCACCCCACCTGATCGGGCGCCGTCGAACATCGCTGGCGTCCCCTCCGTCATTCCTGCGCAGGCAGGAATCCATGCGACCGCCCAACCGTGCGACGAGCCTCGATCCCCCCGACGGCCCACCAGAGCTCCCAGCGCACCCCACCTGATCGGGCGCCGTCGAACATCGTTGGCGCCCCCTCCGTCATTCCTGCGAAGGCAGGAATCCATGCGACCGCCCAATCGTGCGACGCGCCTCCATTCACCCGACGGTCCACCAGAGCCCCCGCGCACCGCGCCCGATCGGGCGCCGTCGAACGATGGGAGTGCGCTTGACCCCCACCGATCGCCTGGATTCCTGCCTGCGCAGGAATGACGGAGGGTTGGAAGTGGCGGAAGCTTTGGATCGCTCTCCCCCCGCTCTGCGCGGGAAGATCAGCGACTGAGCACCTGTGTTGAGCATCAACTCAGTCGACGCGGTTGGGGCACTGTCCGTCATTCCTGCGGAGGCAGGAATCCATGCGACCGCCCAATCGTGCGACGAGCCTCCATCCACCCGACGGCCCACCAGAGCCCCCGGCGCACCCCACCTGATCGGGCGCCGTCGAACATCGCTGGCGCCCCCTCCGTCATTCCTGCGGAGGCAGGAATCCGTGCGACCGCCCAACCGTGCGACGAGCCTCGATCCCCCCGACGGCCCACCAGAGCTCCCAGCGCACCCCACCTGATCGGGCGCCGTCGAACATCGTTGGCGCCCCCTCCGTCATTCCTGCGCAGGCAGGAATCCATGCGACTGCCCAACCGTGCGACGAGCCTCCATCCACCCGACGGCCCACCAGAGCCCCCGGCGCACCGCGCCCGATCGGACGCCGTCGAACGTTGGGAGCGCCC
This sequence comes from Dehalococcoidia bacterium, assembly GCA_965218115.1. Classification (GTDB taxonomy): domain Bacteria; phylum Chloroflexota; class Dehalococcoidia; order Bin125; family Bin125; genus CATQGW01. The sequence continues at coordinate 2,376,816 of OZ244584.1, read as the reverse complement.
TTGACCCGCACCGATCGCCTGGATTCCTGCCTGCGCAGGAATGACGGAGGGTTGGAAGTGGCGGAAGCTTTGGATCGCTCTCCTCCCGCTCTGCGGGGGGGGGGGGGGGGGGGGGGGGAGGAGTGGCTCAGAGGTCTCCTAGGCCTGGACGCCGGCCGAAGGCTGAGAGCGTCCCTCGCCCCGCCGCATCCTCGCCAGCAGCGCCGCCCACTCGTCCTCGGTGCGCGTCTGCTCGATCTCAAACCCAACAGCCGATAGCGCGCCGGCCACCTCATCGCGCCGCGTCTGGATGAAGCCCGACGCGATCAGCCGCCCACCCGGCTCCGCCGCGCCGGCGATCTCCGCCGCCAGAGCCTGCAGCAGGTCGGCCGTCAGATTGGCCAGAATCAGGCCGTAGCGCCCATCACCGGGCCCGCTGCCCTGGCGGATCTCGACCGCATCCCCCACCTGATTGCGACGCACCGTCTCGCGCGCCGCATCCACCGCCAGCGGGTCGATATCGACGCCCAGCACCGACCGCGCGCCGAGCTTCGCGGCCGCGCAGGCGAGAATCCCCGAGCCCGTGCCCAAATCGAGCACGGTCGGCGGCGAGCCCGCGTCGATCGCGTCGCCCAGCAGCGCGAGCGAAAGCCGCGTGCTCTGGTGCTGCCCCGTCCCGAACGCGAGCCCCGGCGAGAGGTCGACCACCACCTCGCCGGCCGCCGCCGCGTACACGATCTGCGGCGGCCGAATCACGATCGTGCGCGATCCGGGAACCCGCACCAGGTCGAAGTGCTCGTGCCAGGCCGTCCGCCAGTCGCGTTGCGGAATCTCCCGCACCGCGATCTGCGGCGCCGCGCCCGCCGGCCACAGCTCCACCAGGACCGCTGCGAAGTCCGCGGAGATTCGTTTCCAGGATTCATCCGGGAGATACGCCGCCACGTCGGCGCGTTCGGGCAGCGGCGCGGGCTGACCCCAGGCCGGCTCCTCGACCGGCTCGCCCACGTCCCACTCGACCGCCGAGTTGAATACGCCGCAGAGCTCGAATGACGTGATCGCCCGCTCGACCTCTGCGCCGCTCACCGAAACCGCGACGCGCAGCAGCTTCACCGAAATCAGGCCGTGAACGCGCCCCGGATGCGCGAGAAGACATTGGCGCGGCCCGAGCCGTCCTCGCCCTCGTCGAGCATGTCGCTGAGCTGCTCGAACAGCTGCCGCTGTTCCGCGCTCAGCTTCGCCGGGATGCGCAGCCCCACCTGCACCCGCAGGTCGCCGCGGCCGCGACCGCGCAGGTGCGGCACGCCCTTGCCGTGCAGCCGGAACACATGCCCGTGCTGGGTGCCCGCGGGCACTTCGAGCTCCTCAGCGGAGCCGTCGATCATCGGAATCCGCACGTCGCCGCCCAGCGTCGCCTGCGCCACATTGAGGCTCAACGGCAGCACCAGATCGTCGGCGTCGCGCTCGAACATCTCATGCACCTTGACCCGCAGGTCGACGTAGAGATTGCCCGCCGGCCCGCCGCGCAGACCCGCGTCGCCCTCACCGCTCAGCCGCATCTGCGCCCCGTGGTCGACACCGGCCGGAATCTTGACCTTGAGCCGCCGGTTGCGCTGCTCCCGGCCGATCCCCCCGCAGCCGTTGCACGGGTGCTGAATCACGGTCCCTTCGCCCTCGCACGCCTCGCACGGCGCCACGTTGACGAATCGCCCGAACACGTTCCGCTGCACCCGCCGCACCTCGCCCGCGCCGTCACACGTCGCGCAGGGAATCCGCTGCGTCCCCGGCTCGGCTCCGCTGCCCCCACAGATCGAGCAGTGCTCGAGCCGCGTCGCGCGAAGCTCCTTCTCCGCCCCGAACACCGCGTCGACGAAGTCCAGCTCCAGCTCCAGCCGCAGATCGCCCCCGCGCACCGGTCCCGACGCGCGCCGGCCGCCGAAAAACGCATCGAAAATGTCGCCGAAGCCGCCGAAGTCGAAGCCCTCGAAGCCGGCGTTCGCCGCGAACTCCGCCGTGTTCCCGTAGCGGTCGTACTTGGCCCGCTTCTCGACATCCGAGAGCACCTCGTAGGCCGCCGCGACCCGCTTGAACGTCGCCTCCGACTCCGGGTCGGGATTGCGGTCCGGGTGGTGCTCCATCGCGAGCCGGCGAAACGCCCGCCGGATCTCGTCCTGTGAGGCCGTTCGCTCGACCCCGAGGATCTCGTAGAAATCGTTGCTCGGCGCCTGCGCCATCGGATCTCCTGACGCCACAGCCTAAACCTCGCGGAATTCGCCTTCGACGGTGTCATCTTCGGCTCCCGGCGGGGCGCCCCCCGCCGCGGCCGCGGCGGCCTCCGCCTCCGCCTGCTGCGCCCCGTAGGTGCGCTCGCCGACCTTCATCAGCGTGGCGTTCAGCTCGTCGAGCGCCGACTCGATCGGCGCCTTCTCCAGACCTTCAGCCTCCAGCGCCGATCGCACCGCGGCGATCTTCTCCGTCAGCTCGCTCTTCAGATCGTCGTCGAGCTTGTCCTCCTGGTCGCGCATCAGCTTGTCGGCCTCGTACGCGGCCGTGTCCGCACGATTGCGAACCTCCGCCAATTCGCGCCGCAGCACGTCCTCCTCGGCGTGTTCCTCGGCCTCGCGCTGCATCTGCTCGATCTCGGAGTCGCTCAGGCCGGAAGCCGCCTGAATCGTGATCCGCTGCTCCTTGCCCGTACCCTTGTCCTGCGCGCCGACGTTCAGAATCCCGTTCGCGTCGATGTCGAACGACACCTCGACCTGCGGCATCCCGCGCGGCGCCGGCAGGATCCCGTCGAGGATGAAGCGGCCCAGCGACTTGTTGTCGCCCGCCATCTCTCGCTCGCCCTGCAGCACGTGAATCTCGACCTGCTGCTGACCATCGGCGGCCGTCGAGAAAGTCTGGCTCTTGCTCGTCGGGATCGTCGTGTTGCGCGGAATCAGCGCCGTCGACACGCCGCCCAGCGTCTCGATCCCCAGCGTCAGCGGGGTCACATCGAGCAGCAGCACATCCTTCACCTCGCCGCGCAGCACGCCGGCCTGGATCGCCGCACCCAGCGCCACCACCTCGTCCGGGTTGACCCCCCGGTGCGGCTCCTTGGCGAAAAAGTCCTGCACCTTCTGCTGCACCAACGGCATCCGCGTCTGCCCGCCCACGAGCACGATCTCGTCGACCTGCGCGCGGCTCACGCCGGCATCCTCGAGCGCGGCGCGGCACGGCTCCAGCGTGCTCTCCACGAGGTCCATCACGAGCCGCTCCAGCTGCGAGCGCGTCAGCGTGTGCGTGAAGTGCTTCGGACCCGACGCGTCGGCCGTGATGTACGGCAGGTTGATCTCCGTCGATTGCGTCGTCGAGAGCTCCACCTTCGCGTGCTCCGCCGCCTCCTTGAGCCGTTGCACCGCTGCGCGGTCCTGCGAGAGGTCGATCGCCTGGTCCTTACGGAACACGTCGACCAAATGGTCCATCACTCTCTGGTCGAAGTCGTCGCCGCCGAGGAAGGTGTTGCCGTTCGTCGAACGCACCTGGAAGGTGCCCTCGCCCAGCTCCAGAATCGAGATGTCGAACGTGCCCCCACCGAGGTCGTAGACCGCGATGTAGTGATCCTCGTGCTTCTCCAGCCCGTAGGCCAGCGAGGCCGCCGTCGGCTCGTTGATGATCCGCAGCACGTTCAACCCGGCGATCCGGCCCGCGTCCTTCGTCGCGTTGCGCTGGCTGTCGTCGAAATACGCCGGCACCGTGATCACAGCCTCGTTGACCGTCTCCCCCAGGTACGCCTCAGCGTCCGCCCTGAGCTTCTGCAGCACCATCGCCGAGACCTCGGGCGGGCTGTAAGCCTTGTCGCCCATCTGCACCCAGGCGTCGCCGTTGTCCGCGCCCTCCACGCTGTAGGGCAGCAGCTGCGTCGCGTTCTGCACGATCGGGTCGTCGAAGCGGCGACCCATCAGACGCTTCACGCTGAACACCGTGTGCTCGGGATTCGTGACCGCCTGCCGCTTGGCCGCCGTGCCGACCACACGCTCCCCGTTGCGGCTCATCGCCACCACTGACGGCGTGGTGCGGTTGCCCTCGGCGTTCGGGATCACCGTGGGCTCGCCGCCCTCCATCACCGCGACCACCGAGTTGGTCGTGCCGAGGTCGATGCCAATCACTCTCGCCATGCTTATGCTCCTTCGGTTGCAGCGCCGCTGTGCTCTTCGGGCGCGATCTCTGCTTGATCCGGTTCACCCGCTGTCGGTTCACCTGTATGCGGTTCACCCGCCTTCGGTTCACCCGTATGCGGCTCACCGACGCCGACCATCACCTGACTGGCGCGTAAGACCCGGTCGCCGATCAGCCAGCCACGGCGGACCTCAACGACCACTTCGCCATCGGGGCCCGGCAGCGAACCCATCGCTTCGTGATAATTGGGATCAAAGGGCACGCCCGCCGCCGCGATCGGATACACCCCGCTGCGTTCCAGCAGCCCGATCAGCTTCTGGTGAATCAGGCCGACGCCCTCACGCCAGTCGGAGTCGCCCGACTCCGTGGTGTCGGCATACAACGCGCGCTGAAAATCGTCCGCCAGCTCCACCAGCGAGCCGAAGATGTTGCGCTGGCTGCGCTCCACCCGGTCGCGCACGTCTTGCGCGCTGCGGCGCTTCAGATTCTCGTAGTCAGCCTGCGCTCGCTGCCAGCCGGCCAGCCGCTGCTCCGACTCGTCGCGCAGCCGCTCCAGCTCGCTCGGGCTCTCCTCGGTCGGTGCTTCCGGCGGCGCGTCAGCGGTCTCGTCATCCTCCAGCGACTCGTCGCGTGGGGCGCTGCTCATGCCGCTCCTCCGTAGACGGTGTCCATCATCTCCTGCAGCAAGGAGCTGTGGAACCGCGCCGACGCCACCGAGCGCGAGTAGTTCATCCGCGTCGGCCCGATGATCGCCACGTAGCCCGCACGCCCGTATTCGTAGCCGTAGGTCGCCACCACCAGCGAGCAGTCGCGCAGCTGGTCCGACGGATTGTCGTCGCCAATCAGCACGCGCAGGCCGCGCTGCTCGATCGCGGCATGCGGCACCAGCTCCTCGATCGCCTGACGGTCGACCAGCTCGATCAGCTGCAGCGAGCGCTCCGGCTCGGCGTGGAACTCGGGCTGGCTCATCACCCCGCCAAGCCCGGCGATGCTGACCGCGCCCGAGCGCTCCACATCGCGGTCCAGCACCCGCGCCAGCGTGTCCAGCACCGCCTGCTCGTCGGCGTCCGCCGCCACCACATCGCGCACGGCGTCCGAGTCGTGCCCGTTCACATCCATGTTCAGCCGGTGCGCGATCGCGTCGAGCTGCTCCGGCGGGCAGGGCGCCGGCAGCGGCGTCAGCTGGCGAATCACCCGCGCCTCCTGCACGACCACGATCATCAGCGCCAGCAAGTCGTTCAGACTGATCAGCTCCAGCTGCCGCACGCGCAGCCGCTGCGGCTGCGGCGGCGCCACGACGGCCAACAGGCCGAGCGATTGCGCCAGCACCGTCGCCGCTAGCGCCGCCCACTCATCGACCGCCGGCGCGGCCTGGAAAAACTGGTGCCGCACCGTCGCCTGCTCCGCCACCCCGAGCTCCGCGTGGCCCATCAGCGACTGCACGAAGTGGCGGTAGCCGCGGTTCGAAGGCACCCGGCCGGCCGACGTATGAGGGTGCGTGAGATACCCGTCGCTCTCGAGCAACTGCATCTCATGGCGTATCGTGGCGGCCGACGTGGGCAGCGCGTAGCGCTCGACGACGTGGCGCGAGGCGACCGGCGTGGCCGTCTCGATGTAGTCCTGAATGACGATCTGCAGAATGCTCTCGCGGCGATCTGACAGCGACATCGCCGAGATCCCCGTTCGCTGGGGCGAGCGCCGTTCGCTCGCTGGCACTCTCACCCTGAGAGTGCTAACGCGGCAATCCTACCAGCGCTCCCCGAACCCGGCAAACCCCCGCCACCACCTGTGCATAGCCCACCACACCGATCTGCACACGCCGAATCGGAGCCGATCATGGTGACTGAGCGCGACGAACTGGGTCCCCGCCGCGTCGTGATCAGCGGCGTTGGCGCGATCACCGCCGCCGGCCCCACCGCGCCCGATTTCTGGCAGGCCCTGCTCGACGCCCGCATCGCCACCACCGCGCTGACCGGCATGTCGCGCCCCGCCGCCGGCGGCGCGATCGCCGACTATCAGGGCCCCGCCGGCGTCCCCGCCTGGCTGCTCGCGCGCATGAACCGCGCCAGCTGGCTCGGGCTCGACGCCGCCATCCAGGCCGTCGCCGATGCTCGCATCGTCTTCCAGCAGGAGAACGCCTTCGCCGTCGGCGCCGTCTCCGGCATCGCCCACCCCCATGGCGCCGGCCGCAACGGCGAGGGCTGGGCCTCGCTCGGCTCCGGTCTCGCGGGCGCCACGATCGGCCTCAACATCGCCGGTCCCGCCTACACCGTCAGCGCCGGCGGGGCATCCGGCGTCGCCGCGATCGCCCAGGCGGCGGGCATGATCCGCAACGGCGTCGTCCGCGCCGCCGTCGCGGTCGGCGCCGAGGCCGCGCTCGAACCGGACGTCTGGGAGGCCTGGAAGCGCATCGGCCTGCTCGATCCCGGCGCGGAGCCGGACGCCCAGCGCCCCTACGACGCGCGCCGTCAGGGCCTCGTGCTCGGCGAGGGCGCGGCCGCCCTGCTGCTCGAAGACCGGCAACTCGCCACCCAGCGCGGCGCGCGCATCTACGCCGAAATCGCCGGCGAAGCACAGACCGCCGGCCCGCCCGGCGATGGACGCCCGCCGACCGATGTCGAGGTCGCCCGCCGCGCGATCGGCGACGCCCTGCGCCGCGCCGAGCTCAGCCCGGGCGCGATCGATGTCATCTTCGCCGCCGGGATCGGCACCCCCGAAGGCGACCCGCGCGAGACCGACATCCTCGAACGCTCCTTCGGCGGGCGCATCCGCGACATGTACATCACCACCTCCACCCCGGTGACCGGCTACACGATCGGCGCGAGCGGCGCGCTCAACGCCGTCGCCGCCGCGATCTGCCTGGCCGAGGAAACCATCCCCCCGCACGCCAGCTGGTCCCAACTCGACCCCGCCTGCGGGCTCGATCTCGTCACCCGTGTACGAAGCGACCACGTGATCGGCGCGGTCGTCGCCGGCTACGGCGCGCACGGCCAGAACGCCGCCATCGCCCTCACCCAGCACCGCGCCGCGTCCGGCGACGAGCTGCCGATGGCGCTCTAACCGGCAACGCGTACAGTCGAATCGGGAGGCAGCCGACGCATGGACATCGCCTGGTACGGGCACGCGGCCTTCCGCCTGCGCGGCCGCGAGGCCTCGGTCGTCACCGATCCCTGTCCCGCCGAGAGCGGCTTCCGGCTCAATCGCCCCAACGCTGACATCGTCACCGTCTCCAACCCACAGAGCGAGCACTCCTGGGTCGAGGGCGTCCAGATCGAGCCCTCCGGCCTGCATCGCCCGCTCAACGCTCCCGGCGAGTACGAGGTCAAGCGCGTGCTCGCGACCGGCGTCGAGACGCCCGGTCCCGACGGGCGCCGCAACATCGCCTTCGTGATCACGATCGACGACGTGATCGTGGCCCACCTCGGCGACGTTCGCGAGATGCCCGCGCCGCCCGCGCTGGAGGAGCTGCAGCGCGCCAGCGTCTGCCTGCTGCCGGTCGGCGGCGGCGCACATCTCGGCCCCGAGCTGGCCGCCAAACTCGCCAACCTCATCGCCGCCCCGCTGATCATTCCGATGCTCTACCAGCCCGAGGGCGACAGCGCCCCGCAGACCGGCCTCGACGGGCTCGGTCCGTTCCTCCGCGCCATGGGCGTCGAGGTCGAACCGGCCACCGACAACCACATCAACGTCACCACCGGCAACCTCCCCGCCACCCCCACCGTCCAACCCCTCCTCGCCCGCGGCGCCTAGGCGCTCCGTGCCCCCGTGGCTGTCCCGCGTCTCGGACAGCTATCGCGCCGCGACTGAGCGGTCCCTCACTCCTCACTTGACAACCCACCCAATCCCGTGTCAAATCAGAACATGAATTCGTCTCCTCCACCGCTCCGCACCACTCACTCACACCGATCACTCCGATCCACGCTGAACAGGACCAAACGAAACCAATCGAAACTGATCGCTTTCAAGGCCTCTGACCAGATAGGAGGCGCAGCTCACACCACCGGATCAAGCGAAATTCCTGGCGGACTGATCACTCACGCGCGCGACCTTCCGGATCCGCTCCTACCCTTGTCGCCGTGAGGAGCCCTTCATGACCGAGCACTCTCAGCCCGAATACGAAGTCGTCATCCAGCGCAACCGCGCCGTGCCCATGCGCGACGGCGTCCGCCTCGCGACCGATGTCTACCTGCCCGCCCGTGACGGCGTACCGATCGACATCGCCTTCCCCACGATCCTGACCCGCACGCCGTATGACAAGGGCCCCAAGTCGGTCATCCTCGACGGCGAGTGGTGGGCCCGCCGCGGCTACGCCCGCGTGATTCAGGATGTACGCGGCCGCTTCGCCTCCGAAGGCGACTTCTATCTGCTCAAGAATGAAGCTGAAGACGGCTACGACACGGTCGAATGGCTTGCGCAGCAGCCCTGGTGCGACGGCCAGGTCGGCATGGTCGGCACCTCCTACCTCGCCTGGGTGCAGTCCGCCGCCGCCACCCAGAACCCGGCCCACCTCGCGGCGATGTGGGTCAATCAGGGCGCGTTCAACGGGCTCAGCTCCTCGCTGCGGCAGGGCGGCGCGCTCGAGCTGCGCTGGCTCGCCTGGGCATTCTGGAACGCCCCCGTCTCGCCCGAAGCCGAGGCCGACCCGGTCCTCTACGAGGCCCTCGACCGCGCCGCCGTCGACCTGCGCGCCTGGCTCGCCCGCCTGCCCTGGCGCCCCGGCGACACGCCCCTCTCGCTGACCCAGGACTACGAACGCTGGGCCATCGACCTGCTCACCCAGGCGACCGAGCAGGACTGGCTCTGGCAGCTCCCGAGCATGAACTTCGAGCGCTTCATCGACCAGACCGCCGACGTCCCGACGGTCTACAGCGGCGGCTGGTACGACTCCTACACCCGCGCCACCACCGAGTCCTTCGCCGCCTTCAGCCACGCCAAGGCGTCCCCGCAATACCTGTTGATGGGGCCCTGGACGCACGGCGACGCCCCGCTCGACCGCACCTGGTCGGGCGATGCCGACTTCGGACCCACCGCGCCGACCAGCGGCAACCTCGCCGAGAGCGTCCCGCACCTGCGGCTCCAGTTCTTCGACCACGTGCTCAAGGGTCTGCGCTCCGGCTGGGACGACGTCGCCCCCGCGCGCATCTTCGTGATGGGCGGCGGCAGCGGTCGGCGGATCGCCTCCGGCCGCATCGACCACGGCGGCGAGTGGCGCGACGAGCGGGAGTGGCCGCCGGCCCGCGCCGAGACGCGCAGCTGGTACCTGCACAGCGACGGGTCGCTCCAGACGGCGAAGGCCGCAGCCGGCGCCGCCGCCTCGCAGTACGACTTCGACCCGCGCCGGCCCGTGCCCTCGATCTCGGCCAACGTCTCCTCGCTGCGCGAGTACGCGCCGCCCGACCCCGGCCTCAAAGACGGCATCTGGCCGCCCACGATGCGATCCCGCGAGCTGATCCAGCCCGGCGGCGCAGACCAGCGCGAGCACCCCGACGTGATGGGCGCAGAGCCGCCCTGGCTCCCGACCGCCGCCCGCAGCGACGTGCGCTCGTTCCGTACCGTCCCGCTCGACGCCGATCTGGAAGTTACCGGCCCGATCACCGTCACGCTCTGGGTCTCGACCGACGCGCCCGACACCGATGTGACCGCGATGCTGCTCGACTGCTACCCGCCCAGCGCCGACTATCCCGAGGGCTACGCGCTGCGCCTCAGCGACAGCATCAAGCGCCTCCGCTTCCGCCGCGGCGCAGAGCGCGAGGAGCTGGTCCGCCCCGGCGAGGTTGTTGAAGTCCCGATCGAGCTCTATCCCACCAGCAATCTGTTCGCCGCAGGACACCGCATCGGCGTCGAGATCAGCAGCTCCAACTACCCCCGCTTCGACATCAACCCCAACACCGGCGAACCGATCGGCCGACACACCCACACCAAAGTCGCAAGAACCAAAATCTGGCACGACGCCAGCCACCCCAGCCGCATCGACCTCCCCGTCGTGGAATAGCCGTCCCCCCCCCCCCGGCGGCGATGGCGGTCGCGACAGCATGCGCGCAGCGTCAACCTCCCTATTGGTCCAATTGCAACGCGTCGACGCCAAGAGGAGCGCTCTATTGTCAGTCACTATGCGTCAGTTGGCGTTGAGAGGAGCGTCGTGCACACGAACGAGCGGCCGACGCATCGCCGTGCCTACTCCAGCAACCCCCACGCTCGTTGCAGACGCTTCGGCAGCCCTGTCGCGACCAGGCGCCACGAGTCCTCGATCAGCTCCTCCAGCTCATCGTCCGGCACATCCCCCTGCAACCGCACCGCGATCCAATGCTGCTTGCTCAGATACGCCGGGCTGCTGACCGATTCGTACTTCCGGTGCAGCAGCGGAACCAGCTCAGGGTCCACCTTGATGCTGATCCCCGTCTCCTCCGTCGTGCCGCCGCCGAGAAAACAGAAAATCTTGCCCTTGCCCCCGGGGCCGACCTTGTAGACAAGATCGTCCTCCCACGGCGTATCGGGCCACGAGCCCGGCAGCGCCTCGCAGATCGCCTGGACCTCGTCGCGCTCCATCAGCTCGCCTCGCCCGTCAGGAAGCGTCGCGGCACGTCGCGCATCATCAGATCCACCGTCTCCGCGGGCACGCCGTCGCCGATCATCGCCGGCAGCGCCACGGTCGTCAGGAAGAGGTAGGTCGTCGGCGACTGCTCATTGTGCAGACCCGGCGCATAGTCGTGGCCGAGCATGATCTTCTCCGCCCAGCCGCGCCTGATCAGCTCCTCGACGGTCGCGTTGCGCGCCACCCAGTTGGGCCGGCCGCGACCGTCGGGCGGGCCGGGATAGCGATCCATCGAGAGGTAGACGCCTGCCTTGAGCAGGTCCTCGAGGTAGTCCGCGTCGATCGAATCGGCCGAGTGGCCCACGCAGATGCGGTCCATCGGCGCGTCTTCCTCCTGGAAGATCTCCACCTGCCGACGTCCCACCTCAAGCGGCGCCCAGTGGTGCGTGCTGATCGGGCAGCCGGTTCGCTTAAGCGTGCGCACCGCGGCGCGCAGCACCAACTCGGCCTCCGGCGTCACGCCCTCCGCGTCGTTGGCGACCTTGATCGCGCCCGGCTTGATCCCCGTCTCGCCGATCCCGACCTCGACCTCACGGACGAACACGTCGGCGATCTCGTCGGGATCCTTGTTCCAGAACCAGCGCGGGATGTCGCGCCACAGCCCGGTCGCGCAGACCACGTTGACGCCGCTGGCTGCCGAGACCTCCGCCATCAGCTCCACATCGCGCTGCAGGTCGGGCGTGCTCAGCTCGATCAGTGAATCGACCCCGCCGGCCTTCGCCTCCGTCAGTTCGCGGATCGATCGGGCCTTGATCGCCTCGCGGTCGACGAGCCAGGGGTAGTGTGTCGCGACCACAGCCGGCTGCATCGCAACGTGCTCGTGGCTCAGCGTGAAGCCGAGCTCAGCGCTGTCGATTGGTCCGAGCACGGTTTCGATCGTGGCCATCGTTCACCTCCATGCGCACATGCGCAACGCGGTTGGCGCCTGGATCGTAGTGAACGGGATCAGGCTTCGGCGCTGGTCAGGTTTTCGAGGAACTCGATGTTGGTCTTGGTCCGGGCCAGACGGTCGAGCAGCCGCTCGGTCGGCTCCGTGCTGTTGCCGCCGGAGCCGGCCAGCACCGACATCATCCGGCGCAGCAGCCACATGCGCTGCAGCTCCTCGCCCGAGAGCAGCAGCTCCTCGCGCCGCGTGCTGCTCGCGGCGATGTCGATCGACGGATAGATGCGCCGCTCGGAGAGCTTGCGGTCGAGCCGCACCTCCCAGTTGCCGGTGCCCTTGAACTCCTCGAAGACCACGTCGTCGAGGCGGCTGCCGGTGTCGACCAGGCAGGTCGCGATGATCGTCAGGCTGCCGCCCTCTTCGGCCTTGCGCGCCGAGCCAAAGAAGCGCTTCGGCGGGTAGAGCGCGACGGGGTCGATGCCGCCCGAGAGCGTGCGACCGGTCGAGGGCATTTCGAGGTTGTAGGCGCGCGTCAGCCGCGTGATCGAGTCGAGCAGGATCACCACGTCGCGGCCCATCTCCATCAGCCGCTTGGCGCGCTCCAGGCCCAGCTCGGCGCAGCGCGTGTGATCTTCGACCGGCTCGTCGAACGTCGAGGCGACCACTTCGCCGCGCACCGTGCGCCGCATCTCGGTGACTTCCTCGGGGCGCTCGCCGATCAGCACGACCATCAGGTGTACGTCGGGGTGGTTGGTGGCGATGCCGTTGGCGATCGCCTGCAGCAGCATCGTCTTGCCGGCCTTGGGCGGCGAGACGATCAGTCCGCGCTGCCCGCGGCCCATCGGCGCGACAAGGTCGATCACGCGGCCCGAAAGCTCGGTCGGATCTTCGCTCTCGATCGTGAATCGCTCGTGCGGGAAGACGGCGGTCAGCGTCTCGAAGTGGGGCCGCTGCCTGGCCAGTTCGGGCTCGGCGCCGTTGACCAGCACCGCGTCCTGCAGGCCGTAGTACTTCTCGCCGCTCTTGGGCGGGCGGACCGGGCCGATCACGTAGTCGCCGCTGCGCAGATCGTGGCGGCGCACGTGCGCCTGCGAGACGTAGACATCGGTCGGCGCGGGCAGCAGCGATTCGCCGCGCAGGAAGCCGTAGCTGTCGTCAACGACTTCGAGCACCCCGCCCGAGAGCACGTTGCCCTCGGCCTCGCTCTCGGCCTGCAGGATGCGCAGGATGATGTCCTGCTTCTTCAGGCCGGTGAGGCCGCGAACCTCCAGTTCGCGGGCGCGCTTGAGCAGGTCATCGCGCGTATGGGACTCGAGATCGGTGATGGTCAGGGTCGTCACGGCTACCTCTGATTGCCGACGCTGCGTGCTGCGTGGAAGAGCTGCGCGCGAACGCACGGCGGGACACTGATGCGGTCAATGCTCAACGGTGAGACGGAGCGGCCCGCGGAACGAAGTTGCGAGATTGATCGTATGCGACTCGCACGCTTGCCTGCAAGCACCCGCGCGACACGGGTAACAGAGCATTAGCTCACCGGCGTCGCGCTGAGCTGCGCCTGGGCCGACCGCCAGTCGGCCAGGAAGGCGTCGATCCCCTTGTCCGTCAGCGGATGCTTGAGCATCTGCTCGATCACGCTGAAGGGCAGCGTCGCGATGTGCGCGCCCGCCAGCGCGCAGCGCGCCACATGCTGCGGACCGCGCAGCGAGGCGGCGATCACCTGGGTCGGCAGGTGGTACTGGTCGAGCACGGCCACCACGTCCTGGACCAGCTCGACCCCGTCCTGGCCGATGTCGTCGAGCCGTCCGACGAACGGGCTGACAAAGGCCGCGCCGGCGCGCGCCGCCAGCAGCGCCTGATTGAGCGAGAAGATCAGCGTCGTGTTGACCTGGATCCCGCGCTCGCTGACGCGGTGAATCGCGCCCAGCCCGGCGGCGTCGATCGGGATCTTGACCACCACCTGCTCATGCCAGGAGGCCAGCTCGACCGCTTCGGCGACCAGCTCGTCCTCGCTGCGCGAGACGCACTCGGCGGAGATCGGCCCATCGACCAGCTCCGCGATCCGAACCACGCGTTCGCGGTATTGCAGCGCTCCGTCGCCTTCGCGCGCGACCGCCCGGGCGTGCAGCGAGGGGTTGGTCGTTACGCCGTCGCAGACGCCCCAGGCGACCGCCTGCTCGATCTCGTCGAGGTGGCCAGTGTCGAGAAAGATACGCATCGGTCGGGGTCCTCTCAGGCGTCGGGATCAGGGTTGCAGGGTGACGAGCGCGACCTGGACGGGTAACAGGATCAGCATCAACACTGCGAAGACTAGCGGGCCGCGATCGGCCAGCGCATCCTGCAGTTCGTCGGACACCACGCCGGTCTTGCGCGCCTGCAGCGAAAGCAGCCGCACGCGCCGCAGGCCGGCGAACATGCCGGGCACCAGCAGGAACAGTGCCAGCAGGTAGAGAATCTCGACCGCCAGCAGCCAGCCGGTGGTGATCGGGTCCGCGGCATCGGAGCGGATGCCCCAGATGGCGCCGAGCACGCCTGTCGCGATGATCCCGGGCAGCAGCATCCGGGTGTGCGCGCGGTCGGCGCTGTTGAACAGCACATCGCGCTCGACCGGGTCCTCGGTCTGCCAGGCCCGCGTCAGCGCGAGCGTCAATGCGCTGACGCCGCCGCCGTAGACCAGCGCGGCGAGGGCGAGCAGGAAGCGAAAGACGTCGTCGGCGGACACCGCGCGGCTGCCTGCCGCTACTCGGCTGCGGAGGCGGGCGCGACGCTGGCGGCGGACGTGGCCGCGGCGCCGCGCAGCGGCGCCTCGGCGGCCTGCAGCACGCGCTCGATGAAGCCCACGAAGAGCGGATGCGGGCGGCCCGGCCGCGAGCGCAGCTCGGGGTGGAACTGGGTGCCCAACATGAACGGGTGGTCGCGCACCTCCGCAATCTCAACCAGCGTGCCCTCCGGCGAATCGCCCGACGCGATCAATCCCGCGCTCTCCAGTTGCCCGCGATAGAGCGGATTGAACTCCCAGCGGTGGCGGTGCCGCTCGAGCACCACCGGGTCCTCGTAGAGCGACCCGGCCAGCGTGTCGGGCTGGAGGTGGCAGGGGTAGCCGCCCAGGCGCATCGTGCCGCCCATGTGGGTGACTGCGAGCTGCTCGTCGAGCATCGCGATCACCGGATAGTCGGTGTCCTCGTCGGCCTCGGTGGTACCGGCGGTCTCCCAGCCGAGCCGCGAGCGGGCGAAGCCGATCACCATGTTCTGCATCCCGCGGCAGAGGCCCAGATAGGGCAAGTGCTGTTCGAGCGCGAACCGCGCCACGCTGACCTCGCCCTCGACGCCGCGCTCGCCGAAGCCGCCCGGCACGATCACGCCCTCGACATCGGCCAGCCGCGCCGCGATCTCAGCCTGGCTCGCGTGATCCAGCTCGTCCGACTGCACCCAGGCGATCTCCACCTCGGTCGAACGCTCGACGCCGGCGTGGATCAGCGCCTCGCGCACCGAGAGGTACGAATCGCGCAGCTCGACGTATTTGCCGACGATCGCCACGCGGCAGCGCCGTTGGGGCCGGCCGAGCCGGTTGACCCACGCGCGCCAATGCTCCAGTCCCGTGTCCTCGCGTGGCGTCAACGCGAGGCGCTCGAGCGTCAGCCTGGTCAGGCCTGCGTCCTCGAGGATCTCGGGCACGTGATAGATGCTGTCCACCGTCATGACGGGAATCACCGCGTCGAACGGCACGTCGCAGAAGAGCGCCACCTTACGGCGGATGCCGTCGTCGACGGGCACGTCGGTGCGCGCGAGAATGACGTCGGGCTGGATGCCCATTGAGCGCAGCGTGCGCACCGAGTGCTGGGTCGGCTTGGTCTTCACCTCGTCGGTGGCCTGTAGATAGAACAGCGGCGTGACGTGAATCGCGAGCGTCCCGTGCGGCGGTTCCTCGTAGCGCATCTGGCGAATCGCCTCGAGGAAGGCCTGGCCTTCGATGTCGCCCACGGTGCCGCCGACCTCCACGATCAGCACGTCGGCGTTCGATCGCCGAGCCAGCCCGCGGACTCGTTCCTTGATCGCGTCGGTCACGTGCGGCACGGTCTGAATCGTGCCCCCGAGATAGTCGCCCTTGCGCTCGCGCTCGATCACAAGGGCTGAGATCTGCCCCATCGTGACGGACGACGCACCGGTCAGGTCCTGATCGAGGAAGCGCTCGTAGTGGCCGAGGTCGAGGTCGGTCTCCGAGCCGTCGTCGGTCACGAAGACTTCGCCGTGCTGATACGGGGACATCGTGCCGGGGTCGACGTTGAGGTAGGGGTCGAGCTTCTGGACCGTGACGCGTAGACCGCGGCTATCGAGCAGCTTGGCCAGCGAGGCGCTGGCGATCCCTTTGCCGACTGAGCTGATGACGCCGCCGGTGATGAAGATGTAGCGGGTCATGCCGGTCGCCCGCCGCCGCTCGATCCCGCGTCCGCGCGGCTCCTGCTCAACGGCGTCCTCCCTGCAGGTTGACGAGCAGGTCGACGCGGTCGCCGTCGTTGAGCACATCGTCGTGCTGGGCCTGCTCGTTGTTGATCACCGCGGCGATCGCCTCCTGGTCCTGCTCGGAGAAGCCCTCGGCGTTGAGCAGGTCCTTGATCGTCAGGCCGTCGGACCAGTCAATCTCGAAGGTGGGGCGCTTGGTCTTGGAGAGCGGGATCAGGGTCATGAAGAGCTTGACCTGGACTGCCACGGCGCGCTGCCCCCTCATCCGAATCTACCTCTGCACGAGTCTATCAACGCCCGATCTGGGCGAGCGCGTCGCGCATAATCGCGGCCCCGGCCGATCGAACGCCGCGTGAGTTGGGCGCCCCGCCCATCGGGTAGGGAAAGAGCGTGGCGAAGCGTGAGAGGCTGATCGCGAGGGCCTGCGCCCGGGCGGCTTCGGGCCCAGCGGGATCGCAGCCACGCCAGAAGGTCGCGGCCTCGCCGCGTGCGGCAGCGAAGGCCTGCGCCGCGCGCGCGTGGCCCTGCGGCTCGATCGGGTCGTCGCCGGCGAGGATCGAGATCCAGCGCGCGGTACCCGCCGCCGACGCGGAAGCGGTCGCAGCCGCCGCCGCCGCGGCAGTGTCCCGCCGCGAGGCGGCGTCCTGCGCCTCGACGGCGCTGATGCGGAGGATCACGAGTGGCACGGAGCCTTGTAGTTCGTCGTAGGGCAACCACGGACCAACCTGGTCGGTCATCGGTCCGTCCCGACGCCAGGCCCGACGATCGTCGTCGAAGCCGACGATCAATCCGAAGGTCGGCCCGAACGGATCGAGGCCTGCTCGGGCTGCGATGATCGGCCGGCCGGCGGCGAGCTCGCCGCGCAGGCGGCGTCGGAGCAACCGCCAGCTCAGGCCGGCCGGCGGCTCGCCGCGGCGCGTCACATCGATGCCGACGCCGAGCGCGCCGAGGCCCTCCGCCAGGCTGCCGGGCAGCTCGAGCGGGTCCGGCTGCGGCTCGAACCAGACGCCCTGCACGGGTTCCGCCGGCACCGGCGGCGGCGCGCCGGCGACGCCGCTGAGCGCGCAGACCACGGCGCTGTCGACCTCGCGTCCGATCGCCCGCAACGCGCCGACGAGGCTGCCGACGAGCGGGTTCCAGTTATATTCGTATCGGGCCTCCACCAGCCGCCGAGCCACTGCGGGCCGTCCTTCCCCACCTTCGGCGCGCCGCCATCGAACAGGCGAAGCCGAATGCCATCATCGCACCCGTCCGCCACTCCTGAGACTCAGGTCGCCGCCCTCTCGAACGGGCTGCGCGTGGCCGTGACGCCCGTGCCGCACTCGCAGGCCGCGACGTTGGCCGCCTACGTCGGCGTCGGCAGCCGCGACGAAGCGCGCGCCACGCTGGGGCTGTCGCACTACCTCGAGCACATGCTGTTCAAGGGCACCGAGCGCCGGCCCGAGGCCACGGCGATCTCCACCGCGATCGAGGGCGCCGGCGGCTCGCTCAACGCCTACACCACGCGCGAGCTGACCGCCTACTGGAACCGCGTGCCCTACGACCGGCTCCCGCTGGCGATGGATGTGCTGGCCGACAGCGTCCTGCATTCGACACTGCAGGAGCACGAGATCGAGCGCGAGCGGACCGTGATCTGTTCCGAGATCCGGCGCGCGCACGACCAACCCGGGCAACGCGCGGGCCAGCTGATCAGCGCCGCCTCCTACGGCCAACAACCGCTCGCCTGGGAGGTCGCCGGCGACCTCGACTCCGTCGGCGCCGTGACCCGCGAGCATCTCGCCGACCACATCGACACCTGGTACCGGCCGGAGAACATCGTGCTTTCAGTCGCCGGCAACGTGAGCGTCGACGAAGTGATGACGCTCGCCGAGACACACTGGGCCGCCGAGCCGGGCTCAGCGACGCCGGCCCGACCGCAGGCGGATGGCGGGTTGGCAGACGACCCGGTGAGCGTGGAGCACCGACCGATCGAGCAGTGCAACCTGGCCATGGCGCTGCGCAGCGGCCCGCGCCTGGACCCCGACCGCTACGCCCTGGCGATGCTCGACGAGGTGCTGGGGCGCGGGATGAGCAGCCGGCTGTTCGTGGAGGTGCGCGAACGCCGCGGGCTGGCCTATTCGGTCGGCTCGCATGCCGCCGCATATGACGACACGGGCCACCTGGGCATCTCCGCGGGGGTGACGGCCGAGCACGTGATCGAGACCGTCGAGGTGATCCTGAACGAGCTGCGGCGCTTGGTGCATGAACCCGTCGCCGACGAGGAACTGTCGCGGGCGCGCGAGCACGCGGTGGGCTCGTTCCGACTGTCGCTCGACGCGGCGGCCTCGTGGTGCCATCGGGCGGGTGGCATGTTGATCAGCAACGGATTCATCGAGTCGGTCGACGAGGTAATCGCTGGCTACGAGTCGGTCACGGCGCGTGACATCGAGCACGTGGCGGCGCGAATCGTGCGCGAGGGCAACCTCGCTGCCGCGGTCGTGGGTCCGTTTGAAGCCGAAGCCGAACTGCGCGAGCGCGTCGCCGGCTTCTCCGCGGCGGCGTGACGATGGAAACCGTGCGAGCCGTCCTGCTGATCGCCGCCGGGTCGTCGGTCTCGTCCGCTGATGCAGACGCGATTCTGCTCGAACACCCCGCGATCGAGGACGGGACGTTTGCAGATGGCGCTCTCGACGCGGTCGCGACGCAGGTGGCGCGGCTCGCCGAGGGGGAGACGCCGCTGTACCTCGCGCTGCCGCCGATCGCAAGCGGACTGGCGCGCGACTACCTGATCGCCACCCTGCGCGAGGGCGTCTACGGAGTCTCCGTCGCCGACCCCACCAGCATCGAGCAGGTGCGCTACGCGGAGAGTCTGATCGAGGAAGCCGAGCGCCGCGCTGAGCTGCGACTCGGGCTGACCGCGATGGCCGTCTGGTTCAGCACGGCGCGCGCGATCTCGATCGCGCCGGAGACGCTGGCGAAGCTGCGCTCCGGTGCGGGCAGGGTCACCTGGGCCGGATTCGACGCCGAAGTGCTGGCCGCGGCGCTCGGCATCGAGCGCGGATCGGCCACGCTCGACGCGGCGCGTGCGCTGCTCGTGCTCGCGGCGGCGGCCGAGGGACTGCCGCTGGTCGAGCGCATCGCCGCCGGCGATCAAGGCGCGGCAGACGCGTCGCGCGCCGCCGGCGTTCGGGGCGTCGCCACGACCGAGCACGACGCTCTG
Source organism: Dehalococcoidia bacterium (assembly GCA_965218115.1). Lineage (GTDB taxonomy): Bacteria > Chloroflexota > Dehalococcoidia > Bin125 > Bin125 > CATQGW01. The sequence goes on along the minus strand of OZ244584.1, from coordinate 2,357,550 downwards.
GCGCGTCTGCGCTCGAAGTTCCCCGCGGGCGGCGCCGACCCAGACTGAGAGCGCGCTGGCAGGCTGTTGGGGGGCGACCGATATGCTCGCGTGCGACCGAAGAGTCCGCGCGTTAATCGAGGAGTCGGGTTGTGGCCACCACCGTCATGCGCAGCATGCTTTCCGTGCCGGGGATTCGCGAACGATTCATCGAGAAGGCGCGCGACGCGGCGGCCGATGTGCTCTGCTTCGACCTTGAGGACTCGGTCGCCTGGGACGACAAACCGGCGGCGCGGGCGTTGCTCGGTCGGGTGCTGCCCGACTTTCCGAAGCGTGGTCGCAAGGTGTTCGTACGGACGAACGGGTATGACACGGGCCTGATCGAGCAGGAGCTCGATGCGCTGGTGCATCCCTGGCTCGACGGGGTCAGCGTGTCGAAGGTGGAGACGCCTCGCGACATCGAGCGGATTGATGACTATCTGACGCTGCTGGAGCGGGCGCGGGGCTTGGCGGATGGTCAGGTCGCGATCGCGGCGTGGATTGAGAACGCGCACGCAGTGGCCAACGCCTATGAGATCTGCCAGGCGTCGGAGCGGTTGGTCGGCATTTGCGTCGGCGGCGAGGACTATGCGGTGAGCGTTGGCGTGCGTCGCAGCAAAGCCGGTGAGGAGCTCGCGCACGCGCGACGGACCGCGGTCAACGCGGCTCACGCAGCGGGGATTCTTCCGCTTGATACGCCCTGGACCGACATTCGCGATGCCGAGGGCTTCGAGGACGAGCTGCGGCGGATGCGTGAGATCGGATTCCGCGGCAAGTTCTGCATCCACCCCGACCAGCTAGCCCCGGCCAATCGCGTCTTCGCGCCCGCCGAGGGGGACATCGAGTGGGCCCGCCGGGTGGTCGAGGCCTACGAGGACGGCGTGGCGAAGAACCTCGGCGCGGTCGCGCTGGACGGCCAGATGATCGACAAGCCGGTGCTCGAGCAGGCCCAGAACATGCTGGAGTGGTCAAGCCAGATCGCCGAAATGGAAGCAGCCCGCTGAGAACGCTCTGAATAACTCTCCCCCCGCTTGGCGGGGGGAGATGAGTGACAGAGGGGGGCCGGCTCCGTACTAGCAGCTGTGAATTCCCACCGTGATGTTCGCGGCAGGCCCCCCTCTGCCTTCGGCATCTCCCCCCGCAAAGCCGGGGGGAGAGGGGATCCGCTCTCGCCCCGCAGAGCGGGAGAGGGAATCCGACTTGTGCCGAGGATTCCTATAACGCACCTGGGGGCGGCTGGTTGAGGCGGAACGCGCCAGTGCGGTCGTAGGCGCTGTCGGCCACGTAGATGTGCTGTGACGCTGCGGTGAGGTCGCGCAGGACCTTCTGCAGCGGGTGCGTCTCGAACGCCGCAGCGCCGCCACCGGCGTGCTGCGCGAAGCGCACGATTTCGAGGCACGCATCGGTCACCCAGGTCACCATGCCGCGAATCCGCGCGTCGTCGGCCGGGGAGATCTGCTCACCGCGTTCGCGTTGCGCCATCGCGCCGTCGAGCACATCCAGCGCGTAGGCGCGGGCTGCGTCATAGCGACAGGACGCCTCGCCGAAGGCGTGCTGGAACGCGCCGCGCGCCGCGATCGGCGTGGCTGAGCCGAAGCGCACGCGCGACGCGTCAGCGCCGATCAGCTCCAGCGCCCGCCTCGCCGAGCCGAGCGCGATGCCGGTGTGCCCGGGGCTGAGGAAGGTGATCGTGGGCAGCTCGAACCACGGCCCGCCGCGCGCGATGTGGCGACCACCGAACGGCAGCGCGAAGGCGTTCGGCACGAACACATCGTCGATTCGGTAGTGGTTGCTGCCCGTACCCTCCAGCCCCATCACGCGCCACGAGTCTTCGATCTCCACGCTGCCGATCGGGACGATCGAGCCGACCGCGCGCGGAATCGCTCGCTCCACGTCGGACGGCGGCGCAGGGTTCTCCACGATCGCGTTCGCCAGCACCCACTCGCAGTGTCGGATGCCGCTGGCGAACGACCAGCGCCCCTGCAGCGAGTGGCCGTCGTCGCCGAGGCGGGCCCTGCCCTCGGGATTGGCGGTGCCCGCGATCCGCGGGAAGCCGTCGCCGAACACCGCATCCAGCCCGGCGCCGTCGGCGATGTGCGCGCCCACCACTCCGGCCGTCTCCGACTGGATCATCGCCACCCAGCCGCTCGACACATCAGCCACCGCGAGCCGCTCGAAGACCTCGACCTGGGTGGCGGGGTGCACATCGTGGCCGCCCACCTCGAGCGGCGACGCCATCGAGAAGATGTCGGCCGTCTCGAGCGCCAGGACGGATGTTTCGCTGAGCGTACGGAGCAGCGTCGACGCTTCAGCCTGATCGGCGAGCCGATCGTGGAGCGACTCCGCGCGCTCGAGCCAGTCGCGGCGCTCGCGCTGCCGCCCCGCGCTTGTTCGGCTCATGGCGCCCTCCAGCGACTGGCATGCTAAGGATCGACACGTCGCGCCGATTCAGGCTTCGAGTCGGATCCTCCGCACTGCTGAGACGTATGGGTTGAGCATGTCGAAGTAGACCGCGAGGTCTCGCAACCTGACCACGAACGCCGCCTCGATCCTCGATGTCTCTGGATTTACTGAGATGATCGGATTACGAGGCGAGGGATCGAGCAGGAGCTGATCGAGCGCGTACGGCAATCGCATCTGATCGAACAAGCTAAGTGCGCGGATATCCTCCCGCGCTGTTTCAGTGAGCAGATACTCGAAGCCCGCAGGCCTCCGGTTCATCGGCGGCGCCGATAGGGCCGCAGCCGCCCGGCCGCGATGTCAGCGCGGCTTCGCGCCGACGATGCCTGCAGTTCCTCATCCGACACCGGTCGAGGCGGCGTACGCGGTTCCAGCTCGATCGCCACCCGGAAACAGGTGCGCATCTGCTCGTGGCTGACTTGGGTCCCATCCTCGCGCGTGATCCGCAGCAAGAAATCGGCTTGCTCTGCCGTCACGCGCTCGGCTTCGCCGTCGGCCCGAAACTCGCGGTAGATCGCGTGCATCACCGCTTCTTCCATGACGACGAATGTCTCTTCGTCGAAGCTCGGGTCCGAGCGGATCGGCCTCGCGCCACAGGCAGCAAACTCGCGCCGGACTTCTCGGATCACCGGCCCCTCTTCGCACGCCTCGATCGCCTCCACGAACAGGGGATCGTGGTACATGGCCAAGTGGAAACCCTGTGCGTAATAGCAGAGTCGTTGGAGGGTCGGCTCATTGAGCTGGTTGCCCTGTTCGGCCGCGATGTGGAGGAAGAACTTCGCCACGTCGACCGCCGTCGGTTCACGCTGTTCTGGGTCGGTCATGGCGACTTCCTCTTCACGGATCAAGCGTAGCGATTCATTTCGTGGCTGCGCAGTGAATCAAAGCCCCGGACGGACCGGGAGACCGAGCGCGTGGCGGCCGACGCGCTGGAAGGAGCCATCGGCGACGATCACGTGCTGCGAGACGGTCTGAACCTCGCGCAACATCCGCTGAAGTGGGTGGTCGAGGAAGACCGCATCGCCGCCGGCGGCGCGGTGGGCGGTGCGGATCACCGATTCCGCGGTGCGCGTCGCCCAGGCCGCCGCGCTGCGCGCCGTGTCGTCCAGCTTCACGGCGTCCGCGACATCGCGCACCGGCGCGTCGGCCAGCTCGCGGAAGAGCTGAACGCCGTGGCCGCGAATCGCGCGGGTCGCTACGACGATCTCGCCGAGTTCGAGCTGGAAGGTCTCGCGCTCGGCCAGCGGCGCGCGCGAACCGAGCCGCACCCGCGTCGCGGCGATCTCCGTGACCTCCTGAATCGCCCGCTCGGCGAGCCCCAGCGCCATCCCGTAGGCGGCGGGGCAGAGGAAGGTCACGGTTGGCCGGGCGACCCAGCCCGATCCGCGCAAGACCGGCTGCTCGAGCGGCCGGAGGCGGAAGTCCTCGCTGACGAACTCGTCATCCAGGCGGTAGTGGTTGCTGCCCGTGCCCTGCAGCCCGGCCACGTGCCAGGTGTCCTCGATCTCAACGCGCTCACGTGGGACCGCGGCAGTGACCAGTTCGGGCGGTCCCGACTCACGTTCCACACCGTCGTTGAGAATGCCCTGGGCGATCACCCAGTCGGCGTGATGGATGCCCGAGCCCCAACCCCAGCGACCGCTGATGCGCCAGCCGCCCTCAACCGGCCGGGCTTCGCCGCCGGGGAACGGTTGGCCGGCGGCGACCGGCCAGCGCTCGGCGCCGAAGACGCGCTCGATGCCCGTGTCGGGCAGTCGCGACCCGAGCCAGGCCGACTCGTGTGCGCCGATCATCACGCACCATCCGGCCGAGGCGTCGTGCGCCGCCAGCGCAGCGGTGACTTCGACATGTCCGTCGGGGGCGATGTTCGCCCCCCCGACCTCGGCTGGTGCGAAAATCGAGAAGAGCTGGTGCTCGTGCAGCGCGTCGACGACTGGACCAGCCAGGTGGCGCAGGCGTTCGTTCTCCTCAGCGTGTGCGCGCAAGGTCGGGCCGACCGCCTCCGCCGCCTCCAGCCACTCGCCGTACGACGCGTCGTGAGCGCTCATGATCAAGCCTCCTCAGCAGGGGCGCTCAGGCTACTCGCGCCTAGACTGAGGCGGACTGAGTGCGGTGAACGAAGGCGCGAGGGGCGTGTATGGCTGCGGTGAGCGATGTACGGGAGATCATCAGCGGCGACGGAGAGACCGGGGTGGACATCGTCCGCAACGTGCGGCGCTGGGTCGACGAGCAGGTCATTCCGTTCGCCGACGCGCTGGAACACGCGGGCGAGTTTCCGACCGCGATTCATCGCGATATGTGCGAGATGGGCATCTTCGGGATCACGTTTCCGGAGGCCCACGGCGGACTCGGCCTGTCGTTCGAGACGTATTCGGCGGTGATCGAGGAGATCGCGCGGGGCTGGATGGGGCTCGCGGGGATCATCAACACCAACGTGATCGATGGCTGGATCATCGAGCAGCACGGGACCGACGATCAGAAGCAGCGCTTCCTGCCCGGCCTCGCGACCGGCGAGCTGCAGGGCTGCTTCACGATCACCGAGCCCAACGCGGGCTCCGATGCGCAGGCGATCCGCACCACGGCGACCCGCGACGGCGACGACTACCTGCTGAACGGCAACAAGCTGTTCGTGACCAACGGCGACCGCGGCAACGTGTATCTGGCGATGACCAAGACCGACCCGAGCGCCAATCCGCGACACCGCGGAATCTCGGCCTTTCTGGTCGAGCGCGACACGCCGGGATTCTCGATGGCGCGGACAATCGACAAGCTCGGTTACAAGGGCCCGGAGACGGCTGAGCTGTTCATGGAGGACGCGCGGGTACCCGCGGCCAACCTGCTGGGCGGCGCTGAAGGGCGCGGCTTTCAGCAGATGATCAGTGGGTTGGAGATTGGGCGGATCAACGTCGCCGCGCGCGCGACCGGCGTCGCGCAGGCGGCCTTCGACCACGCGATCGTCTACGCCCAGCAACGCGAGACGATGGGCAAGCCGATCGCGCAGCATCAGGCGATCCAGCTGAAGCTGGCCGATATGGCGACCAAGATTCGAGCGGCGCGGCTGCTGACCCGCGACGCGGCGCGCAAGAAGGACAGCGGCGAGCGCGCGGACCTCGATGTGGGCATGGCCAAGCTGTTCGCGACCGAGGTCGCGCTGGAGTGCACGCTCGAATCGATGCGCGTGCACGGCGGCGTCGGCTACACCACGGAACTGCCGATCGAGCGCTTCTACCGCGACGCCCCGCTGATGGCGGTGGCCGAAGGCACGAACGAAATTCAGCGCCTCGTGATCGCGCGCCGGCTGCTGGAGCTGTACCGCGTCGACTGAGCCCAGTCTGGGAGGCTGACGATGCCCACGAAGGAACTGTTTGGCCGCTACCTCGAGCAGTTTGAGGTCGGCGAGGTGATCGAGCATTGGCCCGGCCGCACGGTCACCGAGGCAGATGACCTGATGTTCTGCATGCTGACGATGAACCACCACCCACTGCATACGAACCTCGAATACGCCGAGGGCACGCAGTTCGGCCAGCGCGTGGTTTCGGGTCCGTTCGTCTATTCGCTGGTGTTTGGGATGACCGTGCCGATGATCAGCGGCAAGGCGATCGCAAATCTGGCGACGAACGACCTGCGGCACACGGCGCCGGTCTTCCACGGCGACACGCTGACCGCCCGCACCGAGGTCACCGCGATCCGCGAATCACGTTCGCAGCCCGACCGCGGGATCGTGACGGTCAACACCACGGCCCAAAATCAGCACGGCGATACCGTGTTAGAGTTCACTCGTGCCGTGATGATCCCAAAGCGGCCCGATGGTGAGTGATGATCGAAGTCAACTCGGGCTCGGACTTGGAACGCGCAGTTGTGCGTGTCGGCAAGGCGCTCGGCCTGGACGTGGAGACGCAAGTCGTGATGGGCGACCGTATCTGGGGCCCGCGCCGCCACGTTGATGTGGTGCTGAGCAAGACTGACTCCGATCGAATCATCGGCATCGAGTGCAAGTACCAGCGTCAGCCGGGCTCGGTCGAAGAGAAGATTCCCCTGACGGTCGAGGACATCGAAGACTGGCCGATTCGGGGCATTGTCGTGATCCACGGCGCGGGCTTCTCGCGCGACTTCGTGCCCTTCCTGCGGGGCAGAGGTCGGATCGTGGAGTTCAAGCGCCTCGCCGAGTGGTTGCGCTTCTATTTCCGCCTGTCACGCGAGCGCGCGCTCCAGGCCGAGATGCTGCTCAACGGCGACGGCTAAACTATGCCAATCAAGATCGCGACTGGCCCAAGGCATCGTCTCTACCAACGCCACGCCCAAGCCTGGTGGGATGAGGCGTCCCCCATGTTCGCCAGCACCGTCACGATCCCGAAGCGACCGGACGGTGAGTAGGACGACGGCATGGAAATCCGCACAGGCCCTCAGTTAGAACACGCGGTTGCCGATCTCGGACGGGCAATCGGGCTCGAGGTTCGCACGCAGGTGCGGATCGGAAGACGAGTGTGGGGGCGGCAGCGACACATCGACGTAGTGCTGCGGAGCCCTGAGCTTCGAACGCGACTGGGGATCGAGTGCAAATACCAGGGCGTGGCCGGCACGGCGGAAGAGAAGATTCCGGCGACGATTGAAGACATGGAATCGTGGCCGTTCCGCGGTTTGGTGGTGTTTCACGGAAGCGGATTTTCGCAGAGCTTCCCCGCCTACATCCGGGGCAAGGGGAGGGCAATTGAGTTTGACGAACTGGCCGACTGGCTGGTGGAGTTCTTCGATCTGCCGGAGGACAGTGCGACTCAGGCGGAGCTCGCTCTGAACGGCGGCGCTCAGAGCGACTGAATGAGGTACTCGCGCACTGCACCGCGGCGTGCACCGTTTGCGTTGATTGCACGCGTCGCGTTGACTGTCTGAAGAGCGAAGCCGGCTTCGGCATACAGCTGCGCCACATCGGGATGCCCGGAGTTGGACAACGCCACCGCCGCTCCCTGTCGCGCCAACGACTCCGCCGTCGTCGCGAGGCGTTGCTGATCCGCCAGATGGAACGCTTCGGAGGTGTACGACGTGAAGTTCGCCGTGGTGCTGAGCGGCACGTAGGGCGGATCGAAGTAGACGAAGTCGCCAGTGCCGGCCTCAGCGGCCGCCTCCGCGAAATCCCCGACCCGCAGCTCCGCCCTGGACAGCGCCTCCGAGGCGACGCGCAGATTCTGCTCGTCACAGATCATCGGGTTGGCATAGCGGCCGTGGGGCACGTTGAAGCCCCCGCCGCTGTTGACACGGTAGAGACCGTTGAAGCATGTCTTGTTGAGGAAGATCAGGTTCGCCGCGCCTCCCAGGTCGCAGGTCAGCCGCTTGGCGCGGATCGTGTAGTAATACTCCGCCCGCGCCTCCGCCTCGCGCGACCGGTACTTCCGTTCATGGACCCGCAGGGCGCGGATTAGCTCCCCCACGTGGTCGCGCACGTGGATGTAGGCGTTGATCAGCTCCTCGTTGCTGTCCGACAGCACCGCGCGCTTGAAGCGCCCCTGCGCCTGCAGCGCGAAGAACAGCGCGCCGCCGCCGAGGAAGGGTTCGTAGTAGGTCTCGATCTGAGCGGGCGCGACCGCAAGCAGCTCCGCGAGCAGCTGCGTCTTGCCGCCGGCCCATTTAACGAACGGTCGCGCCATGCTGCGAGTCTAAGTCGGCGAGTCCGGCCTGGCGGTGGCCGCGCTATGTGCGGCGGCGCGCACGGCGACGCTCGCGGGCCCGGCTAGCGGAAGATGTCGAGCGGCGCGGCGTGGACGAAGATGCCGGGGGCGACGCCCGTGGTGCTGGCCAGGATCGAGAGGAACAGCACCCAGACAGCGACGCCGAGGCCGACGACGATCAACGCTGACCGGTCATCGATGCCCGGAGAAGCCGCACGCACCGCCAGGATCGAGATCAGAAACCAGGCGATCACCGTGACGAGGCCGACGGCGAACGAGATCGGCACGACCAGCAGCGCGAGCTGAGCGACTCCGACGACCCCGGCCAGCGCGAGCGGGCGAGCGAGCCGCATGATGTCGACCCGCACCTCGCAGATCCGATAGAGCGCCCACCAGCTGACGGCGACCGAGAGCGCCCAGGCGACGACGCCTGCGACGCCGCCGAGCACCACGAGCCGAATCGCGCCCGCTCCGATGTGGGCGCCGTCGACCGCGAGCGCGAGCCAGAACCAGGCGCCGAGCCCAGCGGCCAAGGCCGAGACCGGGACCAGCAGCAGCGCCGCGGTGGTATCGGCGGCGGTGCGGGCGAGGTCGGGAAGCACTTCGACTTCACCGCGCAGCAGGTGGCCGAACAGTTCGAAGCTGCGGCGCGCATGAGCGGCGGCGCGGCTCGTCGCACCGCCGGCCGCCGGTCGGGTCGAAGAAAACGAAAACGGGTGCGGAGTGGTGCGGGACATGGCTTGGGCACGGGCCCAGCCGCCACCCTCCACAGTACGGTGGGCTGTATGCCGCCACAAGCGAGAAACATCATCGCGACGATCGACGCGGAGGTCTCGGCCTGCCGCGCCTGCGAGCGGCTCGTTGCCTGGCGCGAGGGGGTAGCGGCTGAGAAGCGCGCGGCGTTTCGGGACGCCGAATACTGGGGCCGCGGAGTGCCAGGCTTCGGGCCGGCCGACGCGCGGGTCTGGGTCGTGGGGCTCGCGCCCGCGGCGCACGGCGCGAACCGTACGGGGCGGATGTTCACCGGCGATCGCTCGGGCGACTGGCTCTACCGCGCGATGCATCGGGCGGGGCTGGCGAATCAGGCTGAGAGCACGGGGCGCGACGACGGGCTTGAGCTGATCGGAGCGCGCGTGACGTCGGTCGTGCGCTGCGCGCCGCCCGACAACAAGCCGACGATCGCCGAGCGCGACCGCTGTCTGCCGTTCCTGGCGCGCGAGCTGGCGGCGCTCCCGGAGCTGCGCGTGATCGTGACGCTCGGCGCCTACGCATGGGAAAACGTGGCGCGCCAGCTGGGCATCCGTCCGCGGCCCAAATTCAGGCACGCCGGCGAGACGCCGACCGAGGCTGGGCCGATGGTGCTCTGCTCCTATCACCCGAGCCAGCGCAACACCTTCACGGGCAAGCTGACCGAGCCGATGCTGGGCGCGATCTTCGCTCGGGCCGCGGAGTTGGCGGGTCTTTGAGGTTGTTCTCATCTATGCGCAGGCACGCGGAGACGGAGTTGACATTCCCTCTGGTCTGTCTACAATGACGCAACTGTTCCCCGTCCTTCAGCGTCCATCGAGTCGCTGAAGCGGCGGGGCTATTTGTATCCGGCATGGTAGACCGCGTCGTCCTCTTCCTCGACTGGCAGAATCTCTACATGAGCGCGCGGAGCGCGTTCCACAGCGCTGGTGTGGCTCGAGGGGCGGCCGACGGACAGATTGATCCCATCGCACTGGGTGAACTGATCTGTAGTAGACCGCCGCCCGGCCGCACCCGCGAACTCACGGCGGTACGCATCTATCGCGGAGAGCCAAGTCAGAATAAGAGCCCGCGGATGTATGCCGCCTACAGTGCTCAACGCAGAGTGTGGGAACAAGCCGGAGCTAGAGTGATGACTCGTCCGTTGCAATATCTCACAGACCGTCAGACAGGCTCGGAGAGCGTGAAAGAGAAAGGCGTAGACGTACAGCTCGCCGTGGACATAGTCACGGGGGCGTCGGACGGCCTCTACGATGTCGGCGTCGTCTTCTCCGGTGACACAGATTTGAGGCCAGCGCTCGAATACGTCGCGCACAAATTCAACCCGATCCCGCTTGTCGAGGTGGCCGCATGGGAGAGCGGAGGCGGGCGCACGGGGCTCACGTTCAATGCTCCATACAAGAGGTGGTGTCATTACCTCGGCGAGGCGGACTATCGCAGCATCCGCGACACCACATCCTATGCGCCGACAGAGCGCTAGAGGCGGCTCGGCTCGGTAGCCTGTCGGGGCGGCCGACGGTTGCGCAGGTCGAGAGGAGCTGGCGATGCTGAGCGACTACCGAATTCTGGACCTGACCGATGAGGACGGGCTGATCGGCGGGATGATCCTCGCCGATCTGGGCGCCGATGTGATCGCGGTCGAACCGCCCGCAGGCAACAGCGCGAGGCGGCGCGGGCCGTTCGCGGGCGACCCCTCCGAGATCGAGGGCTCGCTGGTCTGGCAAGCGTGGGCGCGCAACAAGCGATCGGTCGTGATCGACCTCGAGAGCGATGACGGGCGCGAGCAGTTGCGCCGGCTCGCGGCGTCGGCCGACGCGCTGATCGAGTCGGACGCGGTCGGCGCGATGGCCGCGCGCGGGCTGGGCTACGACGACCTCGCCGCGATCAACCCCGGCCTGGTCTACGCAGCGATCACGCCGTTCGGCACAAGCGGGCCGAAGGCGGGCTGGTTGGCGAGCGACGTGACCGTCGCGGCGTCGGCCGGGCCGATGTCGCAAAGCGGCGACTCGGACCGCGCGCCGTTGCGCGTCAGCCTGCCGCAGACCGGCCTGCACGCGGGCGCTGAGGCCGCGGTCGCCGTGCAGATCGCGCTGTGGGAGCGCAAGCGCTCGGGACGCGGGCAGTTCATCGATGTCGCGGCGCAGGCCGCACACGCGCAGGCCACGCAGTCGGGCATTCTGGCCGCTCCGCTGAAGGCTGCTTCGTTCCTCCGCTCGGCCAAGGGCCTGAGGCTCGGCCCGCTCGAAATTCAGCTGTTCTGGCCTTGCAAGGACGGGCACGTGGCGATCACCTACCTGTTCGGCGCGGCGATCGGGCCGTTCACCGCACGCCTGATGCAATGGGCCTATGAGGAGGGCCACTGCGACGAAGCGACGCGCGACAAGGATTGGCTCAACTACACGCTGTTACTGCTGACCGGACAGGAGCCGATCTCGGAGTACCTCAGGCTGCTGCAGGTGGTCGAGTCGCTGGCCGTGACCAAGACCAAGGCGGAGTTGTTTGAGGCGGCGCTCGAACGCCGGCTGCTGATCGTGCCCGTCTCGACGATGGCCGACCTGGCCGAGAACGAACAGCTGGCGACGCGCGAGTACTGGCGCGACGTCGAGCGCCAGGGACGCAGTCTGAGCTTCCCCGGCCCATTCGCGCGGTTCTCGGGCTCGCCGATCGAGTACCGCCGTCCCGCGCCGTTGTTGGGCGAACACACCGGCGAAGTGCTCGCCGAGGTCCGCTCGGCCGCCAGCCTGCATGGGTCGGGCGACGACTCTGCGCCGCCGCTGGATGGGCTGAAGATGCTCGACCTGATGTGGGTGATGGCCGGGCCGGCCGGGACCCGACCGCTGGCCGACTTCGGCGTGCAGACCGTGCGCGTCGAGTCGAGCACGAGAATCGATACGGCCCGCACGCTGCAGCCGTTCATCGATGACGACTCCACGCAGGCGGACGGCTCGGGCATGTTCCACAACATGAACGCGAACAAGCTGATGACGACGGTCGACCCGGCGAATCCGGTCGGCCGCGAGCTGCTGCTCGACCTGGTGCGCTGGGCGGACGTGCTGACCGAGTCGTTCACGCCGCGCGCGATGCGCGGCTGGGGGCTGACCTGGGAGGAGCTGCACGCGGTCAACCCGCGGCTGATCATGCAGTCGTCGTGCCTGATGGGGCAGACGGGCCCGCTCTCGGATTTCGCGGGCTACGGCACGCTCGCGGCATCGATCGCCGGCTTCACGCCGCTCTGCAGCTGGGCCGACCGCGCGCCGGCCGGACCGTTCGGGGCCTACACCGACTACGTCTCTCCGCGGTTCGCCACCGCGGCGCTGCTGGCCGCGCTGGAGCAGCGCGAGCGCACGGGTGTGGGCCAGTACCTCGATCTGTCTCAGCTCGAGGCGGGCATCCACTTCCTCACCCCGGCGGTCCTGCAGTACGGCGTCTCGGGGCGTATCTGGGAGTCCGACGGCAACCGCGACCCGCACATGGCCCCGCACGGCGTCTACCCCTCGAGCGGCGACGACCAATGGATCGCGATCGCGGCGGTCAACGACGCCCAGTGGTCGGCGCTCGCCGCCGTGATCGGCGGCGGCCTGGCGGAAGAGGCGCGCTTCGCGTCGCTCGATGGCCGGCTCGCCGCGCAGGACCAGCTCGACGCGGCCATCTCGGCCTGGACCAGCGAGCGAACGCCCAACGAAGCGATGGAGGCGCTACAGGCGGCCGGGGTCGCGGCGCACGCGGTGCAGAGCAGCCCCGAGCTGATGATCGACCCACAGCTGGCGCAGCGCGGGCACCTCGTGCAGCTCACGCACGCGTCGCAGGGGGCGAGCACCGTCGAGGGCGCACGCGTGGTGTTCTCGCGGACCCCCGCGCGACGCCCAACCGTGGCCCCGTTGATGGGCGCCGACAATGAGATGGTGATGCGAGATTTGCTCGGCTACGACGACGAGCGAGTCGTCGAGGTCGCCGCCTCCGGCGCGCTGCAGTAAGCATCAGCCCGTCGCCTTCCAATTCGTCTACAACCCCTGCCCTCCCCCGCTCCCCCCTGCGGAGACCTGCGCGTAATCTCCATTTCCCCTCTCCCCCCGCGGAGCAGGGGGAGATGCCGCAGCCTGCCCCTGCGCAGGCAGGGGGCAGAGGGGGGCTCCGCGCGCGCCCTCACCAGATAGCGGAAGCTCCCCCACCGTCACTTCGTGACACCGCCACCGGCAGGGAAGGTCGGAGCAGTGGGACTTACGCGCAGGTCTCCTGCGGGGGGAGCTGCCGCAGGCTGAGGGGGGAGAGCCCCCCAGCCCACTGGAGTGGCCAACGGAATCCCGCTCTCCCCTCCCTCATTCCCACCCCTCCCCTCATTCCCGCCCCCCTCCGTCATTCCCGCTCACGTGGGAATCTCGCCGCAAGCCCTCCCCACACCCCTGTCAACCCCAACACACCCCCACCTCCCCCAACGCACACATGTTCGGATACGATCCCCGCATGAATCCCGCCGGCGACGACCGCAACAGCCCCGACCAGCGTCGCCGCCGCTGGCGCGAGCGCGGCCGGACTCTCCAGCACCACGACCCGCTCGCTCCGCCGCCAATCCACACCATCCTCCGCCACACCCCGCCGCTCCGTCCCTCACCCCAGGTCCGCATCGCCGGCGCCCGCGAACTCGCCCAACTCGCCCCCTACCTGCTCAAGGAGCGCGACAGCACCTTCCTGATCGACGCCTCCGACGCTGAAACCGGCGAACCCGACGAACCCGACCAGCAGGACCAGCAGCGCGCTGCGCAGCGACGTGAGGACGTCGAGACCGTCCTCGGCGGCCTCCGCGAACTCGCCGAACAGGCCCGCTCCGAACACACCAAACTCTCCGCCCTCTATACCCTCAGCCTGATCCAGGGCCACGACGCCCTGCGCCCCGAACTGCTCAGCTTCGCCGCCGCGACCCACTCCGAGCGCGCCCGCCTGCGCGCCTTCCATGTGCTCGCCCGCGGCCTCGGACTGATCCGTTCCTCCGCCCCCGCCCCCACTCGCTCCCAACCCCCGCGCCCGCGCGTCCGCATCGTCCTCATCTGGGCCGCAGGCCCTGACGACCGCGAGCGCTACCCACACCTCTTCGCCGGCGCTCCCCGCACTACATCGGCTGCTGAAAAGAGTCCCAAGCCCGCCGCCGCCGCCGAGCCCACGCCCCGGCTGCCCACCCCCGCTACGCCCACCCCGCTCAAGCTCCAGTCTCCCTTCACCGCATCAAGCGCTGAACGGAATCCGCAGCCCAACCCCGCCGCACCCAAGCCCCACGCACCCGTCCACCACTACGCCGCCCCGACCCACGACCCGCCGCCCTTCGCAGCCCAACCGCTCACCCCCAACCAGCTCGAGACTGCCCGCCTCCTCGAATGGAGCCAGGAAGTCATCGCCCGCCGCCGCCGCGCGCCCCCGATCGTCATCCGCCGCTAACCCGCCGCCCCCACTCCATCATTCCCGCGCACGCGGGAATCCACTCAATCCCCCTCACGCCCGATCCGCCCCGCCCACCGCTGCGCGCATCGAGCGGCCGAGCTGCACGCGCACGATTGACGACCCGATCCGCGATCACTAGCGTCGGGGTCGCTCGCACGGGCCGACGCTCGCCGACCCGCGGGTACATTTCGCATTTGCGGCGCATTTCGCGCGAGGAGAGCTGCCATGGCGGGACAGTATTCGATCCACATCGGGACCGTTGGTCAGGGCTTGTGGGTGTGTCACGACGGCGGAGAGACGTGGTACCGCGGACGCGCTGACGACATCGGCGAGGGCACGGTGCGCTCACTCGCGGCCTACCCCGACGCGGCCGAACGGCTGCTGGCGGGCACCGACGCGGGGCTCTACCGCAGCGACGACAACGGCTACCACTGGGAGAAGCTCGATTCGCCGATCGAGCCGCGTCAGATCTGGTCGGTCGCGATCGACCCGAGCGACACCGAGACGATTTTCGCCGGAACGCGGCCCGGCGCGTTTCGCTCGCGCGACGGTGGGGCCAACTGGGACGAGCTGCCGATCGATGTCGCCGATCCTTGCCCGATCGGGATCGCCCGCACCACCGTGATGGTGATTGACCCCAACGACAGCCAGCGCGTCTTCGCCGGGATCGAGGTCGACGGCGTCTTCAAGAGCCTGGACGGCGGCGACTCCTGGGTGCACATGCCCGACCTCGGCGAGGACACCTTCCAGGGCGACGTGCACTGCATGGCCCGCGTGTCGGGCCGCGCGACCTACGCCACCAGCCCCTACGGGATCGCGACCAGCAGCGACGAGGGCGAGAGCTGGGACTACCACTACTTCCCCACGCACCATGAGGGCGACCGCTTCTCCTACTGCCGCGGCGTGCTGGTCAAGGCCGACGACCCGGACACGATGTTCGTGGGCAACGGCGACGGGATTCCCGGCAGCGCGGGGGCGATCCAGCGCACCACCGACGGCGGGCAGAGCTGGGAGGCCGTGGCGCTGCCCGAGCCGCCCAACTCGGTCGTCTACTGGCTGGCCACGCACCGCGCGGCTCCCGACGTGATCGTCGGCGTGAGCCTGTTCGGCTACGTCTATCTCAGCGAAGACGGCGGCCAGAACTGGCGCAAGCTGGACCGCGAATTCGGCGAGGTCCGCTCCGTGGCTGTGACCGCAAACTGAGAGAGGTGAACCGATGGCGCTTTCTGCAGCAGACCGAGCAGAAATTCAGAACCTGGCCGGGCGCTACAGCCAGGCGCTGGACGACGGCGACGCGGATGCGTGGGCCGGCGTCTGGACCGACGACGGCGTAATGGAGATGGTGGCGCAGGGTCACTGGATCACGGGCGCGGCGCTGCTCAACGTCGGCAGCGGGCGCGGCGGATCGAGGCCGCAGTCGCGGCACATGCCGTCAACGTT
The DNA here is from genome assembly GCA_965218115.1 of Dehalococcoidia bacterium. Lineage (GTDB taxonomy): Bacteria > Chloroflexota > Dehalococcoidia > Bin125 > Bin125 > CATQGW01. The sequence goes on along the minus strand of OZ244584.1, from coordinate 2,341,795 downwards.
CGTGATCGACGGCGACGGCGACGAAGCCTCGATGAGCTCCTACGTCACCGTGGTGCGCTGCGACGACCCAGCCAAGATCGTCTTCCAGGGCCGCTACGTAGACAAGATCCGGCGGGTCGATGGAGCCTGGAAGCTGGCCCACCGCACGATTCAGACCGACTGGATCGAGGCCGAAACGGCGCAGCAGGTGGCCGATCCACCGGGCGGCAACGATTAGCGCGGCAACGGCGCTCAGGCCACTCGAGGATTGAGATGGCGACGCATCACCCGGAGCGGATGATTGAGGCGAACGGGATCGAGATCTGCGCCGACTCGTTCGGCGATCCGGGCGACCCGGCGATCCTGCTGGTGATGGGGGCCGGCGCGTCGATGTTGGTCTGGGCTGAGGAGTTCTGCCAGCGTCTCGCCGACGGCGGACGCTTCGTGATGCGCTACGACAACCGCGACACCGGCCGAACCACGTCGTGCCCGCTGGGCCAGCCGAACTACACGATCGACGACATGGCCGATGACGGGATCGCCGTGCTCGACGCGTACGGCGTCGACCAGGCGCACATCATGGGCGCTTCGATGGGTGGGATGATCGTTCAGGTGATCACACTCAACCATCCGGATCGGGTCCTGACGCTGACGCCGATCATGTCCACCCCGAATGCGGGCGCAGTGCTGGAGGCCGTCTCGGGCGGGGACGCCGCGTACACACTGTCGCCGCCGAGTGCGGAGGTGATCGAGGCTGCGATGGCCGGGTTTACGCTCGATTGGGACGACGCCGAGGCCGTGCTGGAGAACCGGGTGCGGATGTCCAGGCTGCTGTGCGGCACGGCCTACCCCTTCGACGAGGAGGCCGGGCGGGAGCTGGCAGCCGCCGAGATCGCGCGTGCGGTGAACTTCCCGAGCACGTCGAATCACGCTGTTGCAATTCAGGTCTCGAGCGCGTGGCACGACCGGCTGGATCAGATCGCGGCGCCGACGCTCGTCGTGCACGGGACGGCCGACCCGATCCTGCCGTATGACCACGGCGAGGCGCTGGTCGCGTCGATTGCCGGCGCAACGATGCTCGCGCTCGATGGAGTCGGCCACGAACTTCCTGAGGGCACGTGGGACGTCGTTGTTCCAGCCATCCTGGAGCACACGAGTTGAACAGATGCTGACCGAGGCTGACCGGGCGGCCCAGTCGTCAGGCGCGACGCCGGTAGATGCCCATGACGACGCCGTTCGCCGTGGCGCCGGTCTTCACGAGCGTCAGATCCGCCGGGCCTGTCCCCTCGCCGAACAGTCGTTTGCCATGGCCGAGCGTCACGGGGAATGTCCAGAGGCGGAACTCGTCGATCAGGTCATGTTCGAGCAGCGTCTGGATCAGCCGCCAGCTGCCGTGCACCTGCAGCAATCGCCCGTCCTGAGCCTTCAGTTGCGCGATCCCGGCGGCGACATCGCCGCTGATCCGCGTTGAGTTGCGCCAGTTGAGCGGATGGGTCGCTGAGCTCGTCGCGACATACTTGCGTGCGGCGTTGAAGCGAGCCGCGATCGGATCGCCTGCGTCAACCGTGGGCCAGTGCGCGGCGAACACGTCATAGGTCGTGCGACCGAAGAGCAGGTCATACGGCTGCGCCATCGCCTCGACGGCCACCTGCCGCATCACTGCTTCCCAGTACGGGCCGGCCCAGCCGCCCTGCGTGAAGCCGCCGGACGGGTCTTCGTCGGGGCTGGTCGGGCCCTGCATCACGCCGTCCAGCGTGAGGAAGGTCAGGACGGCAAGCTCGCGCACTTGCGTCGTTCTAGGGTTGCAGCCGCCAGTGCTGGCGCTCGGCTCAGAGCTGGTTGAGCTCGATCGGCGTGCTGGAGCGGGCCGATTCGTAGATGCCGAAGACGATCTTCATCGTCTCGATGTTGTCGCGCCCGCTGCTGATCGGCTCGCCGCCGTCCTCGCAGCAGCGCGCGAAGTGCTGAATCTCGTTGATGTAGGGGTCGGCGGTCGGGAGGTTGAGGTCATCGGTGTCGATCGACTGGAAGCTTTCGGAGGGGCGGAAGCCGTCCTCCCCATCCCGCGCGGCGCTGGCGATCACGGCCGGGGCGCGGTGCCACATTAGCGGCGAGTCGCTGTCGGGCGGCGGCGTCCAGGCCGTGCCCTGCTCGCCCATCAGCAGCAGCTGGAAGGCCCAGGGCGCGCGGCTGCTGAAGCTGGCGGTCAGCATCCCGACGGCGCCATTTTCGAACTCCAGCGTCGCCACCGCGCGATCCTCGGCGTCGTTGGTGAAGCTCGGGTTACCGGTCCAGATCCGCGCGTCGACCCTCGCGACCTCGCCGACGAAGTAGCGCATCAGGTCGAGGTGGTGCACGGAGAGCATGGTGATGACGCCGCCGCCGCCGCGTTTGCCGTCGAAGCCCCACCAGCCCGAGCGGGGCGCGATCGGCTGGGCGCCGTCGTCGAGCGCGGCGGTGAGAAAGGTGTCGCAGCGCGCGCTCCAGATTTGGCCCAACTCGCCGGCGTTGATGCGTCGGCGCAGGCCGACGTAGCTCGGCACGTGGCGGAGCTGCTGGGCGACCATGAAGGTGACGCCGGCCTCCTCGGTCGCTTCGAGGATCGCTCGGCACTCGTCGAGCGAAATGGCCATCGGCTTCTCGAGCAGCACGTGCTTGCCGGCGCGGGCGGCCGCGATCGCGAGCGGCGCGTGCTGGTCGTGGATCGTGCAGATGTCCACGGCGTCGATATCGGACTGTTCGAGCATCTCGTCGGCGCTGGTGAAGACCGCATCGACGCCGGCCTCGTCGGCGAATTTGAGCGCCGCGTCCTCGCGGATATCGCAGGCCGCCGTGAGCCGGATATCGTCCGGCGCCAGCTGGTAGCCGGGCAGGTGCTGCCGCGAGATGCCGCCCGTGCCGATCAGTCCGACCTTCAGTGGCTCAGCCATCGTCCCCGCCTTTCGCGCAGCGTCGCGCAGGATGCTCGCTGCGGGCGCGAGGATACCGATTGCGGCGTGGGATCGGGTCGCGCCGCCGTAGACTGGCTCCGGGCCCTTAGCTCAGTTTGGCAGAGCAGCGGACTTTTAATCCGAAGGTCCTGGGTTCGAGCCCCAGAGGGCCCACCATTTCTGGCTTGTGGGGCCTGTGTTGCGAACCCCCCGGTCACCTACCCCTGCTGAGGGTTGCTTGTTGAACGCGTTCCTAGCGTTGCGGTGCGACCTCCGTCCGGTATTCCTCGAAGTCGCGGTAGAACTGCTCAACCTCGATTCCAAAGGCTGTCTCGAAGGCTTCGCGCCAAGACTCGGAGTCGGGCAATTGGCGGTGGTAGTCGAGCAGCGCCCCTTCTCCAGCGAGTTGCACGAGAAACTCGGCAGCGATGAAGCTGAGGCCGGCCGACACATCGCTCGCCACTTCGCTGAACGAAGCTGCCGGTTCAATGGCAGCAAGTGGTTGCGCAACACGCGCCGCGCTGGTGATCCGTTGCTGGCGGCGGCCTTCGGCGCCGCTGAGCCCTGCCGACAGTGCGTAGGTGTCGAGTACGTAGTACCAGATCCCTCCGGTCAGCCAGGCCGGCCCCAAACGGCCGACTCCGCTGGACGTTGGTGGCAGCGACGCCCCAGCTGACAATCGATCACGCACGTTGTCGAAGTAAGTCCAGTCCAACCCGTGGGCGCCGGTTCTATAGCAGCCGAGGGAGAGGATGGTCACGGCGCCGGCGAGAGTGGTGTTGCATCCCGACGCTCTGGCCGATCGACCGGTCGCTCGGAGGTAGACATCGGCCAGTGCTTCGGCGCTCGTGGCGACGAACACTGTGTAGTCGGGGACAGGCGAGCCGAAGCGCTCACTCATGAAATGCTCGATGTCGTTGAGTCGGTCCCGCAACTCGGACTGCGTCGCGGCCGGGACGTCGCCGACGAAGCGCAGCAGCGGTCGCTCGACGCCGTCGGTCAGGTGCGGCCAGGGCGGTGCGACTTCCGCACGATAACCCTCGAACGCTTCGTAGAACTCGTCGACCGTCAGGCCGAACGCGCGGTTGAACGCATCCTCCCAACTATGCGAGTCGGGAAGCAATTGGAAGTAGTTAAAAAACGCCATCTCACCAGCCCGCTCCGCTAGCCATGTGAGGGCGAGGTAGCCAAGCGCCCTGCTGCTGACGCGCTCCTCGAAGTATCGGTCGTGCGTTGCTATGCTGCTGAGCAATCGCGTCGTTGCTGCCGCGCGGGATCGTTCCTTCGCCAGGTTGCCATCCAAATCCTCGTGGCCGGCTGCCACGCGGTATACATCGGGCACGTATTGGTGGGATGCATCGACTAGCCAGGAGGGACCCTGCACGTAGTAGCCGGCCGGAACCGGCGGCAGTGATGCTGATATCTGCAGGCGCCGGAGCACGAACTGGTAGTGCCAAAAGTCGAGGTTGTACGGGGCACTGGAGGCACAGCTCAGCGACATGACCATGACGACCCCAAATGTCGGCCGGCTGCAGAACCCGTCGGTTGGCCGGCTACCGAACGCCCGCTGGTAGGCATCGACGACCGCCTCTCGATCGGGCCCGATGTACCACGTGTGGTCCGCGGTAGGGGCGCCAAGTCGGTCCCGGAAGAAGTTCAGCAGCCTCCTGAACTCGTCGCTCACGGCGGCCTGCGTCTCTGCCGTAACGTCGCCCACAAACACGAGCACCGGCTCGTCGCTCTCATCGGTTAGGTGCGGGTGGGGCGGCGCGAACTCGGCGCGGTGGTGCTCGAAGGCTTCGTAGAACGCGTCGATCGTGAGGCCGAATGCGCCCTCGAAGGCTTCTTCCCAACTCGCGGAGTCGGGCAACAGCCGGTAGTACTCGAAGAGCGCGGGATTGCCAGCGCGTTCCGCGAGCCACTCGAGGGCGAGGAAGCCGAGTCCCTTGGCGCTCGAGTACTCTTCGTACAGCCCGGCGCGCGTCTCCATGCTGCTGAGCGGCCGCTTGGTCCGGACCGCGAAGGAGATCTCCTTGTTCCGACTTTCGTCGGCCCCATCGTGGCCCGCCGCAGCCCGATACGCATACTCCACATACTTCTGGGCCAGCTCGACCAGCCAGTAGGGGCCTCTGATGTCATATCCCGCAGGCGTGGCCGGCAGTGATTCCCGAGGCGCCAGGCGCCTGCGTGCAGCCTGGAAGTGGACCCCGACGAGGGTCTGGGAGGTCTCGGTTTGACACGTGAGGTCAACGACCGCTACGTATCCACTGTTTTCCTTGGCGCAGAATCCGTCGCGAGGCTCTGCACCGAATGCCCTCCGATGTGCAGCGGCGACGGATGGCTCGTCGACGCCAGCGAACACGGTGTACTCCGGCGCCCCTGCACCGAAGCTCCCCGCGAAGAAGGACAGAACGTTGCTGAACTCCTCGCGGACCGCCTGCTCGGTCTCCGGAAGCATTACGCCCACCAACACGAGGACCGGTTCATCGCCGTCATCCGCTACGTGAGGCAGCAGCGGGGCGACCTCGGAGCGATACGCCGCGAATGCCGCATAAAAGTCATCGACCGAGATGCCGAAGGCCGACCCGAAGGCTTCCCGCCAGCTTGGCGCATCCGCCAAACTCACGAAGAAGTCGACGACAGCCTGATCGCCGGCATGTTCCTCTAGCCAGCCAATTGCGAGCCGTCCCAGCGACCAGCCAAGTCCGCCCGGCTGACCGTGGAATGCGCCGTGGTCTTCGATGGCGGGCAAGGGTGGCAGAGCGTAGTAGCCGAGCGCGGCTGAATTCCGTTGCAAGCTCTGTCGGAGCCGTTCTTTGATCGTTTGGGAGGGCGACTGCGTTGCCCTGTAGATGATGAGCGCCTGCGTTGCTGATCCCTCGATCATCCACGTCGGTACCCACTTATATGGACGCCCCATCAGGTGATATTGAAGTGCATGGAAGTACTCGTGCGCATGAGTGCCTCCATTGATGCACCGGTCCACGAGGAAAACGACGGAGTCCCAGTAGTCCCCACAGGAGGGGACCCGGTCGTTCCCTCGCAGGCGTCGATAGGTCGGTGCGACGGACTCCAGATCGCCCATATACGTGGTGAACGGCGCTTCGACTCCCCAGCGTTCGGCGAACAGGGCTCGTGTGCCATCCACCCACCCGCGAATGTCGGCCTGTCTGGCCTCCGTGAATTCGCCAAGGAACACGACTGGTGGCTGGGCGGTGCCTGACTGCCACCAACGCGCACGTTGCGTCAGCTGGAGCGTCAGTGCGTCGCCATGGTTGAGTGTCCGCAGCGTGTTGAGCGCGTCGGGAACAATCGGCGAGTAGAGCTCAAATGACTCGGCTTCAGCGTTCCAGCGGGTAGCACTTTGGAGCACCGGCTTGAGCCGGGAGAGGGCGTCACCGATATCAACGCCGTCACGACCGGACCAACCCACGAGGTTCTCGCCAGGTTGAAGATCGAGCAGGACGCTCTCGCTTGCACTCTCTCTAACCCAGTCGAACGGTTGATCACCCGTTATCTCGAGCCACAACCCGGCGCCCTGAGGAATACGGAACAGGCCGCCTTCCGGCGCGCCGTCGCGCGACCTCCAGCGATAGCGTTGCGGGACGGCGTCCCAGACCGCTGCGTTCTGTAGGGAAGGGATAGCCCTGAAGAGTTCCGCGGCCGCCGCTTCCGGACCCAACCAGGCCACCATGTTCCAGCCGAGCTGCAGCAGAGTGGTGATCTCACCGCTGTCGCCGGTCGGCTCCTCCGCCGCGACCGGGCGTGTGGGCACGAACAGCGCGCACAATACGGCTGTGGCGGCCACCACGGTCAGCACCCACTGGAACCGTAGACCGCGCTGAGGGCTTCCCGGGAAGGGGGGGCGCACAAGCCCAGGGCGAGGCCCGGAGTCCTCCTGGTCCCACATGCCTGGAACGCTAGCAAAGGCAGGTCCGAAACTTCCCCGGCTGTCTTGCTGACCGGTGAGCGAATCGTCAGCCCCTTCAGGGCGTTGTGAAGACTTTGACGACATGAGTCGTGCGTCAGCCGATTCTCCCGTGGCTTCCTGTTGCCGTTGCCTAGTGGTCAGGGCGGTCTAGAGCGCCACTCTCCATGCGAAAGTTCGCAATATGGTCCCCAAGGGTCCACCAAGCGCGAGTTGATCGAACGGCCGGTGTGCGTCGGCGCGGGGCTGGGTGCTAGGCGGGTGGGGGGGACTGGGATTAGCACTGGAAGCCGCCGGGGTGGAGGAGTTGGGCCATCTCGTCCCACTCGGCGGTGATCTCGTCGGGGGTTTGGAGGCACTCGCAGGAGAGACGGGCGATCGACTTGGGCTGCAGAATCCGAATGGAGCCGCGCCCCACGGAGGCGATCAAGCCCTGTCGGGCCAGCGGGGCGAGCGCGCTGCTGACGGCTGGCCGGGTCGCCCCGACGACTTCGGCGAGCTCTTCGTGCGTGATTGGAATGATGTCGCCGTCGGCCTCGCCGTGGACGATTTCGAGCCAGGCGCAGCAGCGCATGCCGAGCGGATGGAAGCGGGCGCAGAGCGCGTTGCTGGCGGCGAGCCGGAACTTGCGGGCGTGCGCCCTCGAGAGCGCCATCTGGAGCGTCGGCGAGGCCGCCGCGACGGAGCGCACGACGGCAGCCGGGACGGCGATCGCCTGGCCGGCCAGGCGGACCTTGTAGAACAGGAAGAAGGGCATCCCGTGGACCGCGCGCATGCCGCCGACGACTCCCTGCGAGCCGACGAAGACGGGCTGGATGCAGTCGCCCTCGGGAGTTTCGAGGGTGCCGCCGAGGATGCCGCTGACCGGGAAGAGCACGCGATCGGTGGTGGCCCAGTAGTCGAACCGGTCGCCGCGCTTGAGCGGAACGATCTCAGCCTCGTCGAGCAGCTCGGCGAGTGCGCGCGGCGGGACCTGCGCGAGGATTCCGTTGGCGCGCGCAGCGGTTTCGCCAGCGCCACCAAGGCCGGTGGCCTGATCGTTCTGAGGAATCCGTATGGCCATCGCAATCCTGCCGTTCTCCGAGTCCGCACGCCTCCGCGCCAGAGCATGGTACCGCTATCCTGTGCGCGTGTGGCGCACACATCCCGATCAGAACGCGACTCTCTGTGAGAATCGAGAGTCCCCGCTCTTGAGATGTGGCGTCGCAGCTTCTACATTCTACAGTCGCGCGGGGCGGGCTTGCCGCCCGATCGATTAGAGACGAGACCGCATGGCAGAGGGCACCCCGATTCTAGAGATTCGCGACCTGCGCAAATTCTTCGGTGGCGTTCACGCGCTTGATGGTGTGGACATGGAGGTCTACGACGGTGAGATCCTCGGGATCATCGGGCCCAACGGCTCGGGCAAGACGACATTGTTCAACGTCATCGCCGGCGTGCATCGCCCGACGGGCGGCTCGGTCAGGTGGTTGGGCGAGGACATCACCGGCAAGGCCGCCCAATCGATGGCCGGGCGGGGGATCGTTCGGACGTTCCAGCAGGCGATGGCGTTCGAGGATCTGACGGTCCGAGACAACATCGAGATCGCCTGCGAGCATCGCCCCAAGACGGCCCGCGACCAGGAGGCCTATCGCGACCTCAGCCACGCCGAGGAGATCATCGAGTTCGTGGGGCTGACGCAGTTTACCGACGAGAAGGCGGTCAACCTGGGCTTCGGCAACCTGCGTCGGCTTGGCGTGGGGATCGCGATTGGCGCGCACCCGCGGCTGCTGATGGCCGACGAGCCGGCAGCCGGGCTCAACGACAACGAGACAGCCGACCTGAGCGTGTTGCTGGAATCGATCTGCGCGCGCGGTATCACGCTCGCGGTGATCGATCACGACATGAACATGATGATGAACATCTGTGAGCGGCTGGTCGTGCTCGATTTCGGGCAGAAGATCGCCGAAGGCACGCCGGACGACGTGCGCAACGACCCCAAGGTGCTGGAAGTGTATTTGGGAGAAGAAGTTGACACTGCTACAGATTAACGATCTGCACACCGCCTACGGCCGCACGCGTGTCCATCGGGGCATCGAACTGCATCTCGAAGAGGGCGAGATCGTCGTGATTCTCGGCCCCAACGGGGCGGGCAAGTCGACGCTGCTGAGCGCCATCGCGGGCCTGATCAAGCCGACCGACGGGAGCATTGAGTACCAGGGGCGAGACATCGCCGGCTGGTCGGCCGACCGCGCCGCGGCAGTGGGCATCAACCTGGTGCCCGAAGGGCGACGCATCTTCAGCGGCATGACCGTGCGCGACAACCTCGATCTGGGCGCCTACGTGCAGACCGACCGTACGACGATCGCGCAGGACTTCGACCGGGTGCTGGACTATTTCCCAATCCTGCGCGACCGGCTCGATGCGCAGGGCAGCGATCTCAGCGGCGGCCAGCAACAGATGCTGGCGATCGCGCGCGGGCTGATGGCTCGGCCCACGCTGATCCTGCTCGATGAGCCGTCGCTCGGCCTGTCGCCCGTGCTGGTCCGCGATCTCGAAGCGATCATTCTGGGACTGCGCGAACAGTTCGGCGCGTCGGTGTTGCTCGTCGAGCAGAACGCGAGCCTCGCGCTGGCCGTGGCCAAGCGCGGCTACCTGATGCAGACGGGCACGATCGCCGCCGAGGGTCTGCTCGAGGAGATGCGTGAAACCGGTGTGATGCGCGAGTTGTATCTGGGCACCGACTCGGACAACTAGCTCGGGCGGCCAGGCCGGGCGGCCGGCTCGAACGACGACGCGAGCGGACGCAGGCCGCGCCAACCCGTGTGCGGCGCGCCCTTCGTCTCTCGTCGTCGCGTGGTTCTAGGCGAGCGACTCGGCGCCGGTCTTGGCCACTTCCGTGTCCTGCTGATACAAGCCGCCGCTGGCGCCGACCGCGCCGATCACCTCGCCGTCGCTCAGCAGTGGGTAGCCGCCGCCGATCATCAGGAATCGCGGGATCGAGGTGACGCCGTGCAGCAACGGCGGATCGTCCTTGATCGCGTCGTACCAGAGGTCGGTCGGCAGGCCGAATGCAACCGCCGTCCAGGCCTTGTCGATCGCGACGCCGATGCTGGCGAGCGGCGCGCCATCCATGCGCAGCAGTGCCTTTTGGTTGCCGGCCTCGTCGAGGACGGAGATCACCATCGCCACGCCCAGCTCGCGGGCCTTGGCTTCGGCGGCGGCGATCACATGTTGGGCGCCCTCCGCGCTGATTGTCTGCTTCGATACGGTTGCGGCCACGCCACGCTCCTGTTCCGCTGCTGCTGCTTAAGGCCCGCGCTGGACGGTCGTCGCCGGGCGCGCCAAGCGTAGCCGACGGAGCGGGGCGCGTTCCTGATCACGGGGCAGGCTACAGGGACGGAGCGCCGCGCCAGGGCGCCCTTCGAGCGTCGTGGAGGGGCGGCGAGCGGAGCTGCGCGCTAAGCGGCCGAGCCGCGCAGCAGGCCCTGTGGCCGAACGAGCAGGATCAGGATCATCAGGCCGAACGCGTAGGCGTTGGTCCAGGCGGGCGCGAAGTAGCCCTGGCTCATCGACTCCAGCAGGCCGAGGAAGAGCGCGGCCAGCACCGCGCCGGTGACGTTGCCGAGGCCGCCGATGATCGCCACGGCGAAGCCCTTAATCACGAAGTGGGCCCCGACGAAGGGAGAGACGGGGAAGAACGAGATCAGGAGGGCGCCGCCAAGCCCGGCGATGGCGCTGCCAACCACGAAGATTCCCGTGACGTAGAGCCTGACGGGGATGCCCATCAGCGCGGCTGTGTCGCGGTCGGCGGCGATCGCCCGCAGGGCGCGCCCCCAGCGAGTGCGCTGGATCACGTAGAAGGTCAACCCGAACAGCACGAGCGTGGAGCCGATTATGAACACGCGGGTGGCGAGCACCCGGACATCGCCCACATCCCAGACGATGTTGAGCGGCCGCGGGATGTCGACCGCATCGGAGTTCCAGATGCCCGCAACGACGTGCTGCAGGACGAAGATCAGCCCGATCGAGACAATGAACCCGTTGATTGGCTCTTGCAATGTGAAGCGGAAGAGGCCGCGCTCAAGGACGAACCCCAGGCCGCCCACGATCGCGATCGCGAGCACCAGACCGAGCACGTACCAGGCGAAGCCGCCGCCCAGACCGACCTCAACGATGACGAACCAGACGACATAGCCGCCGATCATCAGCATCTCGCCCTGAGCGAAGTTGACGATCCCGGTGAGGCCGAAGATCATCGTGATGCCGATCGCGATCAGGGCGATCACACTGGCGATCGATAGTCCCAGCACCACCTGCTGGAGGAAGAGCTCCATCTGCTCGCCGTTCCCCGGTTCGGCCGATCTCGAGTCAGCCGCGAGCTCAGCGCTTCGTTGCGGCCCGCGCGCAGCCGCACGCACGGACGATGGGCCAGAACGTAGCACAAGTTGTCAAGCAGCGTGTCGCGCGTTGAGCGAGCGCTGGAACTCGGGCGTCCAGCGCCGCGAGCGGTCTTTGGGGGCCGTGCATGGCGGAAACCTGCTGCTTGGTCTTGCCGCTTACTGACGCCCCGCCTCGCAAATCGATATCACGTCGATAAGCTACCCGCCGAGGGCGGCGCGCTGCTGAGTTCCGAGCGTTGGAGCTGCGGCTACGAATGAGAAGGAGCGAGAGTCGAGCATGACGAGTCAACGATGGAGAATTTTGCCGAACGGACGGGCCCTGCTTGTCGTGCTGAGCCTCGCCCTGATGTCGGCGCTGGTCTTCGCCGCCTGTGGTGGCGATGACGAAGAGCAACAGCAGGCGGCGCCGGCCGCAGCGGCGGCCGAGCCGCAGGAGCAGCAGGCCGAGGCTGAGGTAGAGGTCATCTGGATCGACATCGGCGTGGTGGCGCCGAGTTCCGGCAGCTACGAGGTCTTCGGTCACACCTACGAGGCCTCCGGCAAGTTCGTGGAGCACGAGATCAACACCGGCGCCCAGTACTGCATCGACCAAGGGGTCTGCGAAGAGGGTGGCGGATTCCTGATCGACGGCAAGCTGCACAAGCTGCGGATCCACTTCCGCGACGACCGCAGCGACATCAACGCCCACGTGGCGCTGGTTCAGGAGCTGGTCCGCGATGTTGGCATCGTGGCCTGCATGTGCGGCACGCCGCACGACTTCGCGATCGCGAGCTCCAAGGTGACGCAGCCCGCCAAGGTGCTGCACTTCTCCGGTTCGAGCACGCTGGAAGAGATTCTGACCGCTGAGGCCACCGCGCCCGGCGGCGAGAACCGCTACCTGTTCCAGACCGAGACGCGCGAATGGCAGCGCAGCGGCAGCGTCATGAAGGGCGCGATTGACCTGATCGCTCCGGACTCTGAAGTCTCGGTGATCATGATGCTCAACGACGCCACCGGGCAGTTCCTTGGCCCGTACTTCAAGCGCGCGCTGGAGGCCAACGGTCAGACGGTTCCGGACATCATCTACTGGGACCCTGAGACGACCGACTTCTCGCCGTTGTTCTCGCGCGCCAAGGCGCAGAACCCGGACATCATTCTGTTCCTCTACGACCCGGACCGCGCGATCCAGGCAATCCCGCAGGCGCTCGAGATCGACGCCGCCAAGAGCGGGTACTTCATGTTCGGGATCGACCCGGGCGAGTTCGCGAAGCGCGACTTCGAGTCGGACTTGCCAATCGGGATGGCCTGCGTGCCGCTCTGTTGGGGCGCGACCGACCGCGAAGAGGCAAAGGACTACTGGGTCCGCTACTCGGACTTCGGCAACGAGCTGCGCTTGTTCTCGTCGGTCAGCCTGCTGACCTACGACGACTACTACATGCTGATCAAGGCCTACCAGGCCGCTGGCACGTTTGAGGATCCCGATGCGGTCGTGAACGCATTGCTCGACGTTGTCCACGACGGTGTGATCGCCGACGGATTCTACTTCGACGATCGGCACATCGTGGCGCACGGGACCGAGGTCTGTGTCTCGGACCAGGGCGAGTTCCGTTGCCAGTTCACGCCGCCGCCCGCCTCGCCGCCACCCGGCACGCCGGGATTCTGATCGGCGTCGCGGCATAGGCCGCGTTTGAGAGTCAGGACGGTCGCCGCCGCTACTCGCAGCGGCGACCGTCACTGCACGGCAACGCTGTCGGGCGCGCCGTGACCCGACAGCGCTGCGCGCCCGTCGTCAGGCGCCCCACCAGATTGACTGCGCCAAGTGAGCCCGGGCGAGCGCGACGGGCGGAGGTCATCCGTGTATCTTCCGTGCGCGATGGAAGCTTGCATAGGACAACGCCGTGATCTCTGAGTTCATGCCCCCGAGCGCACGCGGCCTCACTGATCGACTGATGAGGCAGGTGACACCGTCGCAGACCGTCAGCTGGACGGGTCTGGTGATCGTGATGATCCTGTTTCCCACGATCGTCAACAACTCGCGGTTCATCGACGTGGCGATCACCTACGGCATTTTCGCGATCGCGCTGTACGGGCTGGGGCTGCTCTACGGGCAGACCAACTACCTGTCGATCGCCCATTCCGCGCTGATGGGCATGGGCGCCTACACGGCGGCGATCCTGTTCATCGAGGTGGGCCTCGGCTTCTGGGCCGTGCTACCGCTCGCGGCGCTGATCGCGATGGGGGCGGCGATCCTGCTCGGCTACCCGGCGCTGCGCGTGAGCGGCTACCACTTCGTGATCGTGACCTTCGCCGCCTGCGAGCTGTTTGTCCTGGCGACCAGGAATCTGGGCGGCAGCGAAGCGCGCAGCGGACTGACCGGCGGCGCGCAGGGACTCGACATCACCGAGCCGGTCGGCGCGATCTTCGGCCAGAGTTTCGACATCAACCTCGAACTCGAGCCGTTCTACTACCTGGTTCTGGGATTCGTCTTCGTCACGATGGCGATTACGCAGATCCTGGTCGCCTCGCCGATGGGCAGAACGTTCCGCGCGATCCGCGAAAACGAAGATCTGGCCCGGTCGGTTGGCATCCAGACGGGCTTCTACAAGATCCTCGCCTTCGGGATCAGCGGCATCTTCGCCGGCGTGGCGGGCGCGCTGTTCGCCTACAAGCTGCGCCACATCGCGCCCGACCTGTTCAACTCGTTCGAGGGCGTCGAGCTGGCGCTGATGGTGCTGTTGGGCGGGTCGCGGCGGCTGATGGGGCCACTCGTCGGGGCGATCATCGTGGGCTTCCTGCCTGGGGTGCTTGACGTGATTGGGATCGGCCTGACGCCGTTCCAGCGCCAGATCGTGTTTGGCGCGATGCTGATCGCGGTAATCATTCTGCTGCCGTATGGCCTCGTCGAAGGCATCGCGGATCTCTATGGCTACGTCAAACGGCTGATCGCGGCACAGTTGGGCCTGCTGGGGCCGCGCGGCCCGGCGCCGCCGCCTGACGCGCCCCCGGACTCGCCTGACTCCCTAGACGCCGACGCTAACGGCGATCCGATGAACGGCGAACCGGTGAGCAACGGGGCGACCGCGGCGAGCGACGGTTGACCCCTACGCGCGCCGCACGCAGCGCGCAGCGACGACGTAACGCCGGTCAGCTCGCTGGGATGAGACACCAAGCCGCTCCGGCGCGGACTGATGCGGCCGCGTGAGCGGACTCGAATCTGTCAGCCTGGATCGGTTGCTCGTCCGGAGATGTGCCGGCGACGCGCGGCGGCTGGACCGCCGTCGCGCGTCGCGTCTGGTGACTCAGCTACTCGTACGTGTGGCCGGGCAAGAACTCGATCGGCCTGATCGCCAGATCGCCGTTGTCGTACTTCAGACCGGTCTCGTCGTGACCGGGGAAGATGAACGCATCCAGCTCCGAGGCGATGCCCTCGACCTTCTGCATCGAACTCGCGAACGCCTCATTGCTGGTGTTGACGAAGTTTGGCACTGCCGGGGGACCATAGGCCTCGTGCGTGCCAATCGCGTCGCCCGCCAGCAGCGCCCAGCCGGTGTGTTCGAGGCGAATCAGCACGCCCATCGAGCCGGGCGTGTGGCCGGGCAGGCTGATCGTCCATAGGTCTTCCAGAATCTCCTGCTCGCCGTACATCAGCATCGGATTCTTCTGGGAGATGAGGTTCCAGTCGGCGCGGACGAAGAAGTTCTCGGCCCGCCAGACCTTGGACGCGTGGCGGTGCTCGTCCTCGTGCAGGACGATCTGGGCGCCGGCGTCCTCGAAGAGCCGCAAGCCGCCCGCGTGATCGGCGTGGCAGTGGCTCAGGATGACGTGGCTGAAGTCCTCGGGTCCGAGGCCCTGTCGTTTCAGCGCGGCTTCGAGCAGCACGTCGGCGTTGAGTTCGCTGAGGTCGATCATCCCCTTCCACTCGGGCAACCACTCCGCGTCGAAGTTCGTCGAGATGCCGGTGTCAAAGAGGATGCGGCCGACGGGGTGGTTGATGATGTACGCGAGCGACGGGCAGCGATACCAGCGCCGTGCGCCCTCACGGCGGTTGGGCAGCAGCATGTCGTTCGGGTTGGGGTAGCCCATCAATCCGTAGTCCATGCCCATGACACCAAGGTTCAGACCCTGCAGCGTGATCGCCATGATGGTGGCGCCTTTCCAGATCGGCCGGCCAGGCAGTTGGGCCGGCCAGTTAAACGAGCGACGCTCCCGGCGAGCCGGGGGGCTCGAACGGGAGCGTCGCGGTGGTTCCCACGTAGCGGAAGCTAGGAGCCGTTCGAGGTCACGGGGGCCAGGCCCGGCGAGACCTCCGGGTTGACGATCAGACCGCCACATGCGTCGGCCAGCGCGGGCATGCACTGGTCGGCGAACATGCGCATCTGCTCTTCGGTCTCCTCGCCGCTGTATCCACCCATCTCGAACCAGGCGGTGAAGAGGAAGTCCTCGTAGCCGACCTCTTCCTTCAGCTGCATGATCTGCTCGACGACCTGATCGGCGGTACCGATGAAGACGAGCCCCTTGTCGATGCAGAGGTCCGCGGTGACCGGCCGGTCGGCCGGGGGCGGCGGCTCGTCGATGTCGGTGATGACTCCACCGAAGCCGAACGCGCCGAGGTACGGCCACGCCGCCTCCATGCCGTTCCTGTAGCGCTCAAGGTCGGCGGCTTCGTCGCCGGGCTTGAGGATGTGGACGTAGCGCGCCGGCGCGTAGCCGCGCTTCAGATCGGAGTCCCAGCCGAACTTCCAGGGGCCCGGGCGGTCGAGGCGGTCGGGCCAGCCGTTGATCTCGAGGTGCTCGTAGTAGCGCTCGACGTTCGCCTTGAGGCGCGAGTTGGGCTCGGGGATCGTGTAGCAGTTGACGGCGTTGGCGGCGGCCCATTCGATCGAGCGGGGGCTCGTGACAGGCTGCCACATCGGCGGCGTCGGCTTCTGGATCGGCTGCGGGTAGACGCTGATCTCTTTCAGCGTCGTGGTCGTCGCGTACACGGGCGGGCCCGAGGAGTACATGTCGGGCGGGCCGATGTCGAGCACGGAGTCGAGGTCGCGGCCGACGTGCTCCTGGGAGAAGTAGGCGATCGTCGAGGGGTTGCCCCACTTCGTGTAGCTCGGCGGCAGCTTGAAGAACTCGCCGAGGTGGCTGAACGACGGCTGGGTCCAGGCCTTCGTGATGATGTCGAAGCACTCCTGGAAGAATGCGCGGTTGCGCTCCTGGTCCTGAACCGTGGAGCCCATCGCGCCGCCGAGCACTTCGGTCTCGCGCGACTGATAGCCGCGCCCGACGCCGAACTCGACGCGGCCGCCGCTGATGACGTCCAGCATGGCGCCCTGCTCGGCGAGTCGAACCGGGTGGTGCCAGGTGAGGATGTTGGCCATCTGGCCGAGCCGAATGCGGCTCGTGCGGGCGGCGATCGCCGTCTCCGCGATGAGTGGGTTGGGGCTGAACTCAACGCCCTCCGGCTGCATGTGGTGCTCGGTCATGAACCAGTAGTTGAAGCCGAGCTCGTCGGCGAGCACGCCCTGGCGGACCTGGTTGACCAGCACGCGCTGGAAGCTCTCGCTGGTCTCGGCGAGCGTTCCGGTGTTGACGCGAGTGCCGTCAACGATGTCGCTGTCCAGGTCGACAGCCCCGTTGTGAAAAATGGCGAGTTCGAGCATGGTGGTCCTTTCGAATGCGTTGCGCTGGCGCGATTCGATCGCGCCCGATCTGCTTTGGGTCTCGTCTCAGCGAATCCTGATTCGCCCACGTTGCCGCGGTGGCAATGATAATCGAACCCTGAGCGTGGGCGCACCTCCCAGTTTGTACGCCGTTGGTGTGGCGTCGTCTGTCTGCCCGATGACAATGATCATGCCTGATCGGACTCCGGATCGGGCGGCGGACCAGTTGGAAGCTCAGCCGGCGGCTCGGGTGGAGGCCGCGGCGGCCCAGGCCCCGCACGCGCCGGAATGATCGCTTGCAGCAGGGCGCCGAGCGTGCGGGCATACAACTGCTTCACACCGCTCACCATGCCTTCGGGCAACAGCAGGATCAGCAGAACCAGCGCCAGCCCGTAGCCGATCTGCACATGGTTGGGATTGGTGGCGAACGGCAGCTCGTGGGCGAACAGGACCACGATCGAGCCCACCAGCGGGCCGAGCAGCGGCACGGCGCCCCCGAGCAACACGATCAGCGCGAGCTGAATGCCGTCCTGGGCGCCGAAGAGGCTCGGAGAGATGTGCTGCAGCAGGAAGGCGTAGTGCACCCCGGCGGCGCCGCAGAACGCTCCGCTCAGCGTGAAAGCGAGAATCTTCGTGCGCGCGAGGTGGATGCCGATCGATTCAGCGAGGTCTTCATTCTCCCGCACGGCGCGCATCGTGGCGCCGAACGCGGAGCGACGAATCAGGAAGACGGCGGTGATCGCGAGCGCGACGAACGCCACCGTCACGTAGAAGATCGAATTGCCGGACTTGAGGGTAATCCCGAAGAAGTCCGGGAGGCCGCCCTCGACGATCAGGCCGAGCCGGCGACCGCTCTGGAAGCCCTGCCCGTTCTCGAGCACGATCCGCACCAGTTCGCCGAACGCGAATGTGGCGATCAGGAAGAAGTGGCCGCGAATCCGCAAGGCTGGATAGGCCAGCAGGGCCGCCGCGAATGATGCGAAGAGCATCGCCAATGGCAACACGGCCCAGTAGGACCAACCGAACTCGCGATGGAAGATCGCGCCGGTATAGGCGCCGATCGCCCAGAGGCCCGCGTGCGCGATCGAGAGGATGCCGGCCTGGCCGAAGATGATCGCCAGGCCATAGGCCGCGACCGCCGTCGTCCCGGCAACCGACGCCAGGAACAGATGCCGGCTGGAGGAGAACTCGGGGATCATCAGAACGAACAGGCCGACGGCCACGATCACGATGATCCGCTCGGCCGTGTTGAGCCGAGTCGTGCCGCGCAGCGCCTCCCCGAATCGATTCATTGCCCGCGCCTCCATGCGCAATTCGATAGCTCGTCCGTGGCTGCGCGACTAGCGCGCCGGCGGCCCCTGCAAACCGGTGAGCAGGCCTGTCGGCTTCACCAGCAAGATGATGATCATGAGGACGAACGCGTAGGACTCCGACCATTCAGGCTTGAAGTACTGCGTGCCCATCGCTTCCGCGAGGCCGAGGAAGACCGCCGCAAGCACGGCACCGGCCGGATTTCCGAGTCCGCCCACGAGCGCGACGGCGAATGCCTTGATCACAAACCGACTGCCGATGAACGGATCGATCGGGAACAGGCCGATCATCAGCGCGCCGCCCAGGCCGGCAAGCAGCGATCCGACCACGAAGACGATGGTGATGTAGCGACGCACGGGGATGCCCATCAGGGACGCCGTCTCGCGATCGATGGCGCTGGCGCGCAGCGCGCGCCCGCTGCCACTGCGGTAGATGGCGAGCAGCATCGCGATGACGACGGCGAAGGTGATGCCGACCACGAGCACGCGCGTGCCCGGAATGTGCACGCCGCCCACGTTGAAGACCTGCTCGATCGGCCGCGGAATATCCACGATGCTCGCGCCGGCCGGAGACAGCTCGACCAATAAATGTTGTAAAACGACGATTAGACCCAGCGACACGATGAAGCCGTTGATCGGCGAGTCGAACGTGAAGCGGAACAGACCGCGTTCGAGCGCGAGCCCAATCACGCCAACGGCCGCGATCGCCAGCAGCAGCCCCGCGACGAAGCCAGCGCCGAGTTCGCTGCTCACCCACCAGGTGAAGAAGCCGCCGATCGCCAACAGTTCGCCGTGGGCGAACATCACCAGGCCGGTGAGGCCGAAGATCAGCGTCACGCCGAGCGCGATCAATGCGATGACCGCGGCGATCGACAGCCCGTTGACCACCTGCTGCAGGAATGTCTCCATCGGCGGCTCACCCTTCCCGACTCAGCGGCATCGGCCGCCGGCCGGTCCCGGCACTGCTAGCTCACACTCGGAGTGAGGCCCCTGGCCCGCGCATGGCGTGAGCCGCGGGGCCTCCGCGATCGATCCCCTCGATCAGACAGGATCGGCGGCCGAGCGCCGCAGCGCCCGGCCGCCGTGATCCTGGGGCTGTGAGGTGATCGACCTAACCGCCGCTGCCTTCCTGGCTAGCCAACACGCCCTCTTCGGTCACACCGAGTGCGTCGGGTCCGAACTCCTCAAGTGAGAAGTTGGTGCACTCGATCGAGCCAAGCTGGACGCGGCAGGTGTCGTAGCCGTGGGCCACACGGTGCCAGACCGGGTCCATCGTGAGCGTTGGGCTGAGCACCGCGTCGATCGTGATGCCCTCCATGGCATTGGCGATCGCGATGTTGTCGTCGACGGTGCCGGCCTTCTTCATCGCTTCAACCAGCATGAAGACGTAGTCGTACTGCCAGAGCGACACGTCGGTGAGCGGCGCCGGCGAGCAGCCGTCGGCGTTGCCGCACTCGAACTCGTTCAGCGCTCGGTAGTACTCACGGGCGCGATCGCTGGAGTTGATCGAGCGGCAGAGGTTGATGCAGGCGAGCACGATGGGCACTTCGTTGTCGATGCCGCCGGGGAAGTTCTCTTCCCACCAGCCCGGGTCGACGCCGAAGACCATGTAGCCGCGCGCCACCTCAAGCTCGAGCGCCTGTTCGGCGATCAGAGCGGAGTCCGCGGCGATGTACCAGTTGTGCATCCAGTCGGGATTGAGGCCCTTGAGCCGGGTCAGGAACGGAGTGAAGTCCGTCGTGCCCGGCGGGTAGAAGACAACCGGCGAGGTCCGCTGGCCAAGCTCCGTGAGGACGCCGTTGTAGAAGCGGCCGAGGAACTGGCCGGAGGGGTCATCGGTGGCAAGCACGACCGAGAGCTCACCGGGCTGCGCGCCCAAGAGCTGCAGGACGCCTGCCGCGGTGATCGTGCTACGGGTCAACTCAGACGGCTCGATCTGGAACAGGGTCTTGTGCGTGGTCTGCGCGCTCTCCGGGTTCAGGACGCCGTCCTCGGAGGTGAGAATGCTCAGCGCCATCAGGTGAAGCACGCCAGCCGGCTGGCTGATCTCGGAGGCCGCGAGGCCGGGGCCGTGCGGGAGCGGACCGAAGATGATCTTGATTCCCTCGTCGCGAATCAGCTCCTGAACGGCCGCGATCGCGATCGCGTCTTCAGAGCGGCCGTCGCGCCGAACGACCTCGATGGTGTAGGTGGTGTCACCGACCACGAAGCCGCCCGCGGCATTGATCTGCTGAACCGCAAGCAGCAAGCCAGCCTCTTCGGACTTGCCGTAGAAGGCGAGGCCGCCGCCGGAGAGCGGCTGCACCGAACCGATGCGCACCACGCCCGTCTTGGCCTCCGCCGCCGCCGGCGCCTCTTGCTGCTGCTGTTGCGCGGCAGCCGGCGCTGCTTGCTGCTGTTGCTCTTCCTGCTCGGCCGGCGCGGCGGCGGCGGGTGCGGCCTGCTGCTCTTGCTGCTCATCGTCGCCACATGCGGCCGCGAACACGAGCACGCTCGCCATCAGGGCGATCAGCCCGACCCAGCCCCAATGTTGAAGTCGTTTGTGAATCGGTCGTTCGTTCATTCCGATGCCTCCTGTGTATCGAGCGCAAATACTAGAGCCCTGTGATCGGCTTCGCCAGCATGCGCGTGACCGAGCAGAGCAAGCAGCGTCACGGCAGCCCCTGCCCGAGTCGTTGATTCGCAGCTCGCCGCGGCGCTCTACGGTCTGTGGGACGTCCGCCACCGCTGGCGCAGCGATCGATAGCATCCCCAGCAGCTCAACCAGCGTGAAGGAGCGCAGCCGTGAAGATTGAAGACGATGCCGGCCTGTCCGACCTGCTGATCGGTGAGGAAACCCGCCTCTGCGGCGGATTCGGATTTATCGAGGGCCCGATCTGGATCGCGACCGACAACGCGCTCGTGTTCAGCGACATCCCGGGCAATCGGCAGCATCGCTGGCGGCCGGGCGAGAGCGAGGCCGAGGTTTACCGCGACCCGAGCGGCTGGTCGAACGGCCTGACGCTCGATGCCGATGGCAACCTGCTGGCCTGCGAGCACGGCGGCCGGCGCGTCTCGCGCGGCGCCTACGGCGAGCCCGACAGCACGACGTCCGTCGCCGATAGCTGGGACGGCCAGGCGCTGAACAGCCCCAACGACCTCGTCGCGCACTCCTCCGGCGCGATCTTCTTCACCGACCCGTCGTACGGCGCGGACAGCGGCCGGACGCCGCGCTTCGGCGCCGAGGGGCAGCGGCAGGAACTCGACTTCCAGGGCGTCTATCGCGTCGATCCCGATGGCTCGCTGAGCCTCGTCGTTCCCACCGGCTTCTCGCAGCCCAATGGCCTCGCCTTCACGGCCGACGAGTCCGGTCTCTACATCGGCGACTCGCAGGACGGCCTGATCTGGCGCTACGAGGTGAACGACGACCTCACGCTGGGCGAGCGCGTGCTGTTCGTGGATCAGTCGGCCGATCAGCGGCTCGGGGCGCCCGACGGGATGAAGGTCGATTCGGACGGCCGGCTCTGGACCACCGGCGGCGGCGGCGTTTCGGTGCATTCCGCAGCGGGCGACTACCTGGGGGTCTTCGAGATGGATGAACACGCCGCCAATCTGACCTTCGGCGGCGACAGCTTCTCGACGCTGTTCATGACGGCCGGCACGAGCTTGTACAGCATCGAGACCGCGGTTCGCGGCCTCGTGCCCGGCTCGCGTTAGCCGGCCCGGCGCAGGACCTCCTCGAAGGCCTCGAGCGTGCGCTTGGCGAAGATCCACATGTTCGCTTCGCGATCTTCAAGCGCCGTCTCGAGGGTCTCGGAGTGTTCGAGCGGCCCGGCGACCGCGATGCAGGTGTGTCCCGCGGCGTCGCCGTAGGGGTTGCCGGTGGGTCCGGCGGCGCCGGTTTCGCCGATCCCCCAGGTCGCGCCGAGCCGCTCGCGGATGGTGGCGGCGATCAGTCGGGCGTAGGGCTCGCTGCTTGAGCGCACGCCGGGATGGTCATCGAGATCAATGTCGAGGAACACGGAACGCGCGACGCCGGTGTAGGTGACCGCGGCTCCTCGGTAGTAGACGGACGCGCCCGGCACTGCGAGCAGCGCCGCCGAGACCAGCCCGCCCGCGGTGGTCTCGCAGATCGCGACCGTTTCACCTCGCTCGCGCAACAGCTCGGCGATCGCAGCGGCCATCGGCTCCAGTGGTTCCATCGTGATTCCTCCGCTCGACGCGCTCTGCTCGCGCGGCAGGCTACCGGAACGGCCGATCACGCTCCTCGCGCGGACGCGTCGTGCGAACTCATCCACGACCGCCAGCGCGGCTCGATCGCCGCAGCCGCGGCCGCGGCTTCGTCGCCGTAGAGATAGAGCCGGACCGAGAGCAGCGCGCCCTCTTCCAGCGGCAGCGCAAACAGGTGCGCGACGCCTGGCCCCGGGGCGTCGATCCGCAGCGCCAACTCCGAATCGCTCGGCGCGCGATCGACGATCCCGGCCAGCTCAATCGATCCGGGAGGGGACACGCGGCGTTCGCCGACCGAGGCGCCGGTAAGTCCCAGGTCGGCCGCCAACCTCGTCCAGCCGAGCGTGAGATCGTCGGTCATGGCGCTTAGCTCGACCAGCGCATGCGGCTGACCAGGGAAGTCTGTCAAGTAGGCCTGCAAAATGCCAAGGAAGGCGGGCCAGCCATCCTCCACGGCTTCCAGGTAGGGGTCCCACTCGTCGGTGTCGGCGGAGAGACGGTGCCGCACTCGCACGATGCAGGCGCCGTCTCCTACAGGCTCGACCGTCCAGTCGGTGGTGACTGGCGGTCCGCCGCGTGCGAAGTCATCGCTGACGGCGCTGAAGCGCTGCCGCGGTTCCCAGCCGGTCACGGTCGCGACGGCGTCCATCCCCTCGCCGAAGTGCGAGACGACACCCGTGGGGATGCCATCAGGCCCAACGCTGATCTGCGTGGGCACGAACCAGGCCGAGACGCCCGGCCCGGTCGCGATTGCGTCCCAGACCGCCTCGGTCGCGCCTGGCACGCGCACCTCGACCTCGATGAACCGGCGGCCCTGCGAGTCGATCTGCACGCTCATAGCCAGGCCATCGTATCGAAGGCCCGCGCCAGGCACACTGGCGACGCGGCTACCATCGCCTAGGAACGCTCTGAACAAGGCACGGATGTGGGCTGGTTACGATCGGGGCAGCGACCGTCGAAGGGAGCGCCTCGATGCAGGAACCGACGTTTGGCAGCCTGGAGTTTGCGCACAAGAAGCGGAAGACCCGGCGGGAACGGTTCCTGGAGCGGCTCGAGTCGCTGGTGCCCTGGGCCGCGCTGGAGGCCCGCGTCGAACCGGTCTATCCCAAGCCGGGGCGCGGACGGCGGCCGTACCGCCTGGCCGTGATGCTGCGCGTTCACTGCGTGCAGCTCTGCTACAACCTCAGCGACCCAGCGATCGAGGACCTGCTCTACGAGGCCGAGTCGGTCCGCCGCTTCTGCGGACTCAACCTCAGTGGGCCGATCCCCGACGAGTCGACGATCCTGCACTTCCGCCACCTCTTGGAGCGGCATCAGCTGGGCGAGGCGCTGCTGGCGACGATCAACGCGCAGCTGGCAGGCCGGGGCCTGCGGCTGCAGGCCGGCACGATCGTGGACGCGAGCATCATTGCGGCGCCGTCCTCGACCAAGAACCAGCGTCGCCAGCGCGACCCGGAGATGCATCAGACGAAGAAGGGCAACGAGTGGCACTTCGGGATGAAGCTGCATATCGGGGTGGACGCCGCCACGGGAGTGACACACAGCCTGAGCACGACGGCGGCCAACCGCGCCGACGTGACCGAGGCGCATCGGCTGCTGCGCGGCGGCGAACGCGAGGCCTGGGGCGACGCCGGCTACCAGGGCGCGGCGCGGCGTCCCGAACTGGCGGACTCGGAGGTCGAGTGGCGGGTCGCGATGCGTCCCGGACGCCGCCGGCAACTGGCGCCGCACAGCCCACTCGCCCAGCGCGAACGTGAGCGGGCTTCGCTGCGGGCCAAGGTCGAGCATCCCTTCCTCTACATCAAACGGCGCTTCGGCTACGACAAAGTGCGCTACCGCGGTCTGGCCAAGAATCACCAGCGGCTGGCCCTGTTGCTCGGCTTCGCCAATCTGTTGATCGCCGAGTCGCAACTGGCCTGAACCGGGGCGGACTGCGCCCTTCGCCCGGCTCGGCCCCACACAGGCGGCCCACCGGACCCTCAGCACCGCCCCCACCCATCGCCCCGGTCGCCAACTCACCGCATCGACGCAACCGCCCGCGGCCAGTCAGCACGAAGTCCGACCAATAGCCTCTTGTTCAGAGCGTTCCTAGAGCACACAAGTCCAGACGGAGGAGTCCCATGAGCACGCCGATCCGAGTCCACGTCGTCGCCGGCGGTTTCCCGCCGGGCAAGCACGCGGGGCATGACATCGACTACGCGCGGATGCGCATCCTGATGGCGCTGCAGTCCAACGAAGACGTGCACGCGACCATCAGCAGCGACTTCACCGACTGCCACAAGTGGATCGCCGATTGCCAGCTGCTGGTCTGCTACGTCGCGGGGCCGTTCGCCGACGACCACGAGACCGGCATCATTCGCGACTGGCTCGGCGAGGGCGGCCGCTGGCTGGCGCTGCACGGCAGCACCGGCGGCAAGGCCGAGCGAATCGGCCGCGAAGACGGCCGCCGCCGGATGGCCAAGATGGACTACCACGAGGCGCTCGGCGGCTTCTTTATGACCCACCCGCCGATTCGCGAGATGGACGTCACGGTCGCCGATCACAACCACCCGCTCACGCACAACCTGCCCGGCACATTCAAGGTCAAGGACGAGCCCTACATGGTCGAGGTGATGCACCCCGACACGCAGGTGCTGCTGACCACCGAAGACATCGAGAAGCCGCCCTTCGTCGACGAGCTCTACGGCGGCGACCTCTCGCTGCTGCCCGACGGCAAGTCGCACGCGCTGGGCTTCGCGCGCCGAGTCGGTGAGGGCGAGGTTGCCTACATCGCGCCGGGTCACTGCCACTCGCCGCTGACCAACATGCAGCCCTCGGTGCACGAAAGCATCTCGCCCGACCGTGTTTCGCCGCCGCGCTTCCGCGGGCCGTGGGAGACCGAGCCCTACGAGCAGCTGCTCAAGAACGCGATCGACTGGGGCACCGGCGCGGAAGGGTAGCGATGTTCGCGGGGCAGGCGCTCGGTACGAACGATTGTGACCGCGAGGAGCGGCAGCCTCCTTCTTCTGCTCCCCCTTGAGGAGACCTACGCGCAAGTCCCCCTGCTCCGACCTTCCCTGCCGGTGGCGGTGTCACGAAGTGACGGTGGGGAGCTCCCGCTATCTGGTGAGGCCTCGTCCGGAGCCCCCCTCTGCCTGTGGCATCTCCCCCCGCCGAGCGGGGGGAGAGGGAAAATGGGGATTACGCGCAGGTCTCCTTGAGGGGGAGAAGAGAGACCAAAAGAGCGTTCGGCGGCGGCAGATGCGGCGCCCTGAACTCCCTCCGACGGGGGTAGTGCATACTGAGCAGCGATGACCACCGACGCCAACCTCGAACACCTCGCCGAACTGCGTCGCCGGCGCGAGCAGTTCTTCGCTCCCAACCCCACCGCTGAGCAGCGCGCCCATGGACGCGGACTGCTGACCGCCAACGAGCGGATCAAGCTGCTGCTCGATCCCGGCAGCGAATGGGCCTTCAGTTACGGCCTCGGGCCGTCGCCGCTGCGACTCGGCTTCGGCGAGATTCACGGCCGTCCCGTTCTGTACAAGGCGCACGACGCATCCGGCGGCGCGGGCGCCTACAACCTGCGCTCACGCGTCAACATGCACGCCGCCGGCAACATCGTCGACAAAGCCGCGCTGCCGATGTTCTACCTCTTCCAGGGCGCGGGCGGACAGATCGAGGACCACGTCATGTCCTCGGGCTTCTCCGCGGTCGGTGGACAGCAGGTCGGCGCGCGCTCCAGCGTGCCCCGCCGGGGTGGCGTCTTCACCGCGATCCTGGGCAACTCCTTCGCTCCCTGGGCGGCCTCCGTGGCCGATTTCTCGGTGATGACGCCACGCGCCACAGCGACCTTCGTCAGCCCCTACATCATCGAGTTCGCGACCGGCCAGCGGCCCGACCTCTACGAGATGGGCGGGGTCGATGTCCACACCAAACTGACCGGCCAGATCTGCCGCCGCGCCGAGGACGAAGCGGAAGCGATGCAGGCGCTTCGCACCTGCTTCTCCTACCTGCCCGGCCACGCCTTCGAGTCGGCGCCGCGGATCATGAGCGGCGACCCGCGCGACCGCTGCGACCCCGAACTGCGCTCGCTCGTGCCCAAGTACCCGAATCGCCCCTACGAAGTGCGCAAGATCATCGAGCGCGTGGTCGACCGCGACAGCTTCTTCGAGTGGCAGCCGGAGTTCGCCCAGAACATGATCACCGGCTTCGCGCGGCTCGACGGACACACCGTCGCCGTGATGTCGAATCAGCCCAGGGTTCGCGGCGGCGCGATCGACATGAACGCGCTGATCAAGGCCCGGCGGATGGTCAAGACGGCGCGCACCTTCTCGCTGCCGCTGCTGGCCTTCTGCGACACCCCGGGAATCATGACGACCCAGGAAGAGGAGCACAAGGGCCTGCTCACCGAGACCACGGTCTACATCTCCGAGCTGATGAGCACGGAGGTGCCGACCGTCTGCGTGACGCTCGGCAAGGGCATCGGGATGGGCTACTTCATCATGGGCTGCAGCGATCCCGAGGCGATCACGTTCTCCTGGCCGACGACCCAGATCGCCTACCTCGGTCCCGAGGGCGGCGCAGCGGTCGTGCATCGGAAGGCGCTCGCCGAGGCCGAAGACCACCGTCGCATGCTCGACGAACTGGCAGAACCCTTCCGCCGCAACATGAACCCCTGGCGCGGCGCTCAGATGGCCACGATCGACGACATCATTGACCCCGTCGAGACGCGTCCGCGCGTCATCCAGGCGTTCGAAGCGCTGCGCCGGCGCGGTCGCGGAGCACGCTCATGACCACTCGCAAGATCGCCCGGCACGTCAGCCCCGAGAAGAACCTGACCATGGAGCAGCGCCTCCGGCGGGTTGAGGAAGAACGCGCGCACATCGATGCGTTCGACCAGGCACGCGAACTGAAGCCGGGCCAGCTGACGCCGCGAGGACGAATCGCGGCGCTGGTCGACGACGGTTCGTTCCTCGAGATCGGCGCGTTCGCCAAGAGCCAACATCGCGAGGTCGCCGCCGAGACGCCGGCCGACGGCGTGATCACGGGCTATGCCGAGATCGGCGGGCGGCGCGTCGTGGTGTTGACCGAGGATGCCATCGCGCTGGCCCACACCGACGCGCAGGTCGGCAAGGTCAAGCGCAACCGCATGCTCTCCAGCGCGATCTACCGCCGGCTGCCGCTGGTCTACCTGGCCGACGGCACGCCCCACGAATCGCCGGAGTTCGACATGCACAAGGGCTTCCTGCTCAGCCGCGTGGCTGAGCAGTTGCCCGCACGCGACATCGCCGAGCGCGAATCACCGTTCGTGACGATCGCCTTTGGCCTTTGCGCCGGACAGAACGGATCGCTCGCGGTCCGCTCCGACCTGCTGGTCGCGACGCGCGATGCCCGCTTTGGCGCGCTGAACAGCTCGCCGGAGACGGTGGCCGATCTGGTCTGTGCGGATGAAGCAAGCGCGCTCGTGGCAGCGCAGCGTTTCCTCGGCACGCTCCCGGAGGAGCTCGACACCCCGCTCACGCCGCTCAGCGACGCACCGGCGGCGCCGATCCGCATCCTCGCCGACGAGGACATGTCGGCAACGCCGCGTGAGCAATTCGAGGCGATGTTCGACTCCGAAAGCGGCGTCCTGCTCGGTCCGGCGGACGGCCACTGCCTGGCCGGTCTGGGCCGAATCGAGGGCTTTCCGGTCGCCTTCGCGCTCACCGGAGGGTCGCCTCGGGCGGCGCTGAGGACTGCGGATCTGAAGCGGATTGCCCGGGCGGCGAGCTGGAGCGCCGACTATCAGGTGCCGTTCATCTCGACCCAGGACACACTGGGCTACGACCCGGACGACGCCGCGACGTCCGAGTTCATGCTGGCCGCCGCTCGGGCGGTCGAGTCGCTGCGGGCCTCGCACGCGGCCAAGATCACGATCATCACCGGCTGGGGCTACATGTTGGGCGACTTCGCGCTGGGCGGCATGGGCGCCGGCTTCGATCTGCTCTGGTCCTGGCCCTCGGGCCGCGTCGCGGTGACCGACAGTCCCGGCTATCTCGCACGCGACCCCGGCTCGCCGCCCGCCGATGAGCCCTGGGCCGCCGCCGAACTGGGCCTCGTCTCGGAGATGATCACGCCGGCCGACACGCGCGCCTGGTTGGCCCGCGCGCTGCGCCTGATCGGCCCCGGCCGCGCCCTGCCCGCCGCGCACTACGACCGCGGCCAGCAGATCCACGACATGACCTAGGCCCGCACGCAAGGAGAGGCGCCGTGGACGAGATCAGCTACGAAGTTGATGGCCACATCGCGACCGTCGGCCTGAACCGGCCCGAAAAACTCAACGCGATGACCGACGAAATGTACCAGGCGATCGGCGCGGCGGTGCGCAAGGGCGAGGCCGACCCCAACGTGCGCTGCCTGATCCTCAGGGGCAGCGGACGCGCCTTCACCTCGGGGCACGACCTCGGCGAGTTCGCCGGCCGCCAGCAGTGGCGGCCCTGGCGGCCCGAACGCTTCGACAACGGCATGGAGTGCGCCAAGCCGACAATCGCCGCAGTCAACGGCTACTGCCTCGCCGGCGGGCTCGAACTGGCGCTCTTCTGCGACATCCGGATCGCCGACGAAACCGCGCAGTTCGGCTGCCCCGAAGTGCGCTGGGGCATCCTGCACGGCTACGGCGCGCTGCGTCTGCCCGGCCTGATCGGCGGCTCCGACGCGATGCGCCTGCTGCTGACCGGTCAGTTCATCGACGCCGCTGAGGCGCATCGGATCGGGCTGGTCAGCGATGTCGTCGAGCCCGCCGAGCTGCTCTCGAAGGCGCGTGAGATCGCGGCGGCGATCTGCGCCAACGGGCCGACCGCGATCCGCATGACCAAGGAACTCGCGCAGCGCAGCCGCGACGCGTCGCTGGCCGACGGGCTGCGCATCTATCAGGAGTTCAGCCGCATGGCCTTCTCATCGGACGACGCCCGCGAAGGCCTGACCGCGTTCGCGGAGCGCCGCGACCCGCAGTACGACTGAGCGCAAACCGCGGCCGCCCGGCTGGGCGTTAGGCACGCTCTGAACAAGGCGGATCGCCCCTGACCACCCAATGTGTCGAGGGGCATCCGATCCCTTCCCAATGTCGCCCCCTGAGGAGACCTGCGCGTAGGTCCCACCGCTCCGACCTTCCCTGCCGGTGGCGGTGTCACGAAGTGACGGTGGGGAGCTTCCGCTATCTGGTGAGGGCGCGGCCGGAGCCCCCCTCTGCCTGCGGCATCTCCCCCCGCGGAGCGGGGGGAGAGGGGAAATAGAGATTACGCGCAGGTCTCCGCAGGGGGAGCCATTGAGAGCGGGATTCCTAGAGCTTGAGCGGCTCGCCCTGCGCGACGGCTTGCGGGTCGGTCTTCCACACGTCGGAGCCGTCGACGTAGAGCTCGACGCCATTACCATCGGGATCGTCGAGGTAGAGCGACCTGGAGACCGTGTGGTCGATGGTCGCGTAGATCTTGACGCCGGCGGCCTCAAGTTCGTCGCGAACCTCGCGCAGCTCGTCGAGCGTATCGCCGACGCAGAAGGCGAGGTGGTAGAGGCCCGGCGCCTTGGGGTCTGCCTTGGCGGGGCCGTCTTCGCCGACCTCGATCAGGGCGAGGTCGTGATGATTGCCGAGCGTGTAGAACGTCATCGGCATCGTCTCGTGGCGGGCGGCGAGCTTCATGCCGAGCACCCCGCCGTAGAACGCCTCGGAGCGTTCGCGATCGCGCACCTTGATCACCGCATGACCGAGTTCACGGACCTTCATCGCGCGCTCCTTCAGCACTGAGCCCCAACTCGAGTTGGGGCGGGAAATCAGCGCAAGTATACGACCGTCCGTCGGCCTACAGCACGACCGTCAGGGGCGCACGCCCATGCCGCGCTGTTCGCCGGCCATACGGGACACCGCGCGGTAGGCCAAGTCGAGGAAGTCCGCGACGTATCGCCGCGTGTCGCGCGGATCGATGATGTCTTCGACGCCGAACGCCTCGGCGGTGCGGAAGGGGCTCGCGATCGCGCGGAAGCGCGCCTCGATCTCGGCCCGCCGTGCCGCCGGATCGGGCGCGTTGGCGATCTCGCGCCGGAACGCGGCGTCGACGCCGCCCTCGATCGGGATCGAGCCCCATTCGGCGCTTGGCCAGGCGATCCGGTAGTTCGATTTGCGCGGATTGCCGGTCATGTTGCCGGCCATTCCGTAGCACTTGCGGATGTGCACGCACATCGAGGGCACGCGCAGGTTCTGCGAGGTCCAGAGCGCGCGCATGCCTTGGCGAATCGTGCCGCGGGCCTCCGCCTGGGCGCCGACCATGAAGCCCGGCACATCGACGAAGAACACGATGGGGATCAGGAAGAGATCGCAGAGTTCGAGGAAGTGCTCGACCTTGCGCGCGCCGGCCCAGTCGAGCGCGCCGCCGAGGAAGCGGGGATTGTTCGCGACGATCCCCATCGGCATCCCGTCGATCCGCGTCAGCGTGGTGATCACGCAGCGGCCGTAGTCCGGCTGGATCTGGAAGTGCTCTCCGTTGTCGACGACGAGCTCGATCAGCCGGTGCATCGAATACGGGCGCGCGCGGTTGCGCGGCACGATCGTGAGCAGCTCCTCCTCCTTGCGGTCGGCCGGATCGCCGGTGTGCTTGACCGGCGGCACCTCGGAGGCCCGATCGGGCAGATAAGAGAAGACCGTGCGCAGCTGGCGCATTGCGTCCGCCTCGTCCTCCGCCTCGTTGTCGACGGAGCCCGATTCGTGGACGTGCACCTGCGAGCCGCCGAGGTCTTCCTTGGTGATGTCGTGCCCGAGCGCGCGCTTGACGACCGGCGGTCCGGCGGCGAAGAGCACCGCGGTGTCCTTGGGCATGACCGTGAAGTGACTCAGCATCGCCTGGCCCGCGACGCCGCCGGCGACACTGCCCAACAGGGCCGTGAGGATCGGGACGCGGTTCAGCATCAGCGCCAGCCGCGTGAACGGGGACACCCCGTTGGGCACGTAGGTGAAACCGCCGGAGCTGATCGCCTCGACGTTCGCGCCGGCCCCATCGAGCAGCTGAAAGACGGGCAGGTCGTTCTCCGCGGCCACCTCTTCGAGGAAGCCGGTCTTGCCCTTGGTCGATCCAGAAGCGCCGGGACGGCCGGAGCCGCCGCGCACCGTGAAGTCGTTGCCCCAGACAGCGACGCGCCGCCCGTCGACGCGGGCCAGGCCGGCGACGGACGGGTACGGCATGAAGCTGCTGATCTCGTCGTTTTCGTACTCCGCGTAGCCGGCCAGCTGGCCGATCTCGTGGAAGCTGCCCGGGTCAACCAGCTCGTCGACGCGTTCGCGGATGGTCAGCTTCCCGCCGGCGTGCTGCCGATCGACGCGTTCCTGGCCGCCCATCAGCAAGCTGAGCTCACGGCGACGGCGCAACTCTGCTACCTCAGGTTCCCAGCTCATGAGCTCCCTCTCGTCAGGCGCACAGCGACACGGTCGGTCGCTGCAACATTGCGAAGTCGGCCGGCCAGCAGGCTAGCTGGCCCAGCCCACATCCGCCTGTCCGAAGTGCGGCTTGCCGTCGGCGAAGTGCTCGAACTCCAGGTCCGGGTTATGCGCGTAGACGGACGAGTTGTAGTTGAGGTGGATGTGCCAGGCACGCGAGACCATCACCCGGTTCAGCTCTCGGAAGGCTTCCGCGCGCGGCTCCGGGTCGAAGATCTCGGTCACCTTCTGGAACGCGGCCTGGACCTCGGCGTCCTTGTCGCCCGGCGGCAGGATGAAGTCGTACGGGCCCTCGGCCCGACCGAGGAACGCGATCTGCTGCCAGGGGTCGGCGCGGACGCTCATGCCGCTCAGGAACGATGAGGCCCGCTGCTCGAAGAACTCGATGTAGAAGTCGGGCGCCGGGCGCACGATGATGTTCAGCTCGATTCCGAACTGCGCGAAGCTGGCCTGGACGAATTCTGCCCCCGTCACGCCATTTACGGGAACGTTCATGTCGAAGGCGAAGCCGTCGGGCATGCCCGCCAGAGCCAACTCCTCGCGCACCCGATCGGGGTCGTAGCGAATCAGGATCTCGTCGGGATCGTGGATGCCGGCCAGGGCGGGACCCAGGTAACCCCAGTGATTCGCGGGGTTCAGATTCTCGTAGACCACCTCGACATACTTGTCGCGGTCGACCGCGTAGTTGAGGGCGAGTCGCAGATGGATATTGCCCCACGGCTCGAGGTTCGGGTTGAGGTAGATGAATCCGAGTGAATTGGTGCTCTTCACGCTGAGCGCAAAGCCCGCGTCCTCAACTCGCTCGAGGTCCTCGGCCGGCACGCCCGCCAGGAAGTCGAACTCCCCGGTCAGCAGCCCGTTGACCTGCTGCGTCGGCTCGATTGACTGGAACAGCGTCAGCCGCTCCACTCGCGGCGCGCCGTCCTGCCAGTAGTCAGGGAAGTACTGCTGCACGTAGGGGCCGTCGATGTCCTCATCGACGTAGGTGAACGCACCGGTTCCGACCGGAGCCTCGCGGCTGTTCGGGGTGTTGATCCGATCGAACGCGCTGGGCGCCAGCAGCATCCCCGCGCGGTCGCCGAGCACGCGCAGCAGCGGCGAGAACGGCCCGGTCATCTCGAATACAGCAGTCGCATCATCGACCGGATCCACCCGATCGATCGCCGCAAGGTCGGCCTTCACGTTCGAACCGTCGACCGTCTTGCCCCGCTCGACGTGCAGCCGCGTGGTGTCGGCCGACAGGTCGGTCAGGTCGTGGTATTTGACGCCGCGACGCAGATTGAAGATGACCCGCAGTGGATCGGGGATCTCCCAGCTTTCGGCCAGACTGCGTGCTTCGGTGGGCTCGAGCCCGGCGTTGTAGCTGACCAGGTTGTCGAAGATCGGCCACAGGATCTGGTGGTCGCCGCCGCCAGTCCCCGTCGTGCCTTCGAGGCCGCTGACGTTCGTGGTGGTCGGCCAGAGCACTTCACCGGTCGGCGCCTGGCTGGTCGAGACCGTCTCCGCGGCCTGCTGCTGCACAGCCTGCTGGTCCGCCTGCTGGTCCGCATCGGCCTGCGCAGCCTGCTGGTCGGCCTGCTGCTCCGTCTGTTGTGCGGCCTGTGGGGCGGCCTGCTGCTGATCCTGCTGCTGCGCCGCCGGCTGGTCCTGCTGTTCGGCCTGCTGCGCCACCTGCGCGGCGGCGGGCCCGTCATCGTCGTCATCGCCGCAACCGACCAGGGCAATGCCGGCCGCGCCGACGCCCGCGCGGGCGCTGACGCTCAGCAGCGTGCGCCGCGAGAGGCGCCGCCTCGATATTCGGGTCCAATAGGTCTGCTCGCCCATGTCGCTCTTCTCTCACGCTCTTCGATCAGCGAACGGCGACATCCGGCCGTTCGTGCGGCGACCCTAGCGAATTTTGCCAACGCGCGCCGTCCCCGCCCGCACGCGGGCCGCTACAGCGGCCCGACCGCGGGACCGACCGAATCGAGGGCGTCTGCTCTCCCCCTGCTCAGGCCAGGGGCAGGCCCACGGTGCCGGGGGAGAGCAGATCAGATGTGTTCAGAGCTTTCCTAGCTGGCCCAGCCCACGTCCTTCTGGCCGAAGTGCGGCTTGCCGTCGCCGAAGTGCTCGAACTCCAACGCCGGATCGTGGGCGAAGAAGGACGACCAGAAGTGCGTGTGGATGTGCCAAGCTCGCGAGACCATCACCCGATTCAGCTCGCGGAACGCTTCCGCGCGCGGCTCCGGGTCAAAGATTTCGGTCACCTTTTGGAACGCGGCCTGAACCTCGGCGTCCTTGTCGCCGGGCGGCAGCACGAAATCGTACGGTCCATCCGCGCGGCCGAGGAAGGCCAACTGCTGCCAGGGGTCGGCGCGCACACTCATGCCGGACATGAAGGTGTTCACGCGCTTCTCGAAGAACTCCAGGTAGTAGTCCGGCGCCGGCTTGACCACGATGTTGAGGATGATCCCGTACGGGGCCAGGTTGGCCTGAACAAACTCGGCGCCCGTGATCGAGGTGGCGGGAATATTCATGTCGAACTCAAAGCCGTCCGGGTGGCCGGCCAGCTCCAGTTCCTCGCGCACCCGAGCGGGGTCGTGACGAACCAGGATCTCGTCGGGGTCGTGGATGCCGCCGAGCGCCGGCCCCAGGTAGCCCCAATGGTTGGCGGTGTTCAGGTTCTCGTAGACCACCTCGACAAACTTGTCGCGGTCGATTGCGTGGTTGAGCGCCTGGCGCAGGTGGATGTTGCCCCAGGGCTCGAGGTTGGGATTGAGGTAGATGAAGCCCAGCGCGTTGGTTTCGCGGACACTGACCGACTTGCCCGCATCCTCAACCCTGGGGAGGTCCTCCGGCGGGATCGAGGAGAGGAAGTCGAACCTCCCGGTCAGCAACCCGTTCACCTGCTGCGTCGGCTCGATTCCCTGGGACAACGTCAGCCGCTCCACTCGCGGCGCGCCGTCCTGCCAGTACTCCGGGAAGTACTCCTGGGCGTAGGGACCGTCCAAGTCCTCATCCACGTAGGTGAACGCGCCCGTGCCGACCGGCGCCTCGCGGCTGTTCGGCGTGTTGATCCGATCAAACGCGCTCGGCGCCAGGAGCATGCCCGCGCGGTCGCCGAGCACGCGCAGCAGCGGCGAGAAGGGCGCCGTCATCTCGAAAATCGCGGTCGTCTCGTCAACCGGATCGACCCGCGCAATCGCGGCCAGGTCGGCCTTCACGTTCGAACCGTCGACCGTCTTGCTCCGCTCGACGTGCAGCCGCGTGGTGTCCGCCGTCAGCTCGGTCAGGTCGTGATAGAGCACGCCCGAGCGGAGGTTGAAGATCACCTTGAGCGGGTCCGGAATCTCCCAGCTCTCAGCCAGACTGCGTGACTCGGTTGGCGTCAGACTGGCGTCGTAGCTGACGAGATTGTCGAAAATCGGCCACAACACCTGGTGGTCGCCGCCACCGGTGCCGGTCGTGCCTTCCAAGCCGCTGACGTTGCTGCTGATCGGCCAACGGACTTCACCGGTCGGCACGTGCGGTGCGACCGTCGCCTCCGCCACTGCCGCCTGTTGCTGCTCTTGTTGCTGCTGGGCGGCGGCCTGATCCTGCTGCTCGGCCTGTTGGGCCTGTTGCTCCGCCGCCTGCTCGGCCTGCTGCTGAGCCTGCTGTTGCGCCTGTTGGCGCGCCGGCTGTGCGGCCTGCTGCTGCTCCTGCTCAACCCGCGCGGCGGCCGGCGCTTCGTCATCGTCGTCGTCGCCACAGCCCACCAGGGCCAGGCCGGCCGCGCCGACGCCTGCACGGGCGCTTACGCTCAGCAGCGTGCGCCGCGAGAGGCGCCGCCTCGATATTCGGGTCCAATAAGTCCGCTCAGTCATCTCGGTCTCCACTCGTCGTCGTCGAACCGGGCGGATCGACACACGCTGCATCGCGGCCAACAGTCTAGTGCGCGTAACAAGCGGTTGCTGTACGCGATCACCTCGCCCTCATCCGGGCCCACTATCCTCTGCCCACACCGCCGCCGACCGAACTGGAACGCCGATGACCGAGCCGCTGAGCGGGATGCGCGTCGTGGAGATGGCCACAGCGCTACAGGGCCCGGCCGCCGGCGGCTATCTCGCCGAGATGGGCGCGGATGTGATCCGGGTCGAAACGCCCGGCGGCGACGGCAGCCGCTATGGGCGCGGCGTCAACAACACCAATCCTCCCGGTACCGCCGGCACGCAGTTCGCCTCGACCAGCCGGGGCAAACGCTCAATCAGCCTCGATGCGAAGTCCGAAGCCGGGCTTGAGGTGATCCACCGTCTGCTGGAGACGGCGGACGCCTTCATCAGCAACTACCGCGAGGCCGCGCTCGAACGACTGGGACTCGGCTACGAGGCCTGTCGCGAGCGCAACCCAGGCCTCGTCTACGCCCTGGCCAACGGCTTCGGACCGCACGGCCCGGAGGCGACACGCCCGATGACGGACATCGCCGCTCAGGCGCGAGGCGGACTGATGAGCATGATCGGCGAGGCCGGCGGCGCGCCGATGCGCGCCGGGGTCACCGTCGCCGACCTCGGCGGGGCGATGCAGCTGGCGCTGGCGACCGTGACCGCGCTACTCGCCCGCGAGCGTCACGGCGTGGGGCAGAAGGTCAACATCTCCGCCTACGGCGCGCAGATCTGGCTGCAATCGTGGGAGCTGAACCACGCCGGACTGACCGGCAAGACACTCGAGCGTGACGGCGCTCACCACCCCAACGTGCCCGGCATGGAGGCGATCTACGAAACCAAAGACGGCGGATGGATGGCGATCTCGTTCGCCAAGACCGAGCCGGCCTGGCAGGCGCTCTGCGAGTTCGGCGGTATCCCCGAAGCTGCCACGGACGAGCGCTGGAACAGCGTCCAGAAGCGGGTCGGTATGTCCACCGATCCCCAGATCGCCCGCTCGATCCGTCCGGTCCTGGCAGCCGCCTTCCGCTCGCGCACGACCGCCGAGTGGGAGGCCTTCTTCGAGACGCAGCCGCAGATCATCGCCAACCGCGTCTTCAACCACGCCGACGTGCTGAACGATCCGCAGGCGCGGGCGAACGGCTACATCACCGATGTCGAGTTGCCGCCGATCGGCACCGTTCCCTTCGTCGGACCGCTGATCCACTTCAGCGAGACGCCGCCCTCGGTCAAGGGGCCGCCGCCCGAACTCGACCAGCACACCGAAGAGATTCTGCTGGAGCTCGGCTACGGCTGGGACGAGATCACCACGATCACCGAGTCGACGCGAGCGCAGATGCGGCAACGCTTCAGGGCGCTGGGGCTCGACCCGCCCTACTGACCGCGGCCGGGAGGGAGGCGCCGCCGATGCCGATGCCGCTCACCGGGGTGCAGGCGCTCGATCTCACGAGCGGTGTGGCCGGTCCGTACTGCACGAAGATCCTGGCCGACTACGGCGCAGACGTGATCAAGGTCGAGCCACCGAGGCGCGGCGATGTGTCGCGGCAGCTGGACGGCGCGGCGGACGACGACGCGACCGCCACGGCGCCGCTCTTCCTGCAGCTCAACACCAATAAGCGCTCGATCACCCTCGACATCACGACCGACGCGGGCGCCGACATGCTCAAGCGCCTGCTGCGACGCGTCGACCTGCTCGTCGACGACGGCGCGCTCTCGGCGGCGGCTGGTGACGGGTGGAGTCACGAAGCCCTCTCAGCCTCCAACCAACGGCTGGTGATGACCTCGATCTCGCCGTTCGGGCCCGACGGGCCGCACGCGGACTACCGGGCGACTGAGATCGTGCTCTCCGCGTTGGGCGGCTGGAGCTTCCCGATGGGCGACCCCGGTCGCGCGCCGCTGCAGCCCGGCGGGCCGTACATCGCCTACGTCGCGGGGCTCTGGGCGGCGACGGGGACGCTGACCGCGCTCTTCTCGGCGGGCCTGACCGGCTTCGGCCAGGAGGTCCACATCTCGATCCTCGAAGCGGCCGCCGCCACCATCGTGGAAGACACGGTGCGCCACTCCTACACGGGCGAAGCGCGCGGCCGCTACGCGAACCGCTGGGGCGCCGGCCTGATGCCCTCGCTGCAGCCCTGCGCCGACGGGCATGTGGTGCTGATGGGTGGGCCCTACCGCGATCAGATCTTCACGTTGCTCGGCCAGCCCACGCCGGCCGAGGACGATCGCCCCAGCGATGCTGAACTTCAGGCGCAGTTCCGGGAGTTCGCGGCTGAGCGCACGCGCGACGAGCTCTTTCACACCGCCCAGGCGCTGCGCCTGCCGTTCGCGCCGGTCGCGACCCCGCAGGAGATACTCGCCTCGCCGCAGCACCACGACCGCGACTACTTCGCCGAGGTGTCGCATCCTGAGGCGGGTCGGCTGCGCCACACCGGCCTGCCGATCCAGCTCGGCGAATCGCCCGTCGCGGCCCCTCGCCCGGCGCCGACGCTCGGCCAGGACAATCAGGATGTGTATGTGGAGCTGGGCGGGCTGAGCCTCGCCGAGATCGCCGCTCTGCAGCAGCGCGGCGTCGTATGAACCGCCGTCCGCGAGAGCTCGGCCGATCACGATGAGCACGCCAACCAACGGCCCGGCGCTTGAGGGCATCCGCGTGATCGACCTGACGATGGGATTCGCGGGGCCGCTCGCGACCAAGATGCTGGGCGGCCTCGGCGCGGACGTGATCAAGGTCGAATCGATCCAGCGGATCGACTGGTGGCGCGGCGCGGCGGCGACCACGCCCGACGATGTGCGCTTCGAACGATCGCCTCACTTCAACACGACCAATCTCTACAAACGCGGGATCACGTTGAACCTGCGCGACGAACGCGGTCGCGCCCTCGTACGCAGGCTGATCGAGACCAGCGATGTCGTGATCGAGAACTACAGCGCACGCGTGATGGCCAACTTCGGGCTCACCTACGAGACGCTGCGGGGCTGGAAGCGAGACATCATCATGGTCTCGATGCCTGGCTTCGGCGCCAGCGGACCGTGGCGCGACTACGTCGCCTTCGGGCAGACCGTCGAAGCCGTCTCCGGTCTGACCCACTTCAACGGCTACCCCGACGAAGATCCACGCCTGCTCTCGAACGGGGCCGACCCGTTCGTGGGCGTCAACGGGGTGGTCGCGACGCTGCTGGCGCTCGTGGATCGCCAGCGCACCGGCGAGGGACAACGCGTCGAGGTTGCGCAGATGGAGGCGATTACACCCTTCATTGGGGCCGACCTGTTGCGCTTCCAGATGGACGGCAGCGTGCGCCCGCGGATCGGCAATCAGCACGAGTCGATGTCGCCGCACGGTTGCTACCCCGCCGAAGGCGACGACATGTGGGTCGCGATTGCAGTCGAATCCGACGAGCAGTGGGCCGCGTTCTGCCGTGTGACCGAGCACTCCGACTGGGCCGCGGATCCGCGCTTCCGCGAACTCGACGGCCGGCTTGAGCATCGTGACGAACTCGACCGCCTGGTCGCCGAGTGGACCGCCGCCCATGACCGCTACGAGATCATGCACTCGCTGCAGCGCGCCGGGATTGCCGCCGGGCCGGTGCAGTCCGGCGGGGATCTGCGCACGGATGCGCAGCTACGGGCGACCGGCTTCTACGAGACGCTCGACCGCGCGCACGTTGGCCGGCACGAGTACCCGGTCGTGCCGATCCGCCTGTCGCGCACGCCGCGTCGAGCAGCGACGCCGGCGCCGACCCTCGGCCAGCACAACGAGGACGTGCTCAGCGGCCTGCTCGGCCTCTCCGAGGCCGAGCTCGAATCGCTGCGCCGTGACGGAGTGATCGGCGACCGTCCGGCGTCGCCCAAGTAGAGACTTGTGCGTAACTCCTCGAACATCCCGTTTCCGTCCTTCCCGCGCCCCCTCCGTCATTCCCGGGAAGGCGGGAATCCACTCAACGTATCTGCCCGCCCGTAGATTCCCGCTTTCGGAGACTGTTGCACAATGCGCCGTCGTGCTCGATTGCCCGACCGTCCCCACTTCTCCCCCTGCGGGGGAGATGCCGCAGGCAGAGGGGAGGCCGATGCTGTCGCGCGGCTCTCCGGCCTCAGGGCGCGGCGCGGTCCTCCCCCTCAGTCGCTGCGCGACAGCTCCCCCGCAGGGGGAGCAGTGGACCCTCTAGCAGCGCGCGAATAATGCAACAGTCTCCGAAAGCGGCAATGACGGAGGAGGGTTACGCAAGGGTCTCAGGTAGGCGCGCGATGTCGCGCGCCGCTGCTTAGATCTTCGCGGCGACGCCGCCGTCGATGTTGATGATCTCGCCGGTGATGAAGCGGGAGTCGTCACACGACAGGAACAGCACGAGATTGGCAACATCGTCCGAGTTGCCGGGACCGGGCACGATCTGCGCGAAGTTGAACATCTTCTCGAACACGTGGTGGCCGCCGTCGGCGTCGTAGAACGTGCCCCGCGTCGCGCCCGGCGTGAGGATCTGGCCGGGCCGTACGCAGTTGACCCGAATGTTGTCGCTCCCGCCGATCCCCGCCATGTAGCGGGTCAGCGCGTCGACGCCCGCTTTCGCGGCGTAATACGACGCCGAAGTGGTGCCGAACTCCTGCTGCATCCGCGGCGAAAAGCCGCGCTGCGCGGCCAGCGATGACATGTTGACCACGCAGCCGCCGCCCGACGCGACGATGTGCGGCCAGACCGCCTGGCTGACCCGGAACGTGCCCGTCAGGTTCACGTTGATCACGCGATCCCAGACCGCCTGCGGCTCTTCCGGAAAGTAGTCGCCCGCGCCGCCGCCGGCGTTGTTGAACAGCAGGTGCACCTCGCCGTAGACCTGTGCGGCCTGCTCGACCGCTGTGAGCACAGACTGATCGTCGCCCACGTCGCAGGCGACGAACGCCGCCTCGCCACCCGCGTCGCGGATGCCCTGCGCGACCGCCTCGCCCTGTTCCACGCGGCGCGCCATCAGGATCACCTTCGCGCCCTCGCGCGCGAAGGTCTGACCAGTGACCTCGCCGATCCCGCTGTTGCCGCCCGTGATGATCGCGACCTTGCCGTCCAGCTTGCCTGCCACTCGAGCCTCCTTTGATTGCAGCTGCAGCCGCTGAACTGCGGCGCCCAGCGTCGATAGGATGCTATTGGGCCGCGCATCGGCGGGCAGCTGGAGGTAGCTGATGACCACCGCGACGCAGGAGATCCGCTTCGGTTGGTTCATTCCCACCTACGGCGACTTCGACCGCTACGGACCCGACGCCGACTGGGAACCGCCCGGCATGGAGCTGTTCGAGCGGGTCGCGCTGACGGTCGAGGCGGCCGGCTTCGAGTACGCGCTGGTCCCGGTCGCCACGGCCTGCTGGGAAGCCTGGATCGCCTGCGCGATGATCTCGGCGAAGACGACGAGCTTGAAGATGCTCGTCGCCGCGCGGCCGGGCTACACCGTGCCCACGCAGATGGCGAAGATGATCGCCACCTTCGACCAGCTCAGCGGCGGTCGGCTCTGCGTCAATCTGATCGCCGGTGGCGATCCCGCTCAGCTGGCGATGGACGGGCTGCTGATCCCGCACGACGACCGTTACTCGGTGATGGCGGAGTCGGTCGAGATCATGAAGGCGGTCTGGACGGCGACGGAGCCAATCGACTGGGACGGACGGCACTTTCAGCTGCGCGGCGCAGTCGTGCAGCCGAAGCCGCTGCAGCGGCCGTGGCCGCGCTTCTACATCGGCGGAGAGTCTGACGCAGCGCGCGATGTCGGCGCGGCGCACGCTGACTGCTACTTCTTCTGGGGCGACACGCCCGAACGCACCGCGATCAAGATCGCCGATGTGCGCCGTCGCGCAGCGGCGCTGGGACGCCACGACCTCACGTTCGGGATGCGGCTGCAGGTCGTCGTGCGCGAGACCGAGCAAGAAGCCTGGGACGCGGCCGAGGCCCTGATCGCCGGCGCCACCGACGAGCAGCGACGGGCCCGCCGGCGGATCGCCGGTGACTCGCAGGCCGACACGCGGATGCTCGAGCTGGCCAACGGATCGGTCGAGGACGACTACCGGATCGCGCCGCACCTGTGGAGCGGCATGAGCACGGTCCGGACCGGCGCGGGCGTCTGCGTCGTGGGCGACCCGCAGCAGGTCGCCGACACGCTCCAGCAGTTCATCGATGTGGGCTGCAGCGAGTTCTGCCTGAGCGGCTACCCGCACGACGCCGAAGCCGAGCGCTTCGGCCGTTGGGTACTGCCGCAGTTCCAGATCGACTCAGGCTCGCAGCGCCGTTGCGGCGCTGCGAGGCCCGCGCGCCGGATCTAGTCCGGCGGGCTGGAGCCTGTCCACGCGACTTGTCAGGCGCCACGGAGTTGGCCGGAGATGCGTCGTTTCGCAGGCGGCGCCCTCGCTCTACCTGAACCGGCTGTAGGAAAGCTCTGAATAGCGCTGCCGGAGGGCTGCGGCCCTGGGACGATGACCGGGACCCCTGCCGACGCCGCAACGAGGACAAGCGCTGCTGCGCATGATTGATGCGTTTCCTGCGCAGCACTGTCCTCGACGACGCTCTACAGGTTGCGTGAACACGCGGTACGCTGAAGCGGTCCGACCAAGCACCGAGGGGGTAAGAGATGGCGCGTGTACAGCTGGCGATCAACGTGGCGGAGCTCGATTCGGCGATCGAGTTCTACGGCAAACTGTTCAGCGCCGAGCCGCACAAGGTGCGGCCCGGATACGCCAACTTCGAGATCGACAACCCCCCGCTGAAGCTGGTGCTGATGGAGGACGGCCACGGCGGCAGCCTGAATCATCTCGGCGTCGAGGTCGACACGACGACCGAAGTGGTCGCCGAGACGCAGCGGTTGGGCCGCCTGGGGATGGCGACCGAGATCGAGGACGGCGTCGTCTGCTGCCACGCGGAGCAGGACAAGGTCTGGGTCTCGGACCCCGCCGGGATCCGCTGGGAGGTCTACACGATCACCGACGACGCACCGGTCGCCGAGATGATCACGCTGATCGATGCGAGTGGGGCGAGCGGGGCGGCCTGCTGCGCCGAGGTGGCCACAGCCGACTAAGCGGCCTACGCCTCCGCCGGTGGATCGTGGCCGACCTGCCAGCCGATCCCGAAGCGGTCGGTGCAGGAGCCGAAGTAGGCGCCCCAGAACATCTCTTCCATCGGCATCGAAGCGTCGCCACCGTCGGACAGCTTGCCGTAGACCGCGTCGGCGTCCTCACGGCTGCTCGCCGCGTAGTGGATCGAGAAGTTGGTGCCGACGACCGGGCCACCTGCAAAAGAGTCACTGCCCATCAGCACGCCCTCGCGCACGGGCAGCGAGATGTGCATGATCCGCCCGCGGGCCGCCTCGGACACGCCCATGTCGGGCGGGCCGTCACCGAACGTCTCCACCGTGTCGAACTCGCCGCCGAAGACCGAACGGTAGAAGTCGAACGCCTCTTGGCAGTTGTCTTCGAAGGTCAGGTAGATGCTGAACGTCATGCTGGTCTCCGTGCTCCCGCTGTCGTCGAAGAGGGCTGCGTGGTCGGTGTTCGGTACGCAGAATACAGTTAGAGAGCGGCTTGCTCAACCGCCCAGGGTGCGATCAGCAGGGCGGATGCCGCCTCCAGCACGGACGCTTCCCCAGCCCGCAGCGCACGGCGCGGATCCGACTGCGCCTCGGCCAGGCCTGCGACCATGCCCCGGGCGAACGCTTGATGCAGCGACGTGCCGACGTTGATCTTGGCGACGCGCTGCCCCACCGCGTAGTTGAGATCGTCGTCGCCCAAGCCCGACGCGCCATGCAGCACCAGTGGGACGTTGACGGCCTCAGCGATCGCGCGCAGTCGTTCGCGCTGCAGGCCGCCCTCGGCCGGCGAACCGCCGTGCACGTTGCCGACCGCGACGGCCAGCCAGTCGACCCGCGTCGCGGCGACGAAGCGCGCAGCTTGATCAGGATCGGTCCAAGCAGCCTCGGCGAGGGTGACGCCCTCCTCAGCGCCGCTGACATGCCCGAGCTCCGCCTCCAGCGGCAGGCCCTCCCAGGCGAGCATCCCCCGCGCCTCGACCGCGAGCTGCACGTGCAGCTCGAAGGGCAGCGTCGAGCCGTCGATCATCAGCGAGGTGAAGCCTGCGTCGATCGCGGCGCGCAGCTCCTCGTGGGTGTCGGCGTGGTCGAGATGCAGGCCGACCGGGACGGCGACCCGCTGGGCCAGTTCGCGGACGGCGCTGGCGGCGATCACAACGCCGCCGATCTGCGCCAGCCCCGCGCGGTTGAACTGC
Organism: Dehalococcoidia bacterium; assembly: GCA_965218115.1. Classification (GTDB taxonomy): domain Bacteria; phylum Chloroflexota; class Dehalococcoidia; order Bin125; family Bin125; genus CATQGW01. The sequence continues at coordinate 2,297,847 of OZ244584.1, read as the reverse complement.
ACGATCACGGGTCGCCCGGTCAGCTCGGCGGCCTCGGTGACGGCGCGCGCCATCTCAACCGTCGAGACGTTGGCGGCGACCACGGCGCGGCGCGATACGGCGGCGTCTTGAACCATCGCTCGGGCAGAAACCAATGGCACGATCAGCTCCGGGCGGGATCAGCGCGGCTGTAGACTCGCAGCGGCACGGGCGACGGGTGAGGAAACAGTTTGCCAGATCAGCCGCCCGACGGCGTGGGCGACGACGCGCTGGCGGACCGTGCGCGGGCGGGCGAGCTCGACGCCTTCAACGTGCTGGTGCGCCGCTACGAGCGCCGCGTGTTCGGTCTCTGCCTGGGGATGCTGCGCTCGCCGGCCGCCGCCGAGGACGCCGCGCAGGACGCGATGATCTCGGCCTGGCGCGCGCTCGACGGCTACCGCGGCGGCAACTTCTCGGCCTGGCTGCTGCGGATCGCCGGCAATCGCTGCCGCGACGAGCTGCGCCGCCGCAAGCGTCGGCCCTCGACCTCGCTCGACGTGATGGTCGAAGAGCACGGCGACGCCTGGTCGCCGCCCGATCAGGGCCGCTCGCCGGAGACCGTCGCGCTCGACGCCGAGACGGGGCGCGCGCTGCTCGCCGCGCTCGAACAGCTGCCCGACGAACAGCGCCTGGCCGTCGTGCTCTCCGATGTGCAGGGTCTGTCCTACCGTGAAATCGCCGACGCGATGGACACGTCGATCGGCACCGTGAAGTCGCGAATCAACCGCGGACGGACGCGGATGCGCCAGCTGATGCTCGAGAGCGGGGAACTCTCGCGCGTTCGCGAGCGTCAAGCGCTACAGGAACAGTCTGCCCGGCAGACCGAAACGGGGACGCGATGAGCCGCTGGCGTCTCTGGCGACGCAACATTTCGCTCGGCGGGCGCCGCCGCGCGGAGGCCTCCGCGTATCTCGACGGGGAGCTGACCGGACGGGAGCGCGAGCGCTTCGAGGCGCAGCTCGAGCAGTCGCCGGAAATCCGCGAGTACGTCGACGACATCACCCTGATTCAGTCACAACTCAGCATGCTGCGCGAGGCGCGGCCCAGCCGTTCGTTGGAACTCAGCGCGGCCGACGTCGCGCCGGCGCAGCAGCGCCTGATCGTCGCCGAGGCGCCCCCGCGTCGATTGCGCTACGCCGCGGTCGCGGCCTTTGCGTCGGTCGCGGCGCTCGCGGCGGTGATCGCCTGGGACGCGCTCGATTCGGGCGCCGGCGGACCCGCGCAATCGCAATCGACGGCGACGCTGCCTGCGTCGCCGCCGCCGGAGCGCACCGTGGCCGCGGCCCAGGACGATGATGTCGCTGCGCAGCAGGCAGAGCAGCAAGCGGCGGAGCAGGCTGAACCGCTGGCCCAATCGACGGCGACCGTCGCTACGGTCGCGGAGCAAGCGCAGGAGCAGGAAGCCCAGCAGGCAGGATTCGCCGAAGAGCAAGCGGAACCGGCCGCAGTGATGCAAGAGGAGGCGATGGAGCAGGAACAGCAGGCTGAGGCGTTTGAGCAGGAGGCAGTCGGGGAGCCGGAGGAGGAACCGGCCGCCGAGCCGGCAGAGGCGGAGGAGCAGGCGCAGATGGCGGCTGTCGAGGCTGAACAGGCTGACGAGGCTGACGAGGCTGGGCAGGCCGAGGTCGACCCCGCGCGACAGGCAGTCACCGCGCGCGAGCGCGTCGCCGGCGACGGCGCGGATGGCGCGCCGGCGGACGAGCCCGAGCTTGAGGCTGAGACAGCGAGCGATGATGCCGCGGAGGACGATGCTCAGAGCGATCAGATGCAACCGGACGACGCAGCCGACGACGAGCCGCCCGCGGCCGACTCGGCTGCGCGCCAGGCGCAATCGCAAGCCGTCGCGACTCCCGCGACAGATTCAGCGGCGGAATCAACGTCCGATTCCCCCGACCAGGATGCGGCGGCGGCCGAACCGCAGGCAGCTCCCGCGGAACCCACGGCTGTGACGGCTGAGCAGGCGCAGACGCAGGCGGAGGACGACCCGCCGCAGATCCGCGTGCGCCGGATCGAGTCGGCGACGCCCGGCGCCGACGAGACGAGCTCCGAGCGAGCGTGGGAGACACCGACCGAGATCGCGCTGCTCGCGTTTGCGCTGCTCGCCACGACGATCCTCGCCATCCAGATCCTGCGCCGCCGAAGCGGCTGACGCGGCGGCGCCGAGCTCGTGCGACAATCGCCGCATGAGCAGCGAACTAACGCAGTCGTCGCGGCGGATGGCGCGTGCATTCCGGCTCGCGCGGGCCGCGTTGGGCACGACCAGCCCGAACCCGGCCGTGGGCGCGGTGCTGGAACTCGATGAGCGGGTGGTCGGCGAGGGCGCAACCCAGCCACCCGGCGGGCCACACGCGGAGGTGGTCGCGCTGCACGCCGCGGGCGCTACAGCGCGCGGGGCGACGCTGTACGTGACGCTCGAGCCGTGCGCGCACCACGGCCGCACGCCGCCCTGCACCGACGCGATCATCGCGGCTGGAGTCGCCAGCGTCGTCGTGGCCACGCCCGATCCCGACTCGCAGGTGGATGGCCGCGGGCTCGCGCAGCTGCGCGACGCCGGGATCGACGTCAGCCTCGGCGACGGCGCCACCGAGGGCGCCACACACTACGAGGCCTACTTCCACCATCGCCGCACCGGCAGGCCGTTCGTAATCGCCAAGTTCGCGGCCAGCCTCGATGGCCGAATTGCCTCCACCAGCGGCGACTCGCGCTGGATCAGCGGGCCCGAAACGCGCGCCTGGGCGCACCGGATGCGCCCGACGATCGACGCGATCCTCGTCGGCGTCGAGACGATCATCGTCGACGACCCGCAGCTCACGGCGCGGCCGGCGGGCGCGGCCGGGCCGGTCCCGCAGCCGTTGCGCGTCGTGCTGGATAGCCGCGGCCGGACCCCGCTCGACGCCCGCGTGCTGACCGAACAGCAGCACTCACGGACGCTGATCGCGACCACCGAGGCGTCCGACCCCGCCTGGCGCAGCGGCGTCGGGGCGCGCGGCGCAGGAACGATCGTGCTGCCCGCGGACGGCGGGCGCGTCTCGCTCGGTCCTCTGCTGGACTATCTGGGCTGCGACTGCGGCGTCGTCTCGTTGCTGGTCGAGGGCGGCGGGGCTGTGCACGGCACGTTCCTCGACCAGAGGCTCGTCGACAAAGTCTTCGCCGTGGTCGCGCCGATGCTGATCGGCGGCGACGCCCAGACCGCGGTGCGCGGCCGCGGCGCCACGCGCATCGCCGACGCGCTGCGGCTCAGCGAACTACAGGTTGAGCGGCTCGGCGCAGACCTGCTGGTCAGCGGCTACCCCTATGCACCAACCGACGCTGAGCGGGTACACCTGCGACGCGCGGGCAGCGACGATGCGGACCGAATGGCGGCGGTGCTGACCACTGTGGGCGGAGCCGAACGCGCGGCCCAGCTCGTCCAGGCCGTGCTTCGCGGCGAGGCGATCATCTGGCTCGCAGAGGGCGCGGGCCCCACGTTGGGCGCTCTCGACGGCCTCGCAGCCGCCACGCTGTCGCCAGACTCGGGTGCGCGGCTGGTCGCGCTGCTCGTGCGCCGCGGCGCGCCGCCTGAGCTGGCGACGCGCCTGCGTGAGGCCGTCGAGGCCTCGGTGTCCGGTCGCGACCACGCCGCGATCGTCGCGCCCAACGACGCGGCCACGGCAGCGGCCGGGGGAGCAGCCGGTCTGCGGGTGGGCGGATACCGTTACTACCGAAAAGCCACGGACGGCGGCGACCTGTTCATCAAGTCGCTCGTTTCAGGCGGAGGAGGCAGCTGATGTTCTCCGGCATCATCGAGGAGGTCGGCGCGATCGAGGAAGCGTCCGATGGCGTGCTGCGCATCCGCGCGCCGAAGATCCTGACCGACGCCCAGCTCGGCGACAGCATCGCGATCAACGGCGTCGATCTGACCGTGACCGAGTTCGACGAGACGACGTTTCTCGCCAACGTGATGCCGGAGACCTACCGCCGCTCGAATCTGGGCCAGCTCGAGGCCGGCGCGCGCGTCAACCTGGAGCGCTCGCTGCGCGCCAGCGACCGCCTGAGCGGCCACATCGTGCGCGGCGTGGTCGAAGGGCGGGGCAGCTTTCGCGACGCGAGACCCGAGGCGGACGCGATCGTCGCCGCCTACGACGCGGCGCCCGAGCTGCTGCGCTACATGATCGTCAAGGGCCCGATCGCAATCGACGGAGTCAGCCTGACGATCGTCAGCAAGGACGATTCGGGCTTCGCCGTTTCACTCGTCCAATACACTCAGGAACACACCAACCTGCTCGATCGGCGAGCGGGCGACGAGGTGAATCTGGAAACGGATATCCTCGCCCGCTACGTGGATGCGCTGCTTGAGGCGCGCGAGACCGGCGTCCGGCCGGTCCTCGATCCTGCGGGAGGAGAAGCCCATGCCTGAGCACGATCCGGCTCCCGAAGCGACCGAGGCGGAGATCCCGGCGTCACCGGCGCCGCGTCGGCGCGCTACCCGCACGCGCGCGTCCGGTGCAACGAAGGGACGCCGCAAGACGCCCTTCTGTACTGCCGAAGAGGCGATCCACGCCTTCAGCCAGGGCGAGCTGCTGATCATTACCGATGATGAAGATCGCGAGAATGAGGGCGACCTCGCGCTGCCGGCCCAGTTCGTGACCTCCGACACGATCAATTTCATGGCGACCCACGCGCGTGGGTTGATCTGCGTCCCGATGGATGGCACTCGGCTCGACCGGCTCGGCCTGCGCCCGATGGTCGACCAGAACACCGCACCGCTCGGCACCGCCTTCACGGTCAGTGTCGAGGCCCGCACCGGCGTCTCGACAGGCATCTCCGCACCCGACCGCGCCCGCACCGTGCAGGTGCTGATGGATCCCAACTCGACCGCCGACGACCTCGTGCGACCGGGCCACATGTTCCCGCTGCGCGCCCGCGAGGGCGGCGTGCTCGTGCGCGCCGGCCAAACCGAGGCCAGCGTCGACCTCTGTCGGCTCGCCGGCCTACAACCGGGCGCAGTGATCTGCGAGATCATGAAGCGTGACGGCGAGATGGCGCGGCTGCCGCAGCTGATCCGCTTCTCGCGACGCCACGACATCAAGATGGTCAGCATTGAGCAGATCATCGAGCACCGCCTGCGCACCGAGCAGCTCGTTGAGCGCGTCTCGGAGGCCAAGCTGCCGACCGTGCACGGCACCTTCAAGCTCGTCGGCTACCGGCCGCGCGGCAGCAACGAGGAGCACGTCGCGCTGGTGATGGGCCAGGTCGACAGCGGCGATCCGACGCTGGTGCGCGTTCACTCCCAGTGCCTGACCGGCGATGTCTTCGCCTCCCAGCGCTGCGACTGCGGCGAACAGCTCGACATCGCGATGCGGCTGGTCGCCGAGCAGCGGCGCGGCGTGATCGTCTACATGTCGCAGGAGGGCCGCGGGATCGGCTTGCACAACAAGATCGCTGCTTACGCGCTCCAGGACGCCGGGATGGACACGGTCGAGGCGAACCTGGCGCTGGGCTTTGCGGCCGACCGTCGCGACTACGGGATCGGGATGCAGATTCTGCGCGACCTCGGCGTCTCGCGCATTCGGCTGATCACGAACAATCCGGCCAAGCGGCATGGTCTCGCCGGCTACGGCCTGGAGATCGTCGAGCGCGTGCCGGTGATCGCCAAGGCCAACCCGCACAACGTGCGCTATCTCACGACCAAACACGAGAAGATGGGCCACCTGCTCGACGCCGATGCGCTCGGCGTGACGGAGGCTGCCGACGAGCATGAGGGCGGGCGGCCGCTGCCGCCGCGCCGGGCGGCGATCGGCTGATGGTCCGGATTCACGACGGCGCCGCCCCGCCCGACCCCGAGCGCGGCCCCGCGCTGGGCCTGCGGCTCGCGATCGTCGTCTCGCGCTTCAACGACTTCGTGACCGCCAAGCTGCTCGACGGCTGCCTCGACCACCTGCTGGCCGGCGGCGCGTCGGACGAGGACATCGATGTGTATTGGGTGCCCGGCGCGTTCGAGATCCCGCTGATCGCGCAGACCTGCGCGCGCACCGGTCGCTTCGATGCGGTGATCTGCCTCGGCGCGGTGATCCAGGGCGAAACCGACCACTACCGCCTGGTGGTCGAGGAGGCGACGCGCGGAATCGGCCGCGTCGGTCTGGAGACCGGCGTCCCCTGCATCTTCGAGGTGTTGGCCACGCAGACGGTGGGGCTGGCCGTGGCCCGCGCCGGGGGCGAGGCCGGCAACAAGGGCGAAGAGGCCGCCCAAGCCGCGATCGAGACGGTCCGCGTGCTGCGCGCGATCACGCCGGGTTAGCTGCCGCTGCCTCGGCCCCATACGCGTTCACTGCCGAGGGGTAGGCGTTGACACCGAGCTGCTCGCGCCACGCGGCGCTGGCATCGTCGGTGAACTGGTCGAGCGGGATGCCGCAACCGTCGGCGATCCGTGCCCGACGCGCGATCGCCACCCGCTGCGCGCCCGTCCACCACGCGCCGGGGCTGCGCAGCCGCTCCTAGTCGCGCAGCGCGTGGGTGTTCGCCGCCGAACGAAACGCCTCCAGGCCGAGCGTCTTTGAGATCGGGCCGGTGCGTTCGGCGATGTAGGGGTCAACGGGAATCCCGGTCGCGTCGGCGATCCGCACCATGCGCTGGAAGTTGGCGACCACGCCGGCCGCGTCAACCGCAGCCCGCGCGCTCAGGGCCTGCACGACGCGTTCGCGAACCGCGCCGAGCGAGTCGCTGCGCTGCACGGCCGCCTCGGTGAACTCCAGCAGCAGCGCGCCATGGTCGACGCCGCTGTCCTGTGAGGTATCGATGATCGCGCCGAAGTTCAGTCGGTCGTTGCCGCGGCTGCTCGCACGGAGCAGCCCCACGTGGGCAGTCGTTCAATAGAAGCACTCGTTGAGCACCGAGACGCGTGCGGCAATCAACTCCTGCTGGGCGCGCGAGATGGCGCGCACCTTGTCCGTCTCGCGCATCTCCATGTACGAGGCGTAGTGCGCGGTCGAGAGCTCCGCCAGCCAGGGCAGGTTGCTGGGTACGAGGCTCAGCGCAGTCAGCACGTTGGCGGCGATCGGCGTGCCGTCATAGAGATCGGCGTCCTTCGGATCGAGCGCGTCGGGCGGCGTGATCGGCAGCCAGCCGGCGACCCGCTTCGCGCCCGTCGGCCGCCGCCGTGAAGGCTCGCCCGCGACCGGAGCGGGCAGCGGCTCGAGCGGGATTTCGAGCGCACGATGCAGTTCGTCGATCGAAAACACATGCACCAGCACGCCGAGCAGCTCGATGTAGCGGGCGTCGCTCATGCCCTCCGCGGCGCAGATCTGATCGCACCACTCGCGCGACAGATTCGCGTTGTCCACGACGATCTTCTGCACAGCGTGCACCGCCGCCTCGGGCAGCAGATCGGAGCCCGAACCGCCTTCGAACGCCGCCGCCCGGCGAGATTCCGCGGCGATCGCGAGCCGCTCCGCGGCGGTCCACCAGAAACCGGGCGCGGCGAGGCGGTCCCAGCTGCGCCGATGCGCCGCCTTGATCCGCTCCGGAATCGGCCACTCAGAGCCCACGTAGTCAAACGCCATGATCCGCCTCCCTGGGCGAACGCTATCGAAGCCCGCCTCTTGCCGCCCGCCCCGCTGGTATCTTCGCGGACACTGCATCTGGGAGGCGTTCATGACCTATCGCGATGTCATCTACGAACCGGGGCCGGTGGCGCGGGTGATCCTCAATCGACCCGAGTACCGCAACGCGCAGAGCCGTGTGCTGCTTGAGGAAATGGACGCGGCCTTCCAGGAGGCGATCGTCGACCCGCAGGTGCAGGTGATCGTGCTCTCGGGCAACGGGCCTGACTTCTCCGCGGGGCACGACCTTGGCTCGCCGTCGGAAATGGACGACCGCGAGGAGCGCGGCTGGGCCGAGGATTTCGTCGGCGTCTACGACCGCCAGCGCGACACGCGGATCACCAACACGATGCGCTGGCGCAACATCCCCAAGCCGACGATCGCAATGGTGCACGGGCGCTGCATCTTCGGCGGTTGGATGGTCGCGGCCTCGATGGATCTGATCTTCGCTGCCAGCGACGCGCTGTTCCTCCCCTCGCATACGCAGTATTTCTCCGCGCCCTGGGACCTGGGCGCGCGCAAGGCCAAGGAGATCCTCTTCCAGAACCGCTTCATCCCGGCCCAGGAGGCGATGGAGCTCGGTTTCGTCAACCGCGTCTACCCGCCCGAGGCGCTCGAGCGCAGCACGCTGGAGTACGCCGAGGAGGTGGCCGAGCGCTCGCCGATGGCGCTGCGCCAGATCAAGTTCTCGATCAACAACATGCTCGATGCGCAGGGCTTCACGACGCACATCACGTCGGCGTTCCAGATGTACGCGACGGGCGCGCGCTTCGGGCAGGCCGATCCGCGGCTGGTGGAGGGCAAGCGGCAGTTGCGTCCGGTGCAGCGCGCTTTTGAGAAGCTCAAGCGCGGCCGCGGCGGCAACGACGGCTAAGGAGCGGAACGGTGCAGCTACTCGGCGGGCTCAAGATCGTCGAGTACGCCTCCGGCGTGGTCGGCGCGACCTGCGGTCGCGAGTTCGCGCGTTGGGGCGCCGATGTGCTGGCGCTGGAGCCGGCCGGCGGCTCAGCGCTGCGGCAGGCGCCGCCGCTGGTCGAGCGCGACGGGCGACAGCACTCGATGCTCGACCTGTCGTTGGCGCAGGGCAAGCAGCTCGAACGATTCGACGCTGAGCGGCTGGTCAGCGAGCTGCGCGGCGCGGATCTGTTCGTGACCGACGCCCCGCTCGCTGAACTCGAGGCGGCCGGCATCTCGCGCGACGCGATCGACCAGCGCTGGCCGCGACTCGTCGTGCTGCATTGTTCGCCGTTCGGGACCGATGGGCCCTACGCGCACTACCAGGCCGATGACCTCGTGATGCAGGCGTTGGCCGGGTTCGCAGGCACGCAGGGCGTCGCGGGGCGTCCGCCGCTCGCCGCGCCGGCGGCGATCATCCCCCGCGCCGCGGGCGTCCTGGCCGCCGTTGGCGGGATCTCGGCGCTGCTCGAGCGGGTCCACAGCGGACGCGGGCAGTGGGTCGAGCTCTCCGAGCAGGAAGCCGTCTCGACGCTGATCATGCATGCGCGCAGCGAGTTCACGAAGCGCCCGATCCCGCGCACCGGCGGGCCGGACGGCTGGGCCGAGGTGCTGCCGACCCGCGACGGCTACGTGACGCTCGGTCCGTGGATGCGCGATGCGCTGCGCGCGGCCCCGGTCGCGTTCGGCGTCGAGCCGGCCCCCGACGAACTCACCGAGGGAGCAGGGATGGTGGCCGCGAAGGAGCCGTCGCTGGCGTACTACAAGCCGATTCTGGCCGAGCGCACGTCGGCGGAGGTCTTCAACGGCCTCGCGGAGCTGAGCGTCAACCTCGCCTGGGTGCGCAGCGCGGGCGAACTGCTCGATGACCCGCATCTCGGCGAGCTCGGCTTCATCCGCGAGATCGACACATCCGAGCTCGGGACGCTGCGCACGACCGGCCCACCGGCTCGCCTGTCGCAGGCCGAGCACTCGGGCGAGCAGCGCGGCGGCCTCGACGGGTTCGGGCGACGCCCGCGCCCCGCGCGGGCGAGCGGACCGCTCGACGGGCTGCGCGTGGTCGACTTCACCCACGCCTGGTTGGGGCCCTACGCCACGGCGCTGCTGGCGGACCTCGGCGCGGAGGTGATCAAGGTCGAGGGCCCGCGCCGGCCCGACCTCTGGCGCCACGAAACTCGCTGGAACATGCCGATCGCCGCGCCCGACGCGCATCGGCTCAACATCCGCGCCAACTTCCACATGGCCAATCGCAACAAGCGCAATGTCTCGTTGGCGCTCGACACCGACGAGGGTCGCGCGCTGGCGCTCGAACTGATCGCGCGGGCCGACCTGGTGCTGGAGAACTTCCGCCCGCGCGTGCTCGAGAATCTGCGCCTCACACACGCCGAGATGCGCGCGGTCAACCCGCAGGTCACGCTGGTCAGCTTCTCGGGTTTCGGCTCGGGCGGCCCCTACTCCAACTACCGCGCGAACGGCGGCAGCACTGAGGGAAACGCCGGCTGGGACATGCTGCTCGGCTACCCGGGGGAAGCGCCGCAGCTGCTCGGCACGATGCAGGCTGACCCAATCTGCGGCGCACAGATGGCCGCGGTGGGCCTCGCCGCGCTCTGGCGGCAGGTCAGTGAGGGTGGCGGCGCGGTGCACGTGGACGGTTCGATGTTCGAGGCCGCGGTGGGCTACATCGAGGAGCACGCGCTGCTCGCCTCGGCCGGCTGCGGACCGGTCGCGCGCAACGGCAACCGGCATCCCGGCCAGGCCCCGCACGAGTGCTTCCCCTGCCAGGGCGAGGACGAGTGGATCGCGATCTCGGTCGCCGACGACGAGGCCTGGGCGGCGCTGCTGCGCGTCGCCGGGCCCAACGCGGCGCTCGATCGCGACGAGTGGCGGACGACCGCCGGGCGCCTCTCCGATCTGGACGCGCTGGAGTCCGCTGTGGGCGAGTGGACGCAGCGCTGGGACGCCCAGACGCTGCAGGCGCGGCTCCAGCGCGCCGGGGTGGCGGCCGGCGTGGTGCATTCAACGCTCTCGCACCTGACCGACCCGCAGCTTGAAGCGCGCGGCTGGTGGCGCTTTCTTGAGCACCCCGACACCGGGGTGCGTCGCTACGGCGGCTTCCCCTGGCGCTTCTCGCGCACCCCGGCCTCGGTCACCCGGCCGGCGCCCCGGCTCGGCGAGCACACGGTCGAGATCCTGACCGAGCTGCTCGGCCACAACGACGCCGAGATCGGCGCGTGGCTCGACGCGGGCGTGATCGGCGGGCTTACGGCGCAGCGTAGTCCCGATCAGGCGGGGCGGTGATGAGGCTGTGCTGACCGATCGGTCAGCTGGTCAGCCACGAGATCAAGGCTTCGGCCGCGCCGGCGCCCAGACCAACGATGAAGGCTGCGAGTAGGGCCAGCAACACTTCGCGCCGAGCCCAACGCAGGGTCCGACGAATCGGCTCGGGGATGCGGCCGCCCGAACGCAGCGTGTCGGGGCTCACCAAATCGTGCGGCTCGGGGACGGTTGCGGCGCCCGAAGTGGGCTGAGCCTCAACCATCGTGGTTGACCAGCCACGAGAGCTCCCAGCGGCCGGTCTCCCAATCTCCCTTTTTGATTTCTCGCTTGAACGCCACAGACCCGTTCTTGATCTCGCATCGATAGGTCGGCCGGTCGAACAGGCGCATTAGGTTCTGCAGGTTGAAGACGAGCGCTTGCACACCCACTTCGTCCGTGTCGTTGTCCGTCGCGCTCAATCGCTCGATCAGTCCGAGTGCGCCGAAGTGCAGTGAGCGTTCGTCCATCTTGTCCGGCGAAACGATCTGCGGCAGTGGGAGGGCCTGAGGGACTGCATCTTTCGGCATGATGCTCGGTTCCGTATCTATGTGGCAAACCATACACTGAACCGGCGAATCTCAGCCCAACGCCCTCCCTTGGCGCAGCAGGGGCCAGCAGCCTATTGGTCTGCCAAGCCGAATGAATAGAGATAGAGCAGCCGGGCGGCGAGCGGTTCGAGCCCCTGGCCGAGCCAGCCTTCGTTGATCCGGATCTCGAAGTGCAGGTGCAGGTCGGAGCCGGGCGTGGCGAAGCTCTCACGTTGACCCGATTCGCCCACGAACCCGATCACCTGCCCGGCGCGCACGTTGACACCCTCGAAGATCGGCGCCGCGATCGCGCTGAGGTGCGCGTAACGGGTCACGATGCCCTGGCCATGGTCGATCCAGACCTGGCGCCCGCGCAGCTCATCGAGAATCTCTTCGCCGGCGAAGTTCGCTTGCTCGAAGCGGGCCCAATCTTCGGGCGTCAGATCGACGTACGCGCGGTCCGCGCGCAGCACCACGCCGGCCTTCGCTGCGAGCACGGGGGTCGTGCGGTCGACCGGGACGCAGGCGGCCTCGGTGTAGAAATCGAGGCCCTCGTGAATCCCGTTGTTGCGGTAGGCGCGCGGCGCGTTCGGGAGGTGGCCCTCGAAGGCGCTGACGCAGGCGCCGGGGAGCGGCATCAGGAAGCCGAGCAGCGGGTCGGACGGCGCCAGGGCCTGCTGCGCCGCGGGCGGGTTGTCTGACGGGTCTGACTGAGGGATCGCGACCTGCTCGGGGTCCTGTGGGGCGGCTTGCTCGCCTTGTTGGCCTTGCTGGATCGCCTGCTCGGACTGGTCGAATGGGAACTCCCCGGTGGGGGTGTCGGCGGACTGCTCGGCCTCCGCTTGCTCAACCACCGCGACCGACTGCTGCGCTCCCGCCTCAGGAGGCGCCGACTCGTCTGAGCCGCCTGCGCGGACGACCGCGACCACGACCGCCGCGACGAAGATCGCGAGCGCGACCACCACGTACGCCCAGGTCGGCCCGACCAGCCAGCCGTCGCGTTGCGGCCTTGCGAGCGGATGATCGTCCGCAGCGCCCCAGGGTCCGTCAGGCCGGCGGATAGCCCTCGGCCTCCAGCGCAGCGTCGATCTCGTCGGCGCTGGTCAGCCCGTCGTCGAACGCGACATCGACCCGTTTGGCATCGACGTCGACGTCGACCTGTCCAACGCCGTTCAGCGCGGTCAGCGCGCTGCTGATGGCGTGCGCGCAGTGATCGCAGCTGATGTCTGGGGCTGTCCGCGTAAGCGTGCTGGTCATCTCGGGGCTCCGTTCGGTTCAGCCACGCAACGCCTGGAGCGCGCGGCTGAGGATGTCTTCGTTCGAGCGATGCAGGGTGGTGTGCAGCGCTTCGGCGTGGGCGCGGGTCTCGGCGGCATCCTCCAGCGGCTCCAGATCGCCGCTGCCGTAGCGACGCTCCAGCGCCAACGCGATCAGCCGGTCGGCGAGTCGAGGGTTGTTGGGCAGCACGGCGCCGTGCAGATAGGTGCCGAAGCAGTTGCCGCTGCGCGCACCCTCACCGCCGTCGCCGCCGTTGTTGCCGAAGCCCGCGACGACGCGCGCCAGCGGGGCCTGGCCCTCGTTGAGATAGGTGCGGCCGCCGTGATTCTCGAAGCCCACCAGCGTCTCGCCCTCCCAGAGCGCGGCGACGTTGCCGACACAGCGGGAGACGTTGGGGCCGGGGTGGATCGTGACCGCGTCGAACACGCCCACGCCCTCCATCACGTCGCCGTCGATCCCACGGTAGTGACGACCGAAGAGCTGGTAGCCGCCGCAGACGGCGAGGGTCACGCCGGCGGCGTCGCGCCAGTCGCGCAATTGCTGGCCGCGGCGCAGCAGGTCCGCCTCGACGCGGCGCTGTTCACGATCCTGGCCGCCGCCGACCAGCACGATGTCGCATGTCTCGCTGTCCCACGCGTCGCCGATCTCGACGCGCCGCAGCTCGGCGCGAATGCCGCGCACTTCGCAGCGCTTCGCCAGGGCGCGGGCGTTGCCGCGGTCGCCGTAGAGGTTGAGCAGATCGGGGTAGAGCACGTCCACGGCGAGCGAGGGTTCGTCAATCAGGCCAGTCATGCCGCGTCCCACAGGCCGGTCGCTCCCGGCATCCGCCCGAGCAGGCGGCGCACTTCGATGAGCGCAGTGTAGGTGGGCAGGATGACCAGCTCGCAATCTGTCGGCAGCGCGGCGAGCGCAGAATCGAGCGCCGCGGCAAGGTCGTGCGTGATCGGCTCGCGCGGCGCCGGGAAGCCGGCGTATTCCAGACGCAGCGCCAGCTCGGCCGCCCGCTGGCCGGCGATCGTCAGCGAGGCGCAGTGGGGCGCCTGCGCCTCCCAGTCGGTGTCCCAGATCCACGACACATCGGTCCCATCGGCGATCCCGTCGTTGAGCGCGACGAGCAGGTGGCGCCGCTCGCCGGGCCGCTGCAGCGTGCGCAACGCCTGATTCATGCCGGCGGGATTCTTGCCCAGCAAGATGCGCACCCGGCGGCCATTGACGGTCAGGTGCTCCTGCCGGCCGAAGGCGGCGCGGTGTTCGCCGAGCGCCGCGATGATCGGCTCGCCGGCGACGCCCAGCGCAGTGGCGGCAGCGCTCGCAGCCAGCGCGTTGTAGACGCTGTAGAGACCCTCCGCCGGCAGCTCGACGCGCCGCCGCGTCGCGTCAGCGATTCGAAGATCGAAGTGCATCCGCCCGTCGCACTCGGTCACGCAGTCAGCCGTGATGTCGGGCGTCGGGCGACGCGCGCCGGCGCTCGTGTACCAGTGGCCGAGGTGCGCGAAGAAGCGGTGGTCGTAGCGAAAGTCGTCACCGCTGGCCGGATCCCAGAGCGCGTCGGCGATCTCCGCCTCCGTGGCGGTGCCGACGCTCGTGTCGGCGATCCCGAAGCGGCTCAGCGGCCCGGCGGCGTGGCGCTCGAGCGTGCTGACCAGCGGGTCGTCGGCGTTCAGCACCACGTTCGTCGCGGGATCGAGCGTCTCGAGCGCACGGCCCCAGCGGCCGGCGATCGCGTCGATCTCGCCGTAGCGATCAAGCTGGTCGCGCATCAGGTTGGTAAACAGCACGACGCTGGGCCTGGTCGCCGCCGCGACCTCGTCAAACGCGGCCTCATCGGTCTCAAACACCGCGACGCGGCCCGAAGGCAGGTGGCCGTCGACCCCGCCGGCGTCGACCAGTGAGCTGAGCACGCCGCGCATCAGATTCGAGCCGGCACGGTTGTGCAGCACGCTGTGGCCGGCCTGGGCGAGGATGCGGGCGAGCATCGTCGAGGTGGTCGTCTTGCCGTTGGTGCCGGTCACAAGCGCGATCGCGTCGAGCTCGCCGGCGAGTTCGCTGACCAGGTCCGGATCGACGCGCTCGGCGACCAGTCCCGGCAGAGCGGTGCCGCCGCTGCCGAGCAGACGGGTGGCCCGGCGGGTGAGCTTGCCGGCCCAGACGGCGGCGAGCCGGCGCGGCGCGGCGGGCGGGCGGCGTTGGTCGGTGGGTCGAGGGTTCACAACCCGCGATGGCTCGGCTGCGGCGTGCGCAGCGCCGAGATGATCTGGTCCAGCCCGATCACGCCGAGCAGCCGCCCGCCCTCGACCACGGGCAGCAGGAAGGTGTGATCACGCTGCAGGCGGCGCAGCGCCTCGTTGGCGCGCATGTCGGGGGAGATTGGCTGCACCGCGTCGGCCGCGATCATCACGTCACGCATCCGGGCGCTGCGGTAGCGCGCATCGTCGAGCATCAGGATCGCCGCAGCGGGCACGATCCCGATCGCCACGTCGTGTTCGTTGACGATGAAGGCGGTGCGGTGATCGAGCGCGACGCGTCGCGGCACGAGCACGCTGACCGCCAGATCGGCCTCGACGGTGCGTGCCTGCGGCGGCGCCAGCATCAGCTCGCCGACGCTCAGCGCGGCGAGGTCGCGTTCGAGCACAGCGGCCTTGACGCCCTGCGACGCCTGCGAGACCAGCATGAATCCGATCACGGCCAGCCAGATCGAGTTGAAGGAGCCACCGAACGGGCCGATCTGGAAGAAGATCCCGGCCACGCCGATCAGGATCATCGCGACGCCGAGCAGCTGACCGACCCGCGCCGCGCCGCGCGTCGCGCGGTACTGCGAGCGTGTCAGCTTCCACAAGATCGCACGCAGGACGCGCCCGCCGTCGAGCGGGAAGCCCGGCAGCATGTTGAAGATGGCCAGGGCGACGTTGACGACGCCGAGCCAGCCGAGCAGGTCCACGATCGCGGAGTCGGCCGGCCGGAGCACGAGCCAGGCGCCGAGGAACGCGGCGCCCAGAGCCAGGCTCGTCAGGGGGCCCACGATCGCGATCGTGAACTCCTGCCCCGGGCGCTCCGAATCCTCCTTGATCAGCGAGACGCCGCCGAACATGAACAGCGTGATCCCGGAGACCTCCATCCCGTAACGCCGCGCGACCACGCTGTGCGCCAGCTCGTGCAGCAGCAGTGACACGAAGAAGATCACCCCACCGGCAACCGCGTACGACCACTTCTCGACCTCGGGTAGCTGGTCGGACAACTGGCGGGGCAGCAGGAACACGATCAGGCCGAAGGTCAGGAAAAAGGACAGATCGAGTCGGATCGGGATGCCCAGCACTCGCCCGATGCGAAATCCGCCACCGAAGAGGAAGCCGTTCTTCATGCAGCCAGCATATGGCGATCACCGGCGCTCCGTCGGCGGGGCCAGCGGGACGCCGGGCCGACCACCAGGCCGGCGCGGATACCGACGATGCTGCTCAGGCCCAGGCTGCCAGTGATCCAGCGCAGGATGATCGCAGCCTTCAGCGCCGACTCATCCGGCGATCGCGGCGGGCAGATCGGCCACGCTGGCGAGCTGGATATCGGCCTCCAGTCCGGCAATGCGCTTCCCGCCGACCTGCACGACTGTCGCGAAGCCGGCCTGGCGCGCGCCGATCACGTCAGCTTCGGGCGTGTCGCCGACGAAGGCCGCGGCGTCGGCTGCGACGCCGAGCGCGTCGAGCGCGGCGGTGAAGATCGCCTGGCCCGGCTTCCAGCTGAGCACCTCATCGGACCAGATCCACTCGTTGACCAGAGGGCCCAGCTCGCGCTCGGACAGCGCCTGCTCGACGTACGATCCCGGCGCCAGGCCGGTGTTCGAGACGACGGCTACGTCGAGGCCCTGTCGCCGCAGCGCCGCGACGGCGGCGATCGCGCCCTCGATCAGTTCAGGCGGCTCCCAGGCGGCGGAGTGACAGATTGCATGCTCGATCACGCCGCGCAGCTCGGGCGTCTCGACCGTCGCGGGGCAACGGCGCAGCATCTCGCCGCGAAATGCGTTGATCCGGTCGTAGCCGCTGAGGTCGATGTTCGACTGATGCGCGACGACCAGGGCGTCGATCGCGGTTCGGATCGCCGCGGGCACGGCGGTCGCGGCGTCGGGGCCCGCCCCGGCGCTCAGATACGCCTCGGTCAACCGGCGTTCACGCTCGCGCGCGCGGCGCCGGCCGCCGCCGGGCGCGTCGCGGATCAGGGTTCCCCAAAGATCGAAGCAGATAGCGCGCAGCGGCAGCGTTCGCCTCAGGCGTCTTTGTTGGTCGGCTCGCTGGAGGCCGACGAGGCGGTTTCCGCGTCGTCCTCCTCGCTCTGCCCGTCCTCGCCGACCGGCGTCTTGGCCTCTTCGCGGAACTCACGCAGGCCGGTGCCGAGCGCCTTGCCCACGCCGGCCAGCCGCCCGGCCCCGAACACAACCAGCACCACGACCACCACGACGATGGCTTCGACAGGGCCAAAGCCAATCAGCGCCAAGTCAGTCATATCGATCTCCCGCTGGCCGCCGGCGCTGAGCGCGGGCTCGCATGCTCAGTGAGCCCCGCGCCTCGGACTTCCCCACGCCGATTGGCGACATGAGGCCCGGTCGAGGCGACCAAGCTCAGTGTATCAGTCTTCGGCGCGAGCGCTGACCAACCAGGATCCGATCGCCCGAGCCAGTGAGGTCAGGCCTGTAGGCGCTCGACGAAGATGCGCATCACGCCGCCGCAGATCTTGTCCTCGCCGTCGGTCGGCTCGGTCAGGTCCACCGTCACGATTCGCGCGTCGCCCTCTTCGAGCGCCTCCATCGCTTCCTGCCACACCTCAGCCTCGCCGCAGCCACCGCCGATCGTGCCGACGAAGCTGCCATCCTCGCGGACCAGCATCTTCGCGCCGGTCTTTCGTGGGGTGCTACCGAGCGTTTGCGCGACCGTCGCCAGCGCGACGGGTTGGCCCGCCGCGAAGGCGCTGGAGAGTGCTTCGTACACTTCGTCGTTGGGCACGGTCTGCTCCTGTCCCATCCGATCCTAGCTTGCGGCGTGCACGGATGCTCGCCGGCGCCCGGCCAGCTGACGGCCATGTTCAGACATTGGGAGCGCGGCGCCGCCGCGACGCACCAGAATGATCTCGCCCAGTACCGCCACTGCGATCTCTTCGGGCGTCTCGGCGCCGATGTCGAGGCCGATCGGCGTGAACACGCGGTCCAGCGACTCGCGGTCGATGCCGTCCTCAGCGAGATGCTGGATCACGGTTCGGGTACGGCGCTTGCTGCCGATCATCCCGACGTAGCCGGGGCCGCGCGTCACGACTTGGCGCAGGCTCAGCTCATCGACGATGTGCCCGCGAGAGACCAGCACGATGTAGGTGTTGGCGGTGATCGGGAAGCGCTGGAGTTCCTCGTCGAAGTCGCCGCAGATCACCCGGCAGGGGTAGGGGAAGCGCTCTGGGTTGGCGTACTCCTCGCGGTCGTCAAGCAGCACGACCTCCATGCCCAGCATCGCCCCGACCTCGCCGACCGCCCGGCCGACGTGCCCGCCGCCGACGACCAGCAGCGTCGCCGCCGGCTCGACGACCTCGATCAGCACCTCGACGATCTGCTCAGCCCTCTCGATCGCCCGGCGGCCCTCGACGATCGCGCCGTCGGGCGTGAAGGCGATCGTGGCGACGAGATGCTGCGGAATCGCCTCGCGGGCCCGCACCAGCACGGCGGCCTCGAGTGGGCCGCCGCCGATCGATCCCAGCGCGGGGCCGTCCTGCGGCGCGAGCATCTTTGCGCCGATCGCGGCGGAGCCGTCGGTCGCGGAGAGCACCGTGCACGAGGCCAGCGCGGGGCCGTCGCGCGCGGCGCGGAGCAGCGCGGCTGCGAGATCGCTGACCTCGGTCGCGCGCGGTGTCGCGTCGGGCGCCGCGCCGGATGTCGCATCGGACATGCCAGCAGGATACCCGCGCTCAGACATTGAAGAGGATGTGGAGGACATCCCCGTCCTGCACTTCGTAATCCTTGCCCTCAGTGTGCATCAGGGCGCGCTTCTTCGCCTCCGCCTCCGAGCCGCACTCCAGCAGGTCGTCCCAGCTCACCACTTCGGCGCGGATGAAGCCGCGTTCGAGGTCGCTGTGGATGCGGCCCGCCGCGCGCAGCGCCGACGACCCGCCGGGCAGCGTCCAACCGCGGCACTCGTCCTCGCTGACGGTGAAGAACGTGCGCACGCCGAGCAGCCGGAACGACTCCTGCAGCGCCGTCTCGACGGCCCCTGCGCCCACGCCGAGCTCCTCGCGATAGGCGGTCGCCTCATCGGCCTCGAATTCGCGCAGCTCTTCTTCGAGTCGCACGCAGATCGCCACGCCAACGTCGGAGGCCCCCGGCTCCGCTGCGCCGCCGGACGCGTCATCTTCGCCGACGTTGAAGAGCGTCAGCAGGGGGCGCTCGGTCAGGAAGCGGTACTGGCGCAAGCCGGCTCGTTCGTCCTCGGCGAGCGGCGCATCGAGGATCGTGCCGCCCTCCGAGAGATGCGCCTGGAGGCGCGTGAGCAGCTCGACCTCGCGGTCGACCGCGACGCGCTCCGCGGCCTTCATCGACTTGGTGTCCTGGGCGATTCGCTGCAATCGCTTTTCGATCAGCGCGAGGTCGGCGAAGGTCAGCTCGAGCTGCATCGCTTCGACATCCGCGGCGGGATCGATCCGCTCGGCTGGATGCGGCACGGCGTCGTTCTGGAATACGCGAACGACGTGGATGAGCCCGTCGAGCTGCGAGAGTTGGTCGAGCAAGCGCGAGCCCGGCGCCTCGCCGCCGCCCAGCGCACCCGCGAAACCCGCCCCGGGAAAGTCGACGACATCCAGGGTCGGCGGCGTGGTCTTGCGCGGGTGGTAGAGCGCGGAGAGCCGCAGCAGGCGCTCGTCGGCGGCGGGCACGACGCCCTCGTGCGGATCGGCGTGCGCTGTGAATCCGGTCGGGCGCGCGGCGCCGGTCAACGCGTTGAACAGCGTCGTCTTGCCGGAGCGCTCGAAGCCGATCAGGCCGACGCTGGGCATCGTCAACTCACTCTCTCGATTGAGCCTACGCGCGCAACTCGTCTGGCTCGAATGTGGTCAGCCCTGGTTGGGATTGTTCAGGATCGTTCAGTGCTTGTTCGATCAGCGCGAGCGACTCGCGCATCGTTCGCCAGGTCACGATCTCCGCCGCCTCGCGGGGCGCGACCCAGCGCCAGGCTTGGTGTTCGTCGGACAGCGTGGGCGGTGACACGCCGTCGACCAGCGCGACGAAGGCGGGGACAAAGTAGATCGTGTCGTTCTCGGGGTTGTACCACTGCTCGGGGCGGTCGGCGTACATCCAGCGCTCGGGCCGGTAGCCGGTCTCCTCGCCGAGCTCGCGCACGGCTGCCTGCCAGGCGGTCTCGCCCTCGCGGTGCTCGATGTGGCCGCCCACGGTCTGCCAGTCGCCGGCGAAGCGGTGGCCCTCGGGGCGCTGCAGCAGCAGGACCTCGATGCCGTCGGCGGCGCGGCGCACGACGTACACGACGACCAGATTGCTGCGCAGGCGCGGCACCGAGCTACTCGGCCCACTTCGGGATGGTCGCATCGAACGAGTCGTAGAAGCTCACGTAGGGCTTCACGTCAAGTAGCGGAGTGCCGTTCACGACATCCAGGCCGACAACGTGGATGATGTGCTTGCGCACTCGCTCGACAGGCACGATCGAGATCGCGATTGGGTTCGGCCGGTGCGCGGTACGCGTCGCAAAGACGCCCAGCTCCGGCGTGCGGTCGTCGCCGCTGGGATGCAGGCGGAGCAGGCTGCGACCCTCGTCGGTCACCTGGTCCATCCAGGTGATCACGAACAGATGGGAGAACCCCTCGAGCCCTTCGAGCGCCGGCACGAACTCGTCGCGAAAGATCAGCTCCGACTTGACCTGCGCCCAGACGCGGCCCGAGGTGTCGGTGATGCCGTTCCGCACCACGCCGATCGGCGTCAGGTCGCCGAGCAGCTCGGGGAGGCCGCGCAGCGCCTCCTCGCGCGCCTCGCGGGGGTTGCTCAGGTGCAGTCGTTCACGCCAGTTAACCATCGGGAGCGCCGTCTCTGTACGGCCCCGTCATAGGGGCCCCGCCGGTGGTATTGTGAGGAGTATCACACGAGTGAGCGGGCACCTCAGTATGCAGGCGCGATTGTCCGCTGTCTGCGCAAGCGCACTCGGTCAGGACACGCACGTTGCCTAAGCGCTCCGCGAGCAACGCAGCCCAGCCTCAGCTCCCCATTGAGGGTGCGCAACTGGTCTTTGAGCAGGCCGGCGGTTACTCCGCCGCCGACATCCAGGTGCTCGAAGGCATGGAGGCGGTGCGCCGCCGGCCGGGCATGTACATCGGCTCGACCGGCCAGGTTGGGCTGCACCATCTCGTCTACGAGATCGTCGACAACGCCGTCGACGAAGCGATGGCCGGCCACGCGACCGAGATCGACATCGTGCTCCAGCCGGACGGCTGGGTACGCGTCAGCGACGACGGCCGCGGCATCCCCGTCGACACCCACGAGAAGACGGGCAAGTCGGCGCTGGAGACAGTCCTGACCGTGCTCCACGCGGGCGGCAAGTTCGGCGGCGGCGGCTACAAGGTCTCCGGCGGCTTGCACGGCGTCGGCGCGTCGGTGGTCAACGCGCTCTCGCGCGAGCTGCGGGTCGAGGTGCGGCGCGGCGGGCGGATCCACACGCAGACCTACGCGCGCGGTGTGGCGTCGAGCGAGCTGAGCGCTACGCGCGCGCCGCGCGCCGAGTCGACCGTGACCGGCACAATGATTCGCTGGCTCGCCGACGACGACGTGATGGAGACGCTGGACTACGAGTTCGATGTACTGGCCCACCGGTTCCGCGAGGTCGCCTATCTGAACAAAGGCCTCTGGATCCGCTTCCGCGACGAGCGCAACCCCGCGGCCGAGCGCGAAGTCAACTTCTACTTCGAGGGCGGCATCCAGTCCTACGTGCGCTTCCTCAACCGCGACCACGATGTGCTGCAGCCGCTGCCGTTCTATCTGGACCGCGAGATCAACGGGGTCGCCGTTGAGGTGGCGCTGCAGTACAACACCGATTTCGCCGACCGCGTCTATGCGTTCGCCAACACGATCAACACGACCGAGGGCGGCGCGCACTTGACGGGCTTCCGCTCGGCGCTGACGCGCGGGCTCAACGACTTCGCGCGGCGCCAGAAGCTGCTCAAGGACGGCGACGCCAACATCACGGGCGAGGACACCCGCGAGGGCCTCGCGGCGGTGATCAGCGTCAAGCTGGCTGAGCCGCAGTTCGAGGGCCAGACCAAGACCAAGCTGGGCAACCCGGAGGTCAAGGGGCTGGTCGAGTCGGCCACCGCCGAGGCGCTGGGCGAGTATTTCGACGGCAACACCCGCGAGGGCCGTCGCGTGATCGAAAAGTGCCTGACCACCGCGCGGGCCCGCGACGCAGCGCGGCGCGCGCGTGACCTGGTGCAGCGCAAGGGCGCGCTCGACGGCGCGGCGCTGCCGGGCAAGCTGGCCGACTGCAGCGAGCGCGACCCCGCCCGCTCGGAGATCTTCGTCGTGGAGGGCAACTCCGCGGGCGGCTCGGCGAAAGAGGGTCGCGACCGTCGCACGCAGGCGATTCTGCCACTGCGCGGCAAGGTGCTCAACGTGGAGCGCGCGCGGCTCGACAAGCTGCTCAGCCACGAGGCCTACCGCACGCTGATCACGGCGCTCGGGACCGGCATCGGTGAGGATTTCGATGTCAGCAAGCTGCGCTATCACAAGGTCGTGCTGATGGCCGACGCCGACTCCGACGGCGCGCATATTCGGACCCTGCTGCTGACCTTCTTCTTCCGCCACATGCGCGAGCTGATCGACAACGGGCACCTCTACATCGCCCAGCCTCCGCTCTTTCGCGTGCAGGCCGGCCGCCAGAAGCCGCAGTGGCTCTACAGCGAGGCCGACCTCGAGAGTTTCCTCGGCCGCCAGAAAGAGGGCGGCAAGAAGGTCGCGATCCAGCGGTTCAAAGGCCTCGGCGAGATGAACGCCGAGCAGCTTTGGGATACCACGATGGACCCCGACGCGCGGACCCTGCTGCGGGTGCAGGTCGATGACGACCAGCAGGCCGACAGCCTCTTCGTGCAGCTGATGGGCGACGACCCGGGCAAGCGGCGGCACTTCATCGAGACCCACTCGCACCTGGCCACGCTGGACGTGTGAGCCTCGCCGGCCGGCGCTGCTCGCTGCGTCAGGCGCTCCCGCCGGAGTTGCGGCGCTGGTGGCGCGGCCGCCCGCGGTTGTTGCTTGAAGACACGCCAGCCGCGCAGCTCGCGAGCCTGTTGCCGCTGCACGGCAACGACCGCCTGCTCGTGCTTGGGCCCGATGCGCCGCTGCTGGCGGCGCTGCTGGGCGACGCCGCGGAGCTTGAACACGCGCCGCTCGTGATGCTGGGCCGCAGGCCGGCGCTGAGCGCCAGCAGCGTGGCCGAGCTGGAGGTTCGCCCGCTGCGAGGCCGCGCCGACCGCCTGCCGCTCGCTGACGGTTCGGTCAGCGTCGTGCTCGCGCCGCACCTGCTGCGCTCCTGGGACGATGCGCGGCTCGGCCGGATCCTACGGGAGGTCTGGCGCGTGCTGGGCCACAACGGCATCTTCGTGCTCTGGGAGATCGCCCCGTCGCGCTCGCCGCAGGTGAACGCCGCGTGGCGCCGCTGGCTGCGCAGTTCGCTGCAAGGGGGCTCGGGCGATGGCCCGCGGTTGCGCTCCTTCGCGGAGATCGGGCGCGCAGCCTACGACGCGGGCTTCTCGTGGGTCCAGACGCTGCCGCTGCGGCCGTTCTTGTGGCCGCCGGGCCCGCGCACGTCGGTGCTGATGCGCAAGGAGCATTACACGCCCGACGTGATGGCGGGCGCTCAGTCGCGATCGCGTTCTCAGCCGCGATCGCGGTAGAGGCCGTTCGCGCGGATGTAGTCCAGCGCGGGCGCCGGTACATCGGCGCTGACATCGTCGCCGCGCGCGATCCGCTCGCGCAGCTCACTTGCGCTGAGGTCAACAGGCCGCATCGGCACCCAATCGACCCAGCGGCCCAGGCCCGGCACGAGCGCGTCGAGCTCGTGCCGTTCGAGCTGGACGCCCGGTCGCGCCGCGACCGCCAGCCGCGCCTGCACGAGCAGCTCGCGCGCCTGATGCCAGCGCGGCAGGCTCTGGAGTGCGTCGAGGCCCAGGATCCACCAGAGCTGGCCCGCGCCGGCCGCACGAAGCTCGCGCAGCGTGTCGAGCGTGTACGTCGGGCCCTCGCGGCGCAGCTCGAGGTCGACGACCTCCAGGCCGCCGCCGCGCGCCGACACGACCGCCTCGACCATCTCGTAGCGCTGCTGCGCGGGGGTGACCGAGCGGTCGCGCTTCATCCACGGGTCCCCGGCGGGAATCAGCAGCAGCCGGTCGAGCTGCAACGCCGCAGCGGCCGCGTCGGCCAGATGCAGGTGCGCGCGGTGAATCGGATCGAAGGTGCCGCCCAGCGCGCCAACGCGCTCATGCGGTTCGAAGCGCAGCGATCCGGCCGACACGCTTAGCGTTCCCACTCCCAGGTCAACTCCGCAGCGCCGACGCTCACCCGGTCACCGGGGCGCACGCCGGCGCGGTGCAACGCCGCCGCCACGCCGCGGCGATCGAGCCAGCGGTATGTCTCCGCCAGCGCGTCCTCGTTCTCCAGGTCCATCATCGCCACGAATCGCTCCACGCCGCTGCCGTGCACGCGGTAGGCGTGGCCGCGCAGCTGCTCGATCGTGAACCGGCGCCCGTCGGGACGCGGGCGCAGTGTTGGGGTCTGCGCCGGCGGCAGCTTGGCCGCTTCAGCCTCGCGCGACTGCTGGAGCAGCCGGACGCACGCATCGACGACCTCGTCGGCGCCCTCCCCGCTCATCGCCGAACAGAACAGCGGGGCGCTGTCGCCAAACGCGAATTTCAGATCCGCGCGCCGATCGACGACCTCGGGCAGGTCGATCTTGTTGACCGCCACGATCTGCGGTGCCGCGGCGAGCTCCGGGCTGTAGGCAGCCAGTTCGCGGTCGATCGTCGCCCGTGCTTTAACGGGGTCCTCCGTGGAGCCGTCAATCAGGTGCAGCAAGACGCGGGTGCGGCTGGCGTGACGCAGGAAGTCGTGGCCCAGCCCGGCGCCGTCGGCCGCGCCCTCGATCAGGCCCGGAAGGTCGGCCATCACCAGATCGTCCCAGCCCGTCTCGACGACGCCGAGGTTCGGCTCGAGCGTCGTGAAGGGGTACGGTGCGACGCGCGGCCGGGCGCTGCTCAGCAGCCGCAGCAGTGACGACTTACCGGCGTTGGGCAGGCCCACGATGCCGATGTCGGCCAGCACGCGCAACTCGAAGCGCAGGCGCACGTGCTCGCCCAGGCCGCCCTTCTGCGCGACACGCGGCGCGCGGTTGGTCGAGCTTTTGAAGTGCGTGTTGCCGAAGCCGCCGCTGCCACCCCAGGCGACGAGCACGCTGTCGCCATGCGCCTGCAGGTCGGCCAGCTGTTCGTCGCCCTCCCGCGAGATAACGCTGACCACCGTGCCGACCGGGAGCTGCAGGATCAGCGAATCCCCGACCCGGCCACGCCGGTTGTTGGTGCCGCCGCGCGCACCCGCCTCGGCGCGGAAGATGCGCTGGCGGCGATAGCGGCGCAGCGTGTTCAGCTGCGCGTCGGCCTGCACGATCACATCACCGCCGCGGCCGCCCTGGCCGCCGTCGGGCCCGCCGCGAGGCACGAACTTCTCATGACGGAACGAAACCGTCCCGCGTCCGCCCGGGCCGCCCACAACTTCGATCTCGGCGATGTCAAGCATGGCTCAAGCTTACGCCTGCAGCGCATCTGTCCACGCTCTGCACCGATCTCCGCGTTCCTTCGATCAAGGAATAGATGGAGTACGGATCAGAGAGATCCTGTTGCTGTTGTTGTTGGAGCTGTGTGCGGCGTGGACGGATGCGATTGAGCGCGGCCGGCAATGATGATCGCGGCGCGCGCCGCGTTGACTGCGCGTCGACACGGCGTGTGCGGAGTGTGTGCGGGTGTGGACGGCTAGAGGCGCAGGCGTGAACGGATGTCGGAGACCATGCGCTGTGTCTCGGCCTTGGGCGGCACGCCCTTCGCCGGCTCGCCCTCGACCTCACGGTGAATCTTGCGATAGCCGTGCAGCACCGTGGTGTGGTCGCGGCCGCCGAGGTGGCTGCCGATCTCCGGGTAGGACATGTGCGCGTCTTCGCGGGCGAGGTACATCACCAGGTGGCGCGCCCGGGCGGCGCGCTGGTCGCGGCGCTTGGAGGTGAACGCGTCGATCGCGACGCCGGTGGTCTCGCAGGCGGCGTTGATGATCTCACCGATCGTCGGCTGGACGCGCTCGATGTCGTCGAAGTGGTAACCGGAGAGCGCGCGCAGCGCGATGTTGGTCGTGATCGGCGAACGCTCGACGTTGGCGAAGACCTCAACGTGGTTGAGCACGCCCTCGAGTTCGCGCACGTTGCGCGAGGCGTGTTGGGCGAGCAGGCGCAGCACGTCGTCGGCGATGCGCAGGCCGCGGTCGAGGCACTTCTGACGCAGGATCGCCAGGCGCAGCTCAAGGTCGGGCCGCAGCAGCTCGACGACCAGCCCCCACTCGAGCCGCGTCACGAGGCGCTCGGGCAGGCCACGCAGGCGCCGCGGCGATGTGTCGCAGCTGACGACGATCTGCTTGCCGGCGAGATAGAGCGCGTTGAAGAGGTTGAAGAATTCTTCCTGCGTGCGGTCTTTACCGACCAGGGCCTGCACATCGTCGATCAGCAGCACATCGGCCTGCTCGTACTTGGCCTGGAAGTCGCTGCGATCGCCGGTGCGGACGGCCTCGACGTACTCGCGGATGTAGGACTCCATCGGGATGCAGTGCGTGCGGGAGCCCTGCAGCGTCAAGTGCGCGATCGCCTGCAGCAGGTGCGTCTTGCCCAGCCCCGAGCCGCCATAGATGAAGAGC
Source organism: Dehalococcoidia bacterium (assembly GCA_965218115.1). Classification (GTDB taxonomy): domain Bacteria; phylum Chloroflexota; class Dehalococcoidia; order Bin125; family Bin125; genus CATQGW01. Next base: position 2,271,220 of record OZ244584.1, on the reverse strand, counting down.
GGGTTGTGTGAGCGGCCGGGGTTCTCGGCAACGGCGGAGGCGGCGGCGTGAGCGATCTGGTTTGATGGTCCGACGACGAAGCTCGAGAGCGTGTAGGAACTCTTCAGCACGGGCCGCGTCGGGACTACCGAGGGCGCGGGCGCAGCTGCGCCGGCGAGCGTGGCGTCGGGTGGTTGCTGGTCCGGCGGGTCGGCGCTGACCTCGACTTCGATCTCGATGCGACGCCCGAGCACCTCGGCCACGGCGACCGAGATGGTCGAGTAGTAGTTGGTGACCAGCGTCTCGCGCTTGTAGATGTTGTCGACGCTGAGGATCAGCACGCCGGCCCGCAGCTCGACAGCGCGCGCGCTGGCAAACCACGTCTCGTAGGTGTTGCGCGGCAGCGTATTGCGCAGCTGGGCAAGCGCCCGCCTCCAGATCTCGGCGGCGGTGGCGAACTGCGGCTGAGGCCGCGATGGCTGCGCTCCGTGCGAACCGACCCCCATCCCCGCATCCCTTCAGCGGCGCCGCGTCAGTCGGCGCGTCCATTGCCAAGGCATTTCGATGCGAGACGGAGGGTTCGCACGCGTTGGGTGGACGCGCCCGAACATATCAACGTGCGCGCTCCGCGGCAACGTATGTCCCCGCCGACCCGGTTCTGACCAGATAGTTGTTCAATGCGTCCACGATCTATCCACAGGCCTCGAAGCCACGCGCTCGCGGCCCCTCCGCACGGTGGAAATCTCCCGTAGGGAGCCACGCGTCGCCAGCGGGCTCGCGCGTGTAGCCTGCCGCAATGTGGAGGGCGGTCGAGCATGTTGCTGGCAATCGACATCGGCAACACGACGCTGCAGGTCGGAATCTACTCCGACCGCGAGCTCGGCCCGACGTGGCGGCTCGCCACCGATCACGGGCGGCTCGCCGACGAATACGGCATCCTGGTCGTCTCGCTGCTGCGCGCCGAGGGGATCGACCCGGGCGCGATCGATGGGGCGATCGTTTCCAGCGTCGTGCCGGCGCTGTCCGGCGTCTTCCGCGATGTCGTGCGCCGTTTCCTCAAGGTCGATCCGATCTTCGTCTCCAGCCACATGCGCAAGCCGGTGCGGATTGGCATCGACCACGCGGAGGAGTTGGGCGCCGACCGGATCGCCGACGCGGTGGGGGCGATGACGCGGCACGCCCCCCCGCCGCTGATCGTGGTCGACTTCGGTACGGCGACCGTGTTCGACGCGATTAACGAGCACGGCGTCTACCTCGGCGGGGCGATCAGCCCGGGGATCGGGATCTCGACCGACGCGCTGTTCGACCGAGCGTCGCGGCTGGCTCGGATCGACCTCGAGCGCCCGCCAAGTGCGATCGGCACGCGTACCGAAACGGCGCTGCAATCGGGCATCCTGTTCGGCTACGTCGGCCTGGTGGAAGGCATCATCGCTCGCTTCAAGGCAGAACTGGGGCCCGCCAAAGTCATTGCCACGGGTGGTTGGGCGAAGCGGATCGCGCGTGACGCGCCGGTGCTCGATGTGGTCGACGAAGACCTGATTCTGCACGGCCTGCGCGAGCTGTACTACCTCAACGCCGAGGGAACGCCGTGACCACGAGCGTGGCCGCGCCGCGCCCGCTGGCCGGGCGACGGGTCGTGCTCGGCGTCACGGGCTCGATCTCGGCGTTCAAGGCGATCGAAGTGGCGCGGCGCCTCGAGGATGCAGGCGCGGTGGTCGACGTGGCGCTGACGCCGTCGGCGGCCCGCTTCGTTCCCGCGCTCACGTTCCGCAGCCTCGTGCATGGCGAGGTCGCCGAGGACCTCTGGGACCCGGCCGCGCCGTCGGAGCAGCACGTGGCGATGGGCCACCGCGCCGATGCGATGATCGTCGCGCCCGCGTCCGCCACCACGCTGGCGAAGCTGGCCCAGGGGATCGGCGACAACGCCGTCACGCTGACGGCGCTGGCCTGCGCCGCGCCGCTGGTCGTCGCGCCGGCGATGGACCACGTGATGTACGGCCAGCCGGCCGTGCAGGCAAACCTCGAACAGCTGAAGGCGCGTGGGGTGCTCGTCGCCGGGCCGGCGGAGGGCCGGCTGGCGAGCGGCGAACGCGGCCTCGGCCGGCTGCTCGAGCCGCTCGACCTGGCCGGCGCCGTGCGCTCGGCGATCGGGCGTCAGCGCGGACCGATGCGCGGGCGGCACGTGATCGTCACGGCCGGCGGTACGCGCGAGCCGATCGACCCGGTGCGCTTCGTGGGCAACCATTCGAGCGGCAAGATGGGCTTCGCGCTGGCGGAGGCCGCGCGCGACCGCGGGGCCGTGGTCACACTCGTCACGACCCAGGCGCCGCCGGCGGGGCTCTTCGGCGTGGTCACGCGCCGCGTCGACACCGCGGTCCAGATGCAGGCCGAGATCGTGAAGTCGGCGCCCGGCGCGCACGCACTCGTGATGGCGGCGGCCGTCGCTGACTACCGCCCTGCCGAGGCGGCCGAGGAGAAGCTGAAGAAGTCAGCCGCCGACGGCGGCGCGCGCACGCTCGAGCTGGTCGAGAACCCCGATGTGGTCGCCAGCATCGAGGGCTCGCTGCTCAAGGTCGGTTTCGCCGCGGAGACCGAGGATCTGATCGAGAACGCCGCGGCGAAGATCGACAAGAAAGGCCTGTGTTTCATCGCCGCCAACGATGTTTCGCAGGCGGACGCCGGCTTCGCGGTCGACACCAACCGCGTGGTCCTGCTCGACGGCGCGGGCGAGATCGAACGACTGCCGCTGATGCACAAGTACGACGTCGCCGCCGCGATCTACGATCGGCTGATGGCGGAGCCGGGCTGGCCGCCGCAGGCCGATTAGCCTGTCAGCAGAACGGTGGTGAATGGAGGACCTCGTGGTACAGCAACGTCCGCGAAAGACAGGCGCTTCCGAGTCGCTGTCGACGGACGGCGAGGACTTCGTGGTCACGATCATCATTGAGCATCACGGGGAGCCGACGGTCGATATCGGCGAGACAGAGCTGAAGCGCCGCAGCGCGATGTTGGTTGGTGACTTCGAGCGCGCCTACCCGCTGTTCGAGTGGTCGGAGCGACGCACGGCAGTTGTCCTCACAGATCGCGAAGGGCGTCGTTGGATGCCGCGCCTCGCGCCCACCGGCTGTCCGTATGACCTCGATTCGTCGGTCAGCGAGGACGAAGCTGATCACGAAGCGTATTCGCGGTTTCTCGACTACCGCCGAGCTGGCGGGCGGATGATTCCGCTGGAAGAGCTGGAGCACGAACTCGACGTCGAGGAAGCTCGGGATTGCGCTTCCGAGTAGAACTGACGGACGAAGCGGGCGACGAGCTCAGAGGGCTCGCACCGGCGCCGCGCCGCACCGTTCGCAGGGCGCTGGACGCGCTCGCGCTGGACCCATTCGGGCTGGACACCAAGGAGCTGGACGATTATCCGGGTCACCGTCGGGCCATCGCGGACGGTTACCGCATCCTCTACACGCGCGGCAACGAACCGAGGACGCTCTCCGTATTCCGCATTCGGCCTCGCGGCACGGCGTACGAGGCGTTCGAGCGCACGCCGCCTAGCGACGGCTGAGCCCGGGAGTGGCGGCTCCGGGCTACAGGTCCGCCATGATGTCTTCTTTGAGCGGCTTCTTGCCCTCGGGGAGGGTGAAGAAGTTGCAGAAGCAGGTGCCCTCGAAGTCGACTAGCCCGTTGATCACCGGCTCGCAGACGCAGATCGAGTCGTCATTGTTGGCCGGCTGGCAGGGGCAGAAAAACTTGCCGAAGCGCAGCCGCATCGAAACGAAGTCCTCGATCGTCTGGTCGCCGTTCATCAAGATGTAGCCGCGCTCCTCGCAGAAGCGATCGGCCAGCTCGGTCATCTCCGCGCGGTACTCGTCGCGCAGGCGCGCTTCTTCTTCGGCCGGCAGGTCGGTGATCTGCTCTTCAGTCGTCATGATCCACTCTCCTCTGCGCGGGTCTGAGCGAGCCGAACGAGCGAGCGCACGGGGATGCCCGTCGCGCCCTTGACGAAGACGCCGCGCGTTTTGCTGGCGTCGTCGGTGCCCGCCATGTCGAGATGCGCCCACGGCGTGTCGCCGGCGAACTTGGCCAGGAACTTGGCCGCGGTGATCGCGCCGGCGAGTCGCCCGCCGGTGTTCTTCACGTCGGCCACCTGGCTGCGGATCTGCTCGTCGTACTCACTGAACATCGGCAGCTGCCAGAACTTTTCGCCGGCGATCTTGCCGGCCGCGATCACTTCCTGCGCCAGGTCATCGTCGTTGGCCATCACGCCGGTCGCGACATCGCCCAGCGCGACGGCGCAGGCGCCGGTCAGCGTGGCGACGTCGACCAGCGGCGAGAGCCCCAGGTGGTTGGCGTAGGAGAGCGCGTCGGCCAGTACCAGGCGGCCCTCGGCGTCGGTGTTGATCACCTCGATCGTCGTGCCGTTCATCGCGGTCAGCAGGTCACCCGGCTTGATCGCCGCGCCGCCCGGCATGTTCTCCGTGCAGGGGGCGAGCGCGGTCACGTTGAGCGGCAGGTTGAGGTCGGCGATCGCGCCCATCGCGGCGACCACGGCCGCTGCGCCGCTCATGTCCTGCTTCATCGCCTCCATGTTGGCCGCCGGCTTGATCGAGATGCCGCCGGTGTCGAAGGTGATGCCCTTCCCGCAGTAGGCGAGCCCAGGCTCATCTCCGCCGCCGCGATGGCGCATCACGAGGAAACGCGCAGGCTGATGCGAGCCTGCGGCCACGCCGAGGAACGAGCCCATGCCCAGCTCGCGCGCGGCCGCCTCGTCGAGGATCTCGATGTCGACGCCGTGCTCGCCGGCCCAGGCCTCGGCGCGCGCGGCGAGCTCTGTTGGCGTGAGCAGGTTGCTGGGCTCGTTGGCCAGGTCGCGCGCGAAGTTCGCGGCGCCGGCCAGGGCGCGGCCCTGAGTCACGCCGCGGCCGATCGCGCCTGGCTCGCTGCCGAACAGCGTCGCAGCATCGAGCGTCTTCGGTGTCTTGGTGGCGGCCTGGTGGCGGTCGAAGCGGTAGAGGCCCATCTCGAGCCCCTCGGCGATCGCCGAGCCGAGCTGTTCGCGGGTCCAACCGCAGCCCTCGCCGTCGACCGCCACGCCGAGCGTGCCGCCGCCGATCTCTCGGGCCCGGCGCGCCGCCCGCGCCGCCGCGTTGCGCACGTGGTCGAGCTCCAGCTGCTCCGGCGGTCCGAGCCCCGCCAGGACGACGCGTCCGGCCGGGACCCGGCCGAGCGTGTGCAGCAGCACGGTCTCGTTGTGTGCGCCCTCGAGCTCGCCGGATTCGGCGAGCGGCGCGAGGCCGCCGCCGAGCGCGTCGTTCAGAGCGCCTGCCGTGCCGCTCGTCAGCAGGTCGTCGCCTTCGGTGGTGAAGACGATCAGATGATCAACTTCTGCCTCGAGCGGCGCCAAGCCGCTGGTTGCGATGTCCATGGTGCCCGTCTCGTTCCAGCGCGCCAGGTCGCGAGCGCTGCGGTTGTGCTGACGATGCTACAGCGGGTGCGGCGGATACCGTGTCGGAATGAGGCTGCATTCGGCGGGCTCGCAGCGCCGGTCGTCCGTGCCACCGGCGAGGCGCGAATTCTTGCGCGAGCTGGGCCTGGTGGGGGCGGCCGCGCTGCTCTACTTCCTGGTCCGCGGCGCGGTGCAGGACCGCGCCACGGAGGCGTTCGCGCGGGCCCGCGCGCTGCTCGAACTGGAGCAGACGCTGGGACTCGCCTGGGAGCTGGCCGTTCACGAAGCGGCCCTGAGCGCCAACCTGATCGTCGACCTGGCCAACGCCGTCTACTTCTGGGGCCACATGCCGCTGCTGATCGTGCTGGCGCTATGGCTCTGGTTTCGCGAGCGGGCCACGTGGCGCTGGCTGCGCGCGGCATTGCTGGTCTCGGCGCTGCTGGGGATCGCCTGCTATGTCGTCTGGCCGACCGCGCCGCCGCGCCTGATGCCCGAGCTCGGCTACATCGACACGCTCGCTTCGCGTGCTGCGGCCTCCTACCAGGCGCAGGAGGTCGGCCCGTTCGTCAACCCGTACGCGGCCCTGCCCAGCCTGCACGTCGGCTGGGCGCTGCTCGCGGGCGTGGCGTGCTGGCGCGTCGCGATGTCGCGAGCCGGCATGCGACGGGCGGCCTGGCTACTGCTCGCGCTTCTGTTGCCGGCGTCACAATCCTGGGCGGTCGTCGCGACCGCCAATCACTGGGTGCTCGACGCGGCGGCGGGCGTCGCTGTGGTCGCTCTCGCCGTGCTGGTCGCCCATCTTGTTCAGCGGCTGCGGCCTAACATGAAATTCGGGCTGCTGCGAACCAGAGCGGCCGGCTGGAGCTGGGGGAACACGGATGCTGATCGTCACGACGCAGTCGGTGCCGGGCCGCGAGATCGATGAATCGCTCGGCTTGGTGATCGCCAACACAGTCCGCGCGCGGCACATCGGCCGCGACATCCTGGCTGGCCTGAAGGGCCTGGTCGGCGGTGAGATCGGCGCCTATAAGCAGCTGATGCTCGAATCACGCGAGCAGGCGCTCGCCGAGCTCGAGCAGGAGGCCGCCAGCCGCGGCGCCGACGCGATCGTTGGCGTGCGCCTGATGACCTCGAACATCGCGGACTTCATCGCCGAGGTCTACATCTACGGCACCGCGGTCACGCTCAAGGCGCCGGAGAACGGCGCCGGCGACGCGTAATCGGCTCGGGCGCGGTCAGTTGCTGGCGCCGGTTGCGGTCAGTTGTGGTGCTGGAAGATCGGCAGCGGCGCGAGCGGCGCGTAGATCTCAACGCTCAGCTCGTAGACCTGGTCCGCCCAGCTCTCCCAGTCGCGGCGCGCCTGCTGCGCTTCTTTCGAGGAGAGCGCCGGCTGCACGGCCGACTCGCTCTCGAACGTGTAGCCCATCAGGTGGCTGCCGGCGATCGGGTTCTGGCCGCGCACGCGGAACGCCGAGACGATTCCGGGGATCTCGAGCACGTGGGGCAGATGCGTCTCGCGATGCCAGGCCTCGAACTCGTCGAGCACGCCCGGGTCGAGCCGCGCGCGGACAATCATGATCGGGTGCGTCTGCATGGCCCAGCTCACCAGCCTTCGGGGCGCTCACGGCGCGCCGGCTACAGCCTCAGTGTCCCACGTTGCGCAAGATTGTACGAATCCGGCGCGACCGCTTGTCGTCGCGCGCGCGCTCTGTGGTACATTTCCATCGTTCGACCAGCGCCGAAGTGTGGGTCAGGAAGGCCCCCGGTGCGGCGAAACACCTGCAGAGACGCACGGATGCTGAGTACGGAAGACAAAGCCGCCCTCGCGCGCGAACATGGCCGACACGAGACCGACACCGGATCGCCGGAGGTCCAGGTCGCGCAACTGACCGAGCGAATCACAAAGCTCACAGCGCATCTGCGGGAACACCGACACGACTACGCCACGCGGCGCTCATTGATGAAGCTGGTTGGCCGACGCCGCCGACAGCTTGCTTATCTGAACCGCGAGGACGTGGGTCGCTACCGCGCGCTGATCGCCGCGCTGGGGCTGCGCCGCTAAGCGACGCTAAGCAACGCATTGCCCCGCCGTCTACGCCGCCGCGCGAAGTGGGCAGAGGACACGGATGTCGACCCCACCAGACCACGGGTCGAGCGCCGGGAACGATTCCCGCAGCGCTCCAATTTCGTAGCCACACGCGCCAGCGACAGTCGCCGCCGCGCAGCATGAGGAGCAGGAATGACATACACGGTTGAGGCGGAGATCGCCGGGCGCACGCTCGCGATCGAGACGGGGCGGCTCGCCCAACAGGCAGGCGGCGCGGTCACGGTGCGCTACGGCGACACGATGTTGCTGGGCACGGCCACGGCCTCCACGCCACGGCCCGGGATCGATTTCTTCCCACTTTCGGTCGAGTTCGAAGAGCGGCTCTACGCCGCCGGACGCATCCCCGGATCGTTCTTCCGTCGCGAAGGCCGGCCCACCACCACCGCGATTCTCTCCGCGCGGCTGACCGATCGTCCGATTCGCCCACTCTTCCCCAAGGGCTACAACGACGACACGCAGCTGATTATCACGATCTTCTCGGTCGACATGGAGAACCCGCCCGACACGCTGGGCACGATCGCCGCGAGCGCGGCGCTGTGCGTCTCCGACGTCCCGTTCGACGGCCCGGTCGCCTCGGTGCGCATCGGCCACGTTGACGGCGAGCTGATTCTGCAGCCGACCTTCGCGCAGCTCGAGCAGAGCGACCTCAACCTGGTCGTCGCCGGCACCCACGACGCGATCACCATGGTCGAAGCCGAGGCCGGCGAGGTCCCCGAATCGTTGCTGGTCGACGCGCTGGCCCTCGGCCAGGAAGCGATCGCGACCATCTGCGAGCTCCAGCAGCAGCTCGCTGAGGAGACCGGCGCCGCCAAGCGCGCGTTCACGCCCGACACGATCGACCCCGACGCGCTGGCGTTCGTCGACCAGCACAGCCGCGGCGAACTGGAAGCCGTCTTCAGCGCCGGTACGGACAAGGCTGAGACCGATCAGGGCCGCAAGGCCGTCCGCGACGCCGCGCTCGATGCGGCTCCTGAAGACGCCGACCGCGACCTCTACAAAGCCGCCTTCGACGAGCTCGAGAAGCAGATCGTGCGCGCCAACATCCTCGAGCGCGGCGAGCGCCCCGACGGGCGCGGCACGACCGACCTGCGATCGCTGAGCGCCGACACCGGCCTCGTTCCGCGCACGCACGGCTCAGGCCTGTTTCAGCGTGGCGAGACCCAGGTGCTCTCGATCACCACACTGGCCGGCAGCGGCATGGCACAGCGCCTCGATGACCTCACCCCCGAGGACAGCAAGCGCTTCATGCACCACTACAATTTCCCGCCGTTCTCGGTCGGCGAAACGGGCCGCGTTGGCAACCCCAACCGTCGTTCGATCGGCCATGGGATGCTCGGCGAGCGCGCGATGCAGGCGATCCTGCCGCCGTTCGAAGAGTTCCCCTATGTGATCCGGATCGTCTCCGAGGTGCTCTCCTCCAACGGCAGTACCTCGATGGCCAGCGTCTGCGCCTCGGTGCTCTCGATGATGGACGCCGGCGTGCCGATTCGCACGCCGATCGCGGGCATCGCGATGGGCGCGATCAAGGGTGATGACGATGTCGCCATCCTCACGGACATTGCCGGCATCGAGGACCACCTCGGCGACATGGACTTCAAGGTCGCCGGCAGTCGCGAGGGCGTCACTGCCCTGCAGATGGATATGAAGGTCAAGGGCATCGACCTCGAGATCCTGGCCAGCGCGCTCGAACAGGCGCGCGACGCACGGCTCGAGATCATGGATGTGATGACCGAGTGCATCGCCGAGCCGCGCGACGAGATGTCGGAGCACGCTCCGCGGATCCTGCGGATCGACGTGCCGACCGAGAAGATCGGCCAGCTGATTGGTCCCGGCGGCCGCTCGATTCGCGCGCTCGAAGAGGAAACCGGCGCCGACATCAGCGTCGAAGATGGCGGCGTGGTCTTCATCACCGCCGTCAACGCCGCCTCCGGCAAAGCCGCCTACGAGCGCATCGAGGGACTCACGCGCGAGATCGAGCCGGGCCAGATTTACACCGGCAAGGTCGTGCGCATCCTGCCCTTCGGCGCCTTCGTCGAGATGGTGCCCGGCAAGGACGCGCTCGTGCACATTTCCGAGCTTGCCGACTACCACGTCGATCGGGTCGAAGATGTCGTCAAGATGGGCGATGTCGTGACCGTGGTGGTCACCGAGATCGACAACCTCGGCCGCGTCAACGCGTCGTGCAAGGCGCTGCTGGATGGCGGCGACGCAGGCGGCCGGCCGCCCCGCGAGCGAGCCCCACGAGAGCGCGGACCCCGCCGCGAAAGCGGTCCCCGTCGCGATCGTGGCGGCGATCGTGGCGGCGACCGCGGGCGCGACCGTGACCGTGGCCGAGCCGGCGACGACGGTGGGCGTGGCGAGCGCCGTCGGCGCAGCGATGACAGCCGCAGCGAGCCGCGGCCCGCGCGCGAGCGGCGTCCGCGCCAGCGGCGCGACGCCTCGCCTGTGGAACGGACCGTCGCCGGCAGTGAGCCCCGCAGTGAGCCCCGCGACGAACCGCGCTATGAGCGGCGGGACGAGCCCAACGAAGAGCCTCACGAGGACATGCGCCCGGCCGAGTTCGACGCCCCCGAGCCGGAATTGGAACCCGCCACCGCTGAGGTCGAACGCGAGGAGCCCGAGAACTGGAGCGACGGCGACGAACGAACCGTCCGGGACGCGCCGGAAGACCGCGACGATCGCGAAGCGCGTGACGACCGTGATGACCGTTCGGGGCGTGGCGAACGCCCCGGCGGCTCGGGCGGTGCGGCCATCGTGCAGCCACGCGACCCCGGCGCGCGACCGCGCCGCCGGCGGCGCCGTCGCCGTGGTGGCGCGGCCGGTCCCGCTGGCGAGCAGAGCCAGGACGGGCCAGGCGACGACAGCGGAGCCAAGGGCGCGGGCACGTCTGAACAGCCCCCCGCACGCCGCGAGGAACGTCAGGACCGTGAGGAGCGCGAGGAACGGCAGCCCGACCACAACGCCGGCAACCGCCGAGCCGGCCGCGGGATTCTCTCGCGCGTCGGCCTGCGCCGCGACGAGCCCGGCGACGGCCCGCCCCCGCCCCCGCCTCCGCCGCGCTCCGACTTCGGCGCGCCCAGCCGCTAGACACGCAGCCGGACTCTTGCTCCCTCACGTCTGGAGGGAGCAAGGGCGGGCTGAGCGGACGCGGTTGGCCAGCGGCCCGCCGCGCCAGCCGCACGCTCGATACCGTGTAGCCAACACGCGGCAGTTGGAGGTGTGCGATGGCCACGCGAGTCGTGATGAGTGGCGCCGGGAATATGGGTCAGCAGATCATGGCCGTGATCGACGCGGCGGATGATCTCGAACTGGTGGGGGCGCTCGACGGTCTCGCGAGCTCGGAGGTGATCGAGGTTCGGGGCCGCGAGGTCCCGCTCAGCAACGAGGTCGACGCGCTCTCCGCATGGTCGCCCGATGTGGTCGTCGACTTCAGCCATGTCGACTGGACCACGCAGCTGCTGCCCGCAGCGATCGCTTCCGGCGTGCATCCCGTGATTGGGACCTCCGGCCTGCCCGACGGTCTGGTCAGCGCAGCCGAAGGCGCCTGCCGCGACCTCCAGCTTGGCGGGGTGGTCGCCGCCAACTTCGCGCTGGGCGCAGTCATGATGATGCACCTCGCGCGCGTCGCGGCGCCGTTCTTTGACGCCGTCGAGATCATCGAGCAGCACCACGACGGCAAGGTCGACTCGCCGTCCGGCACCGCGATCGCGACCGCGCAGGCGATGCGCGAAGCGCGCGACAGCGACTTCACCCGACGCGAATCGGAGCGCCAGACGATTCCCGGCGGGCGCGGCGCCGAACTCGGCGGAGCGAGCCTGCATTCGGTCCGCCTGCCCGGCCTCGTGGCCCACCAGGTGACGATCTTCGGCGGCGTCAGCGAGACGCTCACGCTGCGCCACGACTCGATGAGCCGTGAGTCGTTCCTGCCCCAGATTCTCCGCGCCGTGCGCGCGGCGCCGACGCTTGATCATCTCGTCGTCGGCCTCGATCGCTTGCTCGGCCTGCGCGAGTAAACACGGCGCACATCTGTGGCGTGCGCGTCATGGCGCTGTTCGATCGGTCCGTACGATGCTGAATGACTTGCCGGACGACCTTGCGATTGCAGCCAGGAGACAGTGATGGGCCGCGAACTGACGGTGGCGTTGGTCGGAGCGACGGGTGTGGTGGGCGCCGAGTTTCTCAAGTGCATGGAGCAGCGTGACTTCCCGGTGGGGGAGCTGCGACTGCTCGCGACCAAGCGCTCCGCCGGTCGTCAGCTGGCCTTCCGCGGCGAACAGCTCAGCGTCCGTGAGACCACGTACGACGCGTTTGATGGGGCCGACATCGCCTTCATCTCCGCCTCGACCGCCGCCTCGAAGGAGCTCTGCCCCGTCGCGGCGGAGCGCGGCGCGATCGCGTTCGACGACTCCTCGGCGTTTCGTCAGCAGGACGGCGTGCCGTTGGTTGTGCCTGAGATCAACCCCGCAGACCTGCGAGAGCACCACGGCATCATCGCGACGCCGAATTGCAGCACCGTGCCGCTGGTGCTGACGCTGGCGCCGCTGATGCGGGCGCGCGGACTGACCCGGGTGATCGCTGACACCTACCAGTCGGCCTCGGGCGCCGGCGGCGCGGCCACCGTTGAGCTGCTCAAGCAGAACGCCGCGATCGCGGCCGGCGGCGAGGTCACCGTCACGGAGCATCCGCGCCAGCTTGCCTACAACGCGATTCCGCAGATCGATGTCTTCCTCGACGACGGCTACACCAAGGAAGAGTGGAAGATGCAGGTCGAGAGCCGCAAGATCCTGCACCACCCGAGTCTGGCGCTGAGCTCGACCTGTGTGCGTATCCCGACCCAAATCTCACACGCCGTCGCCGTCCACGCCGAGTTCGACCAGCCGCTCTCCGTCGCCGAGGCCTGCGCGCTCTGGGAGCGCCAGGCGGGGCTGTCCGTCATGGACGGCCGCGCGCCCGGCCGGTACCCCACCCCGCTCGACGCGGCGGGCGTTGATGACGTGTTCGTCGGCCGGCTGCGTCAGGACGCCTCTCATCCAAACGGCCTCGCCTGGTGGTGCGTGGCCGACAACCTGCGCAAGGGCGCCGCGCTGAACATGATCCAGATGGTCGAGTGGATGCTCGAGGACGGCTGCCTCTAGTCGCGCTGCGACATCCGCGGGTAGTTGGCGTACACCTCTGGACGTGGCCCGAAGTTCTCGACTTCGTATGCGCCTGGCTCGGGGAGTGGCACTAGGATCACGCGCCAGTCATGCACCCGAAGCGTATACAGCTCCCGTTCGTAGTCCATTCGTTTGACGTGCGTCCGCCAAATGCTGTCGATCTGTTTTGTGGACCTTCGCAGCCGCTGCTTCGTCGTTGGCGGGAGATGCCGCAAACGTGCCAGCATGGGGTCAGACCAGATGACGCGCCGTCTCAACGGGATTCGGTGGGCCACCCCGGCCCATCGTCGGTCTGATCGTCGGGATCGTACGGTCCGATCTCGTCTTCGAATTCGGCCCAGAATTCATCGTTCGTCAAATAGTGAGTCGGTTTCGGTGGATTCTCGGCCATCCGGCGCACGACGAAGAAGATCTCGGCGGCGTCCTCTTCGGGCGAGTCGAGACCCCCCGAGCCAGGCGGGTCCGGTGGGTTGAGCACTACTCTGGGTCGGGCCGGTTCCGGTTCGCCCAGACGACGGCTGACCTCGCTCTCGATGGGGTGCAGCTTCGCGTAGAACTCGTTCAGCGGCGTCAGCTCGCGGCGCGTCTTGGCCAACAGCTCGTCCAACTGCTCGAGCAGGTCGGTCATTGGCTCGCCTTCGGCCACGATCCGCTGCGGCTCGGTCGATTCGGTCGTCATGATCGGTCTCCCACCACGCTCAGCTTACCGAATTCGCGCGCGCAACCTTGTAGCCTTGAGCACCAGACTGAGACCGATGGAAGGCCCGCAGCATGACCGACACAAACGACACGAACAACTGGGGACGGCTCTATACCGCCATGGTCACGCCCATGCGCGAAGACGGCGCGATCGACGTTGAACAGGCGCAGACGCTCGCCTCCGCGCTGATCCAGAGCGGCTCCGAGGGCGTCGTGGTGGCCGGCACGACCGGCGAATCGCCGACGCTCAGCCACGAGGAAGAGCGCGTGCTGTTCCGCGAGATGCTGCCCGTCGTCCACGACCTCGGCGCGACGCTGATCGCCGGGACGGGCTCCAACAGCACCGCGACGGCGATCGAGGCTTCAGAGCAGGCCGCGAAGATCGGCGTCGACGGTCTGCTGCAGGTCGTGCCCTACTACAACAAGCCCTCGCAGGAGGGCCTCTACCAACACTTCCGAGCTGTCGCCGACGCCGTCGACACGCCGGTCATGCTCTACAACGTGCCCGGCCGCACCGGCTCGAACATGAGCGCCGCGACCACCGTGCGGCTGGCTGAAGATTGCCCCAATATCAACGGCGTCAAGGAAGCCTCGGGCGATCTGGAGCAGATCGCCGAGATCATTCGCACCGCGCCCAAGCATCTGCGCGTCTGGAGCGGCAACGACGGCGACAACCTGGCAATCCTCGCGATGGGCGGCTACGGCGCCGTCAGCGTGCTATCCCACTTGGTCAGCGGGCAGATCAGGGCGATGTACGACGCCTGGGAGGCCGGCGATACCGCGAAGGCGGGCGAAATCCAGGTGCGGCTCGCGCCGCTGGTGAAGGCGATGTTTCTGGTCGGCAATCCCGTGCCGGTCAAGTGGGCGCTCAACGAAGTCGGCTTCCGCGTCGGCCCGCCGCGTCCGCCATTGGTCGAGCCTGACGATGCGATCAAAGAACAGATTCGCGGCGTGCTCGCGAACATCGACGTTGATCTCGTCCAACCAGGCTGAGCATCGCTGACCATTCCTGACCGCCGCTGAACACCCGCGACCAGGCACGCTGTGTCCGCTCCCGACGCCGAGGCCTACGGTTACGCGCTGCTGCTGACGCGGCGGACGCTCACGCAGGCGCTGGCCGGCGCCCCGCTCGAACTCTTGAACCGACCGGCGGCGGTTTCGACCGGTGAACTGACCACGCTGCAAGCGTGCGTTGAGTGCTCGTGCAGCCGTGAGAGATGGTGGGTCTGGCCACGCGAGCTGCCGCTGCCGCAGCTGCCGGAGCCGACCAGCCTCGCCGATCTGCTCTACGCGCTCGTCCGCCATCGCGCCGTCACGGAGGAGCTGCTGATGACGGCGACTGCGGATGACCTCGCGGCCGTCTGGCACACGCTGACGCGCCATGCGGTGACGCCGAAGCCGATCAGCTTCGCCTCTGCGCTGTGCTCGCTCGCGCAGGAGGAGCTGCAGATTGGCGCGACCGCGCTGGATCTGCGTGCCGCGCTCGATCCCACGTGGAGCGAGCCCGCCGAGATACGCGATCGCGCGGCCGCCGCAGTCGCGCGGCTGCGAAACGCGCCGGCGGGCGTCGAATAGCCTGCGGACATCACTCCGACGCCGCAGTGCGCACCACTGTGCGCCGCTGTGCGCCAGTGCGCGCCCGACAGCGTTCAACGTACCGAACCGAAACAGGCACACCCATGAGCTGGGAACCCGAACTCGACGAACTGAAGCTGCGCTACGAGATGGCCAAGGGACGCGGCGGCCCGGAGGGCGTCGAGCGTCAGCGCCGACGCGGCAAGCTGCTTGTCAACGAGCGGATCGACGGCCTCGCCGACCCCGGCAGCTTCCGCGAGTTCATGGGCCTGGTCGGCAGCGGCACCTACGACGACGAAGGCTCGATAGTGGCGTTCACGCCCAAGGGGTCGATGGACGGCTTCTGCAAGGTCGGCGGCCGCAAGATCATCGTCAGCGCCGGCGACTTTACCGTACGCGGCGGCTCGGGCAGCGGCTCGAGCAGCGGCAACCTCGGCCGTGAGCTGTCGTCCAACCAGCGCGCGCTGCAGTGGCGCTTGCCCTACGTGCGGATGCTCGATTCCGCCGGCGGCAGCGTGCGCGGCTTCGAGGAGATGGGCCGCACCTACCTGCCCGACGGCAATGTCAGCTCCACGATCGACACGGACCTGCTGCGGGTGGTACCGGTCGTCTCCGCCGTGATGGGCTCCGTCGCCGGCCTGCCCGCCGTCGCCGCGTGCATGGCCCATTTCACGCTGATGGTCAAGGGCATCAGCCAGCTCTTCCCCGGCGGGCCGCCCGTGGTGCGGCAGGCGCTGGGCTACGACATCACCAAGGAAGACCTCGGCGACGAGCGCATCCACGTGCACCAGAGCGGCTCGGTCGACAACCTCGCCGAAACCGAGGAAGACGCGTTCCGCCAAATTCGTCAGTGGCTCAGCTACCTGCCGCCGAACGTCTATGAGATGGCGCCGCGCGTCGAGCCGAGCGACGACCCGAACCGCCGCGACGAGCGGCTGCGCCGGCTGGTGCCGCGCGACCCGCGCCGCGCCTACGACGGTCACAAAGCGATCGAGTCGATCGTCGACCAGGCCTCGTTCTTCGAGGTCGCGCCGTTCTACGGCCGTGCGCGGATCACCGGGCTGGCGCGCATGAACGGCTACTCGGTCGGGATCATGGCGAACAACCCGATGTTCCAGGGCGGCTCGACCGATGTCGCCGGCGGCGACAAGGTGATTCGGCTGATTCAGCTCTGCGACATGTTCCACCTGCCGCTGATCACGCTGGCCGACGAGCCAGGTTTCATGGTTGGCCTGGAGTCCGAGAAGCGCGGCATCGAGCGCGCCGGCGCGCGCTTGGTGATGGCGACCTGCGAGAGCCGGATGCCCTGGCTGACGGTCGTGATGGGCCGCGTCTTCGGCGTCGCCGGCCAGTGCCAGCATCGCCCGACCGGGATGTTCCAGCGCTACGCGTGGCCCTCGGGCCGCTGGGGTTCGATGCCGATTCAGGGCGGCACCTACGCGGCATATCGCCGCGAGATCGACAGCGCCGCCGACCCGGAGGCGAAGCGCGAGGAGATCGAGCAGCGCCTGCACAGCGTCGCTTCACCGTTCCGCACGGCGGAGGCGACCGGCCAGGACATCATCGACCCCGCAGACACGCGTCGCCTGGCCTGCGAGTTCGTCGAGGAAGCCCAGTCAATCCTGCGCACGCAGCTCGGCCCCAGCCCGATCCCCTACCACCCATAGGCGGCGCCCCGGCCGAACGAGCGGACACGTTCGCCCGGCAGTCGGGAGGGCATCCCGATGCGCATGCAGTGGTTCTCTCCGGCACTGATCGCCGCCGCGCTGCTGGTCGGCATCGCCTGCGGCGATTCACTTCCGACCGCGCCAGCCGCCGAACCGCCCGCGCGGGGTACGGAGGTCGAGCGGGCCGCAGCCAGGCTACAGACATGGCTGAACGGCGTCGCATCCGTCCAGCTCGAGATCAGCGCCATCGTCAGCCACCAAGATCGTCACGGAGACGAACCCGCGACCGAAGTCACGGCAGCCGCGCTGATTACCGCCGACGCGTTCTACTTCTTGGTCCAGCTAGCGGACAATGACGGCCTCGAGCGACCGCCGTGGCGCTATGAAACGCTTGTGCAACACGGCTTCGCATTCGCCCGCTGGCAGGACATCGAGGGCTGGGCGCAACGGCCGCTGACGCTCGCCTTGCGCGACATCTACGGTGTGATTGAGCCCGCAGGCATCGCCTCGGCGGGCTGGGCACAGTTGGACGATGTGAGTGCGGCGCGCTCCCGCTGGGACGGCCGTCGCGTCTGGGTGGTTCAGTACCGCGTTGGCCGCGAAGAGCTGACCAGATTCCCAGATCTTGTCTCACGCATCGCGACAGGGCTCAACGGAGCGCCGACGGTCGCTGTAGTGCTGGTTCCCGATTCCGCCCGCGTGCGTCTCTGGATCGACCGTGACAGCGGCGCGCCGCTACGGATCGAGACGACGCAGGTCATCACTCAGGGGGGCTCGGAACAGGTCACGACGATCGCCTCGACCGTTGAACTCGTGCGCTGGAACGAACCGCTCGCGATGCCCGTTCCCGAACCGGTCGTCAGCGAGGCCGAGTTCTGGGAGCTGGTCCGGACGGCGCTCTGCCCGGAATGCCGCTACGGCCACGGGGACACCCAGGCGTGGGAGGTGATGGAACTGATGGAGGCGTGGCTCGCCGAGCTACGAGACGTGCACTACAGGCAGAACACGACTGTCACACTGAACGGCGAGCGGCGCTCAGCCACGCTTGAGCTCCGCATAGCAGGCGGCGCCGGCGCGGTGGAGATGCACTACAGCGACGGCGACGGCGCGAGCTCGCGAATGATCTGGATCGGCGATGATCTCTGGCTGACCGACACGCCCGATGACTGGTTCCGCGCCACGCTCGAGCAGGCCGGCGTCGGCGATTACGCCAACGCCGCCGAGTGGCTTGACCAGACCTTCTTCGCCGAACACAAACTGCCGCTCTCACTGGCGCTGCTGAAGGGCATCCTGCGCGCGGCGGGCGGGAGCAGCAGCTCGGATGGACACGAGGAGGTCAGGCTCGAAGCGGAACTCAGCGGTCGGCCGCTCGCTGACGTCCAAGAGATCGCGGTCCCCGCGGTTGAGGAACAGATCGACGGCTTGGTCGAACCGACGCTCCGCGTCGAGAGTGTTGATCGCCTCGACGTCAAGGTGCGCATCGATCCAAACACCGGCCGGTTGTTCGACGCCACGATCGACGCGGCCGCGACCACCTCGGCGGGCCGGCTCGAACTCAGGGCCGAGTACGTCATCGTCGCCTACGACGACATCCATATCGACCCGCCCGCGACCGATTGAGCGCCTCATGCGCCTGCTGCTGCGCGTCGTTGACCGCGGAGCGGGAGTCGCCGCGACCGCGCCGATCTGTGGCGCCGCGCATAGTGTGGAGGGGGCAGCGATGAGAGGACGACGATGAAGGAATCTCGAGCGTTGGGTTGGCTCGGCGGACTGTTCGTGGTGGCGGCGCTGGCGCTGGGGGCGTGCTCCGACGATCCGGACGACGCACAGCAGGCCGTCGAGCAGCCGGCGCAGCAGGCCGCCGTTGTCACGGTCGTTCAGCAAGTGCAGACGCAGCCCCAAGCGCCGGCCGAGCAACCAGCTGAAGAGTCCGAGCAACAGCCGGCGGCCCAGACTGACGCGGAGCAGGCCGAGGCAGCGGCACAGGCTCAGGGCCAACAGGAGGACGAGACCGGGGCGGATTCAGCCAGCGGGTCCGTACAGGCGGAGGGCGATGCTTCCGGCGCCGACCCCGAGTTGCGCCAGCAACTCGCGGAGATCACCGCCCTGAATTCAGCCTGGAGCGAACAGATCACTTCGCTGGAGCTGCACTCCGTGGTCACGCTCGAGTCGGACCTGCTCAGCTTCGAGCAAACGATCAAGTTGTGGATGCAGCTTGAGCCGCTGCGCATGTACATGGAGACCGAGCTGCCGAACTTCTTCGCTGACATCGCCGCCGATTTCGCCGACGAAGGCGGTGAGCAGGGGGGCGCGGAGGTGGATGCCGGCGACGACACGCCGCCGCCCCTGTTCGTCATGAAGATCCTGGTCAACGAAGACGGCATTTTCATGGAGCCGCCCGAATCCGAGGGTTGGGTGCGCGTTCCTGACGAAGGCTTCGACATCTCCCAGGTGATGGCCCTCGGTGGCGGCCTGGGCGATGAAATCTCGGATGCGATCTCGGCCGCGGCGCCGCTGCTCTGCGCCCAAATCAGCAACGGAACCGTGACCGAGGAGGAGCTCGGTGGTCGGCCCGTCTGGCTGGTGACCTGCGATGTGGACCTTGATGCCGTCGACGAGGTGATCGCGGCGCTGAGCGCCAGTGGAGCCGGCGCGGCGGGGCTGGGAATGCCGCTGGCCGGCGAAGGGGTGCCGGAGATTCAGGCGATGGCGTTCATGGTCTGGATCGATCGCGAGACCGGCGCCGTCCCGGCGTTCAACTCAGTCATGACCGTGTCCGACGGCATGACGCGGGATGACGGCGAGCAGGGCGTTGTGACGATCAGCACGGTCGCCAGCCTGATCGCCTGGAACTCGCCGATCGAATTCCCCGTGCCCGAGCCGCTGCTCGAAGAGGAGGGTTACTTCGAGTAGCTCTCCGACGTCCTACGCTCCGTTGCTCGCTGCTTCCACGGCGAGCGCTTCGGTCGCTGCGTCCTCGACGATCGTGCCCTTGAAGAAGTCGGGGTTGGGGCCGGCGTAGAGCCGCAGCTGGTTGGTGAACGCGAAGTCGCGGAAGTCATCGGGGCTGAAGACGCCTGATTCGACCGGTTCGTAGGCTTCGGCCACCGCCTCGGACATGTCGGGCACGTCCCAGTGACCGAGGTCGGTGCTCATGATCGCGCGGATCTTCGCGTTGAACGGATTGACCTGGTCGTTGAACGCCCAGGCCGTGATCGGGTCGTCGGCCTCGCAGCCGAAGAAGAACGAGGGCACGAAGCGGTCGTAGAAGTCCTCGGCCCGCTCGATGTTCATCGCCGCGAAGTTGTCCTTGACGGCGGGGTCGAGCTCCGGGCCGGTCATCCCGAGCGTCTTGGCCAGGTCGTCGAGCTTGCCCGCGGTCAGCTCGCCGCCGTAGCGGCTGAACAGATCCTGCGCGAGTTCGATGTCGATGTTGGTCGGGTCGAGGCGCTCCAGAAATTCGGGGCTGCGCTTCTCCCAGCGCGCGATGATGTCGGCGTAGAGCCGCACGCCGTGCGCGACGCCGCCCTCGAGCAATGCCACGCGCAGATCGGGGAAGCGCGTCGTCACGCCGCCCATCAGCAGTGACTTGCACAGCACCTCGCCGGCTGCGGCGAAGTGACCCATGTGGTTGTACATGTAGTTCGAAATCGAGGCGCGATCGCTGAAGCCCATCCCCGCCGAGTGCGAGGCGACGGCGAAGCCGAGGTCGATGCAGCGCTGCCAGAACGGATCGTAGTCGTGGTCGCTGTCGATTCCGAACGAGTCGAGCCAGGTCACGCGCTGCGCCAGCTCGGGGTATTGCTCCACGATCGCGGGCACGGGCCGCCGCACGAAGGCAGGAATCTGCGCCACCTTGAGGCCGAGGGACTGCGCGTGCTGGAGCTCGGCCAGGCCCTCCTCGGGCGTGTGCAGCGGGATCACTGCGGCCACCGTCATGCGGTCGGAGAACTCGGCATAGTGGTCGGCGGTGAACTCATTGAACGCCCGGCAGGCCGCCTGCCGTAGCTCGTCGTCGTGGATGTGCGGAAAGCCCAGCCCGATCGTGGGGTAGAGCACGACGAAGTCCATCCCGACCTCGTCCATTCGCTCGTGCAGCAGCCGCGGCAGCATCGCCGTTGAGCGGTCGAGCGTGTTCTGTGTGGGTAGCGCCCACCACGGCGGGATGGTCGGACGCGCGTGGCGCCGCTCGTCCCAGCTCATTCGCGCCCACGCGCCGCTGACGCTCGATTTGCGCCAGCGGTCGACCAGCTCCGAGCCGCCCTCGGCCTTGAGGTAGTCGAAATAGGTAGGCGTGAACTCCACGATGTGGGAATCACCGTCAATGATCGGGTGGTCGAGGCGCGCGCGGACGGCGGCCGAGGCGGATTCTGTGCTTGCGAGGGTCATGACACTGGTCTCCGGGCTGAGTGGTTGAGCTGCACGGAGGGTAAAGCGTGGCTCGCGGGCGCGCATGCCGCGCATCTCACGCTCAGCCGACCCGCGGGGAAGGCACCGGCGTAACCCGGTTGGCAGATCGCTGCCGGCCCGGCCGGATGCGTCGTTAGCATCTTTCGGGTTAGACCTGTCCATGAGTCACTCCGCCCCCGCACCGACTGAAGCCGCCGCCGCGACCGCGGCGACGATCGGCTTCGCGCTGCCGCATCGCACCAAGATGCTGATTCTGGGCAGCGTGGTGGTGGCGATGTTCCTCTCGGCGGTGCAGCACTCGATCGTGGCCACGGCGACGCCGGTGCTGGCCGCCGACCTGGGCCGGATCGACCTGATCGCGTTCATGGAATCGGCCTTCATGGCCACCTCGGTGCCGGCGGTGGCGATCGCCGGTCGGCTGTCCGATGTGTACGGGCGCAAGCCGTTCCTGCTGGCCGGCCTGGTGATCTTCGCTGGAGCGACGGCGCTGGCCGGCTTTGCCACGTCGATGGAGATGCTGATCGGTTTCCGGGCGTTGCAAGGCATCGGCGGCGGCATCCTGATGGGCAACTCGTTTTCGATCTCCGGCGACTTGTTTCCGCCCTCGGAGCGTGCGAAATACATGGGTATTTTCGCGGCGGTCTTCGGCGTCGGGGGACTGGTGGGGCCGCTGCTCGGCGGGTTGATCGTCGATGTGCTGAACTGGCGCTGGGTGTTCTGGTCGATCCTGCCGCTGGCGGCGCTGGCGTTCGCCTCGATTGCGTTCATCATGCCCTGGCTGCGGCCGCCGCCGCGCAAAGTTGTGATCGACTGGTTGGGGATCGCCGCGATGCTGCTGGCGCTGATGCCGGCGATGCTGGCGCTGGCGCTCGTCTCGACGGGCACGGCCTGGCTCGATCTGAAGGTGCTGGGACTGTTCGGGCTGTCGGGCCTGGGCGTGCTGGCCTTTGCGGCCGCGGAACGCGCGGCGCCCGAGCCGATCCTGCCGGGCGCGCTGTTCCGCAACCACACGTTCCGGGTCGCCGCGCTGGTGATGGCGGTGATCGGCGGCGGGCTGTTTGGCGTCTCGTTTTTCATGGCCTATTTCATGCAGGGCGTGCTCGGCTACACGCCGACCGCCTCCGGCCTGCTGCTGAGCACAGAGATCGTCTCGTTGGTAATCGCCGCCACGGTCGGCGGGCAAGTGGTCGCGCGGACGGGCCGCTATAAGGCGCTCTCGATCGTCGCCAGCGTCGTGATCATCGTGAGCGGCTGGCTGATGACGCAGCTGGATGCCCAGACCAGCGCCGTCGACATCATCTGGCGGCTGGTGCTGTTCGGCGGCGGGTTGGGGTTGCTCTACCCGTCGCTGATGGTGGCGGCGCAGAACGCGCTGCCGCAGAGCATGCTGGGCACGATTTCAGGCGCGACGCAGTTCTTCGAGGAGATCGGCGCGATCATCGGCGTGACGCTGGTGGGCGCGCTGGTGACGGGGCGGTTGACCAGCGAGCTGGCGGCGCGGCTGCCGGCCGACCTAGCCGAGCATGCGGATCCCACGCAGCTGCTGAGCGAGGAAGCCAGCGCGGGCCTGCTGGCCGAACTCGGCGAAGAAGGCTTCGGCGAGGTCATCGCAGCGCTGCCCGAGGCGCTCGCGGTCGCGATTACGAGCAACTTCTGGATCTCGGTTGCGGCCGGTGTGGTTGCATTGATCACCGTGCTGACGCTGCGCGAAAAGCGCCTGCGCACGGGCGAACATGACCTTCCCGACTTTCCCCGCAAGCCCGACAAGCCCGGCAAGCCCGACGGGGCTGGCCCAGCGGATGATGAGGCGCTCGCGATCGCCGTCGCCGGCGGCGCGGCGGTTGGCGCGAACGACAACGGCGCGGGCCGCTCAGTCGACGGGATGGCCTGGGTGGCGAGGGCCCGGCCGCAACGCTCGCTCGAGGGCCGCAACGGCTCGCGCCCGCTCTGTTAGCCCATGCATCGAAATCTGCGTCGTCATGCGGGAGGGCGATAGGAGGGACTCGCTAGCCTCTACGAGAGGACGCGCCAGTTGAGTGCGCGGTCTCGGGGGCAGCGAGCGAATGACCGGCAAGAACGATTGGGCACCGCTCAACCGACGCCGAATCTCTCGACGATTGCTGTTGCGAAGCAGCACGCGAGCGGAGGTGAGCGATGGCTTGTTGACATCCAACCTCAATGACTTCGCTCGACTCGATCACGCGACGCTGCACGTCTTCAGCCGCGTCGGGCACGGCGTACCTCGCGAGGTAGCGTCGGCCTATTCGCGCGTGGTGACCGACATCCTTGAGCACGGAGTGGTCAACGGGCAGACCATCACCAAGGCGGTCGCCAAAGCCGCTCAAGCCTAGGGGTTGAGATGCTGGAGCCGATTCGCAGCGCGGTCGTGGTTGGGGGCGGGAGCGCCGGATTTCTTGCCGCGCTGACGTTTCGGCGGATGCTGCCGCAGATCAAGCTGACCGTGGTGCACTCGCCCGACATCCCGATCATCGGGGTGGGCGAATCGACGACCGGCCGGGTGCCCCTGCACCTGCACGAGTCGCTGCGCATCAACCGCGACGAGTTCCACAAGCAAGTGCGCCCAAGCTGGAAGCTCGGACTGCGCCTGGAGTGGGGCGCGGCGGACGTGCCACACTTCAACTACTCGTTCGATCGCTATCTTGAGCAACACGTTCCCGGCCTCGACAAGCGGGCCGCCTACTACTGCCTGGCGGATCAGAAGGATTGCAGCGTCTTCAACGCAATGATGGACCGGGGCCGCTCGCCGGCCACGCTGGAGGGCCGTCAATTCGCCATCGATCCTCGCGCGGCGTACCACCTCCCGAACGACCGATTCATCGACTATTTGCGGCGCCAGTCGCTCAAGTCAGGCGCCAGCCTGATCGAGGACGAAGTGCAGGATGTGGTGCGGGCGGAATCGGGTGATATTGAACGGCTGCGGCTGAAGAGCGGGCGCGAGGTCGCGGGCGACCTCTTCATCGACTGCACCGGATTCCGTTCACTCTTGTTGGGAGAGGTGCTGGGGGAGCCCTACCTGAGCTACGCGGACACGCTCTTCTGCGACCGGGCGGTGATCGGCTCCTGGCAGCGGGATGACCAGATCCTGCCCTACACGACGGCGTCGACGATGGACCACGGCTGGGCCTGGCGGATCGACTTCCCGGACCTCGTCACCCGCGGCTACGTGTTCTCCTCCGCGTTCTGCTCGGACGAAGACGCGGCGCAAGAGCTACAGGCGAAGAATCCCGAGCTGGGCGACGACCTGCGTGTGATCGAGTTTCCCAGCGGCCGCTATGCGCGCCACTGGGTTCGCAACGTCTTCGCCGTGGGCAATGCATCCGGCTTCGTCGAGCCATTGGAGGCGACGGCGCTGCACCTGATCGTCGAGCAGCTCTACAAGCTCGCCGACGGGCTGATTGATACGGACGCGGCGCCCACTCCGGGCCTGCGAGATCTGCTCAACACGGCCTTCCAGACGGGCTGGGACGATGTGCGCGACTTCCTGGCGTTGCACTACAAGTACAACCACCACTCGGACACGCCGTTCTGGCGTCACTGCCGAGCGGAGATATCGCTAGGTGGAGCGACGGAGTTGGTGGAGGCCTACGAACGGGTCGGTCCGTCGCGCTTGCTGAGCCGGCTGATCCGGGGCGATTACTTCGAGTACGAAGGCTACACTTCGATGCTCGTGGGCTTGCGCGTCCCCACCGCCGCTCGCCGGGAACTGTCCAGCGACGAGGCCAAGGCCTGGGCGGCGTATCAGAAGGGAGTCCGCAACTCGGCCGTCAGAACGATGCCGATGCGCGAGGCGCTGGAGCGAGCCCACGGGACGGCGCCCGTCGCGCGCACCCGGGCTGAACGCCGCCGGCAGGCGCGTACCTGATTCAGGAGGCCTGCGTCAAGTCTGGCGTTGGCGACACCGGATGCATGTTTGACAAGCCAAATTCTGCTCGTGATGCTTGCGCCTAACGAGTGATTGCGCTAGCTCGCTTTGGGTTGGCGTAGGCGTCAGGAGGATTGTCATGAACGAGCGCAACTACTGGGCCAAGCTTGGCCGGCGGAAGCTCTCGCGACGTTCGCTGTTGAGAGCCAGCGCCAGGGTGGGCGTTGGCGCCGCCGGACTGATGTTGGTCGGCTGCGGCGACGACGACGATGACGACGACCAGCCAGCTGCGGCTCAGGCTCAACAGCAGCAACGGCAGGAGCAGCAGGCGCCGGCTGCGCAACAACAGACGCAGCAAGAGCAGCAGGCCGAGCAAGTGGCTCAACAAGCGGAGCAACAGGAACGGCAGCAGCAGACCGCCCAGCAGCAGACTGTTCAACAGCAACAACAGCAGGCTCAAGCCGTGCAGGCGGCGCCCATTGTGCCTCGTGGCGGGATCGTCAGATACGGCGCGGAGGAAGAACTGATCGGCCTGAGTGGCCTGGATCCATCAACATCCCTCACCCAATCCGGCATCTGGCGGGCGCTCTACGATCCACTGATCGCGACGCGAGCTGACGGCGTCGTCGACCTCGATGCATCGCTCGCGGAAGCCTTCGAAGCCGTAGATGACGTCACGATCGTGTTCACGGTCCGCGACGGGGTGAAGTTTCACGATGGCACGAGCTTTGATGCCGAAGCTGCCAAGTTCAACCTCGATCGCGCGGTCGACACGAGCATTCCTGCCGGGGGCGTGTACGCGGCGGCGTTCTCGGTGATCGAGTCGAAAGACGTGCTCGACAGCCGCACGCTCAGCTTCAGCCTGGCCAGACCCAATGCGGCGCTGCTGACGAACCTGCAGGAGCGCGGCGGCATGATGGCCTCCCCCACCCACGTGGAGGCGACGTCACTGGAGGACCTGCGCGTACAACCCGTCGGCACCGGCCCGTACCAACTTCAGAGCTGGGAGAACGAACAGTCGACCGTGCTGGTTCCGTTTCAGGACAGCTGGCAGCGACGCGAAGATGGAGGACCGTACGCTCTGCTGGACGAATTCCAATTCGTGGTCATCCCAGACGCAGTCGTCCGGGCCGCAGCGATCGAGTCGGGTGACGTCGACACGTTCGTTGCACCAGACAGCCAGGTTGGGTTGCTTCTCGACAACGACGATCTGACCTCGATTGTGCGCAAGGGGTCTCTACACCTGTCCTGGTGGGTGAACCATGATCTGTATCCAGCAAACAACGTCGATTTCCGGCGAGCGCTCATGCACGCCTGGGACAAAGAGGGCGCCAAGGAGGTCTTCTACGAAGGACGCGCGGATGTGGGTACCGCGATCCTGTCCAACGGTAGCTGGGCGCATGCCCCGCAAGAGAATTTCCCGACCGAGTTTAACATGGACAAGGCCGAGGAATTGTTGGTCCAGTCGGGCATTCCGGAAGAAGACTGGGAGATTCCGATTACAGCGGCTTGGGCCGGGGCCGAGCCCATGTTCCAGGCCGTCGCCGGGAGCTGGGAGCAACTGGGCGTGCGGATCATCCCAGCCACCTACGAGGAAGTCCAGACCCGTCCCTGGACCAACCGAGGCCAGGCGGGAGATCTCCACATCATCTCCCAGGGTGGCGACCGCGGCGAACCCGACACCTTCCTGCAGTTGGCGCTGACCGAGAAGGGGACCTGGAACCTGGGCGGTGGGCCGGTGCCTGAAGTCGAAGGACTCGTCCAAGACGCGGTCTCCACATACGACACCGAGGAGCGACGCGGGATTTACGCCGAGATTCAGGAGATCCAGGCCGATCTTCTGTACAGCATCCTGCCCGGGCTCTATACCCCTCGCTATTTCTTCAGCCGCAATGACATTGGCGGTGCACAGTTCGACTTAAACGGGTTCGAATGGTTCAAGGAGCTGCACCGAATCGCCTAGCCATCCCGGAGCCGCGCGTCCAATATTAAGTCCGGCTGGGCCTGGCGGAGCGCCGCCGCAGTGAACATCGGGACAGGGGTCGCGTGAGCAAGTTCATCCTCGCTCGGCTGGTGCAGGCGCTGCCCGTCCTCATCCTGGTGTCAGTTCTGACCTTCGCCGGACTAGAGTTGGTACCCGGCGATCCGTTGCTCGCCGTGATTGGGCCAGCACAGGATGGTACCCAACTCAGCGCCGAGGATATTGAGCGGATCAAAGAACAATTCGGTCTGCATGGATCGCTTCCGGAGCGCTACTTTCGTTACGTTGAGCAGGTCATCCTTCACTTCGACTTCGGGACATCGCTGCGATCGCAAGAACCAGTGACCAAGGTCATTGCCGATCGGTTGCCGGTCTCGCTCTGGCTCAACGGCCTCGCCCTTGGGCTCAGCATTGTGCTGGGACTGACGCTCGGCCTACTCGCCGGCGTGCGGCCGGGAACCCGCGGCGATCTGGGGGTTACCTTTCTGGCCGTCGTCGGGGTAGCCGCTCCGAGCTTCTGGCTCGCCATTGGTTTGATCATCCTGTTCTCCGTCGAGCTCGGATGGCTGCCCACCTCAGGCTGGGTCGATCCGATCGCAGACCCCTGGGAGGCGGCAAAACACCTGGCGATGCCGGTCTTTGCGCTCTCGCTCGGTGGCGTCGCCGTGATCGCGCGACAGACACGATCGTCCGTGTTGGAGATACGTCGTCAGGACTACATCGTGACCGCGCGGGCCAAGGGGTTGACCGGCAGCGCGGTCCTCTTCCGCCATGTACTGAAGAACTCGATGCTGCCAGTGGTCACCATCATGGGCCTACAGATCGCCGCCTTGTTCGGCGGCAGCGTAATCATTGAGCGACTCTTCGCGCTACCCGGTCTGGGCCGGCTCGCGTTTGACGCAACGATCGCCCACGATTTCAAGATTCTGCAGGGAATCGTCTTTCTCGTCACCCTCGCAGTTGTGGCGGCCAACTTACTGACCGACATCATCTACGGCCTACTCGATCCACGAATCAGATACCAATGAACAAGCGCGAACAATTGGCTGTGTCGCTTCCGCGGCTGCGGAGCATCCGCGTGCCCACCAGCATCAGGGTCTTCCTGCACGATCCCAAGGCTCAGGTAGCAACGATCATCTTGCTGGTGGTCGTTTTTTTCGCCGCGTTTGGCCCGACGATCGCTCCCTTCGGGGAGAACGAACAGAATCTCAGGGCGAGTCTGGAGGGGCCGTCCTGGACCCACCTGCTGGGCACGGATCAACTGGGCCGCGACATTCTCAGCCGCGCGATGTACGGCAGCCGTGTCTCGGTCAGCGTGGGCCTGATCGTCGTCGCGATTGCCGCAGCCGTGGCGCTGCCGATCGGGCTGAGCTCCGGCTATTTCGGCGGCTGGGTCGACACGGTGCTGATGCGCTTCGTCGACACCTGGATTTCGATCCCGCCGATCATCCTCATCCTGGCCATCGTGGCGATCGCCGGCACGAGTCTCGGGAACGTCATGCTAGCGATCGGGCTGGCCAGTTTCCCGGTCTTCTCGCGTTTGCTGCGGGCACTGACGTTATCGCTCAAGGCGCAGGACTTTGTCATGGCCGCGCGCTCGCTGGGCGCATCGGACATGCG
The DNA here is from genome assembly GCA_965218115.1 of Dehalococcoidia bacterium. Taxonomy (GTDB): domain Bacteria; phylum Chloroflexota; class Dehalococcoidia; order Bin125; family Bin125; genus CATQGW01. The sequence goes on along the minus strand of OZ244584.1, from coordinate 2,242,703 downwards.
CATCCTGGTGAGGCACATCCTGCCAAACACGGTGCAGCCCCTGATCGTGCAAGGCACGCTGTTGGTGGGCATCGCAGTTCTCTCCGAGGCCGCGCTCAGCTTCCTCGGCTTCGGAGCGCAGCCGCCCCAGGCCACCTGGGGCAACATGATCGCGGAGGGGTTCCCGGTGATTCGCAACAGCCTGTGGCCCACAATTTTGCCCGGTGTCCTGATCATGCTCTTCGTGCTGGCGGCGAACTTCATGGGCGACCGGCTCCGAGACGTACTCGACCCGCGCTTACGAGGCAGCCTCTAGCCGCTAGCCTCTGGCCAACCCTGAGTAGAAACAGGAGATTCCCATGCCTCAAACCCTTGATGTGACCGGCGGGACGCTTGTCTACGACACGTTCGGCGACGCAGCCGAGACGATCGTCTTCGTGCACGGCGCGGGCGGGAACCACCTGAGCTGGTGGCAGCAGATCCCGCATTTCCGCGATCGCTTTCGCTGCGTGACCTACGAGGTGCGCGGTTGGGGACAGAGCCAGGATCTCTCCGGCGAGGGGCGTGCGGCGTTTCGCCGCGACCTTGAGGAGCTGATGGACCACCTTGAGATCGCCGCCGCCGTGCTGGTTGGTCAGTCGATGGGTGGCTTCTCGGTGCTGCCCTACGCGGTTGCGCATCCCGATCGCGTGCGCGGGCTGATGATGGCCGACACCTTCCTGGGCATCTGGGACGAGCACCTGCTGCAGGAGATGGCCAAGGCGGTCGCGCAGGCGCTCGGCAACGCGGAAGCCGGCGGACAGACGATGATGGTTGGCCCGGACTTCATCGACCGAAATCCCAACGGCCTGTTCCTCTATCAGCAGGTCCGCGGCCTCAATCCGCCGGTCGCGGGCGGCGATGGATCGCTCAGCTTCGGCGTCGATCAGGGCGCGGTGGCGATAGAGGACCTGGCGGCGCTGACGATGCCGACCGTCTTCCTCGCCGGAGAGTTGGACGCGATCATCCCAGCCGTGCTGATCAAGGCCGCCAGTGAGCACGTCCCCGGCGCACGCTACGTCGAGGTGCCCACGGCCGGCCACTCGGTGTACTGGGAGCTGCCCGACGAGTTCAACGCGATTCTTGCTGGGTTGTTGGCGGAGGCGTATCCAGGGGTATAGATGCTGAGCGTGCGGCGGCGCAGCGGTTCTCGGCCGACGTTGCCGCCGCGCTGGGGCTTGAAAGGTCGAAGATGAACATCCAGCCGTACACGGTTCACATTTCGGACGACACGCTTGAAGATCTCCGCGTTCGTCTGCGCCGCACTCGCTGGCCGGACGAGTTGGAAGGCGCAGGCTGGGATTACGGTTCCAATCTGTCCTATCTCCGAAGCCTCTGCGAGTACTGGGCTGACGGATTCGACTGGCGTGTTCAGGAAGCGGCGATCAATCGCCACGCACACTTCCGCGCGGAAGTCGAGGGGTTGGGGATTCACTTCATTCATGCGCGGGGCGCGGGGCCCGATCCGATTCCACTTGTGCTGACCCACGGATGGCCGAGCAGCTTCACCGAGATGCTCAAGATCATCCCGCTGTTGGCCGACCCAGCGAGTCACGGCGGCGATGCCGCCGACTCGTTCGATGTGATTGTTCCGTCGATGCCGGGATACGGATTTTCCGACCGACCGACCCGGCGGGGGATGAGCACGATTCGCATCGCCGAGCTGTGGCAGGCGCTGATGACGGAGGGTTTGGGCTACGAGTGGTTCGTGGCCCAGGGCGGGGACTGGGGCGCGCAGGTCACGACCAACCTCGGCCTCAACTTTCCGGCCACGGTCAGAGCGATTCACCTCACGGCCGCCAACCGTGGGTCGCCGATCCCGCCGGATGACGAACTCACGGAGGGTGAGAAGGAATTCCTTGCTCAGCGCCGACTGTGGCAAGCTGAGGAAGGCGCCTATGGGCACCAGCAGGGCACCAAGCCGCAGAGCCTCGCGTACGGATTGAACGACTCTCCGGCCGGCCTGGCCGGATGGATCATCGAGAAGTGGCGCAGCTGGAGCGACTGCGGCGGCGAGATCGAGTCGCGGTTCTCGAAGGACGAGCTGCTCACTCAGCTCACGATCTATTGGGCCACGCAGACGATCAGCTCCTCGGTGCGGCTCTATTACGAAAACTCGCGCGCGCCGAGTCAACTCAGCCCCGACAATCCCGTCACCGTGCCAACGCACTTCGCCCATTTCCCGGTTGAACTCGGCCACCCGCCGCGCGAGTGGGTGGGCCGGTTCTTCAACCTCGTGCGTTATACCGAGATGGCTCGCGGCGGACACTTCGCGGCGGCCGAAGAGCCGGAGCTGCTCGCTCGGGATATCCGCGACTCGTTTCGGTCGTTACGGCGCGGTTAGCGCCGTCGGATTGACGGTCGAATCTCCCTCTCAGCCCCTTCGCGGCGGCTCTCCCGCGGGGAGGTCGTTGGGATCGACTCGCAGGGGTGGTTGCGTACCGGTCGCTGGCGGGCTCAGTTACTCGCCCACTGACCGATGTTCTCGTGGCCGAGCGCGTTGTTGTCGGGGTCGACCAGTTCATCGGGCAACGGCAGCGTCTGGAGCCAGGACCAGATGTCGGCGATGTCTTCGGGCGGCACATCCTCGGGGTCCTGCTCGGGCATCACGCCGCGCGGCTGGCGGTACTGCGTCAGCACGCCGTGGATGTCGAGGCCGGTCTGGGCGATCGTCGGCCCCACGATGCCCTCGCCGGTATCGCCGTGGCAGACCTGGCAGCCGTTGGCGATGAAGAGTTCCGCGCCACGAGAGACGCTCGCGCCGGCGACCAGCGCTTCCTGATCGATCTCTTCAATCGGCAGTGGCGCCGCGGCCTCGCAGGTCAGCGGCAGGCGCTCCACGAGCTCGAGCGAGGGGTCGGCCTCCTGGCCTTCCTCGATGCAGTGGTCGCCGCTGCTCCAGAGCGCGGCGGTCGCTTCATTGGCTACCACGCGACCGTGCAGCTCGTGGCGGTCTGCGCCCTTGACGATTGCGAAGCCGACGAGTGCCACCACGCCCGCGATCAGCATGCCGAACATCACGATCAACCCGAACGACTGGGGGATTCCCTGGCTCGGCATCTTGGTTCACCTCAGCACGACGCGGCCCTCATGGAGGCATCGACGACCGCGCGGCCAGCGCACATGGTAGCCACGCCCTCCGTTAGGGGGAACGCCGCGTTACTGCTGCTTGGGCGCGCTTGGTCGGGTCTTTGCAGCGCCGTAATCCTGGAACGGTCCGTCGCGCCAGTTGAGCGCGGCCTTGAGGCCCTTTTCGCGCGCGATCGCGCCGAAGTTGCCGGCGCTTCCGCGGTAGGTCGAGAGCGCCTGAATGTCGGCTCCCACGGCCAACGCCGTGCGGATGCCCATCACTTCGTAGGCCCGGTTGATGCCGCGCTTGCTCATCTGCACCATGTCGGGCTCGATGTTGGCGATTCGCTCCGCGAAGGCTTCGGTCGCGGCGGCAAGCTCGTCAACCGCGAAGCAGCGGTTGGCCCAGCCCAGCTCGACGGCCTCGGCGCCGGTCACTGAGTCACCGGTGTAGGTCAGTTCGCGGGCCTTGCGCATCGACATGTGCCAGGGGTGGTAGAGCACGTCCACAGTCGTCATCGCGCGGACGGGCGGGTAGCCGATGATGGCGTCGTCGGCGACAAACATCAGGTCGCACATGCTGGCCAGCTCGGATCCACCCGCCAGGCAGTAGCCGTGCACCTGGGCGATGACCGGCTTGGTCAGCTCCCAGATCTGCCAGTAGCCGCTGAGCAGGTGCTGCGGCCACTGTCCCTGTCCCGGGTGAATCGGGCCGACGCTGGGGAGGCCCGAGCGCAGGTCGAGATAGTCCGACTCGGACAGGTTGGGGACCGGCGTGATGTCGTAGCCGGCCGAGAAGGTGCGCCCCGCGCCGCGGATGATCACCACGCGGACGTCGGCGTCGGCCTCGGCGTCCTTGAGCGCGCTGAACATCTCGGCGCGCAGTCGGTGGCTGAGCGCGTTCATCTTCTCGGGTCGGTTCAGCGTGACGATCGCGATCCGGCCTTTGGTTTCGTACAGAACGTCTTCATATTCGGTCATCATCAGGCTCCGTGGTTGTTCGACACTGGTCGAACTGGTCGTTTGGTGGGGAACTCAGGCAGGTTAGGGCAACGGTTCGCCTGTGCGCGCGATCGCGGCTGCGATCATGCTCGCGTCGACCAGGCCGATCAGCCGTTCGCGGTAGATGCCCCTGGCGTCGATCAGGTACAGCTCGGGCAGCCCGTCGACGCGGTAGTGCCTGGCGACCACCGCTTCGGCGTCGATCGCGCTGTCGAATCCAACGTCGATGTCGGCGTAGGCCCGTGTCGCCCCCTCCCAGGTGTCGTAGGTGTTGACTGCCACTGCGACGAACCCGCCTTCGTTCGCGCCCTGCTCGCGCCACACTGCATCGAGCGCGCGCAGCAGCTCGGCGTCGCCCGAGCCCCACGATGCCCAGAAGGCGATCGCGACCGTCCGGCCGCGGAAGTCCGAGAGCGCCAGCAGGCCCTCACCACTGAGGCGCGGCAGTGCGAAGTTGGGCGCCCGCTCACCCTGTGCCAGTCGCGGCGCGTCCTCGTCGATTCCCTTTGCCGGGAGCGGGATCGCGACACGCACGAGTACCGGCGAGCTGCGCAACCAGCGACCAACTCTCACCGCGTCCCAATTGAGGAAGCGCAGCTCGGGCTGGATCACACTCGACTCGTCGTCCAGCTCGACGCCGAGCGCGAACTCGATCCGGCGATCAGGATTGCGCCGAGCGCGGATGCGCAGCGTTGCCTGGCCGAGCTCGATCGTTCGCGAGCGCAGCCAGCTGCCAACGGTGGCGGTTTCGAACGGGAAGAACCGATCGTCGGGGCAGCTCCGCGCTGCTGTCGCTTCGATCCGCAGGCAGAACTCAACGCGGCCGTCCTGGGCTTTGCGGGCCAGGATTCGAACCTCCGCGGCGTCGCTCTGTGCGGACGCGCCGGCGGCGTCGAACAGAGCGACCAGCAATGCGAGGGCGACCGCCCCCAACAACAGCCGCGACACGGCTAGACAGGATTCATGGAGAAGTTGTGGTTGCCCAGGAACGCGCCCGCGCCGGCGACGGCGAGGGTGAGCAGCAAACCCACGATGGAGAGCACAATCGTGATCCGGCGAATCCGCACCAGCGCGGCGCTGTCACCAGCTGCGCCGGCGGCGACGCCCGCCCGCGCGAGCTGTAGCTGGCGCGGGCCGAAGACGAACTGGTGCAACCCGATCACTCCGATCATCGCCACCCAGAGCGCCATCTTGGTCACGAAGATGATGCCCCAGCGCGCGTCATAGATCGATGAGCCGAAGTTCTCCGCCTGATCAAGGCGCGGGTCGATCATGGCGCCGCCGGTGACCACGATGATGATCATCGCGACGATCCCGATCCGTCCGAACCGGCGGGTGAAATCTTCCAGCGCGTTGAGCCAGAAGTCGCGGTCGCCGGTCGCGCGCAGCGTCGGCACGACCGCGGCCGCAGTCAGCACCTGCCCGCCGAGCCAGACGGCCACGGCGATCACGTGCAGCCAGATCAGGATCGAGAGAACGGTTTCCGACATCGTGCGCTCCTCGTGCGCTTTTGGCGCTGAGATTACCGAAGCAGGGTGCTAGAGGATGGGGTCGACAATGATCGCCTGGTCGCGTTCGGGGCCGACGCTGACGAGCGCGGCGGGCGCGCCGATCAGCTCCTCGATGCGCCGCACGTAGGTCTGCGCGTTGGGCGGGAGGTCGTCGAAGTTGCGGCAGTGGCTGGTGTCGGTCTGCCAGCCGGGCAGCTCCTCGTAGACCGGCTTGGCCGCGGCGACCGCCGCGCTCGAGCTGGGGAAGGTCTCCACGCGGCGGCCGTCGATCGCGTAGGCCACGCAGACCTTGAGCAGCTCGAAGTCATCCAGCACGTCGACGCGCGTCAGCGAGATGCTCTGGCAGCCATTGAGCCGAATCGTGTAGCGCGCCGCCACGCTGTCGAACCATCCGCAGCGACGCGGCCGGCCGGTGGTGGTGCCGTACTCGTGGCCCGCCTCGCGCAGCCGCTCGCCCTCCGCGCCATGCAGTTCGGTGGGCATCGGCCCGTTGCCGACGCGCGTTTGGTAGGCCTTGTAGACCCCGATCACGCGGTCGATGTCGCCCGGCGCGATGCCCGCGCCGATCGCCGCGCCGGCCGCCATGGAGGTCGGGACCGACGAGGTGACGTAGTCGTAGGTTCCGCTGTCGAGGTCGAGCAGGCTGCCCTGCGCGCCTTCCAGCAGGATCCGGTGTCCATCATGCAGCGCCTGCTGACAGATCGCGCTGGTGTCGGTCACGTAGGGGGCGAGGCGCGCCCAATAGCTGCGGTAGTTGGTGAAGATCTCGTCGAAGTCAAGCGGTGGCAGATCGTAGAGCTTGGTCAGCACCTGGTTCTTGTAGTCGAGCACCATCTGCAGGCGCTCGCCGAAGCCTTCCGGGTCGGCCAGCTCGCTCATCCGGATGCCCCAGCGCGCCACCTTGTCGGTGAACGCCGGCCCGACGCCCTTGCCGGTGGTGCCGACCGCCTTGTCGCCGCGCATCGCCTCGTCGGCGAAATCGATGATCGGGTGCCAGGGCATGATCAGATGGGCGCGGTCGGAGACGCGCAGGCGCTCGGTGCTGACCCCGCGCGTCTCCAGCTTGGTGATCTCCTCGATCAGCACGGCCGGGTCGATCACGACGCCGTTGCCGATGATCGAGGTTTTTTCGGCGTAGAAGATGCCGGCGGGTACCAGATGCAGCGCAAACTCGCCCATCCGATTGACGATCGTGTGCCCGGCGTTGTTGCCAGCCGAGTAGCGAACCACGATCGACGCCTTGCGGGCCAGGAGGTCGACGACGCGGCCCTTGCCTTCGTCGCCCCATTGGCCGCCGATCACGACGACTGCGGGCATGCGCGTGCTCTCCCTGAAGTGTGCATCGGCGCTGCGGGGATGTGTAGTGCCTGCAACGGCGGTCGGGACCGAACGGATCAACAGCGACGCCGTCCAACGCAACCGCACGCGAGCGTAGCACGCACGCGGCGAAGCGCGGCGCGGCGGCCCGGCACGCTACATTTCAGTCATGAGCGAGCACTTGGGCGAGGGGCCGCTGCCCACGGTTCCGCCGTCGCGCCTGATCGAGCGCAAGATCGCGCTCGACGGCGCGACGCAGGAGTTTCCGCTGGAGCGTTGGCTGGTCAGCGACGAGCTGATCGTGGGCCGCTGGCTGGCCGACGGCGCTCCCCCGTTCGAGGGCTCCGCCGGCTTCACCTCCTGGGGCGTCTGGTGGCCGGGGCGTCCGTACGGCGGCTACCGCATCCATCGTCCCGACGGCTCGCTGCGGCTCTACCGCTTCGATGCGCTGGAGTCCGTGCGCTGCGACGGCGGGGTGATCGAGTACCACGACCTGCTGCTCGATGCGCTGATCCGCCCTGGCCAGGAGGCGCTGATCGAGGATGAGGACGAGGTGGCCGAGGCTGAGGCGGCGCATCGGCTCAGCGCCGACCAGCGCTGGCGGATCGCCTGGGTGCGTGGGATGTTCGAGCGTCAGCCCGGCTTGCTCTGCGAGCGGATGGACGCGGCGATCGATCAAGCGGTTGCCGCCGTGCGCGCCGAGGCGTTCCCGTCCGCGCACGCTGCGGGCTGCTAGGCCGCGTTGGGCAGCTAGGTGATGGTCAGCGGGGCGCCGGATATGCAGAGCGGGCATTCGTCGGCGGGATAGCTGGGCACTTCCAACGCGATGCAGGCGAAGAACGGGAGACCGAAGTCCGTCGCGCCGTTGGTGCGGTCGACGACCACGCCCACGCCGACCGGCTCGCCGCCGCCGGCGCGCACTGCGTCGATCGTCTCCCGGATCGAGCCGCCGGTGGTCAGCACATCGTCGACGACCAGCGTCGGCTGTCCGGCTGCGAAGCTGAAGCCGCGCTCGAAGACTCGGCCGCCGGCCGCTGCGCGCTCGGCGAAGAGCATCCTCGTGCCGAGCGCGCGCGCGGTCTCGTGGGCGAGCAGAATCCCGCCCGTCGTTGGGCCGACCACGACCTCGATCGCTGTTCCGCTGAACTGCTCGGCGATCTGGGCGCACAGCCGGGCGGTCACCTCGGGATGCTCGAGCAGCCGGAACTTCTCCACGTAGATCGGACCGTGGCGGCCTGACGCGTACTGGAAATGCCCTTCCAGGACTGCGCCGACCTCACGCAGCGACACCAGCGCCGCATCTGCGTTGGTCATGGGAGCAGCTCTCCTGTCTCGTCGATGGTGGGCAGGCCGACGCCGGTGCTGATCCGGTCGAGCGGGAACCAGCGCAGCAGCACCTCGCCGACGATGTGGTCCTCGTGGATCGGTCCGAAACTGTGCGAGTCGGAGCTGCGGTTGCGATTGTCGCCCAGCACGAAGTAGTGCTCGGGCGGAATCCGCGCCGGGCCCCAGCTGTAGTTCGGCAGCGCCGCGGTGTAGGCGAACTCCTGCAGCCGGCTGCCGTTGACCCAGACCCAGCCGTCACGCACCTCGACGGTGTCGCCGGGCAGGCCGATCACGCGCTTCACGAAGTCCTTGTCGGAGCGGTAGGGCGGGCGAAAGATGATCACCGAGCCGCGGTCGGGCCCGCCCATCAGGAATTCGCCGTTGTTGCGGCCGGGGATCAGCGCGTCGAACGGACCGAGGTTGAGCTTCCAGTAGCCGACCTTGTTGACCAGCACGAGGTCGGAGTTGTCCAGCGTCGGCCGCATGCTGCTGCCCTCGACCTGAAAGTTCTGCACCGCCTCGCGAGCCAACAAGAAGACGATCAGGCCGAGAATCAGCATCTCGATCGTCTCGCGCAGCGCGCCCGTCTGCAGTGACATCCCGCTCCCTCAAGCTCACGCACCCACGGCGAGGCCAGCCTATCGCGCACTACCATTGATCAAGTCAGCCCGGAGGCGGCACGGAGCCGACGACGATTGCGACAGGAGTCCGAGCATGCGAGCACGACGCGTCGGCGACGGGCCCATCATCCGTCCGAACATGGACAGCCGGATGGGCGTGAACATCAACGGGCCCTCGCTGATCCGCACGCCCGAATGGCTGACCGACGCGCCGGGCGCCTACCTGCTCTATTTCGCCGACCACCACGGGCGCTACATCCGGTTGGCCAGCGCGGATTCGGTTGAGGGGCCGTGGAGCACCTACGAGCCGGGCACGCTGGCCGTCGAGCAGACCGCATTCCCTCACGAGCGCGAGGATTTCAACGTCGACGACCCACGCGTCGCGGCGGGCATCGAGCGCGGCTGGTTCTACCCGCACGTCGCCTCTCCCGATGTGCACGTCGACGACGAGCGGCGCGAGATCCGCATGTACTTCCACGGCGCGTTGCCCGACGGCAATCAGCGCACCCGCGTGGCGCGGTCGAAGGACGGCATCCACTTCGCAGCGGCTGAAGAGCTGCTGGCCAACTCCTATCTGCGGATGTTGCAGCGCGAGGAGGACTGGATCGGCATGGCGCAGCCGGGCATCCTCTGTCGCTCCGACGACGGACTGACCAACTTCGAGCACGGCCCACAGCTGTTCAGCAACGACATGCGTCACTGCGCGCTGTTGCAGCGCGGCGACACGCTGTGGGTCTTCTGGACGCTGGTCGGCGAGGCGCCGGAGCGAATCTACGTCTCGGCCGTCGACACGCGCAGCGACTGGCGCGACTGGCAGGCGGGACCCGAGCAGGAGCTGCTGCGGCCCGAACGCGACTGGGAGGGCGCCGACCTGCCGCACGCGCCCTCGGTGCGCGGCTGGGCGCCGGATCCGGTCAATCAGCTACGCGACCCTGGCGTGTTCACGGAGAATGGCCGGGCGTGGCTGCTCTACAGCGTGCAGGGCGAACGAGGCATCGGCCTGGCCGAACTCGACCTCTAGTTGGAGTTCGCTTGAGCGATTCTGCGCCGCCAGCCTGGTACCCGATCTTCCTAGACCTGCGGGCGCGTCCGGTGCTCGTGGTCGGCGGCGGGGCGCTCGCGGCTGAGAAGGTGCGCGGCCTGCGCGCTGCGGGGGCTGCGATCACCGTCGTCGCGGAGCGTCTGGACGATGAACTGATCGGCCTGCGCGACGATGACCAGATCGTGCATCGGGCGCGCGAGTACTGCGACGGTGACATGCAGGGCTTCGCAGTCGTGATGGCCGCGCAGGGCGACGCTGCGGCGAATGCCCGACTCTCGCAGGAGGCCCGCCGGCGCGGGATTCTGCTCAACGCGGCCGACGATCCCGCCAACTGTGACTTCATCCTGCCCGCGGTGGTGCGCGAGTCGCCGCTGACGATCGCGATTTCGACCGGCGGCGGCAGCCCCGCGATCGCGCGGCGCGTGCGCGAAGAGCTGACCGTCTACTTCGGCGACGACACCGCGCCGCTGGCTGAGCTGGTCGCCGAAGTGCGCGCCGACCTGCGCCGCCGGCGCGTTTTCCGGCCGATCCCGGCCGACGCGTGGCAGCAGGCGATCGATGGCCGCCTGCGCGCGCTGCTGGCGCAGCGCAGTCGCGGCCAGGCCAAGGCGCTGCTGCTCGCGCGGCTGGGCGCGCCGCTGCGCGACCATGCGCAGCCGCGGCTCGACAGCCTGCTCGAGCCCTGCCGCGTTTCGAGGGAGGCCTGAGATGCCGCCGCTGCGCCTCGGTACCCGCGGCAGCATCCTCGCCCGGATCCAGACTGCCGAGGCTGCTACGGCAATTCGGGCCGGCGGCGCCGAGACGATCGAGGTGATCATCCAGTCGGAAGGCGACCGCGACCGCACGACCTCGCTGCACACGCTGGGCGGGCGCGGCGTCTTCGTGCGCGCCCTTGAGCAGGCGCTGCTGGATGGCGAGATCGATGTCGCCACGCACAGCGCCAAAGACGTGCCCTCGGCGCCGCTGGACGGGACGGTGCTGGCGGCGTTTCTGCCGCGCGCTGATGTGCGCGATGCGGTCGCCACACGCGACGGCGCACCGCTCGCTGCGCTGCCGCCGGGCTCGACCGTGGGCACGGGGAGCCGCCGACGGGCGGCGCAGCTGCTCGCGCGCTGGCCGCAGCTGGTGCCCACCGATATCCGCGGCAACGTCGATACGCGGCTGCGCAAACTCGCCGACGGCGAAGTCGACGCGCTGCTGTTGGCCGCCGCCGGCCTGATTCGGCTGAATCGATCAGAGGCCGCGAGCGAGCTGCTGCCACCCGACGTGATGCTGCCCGCGCCCGGCCAAGGCGCGATCGCGCTGCAGTGCCGCGCCGACGATGCGGCGACCCGCGCCGCGCTCGAGGTTTGCGACGACCGCCCGACGCGGGTGTCGGTGAGCGCCGAACGCGCGGTGCTCGCCGCGATTGGGGTCGGCTGCAGCCTGCCGATCGCTTCGCTGGCGCACACCCGCGCCGGGCAGGTGACCGTGCTGGCGCGGTTGCTCAGCTTCGATGGCGCGCGTCGCATCGAGATGCAGCGTTCGGGCAGCGATGCGGACGCCGTCGAGATCGGCAGCGAGGTGGGAGCGCTGCTGCTCGATCGGGGCGGGCGGGAGCTGCTCGCGGAGATCGAGCGATGAGTACATGAGTACCGGTCGCGTCACGCTGGTCGGGGCCGGTCCTGGCGATCCCGATCTGATCACGCTCGCCGGCCTGAGCGCGTTGAGCAGGGCAGATGTGGTCGTGCATGACCGTCTCGTCAGCCGTGAGCTGTTGGCGCACGCGCTCCCCCGGGCCGAGATCATCGACGCCGGCAAGAGCCCGGCCGGCTCCGGCTCGCGAGGCATGCCGCAGGAACAGATCAACGCGCTGTTGATCGAGCGGGCCCAACGCGGATTACAGGTCGTGCGCCTGAAGGGCGGGGACCCGTTCGTGTTCGGTCGCGGCGGCGAAGAGGCCGACGCGCTGCACGACGCGGACGTGCCGTTCGAGGTGATTCCCGGCGTCAGCTCCGCGACGGCCGCGGCCGCACTGGCCGGGATCCCGGTGACCGACCGTCGGCACGCCTCGAGCTTCACCGTGGTGACCGGCCAGGAGGCGGACAACGACGCCCCGCCGATCAACTGGCGGGCGATCGCGCAGACCGGCGGGACGATCGTGGTGCTGATGGGCTGGCGCGCGCTGACCGAGATCAGCGCGCGCCTGATCGACGCCGGCCTGGACGCCGACACGCCCGCCGCCGCGATCGAGCGAGCCTCGATGCCCGAGCAACACAGCGTGACGAGCACGCTGGCCGAGCTGCCGGCGCTCGCCGCCGCCGCGGGCCTGCGGCCGCCCGTGACGCTCGTCATCGGCCCCGTCGTCGAGCTCGCTGAGGGGCTTAGCTGGCGCGAGTCCCGGCCCCTGCACGGACGGCGCATCCTGGTCACCCGTCCGGGCCACTCTGCGGCGGGGTTTGCCGCGATGCTGCGCGCGCAAGGCGCGATCCCTCTGGTGATGCCGGCGATCGAACTCTGTGACGGAGAGACGGCGCTGATTCGTGGGGCGATCGAGCGGTTGCGCCGCGGCAGCTATGACGACGTGGTCTTCACCAGCGTCAACGGCGTACAACGGTTCCACGAGCAGCTGCGCGAGGCGGGCGGCGACGCGCGTGCCTACGGTGGGGTGCGGCTCGCCGCGATTGGGCCCGCCACCAGCGCTGCGCTGGAGCGCGTCGGCCTGCGACCGGACATCGTGCCCGACCGTTACACCTCAGCGGCACTGCTCGACGCGCTGCTCAGCGGCTCCGTTCGAGGTCGTCGGGTCCTGCTGCCGCGCGCCGCCCAGGGCAGCCCCGCACTCAGCGATGGGCTGCGCGATGCCGGGGCGCAGGTCGATGACATCGCCGTCTACGACGTGCGGACCGCCTCCCCGGTCGAGGCGGTGCTCCAGCAGCTGCGCGACGGCGAGGTCGATACGATCACGTTCACCGCCCCCTCCACGGTGCATGGCCTCGTCGAGCAGGCAGGCACTGAGCTGTTGCAGGAAACCGAGGTCGCCTCAATCGGCCCGGTGACGACCGCCGCGGCGAGTGCAGCCGGGATTACTGTGACGATCGAGGCCGTGGTCCATACCATGGAGGGGCTCGTGGAAGCGATCATCCAAGCCCGCAGGGAGCACAGCGCACGCCGATGACGACGCACCGAACCCGCCTGACCATTCCCAGCAGCCACCGCATGCGGCGGCTGCGGCGCAGCGACACGCTGCGCGCGATGGTGCGCGAGACCCGACTCGCCCCGACCGATTTCATCTACCCGATCTTCGTCACCCATGGGCGGGGTGTGCGCGACCCGATCGCCTCGATGCCCGGTCAGTCGCGACTCTCGGTCGACCAGCTGGCGCGCGAGGCGGCGGAGCTCTCGTCGCTCGACATTCCCGCGATCCTGCTCTTCGGGTTGCCGGCCAGCAAGGATGCGCAGGGCTCCGAGGCCTGGGCCGCCGACGGGATCATCCAGCAGGCGGTGCGCGAGCTGAAAGACGCCGATCCCGAGCTGGTGGTGATCACCGATGTCTGCCTCTGCGAGTACACCGATCACGGGCACTGCGGCCTGGTCGACGACCAGGGCCGAGTGATCAACGATGCGAGCGTCGAGCTGCTGGCCCGGACTGCCGTGAGCCAGGCGGAGGCGGGGGCCGACATCATCGCGCCGAGCGACATGATGGACGGGCGGATCGGCGTGATTCGCGAGGCGCTTGACGAGAGCGGGTTCGCCGAACTCACGCTGCTCTCCTACGCCGCCAAGTTCGCCTCCGCCTTCTACGGCCCGTTCCGCGACGCCGCCGACTCGGCGCCCGCGTTCGGCGACCGCCGCGCCTACCAGATGGACCCCGCCAACGGACGCGAGGCGCTGCGCGCGATCGAGCGTGACCTCGCCGAGGGCGCCGACATGGTGATGGTCAAGCCGGCGCTGGCCTGGCTCGATGTCGTCCGCGACGCGCGCCAACGCTTCGATGTCCCGCTGGCGGCCTACAACGTGAGCGGCGAGTACGCGATGGTCAAAGCCGCCGCCGCCAATGGCTGGATCGACGAGGAGCGGATCGTGCTGGAGACGCTGACCGGCATCCGCCGCGCCGGCGCCGACCTGATCCTGACGTACCACGCCAAGGACGCCGCCCGCTGGCTGGCTCGCCGCAGCTCGTGAGCAGCCAGCCAGCAGCCAGCCAGCGTCCTGTGAGCATCCTGTGACTGAGGTCGCCGAACCCAGCCAGCTCCCACCGCCCGCGGTTGGGCCCGAACGGGCTGCCGCCTCGGTGCGCGCCGTGGCCTTCGATTGTTACGGCACGTTGCTGCAGCTGGAGGAGCGCGACTTCGCCAACCTGATTCACCAGATGCTCGTCGAGCACGGCGTCAACCACACGACCGGCGAGGAAGTCTGGGAGGCCTGGATCGAAGCCTCGCGCGCGCTGGCCGAATCGGACGGGATCGTGCGCGAGGGCTCGCTTGACGACCCGGAGCCGGTCTTTCGTCCCTTCTCGGAGACCTGGCCGCAGCACTTTCGGCACGCCTTTACGCACCATTCAGTTGACGCGATTCCTGCCGAGCGGGCGTTCCAGAATCTCTGGGACCATATGTCGGCAGTGCCTGCCTATCCCGAAGTGGCGGAGGTGTTCGAGGGCTTGCGCGCGCGCGGCTATCGCGTCGCGGTGGGCAGCAACGCCGACGACGGGCACCTGGCGCCGGCGCTCGAAGCGGCGGGGATTACAGCGGAGGTCGTGCTCTCGTCCGAGACCGCGCGGTCCTACAAACCGCGCCTGCCGTTCTACCGTCAGCTCTGCCAGAGCCTCGATCTCCCGGCCGATGCGATCCTCTACGTGGGCGACAGCCCCTACGCCGATGTCAACGGCTCGAACAATGCCGGGCTGCCCGTCTATCACGTGCGCCGCTACCCGGACCCCGAGCGTGAGCGCGGGCTGCGCGCCGCTGCGACCTGGACCTACCCTGATCTGCGCGGGATTCTCGAAGTGCTGCCCGGCGCCGCGCCGGCCTGATCCGCGGCCGATCATTGCGGCATCCACACGTTTTCCACCGCCGTTCTGTATCGAGTCCGATCGCGTGACCAGTGAGGGGCGCGGCGAATAGGATGCCCTTGTGGCAAATCGCCTACCCATCTGATCAGATGGCGTCAATCGTCCGGGAAGGGGCCTACCCTTGCGCATCCAAACCAGCCAGCTCGCCCTTGAGCGCGGCCTCTCGCTTGTCAGCCACGCCGTGGCCACGCGCCATAGCCTCGACCAGCTCCGCCACGTACACCTCGCCGCTGGCGAGGACGGCGTCAGGCTGACCGCGACGGACACCGAGATCGCGCTGATCGCGAATATCGACGCCAGTGTCGCGGAGCCCGGGGCGATCACGATCCCGCACAAGTTCCTGCATGAGCTGGTGACCTCGCTGGGCGGCGGCGAGACCGAGATCTCCGTCTCGCCCGACTCGCTCGTCGCGCAGATTCGCGCCAGCGACGCGAACGAGAGCAGCATCCACGGGATGAGCGCCGAGTCGTATCCCAACATCCCCGGGGTTGGCGAGGGAGACCGGATCAAGATCGTCGCCAGCGAGTTCCGCGAGGCGCTGCGGCACGTGGTCTTCGCGGCCGCGACCGACGACGGCCGGCCGGTGCTGACGGGCGTGCATTTCCGCTTCAAGGGCGAGCAGATGACGCTCGCCGCGGCCGACGGCTTCCGGCTCGCTGTCTTCGACATGCGCGTGATCTCGGAGCTGACCGAGCCGCTCGAAATCACGATCCCGGCTCGCGCGCTGCGCGAGCTGGAGCGGATCCTGACCGACGACGACGGCACCGTGGAGCTGTATCTGCACGGCGACCGCAGCTACGTGCGCTTCCACCTGGCCACGACCCAGATGACGGCCCAACTGATCCAGGGCAACTACCCGACCTATGACCAGCTGATTCCGTCCGAGTACCAAACGCGCGTGGTGCTGCCCGGTGACGCCCTGCAGCAGAGCGTCAAGAGCGCCGCCGTGTTCGCGCGCGAGAGCAGTGGGATCGTGCGATTGCGCTTCCACGGCGATGCGAACGGCGACGCCGGGATCACGCTGACGGCGCGGGCCGACGAAATGGGCAACCACCGCGGCCGGGTCAGCGCGACCGTCGAAGGCGAAGATTCGCGCATCGCCTACAACGTGCGCTACCTGCAGGAGGCGCTGCAGGTCGCCTCGCGCCAGGCGGAGATCGCGATGGAGACGAGTGGCCCCTCCAACCCGGGCGTGTTTCGCGTGATCGGCCGCGAAAACTATGTCCACGTGCTGATGCCGATGTTCGTGCAGTGGGAAGACAGCTAGGCGGGACTGGGCAGCCGCGGTCGCGCGCACTGGCGCGGTTGCGACGCCACATCGTTGCGAGGTACGGGTAGGCGTGCGGTACACGTGAACTGCGGAGGTGCCCGCAGGGCATGTGTAGCTCGATCCATCCGTTGGTGAAGCGTGCCGGCGTCGCCGTGGCGGCGGTGGTGCTTGTCTGGCTGGCAGTGGCTGGCGCGCTCGCGCAGGACCCGCCGGACAAGGAGGACTCGAAGATCAGCCCGTTACTGCGCGAGCTGCTGGCGTCCGCGCAAGAATCGGTCGCCGCTGCGCAGCAGTCACAGGCGGCAGACGTGGATGGCGCCGTCACGCGTGACGCGTTGGTTGACCGCGCGGAATTGAAATCGGCGCCGCCAGCGGATGAGCCGCAGGACGAGCTGATTCGTGTCGACGCGGCCGGCAACGTTCAGGTTTACCTCTACATGGACTCGACATCCGAGGAGGCGCTGGCGGAGCTGCGTGAGCTCGACGCGCGGATCGAGATCGTCAACGCCCGTTGGGGAGTGATCCAGGCCTGGATTCCCACAACGGCGCTGGACGACTTCGCTGCCCTCGATGTCGTCGATGAGGTCACGCTGCCCGACTACGCGGTCACGCGGGCGGGCTCGGCGACCAGCGAAGGGGACGCGATCCACCGCGCCAGTCTGGTGCGCGCGTGGAGCGAGCTCAACGGCGCCGGCGTCAAGGTGGGCGTGATCTCGGACGGCGTCGACTCGATGTCGGACTCACAGTTGCTCGGCGACCTGCCCGCGATGGTCGAGATCGATCCCAACTTGCCAGGCGACGGTGACGAAGGCACAGCGCTGCTGGAGATCGTCCACGACCTCGCGCCCGGCGCCAGCCTGGCCTTTTCCGGGCCGAGCGGAAGCCTCGAAATGGTCGAGGCGATCGACTGGTTGGCGAACGACGCCTTCGGTGGGGCGGGCGCCGACATCATCGTCGACGACCTCGGGTTCCACCGCGAGCCGTACTTCGAGGATGGCGCCGTGGCGCTGGCGGCGGCGGACGCGGTCGCCGGCGGGGCGGTGTTCGTCTCGGCGGGCGGAAACCTCGCGCAGCGCCACTACGAGGCCGAGTTCGTGGACGGCGGAGATGGCTTTCACGCGTTCGCCCCGAACGACACAGCGATGGCGATTGCGACGGGCTTCGTGTTGGTGTCACCGGGCTCGGTGCGGGGTCGCGTCACCGCGATATTGCAGTGGAGCGATCGCTGGGGCGCTGCAGCTACCGACTATGACCTGTTTGTCTGCGTGGGGGGCTGGAAGCCCACGAAGTTCAATCTTCAGAACGGCCGGTGCGTGGGCAGCACTCGAATCCAGGACGGCGACGATCGTCCTTACGAGCGCGCGGTCGTCAACCTCCCAGCGGGATCGACCGCTGACCTCTACATCCATCGATACACGGCGGGCACCGCGACCAGGCTCGAGCTGTTTGTGATCACGGGCTCGATCAAGGAGCACGGAGTCCCGGCGGGCGGGATCTTCGGTCACCCCGCGGTCGCAGGTGTGATCGCGACCGGCGCGATCGGCGCCCGAGACCTGGGTCACGATCAACTGGAGGCGTTCAGTGACTACGGAGCGTCGGAGATCTACTTCCCTGCGCGTGAGACTCGTCGGAAGCCTGACCTGATCGGTATCGACGGCGTGGCGATCACCGGCGGCGGCGGTTTCCCCAGCCCCTTCTACGGGACATCCGCAGCGGCGCCGCATGTGGCGGGGGTTGCGGCGCTCGTGCTCGAAGCGACGCGTATCGCCGAGCCGACGCTCTCGAAGAAGGCGGCCGCCGATCAGGTATTCGACACGCTCACGGCGACCGCCGTCGACCTCGGCGAACAGGGATTCGATGACTTGTTTGGCTTCGGGAGGGCGGATGCACTCGCGGCCGTCGCTTCGACCGGCCAGCTCTCGGCCACAACGTTCACAGTCGATTCAACCGGCGACGGGGCGGACAGCGACACGACCGACGGAGACTGCGACGACGGGAACGGAGCCTGCACGCTGCGCGCTGCGATCCAGCAGGCCAACGCCGGCGTGGGCGGCATCATCGAGTTCGGGATCGGAGGCGCCGGACCGCACACGATCCAGCCGGCCTCGGCGCTGCCGACTATCTCCAAACCGGTGTTCCTCGACGGGCTCAGCCAGCCGGGCGCGAGCGTGAGTTCGATCCTGATCGAGCTCGACGGAACCAATGCCGGGACAACGACGAACGGCCTGACCGTCGCGGCGTCGGATAGCTGGATCCGCGGGCTGGCGATCAACCGGTTCGGCGCGGCCGGGATCGTGGTCCAGACCGCGGGCGCTCAGGTGATCGAGCACAACCGGATCGGTACAAATCCCGGCGGCGCGACGGACCAGGGCAACGGCGGAGTTGGCGTCTCGATCGTTGGGGTGGCGCGCGTGCAGATCAGGAACAACGTGATCTCCGGTAATGGCTCACACGGCGTCAGCGTCTCGGGAAGCGGCGCGCAGGGAACGCTCGTGACCGACAGCGTGATCGGGACCGACGCCAGCGGGACGGTCGACCTGGGCAACGACGGCGCGGGCGTGTACATCGCGAACGCGGTCGTGAGCGAAGTCAGGCGCAACGTCATCTCCGGCAACGGCTCGCACGGCGTCAGCCTCTCGGCCGCGACGGACACCGTAATTCTCGCCAATTCGATCGGTACCGCTCGGGACGGCGTATCCGCCCTGGGCAACACGGGGTCGGGCGTGCACATCGGCAGTGGAGCGACCGACAACACCGTCGACGAGAACACGATCGCGTTCAACGGCGCGGATGGCGTGACAATCGACTCATCGACCGCTGTCGGAAACACCGTCTGGGAGAACGCGATTCACTCGAACGCCGGGCTCGGGATCGACCTCGGCCCGGACGGCGTGACCGCCAACGACGTGGGGGACGGCGATGCCGGCGCCAACGGGCTGAAGAACTTCCCGGTCCTGACGACGGCGGGCCGGAGTGGCGACGAGATCGGAATCGTGGGGCGTCTAGACAGCACGTCCTCCACGAGATTCATCGTGGATTTCTACAGCAATGCGTCGTGCGACGCCTCCGGCTACGGCGAAGGGCAGGCGTGGCTTGGCTACAGCGTGATCGTGACTGGCAGCGGGGGCACGACCACCTTCGAGGCGAGCACGCTGGACGGCACCATCAACTCGGCGCAGACGCCGGTGGGGAACTTCATCACCGCAACGGCGACTCAAGCCTTCAGCGCCAATAGCTCCGAGTTCTCGGCGTGTATCGAGGCGGCAGCGTTGCCGTTGCTCAACCTGTCCGAGCGCACGGTCGAGGTCACGGAGGGGAGCACGGCGACCTACATGGTGGCGCTGACAGCTGCACCGGCGGACACCGTGACCGTCTCGCCGGTGACTGCTGATGCAACTGTTGCGACCGTGCTTCCGAGTGCGCTGACCTTCGAGACCGGTACCTGGAACATCGCTCAGCCGGTCACCGTAACCGGCGTCGCGGACAACGATCTCTGGGACGAAGCGAGCAGCATCGGGCACTCAGTCGCGATCGGCACGAGCACGTTCTCCGGGCGATCGGTGCTGGTGGAGGTGAGCGACGACGACGCGCCCGCGCTGATCCTCACGAACAGCGATTTCGAAGCCGGCGTGACGTTCGATTACCTGTCCGAGATGACGGAAGGCGCGACCGCGACGTACACCGTCGCGCCGGCGACGCAGCCGGCGGCTGACCTGACCGTCGAACTGTCCAGCAGCGACGACACCGATCTGACCGTCGCCCCGAGCTCCCTGACCTTCAGCACGTCGACCTGGCGGTCGGCGCAGACCGTCAGGCTGACGGCGCTGTCGGACGACTCCGCCGCGCACACGCGAGCGGTGATCACGCACGAAACGACCATCGGCGACCGGGACTACGTGCTGGCCCGCCTGGCTGTTGACGTGGCCGACCCCGACCGTCCGGAGCTGACGTTCGCGCCGACGATCGGCAACGTGAACGAGGGGCAGACTGCGACGCTGACTGCCCGGCTCGAGGCGGAGCCGAGCGGGTCGCTGCAAGTGTTGCTGGGGCTGACCGACTCCGGCGCCTTGATCGTGTGGCCGACCCGGCTGGACTTCACCGTCGACAACTGGAGCACCGGCGAGACCCTCACGTTGATCGGCGCGGTGGACGCGGATGACCGCGATGAAACGGTGCTGCTCGCGGCGCTCACGCTGCTCGGTTCGAGCCTTGCACGAATCGGTGATGTCAGCGTCACCGTGAGCGACCGGGATCTGCCGGCGCTGGAACTGTCGCGCAGACGCCTGGACGTGGATGAGGGCGCCACGGCCACGTACACGGTGGAGCTCGAGGAAGAGCCGTCGTCGGGGCTGAGCGTGTCCGTGACGAGCACCGACACGGACGAGGCGACGGTCGACCCGGCGACGCTCTCGTTCACGACCAACACCTGGGACGATCCGCAGATCGTGACAGTGACCGGCGTGGCGGACAGTGACACCCTGACCGAGCAAGTGCAGATCCGCCACGGGGCGACGATCGGGGGCCAGAACTACGTCCTCGCGACGGTGACGACGACGGTGAATGAAGTCTCGCTCCCGCCGTCGTTCACGGACGGTGACAGCACCGTGCGCTCGGTCGCCGAAAACTCACCCGGCGGCACGCACGTCGGTGCGCCGGTGGCGGCGGTCGACCCGAATGGCGATCGGCTGTTCTACGACATCTCCGGCGATCACGTGACGTTGTTCGACTTCGCCAGCGGCAGCGGTCAGATCAGTGTCGCCGTCGGGACGGAGCTCGACTATGAGACGCAGGACAGCTACCAGTTCGTGGTTGAGGCCAAGGATCCGTCCGGCAACTTCGATTCGATCGCGGTGACGATCGAGCTGACGAATGAGCTTGAAGCGGGAACCGTCAGCCTGTCGTCTCCGCAGCCGCTGGTCGGGGTGGCGCTGACCGCCACGCTGACGGACCCGGACGGCAGCCTGGGCGATCTCTCGTGGGTGTGGGCGCGATCAACCGACCGGTCGACCTGGACGACGATCAGCGGCGCGAGATCGGCGTCCTACACACCGGCCGTCGGCGACTTGGGGAACGTCCTCCGTGCGACCGTCTCGTACAGCGACGGTCACGGCCCCAATCTGGTCGACGAGAATGCAGAGGCGGTCTCGCTGAATGCGGTCGTGACCGCACCGACCAGCAACAATGCGCCCGCCTTCCCCGCGACGGAGACCCGCAGCCGAAGCGTGGTGGAGAACACGCCGGCGGGCGATCCGATCGGCGCAGCGGTCGCTGCGACCGACGCGGACAACGAGCCGCTGACGTACACGCTCAGCGGCTCGGATTCCGGATCGTTCGAGATCGTCGAGTCGTCGGGCCAACTGTTGACCGATGCCGCGCTCGACTACGACACGAAGACCAGCTACAGCGTGACGGTGACAGTCAGCGACCCGTTGGGCGCCGGTGAGAGCATCGGCGTGACGATTCTGGTCATCGACCTGAACGAGACGCCGGTGGTCACGGGCGATACTGCCCCGAAATTCGCGGAGACCACCAGCGGTGTCGTGGCCCGCTACCGCGCGACCGATCCGGAGCGCCGGGCGGTCTCCTGGTCCCTGGGTGGGCCCGACCGCACCGACCTCGAGATCAACAGTGTCGGGGTCTTGCGCTTCCGATCGCCACCCGACTTCGAGGCGGGGATCGATGCCGACCGCGACAGCGTCTACGTCGTCACGGTGGAGGCTTCGGACGACGTCAACACTGGCACGCTCGAGGTGACCGTCGAGGTGACCGACGTCAACGAGCCTCCGGTGGTGTCGGGCCGCTCTGATGTCGACCACGAGGAAAACCGAGGGGGTGTGCTTGAAGAGTTCAGGGTCGCGGACCCTGAGAACCAGGCGATCGAGTGGACGCCGGCGGGCGCTGACGGTGGCGCGTTCGAGATCGACGACGGGAAGCTGAGCTTTGTCACGCCGCCGGACTTCGAGGCGCCGACGGATTCGGGCCATAACAACCGATATTCAGTCACCGTGGAGGTCTCCGACGGGACCCACACTGCCCGGTTCAGAGTTTCGGTGAACGTCACCAACGTGAACGAAGCGCCGGAGTTCCCGGCGGGAACGACTACCCGCGAGATTCGAGAGGACGCGGCGCCCGGCGCCAGGATCGGCGCGGCGGTCGCAGCCACCGATCCCGAACGGGACCGATTGACCTACACGCTGCGCGGCGCGGACGCAACGTTCTTCGAGATCGACGAGTCATCCGCCCGGCTGCAGACGAAGGACTGGCTGAACTACGAGGCCAGGGCGGCATACGACGTGACCGTTTGGGCCACCGAGCCATCCGGCTTCACCGACACGATCGACGTGACCATCGACATCATCAACGTGGACGAAGCGGGATCGGTGAGCTTCTCCGCAGACGGGGACGCCATCCAGGCCACGCTGGACGATCGGGACGGGGGTGTGACAGGTGAGACGTGGCAATGGGCCAGGTCTGCCAACCGGCATGGCGGATGGGCGGACATCAGCGGCGCGCGCTCGGCGCGTTACACGCGGTCCAACGCCGACGCGGGGATGTATCTGCAGGCGAGGGTGTCATACGAGGACGCGCATGGCTCCGGCAAGCGCGCGCAGGGAGTCAGCAGCAACGAGATTCCCGCGCCCGATATCCGCGTGGCGCCGCTCGTCTCCGGCCTGTCGATCCCCTGGGGCCTCGCCTTCACGCCCGACGGAACGATGTTGTTTACGCAGCGGGCGGGCGTCCTGAGCAGCCGCCTCGCCGACGGCACGGTCCGGACCGTCACAGCTGACCTGAGCGACCTGTATACCGCCAGCGAGACCCGGTTCATGGCGATCGTGGTCGATCCCAACTTCAGATCGAACCGCCGCTTCTACACCTGCCAGGGGCACACTGGTCCCGAAGTGCAGGTGATCGCCTGGACGATCGACGCGTCGTACACGGTGGCCACGCGCGTCGCTGACCCGCTGGTCGGAGGCCTTCCGACCGCCAGCACCCACGGCGGCTGCCGGCTCCGCTTCGGGCCGCAGGGCTACCTGTGGATCGCGACGGGCGACGGGAGAACCGGCACGGTCCCGCAGGACCTGACATCGCTCGGAGGAAAGGTGCTCCGGGTCGATGCGACGACGGGCGAGCCAGCGCGGGGCAACCCGATCGCGTCGTCACGCATCTACACCTACGGCCACAGGAACGTGCAGGGGCTCGCCCTGCGTCCGGGGACGAATCAGATGTGGTCGGTGGAGCACGGCCCGACGGAGGATGACGAGATCAACCTGTTGGCGGCTGGGCGCAACTACGGCTGGGACCCCGTGCCCGGCTACAACCAGAACGTCGCGATGACTGATCTGGTGAAGTTTCCGGGCGCCGTCGAGGCCAGGTGGTCGTCCGGATCCCCGACCCTGGCGCCCAGCGGCGCCATATTCCTCGAGGGCGCCCACTGGGGGGTCTGGGAGGGCTGGCTGGCGGTCGCCACCCTGAAGGACAGCAAGCTACGGCTCTTCGAGTTCGATCGGGACGGCGCGTTGGTGAGCCAGGTCATTGTGGCCGAACTCGACGGTCGGTACGGCCGATTGCGGACGCCGATGATGGGCCCGGACGGCGCGCTCTACGTGACGACCTCGAATGGCGGTGGGAACGACCAGATCCTCCGGATCGCCGAGAACCAGGCGCCGGCGTTTCCGGCCGGCCCCCGTCCGGAGCGATCGGTGGCCGAGAACAGCGGGCCGGGCGTGAACATCGGCGAGCCGGTGGAGGCCACCGACGCCGACGGTGACGAGCTGAGCTACATGCTGGGCGGCGCCGACGCGGAGTCGTTCGAGATCGCCGCGGACTCCGGCCAGCTGCTCACCCGCGGCGCGCTGGACTACGAGCGCAGGTCGAGCTACCGAGTGACGGTGACCGCCGCCGACACGTCGGGCAAATCCGCTGTCACCGACGTGACAATTCGGATCATCAACGAGGATGAAGACGGCGCGCTCACATTCTCGTCGCGGCAGCCCCAGGTCGGCACCCCGCTGACAGCGACGCTGTCTGATCCCGACGGGAGCACGCGGAGCATCGGCTGGTTGTGGGAGCGCCGCGTTTCGGGCGGGAGCATCTGGAGCCCGATCGTCGGCGCCGTCTCAGGCAGCTACGCGCCGGGCGACGGCGATCTGGGCAGCGACCTGAGGGTGACCACCTCGTACACCGATGGCCAGGGGCCGGGGAAGTCGGTGCAGGTGCTCGCCCCGCGTTCGGTGCACGCCGCCCCGCTCATGAACCGCGCCCCCGCGTTTCCCGACACGGAGAGCGGCGAGCGCAGTGTGGATGAGAACACGCCGGCAGGCCGCAACATCGGCGCGATGGTGTCGGCGCTGGATCCCGACAACCATCCGCTGACCTATCGCTGGTCGGGCGGAGGCGCCGCAATCTTCGAGCTGATCGAATCGGCGAACGGGATGCAGCTACGGACGAAGGAGCCGCTCGACCACGAGGGGCGCGACGCCTACACGTTCAGCGTGACGGCGAGCGATCCGTCTCTGGAGACTGACACGCTGACGGTGATCGTCACGGTGAACGATGTGAATGAGCCGCCGGAGTTCCCTCCGGGCAGCGAGACGCGGGAGGTCCTGGCGGGCGATGCGAGCGAGCGGCCGGTTGGCAGTCCGGTAGCGGCCGCGGATCCTGACATCGACGACGTGTTGAGCTACCTGCTGGGTGGGCCAGACGCTGGATCGTTCACGATCGACGCAGCGTCGGGGCAGGTGCTGACCAACGATCCGCTGGCGCTGGGGGAGACCCATGAGGTGACGGTCACCGCCACGGATCGGTCCGGCCGGAGCGCCAGCGTCGACGTCATGATTCGCGTCGTGGCGCAGGTTGTCAGTCGCGGGGGCGGTGGTGGAGGCGGGGGTGGAGGCGGGCCGCCGCCGGTTCCGATCCCGTCGGAGGTCGACTTCGAGTGGAACGTGACGCGCGACATCGAGTCGCTGGACGACGATAACGACCTGCCGACCGGCCTGTGGTCGAATGGCGAGACGCTCTGGGTGATCGAGAACTCGGCGGGCGGCGCCGACGCGCTCTTCGCCTACGACCTCGAGAGCGGCGAGCGTCGACCGGGGCATGAGTTCGCGCTTGACTCACGCAACCGCTTCTCGCACGGTGTCTGGTCGGACCGCGAGACGTTGTGGGTCGCCGACAGCGGACAGGACCGGCTCTTCGCCTACGACCTGGCCGGCGGCGAGCGTCTGGTCGATCGCGACCTCGAACTCGATGAGCGAAACCGCGACCCGCGCGGGATCTGGTCCGATCGTGTGATCTGGTACGTGCTCGACAGCGTCAAGCGCTCGCTCTTCGCCTATGACGTTGCGAGCGGCGAGCTGCTCGCTGAGTACGCCCTCGACAGACTCAATCGCAGTCCGCGGGGGATCTGGTCCGACGGCGTCACGATCTGGGTCTCCGACGACGGCGCCAAGCGCCTGTTCGCCTATCGCGTCGAGGGCGACGCCCTCACCCGGATCGAGGAGGAAGAATTCAGCTTCCGACCGTTGCTCAAGGCGGGCAACGGGGCTCCGCGGGGGATCTGGTCCGACGGCGAGGTCGTCTTCGTCGTCGACGAGCAGGACGACCACGTCTACACCTACAACCTGCCCGACGCGATCGACCCGCGGCTCGCCTCACTCGCGCTGAGCGACGTCGAGATCGGTGAGTTCGACAGCTACCAGACCGAGTACGTGGGCGTCGCCGGCGCGGGTGTCACGGAGACGACCATCGAGGCGCGTGCCGCCCAGCCTGGCGCAACCGTCGTGATCGAGGCGGGCGACGCGACTCGCGAGACGGACAACGCCAACCAGATCGACGTGACGAGCGGGGCGGAGGTAACCATCACGGTGACCTCTGAGGACGGCAGTCGGAGGCGTGTCTACCGAGTCGAGATCGGGCCGCCGCCGTCGGCCGTGACGCACATCGAACTGCGGCCCGGCGACCCGACGGACCCGATCCCGTGGCCTGGTCTCGAGGGCATTTCGATCGCCGATGCCCTGCGGGGCGTTGGCGACCCCGCCGCCAACGACATCTTCGACAAGGTCACCCACGTCTTCACCTGGGACTGGGACGCGGAGGCGTGGCGGATCTACGTGACGAGTCCGCGCGCGCAGGCGGTTCCGGGCCTTCGCACGCTCGCAACGCTGCGGCTGGGCGCTGAGTATTGGGTCAACGTCACGGAGCCTGTCACCTGGATCGTCGCCACCGGCGGGTCCTGAGCGGCGGTTCGATCCCCGTGATTCACCGAATTATCAACTGCCCTGAGTGGGCTCTAAGTAGCTTGACCGCGCCGCGCCATGGGGCGGCGCTCGAGCGACGCGGGGGCAGCGGGCATGATTCTGTTGCTGTGCGGAGACGACCGCTTTGCGCGGATTGAGGCGCTGAACGAGCTGCGCCGGCGGTATGACGAGGACGGCTCGCTGGTCAACAACACGGTGCAGTTCGACGCGGCGCGGTTGCGGCTGGAGCAGCTGCGCGCGGCGCTGGTGGCCGCTCCCTTTCTGGGCTCCTGGCGGCTGGTGCGGGTCGACGGGCTATGCGGCCGCTTTCAGCGCGGTGGGCGGCGCGGGTTGGGGGAGTGGGAGGGGCTCGGCGACGCGCTGACGAGCCTGCCGCCAACGACGCTGCTGGTGTTCACGGACGACGCGGTGAACGCGCGGAATCCGATCCGCGCACAGATCGAGGCGGTCGGCGAGGTGCGGGAGTTCGCGCCGCTGCGCGAGCAGGAGGCGCTGGGCTGGCTGCGCGAACAGGTCCGCGAGCGAGGCTTGCAGCTCACGCGCGGGGCGGCGGCTGCGCTGGTGGAGCGGGCGGCGGGCGACCGCGGCGTCCTGACCGGGGCGGTTGAGAAGCTGTCGCTCTACGCGGGCGAGGCGAGCGTCGACGAGGAGGTGGTGGACCTGCTCGTGCCGCGGCTGCGCAACGTGCGGATCTTCGATCTGCTCGACGCGGTGGCGGAGCGTCGGCTGGCGGACGCGATGCGGGCGCTGGACGACGTGCGGGCGTCGGGCGAGGACTCGCCGCGGATTCTGCACATGCTGGCGCGGACGTATCGGCAGATCGTGGTGGCCTGCGAGGTGATCGAGCAGGGCGGGGACCAGAACGAGATCGCGACGGCGCTGGGCTCGCCGGCCTGGCTGGCGCGCCGGCTGCGGAATCAGGCGCGGGCCTATCGGCCGGAGCAGGCGGACCGGGCGCTGGAGCGGATTCTGGAGGCGGACGCGGCGATCATCGCGTATCGGCGCGACGACGGCGGGCTGCCGGACGATCTGGCGGTGGAGCTGTTGGTCGCGGATCTGGCGGGGGCGAGGTAGGGCGACGCTCAGTTGCGTTGCAACAGATCGCTCGGCGCAGCCGGATAGCGGGGATTAGACGCGTTCGACGGGGTTGTAGCAGGCGACGGCGTGACGCGGGCCGCCGTCGGCGAGGGAGGCGAGCAGGGGCTCCGCTTCGAGTCGGCACTGGGTGAGGGCCTTGGGGCACCGCGGCAGGAACGAGCAGTGTTCGTCGACCTCGGAGAGATCGGGCGGGCCCCCGGGGATCTGGCGCAGTCGCGAGCGGCGGCGTCGGTCGAGGCGCGGAAGGGTGTCGAGCAGCGACCAGGTGTAGGGATGGCGAGGGGTCTTGAAGAGCGGGACGATGTCGTCGACCTCAACGACGGCGCCGGCATAGACGACGGCGACGCGCTCGGCGATCTGGGCGACGACGCCCATGTCGTGGGTGATCAGCAGGATGGCGGTGCCGCGCTCCGAGCGGAGGCGCTCGAGTTCGTAGAGGATCTGGGCCTGGATGGTGACGTCGAGCGAGGCGGTGGGCTCGTCGGCGATGAGCAGCTTGGGATCGAGCGTGGTGGCGATGGCGATCATGATCCGCTGACACATGCCGCCGGAGAGTTCACCGGGGAAGGACTTGGCGATGCGTCGTGGGTCGGGCAGACGCATCTGGGCGAGCGCGTCGAGCGCGAGCTCGCGGGCGTCTTCCTTGGTCACGGAACGGTGGGAGGTGATGACCTCCTCGACCTGGTCGCCGACGGGGATGATCGGGTTGAGGCCGGCGATCGGGTCCTGAAAGATCATCGAGATCTGGTCGCCGCGGACCTTGCGGAGTTCGTCGCGGTCGAGCTGGCTGACATCCTGGCGTTCGAAGAGGATGCGACCGGAGGTGACGGCAGCGGAGCGGGGCAGGATGCGCAGGATGCTGAGGCCGAGGGTGGTCTTGCCGGAGCCGCTCTCTCCGACGAGGGCGAGGGTTTCGCCGCGCTCGATGCTCAGCGATGCGTGGCGAACGGCGCGGACGGGCCCTTCGCGGGTGCGATATTCGACGCTCAGGTCTTCGACGGTGAGGACGGGCGGCACGGCGCTCCGGGAGGGGCGAATGGGCGGCCATGTGGACGCCGTGTTGACGTCACGTGGACATCATCTGGGCGCGCGATCAGTATAGAAACGTCGGGCGTCGCGACCGCCGGCGACTCGGCCTGAGCCGACGCGTCAGTTGGGTTGGCGGAGGACCGAGACCACGCGGCCCTGCACCTGGAGGTTCCCGGGCTCGGTGAAGATCGCGTCCATATTTGGGTTTTCGGGCTGCAGGCGAACGCGGTCGCCCTCGCGGAAGAAGCGCTTAAGCGTGGTGATGTTCTCGTCGCGGAGCCAGAAGGCCGCCATCTGGCCGGTTTCGACGATGGTCGTTGACTCGAAGATGACGGTGTCGCCGTCGGCGATCAGGGCGTCGATCATCGAGTCGCCGCGGACGGTGACGGCGAAGAGGCTGGCGGGGTCGCGGCCGCCGAGCATGTCGGGCGTGACCTGCAGGTGGTCATCGGCATGCGCGGCGTCGGCGCCGTCGGGCGCGACCACGCGGGTACCGGCGGCGATGGCGCCGAGCAGGGGGATCTGCAGCGGCTCGACCTCGAGCACGGGTGCGGGCGGGCTGACCGGTTGGGTCAGGACGATCGTGCGGGCGCGCTCGGAATCGCGGGTGATGTGGCCCTGGCGCTCGAGGATGCGCAGGTTGTAATCGGCCACGGAGGTGGAGGAGAGCTTGCAGCCGGAGACGACATCGCGGACGGAGGGCGGGTAGCCGTGCTCCTGCACGTAGTGACGCAGGAAGGTGAGGATGCGGGCGGGCTTGTCGGATCGGGCGCGGGGCTGCGCAGCGGCGGTGGTTTCGGTGTTAGCCATCGTGTGACTCCCATCAGCGGTGCTGACCGTTCGAAAGGCGTCGCACGCGTGCGCGGAACGGGGGTTCTACCGCTGACCTCACTATGAAGACTCGTCGCGTTCCTGTCAACCGCGATGCTGCGCATTGCACACTTTCTTGCGATTCTACGAGAGTTGATCTGATTGAGGAGCGCGCCGCCATGAGCACCGGACACCAGCCGCCCGAGACCGAGAACAAGGTTGGCCTGGTGATCGCCGCGCATCCGGACGATCCGGATTTCGGCGCGGGCGGGACCGCTGCGGCCTGGACGCTCGCGGGCTGGCAGATGCATTATCTGGTGGTCACGAACGGCGCGAAGGGCACCGCTGACCTGGAGATGACGAGCGAGCGGCTGGTGCCGATGCGCGAGCAGGAGCAGCGCAACGCAGCGACCGAGCTGGGCGTGCTGACCTGCACCTTCCTGGGCGGCGAGGACGGCGAGCTGGAGTACACGCGGGAGTATCTGGGCGGGATCGTGCGGACGATCCGGCTGGTCAAGCCGCATGCGATCTTCACGCATTCGCCGGACATCATTCACCGCCGGGTGATTGAGCCGGACCCGGAGGATCCGCTGGCGGATTTCCGCGGGTTTGTGAACCATCGCGATCATCGGCGCACGGGTGAGATGGCGATCGACTCGGTCTACCCGACGGCGCGCGACCGGCTGAACTTCCCTGAGCATCTGGCGGAGGGGCTGGAGACGCACAACGTGGCGGAGATGTTCATCTGGGGCAGCGGCGATGTGAACTATGAGGTCGATGTGACGGACGTGCTGGACACGAAGATTCGCGCGCTCACGCGGCATGTGTCGCAGTTCGGCGAGCGCGGCGAGGACTTCATCGAGAACGTGCGCGATCGGTGGCGCTCGCCCGACGGCCGGTTCTACGAGCGGTTCGAGCGGGTCTCGCTGGGCTTCTAGCACGCGAATCCGGCCCGCTATGCCTGGTGCGCCGCGATTCTGTCCGAGCTGCGGGGCGGAGCTGCGGCTGCAAGGCCGCGACGACGGGCGGCGCTGGTGCGGCTCGTGCGAGTTCGTTCACTATCTGGATCCGAAGTTGGCGGCGGTGGTGTTGGTCGAGGACGGGGCCGGCCGGCTGCTCTATGTGCAGCGCGCTCATGAGCCGCAGATCGGCCGCTGGGCGTGGCCGAGCGGGTTTGTCGATGCGGGCGAGGATGTGCGGGACGCGGCGCGTCGGGAGGTGTGGGAGGAGACCGGGCTGAGGGTTGAGCTGGGTGAGCTGTTGGGGGTCTGGTCGGGCGGCGGGGATCCGGTGGTGCTGCTGGTGTGGCGCGCGCGGGTGGTGGGCGGGACCCTGGCGGCGGGTCCGGAGGCGATCGATGTGGGCTGGCGGCGTCCCGAGGAGGTTGAGGGCAGCTTCGCGCATGATCGGGCAATCTTGCGGCGCTGGCGGGAGCTGGGCGACGCGAGGGCTGAGGGCGGCGCCTGACGGGCTGTTCAGGGTTGGTTGAGCTTGTTCAGTGGTGTTCGGCTAGCGGAAGGCTCCGGGCGGTGGCGCGTCGGTGAGTTGATTGTCGCCGAAGTCGGAGTGGGTGTTGGTGCGCGCGACCGGCCCGCGTGCGGCGCGCTCGATTTCGCGGATGGTCTGGCGGATTTCCTGCAGCGTGGCGGCGATCGCGTTGTCGTGGCTGGCGATGAGCCGGGCGACAGCTCGGGCTGCCGGTCGCGCTTCGACGACGGGGGTCCGCTCGCCCTGATCGCTGACGACGGGGATGTGCTCGAGCGGCAGGGGCGGTCCGGTGCTGGTGAGTCGGTGGAGTCGGGCCTGGAGGAGCGTGAGCAGTTCGAGCAGCAGATCGTCGGCGAGGGCATCGGCGACTGCGGACCGGTCGGTCTCGAGCAGGCGGAGGTCGGCCAGAACCGTGACGCGGGAGACGTTGAGTGCGGTCGCGATGCTGCGCAGCGAGTCACCGTTCTGGCGGAGTGCGTGAGCCTTGAGGATGCGGCTGCGTCGCCGGGCTGAGATGGTCACCGGTAGGACTCCTGTTCTGGTCGGAGCGTAGCACGGAGCGTAACACGGGGCGGGCGCAGCGGAGGGAGTTAGTTGTCGGTCCAGAGTGCCAGGCGTTGGTGGCAGTGGTGGCACATGCGGACGGCCTCGATCGCGCGCTCCGTGCCGCGGACGACGGTGATGACGGCCTGCACCAGGTGGGCGAGGCAGAAGCGGCGCTGGCAGCGCTCGCAGTCGTGGATGTGCGCAGCGTCGCAGTCGGGCATCCCGCAGCGACCCTCGGCGTTGTGTTGGGCGGCGGCGGTCTTGAAGATCAGGTGGGCTTCGACGTCGCGAATTTTAAGCTGGCAGGTGGAGGCGCTGCAGATCTGCTGACCGTCGTCACGCAGCACGCCATGCCTGTTGCAGAAGCCGAGCGCGCAGTACTGGCACTGGCCGGCGAGTGGGCGTCGGCAGCGCCACAGGCGTCCACCGCGTTCGCAGCGGGTGGCCTTGCGGTACTCGCGGATTTCAGTCACGCGGGCATTCTCCGGCGGACCGGGCTCAGGCGCTGGCGGCGTCGCCGACGAGCGACTGGAAGCCGGAGTTGCCGCGCAGCGACTCGAAGTGGTCGTCGGTGCGGGCGGCTTCGGCATAGCGAGGGTTGAGGCTGGTGGCCTGCAGCAGGGCGGAGACGGCGGTCTCAGCCTGGCCGAGGGTGGCGGCGGCACTGGCGAGGCCGTAGTGCGCGCCGGGCTGGCCCGGCTCAAGCGCGACGGCGGTGGTGAAGGAGTCGAGCGCCTCCTGGGGGCGCTCTTCGTAGAGCAGGGTCAGGCCGAGGTTGGTGTGGGCGGCGCCGTCGTCGGGCCGCAGGTCGAGCGCGTGGCGGAAGTCCTGCTCGGCGGAGTCGAAGTCGCGCCCGAAGAGCCGCAGCAGTCCGCGGTTGACATAGATATCCGGATCGTCGGGGGCGAGCTCAATGGCGCGTTCGTAGTCGCGCGCGGCATCTTCGGTGCGGTCCATGCGGACGAGCGCGTTGGCGCGGTTGTAGTAGGCGGCGGCGGAGTTGGGGTCGATGTCGATCGCGCGGCCGTACTGCATGCCGGCCTGTTCGTAGGCGCCGGCGCCGAAGTGGGCGTTGCCTTCGTCGAGGTAGGAGGCGGCGCTGCGCGCCGCGGGGATCTGGGCCGGGGCTGCGCCGTCCGCGCTGGGCATCGCGGTCGGCATGGCAGCAGGCGCGCCCGCGGGCACTGCGACGGGCGCGGCAGAAAGCGGGGCCGCGGGTCGTTCCGCCGGGGTCTGGATGGGCGGCGCCGCCGGCGCCGGAGCGGGCGCGGCTGCCGGCGTTGGCGCCGGGGCGGGGGCGACCGCGGCGGGTCGGGGCGGGGGCGGTGGGGCGCTCGGAGGTTGCGCAGCAGGCGGCGTGGGCAAGGCGACCGGCGCGGCCGGTTGGGGTGGTTGCGCGGTTGGCGGCGCGCTCGGCTGCCAGGTTGGCGCGGCAGAGGCGACGGGGCCGGCAGGCGCGACGGCGGCAGGGGCTGCGGGCGCGGTAGGGGCGACGGGCGCGGCCGGCGCTACGGACGTGGCAGGCGCGACAGGGGCTGCGGCTGTCTCGGCGGCGGCCGAGGTGTGGGCCTGGACGGCTTCGCGGGCCATCAGTTCGGCCTGCTCGCGGCGGGCCCGTTCGGAGGTGAGCTGAAGCTGGAGGTGGTCGAGTCGCTCCTGCGTGAGGTCGCGTTCGAGCTGCTGCTGCTGCTGAAGGGTGCGGTAGAGCCAGAGGCCGGCGAGCCAGGGGGCGATCCGCAGGAGGAAGGTCAGGATTTGCACGGTCTACTCCTCCGCTGCGCGATCGCGCAGGATCGCCGTGACGGCCTGGAGGCCGTTGTAGGCGAGGGCGAGGCGGTCGTGCGGCGAGATGTGTTCGAGCTCGATCAGGGTTTCATCGCGCATCGAGACGGGGTCGCCGGCGCCGAGCTGCGCGGCCGGGCCTTCGTCGTCGAACGAGATTTGCAGTTCGCGCAGGTCGCCCTGTTCGGTGACGACGACGCAGCCGATGTTGCGGTCGAGCACGCCGTCGGGCTCGACCTCGATGCCGATCGTGAAGAAGGCGCCGGGGAAGGGCGGGAAAGGTCGGAGTTCGTGGGCGGCTTCGCGCAGCAGCGCTTCGAGGCGCGCAGCGGCGGCGCTGAGCGCTTCGTCGGCGAGGCGCACCCGCAGTTCCGCGCGCAAGGCGGAATCCTGGGCGGCTTGTTGGCTCGCCTGCTGGGTCGGCTGATGCGCCGCTGAGGCGTCCGGCATATGATCCCCGCTCCTCGGGCCGTCGGGCCCGGTCGCACGCGGCCTGCGCACGACGCGCGCACGACGCCAGTCATCGGCAGATTATACGGATCGTCGTAATGATCAGGCGCGGCGGCAACTGTAATGCGCGCTACGATGAGCCGGACGGGCGCCGGCGGCGAGGACGAGCCCGGCATTCATGACGCGCCAGGGCTGACCAGGGCTGACCATGACTGACCAGGTGTGGACCTCGCACTTGCGGATCGCGGGCGGCAATGCCGTCGAGGATGCGCCGCAGATCGCGTTCAGCGAGCGGCGCGACCGGCGTGGCCGGCTGGTCCGGATCTTTCTGCTGGCGGAGTCGGCGAGTTCGGCCGGCGACAACTTCATCGAGACGTTCGTGGCGCGGGTCGGAGAGGCGTTCGACCCGACCCGGCGTTCGCTGACGGGTGCGCTGACGGAGGCGCTGGAGGACCGGCACGAGGAGCTGCGGCAGTGGAATCGCGAGCATCTGCCCGCTCAGCAGGTGTCGTATGGGCTGTCGTGTGCAATTCTGCGCGAGGGCGATGCGGGCATTCTGGCCCAGGCGGGGCCCTCGCTGGCCGTCCTGGCGGGCGATCCGACGTCGGGCTTGCGGGCGCTGCAGGTGCGCGCGCATCGGGGCGACGATCCGGTCGCGCAGCCGATTGGCGGGTCGGGCGCGCTGGCGCTGCAGTTCTTCCCGATGCCGACCGCGGCGGACGGCTGGGCGCTGCTGCTGACCAGCAACGCGGAGCGGCTGGTGGATGCGGCGGGGCGGGTGGGGTTGGGCCGGCTGGCGGTGGATGACGTGCTGCGCAATCTGTATCCGGGGCTGCGCGAGTTCAGCCCCTCGGCGGCGTTGGTGATCGCGCTGCCGCCGGGGGCGGGCTCCCCGTCGGTCGGTCGGCGGTCGGCGCCGGAGGTCCCCGGCGGGTTGGGCGGCGAATCGGCCGCCGTCGAGTCGGCGTCGCGAGATTCGACTGCGACGCCGCGTTCGGACTCCCTGCGGGACCTCGATCGGGATGGGCAGCCGGATGTCGCGAGGACGGAGCGCGAGGCGGCGGAGCAGGTTGAGGCGGGGGCGCGTCCGGCCGGCCTGCGGCGCCTCTTGCAGCGCGGCGAGGCCGCCGCGGCGGCGGCGGATCCGGACGTGGAGGAGTCGCGGCGCGATGACCGGATGGCGGACTGGGGGGCGGGCGTCGCGGTGTCGTTCAGCAGCCCGCCAACGCTGCGCGGTGGTTGGCCGAGCAACCCGTTCGTGGTGGTCGACCTGCCCGTCCTGGCGATCGCCGCAGGACCGGCGGCGGCGGCGCCGAGCTGGGAGCGGCCGCTGATGAATCTGAGCGACGAGATCCCGGCGCCGTCGGCGCAGCGTCCGGAGCTGGAGCGCAAGCGGAGGCGTCGCGCGCCGCCGCTGCGGACGACGCTGTTGGCGCTGGGCCTGATGGCGATCGTGCTGGCGGGCGTGGCCGCGGCGCTGCTGCTGCCGACGCTGCTGTCGCGCGGCGATGAGCAGTTCAGCGAGCGGATCGAGCAGGCGCGCCAGGGTCTGGCGGCGGCCGCCCTGGGGGTCGATCTGGAGAGCTCGCGGGCGGCGCTGCGGCAGGCGCGCGGCGACGTGAATCTGGCGCTGGAGCACAAGCCGCTCGACCAGCAGGCGCTGGATCTGCGCACGGAGATCGAGGCGGCGCTGGCCGAGCTGGAGCTGGTGGTGGTACCGACCGAGCTTTCGACGCTGGTCGACCTGGGGCGCTTCGGGCCGAGCATCGCGCTGGGCGCCGTGCGGCGGGCCGGCGAGCGGCTGTATGTGCTGGACGACGCGGGCGGGCGGGTGTTCTCGATCAGCCCCGAGGGACTGGCGAGCGTGGTGTTCACGGAGGGTGCGGCGCTGGATGCAGCGGGCGAACGGCACGCGGCGCGACCGATTTCGCTGGCGCCGGACGGTGAGGCGCTGTGGGTGCTGGACAGCGCCGGGCAGCTGTTCCGGCTGGACCCGGCCGGGGCGCTGCTGGTCGGCCTGCCGGAGCTTGAGCGATTGGGCTCGCTGGACGCGATCGCGGTCAGCGACAGCGGGCTGTGGGTGCTCGACGCGCAGGGTGGCGCGGTCTGGCTCTTCCCCCGGACGGCGCCCGACGAGCGGCTGCAGCTCGGCGCGCCGTCGCGGATGACGCCGCGGACCGATCTGGCGGCGGGCACGGAGATCGCGATCGCGGCGCAGTCGGACGGCAGCGTGGCGATCCTGATCACGCTGAGCGACGGTCGGCTGCGACGCTTCGTCGACCAGGAGGAGCGGCCGTTGACGCTGGAGGGTCTGGACCGCGAGCCGCTGGCCCCGGCCTCGATCAGCGTGGGTCAACCGTCGGGGCTGATCTATCTGGCCGACCGGGGCAACGACCGGGTGCTGATTCTGGGCCCCGACGGGGCGTTGAGCCGCCAGATTGCGTCCGAGCAGCTGCGCGGGGTGCGGGGAGTCGCGGTCGACGAGGCGAGCGGTCGGGTGATCTACGCGTTCGAGAGCGTGCTGCTGACCTCGCCGCTGCCGAACGCGGACGACCAGGCAGGGTCGTAGGCGGGCTGGTCCGGCAAGGGTACGCTCAGCGTGGATGTCGGCAGGCCACAATCCATCGGACACGTGGCCGGTGGAGGAACAGGGATCGAGCGCAATGAACGATCATTTTCGGGTGCTGGCGTTGGAGTCGTCGTGCGATGAGTTCGCCGGCGCGGTGATCGAGGACGGCGTGGAGGTGCTCGCCTCGGTGGTCGCGTCGCAGGTCGAGATTCACAGCCGCTACGGCGGGGTCGTGCCGGAGCTGGCGGGTCGTGAACACCTGCGCAATCTGGCGGCGGTGCTGCAGGGCACGCTCGACGCGGCCGGCTGCGGCTGGGACGAGCTGGACGCGATCGCCGTGACGCAGGGCCCGGGCCTGGGCGGATCGCTGCTGGTCGGGGTCAACGCCGCGAAGGCGGCGGCCTGGGCGCGCGGGCTGCCGCTGATTCCGATCCATCACATCGAGGGGCATCTGTACGCGAACTGGCTGCGGCCGGCGCGCGAGCCGTGGGACGACACCCCGCCGCCGTTCCCGTTGGTCGCGCTGGTCGTCTCGGGCGGACACACGGAGCTCTTCTTCATTCGCGACCACGGCGATGTCAGCAGGCTGGGGCAGACCCGCGACGACGCCGCGGGCGAGGCGTTCGACAAAGTGGGGCGGCTGCTGGGGCTGCCGTTTCCGGGCGGGCCGGAGATCGAGCGGGTGGCGCGCACGGCCGATCCCGAGCGGTTGGCCGCGACCGAGCCGCTGCCCCGCGCGTGGCTGCGCGGCAGCTATGACTTTTCGTTTAGCGGGCTGAAGACGGCGGTGCTGCATCGCACGCGCGCGGGCGAGTTCGACGGGCCGGCGCTGGCGGCGCGATTTCAGCAGTCGGTGGTCGATGTGCTCGCGACGAAGACGGCGGCGGCGGCCGAGCAGCTGGGCGCGGCCTGCGTGATCGTGGCCGGCGGCGTCGCGGCCAACGGGGCGCTGCGCGAGGCCTTGCGCGAGCGCTGCGCCGTGCCGCTGCGGGTGCCGCCGATCGCGCTGTGCACGGACAACGCGGCGATGATCGGCGCGGCCGCCAGCTATCGCCGCGACCGCGCCGCCGCGGCGCTCGATTTCGACGTGTTCAGCACCTCGGGGCCGGCGGTCTTCTCGGCTGGCGCGCGCTAACGGGCCGGCTCACACGTCGCCGGGCAGGTTGAGGCTGGGGACCAACGCGCCCGGAGGCGGCCGGCGGGCGCGATTGAGGCGGCCGAGCGGGCAGACGGCGCAGGCGCCCTGGCGGCACCAGCCATGTTCGAGCTCGAGCAGCGCCTGGGCCCCGGCGTGACGCCAGCGCAGCGCCCCGGGCGCCCCGGCTACCTCGCGCGGGCTGAGCCGATCGCGCAGTGGGTCGGTGCGCAGGTAGCGCGCCGCGGGCAGGCTGAGCCAGCGTTGGCCGATCGGTCCGGGCGGCTCGCCGAGCGCGAGCGCCGCGGGGTAGACGGCGTCGGCGAGCAGCTGGCGGCTGCGGGCGGGGCCCAGCCGCCGGGGGATGCGCAGCAGCTCGACGGCTGCGCCGGGTTTGAGGCCGGCGAGCCGACGGACCGCGTCGGCGGCGCCATCGCGGCCCCAGCGCTGCAGCAGCGTGATCAGGATCTCGACGGCGCCGGCGCGGCGGCCGAGCGCGCCGCGACCGGCCCTCCAGCCGGGCTGCCGAGCCGCGGCGCTATGCAGCTGGTCGCGCAGGGTCGCGGACCATGCGCTTGGATCGGCGCTGCGGGTCTCGGGCCAGGCCTGTTCGAGCGCCGCGCCGAGCAGCTCCGCGTTGTGCGGCATCGCGAGCGCGCGGGCCAGGGCCCAGGCGGCCAGCTCATCGGGGTCGGACTCGCCCTCGGGCCGGAGGCGCCGGCGCAGGAACTCGGCCTTGCGTTGTAGCCGGCGGCAGCCGAGGCGCCGCAGCCGGGCCGCGACGGCCGCCGGCCCGGCGCGTTGGAGCACGTCGGCGCAGGGCGGCGGCGCCGCCGCGCTGCCGCCGGGCGCCAGCAGGGCCGCGGGCGGCGCGCCCTGCTGCGCGTTGTCGGGGCCGGCGCCGAGCACATGCAGAAACACGCGGGCGTAGGCGGGGTCGGTGTGGTGACCATGCTGGCGCCAGCCGGCGGCGCGGCGGTGCAGCTCGATGTCGCCGCGCCGCGCGCGGCCGTCGGCGTCGAGCAGGATCGCATCGCGGAAGTCGGGCCCGGCGGCACGGTTCCAGCGCCCGGCGAAGCAGACGCGCAGTGGCGGGCCGAGCTGATCGGCGGCCGGCGCGGGGCGTTGCTCGCCGGCCGGCGACTCGCGCGGTTCGAGGCGCAACCAGGGGCTCGGCCAGCGGCCTTCGGCCCAGCGCCGCTGCAGGGCCAGCTCGCCGCCCAGCTCGGCCGCGGCCGGGTGAGCCGCCGGCTTAGCGTCCGGGGTCGACATGCTCGGTCGCTTCGCCGTCATGGTCGCTGATGTGGTCGCTGACATGGTCGCGTTCGAACTGGTCGTCGCCCTCGTCGCCCTCGTCGCTGCCGCGCGCGGTGCTCGGGGCGCCGGCCTCATACGCGAACGACACGTCCTCGGCGACGCGGGTCAGCAGCCGGGCGGAAGGCCCACGCGGGCGATAGGCGCCGCGCTCCCACTCCGAGATGGTCTGCTGGCGGGTGTTGAGCTCGTCGGCGAGCTCGGCCTGGGTGAGGCCGAGGTGGGCGCGCAGGCGCCGGATCGCTTCGGCGTTCCAGGCCTCGTCGCGGCGTGTGCGGTCGGTCGATCGGCGGTCGGGCATCGGTGGTTCGGCCTGCTGGTCTGCTGGCTGGCGTGCTGGCTGCGTCGTGGCTGGGTGACCGCGTTCAGGATACACGGTAGCGTGTAGCCGCGGTGGGTGAAGCGGTTCAGGTTCGGCCGGGTCGCCGGCCTGATCGGCGGCTTGACGACCGGACTGGGCGATCTGTAGACTCCTTACTTGACCAACCATGCCCGGAACATGTCAGCCTTCGGCGAACGTCTCTCTGCGCCGCGCCTCGCGGTGTCGGCGTGCAGCTATCGGCGAGGACCACTCTGCCTGAGCTGTTTCCCAACGCGTTCCCAGCCGCTCGCGGCGGCCGCGCCGTCGCGTGCGCAGGATCGCGG
The DNA here is from genome assembly GCA_965218115.1 of Dehalococcoidia bacterium. Classification (GTDB taxonomy): domain Bacteria; phylum Chloroflexota; class Dehalococcoidia; order Bin125; family Bin125; genus CATQGW01. The sequence continues at coordinate 2,203,356 of OZ244584.1, read as the reverse complement.
TCCCGCGCGTGAGAGCGATTCAGTCGGAGCCACTGAGTCCGAGCAGCATCAGGAGGAGTTGAGATGGTCCTGGCGACGCCGGAAGCAGCGCAGGTTCTGTCGACCCCGCAGATCGTGGATTACTCGCGATTGCCCGAGGCGCACGAGCTGCCGAATCTGATCCAACTGTTGCGCGACTCCTACGAGTGGTTCCTTGAGCGGGGCCTGCGCGAGCTGTTCACGGAGATGTCGCCGATCAGCGATTTCACGGGCAACCGGATGGAGCTGTACTTCAAGGATTATCGCTACATCCCGCCGCAGGAGACGGCGCACGAGTGCCGCCAGCGCGACGCGACCTACGCCGGCCAGCTGCGCGTGACGGTCGGGCTGTTGAGCAAGAAGACCAACGAGACCAAGGAGCAGGAGCTCTACTTCGGCGACCTGCCGCACATGACCGAGACCGGCACGTTCATCATCAACGGCGCGGAGCGCGTCGTGGTGTCGCAGCTGGTGCGCTCGCCGGGCGTCTACTTCGGCGCCAATACGGACGCGGCGACTGGCCGCACACTGTGCACCGCGAAGCTGATCCCGAGCCGCGGCGCCTGGCTGGAGTTCGAGACCAGCAGCCGCGACATTCTGACCGTCAAGGTCGACCGCAAACGCAAGATTCCGGTCACGACGCTGCTGCGCGCGCTCGACGACTCGGAACTGGACGAGTACTACGGACCCGAGGAGCGGCGCGGCGGGCCGCGCAAGATCGAGTCGCGGCTGGGCACCGACGAGCGGATCATGCGGATGCTGGCGGGCGCCGACGGCGACTCGCTGCACCAATTCGTGGAGACCACGCTGGCCAAGGAAGCGCCGGGCGTGGCGCCCGAGGAGCGCAACAAAGAGTGGGCCATGCTCGAGGTCTACAAGCGGCTGCGGCCCGGCGACCCGCCGACGATCGAGACGGCGCGGGCGCTGCTCGAGGGCCAGTTCTTTAACCCGCGGCGCTACGACCTGGGCAGCGTCGGGCGCTACAAGGTGGCCAAGCGGCTGGGCGAGATCGACTCGCTGCTGCTCGAGCGCGCGGAAGGATTGGGCCTCGACCCGGAGCGCGACGAGGCGGACGGGGCACGGCAGCGCGCCCTCTGGCTGCGCGACCTGCTCGGCGTGGTGCACACGCAGGTGGCGATCAACAACGGTCGCGAACTGCCGGACGACATCGACCACCTGGGCAATCGGAGGATTCGGGCGGTTGGCGAGCAGCTGCAGAACCAGTTCCGGATCGGCATGGTGCGGATGGAGCGGGTCGTTCGCGAGCGGATGACGATCATCGACCCGGATCAGGCGGCCTCCAGCGCGCTGGTCAACATCCGGCCGGTGCAGGCGGCGATCAAAGAGTTCTTCGGCGGGCACCAGCTGAGCCAGTTCATGGATCAGACCAACCCGCTGGCGGAGCTGACCCACAAGCGGCGGCTGTCGGCGCTGGGCCCGGGCGGCTTGAGCCGCGACCGGGCGGGCTTCGACGTGCGCGATGTGCACTACAGCCACTACGGACGGATCTGCCCGATCGAAACGCCGGAGGGGCCGAACATCGGCCTGATCGGCAGCCTCGCGACGTTCGGCGTGTTGAACAACCACGGCTTCATCAAGACGCCCTATCGGCGCGTGATCGATCGGCTGGCGCCGGACCATCCGGACCTGATCGGGCGGGAGCTGGCGGAGCCGATCGAGGACGCCGCGGGCGAGCGGCTGGCGGCGGCCGGTGAGCCGGTCACGTCCGAGCTGGCGGCCCGGATCGCGGCGGTCAACGACGCGCCGCTGGCGATTCGCGGCTACGTCTCGGACGAGGTGGTGGAGCTGACGGCGGACGATGAGCGTGACGCGGTGATCGCACAGGCCAACGCGCGGCTCGACGCCGACGGCTACTTCGTTGAGGACCGCGTGGAGGCGCGGGTCGGCGAGCACTTCGACGAGGTGCCGCCGAACGAGATCAACTTCATGGATGTTTCGCCGCGGCAGATTGTGTCAGTGGCGGCCAGCCTGATCCCGTTCCTCGAGCACGACGACGCGAACCGGGCGCTGATGGGCGCGAACATGCAGCGCCAGGCGGTGCCGTTGGTGCGCCCCGAAGCGCCGCTGGTGGGCACCGGCATGGAGCAGCCGGCGGCGCGCGACTCGGGCCAGGTGCTGCTCGCCGAGGACGACGGCGTGGTCGTCGGCGTGACGACGGTGGAAGCGCCGAGCGTGGGCGGTTCGAGCAAGCACTCCACGGAGATCCAGCTGCGCTACGACGGGCGTTCGTCGGTCACCTCGCACCGGCTGATCAAGTTCCTGCGCTCGAACCAGGGGACCTGCATCAACCAGCGGGCGATCGTGAGCCGCGGCGACCGGGTCAAGCGCGGGCAGCCGATCGCTGATTCGGCTTCGACGGATCACGGCGAGCTGGCGCTCGGTCAGAACGTGCTGGGCGCGTTCATGGCCTGGGAGGGCTATAACTTCGAGGACGCGGTGATCGTCTCCGAGCGGCTCGTGCAGGACGACAAGTTCACCTCGATCCACATGTCGAAGCACGAGGCCAGCGCGCGCGAGACGAAGCTCGGCAACGAGGAGATCACGCGCGACATTCCCAACGTGGCCGAGGAGTCGCTGGCGCAGCTGGACGCCGAAGGGATCGTGCGGATCGGCGCGGAGGTGTCGCCGCAGGACATCCTGGTCGGCAAGATCACGCCCAAGGGCGAGACCGAGCTGACCGCCGAGGAGAAGCTGCTGCGCGCGATCTTCGGTGAGAAGGCGCGCGAGGTGAAGGACACCTCGCTGCGGGTCCCGCACGGCGTCCATGGGACGGTGGTCGACGTCCGGGTGTTCAAGCGCGACGAGGCGGATGAGCTGCCGGCCGGCGTGGAACAGCTCGTGCGGGTCACGATCGCCGAGCGGCGCAAGCTGCAGGTCGGCGACAAGATGGCCGGACGGCACGGCAACAAGGGTGTGATCTCGACGATCCTGCCGGTTGAGGACATGCCGCACCTGGAGGACGGGACCCCGATCGATGTGGTGCTCTCGCCGATCGGCGTGCCCAGCCGGATGAATCTGGGCCAGATTCTGGAGACGCATCTGGGCTGGGCCGCGAGCATGCTGGGCTTCCGCGCGATCACGCCGGTGTTCGACGGGGCCAGCGAGGAGGAGTTGCAGGATGCGCTGGCGCGGGCCTGGATCGTGCGCGCGGCGCGGGCGCGCGGCGGCGTGGCGAGCAACGGCGCGACGGGCGCGAATGGGTCGAGCAACAGCGGCGGGGGCTCGCACGACGGTCCGACGCTGGAGTCGCTGGCCGGCGACGGCACGGTCGACGAGCGCACGGCGGCGTGGCTGCGCGCGCGCGGCTACGCGGAGCAGCGGATCGTTGAGGCGTTCAACGATCGGCACCCCGGCGCGGCCAGCCGGGTGGCGCTGGCGGAGTGGTTAATCGATCTCGGCGAGCCGCGCTCGGCGCGCGGGTACGCGGCGCAGACGCTGTTCGACAAGGCCACCCACGTGGCGAGCGAGAATCGCGGCTCGCCGCCGATTTTCGGCAAACAGAGCCTGATCGACGGGCGGACCGGACAGGCCTTCGACCAGCCGGTCACGGTTGGCTACATCTATCTGATGAAGCTGAGCCACATGGTGGAGGACAAGATCCACGCCCGCTCGACCGGCCCCTACTCGCTGATCACCCAGCAGCCGCTGGGCGGCAAGGCGCAGTTCGGCGGGCAGCGCTTCGGCGAGATGGAGGTCTGGGCCTTGGAGGCCTACGGAGCGGCGAACATCCTGCAGGAATTGTTGACGGTCAAGAGCGACGACATCGTGGGCCGGGTCAAGGCCTACGAGGCGATCGTGAAGGGCGACACGGTGCTGGAGCCCGGCGTGCCGGAGTCGTTCCGGGTGCTGCTCAAGGAGCTGCAGAGCCTCGGCCTTGCGGTCGATGTGCTGAACCAGGCTGAAGAGCGTGTCGAGTTTGAGGCGCCGAGCCGCGACGAACTGCCGCAGCTGGGCGTGAATCTGTCCGGCTTCGAAGGAGAGGAAGTGATCCGTGCTTGAGGTTCGCGATTTCGATGCGATGCGGATTTCCCTGGCCTCGCCGGAGCAGGTCCGCAACTGGTCGTTCGGCGAAGTATTGAAGCCGGAGACGATCAACTACCGGACGCTGAAGCCGGAGAAGGACGGGCTGTTCTGCGAGAAGATCTTCGGTCCGCAGAAGGACTTCGAGTGCGCCTGCGGGAAGTACAAGCGGGTGCGCTACAAGGGGATCATCTGCGACAAGTGCGGGGTCGAGGTGACGCGCAGCAAGGTGCGTCGCGAGCGGATGGGTCACGTGGAGCTGGCGGCGCCGGTTTCGCACATCTGGTTCGTGAAGGGTACGCCGGCACGGATCGCGCTGCTGCTCGACCTCTCGCCGCGCAAGCTGGAGCGGGTGATCTACTTCGCGCAGTACATCGTGACCTACGTCGACGAAGACGCGAAGGCGAAGGCGATCGAATACCTGCGGATGGACGCCGAGGACGCGATCGACGATCAGCGTCAGCGCTTGGAAGAGACGCGCGAGAAGCTGGCCACGGCGCGCGAGAAGCTGCTGGCCGACATCGAATCGCGGCTCGAGGCCGATCTGGCGACGCAGGCGACCGAGCACGCGGCGCAGATCGTCGAGCTGCAAGAGCAGGCCGTGGCGACAGGCGCGATGATCGCGGACTTTGATGGCAAGAAGGCGCGGCGCAACCTGCGCCTCGCGGGCGAGAAGATCGCCGACCGCGGCGATCCGATCGCGGCGGAGCAGACGCTCGCGGCGCTGGAGACGGTGCGTGAGCGGTTGCTGGTGGAGCGCGAGGCGGACCGCGCAGCGGCCGAGGCGCAGCTGCGCCAGGCTGCGGCGGACGGCGCCGACCTGGCGCGCGAGAACGTGGCCGAGCAGGAAGAGCGGCTGCGCGAACAGCTCGACACGCTCGAGCAGCGGGCCGAGCGAGAGCTGCAGGAGCGGATCGATCAGGACCTCGCCACACTCGCCGACCCGGTCGCCACGGGCGACTTCGACAAGGCGATCCTGACGGAGCAGCGCGCCGAGGATCTGATGGAGCAATACCCCGGCGTGGTGCGCTGCGAGATGGGCGCCGAGGCGATCCTGTCGCTGATCAGCCGGATGGACCTGGCCGCGACGGCGGAGCAGCTCAAGGAAGAGGTGGCGACGACGGCGGGCCAGCGGCGCAAGAAGGCGATGAAGCGGCTGCGCGTGGTCGACGGTCTGGAAAAGTCGACGAACAGCCCGGGCTGGATGTTCTTCCGTGCGCTGCCGGTGCTGCCGCCCGACCTGCGGCCGATGGTGCAGCTCGACGGCGGTCGCTTCGCGACGTCGGACCTGAACGACCTCTACCGGCGGGTGATCAACCGCAACAATCGGCTGAAGCGTCTGCTCGAGCTGGGCGCGCCGGAGATCATCATTCGCAACGAGAAGCGGATGCTGCAGGAGGCGGTCGACTCGCTGATCGACAACGGTCGGCGCGGCCGCGCGGTGACGGGCAGCGGCAATCACCGGCTGAAGAGCCTCTCGGACATGCTGAAGGGCAAGCAGGGTCGGTTCCGCCAAAATTTGCTGGGCAAGCGCGTCGACTACGCGGGCCGCTCGGTGATCGTGGTGGGTCCGGAGCTGAAGCTGCATCAGTGCGGTCTGCCGCGCCGGATGGCGCTGGAGCTGTTCAAGCCGTTCCTGATGTACGAGCTGGTCACGCGTGGGCTGGCGCCGAACATCAAGAGCGCCAAGCGGATCGTGGAGCGCGCCCGGCCGGAGGTCTGGGACGTGCTCGAGGACGTGGTCAAGACGCGGCCGGTGCTGCTCAACCGCGCGCCGACGCTGCACCGCCTGGGCATCCAGGCGTTTGAGCCGGTGCTGGTCGATGGCAGCGCGATTCAGATTCACCCGCTGGTCTGCTCGGCGTTCAACGCCGACTTCGATGGCGACCAGATGGCGGTCCACGTGCCGCTGAGCCGCGCGGCGGTGGCCGAAGCTCGGCAGGTGATGCTGAGTACCACGAACCTGTTGCTGCCCTCCAACGGCGAGCCGGTGGTGGCGCCGACCCTGGACATGGTGATGGGCTGCTACTACCTGACGCTGGACCCGCGGGCCGGCTCGTCGGCGGGCCCGCAGGCCGGCATCGAGGAGCCCGCGAACGGCAACGCCGCCGGCGTGCTGCGCACCTTCCCCTCGTTCGAGGATGTGCGGCTGAGCTACGAGCTGCAGGCGGTCACCCTGCACGACGAGATCCGGGTGCGCGACGCGGCCCGGACCGACGGCGAGATCGTGACCACGACGGTCGGTCGCGTGATCTTCGACGAGGTCGTGCCCGACGGCGTGCCGTTCAGCGAGGTCAATACGGAGCTGGACAAGAAGGAACTGAAGCGGCTGATCAGCACCTGCTACCGCCTGCTGGGCGGCGACGAGACGGCGCTGATGGCGGACCGGATCAAGTCGATCGGATTCCGCTTCGCGACCCGCTCGGGCACCACGATCGCGGTCGATGAGCTGCGCGCGCCGGTCGAGAAGGCGCGTCTGCTGCGCGACGCTGAGAAGCGCGTGGAGATGATCCGCGAGGATTACGGCCGCGGGCTGATGACGGACAGCGAGCGCTACCAGGCGACGGTGAATGTCTGGACCGAGGCGACGCAGCAGATCACCGACTCGATCTCGGAGCACATGAGCGAGTACGGCTCGATCAATCTGATGGTTTCGAGCGGGGCCAAGGGCAACATCGCGCAGGTGCGGCAGATGGCCGGCATGCGCGGCCTGATGTCGGACCCCTCGGGGCGGATTATCGAGCTGCCGATCCGCTCGTCGTTCCGCGACGGGCTGTCGGTGCTGGAGTACTTCATTTCGACGCACGGCGCGCGTAAGGGTCTGGCCGACACCGCATTGCGCACGGCCGACAGCGGCTACCTGACCCGGCGGCTGATCGATGTCTCGCAGGATGTGATCATCCGCGAGGAGGACTGCGTGCCCAGCGGGATCGCGGTGCCGGGCATCCGGATTGGCGAGATCGACGACGACGGGATTCTGGAGACGCTCGACGAGCGGGTCACGGGGCGCTACACGGCGTCGCCGATCGTGGACCCGCGGACGGGCGAGATTCTGGCCGCGACGAACTCGCTGCTCGACGGGCTGCTGGTGAGCCGGCTGATCGAAGCCGGGGTGCGCAGCTTCCATGTGCGCTCGCCGATGGTCTGCCGGACGCGCAAGGGGCTCTGCCAGCTGTGCTACGGCCAGTCGTTGGCGACGGGCGCGCTGGTCGAGATGGGCGCTGCAGTGGGGATCATCGCGGCGCAGAGCATCGGCGAACCGGGTACGCAGCTGACGATGCGGACGTTCCACACGGGCGGCGTTGCGGGTGTGAGCGACATCACGACCGGCCTGCCGCGCGTGGAGGAGCTGTTCGAGGCTCGTTCGCCGAAGGGCCAGGCCGTGATCGCCGAGATCGACGGCACCGCCGAGGTGCTGCGGGAGGGCGAGCTGCGCAAGGTTCGGGTGATCGCGGAAGACATCAACCGCGACGAGTACGAGCTGCCGCCGGGCACGCGGGTGCTGGTGCAGGACGGCGCGGCGGTGGAGGCGGGCGACCAGATCGCGCGGCTGCCGAAGCCGGAGGAGGAGACGGACGATCCCGAGGTGCGGCGCCTGCGGGCGCGCGTCGATGGCGTGGTCGAGCGCAAGCGCGGCACGCGCCGGCTGGCGATCACCTACTTCACGACGGAGACGCGCGAGTACGACATCCCCGCCGCGGCGCGGCTGCGGATTGCCGAGGGTCAGCGGATCGAGGCCGGGGATGCGCTGACCGAGGGCTCGATCAACCCGCAGGACATGATGCGGATCCTCGGCGTGGACGCGGTGCACCGCTATCTGGTGACCGAGGTGCAGGAGGTCTACCGGGCGCAGGGCGTGACGATTCACGACAAGCACATCGAAGTGATTGTGCGTCAGATGCTGCGCAAGGTGCAGATCGACGAGTCGGGCGACTCCGACTGGCTGCCCGGCGAGTTGGTCGACCGCTACACCTACCAGGAGGTCAACACGCGGCTGATCAGCGAAGGCGAGGCGTCGGCGACGGCGCAGCCGGTGCTGTTGGGGGTGACGAAGGCGTCGCTCTCGCAGGAATCGTGGCTGTCGGCGGCGTCGTTCCAGGAAACGACACGGGTGCTGACGGAGGCGGCGATCAACGGCGCCGTGGACAATCTGGTCGGCTTGAAAGAGAACGTGATCATCGGCAAGATGATTCCGGCGCGCGCAGTGATCGAGCTGCCGCCGCTGCCGGAGCCCAAGCCGCTGCCGCTCTCGGCGGATCTGTCGGGTGTCGAGGCGGATCCGTTCTACAGCGCCGACGAGGATGACCTCGGGGAGCTGGGCTACGGCTTCGACGACGATGCCGACGCCGAAGTCGACCTGCTGCTGCCTGCGGGGATCAGCGGATTCGACGAGGACGGCGGCTACGTGGCGCTGCCCACGGAGAGCTAAGAAGCCTCTGAACAGGTCGGATCCTCTCCCCCCGCGAAGCGGGGGAAGCGTTATTCAGTGCGTTCCCAAGAAGCTGCGGCTGGCGGGTCGCACGGACCCGCCAGCCTGCCGTCGCGCCGACGCTCTCATGCGCGTCGGCCGCTGCTCGGCTTCCGTCCCGCCGCTCGGCGGCGAGTGTTCAGTTGGCGCCGCGCAGGCGGGGGTCGAGCAGGTCGCGGAGGGTGTCGCCGAGCAGGTTGAAGGCGAGCACGGTGAGCACGATCGCGAGGCCGGGGAAGACGGCCAGGATGCCCTTGCTGGTGAGGAAGCGCTGCGCGCCGCTGAGCATCGAGCCCCAGGAGGGGTCGGGTGGCTGAGTGCCGAGCCCGAGGAAGCTGAGACCAGCCTCGGCGATGATCGCGAAACCGATCGCGAGCGAGCCCTGCACGATCACGGGAGCGAGGATGTTGGGCGCGATGTGCTGGAAGATGATGCGCGGGGTGCTCGCCCCACTGGACTCGGCGGCGAGCACGTACTCCATCGCCTTGACGGACAGCGTGCTGCCGCGCACGAGCCGCGCCAGTCCGGGGATGAAGACGACTCCGATCGCGATCATCACGTTGAACACTCCGGTGCCGAGCACGGCGATGATGATCAGCGCGAGCAGCAGGGCGGGGAAGGCGTAGAGGGCGTCCATCACGCGCATCATGACTTCGTCTTTGCGGCCGCCCAGGTAGCCGGCGAGCATGCCGTAGGGCATGCCGATGGTGACGCCGATCCCGACGGAGATGACGCCGACGAGCAGGGCGGTACGGGCGCCGTGGACGATCCGGGAGTAGGTGTCGCGGCCCAGATTGTCGGTACCCAGCCAGTGGGCGCCGGAGGGGTCGGCGAAGAGGGCGTCGAAATCGGTGGCGATCGGGTCGTGGGTGTCAGCGACGCCGGTGAAGATGGCGGCGAACAGGACGATCAGGATGATGAAGAGGCTGGCCATGCCAGCCGGCCGGCGCGAGAAGCGGCGGGCGAACTCGCGCTCGCGGGCGAAGCGTCGGCTGTTGTCGGTCCAGGGGACGGCGGCGCTACTCATAGCGGATCCTCGGGTCCAGGTAGGCGTAGGAGACATCGACCAACAGGTTCGAGACCGCCACCGCAACGGCCAGCATCAGCCCCAGTGCCTGCACGGTGACCAGTTCGCGATTGAAGATCGAGTCGATCAGTAGTTTGCCGATCCCGGGCAGCGAGAACACTGATTCAATGATGATCGCGCCGCTCACGATGTTCGAAATTTGCAGGCCGAGGACCGTGACGACCGGAATCATCGCGTTGCGAAAGCCGTGGCGCACGATCACGGTGCGCTCGCGCAGGCCCTTGCTGCGGGCCGTGCGGACGTAGTCCTGTTGCATCACCTCGACCAGTGAGGCGCGGGTCTGACGGGCGAGGACGGCCGCCTGCGCGACGCCGATCGCGACGGCGGGCAGGAGCATGCCGCGCATGTTCTCGAGCGGGTCCTCGCGGAAGCTGGTGAAGCCGAGGGCGGGGAACCAGCCGAAATCGACAGCGAAGACAAGAATTAACACCAGTGCGAGCCAGAAGTTGGGGATCGCCGCGCCGACGACGGCGAAGACGGTGCCGAGGTAGTCGAACGGCGTGTTGGGACGCGCGCCGGCCATGAGACCGATCGGTAAGGCGAGCGCGACGGCGACGATCAGCGAGAGGATGCCGAGTTGAATCGTGACCTCGAGGCGGTCGGAGACGAGCGCGGCGACGGTGTCGCCGGAGCGCCGGCTGACGCCGAACTCGCCCTGGAAGGCGTGGTACATCCAGTCCGCGTACTGCACGAGGACGGGACGATTGAGTCCGAGTTCTTCGCGCAGCGCTTCGACGAGGTTGAAGTCGGCCTCGGGGCCGAGGATCGCCAGCGCGGGGTCGCCGGGCAGCAGGCGGATGGTGAAGAACGTGATCGCGGAAATCAGGAAGAGGACCGGAATGGTGGCGAAGAGTCGGCGCAGAACGTAGGTCGCCATCGGGTTTGACTCCGTCAGTCGGGCGCGGACGCCGCCCACCTGTGTTCTGGCGGCGCAGTCTACCGACTGCGGACGCAGGTCTTCTGCGCACGCGAGCCATACCTTAGTCTTACGACACACTAAGCGGCATGGAGTTTCGGCGGGCGCGGTTCGATTGAGACCGTGCGCCGCGACATGCTCTTCAGGGAGGCATCATGAGCGAACGAACCTATTGGACCCGGCTGGCACGTAAGCGTGTCTCGCGACGAGCGTTGCTGCGTAGCAGTGCGCGGGCGGGTGTCGGGGCGGCAGGCCTCGCGTTGGTGGGCTGTGGCGACGACGACGATGAGGAGCAGGCGGCCGCGCAGGTCGTTCAGCAGCAGGAGCAACAGCAGCAGGCAGCTCAGCAGCCGCAGGCGGCCGCACAGCAGGCGCAGCAGCAGACGGCCGCGCAGCAGGCGCAGCAGGCCGACGATCAGCAGCAGGCGGCAGAGCCGGCCGACGACCAGCAGCAGCAGCAGGCAGTGACGCAGCAGGCGGCGCAGGAAGAAACCGTCGCGCACGTGCCGACCGGCGAGGTGACCTGGCCGATGGTGGGCAACATCAGCGGCACGGAGGGTTCGACGGGCACAGGCGGCGGCGACCATCAGGTGCTGTGGACGGTGTTCGACAATCTGGTGGGCTACGACTCGGCGTTGACGCCGACGGCGAGCCGCAGCCTGGCCGAGGTGTGGGAGATTCCGGATCCGCTGAAGATCATCTTCACGCTGCGGCCGGAGGTGCCGTTCCACGACGGGACGATGCTGACCTCGGAGGCGGTGCGCCTGCACATCGAGCGCGGCAAGAACCTTGAGGGCTCGAACGTGAAGGCCGACCTCGCGGCGGTCGAGACGGCGGTGGCGGTCGACGAACTGACGGTCAACTTTGAGATGAACGCGCCGTTCTCGCCGCTTTTGCGGGTGCTGGGCGACCGCGCGGGGATGATCACGGCGCCGAGTTCGCACGAGCGGATCAACGTGACCAACAGCCGCGAGGTGCCGTCGGGCACGGGCGCGTTCACGTATGTCGATGAGGACCTCGATGGTCCGTATGTGCAGGAGTGGTTCCGCGACTACTGGAAGCCGAACGCGCCGAACGTTGAGCGGCTGACGCTGCTGCAGGGCGTGACCGCCTCGCAGGTAACGAACGGTCTGCTGACGGGCGAGTTCGACCTGGTGGTCGGGCCGCCGACGGAGGACCTGGGCCGGATTGAGGACGCGGGCAAGAGCCTCAGCATCAAGGCGACGAACGGGAACTCGTTCTTCTACATCAATCCGAACCTGCCGCCGTGGGACAACGTGCACCTGCGACGCGCGGTGAACTACGCGATCGACCGCGACAAGCTGGTCGACGTGCTGTACGAGGGGCTGCACACGCCGAACAGGTGGGGCTGGCTTGGCCCGGCGACGGGCGAGTTCCACGACCCCGACGAAGTGCTCGTGACCTACGACCCGGACAAGGTGCGCGAGGAGCTCGAGCTGGCGGGTTACCCCGACGGCATCGAATATGACATGAACATCAGCGACAGCAGCGTGGCGGTCGCGCAGGCTGAGTTCATTCAGGCGAGCCTCGCGCAGTTTGGGATCAAGATGAACATCGTGGTCCGGCCGAGCCCGGACTACTACGTCGAGTGGGTCCAGAAGCAGACCGCGGTGATGATGGCTGGGATGTCGGTGCGAGCCGATGTCTGGCAGCAGATGGCGTTCGTGGCGCGGCAGGACGGGCCGTTCGACTTCGCGCTGCCGGAGGCCGACAAGGACGCGGAGCTGCAGGCTGCATTCACGAAGGTCACCGAGGTCTTCGACCCGGAGGAACGCGTCGTCGCGATGCGCGAGCTGAACCGCGTCCTCGAGTCGCGGGTGTATCACGTCAAGCTGTACTTCAGCGCGTCGGTGATGGCGCACGACCCGAACCTGCAGTTCGAGCACTTCGGCGACGGCAAGCCGCACTTCGGCCAGGCGGATGTGAGCTGGAGCAGCTAACCGACCCGCTGCCCGAGTCAGCGCCTCGCTGAGGCGCGCGAGACTGCGCCATACTGGCGCAGTACTCGCGTGCCTGCGAGCGAAGGGGAGTCGGTATGTCGTGGGAAGCTGAGATCGAAGAGATTGCGCTGCGCCGGAAGCTGGCGAAGCGGATGGGCGGACCGGAGCGGATCGCGGAGCAGCACGCGCAGGGGCGGCTGACGATTCGCGAGCGGCTCGACCTGCTGACCGACGAAGGGTCGTTTCGCGAGCGGGGCATTCTGGCCGGGGCGGGGATGTATGACGAGGGCGAGCTGGTCGGTTTCCTGCCCGCGGGATCCGTGATCGGGACGGCGAAGATCGATGGTCGGCCGGTGGTGGTGCGGGGCGCTGACTTCACGGCGCGTCTGAAGGGTGGCTCGGATGTCGAGCGCGGCAAGATGCGGGTGCACGGGGGCGGCGGCGACAAGACGGGCAATGCGGAGAGCATGGCGCTGGAGTTGAAGATTCCGCTGATCCGGCTGATCGACGGGTTTGGGGCGGACATCCGGGCGACGGCGCAGATGGGTCGCACGTATCTGCCCGAGCTCTTCTGGCCGCAGCGCTGGGCGAAGCTGCTGGGCGAGGTCCCGGTGGTCTCGGCGGCGATGGGCTCGGTGGCCGGCCTGCCGGCGGCCGAGGTGCCGGCCAGTCATTTCGCCGTGATGGTGCGAGGCACGACGCAGGTGTTCGCGGGCGGACCACCGCTGGTCAAGCGCTCGCTCGGTGAGGACATCAGCAAGGAGGACCTGGGCGGCTATCAGGTGCACGCGCGGAGCAGCGGGGTGGTGGACAACGACGCGGAGGATGAGGACGACCTGATGGGCCAGATCCGGACGTTTCTGTCGTATCTGCCGACGAACGTGCATCAGCTGCCGCCGATCGTGGCGACGGACGACCCCGTTGACCGGCGCGAGGAAGGCCTGGTTTCGATCATTCCGCGGCACCGCAACCGCGGGTACAGCCCGCGCAAGCTGATCGAACTGGTGGTGGATCGCGGCTCGTTCTTCGAGCTGAACCGCTACTATGGGCGCTCGCAGGTGACGGGATTCGCGCGGATCGCGGGGATGCCGGTCGGCGTGCTGGGCAACGACCCGATGCACTACGGCGGGGCGATGGGCGCGCCAGAGGCGCGCAAGTTTGAGCGCTTCGTGGACCTGTGCGACGTGTTCCACCTGCCGATCGTGAACTTCGCCGACCAGCCGGGCTTTCTGATCGGTCGTCCGGGCGAGGGCGGCGGGGCGCTGCGGGCGGGCGTGCGCGCGGCGTGCGCGATCGATGACTCGCAGGTCCCCTGGGCGACGGTGGTGGTGCGCCGGCTGTACGGCGTGGCCGGCGGCGCGCACCAGGACTTCAGCCGCTTCTGCTTCCGCGTGGCCTGGCCTTCGGCGGAGTGGGGCTCGATCCCGATCGAGGGCGGGGTCGCCGCGGCCTACCGCCGGGAGATCGAGGCGGCCGATGATCCGGCGGCGCACCGAGCCGAGATCGAGGAGCGACTGATCGCGCTGCGCAGCCCGTTCAGCGCGGCTGAGGCGTTCGCGGTGGAGGACATCATCGATCCGCGCGACACCCGCTGGATGCTGGCGGAGTGGCTGGAGATCGCGTACGCGCAACAGCTGCCGGCGCAGCTGGGGGTGCGGGTGCGGTACGGGATGCGGCCGTAGGGCCCACCTCACCTGCCTTGGCTTGCGTTGCGACAGCTCCCCCCGCGTCGGGGTGGAGCGGAGTAGTAGCCGTGCGGGAGCTTGCTTGCGATGCGAGGAGGCGGAGAACGACGAAGCCCGAGCGCGTCGCGCTCGGGCTTCGTGATTGGGTCCCTTGAGGGGGGTGGGCTGGTTAGTAGTCCATCCCCATGTCGGGCATGCCGGCGCCGGGCGGCATCATCGGGGCCTGGGGGATGTCGGCGACGAGGGACTCAGTGGTGAGCACCATGCCGGCGATTGAGACGGCGTTCTCGAGCGCGGAGCGGACGACCTTGACGGGGTCGACGATTCCGAACTCAAGCAAGTCGCCGTAGACGTCGAGCTTGGCGTCGTAGCCGTAGGCGTCGGCGGATTCCTTGCGAATCTTGCCGATCACGACGGAGCCCTCCTGGCCGGCGTTGAGGGCGATCTGGCGAATCGGGGACTCAAGCGCGGTGCGCAGGAGTCGGATCGCCGTTCGCTGGTCGCCCGTGGAGCCGTCGTCCAGCTCCTCAAGGACTCGGTCGGCGCGGAGCAGCGCGCAGCCGCCGCCGACGACGATTCCCTCTTCAACGGCCGCGCGGGTCGCGGAGAGGGCATCTTCGAGCTTGGCCTTCTTCTCCTTGAGCTCGACCTCGGTCGGCGCGCCGACCTTGATGACGGCGACGCCGCCGGCCAGCTTGGCCATGCGCTCCTGGAGCTTTTCGCGGTCGAAGTCGGAGGCGGTGCCGTCGATCTGGGCCTTGATTTCCTTGATCCGGTTCTGGATCGCCTCGTCGGCGCCGCTGCCCTCGACGATGGTCGTGTCGTCCTTGGAGGACACGATCCGTCGGGCGCGGCCCAGGTCGGCAACCTGCGTCTGATCGAGGGTGCGGCCGAGTTCCTCGGTGATCAGCGTGCCGCCGGTGAGCACGGCGATGTCCTCAAGCTGCTGCTTGCGGCGGTCGCCAAAGCCGGGGGCCTTGACGGCGAGCACGTTGATCGTGCCGCGCAGCTTGTTGACGACGAGGGTGGCGAGTGCTTCGCCATCGACATCGTCGGCGATGATCACGAAGTTCTTGCTGATCTGGAGCAGCTTCTCCATCAGCGGGACGACATCCTGAATGGCGCTGATCTTGCGGTCGGTGATTAGGATGTAGGGGTCGTCGAGGCCGGCTTCCATGCGCTCCGGGTTGGAGACGAAGTAGGGCGAGACGTAGCCACGGTCGAGCTGCATGCCGTCCGTGAACTCGGTCTCCATGCGGATGCCCTGGCCCTCTTCGACGGTGATCACGCCGTCTTTGCCGACCTTCTCCATGACATCGGCGATGATTTCGCCGATTTCTTCGTTGTCACCGGAGATGGTTGCGACCGCGGCGATCTCGTTCTTGAGTTCGACGGGGCTGGCCATGTCGCGGAGTTCGTCGACGATGACGCGGAGGCCGGTGTCGAGGCCGCGCTTGAGCGCCATCGGGTCGGCGCCGGCGGCGACGTTGCGGAGGCCCTCAGTGACGATCGCCTGGGCGAGCACGGTGGCGGTAGTGGTGCCATCGCCGGCGACATCGTTGGTGCGAATCGAGACTTCCTTGGCGAGCTGAGCGCCCATGTTGCGGAAGGGGTCTTCGAGTTCGATTTCGCGTGCGATCGTCACGCCATCGTTGATGATCAGCGGGGCGCCGAACTTCTTGTCGAGGACGACGTTGCGGCCGCGGGGGCCGAGCGTGACCTTGACGGTGTTGGCGAGGGCGTCAACGCCCTCGCGCAGTGCTTTGCGCGCCTCCATATCGAAGGCGAGTTGCTTAGCTGCCATCGTTTCTCCTTCGGCCAGCCGCGCCGTTCAGGGGCGTGAGTGGGCTGGCCCAAACTGTGTCGCGGCTGCGGAGTGGTCTAGACGACCACCTTGGCGAGCACTTCGCGCTCCTCGAGGACGATCAGGTCCTCGTTGTCGATCTGGATTTCTTGGCCGGTGTACTTCTTGTAGAGAATCCGGTCACCGACCACGATGTCGAGCGGGATCCGCTTGCCGTCGTCGTCGCGCTTACCGGGGCCGATTGCGATGACTTCACCCTGCTGCGGCTTCTCTTTGGCCGAGTCGGGGATGACGATCCCGCTCGACAGGACCTGTTCCTGGTGGAGCGGGGTGATGACCAGGCGGTCGTTCAGCGGCTCCAGACGTGTTCCCTCTGCCATTGGCGCGTTTCCTCTGATTCCTTCTGCGTGCCGGCGCATGGCGCCGCGATTCGTGGGTTGCGCACCGCGGGGGATTGAGGCGTCCCGGCTGGCGCTCGCCACTCGGCTAGCACCCTGACGCCGTTGGGCTGGCACTCCTACCCCGCGAGTGCTAACAAGCCGAATCGTACCCACGCGCGCGGCAGCGTGCAAGACCCGATTCGTTCTCCGTTAGCTGGGCAACGTTGGGCTGACACGTTGACCGGAATCGATCGCGCGGTTGGCGGGCTGGGCGGCGCGCCGGGCGACGGGCCGGGCCGACTTGTCCACGCGCTGCATGGCGTGTGGACGAGCCAGTGGCCGCAGGCGGGGGAGTGCGATACGTTCGCGCGGAGGAGTACACGTGAGTCGCTTCATTGGGCCGCCGGTGATCTTTAGCGGCAACGCGCACCCCCAGCTCGCGCGCGATGTGTGCGCGTCTCTGCGGATCGAGCTGGGCGAGGCGAACGTGTTCGACTTCGCGAACGGGAACACGTTCGTGCAGCTATTGCAGAACATCCGTGAGCGCGATGTGTTCCTGATCCAGCCGGGCAGCGCGCCGGTCAATCAGCACCTGGTCGAGCTGTTGATCATGATCGATGCGGCGCGTCGTGCGTCGGCCGGCCGGGTCACGGCGGTGGCGCCGTATTACGCCTACGGGCGCTCGGACAAGAAAGACCAGCCGCGAGTGCCGATCACCGCGCGGCTGTTTGCGGACCTGATCCAGACGGCGGGCGCCGACCGGATGCTGACGATGGACCTGCACGCCGGGCAGATTCAGGGATTCTTCCATATTCCGACTGACGAGTTGACCGGCCAGCGACTGTTGATTGAACACTTCGCCGAGCAGGAGTTCGATGGCGTGGTGGTGTCGCCCGACCTGGGCAGCGCGAAGCGGGCGCGCACGGCGGCTGCGATGCTCGATCTGCCGCTGGCGGTCGCCGAGAAGCGCCGCACGGGCAACGACGACTGCGCCGAGATGCTGCAGCTGATCGGCAGTGTGGCGGGTCGCGACGTGTTGATCATCGATGACGAGATCGACACGGCGGGGACGGTCTGCGAGGTGGCGCAGATGCTGCGCGACGAGGGCGCGCAGACCATCTATGTGGCAGCGACGCACGGATTGTTCTCGTCGCCGGCGCTGGAGCGGCTGAGCCGCAGCCCGATCGCGTCAGTGGTGACGACGGACACGCTGCCGACGCCGGAGGGTTCACCGGACGGCCTGTTCAAGAAGGTGTCGGTGGCGCCGCTGCTGGGCGAGGCGATTCGTCGAATCCACGAGGGCGAGTCGGTCGGGGCGCTGTTCACGTAGGTGTTCTTGTCGTGGGCGGAACTGGGCGGCGGCGGGCGGCGTCTTGGTGGGTATGGGCGGTCGCCAGATCCTCGCTGTCGGTGCGGTGTTGGTGGCGGTGCTGCTCTGCGCAGCGGACGGAGCTGTGGCGTCGGGGCCGGGGTTTCCCTATGCGGAATTGGCGGCGGAGGGCGCCGCGGTGGCGCCGCCGCGGATTCGGTTAGCCGCGGATGCGGCCGTGCGCCTGCGCCCAGCGCTGACTTGGCCTGTGGTGGTTGAACTCACTGCGGGCGATCTGGTGACGACGAGCGCCGTGACGCCAGGCGGCGATCGGTGGTTGCGGATTGGCGCTGGTGAGGTTCCGCAGGGGTGGATGCGCGTCGCCGATTCGGGCCTGGACGAGTCCGCGCTGGAACACCTTCCTCTCGCCTTCGCGGACCCGATCCGTGCCGACATGGTTCGGTCCTACGCGAACATTTCGAGCTGGCCGGGCGGCCCCACCACGGGCTTCAAGCTGATCTGGCGGTCAAGCGGATACGCAGTCGTGGGTCGATCCGCCGACGCAGACTGGATTGCGGTGACGTTGCGCGACGTTCAGCCGCCGGTCGCCTGGGTGCGTGCGGAAGCGGTACGGCTGCGAGCCGATGACCTGCCCGCCCTGGCGGCGGAAGACCTGCCGATCTTCATCGGCAGAGGCACGACTGTTCTGCCGCTGCGCGATCACGACGGGCGCGCCGCAGTCTTGCTGCCGCCCGCGCACGACTGGCTCTGGACAGGCGAGAGCACACTGGTTGGCGTTGGCGAGCAGATCGTCTGGCGCTACGCCCCCGCCCGCGATGACCTGACGACGCACGCCAGGCCGCCCGGTCGTGTCAAGATTGCGCCCGATGGACGGCACATCGCCGTCTCGGTCTGCGCTGCGTCGGACGCCGACTGCGGGCGCGAGGGCACCGAGCGCAACGTGGTGATCGTGTCGACCGACGGCGGTCCATGGGCGACCGCACCGCAGGTGTTACGGCCACTGCCCACGAAAGCCGGAATCTTGGAGTGGGTCGGCCACTGGTCGCCCGACGGTCGGATGTTGCTCGTGCCACGTCACTGGAGTGACGATGACGTTGAGGAGTGGCCCGGGACCAGGTGGCAACACTCCGTCGTCACGCTCAACGGAGCGCGTTCAGCCCTTCCGCAGGTCGAGGGCATGCCCAGATGCTATTGGCGCTGGCTCCCTGACGGATCCCTGATCAACTGCGCGGGTGGCCGGTACAGCGCGGAGCCGGACGTCACGCTGCTCCAGGCCAACGCGGCGTTCCCTGAGGGATGGTCGTATGTCGCTGGCCAACGATCGCTGCTTGGATATGTGCCGCTCGGATCCCGCTTGCCGGGTGGGTCGGCAGCGGGTAGGTGGTCCGTCTTCGATCTAGACTCGGGTGAGGCGCGCCCGCCGAGCGAGCTTGACGGACTCAGCCGAGTTGTCACGAGCGCCCGGTCTGCCGACGGGCGATGGGCGGCGTTGCTCGCGGAGCGCGCCGAAGATCCCCTCGTGGTCGTGTTCGACCGGGCGACTGGCAAGATATCCGTCAGCGGAGGGTTGGAGTTGCCGGGCTACGTGGGGTATGCACCCCCGATGCACGTGGCGCCGTCCGGCGACCGACTCCTCTGGCTCCCCCTGGACGGCGACTTCGGGATGTACGCCGGTGTGCACGTTGTGGACCTCGGCTCCGGGCAAGCAGCTGAGGTCGATCTCATTATTCAGTCTCCTGACGGACATGTCTGCGGCGGTGCGCGGAACTGGTCGCCGGATGGGGAGCAATTCACGCTCGAAGTCTTCGAATTCACCGAATGGCACGACGACGGACTGCGAGGACGAGACGGGCTGGCCGCCGTGCTCGGCCATCATCGCATCACACAGATCCGCATCTACAACCACCTCGGCGGCTTCGCGCGGGCGTTTCGAGCGCCGAGTCGCGCCATTTCCGCCAGCCTCCGCGAGGTCGCGTGGTCGCCCGATGGGCGCTGGATGGCTCTTGGCGAGAGCTCACTCCCCGCCGCTCACTGCGCCGCGGCCCCGTAGACGCATTCCCGCCCGCAGGTCGGCGTATGATGGGGTGGACTGTGTTTGGCTGAATCTGGGAGGGTCGTGGCGCGGATGGCATTGCTGAGTCGGGTGACGGGCAAGGCGAAGGGGCTGATTGGCGACTCCCATTCGCGGGAGATTAAGAAGCTTCGGCCGGCCGTCGCGGCGGTGAAGGAGTGGGAGCCGAAGGTGCGGCGGCTCGATGATGTGGCGCTGCGCGAGAAGACGACCGAGTTCATCCAGCGGCTCGAAGACGGGGCCTCGCTCGACGACATTTTGCCCGAGGCGTTCGCGGTCGTGCGCGAGGCCGCCATCCGCCATGTCGACATGCGTCACTACGACGTGCAAATGCTCGGTGGTCTCGTCCTCCACCAGGGCAAGATCGCGGAGATGCGGACGGGTGAGGGCAAGACGCTGGTGGCGACGCTGGCGCTCTATCTGAACGCGCTGGAGGGCGACGGGGCGCATCTGGTCACGGTCAACGACTACCTGGCCAAGCGCGACGCGCAGTGGATGGGGCCGATCTATCACGCGCTGGGGCTCTCGCTGGGGGTGCTGCAGCACCGCGCGGCGTTCCTGTTCGACCCCAACGCGGAGCATCTGCACGACGAGGAAGAGGACGCGGGCCTGGATCCGGAGGAGCGGCAGCGCAGGCGCGAGCTGGGCGACCTGAAGATGCTGCGTCCGTGCACGCGCCAGGAGGCGTACCGGGCGGACATCACCTACGGCACGAACAACGAGTTCGGCTTCGACTATCTGCGCGACAACATGGTGCTGGAGCGGGCGCAGAAGGTGCAGCGGCAGCTGAGTTACGCGATCGTTGACGAGGTCGACAACATCCTGATCGACGAGGCGCGGACGCCGCTGATCATCAGCGGACAGGCGGAGGAATCGCTGGACACCTACCGCGTGTTCGCGAATCTGGTGCGCAGCCTGCAGGCGGGCGAACATTTTACGCTCGACCTGAAGTCGCGCACGGTGGCGCTGACCGAACCGGGGATCAACAAGGTCGAAGACCTGCTCAGTATCGACAACCTGTTCGAGGGCGAGAGCGCACGGCTGACACGCTTCCTCGACTCCGCGCTCAAGGCGCAGTTCATCTACCAGCGCGATCGCGATTACGTCGTGCGGCAGGGCAAGGTGGTGATCGTTGACGAGTTCACGGGCCGGATGATGGAGGGGCGGCGCTATTCGGAGGGGCTGCACCAGGCGATCGAGGCGAAGGAGGGGGTCAGCGTCGAGCGCGAGTCGGTCACACTGGCGACGATCACCTACCAGAACTTCTTCCGGATGTACGACAAGCTCTCAGGGATGACCGGCACGGCGGAGACCGAGGCGGAGGAACTGCACAAGATCTATTCGGTCGAGGTGGTGGTGGTCCCGACCCATCAGGAGATGGTGCGCGACGACCAGGCGGACTTCGTGTTCCGCACGGAGCGGGCGAAGTTCGACGCGGTGATCGAAGAGATTGCTGATCTCACCAAGTCGGGGCGCCCGGTGCTCGTCGGTACCGCGTCGGTTGAGACCTCCGAGCAGCTCGCGAAGATGCTGAAGCGTCGTGGCGTGGGGCACGAGGTGCTGAACGCGAAGCAGCACGAGCGCGAGGCGCTGATCATCTCGCGGGCCGGCGAACCGCAGGCTGTGACGATCGCGACGAACATGGCGGGCCGCGGCACGGACATCAAGCTGGGCGAGGGCGTGGCGAAGGCCGGCGGGTTGGCGGTGATTGGGACGGAGCGGCACGAATCGCGGCGGATCGATAATCAGCTCCGTGGTCGGTCGGGTCGCCAGGGCGACCCTGGGTCGTCGCGATTTTACGTGTCGTTCGAAGACGGGGTGATGAAGCGGTTCACGCCCGACTGGCTGCCGGGGATGCTCGAGAAGGTGGGCATGGAGGACGGGACCCCGCTGGAGTCGAGCATGGTCGGCAAGGCGCTCGAGCAGGCGCAGCAGAAGGTCGAGTCGTATCACTTTGACATCCGCAAGCACCTGGTCGACTACGACGACGTGATCAACCGGCAGCGCGACGTGATCTATCGCGAGCGGGACAAGATTCTGGTGGCGGGTGAGGACCTGCACGAGATCGTGGCGGACATGATGAGCGCGACGATCGGCGACCTGAGCGAATCGTTCCGCGCCACGTATTGGGATCGCACGGTGGCCGACGAGTTCTGGCAGGAGGCTGCGCAGCTGATGCCGTTGGAGGGCCTCGATCTGCATGAGCTCGAGGGCGAGGAACTGGACGAGTGCGTCGCGGCGCTGCGCGAGCACGCCGAGGGGCGTCTCGAGCTGCTGCGCGAGCAGCTCCGGGCGGTGTCGTGGCGCGAGTCGCTGCGCGCGCTGGTGCTGTCGTCGCTGGACCGGCTCTGGATTCGGCACCTGACGGAGGTCGATTCGCTGCGCCAGGGCGTCGGCCTGCAGGCCTATGGGCAGCAGGACCCGCTGGTGACCTACAAGCGCGAAGCGTTCGACATGTTCGACCAGCTGATCGCTGCGGTGCGGCGTGGGGTCGCGGCGGCGGCGATGCACGCGCAGGCGATGCACGCGATGCCGGGTGCTGCCGCGCCGGCTTCTGCCAACGGTGATACGAGTCGGGCAGCGCCCCGACGGGTGGGCCGCGCTAACCTCGCGCCTGCTGTCCGGGGCCGCAGCGCGGCCGATGCCGTGGGCGCACGCAACGTGCGCGAGACGGGCGGCCAGGCCGTTGGGGCCGCCGCTGCCGGGGGCGCTGTGGCCACGGCGTCGGCAAGCGCGTCCAAAGTGGGACGCAACCAACCCTGCCCGTGCGGCAGCGGGAAGAAATACAAGCGATGCCACGGTCGAGCGGCATAGAACTGCCCAACCTGGAGGCTGCGGAGGAGCTGCGCGGCGCCGGCTTCGCCGAGGATGAGCATCCGCTGCATCCGGTCCCGATCGACGCGGGCGCTCACCTGATCGCATTTGAACTGGCGCTGCGCGCCGGGCGGCCGTGGTTCGAGGCGCTGCTGGAGGCGATCCAGCGCTGGGACATTCCGCACGAGTTCGTCGATGGGCGCGAGTACGTGTACCTGATCGAACGCGAGGCGTTCGACTGGCTGTTGCTCTGCGAGCGGCTCTGCGACGCGATGCCGGCCGGGCTGTTGCCGGCGGAGGAGCTCGACGCGTTGCTGACGCACGAGACGCCGCCGCAGACGCTGACCGAGAACGAATTCCAGGAGCGAATCGGGCCGGCCAAGTACTGGGCGCACCTCAACTTCCTCTACGGCGTGCGCGTGGAGCAGGCCCTCCAGCTGGCGACGGAACGGGTGCTGCAGAAGGAACATGGCGCGGTCACGTTCTCCCACGCGCGGCGCGACCTGGAGCGTGACGCACATATGCGCATCTACGGGCACACGCAGGAAGAGCTGCTGAGCGACTTCCGCGATCAGACGGAGCGCCTGCACACCGATCGGCTGGGGCAGCAGGAGTGGCAGGCGTTCACCTACTGGCTGTTCCGCAGCCGCGTGGAGCGTCAGGACCCGGCGCGGGTCGCGAGCGATACGCGTCGGGGGTTGGACATGCTGCGAGAGCTGGAGATGGCGGCGCAGCGCCGGCGGGTCGGCCAGACGCCCGCGACGACTGGGGCGACCGGAGCCGCCGCCGCGGGCCGCAACGGGCGCAGCGCCGAAACCGAGCGAGATGTGATTGATTCCGTCGTGGTCGCCGTAGGCTAGGTCCGGCGGGCGCGGATCTCGCGCGCCGGTCGGGCCCGAATTCTCTCCCACTTCCGCCGGATTGCCTCGTACAGCGCCAGACCGGAGTCGCACCGTGACCGCAGCCAGCACCGAGCCAGACGCAAGCATCAACCCCACGGCCAGCCTGCCGCCGACGTATGACGCGCAGGCCTACGAGGAGTCGATCTACCGGTTCTGGGAGGAGGGCGGCTGGTTTGCGCCGTCGCCCGCCGCGGAGGCGAACGGTCGTGAGCCGTTCACGATCATCATGCCGCCCCCGAACGTGACGGGGGCGCTGCATCTGGGCCACGCGATCACGCTCACGATCGAGGACGCGCTGACCCGCTGGCATCGGATGCTCGGCGACCCGACGCTGTGGTTACCGGGCATCGACCATGCGGGGATTGCGACGCAGAGCGTCGTCGAACAGCAGCTGGCGCGGGAGGGCCAGAGCCGGCACGACCTGGGGCGTGAGGAGTTCGTCGAGCGGGTGTGGGCGTGGGTGGGGCGCTATCGCTCGCGGATCGAGGATCAGGCGCGGCGGATGGGCGCCTCCTGCGACTGGAGCCGGGTGATCTTCACGCTGGACGAGACGCCGCAGCGGGCGGTGCGCAAGACGTTCGTGGACCTGTTCGGGGACGGGAAGGTCTACCGCGGCGACCGGATCATCAACTGGGACCCACAGATGATGACGGCGCTGTCGGACGTGGAGGTCGAGTACCGGGAGACGGACGGGCATCTCTGGCACGTGCGTTACCCGTTCGTTGATGCGAATGGCGTCGAGCTCGAGGAGGGCGTGACGATCGCGACGACGCGACCGGAGACGATCCCGGCGGACGTGGCGATCGCGGTGCACCCGAGCGACAAGCGCTGGCAGCCGCATCACGCGCGGCACGTGCGGCTGCCGCTGCGCGGATTCGATCGGCTGCTGCCGATCGTGCCCGACGCCGCCGTCGATCCGGAGTTCGGCACCGGCGCGCTGAAGATCACGCCGGGCCACGATCAGCTCGACTTCGAGATCGGCGAACGACACGGGCTGGAGCCGATCCGGGTGGTCGACTGGGACGGCTCGATCACCGTCGAGGGCGGAATCTACGTCGGGATGGATCGCGATGAGGCGCGCGCGCGGGTCGTGGAACATCTGGAGCAGGATGGCTATCTGGTGCGCACGGAGCGGCACGAGCACAACGTGGGCCACTCGCAGCGCAGCGGCGTGGCGGTCGAGCCGCTCGTCTCGAATCAGTGGTTCGTGGACACGACGGAGCTGGCGGCGGAGGCGGCGCGCGTGGTGCGCGAGGGCGAGGTGCAGATCGTGCCCGAGCGCTCGAAGGGCGTGTACCTGCAGTGGATGGAGAACATCCGCCCCTGGTGCATCTCGCGGCAGCTCTGGTGGGGGCACCGGATTCCGGCCTGGTACTGCCGCGCGTGCGACGCGGCCGCGCTGATCGTCGGCGAGGACGGCGAGATCACGATCGGCGAGGGGGCGCAGCCGATCGTGGCGGATCAGGACCCGACGGGCTGTCCCAGGTGTGGGGCGTCGGACCTGATCCAGGACCCGGATGTGCTCGACACGTGGTTCTCAAGTGGTCTCTGGACGCACTCGACGCTCGGCTGGCCGGACGCCGACGCCGACGACCTGGCGCGCTTCTACCCGTCGAGCGTGATGGAGACGGGCTACGACATCCTATTCTTCTGGGTGGCGCGGATGATCATGCTGGGCTGCTACAACATCGGCCCGGCGCCGTTCCAGACGGTCTATCTGCACGGCCTGGTGCGCGACGCCGAGGGCCGCAAGATGAGCAAGAGCCTTGACAACGT
Organism: Dehalococcoidia bacterium; assembly: GCA_965218115.1. Taxonomy (GTDB): domain Bacteria; phylum Chloroflexota; class Dehalococcoidia; order Bin125; family Bin125; genus CATQGW01. The sequence goes on along the minus strand of OZ244584.1, from coordinate 2,178,103 downwards.
GATCGATCCGCTCGACAAGGCGGCGCAGTACGGGATGGACGCGCTGCGCTTCACGCTGGCGACCGGCTCCACGCCGGGCAATGACATGCGGCTGACGGATGAGCGCCTGGAGGGTTCGCGCAACTTCGCCAACAAGCTGTGGAACGGTGCGCGGTTTGTGCTCGGCGAGATCGCCGAGTCGGGCGTTGCGGTGAGCGCGCCGCCTGACGATCTGTCTACCGCGCCGCTCGAGGACCGCTGGATTCTGTCGCGGCTGGAGGCGACGGTCGCAAACGTGGACGAACTGCTGACGCAGTTTCAGCTCGGCGAGGCCGGGCGGCAGATTCACGATTTCCTTTGGAACGAGTTCTTCGACTGGTACGTGGAGGCCAGCAAAGTGCGGCTGCGGGCGGGCGACACGTCGCCGATCGGGGTGCTGGCGCACGTGCTCGACAGCGGTCTGCGGCTGCTGCACCCGTGGATGCCGTTCATCACGGAGGCGCTCTGGCAGCGGCTGCCCAACCGCGATGGTGAGGCGCTGATCGTCGCCCGGTATCCGCAGCCGGGCGACGGCGCGCGTGACCTCGCCGCGGAGGCCGAGTTTGGCGCGGTTCAGGAGGTGGTGCGCGCGGTGCGGCAGACGCGGGCGGACTACGCAGTCACTGCCGGACGCTGGGTCGAGACGTGGGTTGCGCCGCGCGAGCCGCTGCGGTCGGCGGTGGACGCGACGACCGGAGTGATCGAGGCGTTGGCGCGCTGTCGGCCGCTGCACGTGGTCGCGAGTCGCGCGGAAGCGCCAGTCGATCAAACGGCCTCGACGGTCCTGACCGACGCCGAGGTCGTGATTCCGCTCGGGGAGCTGGTCGATCTCGCGCAGGAGCGGGCGCGACTGGAGAAGGAACTGAACGGAATCGATGGGCGCCTGCGCGGCGCGGAGGCGAAGTTGGCCAACGAGGGATTCCGCACCAAGGCCCCGGCGCAGGTCGTTGCGGCCGAGCAGGCCCGGGCGGCTGATCTGTCGCGGCAGCGGGATCTGCTCCGCGAGCGGCTGGCGGCGCTGCCGGTGCAGTAGGGGAGCGCCCCTCAACCTTCGGCAGCTCCCCCGTGCTGCGGGGGAGCGTGGGTCAACGGACGGCGCCGCTGGACCTGAGGGTTTCGGCTTTCGTGCCGTTGACTCCAATTTCGTCGAGGATTTCGCTGGTGTGCTGGCCGGGATAGGCGGGCGGGCCCTGGATTTCGCTCTTCGTGCGGCTGAATCTTGGGGCCGGGGCCGGCTGCACGACGCCGGCGACCTCCTCGAAGGCGTGGCGGGCGCGGGCGTGCGGGTGATCGGGCGCTTCCCAGGGCTCGAGCACCGGACCGAAGCAGACATCGCTGCCCTCGAAGACCTCTTCCCACTCGGCGCGCGATTTGGTGCGGACGATCGCGGCGACGCGGTCCTTCATCTCGGGCCAGCGAGTGCGGTCGTTCTGCTGGGGCAGCGCTTCCTGCTCGAGGCCGGTCAGGTGCAGCAGCTCGGCGTAGAACTGCGGCTCGATCGAGCCGAGCGCGATGTACTTGCCGTCGAGCGTTTCGTAGGCGTCGTAGTAGTGGGCGCCGGTGTCGAGCACGTTGGAGGCGCGGCCGCGATTCCAGAAGCCCGACGCGAGGCCGGCGTGCAGCGAGGTGATCAACGAGCTGGCGCCGTCGACCATCGCGGCGTCGACGACCTGTCCCTTGCCGGTGCGCTGCGCTTCGATCAGCGCGCCGAGCATGCCGACCGCGAGGTACATGCCGCCGCCGCCGAAGTCGCCGACTAGGTTGAGCGGCGGCACGGGCGCCTGGCCCTTGCGCGCGATCGGCGCCAGCGCGCCGGCCAGCGCGATGTAGTTGATGTCGTGGCCGGCCATCTGCGCATAGGGCCCCTCCTGACCCCAGCCGGTCATGCGGCCGAAGACGAGCCGCTCGTTGCGCGCCAGGCAGACATCGGGGCCGAGCCCGAGGCGCTCCATGACGCCGGGCCGAAAGCCCTCGAAGAGCGCGTCGGCGCCATCGATCAGCTGAAGCGCGACCTCGACGCCGTCGGGATGCTTGAGGTCGAGCGCGATCGAGCGTCGGCCGCGGGCGAGCAGATCGCCGGGCGGCTGCGCCGGGGCCGCGTCGGGCGCGTTGGAGGCGCGATCGATGCGGACGATATCGGCGCCCATGTCGGAGAGGATCATGCCGCAGAACGGTCCCGGCCCGATACCCTGAAATTCAATGATCCGAATGCCCTCGAGTGGCCCCATGATGAACGCTCCCTCTGTGCTTCGCGCACGCGCGCTGCGAATCGGCGCAGGTCTCTGCGCTGGCAAGATACCGCGATGACTGCGTGCGAGCTCAGGATCGAGCCTGCGGGAGCGGCCGATGCGGCGGAGGTGATCGAGCTGATCCACCGCGTGTTCGACGAGTACGGGTTCATCTGGGACCCCGAGGACGAGTTCTGGGACCTGCTGGCCGACGAGTTTCCCTATCTCGCGCCACGCGGGGCGATCTGGGTGTCGCGGGATGCGGCGGGGCGCGTGGTGGGCTCGATTGCGGCGGAGCTGCTCGACGCCCAGACCGTCGAGCTGCACCGGCTCTACCTCGATGCGGGACTGCGCGGAGCGGGACACGGGCGCCGATTGCTGTTGCACGCCGTGGATTGGGCGCGTGTGCGGGGCTGCGAGCGGGTCGAGCTGTGGTCGGACACGCGTTTCGACCAGGCGCATCGGCTTTATGCGCGGCTGGGCTTTCGGCGCGCGGGCGAGCGGAAGCTGGCGGACGTGAACGAGACGACGGAGTATCGCTACGAGCGTTCGATCGGCGAGGCGGATCGTTCGGGCGATTGACCACGTGACATTGACCGTGTGAGAGGCACGCGACTACGATCCAGCGGGCGCCCGACGGTGCGCGCAAATGGGCGCGCATCGCAGCGCGCCCGCTCAACCGCGTGCCAGCGAGCCTGCAGAGGATGCCGTGTCAGAACTGTTCGACAACTACGGCGCAGTCCTGGTTGCGATCCCGGTGGGGGCGATGCTCGTGTTGACCGCGCTGCTGGCGTCGAAATTGCTCGCGCCGCAGCGTCGCACGGCGCTCAAAGCGCAGGTCTACGAGTGCGGGATGCTGCCAATCGGCCGCAACTGGGCACAGGTCCACGTGCGCTACTACACCTATGCGCTGCTCTTCCTGGTGTTCGATGTTGAGGTGGTGTTCCTGTTCCCCTGGGCGGTGAGCTTCATTGGGCTGGTTGACACGTCGGACATTGGCCGCACGGTGATGTGGCAGATGGTTCTGTTCATCGGCACCCTGTTGGTGGGCCTCGCCTACGCCTGGCGAAAAGGCGTGTTTGACTGGAAGAGCAACTGATGGCCGACACACCGCACATGGCTGATCCCACTCCGATGATCATTTCGCCCGAATCGCTGCGGCTGACCGCGGTGGACAACACGGCGCCGACGGTGCCCTACAAGATGGTGCTGCCGGGAGTGATGCAGGCGCCGGCGGAGGCGCTGATTTCGGCCGCGCGCAAATCGTCGCTGTGGCCGATGACGTTCGGTCTGGCCTGCTGCGCGATCGAGATGATCGCGACCTACATGGCCAATCACGACCTCGACCGCTTTGGGATCGTGCCCTGGCCGTCGCCGCGGCAGAGCGACGTGATGATCGTGGCGGGGACGGTGACGAAGAAGATGGCGCCGGCGGTCAAGCTGCTCTACGAGCAGATGCCGCATCCCAAGTGGGTGATTTCGATGGGGGCCTGCGCCACGAATGGCGGCCCCTACACGCAGTACGACCGGGTGGTACAGGGCGTCGACAACATCATTCCGGTCGACGTCTACGTGCCCGGCTGCCCGCCTCGACCGGAAGCGTTGATCGACGGCCTGCTCGCGCTGCAGGAGAAGATCGTCGAAGAACGCAGCCGCGGGTACTGACGCCCGACCATGACCACCCGTAGCCGCGACCGCGACGAGGCCCCAGCAACGATCGAGCCGGCAGCCGGCTCGATCGCCGACATCTACCGGGCGGTAATGCCGCTGGTCGACTTCGACGCGGTGATGACCAAGGGCGGCGATGTGGCGCTGACGGTCGCGCCGGTGGTGCTGCACGAGGTGCTGGAGCGCGGTCGCGATGACGCGCGGCTGAAGATGAATCTGCTCAGAAACCTGACCGCCGTCGACTGGGTCGAGCGCGGGCTGGAGCTGGTCTACCACCTGTATTCGATCGATCACCGGCACGCGGCGACGATCAAAACGTGGTTGCCCGGCGAGGGCGCGGTCATGCTCAGCGTGACCGACCTCTATCTGGCGGCGGACTGGGCGGAGCGCGAGTGCCGCGAGATGTTCGGGATCGAGTTCCTCGGGCACCCCGACCCGCGCAATCTGCTGCTCGACGAGGACCTCGACATTCACCCGCTGCGCAAGGCTCACCCGCTCGCTCCGATCGAGATCGAGCAGGGTGTCGACGTTGAGTACTTCACGAAGGAGTTCCCGCCCGAGGCGCCGGTGCGCCCGCAGGAGCAGGAAGCGCCCGGGGCGGCAGCGCGTCCTGCGCGCCGACCTGACTCCGAGCTGACCGAGGAGGAGCGGACGGCGAAGCGCGCCGAGCAGGCCGAACGCGTGGCTCGAGCCCGCGAGCTGGCTGCTGCGCGTCGCCTTGAGCGCGCAGCGGGGGCCCCGGCGGCCGGTGGGCCGCGCCCGGAGGGGACCGCGCCGCCGCCCGCACCCGCACCGGCAGCGGCCGCTCCGGCTGCTGCTGCGCCGGCCGCTGCGCCGGCGACGAGGACTGCAGATCGCCCGGAGGCGCCACCGCCGCCGGAGCTGCCGACGATTCCCGACGCCGATGAAGATCCGGAGGGTCGCGCAGCGGCGCAGGCCGAACGGATGCGAATCGGTCGTGAGCTCGCCGCGGCACGGCGCGCCCAGTTGCGTGGTGAGTGAGGGGCTGAACAGATGACGCAGCGCACGTTTGAAGGCGAAATTCTGACCGAGCCGGTCGTCGTGGAGCGCGAGTTCGAGACGGTCGACATGAACATCAACATCGGGCCGCAGCACCCGGCGACGCACGGCGTATTCCGGATGGTGCTGACGGTGGACGGCGAGATCGTGAAGGACGCGATCCCCTACATCGGCTATATGCACCGCGGCGGCGAAAAGCTGTCGGAGAGCCTCGACTATCGCGGGGCGCTGGGCTACCAGGACCGCACCGATTATCTGGCGGCGTTCAACTCCGAGTGGGTTTACTGCAACGCGGTGGAGCGGCTGGCCGGAATCGAGATTCCGGAGCGCGCCGAGTACGTGCGGCTGATTCTGTCGGAGCTGAACCGGCTGATGTCGCACTTCATGTTCATGGGCGCATTCGGCACGGATGTGGGCTACTTCGGGACGGCGTTCACCTGGACCTTCAAGGAACGCGAGCGGATTCAGGACCTGTTCGAAGCCGTCTGCGGCGACCGGATCATGTACAACTACTTCCGCGTCGGCGGGCTGGCCTGGGAGCCCCACGAGACCTTCGTGGAGGATGCGCACTGGGTGCTGGACCAGGTCGAGATCGGGATCGCGGACGTCGACAACCTGATGACCGACAACGAGGTCTTCGTGGCGCGCTGCCGCGATGTCGGGATCATCTCGGCGGAGGATGCGATTTCGTTCGGGGTGACGGGCCCGATGCTGCGCGCCGCGGGCGTGTCGTTCGACCTTCGCGTCGACGAGCCGTATTCGATTTACGACCGCTTCTACTGGGAGATCCCGATCGGCGAACGCGGCGACGTGTACGACCGCTACCTGGTCCGGCTGGAGGAGATGCGGCAGTCGGTCAGCATCGTGCGCCAGGCGCTGGACCAGATGCCGAACTCGGGGCCGATCGTCACCGATCGCCTGCCGGCGCGGCTCCGTCCGGCGCCGGGCGAGATCTACATGAGGCAGGAGAATCCGCGCGGCGAATACGGGATCTACATGGTCTCGGACGGCACCGACAAGCCGTGGCGGGTGAAGATGCGCAGCCCCTGCTTCCACAACCTGTCGTCGCTGAAGCCGCAGGTGCTCAACTCCTACCTGGCCGACGCGGTGGTCGCCCTGGGCTCGATCGACATCGTGCTCTGCGAGGTGGACCGTTAATCCCGCGCTGCCGGCCAATCGGCAATGCGGGGCCCGGCGGCGCCTGGCCGGGCGCGGGCTGCGTGGCATCCGGCTTGGCATGGCGCGTAGCCGTGGCAGGCGGTATCACAGTCAGCGCAGCAGGGACGATGCGTGATGCCTGATCTCGTGCCCGGACTCGTGTTGGGACAGTTCGCGGGCATCGACATGCCCAACTTCCTCGACGCGTTGCTGCGGGTGATCTTCATCGTCGCGCTGATGACGATCAACGCGTTTGCGCTGATCTATCTCGAGCGGAAGATTCTGGCCCGCCTGCAGGCGCGGGTTGGACCGACGCGGACCGGGCCGATCGGGACGCTGCAGTCGATCGCCGACGCGCTGAAGCTGGTGACGAAGGAAGACGTGCGGCCCGCGACGGCCGACCGCTGGGCGTTCGAGCTCGCGCCCTACATCGCGTTTGTGCCGGTCTTCCTGATTTTCGTGCCGATGCCCTTCACCGAGACCTGGTTCATCCGCGACCTTAATCTGGGGCTGCTGTACGTGTTCGGAGTGCTCGGGCTGAACATTGTGGGCGTGGTGATGGCGGGCTGGGGGTCGGACAACAAGTACGCGCTGTTGGGCGGCGTCCGCGCTGCCGCGCAGGCGATCTCCTACGAGATTCCGATGCTGCTGATCGTGGTCAGCGTGGTGATGGTGGCCGCAGGACGGTTGGCGGCCGACGGCGACGCGGGCTCGGCGGTGAGCATCAACGCGATCGTGGGCAACCAGACGACGACGCCCTACATCCTGCTGCAGCCGTTGGGCTTCGTGATCTTCCTGGTTGGGGCGCTGGCCGAGCTGCACCGCCCGCCGTTCGACATGCCGATCGCGGAATCCGAGGTGGTCGGTGGCTACTTCGTGGAGTATTCCGGGATGCGCTGGGGGATGTTCTTCCTGGCCGAATACACGGCGCTGTTCCTGATCGTGCTGCTGGCCTCGTCGATTTTCCTCGGCGGCTGGAACTTCCCGTTCGGGGCGGATGTGGGTCTGGGCCTGCAGATTGCGCTGACGCTGGTCAAGACATCGGTGATGATCGTGCTGGTGATCGGCTCGCGCGCCTTGTTCCCGCGGCTGCGGATCGACCAGCTGATGTCGTTCTCGTGGAAGGTGCTGCTGCCGTTCGCGATCGCCCAGGTGCTGGCGAACGGAATCATCATGGCCTACGGCGGCGCCGACTGGGTGGTGGGGCTGGTCTCGTTCGGGCTGATGGCGGCGCTGTTCGGGCTGGTCTTCTACGTGGTGCGGAAGAAGCAGGGCGACACCAAGCGAACGATTCACATGCGACCCGCGCGACCGCGCGTGCTGACCAGCCCCGAAGTGACCCCCGTCGAAGCCGGCGGCGGCGACTAGCTGCGTAGCGAAGGGCAGAGACACGTGGCCGACGGCTTCACCGTGACGCAGGTTGTCTTCTGGGTCCTCGCGATCGTGATGCTGATCAGCGCGCTCGGCGTGGTGACGGCTGGCAACATCGTCTACGCGGCGCTGTTCTTCATCGCCGCGTTGGCCGGGGTGGCCGGCATCTACCTGATGCTGGCCGTCGAATTCCTCGCGCTCGTGCAGCTGTTGATCTATGGCGCGGCGGTCGTGATTCTGATTCTCTTCGCGCTCATGCTGACACGGGCGCGGGAGCGCCCGCAGGCGCTGTTCGGTCGTACGCGACCGCTCGGGATCGCCGCCGCGGCGGGCCTGTTGGCCGCGCTGATCGGCGGGATCGTGGCGACCCACTGGGTGACGCCCGGCCCCGGCGGCGAGATTCAGTCGGTCGCGTTGCAGCAGATTGGCGACGTGATTTTCACGGTCTGGATCGTGCCGTTCATCATCGTCGGGGTGCTGCTCTCAATCGCGCTGGACGGCGCGATCATGCTCGCCTCGCCGGATGAGGAGGGCTGAGCGATGCCACCGCTCGAACAGGTCCTCGTGGTCAACGCGATCCTCTTTGCGATCGGCGCGATGGGTGTGCTGACGCGTCGCAACGCGGTGCTGATTCTGCTCTCCGTGGAGCTGATGCTGAATGCGGTCAGCCTCAACATGGTCGCCTTCGCGGTCTACGGGCGGATCGAGTTCGGCAATCTCACGGGGGTTGTCTTCGCCTTCTTCATCATCGTGATCGCGGCCGCCGAGGTCGCTCTGGCGCTGGGCATCGTGGTGCGGACGTTCCGCAACCGCGCGACCGCGAACGTTGACGAAGTGAACCTGCTCAAGTGGTAGCCGCGCGCCGCCACCAGCGAGAGGGCCGCTAAGTGTTCTGGGCCGAACACGCCTGGGTCCTGCCGGCGATCCCGGCGCTCGCGTTCCTCGTGCTGTTCGCGTTCGGGCGCTACCTGCCGCGCGGCGGCGACTTCATCTCGGTCGGCGCCGCGCTGGCCGTGTTCGTGCTCTTCTTCTTCGTGATCGAGTCGCACCTCGATTCGCTCTCGGCGGGCCTCGGCGGGATCGCCAACGCCGGGACCGACTGGGTGCGCTTTGACGACTTCACCGTGCGGCTGGGCTTCACCGTCGACAGCATCGCGATCGTGATGCTGTTCGTCGTCGCGACGGTCGGGCTGATGGTCAACCTCTATTCGACGGGCTACCTGCGACACCACGGCAAGCCAGAGCCGCGCTACTGGTGGTATTTCGCGGTGCTCTCGCTGTTCGTCGCGGCCATGTTGACGCTGGTGCTGGCCGACAACCTGCTGCTGATGTTCGTCGCCTGGGAGGGCGTCGGGCTCTGCTCATTCCTGCTGATCGGCTTCTACCACGAGCGCCGCAGCGCGGTCGAGGCGGCCAAGAAAGCGTTCGTGACGACGCGGCTGGGCGATGTGGGGCTGTTCATCGGTCTGATTCTGTTCTGGCGGGCGACGGGCACGTTCCAGATTTCGGAGATCATTCAGGCAGCCGAGGCGGGCCGCGTCAACGACCTGCCGCAGGTGATGGGCGACGGCTACCTGACCCTCTCGACGCTGCTGCTGTTCCTCGGCGCGGCGGGCAAGAGCGCGCAGGTTCCGTTCCACGTGTGGCTGCCCGACGCGATGGAGGGCCCGACGCCGGTCAGCGCGCTGATCCACGCGGCCACGATGGTCGTGGCGGGCGTCTATCTGGTGGCGCGGATGCTGCCGGTCTTCGAGGTCGCGCCGGGCGCGGTGAACGTGGTGTTGGTGGTTGGCCTGATCACGGCGCTACTGGCCGGGATCATGGCGCTGGGCCAGAACGACATCAAACGGGTGCTGGCCTACTCGACGATCTCACAGCTGGGCTTCATGTTTGTCGCCCTGGGCGTTGGCGCGGTCGGCGTAGCGATGTTCCATCTGCTCACGCACGCCTTCTTCAAGGCCTGCCTGTTCCTCGGCTCCGGTTCCGTGATCCACATGACCGACGAGCAGGACGCGCGGCGGCTGGGCGGTCTGTGGTGGCGGATGCCTGTGACGGCGACGACGTTCATCATCTCGGCGGTGGCGCTCGCGGGGATCCCACCCCTGTCGGGCTTCTTCTCGAAGGACGAGATTTTCACGGCCACGCTCGGCGGCGCGAACACGGTCGTGGTGATCCTCCTGGGAGTCGCGGCGTTCCTCTCGGCGCTGTACATGGCGAGGCTGGTGATCATCACATTCTTCGGGCCGCCCAAGGTGCTGGCGGTGATTCGAAGGGCGCGCGAGGCGGACCCGATCATCCTGATTCCGCTGGTGTTCCTGACGGTCCTGACGCTGGTCGTGGGATTCTTCGCGTTCGACCAGGTGGGTCGCGCATTCGGATTCCCGGGCGGGATCAACTCCTACATCTACTTCCCCGAGCCGGAGACGTTCCACTTCCACAACGACATCGCGGCCGTCACGGGCACGGTGTCGCTGATGGGCATTGGGACGGCGTGGTGGTTCTTCTGGGGTCGCAACAGTCGCCGTGCGGTGGCGCTGCGGCGCTTCCAGCCGCGGCTGGTGGCGATCGTGGAGAACAAGTTCTACTTCGACGAGGCCTACCAGTGGGCGATCGACCGCACAGTGTTGCCGCTGGCGCGAATGGTGGCCGGGTTTGACCGGCTGATTGTCAACGACACCGGGATCAATGGCCCAGCCGACGCGACGCGCTACGTGGCGTATTGGCTGCGCTACCACGTGACCGGACGAATTCCCGATTATGCGCTGCTGATGGTCGTCGGCGTCGCCCTCGCGGGCGGCATCGCCTTCCTGGTGCGCGGTGGATAGCGGCGAGAGGACGTAGACGTGGACGCTGGCGAAGCCCTGCTGCTGCTGCTGCTGATCCCCGGCGGCGCCGCGCTGCTCATGATCTTCGTGCCCTCGCGGCACGCGACCATGATTCGCTGGATCGCGTTGGTGACGACGATCGCCACGCTCGTCGACTCGATTTGGATCTTCGCGGTCTACGACTTCACGCAGGGCGGCTTCCAGTTCAACCTCCAGTACCCCTGGATCGAGAACATCGCGTTCCTCGGCGAGAACGGCGTCTCGCTGCATCTCGCGGTCGATGGAATCGCGGCGCCGATGGTGCTGCTGAACGGGCTGGTCGGCTTCGCCGGGGTGCTGGTCTCGTGGAAGATCACGCATCGGCCGAAGGACTTCTTCATTCTGTTCATGGCGCTGTTCACGGGCGTCTACGGGGTCTACATCGGGCAGGACCTGTTCTTCTGGTTCTTCTCCTACGAGCTGGCCGTGCTGCCGATGTACCTGCTGATCGTGGTCTGGGGCAGCACCAACAAGGAATACGGCGCGATGAAGCTGACCATGGTCCTGGTCGGCGGATCGGTGCTGATCTTCGTCGGAATCTTCGCGGTCTTCACCGAGGCGGGGGCCGGCACCTTCGACATGGCGGTGCTGCGGGAGATCAACTTCGATCGCAGCTTTGCGAACACCTTCTTCCCGTTCTTCATGATTGGCTGTGGGATCCTGGCCGGCCTGTTCCCGTTCCACACGTGGTCGCCCGACGGCCACGTGGCGGCCCCGACGGCCGTCTCGATGCTGCACGCGGGCGTGCTGATGAAGCTCGGGGCATTCGGCATCATCAGGCTGGGGATTGAGATTCTGCCGGCCGGCACCGACTTCTGGATGCCGGTGCTGTTGGTGCTGGGCGGGGTGGCGGCGGTCTACGGCGCGATCTCGGCGATTCACCAGACCGATCTGAAGTTCGTGGTCGGCTACTCGTCGGTCTCGCACATGGGCTTTGTGCTGATGGGTCTGGGCACGATGAACAACATCGGCGTCAACGGCGCCGTGCTGCAGATGTTCAGCCACGGGGTGATGACGGCCCTCTTCTTCGCCATGGTCGGAGCGGTCTATGACCAGGCGCACACGCGCGATATTCGCGTGTTCGGCGGGATCATCCGCAAGATGCCGCTGTTCGTGATCTTCTTCGGGATCGCGGGGTTGACCTCGCTGGGGCTGCCGGGCCTGAGCGGGTTCATCGCCGAGTTCCACATCTTCGTGGGCACGATCGACGCGTTCCCCCTCTTCGCGGCGCTGGGCATCCTTTCCGCGGCGCTGACCGCCGTCTACATCCTGCGGCTGATGGGCCGCGCCACGCTCGGACCCTTCAACCCGCGCTGGGAGAACCTGAAAGACATATCGAGCAAGGAGGTACTGGCCGGGCTCGTGCTGATCGCTCCGATCGTCGCGATGGGCGTCTGGCCCGACCCGTTCATCGACCGAATCGCGCAGACGGTCGCCGAGCTGCCCAACGTCGAGCAGATCGGCGGGCTGTTCACGCTCAGCTCGATCGGCAACTGAGGTGCCATTCGCGATGAATCACGAGACGCGCTGATGGACCTCGAATACGGCCTGATCATTCCGGAGTTCGTGCTGGCGATCCTTGCGACGCTGGTCGTGGCCGGGGCGCTCGTATTCAAGCAGGTGCGCCAGGAGGTCTGGGGCTACGCGACCGCGGGCGCGCTGTTGGTCATGGCGATCCTGACGGCGGTCTTCTACTGGGACACGTACGACGACTTTGCCAACGTGCTGGCGATCGACCATTTCACGGTGCTGTTCCGGGTCTTCTTCCTGGCGATCGCGCTGTTCACGGTGCTGGCCTCGATCCAGTTCGCCGGCGAGCGGCTAAAGAATCACGGCGAGTTCTACGGGCTGATCCTATTCGCGACGCTGGGCATGATGCTGCTGGCGGCGGCGCGTGAGCTGCTCACGGCCTACCTGGCGCTTGAGCTGCTGTCGTTCTCGTTCTACATCCTGGTCGGCTTCAACAAGCTGAACCCGTTCTCCAACGAAGCGTCGCTGAAATACATGCTGCTGGGAGCGTTCTCGTCGGCGCTGATGCTCTACGGCATCAGCCTGATCTACGGTGTGACGGGCACGACGACGTACAGCGCGATCGACCCGGATGGCGCCGGCGTGCGTTCGATCGCCGGGCAGCTGGCCAACTTCTCCGGGGTCGGCAACGACCCGAGCCTGCCCGATCCCGATGCGACGCGCCCCGGCCTGCTGATCGGGCTGATCATGATCACGGCGGGGCTGGGCTTCAAAATCTCGGCGGTGCCGTTCCACCAGTGGACCCCGGATGCGTATCAGGGCGCGCCGCTGCCGATCACCGCGTTCCTGAGCGCCGGCGGCAAGGCCGCGGCGTTCGCCGTCTTCCTGCGGCTGTACAGCGAGGCCTTCCTGCCGGCGGCGGCGGAGTGGTCGTGGTTCGTGGCGATCATCGCCGCGGCGACGATGATCACCGGCAACCTGATGGCGCTGCAGCAAACCAACCTCAAGCGGCTGATGGCCTACTCGTCGATCTCGCAGGTGGGCTATCTGCTGATCGGGATCGTGGCGCTCAACGCGACGACGATCGGTCAGTCGCAGGACGCGGCGGCGGCGCTGGTGCTGCACCTGATCGGCTACGTGGCGACGAACATCGCGGTCTTCACGGCGATCATTGCGTTCTACAACCGCACCGGGCGCGACGACATCGTGGATGTGCGGGGCCTGGCGACGCGTCAGCCGTTCCTCGCCTTCGTGCTGGCGGTGGGCTTGTTCTCGCTGGCGGGGATGCCGCTGTTCGCGGGTTTCGCGACCAAGTTCATCATATTCCAGGTCGCATTCTCGAATGGGTTCCTGTGGCTGGGCGCGATCGGGGTCACGGTCTCGTTCGTCTCGCTTTACTACTACCTGATGGTGATCAAGCAGATGTACCTGTACGAGCCGGAAGGCGCGGACCGCGCGCGGTTCGCGGTGCCGCGGCCGATGGCGCTCGCGATCGCCGTGCTGGTGGCCGGCGTGATCTTCCTCGGGCTCTACCCGACGCCGCTGTTCGACGTGATCAACGACTCGATGGCAGGCCTGTTCGAGCAGGCAATCGAGACGAGCGCGGCGGCGCTGAAGTAGGCGCCGGCGGTTGGGCCGGGGCTCAGAGGACCGGCAGGTAGCGGCGCAGTTCGTAGTCGGTGACGTGGGAGCGGAAGGCTTCGAACTCGAGGCGCTTGTTTTCGAGCACCGTGGACCAGACGTGCTCGCCGAGCACGTCGCGCATCAGCTCGCTGGCGGCGAACTCGTCGATCGCGTCGCCCAGCGAGCGGGGCAGGGCGGTGATGCCGCGCGCGGCGCGGGCAGCGTCGCTGAGCTCGAAGACGTCGTCTTCGGCCGGCGCGGGCGGCTCGAGGCCCTTTTCAACGCCCTTCAGTCCGGCCGCGAGCATCACGCCGAAGGCGAGGTAGGGATTAGTGGCGCTGTCGGCGCCGCGGTACTCGACGCGCGTCGCCTCGGGCCGACCGGGGTGGTACTCGGGGATGCGCACCAGGTCGCTCTGGTTGGCGCGCGACCAGGTCAGGTAGACGGGCGCCTCGGTGCCGCGCGCGAGGCGCTTGTAGGAGTTGGCCCACTGGTTGGTGATCAGCGTGAACTGCGGGGTGTAGGCGAGCAGGCCGGCGACGAACGAGCGCGCGGTGTCGGAGAGGTGCGCGGGCGCGCCGAGGTTGAAGAACAGGTTCTCCTCGCCCCGGAAGAGTGAGAGGTACACGTGCATGCCGCTGCCGTTCTCATCGGAGAGCGGCTTGGGCATGAACGAGGCGTGGACGCCGTGCTTCAGCGCCACCTCCTTGACGACCAGTCGGCAGGTCATCACGGCGTCGGCCATGGTCAGGGCGTCGGTGTAGCGGAGGTCGATCTCGTGCTGGCTGGGCGCCGCCTCGTGGTGCGAGTACTCGACCGCGATGCCCATCTCCTCAAGCGTGAGGACGGTCTCGCGGCGCAGGTCGCTGGCGACATCGAGCGGCGTGAGGTCGAAATACCCGCCGGCGTCGAGCGGGGTCGGGTCGTCGGGGCCCTTGAAGTAGAAGTACTCGATCTGGGGACCGACGTAGAACGTGAGGCCGCGCTCGCCGGCCTGCTCGAGCTGCTTGCGCAGCACCCCGCGCGGGTCGCCATCGAAGGCTTCACCGCTGCGAAGGTGGATGTCGCAGATCATCCGCGCGACGCGCTGTTGTTCGGGCCGCCAGGGGAGCAGCACGAAGGTCTCGGGATCGGGGCGGGCGACCATGTCCGACTCGTCGCGGCGGGCGAAGGCGGCGATCGACGCGCCGTCGAATTCGAGGCCTTCCTCGAGTGCTTTGGGCAGCTCGTCGATCGTGATCGCGACGGACTTGAGCGAGCCGAGGATGTCGGTGAACCAGAGCCGCACGAACTTGACATCGTGCTCTCGACAGGCGTGCAGGACGTGCTGATATTCGACACGTTCGGGACCGTTTTCGGCCGGCATGGTGACGCCTCCTGCTCGAGGCCCGGGTCGAGCTAGATGTGGAAGTAGTGGAAGAACTCCGCCGGCACGGGGTGCAGGAACACGTCCTTCGCCTCCTCCTGCTTGAACTCGATGTAGTGCGAGATCACGTCGGGGGTGAATACGCCACCCGCCAGCAGGTAGTCGTGATCGTCGGCGAGTATCTGGATGGCTTCCTCGATCGAGGTGGGGACGGCCGGAATGCCGGCGGCCTCCTCGGCCGAGAGCTCGTAGATGTCCGTGTCGACCGGCTCGCCGGGGTCGATCTTGTTGATGATCCCGTCAAGCCCGGCCATCATCATCGCCGAGAAGGCGAGGTAGGTGTTGGCTGAGGCGTCGGGCGGGCGGAACTCCAGGCGCTTGCTCTTGGGCGAGCTCTCGTAGGTAGGGATGCGGACCGCCGCGGAGCGGTTGCGCTGCGAGTAGGCCAGGTAGATCGGCGCTTCGAAGCCCGGCACGAGGCGCTTGTAGGAGTTGGTCGTCGGCGCGCAGAACGCGAGCAGCGAGGGGCTGTGCCTGAGCAGCCCGCCGATGTAGTGCTTGGCCAGGTCGGAGAGCTGTGCGTAGCCGTCGGCGTCGTAGAAGAGTGGTTCGTCGCCCATCCAGAGCGACTGGTGCACGTGCATGCCGGTGCCGTTGTCGCCGAACAGCGGTTTGGGCATGAAGCTGGCCGTCTTGCCGTGCTGGTTGGCGACGTTGCGCACGATGTGCTTGTACCACTGCGTCTCATCGGCCTTGTTGCGCAGCGAGTTGAAGCGTGTCGCGATTTCGCCCTGGCCGCCCGTTGCGACCTCGTGGTGGTGGACCTCGAAGTCGATCCCCACGGCCCCCATCGCCTCGGCCATCTCCCAGCGCATGTCGCCCAGCGTGTCGAAGGGCGAGGTGGGCGAGTAGCCCTGTTTGGGCGGGATTTTGTAGCCGAGGTTGCGGTCGTCCTCGTCGCGCCCCGAGTTCCAGTCGGCCTCATCGGAGTCGACGAGGTGGAACGAGGAGTTGCCCGCGAGGCTGAACTGAACGTTGTCGAAGACGAAGAACTCAAGCTCGGGCCCGAAGAAGGCCTGGTCCGCGATCCCGGTCGAGGCAAGGTGCGCCTCGGCCTTGGTGGCGACGTAGCGGGGGTCGCGGGTGTAGCGGTCGCCGGTCAGCGGGTCGTGCACGTCGCAGATGATCTTCAGCGTCGGCGTGATCTCGGTCGGGTCGATGCGCGCGCTGTCGAGGTCGGGCCGCAGCAGCATGTCTGACTCGTCGATCGCCTGGAAGCCGCGCAGGCTGGAGCCGTCGAAGCCCTGGCCGCGCTCGACGAGGTCCTCATCGAGCCGCGAGGCGGGAATCGAGAAGTGCTGCCAGCGGCCGATCAGGTCGGTCACGAGCAGATCGACCCGGGTGATGCCCTGGTCTGCGATCAGCGCCTGGATGTCGGCCAGCGTGGTCATCGGTCGGTCCCTCTCGGTGGCGCCCCCGCGGAATTGGCATGGGGGCTGCGTGTCCTCGGTTGCCGGTTGTGAGGCCTCAGCCCTGGGAGCGGATGACGCGCACGACGCGCATGACGCAGCCCAGGCGGCTACGGCGTCGCCGCCAGCGTATGTCTGGTCCCCGTTGGGGGCCAAGACAGTGAGTTACGAATCGATGAATTCTGCACCGCGGTGAGCCCGGCGGCAGCTCAGCCCAGCGGCGGCTCAGCGCAGCGGCAGCGCGAAGCGGTAACCCACGTTGCGGACGGTTTCGAGGTAGATGCGTCCACGGGCTTCGAGCTTGGATCTCAGCCGGCGGATGTGGACATCGACGGTTCGCGAGCCGCCGTAGTAGTTGTAGCCCCAGACGCGGTTGAGTAGCGTCTCGCGCGTGAAGACCTGCTGGGTGTGCGTCATCAGGAAGCGCAGCAGCTCGAATTCCTTGAACGTGAGCGTGATCGCGCGGCCGCCCTCGAAGACCTGATAGCTGCTGACATCGAGCACGAGCTCTCCGGCGGAGAGCGTGTTGCGGCCGACGGCGCGGCCGTGCCGCCAGAGCAGCAACTGCACCCGCGCGACCAGCTCGGCCTCGCGCAGTGGCGCGACGGCGAAGTCGTCCAGCTGGTGCGAGGGCTCGAGTTCGTCCATGCCGCGCGGCCGGACGACGGCGAGCCGGAGGCTGTCGGGCCAGGCTTCGAAGGCCTCGACGCGCGCCCGCGGCACCATCTCGCGCCAGTCGATCAGCAGCACATCAGGCGCGGCGGCCGGGTCGGGCTTCCAGCCCTCGGAGGGCGTGACGCGCTGCACCTGGAGGCCGCCGCGTTGCAGCGGTTCCTCAAGCGGAAGTGCAAACTCGTCATCGATCGACCAGATCGTTACGCGAAACATCCCGAGCATCTTATGAGATACTTGACCAAGCCAGCCGCGCGGGTCGACCCCGCGCGCGGCGCCCATGCCGGCGTAGCTCAGAGGCAGAGCAGCTGTTTCGTAAACAGCAGGCCGAGGGTTCGAATCCCCCCGCCGGCTCCACTACCGCACTACCCCACAGCGCCGCTTTCGCCGATCGTCTGCTCGGCCGACTCGCGGCCGCCGCCGCCGCCGGGCTCGGTGAAATGCGAGATCGGCACGGCCGGCATCGTGGTCACCTTGGCCTGCATCCGGCTGCCGAAGGCGACCGACCAGCGGGCCGCCGAATCGTTGTTTGGCGCTTCGAGGATCGCGACGTAGTCGTAGGGCCCGAGCACGCCGTAGATGCCGAGCGCGGTGACGCCGGGCACCACGACCCCCCGGTCAACTTTGAGCGGGAGCATGGGGTCGTCTTCGATCGCCCGCATGCCCTCGGGCGCGACGTTGATCAACAGGATGTACTGCATCGGACGCTCCTTTGCCGGCCAAGGTCTGCGTCTCGCAGTATCGCGCCTGATTAATGCTGTGGGATACACTCGCCCGAGCGACCGGGGCTGAGCGAGTCACCCCGCGCTCGGGGGGACCGCATGCATCGTTTCGTTCGCCTGTCTGCAATTCGGCGCTCCGGCCTCGTGCTGGTGCTGGGTCTGATCGGGTTGGCGGCGCTGCTCTCAGGCTGCGACCTGGTTGGCAACCAGGACGATGAAGGCGATGCGGCCGAGGAGCAGGCTGTCGAGCAACAGGCGGCGCCGGAAGCCGAAGCGGACGAAGAGCCGGTGCGCGCGCGCGCGCCGCTGCCGCCCGAGCCGACCAGCTTCGATGCCGCGACGATCTTCTCGATCGTTCGCCCGAGCCTCGCGCTGGTCCAGACCGACCAGGGCGTCGCGACGGGGCTGGCCACGCGAACCGGGGAGGTATTCGTTGGCGCGTCGGCCATTGCAGGCGCGACGACGATCACGGTGACCTTCTCGAACGGTCGGGTTGCCGAGGATGTTGCGGTCACCCAGATCGACTACGTGGCCGACCTAGCGGTGCTGGGCCCGGTCGGTGGCGGCGCGACGAGTGGTCTGCCGCTCGTGAGCCTGGGCGACGGCGAGGCGCTGCCAATCGGCAGTCCGGTCTACATCGTGGGATTCAGTCGGGCCGGCCTCGCCGCCGACGCATCGCTCAGCGCGGGCCTGCTTTCGCGCCGCGCCGAGTGGGCGGCGCCGGAGCTGACCCTGATCTCCTCGGACGCCTCGATCGCGGACGACCAGGTGGGACTCGTGTTGGTCGATCAGCTCGGCTCGGTGATCGGGATCGCGCCGCCCTCGCTGGCCGCTCGCGGCCTCTTCGTGTCGGCCGCGGATATCGCGCGCAAGCTGCCGTTCGCGTCGGCCGAGGAGCGCGCGATGACGGTCATGGGGCCCGACGACGACGTGCTGTTGCTGACGATCAGCGCGTTTCCGGGGGAACGATCGCTCGTGCTCGTCACGGAGCCGGACCCTGAGAGCGGTCTGACGCTGACGATCAACGGCGATCAGCCGGGCGCGGTGACGGTCACCGATTTGAGCAGTCAGATTGTGGCCACGGGCGCGATCGCGGCCGGGGTGGAAACCGTGCTGCTCGCCGAGCTGACGACCCGCGGGCCCTACTCCGTGTGGGTCACCACGGATGCCGAAGCGTCCGCGCGCTACACGATCGAGTCGAGGCCGACGGGGTTGGCTGGACCGGATCTGGATGACCGACGCTGGGAGCCGGGTGTTGCGAGCAGCGCTGGCGTGATCGACCCAGCCGCGGATCGCGACACGATCATGCTCGATGTGCGGCGCGGCGATGTCTACGAGGTGCGGGTCGAGAGCCTGACCGTCGATGTGTACCTGTTCGCGAGTGGCGCAGGCGTTGACGCGACGGACGATGACGGCGTCGGTGGCCTGAGCGGCACGGACGCGGGGCTGCGAATCGAGCCGACTGAGTCGGGCCAGGTGGAGCTCGTGGTGGGCGCGATCGAGGGCAGCGGCGTAGGCGGCTACATGATCAGCATCGAGCAGATTGCGATGGCCCCAGAGGCTGCGGCGGCCGAGGCGGGGGAGGACCAAGCGGCGGACGAGGCGATGATGGGGCCGAGCTTCCCGGCGTTCCCCGACCCGCCCGCGATCGCGATGCGCGGCTCAGGCGGCGCGAGGGGATTGACCACCAACGCGATCAGTCGCGGTCACGACGCGGGCGACAATATGCTTGCTGTCGCTGACGCCGATGGTTCGTTCGTGGTGACGGTCACAATTCTGGGCGAGACCGGCGCGACAGCGCGCATACTGGTGAGCGACGCGGCCAGCGGCTCGATCGTGCTCGAGAGCTCCGTCTCGACCACATGCTCACCCGCCGAGTCGTGCATCGCCAGTTCCAGCGCGAACCCACGCGAGGCTGGCGAGGGCGAGTGGATCGTGACGATCGAGCACGGCGGCGGCGGCTCAATCGAGCAGTGGCAGGTCGAGGTCGCGACCGACGACTAGGCGGAGCGTGCAGCGCAGGCGGCGCGTCGGGTTCGTTCAGCGCCGCTGGGTGGTCCAGGTCGAGCCCAGCAGCAGGCCGACGATGAACGCGCAGGCGGTCAGCGCGCCGAGCGCTGCCCAGGTGACCACACCGCGGATTGTGAGCGCCTCGCCCTCGGGCTGATCGGCCGGCCGTTGTGCCCGCTCAGGCTCAGGTGCTGCTGCAAATTCGGGCTGTGCGGCCGCTGGCTCGTCGATGAATTCGGATGACACCTGCTCAACCGTCGCGGGTGGGCGCTCCCGATGGCTGCCCCAGACGGGAGCCGGCGAGCGATCTCGCTGATCCGCCGCTGCCGTCCACGGCGCGGGCGTGGGCTCCATGATCGGTGGCGAGGCTGGGATCGCGATGGGTCCCGGGAGAGCATCGATCGGCTTGAGGGGCGGATCGATGCTGATGTTGGGCAGGATCCGGTCAAGCCAGGCGGGCATCCACCAGTTGGCGTTGCCGGCGAGCTGCATGAACGCGGGCACGAGCACGAGCCGCACCACGGTCGCGTCGACGATGATCGCGAAGGCCATGCCGATGCCGAACTCCTTGATCGTGCGCTCCTGGCCGAAGAAGGCGAAGGAGAGGAACACAGCCGCGAGGATCGCAGCGGCCGCGGTGATCACGCGGGCGCTGGCGCCGATCCCGTGGGCGACCGATTCGGCGGAGTCGCCCGTTTCAACCCAGCGCTCACGGACGCGGCTGAGCAGGAACACCTCGTAGTCCATCGAGAGCCCGAACAGCACGGCGAACATGAACATCGGCAGGAAGCTCTCGACGGGCCCGGTGCGGTCGAGCCCCAGCAGCGAGATGCCCCAGCCCCACTGAAAAACGATCACGACGACGCCGAGTGAAGCGGAGATCGCGAGCATGTTCATCAGCGCCGCCTTGAGCGGCACGAGGATCGACCTGAATGCCATCATCAACAGCAGAATGCTGAGGCCGATCACGACGCCGAAGAAGATCGGTAGGCGCTCGAGCATGCGCGCCGTGACGTCTTGATGCACCGCGGTTCGCCCGGAGACATAGAGCGCCATCTCGCCGCCGAAGGCCTGCGTGGCGTTGGGCGCGCCCTGATCGCGTAAGCGCTCCACCAGTCGGCGCGTCTCTGGCGCCTGCGGCGCGGATGTCGGGAAAACCGTGAAGACGGCGATCGAGCTGTCCTCGTTTGTGCGTGCGGGCAGCACGCTGGCGACCCCGTCGAGCCTGGCGAGCGAGCGGCGAACGCGTTCGAGGCTCTCGGGCGATGCGCCTGGGGCTTGTTGGGTGACGGCGATCAGCGTGGCGTTGACGCCCGGGCCGTAGGCGTCCGCGATCAGGTCGTAGCCGCGTCGCGAGGTGTAGCGATCAGGCAGGTTGCCGTCGTCGGCCACGCCGATCTGCATGTCCACGACAGGCACGGCGAGCGCGATCAGGATGGCGGTGGCGGCGCCCAGCCAGAGCAGCGGCCGGCGCTCGATGCGGCGGCTGAAGCGATACCAGCGCCCACGCTCGCCACCGGCGGTGTAGCGCAGGCCGGGGATCGAGAACTTGTCGATCCGATGGCCGACGAGCCGCAGCATGGCGGGCAGCAGAGAGACGGCGACGAGCATCTCCATGAGCACGACGAACGCCGCCGAGAGGCCGAGATTGGCGACGAGCGGAATGCCGATGAAGAAGAGTCCGAGCAGCGCGACGACGACGATGATGCCCGCAAAGGCGACGGCGCGGCCCGCGGTGCTCACTGAGATGCGCACGGCCTCAGCCACAGGCTGTCCAGCGCCGAGCTGCTCGCGGAACCGCGAGATCACGAAGAGTGCGTAGTCGATGCCGACGCCAATGCCGAGCATTGCCCCAAACATCGGGGCGATCGTCACGATGTCGAGCTGGGTCGCCGCGAGCACGATCAGCACCGTGCCGAGTGCAAGGGCGACGAGCGCGGTGATGATCGGCATGCCGGCCGCCAGGACCGAGCCGAAGGCCAGCAGCAGTACGATCAGAGCGACGCCGATGCCAACGATCTCGGCGACGCGCGCCTCCTCGGTCTCGAGTTCGCGAACAGGCTCGCCGACGAACTCGACGATCAGGCCCTGTGCACGAGGAGCTTCCCCCAGATCGAGCAGTTCCTGGACGTGCGTCGCATCGAGCTCGCGGCCGAATGCGCCGTAGCGCACGTTGACCAGCGCGGTGCGTCCGTCGGGCGCGATGCTGCCCGGGGTCTCCCAGGCGTTTTCGACGGCGACGACTTCGCCGACGCGGGCCGCGCGTCGCTGGAAGGCTTCGATCGCTTGGCGATAACGGGGTTGGTCGATCGACCCGCTGGGCGCCCGGAAGACGGCGTGGACGCCGATTCCGGCCTCGGAAGGGAATACCTCACTGAGCAGGTCCTGGGCCCGTTGCGATTCGGCGCCGGGCAGGGTGAAGGCATCGGTCAGCTCGCCCCCGAACGAGCGCGCAAACAGGAGCAGAAAGCCGGTGAACACGACCCAAGCCAGAATGATGCGCCGCGGGTGGCGCGCGACGATGCCGGCCCATCGTTCCATCGCCGGTCCCCCAGACTCGCGCGCGCTGCCAAGCCGATCAAAGCGTACGCGCGATGACCGTTAAGGGAATGGATCGCACTTGACCTGCCGGCTGCGATCCCGGCCGGTCGCGCTAGCGGATCACCGAGTCGAGCGAGAGCGGGCCGGCGCCGAGCAGGATCAGCGCGACGCAGGCGAAGACCATCAGCACGTCGAGCTCGTAGCCCTGCACGTCGCCGCCCTGGAAGGGAGCGCCGTTCTTGAACTTCTGCACCCAGGCGGCGACGACCATGTTGGCGGCGAGCGGGATCGCGACCCAGCTGGTCAGCAGCCCGGCGAGGAGCAGCAGCCCGCCAACGAGTTCGAGCGTTGCAACGCCGGGCCCGGCGACGCGGGCCATCGGCACACCGAGGTCGGCGAGCCAGCCGCTGAAGCCGCCGATGCCGCGGCGGAACTTTCCGATCCCGGCGTCGATGAAGATGATTCCGAGCGCGATCCGGAGGACGACGGAGGCCCATTCGAGCGCGCCCTCGCCCCATGGTCGTGTGAGCCACTCAGCTGCGTCCATCGGCGGCATCCCTTCGGCGGAGCACACGGTCGGTTCGCGGACAGGCTAATGCCCGCGTGTGACGGAACGTATTCCAGTGTGCACGGCAGCGGCACCGTCGCCGATCGAGCCAGGATCGTCGGGTACCTTTGCCGCCAGCCCCGCGACCGATGCACAGGGAGACGCGGAGGGCGACGTGCCACGATCCGAATCGATCAACGAGGGCTTCCCGCCAGGTCGGCGACGTCCGCAGCGAGGCCGGCCGACTCGGCCACTGGGATTTCGCAAGCCGAGCGAACCAGCACTTCCGTCCATCCTGATCGCGACCTACGGCCCTGTTGAAGGCCACGACATCTGTGTATTCACCGAGGCGCCGACGCGGCCGATCACCGTCGATCGTCCGATCTGCTGCCTCTTGGTCGATGAACTCACCCCTGAGGTGACGCAAGCCGCGCGAGATTCCGGACTGGCGTTCGTCACCTACCGACCGTCGATGTCGCGCGCCGACGCGATACTGGAGACGGGCGTCGACTACTGCCTTAACCTCACTGATCGGATCCCTGATCCCGCCGAGGCGCGCGCATTGGCGACGCTCCACCCGATGTTGGTCGCGCTCCCGATGCCGCCGGTCCCGCTGTCGATAGGGGATCTACTCCAGCTGCGGCGCGCAGCCGTGCTGCTCAACGCTCCGTTCGGGCTGCACGTCCCCGCGGATATCTCAAGCGGGGACCTCGAGGCGTTGCGCGACTCGGGGCTCGCAGCCGTGCTGCTGCACCCCGCCACGGAGGAATCGGTCGGCGAGCTGCGCGAGCGGATTCTCGCGCTGCCGAGACGCGAGCGCGGCAATCTGTCGGCGGATGTGCAGGCGTCGCTGCCGACTCCGTCGTCGTTCGACGACGGCGTAGAGGAGGGCTGGTAGGCCAGCGGGTCTATCGGTCGCGCCAGGCTGACCGCGGGGACCAAGCGATCGAGCAGGTGCGGCGGCGGAGGGACGGTTGAGCGCGCTCAGTCTTCGAACGGGGTGCGGTTCCGCGGTTCGAGGCTGCTGCGAGCGTTGCCGGTCGCGAGACGCAGGAAGTAGAGCATCGAGCCGACCAGCGCGACGCCGATCAGGACCGCGATCGTCCAGAGCACCAGCCCCTGGCTCGACTTGGGGGCCGTCGCCAGTTGGGCGACGCCTGCCTCGCCGGGCGCGAGCGGGTTCACGGCGAAGCTGTAGCTACCGCGCACCTGGCGAAGATTGCCGTCATCCTGCTCGAACAGCACCGAGTAGCGGACCTCAATCTCGCCCTCCGACTCGCCCGAGAGCGGCACGACCAGCGTGCGGGTGCTGTAGGTCGAAACGCTGGCGTGGCCGGTATCGATCCGCTCGCCGCTCTCATCGAGCACCTCAACGGTGTGCGCGTTGCGCAGCAGCGCGAGCCCGCGATCGAACGTGAGCAACAGGTTGTGCGGCGTTTCGGCGGTGACGCCGTCCGGCGCCGGCTCCGCCTGAACGAGTTCGTCGGCGGCGACGCTCGACATCGCCATCAACGACAAGGTGAGCAGCAGCCCGAGGAGCATTGAGACGCGCAGAATCAGCCGCCGAACCATGGCCCTGCCTCCAACGCGATGCTACGAACACTCGCCAGCCCAGACAAGACGCGGCGCCTCACGAGTAGATCCTTGGAACGCGCGCGGCGATGCCCGTGAGCGTCTCGTAGGAGATCGTGCCGGAGCGCTCCGCCAGCTCCTCGGCGAGGACTTGTTCTGCCCCGTCGCGTCCGATCATCGTGACGCGGTCTCCGACGCGCGCGGCAGGCACATCGGTGAGGTCGATCATCGTGAGGTCCATGCAGATCGTCCCGGCGATCGGAGCTCGCCGGCCGCGAATCAGCACCTCGGCCCGGTCCCACAGCGCGCGCCGCAGGCCGTCGGCGTAGCCGACGCCGATCACGCCGATCCGCGAATCGCGCCGCGCCGTCCAGCGCCCGCCATACGAGACCGATTCGCCGGCGGGGACATCGCGAACCAGCAACAAGCTGGCGCGCCACGAGAGGACCGGACGGAGGTCCGCGGCCGCCTCGCCGGGCAGCGGCCCTGCGCCATAGAGCGCGATGCCAGGCCGCACCAGCTCCAGCGCCATCTCGGGAAACCGCAGCAACGCGGCGCTGGCGGCGGTGTGCCGGAGCGGCGCGCCGACCGCGTTTGCGGTCTGCAGAAAGCGCTCGAACGCGGAGCGGGTTGACGCCTCGTCGTCGGCGTAGGCATCGGGAAAGTGCGTGTAGACGCCCTCGAGCCACAGCGAATCGTGCTCGCGCACCGCGGCGGCGAGCCGAATCGCCGCGTCGTCCGAGAGCCCGAGGCGCTGCATGCCGCCATCGACGTTGATGTGAACGGCAGCGCGACGACCCGCCGCGCGAGCGACGCGGGCGAGCTCGCCCGCTTCCTCGAGGCCGCTCAGCGAGACGCTGAGGTCGAGGCTGACCGCTTGCTCGATCCGGTCGCGCGGGAGTGGACCGAGCACCAGGATCGGCGCGGACAGGCCCGCCTCACGCAGCGTGGCGGCCTCGGAGAGCGCGAAGACGCAGAGCCGAGTAGCGCCGGCGTCGATCACGGCGCGCGCGATCGGCGCGGCGCCGTGGCCGTAGGCGTCGGCCTTGACCACCGCAGCGAGCTGCGCGTCGCCCGCGACGCGACGCAACACGCCGACGTTTCGGCGTAGCGCGCCCAGATCAACCTCGAGCCAGCTGTATGCCGCCGCCGAGTCCACGCCTGCTCCGCTGCCTCACCGCGCCACAACTCGTCCGTCAGCCACGCTAGCACGGCCAATTGGGCTTCGGCGGGGTATGATCCTGATGGGCGGAACCTGTGTGAGCGGCTGATCCTCATCGCTACCCGACTGTCTATGCGACTGCCTCCCCGACCGTCTCTCCGCCCGCCTCGCCGACTGTCTGGTCGACGGCCTGACGCTCCGTGTTCCGCCTTCCATCGGCGCCGCGTTTCGGTCGCGTTGCCCGGCCTCGTCTGCGCATGCCTGATCGCGCTGTCGGCCCTCGCCGGATGCGGCGAAGATGAGCCCGCGCCGCCCGAGCCGGCAGCGTCGACGCCCCAGCAGCAGGTTGAGCCGGCAGCGCCGTCGCCTGAGCCTGCGGCGCCCGCTCCGCCGGCGCCGCGCAGCCGCCGCGGCCGCAGCCCCGCGGCGCTGCTCATGGCCGAGGCCGACGCGCTGGAGCGGAACGGCTTCTGGGAGGGCGCGCTGGCGGCCCGCGACCGCGCTCTGGACGGCGACCAGTGGAGCGAGGACGACCGTGTCGCGGCGCAGCTCGACCAGATTCGACTCCTGCTCAGGCTGGACCGCGCGCTGGATGCGGAGCAGCAGCTGCGAGCGCTGGCGGACGCCGCTGATCGCTTCCCCGTCGAGGCCAGCCAACGACACGCGCTGCTGAGCGCGCGCACGGCCCTGGCGCTCGATGAGCCGGGGCCGGCCTTGGACGCGTTGGAGCGTTATCTGGAGCTGGATGGTCCGGCGCGAGCCGTCGTGCGACTCGAGCGCGCCTACCAGCTTGAGCGCCTGGGTCGGCTCGACGACACGCGGCACGCCGCGGACCGGGCGATCGCCGACCCCAACCTGCCCGACGAGCTGCGGCGCAGCGCGACGTGGTTCGTGGCGACAATTCTCGATCGCTCGGGTGAGGCTGATGCGGCGATCGCGCGCTACCGCGAGGTGATCGAGTCCGCCCCCTGGCCCGGGCACCCCGACCTTCCCGCCGCCACGGGGCGGATCGCCAGTCTCAGCGCTGAGATCGACGAGCCCGAAGCGGCAGCGGAGGCAGAAGCGGCTTGGCGGACATTGATCAACGACTACCCGGCGCGTGCTGAGGCGCTGACCGCGCTCGAACAGCTGCTCGCCCGCGGAGCTGGCGTGGCTCCGCTGGTCGCGGGGATCGTGCGCTACCGGCACGCCCAGTACGGGCTGGCCCGAGAGCAGTTCATCGTCGTGCTGACCAATCCGGCGAGCCTCTCCGATGCGGTGGCGGCCGAGTATCACATCGCGGCGATCAACGAGGATCTGGACGCGCCCGACAGCGCCGTCCTGGGCTATCTGGCGGCGATCGAGCGGGATCCGCAGCACGAGCTAGCGGCCAACGCTCGCTGGTGGGCCGCGCAGCTGATCGAAGCGCGCGGCGAGTCGGCGGAGGAGCTGTATCGGGCGCTGCTCGAGACGCGGCCGGGCTCGGAGTTTGCCCCGCAGGCCGCGACGCGTCACGCCTGGTATGCAATCGAGCGCCGCGACTGGGCCAGCGCGGCGCAACGCTTCCGCGACGCCGCCAACGTGGGCGCGGATTTCTGGCCGCTGATCGAGCGGCAGCGGCTCTTGCTCTGGAGCGGGATCGCCTACCGCGAGGCCCGCGATGCCGCCAACGCAAAGCTGACCTGGGAGCGGACGATCAATCTTTTGCCGGGCGACTGGTACGCGCTGCGCGCCGCCGAGCTGCTGCGCGCACCCCGGCCTGAGCTCGACCCCCGGCTGGAGGCGCGCGACTGGCTCGCAGACACGGTCATTCCCGAGCCGCAGGGCGCTGCGCTCGACCGCGTGCACCTCCTGGTTGCAGGCCAGCTGCGGCTGGGCGGCTGGGACGACGCGGCCGATGCGCAGCTGCGCCAATGGGTGGCCGATCACGAAGGAGACGCGTGGGCGCTGTGGGAGATCGCGACGGAGCTCGATGAGGCGGGTGAGGTCAGCGCCGCCGCGGCGGCCGCGGCGGCACTGCTCAACGCGGCCGGCGTGGGCTGGTGGGAGGCGCCCGTCGAGATAGTCCGGATCGCCTATCCGGCGCCGTGGCCGCAGCTCGTGGGTGCGGTTGAAGCGACCGACGGCGTCGATCCGCAGCTGCTCTACAGCCTGATCCGTCGCGAAAGCCTCTACGACGCCGATGCGCGCGGATTTGCGGGCGAGATCGGGCTCACGCAGGTGATTCCGCTCACGTCAGGCGACATCGCCGCGGCGCTGGGCGAAGCACACGACCACGAGCGGCTGGCGCGCCCCGAGACGGCGATCCGCTACGGCGCGTGGTACCTGGGCGCGCAGCTGCGCAGCTTCGACGGCATCGTGCCGGAGGCGCTGGCGGCCTACAACGCGGGGCCCGGCACCGCTGCGCGCTGGCTCGAGAGGGCGACCGCGGCCGGATCGGGATTGCCGCCGGATGTGGCGGTGGACGTGTTCGTCGCGATGATCGACTTCGGCTCGACCAACGCGTATGTGCGCAGCGTGATGGAGTCCTGGGCGGCCTACCGCGCGCTGGCCGCGGCGGATGCGGTGCGTTGAATCCCGAGGGCGGTGGTGAGTCGTGTGTTGCGCCGCCGGCGGCCCGCGGTTGCCAGTTGGGCGGCGCAACCTATACTGGGCTTCTCAAATTACATCCTGATCCACCAGCAGGAAGTGCGGCCTGGTTCGGGTGGAGGCGAGCTGATGCCCAAACGCACGTATCAACCCAAACGGATTCCGCGTAAACGTGAACACGGCTTCCGCAAGCGGATGGCGACACGCGGCGGTCGCGCCGTGCTCAAGCGACGGCGACGGCGCGAGCGCAAGCGTCTCACTGTCGTCTGAGCTGCGCCTCAGCGCTCGGTGCAACGAGATCAACGCCTGCGCCGGCGGCGCGAGTTTGACGCCGTCTTTCGCGACGGCGTTGGACTTGTCCGCGGCGTGCTCGCGGTCCGTGTACGGGATCGACATGACGACCAGCCGGGACGATTCGGCTTTGCGGTCAGTTCGCGGCTCGGCGGCGCCGTCGCGCGCAATCGAATCAAGCGGCGGCTGCGTGAGTCGGCGCGCCGGATCGACGCTGCAGGTCTCGACATCGTGGTGATCGCCCGCAACGGCGCTGAACGCGCGAGCTTCGCTGTGCTGGACGGTTCACTGATCGAGGCAATGCGGGAGGCGATGCGGCGGCGCGGTTCGGCGGGCGGTCGTAAGCCATGAGCGACACCGGCAAGCAGCGCGTCATGGGCGGGCGGTCGCGGGGCCGGCGCCCCAATGCACGGCCCGATGCACGGCCCAATGCACGGGTTGGTGTGCGGCTCGTCCTGAGCGCGCTGCGCGGCTATCAGGCGTGGGTTTCACCGCTGTTTGGCGCATTCGGCGCGCGCTGCTGTTTCGAGCCCTCGTGTTCTCAGTACGCGCTCGAGGCAGTGCAGGCGTACGGACCGTTGCGCGGTCTGGCCCTGGCGGGCTGGCGACTGTTGCGCTGCAATCCCTTCAACGCCGGTGGCTTCGACCCCGTCGTGAACTCATCTCGCATTGAGGAAGCGCCCGACGAGGCGGTCGGCGAACGAATGCGATGTTCCACGTGAAACACCGCCTTCGCCCGCGAAATTGGCTCCTCCTTGTGCTGCTGCTGCTCGTGCCGCTGCTGGTGGCGTGTGAAGTCGCCGACCAGCCCGATGGCTGGGCCGCACCGACGTCCGACCCTGAGGACGCCGGCACGGTGCTCCTGGCGACCGGTGAGGATCGCGTCGTCGCGGTCGACCTGGAGACCAGCAACGCGATCTGGGTGTTCCCGCGCGAAGACAAGACGTTCACCGGCCTCGACGGCGAGCTCGAACCGACCGCGTTCTACGCCGACCCGGTGTGGTCGGCGTTCACCAAGGAGTGGCTCGTCGCGGAATACAAGGAGGCCGTGATCTTCGCGCTGCACCCGCTCGGCCACAGCGCGCGGGTCGTGTTCGATGTGGGTGAGCTGTTCGAAGACGCGCGGATCGTGTCGAATCTGCTGATTGACCCCGAGCATCCCGAGCGGATCTACGTGGTCACGACGGACTACCACGTACACGCCTTCAATCTGGAGCGCCCGCCGACCACGCTCGATGAGCTGATCTGGACCTGGAGCGGCAAGTCAGACCAGCCCGTCTGGGGCTCGCCCGCGCTGATCGAGACGGACGAGCAGCGGCTGCTGGTCGTTGCCGGGCTCGATGGTCGGGTGACGGCCCTCCAGCTCGATGGCGCCGAGGCGGGCACGCCGGCCTGGTCACGGCAGCTCGACGCAGGCGTCGCCTCGGCGGTCGTGAGCTATGAGGGCGCGCTCTACTTCGGGGCGTTCGATCGACGTTTCTACGCGCTCGACCCGGCGACCGGCGCGACGCTCTGGACCGCAACGGGCCAGAACTGGTTCTGGTCGACGCCCACCACCGATGAGGGCGTGGTCTACGCGGCGGACCTGAACGGGAATCTCTACGCCTGGGACGCGCGGACCGGCGCAAAGCGCTGGGACAGCCCCTACGCGGCGGGCGAGCGGATCCGCAGCCAGGCGCTGATCGTGCGCGACAACACCGGGGTGTCGCTCGTCGCCGTGACTCGTGACGGCGTCGTCCACCGGATCGACGCAGCGACCGGCGTGAGCCTGTGGCGCAGCGCGGACGTGATCGACGACGACGTGCTGGCCGACGCGCTCTATCGCGGGGGCGAACTCTTCATCAGCAATGAGAGCGGTCGCCTGTTTAAAGTCACGCTGGGGATCAACGCCGCGATCCAGGTCTACCCGCGGCAGGACGGCTAGCCGGCATGATCGACTTCATCTGGAACGACATCCTGCTCAACCCGATCATGAACGGGTTGATCGTGATCGCGAACGCGTTGAACGACAACTTCGGCCTGGCGATCATCGCGTTCACCGTGATCGTGCGAGCGGTCACCTACCCGCTGACGCTGCGGCAGCTGCGCGCGACCCGCGCGATGCAGGTGATGCAGCCGCAGATGCAGGAGATCCAGAAAAAGTACAAGGACCCCAAGCGTCGCCAGGAAGAGACGATGAAGCTCTACCGCGAGGCGGGCTTCAATCCGCTCGGCTGTCTCTGGCCGATGCTGGTCCAGATTCCGATCTGGATCGCGCTCTACCAGGTCATCCGACGGACGCTGGGCGACACGCCCGAGCAACTGCTCTCGTTGTCCTCGCGGCTCTACGAGTGGGATTACATCACGCAGGCGATCCCGCTCGATCGCGACTTTCTGTTTCTCGACCTCGGGGCGCGGTCGTTCGAGCAGAACCTGCCGCTGGCGCTCATCGTGGCGGTCACAGCCTTCGTGCAGCAGAAGCTCTCGACGGCCCGAACGACCGCGGCCGACCAGCGTCAGCAGTCGACGACGAAGATGATGCTTTGGCTGTTCCCGATCATGTTCGGCTGGTTCACGTTCCAGGTACCCGCGGGCCTGGGCCTCTACTGGGTGGCGACCAGCGTGTTCACGATCGTCACGTCCTACTACTACTACTTCTACCGTACCCGCGAGCCGTTCTCGTGGCGCTGGCTGGCCTCGCTCGAGCCGCTGCCGTCGGTGAGCGTCCCAGGCAAGGCGTCGGCCGTGGTGGCTTCCAACGCGCGGTCTGATCGGTCGAACGGCGACGTCGAGGCGAGCGCCGAGCCGAGCCAGGACGGCGAGCCGGCGCAGCAGACCCAGACCCAGCCGCAGTCACGCAGGACCAGCAGCGCGGCGCGACGTCGCCGACGCCGCAGGCGGCGAGCCAACCGGCCCACACGATGACCCGCACCACACTCCGTTCCAGATCCGCACAGAAGAGGGTGAACCATGGCGAACGACGAAGTCCACGCATCCGGTAGAACCGTTGACGACGCGGTGCAACGCGCCCTGAAGCGGCTCGGCCTCTCGCGCGCGCAGGTTGAGGTTGAAGTGATTTCGGAGGGCCGCAGCGGGATTTTCGGGATCGGCAATGCGAACGCCGCGGTACGGGTCTGGCCGCGCGAGGGCGCCACGCCGAGACCGCAGCAGACGCGCGAGCGCGCACCGCTGCCGCGGATCGACGACTACGAGGACCCACAGGAGCTGGAGCCCGGCCAGCGCAGTGACCGGCGCGGCGGGCAACGGGCTGGGCAACGAAGCGGGCAACGCGGTGGACAACGTGGTGGCCAGCGTGATTCGCAGCGGCGGGACGCGGCACGGCGCGACTCAGACCGCCCTGACTCAGGCCGGCGCGCCGCGTCTCGGGCGGCTCAGGGCGACGCCGCGCCGCAGCCGGACCACCGGCGTCGCGGCCGCAGCCACGGCCGCGAAATCATGAACAGGCCGCCAGAGCGTCGCGCGGCGCCGGACGGCGGCGCGCGCAGCGCTCCCAGCGGGACCGGCCGGATGCGCTCACGCGACGACGGTGACCGCGGCCGCGGTCGCAGCCGTGCTCGCGACGCTGACCGCGACCGCGATCGCGACCGGGATCGGGACCGCGGCGGGGACTTCGATGGTCCAGGCGAGCGACCGGAGCCGCGACCGCCGATCGCCCCGTTTGAACTGATGGCGGATCCCGATTTCGAGCCCGCCTCCGACCCACGCGAGTTCGCGTCGGAGCTGCTCACCGACATCATCCACCTGCTCGGCTTCGACACGACCGTCGAGGCGCGCGACCCCGAAACGCCGATGGACGGCCTGAACCATTCGATCGCGGTGCTCGACGTGAAACCCAAGGCGGGCGACGAGCTGGGCCTGCTGATCGGCCGGCACGGCTCCCACATCGCCGCGCTGCAGTACATCGTGAACGTGATCCTCAGCCACGCGCTCGACGGCAACAACCCGATCACGGTCGATATCGACGGCTACAAGCGCCGCCGTGAAGAGGCGCTGGAGGAGATCGCGCAGCGCACGACCGCGGAGGTGCGGGAGTACGGCGACGCGGTCGAACTGAGCCCGATGCCGGCCGCCGAGCGTCGCATTATCCACCTCGCGGTGCAGGAAGACCCGGAGCTGACCACCGAGTCCGTCGGCGACGGGCCAGCGCGGCGGGTCCGCATCGTTTATCGTGAAGGCGCCTAAGCGATTTGGCAGCTAATGCGCGCCGATCCGCGGTGTGCATCGTGTGGGGGGCGTCCCACGGTGACCATCGTGGCGATCACAAATCAAAAGGGCGGCGTTGGTAAGACGACGACCGCTGTGAATCTGGGCGCCGCGTTGGCTGAGCTCGGCCGGCGCGTGCTGTTGGTCGACATCGACGCGCAGAGCAACGCCACCAGCGCGCTCGGCGCGCCGCGCAACCTCCGTCCGAACGCCTATGACGCGATGCTGGGCGACCGCGCGCTGGTCGACTGCATCGTCCCCACGAAGATCGAGCGGCTGCACCTCGTGCCCGCTTCGATGGACCTGGCGGGGGCCGAGATCGAGCTCGCCGCGGCGAACGATCGCGAGCGGCGACTCGCCGCCGCGCTCGCCGACACACGCGGCCGCTACGACATCGTCCTGGTCGACTGTGGGCCCTCGCTGGGGCTGATCACGCTGAACGCGCTCACCGCGGCCGACCAGGCGCTGATCCCGGTGCAATGCGAGTACCTGGCACTCGAGGGCCTGGCGGCGCTGATCGAGACGATCGCGCGGGTGCGCGCGCATCTCAATCCCTCGCTGACGCTGCTCGGCGTGGTGGCGACGATGTACGACGGCCGTACGCGGCTCGCGCGCGACGTGGCGGCGGAGCTGCGCAGCCACATCGACACGCTCTTCGAGACGATCATCCCACGCTCGGTGCGGCTTGGCGAAGCGCCCAGCCACCAGCTGACCGTGCTGGAGCACGCGCCCGACTCGCGCGGGGCCGAGGCCTACCGTCAGCTCGCGCAGGAGGTACTGGCCCGGCTCGGCGCCTCCGCGCCGGCCGCTTCGGGGGCGCGAGCGTGAGCCGCGCGGCGCTCGGCCGGGGATTGGACGCGCTGATCCCGACCAACAGCGAGGCGCAGCGCGCGCGTGAGCTGCCGCTCGACGCGATCGAACCGAACCCACAGCAGCCGCGCAAGTCGTTCGGGGCGGATCAGAGCGCCGAGCTGGCCCAGAGCATTCGCGAGCATGGAATCCTCCAACCGCTGCTGGTGCGGCAGCTGTCCGGCGGTCGGTATCAGCTGGTCGCCGGCGAGCGGCGCTGGCGGGCGGCCGAGCTGGCCAGCCTCGAGCGCGTGCCGGTCGTCGTGGTCGACGTGCCCGACCGCGACATGCTGACGCTGGCGCTGGTCGAGAACCTACAGCGAGAGGACCTCAACCCGATCGACCAGGCGGTGGCGTTCCAGTACCTGATCGACGCGGGCTTAACCCAGGCTCAGGTCGCGGCGCGGATCGGCAAGAGCCGTTCCGCGGTAGCCAACTCGGTGCGGCTGTTGCAGCTGCCCGAGGACCTGCGCGCGGATGTGGCGGCGGGTCGGTTGGGCGAGGGTCACGCGCGGGCGCTGCTCGGCGCGCCCGCGGAGCTGCGCGTGCAGCTCGCCGGCGACGCAATGGCGCAGCAGCTGACGGTGCGCGAGATCGAGCAGGCGGCGCGGCGGCTACAGGCCTCGACTCGGCTGAGCGATGTGCCCGAGTCTGGCCACGAAGCGGCGTCGCCGCAGGCACCCGACACGGAAGGCTGGGATCGATGGTGTGAGGATGCGGCGGAGCAGCTGCAGCGGGCGTTCGGGACGCGCGTGAGCGTCTCGCACGAGAGCGCGACCGGTGGGCAGATCTCGCTGCGCTGGTACTCGTTCGAGCAGCTCGAGTATCTGGTCAAGCGCCTCGCTTCGGCGAGCACTCAAGATGCCGATGGGACGTCCGAAGGCGCCGGTCGCATCACCGTCTGACCGCTTCCAGTCACGCTCCCGCCTGAACGATGCTGACCGAATCCTGACCGCGGCTGAACACGCCGACCGGCGATAGCCAGCGGGTGTTTCACGTGAAACAGCGGGGTCAAAGCGATTGGCGCTAGAGGACTACGCGGAGCTGCCGCCCGACTGACCCTGCGGGCCGCGCGGTCGGCGACGGCGGTTGCGACGACGGCGCGGCGGCTTCTGTGGCGCGCCGGGGCCGCCGGCGCTCGGTTGCTCGGTGCGCGGGCGGCCCGCGGGGGGCGCTGAGTCGACGTTGACGGCGCGGCGGCGGCGGCGCCGCCGTCCGGGGCGCGCGGGCGCCGGTTCGATCGGAGCTGCGTCCTCCGATGTCTCGGGCGCTTCGGTCACGATCGCCTGCTCGGCTTCCGTCGGCGCGGCGGCGATGCGCATCCGTTCGCTGCGCTCGCGCTCCCGCTCGGCGTCGATGATCGCCTGATTGGGGCTGTCCTCGGTGCGCACTGCCATACCGATCTCGGCAACCGGCACATCAACCCGCTGGTGGTGGTCATCGAGCGAGATGGTCACGTACTGCTGAAGCACGTTGAGCTTGATCACGCGGCCCATGCCGGCGGGCGTGCTGACGCTCTTGCCGACCTTGGGCAGCGTGCCTCGCATGTCGCGATAGACCTCGTGCTCGAACGTCAGGCAGCAGAGCAGCCGCCCGCAGACGCCGGAGATGCTGTCGGGGTTCAGCGAGAGGTCCTGATCCTTGGCGGTGCGGATCCCGACCTTGGGGAACTCGGTCATCCACGAGGAGCAGCAGAGCCGCAGCCCACAGATGTCGTAGCCATCGATCAGCTTGGCGCGGTCGCGTTGCCCGGCCAGCCGCATGTGCAGGCGGATGTGGTGGTCCCGCTCGATCTCGGTGACGACCGAGCGAAAGTCGACGTGTTCGGGCGCCTGGAAGAAGCCGGTGGCTTCATCCCCGGCGAGGTTGAGCTGCATCGCGACCGGATAGAGGCCGAGCCCGTCGCGCACGGAGATCTGGCGCATCTGCTCGAGCATCTGGTCGCCGCGCTGCTGGCAGGCGGCGGCCTGGTCGCGGTCTTCGCGGGTCGCGTGGCGCGCGATCGGGCGGACGCCACGAGGCAGCGCGGCCGGCGCCTCCTGCTCGGCGTCGGGCACGGTGACGACCCGGGCCATCTCCTCACCCCGAGCGGTCTCGACGACCACGTAGTCCCCGGCGAAGACCTGCTTGGCTTCGGCGCTGTAGTGGAAGATCCGCGAGGCTTCGCGGAAGCGCACGCCGATCACGACCTCGGTCGGTTGTTCGGCGGTCGGCGCGGCGTCGGCGCTGGTCATGTCAGGCTCCGTTGCTGGACGCCGGCGCGGCGGCGGGGATGCGCAGCAGCATCGCTTCGAGCGCAAGCCGCGCGTTGACCCCATTGCGCAGATGCGCGCGGGTGCGCTGCAGCGTGTTGAGGAATTGGTGGATCTGTTCGGGAGCGTATCGCGCTGCGTGCGTGCGCACCTGTTCGCGCAGCGTCGCGTGGACGAGCTCCGCGTCCTGTCCGACTCGCGCGAGCCACAGATCGCGCCACCACTCGATCCAGACGCCGAGCAGGACCAGCAGATCATCGAGCGCTTGCGGCGCGCTCTGGCCGCGGCGTCCGGCGAGCTGCTCGGCGGCGTTGAGTCGGTCTGCGCGTGAGGCCGCGGAGAGCCGCAGCAGCTCCTCGATCTGTGCGCTGCGCATGGCGATCGGGTCGCCGGCTTCGAGTTCGGCGTCGAGCCAGCCGACGCGTCCGCGCGCGAGCCGCGCCAACTGGGCCAGCGCGTCGGGCTCATGATCGGGCAGCCGCGTGCCGAGCCAGGCCTCGGTGCGGCGCTGGTTGAGCGGTGCAAGGCGCAGGGCGCGACAGCGCGAGCGGATGGTCTCCGAGAGCACCGATTCGCGCGCGGTCAGCAGCAGGAAGTAGACGCCTAGCGGCGGCTCCTCAAGCGTCTTGAGGAACGCGTCCGCGGCATCGCTGGTGAGCGCGTCAGCCGGGTCGACGATCACCACGCGACTCGGACCCTCGAACGGCTTGATCGAGGTCGTGCGTTCAACCCATCGAATCTGGCAGATGCCGATCGTGCGCGAGTTGCTGTGATCGTGGTCGTTCTCCGCACAGATGCCGCCCGGCTGAATCACCGAAACGTCGGTGTGATGGATCGGCTCGCGGGGATGCTCGGGATCGTGGATGCGTCGGCAGGGCCGGCAGCGGCCGCAGGGCGGCGGGTTGCTCTCACAGACGACGGCCTGGGCGATCTTGAGCGCCAGCTCGTGCTTACCGATGCCCTCCGGCCCGCTGACGAGCAGCGCGTGCGGCAGGCGCCCGGCGGCGAGCATCGCCTCCAGCGAGCGGAGCGCGATCGTGTCACCGTGCGCGCCGAAGCGCTGCGCTGCCGCGGGGTCGTCGTCGGCTGGCATCGCTCAGGCGTCCAGAACTTCGTGGGCGAGCAGGTCGGCGTAGGTCTGCCGGCGTCGGATCAGACGAGCCTCGCCGTCGCGGACCATCACGATCGCGGGCCGCAGGGCAAGGTTGTAGTTGCTCTCCATCGCAATCTGGTAGGCGCCGGCGGCCGGGATTGCGATCAGCTCGCCAGTCTGCAGATCGGGCATCGCGGCGTCGCGAACGAGCACATCGCCGCTCTCGCAGAACTTGCCCGCGATCGTCATGGTCTGGTCGCAGGCAGCGAACATGCGTTCCGCCGTGAACGCCTGGTACTTCGAGTCGTACATCGCGGGGCGGATGTTGTCGGCCATCCCGCCGTCGACCGCGACGTAGGTGCGCGTGCCGGGAATCTGCTTGCGGCTGACGACCGAGTAGAGCGCAACGCCGGCGCGTCCGACCACGGAGCGCCCCGGCTCGATGTGCACCTCCGGCAGCGGCAGGCCGTGGTCTTCGCAGGCGCTGCGCAAGGCCTCCGAGACCGCGCCCGCGTACGCCTCGTGGGTCGGAGGCAGGCGATCGTCGGTGTAGCCGATCGCAAAGCCGCCCCCGGGGCTGAACTCGCGCCAGCGGTAGCCGTGCCGCTGCTGCATCTCGGCGGCGAAGCCGGCCGCGACCGCGATTCCGTCGCGATACGGCTGCAGGTCGTAGATCGGCGAGCCGAGATGGATGTGGAAGCCCGTCAAGTCGAGCTGCGGGGCGGCGAGCGCCCGTTCGACGGCGGCGGCGGCCTGGCCGCTGGGCAGCGGGAAGCCGAACTTGCTGTCGCGCAGGCCGGTGGTCGT
Organism: Dehalococcoidia bacterium; assembly: GCA_965218115.1. Taxonomy (GTDB): domain Bacteria; phylum Chloroflexota; class Dehalococcoidia; order Bin125; family Bin125; genus CATQGW01. Next base: position 2,140,559 of record OZ244584.1, on the reverse strand, counting down.
CTTGACGTGCGTGCGGGCGTTGACCCCGGGCGTGATCCTCAGCATCACGGCCTGCGCGCGGTTGCGTTCGCGCGTGAGCCGGTCAAGCGTCTCGAGCTCATCGTCGTTGTCGATGATGATGTGTCCGACGCCCGCATCGACGGCCTCGGCGAGCTCGTCGGCGCCCTTCGCGTTGCCGTGGAAGCCGATCCGCTCGGCCGGCATCCCGCTCGCCAGAGCGCTATAGAGCTCGCCCCCGGAGACGACATCCATGCCAAGGCCCTCATCGACCAGGATGCGCGTCAGCGCGGGCGAGAACCAGGCTTTGGCGGCGTAGAGCACGCGCATGCTGGGCAGCTCGGCCTCGAAGGCGCGACGGTAGCTGCGGCACGCCTCGCGGATCGTGTGTTCGTCGTAGATGTAAAGCGGCGTGCCGAAGCGGTCGGCCAGCTCGCGCAGATCGCAGCCACCGATCGAGAGCCGGCCTTTGGCGTCGGCCTGGGCGCTCAGCGGCAGAATGTCGGCGCCGGGTAGCTGCATGCACAGAGTCTACGGGTGAACCGGTCGCTCGCGTAGACTGGCGCAGTGCGCCTCGTGCGTGAGGCATGCGTCACGGAGGCGAAGATGGACATTCACCAGGAATCGGAACAGCTGAGGATTTACAAACTGGGACCGTTCGGCTCGTCGTCGAACAATGCGTTCTTCCTCGTCGACAAGGCGACCGGCGACGCGGCGATTATCGACGCCGTGGCCAACTACGAGGCGGTGCTGGCGGGCGTGCAGGCCGCCGGCGCGACGCCGAAGATGGTGCTGTTCACGCATTCACATCCCGACCACATGGAGTCGTTCGACGAGCTGCGCGAGCTGCTCGCGGTGCCGTTCTACATGCACCCCAACGACATCAAGGCCGACGACGAGCACCGCTGGCTGCAGCAGGATGTCGAGGTCGACGTGCACGTGGACGCCGGCGACAGCATCCTGCTCGGCGAGACCGACCTGCGCGTGCTGCACACGCCGGGCCACACCAACGGCAGCATCTGTTTCTACGCCGCGCCCTACTGCGTCGTGGGCGACACACTGTTTCCGGGCGGGCCCGGCTATACGACCTCCGAGCAGAATCTACGCACCGTGATCCAGTCGATTCTGCGCGATCTCTACGCGCTGCCGGGGGAGACGATGACGTTCAACGGACACGGTGACGACACCACGATTCGCGACAGCATCGATGAAGTGGTGGCCTCGCTGATGGACGGCAGCCTGACCCGCGACGGCGTCGGCAACACCAGCTGGCAGCGCGGATAGGTGGCGCCCCAACCCGCAACGGGCCCCACTCCTACCGCTGACCTGACGCCCGACTCACGGGTGTTGGACAACGGTCTGCGCGTGCTCTGCACGCCGATGCCGCACACTCGCTCGGTGACGATGTCGTTTTATGTCGGCGCGGGCGCGCGCTACGAGGGCGAGGAGCTCGCCGGCATCTCGCATCTGGTCGAGCACTGCGTGTTCAAGGGCACTGCCGCGTGGCCGGAGGCGGCCGACATCTCGATCGCGATCGAAGGCGTGGGTGGCGCGATCAACGCGGCGACCGACCGTGAGTTCACGGTGTACTACGCCAAGGTCCCCGCGCCGCAGCTCGATGTGGCGCTTGACGTGGTGCTGGATCTGGCCTGCCGGCCGCTGTTCGACCAACGCGAGCTGGAGAAGGAACGGCAGGTCATCCTCGAGGAGCTGGCGGCCGTCGAGGACTCACCGGGTCAGCTCGCCGGCCTGGCGATGGACGCGCTGATGTGGGCGAACACGCCGCTCGGCCGCGACATCGCCGGGACCCCGGAAAGCGTCTCCGCGATCCCGCACGCCGACACGGTGAACTACTGGCGCAACCAGTACTCGCCGCGGAACGCGGTGGTCTCATTGGCCGGCGCACTGGACCCGTCCTATGTCGCCGAGCGGGTCGCCGAGCGGACGGCGAAGTGGGACTTCGGCGTGCCCACCGGCCTGGCGCCCGCCCCGCTCTCGATCAACGGCGAACGCGTCGCATCGCGCCGCAAGGACACCGAGCAGACGCATCTCGTGGTGGGCCTGCCCACCGTCTCGGCGGAGCATCCCGACCGCTACGCGCTGGCCCTGCTGATTGGGATCCTGGGCGATGGAATGAGCAGCCGGCTGTTCCTGCGGGTGCGCGAGGAGCTCGGACTGGTCTACGACGTGCACGCCTACGGCACGGCGATGCAGGACTCGGGGGCGTTGAACGTGTATCTCGCCGTCGACCCGGACCGCGCACTGGAGGCGCTGCGGGCGACGCTCAGGGAGTTGGCGCGGATGCGCGAAGGCGTGGCCACCGACGAGCTTGAGCGAGCCCGCCAATATGTCAACGGCCGGATGCTGCTCCAGCTCGAGGACACGCGCGCCGTCTCGGGTTGGAACGGCGGCCAGGAGCTGCTGCGCGGCGAGGTCAAGACGGTCGACGAGGTCTCTGCGCTCTACCAGGCGGTCAGCGCCGACGATCTGGCCCGCGTCGCCAACGAGTACATCAACGAGGACCACTTGCGCCTCTCCGCCGTCGGCCCCCACGAGGACGGCGGCCCGTTCGGCGAGGCGCTGCGGCTGGACGGCTGAGGGCTGGCTGAGCGCTAGAGGCGGCCCTGGGCGTATTGGTGGAGCAGGGCGCGCAGGTGGTTGATCTCGCCGGCGTGGTAGACGTCGTGGATGCTGATTGCGTCGAGAATGGCGCGAGTCTCCCACTGTGCACCCCAGTAGGTGGGGCGCATTGACCCGAGTTCGTCGTCCGTACGCAGCAGGTGGACCTGATTGATCAGGTCGCCGTGCGTGCGCGTCAGCCAGTCCATTAGCTGCTCGAACGTGGCCTCGCTGATCAGGCCGTCGCGGTCCCAGGCGCTCCAGAAGGTGCGGGTGCGGTCGCCGAAGGCGTGGTTGACATACATCGCCTTCACCGAGCCACAATGCGCGATCAGGTCGCGCATCGTGCGGCCGCCGCCCGGCGGCAGCTTGTCGAGGTCGGCCCCCGTGACCGAAGAGAGGTTCGCCATCAACGAGTGTTCGGGCTTGCCGTCGAACGACTGATCGAGCTGCCAGAGCAGGTATTCGAGCACGACTCGGGCGGTAGCGGAGTTGTTCATCGTCATCAGAGCACGACCACTCGCTCGCCGGGCGGGGCCCGTCGCGCCGCGATCAGGTCGCCGAGCTTCAGCTCGCAGAGCTGCGCGGCGTGTTCCATCCCACACACGTTGCAGCCGTCGCGGCAGTCAGCGGTGGTCAGCTCGCGGTGCGTGCGCTGCCATTCCTTGCGCAGGAAGGCCTCGGAGACGCCCGACGCAATGTGCGTCCAGGGGAAGCGCTCCCAGAGGTCGCGCTCGCGGTGGCAATAGAAGCCCGGATCGATCCCGTGCTCAGCGAAGGCCGCCGTCCAGATCGATTCGTCGAAGTGCTCGCTCCAGGCGTCGAAGCGCGCGCCGTTGCGCCAGGCGGTCTCGATCACCGGCGCGAGGCGCCGGTCGCCGCGGCTGAGCGCGCCTTCGAGCAGCGATTCCGCCGGGTCGTTCCAGGTGAAGTCGAGCCGGGCCGTGCGGCAGCGTCGGCGCAACAGCTCGTGCTTCGGCGCGAGCTCGGCCGGCGTCTCCTGGCGGGCCCACTGGAACGGCGCGTGGGCCTTGGGCACGTGGTTGGAGGTCGAGACGCGGACACGGGCGCGCTTGCCAACGATCTCGCGGCCGATCGATTTGACCTGCGAGGCCCAGTCGACGATCCCCTCGACATCGGCCATCGTCTCGGTCGGCAGGCCGACCATGAAATAGAGCTTGACGCTGCTCCAGCCGTTTTCGAAGGCGTTGCGCGCGGCGTGCAGCAGGTCCTCGTCGGCGACCACCTTGCTGACCGCGTTGCGCAGGCGCTGGCTGCCGGCCTCGGGCGCGAAGGTCATGCTCGATTTCTTGCGCGGCGAGCAGAGCAGCGCCACATCGACGCTGAACGAGTCGACCCGCGTACTGGGCAGCGAGATGCCGATCCCATCCCCGAACTCGGAGCGCAGGGCGCGCACGATGTCGGCGATCTGGCTGTGGTCGGTGCTGCTCAGCGACACGAGCGAAAGCTCGTCGAAGCCAGTGTTGGCGAACAGTTCGCGCGCCCCGGCGACGACCTCTTCGGGCGTGCGCTCGCGCAGCGGGCGGTAGATCATCCCCGCCTGGCAGAAGCGGCAGCCCTGCGTGCAACCGCGCTGGATCTCGATCCCCGCCCGGTCGTGGACGGTCTGGAGGTAGGGCACGATCGGCTTGGTCAGAATCGGCGGCAGGCCCTGCATGAACCGCTTGATGATCGGAATCGAGGCGGCCTCGTTGGTCGCCGTGATCTCGGCCGGCGTGCCGTCCTGCGCGTAGGTCCACTCGTAGAACCGCGGGACGTAGATGCCGGGGATGCGCGCGAGCGCTTCGAGCCGCTCGAGCCGGCTGGCGCCGTTGGCCTTCGCTTCGCGCAGGAGCTGATTGAGCTCGAGAATCACGTCCTCGGCCTCACCAAGCACGAAGGCGTCGATGAACGGCGCGAGCGGCTCCGGGACAAGCGCGCCGGAGCCGCCCGCGAACACGATCGGGTCGTGCTCGCGGCGCGCCTCGGAGCGAATCGGGATGCCGGCGAGGTCGAGCATCTCGAGGATGTTGGTGTAGGTCAGCTCGTAGGAGAGCGAGAAGCCAAGCGCGTCGAATTCGCCCAGCGGGCGGCGGTGCTCGAGGCTGAACAGCGGCGCGCCGTGGCGCCGCAGGGAATCGGCCATGTCCGGCCAGGGCGTGTAGCAGCGCTCCGCGAGCGTGCGCGGCTGGTGATTGAGGATGTCGTAGAGGATCGCCAAGCCGCCGTTGGACTGGCCGATGTCGTAGAGGTCGGGGTAGATCAGCGCCCAGCGGGTGTCGGCGCCGTGCCAGGGGCGCTCGATCACGTTCCACTCGCCACCCGCGTAACGGGCTGGCCTGGACACGCCATCGAGCAGCGGGTCGAGCTCGATCGGCGGCATCGCTCTCACACTCCCAATATGCGTTATCGATCCTGCCGGCGCACACAGGTGTGGACCCCACGGTACCAGACAGCGGCGCACTGGCCGCTCTGCGGTCGGCGAAGACGCGCGTTGGACGCTGGCGGACAGGCGCGCGACGCGGTACAATCGCAGAGCGCATCGCAGCATGCGCCTGGTCTTATCCGGCGGGTGACCGCCCCGGTCTTATTGGCGGCCTCATGGCCGCCATTTGACGTTTTGGGGGTGGGCAGGGTTGTGAGCGGGCAAGCGCACATCGAGGACGTTGACGCAACCGCCGGGCGAAGCTGGTGGCGGGTGCTGGTCACACGCACCTTCGCGCCGTTTCATCGTGTTCGGCGCGGCATGCTGTATTCGGTCAGCACCCTGGAGATGCTGCTGGGCGGCTTCGGGCTGCTGGCTTCGCTGGTGGTGGCGCTGCTCCTGGCGAGCATCCTCGATAATCTGCCGGGCCTGGCGGGTGACGTCGCGCCGGTCGGCGTCGCGATTCTGCTCGCACCGATCGGGATTGGCGTGGCGCTCAGCCGACGCCCCGAGGTCGAGCGCGCGCTCGATTCGATCCGCGGGCGCTCGCCGCTGGCGCTCGGCCCGACCCCGCCGCCCAGTGAGGCGCTGCTCGATACCAGCGCGATCATCGACGGACGGATCGGCGACATTGTCGAGAGCGGGTTCCTGCTCGCCGATTTGATCGTGCCGCGTTTCGTGCTCGACGAGCTGCGCCGCGTCGCCGACAGCAGCGATCCGGTCAAGCGCCAACGCGGCCGCGCCGGCCTCGAGCTGCTCACCCGGCTGCAGGCCAGCGACCGTGTCCAGACGCTGATCGTCGACGACACCGGCGAGGCCGAGTCCGAGGATCAGCAGATCGAGAGCGACATCGACGCGCGACTCGTGCAGGTGGCGCGCGCGCGCGGCGCGGCGCTCGTGCTGACCGACGCGAATCTGGCTCGGGTGGCCGAGCTGGAGGGTGTGCGCACGCTCAACCTGCACAGGCTCGCCAGCGCGATCAAGACCATCGTGCTCCCGGGCGAGCGCGTACAGGTGCAGCTGGGCGAACTCGGTCGTGAGCCGGATCAGGCGGTGGGCTATCTGTCGGACGGGACGATGGTGGTGGTCGAGGAGGCGGCGGGGCAACTCGGGGCGACGCGCGACGTGCTGGTGAAGCGCGTGATTCAGACACACGCGGGCCGGATGGTCTTCGCCATGCTGGTCGAGCCCTCGCCGTGAGGGTCGGCTGCGTGGTGTTGGCGGCGGGTCGCAGCGCGAGGATGGGCGGCGCCGACAAGTTGCTGGCGCCGCTCGATGGCCGGGCGGTGCTCGGTCATTCGCTGGCGGCGATCGCCGCCTGCGCCGAGCTGACGGATGTGGTCGTGGTCACCAGCGCGTCGAATCGGGCGGCGGTGGCGCGGGTCGCACGGGGATGCGGCGGCGGCAAGGTCCGGGCGCTGGTCACCGGCGGGGCGGAACGTCAGGATTCGGTCGCGGCCGGCCTCGCGGCGCTGCCGAACGTCGAGATTGTCGCGATCCACGACGGCGCGCGCCCGCTGGTCGCCGCAGCGGACTTTGCAGCCGGCGTGCAGGCGGCTCGATCGAGCGGGGCGGCCGTGGCCGGTGCGCCGCTGGTCGACACGGTCAAGCGCGTGGACGCGAACGAGCGGGTCGTCGAGACGCCGGTGCGCTCGGAGCTGCGTGCGATCGCAACACCACAGGTGTTTCGGCGCGAGCTGCTGGCGCGCGCGCACGCCGCGGCGGCAGCAGCCGCTGTCTCGGCCACCGACGACGGCGCGTTGGTGGAGCGGCTCGGCGAGCCGGTCGTCGTCTTCCCGACCCGGCTCCGAAATTTGAAGATCACGACCGCGGATGATCTGCTGATCGCTGAAAGTCTGCTCGGCGTCGTGGCGGGAACGCTGCGGACCGGGATCGGGATCGACTCGCATCGCTTCGCGGCGGGACGCCGGCTGGTGCTGGGCGGGGTAGAGATCCCCGCGTGCGACGGGCTCGACGGACACTCGGATGCCGACGCGCTGACGCACGCGATCATCGACGCGCTGCTCGGCGCGGCGGGCCTGGGCGATATCGGGCAGCACTTCTCTCCGCAGGATCCCGAATGGGCCGGAGCCGACAGCGTGGGCCTGCTCGGACGCGTGCTGGCCATGATGTCGGAAGTCGGCGCGCGGCCCCACGGGGTAGACGCCACGGTGATCGCGGAGCGTCCGCGGCTGCGACCGCACATCGGCGCGATGCGCGAACGACTGGCGGAGGCCCTGGGGCTGACCACTGCGCAGGTGAACGTGAAGGCCACAACAGCCGAGGGGATGGGCGCGCTGGGTCGCGCGGAAGGCATTCAGGCGCATGCGCTGGCCACCGTGCGCGTTACGCTGCGAAACGGGCCGATCGCCGCGTCTGGCGGTTCGTCCGGCGCTGACGGCTAGGAACGCAACCGTGATGGAATTGCTGAAATTTGCGGAGTCGCTCGCCCGCAGCCTGTGGGCGGACGTGCAGTTCACCCTCGAGCGCGATCCAGCGGCGACGAACCCACTTGAGGTGCTGCTGGTCTACCCGGGCATTCACGCGCTGTTCCTGCATCGCATCTCCTCGCGCATGCACGCCTCGGGCGTGCCGCTGCTGCCGCGCATGCTGGCCCACTTCAGCCGCTGGATTACCGGCATCGAAATTCACCCCGGCGCCGCAATCGCGTCGCCCTGTTTGATCGACCACGGGATGGGCGTGGTGATCGGCGAGACCGCGAAGATCGGCAAGCGTTGCCACCTTCACCAGGGCGTGTCGCTGGGCGGCGCGAGCCGCAAGCGCACGCAGCGCCACCCGATGCTCGGCGATGATGTGCTGGTCGGCGCGAGCGCCAGCATCATCGGCGCGGTCACCGTCGGCGACGGCGCGAAGATCGGCGCCGGCGCGGTCGTGGTGGCCAATGTGCCGCCCTACGCCACCGTCGTGGGCGTGCCCGGCCACGTGGTGGCCTACTACGACCCGGGCGACGACACCATCCTGCGTCTGCCCGACCCCGAGCACGACCGAATCGAGCATCTCGAGCAGCGGGTCGACGAACTCCGCGCCGAGGTCCGGCGGCTGGAGCAGCTGACCGAGGGCGCGGGGACCGGGGCGCCGGTCCCGGGCGGCGGATAATCCCCACAATCACGCGCTGAAGAGAGCCGAACTGTGCAGCTCTATAACACGCTGACTCGTCGCAAGGCCGAATTCGAGCCTCAGGACGACCCGATCACGATGTACGTCTGCGGCATCACGCCCTATGACGACGCCCATCTTGGCCACGCGATGAGCATCATCATCTTCGACACGCTGCGGCGCTATCTGGAGTGGCGCGGGCGTCGGGTCCGGCTCGTCTACAACTTCACCGATGTCGACGACAAGCTGATCGCGCGCGCCGCGGAGCTGGGCATGAGCGTGCCGGAGCTCGCCGAGCGGCAGATCGCCTCGTTCATGGACGAGTGGCGGGAGCTGCAGATCCAGCCCGCCGATGTGCATCCTCGCGCGACTGAAGAGATCCCGCAGATGCTGGCGCTGATCTCGGGTCTGATCGACGCCGAAATGGCCTACCCGGCCGGCGGCGACGTGTACTTCCGGGTGCACCGGATGGCGGGCTACGGGAAGCTCTCCGGCCGCACGCTCGACGACATGATCTCGGCCGAGCCAACGGATATCGGGGTCGCGAAAGAGCACGCGATGGACTTCACGCTGTGGAAGGGTGCGAAGCCTGGCGAGCCCCAGTGGGAGAGTCCCTGGGGCCCCGGTCGACCCGGCTGGCACATCGAGTGCTCGGCGATGTCGATCCGCTATCTGGGTGAACAGATCGACCTGCACGGCGGCGGCATGGACCTGATCTTCCCGCACCACGAGAACGAGATCGCGCAGTCGGAGACCTACAGCGCCAAAGCGCCGTTCGTTCGCCACTGGGTGCACAACGCGATGATGCAAGTCGGCGGCGAGAAGATGTCCAAGTCGACCGGCCGGATCGTGCGGCTGCGCGAGGGGCTCGACCGCTTCGGGGCGGATGGCCTGCGGATGTTTGTGCTCGGTGGCCACTACCGCTCGCCGCTGACGTATTCGGAGGAATCGCTGGCCGGCTCCGCGCGCGGCGCGGAGCGTCTCCGCCTCGCCGCCACGCTGCCGCTCGCCGAGGGCGACGGCGACTACGACCCGGGCCCGGCTCGCGAGCGGTTCGTGGCGGCGCTCGAGGACGATCTGAACACGCCCCAGGCGCTGGCGGTGCTGTTCGATCTGGCCCGCGTAGTCAATCGCGCGCGCGCCGACGGCGCGCCGGCCGGCGCGGCGCGCGACGCATTGCTGGAGCTCGGCGGCGTGCTGGGCCTGGGCTTCGCCGCAGCCTCGGCGGGCGCTGAGGACGTTGCGCCGTTCGTGGAGCTATTGATCGAGCTGCGTGCCTCGCTGCGCGCGGCACGCCAGTTCGAGCTGGCCGATCAGGTCCGCGAGCGGCTGAGCGGTCTGGGCATCACCCTCGAGGACAGCCGTGATGGCACCCGCTGGCGCCGCGCCGCGCCGATCGTCGAGGAGTCCGACGAGACTCCTCCCCCGGAGTCGTTGGTCGAAAGCGCGCTGCGCTTCTAGTCAGCGTGCTGACCAACGTGTTGGGCAGCACGCTGACTAGCGCGATTAGCTCAGCCGACTGCGTCGGCGGGCCAACAGCATCGTCAGCGCGAGGGCTGCGCCACCCAGCGAGGTAGCCAGCACCAGCCCGACGATCATGCCGTCAACCCCGCTGTTGGTCGCGGCCAGGCCGCCGGTGCCGGTCGTCGGCAGACTCATCGCGGCAGCTGCCTCTGGTGGGCAGGGGATGGGCGTCCACGCCGCCGGGAGGGTGACGTTGAACTGTGCCAGCAAGGCGAGGCCTTCCTGAACGCCCAGCGGCGTGTCGCCGGGGTAGTAGATCTCCGTGACCACGCCGTGCTCGCCGACGTCGACTTTGACCTCCTGGGCGGCGCCGCCCACGGTGACGGTGAACATGTGTTGGCCTTGCGCCTGATCGACGCAGACTGGTTCCTGGGCGCTGGCGGTCGCGCCGGCAAGCAGGCCGATGGTGAGCAGGCCGCTAGCGACGATCGCAGCGGCGAGCAGGATTCTGAGTTGATTCACATTCGTCTCCCTGGATTGGGTTTATTCTCCGAGTCTGTGATGGAGTCGCGAGGGCGATGTTAGCGCTTCAGACTGCGGCGCCGGCGCGCGAGCAGCGTGAGCAGCGCGAGCGTCGAGCCGCCGAGGCTGATGGCCAGCACCAGGCTGACGGTGAGGTCGTTGATCCCGTTAGCCGTGACGATGCCGCCGCTGCCGGTCGTGGGCAGGCCCGCCGCGTCGCCGTCGCAGTCAACGATGCTCACGCCTTCCGGCAGGAAGTCGCTGTAGATCGGCAGCAGGCCGTGGACCGCTCCGATCGCGACGAGATCAATGCCGCCCGGCTCAACCAGCGTGAGCAGCTCGCCGCCCTCGCCGATCGTGGCGATCAGCGTGCCGGCCGGGTTGCCGCCGAGCTCCGGCACCTCGATCTCGTATTCGCCCGGTTCCAGCGACAGACAGATCGATGGCGCCTGCGCGTGCACCGGCGATGAGGCGGCCAGTTCAACAAGTCCGATCATCGCCACGGTCAGCGCAGCGGCGACGATCAGGCGCACAGTTCGATGCATGGGGATCCTCGGTGTGTCGTCGGACTCGCTCGGCGAGTCCTGCCGCGCGCGGATGGATGGAGTTGATTGATCATTGCGCGCAGCGGGGCGTACGATATTGAAAGTGGTGAGTTTGCGTCAAGAGCTGACGGAAACTCGCTGAATCCCCGCCGCGGCCCGCGCGATTCGCCACTGCGAGCCGAAGTGGCGCAACTGGCAGCGCAGTCGATTTGTAATCGACAGGTTGGGGGTTCGAGTCCCCCCTTCGGCCCCACCATGCGGCGCAGCGATCGCGCGGTCGCTCACCGGACTCATGGCGCGTCAAGGGACGTCAGGGAGCGTTCATGCTGGGGTGGGTGAGTGGCTAATACCACCGGTCTGTAAAACCGGCGCCGAAAGGCTACGCAGGTTCGAATCCTGCCCCCAGCACCACACGCAGCAGCGTCGCAAGCGGCGAGAGGATCCTGGCCCGCATAGCTCAGTCGGTAGAGCGCGTTCTTGGTAAGAACGAGGTCTTCAGTTCAAATCTGAATGCGGGCTCCACGTCGCCATACGATCAGACATGACGCCCGCCACCAGGCGAGCGGAGCGAAGGAGCAGTCAGATGGCGCGGAAGATGTACGAGCGGACCAAGCCGCACGTGAACGTGGGCACGATCGGCCACGTGGACCACGGCAAGACGACGCTGACGGCGGCGATCACGAAGTATCTGGCGCTGAGCGACCCCTCGGTCTCGTTCTCGAGTTTCGACTCGATCGACAACGCGCCGGAGGAGAAAGCGCGGGGCATCACGATTGCGATTGCGCACGTGGAGTACGAGACCGCGCAGCGCCACTACGCGCACATCGACGCGCCGGGCCACGCGGACTACATCAAGAACATGATCACCGGGGCGGCGCAGATGGACGGCGCGATTCTGGTCGTGGCGGCGCCGGACGGACCGATGCCGCAGACCCGCGAGCACATTTTGCTGGCGCGCCAGGTGGGCGTGCCGCGGATGGTGGTCTATCTGAACAAAGTCGACCAGATGGACGACGAGGAGCTGTTGGAGCTGGTCGAGCTGGAGGTGCGCGAGCTGCTCAGCGCGCAGGAGTTCCCGGGCGACGACGTGCCGGTGATTCGCGGTTCGGCGCTGCACGCGCTGGAGAGCGACTCGACCGACCCGGAGGCCCCGGAGTACGCGACGATCAAGGAGCTGATGGCGGCGGTCGACGGCTACGTGCCGACCCCGCTGCGGCCGGTCGACCAGCCGTTCCTGATGCCGATTGAGGACGTCTTCGGGATCAAAGGCCGGGGCACGGTGGCGACCGGTCGGATCGAGCGGGGGGTGGTGGTGAGCGGCGAGGAGATTGAGATCGTGGGGGTCAAAGACACGCGCAAGACGGTGGTCACGGGCGTGGAGATGTTCAAGAAGACCCTGCCGACGGGCGAGGCGGGCGACAACGTGGGCTGTCTGCTGCGCGGCCTGAACCGCGAGGAGATTGAGCGCGGGCAGGTCCTGGCGGCGCCGGGTTCGATCACCCCGCACACGACCTTCGAGGCGGAGGTCTACATCCTGGGCAAAGAGGAGGGCGGGCGGCACACGCCGTTCTTCCAGGGCTACCGGCCGCAGTTCTACATCCGCACGACCGACGTGACCGGCGAGATTGGCCTGCCGGAGGGGATCGAGATGGCGCTGCCGGGCGACAACGTGCAGATGCACGTGAAGCTGATTCATCCGATTGCGATGGAGGAGGGCCTGCGCTTCGCGATTCGCGAAGGCGGTCGCACCGTCGGCGCCGGGGCCGTCACCCGGATCCTCGAGTAGCGCGGCTCGCGCAACAGCGCCCAACGCGACAATCTGCGATGATGGGTGTCCGGCTCGCGCGCGGCGCGGGCGATTGAGAGGGCGACGATGGCGAAGGGCGACCGAATCTTCATCTCGCTGCGTTGCCGCGAGTGTCAGTCGCACACGTATCACACGACGAAGAACCGTCGCAACGATGCGGATCGGCTGGAGCTGAACAAATACTGTCCGCGCTGCCGCTGTCGGCAGGCGTTCCGCGAGACGCGCTAGGGCGCAGAGAGGGTCGGTGCAGCTTGGCGCGAGGCAGCAATTCGCGACGACGTGGGGGACGCCGCCGACAGCGCGGCGCAGCGCCCCGGACTGCCGCACCGATCACGCCGCGACCAACGCGCGGCCCGGCGCCCGCAGGCCAGGAGGCCGACGCGGCCAGCGAACCGGCCGAAGCCGTGGCGCAGGCCTCAACCGCCGGCGCGGCCGGGCTGCCCGCGCGACCGCGGCGCCGAATCCAGGCGCAGACCCCGACCACCGAGGATGCCCCACGCGTCCAGGGCATCATCTATCGCCTCACCCACCCGCGCTGGGTGCTGGGCATCATCGACGAGCTGCGCAAGGTCGTGTGGCCATCGCGGCAGGAGACAGGCAACCTGACTGTGGTGGTGCTGGTCGTTTCGATCGCCGTGGGGATTTTCCTCGGAGCGATCGACTTCGGCCTCAACCGCGTCGTCGAGAACGTACTGTTGCCCTGAGATGACCCAAGCCGACCACATTCCCGGAGGAGTAGGCACAGGCGCTGCGCCGCCGCGTCCGCTGACCAGCGCCGAGCGTGAGCTGCAGGAAGTGCTCGCGGCCGCACGCGCGCTGGGCCTCGAGCGCGAGGAGCATGAGGCGCCCGCCGACCCCGACGCGACGGTCGTCCAGGCCGCCGCGGAGCTGGGGCTCGACCAGCCGGTCGAGGTCGAGGAGCCGACCGTCCCCGCATTCCTGACCGAGGACGCTGTCGACGCCACGAGGCCGAGGCCGCCGAGCGCGGAGTCGGTGCAGCGCGAGGACGCCGCGTGGTTCGCGGTGAACACGTACACCGGACATGAGAACCGCGTGCGCCACTCACTCGACCTGCGCATTCGCAACATGGATATCGAGCACGAGTTCGTCGCGCTGAACCCGGATGCCGAGCGCGACGACGAGCGGCAGTATGTGCTTGTGCCGACGCAACAAGAGGTGGAGATTCGCGGCGGTAAGCGCCGCGAGGTGGAACGCAAGCTGCTGCCCGGCTATGTGCTGGTGCAGATCCGGGTTGACCGCGACACGCGCAAGCTCGGCGACAACAGCTGGCACGTGGTCACCGGCACGGCGGGCGTGACGGGCTTCGTCGGCGGCGAGGATCAGGCCCGCGCGTTGCCGCCCGAAGAAGTCGCTGCGATTATCGGGCAGACACAGGTCGAGGAGCCGCGCGTACGCGTGGGCTTCGCGATCGATGACAGCGTGCGGGTCACCGATGGTCCATTCCAGGACTTCATCGCGCAGGTCGACCAGATTAACATTGAAAAAGGCAAGGTTCGGGTCCTGATCTCGATGTTCGGGCGTGAGACGCCGGTCGAGCTGGACTTCGACCAGGTCGAGAAGCAGTAGAGCAGCGGTCAGAATCAACACCACGGCCAGCAAGATGGCCGGCAAGACGGCCACCAACACGGCCGGCTAACGGGGAGCGGGCGGCATGGCGAAGCGGGTACGAGCGGTCCTGACGCTACAGCTGGAGGGCGCGAAAGCGAGTCCAGCGCCGCCGGTGGGCCCGGCGCTGGGCCAGCACGGCGTCAGCATCATGGACTTCGTGAAGAGCTACAACGAGCGCACCTCGAACAACGCCGGCGAGATCACGCCGGCGCAGATCACGATCTACGAGGATCGTTCGTTCACGTTCGAGCTGAAGACGCCGCCGGCCTCGGACCTGATTCGCCGCGCCGCGGGGCTGACCAAGGGCTCGTCCGAGCCGCGGCGCGAGGTGGCCGGCTCGATCAGCTCGGCGCAGGTGCGCGAGATTGCGGAAAAGAAAATGCCCGATCTGAACGCAAACGACATCGATGCGGCGATGCTGATGATCGCCGGCACAGCGCGCAGCATGGGCGTGGAAGTGAGCGACTGACATGGTCAAACGGGGCAAGCGCTATCGCGAACTCGAGAGCTCCTACGACGGCGGGTCGCACTACGCGCCCGCGGAGGCGATCTCGCTGGTAAAGCGACTGGCGACCGCCAAGTTCGATGAGACAGTCGAGCTGCACATTCGCACAGGGTTGGACACACGGCACGCCGACCAGCAGCTGCGCGGCACCGCGCGACTGCCGCACGGCCTCGGCAAGGAGGTCCGCGTGGCGGTCTTCGCCGAGGGCGACGCCGCGCGCAACGCACAGGAGGCCGGCGCCGATGTGGTCGGCGGCGACGACCTGATCGGCCGAGTGCAGGATGGCTTCACCGACTTCGACGTGGCGATCGCGCAGCGCGAGATGATGGGCAAAGTCGGTCGCCTGGGCCGGATCCTCGGCCCGCGCGGACTGATGCCCAACCCGCGCTCGGGCACGGTCGTCGACGGCGTGGACATCGACCGGGCGATTGGTGAGGCCAAGGCCGGGCGGGTTGAGTTCCGCACCGACCGCGAGGCCTGCGTGCACGTGCCGGTCGGCAAGGCGAGCTTCGCCGAAGCGCAGCTGCTCGACAATCTCTCGACGATCGTGAACGAAATCGTCAAGGCGAAGCCCGCGGGGTCGAAGGGCACCTACATTCGCAGCTTCAACCTCGCCTCGTCGATGGGACCTGGCGTGAAGCTGGAGCAGCAGAGTACGCTGGATTTGCAAGCCGATTAGCCGCCCGAGACCGCCGGAGGCGCACCGACGCCTCAAATTCCGGCGCAGGCTGGCCCCCGTTCGCCGCCGATGCTCCATCCGAGCGTCGTCGCGCAGCGCGGTCCGCACAGCTCGGGCGGGCAACGCGACGGGAGGCGGCAGATGGCGACAGATCGCAAGGTCCAACAGGTGGCGCTGCTCGAAGAGCGGCTCCGGCGCGCGACGGTCACGATCGGGTTGGATTACCGCGGGCTGAGCGTCGGCGAGATGCAGACGCTGAGGCGCGCGATCCAGGCTGAAGCGCCGGACTCCGAGCTGCGCGTGATCAAGAACTCGTTGTTCGCGCGCGCCGCGGCGAACGTCGGCATGGCCGACGCGGCGCGGGTCGCACAGCAATCGACGGCGCTACTGCTCGGCTACGGCGAGCTGACCGAAGCGCCGCGGGCGCTGCGACTCTATCTGCGCGGGCGCAACCGCGACGTTCCCGTGCACGGTGTGTTCTTCGAGGGCATGTTCTCGGGCGGCGAGACCGTCACCGAGCTGGCCTTGATTCCGCCGCGCACGGAGCTGATGGCGCGGGTCGCCGGCGGCCTGAACGGCCCCGTGGCCGGCATCGCCGGCGCGCTCAACGCGGTCTTCCGCGACGTGGCCGCGCTGCTCGAGGCGCGCGCCGAGCAACTTGAGCAGACGGAGGGCGCCTGAGCCCGTCCGCTGCAACAACCTGGTAGATCGCTCGCACATCTCGCATGGCGAGCCAAAGGAGGCCTGAGATGTCGAAAGTCGACGAAGCATTTGAGCTGATCAGCGCGATGACGATCCTGGAAGCGCGCGATCTGGTCAAGAAGATCGAGGACGAGTTTGGCGTCACCGCGGCCGCGCCGGTCGCCGTCGCCGCAGTCGCAGCCGATATGGGCGACGCCGCAGCCGAAGAAGAGCAGACCGAGTTCGATGTCGTGCTCAAGGACTTCGGCGCGAACAAGATCAACGTGATCAAGGCCGTGCGCACGGTGACGGACCTCGGCCTCAAGGAGGCTAAGGACTTCGTCGAGAGCGCGCCGCAGACGGTTCGCGACGCGCTCTCGAAAGAGGACGCGGAAGCGCTCAAGGCGACGCTCGAAGCGGCCGGCGCCACGGTCGATCTGGTCTAGGCGCGCCGCCCCGCGCCTCGGGCGTCATGTAGGCGCCGACCAGACGCCCGCAAGAAGCGCCCCGTGCGTCAGGCCGCGCGTGGCTCGGGTATCGTGTCTCGGTAAGCCTGAGGGCTGGGGTCGCGAGGGGGCATGATGGCAGCTCGAGCCGACTCACCGTCGCCGTGGGCGGCCGGCCTGGGACTGCGCGGGCTCTGGCGCCTCGGCCTGGTCGGCGGCGTCACCGCAGCGGTGGTCATGGTCTGGGCGTTGCTCGGTCCGGCCGACGCTCCGCCCGTCGTGTCGATTGTGAGCGAGGCGCCGGTGCTGCAGCGGGCGCCCGTCGCAGTCGTTGAGGCCGAGCCGGTCGATCAGCCCGCGAACGAGACCGCTGTCGTCGCCGAACCGATCGCCACAGCGGTCCCCGCGACGAGCGAGTCTGATGCGCGACCCGCTGCCGTGGCTGCGCCGGCTGTCTGGCCACCACAGAGCGGGATCATCCCCGGACGGCCCGATCCGGTCCCGCCACGGCGGCCGGCGCGGTTCGAGCGGTACGTTGTGCAGCCAGGAGAGTCGCTCGCATTGATCGCCAACGTGCGCGGTGTCACCCTAGCGGACCTGAGACTGTTCAACTCTGCACTTGGCGACGGCTCCGTGCTCGCGGCCGGAGCATCGATCTGGATTCCGATTTGGGAGGCGGCCGACGATGACGCACCGTGATGAGCTGCGCGGATCACAAGCGCCCGACCCAGGCCGAGCACGACAGGGCGTGTTGCGCGGGATCGCCGTCTGGACGCCGGTGTTCGGCGTCTGCACCGGGCTGGCTGTGCTGCTGATGGTCAGCGCGCTGGGCGGCCAGGGCGGCGCCTGGTTCGGGTTTTCACTGCTGGCGTTGATCGGCGTGCTCTCGGCCTACTCGGCGCTGAGCGCCTGGCGCGATCAGTTCAGCGAGGCGATGGAATCGACCGGACAGGTAGTGCGCAAGTGGCGCAAGTCCGATCTGCTCTTCTTCTTCCGCGCCCACTACGTGCTGATCGACACGATCGGTCAGAAGCGTGTGCTGCGCGTGCGGCCTGACATCTACATGGAGATGCCGGAGCCCGGCGGCTGGGTCTGGATCGAGCACTACCCGCACACCAACGCGCTGGTCGCCTGGCGTCCGCTCGGCGAGGACGAGCGTCCGGTCGAAGCGACGGAGGACGAGGAGGATCCGCGGGAGCTGCGGCGCAAGCTGGAGCGGGTCGAGCAGCCGGAGCGTCGTGCGGTCGAGGCGGTGGACCTGCCGCGCTTCGAGCGTGGCGAGAACGGATGACGGCTGACCCGTATCCGAGATCGGATGGCGAAGAGCGCGGCCGGCGCCGCGTTCAGGAGCTGCCCGAGGACGAGCGTCCGCGCGAGCGTCTGCTGCGGCTGGGCCACGAGGCGCTACAGAATGAAGAGCTGCTGCAGATTCTGATCGGCTCCGGCGTGCAGGGGCACGATGTGATCGAGATGTCCCGTTCGCTGCTGCGCAAGTACGGGCTCGCGGGCCTGCTGCGAGCCCATCCCGAGGACCTGCTGGGCCAGAAGGGGCTCGGGCCGGCCACGGTCACGAGGATCCTGGCCGCCGTGGCGCTGGGCTGGCGGGCGGCGCGCGAGGACCGCGAACGCGGTGGCAGAATCGGCGGCGCGCGCGACGTCTGGGAGCGCTACGGCGTCGAGCTGGCGAACCTGCCCCACGAGGAGGTGCGCGTGCTGGTGCTCGACCGGCAACATCGGGTCATGGCGGCCCCCACGGTCTACAAGGGCACGGTGCACGGCGCCAACATGCGCATCGCCGAGCTCTTCCGCGAGGTGATCGTGCGGCAGGGCGTGGGGATGATCATGCTGCACAACCATCCCTCGGGCGATCCGACGCCGTCGGCCGCCGACCGCTCGACCACCGTGGACCTGGTCCGGGCGGCGGACCTGATGGACATCGACCTTCTGGATCACATCGTCATCGGCGGCGGCGAGCGACCGTTCCTGTCGATGCGCGCAGAGGGATTGTTCAACGAGGCCGAAGGGTCGCTCAAGCGCCGGTAGACCGTCGTCGCGAGGGATCAGTCTCCGAGCCGATTCGGCGGGTCTCTCGTTGAGAAGACGCATCTGAATCGCCTACCCTCGGGCTACCGCGTCGCAGATGCGACACAGAGGTTCCGGGAGGGTGACTCATGAGCGAGCGAAACTACTGGCAGCGGATGCGCAGCAGCCGGATGAGTCGGCGCAGTCTCTTGCGCGCCAGCGCGCGCGCGGGAGTTGGCGCCGCGGGTCTGGCGCTGGTCGGCTGCGGCGACGACGACGATGACACCCAACAGCAGCAGGCGGTCGCGCAGGCCGAGCCGGCCCAACAGGCCGAACAGCAGGCAGCCGTCCAGGAACAGCAGGAGGCCCCGGCCGAGCAGCAGCAGGCGGTCGCCGAGGCGCAGCAGGCATCGGACGCGTCAAAGTACGGCGGCTTCGTCGATCTCGCCGGCGGCGATGGCGGCCTGTTCGACCCCGCCGTGTCGATTCACGGCGGTACCGACGCATCGATTTTCCAGGTCTACGACTTCATCAACTACCTCGACGAAGGCAACGTGTTGACCGACGCGATGGCCGACCTGCCCGAGATCGTCGACGAGCTCAACTTCATCTACACCATCAAGCCGGACGTGCACTGGCAGGACAAGCAGCCCGTGAACGGCCGTCAGTTCACGGCCGAGGACGCCGCGTTCGGCTACACCCGCTTCGGCCAGGACAATCCCGAGTTCGTCTACAAGGACCGCTACGCGCGGGTCAAAAGCTTCGAGGCGGTTGACGAACTCACGATGCACGTCGAGGCCTCGGAGCCGTTCTCACCGTTGCTGACCGCCATGTCCGAGGCCGGGGCGCTGATGGTCTCGCGCGATGTCGTTGATGCGTTCGGCGACGCTGAAGTCTCCACCAATTGGGAGATCGCGATCGGGACCGGCTCGATGATGCTGACCGCGCGCGAGCCGGATGTGCAAACGACGCTGGTGCGCAACCCGAACTATTACCGCAAGGCCCCGGGCGGCGGCAACCTGCCCTACTTCGACGGCTACAACCTTTATTGGATTCCCGATGCGGCGCTGCGGGTGGCGCAGTACGTGGCGGGCGAGCTCGATTTTCTGCAGGTGCAGTGGTATGGCGAACTGCAGGAGATTGAAACCGTCCGTGACCAAGCCGGCGAGGACTCGATTGTGGCCGTGCCGAACCCGGTCGCCTTTGGTCTGGCGACACACATTCACACCGGGAAGGAGCCCTACACCGACGCGCGCGTGCGCACGGCGCTGCACCTGGCTACGAACCGCCCGGCGCTGAACGCGACTACGCTCGGCGCGGGCGTGATCGGCGGACCGATCGCCGAAACCATCGCGCCCTACGGTTGGGGCCTCTCGCAGCTCGAACAACTCCCCGGCTACCGCTCCGGCGACGCGCGCGAGGAGGACCTGGGCGAGGGGCGCAAACTGCTCGACGCGAGCGGCTACGATCCGGACAGTGTGCCGCCGATGGAGATCTGGGGCGATTTCGCGTCCGACTTCGGGCAGCTGCTGCAGCAGAACTTCGCGGAGATCGGCTACGACGTCGGCATCCTTGAGCTGACCACGGCCGACTCGCTGGCCGCCCGGCAGAACCACGAGTTCTCGATGATCACGCTCGGCCAGCAGGCCGCCGCCGACCCGGACCTGCTCTTCAACGATCTCCACACCACCGGCGGTCAGAACTACGGCGAGTTCTCGGATCCGGAGATGGACGCGCTGTTCGAGAAGGGCCGCTCAGTCTTCGGCGTCGATGAGCGCAAGGCGGTCTACGACGAGGCGCAGGCCAAGCTGCTGGAGACGCACAACCCGCGTCTCTGGTGGCACTGGAGCCTGCCCACCATCGGACACCGTCCCTGGCTGAAAGGCTTCCGGCCCACGCCCGGGATCACTCACACCCACCAGGTCTTGAACGGCTGCTGGTTCGAAGGCAAGCCCGCCTGATCAGCCGCCTGTCCGGTCACCCCGCCTGGCGCGCCTGGCGCGCCTGGCGCGCGCTGACTCGTTGCGTTCGCGTGTGCTGCGCGGCTAGACTCGCGGCGGTCGGCATGAGCTTGGCCAAGTCTGAAGGAGTACGGATGAGCGAGCGAAATTACTGGGAACGCATGCGCAGCGGGCGGATGAGCCGCCGCACCCTCTTGCGCGCCAGCGCGCGCGCGGGAGTTGGCGCCGCGGGTCTGGCGCTGGTCGGCTGCGGCGACGACGACGATGACGCCCAGCAGCAGGCAGCCGCTCAGGCCGCGCCGGCCCAACAGGCCGAACAGCAGGCGGCGGTCCAGGAACAGCAGGAGGCCCCGGCCGAACAGCAGCAGGCGGTCGCCGAGGCGCAGCAGGCATCGGACGCGTCGAGGTACGGCGGCTTCGTTGCTGTCACTGGCGATGACGGCGGCCTGCTCGATCCAGCGGTGTCGATTCACGGCGGAACCGACGCTTCGATTTTCCAGGTCTACGACTTCATCACCTACCTCGACGAAGGCAACGTGCTGACCGACGCGATGGCCGACCTGCCCGAGATCATCGATGAGCTCAACTTCGTCTACAACATCAAGCCGGACGTGCACTGGCAGGACAAGGCGCCGCTGAATGGCCGCCAGTTCACGGCCGAGGACGCCGCGTTCGGCTACACCCGCTTCGGCCAGGACAATCCCGAGTTCGTCTACAAGGATCGCTACGCCCGGGTCAAGAGCTTCGAGGCGGTTGACGAGCTGACGATGCACGTCGAGGCCTCGGAGCCGTTCTCACCGTTGCTGACCGCCATGTCCGAGGCCGGTGCGCTGATGGTCTCGCGCGATGTCGTTGATGCGTTCGGCGACGCTGAAGTCTCGACCAACTGGGAGATCGCGATCGGGACTGGCTCGATGATGCTGAGCGCGCGCGAGCCGGATGTGCAAACGACGCTGGTGCGCAACCCGAACTACTACCGCAAGGCCCCGGGCGGCGGCAACCTGCCCTACTTCGACGGCTACAACATTATCTGGATTCCCGATGCGGCGCTGCGGGTGGCGCAGTACGTGGCGGGCGAGCTCGACTTTCTGCAGCTGCAGTGGTATGGCGAACTTCAGGAGATTGAAGCCGTCCGTGACGAAGCCGGCGAGGACTCGATTGTGGCTGTGCCCAACCCGGTCGCGTTCGGCCTGGCGACACACATTCACACCAAGAAGGAGCCCTACACCGACGCGCGCGTGCGCAAGGCGTTGCACCTCGCCACCAACCGTCCGGCGCTGAACGCCGTCACGCTGGGCGCCGGCGTGATCGGCGGACCGATCGCCGAAACCATCGCGCCCTACGGTTGGGGCCTCTCGCAGCTCGAACAACTCCCCGGCTACCGCTCCGGCGACGCGCGCGAGGAGGACCTGGCCGAAGGCCGCAAGCTGCTCGACGCCAGCGCCTACGACAAGGACAACGTGCCCCCGATGGAAATCTGGGGCGACTTCGCCTCCGACTTCGGTCAGCTGCTGCAACAGAATTTCACGGAGATTGACTTCGAGGTCGGCATCCTTGAGCTGAACACGGCCGACTCGCTGGCCGCGCGGCAGAACCACGAGTTCTCGATGATCACGCTCGGCCAGCAGGCCGCCGCGGACCCGGACCTGCTCTTCAACGATCTCCACACCACCGGCGGTCAGAACTACGGCGAGTTCTCGGATCCGGAGATGGACGCGCTGTTCGAGAAGGGCCGCTCAGTCTTCGGCGTCGAGAATCGCAAGGCCGTCTACGACGAGGCGCAGGCCAAGCTGCTGGAGACGCACAACCCGCGTCTCTGGTGGCACTGGAGCCTGCCCACCATCGGGCACCGTCCCTGGCTGAAAGGCTTCCGGCCCACGCCCGGGATCACCCACACCCACCAGGTCATGAACGGCTGCTGGTTTGAGGGCAAGCCGTCGTAGAGCGTCGAGTCGGCCGGTCGCCCTGGTCACGCCGCCAGGCGCGCCAACCGCACCAACCGCGCTTGGCGCGCGCCGACTCGTTGCGATCGCGTGTGCCGCGCGGCTAGACTCGCGGCGTTCGAGTCGCCATGGGCATGGCCAAGTCTGGAGGAGTACAGATGAGCGAGCGAAATTACTGGGAACGCATGCGCAGCGGGCGGATGAGCCGTCGCACCCTATTGAGCGCGAGCGCGCGCGCGGGAGTTGGCGCCGCGGGTCTGGCGCTGGTCGGCTGTGGCGACGATGACGACGACGCCCAGCAGCAGGCGGCCGCCCAGGCCGCCCCGGCCCAACAGGCCGAACAGCAGGCAGCGCCGCAGGCAGCGCAACAGGCCGAACAACAGGCCGAACAACAGGCCAGCGCTGCGCAGCAGCAGGAAGACGCGCAGCAGCAGGAGGCGCAGGCCGCGGTCGCACAGGCCGCCGCGGGCCCGGGGATCGCCGGCGGCACCGTACGGATTCCGGGCCAGGACGGTGGCCTCTTCGACCCCGCCATCGCGATCCACGGCGGCACCTACGCCGGCGTATTCCAGATCTACGACTGGCTCAACTACCTCGACGAAGGCTTCGTGCTGACCGAGGGCATGGCAGGCCTGCCGGAAGTCGTCGACGAGCTGAACTACATCTACACGATCAAGCCGAACGTGTTCTGGCATCCGAAACCGCCGGTCGACGGACGGCAGTTCACCGCCGAGGATGCGGCGTACGGCCTCGAGCGCTTCGGCTTCGACAATCCGGAGTTCGTCTTCAGCGACCGCTACGGATTGATCGAACGGTTTGACCCGATCGACACGCTGACCATGCATGTGGAAGCCGGCGAAGTGTTCGCACCGATCCTCGCGGCGATCGGCGAGGACAACGCGCTGATGGTCGCGCGTGACGTGGTTGAGGCGTTCGGTGATGCGGCGATCAGCAGCGACTTCGAAGCGCAGATCGGCACGGGCGCGATGATGGGCGTCTCGCGCGAGCCGGAGATCGAGCTGGTGCTCGAGCGGCACCCCAACTACTACAAGCCAGGGCAGCCTTATTTCGACGAGTATCGGCAGATCTCGATCCCCGACTCGGCCCTCCGCGTGTCGGCCTTCGTCGATGGTCAGCTCGACTTCCTCAGTGCCCAGTGGTCGGGCAGCCTGACGGACTACGAAGCGGCCGTCGCCGAGCTCGGCGAAGACCAGGTGACCGGCGTACCGAACCCGGTGACCTACGGCATCGCGCAGCACTTTCACACCGAGGTCGAGCCCTACACGGATGCGCGCGTGCGCACGGCTCTGCATCTCGCCACCGACCGCGAACAACTGAACGCGATCACCCTGGGCGGCGGCACGATCGGCGGGCCGATCGCGGCCGCGATCGCGCCCTACGGCAAGTCCGTCGAAGAGCTGCGCGAGATTCCGGGCTACCGCTCCGGCGACCTGCGCCAGGAGGACCTCGCCGAGGCGCGCAAGCTGCTCGACGCCAGCGGCATCGACCTGGGGGCCCTGCCCGCGATGCAAGTCTGGACCTCAGTCTCCGACTACGGGCAGGTCCAGCAGCAGAACTTTGCCGAGATCGGCTACAACATCGAGATCCAGGAGCTGGCGACGGCCGACGCGCTCGCCGCTCGCCAGGCCCGCGAGGGCTTCTCGATCATGATGCTCGGGCAGCAGGGCGCTTCCGACCCCGACCTGCTCTTCAACGATCTGCACACCACGGGCGGACAGAACTACGGCAACTTCTCGGATCCTGAGATGGATGCGATGTTCGAGAAGGGCCGCTCCGTGTTCGGCGTCGAGGAGCGGAAGGCCATCTACGACGAGGCGCAGGACAAGCTGCTCAGCGTCCACAACCCCCGCATCTGGTGGCACTGGAGCCTGACGACGGTTGCATTCCGCTCCTACTGCAAGGGGTTCCGGCCGACGCCGGGCCCGATCGCCAGCAACGCGGTCCTGTGGGGCATGTGGTTCGACGGCAAGCCGGCCTGATCGGGCCGGCTGTCTAAGCCAGCAGGGGAGCGGCTGTGCGCGCCTACATCTTCCGCAGGCTGCTGCTGCTGCCGGTTACGGTGATCTTGCTGTCGATCTTCGTCTTCGGCCTGATTCGGCTGATCCCCGGCAGCGTGATCGACGCGCGCCTCTCGGCCGGCTTCCCCGGTACCGCGAATGCCGACGACCGGGCAAAGCTCGAGGCGCACTTCGGCCTCGACAAGCCGGTGTACATCCAGTATGGGAACTGGATCGTTCAGGTCCTCAAGGGCGATCTCGGCACCTCTTGGCTGACGAAGGAGTCGATCCTCGACAACTTCGAGCGGCGCATGCCCGTCACCCTGGAGCTGCTCGGCCTGACGCTGCTGTTGTACATCCCGATCGGGCTGGGAACGGGGGTGTGGTCGGCCGTGCGCCAGAACAAGCCGGACGACTACACAGTTCGGCTCACAGCGATCCTGTTTCTGGCGATTCCCAGCTTCTGGCTCGCGACACTCGTGATCGTGGTTCCGCTCGTGCTGTGGGGCTACGCGCCGCCGGTGCCCTACGTGCAGCTCTGGGTCAACCCGCTCACCAATCTGCACCAGATGATCGTGCCTGCAATCATCTCGGCGGTGGGCGGCGCCGCCATCCTCGCGCGGGTGGCGCGTTCGGAGATGCTGGAGGTGCTGCGCCAGGACTACGTGCGCACCGCCTACGCCAAGGGCCTTGAAGGTCGCGTCGTGGTGCTGCGCCACGCGATGCGCAACACGATGATCCCGCTGATCACGATCATCGGCCTGGTGCTCGCCGGCGGCGTCGCCGGCGCGGTGATCACCGAGCAGATCTTCGCCATTCCCGGCATGGGCCGTTACATCGTCTCGGCGCTGCAGACGAACGACCTGCCCGTGGTGCAGGTCTGGATGCTGATCTTCGGCGCTGCGTTCATCGCGATCAATCTCGCGGTGGACCTCAGCTACGCCTTCTTTGACCCGAGGATCCGGTTCGCATGAGCGCATTGACGCCGGATATCACAGCCGAGCTGGACCCGCATGCGGCGGTCGTGCGATCGCGGCGTGAGCGGATCTGGCGCACGGCCAAACACCACCCGCTGGGACTCTTTGGGCTCTTCCTGGTGCTGGTCATCGTCTTCTGCGCCGCGTTCGGGCCGTTTCTCACGACGGATCCGGACAAGGTGTCGCCGGACATTCTGTTCACCCCGTCAGCCGAGCACTGGTTTGGCACCGATCGACTCGGTCGCGACTACTTCGCGCGCGTCATCGCTGGTGCACGCTTGACGATGAGCCTGGCGCTCGGCGCGATGATCCTCGGCGCGGGCATCGCCCTGGTCGTGGGCATGGTCTCGGCCTATGCCGGCGGCCTGGTCGACCTGCTCGGGCAGCGAGTCGTCGACATGCTGCTGGCCTTCCCCGGCTTGGTCCTCTTGTTGCTCCTGGCGCAGGTGATCGGCAGGGGCTGGGAGTCAGTGGCGATCGGGTTGGGGGTGCTCTACGCGGTGGGGATGGTGCGGATCATCCGCGCCAACACGCTCACCACGCTCGCGGAGAGCTACGTCGAGGCGGCGCGCGTGGTCGGCGCCGCGCCGTTTCGGATCCTGTTCCGCCACGTGCTGCCGAACATGGGGCCGCCGCTGTTGATCTACGTCTCGGCGCTGATCGGCGGCGCGATTCTGGCCGAGGGCGCGCTCTCCTTCCTGGGCCTCGGCATCGCGCCGCCCGAGCCGTCGTGGGGTCGAATGCTGACCGAGGCGCGGGTGTTGTGGAAGGAGCCGCACCTGAGCATCTTCCCCGGCGTGGCGATGACCGTCGCGGTGCTCGGCTTCAACCTCGTCGGCGATTCGGTGCGCGACATCCTCGATCCACGCCTGCGCGGCTCGACCTAGTCGCGGGCGGCCGCAGCGTCGTTGAAAATTCGATTTCAGATCGCCACACTTGACCCACCGCGAACTGAGCGAGTCAGGTTCGCGGGGCAATCCGCAGATCGCACCGTGGGTCGTGGCAATCACGATCCCACCTACGAGAGGACGATCGAATGAGCGAGCAGAACTATTGGCAGCGAATGCGACGTTCGCGAATGAGTCGGCGAGCGCTGCTGCGCGCCTCGAGTCGAGCGGGGGTCGGCGCGGCCGGCCTGGCGCTGGTCGGCTGCGGTGATGACGATGACCAGGACGCGCCGGTGACGGTCAGCCGGGCACAGCAGCAACAGCAGCAGCAGGAGCAGCCAGCGGCGGCGCAACAGGCCGACCAGCAGCAACAGCAGCAGCAGGCTGCCGAGCAACAGGCCCAGCAGGCCGACCAGCAGCAGGCGCAAGCTCAGCAGCAGCAAGCTGAGCAGCAGCAGGCCGTGCAGGCAGCGCCCCTGGCACGGGAGGGCGATACCGACTGGGAACGCACCGTCACCGTGGCGGTCCCGAATGCCGTCGGTGGTCTCGATCTGATGGGGCCTGGCAACCTCACGCTCAAGTGGAACGGACCAGTGCACTTCGACCGGCTGCTGCAGTTCGACCTGGTCACGCGCGAGATCGTGCCGCACGTGGGGCACTTCGAGTGGATCGAGGATTTCACGGCGGTGCTGATGCACCTCAACCCGGGCCACGCCTGGCACGATGGCACGCCATTGACGGCGGAGGACATCAAATTCTCGGCCGAACGGGCGGCTGGCATCGCCCCGTACAACGAGAGTGGTGTCTACGAAACCGGGTCCGGGTACACCGTCGCAGCGATCAACGGCGAAGTAAGCGTAATCGACGGCGTGACCGCGCGGATGCAGGTCAAGTCCGAGGTCACCGCGCCGACCTCGATCGGCAGCTCCATGCCGCTCGTGCCGAAGCACTTGATCGAAGAGATCGGTGACGAAGCCTACAACCGCAGTGGTCTGTCCAGCGGACCGTTCAAGCTGACATCGTACGAGCCCGATATCGAGGTCCGCAGCGCCCGCAACGACAACTACCCGATCGGCTACGAGGACCTCAACCGCATTCACCGCCCATGGGTCAAGGAAATCGTCCAATCGGTGCGACCCGAGCCGGTCGCGCGCCTGGCTGCGATCCAGGCCGGAGAAGCTGACCTCGTGCCCTCGCTTGAATGGGAGCTCGTACAGGAGTTCGTTGACGAGCCCGGTTTCGAGGTGCTCTTCGACCCGGGCTGCTGCCCGCACACGATCTTCCCCAACACAACCGTGCCGATGTTCGAGGACGGCAGCAACCCGTACAGGGACATTCGCGTGCGTCAGGCGATGAACCACGCCGTCGACGTGGAGACGATCTACACCACGCTTGGTACGGGCCGCGAGCAGCGCGCGTACGGCATCGGCACACGCCAGCTCGGCGGCATGCAGCCCGCGCAGTCCGGTCCGCTGACGATGGTCTACGACCCGGAAAAGTCGGTCCAGCTCCTGGACGCCGCCGGCTACCCGGAGGGGTTCGAGTCGGACTTCTACGGCACCGCCGGCTTCTTCGCGCTCACCGACCAGATCGCCCTGTCGGTCCAGCAGTACCTCGATGTGGTCGGAATTCGCACTAACCTGCAGCTCGATCCGCTGCCCGACTTCCGCGCGCGGATGGCCCAGCGCAATGTGCCGGGGCTGCACTATTACTTCACCAACCAGTCGCCGGACCCGCTCAGTGTGATCGCGGCAGAGGTCGCAATCGGGGGCACGCTGGCGGTGGCGGAGTACCCCGAAACTGATATTCAGGAGCTCGTGGAAGCGCAGGCGACAGAGTTCGATCCAGCCAAGCGCGCCGTCGCGCTCAACAAGCTCGCCGAACGGATCTATACCAATGCCTCGTGGCTGTTCCTGTTCGAGACCATTGGCACGGGCCTGATGCGGGACGATCTGGAGTGGGACATGAAGGGCGTCGCGCGAGATTACAGCGGCCTCTGGGGCATCCGTCCGCTCGTCACCTAGCGCCGCGCGGGCGCTGCGGGACGGCTGATGATGGGCGGCTCCAACTCAAGCATCTTCCCTGGCGTGGCGATGACGCTCGCGGTACTCGGCTTCAACCTCGTCGGCGATTCGGTGCGCGACATCCTCGATCCACGCCTGCGCGGCTCGACCTGGTCGCGGGCGGCCGTGGCGTCGTTGAAAATTCGATTTCAGATCGCCACACTTTACGCACGGCGAACTGAGCGAGTCAGCTTCGCGGGAAAATCCGCAGATCTCGGAGTGGCGTGTGGCGAACACGATGCCACGTTTGAATGGACGATCGAATGAGCGAGAAGAACTATTGGCAGCGAATGCGACGTTCGCGAATGAGTCGGCGAGCGCTCCTACGCGCCTCGAGTCGAGCGGGAGTCGGCGCCGCCGGCCTCGCGCTGGTCGGGTGCGGCGATGACGACGACCAGGACACTCCGGGCGCCGTCGCGCAGACCCGGCAGCAGCAACAGCAGCAGCAGGACCAGCCGGCGGCCGCGCAACAGGCCGACCAGCAGCAGGATGATCAGCCGGCGGCGGCGCAACAGGCCCAGCAGGCCGAACAGCAGGCGCAGCAGGCCGAACAGCAGCAACAGGCCGAGCAACAGGCCGTGCAGTCCGCCCCCGCGGCGCGCGAGGGCGACACCGATTGGGAGCGCACCGTCACCGTGGCGGTCCCGAATGCCGTCGGTGGTCTCGATCTGATGGGGCCGGGCAACTTCACGCTCAAGTGGAACGGACCACTGCATTTCGACCGGCTGCTGCAGTTCGACCTGGTCACGCGCCAGGTCGTGCCGCACGTGGGGCACTTCGAGTGGATCGAGGATTTCACGGCGGTGCTGATGCACCTCAACCCGGGCCACGCCTTTCACGATGGCACGCCGTTGACGGCGGAGGACATCAAATTCTCGGCCGACCGTGCGGCTGGCATCGCCGAATACAACGAGAGTGGTGTCTACGAAACCGGGATCGGGTACACCGTCGCAGCGATCAACGGCGACGTGAGCGTGATCGACGACATGACCGCGCGGTTACAGGTCAAGTCCGAGGTCACCGCGCCGACCTCGATCGGCAGCTCGATGCCGCTCGTGCCGAAGCACTTGATCGAAGAGATCGGTGACGAAGCCTACAACCGTGTAGGCCTGTCCAGCGGTCCGTTCAAGCTAACCTCTTACGAGCCCGATATCGAGGTCCGCAGTGAGCGCAACGACGCCTATCCGATCGGCTACGAGAACCTCAACCGGATTCACCGCCCATGGGTCAAGGAGGTCGTTCAGTCGGTGCGGCCCGAGCCGGTCGCGCGCCTGGCGGCGATCCAGGCTGGTGAGGCCGATGTCGTGCCCTCGCTGGAGTGGGAGCTCGTGCAGGAGTTCGTGGACGAGCCCGGCTTCGAGGTGCTCTTCGACCCGGGCTGCTGCCCGCACACGATCTTCCCCAACACGATCGTGCCGATGTTCGAAGACGGCAGCAACGCCTACCGCGACCTGCGGGTGCGTCAGGCGATGAACCACGCCGTCGATGTGGAGACGATCTACACCACGCTTGGTACGGGCCGCGAGCAGCGCGCGTACGGCATCGGCACGCGCCAACTCGGCGGTATGCAGCCTGAACAGTCCGGTCCGCTGACAATGGTCTACGACCCGGAAAAGTCGGTCCAGCTCCTCGACGCCGCCGGCTACCCGGAGGGGTTCGAGTCGGACTTCTACGGCACCGCCGGCTTCTTCGCGCTCACCGACCAGATCGCCCTGTCGGTCCAGCAGTACCTCGATGTGGTCGGAATTCGCACCAACCTGCAGCTCGATCCGCTGCCCGACTTCCGCGCCCGGATGGCCCAGCGCAATGTGCCGGGGCTGCACTATTACTTCACCAACCAGTCGCCCGACCCGTTCGGTGTGATCGCGGGAGAGGTCGCGATCGGCGGCACGCTCTCGGTTGCCGAATATCCCGAAACGGATATTCAGGATCTCGTGGACGCGCAGGCGACGGAATTCGATCCGGCCAAGCGAGTGGTGGCGATCAACAAGCTCGCGGAGCGGATCTACACCAACGCCTCCTGGCTGTTCCTGTTCGAGACCGTCGGCACGGGCCTGATGCGCGACGACCTGGAGTGGGACATGAAGGGCAACTCGCGCGACTACAGCGGCCTCTGGGGTATCCGTCCGCTCGTCACCTAGCGCCGCGCGGGCGCTGCGGGACGGCTGATCATGGGCGGCTCCAACTCAAGGATCTTCCCCGGCCTGGCGATGACGCTCGCGGTCCTAAGCTTCAACCTCGTCGGCGATTCGGTGCGGGACATCCTCGATCCGAGGCTGCGCGGCTTGAGCTAGCTGCTGGCGGGGGCAGCGTCGTTGAAAATTCGATTTCAGATCGCCATACTTAGCCAACCGCGGACTGAGCGAGTCAGGTTCCCGGGAGAATCCGCAGATCGCACCGTGGCTCGTGGCATCCACGATTCCATATGTGAGAGGACGATCGAATGAGCGAGAAGAATTATTGGCAGCGAATGCGACGTTCGCGAATGAGCCGGCGAGCGCTCCTGCGCGCGTCGAGTCGAGCGGGGGTCGGCGCGGCCGGCCTGGCCCTGGTCGGCTGTGGCGATGATGACGACGACGCCGCTCCCGCGGCCGTCTCCCAGGCCCGCCAGCAGCAACAGCAGCAGGACCGGCCCGCGGCCGCCCAGCAACAGCAGCAACAGGAGCAGGACGCGCCGGCCGCTCAGCAGCAGCAGCAAGCCGAGCAGCAGGCCCAACAGGCCGCCCAGCAGCAGGCCCAACAACAGCAAGAGGCTGAGCCCGTCGAGTCAGCCCCCGCGGCGCGCGAAGGCGACACCGACTGGGAGCGCACCATCACGGCCGCCGTGCCCAACGCCGTCGGTGGCCTTGATGTCCAGGGACCGGGCAACTACACGCTGAAGTGGAACGGTCCGCTGCACTTTGACACACTGATGCAGTACGAACTGGTCACCCGGGAGATCGTGCCGCACGTGGGGCACTACGAGTGGATCGAGGACTTCACGTCGGTGCTGATGCACCTGAACCCGGGTCACGCCTGGCACGATGGCACTCCGTTGACGGCAGAGGATGTCAAGTTCTCGGTCGACCGCGCGGCCGGCAACGCCGCGTACAATGAGAGCGGCGTCTATGAGTCGGGCGTCGCCTACATCGTGGCAAAGGTCAACGATGAGGTAACGGTGATCGACGATCTGACTTCGCGGATTCCGGTGGCCACCGAGGTTACCGCGCCAAACAGCATCGGGACCACAATGTACCTCATGCCCAAGCACAAGATTGAAGAGTTGGGCGACGAGGGTTACAACCGCGACGGGCTGGCATCCGGACCGTTCAAGCTGACCTCGTTCGAGCCCGACATCGAAGTCCGCAGCGTCCGCAACGACGATTACCCGATCGGCTACGACAACTTGAACGTCAAGCACAAGCCGTGGGTGAAGGAAGTCGTGCAGTCGGTGCGGCCCGAGCCGGTCGCGCGGCTGGCGGCGATCCAGGCCGGCGAGGCCGATGTCGTGCCATCGCTCGAGTGGGAGTTGGTGCAGGAGTTCATTGACGAGCCCGGCTTCGAAGTGCTCTTCGACCCAGGCTGTTGCCCGCACACGATTTTCCCCAACACGATCGTGCCGATGTTCGAAGACGGCAGCAACGCCTACCGCGACCTGCGCGTGCGCCAGGCGATGAACCACGCCGTCGACGTGGAGACAATCTACACCTCGCTTGGTACGGGTCGCGAGCAGCGCGCCTACGGCATCGGCACGCGCCAGCTCGGCGGTATGCAGCCCGACCAGTCAGGTCCGCTGACGATGGTCTACGACCCCGAAAAGTCGGTCCAGCTCCTGGACGCCGCCGGCTACCCCGAGGGCTTCGAGTCGGACTTCTACGGCACCGCCGGATTCTTCGCGCTGACCGACCAGATCGCCCTGTCTGTGCAGCAGTACCTCGATACGGTCGGCATCCGCACCAACCTGCAACTCGATCCGCTGCCCGACTTCCGCGCGCGGATGGCCCAGCGTGATGTGCCGGGGCTGCACTATTACTTCACCAATCAGTCGCCGGACCCGTTCCAGGTGATCGCCGCCGAGGTCGCGCTCGGCGGCACACTCTCGGTTGCCGAATACCCCGAAACGGATATTCAGGATCTCGTGGACGCGCAGGCGACGGAATTCGATCCGGCCAAGCGAGTGGTGGCGATCAACAAGCTCGCGGAGCGGATCTACACCAACGCCTCCTGGCTGTTCCTGTTCGAGACCGTCGGCACGGGCCTGATGCGCGACGACCTGGAGTGGGACATGAAAGGCAACTCGCGAGACTACGGCGGTCTCTGGGGCATTCGCCCGCTCATCACCTAACCATCGAGCGCTCCCTGCAGGAGGGCCGGACATGGGTGCTCAGAGCGTCTCGGCGATCCTTGTTTCGCGCCTCCTGCAGGGGATCCTGGTCGTGTTCCTGGTCGTCTCGATTGTGTTCCTGATCTCGCGTATGGCGCGCAACCCGGTCGAATACCTGACCACAGATGAAACGACCCTCGAAGAGAAGGAGTTGCTGAAGGAGCAGCTCGGGCTGGGCGGCCCAATCGGCCTCCAGTACGTCAACTTCCTGGTCGATGCGGTCCAGTTCGACCTTGGCAACTCGTTCATCAGCGCCCGGCCAGCGTTGAGCGAGGTCGGCAGCCGCGCGGTGAAGACATTGCAGCTCGGTGCGGCCGCGCTGATCTTCTCGATGGTCCTGGGCATCCCGTTGGGGATCATCGCGGCGCTCCGACGAGCGACGCCAACGGACTGGGTTGCACGGCTCCTGGCCGTGCTCGGCCAGGCCACGCCCAACTTCTGGTTGGGCTTGATGCTGATCTTCTTCTTCTCCGTCCAGCTCGATTGGATGCCGACCGGGGGCAGCGGCAGCGTGAAACATATCGTCTTGCCGACGATCACGCTGGGCCTGCTGTCTTCGGCCATCTCGATGCGATTGACACGCTCGGGCATGATTGACGTGATGAACACCGATTTCGTCCGCACTGCGAGGGCGAAGGGACTGCGCGAATCGATGATCATCTGGCGACACGCCCTGCGGCACGCGCTGTTGCCGGTCGCGACCATCCTCGGAATCCAGGTCGGTTACCTGATCGCGGGCACAATCATCGTTGAGCAGGTCTTCGCCTGGCCCGGTATTGGGCGGATGATGCTGCATACGATCACGGTCGGTGACTTCCCTGTCCTGATCGCCGCCATCCTCGTGATCTCCACCAGCATCGTCGTCGCCAACATCCTGGTCGACCTCTCTTATCCAATCATCGATCCGCGCATCCGGGCGGGAGCGCGGTAGTGTCGACGCAGACGGCTGCGTCCGCCGCCGGAAGCATTCGCCGCAGCTTCGGACTCGGCGTGTCGTGGCGAAGCGTTGCCTTGCTCTCGCCGGCACTGTTCATCCTCGGCGTGTTTCTGATTGCCGGCATCTTCGCCGATTTGTTGTCGGTGTATGACCCAGAAGAGATCGTCCTGATCCGACGTCTGATTCCACCCGCGATTCAGGACGGCGGCAGTTGGGCGCATCCGCTGGGCACGGACAATCTGGGCCGCGACATGCTGGCGCGGGTGATGTTTGGCGCGCGGGTGTCTTTGCTGGTCGTGGTGATCTGCATCCCGGCGTCGGCGTTGATTGGGACCCTCTGCGGGCTGCTCGCGGGCTGGCGAGTGGGCTGGTGGGACAGACTGCTGATGCGCCTCGTGGACGTGCAGCTGGCGCTGCCGGCGCTCCTGTTCGCGCTGCTGATTTCTGTGGTCTTCGGCCGCAGCCTGCTGAACGTGATCGTGATCATCATCATCTTCAGTTGGTCCGGCTACGCCCGGCTGGTCAGGGCCGACGTGCTCTCGCTGCGGGAGCAGGAGTTTGTGGTCGCCGCGCGGGCCAGCGGGGCCAGTGACAAGCGAATCCTCTTCCGCCACGTCTTGCCCAACATCCTCAACACGATTGTGATCATGGCGACGCTGGATGTGCCCTCAGTGATCCTGATCGAGGCGGCGCTCAGCTTCCTCAACATCGGCGTGGCTCCAGGCACCCCCTCGTGGGGCGCGATGATCTCTGAGGGCCGCAACTTCATGACGATCGCCTGGTGGCCGATCTGGATGCCGGGGATCGCAATCCTGTTGGTCTCACTGACCGGCAACCTGATGGGCGACTGGCTGCGCGACGCGCTCGATCCCAGGCTCAGGAACGTGCGCTAGGCGCGCCCGATCCTGCTACCTTCCCCGCGACTGTGCATCGAAAATTCGCATCGGAGGGGCAAGGCTCGCCATGACCAACAAATACTGGGACCAAATCCGCAAGCGGCAGCTGAGCCGCAGGAGTCTGCTCAACGCGAGCGCGCGCGCCGGCGTCGGCGCGGCAGGCCTCGCCCTGCTGGGCTGCGGCGACGGGGACGACGATGATGCGCAGCCGCAAGCAGTCGCGGAGCAGCAGCCCCAGCAGCAGCAACAACAGCAGGCGATGCAGCAGCAGGCCCAGCAGCAGCAGCAACAACAGCAGGCGATGCAGCAGCAGGCCCAGCAGCAACGGCAGCAGGCGGTTGCCCAACAGCAGGTCCAGCAGCAACAGCAGCAGCAGGCGGCCGCCCAACAGCAGGTCCAGCAGCAACAGCAGCAGGAGGCCGCCGCGGCGACCGAATCGAGCGAGCCCCCGCGCGGCGGCACGCTGCGGCTCGGCATCGCGTTCTCGCCGGCGAACTACGGCGCGCCCTACGCGGGCGACATCGCCTTCGGCCCGGCGATTTGGGACAGCTTGACGAAGTACGGCGCCGACGGCCTGACGCCGGAGCCGCACCTGGCCGAAAGCTGGGAGTTCAACGACGACCAGTCGATGCTGCAGATGAAGCTGCGGCCGGGGCTGGAGTTTCACGACGGCAAGCCGATGACGGCGGAGGAGGTCAAGAAGAGCCTGGAGCGGATGGACGACGAGGATGTGGCGAACAGCCAGGTCAAGAGCATCTATAACAAGTACGTGAACGAAGTCACGGCGATCGACGCGACGACGCTGCAGTTCGATCTGGCCTGGCCGGGCGAGGCGATCTTCGACGCGCTGCACTTTGCGAATATCCACGATGCGGACGCGATCCCCGGGCTTGAGGGCTACACCCAAGTCAACGCCAGCGGCGCCTTCAAGTTCGATACCGACGCGTACCAGGCCGGCGTCTACGCTCGCGGCGAGCGCTTCGAGAACTACTACGACCCGGCGGCGCTGGACGAGATCGAGTGGCACTCCTTCCAGGACGCGGAGTCGATGACGCTGGCGCTGCGCGGCGGCGAGCTCGATATGGTGTACGACCTGCCCAAGTCGTGGTACGCGAACTTTGCCGAGGACGACGGCTTCGACGTTGCGCCGGCCCCGCCGACCAGCTTGCTCTGGGTCATGGGCATGGTCGGGACGGGCCGCGGCGGCGGACACTCGGCGATGGACGACCCCAAGGTGCGCCGCGCGCTGTACCGGGTGGTCGACCGCAAGCGGATCACGGCCGAGCTGTTTGAGGGCCTGTCCGAGGAGAAGAACGTGATCTGGCCGTCGTTCTCGCCCGCCTACGACGAGTCGCTGGACCGTGACTACTTCGACCTCGATGAGGCTAAACAGCTGATCACCGAAGCCGGCTACCCGGACGGTACGCCCACCTTCAAGATCGCCTGCATTTCCTTCCAGCAGGAAGCGCTTGGTATGGCGCAGATCGTCCAGCAGGACGCCGCGCAGGCGGGAATCAACGTCGAGCCGGAGGCGATGGAGTTCTCAACCTGGCTGGACCGCTTCCTGTCGGGCACGCACGAGGGGCTCTACATGGCGCTCTACTCGTTCTTCGCGATGCATCCGCAGTCGCTGCCCGTCATGAACTTCCAGATGCGGATCCCCAACTCCTGTGCCTACGAGACGCCGGAGTACCAGGCGATGATTGACGGCTGGCCAACCGCCGACAGCGAGGCCAAGCGGCAAGCGCTGCTCGACGAATTCAATAGAATTCTCGATCAAGAACCCTGGGTCGCCCCGATCTGCACTACGGTCACGATCTGGGCATCACACTCGAGCGTGAAGGGGTTCTGGGACGACGTGACAGGCCGCCCGCGGCTGCAGGACGTCTACTTCGAGGCGACGTAGTCTCTGAACAACCGGGCGCGGCGGCGGGCACCCGGCATTGGACGACCCGAAGGTGCGCCGCGCCCTGTACCGGGTGATCGACCGCGAGCGCATCGCGGCCGAGGTGTTTGAGAACGTGTCCGAGCCGAGGAACGTCGTCTGGCTGAGTTATTCGCCGGCCTACGACGCATCGCTGGACCGCGACTACTTCGACCTCGATGAGGCCAGGCAACTGATCATCGAAGCCGGCTACCCGGACGGTACGCCTACCTTCAAAATCGCCTGCCTTGGCGCCTGGCCGCATGCGCTTCAGATGGCCCAGATCATCCAGCAGGACGCGGCGCAGGCGGGGATCAACGTCGAGCCGGAGTCGCTGGACTTCCCCACCTGGTTTAACAGCTTCCTGGCGGCCGAACACGAGCTCTATATCATCACGTACTCGTTCTTCGCGCTGCACCCCCAGACCCTGCCGGTGATGAACTTCCAAATGCGCCTGCCCAACTCCTGCGCCTACGATACGCCGGAATACCGGGCAATGATCGACGGCTGGGCAACCGCCGACAGCCCAGCCGAACGGCAGGCGCTGATGGACGAGTTCAACAGAATCCTCGATCGAGAACCCTGGGTCGCCCCGATTTGCACGTATTCCGAGGTGTGGGCCGCACACTCCAGGGTGAAGGGTGTCTCGCAAAACCTGGTAGGCAACATTCGGATGCGGGACATCCATTTCGAAGCGACCTAGCGGGTGGTCGGACACGCCGGCGACGGGGGCGTTGGGATGCCTACAGAGCACCCCACGCGAAGGGCTGCCGGGCAGACCCTGCAGCTGCGGCGAAGCGCGCAGGTGCGCAGGCGCGCCGATCGTGGCCAGCGCCTGTTCACATACGTAAAGATTCACGCGCGCCCACAGAATCTTCGCTGTCCCCGCTCTCCGGGGGCAGCGAAGGGATCAGGGCTGTGCGGTCGTCTCTACGGAGTGTGAACAGGCCCTGGTCCAGATTGAGACCGTGACTCGCGTCGCTTGACAACCCCTCCCTCCCAGCCCATACTGCCCGGCAAACGCAGTTATGGATCACAACTGCGGCCTACAGGAAAGGGCCGACCATGGCCGAGCGAAACTACTGGGATCAGATTCGAAGACGGCGAGTGAGTCGGCGGTCGATGCTGGGAGCGGCCGCTCGGGCCGGCGTCGGCGCGGCCGGCATTGCACTCGTCGGCTGCGGTGACGATGACGACGACGACGCGCAGCCGCAGGCGGTCGCCGCGCAGCAGGCGCAGCAGCAACAACAGCAGCAGGCGATGCAGCAGCAGGCGATGCAGCAACAGCAGCAGCAGGCGGTCGCCCAACAGCAGGCCCAACAGCAGCAGGTCGCTGCGGCGGCGGACTCGAGCGAGCGCAAGCAAGGCGGCGTGCTCAGGATCGGCTGGGCGGGCGGCTCGCCCGCGAATCACCAGGCGCCTTACGGCGCCACACCCGACACACCGTTCTACTCCGCGATCTGGGACACGCTGACCAAGTACGGCCCCGACGGACTCGATCCCCAGCCGCACCTCGCGGAGAGTTGGGAGTTCAACGAGGACCAGACGATGCTTCAGCTGAAGCTGCGGCCGGGCCTCGAGTTCCACGATGGCAAACCGATGACCGCCGAGGAAGTGGCCAAGAGCCTCGAGCGGATGGACGACGAGGATGTCCAACCCAGCCAGGTGAACAGCATCTATGCCAAGTATGTCAACCGAGTCACCGCGATCGACAAGACCACGCTGCGGTTCGACCTCGACTGGCCCGGCACGGCCATCTTCGATGTCCTGGAGTTCGCTCAGATCCACGATGCCGACAACATCGCCGAGCTCGACGGCTACGTCCGCGTCAACGCCAGCGGACCGTTCAGGTTCGACACCGATTCCTACGAACCGGACGTGTTCGCCCGCGCCGAGCGCTTCGAGAACTTCTACGCCCCGGCAGCGCTCGACTCGATCGAGTACCGCACCTTCCAGGATGCCGAGTCGATGACCCTGGCGCTACGCAATGACGAGGTCGATCTCACCCACCACTTGCCGAAGGCCTGGTACCCGAGCTTTGATGAGGACGACGACTTCGAGCTGCTGCTGGCGCCGCCGGCCGGCTCGATCTGGGTCATGGGCATGGTCGGCACCGGCCGCGGTGGCGGCCACCCGATGCTGGACGACCCCACGGTGCGGCGCGCGCTCTACCGCGTCATCGACCGCGAACGCATCGCCGACGAGCTGTTCGAGGGCCTCGCCGGCCCCCGGAACTTCGTCTGGCTGCCCTCCTCGCCGGCCTACGACGAATCGCTCGACCGCGATTACTTCGACCTCGACGAGGCTAAGCAGCTGATCACCGAAGCCGGCTACCCCGACGGCACGCCGACCCTGAAGATCGCGGCCGCGAGCTTCTGGGAAGAGGCCATCCAGATTGCGCAGATCATCCAGAAGGACGCCGCTGTCGCAGGCATCAACATCGAGCCCGAGGTCGTCGAGACGGCCTCCTGGATCGACCAGTTCCTGACCGGCACCTTCCCCGGGCTCTACCTGGCCTTCTACGGCTTCTACGCGATGCACCCGCAGTCGCTGCCGGTGATGAACTACCAGATGCGAATTCCTAACTCCTGCGCCTACGAGACGCCCGAGTATCAAGCGATGATCGATGGCTGGCCGACCGCCGACACGGAGGCGAAGCGGCAGGCCCTGATGGACGAATTCAACCGACTGCTCTCTGAAGAGCCGTGGGTCGCGCCGATCTCCGACACGGTCCAGATATGGGCCTACAAGAACAGCGTGAAGGGAGTCTGGTTCGGCGCGCAGGGCATGCCGCGAATGCACCACGTGTACTTCGACGACGCATAACGGCGTACACTGGCGGCGCGCGCCGCGAGGAATCACGCCGACGCAAGCCGGCGGTAGGAGGACGCGTAGGGCGGGAGCCCTGAGCGGAGGCGGCCCAAGGTGGGCAGATACCTGTTGCGCCGCTTCTTCGAGGGCCTGCTGGTCGTCTTCCTGGCCAGCATCGCGATCTTCCTGATCATCCGCCTGATTCCGGGCGACCCGGCTCAGCAGCTCGCCGGTGAAGACGCCAGCCCCGAAGACGTTGAGCGCGTCCGCGAACAGATCGGCCTCAATGAGCCCTTGGTCGCCCAGTACGCGAATTGGATCTCGGGCGTCGTGCAGCTCGACTTCGGACGCTCCTACACCAAGCGCGTGCCGGTGCGCGAGCTGATCGAGCAGTCCTTTCCAGCCACGATCGAGTTAGCCGTCGCGGCCTATATCTGGGCCCTGGCGATCGGTGTGCCCTTGGGCGTGGCCGCCGCGCTCTGGGCCAAGAAAGCGCCCGACTACGGCGCGAGCGTGTTCAACATCTTTACGCTCGGCATTCCCAACTTCGTGCTCGGCATCCTCCTGCTTTGGATTTTCGCGGTCGAACTCGACTGGTTCCCGGTCTCGGGGCGGGTCAGCGTGTTCGAAGATCCCATCGCCGGCCTGCACCGGTTGGTGCTGCCGACCATCGCGGCAGGGTCGCTGATCGCGGCAGTACTGGCTCGGTTCGTACGCACATCGGTCGCGGAAGCGCTGGCTCAGGACTACGTCCGCACCGCACGCGCGAAGGGACTGCGGCAGCGCAATGTCGTACTCTCCCATGCCCTGCGCAATGCGCTGATCCCGATCGTGACCGTGGCAGCGCTACAGATTGGCAATCTGCTCGCCGGCGCGATCGTGGTCGAGATCGTCTTCACCCGCCCAGGCTTCGGATTCCTCGTGATCGATGGAATCAACGGGCGCGACTATCTGCTGATCCAGGGGATGCTGGCGATCCTCGTGTTCGTGTTCGTGGCGGCGAACACGCTGGCCGACATCACCTATGGCTATCTCGACCCACGCATCCGGGTCTCGGGACTGGGCGCTTGAGCATGACGCAGTACGCCCCGCCTGTCGCCCGCTCACGCCTGCGCGAGATGCGTGACCAATCGTTGACGGTCGATGCTCTCTACCGCACGGCGACGAATCCGCAGGGGGCGATCGGCCTGTTCGTTTTCGGCGGGCTGATCCTGCTGGCGATCTTCGCGAACTTGATCTCGCCGTTCGGAGAGATTGAACAAATCCGCGGCGCGCGCCTGCTCAGTCCAAGCGGCACGCATCTATTCGGCACCGACGAGCTCGGGCGCGATATGTTCAGCCGCATCCTGTTCGGGCTGCGCATCTCGCTCTTCGTATCAGTGGTGGCGGTGTTGGGCGGCGGCTTCGTCGGCACAATCGTCGGCTTTGTTGCCGGTTACGCGGGCGGCTGGCTTGAGACGGTCTTGATGCGGCTGGTCGATACCCTGCTCGCATTTCCGTTCCTGCTGCTGGGCATCGCCGTGTTGGCGATTCTTGGCACCGGCACCTCGCAGGTCGCGCTGGCGCTGGGCATCGCCAATGTGCCCGTCTTCGCGCGGATCGCGCGGGCCCAGCTGTTGACGGAGAAGGAACGCGACTACGTCCTCGCCGCGCGCGCGCTGGGCGCGACACCGGCTCGGATCATCGCGCGGCACATCGCAACCAACGCGCTGCCGCCGCTGCTGGTCCAGGCCGCCCTGGCGATGGCCTTCGCGGTGATCGCCGAGTCGACCCTGAGCTTTCTCGGTCTGGGCGCATCCCCGCCGACGCCGACCCTGGGCAACATTCTTGCCACGGGCCGATCCTGGCTATTGAGCGCCGGCGCCTGGTGGTTCGTGTTCTTCCCCACCCTCGGCCTCGCGCTGATCCTGCTCTCGCTCAACTTCCTCGCCGACGCAGTGGTCGAGGCGATCGATCCGCACCGCCGGCATCGGTAGGGCCTACGCGGGCCGCGCGCAGCGGAAGCCGGCGTTGCTGGTGCTCGTGTCCGCGGGGAGGCCCATCCGGGCGGCGGGACGGTAGCGCGCGCAATAGCTCTCGTGGCAGAGGAACGAGCCGCCCTTGAGCAGCTTGAGGTCGCCGTCGGGCGGACCGACCGGATCGACCGGTGGGTTGTTCTGGTGGGCGAAGACATCGAACCAGTCGAACTGCCACTCCCAGACGTTGCCCGTCATGTTGTGCAGGCCCCAGTCGTTGGCCGGGTACGCGTCGGCCGGGCAGGTCCCATACCAGCCGTCGTCGCGGGTGTTGTGCGAGGGAAAGACCCCCTGCCAGACATTCATGCGATGCTCGCCGCCGGGCGTCAGCTCGTCGCCCCAGGGGAACCGGGCGCCCTCGCGTTCCCCGCGGCAGGCCCGCTCCCACTGCGCTTCGGTCGGCAACGATTTCCCCACCCACGCGGCGTAGGCCTGAGCGTCGGACCAGCTGACGTGTACCACCGGATGGTCCAGACGGCCG
The DNA here is from genome assembly GCA_965218115.1 of Dehalococcoidia bacterium. Classification (GTDB taxonomy): domain Bacteria; phylum Chloroflexota; class Dehalococcoidia; order Bin125; family Bin125; genus CATQGW01. Next base: position 2,098,825 of record OZ244584.1, on the reverse strand, counting down.
TCGATGTCCGAATGCGGCCCCTCGGGATGTCGCCAGTCGGCGCCCATCACCTGCCGCCACCAGGGCGAATCGGCAGCCCCGCGCGTCGCTGGGAAGTCGTCGGGCAGCAGGCCCGCGAACACGAACGACCATTCGAAGCGCTCGGCGTCAGTCTGGAACTTCGTCGCACCCACAAACGCCGCGAAGTCTGCGTTGGTCACCGTCAGCGTGTCGATCAGGTACGGCGAGAGGCTGACCTGATGCACCGGCCGCTCCCCGTCATTGGGATACGACATTTCATCGTTGGCCCCCATCAGGAACACGCCGCCCGGGATCGCTGCCATCCCCGCAGCCGGGCCTCCCCTGTAGGGGCGATCCTTGTGGTCGCCCCCATGCCTCGCGCCGCCGGCGCGCTCGGCTCCGTCGGCCGCCCGGCCAGAGGCATCCGTTGGTGCGCAGCAGTCGCTCATTGCTGGGCCATCAGCTCGCGGAAGGCGTTCCTTGCTGCCTCGTAGGCTGCTCCCGATTTGGGGTAGGGCGTCACTGCGACTTCGAGGGCGTGGATCGTGCCCTCGAACTCGAACGGAGCTTCGTAGGCGTCCGTAACGGGCGACTTGCGATCAGAGCCAATGTCGGCGCCGCCGCGACCGCCGAATCCACCGCGGACGAGATAGGGCGCCTCGCCCGCCCCGATCGTTTCGCCGTTGAGTGACAGCGTGACCTGGCCCGGAGCGGACGGGGCTTCGCCGTCCATGCGCAGACCGATCGTGCAGCGTCCGTCGGGCAGCTCGCCGGCAGAGCCGATGCTGGTGACCTTCGTGAAGGCGTTGTAGTCGAAGCGCAGGCGGTTGTTCTGGATGTACAGGCTCAACCCGCCCATGACCGAGCCTCGCGCGAAGATCACGCCGTCGCCGAGACCGTCGCGTTCGATCTCCGCCTCCAACGTCCATGACCCCAGACCGATCGCCGGTGCGATCTCGCCCGGTAGATGCGAGACGGGCGGCGTGTAGCGGTACTTCAGTCCGTTGTGCGGTCCGCCTGGCCGTTGGGCCGGACCGCCGAGCTGGAAGCTGCGGTCGTCGAGCGGGAGCACGCCGTAGCGGCCCGCCTCGACCCACCAGCGGTCGATCAACTGGCGTAGCCGCTCCGGCTCTTCGGCAGCGAGATCGTGGGATTCGGAGAAGTCCTCGGCGACGTGGTAGAGTTCCCACTCGTCGTCGCTCCAGGGGTCGTTCTTCTCGTGGCGGGTGACCGCCTTCCAGCCGTCGACCCAGATCCCGCGGTGACCGAGCATCTCGAAATACTGTGCCTCTTTGGTTGAGTCGGCGTCCGGATTGTCGAGCGCGTAGGCGAAGCTGGTTCCGCTCACCGGCAGCTGCCGCAGGCCGGCGTACTCATCGGGGGCGGTCGCGTTGACTGATTCCAACACCGTCGGCAGCACATCGCTGACGTGATGGAACTGGCGGCGGAATCCGCCCCGATCGGTAATCCGCTCGGGCCAATGGACGATCAGGGGCACGCGCACGCCGCCGCCGTGCGTGTTCTGCTTGTACCACTTGAGCGGGGTGTTGCCGGCCTGCGCCCAGCCCCACGGATAGTTGGGCGAGCTGCGCGGCCCGCCGATCTCGTGGAGTCGCGACTGCGCCTCGTCGATGTCGTCGAGCAGCGGCTGTCCATAGCGGGCGGTGTCGGAGACGCCTTGCGGGCCGCCTTCCTGGCTGGCGCCGTTGTCGGACATCAGCAGGAGGATGGTGTTGTCGAGCTGGCCCGAGGCTTCGAGATACGCGATCAGCCGCCCAATCTGTTCGTCCGTGTGGCTAAGGAATCCGGCGAACGCCTCCTGGAAGGTCGCGAGGAACCGTTTCGCATTCGGTGAGTAGTCGTCCCAAGACTTGACGCCGGTATTGCGCGGCGCGAGTTCCGTGCCCTCGGGAATGACGCCGAGTTCGAGCTGTCGCGTGAACCACTCTCTGCGCACCTCATCCCAGCCCTGGTCGAACTGGCCGCGGTAGCGATCGATGTACTCGCGAGGGGCTTGATGGGGCGAGTGGGTTGCGCCCAGCGCGAAGTAGAGGAAGAAGGGCTGATCCGGATAGATGGATTGGCGGTCGCGCAGAAAGCCCTCCGCGTGATCGACGATGTCTTCGCTGAAGTGATAGCCGTCTTCCGGCGTCCTGGGCGGCTCGATCAGGTGGTTGTCGTAGGCGAGATCGGGGTAGAACTGATCGGTCTCGCCGGAGAGGAAGCCGTAGAACCGGTCAAAGCCGCGCTGCAGCGGCCAGTCGGTGAAGGGTCCTGCGGCGGAGCACTCCTCGGAAGGATTGAGGTGCCACTTGCCGACCGCGAACGTGGCGTAGTTCTCGCCGCGCAGCATCTCCGCCATCGTCGCGGCGTTCTTGCTGATCGCACCGCGCATGTTCGGGTAACCGGGGTTGTAGTTGGCGATCGAGCGCATCCCGACCGTGTGATGGTTGCGACCGGTCAGCAGCGAGGCTCGTGTCGGCGAGCACAGCGCGGTCACGTGAAAGTTCGAGAAGCGCAGCCCGTTCGCAGCCAGTCGGTTGATGTTCGGCGTCTCAATCGTCGATCCGTAACAGTTGAGGTGCGAGAAGCCGAGGTCGTCGAAGAGGATGATCACGACGTTGGGTCGGTCCTGCGGCGCAGTGCGCAGCGGCGGCCACCACGGTTCGGAGTCTCGAAAGGTGCGTCCGATCGTGCCTTCGAACCGGTCGCTCGTGGTCATCGTGGCTCCTTCAGCTGTCCGTCGCCCGCCGGGCTGAGGATAGGCGCGACGGGTCATGTGCGCCGGTAGACTCCGGATCGATTGCGAGGGCGTGATGAACGGTGTGTTCTCGGGCGTGCGGATCATCGAGTTCGGGATGTTCGTGGCGGGCCCCTACGCCAGCGAGATGTTCGCGCACGGCGGCGCCGACGTGATCAAAGTCGAGCCGGTCAGCGGCGACGCGACGCGCTTCAACAGCACCATCGTGCCCGGCGAGGGGCGCGCCTACATCATCAAGGCCCGCGGCAAGCGCGGCCTGCCGCTCAACCTGCGCCACGAACACGGGCGCGCGATCGCGCGCCGGCTGGCGCTCCAGAGCGATGTGCTGATCTCCAACATGCGGCCGGGACTGCTCAAGCGGCTGGGGCTCGATTACGAGTCACTCAGCGCCGAAAACCCGCGGATCATCGTCGGCGAAATTTCGGCGATGGGCCCCGAAGGTCCGTACGGCAACCACGCCGGCGCAGATTTCCAGGCCTCGGCGGCGTCCGGGTTGATGCTCGCCTCGGCATCGTTCGAGGGTGAGGAAGCGCGCTTCCTCGACGCCTTCCCCTCCGACTTCATGGCCGGAGCGCTGCTGGCGTTCGGCATCGCGAGCGCGCTATATCGGCGCGAGCACAGCGGCCGCGGCCAGCACGTGCGCACGTCGCTCTATCAGGCCGGACTCGCCGTCCAACACGCAACCGCGAATGTCTTCGACGCCGTCGACGGGTGGAAGCGCGAGTTTGCGCAGTGGATGCAGGACGAGCGTCCGCACCCGCGCGACGCGGCGGCGCGGCGCCGACGACAGTCGGCCGCGATGATCGGCGGGCTTTATCAGACCAAAGACGATCGCTGGATCACGTTGGGCTCCTCACAGCGCGCGTTCGAGCGGCTGCTGGACATCCTCGGGCTGGACGATCCGAGCGTGTCCGAGCCCGAGTGGGAGATGCCCGACGATCCCCACGAGCATTTCGCGGCGCTGCGTCGGCGGATCCGCGCCGTGGTGCGTCAATTCGACGGCGACGACCTGCGTCGGCGCCTACAGCACGTGGGCGTGCCCTGCTCGCTGCTTGAGTCGCTCGAAGAAGCCATGCTCGGCGAGCACGCCCGCGCCAACGGTTTCGTGCACAGCTGGGACCACCGCACGGTCGGACCCGTCACGATGGCCCAGGCCCCGCTCAGCTTCAGCGCCGATCAGTATTCGGCGGCCGAGCACACGCCCGCCTTCGGCGAGCACCTCCGCGAACTCCTGACCGAGCTTGGCTACGACGACGGCGAAATTGACCAGCTGATCGCAGATGGCGCGGTGGCCGAGCAGCTGCCGTAGGTCCTCAGCCCCGGCGAGCGCTCACTGCCGCGCCATGATCTCGCTGTCGCGGCGACGCGTCAGTTCATCGACCGCACCCTGACTCGACCACGGCGTCACGACAATGTCAACCGCGTGGATCGTCCCGCTGAACGCGAAGGGGGCCACGTAGCTGTCGGTCACGGGCGAGAGGCTGTCGCGCCCGATATCCGAGCCGCAGCCGCCGTAACCGCGGATCGCCAGGGGAACCTCTCCCTCAGCGACCGTCTCACCGTTGATCAGCAACGTGACGTGGCCGTCCCCCCCGGGCGCGTCGCTGTCCATCCGCACGCCGACGATGCACGCGCCGGTCGGTACCTCCACGGCAGAGTCGAGCACGGAGATGTCACCGAACGCGTTGTAGTCGAAGTGCAGCGTGTTGCCTTTGAGGTAGAACGAGATCCCGCCGGTCAGCGCGCCGCCGGCGAAAATCACGCCCTCAGCGGCGGAATCGCTGCGCTCGATCTGCGCGTCGAGCGTCCACGGGCCCATCTCGAGCATTGGCGAGACCTCCGTCAGCATGTGAGGGATCGGCGGGGTGTAGTGGTAGATCAAGCCTTCGTGCAGCCCACCCGGAAGATGCGCCGGCATGCCCCGCACGCCCTGCATCGGGGGGCGGTCGTCAAGCGGCAGCACGCCGAAGCGGCCCGCCTCGACCCACCAGCGGTCGATCAGCTCGCGCAGTCGCTCGGGTTCGACCTCGGCGAGATTATTCGTCTCCGAGAAGTCCTCGGCGACGTGGTACAGCTCCCACTCGTCGTCGCTCCAGGGGTCGTTTCGCTCGTGTCGCGCGACGGCCTTCCAACCGTCGGCCCAGATCCCACGGTGGCCGAGCATCTCGAAGTACTGCACGGACTTGCGGGTCGGCGTATCGGCCGCGTTGAAGGCGTAGGCGAAGCTCGTGCCACTGACCGGCAGCTGGCTCTCGCCCTTGTAGGTCTCCGGCGGGGCCGTGCCGAGCGTCTCAAGCACCGTCGGGAGCATGTCGCTGACATGGTGGAATTGGTTGCGGATCGCCCCGCGGTCGCTGACCCCATCGGGCCAGTGGACGATCAGCGGAACGCGCACACCGCCGCCGTGGGTGTTCTGCTTGTACCACTTGAGCGGCGTGTTGCCCGCCTGGGCCCAGCCCCAAGGATAGTTGGGGGCGCTGCGCGGGCCGCCGATCAGGTCGAGGCGAGATTGTATTTCGTCGACATCGTCGAGTATTGGCGACCCGTACCGAGCGGTCACCGAGATGCCCTCCGCGCCGCCCTCCTGACTCGCCCCGTTGTCGGCCGTCAGCAGGATGATCGTGTTGTCGAGCTGGCCCGACTGCTCGAGATAGGCGACCAGGCGGCCAATCTGCGCGTCAGTGTGCTCGAGGAAGCCGGCGAAGGCCTCCTGCAGCGTGGCCATGAAGCGCTGTGTGTTGGGCGAGAGGTCGTCCCAGGGGAGCACACCGGGGTTGCGCGGCGCCAGCTCGGTGCCATCGGGGATGATCCCCAGCTCGAACTGGCGCGCGTACCATTCGCGGCGGATTTCGTCCCAGCCGACGTCGAACTTGCCGCGATAACGCTCGATGTACTCGCGCGGCGCATGGTGCGGCGTGTGCGTGGCGCCCGGCGTGAAATAGAGGAAGAACGGCTGGTCGGGGAACGTCGACTGGTGCTCACGCAGGAAGGCGGTGGACATGTCGACCATGTCCTCGGTGAAGTGGTAGCCCTCCTCAGGTGTCTTGGGCTGATCGACCTGATGGTTGTCGTAGACGAGGTCCGGGTAGAACTGGTCGGTCGCGCCTGAAAGGAAGCCGTAGAAGCGGTCGAAGCCGCGTTGCAGCGGCCAGTCGGTGAACGGGCCGGCGGCGGAGCATTCCCCGGCCGGAGTGAGGTGCCACTTGCCGACGCAGAACGTCGCGTAGTTCTCGTCGCGCAGCATCTCCGCCATCGTCGCGGCGTTCTGGCTGATCGCGCCGCGCACGTTCGGGTAGCCAAAGTTCGTGGCGGCGATCGAGCGCATCCCGACGGTGTGATGGTTGCGTCCGGTCAGCAGCGAGGCGCGGGTCGGCGAGCAGAGCGCCGTGACGTGGAAGTTCGAGAAGCGCAGACCGTTCGCCGCCAGGCGGTTGATGTTGGGCGTCTGGATCGAGGAGCCGTAGCAGTTCAGGTGGGCGAAACCGAGGTCATCGAAGAGGATCACCAGCACGTTGGGTCGGTCCTGTGGGGCAGTGCGGCGCGCCGGCCACCACGGTTCGGACTCGCGAAACGTGCGTCCGATCCTGCCTTCGAACGGGTCGGTGCTGGTCATCGCAACTCCTGAACTGTGCTCGTTGGGCTCGCCAAGGATAAGGCGCTGTCCGATTGGCCTCGATCAGCGGCGCGAGCCCACTCGCCGGCCAGCTCAATGCCCCGATCGAGCGTGGAGCGGTCGCCGGAACACTGTCCGAGTGATGATGACCAGGGGTCCAGCTCAGCACGACCGCCAAACTCAGGATATGATTGGGCCATGACCACCCGCGCCGACTACCACACGGAAACCGCAAAAGACTTCCTCGCGAGAGCTCACGCCTACCTCGCCGACGGGGACCTGCTGCAGGCCTCGGAGAAGGGATGGGGCGCCACCGCTCGAATGGTGAAAGCCGTCGCCGAAACGCGCGGCTGGCGGCACAGCGCACACGGCGACCTCTACCGCGTCGTCAACCGCCTGGCAGACGAATTGTCCGACGACACGATACGGATTCTCTTTCGCTCGGCCAACGCGTTGCACCAGAACTTCTATGAGGGTTTGATGCCTGAGGAGTTCGTCGTCGACAGCCTCAAGGATGTGGACGAGATCACGGACCGGTTGAACGAGGTCCTCGAATGAATGGACGTCGGAACGGTGTCCGAGTGATCACGACCAGAGGACCAGCTCAGCACGCCGGCCAAACTCAGGAAACGGCCGCACCATGACCACCCGCGCCGAGTACCACACCGCAACCGCGAGCGAGTTCCTCAGCAAAGCTCACGCCTACCTCGCCGACGGCGACCTGCTGCACGCCTCCGAAAAGGGATGGGGCGCAACCGCTCGAATGGTGAAAGCCGTCGCCGAAACGCGCGGCTGGCGGCACAGCTCACACGGCGACCTCTACCGCGCCATCGATGACCTGGCAGATGAGTTGTCCGACCAACGGCTCCAGAATTTGTTCCGCTCAGCCAGCGCGTTGCACCAGAACTTCTATGAGGGCTATATGCCGGAAGCGACCGTCGCCGACGCCCTCAAGGATGTCGAGGAGATCACGAGCCGGCTGAGCACGGTCCTCGACTGAGCGATCTTGGGCGCCATCAATGTGGCCGGGAGCTGTGCGTCACGCGCCCCCCGATCGACGGTTAGGGCGAGGCAACCTTGCTGAACTGCTTCGACGGCAGCGTGCCGAGCGCCGGCGACCAGCCTGGCTCTGGGAACGGTGGGTGGGCGGCCAACCAGTCTTCGTCGATGGACACGCCCAGGCCCGGTGCCTCGGGCACCGAGTAGAAGCCGTTTTCGTGGGCCGGGAGTTCGCCGATGCAGGCGTCCTGGAACCAGCCTCTCATCCCGCCCTCGTGGATCTTGAAGTTGGGGATCGAGGCGTCGACGTGGAGCGCGGCGAGCACCTCCATCGGTCCGTGAATCGCGTGCGGCTGAACGCCGACGTACTGCGCCTCGGCCAGGGCGGCGATGCGCTTCATTTGTCCGATCCCGCCGGTCTGGATCATGTCGGGCTGAATCATGGCCACGATCTGCCTCTGGAGCAGGTCGAAGTAGGTGAACGGACTGTAGATCCGTTCGCCGGTCGCGATCGGGATGTTGGTTCCGCGCGCGACCTGTTCCATCGCGTCGATGTTCTCGAACGGCACCGGCTCCTCGTAGACGAAGGGCCGGTACTGCTCCATCGCGTTGCCGATCCGGATCGCCTCGGCGGGCGTCAGACGGCCGTGGACCTCGACCAGCAATTCGACTTCGAATCCGACCGCGTCGCGAACTGCGGCGAGCGTGTCGATCGCTTTCTTCTCGGCCTCATAGCTGATGAACAGGCCGCGATGGTCGAACGGGTCGCCCTTGAGGGCGCTAAATCCGGTCGCGACCTGGCTCAGGGCAAACTCGGCTGCGCTCTCAGGCGAGGGGCCGTCCCAGCGTCCGTAGGTCCAGATCTTCTCGCGCATCTTACCGCCCAGCAGCTCGTAGACCGGCACACCCAGGGCCTTGCCCTTGATGTCGTAGAGCGCCATCTCGATCCCGGCCTGAGCGCTGTTTTGAATCGGACCGCCACGCGTGAAGTAGCGGTGATGGAGCGTTTGCCAGAGTTCCTCGATCCGGAACGGGTCCTCGCCGATGATCAGATCGCCGTATTCCTCGACCAACGTCGCGACGGCCATCGGCCCGCAGGTCGCGTCGCCCCAGCCGGTGATGCCCTCGTCGGTCTCGACCTTGACAAAGACATAGTTCCAGGGCGGGAAGTTGAACATCGGGTGGGCAGTGGTGCCCGGCGAGGCGGGGATGGCGCTGATATTGGTGATCTTCATGGCGCAGTCTTTCTAAGCGTTGCTCGATGGGCGAACGCTATCAGTCGCGGTCCCCTTTCTCCCCCCGCGTTGCCGGGGGAGAATTTAGGCTGCTGCGCGCTGCAGCTACTGCAGCGCCCCCGCGAGCGCGAACTGCTCAATCTCCGCACCGCTGTAGCCCAGCACCTTGGTGAGGACCTCATAGGTGTCCTCGCCGATCAGCCGGGCACGTTTCAGTTCGCAAGGAGCATCGGGCAGCCGGAACGAGGATTGGGGCGCGCGGTAGGCGCCGAGCGCCGGGTGGTCGAGGCGCTGATAGAAGCCCCGGTGGCGCAGCTGCGGGTCGTGCTCGAGCAGGTCCTCCCCGGTCTGGACGACGCCGGCCGGTACGCCGAATCGTTGCAGCAGATCCATGACTTCTCGAGCGTCCCGCTCCCGCGTCCAGTCCTCCACGATCCGATCGAGGTCGTCCTCGTTCGCCTTGCGACTCTCGCGCGTGGCGAAGCGGCGGTCGGCGGCGAGCGCGGGCGTCTGCATGATCCCGCAGAGCGCGCGCCACTCGGCGTCGTTCCTCACCGCGATGACGCACCAACGGCCGGCGGCGCAGCGATAGGCCCCGTGCGGCGCGGCATCGGGCTGCCGGTTGCCGGTACGTCCTGCGACCCGGCCGTTGACGGCGCAGTCGAGCAGCGACGGGGTCAGCCAGTGCGCGGCGGCCTCGTACTGCGAGACATCGAAATACTGACCCTCCCCCGTGCGACGACGGTGGTCGAGCGCAGCCAGCAGCAGCGGCGCGTTGAAGCGCGGCGCGATGAAGTCCGTGTAGGCGCTGAGGTAGCCGGGCTCGCCGTCGGCCCAACCCGTGATCTCGTTGAGCCCGGCGAGCGCGGCGTAGTGCCCCCCACCTCCCTTACCGGCGGCGTGCGGGCCATCCTGCCCCTGACCGCTGCAACTGAGCACGATCAGGCTGGGGTTCAACTCGCGCAGGGTCTCGCGGCCCAGCCCGAACCGCTCCATCGCGCCGGCCGCGAAGTTGTTGAAGGCGATATCGGCCCAGGCGACGAGGCGCTTGGCAACCTCCAGGCCTTCTGCGGTGTTCAGGTCGATGGCGATCGATCGGTTGCCAGTGCGCACCTGGGCGTAGTCGGCGCAGCGCTCTGGGTCGCGGATATCGCCCTGAAACGGACCGGCGTAGCGCTGGGCGTCGATCCGGATACTGCTCTCGACGTGGATGACATCCGCGCCGTAATCGGCAAACGGCTTGACCGTCATCGGCCCGACCATCATCCAGCCGAAGTCGGCGATCTTGATGCCTGCCAACGGCTGCCGGCGCGGCGCCGACGGCGCGGTCGCGACCGCGATCGGAGCCGCATCTTCGAGCGCGCCAAGAATCTCGTCGGTGTGCTCGCCGATCGTGGGTGCGGGACGAGTCTGCGCTGGAATCGCTCGATCGCCCCGGGCGAAAGCCCCTGGCAAGCGAATGCTGCGCCCGAGCCGCGGGTGTTCGACATCGCGCCAGAACCCGCGTGCCTCAAGCTGCTCACTGGCCAGCGTGTCGGCCGCGGTCGCGGAGGGAAAGAGCGCGAATTCGTGCCGCACCGCCGCGTGATACAGCTCTCGTTTGGTTCGGCCAGCGAAGACGGCGGCGAATGCCTGCCGCAGCCGTTCCCAGTCGCCATCGCTCATCTGGTCGAGTGGCAAATCGTCCCAGTCGACCGAACGCAGTTCCGGCGCCTCGCCGATCTCGTCAAGCCACTCGAACAGCCCGGCCAGACGCCGCCGGGAACCGGGACCAACGGAGCAGACCCACAGCACGTGCCCGTCACTGCAGGGCCACAGCCACGGCAGCCGAGCCGGGGTTGCCAGCTCACCGCGCGCGAGGTCGCGCCGGTTCAGATCCCAGCTGGCGCTGACCTGGAACATCGCGCGCGCCGTCGCCTCCTGGATCGAGACATCGACGTGTTGGCCGTGCCCGCTCTGCCGTCGTTGCTCGAGGGCGATCAGCGCGCCGATAGCGGCCTCACCGCTGGCGCTCAGGAACGACTGTGCGTTGTCGCCGATCTGCACGGGCGGCCGCGCGGCCTCGCCGGCGATCGACATCGAACCGCTCATCGCCCAGCAGACGATCTCGGTCGCCCGGTAGTCGCGATAGGGCCCGCTCTGCCCAAACGGCGAGATCGAGACCAGGATGATGCCCGGGTTGACCTGCGCGAGCGCCTCGTAGCCGATGCCCAGTTGCTCCAGGTACCCCGGGGCGAAGGACTCCAGCACGAAGTCCGCGGATTGCACCAAGCGCAGGAACTGGTCATGTCCGGCTGCGTCGTGCAAGTCGAGCGCGACGCTGCGCTTGTTCGCATTCCAGGCGAGCCAACGCAGGCTTCGGTCCGGACCGGATTCATCATCGACGAACGGGCCGCGCCGCCGTGCCGGATCGCCCCCGGGCGGCTCGATCTTGATCACGTCGGCGCCGAGGTCGGCAAAGAGCTTGCCGCAGGCCTGGCCCCGTTCGTCGGTCAGATCGAGCACCCGGTAGGGCGACAACATCCCCGATTGAACGTTCACGGCTCGCAACCTCCCCGGCAAATCTAGCAATGGGTTCGGACCCCCACCGAGAACGCGTCCGTCATACCCGCGCTTGCCGCTGGTATCTCGCGGAGTCGAGCTCCATCGTCCCCGTGTCGAGATTGCCGCGGCAAGCGCGACAATGACGAGTTGGCTTAGTGGGGGTGACGGCGCGGTCGTCAGGGTACGTTGCGCAGGCGTGGATCGCCAAGAGCGCCTAGCCTGCCGCTGACCATGGGCAGAGTGGAGCACTTCATGAAGATCACCGAAATCGAGACCTTCGTCGTCGACGCCGGCTGGCGGCCCTGGCAGTTCGTCGCCGTACGCACGTCCGAGGGCATCACCGGCTACGGCGAAATTTCGGACGGGCGCACTCCGTACGGGATCGTGGGAACGATCAACGACATGGAGCCAATCCTGATCGGCAGCGACCCGCTCGCGGTCGAGGCTCGCTATTGGGACATGTATCGCCTGGCGCGGCAGTCGCCGGGCGGGATCGTGGCCAAGGCGATCGCGGGCGTCGAGCTGGCGCTCTGGGACATCAAGGGCAAGGCGCTGGGCGTGCCGGTCTACTCGCTCTTCGGCGGCCCCACCCGCGAGCGACAGCTGATCTACTGGTCGCACTGCGGCAGCTCGCGCGCTCGCAACTACGACAAGGTCCTCTGGCACAACGGCGACGATTGGGTGGTCGGGGCGCCGCCGTTGCGGACGATGGACGACGTCACGGCGCTCGGCGAAGAGGTACGCGGCAAGGGCTTCCACGCGCTGAAGACGAACATCCTCTTCCCGGGCGACCCGACTCGCACCTTCGGCCTGCAGCGCGACATCGACAACATCGACAGCAATGCCACGCCGGCGCTGCTGCGGCACGTCCCTGAGTACATTGGCGCGCTCAAGGCGGGCGCGGGGCCGGATGTGCAGATCGCGCTCGACATCAACTTCAACTGCACGCCGTTGGTCGCGCGCCAGATCTGTCAGTCGCTCGAACACCTGGAGATGATGTGGGTCGAGATCGACATGTACGAGCCGGAGGCGCTGGCCGACGTGCGGCGTCAGACGACGGTGCCGATTACATCAGGCGAGAACCTCTACACGGTCCGAGACTATCATCCTTTCTTCCAGCACCGCTCGATGGACAACGTGATGATCGATGTGTGCTGGCAGGGCTTCTCGCGCTCAAGAGATGTGGCTCTGCTGGCCGGGACCTACGAACTGAACTGCGCGCCGCACAACTACTATTCACACCTCGCCAGCATGCACGCCCTCCATCTCTGCGCGACCGTGCCAAACGTACGAATCATGGAGATCGACATCGACGACGTGCCCTGGAAGAACGATCTGACCGGCGGCCCGATCGAGATCGTGGACGGTCACCTGGAGCTGCCGACGAAGCCGGGCTGGGGCGTTGATCTGAACGAGGACCTCGCGAGAAAGAAGGTCTGGGAGAAGGGGAGGGGTCCTGGGTTTTCGGGGGCTCGGCACTAAGAATGCTCGGAACGAGCCGGGGCCCATCTCCCCCCGCGGAGCGGAGGGAGATGCCGCAGGCAGAGGGGGGCTTCGGGCGCGGCCTCACCAGATAGCGGAAGCTCCCCACCGTCACTTCGTGACACCGCCACCGGCAGGGAAGGTCGGAGCAGTGGGACTTACGCGCAGGTCTCCCGCGGAGGAGCTGTCGCGCAGCGACTGAAGGGTCCGACCGGCTGTCGCCATCTGCTGAGCGGGGGGATCTCGCCGAGCGCAGCACGGTCGTCCCCACCTTGCGATTGCCCTGGCAAGCGTGAATCAAACCCAGCGCGATAGTCTGCGGCTGACTCATGGACACAGTGGAGCACTTCATGAAAATCACCGAAATCGAGACCTTCGTCGTCGACGCCGGCTGGCGACCCTGGCAGTTCGTCGCAGTGCGCACTTCCGAAGGCATCACCGGCTACGGCGAGATGTCGGACGGGCGCAATCCGTACGGAATTGTCGGCGCGATCACTGACATGGAGCCGATCCTGCTCGGCCGCGATCCGCTCGCGGTCGAGGCTCGCTACTGGGACATGTACCGCCTGGCGCGGCAGTCGCCCGGCGGCATCGCGGCCAAGGCGATCGCGGGGGTCGAGCTGGCGCTCTGGGACATCAAGGGCAAGGCGCTGGGGGTCCCGGTGTACTCGCTGTTCGGCGGCCCGACGCGCGAGCGGCAGATGATCTACTGGTCGCATTGCGGCACCTCGCGGGCCCGTACCCATGACCAGATCCTGTGGCACAACGGCGACGACTGGGTGGTCGGAGCGCCGCCCCTCCGAACCATGGAGGACGTGACCGCGCTGGGCGAAGAGGTACGAGGCAAGGGCTTCCACGCGCTGAAGACGAACATCGTGTTCCCCGGCGATCCGACCAGCGTCTACGGTCCCGGCTGGGGCGGCGTGGGCAACATCGATCGCAACGCCGTGCCGTCGCTGCTGCGCCATATCCCCGAGTACATCGGAGCGCTCAAGGCAGGCGCGGGACCGGACGTGCAGATCGCGCTCGACCTCAACTTCAACTGCACCCCGCTCGTTGCCAGGCAGATCTGCCAGTCGCTCGAACACCTGGAGATGATGTGGGTCGAGATCGACATGTACGAGCCTGAGGCGCTCGCCGACGTGCGGCGCCAGACCACCGTGCCAATCACGTCGGGCGAGAACTTCTACACGGTCCGTGACTACCGTCCTTACTTCGAGCATCGTTCGATGGATAACGTGATGATCGACGTGCCCTGGCAGGGCTTCGCGCGTTCGCGGGATGTAGCGCTGCTGGCCGAGAGCTACGAACTCAACTGCGCCCCGCACAACTACTACTCGCACCTCGCCACGATGCACGCGCTGCACCTCTGCGCGACGGTCCCGAACGTGCGAATCATGGAGATCGACATCGACGACGTGCCCTGGAAGGACGACCTCGGCGGCGGCCCGCTGGAGATCGTGGATGGTTACCTGGAACTGCCGACCAAGCCGGGCTGGGGGGTCGATCTGGATGAGGATGTGGCGCGGCAGAAGGTCTGGGAGCGGGGCCGCGGTCCCGGCTTCGCCCCGCGCAGCTGAGCCCGGCTCGGCGCCCTGCGCTGGCAAGGCGTTGGTTGGGCGCCGATTGGGTGTTGGGTAGGCGCCGCTCGGTTTGATTTGCGAACGTGAGTTCTATATGCTTGCGCGTCCCTGGAGGCGCGCATGTCGGTGCTCTGTCTACGCCTGCCGCGGTTCGCCCTGGCCTGCGAGCTGGCCCATGAGCAGACCGCCTCGTCTGCGCTGCGCTGCGCTCCGGTGGTCGTGGCCGACGCCGCCGGAGCCTACGTCGTGGAGGCCTCGGCCGAGGCCGAAGCGCACGGCGTGCAGCGCGAGATGCCGCTGCGACAGGCGCTGAGCTACTGCCCCACCCTGGCCACGCTGGAGGTCCATCCCACCCGTCAGGCGGAGCTGGCCAGGCAGCTGCTCGAAACGCTCCAGGCCTTCACCCCGCTCGTCGAAGTCGCGGAGCCGGGCACGCTGTTCGGCGACATGCGAGGGCTGGAGCGGCACTACCGCCACCCGGCCGAGCTGGCCCGGGCGGTGCTGGCGCGTGTGCCTCGCCAGGTCGGCGCGCAGCTCGGGATCGCAGCGCGGCGGTTCACCGCGCAGGTCGCGGCGGAGTTGGCCGAGCGCCGGGCCTACACGATCGTCCCGAGCGCCGGCGACGCCGAGTTCCTGGCCGCGCAGCCGCTCGAGCGAGCCGCGCTGGACGAAGAGCTGCGCCGCCGCCTGATGCTCCTGGGGCTGCGCAGCCTGGGACAGATCGCCGCGCTGCCGCGCTCGGCGCTCGCCGCCCAGTTTGGCCCCGAGGCCGCCTGGCTGTGGGACGCGGCCGGCGGGCTCGACCCGCGCCCGATCGATCCGCTCGCCTCAACCCCGCAGATCGTCGAGGCGCTGCGAGCCGAGCCGCCGCTGGTCAGCCGCCCGGCGATCGAGCACGGCGTGCGTCAGCTGCTGGCCCGGATCGTGCGCCATCCCGACGCGCGCGGCCGGCCGGTGCGGGCCCTGGGACTGCGCGTCGTGCAGGAGAACGAGCAGCTCTGGGAGCGGACCCAGATCTGCCGCGAGCCGACGGCCAACGCCGAGCGGCTCTGGCAGATCGTGCGCCCGCTGCTCGACGCCGCCCGCTGGTCGGCGCCGGTGCTGGAGATTCACCTGACGCTGCTCGACCTGGCGTTTGAAAGCGGACGCCAGAGCCCGCTCTTCGCCGAGCGCGTGCGCGAGCGCCGCCGGCTCGAAGAGATGATCCGCGAACTGCACGCCCGCTACCGCACCACCCCGATCAAACAACTTGTGGAGCTGGAACCATGGCATCGACTCCCGGAACGACGCTACGCGCTGCTGGACTACGACCCCTGAACCAGCCCCGCCCGACCGAAGTACAGATCGATCATGAGGGACTCCCGCGCTGCCTGCGCTGGCGGGCTGGGCACAGCCTGAGCGGCCCCCACGAGGTGGACTCGGTGCTGCAGCGCTGGCGAGTCGTCGATGAGTGGTGGCGCGCCCAACCGGTCGAGCGCGATTACTTCCGCCTCTCGCTGGCCGACGGACGCGGGCTGACCGTCTTCCACGACGTGCGCAGCGACCGCTGGTATCGGCAGACCTACTAATGCTGAGCAAGCCCATGGTGACCAAACAGGCGCCGCCGATGGAGCAAGATTCGTCGCGCTGGGGCAGCCGTGCCGAGCAGCTCGCGATGCTCGACAGCGACTCGCCGCGCTCGCGCGGCCAGCCCGATCCCGAAGCGCCGCTGCCTGAGCTGCGCGAGTGGGGCGACAGCCCCTACATCGAGCTCCACCTGCATAGCTGCTACTCGTTCCTTGATGGCGCTTCGAGCATCGATGAGCTGGCCGAGCGCGCCGCGGAACTGGGCTACCCGGCGCTCGCGCTGACCGACCACGATGGCCTGCACGGCGCGCTGGAGTTCGCCCAGGCGCTCAAAGAGCGCGGCATCCGCCCCATCACCGGCGCCGAGCTGACCATCAGCGACGGGCAGGAAGGACCGCGCTCGCACGTGACCGTGCTGGCCGAGACCCGCGAGGGCTACCGCAACCTCTGCCAGCTGCTCAGCAGCGCGCGCGGACTCTTCCTCAACGACGCTAAAGCCAAGGATCAGCGCCGTCGCGAGCCCTGGCTGCACGCCTCGGACCTGCGCGCCCGAGCGGCCGGATTGATCCTGCTGATTGGCGGACGGCGCAGCGAGCTGGCGGATCTCGCCGCGGCCGGCGAGCTGGCCGCCGCGGAGCGCGAGCTGCGCGATTGGCTGGACGCCTTCGGCCCTGACCAAGTCTTCGTTGAGCTGCAGGACCATCTGGTCTACGGCGATGCAGAGCGCAACCGTCGTCTGGCGGCGCTGGCCGAGCGGGTCGGCGTCGGCGTCGTGGGCACCGGCAACGTGCACTACCACGAGCGAGCGCGGCACCGGCTGCACGATGTGCTGACGGCGGTGCAGCACCGCAAAACGCTCGAACAGTCGCACCGCGAGCGCCGCGCCAACGACGAGTTCTTCCTCCGCTCACCCACCGAACAGGCCGAGCGCTACGCCGCCTACCACCCGCAGGCCGCCGCCAACAGCGTGCGCATCGCCCGGCGCTGCCAGTTCGACATCACCGCGGACCTCGGCTATCGATTGCCCAGCCCCGAGCTGCCCGGCGGCCAGACCCCGATCGAGCGCCTCGAACAGCTCTGCCGCGAGCGGCTGCTCGAGCGCTACTCGCGGCCCGGCGATCAAGAGCTGGCCAACGCCCGCCTGCGGGAGGAGCTGCGGCTGATCGAGCGCCACGACCTGGCCGGCTTCTTCCTCATCTACCACCAGGTGTTTGAGCTGGCCAGAGAGGTTGCCCACGAGATCCGCGGCGGGCAGACCGCGCGCGGGCGCGCCAACCTGCCCGTCGGCCGCGGGCGCGGCTCCTCCGTCGCCTCGATCGTCTGCTATCTGATCGGCCTCTCGCACATCGATCCGATCGCCAACAAGCTCTATCTCGGCCGCTTTCTCAACGAAGAGCTGCACTCGCTGCCCGATATCGACCTCGATTTCCCGCGCGACATCCGCGCGCGGCTGATCGAGCGCGTCTACGAGCACTGGGGCCGCGACCACGCCGCGCTGGTCGCCACCTTCCCCACCTACCGCCTGCGCAGCGCCGTGCGCGATATCGGCAAAGCGCTCGGCCTGCCGCAGGCCGAACTCGGCCGGCTCTCGCAGCTCGCCGGGCCCTACAGCTCCGCCTCCGAGCTGCACCAGGAGGTCCAGCGCTACCCCGAGTTCGCCTCGCGCGTCGATGCGCCGGGCTGGCGCGAACTCATGCAGCTCGCCCCGCAGCTGGCCGGGCTGCCGCGCCACATCTCCGAGCACGTCGGCGGGATCGTGATCGCTTCCGACCAACTGATCGACTGCGTGCCCTGCCAGCCCGCCGCCTGGGAGGGCCGCTACCTCTGCCAGTGGGACAAAGACTCCGTCGATGACGCGCGCATGGTCAAAATCGATTTCCTCGCCCTCGGCATGCTCTCGGCGGTCGAGGACTCGATCTCGCTGATCGCCGAGCAGCACGGTCGCGTCGTCGATCTGTCACGGATCAACTTCGCCGACCAGGCGCTCTACGAAGACATCTGCCGCGGCGACACCGTCGGTGTCTTCCAGATCGAATCACGCGCGCAGATCGCGATGCTGCCGCGCACCCAACCGCGCAACATCGAAGACCTGGCCGTGCAGGTCGCCATCGTGCGTCCCGGCCCGATCGTCGGCGGTGCGGTCAACCCCTACGTCCGTGAGCGTGAGCGCCAGCGCACCATCCCCAACTACCGCCCGCGCATCCCCCACGAGTGCGTCCGCGAGGCGCTCGGCGACACGCTCGGCGTCGTGCTCTTTCAGGAGCAGGTCCTGCAGGTCGCCCAGGCGATGGGCGGCTTCAGCCCCGGCAAGGCCGACCGCTTCCGTCGCGCCATGAGCCGCAAGAACGCGACCGCGCTGGTCGAGCGCTACCGCGCCTCCTTCATGCAGGGCGCCGCCGAGCGCGGCGTCACCGCTGAGGTGGCCGAACGCGTCTTCCACAACCTGATCGGCTTCGCCGAGTTCGGCTTCCCCCACAGCCACTCCGTCGCCTTCGCGCTGCTCGCCTACCAGACCTCCTGGCTCAAGCGTTATTTCGCAGTCGAGTTCTACTGCGGGCTCTTCAACAGCCAGCCGATGGGCTTCTATCCGCCCCACGTGCTGACCAACGACGCGCAGCGCCACCGCGTCGGCATCCGCCGGCCCGAAATCAACCGCAGCGAGGCGCGC
The DNA here is from genome assembly GCA_965218115.1 of Dehalococcoidia bacterium. GTDB lineage: Bacteria > Chloroflexota > Dehalococcoidia > Bin125 > Bin125 > CATQGW01. Next base: position 2,080,374 of record OZ244584.1, on the reverse strand, counting down.
TGCAGCGTGCTGCGCGGCGAAGGCGATCAGCTCGGCGCTGTCGGCATCGGCCTCGCCTACGTCCAGGCCGTCGGCGCCGCCGGAGCCGAAACGATCGAGCAGGCCCGCCGACAGGGCGGCGACTTCCGCTCCATGTTCGACTTCGTCCAGCGCACCGGCCTCTCACGTCAGGCCAGCGAAAACCTGATTCGCGTCGGCGCCTTCGACGAGTTCGGCCTCAACCGCCGCGAGTTGATCTGGCAGCTCGGCCTCTTTCACGACGGCATGGCCCGCGGCCGCCTGCGCGGCGCGCAGCAGCGTCAGCTGCGCCTGCCGCTGCCCACCGCGCAGGATCAAGTGTCGCTACAGGAGTTCAGCCCGGTCGAGCGCATGACCGCCGACTACGAGCTGCTCAGCCTCTCGCCCGACGCACACCCGATGCAGTTCTTCCGCCCCGCGCTCGGCGAAGGCGTCGCCTCCTCGCGCCACCTCCAGCATCTGCCCCAGGGCGAGCCGGTCAGCTTCGCCGGCCTCGTCGTCTGCCGCCAGCGCCCGCAGACCGCCCGCGGAATCGTCTTCCTGCTGCTCGAGGACGAGTTCGGCCTGGTCAACGTGCTGATCAGCAAAGCGCTCGACGCAGCCCACCCCGCGATCGTGCGCACCGCCTCCTACGTCGTCGTCAAGGGCCGGCTGGAGCGCCGCGCCGGCCAGTTCCGCACCCTGATCGCCAACCAGGTACAGAGCTTCAGCCCCGCCACCCCCACCCAAATGCCCGAAGGCCGCTCCTGGGCCTGACCAGTTCCCTCCCCCCAGCATGGACAACCTGTTTCGAAACCGCGGTACTTCGCCCTGCGAGAAGGACGATTGGCATTCGAACGAGGCCTCCGGATCGCGAACGGAGCGAGAAATGAACGAGCGAAACTACTGGACGCGGATAAAGCGGAATCGAATGTCGCGGCGGTCGCTCCTGCGGGCGAGTGCCCGCGCCGGAGTCGGCGCCGCCGGCCTCGCCCTCGTCGGCTGCGGTGACGACGACGATGACCAGCCCGCCGCCACGGCCGTCCAGCAGCAGCAGGAGCAACAGCAACAACAGGCGCCGGCCCAGCAGCAGCAGGCCATGCAGGACCAGCAGCAACAGGCGGCGGCTCAGCAACAGGTGGAGCAGGCCGCGCAGCAGGAGCAGCAGGCCCAGCAGCAGCAATCGAGCACCGATAGCACCGTCGAGCAGGCCACGATCAGCGAGGCTGAAGACACCGGCGAACAGCCCAGGCAGGGCGGCCAGCTGGACGTGGCGTTCTTCGCCTCCGTCTCCAACTTCGACCCGCACGCCAACCCCAACGGCGGTGACTGGTTCACCTTCTTCCCGTTCCTGTACGACCGGCTGCTCGACTACGACGACCGTGGGCGCGCCATCCCGATGATCGCCGAGTCCTGGGAGACGCCGGATGACGTCACCTACATCCTGAAGATCCGCGAGAACGCCTTCTTCCACGACGACACGCCGATCGATGCCGCCGCCGTCGCGCTCAACTACCAGCGGATGAAGGTCGTTGAGGAGGAAGTCTCCGGCACGTCGCGCATCACCGACTGGATCCGCGAGGCAGAGACGATGGAGGCGATCGACGAGTTCACCTTCCACCTCGGCAACGCCGCCCCCTACGCACCCACCCTGGCCGGCCTCTTCGCCCTGCCCGCCGCCAGCATGCTGATGTCGCCCGACACGTTCGACATCGTGACCGACGAACCGATCGGCGGCTCCGGCCCCTGGAAGTTCTCCCGCTACGAGCACGACAACGTGTTCGAGGTCGACCGCTTCGACAAGTACTGGAACTCCGACGAGTTCGGCACCCAGCTGCCCTATCTGGATCGAGTAGTGGCGCCGATCATTCCCGACGCCAACACCCGCTACGCCGAACTGCTCGCCGGCAGCGTCGACTACGGCGGCCCGCCCCAGGGCACCGACCCGGAGAACGTCTACCCCCTGGCCGACGATGGCTTCCAGATCTGGCAGGGCCTCGGCCAGACCTGGGTGCACCACTTCTTCAACTTCCGCGGCGACCGCGACGGCCCGAACGGGATGGGCGTCTACCGCGACACGCGGACTCGGCTCGCCTGGAACCTGGCGATCGACCGCTCGGCGATCTTCGACATCGCGCTGACCGGCGTGGGCGGCATCTGCCGCGGCCCGCACTCCAACGCCAGCTGGGCGATCCCGTCCGACAAGGACTACTACGCCGACAGTCCGAACCTCGAAGAGGCGCAGAAGTTGATGGACGCCGCCGGCTTCTCCGACGGCTTCGACGCGGTCTATAACGGCTTCGACTTCACCCCGATGCCGCAGATCGCCGAGACGATCCAGGCGATGGTCGGGCGGATCGGCCAGCGGCTGGAAATCCAGATCGAGAAGATTCCGGCCTCCGTGGACAAGATCCTGCAGGGCAACTACGACGTCTCGAACTACTCGTACGAGTCGCCCTACGATCCCTCGTCGTACTACGGCGCGCACTTCCCGCAGCCGACCGACGACTTCCCAGGCACGCTGATCCACGGCGAGTACCTGACCGCCGAGCCGGCCTCGCAGGAGATGATCACCGCCTACGGCGACGCCGCCCGCACGACCGACCAGACCGAGCGCGAGCGGCTCTACGACAAGGCGAATCAACTCATCACCGACTACGGCTGGGACTATGGCTCCGTTCAGTTCGGTGGCTTCCTGTTGGCACAGCCGTGGATGCGCGGGATGCATCGCCGACCGGTCGACGGCCGGATCGGCTACGAGGCCAAGATCTGGGAAACGGACGCCTAGTCGCCATCATCTCCCGGGCGGCCGCGCGAACGCGCGGCTGCCCGGACGGCACTGGTTCGGGATGAGATCGGATCTCCGATGATTCGCTACGTGCTCACGAGATTGATGTTCTCGATCCTCGTGATGTTCGTGGTCAGCCTGGCGACCTTCTTTCTGCTTGAGCTCGCCCCGGGCGATGCCTGCACGGCCCTGTTGGGCGTCGAGGCGACCCCCGAGACACGCGCGCGCTGCGAAGAGCATCTGGGCTTCAGCGAGTGGGTCGACGCCAACGGCGACGGCGAATGGAGCGTCTTCGAGTCGCAGTCAGTCAACCTGTTCAAGCGCTACGGCGACTGGGTCGCGGCGTTCGTGCAGGGCGACTGGGGTAACACGCTCTCGCTCCAGTTCCAGCGCCAGAGCTCGTCGATCGCCGATCTCGTCAAGGCCAAGCTGCCGCCCACCATGGAGCTCGGAATCATCGCGCTCGCCCTGGTCGTCGTGTTGGCGATCCCGATCGGGATCTACTCCGCGCTGCGACCCGGCTCGCGCAGTGACACGCTCGCCTCGAGCGCGCTGATCGCCGGCAACTCGATCCCCGAGTTCCTCCTTGCCATCTCCCTGATCATCGTCTTCGGCGTCACCCTCAAGTGGCTGCCGGTCTCCGGCTATGTCCCGTTCCTGGAGGATCCCGTCCAGAATCTGCGGCACATGGCGATGCCTGCGATCGCCATCGCCGCGACTCAGACCACACTGCTGATGCGCTCGACCCGTTCGGCGATGATCAATGTCGTCAACGACGAGTACATCCGCACAGCCCGCGCCAAAGGGCTCACCGAACGCGTCGTGATCTTCCGCCATGCGCTGCGCAACGCGCTCATTCCAGTGATCACCGTGTTCAGCTTTCAGATCGGCATCATCGTTGGCGGCGCCGTCGTGACCGAGCAAGTCTTTGCGATTCCCGGCATCGGCCGCTGGCTGGTCGAAGCGACGATTCAGCGGCCCGACTTCCGGATCGTGCAGGTGATGGTCACCCTGTTCGCATTCGTGACCGTGGTGATCTACCTGCTCGTCGATATCTCCTACATGATCATCGACCCGCGCATCCGCGCCGGACTGGAGCGGCCATGAGTACGCAAACGGCACAGGCGCCGCGCGCGCTCTCAGCGGGCGAGACGGCGCTGCGTGAGTTCCGCGGCATTGCGCGGGTCTTCGCGCGCAATCGCCCCGCCGTGTTCGGGCTGTTCATCGTGGCCGGTCTGGCAATCGTGGCCGCCGCGGCGCCGCTGATCGCGCCAGCCGATCCCCTGGAGATCTCCTTCAACCGGGAGACATTGAACAACTCGCCGAACATGGACGCGGTGTTTGGGACCGACTCGCTCGGGCGCGACATTCTCAGCCGCGTGCTCTACGGCGCGCGCCAGATGTGGATCATCGTGCTCTCAGCGACGGGCGTCGCGGCCGGTTTGGGCATGACCGCTGGTCTGGTCGCCGGCTACGTCGGTGGGCGCCTCGATGAGCTGATCATCATGCGCTTCGTCGACATCATCGCCGCGATGCCGGGACTCGTGCTGATTCTGGCGATCGTCGCGGTGGCCGGCCGTGAGCCGTGGATCATCGCGGTCTCGATCGGATTCATCTGGTCGCCCGGCTACGCGCGGATCACCCGCGGCGTCGTCTTATCGATCAAGAACGATGTCTATGTCGAGGCGGCCCGAGCGCTCGGCGCGAGCTCCTGGCGCGTCATGTGGCGGCACATGCTGCCCAACGTGATCCCGCCGAACGTCGTGCTTGCGTCGCTCTCCGCGGCCGGCATCATCCTCGTCGAGGCCGGTCTCTCCTTCCTGGGCGCCGGTACCCCGCCGCCCACGCCGACTTGGGGTCGGATGGTCACCGACGCCTACGCCGACATCTGGGAGCAGCACTTCCACCAGTTCGTCGGCCCCGCCGCCGCAATCGTGTTGATGGTGATCGCCTTCAACTTCCTCGGCGATGGCCTGCGCGACGCCTTCGACCCCGCTTGCGCAACGTCCGCTGAGGCGCGCGGACACCTAGACTCCGCCCACACCCAACGCTCAGCACGCAACAAGCACTGGAGACTGCTATGCCCCTCGCCAACGTCAACGGCGTCGACCTGTTCTACGACGAATCGGGCAGCGGCGAGCCGATCATCTTCCAGCACGGCTACACCGGCGCCCACGAATCGTGGGACGGCGTGATCGAGCGGATGCGCGGCGACTACCGCTGCATCGCGATGGACGCGCGCGGCGCCGGCGACAGCTCGCACCCCGCGGATGGGTACACGATCGAGCAGATGGCCGCCGATGTCGTCGGCATGGCCGACGCGCTGGGCTTCGAGCGCTTCAACTACGTCGGCCAGAGCATGGGCGGCACGATCGGCTTCGAGTTGGGACTGTCGCACGCCGATCGTCTGCGCTCCCTCACGCTCTCGGCGCCAGGACCGGCCGACGGCGTCAAGATGGACGCCGCGGCACGCGCGCAGGGCCGCGCTGTCTGGGCGGCCAAGGACCGCGAGTCGATGATTCGCACGATGACGCCGATGGTGCCCCGCGCGGCGGGGCGAGCGATGATCGCCGAGCAGATCGATCGGATGCTGTCGGTCTCCGTCGGCCACTACGACGGTTGCTGGGACGCGCTCGCCGGCTACCACAAGGGCGACCGCCTGGCTGAAATCATGACGCCGACGATCGTCATGTCCGGCGCCGCGGACGGCCTGCTCAGCGAAAATCTCCGCGACTTCGCCCGCCTCGGCAACGCCACGCTGCACGTCTTCAGCCGCGTCGGCCACGGCGTGCCCCGCGAGGTGCCCTCCGCCTTCGCGCGCGTGCTCTCCGACTTCCTCGAGCACGGCGTGGTCAACGTACGGACGCTCCAGGCCGACCTTGCCGCCGAGGCGGCCGCGGCCACCGCCTAGACTGCCCAAATCGGTTCAGCGCGCCCGGCGGCGCGGCACAACGTGAAAGCACAATCGGACGACATGCACGACATCACCATCCGCGACGGACGCATCATCGACGGCACCGGCGCGCCGGAATTCCTCGGCGACATCGCCATCGACGGTGACCGCATCACCGCCGTCGGCGGCGACATCGGCCCCGGCAAGCGCGAGATCGACGCCGCAGGCATGCTCGTCACCCCCGGCTGGATCGATATCCACACCCACATGGACGCCCAGGTCTCCTGGGACCCCTATCTCACGCCCTCCTGCTACAACGGCGTCACCACCGTCGTGATGGGCAACTGCGGCGTCGGCTTCGCACCCGTCCGCCCCGCCGACCGCCAGTGGATCATGGACCTGATGGACGCCGTCGAGGACATCCCCGCCACCGCCATGTCCGCCGGCATCACCTGGGAATGGGAATCCTTCCCCGAGTACCTCGACGCCATCGACGGCAAGCCCCGCGTGATGGATATCGCCGCTCAGTTCCCGCACTGCGCCCTGCGCACCTACGTGATGGGACCGCGCGGCGCCGACGACGTGCAACCCACCGACGAGGAACTGGCCCACATGCGCCTCCTCGTGCGCGAGGGGATCGAGGCCGGCGCGGTCGGCTTCTCTTCCAACCGCTTGCTCGCGCACCGGACCAAGGAAGGTGAGCTGATTCCCGGCACGCTGGCCCAGTACCCCGAGCTTGAGGCGGTCGCCCAAGGCATCGAGCAAGGCGGTGGCGGCGTGTTCCAGCTGGTCGGGCCGTTCGAGCGCGAGTGGGTTGAGAACATGGCGCTCGAACATGACCTGACGATCACCTACCTCTCCGGCGAGGGTTCGGTCACGAACGGCGCAGGCTGGAAAGAAGGGCTCGCGAGCGTCGAGGAAGCGACCGAGCGCGGGGTTCGCATCTTCCCCCAGATTCGCGGGCGCGGTACAACCCTGCTGATGAACCTCGAAGGCTCGATGCACCCCTACATGCTCAACTACGCCTACCGCGAGCTGGTCGAGCAGCTGCCGATGGCCGAGCGCCTCGAGAAGATGCGCGACCCCGAAATCCGGGCCAAGATCCTCGCCAGCGACTGGGACCTGACCAACGACGTGCGCAAGAAGGCGGAAAACGCCCAGGATCACCCCTTCCTCGTCGACACGACGCCGGGCAACCTGCTGCCGGGGCTGCTCGAGATGGTGCTGGACTCGCCCGAGACCGTCTACGTGCTCGGCGATCCGCCGGTCTACGAGCCCGAGTTCGAGCATTCGGTCGCGGCCCACGCCGAGCGCGAGGCGCTCTCCACCGAGCAAGCCTTCTACGACCTGATGACCCGCGGCGACGGCGACTCCCTGCTGCTGGTCTACCTCGAGGGCTACGCGCAGGGCAACTTCGACTATCAGCGCGAGCTGATGCAACACCCGCTGACCCGCAACGGACTTTCCGACGCAGGCGCGCACGTGGGCGCCGTCTCCGACGCGCACATGGCCAGCTGGAACCTCGCCTATTGGGGCCGCGACCGCACCCGCGGTGAGCGCCTGCCGCTCGAAACGATCGTGCACAAACAGAGCGGTGCCAACGCCGACCTCTACAACCTGCACGACCGCGGCACGCTTGAAGCCGGCAAACGCGCCGACCTCAACGTGATCGACCTCGACAAGCTCGACTCGCCTGCGCCGCACATGGTCTACGACCTACCCGAAGGCGCGAAGCGCTACATGCAGCGGCCCACCGGCTACGTCGCCACGATCAGCCACGGCGAGTTGGTGCTCGAAAACGACGAGCTGACCGGCGCGCTGCCCGGCCAACTCGTCCGCGGCCCCCAACACGCCTAACCAACAGGCCTCACCGCGACGGCTCAGGCAGGATCCAGCGTTTCGCGCCCACGCCCTGGCGTTCACGCGCCTGATCGATCTCCGGATCGATTAGGCGCGCGTGCGGTCGCCCGTTCACCGCGACGAATGCGTCCGCGCGCACCTCCACATCCTGCCCCTGCGCCGCGTGCGCTCAGCCGCTGGTCGGGCCGTTGCTAGAGTGAGGGTCGGCGGGGTGCTCGGAGCGTGGTGCACTGGATCGATATCGCCATCCTGGTCTTGGTCGTCGTGCTCGCTGTCGCGGGCTGGCGCCTCGGCTTCGTGCGCAAGGCCGTGCTGCTCGGCGCATCGCTCGTCGCCGTGCTGGTTGCCGGCGCATATCACGAGCGAGTGATCGTTGACCTCGCCATCGCCGACGAGCCGACCGCAGTCATGCGCTTCGCCAGCTTCGTGGCGATCGCCGCCGTGATCGTCGTGTTGGGCGGCGTCGCCGGCGCGCTGCTGCGCGGCACCGCCGATGTCCTGATGCTCGGCTGGGCCGACCGCGCCGCCGGCCTCGTCTTCGGGTTGATGATCGGCGTGGTACTCGTGCAAGCCTTGATCGCCGTTGCCGTCTACGCACCGCTGCCCGGCGCCCCCGCAGAGGTCGGCCAGTCGCAGCTGGGCGCCGTGATGCTCAACAACGTCCCGGTCGTGCGCGCCCTGCTGCCCGACTCGTTTGACGTCGCGCTCCACGAGTTCCTCGCCGGACTCGAGGACGCGCCGATCTCGCTCGGCCTCTGAGCGCCCAATTCTGCGCCCATTTGGTAAGCTTGGCCCAGCGATTCAGCTCAGGCGCCGGGGCTGTCGGGCCTTCGCGCGGGGGATCGCACTGGGCGAGGCTCGAGGATCATGCTCCTCAATCAGTCGGTTCTGGTGCTCAATCAGAACTACGAACCGCTGCATGTCTGCAACGTGCGGCGTGCGGTCGTGCTCGTCGCGCGCGGTAAGGCCGAAGTCATCGATCAGCTCGATCGGGCCGTCGCGCTGCTGCGCACCGTCACGGCTGAGTTCGCCGTCCCCAGCGTCATTCGGATGGTCTACTTCATCCGCCGGCCGCGGCCGGTCATGCAGCTCTCGCGCCGCGAAGTCTTCGCGCGCGACCGCCACACCTGCCAATACTGCGGCTCGCGCAAGGCGGAACTGACGCTCGATCACGTCGTCCCGCGCGCCCGCGGCGGCGGGCACTCCTGGGAAAACCTGGTCTCCGCCTGCCGCTCATGCAACCACCGCAAGGCTGGCCGCACGCCCAATGAGGCGCGGATGGCGCTGCGCACCTCCCCCGTGCGGCCCAAAACCACCTTCGCGCAGCTCTTCGCCCGCTATCTCGATCGGCAGCCCGCCTGGGGCCAGTTCATCCCCGGCCTCGAGCCGCTGTCGGCGACCGGCGACTAGCGCGGCTGGCAGGCGCGACAGAACGACGTGATCCGGCGGTTCGGCGTGACCTCGGAGATTCTCCCGCCGCAGTTGGGACAGGGTTCGCCGCCCTTGCGGTGCACGCGCAGAAAGTCGCGCGGCTTCTTGTCGATCCGTTCTCCCATCTCTTCCGCGGCCCGTTCGCTGGCCCAGTTCAGCACGCTGCCAATCGCGCCGTAGAGGCCGGCGCGGCGCTCCGGCGTGAGGTCCTTGACCGGAGTGAACGGGTGGATGCCGGCCTCGAACAGGATCTCGTCGACGTAGGCGTTCCCAATCCCCGCGATGAATTTGGCGTTCACCAGCACGTTCTTGACCTGCCCGCGATAACGGCGCAGCCGCGCGAGGAATAGATCCTCCGTCAGCTCGGGGTCGAGCGCGTCGGGCCCCTGCTCCCCGAGCACCGGGACTCCGTCGAGCTGGTCGCTCGGGACCAGGTAGACCTTGCCGAGGAACCGCTCGTCGATGTAGCGAATCGCGAGCCCGCCGCCCTCCTCGCCGAGGCCCACGCCCGCGGCTGCGAAGTGCATCGTGAAGCAGGTGCGCGCGTGTGGCTTGGCGTCGCCCGTCCACTGGAAGCGCCCGGTCAGCATCGGCGCGACCACGAGCGTCTGATCACGGTCGAACCCCAGCAGTAGAAACTTGCCCAGCCGGCTCACGTCCCGCAGCGTGGCCCCGGTCAGGCCGCCAATGAACTGCTCGCGCGGCAGACGGATCACGATCGGTCGCGAGACCTCGACGGCGCTGATTTCCCGCCCGACCAAGCGCTCGCGGAGTACGCCGCTGACATGTTCCAGCTCTGGTATCTCGGGCATCGCCGTTACGCCGTTGACGGCTCGGCGCGTGGGTAGGAGCCGACGACCCGCAGCCGATCGAGGTCCTGCTCAAGCTGGCCGAGCGCCCCGGCCAACGCAGCATCCTCGCGGTGACCATCGCAGTCCACGATGAACAGGTAGACGCCGAGACGCTCGCGTGCCGGCCGCGATTCGATCCGCGTGAGGTTGATCTCACGCTCGGCGAAGCGCTGCAGCGCGCTCAGCAGCGCGCCCGGGCGGTTGGCCGTGCTGAACAGCAGCGTCGTCTTGTCGTTGCCGGTCGGCGCGTGATCCTCGTGTGCGAGCACGACGAAGCGGGTCGCGTTGCGGTGGTCGTCCTCGATGCCCGTCTCGGCGATGTGCGCGTTGTGAATCTCAGCTGCGCGTCGCGGGCCGATCGCCGCCGCGCCCGGGCCGTGCGCGATCGCCCGCGCGACGCCATCCGCGGTCGAGAGCGTCGCCTCCGTGCGCACGTTCGGGAACCGCCGTTGTAGATACTGGTGGCACTGCGCCAGCGGCTGCGGGTGCGAGATGATCAGCTCGATCTCGGCCGTCGGCGAGTCCTGCGGCAGGATCAGGCAGTGTTCGATCGGCAGCACCAGCTCGTCGCGAATCCGCAGATCGAGGTGGTGAATGATCAGGTCGTGCGTCTCGCCGATCGAGCCGGCGATCGAGTTCTCGAACGGGATGATCGCGCAGTCCGCGTCGCCGCGCACGGGGGCCTCCGCCGCAGTCGTGATCGTGGCACAGTCGACCAGTTCGGCGTGGGCGTCGTAGAGCACGGCCGCCTGCTCCGAGAACGTGCCCGGCGGGCCCAGGTAAGCGACGCGCTGTGGTCTGCTGCGGGTGGTCATGTTGCCGTGTCGGTCAGCAGTCTACGCAGTCGCTCCTCCTGCGCCGGCTCGGTCACCGCCAGCACGACCGCCTTCGCCTCGATCATCGTGTCGGGGCCCGGCACCTCCGGACGCCCGCCCGGCCGCAGGATCAACGTCAGCAGGGTCCGCGGCGGCAGCCCCAGGTGTCGCACCGGCAACCCGATCACCCGCGCGTCGGCGGGAATCACGATCTCCACCAGCTCAAACTCGCTGCTGCCCAGCTCGAGCAGCCGGATCATGTTCGACTCGACCTGGTGCTCGATGCTCGAGAGGATCGCGCGCGTCGCGGAGATCGTCGCGGAGATTCCCACCGCGCGAAAGATCGCCTCGTTGCGCGGGTCATTGATCCGCGCGATCACGCGCGCGATCCCGAAGCGCTGCTGCGCGATCTGGCAAACCGCCAGGTTGACCTGGTCGCGGCCGGTCGCCGCGACCACCACATCGGCGCGGTTCATCCCGGCCGCGCGCTGCACGCGCACTTCCGTGCCGTCGCCCACCACCGCGACCTCGCCAAGCTCGTCGTTGACGGCCCACGCGGTCTGCGGGTCGCGCTCGATCAAACAGACCTCGTGGTCGTTCCCCATCAGGTCGCGCGCCGCGCCCCAGCCAACCTTGCCCCCGCCAACGACGATGATGTACACCGGGCCTCCGCTGTTCAGGCCTCGAAGGCCGCTTCGCGCACCAGCGAGTCCAGCACGGTTGTGGGATTGACGACGCGGATGCCCAGTTCGCGGTAGATCTCGGCCCGCTCAGGATCGAAGATCCGCGCCACGACGCGACCCGCGCCGTGGATGTGCAGCGCGACCTGCGCAGCCATCGCGTTGCGATTGTCGCCGTTCGCCAGGGCCAGGAAGATCTCCGCCTGCGGGACCCCTGCGCGGGCCTGCACGGCGACATCTTCGCCGCTGCCCAGCACCGTGCTGCCGTGGAACGAGGCGGGCAGCCAGTTGAACGCCGACGCATCCTGATCGATCACCACCACGGTGTGCCCCTCGGCGTCAAGCTCCGAGGCGAGCGTTGAGCCAAGTCGCCCGCAGCCCATGATCACGACCCGCATGGTCAGTCCTGCATCGCTTCGGTGGATTCGCGCACGACGATCACCTCGCACGGGGCGTGGCTGAGCACATAGTCCGCGGTGATCCCGAGGTCGATCGCGATCCCGCTACGCCTCGCGTGCGCCGTCTGCATGTCGCCGCGATCACCGATCGTCGTTGCCCGCCCGACGCCGAGCACAACCACATCGATCTCGGCGTTGGCCGCCTCCTCAACGATGCCCGGCCCGGCGTCGCGCGCCTGTAGCAGCCAGCTGTCGCACTTGACCTTGGCGCGTTTTGCCTCGGCCTCGGCCTCCGACAACGCCGCTTCCCCCTCCGCCGCGAGGTTGGGCACATAGGCATCGATCGCCAGGCCGCGGTCCACCTCTACCACGTAGACCGGATGTACGATCGACCTCCGCCGATCGACGCCGGCGAGCTTCAGCGCCACATCAAGCCCACGACGGCTCGCCGGCGAGCGGTCGAACGGCACGAGCACGCGGATTCCAGCCACACTGATCCTCAGCGCCGGCGCGATGCTGGCCAGCCCGGCGCAGTCAACAGCGTACTCGCGAGCGGACCGCCAAGGGGGAACGAGCGGTGAGTGGCAGTACTCCTAGTAGGAGTACCTGGGCTGTTCGCGGATCAGATGCGTGCCGTCTTCGTCGATCTGCTCCAGCCAGGCGTGCAGCCGGCCGTCTTCGATGTCGATGAATCCCAGCGTGCCCATCCGCGTGTCGAGGTTGCGCGGATACATCGGACTGCCCGGATTGATCAGCAGAACCCCACGGATCGTCTCGACCGAGGCCACGTGCGTGTCGCCATGCACGACCACATGCTGTGGCCCGCCGAAGTAGCGTTCCATCATGCTCTCGACGGTGCGGTAGGGCGGCCACTCGGGCAGCGCCATGTCATGCGTCAGGCCGACCCGGAAGCCTTCCAGCTCCAGCGTCCAGGCCTCGCGCAGGCGTGGGTCTTCGGGCTGCACCGGCCGGCCGCCGCTGCCGTCGTCGCCGTTGCCGCGCGCGACGTAGATCGGCGCGACCTGCTCCAGCAGATCGATCAGTCGCACATCGTGAATGTCGCCGCCGTGCAGCAACAGATCGACGCCGGCGAGGCGCTCGTAGACCTGCGGCCAGAGCTCGTGGCCGGCCTCTGGTACGTGGGTGTCCGAGATCAAACCGATTCGCATTAACGACTAGCATACCGATGCGCGCCAGGTGCGCCAGCTGTGCGCCAGGGCGCCCAGCGCGGCAACGCGCGGCGGGGCGCGCGAGTCCGAACGGCTGCGAAGGGGCGGCGACTTGCTCCGGCGGGCGCGTCGGCGCATCGACCCGGTGCTCGTCATCATGCTCGCCCTGATCGCAGTGGCGATGCCGGCCGCGTTCGTCTGCCGCATCGACTCGGTCACGCAGCTCAGCGCCGGGACCACCGGGTTGCCGCCGACCGATATTCGCGTCGCGGTCGTCACCCACGGCGGCGTCGGCGATCCGTTCTGGGACCAGGTCGCCGCCGGGGCCTACGCCGCCCAGCGCGAGTTCGGCCTTGAGGTGCGCTTCGACGGCAGCGGCGATGTCCAGGAACAGATCCGCCTCGTTGACAACGCCGTCTCCCAGGGCTACGACGTGATCGTCGTGTCGCTGGCGGACCCCGACGCGATGGAAGATTCGATCCGCGGCGCCGTCGCCGCCGGGATCACCGTGTTCTCGATCAACTCGGGCGAGGAGCGCGGCCGCGAGTTCGGAGCGATCACCCACTTCGGCCAGCCCGACGGCGTCGCCGGCCTCGCCGCCGGCGAACGGCTCGTCGGCGCCGGCGTCACGCGCTTGCTCTGCATCATCCACAAGCTCAACAACGTCGGCCTGGTCAGCCGCTGCGAAAACGCCACGCTCGCAATGGAGCTGTCCGGCGGGACGGTCGAACTGCTCACCACCGACGCCCGGCAGGATGTGATCGGCACCGGCACCGCCGTCAAGATTCAGACCGTGCTGCAGAGCGACCCGAGCATCGACGGCGTGCTGGCGCTCAACTCCGGGGTCGCGGAAGCGGCGATGGACGCGATCCGCGACGCCCGCTCCACGGCCCTGCTCGCCACCTTCGATGTCTCCGACCAGGTACTGGCGGCGATCGAGGCGGGCGACATTCTCTTCGCGGTTGACCAGCAGGCCTACCTGCAGGGCTTCCTGCCCGTTGCCTACGCGTACTTCCACGCGGTCGCCCCCGACGAGGAGACGGGCGGCATCGTCCAGGCGCTGCTGCGCTGGGGCGCCTTCGGCAGGCTGGTCACCGGCCCGGGCTTCGTCGACGCCGAGAATGTACGGCGCTATCCGCAGCTGGAGGTGATCCGCTAGATGCCGAAGCGTGGGTTCGCGCTGCTGCTGCTGATCTGCCTCGTCCTGGCCTTGGCGGCCGGGCTCGCCGCAGCCTGCCGCGATGCGGCGATCGAGCGCCTCGGGCTGGCCGAGGCCGATCCGATCAGCGTGATGTTCATCGTGCACGGCGCGCCCGACGACCCATTGTGGGCGGAGGTCCGCAGCGGCGCCGAGGACGCCGCCGGCGCGTTCGCGGTCAGCACCCTCTGGGCCGGCGAGCCCGACTCGCTGCTGCGCGCACAGCAGGTCCGCGACGCGATCCAACAGGGCTTCGATGTGATCGTCCTCACCTTGGCCGAGCCCGACGCGATGCGCGACGCGGTTGCGGAAGCGATCCGCCGCGATGTCGATGTCTACGTCATCAACGTCGGCGCCGATGCCGCAGCAGCCTGGGGCGCGACGTTCTACTTCGGCCAAAACGAAAACGTAGCCGGCCTCGCCGCGGGTGACCGCCTGGTCGAGGCCGGCGCCAGCCACTTGCTCTGCGTCCAGCACGAACTCGACAATGCAGCCCTGAAGATTCGCTGCGATCGGGCCGGATTCCGCGTCGGCCAAGTCACGATGCTGCAGCTCGCCCTGGGGGCCCCGGATGCCCAAGCACAACTCGAGCGCGCACTGCGCTCCGACCGGAGCATCGACGCCGTGCTGACCCTCAACGTCAGAATGCTGAGCCCCGCGGCCGCGGCGATTCTCAGCCTCGAAGCGGAGGGCCGGAGCGTGCTGCACGCCGCCTTCGACGTCGACGAACCGGTGCTCGACGCGATCGAGGCCGGCAGTCTGCTGTTCGCGGTCGACCAGCAGCCATACCTGCAGGGCTACCTGCCCGTCGCCTACGCGCGCCTCAGCGAGGTGCAGAATCGCAGCGCCGACGACGATCTGCTCGACGCGATGCTGCAGTGGATCGCCGGCGGAGGTATTCAGCTGGGACCCAACTTCGTCGACGCGACCAATGTGGAGCGCGTGCGCAACGCGCGGGCGGGCCAACCATGACAGTCCAACGAGCGGTCGGCACGCTGGGCAGCCTGCGCGCGCGCCAGCTCATCGAACGGCCCGAACTCGGCGCGGTCGCCGCCGCCGTGGTGCTGTTCTTCTTCTTCGCAATCGCCTCGCGCGGCGCAATGTTCGAGCCCGCCACCGTGGCCCGCATCCTCGACACCGCCTGGCCTATGGGCATCGTCGCCATCGCGATGGGCATGCTCATCGTCGGCGGCGAATTCGACCTCTCAGTCGGTGTGATGATCGCCACCGCCGGCACCGCGCTCGGCGTCATGTCGACCGTCTGGGGCATGCATCTGGGCGTGGCGCTGCCGCTCTCGCTGGTGCTCTGCCTCGCGATCGCCCGCGCGATGCACTTCGGCGCCCGCCTGCTGATCCTCGACGAGCCCACCTCAGCGCTCGGTGTGCGTCAGTCCGCCGCCGTGCTCCAGCTGATCCGCCGCGGCGGCGACCGCGGCACGGCGGTGGTCTTCGTCACCCCGCAGCCGCGACACGCCTACCTGATCGGCGACCGCTTCATCATCCTGCAAAAGGGCGGCCTCCAAGCCGACCTGCAGCGCGGCGATCTGTCGCTCGATGAACTCACCTACGCGATGGCCGGCGGGCGCGACGTGCAGGAGCTGGAGTTGACGGTCGGCGACGAATAGGTCGCGCTAGAGTCGCGGTAGACTGGCGCTATCCGCGGAGTCGTGGCAGGGAGGAGACTGCATGGTCGTCGAGATGGCAACCCAGACGGTCAAGGCGGGGCTGGCGCAGATGCTCAAGGGCGGCGTGATCATGGACGTGGTCACGTCCGAGCACGCATTGATCGCTCAGGAGGCCGGGGCCTGTTCAGTCATGGCGCTCGAACGCGTCCCCTCCGATATCCGCACGATGGGCGGCGTGGCGCGCATGAGCGACCCATCGCTGATCCGCGGGATCATCGCCGCCGTCAGCATTCCGGTCATGGCCAAGGTCCGCATCGGCCACTTCGTCGAGGCCTCGATCCTCGAGGCCCTGGGCGTCGACTACGTCGACGAGTCGGAGGTCCTCACCCCGGCCGACGAGCGCTACCACATCAACAAGCACGAGTTCGTCGTGCCCTTCGTCTGCGGCTGCCGCGACCTCGGCGAGGCGCTGCGCCGAATCGCCGAGGGCGCCGCGATGATCCGCACCAAGGGCGAAGCCGGCACCGGCAACATCGTCGAAGCCGTCCGCCACATGCGCGCCGTGCAGGGTGAAATCCAGCGTCTGCGCGGCATGGGCGATGAGGAGCTCGTCTCCTTCTCGCGCGACATCGGCGCGCCGGTCGAGCTCGTCCGCGAGACCCGCGAGCGCGGTCGCCTGCCCGTCGTCAACTTCGCCGCCGGCGGCGTCGCCACCCCCGCCGACGCCGCGCTCATGATGCGCCTCGGCGCCGACGGCGTCTTCGTCGGCAGCGGCATCTTCAAGTCGCAGGAGCCCGCCCGCATGGCCGAAGCGATCGTCCGCGCCGTGACCCACTACGACGACGACGAGGTGCTCGCCGAGGTTTCGACCAACCTGCCCCAGGCCATGCCGGGGCTCGAGATGTCGGACATCCCCGAACCGGAGCGCCTCGCCCAGAGAGGTTGGTAACAACCGCCGCATGAGTGCTGCTGGCGACGCGATCGTCGGTGTGCTGGCGCTGCAGGGCGACTTCGCCGAACACGCGAAGAGCCTCGCACGCGCAGGCGCGGAGCCCCGTGAGGTTCGCACCCGCGCGCAACTCGCCGATGTCGACGGCCTGATCATCCCCGGCGGCGAGAGCACCACGATCTCGCGCCTGTTGCTCCACTACGACCTCCACGAGCCGATCGCCGCCGCGGGCCGCAGCGGCCTGCCGATCTGGGGTACCTGCGCCGGCGCGATCCTCATGGCCACCGAAATCGAGTGGCTCGACCGCCCCGGTCTCTCGCTGATTCCCATGACGGTCGAGCGCAACGCCTACGGACGACAGATCGACTCGTTCGAGGCCGATCTCGATTCTGGCGCGATCGGCGGAGCGGCGCTGCACGCGATCTTCATCCGCGCGCCGCGCATCCGCTCCGTCGAACCCGAGGTCGCCGTACTCCTGCAACTCGAAGACGAGGCAGTGGCCGTCGAGTACGGCGCCATGATGGCGAGCACGTTCCACCCGGAACTGACCGACGACCTGCGCCTGCACCGCCGGTTCGCGGAGCGCTGCCGACTTTCGCGCACCCGCGCCGCCGGCTCCGCCGCAGCGGGAAGCTGAGTCCACGATGGTTGAGCAGACAGCCCTGGCGCCTCAGCAAGGAGCCGCTCCGGGCGACATCGATGAGCTGCTCGCGACGCTGCCGGCCACCATCCGTCACGCCATCGAGGCGGAGGACGACTTCGGCTCGCTGCTCGAGATCGTCCTCGATCTCGGCCGCCGTGCCAGCGCCCGCTACCAGGACCGCGAAGTCGAGCTGACCGACTCGGAGATCACCACCGAAGAGCTTGAGGGCGTGGTCCGCCAGCTCGGAGAATTCGGCGACGACAATCGCGCCGGTATCGCCCGCACCCTGCACCGCATCTCCTGCCTGCGCAATCGCCAGCGAAAGATCGTCGGCCTGACCATGCGCGTCGGCCGCGCCGTGACCGGCTCGGTCGCGTTGATCGAGGACTTCGTCAGCGCCGGCGCCAGCATCCTGCTGCTCGGTCGTCCCGGCGTCGGCAAGACCACGCTGCTCCGCGAGGTCGCCCGCGTGCTCGCCGAGCAGGGCAAGCGCGTCGTGATCGTCGATACCTCCAACGAGATCGCCGGCGATGGCGACATCCCGCACGACGGCATCGGCCGGGCGCGCCGCATGCAGGTCGAAACCCCCGAGCGCCAGCACGCCGTCATGGTCGAGGCCGTCGAGAACCACATGCCCGAAGTGATCGTGATCGACGAGATCGGCACCGAGCTCGAGGCGCTCGCCGCCCGCACCATCGCCGAACGCGGCGTCCAACTCGTCGCCACCGCGCACGGCAACACGCTCGCCAACCTCATGCTCAACCCCACGCTCGCCGACCTGATCGGCGGCATCCAGACCGTCACGCTGTCCGACGATGAGGCACGCCGGCGCGGCACCCGCAAGTCGGTGCTCGAGCGCAAGGCCCCGCCCACATTCAACGCGCTCGTCGAAATCCAGTCGTTCGATCGGGTCGCCGTCCAGGGCGACGTCGGCTCCACGGTCGACGCGCTGCTCCACGGCGAGACCGTCGAGCCCGAGATCCGCGAGATCGACGACGAGAACCAGGTGCACACGCGCGCGGGCACGCAGTCGGCGCTGCCCTGGCAACGCGGCGAGGCCCCACCCACTGCGTTCTTCCCGGCCTCCGTGCTCGGCGGCGAGCGCAACGGCGGACGCGAGGAGCAGCTGCGCCGGCGCATGCAGCGCCGTCCGATCGAGACCGTCTCGACGCCCCATCGGCGCATCTTCGCCCTCGGCGTCTCCGGCGCACGGCTGCGCGAAGCGATCCGCGAGAGCGGCGCCAACGCCTCGGTCGTCGAACGCGTCGAAGACGCCGACGTGGTGATGACCTTGCGCTCCTCGTTCCGGCGCCGCCCCTCCGCCCTGCGCACCGCCGAGGCCCAGCGCCTGCCCATCGTGGTCTTGAAGCACAACACGGTCATGCAGATGCAGCAGAGCCTGCGCGCGCTCTCGCAGGGCGCCACGCCCGGCGACGATCTCACCTCGGCGCTGTCCGAAGCCGAAGACGCGATCGCATCGATTCACTCCGGCGCCCGCGACGCCGTCGAGCTCGCCCCGCGCGGCGCCTACATCCGCAAGCTCCAGCACGAGCTGGCCACTCGTCAGGCATTGATCTCGAACAGCCTCGGCGCCGAGCCCAACCGTCGCGTCCGAATCCACGCGAACTGAGGCCGCCCCCGCGATGCTGATCACCGTCGAGGGCGGGGACGGGGCCGGCAAGACGACGCTCGTACGCGCGCTCGCTGACCGCTGGTCGGCCGCCGGCCTGCCCGTCCGCACCACGCTCGAGCCCGGCGGCACCGAGCTCGGCCGCGGCCTGCGCGCGCTCGTGCTGCGCTCGGAGTCCGAGCCCTCTGCCTGGGCCGAGACCTTCCTCTTCCTCGCCGACCGCGCCGCTGATGTCGCCGAGATCATCCGTCCCGCCCTGGCGCGAGGCGAAATCGTCCTCTGCGACCGCTTCGCCGACTCGACCCTCGCGTACCAGGGCTACGGACGCGGCCTCGATCTCGATCTGCTGCACCGCCTCAACGCCGCGGCGACCGGCGGACTCGAACCCGACCTCACCTTGCTCCTCGACATCCCGGCCGAGCTCGGCGTCGCGCGCGGACGCGCGGATGGCGGCGATCGCATCGCCGACGCCGCGCTCGCATTCCATCGCCGCGTCAACGACGGCTTCCGCGCGATCGCCGCCGCGGCGCCCACGCGCGTCGTCGAACTCGATGCCTCGCTGCCGGCGGCGACTGTGTTCGAGCGAGCAGTCCTGGCAGCCGAACCACGTTTGCGGTCGCGCGGGCTGGTCATAGACTGATTGTTTGAGCTGATGGCGCGCAGATCGCGGGTGTGTCGTGCATGGTCCAGATCGGGTCCTCGTGCAGGTGCCGGCCACCAGCGCCAACCTCGGCACGGGCTTCGACGCCATCGGCGTCGCCCTGCAGATCTATGCCCGCGTCGCGGTCGAGCTGGGCCGCCAACCCGAAGGTGTCAGCGATTCGGCCAACGCTGCGGTGCGACGCATGGTCCGCTCCGGCGTGCGCGCAGCGTTCGACGCGGCCGACGCCCCCCAGCCCCGCGAGCTGGCGGTTGAGGTCGACACCGATATCCCGCTTGCCCGCGGCCTCGGCGCCAGTGCGTCCGCCCGCGCGGCCGGCCTGATCGCCGGCAACGAGATGCACCACGGCGCGCTGACCGACCAACAGCTCCTCGACCTCGGCACAGAGCTCGAAGGCCACGCCGACAACATCGCCCCCGCGCTCTTCGGCGGCTGCCAGGTGGCGGCGACAACCGCGGGCTCCGTGGAGCGTGTCCCGCTGCCCGTCGCAGCCGGGCTCAAATTCGTCGGCTTCGTCCCATCCTTCACGATGCCCACCCAGGCCAGCCGCGAGCTCCTGCCTCGCTCGTTGAGCCGCGCCGATGCGGTCCACAACAGCTCGCGCTCGGCGCTCCTCGTCGCCGCCCTCACAACTGGACGCTGGGATGCGCTGCGCACGGCCGTCGACGACCGCCTCCATCAACGACCGCGCAGCCGGCTCTTCCCCACCCTCTTCGACTTCATCGCGGCCGCCGAACAGGGCGGCGCCTGGGCTGCCTATCTCTCCGGCGGCGGTTCCACGGTGATGGCCCTGTCCAGCGCGGGAGCCGCTGCGAGCGTCCGCGCCGCGCTGGAGCAATGCGCGGCGGCCAACGAGATCGAAGGCTGGGGCTTCATCACAGAGCTGGACGAGCACGGCGCTCAGGTCGTCGAGCCCAACGGGCACGGCCCACCGTGACCGTCGTCCAGAAGTATGGCGGCACCAGCGTCGGGTCCGTCGAGCGGCTACAGACCGTCGCCGCGCGCATCGCCGCCCGTGCCGAACGCGGCGTGCCGATCGCAGTCGTCGTCTCCGCGATGGGAAAGACCACCGACGAACTGCTCGCGCTCTCCCGCGCCATCAGCGCCCGGCCCCCGCGCCGCGAAACCGACATGTTGCTCGCCACCGGCGAGATCGTCAGCAGCGCCCTGCTCGCCATGGCCGTCCAGGAACTCGGCCACGGCGCGGTCGCGCTGACCGGGGCGCAGGCCGGCGTCTACACCGACGACACCTTCGGCCGCGCGCGCATCCGCGGCATCGACACCGACCGGATCGAGCGCGAGTTCGCGGCCGGCAACGTCGTGATCATCGCCGGCTTCCAGGGCGCCAGCGACGCCGACGATTTCACCACGCTCGGCCGCGGCGGCTCCGACACCTCGGCCGTCGCCCTCGGAGCCGCCCTCGGCGCCGAGCAGGTCGAGATCTACACCGATGTCGAGGGCATCTTCACCACCGACCCGCGCATCGAGCCCGACGCGCGCCGGCTGATGGACATCGCCGCCGAAGAGATGCTCGAAGCAGC
Source organism: Dehalococcoidia bacterium (assembly GCA_965218115.1). Lineage (GTDB taxonomy): Bacteria > Chloroflexota > Dehalococcoidia > Bin125 > Bin125 > CATQGW01. Next base: position 2,059,245 of record OZ244584.1, on the reverse strand, counting down.
CTCGCAGGGCGCGGACGTCATGCACCCACGCGCCGTCGAGCTCGGCCTGCTATACGAAATTCCGATCGTGGTTGCGTCCTCCTTCGCCCCCGACGGCGCGGCAGGAACCGTGATTCGCAAGGAGGTCCAGATGGAGCCCGAAGATCGCGTCCGCACGATCGCGCTCGACCGCGACGTCGCGTCCGTCACCATGCGCCACATCCCCGATCGGCCCGGCGTCGCCGCCCACCTCTTCGGCCCCCTCGCCGACGCCGGCATCTCGGTCGACACGATCGTCCAGAACGCCAGCGAGGCCCGGCTGACCGACCTCACCTTCACAGTCACCCACGACGATTGGGATCACGCGAAGGAGCTGGCCGAGCCCCTCGCCCGCGAGCTCGGCGCGGCCGAGGTGCTGCTCGACACCGACCTCGTCAAGGTCAGCCTGATCGGCACCGGCATGCAGTCAGCCCCCGGCTTCGCCGCCCTCATGTTCCGCACCCTCTCCGACGCCGGCATCAATATCGAGTTGATCACGACCAGCGAAATTCGTATCACCGTCCTCGTCCGCGCCGACCGCGGCGAAGAAGCCGTCCGTCTCCTCCACCGCGCCTTCGCTCTCGACCAACCCGTCGCCATGTAGCCCCGCAGCGCACACCCGCTGCCGCACACCCTCCGATGCTTCGCGCGGGACCCTACCCCGACCTGGCACTGTGCTGAGAGGGTCATCGCGTCCGCTCTCTCCCCCCCGCTCTGCGGGGGGAGATGTCACGGAGTGACAGAGGGGGGCTGGCCCCGTCTGACCAGGTACCACCACACTGCCGAGCCGGGGATGCGGGCCCCCCTCTGCCTTCGGCATCTCCCCCCGCCGAGCGGGGGGAGAGTTGTTCAGAGGATTCCGAGCACAGTGCCGTAACGAAAGGAGACTGACGGGCCGCCGGTGATTCTACGATTCGTGCAAACGCGGCACAATTGTCTTAGATTGCATGCACGGCACGTATGTTCGCTCATCTCCACACCCACACTGAATACAGCGAACTCGACGGACTCGCCAAGATCGAGCCCCTCGTCGAACGCGCTCGAACGATGGGCCAGCAAGCCCTCGCCATCACCGACCACGGCAACCTCTACGGCGCCATCGACTTCTACCAGGCCGCCCGCGAGGCCGACATCCGCCCCCTCCTCGGCATGGAGGCCTACGTCGCCCCCGGCAGCCGAACCGAGCGCGGCGAGCCCCGCTCCGCGTCCACCGCCTACTACCACCTCGTGCTGCTGGCCCAGAACGCTGAGGGCTGGCGCAACCTGATCCAGCTCGCCACCAAGGCCCATCTCGAGGGCTTCTACTACAAGCCGCGCGTCGACCGTGAGTTGCTCGCCGAACACAGCGCCGGCCTCATCGCCCTCTCGGGCTGCCCCTCGGGCGAACTGCACAAGGCGCTGGAAGTCGACGACAAGCAGCAAGCCCACCGCATCGCCGCCTGGTACCGCGAGACGTTCGACGACCGCTACTACCTCGAAATCCAGCGCCACGAGCAGCTCAAGCGCTTCGAACCCGTGCTCAAACAGACCGTCCAGCTCGCGCAGGAGACCGGCATCCCGCTCGTCGCAACCCAGGACGCGCACTATTGCGAGCAGGGCGACCACGACGCTCACGACCTGCTCCTCTGCATCGGCACCAACGCCACGCGCGACGACGAGAAACGCTTCCGCTTCGAGGGCCAGGACTTCTATCTGACCGACGAGCAGCACATGCTCGACACCTACGCCGATCTCCCCGAGGCCGTCACCAACACCCAGCTGGTCGCCGAGCGCTGCGACGTGAATCTCGAGTTCGACCGTCTCCAGCTCCCCGAGACCGATCTCCGCGAAGGCGAAACCGCCGACGATCGCCTGACCGAGCTCGCCTTCGCCGGCCTTGACCAGCGCCACCCGAACGCGCCCCCCTCCTACCGGGACCGACTCGACTACGAGCTCTCCGTCGTGCGCGAGACTGGCTTCGCCGAGTATTTCCTGATCGTCATGGACTTCTCACAGTTCGCCGCACGCGAGGGGATCGCCAAGACGGTCCGTGGCAGCGCCGCCGGCAGCCTGATCCTCTTCTGCCTCGGCATCACCGACATCGACCCGCTGGAGTACAAGCTCGTCTTCGAGCGCTTCCTCAATCCCGAGCGCCGCGAGATGCCCGACATCGACATGGACTTCGCCGACAACCGTCGCGACGAGGTGATTCGCTACGTCGCCGAGAAGTACGGCCGCGAGCGCGTCGCTCAGATCATCACCTTCGGCACGCTCGGCGCAAAAGCCGCCATCCGCGACACCGGCCGCGCGCTTGGCATGGGCCTCTCCGATGTCGACCGCATCGCCCGGTTGATCCCCAACCAGCTCAACATCAGCCTCAAGGAAGCAGTCGCGCAGACGGCCGAGCTGCGCGACGCGGGCCGCAGCGACCCCGATGTCCAGGAGCTGCTCGAGCAGGCCCAACGCCTCAACGGCGTCGTCCGCCACGCCAGCACGCACGCCGCCGCCGTCGTGATCTCCCGCGACCCGCTCAGCGAAAACGTCCCGCTCCGCCGTCCCGTCAACGAGAGCGACGAATCCGAGTCGATCCCCATGACGCAGTGGGCGATGGACCAGTGCGCGGCCGTCGGCCTGCTCAAGATGGACTTCCTCGGCCTGACAAACCTGACCATTCTGAACGCCGCGGTCGAGCTGGTCCGCAAGCACGAGGGCGTCGAGATTGACCCGCTGACGCTGCCCGACGGCGACGCCAGGGCCTACGACATGCTCGCCCGCGGCGAGACCTTCGGCGTCTTCCAGCTCGAATCCGGCGGCATGCGCCGCACCGTCGCCGACCTCAAGCCCGAGTCGGTCAACGATCTCGCCGCCCTGCTCGCCCTCTACCGACCGGGTCCGATGGAGCACATCCCCCGCTTCATCGACAGCAAGCACGGTCGCGAACGGGTCACCTATCCCCACCCCGACCTCGCTGAGATCCTCGACGACACCTACGGAGTGATCGTCTACCAGGACCAGGTCCTCCACATCGCTCGCAAGTTTGCCGGCTACACGCTCGGCGAAGCCGATGTCATGCGGAAGGCGATGGGCAAGAAGGTCCCCGAGATCATGCAGGCCGAACGCGGCAAGTTCCTCGCCGGCGCTCAAGCGCTCGGCTATTCACAGCGCGACGCCGAAACGATCTTCGACCTGATCGAGCCCTTCGCCGGCTACGCCTTCAACAAGGCCCACGCCGTCTGCTACGCCGCCATCGCCTACCAGACCGCGTGGTTCAAGGCCAACTACCCCGCGCCCTACATGGCCGCCGTGCTGCGATCCGCTGCCGGCAACTCCGACCGCGTCCGTGAGGCCGCCGCCGAATGCGCGCGGCTCAAGATCAAGCTGCTCCCTCCCAACATCAACCTCTCCGGCGCCACCTTCGACCTCGAGCGCTTCGCCGACGGCCGTGCCGCCATCCGCTTCGGCCTCGCAACTGTCAAAAACGTCGGACGCGCCGCGGTCGAGCCGCTGATCGCCGAACGCGACGCCAACGGCCGGATCGTGGACATCGGCGACCTCTGCGAGCGGATGGACGCCAAATCGCTCAACCGTCGCGCCCTCGAGTCGCTCGCGAAGGCCGGCGCGTTCGACGACCTCATGCCGCGCGGTGCGATGGTCGCCAGCGCGGGCGATGTCCTGCGCCGCGCACGCCGCGCCCAGGAGCTGCGCGAGAGCGGCCAGACTTCGATGTTCGACCTGTTCGGCAACGAAGTCGCCACGCCCACGCCGCTGATCGAAGAGCACGACGAAGAATCGATCGATGTCACGCCCGCCGAACAGCTCCACTGGGAACGCGAATTGCTCGGCGCCTACGTCTCGCAGCACCCGCTCCAGGCCGCCGCCCAGGCGCTCCAGCCGCACGTCACCAACTCGCTCTCCGAGCTGCAGGAAGACCTGATCGGCCAAACCGTCAGCGTCGCCGGCCTCGTCAACAATGTCCGCCAGCTGACCACCCGCAAGGGCGACCAGTTCTGTGCCGTCGAGATCGAGGATCTCTCCGGCGTCCAGGAGCTGACCGTCTGGCCCGAGCAGTGGCGCGCGACCAAGGCGATCTGGACCACCAACCAAATCGTGCTCGCCGAGGTCTCGGTCAAAGCTCGCGGCGTCGACCGGCTCACCCTGTCAGTTGAACACGTCGAGGCGTGGACCGACGACCGGGCCAGCGCCGAGCAGGGACCCCTGGGCGACGCGACGCCGACCGCAGCGGCTCCGCCACGGCCTGCCCAGCCGCCGCAGAGCGAACCGCCGCGCGCCGCAAGACCTACAGTGGCGCCCATGCCGGCTCCCACCGCCCCTCCCCCCGTTGGCGCTGCGGCCGCGCTCTGGGTCACCCTGCGGGACTCCGGCGACCGCGCCGTCGGCCAGGATCTGCTCCAGCGCATGGGCGACCTGATTCAGGGCATGCCGGGTCACGACGCAGTCTTCCTGCGCATCGAAGAGAGCTCCGGCCCAACCCTGCTCGCGCTGCCCAAGCCCTGGCAAACCAGTGCCAACTACGCCATGGTGGCGGCGCTCAAGGCCCTGCTCGGCGAGCACGGCGACGCCGAACTCGGACCGCCCCCGGCCGCCGCCGCCAGCGCCGCCGCGGGCGGCTGATCGCAACACCTATACCAACTGTTCGAAACTGGCGTGCTAGGATTGGTTTCGCGGGAGCATCGCCACCCCGGGCCCAGGCCAATCACGACACTCCAGCGACGAATCCCCGCGTGGCCGCGATGACAGAACCCCTATTGCCTCGTTACATGGGTGACTATCGTGTGGAGAGCAAGCATGACGGGGATGGGTAACGCCTTATCTCGCGTCCCTGTTTCGCCTTACCCCGCCGCTGGTGCACGCTGTGTTCCGGCGGCGCTCTGGAGAGTGATTCGCCATGAAGGTCGTCTTTTTCGAAGAGGTCGAGGGCACCGCGCAAGTCGGTGACATCAGGGACGTGAAGAATGGCTTTGCCCGCAACTACCTGCTGCCGCGCGGCCTGGCCGGCCCGCCCACGGCCAACAACCTCGCCCGCGGCGAACGCCTCGCCAAGGCCGATGCAATCCAGCAGGCCCGGCTCGACGGCGACGCCACGCCGCTGGCAGCCGCGATCGAGGGCCAGGAACTGCTCTTCCAGGCGCGCGTCGGCGAGCAGGGCCGCCTCTTCGGCTCAGTCACCGCGCGCGACATCGCCGACCGCCTCACCGAGCTCGCCGGCGCCCCAATCGAGCACCGCCAGGTGCAGCTCGCGCACGCGCTCCGCCAGCTCGGCACCGAAGCGGTCCGGGTGCGCTTCACCCGCAACGTCTTCGCCCACGTCAGCGTCATCGTCGAGCCCGACGAACACTCCGTCGATCTCTCGATCGATGAAGTCGTCGCCGAGGCCGACGAGGAGGAAGCGGCGGAAGCCGCCGCAGCAGAGGCAGCAGAGACAGCCAGCGCGGCCGTAGAGGCCTAAGCCGGGGGCGACCGCCGCCCCCAAGAAGGGGGCAGTCGTGGTCGCCACCGAGCCGCAATCCGCCGCCGGCGCGCGCGCGGGCGCCGTGCCCCAGGATGTCGCCGCCGAACGCGCCGTGATCGGCGCGATCCTCGCCGAAGCCGGCGTGCTCGAACGCGTCGCCCCGATCCTCGTCCCGCCCGACTTCATCGACCCGCGCCACCGCCTGCTCTTCGTTGCCTCGCTCGACCTCTGGGACCGCGGTGACGCCGTCGATTCCGTCACCGTCGCCGCCGAACTGGCCCGCCGCGGCTGGATCGACGAGGTCGGCGGCCAGCCCTACATCACCAACCTCGTCACCGAGCTGCCCACGACCGTTGGCGCCGAGCACTACGCCCGCGTGGTGCAGCGCGCCGCCACCTATCGCGACATGCTCCGCGCCGCCGCCGAGATCGGCGAACTCGCCTACCGCGCCGACCCCAACGTCGACACCTCGCTCTCCGAGGCGATGGAGAAGCTCTACTCGGTCCGCGGCGCAGAGCAGCGCCAGGACTTCACCATCCTCCAGGACCTGCTCGGCGACGTGCTGCAGGACCCGCTTGACGTCGATGGCGGCGTCGTCGCGCCCATGCGCACAGGGTTCGGCGATCTCGATCGGCTGCTCAACGGCGGCATGCACGCCTCCGACCTCGTGGTGCTGGCGGCCCGACCCTCCGTCGGCAAGTCTGCCCTGGCGCTCACCATCGCCCGCAACGCCACGCTCGGCCAGAGCGCGACCGTCGCGATGTTCAGCCTCGAAATGTCCGCCGAACAGGTCGCCGGGCGACTCGTCTCGGCCGAGTCGGGCGTGGAGAACAGCCGCCTGCGCGTCGGCCAGCACACCGACGAGCAGGAGGCCGAGATTTCCCGCGCGATCGGTGCGCTCAGCCGCGCCGAGATGTACATCGACGACACCGCCGGCCAGACCCTCGCCGAGATCCGCTCCAAGTCTCGAAACCTGCACAAGCGCCTGCTCGACCAGCGCGAGCGCCGCGCTGCCGAGGGTGCCGCAGCGCAGGGCCTCGGCCTGATCATCGTCGACCACATCCAGCTCGTGCACGCTTGGTCGCGCACTCCGATCGAGACCAACCGCGTCGCCGAACTCAGCGTCATCTCGCGCACGCTCAAAGAGCTCGCCCGCGAGCTGCACGTGCCCGTCCTCGCGGTCTCCCAGCTCTCCCGAGCGGTTGAGCGCCGCCGACCGCCCGTCCCGCAGCTCAGCGACCTGCGTGAGAGCGGCTCGATCGAGCAGGACGCCGATGTCGTCGTCTTCATCTACCGCCCCGACATGTATGACCAGAGCGAGTTCGAGGACGACCTTGTGATGGACCCCTCGCACCGCCACGCCGGGCAGAATCAGGTCGCCCAGCTGCTGATCGCCAAGCACCGCAACGGCGCCGTCGGCGCCGTTGACGTGCGCTTCGTACCCCAGATCGCCCGCTTCGAGGACTTCTTCGTCAACGACGAGCCACCCGGCGACTTCGTCGGCTGGGGCGCGCCAACGAGCGGCAATGGTCATGGTTGAACCGCGCTTCGAAGGCTTCGCGGCTGCCGCTGTGGTCGCGCCGATTCCGGCTGTGCTGCTGCACGAGCTCGTCCCGCGCATGACCGACCCCGCGGAGCTGCTGGTCACGCTCTACGCCGTGGCCGCGCTCCAGCGAGTGCGCCGCTTCCCCCGCCTGATCTCCGCCGCCGACCTGCGCTCCGAGCGCGCCCTCGTCGAGGCCCTTGCATCGATGGCGCCCGACCGCACAATCGATGCTGCGCTCGAGGACGGGCTCGCCGCCGCGGCCGCGCGCGGCACCCTGCTCCGCTCCTCCGACGCCCAGGCCTGGGTCGCGCTCAACAGCGCCGACGGTCGCCGCGCGATCGCGCACCGCGCGCAGCTCGTCAGCCGCCCCACCCCCCAACCCGCTCCCCGCGGCGTCGGCGTGATCGAGCTCTATGAAGACGCGATCGGTCCGTTGCCGCCGTCGCTGGCCGAAGAGCTGCACTCCGCAGCCGCCAGCTACCCCGAACCGTGGGTCGCCGAAGCCTTCGCCGAGGCCGTGCAGCTGAACAAACGATCCTGGCGCTACGTGCGCCGCATTCTCGAACGCTGGGAACGAGAGGGGCGTGATAGTGCGTCGACTCGAGCACCTCGTGGGCAATCTGGGGAGTCCCGGTTCAACCGGCTCATCCAGCGCTGACCACGGCGACGGGTCACGCTTCTGGCGACCGCCCGGCTCGGCGCCGCCCTGCCCGCGCTGCGGCGGCACGGGCTACCTGCGCCGCAACGTGCCCGTCGGTCACGAGGCCTTCGGTCGCGCCGTGCCCTGTGAATGCGCCGAGCGCGACGCCGCCGAACAGCTCGCCGAGCAGCTCCAGCGGATGAGCAACCTCGGCCCGCTGACCGGACAGCGCCTCTCCGACGAAGCGCTGGACGCGAACGCCGACCTGCGCACCGCCTGCCAGTTCGCCGACGAGCTGACCCCGCAGCGCTGGCTGGTCCTCTCCGGCCCCGCCGGCTCGGGCCGCACGCGACTCGCCGCCGAGCTGGCCAACCGACGCCTCGAACGCGCCTCGCGCGCGCTCTATTTCGTCGCCGCCGATCTGCTCGACCGCCTCCGTGCCGCCTATCGCCGCGATGCACAGATGCCCTACCCCGTGCTCTTCGAACACGCCCGCGACGCCGTGTTCCTGATCATCGACGACGCCGACCTCACCAACCCCACCGACTGGGCCCGCGAGAAGCTCTTCCAACTGCTCAACCACCGCTGGAACGCCGGGCTGCGCACCGTGATCATCGTCGGCGAATCCAGCTCCGACGGCCTCGGCCTTGCACGCTGGCTCGCGACCGGCGACCGCACGCTCAACATCACGCTCCAGTCGGTGCGGGCGACCTCGCGCTACCACGAGATCGGCGGGCTGCACGAGGATGTCCTCGCGCGCTACACGTTCGATCGCTTCCGCGCCCGCAACGGCGAGGACCTGCCCTCCGACGCCTCCAACCTCAAGCTGATCAAGAGCGCCGTTGCCGACTGGGCCGCTGAGCCTCGCGGCTCGCTGACCCTGATCGGCGGCACCGGCACGGGCAAAACGCACCTTGCCGCCGCGGTCGCCAACGCCGCCCTCGATCGCGGGGAGGAAGTCTGGTTCGCCGTCGTACCCGACCTGCTCGATGTCCTGCGCCGCACCTATCGAACCGATGTCGAGCAGACCTACGACGAACTGTTTGCCTCGCTGCGCGACGCCCCGCTGCTGATTCTCGACGACTTCGGGGCCCACTCGCCGACCCCATGGGCCGAAGAAAAGCTCTATCAGCTGTGCGCCGGCCGCTACGTCGCCGAGCGCCCGACGATGTTCACTACCAACCTGATGCCCGACAATCTCGACCCGCGCGTCGCCTCACGGCTGCTCGACCAGCGCGTCGGCAAGGTGTTCGAAATCGTCGCGCCCGACTATCGCACCGAGATGACGGCGCCCACGCAACCACCGGCGCAGCGCCGCCGCGGCCGCCGCCCCGCCAACGGCGGCTTCCGCTAGGAATCTCCCCCTCAATGGCTCCCCCCGCGGGGGAGCTGTCGCGCAGCGACTGAGGGGGAGGGCGGAAGCCTGATGAGACGCCAAGCCGCGCATGGTCACGCCGGCTGAGCGCGACGCACTCCCCCTCTGCCTGCGGCATCTCGCCCCCGTTGAGCACATTGAGTGCTCAACGGAATCCGATCCCAATCGCTCCCCCCGCGGGGGAGCTGTCGCGCAGCGACTGAGGGGGAGGCCGGAAGGCTGATGAGACGCCAAGCCGCGCACGGTCACGCCGGCTGACCACGGCGCACTCCCCCTCCGCCTGCGGCATCTCCCCCCCGTTGAGCACATTGAGTGCTCAACGGAATCCGATCCCAATGGCTCCCCCCGCGGGGGAGCTGTCGCGCAGCGACTGACGGGGAGGGCGGAAGGCTGATTAGACGCCAAGCCGCGCACGGTCACGCTGGCTGAGCGCGACGCACTCCCCCTCTGCCTGCGGCATCTCCCCCTCAGGGGGCGACATGGGGAAGGGATCGGATGCCCCTGAACACGTTGGGTGGTCAGCGCGGATCCGACTTGTTCAGAGCTTTCCTGGCGGGCCGGCAAGCCGGAGGTCGGCATGGGTGGGGCGCCGCTGTGCGAATCGCCCGTGCCGGCTCAGGGCTGCCAGGCCCAGGCCGGCTAGGCCAGCCGGAACCCTTCGTAGCCGTTCGCGGCGACCTCCGCCAGGCGCTCGCGATAGCGCGGCGCTCCGCCGGGGTAGATCTGGTAGCGAATCGTGTCGTGACCGTCGACGTTCGAGTTGTAGCCGGTAAACCAGCTCTTGACCTTGCTCATCAGCTGAAACTGGTACATCTCCTGGACGTGCTGCAGCCATTCCAACTCGGCCGCCTCGCGTGTTTCGACCCGGCGGTAGCCGTGCTCGCGCATGTAGCTGAGCAGGTCCGTGATCCAGTCGACGGACGTCTCAATCCCGCGCGGGAAATTGGTCGCGACGGAGCCGCCCTGCGGCCCGGTCAGCATCAGCAGGTTGGGGAAGCCCGCGGCCTGCATGCCGAGGAAGGTCTCGGGGCCATCGGCCCACTTGTCGCGCAGCGCGACACCGTCAGCCCCGGTGAAGTTGACCCGGTCGAAGGCGCCGGTGATCGCATCGAAGCCGGTCGCGTAGATGAGCAGGTCGAACTCGAACTCCTGATACGTGGTCTGGATGCCCCTCGGCGTGATCCGCTCGATCGGCGTCTCGTTGATGTCGATCAGCTGCACGTTCTCATGGTTGTAGGCCTCGTAGTAGTGCGTTTCGAGCGGTACCCGGCGGGTGCCGAAGCCGTGGTCCTTGGGGATCAGCTTCTCGGCCGTGAGCGGATCGTGCACGCGCTCGCGAATCTTGTTCGCGATGAACTCGCAATACTCCGCGTTCGCTTCCTCACTGATTCCGACCTCGGCGAAGTTGCCGAACCAGACGCCGAAGCCGGGCGAGGCGTAGAGCCGCTCCCACAGTTCCAGGCGCTCCTCCTCGGGCACATCCTCGAACTTGCGCTCATCGGGGCCGTGAATGAACCCGCCCGGCGTCTTGCGGCAGAGCTCGAAGATCTCGTCATAGGAGGCTTTGATCTCGGCCTGGGTGGCCTCGTCGATCAGCGCGTTGTGCAGCGGAGCGCACCAGTTCGGGCGGCGCTGGAACACGGTCAGCTCGCCCACCTTGTCGCAGATCTCCGCGATCACCTGAACGCCGGTCGCGCCCGTGCCGATCACCGCGACCCGCTTACCCGTCAGCTCGACGGGGTCGTGCGGCCAGTAGTACGTGTGCCAGGCCTCGCCCTCGAAGCTCTCGACGCCTTCGATGCGCGGCAAGGTGGCGGCCGAGAGCATCCCCATCGCGGTCAGTAGGAACCGGCTCGTGATCTCGCGGCCGTCCTCCAAGTGCACCGTCCAGAAGCAACCGTCCTCGTCGAACGACGCGCCCGCGACCTTGCAGCCGAACTGCATGTGGCGGCGCAGATCGAACTTGTCGATGACGTGATTGAGGTAGCGCAGGGTTTCCGGCTGGCTGGCGAAGTGCTCGCTCCACTCCCACTCCTCGAGCAGTTCCTTGGAGAAGGAGTAGCCATAGGTATAGCTCTCCGAGTCGAAGCGGGCGCCGGGGTAGCGATTCCAGTACCAGGTCCCACCCGGCCCGTCAGCGGCTTCGAGCACCACCGCCTCGATGCCCAGCTCTTGCAGCCGGTACATCTGGTAGATGCCGGCGACGCCGGCGCCAATGATGATCGCTTCGTGCTGGGGTTGGTCTTGATCCGTCATCGTGCGCTCCTTCGTTCCGGCATGGCAGAGGCTAGTCCTTCGGGAAGCGCGCCAGCAACGGCCGGTGTGGGCCGGTCTCGGATTCGCCCGCGCGGCCGTTCTGCGAGGCCGAGCTCGATGTGCTGCGGTGTCACCAGGACGTGCAGTGCTCGCCCGAGCAGGCGGCCGCCGCGCAAACGCATCGTGTTCTGGGGCCGGCCGAGCGGGCCGACTCGAAGCGGACCTCCTCCCACTCGCGGCGCCGCGATTCTGCTACGTTGTGCGGTGATCGCGGCCGGTGCCGTCAAGGCTTCGCGACGATGCGCACGAACGGCCGGGATGCTACAGAGCGGAGGCCGACATGTCGGGCGACCGGCTGGAGTTAATGGCGCACCTGATGCGCCGCGTCGGAGTGGGAGCGCGACGAGACGAACTCGAGGCGCTGGCCGCTCGACCCTACGAAGAAGTGGTCGAAGAGCTGCTGCACCCGGAGGCGTTCACCGATCCTGACCAGGACGTGATGGATCGGTACCTGCCGACGTCAACCTCGCCCGAACTGGTCTCGTCTCTAGCGTCGCGCTGGATCTACAACATGGCCAACGGTCCGCGCCCGCTGCGCGAGAAGATGGCGCTGTTCTGGCACCAGGTCTTCGCGACCGCCTTCTTCAAGGCCGTCCACGCCCGCGCGATGGTCGCACAGGTCGCCCGCTTCCGCGAGAACGGGCTCGACAGCATGCGCCAGATCCTGCTCGACCTCTCGCGCGATCCGGCGATGATCGACTGGCTGGACAACTCGGAGAACCACGCCAACTCGGTCAATGAGAACTACGGGCGCGAACTGCTGGAACTGTTCTCGCTAGGGATCGGCAACTACACCGAGGACGACGTCAAGGCGGCGGCGCGGGCGTTTACCGGTTGGACAATCGTCCCGGGGCCGCCGATCAACCCCTGGGAACAAAACGACCCGCTGTTCCGCTTCGACCCGGCCGACCACGACCGCGAGGAGAAGACGTTCCTTGGTCAGACCGTCGTCGACGGCGAGGACGTGATCGAGGTGATCGTCAAGCAGGAGGCCTGCGCACGCTTCATCGCCCGCCATCTCTACAACTTCTTTGTCGCCGACGAGCCGCCGGTCCCCGCGTGGAGCCAGACGCCTCCACTCGACCCGGCTGCGATCGACACGCTCGCCACGGCATTCCTCGACTCCGATGGCGACATCCGCGAGGTCATGCGGACGCTGCTCAACTCCGACTTCTTCAAGGCGGCGCGGTTCCAACGGGTCAAGGGCCCCGTGGAGTTCGTCGGCGGCGTGATCAAGCTCGCCGGCGCCCCGCAGTTCCCCGACCTCTCGATGTCGGAACTTTCGCGCGCGGCGGAGCTGATGGGCCAGAAGCTGTACGACCCACCTTCGGTCGAGGGCTGGCACACGGGCCAGGAGTGGTTTGACTCCGGCACGCTCACCCAGCGGGTCAACTTCGCGGTCGAACAGGTGACGGACACCTCCAAGCCCGGCATCGCCGCGATCATCAAGCGCGTCGCCGCAGCCGGCGACGCCAGCCCCGAGCAGCTCGTGGACCGCTGCCTCGACCTCTGCGGTCCGCTCGAGGTCGACCCGCAGACGCGCGCCGAGCTGGTCGAGCGTGCGCAGGAGGGCGGGACGCTCGTCTTCGCCAACGGCGCCGGCGCCGAGGCCGAGGGCCGAATCGGACGCATGGTGCAGCTGATCGTGGCTGCGCCCGAATACCAGTTTGCCTAAGTCCCAAAGGAGGGACCAACGATGACGACAACCGCAGCGAAGCCCCCGGTGCTCGTGGTGATCCAGCTGACCGGCGGACTGGACTTCCTCAACACTGTGATCCCCTACCAGAACGGCGTCATCCGCGATGCCCGGCCGACCGTCAGTGTGCCCGCCGAAGACACCCTGCCGCTCAACGAGCAGCTCGCCTGGAACCCGTCGCTCGGGCCGCTCAAGGAGCTCTACGACGCCGGCAACGTCGCCGTGGTGCAGGGCGTCGGCTGGGAGCACCAGGGCGGGCCCGGCTCCGATCGGTCGCACTTCCGCGCGATGGACATCTGGCACACCTGCACGCCCGCGAAGATCTCCACCGAGGGCTGGCTGGCGCGGCTGACGCGCGAGTTCGATCCCGCGGGGGAGAACCCTGTCACGGCCGTCAACTTCGGCCTTGGATTGCCCCGCGCGCTGGCCGCGCCGGGCGTCACCGTCACCTCGATCGACTCGCTCGACCGCTTCGGTCTGATGACCGAGATCGAGCTGGAGCAGGAGCGGGTCAAGGACCTTGGCAGCTTCCAGCGGATGTACACGCCGGTCGTCGGCGCCGCGATGGTGAACGACTACCTGGCGCAGACCGGTCTCAGCGTGCTCCAGAGCGCCGAGATCCTGGCCGACGCGCCGACCCAGTACGCCTCTGAGGTGGAGTACGCGAGCAATCCAATCGCGCAGGCGTTGCGCGATGTCGTGCGCGTGCACACCGCGGGCCTCGGGGCACGCGTCTTCTACACCCTGCAGCGCGGCTACGACACCCACTCGGGCCAGAATGACCAGCTGCCCCAGCTCCTGACCCAGCTCTCCGAGGCGATCCGCGACTTCCTTCAGGACCTGCGCAACCACAATGCGTCGGAGGAGGTCACGATCCTAGTCTTCACCGAGTTCGGGCGGCGCATCCGCGACAACGGCTCGGGAACCGACCACGGCTCCGGCGGCGGCGCCTACATCATCGGCGACGGCGTCCGCGGCGGTCTCTACGCGGAATACCCCTCGCTCGACCCGTCTGACTGGCTCTACGGCGAGGACCTCTCCCACACGATCGACTTCCGCAGCATCTACAGCACGGTGCTCGAGCAGGGACTGGGCGTTGACCCGACCCCGATCGTGGGCGGCGCATTTGAGCAGATCAACGCCTACCGCTCGCCGGTCGCGATCGGAGCAGGTCGATGACGACCCAAACGAACGGCGTCGGCGCGGCGAGCGCCAACGGCGCGTTCGCCGTGCTGCTGCGCGCCGGCTTCCCCTACGAGCAGACGCTCGGGCGGCGCCTGATCACCTTTAACCCGATCGACCTCGCGATCGGCAAGGAGGGGCGGATCTACTCGCTCGGCCGGGGGCCCTTCGACACTGGCGGCCCGCTGCGCATCACGAACTGGGACGACGAAGACCTCGGCGTGGTCCGCCGCCGGCCCGCAGAGCCGACCGATCGGCCCGCCGAAGCCGACTGTGGTTGGGTCTGGCCCGCCGGGATCGTCTGCGATCCCGACGAGCGCGTGATCGTCTCCGACGAGGCCGACCACACCATCACGATCGTCTCGCGCGAAAATGAGCAGGTCGCGCGTTGGGGCGAGCAGGGCAGCGCGCCGGGCCAGCTCGACCGTCCGTCGCACATGGCGATCGACGGCGAGGGGCGCCTGCTCGTGGTCGACACGATGAACCATCGCGTGCAGCGCTTCACGCTCGAGGGCAAGTACATCGACGGGTTCGGCAGCCATGGCAGCGGCGTCGGTGAGCTCGACATGCCCTGGGGCATCGCCCTCGACGCGGAGGACTGCATCTACGTCGGCGACTGGCGCAACGACCGCGTGCAGAAGTTCGGTCCCTCCGGCGAGCCGCTCATGACGATCGGGTCCAGCGGCGATGGTGACGGGCAGCTGAACCGCCCGGCGGGCGTCGCAGTCGACCAGCACGGCGACATCTATGTCGCCGACCGCGGCAACAACCGCGTCCTGCTATTCGACCGCGAAGGGCGCTACGTCGAGAAGTTCATCGGCGACGCCACGCTCTCCCCGTCGGCGCTGAAGATGCTGCTCGACCAGCCAATCTTGCTGCGCCAGCGCGATCTGACTGTCCTCGAGGTACAAAAGCGCCTCCGCGCGCCCGCCTCGGTGCGAATCGACGGCGACCGGCTGTTGATCGCCGACTTTGGCTACAACCGTCTGCAGGTCTACCGCAAGGAGGCCTACCCGCTGAGCGAGGCGCAGATCGCCCCGATCCCCGCGAGGCCAAGCCTGCGCTAGGAACTCTCTGAACCGCCCTGATCCCCTCTCCCCCCGCGGAGCGGGGGGAGATGTCACGGAGTGACAGAGGGGGGCGACCAGGTATGGAGCCCGGAGATCCGCGCTTGCGGCAGCGGTCGCGGGCCGACTCGTTCAGAGGATTTCTAGTCGAGTTCCCGCTCAGCCTCAACGGCCGGCGTCAGCGATCCCTCGATCCACTCTTCCCCGTCGGACCAGACTTCCTTCTTCCAGATCGGCACGATCGCCTTGAGCCGGTCGATCCCGTAGTGGCAGGCCTCAATCCCATCCCCGCGGTGCGCTGAGGAGACCGCCACCGCCACGCTCGCCTCGCCGATCTCGAGCCGCCCGACCCGGTGGTGCATTGCGATCTCCACCACATCCCAGCGCTCGCGTATCTCCGCGGCGATCTGCCGCATCACCCGCGTCGCCATCTCCGGGTAGGCGTCGTACTCCAGGTAGTCCACCGACCGCCCCAGATTGTTGTCGCGCACCACGCCGAGGAACAGCGAAACGGCTCCCGCCTCCGGTCGAAGCACCAGTCTGTTCAGCGCCTCCGCATTGAGCGGTTCCTCAGTGATCCGGAAGTACGCATCGCCGTCCGCACTGCCCCCGCCGCTCACCGGCGGGATCAGCGCCAGGCTGTCCTCACTGCTCACCGGAAAGTCGGGCGGGACGTACTCCGCGTTGACCGCGTACATCACCGAGTCGCGCATCCCCGCCACCTGCGGGTAGCGGCAGAAGATCTCCTCGCCGATCGCAGCCGCCGTCAGCGGCTCCGGCAGGTTCGAGAGCGTCAGCTCGCGGGTTCCGACGCCCTCGGCCAGCGACGCGAAGAGCCGTACTCTGATCTCCATGTCGCCAGTCTATCGAGTGTCCCCACCTGCCCCACTCAGTCGCGCGGCCCAGCTCGCCCAGCGAGTGGCGCCGCTCGCCGCCGCCGCGCTCGACCTCGTCTTCCCCTCGATGTGCGCCTCATGCGGGGTTATCGGCGAAGTCCTCTGCGATCGCTGTGCCGCAAGACTGCAACACGCCGATGGTCTGCGCTGCCCGCGCTGCTGGCTGCGCGCCGAGGGCCTCTGCCGCGCCTGCATGGACGCGCCGCCGGCCTTCCGCCAGCTGCGCTCGGGCTTCAGCTACACCGGCGTAGCGCGCGAACTGATCCTGGCCCTCAAGTACGGCGGCGTGGGTCGCGCCGCCCAGCCGCTGGTCGAGCGATCATCGACTCGCGCCGCTCGCCTCGACATCGAGCTCGTCGCCCCAATCCCCATGACCTCATGGCGCCGCCGCGTCCGCGGCGGCAACCACGCCGAGCATCTTGCCCGCGCGATCGCCGCGCAGATCGGCGCGCCCGTCGCCCCGCGCCTGCTCGTGCGGCGCGGCTGGCGCACCAAACAGCAGGCTCGCAGCGCCAGCCTCGCCGAGCGTCGCGCCAACATGCGCGACGCGTTCCGCGTCCGCGAGCCGGTCGCAGGCCGCACCGTGCTGCTCGTCGACGACGTGTCAACCACGATGGCGACGCTCGACGCCGCGGCCACAGCCCTCCTCGCCGCCGGCGCCACAGCCGTCGATGCCTGGACCGCGACCCGCGAGGAGCTCCGTGACTAGCTCCTCATTCTGGCTCTGCCTGCGACCCGACCCCGGCGCCGGGTCGGTCGGCGAGCGGATGGTCGAAGCGGCGCGCGTCGCCTGCCTGCTCGACACCGCCGAGCGCGCCCACGACGCCGGCTTCGCCGAGATCGTTGTCCACACCACCGCCCCCGAACTCTTCGAGCACGTCGGAGGCCTCAGCCTGCAGCGCACCGACCCGCAGGCCGCCGTCGGCTCAGTCGTCGCGGCTGCCGCGCTCCAGGCCGCCGGCCCGGTCTGCTACGCCGGCGCGGGGATGCCCGCGATGACGGCCGCCGACTGGCAGGCCGTGCGCGAGCGGATCGCAGCCGGCCAGGCGGTCACGAACAACGTCCACTCGTCCGACCTGCTCGGCGTCCCACACGCCTCCTCGCTGGCGGCCGTCGGCTGCGACCCCGTCGACAACGGCTTCGCTCGCCGCCTGCGCGACGACGGCGGACTCGACATCGCCCTGCTCGAGCGATCGGCGCAGACGCTGCTCGACCTCGACACCCCCGCCGATCTGGCGGTGCTCTGCCTCGCCCGCGAGACGGGCGTGCTCGAACTCGGCCCGCGCCTCGTCGAGCTGCTCGATCGCCATGCCGACGAACTCGCTCCTGCCCGCGAGCGGCTGGCGCGCGCGTTCGATGTGCTCACCGAGCGCGGCCAGCAATTCATGGTGATCGGCCGCGTCGGCAGCGCCGTCTGGGCCGCGCTCGAGCGCGATACCGCCGTCCGCGTGCGGGTCATCTCCGAGGAGCGCGGCATGCGCGCGCGTACCAACGCGGGCCAACCGGCCCGCTCGCTGGTCGGCCTGCACGGTGAGGCCGTCGGCGCCGCCGCCCTGGTCCACAGCCTCGTCGAGCTGGCCGACGCCGTGATCTTCGACACCCGCCCGCTGCTCGCCCATCTCGGCTGGGGCGCATCCCGCGCTGACCGCTTCGCCGCCGACCTCGGCGATCCGGAGGCGATCCGCGAGCCCGCCTTGCGCGAACTCGTCGAGGCCGTCCTCGCCGCGCGCGTCCCGATCGCGCTGGGCGGTCATTCGCTGGTCGCCGGCGGCCTGCTCGCCGGAATCGATATCGCCTGGACCCGCTGGGAACGCGCGACCGTTGACCGCCCCAACTCTCACGCATAAGCTGGCGACGCCCACCCACCGTTCGCGCGCTGCCCAGGGCGGCAGCGGCTCGCGGCACGACCGCGAGCCTCCACGACGCGAAGGACGCCCCCGTATGCCCCTGACCATCGCCGCCGGCGCCATCGAGTCGTTCGATCCCGACATCGCCGGCGCGATCGAGCGCGAAGCGCGCCGCCAGCACGACGGTCTCGAGCTGATCGCCTCTGAAAACTACCCCAGCGAGCCAGTCCTCGCCGCGATGGGCTCGATCCTCACCAACAAATACGCCGAGGGTTACCCCGGCCGCCGCTACTACGGCGGCTGCGAGTTCGTCGATGTCGTCGAGACGCTCGCCATCGATCGGGCCAAAGCGCTCTTCGGCGCCGACCACGCCAACGTGCAGTCGCACTCCGGCTCGCAGGCCAACCTCGCCGCCTACTACGCGCTGCTGGAGCCCGGAGACACCGCGATGGGCCTCGAACTCAATCACGGCGGCCACCTCTCCCACGGCCTGCCCGTCAACATCTCCGGACGCTGGTTCCAGTTCGTCTCCTACGGCGTCGACCGCGAAACCGAGCGCATCGACTACGACGCGATGCTGGCCGTCGCCCGCGAGCACCGGCCCAAGCTGATCGTCGTCGGAGCGACCGCCTACCCGCGCCACTACGACTTCGCCCGCGCTGCCGAGATCGCCGAGGATGTAGACGCCACGCTCATGGTCGACATGGCCCACTTCGCCGGCCTCGTCGCCGGCGGCGTCCACCCCTCGCCCGTCCCCTACGCGCCGGTCGTGACCACCACGACTCACAAAACGCTGCGCGGCCCCCGCTCGGCGCTGATCCTGACCAACGACGCGATGGCCCGGCCGATTGACCGCGCCGTCTTCCCCGGCACCTCCGGCGGCCCGCATATGCACACCATCGCCGCCAAGGCGATCGCGCTCAAAGAAGCCGCGACCCCCGAGTTCGCCGCCTACGCCGCGCAGATCGTGGCCAACACCAAGGCCCTGGCTCAGGGTCTCCAGAGCGAGGGCCTGCGGCTCGTCTCCGGCGGCACCGACAACCATCTCGTCCTCGTCGATGTCGGCGTCAAAGGTCTCACCGGCAAAGTCGCGGAGACCGCGCTCGACGCCGCCGGGATCACCGCCAACAAGAACACCATCCCCTACGACGAGCAGCGGCCCACCGTCACCAGCGGCGTGCGGATCGGCACGCCCGCCCTCACCACGCGCGGCATGCGCGAGGCCGAAATGGCCGCAGTGGCGCGACTGATCGGTCGCGTGCTCGACGCGGTGGATGACGAATCGGTCCGCGCCGCGGTCCGCTCCGATGTACACGATCTGGCCTCGGCATTCCCGATCCCCGGGATCGCCGCGGCCGCCGGCCGGTCAACCTGAACAGACTCAGCAGGAGGCAGTTGTGACGCGCGATTACGAAATGATGTTGGTGCTGCACCCGGATGTCGCCGGGGAGCAGCTGGATCAGCGAATCCTCGATCTGCGCACGCTGCTCAACGAGCACGGCAACACGGTCACCGATGTGATCGACTGGGGTCGCCGGCGTCTCGCCTACCCGATCCAGCAGGCCTTCGAGGGCCACTATCTGATCGCCCACTTCTCGGCCGAAGACGACGCCCGCGGCGTCGAGCTGGAGCGTGCGCTGCACATCGACGACCAGGTGCTGCGTCACCTAATCGTCCGCCGCGACGGTTAGTCTGAGGGCAGATTCGGCCCATCGTCGGGCATCGCGAGGGAGTAACGGGCATGGCCA
The DNA here is from genome assembly GCA_965218115.1 of Dehalococcoidia bacterium. Taxonomy (GTDB): domain Bacteria; phylum Chloroflexota; class Dehalococcoidia; order Bin125; family Bin125; genus CATQGW01. The sequence continues at coordinate 2,039,465 of OZ244584.1, read as the reverse complement.
GCCTCAACAAGGTCCAAATCATCGGAAATCTGGGCGCGGATCCCGAGATGCGCTTCACGGCAAACGGCCAGGCGGTCGCGAATTTCAACGTCGCCTGCAATCGCCGCTACACGACGCGCGACGGCGAGCAACGTGAGGACACGGAGTGGGTGCGTGTGGTCTGCTGGGCCAGACTCGCCGAGATCGCCGGGCAATATCTCAGCAAGGGACGCCAAGTCTACGTCGAAGGTCGGTTGCAGACGCGACAATGGGAAGACCGTGACGGCAACACGCGATACATGACCGAGGTCATAGCGCGCGAAATGCAGATGCTCGGCAGTCGCGGCGGCGACGGCGACTGGGACAGCGGAGGCTCCGGCGGCGGCGCGCCGGGCGGCATGGACGCAGATGATCTTCCCTTCGAGTAGTCGGGGAGTTGAGCGGTCGGGCAGGACGAACGAACGAGCGCGAGGAGTGACGACATGACCACAGAACCGGAAGCCGCAGCGGCGCCGACGCCGCTGATGCCGCCAACCGAAACGCCCGCCGCGCCGCCGCCTGTCGCTGAGACGGTCGCCGCGCCGAGCCTCGAAGCGGCGCCCAGCCCCGCCGCCGCTCCGGCGCCGATCCCCGAGCCCGAGCCGCAGCGCGTCACCCCGGGGCCAACCACCACCAGCGGCGAGCGCGTCCCCCAGATGCTCGAGCGCACCCGCCGCCGCTCCTCGCGGCGCCGCCGCGCCCCTGTCTTCACCCCCCAGGAAGTCGAACTCATCGACTACAAGGATGTCGACAAGCTGAAGAAGCTGCTCTCCGATCGAGGCAAGATCGAACCGCGCCGCAAGACCGGGCTCACGGCCAAGGATCAGACCAAGCTGGCGCGCGAAATCAAGCGCGCGCGCCACGTCGCGCTGCTGCCCTACACCGCCGACCACATGCGCCTGACCAGTCGCTACCGCATGGTCACCCGCATGGCCGAGCGCGCCGCCCGCGCTGCCGAGCCGACGCCGTTCGACGATGACGCTCCGGACCCGGGTATGGAGGCCGCCGCCCCAGCCCCCGAGCCGGCCCCGGCCGCCGCCGCCCCAGCCCCCGAGCCGGCCCCGGCCGAGCCAGCGCCCGCCCCTGAGCCAACCGCCGTTGCCGCAGCGCCCGCCCCTGCGCCGACGCCGGTCGAGGCAGCGCCCGCCCCTGAGCCAACCGCCGTTGCCGCAGCGCCCGCCCCTGAGCCGGCCCCGGCCGAGGCAACGCCCGCCCCCGAGCCGGCCCCGGTCGAGGCGACGCCCGCCCCCGAGCCAACCGCGGTTGCCGCAGCGCCCGCCCCTGAGCCGGCCCCGGTCGAGCCAGCGCCCGTCTCCCAGCCGCCGACCCCCGCGGCTGCTGAGGAGGGCAGCGCGCCCGCATGAGCGATGGCCGCGATGTCGGCGTCGGCCTGCTGGGCCTCGGAGTCGTCGGCGGGCGTGTGTTCGACGCGCTGCACGAGAACCACGACGCGTTCGCGCGCCGCGTGGGCCGCAACCTGTCGGTGCGTGCCGTCGCCGTGCGCGACCTCGAACGGCGCCGCGCGCAGGTCGGCGACCATGCTGAGCTGACCGACGACCCGCTCCAGGTCTGCACGCGCGACGATCTCGATGTCGTGATCGAGCTCATGGGCGGCGAATCTCCCGCGCTCGAGTGCATCTCCGCCGCGCTGCGGTCGGGCAAATCCGTCGTCACCGCCAACAAAGAGGTCATGGCCAAGCACGGCCCGCAGCTGCTCGAGCTGGCCGCTGAGCACGGCGTCGAGCTGCGCTACGAAGCCAGCGTCGGTGGCGGCATCCCGATCATCGGCGTGCTCCAGCGCGAACTCCAGGCCAACGAGGTGAGCTGCGTCCGCGCCATCATCAACGGCACCACCAACTACATGATCACCGAGATGTCGCAGCACGGCGCGTCCTACGAAGCAGCCCTGGCGCACGCGCAGCAGCTCGGCTATGCCGAGGCCGACCCAACCAACGATGTCGAGGGAATCGACGCCGCCTACAAGCTCGCGATTCTGGCCTCGCTCGCGTTCCACACCCGGATCGAGCCCGACCACGTCCACCGCGAAGGCATCCGCGCGCTCAGCGCGCGCGACTTCGAGCACGCCGCCCGCCTCGGCTACACGATTCGGATGCTCGCCACCGCGCGTCGCACCGACGGCGGCATCGACGTCCGCGTCCACCCCACCCTGATCCCCACGCACGACCCCATGGCTCGCGTCGACGGTGTCCTCAACGCCGTCGCCGTCGAGGGCGATCCGCTCGGAGCTGTGGTCCTGGAGGGTCCCGGCGCAGGCGCAGGCGCCACCGCCAGCGCCGTGCTCGGCGACCTGCTCGATGTGGTCCGCGGCATCGCGGCCGGGCAGGCGCCGCGCGCGCAGCGCTCGTCAGACGGGCCGCCGCGCCTCCTGCCGCTCTCCGAGGTCTGCCTCCCCACCTACCTGCGCCTCGCCGTCCCCGACCGCGCCGGCGTGCTCGCCGAACTCGGCCAGGCCTTCGCTGAACAGGGCGTCAGCATCGCCTCCGTCCTCCAGGCGCCCCGGCCAGACCCGTCGCCCACCGACGCACCCGCCGCCGAGCTGATCATCACCACCCACGCCGGTCCCGACGGCGCGATCGACCGCGTCCTCGCCGCGCTCGAACAGTCCGAGAGCGTCCTCGAAGTTGGCGTCCGGCTGCGGATCGAGGACCGGGAAGCCAACGTGACCTGATGAGCGCGTTCCGCCCCACCGAGCAGAACGACGCCTGGATGCTGATGCTCGAGGAGGACCTGGCCGGCATCCGCGATCGCCTCGCCGAACTCTCGCTCGCCGCCGATCGAGACCGTCGCGAAGCCTCCGCCCTCCAGGACCGCGTGCGCGAAACCGAGGCGCTGGCTCTCCGCGCCATCTCCCAGGCATCCGCGATGTCCGTGCGGCTCGACGAAATCCAGACCATGCGCGAGCGGCTTGGCCGCTTCCAGTCGTCCCTCGATGAGCGCGACGAACGGCTCGACGTCGCGCACCGCCAGCTGCGCCATGAAGTCGGCGTGGAGCGCGAATCGCTCGCGCACGTCACGCGCCGCCTCGACGCCGCCGAACATGCGTCGAACGAAATCGTCGAGCGCCTCTCGGCGATCGACGTCGCTGTCGACCGTCTCAGCGACGACGCCGGCGAGCTCACCCAGCGCGTCGCGCTGGCCGACTCGCACGCTGAGGCGAACGACGCGCGGATCGCCGCAAACACCGAGGCCGTCCGCCGCGCCCACGCTGAACAGCGTGCGCTGGAAGCTCGCGCTGACGCCGGCGACCGCAAGCTCGACGAGCTCTCCGAGCGGGTCAACACCGCCCTGCAGTCGCTCCGCCGCGTCACCGAGACTTCAGACCAGTGGGACGACCTGGCTGCCACGATCGAAGCGATGCGCGGGCGCGCCGAGGACTCGCGGCGAATGCTCGATGAAGCTTCCGCCATGGCCGCCAGCGTGCGTCGCAGCTTCGAGGCCTTCGAGGAGCGCATGGGCGACATCGAGCGAGGCGCGGAACAGCTGCGCTCGCGCGACGGCCACCGCGAGCGAGCGCTCGCGGCGCTGGGCGACGAGGTCGAACAGATCCGCGACGAAGCATCCCGCGAACAGCAGCGCTTCGTCGCCCTGCAGGAACAGATCCGCCGCCGCCAGATCAACGACCTCGAACAGGAGATCCGCGAACTCAAGTCATACGCCCGGGTGCAGTCAGATGACTGACACGCCCGGCACAGCAACAGGCACAGCAACAGGCAGGGCGACGGGGCTGACCGCTCCCTCCGCCGGCGGCTCAGTCGGCGTGCTCGAGCGCTTCGCCGAGTGGCTCCCGATCACCGACTCCACGCCGCGCATCAGTCTTGGCGAAGGCAGCACCCCGCTCGTCCGCGCCACGAGCCTCGAACGCCGCACGGGCGCCGCTGAGGTCTGGCTGAAGCTCGAACTGTGCAACCCCACCGCGTCATTCAAGGATCGCGGCATGGTGCTCGCGGTCGCCAAAGCCCTCGAAGAGGGCGCCACCGCCGTGCTCTGCGCCTCGACCGGCAACACCAGCGCCTCCGCAGCTGCCTACGCCGCCCGCTGCGGCCTGAAGGCCTTCGTGCTCGTCCCCGGCGCCCGAATCGCCCAGGGCAAACTCGCCCAGGCGATCGCCCACGGCGCCCGCGTCCTCGCGATCGACGGCAGCTTCGACGATGCGCTGCGCCTCGCCCGCGAAGCCACCGATCAGCTCCCCGTCGCGCTCGTCAACTCCGTCAATCCCTACCGCATCGCCGGCCAGAAGACGGCCGCCATGGAGGTCGTCGACAGCCTCGGCGACGCTCCCGAGCAGCACTGGCTGCCCGTCGGCAACGCGGGCAACATCACCGCCTACTGGCAGGGCTACCGCGAGTACTTCCAGGCCGAGCGCACCGCCGCGCTGCCGCGCATGATGGGCGTGCAGGCCGCCGGCGCGGCCCCGCTCGTCAGCGGCCGCCGCGTTGACCGCCCCGAGACGCTGGCGACCGCGATCCGGATCGGCAATCCCGCCTCCTGGGACGGCGCGATCGAAGCCCGCGACCACTCCGGCGGCTCAATCACCGCGGTGACCGACGAACAGATTCTCGACGCCTGGCAGCTCCTCGCACAGCAGGAGGGCGTCTTCTGCGAGCCCGCCTCCGCCGCCTCCGTCGCCGGTCTGCTCGCCGCCGATCCGCGCGAGCTCTCCGGCCGACGCGTCGCCTGCACCATCACCGGGCACGGACTCAAAGACGCCGACCTCGTTGATCGGCTCGACGCCGACCTCGTCCGCCTGCCCGCGCAGTACGCCGATGTCGCCGCCGCGATCGTGGAGGGCATGTCGTGACCAACGATCAAGTCGACCTCAGCCGCGCCGAAGCCGCGGTCCGCGAGCTACTCTTGGCGCTCGGCGAAGACCCCGATCGCGAAGGCCTCAAAGAAACCCCCCGCCGCGTCGCCGCCGCCTATCACGAAGTGCTCGGCGGGCGCGACATCGATCCCCGCACGCTGCTTCGGGTCGGCTTCGACGAGGGTCACGACGAAATGGTGATCCTGCGCGACATCCCCTTCTTCTCGATCTGCGAACACCACCTCTTCCCCTTCCGCGGCACCGCGCACGTCGCTTACGTGCCGCGCGGTCGGGTGGTCGGCATCTCCAAGCTCGCGCGGCTCGTTGACGCCGTCGCGCGGCGCCCGCAGCTGCAGGAGCGGCTCACCGCCCAGATCGCCGACATCATGATGGAATCCCTCGAGCCCGACGGCGTGGCCGTCGCGGTCGAGGCCGAGCACCTCTGCATGACCATGCGCGGGATCAAGAAGCCCGGCTCGCGCATGGTCACCTCCGCGATGCGCGGCACCTTCCAAACCCAGAATGAAACCCGCGCCGAGTTCCTCGCGCTGGTCCGGCCCGACTGATGCACATCGTCTCCAGCGTCGAGGCTTGGGATCAGCTGGCCCCGCGCTGGCGCGCACTCGTCGCCTCCGCGAAACCCACCGTCGCCCCATTCGTCGCGCCCGAGTTCGCCCGCGCCTGGTGGTCCGTGTTCGGCAGTGACGGTGGCGGCCAAGGCGGCGGCGGTGCCCATCCCGCAGCCGTCGAGTTCAACATTCTGCCCGTCGAAGCCGCCAACGGCGAGCTCGTCGGCGTGCTCCCACTCGCCCGCAACGGCGGCTCCGCCGCCTGGCTCGGCGACCACGAAGTCGCCGACTACATGGGCCCCGTCGCCGCGACCGGTCACGAGCACCAGGTGGTCGAGGCCTTGTTCGACCACCTCGAGCAGAGCGGCGCCACCAGCGTCGACCTGCGTGGCCTCGATGCCGATGCAGCTCTCGTCGATCTGCTCGGCGCGACGGCCCAACACCGCGGCTGGCGCGCCGAGCTGAGCGAAGAGGCCATCTGTCCCGTCGTCGATCTCGAAGGCGGTTGGGACGCCTATCTCGAACGCCTGCGCTCCCGCGATCGGCGAGAGGTCCGCCGCAAGCTCCGACCGCTCCGCACGCTCCGCTCCGCCGTCGCGCTCGATGTGCTGCAACAGCCCGACGAGATCGCCGCGCAGCTGCCACGCTTCATGGAGATGATGAGCGGCTCGCGCGGCGACAAGGCCGTCTTCCTCACCCCCAAAATGGAGCGCTTCTTCGTCGCCCTCGGCGCTGCCATGTCGCAGCACGGCTGGCTGCGCCTCTACCGCCTCAACATCTCAAACGAACCAGCCGCGATGATCCTGTGCTGGGAGACGCACGACGAGTTGATGCTCTACAACAGCGGCTTCGACGCTCGCTTCCGCGATCTCAACGTCGGCCTCGCCTCCAAAGTGCTGTGCCTGCGCGACGCCGCCGAACGCGGTCTGCGTCGTGTGAACTTCCTGCGCGGCGACGAGCCCTATAAGTTCGAGCTGGGCGGCCGCCCGACCGCGGTGCAGCGCCTCCAGCTGCAACGGGCTGACTGACGATGTCTCATCACCTTCGACGCCTCGCGGTGATCTCCACCCATACATCGCCGCTGGCCCGCCCCGGCACCACCAAGGCCGGTGGCATGAACGTGTACGTCGCCGAACTCGCCCAACAGCTCGCCGCGCGCGACCGCATCGTCGACATCTACACGCGCCGCGACCGTCCCGACCTCCCCGATGTCGTGCCGATCGCCCCCCGCGCCCAGGTCGTCCACGTCGATGTCGGCCCGCCGACCCCGCTCTCACCGATCGAAGTCGCCGCGCACATCGACGCCTTCACCTCGCGCGCCGACCAGATCGCGCGCCGCCACGGCTGGACCTACGAAGTCCTCCACTCGCACTACTGGGTCTCCGGCCTCAGCGGCATCTCGCTGGCACAGCGCTGGGGCTGTCCCCACGCCGCCACCTTCCACACCCTCGGCGAGATCAAGAACCGCCACTATCGCGCCCCCGGCCTCGACGGCGACCGCGCCGAACCGGCCATCCGCATCGCCGGCGAGCATCACGTCGCCTCCTGCGCCGACCTGCTGATCCCCTGGACAGCGCACGAACGCGACTTCCTGGTCGATTTCTACCAGGCCGACCCCGGCCGCATCCGCACCGCCCCCGGCGGCGTCGATCTCCAGCGCTTCTATCCCGGCGACCGCGAGGCCGCCCGGGCCGCAGTCAGCCGCGAGCTGCCCAACCTGCGCGTCGCCGACGAGCCGGCGATCCTCTTCGTCGGCCGCCTCGAACCGCTCAAGGGCGTCGACCTGCTGATCGAAGCGCTCGCGCGCCTCAACTGCGACCCGAAGCCCGTCATCTGGATCGTCGGCGGCGACGAGCGCGACGCCGACGAACGCTGCCGCCTCCGCGCTATCGCCGACGCGGCCGGCGTCGGCGACCGCGTGTTCATGCAGGACGCCGCCCCGCGCGACCTGCTGCCCGACTTGCACCGCGCTGCCGATGTCTGCGCCATGCCCTCCGCCTACGAGAGCTTCGGTCTCGTCGCCGTCGAGGCGATGGCCTGCGGCACCCCCGTCGTCGGCTCCCGCGTCGGCGGGCTCATGACCACGATCGCCGACGGCCGCACCGGCTACCTCGCACCCGAACGCTCGCCCGCCGCCTTCGCCCACTCGCTCGCCAGGGTGCTCGACGCGCCCGATCGCGGCAAGCGCATGGGCGAGCGCGCCGTCATGTCGGTGCGCCGCTACGCCTGGCCCGTCGTCGCCGAGCGCATGCTCGAGCTCTACGAGTCCCTGCTCGACGAGCCGGAGCGTGATCCCTCCCCCTGCGCCGAGGCTGCCGAAGCGCTCATGGCGACCGCCGCGCGCTAGGCCCGCCCACGCCGCGCGCCGCAGGCCGCGTAAGCTTCGGTCGAGGAGCCGCTCATGACCGATTCGACCCAGCAGGAACCGCGCCGCGCCCTCGTCGTGATGGCGCACCCCGACGACATCGAGTTCACCTGCGGCGGTACCGTCGCAGCGCTCGCCGACGACGGATGGCATGTCACCTTCTGCCTCGTCACCAGCGGCGACAAGGGCAGCAAGGACCCCGACCTCGCCCCCGCCGACCTCGCCGCGCTGCGCGAGGCCGAACAGGAGGCCGCAGCCGCCGAGCTCGGCGTCCGCCGCTGCATCTTCCTGCGCTGGCCCGACGGCTTCGTCGAGGACGGCCCCGAATTACGCGGCGCCCTGGTCCGCGTCGTGCGCGAGGTCCGGCCCGAGCTGATGATCACGTGGGACGGCTACCGTGGCTTCAATCACCGCGACCACCGCACCGTCGGCATCGCCGCCCTCGATGCCGTCTTCCCGCTCTCCCGCAACCCCCACACCTACGCCGAGCAGATCACCGCCGGCCTCGAGCCCCACCGCGTCAACACCGTCTTCCTCGCTGGCACCCGCGAGCCCGACCACTGGGTCGACGTCAGCGGCCAGCTCGAGCGCCGCGTCGACGCGCTCTTCCACCACGCCACCCAGGTCCAGGCCTCCAACCGCGACGAGATGGCCAAGCGCATGACGCAGCGCCAGCGCATGGCCGCCGCTGAAGGGCGCGTCCCCTGGGCCGAGGCCTTCCGACGCCTCACCTTCGGCGACGCCAGCACGCCTCGCCGCGCAAGCGCCCTCGCCGCCCTCAAGAAGGAGCGCGCGAAGGCAGCCGAAGAGGCGAAGGCGGAGTCGGCTCCACCGCCTGAGCCAGCGCTCGCAGCTCCTGAGGCGGCCCCCTCGTAGCGCCTCAGCGTAGAATCGATCAGGGAAGAGGGCGACCGCGTGGCCGACAGCGCGCTGTTCCTGCTCTGGGCCAGCTTCGTCGCGGCCATCTGCGCCGCCTCGACCTCGATCGTCTACGCCGCGCAACCCTGGCTCGCGGCCGTCCTCAGCAGCCAGCGCGTCGTCGCGACCGATCCCGGCGTCGCCGGCCAGTCCGCCCACTCCGCCCGCATCCACCGATCAGCCACGCTCGGCGGCATGGCCACGCTCAGCGCCTGGGTCGCTGCGCTCGTCGGCCTCGCCGGGCTCGTGATGCGCAGCATCGCCCTCCAGCACGCCCCCTACAGCAATCTGTTCGAGTTCTCGATGTCCTTCGGCATCGCGATCGTGCTCATCTACGTCATCTTCGAATACCGCTCGGGCACCCGCCTCGCCGGCGCGTTCGTGCTCCCGGTCGCCTGCGGGCTCTACGCCAGCGCCCTCGCATTCCCCAGCGAGGGCCAGGAAGTCCTCGTCCCGGCCCTCCAGAGTCCCACCCTGCTCACGATTCACGTCGCCTTGATGATTCTCTCCTACGCCGTGCTCGCCGTCGCGTTCGGCGCCGCCGTGATGCACCTCGCCCAGGGCTGGCGCTTCGCCGGGCGCGCCGGACGCTTCGCCTTCCTGCCAGCGCCCGAGCGCTGCGACCTGCTCACCTACCGCGCGGTGCTCGTCGGCTTCCCCTTGCTCGCCGTCGGCGTCGCGCTCGGAGCGTTCTGGGCGAACGACGCCTGGGGCCGCTACTGGGGTTGGGACCCCAAGGAAACCGCCGCGCTTGTCACCTGGCTGATCTTCGCCGTCTACATCCACGCGCGCGGTTTGCGCGGCCTACGCGGCAGCCGCAGCGCCTGGATCGTCGTCGCCGGTTTCGCCGCCGTGCTCTTCACCTATCTGGGCGTCAACCTCTGGATCAGCGGCCTGCACTCCTACGCCGGCGTCTGACAGCTGCGCGACAGACGCGCCACAGTCGCAATCGGTCAAGCCGTTGGGGTTGCCACGAGGCACAGCGATTGGCTATGATTCTGGTTCTACGCGCGCTTTAGGGTGCGCACGGGCTGAAGCCGTCCACGGGCGATGACCACCGAGTAGGTTGCCCACTGGGCCCGCTCGACGCGGATCAACCGCCGGCTTTGGCCCTTCTATTGTGGAAGCGCACAACTCACTCCGCCCAACATGCGCCAAGCTGCGCAGGCCGGGGATGGACAGGCAGCCCAGTGCCGACGATCAACCAGCTCGCGCGCCACGGGCGTAAGAAGGGCCGCAAAAAGGCCAAGGCCCCCGCGCTCCGCTTCCGCTACAACGCGCTCACCAATCGCACCACCCAGGACTCCGGTTCGCCGCAGAAGCGCGGCGTCTGCACCGCCGTCCGCACCGTCACCCCCAAGAAGCCCAACTCCGCCCTCCGCAAAGTCTGCCGCGTCCGCCTCACCAACGGCATCGAAGTCACCGCCTACATCCCCGGCGAGGGCCACACGCTGCAGGAACACTCGATCGTACTCATCCGTGGCGGTCGCGTTCGCGACCTCCCCGGCGTCCGTTATCAGGTCGTCCGTGGGGCGCTCGACGCGCTCGGCGTCGCCGAGCGGAAGCGAGGGCGTTCCAAGTACGGAGCGCGCAAGACAGCAGGATTGACCACCGCGGCCACCCATTAACGGGTGGCCTTCACTTTGCCGCCAGTTGGAGGCGGCCAGCTCTGAGAGAGCCAAGCAATGCCGCGTCGCCGCCGTCCCGACCGCCATCAAATCCGACCCGATGCCCGCTACGACAGCGTCCCCGTCCAGATGGTGATCAATCGCATCATGCTCAACGGCAAGAAGAGCATCGCCGAAAACATCATGTATCAGGCGCTCGACGTGATCCGCGACCGCGTCCGCCAGGACCCCCTCGATGTCTTCGATCAGGCGCTCACCAACATCACCCCCGAAATGGAAGTGCGACCCCGCCGCGTCGGCGGCGCCACCTACCAGGTGCCCGTCGAAATCCGCCACGACCGCCGGGCCTCGCTCGGGATTCGCTGGCTCGTCACCGCGATGCGCGCCCGCAAGGGCCGCGCCGCCTACCTTTCCCTTGCCGACGAGCTGCTCGACGCCTACAACCACACCGGCACCGCGGTCCGCCGCCGTGAAGAGGTCCACCGCATGGCCGAGGCGAACCGCGCGTTCGCCCACTACCGCTGGTAGCCGACGGGCCCGAGGAACACCACCATGGCCGCCGTTAAGCCGATTCAGTATGTCCGCAACATCGGCGTGATCGCGCATATCGACGCGGGCAAGACGACGGTCACTGAGCGGATCCTCTACTTCACCGGGCGCACCTACAAAATCGGTGAGGTCCACGACGGCACCACCGTCATGGACTACATGGATCAGGAGCGCGAGCGCGGCATCACGATCACAGCCGCCGCAACCAGCGCCCAGTGGAACGACCACCTGATCAACATCATCGACACTCCCGGGCACGTCGATTTCACCGTCGAGGTCGAGCGCAGCCTGCGCGTGCTTGATGGCGGCGTGGTCGTGTTCGACGCCGTCGCCGGCGTCGAGCCGCAGTCCGAAACCGTCTGGCGCCAGGCCGACCGCTACTCCGTCCCCCGCATCTGCTTCGTCAACAAGATGGATCGCATCGGCGCCGACTACTGGCGAACGATGGAGATGATTCGCGACCGGCTCGGCGCCGTCCCCGTCCCGATCCAGATTCCGATCGGCAGCGAGGACCGCTTCGAGGGCGTCATCGACCTGATTCGCCAGCGCGCCTGGTTCTTCAGCGCCGACCGCGACGACCCGCCCCGTGAGGGCCCAATCCCCGAGCAATACGTTGACGACGCCGGCCGCTGGCGCGAGACCATGATCGAGCGGATCGCCGAAAACGACGAACAGACCATGATCTCCTACGTTGAGGGCCACGCGCTCACCGAGGACGAGATCCGCAAAGCCGTGCGCCGCGGCGCCGTCAACAACCTGTTCACGCCTGTCCTCTGCGGTAGCGCGCTCAAGAACGTCGGAGTCCAGCGCCTGCTCGACGCGATCGTCGATTACCTGCCCGCCCCCGATGAAGTCCCGCCTGTGCACGGCGTCGGCCCCGGCGGCGTCGAAATCGAGCGCCGCGCCGATCCCAATGAACCGCTCACCGCGCTCGCCTTCAAAATCGTCACCGACCCCTACGTCGGCCGGATCGCCTACGTGCGTGTCTACTCCGGAACCCTCGAAGCCGGCGCGAGCGTCTACAACTCGAGCCGCGACAAAGTCGAGCGCGCCGGACGCCTGCTGCGCATGCACGCCGACTCCCGCGAGGACATCCAACGCGTCACCGCCGGCGACATCGCCGCCTTCGTTGGGCCCAAGGGTACCTTCACCGGCGACACCCTCTGCACCCGCGACGCTCCGCTCCTGCTTGACCAGATTCGCTTCCCGGAACCCGTCGTCTCAGTCGCCATCGAGGCCAAGAGCAAGGACGATCAGGACCGCCTCGGCGCCTCGCTGCGCAAGCTGGTCGAAGAAGACCCCACATTCCACGTCGAATTCAACGACGAGACCGGCCAGACGCTGATCTCCGGCATGGGCGAGCTGCACCTCGAAGTGATCGCCGACCGCCTCCGCCGCGAGTTCAACGTCGTCTGTAACGTCGGCCGCCCCCAGGTCGCCTACCGAGAAACGATCCGCCGCCGCACCGAAGCCGAGGGCCGCTTCGTCCGCCAGAGCGGCGGCCGCGGCCAATACGGCCACGTCGTGCTCCGCGTCGAGCCCGCCCGTGCCGGCGACGGCTTCGAGTTCGTCGACGACACCACCGGCGGCTCCGTGCCCCAACAGTTCGTTCCCTCGGTGCGGCGTGGCGTGATCGACGCGATGCGCAACGGCGTCGTCGGCGGCTTCCCCGTCGTCGATGTCAAGGTCGCCCTGATCGATGGCAGTTTCCACCAGGTCGACTCCAGCGAGATCGCCTTCGCGACGGCCGGCAGCATGGCCTTCCGCGAAGCGATGCGCAAGGCCGACCCGGTCCAGCTCGAGCCCGTCATGCGGGCCGAGATCTCCTCACCCGATGAGTTCTTCGGGGATGTGCTCGGCGACGTCAGCGGCCGTCGCGGCCAGGTGCTCGGCACCGAGGTCCGCGGCTCCGCTCAGGTCATCCGCGCACAGATCCCGCTGGCTGAATTGTTCGGTTACACCACGACCCTGCGTTCCATGACGCAGGGTCGTGCCATGGCAAGCATCGAGTTCGACCACTACGCGGTCGTACCGCAGAGTGTGCTCGCGGCCGCGCGTTAGCGGACCCCACGAGCGGAGCGAAGGAGCAGTCAGATGGCGCGGAAGATGTACGAGCGGACCAAGCCGCACGTGAACGTGGGCACGATCGGCCACGTGGATCACGGCAAGACGACCCTGACGGCGGCGATCACGAAGTATCTGGCGCTGAGCGACCCCTCGGTCTCGTTCTCGAGTTTCGACTCGATCGACAACGCGCCGGAGGAGAAAGCGCGGGGCATCACGATTGCGATTGCGCACGTGGAGTACGAGACCGAGCAGCGCCACTACGCGCACATCGACGCGCCGGGCCACGCGGACTACATCAAGAACATGATCACCGGGGCGGCGCAGATGGACGGCGCGATTCTGGTCGTGGCGGCGCCGGACGGACCGATGCCGCAGACCCGCGAGCACATTCTGCTGGCGCGCCAGGTGGGCGTGCCGCGGATGGTGGTCTATCTGAACAAAGTCGACCAGATGGACGACGAGGAGCTGTTGGAGCTGGTCGAGCTGGAGGTGCGCGAGCTGCTCAGCGCGCAGGAGTTCCCGGGCGACGACGTGCCGGTGATTCGCGGTTCGGCGCTGCACGCGCTGGAGAGCGACTCGACCGACCCGGAGGCGCCGGAGTACGCGACGATCAAAGAGCTGATGGCGGCGGTCGACGGCTACGTGCCGACCCCGCTGCGGCCGGTCGACCAGCCGTTCCTGATGCCGATTGAGGACGTCTTCGGGATCAAAGGCCGGGGCACGGTGGCGACCGGTCGGATCGAGCGCGGGGTGGTGGTGAGCGGCGAGGAGATTGAGATTGTGGGGGTCAAAGACACGCGCAAGACGGTGGTCACGGGCGTGGAGATGTTCAAGAAGACCCTGCCGACGGGCGAGGCGGGCGACAACGTGGGCTGTCTGCTGCGCGGCCTGAACCGCGAGGAGATTGAGCGCGGGCAGGTCCTGGCGGCGCCCGGTTCGATCACCCCGCACACGACCTTCGAGGCGGAGGTCTACATCCTGGGCAAAGAGGAGGGCGGGCGGCACACGCCGTTCTTCCAGGGCTACCGGCCGCAGTTCTACATCCGCACGACCGACGTGACCGGCGAGATTGGTCTGCCGGAGGGGATCGAGATGGCGCTGCCGGGCGACAACGTGCAGATGCACGTGAAGCTGATTCATCCGATTGCGATGGAGGAGGGGCTGCGCTTCGCGATTCGCGAAGGCGGTCGCACCGTCGGCGCCGGGGCCGTCACCCGGATCCTCGAGTAGACGGACGAACGCAGCATGGCCCGCCAAAGGATTCGCATCCGCCTGAAGGCCTACGACCATCGCATTCTCGATGAGAGCGCGATGCAGATTCTTGATGCCGCCGAAAAGACGGGCGCGAGCGTCGCGGGTCCCATTCCGCTACCCACCGAAATCCGCAAGTACACCGTGATCCGCTCGCCATTCGTGCACAAGGACGGTCGCGAGCAGTTCGAAATCCGCACCCACAAGCGCATCATCGACATCCTCGAACCGACCGGCCGCACCGTTGACACACTGATGCGGCTGCAGCTTTCGAGCGGCGTCGACGTCGAGATCAAGTTGTAGGGCCGCCATGTCAGTCCCTGGCCTCCTCGGCAAGAAGCTCGGCATGGTGCAGGTCATCCGCGACGACGGCCGCGTCGTCGGCTGCACCGTGCTCGAAGTCGGTCCTTGCCCGATCACCCAGCTCAAGACCCCCTCGCGCGACGGCTACTCGGCCGTCCAGATCGGCTTCGGCCCGCGGCCCGACTGGCGTGTCAGCAAGGCCGAGCGCGGTCACACCGGCAGCAACGGCGCCCTCAAGCGCATCGGCGAGTTCCGCGCCGAACCCGCCGAGCTCGCCGATCTCGCGGTCGGCGCCGTGCTCAACGTCGGCGAAATCTTCAGCGTCGGCGACCGTGTCGATGTCCAGGCCGTCTCCAAGGGCAAGGGCTTCGCCGGCGTGGTCAAGCGCCACGGCTTCCGCGGCGGCCCCGCCACCCACGGACAGAGCGACCGGCACCGCGCGCCCGGCTCTGTCGGCGCCGGCACCACCCCCGGCCGCGTCCTCAAGGGCACCAAAATGGGCGGCCGCATGGGCGGCGTGACCCGGACCTCAATGAATCTGCAGGTCATCGAGATCAACCCGGAGCGAAACCTCGTCTACGTCGAAGGTTCCGTTCCCGGCGCGAGCAGCGGCATGGTCAAAATCCGGCAGACCAAACGGCGGGGAGGCAAGAAGCGATGAAGCTCCCGGTCATCGACGCAGCCGGCCAAAACGTCGGCGAGATCGAAGCCGACGACAGCGTCTTCGGCATCGAGCCGAATCTCGGCGTCGTCCACCAGGCGATGCTCGCCTTCCGCGCCAATCAACGCGCCGGCACCCACGACACCCTCAACCGCTCCGAAATCCGCCAGGCCAACGCGAAGTCACGGCGCCAGAAGGGCGGCGGCACCGCCCGCCTCGGCGGCCCCTCCTCGCCCACGCGCATCGGCGGCGCAGTCGCGCACGGCCCGCACCCCCGCTCCTACCGCCAGCGCCTGCCCAAGCGCATGCGCCGCCTCGCGATCCGCTCAATGCTCTCCCAGCGCGCCGCCGAGGGCGGCATCATCGTGACCGCCCCCGATGTCACGTTCGAGCCCCGCACTGCCCAGATCGCCAAACTCTGTAGCGCCCTCGGCGTCCAGCGCAACGCGCTGCTCGTCAGCGACGGGCTCGACTCCGACCTCGTGCTCGGCGCACGAAACCTCAAGCACGTGCAGGCCACCCTTGCCGAAACGCTCAACACCTACATCCTGCTCACGCACGATCAGCTGATCATGACCGAGGCGGCAGTCCGTCGCGTCGAAGCACTGTGGGCCCTGCCCGCGGCCAACGGCGGGGCTGAGTAAATGCCCAAGGAAATCCACCCCTACGCCGTCCTGCGGCGACCGATCATCACCGAGAAGAGTTCCGAGCTCGCCGAACTGCGCAAGTATGTCTTCGAAGTCGACCCGCGCGCCAACAAGCTGCAGATCAAGGAAGCTGTCGAGATCGCATTCAGCGTGCGCGTCCGCAAGGTCAACGTGATCAACGTGCGCGGCGTCCAACGACGCATCGGGCGCGCCCGCCCGGGACGCGAGCGCGACTGGAAAAAGGCAATCATCTCGCTCGCCGAGGGCTACGAGATTCGCCTGTTTGAGGGGGTCTAGCTTGCCGCTGCGAAACTTCAAGCCAACCTCGCCGGGCCGCCGCAACGCGTCCGGCCACACCTTCGAAGAACTGACCAAGAAGAAGCCCGAGAAAAGCCTGCTCGAGCCGCTCAAGAAAAAGTCCGGCCGCAACCACAAGGGGCGCATCACCGTCCGTCGCCGCGGCGGCGGCCACAAGCGTCGCTACCGCGTGATCGACTGGAAGCGCCGCGATCGGATCGGCATCGAAGGGCGCGTCGCCGCCATCGAATACGACCCCAACCGCAGCGCCCGGATCGCCCTGATCGTCTACACCGATGGCGTCAAGCGCTACGTCCTCGCGCCGGTCGGACTCTCCGTCGACGACCTCATTGCGACCGGCCCCGGCGCCCCGATTCGCACCGGCAGCGCACTGCCGATGAGCGATATCCCCAACGGCACGCAGGTCCACAACGTCGAGCTGACCGAAGGCCGCGGCGCGCAGATCGTGCGCTCAGCCGGCGCCAGCGCCCAGATCATGGCCAAGGAAGGTGACTACGTCCTGCTGCGCCTGCCCTCCAGCGAGATGCGCCGTGTGCGTTCAGCCTGCTACGCCACCATCGGCCAGGTCGGCAACGTCGTGCACAACAACATCAAGCTGGGCAAGGCCGGCCGCAACCGCCATCGCCGCAAGCGACCCAGCGTGCGTGGCTCAGTCATGAACCCCGTCGATCACCCGCACGGCGGCGGTGAGGGCAAGGCCCCGATCGGCCTGCCCGGACCGAAATCGCCCTGGGGTTGGTATACGCTGGGTCGCCGCACCCGCGGCAAGAAGCCGTCCGACAAATTCATCGTCCGGCGCCGGCGCCGCGGACGACGGCGTTAGGGAGCAGGTCGAGCGATGTCGCGATCAACCAAGAAGGGCCCGTTCGTGGACTTCAAGCTGCTGCGCAAGGTGCAGCGGGTCCGCGCCGCCGGCGCGCGCACGGTCATCCAGACCTGGTCCCGGGCCTCCACGATCGTTCCCGAAATGGTCGGCCTGACCATCGCCGTGCACGACGGTCGGCGCCACGTTCCCGTCTTCGTCACCGAGAACATGGTCGGCCACAAGCTCGGCGAATTCGCCCCCACCCGCACCTTCCGCGGGCATATCGGTCGCTCCGACCGTGCGACACGGATCACCTGACATGCAAGTTCAGGCCTCCGCCAAGTTCGTCCGCAGCTCGCCCCGCAAGGTCCGCATCGTCATGCAGGGCATCCGCGGCCTGCCCGTCGACGAAGCGCTGCTGCAACTTCGCTTCACCCCCAAGCCGATCGCGCGTGAGGTCGCCAAAGTGCTCGCATCCGCCGTCGCCAATGCTGAGAACAACTACTCGCTCGACCGCGACGAGCTTAAAGTCCAGTCGATCTACGCGGGCGACGGACGCACGCTGCGTCGCTTCCGCGCCAAAGCGCGCGGTCGCGTCGGCCGCATCCTGAGGCGCACGAGCCACATCACGGTCGTCGTCTCCGACGAGGAGAACTGACGATGGGCCAGAAGGTTCACCCCACCAGCTTCCGCATCGGCACCATCTACGAGTGGCGCAGCCAGTGGTACGCCGACAAGGGCTACGCCGACCTGCTCGCCGAAGACCGCCGCCTCCGCGACCACATCAACACCCACATGAGTGAGGCCTCGATCTCACGCATCGACATCGAACGCAGCGCCAACCAGCTTGGCGTCACCCTCCACACCGCCAAGCCCGGCATCGTGATCGGCCGCGGCGGCCAGAACGTCGAAGAGCTCCGCCGCGACCTCGAGAACCTCACCGCCAAACGCATGCGCCTGCGCGTTGACGTCTCCGAGATCCGCGTCCCCGAGCTCGATGCCACGCTTGTCGCGCGCAACGTCGCCGAGCAGCTCGAGCGTCGCATCGCCTTCCGCCGCGCCATCAAGCAGGCCGTGCAGCGCACCATGCAGCGCGGCGCCGAGGGCGCAAAGATCAAGATCAGCGGCCGCCTTGGCGGGGCTGAGATGTCACGCCAGGCCCAGGAGATGTCCGGCCGCGTGCCGCTCCACACCATCCGCGCCGATATCGACTACGGCTTCGCCGAGGCCAGGACCGTCTTCGGTCGCATCGGCGTCAAGAGTTGGATCTACAAGGGCGAGATTCTGCCGTACCAGGCCGATGACGGCCCCGGCGACTCCGGCGGGCCCGCCCAGGCGATCGCCCCGCCCGCCTCTTCGCCGCTGGCCGGTCGCGACGGCGGCCAGCGCGGAAGGTCGAGCTAATGCTGCAGCCTCGTCGCGTCAAATGGCGCAAGCACCATCGCGGCCGGCGTCGCGGCCTGTCGCAGGCTGGCAGCACCGTCGCCTTCGGCGAAATCGGACTCCAGTCGCTCGACGCCGCCTGGCTCGATGGGCGTCAGATCGAAGCCGCTCGCCGCGCCATCACTCACTACGTGCGCCGCGGCGGCAAGGTCTGGATTCGCGTCTTCCCCGACAAGTCGGTCACCCAGAAGCCGGCCGAAACTCGCATGGGCAAGGGCAAGGGTGCGCCCGAGAAGTGGGTCGCCGTGATCAAGCCCGGCCGCGTGATCTTCGAGATCGGCGGCGTCGAGGAAGCCGACGCGCGCGAAGCCCTGCGCCGCGCCAGCCACAAACTGCCCGTCAGGACCCGCATCGTCGTGCGCGAAATGGACGTCATCTAACCATGGCCAACCCACTCGCCGACGAAGCGCGCACGTTCTCCGACGCCGAACTCGCCGAGGCGATCAACGAGGCCTACCGCGAGATGTTCAACCTGCAGTTCCAGCGCGGCACCCGCCAGCTGCAGAATCCCATGGCGCTCAAGGTCGCCCGGCGACAGATCGCCCGCCTGCGCACCATCCTGCGCGAGCGCCAGCAGGCCGGCGTCGCGGCCATCGCGCCGCTCGCCCAGACTGCCGCCGCCCAACGCGCGGCGCAGCGCGAGGCGGCCCAGGAGCCTGAAGCAGACCCCACCGAAACCGACGCAGACGACGCCGAGCTGGAGCCGGCGGCGGTCGGCGAAGACGCCGATCGCGCCCCCACGAGCGAGGACGACTAACCAATGCCACGCAAACAACGAGTCGGATTCGCTGTCGCCGACGCCAACCACAAGACCGTGGTCGTGCGCGTCGAGCGCACCGTGCGCCACCCGCTCTACAAGAAAACGATGCGCCGACGCAAGCGCTTCCTCGCCCACGACGAAGCCAACGATTGCCGCAACGGCGACCGCGTGCTGATTGAAGAGTGCCGACCGCTCTCACGCCGCAAGACCTGGCGCGTCGTCGAAATCCTCGAACGGCACGAGGTCGCCGAGATCCAGCCGGGCGAAATCCAGGCCCCCGCGCTCGACGCCGAAGCCGAGCCGGAGCCCACCCCGGCAGCCACATCGGCAGCTACCCCGGCAGCCACGTCGGCAGCCACCCCGGCAGATGGTGAGGGCGAGGCGTGATCCAGCAGGAATCGTCACTCCGCGTCGCCGACAACTCCGGCGCCCGCGTGATCAAGTGCATCCGCGTGCTCGGCGGAACCAAACGCCGCTACGCCAGCGTCGGCGACACCATCGTCGCGACCGTCAAGCAGGCCGACCCTGGACGCGAGGTCCGCTCCGGCCAGGTCGTCAAAGCCGTCGTCGTGCGCGTCGCCAAGCAATACCGCCGGCCCGACGGCTCCTACATCCGCTTCGACGACAACGCCGCCGTCATCCTCTCCGGCGACGAACTGAATCCCACCGGCACCCGCATCTTCGGCCCTGTCGCCCGCGAGCTGCGCGAAAAGAACTTCATGCGGATCGTCTCGCTCGCACCGGAGGTGGTCTGATGAACCGAATCCAGCGCGACGATCTGGTCGAAGTCCGAACCGGCAAGAACAAGGGCTCCCGCGGCCAGGTCCGCGAGGTCCTGCCCAAGCGCAGCCGCGTCGTCGTCCAGGGCGTCAACATGGTCAAGCGCCACATGCGAGCCACCCAGACCGGCACGCCGGCCGGGATCATCGAGCGCGAGGCGTCGTTGCACCAAAGCAACGTCGCCGTCGTCTGCCCCACCTGCGACCGACCCGCCCGGGTCGGCTTCAAGCTCCGCGCCGATGGCGTCAAAGTGCGCGTCTGCAAGCGCTGCGAAGCGGATATCGACTAATGGCCTCAGCAAACGGCAACCCCCGCCTCAAGCAGCGCTATCTCGATGAGATCGCGCCACGCATGCTCGAAGAGTTCTCGTTTGGAAACCCCATGCAGGTCCCGCGCCTGACCAAAATCGTCGTCAACGCCGGCATGGGCGAAGCGCTCTCCAGCTCCACCGCACTCGACGCCGCCACCGCCGACATCACCGCCATCTGCGGCCAGCGGCCCGTCATCACCAAGGCGCGCAAGTCGATCGCCAACTTCAAACTCCGCGAGGGCAACTCCGTCGGCGTCACCTGCACCATCCGCGGGCGCCGGATGTGGGAGTTCCTCGACCGCACGATCAACGCGGCGCTGCCGCGCATCCGCGACTTCCAGGGTGTCTCCCGCACCGCCTTCGACGGCCGCGGCAACTACAGCCTCGGGATTCGCGAGCAGATCGTCTACCCCGAGATCGACTACGGCGCGGTCGACAAGGTCCGTGGCCTCCAAGTCAACATCATCACCACTGCGCGCAACGACGCGGAGGGTCGCCGGCTCCTCGAGCTGCTCGGCATGCCCTTCGAGCGCGCCCTCTAGTCCTCAGGAGAACAGGCGACCGATGCCCGTCACCGACCCCATCGCCGACATGCTGACGCGGATCCGCAACGCCATCCACGCGGGTCACCCGCGCGTCTCGATCCCCTCGTCCCGCCTGAAGGTCTCGATCGCCCAGGTCCTCGCCGATGAAGGCTTCATCAAGGAGTTCGATGTCCGCGAGCGCGTCGGCCTCACCGGCCGCGACCTGCACGTCGAGCTGCTCTACCGCGACGACGGCAGCTCCGTGCTCAGCGGTCTCAAGCGCGTCAGCCGGCCCGGCCTCCGCGTCTACGTCCAGCAGCGCGAGATCCCTCGCCCCTACGGCGGGCTCGGCGTCGCCATCCTCACCACACCTCGGGGTGTGATGACCGGCAGCCGCGCGCGCCAGCAAAACCTCGGCGGAGAAGTCTTGTGCTTCATCTGGTAAACCAGAGCACCATGGGTGCAATCACCGCTGCGATCACCGTGATCGCCGTGAAACCAACGGAACTGGCCCCGCAATGAGCCGCATCGGACGCCAGCCCGTTCCCGTGCCGCAGGGTGTCGCGGTTGAAGTCGAGCCCGGCCACGTCCGCGTCTCCGGTCCCCGCGGCGCGCTGGAACAGGCCATCCACGCCGATCTACACGTCGTGGTTCAGGAAAACGAAGTCATCGTTACCCGCCCCTCCGACCGCCGCGTGCACCGCGCCCAGCACGGGCTCGTCCGCTCGCTGATCAACAACATGGTCGTCGGCGTCTCCGACGGCTTCGCCAAGACACTCGAGATCCAGGGCACCGGCTACCGCGCCGAACTCGATGGCGCCACGCTGGTCTTGCGCGTCGGCTTCTCGCACTTCGTCCGCGTCGACCCGCCCGAGGGCATCGAGTTCCAGGTCGAGGGCCAGCTGGTCCACGTCCGTGGCTACGACAAGCAAGCGGTCGGCCAGCAGGCCGCCGAGATCCGCGCCGTCCGCCCGCCCGAGCCCTACAAGGGCAAGGGCATCCGCTACCGCGGCGAGTGGGTCCGGCGCAAGCAGGGCAAGGGAGCCATCGGCTAGCGCCGCTCGCCCTCATGGAGCACACCTGATGCCAACACGACGCAAACGCCGCACCACCCGTGCGGCCCGCAAACGCCGCCACATTCGCGTGCGCAAACGAGTTCGCGGCACCTCCGAGCGGCCGCGACTCTCCGTCTTCCGCTCGCTCAATCACATCTACGGGCAGATCATCGACGATGATGCCGGCAGCACGCTGGCCGCCGCCTCCGACATCAGCGGCGCCGACGGCGACAAGACCGCCCGCGCCAAGCTCGTCGGTGCACAGCTCGCCGCGGTCGCACAGGCCGCCGGCGTTTCGAGTGTCGTCTTCGACCGCGGCGGCTACCGCTACCACGGACGCGTTCGCGCCCTCGCCGAAGCCGCCCGTGAAGGCGGTCTGGACTTCTGATGCAAGATCGGCACACAGCATGACCACTCAGCAACGCGAGTCCCGGGGCCGCTTCCGCCGCGACCAGCCGCAGGATGACTTCATTGAAAAGGTCGTGGCGGTCAATCGCGTCGCCAAGGTCGTCAAAGGCGGCCGGCGTTTCAGCTTCACCGCCGTCGTTGTCGTCGGCGATGGCGATGGCCAGGTCGGCATCGGCATCGGCCGCGCCAACGAGGTGCCCGACGCCATCCGCAAGGGCGCCACAATCGCCCGCCGCGAGATGGTCCGCGTGCCGATCAAGAACGGCACGATCCCCCATCCCATCACCGCCCGCTTCTGTGCGTCGCGCGTGCTGCTCAAGCCCGCCGCGCCCGGTACCGGTGTGATCGCCGGCGGCGGCGCCCGCGCCGTGCTCGAGGCCGCCGGGCTGCGCAACGTGCTCAGCAAGTCGCTCGGCTCCAACAACGTCATCAACGTCGTCCAGGCCACCGTGCGCGGCCTGACCGAACTGCGCGACCCCGTCGAGGCCCGTCGCGAGCGGCTACGCCTCGCCGGGCGTATTCCCGATGAACCCCGCCAGCCGGACCCGCCGGCGGCGACCGAGCCGCAGCCCGCCGTGGCCGCCGCAGGAAGCGAATAACCACGCATGGCAGAGCTCGAAGTCACCTGGGTCAAGAGCGCGATCGGCTATCGCAGCGACCAGGGCCAAACGATCAAATCGCTCGGCCTGCGCCGCCTCGGGCAAACCGTGCGAAAGCCCGATACGCGCGATGTGCGTGGTATGATCCACAAGGTGTCACATCTGGTCAGCGTGGTTGAGCTGGAGGCTGAGTGATGCCGCTGCAGCTGCATGATCTGCGACCCCATCCCGGGTCGCGCAAGCGTCGCAAGCGAGTCGGGCGCGGCAACGCCTCCGGCAAGGGCACCTACTCCGGCCGCGGCCTCAAGGGTCAGCGCTCCCGATCCGGTCGCGACTACAACGCCGTCTTCGAGGGCGGCGGCATGTCAATGTTCCGCACCCTGCCGCGGCGGCGCGGCTTCAAGAGCCGGAATCGCGTCGTCTACCAGGCGATCAATGTGGTCGAGCTGGGCCGGCGCTTCGAAGCCGGCTCCGCGGTGGATGCAGCGGCGCTCGTCGAGGCGCGGCTGCTGCGGCGCGAAAGCCAACCGTTCAAGATCCTGGCCGGCGGGCCAATCGAGCATGCGGTCCACGTGCGCGCCGAGCGCGTCACCGACGCCGCGCGTGCCAAAATCGAAGCCGCCGGCGGCAGCGTCGAGGTGATTGATGCAACGAGCGCAGACAGCAGCGGGGCCGACTCGGCCTAAGCTGCTGCAGGCGCTGGTCGACGCCTGGCGACAGCCCGACGTCCGCCAGAAGCTCGCCTTCACCCTCGCTATGTTGGTCATCTTTCGGCTCGTCGCGCACGTGCCGATTCCCGATATCAACAAAACTCAGCTCGAAAACGCCCTCGACAACAACCCCGTCCTCGGCTTCCTCAACCTCTTCTCCGGCGGCGGCCTCGACAACCTCTCCATCGTCGCCCTCGGCGTCTACCCCTACATAACCGCCTCGATCGTCATGAACCTGCTCCAGCCGATGATCCCGCGGCTGCAGGCGCTCGCCCAGGAGGGCGAATCGGGCCGCAACAAAATCCAGCTCTACACCTACTGGCTCGCCATCCCGATGTCGATCGTGCAGGGCTACGGCCAGCTGATCCTGCTCGAAAACGCCCGCGCCATCACCGGCATCGGCTTCGGCGCTGAAGAGTGGCTGCCCACCATCTCCGCCATCATCACCATGACCGCCGGCACCATGTTCCTGATCTGGCTCGGCGAACTGATCACCGAAAAGGGCGTCGGCAACGGCATCTCCCTACTCATCTTCGCGGGCATCCTCGCCAGCTTCCCCACCCTCTTCAACTCCGTCGGCCAGAGCGACATCGGCTGGTCCGGGATCGCCGTCGTCATCGGCATCGCCGTCGCCCTCGTCGCCCTCATCGTCTTCTTCCAGGAGGCCCAGCGGCGCATCCCCGTTCAATATGCCCGCAGCGTCTTCAGAGGCGGCAGGATGTACCGCCAAAGCGGCCAGAGCTACATCCCCCTGCGCGTCAATAGCGCGGGCATGATCCCCCTGATCTTCGCCTTCTCAATCATCATCTTCCCCTCCGTCCTCGCCGGCTGGGTCACCGGCGCCGCCGGCGAAGAGAGCCAGTCCCGCGTCTCCGTCCAGGTCCCCTTCGACCCGCTCGACTCCGACGAGCTGCTCGACACGCTCTACCCCGCCCTCGGCGCGTCCGGCCTGTTCGTCGTCAACGCCGCCGAGATCGAGTGGGACGCCAGCGAAGACACCTTCGACGACCTGCTCGACCGGATCAATCGCGCCAGCGACGCCAACGTCCTCACCCGCGTCGAAAGCCGCACCGATCCGATCTCCGGCGAACTGCTCACCACCTGGCGGATCGACAACAACAAGATCGGCAGAGAAACAATCACCCTCGCCGACATCGAGGGCGATCTGATCAGCACGACGGGCATCCCCACCCATCTCGAACCGCCCGACGATCCGCTCACGCCCGACTTCGCCGAAGGCCAGACGCTCGGCGAGCGCCCGCCCGGCATCGTCCGCGCCGCCGACTGGGTCCAGACCAACTTCTCGCCCGGACGCCCGCTCTACTGGGCGCTCTCCTTCGTGCTCGTCGTCGCCTTCACCTTCTTCTACACATTCGTCACCTTCCAGCAGCAGAACCTCGCCGAGAACCTGCAGAAACAGGGCGGCTTCATCCCCGGCATCCGTCCCGGTCGGCCCACGCAGGACTACATCAACCGCGTCCTCGGCCGCATCACCTGGGCCGGGGCGCTGTTCCTCGGATTCGTTGCCGTCGTGCCCTTCCTCGCCACCGAATTCATCCCCGATAGCACCGCGCTCACGATCTCGAGCACCGGCCTCCTGATCGTCGTCGGCGTCGCGCTCGACACCATGCGCCAGATCGAGGCTCAGCTGCTCATGCGCAACTACGAAGGCTTCATCCGATGACCACATACGTCATCCTGCTTGGCCCGCCCGGCGCCGGCAAAGGCACCCAGGCCGCCACGATCGCCGACCACACCAAACTGCTCCACCTCGCCACCGGCGACATGTTCCGCGAAAACGTCCGCAACCAGACCGAGCTCGGCCAGGCGGCGCAGCGCTACATGGAGCGCGGCGAACTCGTCCCCGATGAGCTGACCATCTCCATGCTGCTCGACCGCCTCGGCCGCGACGACGCCCAACTCGGCAGCCTGCTCGACGGCTTCCCGCGCACGCTCGAGCAGGCCGCCGCGCTCGACGCCGCCCTCTCCGCGCAGGGCGCCGAAATCGCAGCCACGCTGCTGATCGACGTCAGCAGCGACGAAGTCCTGCGCCGCCTCGGCGGTCGCTGGAGCTGCCCCGATTGTGGCGCCGTCTTCCACGAGGTCTTCTCTCCACCGACGGCCGACGGCGTCTGCGACCGCTGCTCCGCCGCCCTGATCCAGCGCGACGACGACCAGCCCGAAGCTATCCAGCGCCGGCTCGATGTCTACTCCGACCAGACCGCTCCGCTGATTGACTACTACGAACACACTGGCAAGCTGCGCAAGGTTGATGGCGAACGCGACCCCACCTCCGTCGGCGCCGACCTGCTCGCCGCCCTCAGCCCCACGCTCAACGAGGCTGGCTGAGCGTGGTCACCGACAACAGCCCCCGCCAGGTCGTGCTCAAGACTCCGGAACAGATCGACGCCATGCGCCCCGCCGGCCGGATGGTCGGCGAGACGCTCGCCGAGCTGCGCGACATGACCCGCGTGGGCATGGCGCTCGCCGAGCTCGATCGCTACGTGCTCGACAAGTTCGAGCGCCTCGGCGTCACCGCCACCTTCCTCGGCTACCACGGCTTCCCCCACGCCATCTGCGCCTCCATCAACGAACAGATCGTCCACGGCTTTGCCACCGATCGACGCCTCGCAGACGGCGACATCCTCTCCGTTGACCTCGGCGCAACCATCGATGGTTGGGTCGGCGACGCGGCCATCACCTACGCCGTCGGCACGATCAGCGCCGCGGCCGAGCGCCTGCTACAGGTCACCGAAGAGTCCCTCCTCGCCGGGATCGCGGCCTCGCGTGTCCCAGTTCGCAAAGGTGACATAGGCGCAGCAATCCAGGAGGTGTTAGAATCTTCGGGCTACGGAGTCGTTCGCGGCTACGTGGGCCACGGCGTGGGCCGCGAAATGCACGAAGCGCCAAATATGCCGAACCACGGTCGCCGTGGCTCCGGCATGCGAATGCGCCCCGGCATGGTCCTGGCGCTGGAACCGATGGCCACGATCGGCCGCCCCGCAACCACGGTGCTGGCCGACGGCTGGACCGTCTGCACGGAGGACGGCAGCCTCGCTGCCCACTTCGAGCACACCATCGCCCTGCGTGAGCAGGGACCAGCCGAAATCCTGACACTGGCGGACTGACGCCGGGCGACAACGAAGGAGACGCGGTGGCGAGAAAACGCAGTGGTGGACCTCGCGGTCAACGTGCCCCAAGACCCGCGCCTGCCCCCAAGCAGGACAAAATCGAAGTCGAGGGCGTCGTCCGCGAACCGCTGCCCAACGCCACCTTCCGCGTCGAACTGCCCAACGGCCACGAGGTGCTCGCCCACCTCGCCGGCAAAATGCGTCAGAACCACATCCGGGTACTGCGCGGCGACCGCGTGCTCGTGGAACTCTCCGAATACGACCTCACCCGCGGGCGTGTCGTCTACCGATTCAAGAACTGAGCGACGGAGCACGAGATGGCACGGATTTCAGGCGTTGACGTTCCCGATGACAAGCGGCTGCCCTACGCGCTGCGCTACATCTTCGGCATCGGCGCCACCCGCGCCAACGAAATCATCCACAAGGCCCAGCTCGACCCCGAGCGCCGGATGCGCGAACTCACCGACGGCGAACTCTCCCTCCTCCGCGAAGTGATCGACCGCGACTACATCGTGGAGGGCGACCTGCGCCGCATCGTCCGCCAGAATGTCCAACGTCTGATCGATATCAACTGCTATCGCGGCCAGCGCCATCGGCGCAATCTGCCGCTCCGCGGCCAGCGCACCCGCACCAACGCGCGCACCCGCCGCGGCTCCAAGAAGACCGTCGCCGGCCGCCGCCGCGCGGTCAAGCGCTAATCGAAGGGACGCCGAATCATGGTCACCCAGCGGCGCGGTGGAGCACGTGGGCGTCGGCGCGAGCGCAAGAACGTGCCGCACGGGCGCGCCTACATCCAGTCCACCTTCAACAACACCATCATCACCATGACCGACCTCAACGGCGACACCGTCGCCTGGAGCAGCTCCGGCTCAACCGGTGGCACCCGCGGTTCCCGCAAGGGCACCCCCTTCGCCGCCCAGATCGCCGCCGAAGACGCCGCCCAGAAAGCCATGAACCACGGGATGCGCGAGGTTGATGTCTTCGTCAAGGGTCCCGGCAGCGGCCGCGAATCCGCCGTCCGCGCCCTCCAGGCCGCCGGCCTCACCCTGCTGTCAATCCGCGATGTCACCCCCATCCCACACAACGGCTGCCGTCCCCGCAAGCGACGCCGCGGCTAACCACCTACCCCGAGACGACGCTCAGAAAACGCCCAGAGAACTCAGGAGACGACCGTATGGCCCGATACACCGGTCCCGTCTGCCGAATCTGTCGGCGCGCCGGCGAAAAGCTGATGCTCAAGGGCGAACGCTGCGTTGGCCCGAAGTGCGCCATCGAGCGCCGCAACCAGCCCCCCGGCCAGCGCTCCCCGCGCCGCCGCAAAGTCTCCGACTACGGCATCCAGGTCAAGGAAAAGCAGAAGGTCCGCAAGACCTACGGCGTGCTCGAGCGTCAGTTTCGGAAGATGTTCCAGGAGGCCAACCGCCGTCCCGGCGCCACCGGCGACAACCTCCTGCGCATGCTTGAGCTGCGCTTCGACAACGTCGTCTACCGGCTCGGCATCGCCGAGT
Organism: Dehalococcoidia bacterium; assembly: GCA_965218115.1. Taxonomy (GTDB): domain Bacteria; phylum Chloroflexota; class Dehalococcoidia; order Bin125; family Bin125; genus CATQGW01. The sequence goes on along the minus strand of OZ244584.1, from coordinate 2,011,316 downwards.
CGCGCGCCCAGGCCCGCCAGCTCGTGCGCCACGGCCACATCACCCTCAACGGCAGCCGCGCCGACGTGCCGTCGATCGAAACCAAGGTCGGAGACAAAATCGGCTGGACCCCGCGCGGTCGCAAATCCAAGTTCTACGAACTCTCCCGCACCTGGCAGGGCAGCCGTGAAGTGCCCGGCTGGCTGCGCATCGACCCCGTGCAGCTCGAAGGCGAGCTGACCGCGATTCCCAGTCGCGAAGACATCGACATGCGTGTCGATGAGAATGCGATCGTGGAGTACTACTCGCGCTGACGCGCGGGACACACCCTGCCGCTCACCCGGCCGGGCAGCCTGAGGAGGCACACGCCACAGTGGTTTTGCAGCAAGAAGCTCCCAAGCTCGAGATCGAACAGGCCACCGACGACTACGCGCGGATCACCGCCGAGCCGCTCGCGCGCGGGTTCGCCCACACGCTCGGCAACGCGATCCGACGCGTCCTGCTCTCCGCAATTCGCGGCGCGGCCGTCACCTCCGTGCGGATCGAACAGGTCCAGCACGAATTCTCGACCATCCCGTCGATGAAGGAAGACACCACCGAGTTCCTGCTCAACCTGCGCGGCATCCGCCTGCGCGCCCTCGCCGATCGGCCCGCCGAGCTCGTCCTCGACGTCGCTGGCCAGCGGCGCATCACCGCCGCCGATATCGAAGCACCCGGCGACTACGAAATCGTCAACCCCGACCTCTACCTCGCCACCCTCGACGACTCCGAGGCCAAGCTCTCCGTCTGGATGAACGTCCAGACCGGCTACGGCTTCCAGCCTTCCGAGGTCAGCGCCAACGGCGAGACCGTCCTCGGTGTCATCCCGCTCGATGCCGTCTTCACCCCCGTGCGGCGCGTCTCCTACGAGGTGCACGCCGCCCGCGGCGGGCAGGGCGCCGGCCTCGAGCGCCTCATGCTCGAAGTCTGGACCGATGGCAGCATCGCCGGCAAGGACGCCATCAAGCAGGCCGCCCAGCTGTTGCAGGACGAACTCGTCCTCTTCGCGACCCTCGGCGAGCCGCCCAGCCCCCGCCAGCTCGAGCCCAACGAGCGGCTTGGCATCAGCGTCGAGCAGTACAACCGCTCGATCGACGAACTCAGCCTCTCGGTCCGCGCGCACAATTGCCTCAAGCGCAGCGGCCTCATGGTCGTCGGCCAAATCCTCGACAAGTCCGAGGACGAGCTGCTCACCTTGCGCAACTTCGGCGAAAAGTCCTACGTCGAGCTGGTCGAGCGGCTGCACGAGCTGGGCCTCCTCGACGTCAACGACTCGCGACTCCGCCGCGCCCGCGAGGGCGTCTTCAGCCGCCCCGACGACGAGGTCATCACCGAACTCCCGCCGCTCCCCGAGGGCGAAGATGTCGAGCCCGCGCTCGCCGTCGGCGCCCGAGAGTCCGAGGACGAAGACGAACACATCAGCACGCTCGGCACAGCGTTGCTCGAAGCCCTGCGTGAAGCGGGCCGCGAGCCCGACGAGCTGTAGCGGCGCCGGCCGCCACAGCCGCCAGAGCCGCCACAGCCAGGCGAGCTACCAGGAGGACTGACCATGCGCCACCGTAAAGCTGGACGCGCGCTGAGCCGCAGCCGCTCGCATCGCGCGGCGTTGGTCCGCAACCAGGTCACCGAACTCCTCCGCCACGAGGCGATCGTCACCACCGAAGCCAAAGCCAAGTCGATTCGACCCGTCGCTGAAAAAATGATCACGCTCGGCAAGCGCGGCACGCTGCACGCGCGCCGCCAGGCCGCCGCCGTGCTGACCGACAAGAAGGTCGTGCGCCGCCTCTTCGACGAGGTCGGTCCCCGCTTCGAAGAGCGTCAGGGCGGCTACACCCGGATCATCAAGCTCGGCCCGCGCCGCGGCGACGGCGCCGCGATGGCCCACATCGAGCTGGTCGAACGCGCTCCCGTCGAGGCCGCCGTCGACGACGAAGCGGACGCCGAAGATTCCTCCGAATAGCGAGCCGCCCGCGCGTGCCGACGCCACCGCCGCAGGAGCAGCGACTCGCCCTGCTGCTGCAATACGACGGCGCAGCCTTCGCGGGTTCGCAATCGCAACCCCAACTTCCCACCGTCCAGGGCGCGCTCGAGCAGGCCGTCAGCCAGCTGACCGGCGAGCATCGTCGCGTCTCCCTCGCCGGCCGCACCGATGCGGGCGTCCACGCCACCGGCCAGGTCGCCTCGTTCCTCACCAGCCGCCGGCTCCCGCCCCGCCGCTGGATCCGCGGGCTCAATCACTTCCTCCCCGAAGCGCTGGCCGTTCAGGCGCTCCAGCCGGTCAGCCTCGAGTTCGATCCGCGCCGCGACGCCATCGAGCGCGAATATCGCTACGACATTCTCGTTGCCTCGCAGCGACGCCCGCTCCACGAGCTCCGCGTCTGGCGCGTGCAGCCGGCCTTCTCAATCGGGGCCGCGCGCGACGCCCTGGCGCAGCTCGAGGGCCAGCACGACTTCGCAGCCTTCACCACCACCGACCAGGGCCGGCCAACCATTCGGCGACTACACGAGGCGTCCATCACGACGACCAGTACGACGACCAACACAGCGACGCACGATCGCTTCACGCTGCGCTTTCGCGCGGACGCCTTCCTGCAGCATCAAGTGCGCCGCATGGTCGGCGCGGTCGTCGAAGTCGCGCGCGGGCGCGCCGGCGCCGATGCGGTGCGCAGCACACTCGAAACCGCCCTGCCGGGCTCTGCGGGGCCCACCGCCCCGGCAAAGGCTTTGACGTTAGCCGTCGTTCGCTACGATCGAGCGACACTCCCCGATTGGAACACTGAGTATGTCCACGACTGTTCTCAACCCACGTGATGTGGGCCGCAGCTGGCACGTGATCGACGCCGCGCAGCGACCGCTCGGCCGCGTCGCGACCCAAGTCGCCACGCTCCTCCGCGGCAAGCACAAGCCCGCCTTCCACCCCTCGCAGGACATCGGCGACTACGTCATCGTCGTCAACGCCGCGCAGGTCTCCGTCTCCGGCCGCAAGCTGGACCAGAAGGTCTACTACCGTCACTCGGGCTTCCCCGGCGGCCTTCGCGAGGTCCCGATCCGGGAAATGCTGCAAAAGCGACCCGAACGTGTCATCGAGCACGCCGTCCGCGGCATGCTGCCCAAATCCAGGCTCGGTCGCACGCAGTACCGTCATCTGCGCGTCTACGCCGGACCCGACCATCCCCACGCAGGCCAAATCGCCGCCGGCGAAGACATGGCCGAGAGCGGAGCGAGCGAATGACCACAGGCAGTCACTACTACTACGGCCTCGGCCGGCGCAAGAACTCCATCGCCCGCGTCCGCCTCTATCCCGGCGACGGCTCGATCCAGGTCAACGGCAAGCCCGCCGAGGAGTGGTTCTCGCGCGACGAGCAGCGCCGCCTGATCAAGGAGCCGCTCTTCGCCACCGGCATGCAGAACAGCTTCAGCGCCCAGGTCAGGTGCAACGGCGGCGGCCGCACCGGCTGGGCCGGTGCCATCCGCCTCGGCATCGCCCGCGCCCTGCTGGCCTCCGACGAGGGCCTGCGCCGCCAACTCCGCCAGGCCGGCATGCTCACCCGCGACCCCCGCGCCAAGGAACGCAAGAAGCCCGGCCTCAAGCGAGCCCGAAAAGCCCCCCAGTACACCAAGCGCTAAGCAGCGCTAACCAACCTCTGAACCCGCCGGATCCCCTCTCCCCCCGCAACGCGGGGGGAGATGTCACGGAGTGACAGAGGGGGGCTCCCCGACCAGCCTCGTGCGACCGGCGCCCCCTCCGTCATTCCTGCGCCCCCTCCGTCATTCCTGCGCCGCCTCCGTCATTCCTGCGCCGCCTCCGTCATTCCTGCGGAGGCAGGAATCCATGCGACCGCTCAACCGTGCGACGAGCCTCCATCCGCCCGACGGCCCACCAGAGCCCCCACCCCACCGCGCGTGATCGGGCGCCCCCCTCACGCTCCCCGTAACCGCCCGATCCCTACAACCCTGCCCGCTCCCGCAGCGCCGCCGCCTCATCCGTCTGCTCCCACGGCAGCACCAGGTCCGTCCGGCCGAAATGCCCGTACGCCGCCGTCGGCTCGTAGATCGGCCGCAGCAGATCCAGACGATCGATCACGGCCAACGGCCGCAGATCAAAATGCTCACGCACCAACTCGCCCAGCGCCCGTTCGGGGATTCTCGCCGTCCCAAACGTCAGCAGCGTCAGCGAGGTCGGCTCCGGCCGACCGATCGCATACGACACCTGCACCTCAGCGCGCTCCGCCAGCTCCGCCGCCACAATGTTCTTCGCCACCCAACGCGCCGCGTACGCCCCGGAACGGTCGACCTTCGATGGGTCCTTGCCCGAGAATGCGCCCCCGCCGTGCCGCGCGATGCCGCCGTACGTGTCAACGATGATCTTCCGCCCCGTCAGCCCCGCGTCGGCGGCGGGCCCGCCCACGATGAAGTTCCCCGCCGGGTTGATGTGGTATTGCGTCGCCTCATCGAGCAGCTCCCCGGGGATCGTCGGCGCGATCACCTGCTCCAGGATCCCCCGCTCGATCTCCTCGCGGCTCGCGTCGGCGGTGTGCTGCGTCGAAACCACGACCGTCGCCACGCGGTGCGGCCGCCCCTCCGCGTATTCCACTGTCACCTGCGCCTTGCCGTCCGGCCGCAGCCAGGCAAGGCTCCCGGCCCGCCGAACCTGCGCCAGCCGCCGCGTCAGTCCGTCCGCCAGCCACAACGGCATCGGCATCAGCGACTCCGTCTCGTCGCACGCAAAGCCGATCATCATCCCCTGGTCGCCCGCCCCCTGCAGGTCGTACGGATCGTCCGAGTCGCCCGTCTCGCCCGCGCGCAGTAGCCCCCCCGCGATGTCCGGCGACTGCTGCTTCACCCGCACCATCACCTCGCACGAATCCGCGTCGAACCCGAAGCCCGGCTCGACGTAACCGATCCGTCGCAGCACGCCCCGCACGATCGAGTCGAAGTCGAGCGTCGCCTGCGTCGTGATCTCCCCGAACACCAGCACGAACTCCGACGAAACCGCCACCTCGCACGCCACCCGCGAGTTCACATCCTCGCTCAGGCACGCGTCCAGCACCGCGTCCGAGATCTGGTCGCAGACCTTGTCCGGATGCCCCTCGGTGACCGACTCCGATGTCCACAGCTCCCCGGGGAATCCGCCCGCTTCGGGCGCCGCCAAGCTCATGTCCCCGCGTCCCACGAGTTCAGATACCGCTCCTGCTCCGCCGTCAGCTCGTCGATCCCCACCCCCATCGCCGCCAGCTTCAGCTCCGCGACCTGATCGTCGATCTCCCGCGGCACGTCCCACACCCCCGCCGCCGGCCGCGGTTCGGCCCGCACCAGATACTCAACCGCCAGCGCCTGGTTGGCGAAGCTCATGTCCATCACGCTGGCCGGGTGCCCTTCAGCCGCCGAGAGATTCACCAGCCGTCCCTCAGCCAGCAGCAGCAGCTCTCGGCCATCGCTCGTGCGGTGCGCGCTCACGAAGGGCCGAACCTCGCGTTGCTGTTCCGTCATCGCCTCAAGCGCATCGAGATTGACTTCATGATTGAAGTGCCCCGCGTTCGCAAGGATCGCGCCCGAGCGCATCCGCTCCAGATGCGGCGTGTCGATCACATGGATATCACCCGTCACCGTAATGAACAGGTCGCCCTCCTCGGCCGCCTCCAGCATCGTGCTCACGCGGAATCCGTCCATCACCGCCTCCAGCGCCCGCAGCGGCGCCACCTCCGTGACGATCACCTGCGCGCCCATCCCCCGCGCCCGCGACGCGACTCCGCGCCCACACCAGCCGTAGCCCGCCACCACCACCACCTTGCCCGCCAGCAGCAGATTGGTCGCCCGGATGATCCCGTCGAGCGCGCTCTGCCCCGTCCCGTAGCGGTTGTCGAACATGTGCTTCGTCGCCGCGTCGTTGACCGCGATGATCGGGTAGCGCAGCGCCCCCTCAGCCGCCATCGCGCGCAGCCGGATGACCCCTGTCGTCGTCTCCTCGCAGCCGCCGATCACCTCGTCGAGCAGCTCCTGCCGGTCGCTGTGCAGCTTCGAGACCAGGTCTGCCCCGTCATCGACGGTGACCTGCGGATGCGCGTCGAGCACTGCCCCGATGTGGTCGTAGTAGCGCTCGTTGCTCTCGCCCCTGATCGCGTAGACACGCATCCCCGCACGTTCCACCAGCGCCGCCGCCACCTCGTCCTGCGTGGAGAGCGGGTTGCTCGCGCAGATCGTCAGCTCCGCCCCCGCCGCCCGCAGCGCCAGCGCCAGGTTGGCTGTCTCCGAGGTCACATGCAGGCATGCGCCGATCCGCACGCCATCCAGCGGGCGCTCGCGCGCAAATCGCTCATGGATCTGCGCGATCACCGGCATCTCGCGCGCCGCCCAGGCGATTCGCTGCTGCCCTGCGTCGGCCAGGCGAGGGTCGAGGATGTCAGAGGCCCCCGCGCCGCTCACTGCAGCACGACCTCGCCTCGGCCCTCCGCGCGGCGGCGCGCCACCCAGCGGCGGAGCGACGTCGAGATACTCCCCGAGCGACGGCTGGCGCTGGCTTCCACGATCGGGCCGACCTCCTGATAACCGAGCTTGAGGTACGCGCGAACGGCGGGCGTGTTCTGCGGGTCAACCGACAGTACCACCTCGTCCGTCGTTCGCAGCAGCTCCGCCGTCACCGCGCTCGTCGCGCTCGTCGCGTGGCCATGCCCGCGGTGATCGGGATGCGTGAACACGTTGCCCAGCACTGCGATCCCATGCGTCGGGCTGATCGAGTGCGTTCCCGCGATCGCCACCAGCCGCCCATCGCTCACCACGCCCCGGTAGCAGCCGTCCGCGATGTGCTCGCGCGAATAGCGCGTCGGCCCGCCCTCCGCGCTGTACAGCCGATTGATCGTCTGCGTGTGCTGCGCGATCAGCGCCAGCGTCTCCCCGCCGACCGGCCGGAAGCTCTCCGCCGTGACCAGCATCCGCATCATCCGCCGCAGCGTCGAGAGCGTATGACCGCGCTGCAGCGCCTCGAGATGCTGCGGCTCGCAGATCGCAAACGTCCGCATCGGCCCCGGATGCAGCGTGAGGATCTGCTCAACGCCCGCCGCGGGACCGAGCAGCGTCGTCGCCTCCCCCAGCCCGGCATGCGAGTGACAAACCAGCGCATCCCCCGCGGCCAGCCGGCACGACCACCACTCGCAGCGGTCCCAGGCCTCCGGCTCCAGCTGGGCCAGCGCGTACGCCGCGACGTAGCGCTGCGCCTGCAGCTCCGCGGCCAGGTCCTGCGGGTCGACTCGACGGCTGATCACCAGCCGTTCGCGCCCCAGACCAAGTCGCAGTGAGAGCGTCATGAGATGGACCGCTCCTCCGCTACCACCGACGACAGCCGCTCCCGCGCCCCTGCAGCGCTTGCCCCCAGCAGGCCGTCAATGCCAAACCCCTCAATAGAGAACGACGCGACCGCGCAGCCCCAGCGCGCCGCCTCAATCAGCTCATCGCCCCGCGCCAGGGCGCTCAACAGCGCCCCCGTGAACGCATCCCCCGCCCCCGTCGGGTCCACCATCGTGAGGCCCGGCACCGCCGAGACGTGCACCCGCCGCCCCGCCTCGAAGATCTCCACGCCCTGCGACGCCTGCTTGATGATGATCGTCTCCGGCCCCAGCGCTCGCAGACACGCGGCCGCCGCCGGCGGCAGCGCCTCGTCCTCCTCGCTGCCCCTCCAGCCGATCAGCAGCGCCGCCTCGTGCGCGTTGATCGACACGACCTGCGAGCGCCGAACGATGCGCATCAGCCCCGCTCGATGCGTGACGATCTCTCGCTCGATAGTGTCAACCGCGATCAGCTGCGGGTCGCGCAGCTGACCCAGCGCCGTCTCGTTCTGCTGCGGATTGCCCGCCGTCAGAAACACATACGGCGTATCAAGCAGCTCAGGCTGCATCGTCACCGGGTGCGACTCATACACGCCGGGCCGCGTGTACAGCGTCTCGCGTTGGTCGCCGCTCGGGTCATACCGGCACCCCCAGCGGAACGTCTCCCCAGGCGCTTGCTGCACGCCGTTCAGCGACACTCCCGCGTCGCGCAGCGGCTGCAGCAGCTCGAAGTCGAAGTTATCCCCAACCACCGACACCGGCGCTGCCTGAGCCGCGAACCGAGCGCCCAGCGCCGCGTGCACCGCCGAACCCCCCAGCAGCTCGTCGACATCCCCTGCCGGACTGTGAATCTCGTCGTATGTCACGGCCCCGACGATCACCACCTCGGCGCTCACGCCAGATACTCGCCGACGAGCAGCGCGTAGCGCTCGCGCGCCGCCGCCGGAATGCGCCTCGGGTCCGTCATGATCGAGCCCCGCAACGCCCCTGCCGCTGTTGATGCCCAGCCGTCCGGCAGGTCCCGTGCGACCCCCGCGACGATCGCCTGCGCCGCCGTGACGTTCTCGCGCACCACCGCCGCCACCGCGTCGGCCGTCACATCCTCCTCACCCTCCCGCCACACGTCGTAGTCGGTCGCCGTGGCGAGCATCGCGTACGCGATCTCCGCCTCGCGCGCCAGCTTCGCCTCGGGAATCGCCGTCATCCCGACGATCGCCGCCCCCCACGAGCGGTGCAGCGCCGACTCGGCGCGCGTGCTGAACGCCGGCCCCTCCATGCACACGTAGGTCCCGCCGCGATGCACCGTCTTGCCCACCTCGTCCGCCGCATCCCCGAGCCGCGCGCCGAGCTCCGCGCAGAACGGGTCGGCGAAGCCCACGTGCGCAGCGATCCCGCCCTCGAAGAACGACCGCACGCGGTCGCCCTTCGTGCGGTCGATGATCTGGTCGGGCACAACCATGTCGCCCCGCGCGATCTCCTCGCGCAGCGAGCCCACCGCCGAGACCGCGATGATCCCCTGCACGCCCAACGCCTTGAGCGCCCAGATGTTCGCCCGCACCGGAATCTCGTGCGGCAGCCAGACATGTCCCCTGCCGTGGCGCGGCAGAAACGCCACCCGCTTCCGCTCCAGCGTGCCGATCACGATCTCGTCGCTGGTCGCGCCGAACGGCGTCTCCGGCGCCCACGTCTCCACGTCCTCAAGCTCCTGCATGTCGTAGAAGCCGGAGCCGCCGATCACCGCGAGCGTCGCGCTTGGCTCGGCCATGTCGCTAGTACCTGACCAATGTGCGCAGGGCCGCCTCGTCGAGTCGCCCGCGCCCACCCAGTTCGACGAGCTCGATCAGCACCGCGATCGTCGTCACCTCCGCGCCCGCGTCACCGAGCAGCCCCGCCGCCGCCTCGAGCGTCCCGCCGGTCGCGAGCAGGTCGTCGACCAGCGCGATTCGCTGCCTCTCGCTCACTGCGTCCGCGTGGATCGCCATCCCGTCCTGACCGTACTCGAGCTCATAGCTCCGCTCGATCGTCGGCCCCGGCAGCTTGCCCAGCTTGCGCACCGGGATGAATGGCAGGCCGAGCCGCTGGGCGACGACCGCTCCAAAGATGAACCCTCGCGCCTCGACGCCCGCGATCGCATCCGCCCCGTCGCAACAAGCCGCGTACCAGTCGACCGCCGCGTTGAACGCATCCGGCTGCGCCAGCAAGGGGGTGATGTCGCGAAACAGGATGCCGGGCTCGGGAAAATCGGCGATCGATCGCACCCCGGCGCGGACGGCGCGACAGACCTCAGCCCACTCGCTCATGCTGCGTCCGTTTCCCCTGCGTCGGCCCGGCGGACGCCGGCGCGTCGTCTAAGGCTACGGATGGCCGCGCGGCGTGGTCAACGCGCGGGCCGCTGATACGCTGGCGTCTCTGGAGGCGGAGCGTGGGCCACGACCCCCTGGACCCCCTGGCGATGTCACCCGAGCAAGTCGAGCGTTCACTCGAAGCGATCGCGCCCTTCTACGAGCTCGATTTCGGCGCGGTCAACGCTGATCTCGATCTCTATCGACAGCTGGCCAGCGGCTTCGGTCGCGCCCGCATCCTCGAGCTCGGCGCGGGCCTCGGACGCGTCGCGATCCCGCTCGCCGATGACGGCCACGACGTGACCGCCCTCGACGCATCGACGGTGATGCTCAACCACGGCAGCGCGCCGATGCGCGACGCCGGCGTCAGCGTCGTCCAGGCCGACATGCGCGCCCCGCCCGCAACGCTCGGCTCGTTCGACCTCGTGATCTGTGCGCTGGGGACCTTCCAGCATCTCCTGCGCCGCGCCGACCAGGTCGCCACGCTCTGTTCGGCCGCCCAACGGCTGGCGCCGGGCGGCCAGCTCGCGCTCGACATCACGGCGCCGCGCTCTGATGACCTCGAGGCGGGCGCTCAGCCCCTGCGGCTCGAGTGGGTCCGCGAAGACGAGCGCCTCGGCACGGTGGCCAAGCTCTCCAGCCAGGAGCTGGCCGAGCCGCGCGACGCAGCCCACCCGCCCGACGGCGTCGCCCCGATCGCCTGGGTCACCTACATCTACGAGTGCGCCCTTGAGCAGGCTGTGCGCCGCAGCGTGGCCCGCTTTCCCCTGCGCGTCGCGATCACGCCGGGCGAACTCGAAGGTCTGCTGCGCGAGGCGCGCCTCCAGCCCTGCCACTGGTATGGCTCCTGGGGGCTCGACCCGCTCGGCCACGGCGATCGCACCATCGTGCTGAGCAGCGCGGCCGCGGCGTGATCAGGCTCGCCGTCGTCGCGGCCATGCTCCTCGCGCTCGCAGCGCTGTTGACCAGCGCCTGCGGCGGCAACCCCAACGAGCACATCGAGGCCAACGAGCTCTTCCGCCCGGCAGCCGCCGGCGCGGCCGCGCAGAGCGCAAGCGAGGCTGACGCCGAGTCACAACAGCAAGCATCCGACGCGCAGGCCCAGGCTGCACAGCAAGCACAGCAGGGCCAGCAGGCCGACCAGCAACAGTCCACGTCGCAGCAGCAGTCCGGCAGCCAGGCGCAGGAATCCGATGACGACGCCGACCAGCAGCAAGCCGCGGCCCCGCCGCCGCGCGCCGACGACCTGCTCCGCCGCTACATCAATCCCTCCTACGGCTACAGCCTCGAACTGATCTGCCCGCCCTTCTGCGACCCCACCTCCAACGGCATCGACCGCGCGGCCTTCCTCGCCGAGTCCGGCCGCGCGCTGCTCGATGTCACGATCGTCGCCGCGGTGCCCGACGATCAGCTCGACACAGCCTGGCGCGAGGCGCTCAACGTGCCCGACTTCGTCGACGTCCCCGAGCGCCAGTCGGTGATCTTGCCGCTGGTCGGCGTCGAAGGCTGGCGCTACGTCTGGGAGGAGGACCGCCGCGCCACCGGCGGCTTCCTGGTTCGCTGGGAGGCCACCCTCACGCTGATCGACGGGCTGCTCTACATCGTCCGCGGGGGCGCCGTCGAAGACGACTACGAGGCGACGCTGCCCGCGCTCGAGCAGGCCTTCGACTCATTCATCGCCCCGCTCGAATCCCAGGCGACGCCCGGCGAGTATCAGCGTTTCGATTTCTCGTTCGTCTACGGCACGTCCTACATCGCGCAGGAGTTTGGCGTGCCTTCGTCCAACCCGCCCAACTTTGACGCCGGCATCGTGGTGCTCCAGAGTGAGCAGGCGCTGGATGCGGTGCTGGTCTGGGAGGTCATCGGTGAGGCCTTCTTCAACGCCGATGTGGCGATCGAGCGTACCCTCGCCGACACGCTCGGCGCGCAGACCAGCTCCAACTTCCGCGACGCCGCGCCGGTCGACGGCCAGCCGGCGCGGATGGCCCTGAGCGAAACGGCGATGGGGGAGGGCCTCGTGCAGATCGCTTCGTATTCGTGGTACTGCGTGGCCAACGGCCGCGAATTCTCGCTCCATGTGATCGACAGCGACGACCCGGAAGCCGCGGCCGTCGCGCTGCTGGCCGGGTTCAGTTGCGAATCGGAGGGCTGATCATGACCACTCCCCGCCGACGAATCACCGTCGCGCTCGACGCGATGGGCGGCGATCACGCTCCCGCCGCGGTCGTCCGCGGCGCACTGCTCGCGGCAGGGCGTGATCATCACCTCGACATCATCCTCGTCGGCCGTGCCGCCGAGATTCGCAGCATCCTGCCCGCCCCCCAGGCCAACCTTCGCCTCGCGGAGGCCTCCGAGGCGTTCGGCATGGACGAACAGCCCACCCACATCCGCCAGGCCCGCGACTCCTCGATCATGGTCGGTCTCGGCCTCGTCGCAGATGGCGAAGCCGATGCGTTCGTCTCCTTCGGCAACACTGGCGCCGTGATGGCCGCGTCGTTGCTGCGGCTCGGCCGCATCCCCGGCGTGTCCCGGCCGGCGCTCGGCGCGCTCTTCCACAACGCGCGCGGCACCACCTCGCTGATCCTCGATGTCGGCGCAAACGCCGAGGTCCGGCCGCAATACCTCGGCCAGTTCGCCACCATGGGCAAGGCCTACTTCGAGCGCGTGCTACGCCATCGCAACCCCAGCGTTGGCTTGCTCAACGTCGGCGAGGAGAGCAACAAGGGCACTTCGGTCGCGCAAGAGGCCTACGAACTGCTGACCCGCCAGGAGCCCAACTTCGTCGGCAACATCGAGGGCAACGCGCTGATTCGCGGCGCGGCCGATGTGGTCGTGACCGACGGCTTCACCGGCAACGTCGCCGTCAAGGTCTCCGAGGGTGTCGCCGAGCGGGTCATGGGTGAGCTGAAGAAGAGCATGAGCCAGCGGCTGCTCTACATGGCCGGCGCCTGGCTGATGCGCGGCGCCTTCGAGTCGCTGCGCGACCAGTGGGACTACGCCCGCGTCGGCAGCGCGCCGCTCTTCGGGATCAACGGCGCCGTGCTCGTCGGCCACGGCCGCGCCAACGCCGAAGCGGTCGCCAGCGGCATTCGATCCGCGCGCGGCGTCGTCGAATCCAACGTCGTCGATTCGATCCGCGAGGCCGTCGCAGGCACCGCCGCCGAGGACGATTCTCAGGCCGTTGGCGGCGATTCGCAGCTGCGCGACGAACGCCGGCATCGGGTATAGTTGCCGCCGACACAGCTCGGGCGGGCTGCCGCGTTTACGCTGGGTATATCGCCCGTCTCAGCTGCGCGAGCCGATGGAGGAGCACTGACATGTCCAAGCCAACCGAAGTGACCGATGGCAGTTTCCAGGTCGATGTCCTGGACAACGATCTCCCCGTGCTGGTCGATTTCTGGGCCCCCTGGTGCGGCCCCTGCCGCATGGTCGCCCCGGTCGTGGACGAGCTGGCCGAGGAATACGACGGCAAGGTCGCCTTCTACAAGTTGAACACCGATGAGAACCCCGGCATCGCGACCACCTACGGGATTCGCAGCATCCCCACGCTGCTCGTCTTCAAGGATGGCGAAGTCTCCGGCCAAATCGTCGGCTTCCGGCCCAAGGGCGACTTGGCCAAGCGGCTCGACGAGGCGCTCGTCTAGCACGATCCCGTTTCCCGACGCTCATCGAACGCGGCGCGCCGCGCCGCGCTCGTCGTGCTGTCCGCGCCCGGCAACGGCACCGTGAGCGCATCCCTCAGAGCATTGACGATCGCATCCACCAGCGCATGCACGGCCCTCTGCCGCTAGCATGCGTCGGCATAGCCGTGCATTGTGACACGCGGCGGGCTCTGTGACAGACAAGGGGTTGAGCATGAAGGTCGGCGTCCACTTTAACTTCCAGAACTACACCGATTGGGAACGCTTCGAGGCGCAGCAGATCGCCGAGGAGCCGATCATCTCGGACGCCAAGCTGTACGAGGAAGAACTGCACCTGGGTGGCCTCGTTGAGCCGCTGGGGTTCGACTCCTACTGGTGCATCGACCACCACTTCTCGCCCTACATCATGACCGCCGGGGCGATGCAGAATCTGACCTACTTCGCCGGCAAGACCGAGCGGATCGACTTCGGCACGATGGTGATCGTGCTGCCCTGGTACGACCCGGTCATGATCTCCGAGCAGATCGCGGTGCTCGACAACATGCTTCAGGGCCGGCAGCTCACCCTCGGCCTCGGCCGTGGCGCCGCCAAGCGCGAGTTCGAGGCCTTCCGTTCGCCGATGGGCGAATCGCGCGACCGCTTCATGGAGTCGCTGGAGGTCGTGCGCAAGGCGCTGACCCAGGAGTTCTTCTCGCACGAGGGCGACTTCTACAGCATTCCCGAAACCACGATCCGGCCCCGGCCGCGCAACCCACAGCGGCTGCTCGATTCCATGCGCGTCGCCTGGATCTCCCCTGAGACGCTGGAGATCGCTGCCAACGCCGGGCTCGGCATGCTCTTCACCAACTCCAAGCAGTGGGATGAGTACCAGGCCGACGTAAAGCGCTTCAACGAGATTCGCGTCGGCCAGGGCTGGGCCCCGCGTCAGCCCACCGTCGTGGCCAACATCGCCTGCTTCGACACCGAAGAAGAAGCCTGGGACGTGATGCTCAAGCATGTCGGCCAGTTCCAGGAGAGCGTCGAGCGGCACTACCGCTTCTCGGAGTCGGCGCGCTTCGAGGCGACCAAGGGCTACAAGTACTACGCCGAGTTCGGCAAGACCAACGAAAAGACCACCCCACTGCAGCGAGCCGAGTTCGGGGCGATGCCGCAGGCCTGGGGAACGCCCGACATGGTGATCGAGAAGCTGCGCCACATCCAGCAGATGACCGCCGCCGAAGAACTGATCATGAACTTCCGGATCAGCGGAGGCATGCCCGCCGAGGCGGCCGAGCGCAGCATGCGCCTCTTCGCCTCCGAGGTGCTCCCGGCAATTCACGAGATGGAGGGCACGATGCCCGTGGAACTCTCGGGCCGGGTCGCCGAACCGGTTCCTGCGGACTAGCAGCGAGCGGGCGGCGGTGTCGGTCGAGCTGCACGGCGAGTGCCAGGAGCGCTTCGAGCCGCTGCGAGCAGCGTTCGCCGAGAACTTCGCCTCGCGCGATGAGGTCGGTGCTTCCCTCTGTGTGGTCGAACACGGCGAGATCGTCGTCGACCTCTGGGCTGGCTCGGCCGATGCGGCCGGGTCGCGACCCTGGCAGCGCGACACGATCGCCAACGTCTACTCCACCACCAAAGGTGTCGCCGCGGTGGCCGCGGCGATGCTCGTTGACCGTGGATCGCTCGATGTCGAGCGGCCCGTCGTCGACTACTGGCCCGAGTTCGGTCAGGCCGGCAAGGAATCGATCACCGTTCACCAGCTCCTGACTCACGAGGCTGGGCTCGTCGGTGTCGACGAGGAGCTGCCCGACGGCGCGGCGCTCGACTGGGATTACATGATTGGCGCACTGGAGCGCCAGGCGCCGATGTGGACCCCCGGCGAGGGCCTCGGCTATCACGCGATCACCTACGGCTGGCTTGTCGGTGAGGTGATTCGGCGGATCGACGGCCGCAGCTGCGGCGAATTCGTGCGCGATGAGATTTCCGCCCCACTAGGCGTCGATTTCTACATCGGCCTGCCCGAATCGGAGGACGCGCGGACCGCCGAGCTGATCCCGGCGCCCGGTACGCCCGGCCTCAACATCCCGCCCGAGGGGCTCGCCGCAAAGGCGCTCGGTCTCGCCTCACCGCGGTTGGCCGGCGGGGTCAACACACGCGAGTGGCGAGCGGCTGAGTTTCCCGCGGCGAACGGCCACGGCAACGCGCGCTCACTCGCGACCATCTACGGCGCGATGGCCGCGGGCGGCGCGCCGCTGATGTCAGCCGATTCGGTCGAGCGAGCCGCGGCTCATCTGGTCACGGCTGAGGATCTGGTGTTGGGTTTCGAGGTTCGGCGCGCGCTGGGTTTCATCCTCAGCACGCCCGGCGGCCGCTACGAGTGGGGCCCCAACCCGCGCACCTTCGGCCACTCCGGCGCCGGCGGCTCGCTGGCCTTCGCCGACCCCGACAGGGGGATCGGCTTCGGCTACGTGATGAACCAGATGTCCGCCGGCCTTGGGGCCGACCCCCGCTGGGCCCCGATGCTGGATGCCCTCTACGTCAGCCTCTGATCTGTCAAGTTCCCAGAGATCCGGTTCGACAGCTCTATCATCTCCGTGTGCCGACCAAATAGTCGGGAAGCCACGATGACCACCGAGCGCCGCACCATCGCCAACATCCCCCAGACGCACACGCAATTCCCACCCCGGGTCACGCCCGAGCTCTTCGCGGAGATGTTCGACCAGTTCCGAGTGAATCGAGACCATCTGGACTCGATCTGGGATGACCTGTTGCGCGACCATCGTGGCAAGTCGGTCGTCGCCTACGGCGGCGGGAAGGTCATCATCGATCCGGATTTTCGCGGGCTTGAAGCGTTGGGCCTCAGCGAAGAGGAGCGCCGTGGCGCCTGTCTGAGGATCGTCCCGAAGGACGAGCTCTGGTAGCGCTATGCGCTTCTCCGGCCACGTCCAGGAGCCGACGATCGAGCCATACGCCGGGCTTAGCGGCGGCCGGGCCTGGCTAGATACCTTCGTCGCGTCCGGTAGCAAGCTCGCAATGTTCCCATTCCTGATAGACACCGGCTCCAGCGCGACCACGCTCCACCCCCAGGATGCGCTCGAGCTGCTTGGTGACGACTACGTTCAGATTGACTTCGCCAACGATCCGCACCGAGTCAGCGCCCGCGGTGTCGGGGGCGTGGTGAATCGGGTCGTCCGCCACGCGACGCTGGGCATCACCTCCATCGATCGCGAGCCGTACTTTCTCCGCATGCGGATGCTGATCGCCGAACCGACGCAATCCGCGCCTCGCGGCCACGGCAACTGGCAGCTGCCTAGCATGCGCGGGCGCGACTTCCTCCGCCACTTCCGGCTCGAGCTGCTCTGTGGCGAGGCCCGCAGGGTGGTCCTGGAAACGCTCTAAGCGGCCCGCTCTTGCTTGAGGCGATCGAGGTGATGGCGGAGTTCGGCCTCCACCGTCTTGCGGCGTTCGGGGGTCCAGCCGAGTTCACGGGCGATGTCGAGGGCGGGTTGGCGAGTGTTGGCGGCGAATGGGCCGGCGGACTCGTGGAATGCGCCGATCCCGACGACATCCGCGCCGGTCTCGACGATCCGGCGCGCGAACTCGGCCGGATTGTCGAGCGGCAGCAGCGGCCCAACGCGGATGCCGACGCGGAGACCCGCTTCGGCGAGCTGAGCGGCGGCGTTGAGGCGCTGGTCGATGCTCGCGCACTGCGGCTCGAACCGCCGGCGCACGTTCTCCGAATCGGTCGTGATGCTGAGATTCACCCGCAGCCGCTCGAATTCGTGGAACAGGTCGACGTCGCGTGTGACGAGCGGACTGCGCGTCTGCACCGTCAGGTGGGCGCCGCGCCGCGCGAGGATCGGCAGCAGCGAGCGAGTCAGCTCCAGGCGCCGCTCGATCGGCTGGTAGGGGTCGGTCGCCGAACTCATCAGGACCGACTTGCGGCGCAGGTCGTGTCTGCACTTGCGCAGCTTCTCGAGCGCATTGGTCTTCACGCGCACCCATCGCCCCCACGACTCGCGGCGCGCCTCGTCGGCGGTGAAGAACGCGGCGTAGCAGTAGGTGCAGGCGAACGTGCAGCCCTGGTAGGGGTTGAGCGCGAAGTCGACATCGGCCAGCCGTCCCGTGGGGCGGGTCAGAATCGCCGTCGCGTCGGCGTAGCTGACATCTGCGAGCCCAAATTGCTCAGGCTGAATCGGGGCCGGGTTCGGGTCGAAGAGTGAGAGTTGTGGCATTCATCGATAGTACAGACGTTCTGATGGAAGGGCAAGCCCGCGGGTTGGTGCGCGCCATCCTCCAGGAAACCCCTGAACAAGTCGGCTCACCGGCGATGCTGAAAGCGCGGATCTGCGGGCGTCATGCCTAGGCGCCCCCCTCTGTCACTCCGTGACATCTCCCCCCGCGGAGCGGGGGGAGAGGGGAGCCGAGCTGTCTGGAGGAGTCCTAGCGGGCGCCGCGGATTAGTTTGCCCCGACGCATCCCGGCTTCCGCCCCGTGACGGCCGATCAGCCGTGCTCGTCGGCGAAGATCGTGTAGAACTCATCAACAGAGAGCCCGAACGCGGTCTGGAAGGCGCTGCGCCATGGGATCACCGGCGCATGCGGGTCAGCTCTCGCCTGCTCCCGCAACGTCTCGAACTCCGGTGGGTCCCCCGAGATGCCTTGCGCCCGGGCTTCAACGCCGACGAGTTGCCAGAAGTCCAGGATCGCAGCTTCGCCGTACTCTTCGGCCAAGAACTCCACAGCCAAGAATCCAAGTGTGTAGGGGCAAATGGATCCCCAGGATTCAAACTCCACCAACGACGCGCGTGAGCAGAATTCTCTCGCCTGCCTGTCAGTACTCCTGACAAGTTCTTCCCAATCGCGCTCCGAACGACTGCCCAACGCCGCGTGGTGCCGCACCCACATGGCATGACCTTCCATGAGCCAGGCGCTGACCAATCTGTCCGCGCCGATGAGATGAAATTGCATCACGTGCGCGTATTCGTGGACGAAGAACTGGCGAAAGTCCCCGGCGGAGCCGTCTCGGCGAATGCTCGTTCTCGCCGCGTGCGCCCGTGCGTTCCCGAAACGGACACCTTGGTTCCACTTCTGACGCAGGCTGCGCGCTTGTTCCGTCGTTACCCCTCTGAGTTCGATCACCGCCTCAATATCCACATTCACGACCAGGATGTAGATGGATGGATCAGCCTCAATCCCGAATGTCGCAGCAACGGCGTCAAGCCCCTGGCGTACCTGCTCGTGAACTGTCTCGCGTTGCCATGGAGTTGGCCCTCCAACCCAATAGATCTCCGGCATCAACCCGGTCGGCTGCAACCAGTTGACATCCCGCCCCACTCGTACGTATAGCGCCGCGCCTCGACTTACGCGATCGAATTCGTCGGTGAACTGTGTCCCGTCCCAAAGCAGCAGCGCCTCCAACGAGCCACCGATGCCCTTGCGCAACGTCTCAGCAGAAGATCCTTCAGGTCCCGCCCAAGCGACGAAGTTGGAGCCGCTGTGGAGTTCGACCTTGCCCCGTGCCGGCGACGTGTCGCGCCTCCATTCCACGGACTGTTCGCTGTCGACTCGGAGGCCCAGGGCCATCCCGGGCGCCAACACATGGAGCGTCCAGAGCGACCGTGGCATGCTGGGCGCGGCGAGTAACCAACGTTGCTCGTCAGCGGCCCAGGCCCAGATCACTTCGATCTGGGGGACTTCCTCGAACAGCGTTGCCGGCGGCGTTGATGTTGCCACCCAACCGACGTAGTTGATGCCGGGGCGGAGGACAGTGTTCGTGAAGCCGTCGTCACCTGAAGCGGCAGCAATGATTCGGCCATCATCTGCTGAGCCGGCCCGGGTCCCTACGGTCATGAGCAGGGTCACGAATATCAGCGCAGCCGTCAGTACTTGGCGAAATCTCGCCTTTGGCAGGTCTCGACAAGCGCTGTTCGACGGCATCTCCTCCGTGCCGCCGGCAGAGCGAAGGACCATGCAGACGTGGACTTGTCTAGCAGTTGGCTAGCGCGCGCCGCGGATGAGTTGGCCGGGGCGGGCGCCGGTTTCTTCGCCGTGACGACTGATCACCTCGCCGGAGACGACCGTCGCGACGTAGCCGGACGATTTCTGGACCAGCCGCATCGCGCCGGTTGGGAGGTCGTGCCGCGCCTCGGGCAGGGCTAGCTGCAGCGCGTCGTAGTCGATGACGTTGACATCGCCCTTCATGCCGGGCTGGAGCACGCCGCGGTCTCCGAGTCCGTAGAGCTCGGCGGTGTCGTGGGTCATGCGCTTGACGACCCACTCGAGCGGCAGGCGCTCGCCGCGATCGCGGTCGCGCGTCCAGTGCGTGAGCAGGAAGGTCGGCATGCTGGCGTCGCAGATCACGCCGACGTGCGCGCCGCCATCGGACAGCCCGACCGCGCTGCGCGGGTGCAGCAACATCTCGCGGGTCGGCTCGAGGTCGCCGTTGGCGTAGTTGAACATCGGCGCGAAGAGCACGTTGTCGCCATCACCCTCGGCGATGAAGTCGTAGGCGAACTCCAGCGGTGTGACGCCCTGCGCGTCGGCGCGGGCCTGCACGTTCTGGTGCGGCTCGGGCTCGTAGTTGGGCGGATCGCTCATCGGGTAGAGCTTGTGCCACATCAGGAAGCCGAGCGCCGCGTCGGGCGAGCTGACCTCGCCGAGGATCTTGGCGCGCAGCTGCGGGTTGCGCATTCGCTCGGCGCGCTCGGCCCAGTCGAGGCTGTCGAGTTCGCGGTAGGAGGGCGAGTGGATGAAGGGGTGGCGTCCGCGCAGGGTCAGCAGCAGCGAAATGCCGCGCGCCGCGACCTGCGGATAGATCTCGGCGCCTTCGTCGAGCGCCTCGAGCGAGGCGTCGAAGGCATGGCGCCAGGCGTCGGGCTCGTTGTCGTATTGCACCATTGCGAAGGTCACGGGCCGGCCAATCTCGCTGGAGAGCTTGCGCATCCAGGCGATTTCAAGGGCGGGCGCGTTGGCGTCGTCGCCGGTCACGCCGGCCGGAGCGACCTCGTAGATGCCGGTGTCGAGCTCGCCGAGCACGCGGCCGATGCCGAAGAGCTCATCCTCGGCGGCGAAGGTTCCAGGCACGGGCTCGCCGTCGATGGCGCGGTGGGCCAGGGTGCGCGAGGTCGAGAAGCCGAGCGCGCCGGCCTCCATGCCCTCCTTGACGATCGCCGCCATCTCCTGGATGTCCTCGGGGTTGGCGTTCTCGTTCTGTGCGCCGCGGTCGCCCATCACGTAGGCGCGGACCGCGCCGTGCGGGACCTGCGTGCCGATGTCGATGGCCATCGGCAGGGTTTCGAGGAAATCGAGGTATTCGGGGAAGGTCTCCCAGCCCCACTGCATGCCCTCGGCGAGGGCGCTGCCGGGGATGTCCTCGACGCCCTCCATGAGGCCGATCAGCCAGTCGCGCTTGTTGGGCGCGGCGGGCGCGAAGCCGACCCCGCAGTTGCCCATGACGACGGTGGTGACACCGTGCCAGAACGACGGCGTGAGCAGCGGGTCCCAGGTGATCTGCCCGTCGAAGTGGGTGTGGATGTCGACGAAGCCAGGGGTGACGAGCAGGCCGCCGGCGTCGATCTCTTCACGGCCGCCGGCGGTCACGTCGCCGACGATCGAGACGAGCCCGTCATCGATCGCGACATCAGCGTGTCGGGCCGGCGCGCCGGTGCCGTCGACGACGAGTCCGTTACGGATTACCAGGTCATGCATGGAGGTCCCCTTCATTGACGGGGCACGGCCCCGCGAACTGCGGCGCAGTATCGCCGATCGGGGGACGGCGCGTCGGGGCGGGAGCCCGCTTAGTCGGTTTGAGCCAGTTCTGGGAAGCGTTTGAGGGCGGCTTGTTCGAGGATGTCGAGCTGGGCGTGCATGCGGGCCTCGAGTTCGGCGTCGGTTTCGGGTTCGGCTGTGTCGGGGGATTCGGTGGTTGGGGTGTCCGGGGGAGTTTTGGCGGTCGCCTTTTCGAGTGGCTGCGTATCTGGTAGCGGTGGTTGGGGTTGGTCAGGTTTGGTTGATCCTGTCTTGCTGCGTTCGTAGTCGCCGATGATCGAGAGGGTGGCGCGTTCGCGTTGTTCGGGGGTTTGGGCTGGCTCGAATGTTGGTGGGCCCGTTGGTCGGAGATGGTCGGGTTCGTTCAGCGTTGGTTGGGTCTCGTCGGGATCGGGGAGGTCTTCGGGCCGTGGAGCGTCGACCAGCTGGTCGTCGGGGAAGTCGAAGGCTTCGGCCTCGGCATCGGCGAGGGCTCGGGCCTTGGCGGCGGGGCGGAGCTCGCGGAGGATCAGGCGGTACTCGCGCAGGGCGGTGGCGATGGCGCGGTGGTGGACCTCGTGGAGGCGAGCGATCTGGGCGGGCGCGGTGTGGGGCAGGAGCGGGGTGACTTTGCCGCCGTCGGTGAGGAAGGAGAAAGCTTCGAGGGGCTTTGTGGGATCCTCTTGGAGGAGTCGGTGGACGTGTCGGCGGAGCAGGGTGACGTGTTCGAAGAGGAAGTCGTCGGCGGTCTGTTCGGCGATCTCGGACCAGTCGGTTTCGAGGAGCTTGAGGTCGGCGTGGATGGTGGCGTGGGAGACGTCGAGGGCGGTGGCGATCTGGCGGAGGGAGTGTCCGGCCTGGCGGAGTTCGTGGGCGTGGAGGATTCTGCGGCGTCGTTGTGGGGAGGTGGGCATTGTGGGTAGCACTCCTGTTCTAGTGCGAGAGTAGCATGGGGTGCAGTGGGTGACGCGGCCGGCGTTGGTGAGGAAGGAGAAGTCTTCGATAACCGAGCGTGGGGAAACCAGATCCCCTCTCCCCCCGGGGAGCGGGGGGAGATGTCCCAGAGGGACAGAGGGGGGCTCCCCCTCCCACGAGGTCAGCACCGAGCCCCCCTCTGCCTGCGGCATCTCCCCCCGCCGAGCCGGGGGGAGAGGGGATCCGGGCGGCATCTTCACCCACAGAGTGAGGGGAGAGGGGATCGAGGCCGCGCGGCGGGCCAGGTTGGCGCGGTTGGGAGCCTCCCCCTCAGTCGCTGCGCGACAGCTCCCCCGCGGGGGGAGCGATTGGATCGGGTTGTTCAGAGGATTGCTAACGCTGGTGGATCAGGGGCTCGCCGGGGATGGGGCTGCGGGCGTGCACTACGTAGTCGCTGCGGATGCTGCCGATGTAGAGGTCCTGCATGTCGGGGCCGCCCCAGGAGACGTTGGTCGGGGCCTGCATGATCGTGCCTTCGAGGTCTTCGATCATCGTGACCGATTCTCCGGCGGGAGTGATGGCGACGACCTTGTTGGACATCGGCAGGGTGACCCAGAGGTTGCCCTCCTGGTCGAAGCCGCAGCCGTCGGTGAGGCCGAGTTCGCCGCGCTGTTCGGCGTTGAGCGGGCGCATCGCGGCGAGGTCCGCCACGCTCTTGCCCAGCAGCGGGCCGTACTGCTCGGGTTCGCCGAGCGTGCCGTCGGCATTGATCGGGAAGCGCAGCACGTTGCAGCCGGTCGTCGAGCAGACGTAGGCGTTCTGCTCCTGGGGGTCGAGCGTGACTCCGTTGGCGAAGAGGATTTCGGTCGCGAGCATCGTCGTCGAGCCGTCGGTCTCGATCCGGAAGAGGAAGCCGTCGGGTCCGCCGGAGAAGGCGTCGGGGCCGCTACGCGAGGTCGAGTGGGTGACCCAGATGCGGCCCTGCGAGTCGACGTGGGGATAGTTCGAGGCGACCAGGGGGATGCCGTCAACGGTGTCGACGAGCACTTCGACCTCGCCCGTCTCGGTGTCGAGGCGCTGGACGGGGCCGGTGCCGCTGTCGCCGTCGAGCCCGCCGACGTTGGCGATGATGATCCGGCCCTCGCGGTCCATGTTGATGCCGTTGGGCGAACCGCCGGCGTCGCCGACGCGGTTGAGCGAGCCGTCGGCAAGGACTTCGGCGGCGGCGCTGGCCTGATCGGAGAGCCAGACTCGGTTGTCGCGGGAGACCACGACATCTTCAGGGCGCTGGACGCCGAGGCCGACTTTGCTGAGCTGGTCAAGGGAGATGGGAGTGAGTGGCATGTGGGGCGCCTTCTGGATGTCGTGCTGGTCGTGTTAGCTGTCGGGACTGGATGGTAGCTGCGCGAGAAGATCAGCTGCGCTGGGGCAGCGGTCGCGCAGGACGCAGAGCTCGCATTTGGGGCGGCGGGCGTGGCAGACGCGGCGGCCGTGGCGAATCAGGGAGACGTGGAAGTCGTAGTAGCGGTCGGCCGGCAGCTGCGCTTCGAGCGCATCGTGGGCCTTGACGGCGTTGACCTTCGAGCCGATCAGCCCGAGCCGCTGCGAGACGCGGTGGACGTGGGTGTCGACGGGCAGGGCGGGTCGCCCGAGCGAGAAGAGCAGCACGCAGGCGGCGGTCTTGGGTCCGACGCCGGGCAGTGAGATCAGCCATTGCTTGGCTTCGGGGATCGGCATGCTCTTGAGGATGCCGGCGTCCCAGCCGGGGCCGAGGCGCTCGCGGAGTTGGGTCAGCAGCTCGCGCATGCGCCCGGCTTTGGTCGGGGCGAGCCCGCCGGGGCGGATCGTGTCCTCGAGCTCGTCGGGGTCACTGTTGAGCACGGCGTCCCAGTCCTCGTAGCGGGCGACGAGTTGTTGGAAGGCGCGGCCGGAGTTGGTGTCGGAGGTGTTCTGCGAGAGCAGCGTGAGGACGAGTTCGGTGACGGGGTCGTGCGTCAGACGCCAGGGCGTGAGCGGGGCCTCCCTGACGAGGCGGTTGATGATCGCGGTGGGCCGTAGGGGCCTGGGGGTCTTGCGTCGGCGGGGCATCAGAGGTGTCCGCTGAGGGTGCGTTGGGCGAGCGGGGCGGCTGGTGCGGCGCTGACCACGATGGCTTCCCGGGTGTTCAGTGAATTGGTCACGCGGGTAGGGTAGAAGCGCGTCGCGGCCCCGGCCGGCGAAGTGGCTATAATCGGCGCGAAGCGCGGCTGCGCGCCGCATGATCTGCAGGATGCCCGAGGAGACCAAGATGGACTACAAGTTCAGCACTGACGACGAGAACTTCCGCGGGGAGGTGGTCGGATTCATCGATGACAACTGGGTGCCGCCGGAGGGCACGAACGAGCCGGGCGACGATTCCTCCTTCGAGGCTGAGCGGGCGTTCGAGAAGCGCGCGGCGAGCAAGGGCTGGCTGACGATGGCCTGGCCGACGGAGTACGGCGGTCGCGGCGCGAGCCACATCCAGCAGACGATCTACCGCGAGGAAGCGGCCTACCGCGGGGCGCCGGGCGCCGGCGGGCAGGGCATCTCGATGGTCGGCCCGTGTTTGATGCTGCACGGCAGTGAGGCGCAGCGGCAGGAGCACCTGCCGCGGATCGCCAGTGCGGAGTCGTATTGGGCGCAGGGCTTCTCGGAGCCGGGCAACGGCTCGGACCTGGCCGGGCTACAGACGCGCGCGGTGCGCGACGGCGACGACTTCGTGATCAACGGGCAGAAGATCTGGACCTCAGGGGCGCACTACGCGGACTGGATTCACGTGCTGACGCGCACCGATACGGAAGCGCCGAAGCACCGCGGCATCTCCTACTTCCTACTCGACATGCACACACCGGGCATCGAGGTGCGGCCGCTGATCAACATGCTCGGCGAGCACGGCTTCAACGAGGTCTACTTCTCCGACGTGCGCGTGCCGGCCAGCAACATGCTGGGCGAGTACAACCGTGGCTGGTATGTCGCGGCGACGCTGCTCGACTTTGAGCGCTCCGGCGTCGCGTGGTCGGCGACGTCGCGCAAGACCGTCGAGCTGATGTCGGAGTACGCGTCGGAGCAGGGCGGGCGCCGCGGCGGCGCAACGCTGATCGAGGACCCGGGCATCCGCAACGGTCTGGCCAACCTGGCGATCGAGTCCGAGATCGCGCGGCTGATCTCGTATCGCGTGGTGGACATGCAGAGCAAGGGGCTGGTGCCGAACCACGAGGCGTCGATGTCGAAGATGTTCGGCAGCGAGCTGGGCCAGCGGGTGGCGCGCTTCGGGGTGAACATGATCGGTCTGGCCGCGCAGCGGATCGACCCGGACGACCCGGCGGCGCCGTTGGCGGCGCGTCTGGGCCGCAGCTACATGTCGAGCGTGCCGAGCACGATCGCGGCCGGCACGAGCGAGATCCAGCGCAACATCATTGCGACGAGGGGTCTGGGCCTGCCGCGGCAGTAGCGTTCCTCCGCTTCGTTTCTCCGTTTGCCATCCACGGTGGCATGATGAAGAGAAGAACTGAGAGATCGAGAGGAACCCGATGGCCGATGAGAAACTAGCCGGCTCGGCTCCCGAGGCGGAGACCGCAGAGACGTTTTTCGAGCAAGTCGAGAAAGCTCGGATCGCTCGGGAGCAAGCGTCGAAAGTCCGCGCCGGGCGCCGCTTGATCGTGCCATTCCGCCACACGATTCCGGCGGAGCGCGTAGACCGATGAGTGGAGCCGCAACCGGTTCAGACTGAACGCGCGCCCTTGAGTAAATCGTCGAGGTGCTGGCGGACGTGGGTGAGGGTCACGTTGGTGAGGACTTCGAGGAGCGTGCCCTGGGCGCCGCCGACGGATTGGGTTGGCTTGGCGAGCAGCTCCTCCTCCGCGGTCGCGACTGCTGCGATCGTGACGCGGCGGTTTTCGGCGAACTCTTCCAACAGCTCAACGACGCTGGCCGTCTCGCGATTCGCGACCTGGCGGTGGTTGTAGGCGTCCATGTTGAAGCTGCCGCTGCGCGATCCGCCGGCGGAAGCTTCTGCGGGGCGGCGGGCCTGCTCGATCAGGCGTGGGTAGGTCCACTCGATCGCGGCGAGGTGGGCGAGCAGCTGGCGGGCCGACCAGCCGTTTTCATAGACACCGCGTTCGAGGTCGTCGGCGCCGATGGCAGCGACGACTTGCGGCAGTTGAGCGGCGTCGTGGCGGAGGGCGGCGAGGAGGTCGTCGCGGGTCTGCACGTCGGTCATGCTGGCGCCTCTTTGGGGTTGGGGAAGGGATCGTGGGTGAGTTCGGCGCTGCGGCGCCAGAGCGCCGCGGCGGCGTCGGGATCGCGAGCGGCGGGGCTGGGCTGGGCAAGCTTGTGGCGGTTGAAGTAGCCGCCGCCGTGCTCGCGCATGGCGGGCTCGGCGGCAGCGTCGACGACGGGCGCTGCGCCCTTTTTCGCCGAGAGCAGGAAGATCTGGAGGACGCGCCAGCCGAGCGCGATGAGGCCGCGCATGTCGCCGTCGGCGCCGAGCCTGGTGCGCACGCCTCCGGGGTGGATCGCGATGCTGGTGAGGCCCTGGTCGGCGTAGCGGCGCTGCAGCTCGCGGGTGAAGAGGACGTTGGCGAGCTTCGAGGCGGCGTAGGAAGACCACCCGCCCCAACGCTGCTGGAGTTGCAGGTCGCCGAGGTCGAGGGGATCTGCGCGGACGTGCATCAGCGAAGTGACGTTGACGACGCGCGGGTCGGCGGATTCGAGGACGCGTTCGAGCAGCAGTCCGGTGAGCAGGAAGTGGCCGAAGTGGTTGACCTGGAGCGTGCGCTCGATGCCGTCTTCGGTGATGACGCGCTCTGAGACGTTGATGCCGGCGTTGTTGATCAGGGCGTCGATCTGCGGGAGCTGCTCGAGCGCGTCGGCGGCGCATTGGCGGACCGAGGCGAAGCTGGCGAGGTCGAGCTGGAGCAGCTTCGCGTCGACGCCGGCGTTGCGGAGGCTGCGGATCGCGTCCTCGCCGCGGCCTGGATCGCGGGCAGTGATGGCGACATTCCAGCCGCGGCTGCCGAGTTCGATCGCGGCGGCGAGGCCAATGCCGCTGTTCGCGCCGGTGATCATGGCGGTGGGCACTCGCGATCAGTCCGACACGGCCCGGACATCGACCTCGATGTCGACCGAGTCGTCATCGACCGGAGCCTCGTCGTCGGGCCCCCCGCGTCTCGGCCCGGCATAGAGGCTGATCTCAAGTCCCCTCAGTGCCTCAATGACCGCAACAAGGGTCGGTTCACCGTTGGCGACCAGAGTGTGATTAGGGCCAACGTATCGGCCGATCCCCGTGACCAGGTCAGTCAACTCCTTCGAACGAGCGATGTCTCCGATCGTCTCGATGACACCTTGAGGGTCGTCATATTGCAGCGCCAGATCCAGGGCGCCGATGCAATCTCGATGGTCGCGGAGGTTCTCAGCGGGATCCCAAGGGCGCAAATCGAGCTCGTCCATCGTTCCGCTCCTTCGCCTCAGCTGCGTTGCGTGAGCTCGATCGCCGTGCGGATGTCCTGCGTCTGACTGCGTTTGTCGCCTCCGGCGAGCAGAATCACGAGCGATCCGCCACGCTCAATGTAATACACGCGATAACCCGGGCCGTAAGGGATGCGGAGTTCCGAAACACCACGGCCTACTGCTCGGACATCGCCTGGGTTGCCACGGCGCACGCGGCGAATGCGCGCATCGATCCGCTCCCTCGCTCGCTCATCGCGAAGCCTGTCGTACCAGCGACGGTACACACTTGTGGTGAGAACATCCTTCATCGCCGACGTGTCCTGGAGCACATCTCGCTAAACCAGCCGACGGCGTCCGTGAAGGCCTGGTCCAGCGGGGTTTGGGGGAGGCCAAGCTCGTTGATCGCCTTGCTGATGTCGTACCACTGGCGGCGGCGCGAGATGCGGACGCCGGCGATGGTGGCGCGGGGGTATCGTTGAGTGAGGACGGCGGCGGCCTCATCGATCGCGGCCCAGGCGTAGGCGGCTTGCCAGGGGATGGCGAGGTTCGGAGGATTGGCTCCGGCGGCTACTGCGGCGCGGGTGATGACTTCGCGCAGGGTGAGATTGCCTTCGGCATGGCCGAGGATGTAGCGCTGGCCCACTCGGCCGCGCTCGGCGGCGAGGATGTGGCCGCGGGCGACATCGGCGACGTGGACGATGTTGAGGCCGGCGCTGCTGATGTAGGCAGGCATTCGGCCGCCGGCGGCGTCGGCGATCAGTCGGCCGGTGGGCGTGGGCTTGCGGTCGAGCGGGCCGATCGGGGCGGTGGGGTTGACGACGACGGCGGGCAGGCCCTCGGCGGCGACCATCCGGTGGACGAGTCGCTCGCTGACGATCTTGGTGCGCTCGTAGGGGCCGGGTGCGCGGCCGGCGCCGGCCCACTGCAGTTCGTCGGCCACTGAGTTGACGGTCCCGGAGCTGCCGATGGCGGCGACCGAAGAGGTATGGACGATCCGGTCGACCTGGTGCCGCAGCGCGGCGCGCATCAGATGGTCGGCGCCGAGCACGTTGGCTCGCCAGGTGTCGCGCCGCGCGCGGCGGGAGAGGTCGTAGCGGGCGGCGACGTGGAAGAGCGTGTCGACGCCTGCGAGCGCGCGATCGAGGGAGTCGGGGTCGGTCAGGTCGGCGTCAACCACTTCGAGATCGAGGCCGTCAAGGTTTGCGCGATCGCTGCCGGGTCGGGCGATGGCGCGGGCTTCGGCGCCGGCGTCAAGGACGGCGCGGAGGACATGAGCGCCGATGAAGCCGGTGGCGCCGGTGACCAGCGCGAGCTTCACCGGCCGTCGGCGGCGACCGCGGGGATGACGTGCAGGAGGACCTCTTCGAGCGCGCGGATCGAGCGCCCGAGGTTGAGGCGGAGGCGCAGGAGCTCGCGGGCGAGGCCGGGTCGCCGGGCGATCGCGGCGGCGATCACGAGGGGATTCGGTCGGCTCGTCCAGGCGGTCGGCTCGGCGGGCACGTCCTCGTCGATCGCGTCGATCACGACGCGGACCGCGCAGAAGGGGATGCCGGCGGAGGCGCATGCCTCGGCCCATTCTGAGTCTTCCATCTGCACGATCGCCGCGCCGGTGTCGGCGGCGACGGACTTTTCACCGGCGGTGGCGAGGACGGTTGGGGAGGTGAGGGAGTCGCTGAAGTGGGCGGGGATGCTGGCGCTGTGAAGCGCGCGCTCGATGATGTTGCGGAGGCGTTGATCGGTCGTCCATGCGTCGTCGCTGCCGGCTCGCAGGACGCGTTCGGCGACGACGATGTCGCCGCAGCGCAGGTCGGCACGGAGGCCGCCGGCGATGCCGACGCTGAGCAGGGCCTGCACGTCGTGATTCTCCAGGAATTCTCCAGCAGTGATGCGGGCGGCGGCCAGGCCGGGCCCGCTGACGACGCTGAGGGTGCGGTCGGAGGTGAGCAGGCAACGCCCGGCCTGGGCGGCGGCGCCCTCGGAGGGGAGGGCGGCCACGATCGCAAGTCTTGCGCTGGAGGATGCGACGGACATCGCGTTGGGCTGGGCGGGTGCGGGTGTGGTCATGGGTTCCGTGAGTCGGCTGGCACGCGAGCCGGCGGGCGCGGGTGCGCGCGCATGTGTGAGTGTCGCATGTCGAAGCGTTGCGCGCGGGTAGCATGTTCGGAACGATCAGGAAGCGACCTGTCTGAATGGGGGACTCGGTGTACGAGACGTTGCTGTACGACGTGGATGACCAGATTGCAACGATCACGCTGAACCGTCCGGAACGGCTGAACGCGTTGAACGGGACGCTGTTGCGGGAGATGCGCGAGGCGACGGAGGCCGCAGCGGCGGATAGCGATGTGCGGGTCGTGATCCTCACGGGCGCGGGACGGCTGTTCAGCGCGGGCGGCGACCTTAAGGACGGGACGGGCGCGGCGACGAACCTGGAGGCCAGCATCGGGAGTCTGTGGTACTTCGAGCGGACGGCGCTGCTGCTGCATGAAATGGCGAAGCCGACGATCTGCGCGCTCAACGGAGGCGCGGCGGGGGCTGGTTGCTCGATCGCGCTCGCGGCGGACCTGCGCTACATGTCGGAGTCGGCCTATCTGTACACGGCGTTCCTGAAGGTCGGCGTGTCGGGCGATTTCGGGGGGACATGGACGTTGCCGCGGCTGGTCGGTCTGGGCCGGGCGCGGGAGATGTACCTGCTGCCGGACCGGATCGGGGCGGAGCAGGCGCTCGGCATGGGTCTGGCGAACGGGGTGTTCCCGGCCGACGAGCTGATGTCGGGGGTGCGTTCGATCGCAGAGCAGCTGCGCGATTCGCATCCGCTGGCGGTGGGGCAGATCAAGGCGAATCTGAACGACGCGTTCTCGATTCCGTTCTCGGAGGCCTTGCGGCGTGAGGCGGACCGGATGCGTCGCCTGGGTCAGAGCGAGGACTCGGCGGAGGCACGCAACGCGTTCATCGAGAAGCGCAAGCCGGTGTT
Organism: Dehalococcoidia bacterium; assembly: GCA_965218115.1. Lineage (GTDB taxonomy): Bacteria > Chloroflexota > Dehalococcoidia > Bin125 > Bin125 > CATQGW01. Next base: position 1,980,917 of record OZ244584.1, on the reverse strand, counting down.
CAAGGGTCGCTAACAAGGCGGCCAACGGGGGCGGCCGCAGGGGAGGGAGCCGATCATGCTGCGAATGCGACAGATTTGCCTGGTCGCGGAGGATCTGGACACGATCGAGGCGCATCTGCGCGGCGTCTTCGGACTGGAGATCTGCTATCGCGACGAGGGCGTGGCCGTGTTCGGGCTGCACAACTTTCTGATGCCGATTGGGAATTCGTTCCTGGAGGTGGTGTCGCCGACGCGGCCGGGGACGGCCGGTGGACGTTTTCTGCATCGTCGCGGCGGCGACGGCGGCTACATGGTGATCATGCAGTGCGACGACATGGCGGGGCGGCGGGCGCACGTCGGCGAGCTCGGCATCCGGCTGATCACGGACTCGTCGAACGAGCAGACGGACGGGATTCAGCTGCATCCGCGGGATGTGCCGGGTGCGATCGCTGAGCTGCGCTGGAACATCGGCGACGAGGACGTCGCGGGGCCGTGGTCGCCGGCGGGACCGAGCTGGGCGCCGGCGCAGCGGAGCAATGTGATCAGTGGGATGATCGCGGCGGAGCTGCAGGCCGAGGACCCGCAGGCGATGGCGGCGCGGTGGTCGGAGGTGCTGCGGATTCCGCTGGGCGAGGATGCGGCGGGCAATCCAACGATCGCGCTGGACGACGCGGAGCTGCGGTTTGTCGAGGCGACCGACGGTCGCGGCGATGGATTAGGCGGGCTCGATGTGCGGACGGTGGACACGGCGCATGTGCTGCACGCGGCGCATGAGCATGAGCTTGCTGTCTCGGAGGATGAGCGCGTGGTGACGCTCTGCGGGGTGCGGTTCCGGTTGGTGTAACGGGGCGGCTGCGCTGGGGGTGTGAGGCGGGAAGAGCTACTCGTGCGGGGGAGCTGTCGCGGAGCGATCTAGCGGGGTGCTGAAAGAGTCATCGCGTCCCCTCTTTCTCTCCCCCCGCAGAGCGGGGGGAGATGTCACGGAGTGACAGAGGGGGCTCCCCTCTCCGCAACGGGCGGCCCCCCTCTGCCTGCGGCATCTCCCCCCGCTTTGCGGGGGGAGAGGGGATCCGGCTTGTCCAGAGCGTTCCTAGCGGATGGTGGCGACGAGGGTGCGGAGGCCGCGCTTGATATTGCTGCTGGCGTCGATCACGGCGCTGGCTTCGTAGCCGGAGTGGACCATGCAGTCGACGCACTTGGGGTTGCCGCTCTTGACGCCGTAGTTTGCCCACTCGGTTTCTTCGATGAGCTCCTTGAACGTCTGGGTGTAGCCCTCGTCCATCAGGTAGCAGGGACGCTGCCAGCCGAAGACGGTGCGGGTGGGATTGCCCCAGGGAGTGCAGTCGTAGTCGATCTCGCCCTTGAGGAAATCGAGGAAGAGCTGCGAGTGGTTGAAGGTCCAGTGCTCGGGCGGATCGTCGAGGATCTCGCGGAAGAGTTCCTTGGTCTGGTTGCGGGCCAGGAAATGCTCCTGGTCGGGCGCCTTCTCGTAGGGGTAGCCGGGCGAGATCATCAGACCGTCAACGTCGAGCTCCATGAGCCGGTCGAACATCGCGCGGATGCGATCGGGCTTGGCGCCGAGGAAGAAGGTGCTGTTGGTCGTGACGCGGAAGCCGCGCTCTTTGGCGGCCCTGATGGCGCGGATCGCGACATCCCAGATGCCGTCGCGGCAGACGGAGATGTCATGGTCGGCCTCGAGGCCGTCGACGTGGACGGAGAAGGTGAGGTAGGGGCTGGGTTCGAACTGATCGAGCTTGCGCTCCATCAGAATCGCGTTGGTGCAGAGATAGACGAATTTGCGGCGGTCGACGTAGCCGCGCGCGATTTCGCCGATGTCGTTGTGAATCAGGGGCTCGCCGCCGGCGATCGAGACGACGGGTGCGCCGCACTCCTCGATCGCGTCCCAGCACTGCTGGGGCGTGAGGCGCTGGCGGAGGATTTCGGTGGGGTGCTGGATTTTCCCGCAGCCGGCGCATTCGAGATTGCACTGCAGCAGCGGTTCGAGCATGAGCACGAGCGGGTAGCGCTCAACGCCGCGCAGGCGCTGGCCGAGCACGTACTTGCCGACTTCAAAAGATTGACGGAGCGGAATCGCCATAGGTGGAAGTCCGATCGATTCCGCCGCACGTTACATCATCGGGCGATGCGGCGGGCTGCCTCGTAGTCGGGCTGGGTGTTGAGGTTGAGCAGGACGGTGGGATCGTCGATTTCGACGAAGATCGTGGCGTCGGCCCAGATACGGCGGAGTTCGCGCAGGCCCTCGTTTCGCTCGGTCACGCGGCAGAGCGCGGGCAGCAGCGCGGCATCGAAGATGGGCGGGTGGCCGTTGCGGTCGGCGTGTCGGGGGACGGCGATCCTGGCGTCGGGGTCGGCGCTGAGCGCGTCGATCGAGCGGCGGACGCTCGCGGCGGAGCAGGGCTGGTCGACGCTGACGATGACGATCCGGTCGATGTGGGCGGGGATGGCGCGCGCGCCGGCGCGGATTGATCCGGCGCGGCCCTCTCGCCATGCGTGGTTTGGGACGGGCTGGGCATCGTGCGGGAGTACGGGGCGGATTTGCTGGGCTTGGCTGCCGAGCACGACGATCAGCGGGTCGCAGCCGGCCGCTCGCAGGGCGGCGACCTGAGCGGCGACGAGCGGTTGGCCGCGCCAGTCGAGCAGGGCTTTGGGCTGGCCCATGCGGCTCGATGCGCCGGCGGCGAGCAGGATGGCGGCCGTGCTCATGGGCCGCTCGCGCGGCGTGAGAGGGCGAGCACGATCGCGGAGCGGGTGGCCTGGACGAGCTGGTCGAGGCTTGATTCGTCGATCACGTCGCCGACGCCGAAGGGTTGGGCCTCGATCCGTGCGGTCTGGGCGGCGATCTCAAGCAGCTGCGGCGAGACGCTGCGGCCGCGCAACGCCCCTTCGATCTGGCGGGCGCGGACGGCGTAGGGAGCGATGCCGGCGATGGCGGCGGAGGCGTCGGCGATGCGGGCGCCGCTGATGCTGAGGCGGAGGGCGAGGCCTGTAGCGTCGCCGACCCAGGCGCTGGGCTGGTCGGTCGGCTCGACGAGGATCGCGCGGGCCTGGGAGAGGTCGATCGATCCGTCCTCGAGGGCGCGCTGCTCGACGGTGACCAGGCCGCCGCCGGCGAGTTCGAGCTGCGCCGAGGAGACGATCAGCGCGGCGATCAACGCGGCGACCAGGTGGGCGGGGCGGTCGCCTGCGAACAACTTTCGCAGGTTGGTGTCGGGCTCGAGGAGCGCGCAGACATCGCTCAGGACGGCGGCGGGGGGAAGGGCGGCGCGGTTGAGCGGCTGGTCGAGCGGCAGCCGGATTGGAGTCACGCTTGTGTGGGTCAGGCCGTGGCCTGGTAGGCGGCGAGGGCGTTCTTGAGCGCGGCGGCGGCCAGCACGGAGCAGTGGATCTTGCTCTTGGGCAGGCCGCCGACGGCCTCGACGAAGTCGGCGCGCTTGAGCTTTGCGGCCTCGCCGATCGGCATCCCGATCAGGACCTCTGTGGCGATCGAGCTGGTGGCGATCGCGGCGACGCAGCCGCGGGTGAGGAAGCGGGCCTCGGCGATGGTGTCGTCGTCGATGCGCAGCATCAGGCGCATGTGGTCGCCGCAGACGGGATTGCGCTCCTCGCCGACGGCGTTGGCGTTGGGCAGGTCGCCGGCGTTGCGCGGGTTGCGGAAGTGGTCAAGCACGGTGTCGTTGTAGGCCTGCGGGCCGTCGCGCGTGGTATCTGCCATGAGGGGCTCCCTGCTGCCCATGCTATTCGGCTTGAGCGAGGTCGCAGACGAGACGCAGCAGTGCGCGGAGCGAGCGCGTGCGGTCGAGCGGCGAGAACCACTCGCGGGTGCTGTGCTGGTTGTCGGAGCGACCGCCCCAGCTCATCGCGATGGCCGGGACGCGCGCGGCGTAGGCGGCGTTGGCGTCGGTTGAGGCGCTGGTCAGGTGGGTCGCGAAGCCTTCGGCTTCGAGGGCGGCGCGGGCGCTGCGCACGAGCGGGGCGTCGGCGGGGATGAAGCCGGCGGGCCGCTCGCCGATGCGCTCGATGATCGGGGCCTGCGCGCCGTCGGGTCGGCGGAGCAGCTCGCGCTCGTGACCGCGCTGGACCGCCTGGTGGAAGGCGGCGTCGAGCGTGGCCAGCTCGGTGGACGACTCGCTGCGTAGGTCGGCCTGCATCGTGGCGCTGGCGGGGATCGCATTGACGCTGCCGCCAGCGCGGATGACGCCGATGTTGTAGGTCGTGCGGGGATCAGTAGGGAGCCGGCGCTGGGCGAGCGCGTCGGTCGCGGCGCTGAGTGCGAAGGCCGGGTTGTAGCGACCGAAATGGGCCCAGGAGTGTCCGCCGGGGCCGCGGAACTCGACGCCGTAGCGTCGTGAGCCGACGCCGCGATGGACGACCATGCCGGGCTCGGCGTGGTCGACGGTGATGAAGGCGGCGGTCGATTTGCCGCGCTCGCCGGCGAAGAAGTGTCGCGCGCCGCGCAGGTCGCCCTGGCCCTCCTCGCCGACCGTGGCGAGGAAGAGCAGCGGACGCTGAGTTTGAATCGAGGCCGCCTGCAACGCGCGGGCGATGGCGAGGACGCCGGCGAGCCCGGCGGCGGCGTCGGAGATGCCGGGCGCGTGGAACTCGTTGGCGGCGACGGTCTGGCCGTCGCGGTAGGGATTGGGCTGCCCGGGACGCGCGACGGCGACCGGTTGGTCGGCGGCGAAGACGGTGTCGAGGTGGGATGAGATCACGATCGGCGCGGCGGCGGATCGGCCGGGTCGAGCGCCGCTGAGGTTGCCGATTTGATCGCGCTCGACGCCGAGGCCGATCTTGAGCATCGCAGCGGCGATCAGATCGGCGCGGGCGGCTTCGTCGCCAGTGGGCGCGGCCGTTTCGCAGATGGCGATCTGCTCGGCCAGGATGTCGGCTTCGTGGTCGGCGAGCCACGCGGCTGCGGCGTCGAATGGGTCAGCGACGTTGCTCACAGCGTGGACAGGTCGAGGCCGAGGGCGGTGAAGACCGCCTCGAAATGATCGAGGTTGGCGGGCTGGTAGAAGGGAATGGCGAGGGCGATTTGGCCGTCGGGCTGGGCGACGAAGGCGGCGCGCCGGCTGCGCCTGGTGGCGGGATCGGCGACGCCGAACGCTGTGGCTGCGCTGAGGTCGGGGTCGCTCAGCAGCGGGTAGGGGAGCTGTTGGGCGTCGCGGAAGCGCTCGTGGGAGGCGGGATCGTCGGCGCTGATCGCGACCACCGATGCGCCGAGCTCGTCGAGCAGCTCGAACTCGTCGCGGAAGGCGCAGAGCTGTGTGGTGCAGGTAGGTGTGGCGTCTTCCTGGTAGAAGAGCACGAGCAGGGGGCCGTCGGCGAGGAAGTCGTGCAGCCGAGCAGGGCCGTCGGGGCCGTTCAGCGTGGGGTTGGGCAGCGGCTGGCCGGCGAGGACGGTCACAGCGGCGGGCCGAGGCCGGGGAGTTGGTCGATGGAGCCGCGCGTGGCGGCGATCACGGCGATGCGGCCGAGGCCTTCGGGGTCGCTCAGCGCTTCGAGGGCGCGGCGGGCGCTGAGGTCGCCGGCTGGCAGGATCCGGGGTCGCAGGGCTTGCAGCCAGTCGGCCTGGCTGACGGGCGCCCAGGGTGTGAGTCCGGCGGCGCCGGCCGCCTCCGTGACCTGGTCGAGGTCGATGTGGCAGGTGATGTCCTGTTCGCCGGGATAGGCGTAGGGGCGTTCGCCGGGGACGTGGCGGCGGAAGGTCATCAGCGTGCCCTGATGACGGCGGGGGTGGTACAGCTCGCGGCGCGGGTAGCCGTAGTCGAAGAGCAGCAGGAGCCCCTCGGCGATCAGGTTCGCGAGCTGTGAGACCAACGAGGCACGGGCGGGGGAGACTTCGGCGATCTGACCGGGGCGCGGGTTGATCGCCTCGAGCGGCGCGACCAGCGCGGGGTCACTCAGCGGGGCCGGGCGGTCCACGAAGGCGGAGTCGGACGACCAATCGACCATGAGCTCGACCCATTCGTGGTCGTAGCGAAGGCGGTGGACGGGCTGGGCGTCGAGCAGTTCGTTGGCGATCACGATCTGGGCGCCCGGGGCAGCTGACGCGATGTCGTCGCACCACGCGAGCGGCGTGGTGAAGCTGACGAGGCGCTGTCGCTGGACGGCGGCGGCCACGGGATCGGATTCGATCAGGGTGAGTTCGATCGGTGTGTCGAGCGCGGTGAGCAGCGATTCGGCGAGGGCGCCGGTGCCGGGGCCGACCTCGATGACTCGAAGCGGCAGCGGGCCGCCGAGCGCGGCCGCGACGGTTGAGACGAGCTGGGCGGTCGCTGCGCCGAAGATCGGGTGGACTTCGGGGCTGGTCAGGAAGTCGCCCGCGCGGCCGACGGTTGGTTTGCCGCGGCGGTAGTAGCCGTAGCGGGGGTGGTAGAGCGCGGCGGCCATCCACTCGGCGTAGGTGATCGGCCCGTGCGCGCGGATGCGCTGCGCGAGCAGGTCGGCGAGCGGGGTGGAGGTCGCAGAGGCGCCGCGAGTGAGGCTGCCGGATGGCATGGCGCGAGTATAGGCAGGCGGTGGCGATGGTCCGGAACGAACAACGGCCGCCCGATGGGCGGCCGTTGCGGTGGTTCGACTTCGCTGTCGCGGCTAGTCGCCGGCGCTCATTCCCAACACCGAGACGCAGACCGTGCGGTCGCGCGGCTCATCGAGTTCGACGAGGAAGATGCTCTGGTATTCGCCCAGGTGCAGTTCGCCGTTGACGACGGGAATGGTCTCGCTGGTGCCAAGCAGGATGTGTTGGCAGTGCGAATGACCGTTCTCCGGTTCGTCCTCGTGCATGTTGACGGTGCGGATGTCGAAGTCGTTGTGGCGGTAGTAGTCGTTCGCGGGCGCAAACGCCTTGAGCCGGTCACGCAGGTCGTCGAGCAGCAGCGGTTCGTGCTCCTGCAGGATGATCGACGCGGTGGTGTGCTGCGAGAAGACCGAGATCTGACCGAACGTGACCGCGGTGGCGCGAAGCACCGCGCGGACGTCCTCCGTGATGTCGAGGAACGACGGGCCGCACTCGGTGCGGTAGCGCAGTTCTTCGAACGCCTGACGGAAGGCGTGCTGGTCAGGATCGGGTGCAGCGGCAGGCAAGGCCCGGATGGTTGAAGCTCTCGCCATTCCTTTCCTCAGATTTCCGAGGCTGCAAGATGATGAGATAGATGAGATCGGAGCGTCCGCGCGGTTGCAGCATTCCCGCGGGCGTGGCGCACACTATACCGCAGCGAGAGCGGCGGCTAGTTGTCGCTGAGGCGGGTGCGGACGCGTTCGAGAATTGCGGCGACGCGATTGGCGTCGGGCGCGTTGTGGACGTGCTGCTGATAGAGCTCGAGGTCCTCGAGCGCTTGTTCGAACGCGCCGACCTCGTAGTGCAGGAGGCCGCGGTCGCGGCGCTCGTCGAGCGACCAGGGGGTCAGCGCGAGGAGGAACTCACTGGTTTCGAGCGCTGCGGGGAACTGTCGCTTGCGGACGCAGGCGCCCTTGAGGTTCGTCAGGATGCGCTGGAGGATTTGGCGTTTGGTGACGCTGGAGAGGAAGGCTTCGGCGCTGGGGCCGGCGCCGGGGTTGGTCTGGCGCATGCGGCTGGCGAGCTGCTCGCGGTCGATCGCGCGACCGGCGTGGAAGGGGTCGAGGTAGTGCTCGCCGAGTTCGTCCTCGTACTTGACGAGGAAGTGGAAGGGCGCGCCGACGCCGTGCAGCGGAAGGCCGACGCGACGGCCGACTTCGAGCATGATCACGGCGAGCGTGATCGGCATGCCCTGCTCGGTGTCGAGCGCGCGGTGCAGGCAGCAGTTGTTGGGCTCGTAGTAGGTCTCGGTGTCGCCGCGGAAGTGGTGGTGGCGGAAGAGGACGATGCAGAGGGCGTTGACGCCGCGCAGCAGCGAGGCGCGGTCGTCCCACTGCGCGGCGACCTCGCCGGCGAGCTGATCGAGCCGGGTGAGGGCGGTCAGTGCGTCGAGCCGAGGTTCGAGGATGCGGCCAATCTGCAGGCAGGCGAGGTCGAGCCGGAGCGCGGGGTCGCCGCCATGGGTGATGGCTCCGAACTGACGGGCGCGCATCTGGGCGGGGTTTACATACACGTTGCGATTCCCCAGGTGCTGGGCTGGAGGCTAGCAGCCGCGTAGGGCGCACGGCGGTATTGTGAATGGGCTCGGCTCGGACAGGAGGCGCGCACACCAAGTGGCGAAGATCCAGACCACCCGCACAGGTCTGCCGCTTGACCGCAAGGCGCGCCTCCGCATCCCGCCGCACCATGTCACGAAGCAGACCCCGCACGAGCGCGTCCACAACTGGAACGAGGTGTACTACGGGTACACCGCCGGTCCGGCGATGTTCGAGGCGCAGCGCTGCATTCAGTGTCCCGCGGCGCCGTGCATCAAGGCCTGCCCGATCGACAACGACATCCCCGGGGCGCTGGCGTTCCTGGAGGTCGGGCAGCTGGCCGAGGCGGCGGCAGTGTTCCGCGAGACCAGCGAGATGCCGGAACTGTGCGGGCGATTGTGTCCGCAGGAGGCGCTGTGCGAGGGCTCCTGCGTGATCGGCAAGAATGCCAAGCCGGTCGCGATCGGCAAGCTGGAGGCATTCCTCGGCGATTGGGACCGTGGGCAGCGGGGCGGCTTCCCGGTGCCAGATCCGGGCCGCGAGAGCGGTCAGCGGGTAGCGGTGGTGGGCGCCGGACCGGCCGGCCTGGCGGTCGCGGAGGCGATGCGCAACGCGGGCCACGCGGTGGCGGTGTTTGAGGCATGGCCGGCCGGGGGCGGCGTGTTGCGCTACGGGATTCCCAACTTCAAATCGGCCAAGAACATCGTCGACGAGAAGATCGAAGCGCTACAGGCGGGTGGGGTGGAGTTTCACTTCAACACGCGCGTCGGCACGGATGTGACGTGGGACGAGCTGAAGGCGTGGGATGCGGTGTTCCTGGGTCACGGAGCGGGCTTCGGTAAGCGGCTGCGGCTCGATGGCGAGGAGCTGGACCGGGTCTACAGCGCCACGGAGTTCCTGGTGCGGGCGAATCTGCATGCGGCAGAGCTGCCGGAGGAGATGCAGGGGCAGCCGGCGGCGGAGGGCCAGCGGGTGGTGGTGGTGGGTGGCGGCGACACTTCGATGGACTGCGTGCGCACCGCGGTGCGGCTGGGCGCGGCGCAGGTGACGCTGCTCTATCGGCGTTCTGAGAACGAGATGCAGGGCAGGCTGGAGGAGCGTCAGCACGCGCGCGAAGAAGGCGTGATATTCGAGTATCTGACGACGCCGGTTCAGCTGCTCGGCGAGCGGGGCCGCGTGTCGGGCATGGAGTGTGCGCGGATGCGGTTGGGCGAGCCGGACGAGAGCGGACGCCGTCGTCCGACGCCGATTGCGGGGTCGGAAGTGGTGATCGACGCTGACACGGTCGTGGTGGCGGTGGGCTACGACGTGGGCCGCGAGATCTACGCGGATTCGGGCATCGATGTGAACGACTGGGGCGAGGTGCTGGTTGACGAGCAGGGTCGCACGTCGCGTCCGGGCGTGTTCGCGGGCGGGGACAATGTGCAGGGCGCGGATCTCGTGGTGACGGCCCTCAACGGCGCCCACCAGGCGATTCCCAACATCAATGGGTGGCTCGCAGAGCGCAAGGCCGAGCGCACGGTGGGCATGGCGGCGGGATAGCGGAGTTCGCTCTATCTGCTCAAGCAGGCGCGGAGCCCCCCTCTGTCACTTCGTGACACCTCCCCCCGCGGAGCGGGGGAGAGCAGAGCGCGCGAGTGGGCGGGATGACTTTTTCAGCACCCTCTTCGTCAGCAGCCTGTTAGGCGGTGGGGATGTCGAGTTCCTGGACGATTTCTTCGTCGGCGTTGCGGCAGAGGACTACTTCGGCGTCGCGGTCCGGGGAGGGGTTGCTGATCTGGTGGACGGCTCGGGGCGGGACGTAGAGGAAGTCGCCGGTTTCGACGTCGTGGCGGTGCTCGAGGTTGGGGCCGAAGCGCATCGTGATGGGGCCCTGCAGGATGTAGATCGCGGTTTCGCAATTGACGTGGTAGTGCGGGGTGCTGGCCATGCCGGCGGGAATCTTCTGGCGGGTCATGAAGACGTGCTCGGACCCGGAGAGGGCGCCGGAGACGCCGAACTGGATTTCCATGCCGGAGCGGTGGTTCGACCACTCGGCTGTCTGGCCGTCGGTCATCTCGATTCGTCCGTCGAGCCCGCTGGTGGTCTCAGTGGTCATTCGCTGGACTCCTGCTGTTCAGCTTCCGTGTCATTGGTCGGGACATCCGCTGGCTGATCCGTCAGGCCGGGCGCGCTGGACTGATGAGACCAGAAATCGACGGTCCAGAGGCCGCCGATCAAGACGAGTTCGAAGCGCAGCCAGTCTGCTTCGGCGAGCTGGATGAAGACGCGGCTGCGTCGATCGCTGAGCACGTCGGCTCGGGAGATGGTCTGGAGGGCGCCCGATCCGAGGCCGATCGACTGCATCTTGAGCAGGTCGCGCTCGACATCGGCGGTGGTTTCCCAGCCCCAGATGGTGAGGGCCTCGGGGCCGGCGAGCGCGAGGAGGGTGGCACTGTCGCCCTGGCGCAGGGCGTCGAGGAACGTCAGCGCGACGCCTGCGGTGTCGGCGGCGGTGTCACCCTCGAGCGGCTCGGTGGGCGGGCCATCCTGGACGAGGACGGAGTAGGAGCCGATCAGCTGGCGCTGGCCTTCGAGGTTGAGCGCGCCCCAGACTTCGACGCGGTGCGAGCCTGCGGCGCTGATCGTGAGGCTGATCTCGGCGTCAAGGCCGTGGCCGCCGTCGTCGTCGCTGGCGATCAGGTCCCCGACGGGGTCGATCAGCTGCGCGTAGACATCGACGCCGAGGTCGCCGTCGACGCGGATGGTGACGGTCTGGCCGACCTCGCCGTTGAATTCGAAGGCGTCGACATCGGTGGGGAAGTCGAGGTGGGCAGTGACGCGCGATCCGATGCCGATGATTGCGCTGTCGGCATCGGCGCCGATCGTGATGCGTTCGACCTGGATGACGAACTCGCCGAGCGATGCGCCGTCGAAGGCGCCGACGCGGATGACCTGGTCGCCGGTGGTGGGCACCCGAACAACGAGCAGCGAGTCGCGGTTGGTGGCGGAGCGGTCGTCGTTGCGTGCGACGTCGGTGCGATCGGGCTCGAGCAGGGTGAGGACGGGGTCCATGCCGTCGCGGCCGTCGACGCTGATGCGCAACCATTCGCCGGCTTCGGCGGCGAAGCGGTATTGCTTGACCTCGTCGGCGGCGAGGATGTGGGAGCCGAGGCGTTCGCCTTCGATGAGGGTGTCTCGGTCGGGGTCGTAGACGATGCCGTCGTCAGGAGTGTCGGCGGGCTGTTGCTGTTGCTCGGCGGACTCGGTGGTCGGCTCCTCCTGGGGGGTCGGCGCGGCCTGTTGTTGGGCGGATTGGGCCTGGGCGACGGGCTCGGCCTGCTGCTGCGGCTCGGGCTCCGCGGGCTGCTGAGCCTGCTGTTGCTGCGCCTGCTGGGGGACAGCTTCGGGGGCGTCGTCGCCGCAGGCCGCGAGGACCAGCGCCGCACCGACGGCAAGGCCGATCAGCGGCGTGAGAATGAGCTTGCTTGTGGACATGGGTGATCCGTCGCCTGCCCGCTGCGTCAAACATATCAGCGAGGCGGCGGAGTGGCGGGTGGGGCGGATTGTGCGGGGCGGAGCCGCGCCGATATACTGGTGACAGCTCGCGGTTGAGACCGAGCGGAGGCTGCGCAGTGCCCTACGAGATTGTCGAGACCTGCATTGGTTGCACGGCGTGCGTGAACCGCTGCCCCACGAACGCGATCTGGGGCGAGCGCAACACGATCCACTACATCGATCCGGCGCTGTGCATCGACTGCGGGGCGTGCGGGGCGGTTTGCCCGGTCGAGTGCATTCTCGATGACGACGGCGACATCTGCCGCAAGTTCGCGCGCAAGGAATGGCCGAAGGCGGTCGTGGACCCGGACAAATGCATCGGTTCGGGCTGCGAGTTGTGCATCAACGTGTGCCCGTTCGACGCGCTGGTGCTGGACTTTACGACGGCGGCATCGGACTTCTTCGGCCAGGCGGTGGTGATCGAGAAGAACTGCACGGGCTGCCGGCTCTGTGAGCAGTCGTGCGGATGGGACGCGGTGCACATCTATCCGGACCGCGACCTGCTGAAGAAGCTGCACTACCCGGGCGACAAGCCGACGCCGGGGCAGGAGAAGTTCCTGCGCGGCAAGACCGGCTCGGTGGTTTAGGGCTCAGCCCGGCTCGTTGGCGGCTCGATACCATAGGTTCGCGTACCCGAGTTCGGAAAGGGCATCACGATGGTCACGGCCCCATCGAAGCCAGTGGTGGACGAAGAGCTGCAGATCCGCTTTCCATCGGAGCAGCCGCTGACCGATGAGTTGTTCACGGCGATCCAGACCCTGAACGAAGCAGTGCGCTTCGAGCGGTCGCCGGAAGGAGCGCTGGTGATCGTGACACTCCCGGGGACGTGGAGCGCTTACGCGGAGATGGGCGTCGGTTCGCAGGTGCATATCTGGTCGGAGGGCTTCGGGGGGCGCGGGTTTGGGGCTTCGGCGGAGTACCGCCGGAGTGCGACCGAGATTCGGAGAGCCGATGCTTCCTGGATCACGCAGGCGCAGTGGGAGGGCTTGAGCGCGGAGGAGCGGCGCGGCTTGATGCGGCTCTGTCCGACGTTCGCGGTGGAAGTGCGATCGCCAAGCCAGACACTCGCCCAGCAGCAGCGGCGCATGGAGGAGTGGATCGCCTGCGGTGTGCAGCTGGGCTGGCTGGTGGACCAGATTCAAAGCCGGCTGTGGGTGTACCGCCCCGGTCGTGAGCCGGAGGTGCTGGAGCGGCCGAGCGAGGCGCACGGCGATCCGGAGCTGCCGGGCCTCGTGGTGAATTTCGAGAAGATCTGGACCTAGCGGCCTATTCGGAGTGGATTCGTTCGAGGAACGAGCGGTCGAGGGCGATGTCGAGGTCGATCGGGCTGAGCATCGCCTCGTATTCGAGCAGGACCTCCTGGAGGGCATCGAACTGTTCGGTGGTGAACCAGCCGAGGCCGTTTTGGTCGGTGAGCGGCGAGACGGCGTTGGCGAGTTCGGTGTCGAGGATGAAGCGCTCGTGCTCGAGGTCGGCCTCCTCGGGGATGAACTTACGGGTTGACTCGATCGCGGCGGCGGGATCATCGAGGGCGAACTGGAAGGCGCGCAGGGTGGCGCGCAGGAAGCGCTCGATGCGCTCGCGGTTGCCCTCGTCCTCGAGAAACTCCTCGGTGGCGAGGTAGACGACGCCGAGCGTGGGGACGCCGTAGTCGGCGGCCTCGAAGACGCGAATCGGGACGCCGATGACGCGCGTGAGGGTATCGGGCTCGTTGGAGAGGAAGACGGGGTAGACGTCGATCTCGCCCTCGGCGACGACCACCGGGTTGTAGCCGGTGGAGACGAGATCGAGGTCGTCGGTGGTCAGTCCGTGGGCGTGGATCATGGCGAGGAACTCGGCCTGGACCTGACCCTTGAAGCCGACCAGCTTGCCGGCGAAGTCGGCGGGCGATTCGATGCCGCTCTCTTCGAGGACGACGTAGCCGAAATCACCGCGTTGGCCGAAGAGCATCACGGCGACAAGCGGGGCGTCGGAGTCGGCGCGGAGCTGCATCATCTCGGAGGCCGGCAGGGTGGTGATGTCGATTTCGCCGGAGAGCAGCAGGCTCTTGTGCTCGCCGGTGGCGGCGTGGGAGATTTCGACGGTGAGGCCCTCGTCGGCGAAGAATCCCTGATCTTGGGCGACGTAGACGGCGACGAAGGGCAGGTTGGCCTGGGGGCGGAAGCCGCCCATGTAGCGCATGGTGAGCTGCTCGGGCTCGTCATCGCCGCAGGCGACGAGCGCGGCGGCGAGCAGCGCGAGCGCGGTGAGGGTGAGGAACAGCAGGCGTCGGCGATGTCGAACGAGTGCGGCGAGGACGGCCAGGGGCATGGCGATGCTCCAGAGAGTGAAGTGTCCGGAGATCTCTGTGGCCGGCCGGCGATCCGGGGCCGCTTCCGCGGGGTTGCCACGGCGATAGCGACCGTGGCTCAGCGTAGAAGCGTTGCGCGCATCGCGCCATCAGTGGGCTGTGGGTGTGCGTCAGGGCGTGTCAGGGCGGGATCCGGGGCGGCCTACCTCGCCCGGGCGGAGGTCGCGCGAGACGGCGGACTTGTACCACCAGCCATCGACGGCGTCACGGCGGAACTCGGCGATGAGGCGATGCTCGTGGCGGACCTTGAGGTCGGTGCCGAGGTCGACATCGTCGCCGTGGAGCTCGAGGACGAGGCCGTCGGCGCTGAACTTGATGACCACGATGTCGGTCTCGAGCGGCGCCTGGCGTCGGGGCAGGCGTCGTTCGGCTTCGGCCGCGGCGACGGTCGTGAATTCGTCGTCCTGGGCGTCGTCCTGCGGCGGTGCGTCTTCGATCATGTTCGTCTCCTGGTGAGCTACCGGCAGGTCAGATATTGGCGGAAGACTGGTCGATACGCCAGGACCACAGGCGTTCGAAGAGGATCACGGCGGTGGAGAGGGCGACGCCGAGCACGGTGAGCATCAGCACGGCGGCGAAGACCTTGTAGAGGCGCAGCTCGTTCTGCTCGATCCAGATCACGGAGCCGAGCCCGCCCTGGCCGGCGGTGAAGAACTCGGCCACGACGGCGCCGATCAGGCTGAGCGTGACGGAGATTTTGAGCGCGGCGAAGAGGAACGGGATGGCGGCGGGCATGCGCAGCCGCCAGAAGATCTCCCAGCGCGAGGCGTGCACGCTGCGGAAGAAGTCGTGCATGCGCGGGTCGATGTCGCGGAAGCCGGCGATCGCGTTGACCAGCACGGGGAAGTACGTGATCAGGGCGGCGATGGTGACTTTGGGCTCCCAGCCGTAGCCCAGCCACACGATCAGCAGCGGGATGACGGAGACGACGGGGGTGACCTTGACCATGATCGCGATCGGCAGGATGGCGCGTTCGAGCATGTGGGAGTGGGCGACGCCGCCGGCGAGCAGGGTCGCGATCACCGTGCCGAGCGTGAGCCCGACGACGGACACGAAGAGGGTGCGCATGCCCTCGGAGAAGTAGCGCGGGAAGTTGACGAAGAACTCCTCGATCACGGCGGTGGGGCGCGGCATGACGAAGATGCTGATGTCGGCGACGCGCACCCAGACCTCGACCGAGACGGCGGCGATGATCAGGGCGATCAGGGGTGGGATCAGGTATGGCACGGTCGAGCTGAAGTCGGGCAGCGAGAGCGGGGCTCGGCGTGGGGCAGGCTGGGGCAGGGCGGGCGCGGTCATGCGCCGACGCCGATCGGGGCGCCGGTGGGGTCGGCGCGCAGGGCGGCGCGGACGGCTGCGGCGTCGCTGATGAAGCGCGCTGAGAGCTCGTGGTCGGGATCGCGCGGTCGGGGGCTGTGGATCGGGATGTCGGCGATGATCGCGCCGGGGCGCGGGGACATCACGAGCACGCGGTCGGCGACGGCGACGGCCTCGTTGACGCTGTGGGTGACGAAGACGGCCGAGCGCGGCCGGGCGGCGTGGTGTGGCGCCACGGCCCAGAGGTGCAGCAACTCGTAGCGCATCTGCTCGCGGGTCATCTCGTCGAGCGCGGCGAACGGCTCATCCATGAGGAGCAAGGGCGGGTCGATCGCGAGGGCGCGGGCGATCGCGACGCGCTGCTGCATCCCGCCGGAGAGTGCGTCGGGGCGGTAGTGGCGGAACTGCTCGAGGCCGACCAGCTCGATCAGCTGGTCGACGGAGACGCCATCGCGTGTCTGGCGGGAATTGAGCTGGCGTCCGAGGCGGATGTTGGACTCGACGTCGCGCCAGGGCAGCAGGGCGGGCTCCTGGAAAACGAGGCCGAGTTCCTTGAGCCGCTGGGCGGCGATCGGGTCGTCGCCGAAGATCGAGATCGAGCCGGAGGTCGGCTGCTGGAGGCCTGCGATGAGGCGCAGCAGCGAGGTCTTGCCGCAGCCGCTGGGGCCGACGAGGGAGACGAACTGGCCGGCGGGGATCGTGAGCGTCGTGGACGCGACGGCCTCTAGCGGTTGGCCGTCAGCGGCGACGTAGGTGAGCGAGATGTCGCTGAGTTCGACCGCGTCGCCGGTCGCGGCCATCGTGGGTCCCTCTGATATCGTGCGGGGCATGCTGGTCGCGCTGGGCGTGTTCGGGGCGCGGCACGTTGGCCCGCAAGTTCGGCATTTCAACCCGCACGTCAGACGTGACGGGACGTGCAGGCCGCATGATACGCGGCGGCTCTGAGGGGAGTTTGAATGGCGACGATCGGATTCATCGGTGGAACCGGCCCGGAGGGCCTCGGCCTGGCGATGCGCCTGGCGCTGGCAGACGATCGGGTGTTGATCGGCTCGCGGCGCCCGGAGCGCGCCGAAGCGGCGGCGCAGCAGGTGCGTGACGCGCTGGCGGCGGTCGGCCGGACCGCAGACGCGGGCGGCGGGGTCAACCGCGAGGTGGTGCGCGACGCGGATGTGATCATCGTGGTCGTGCCGTTCGAGGGACACGAGGCGACGCTGATCGACCTGCGCGACGATATCGGCTCGAAGATCGTAGTGGACGCGGCGGTACCACTGGAGTTCGTGAACGGGCAGCCGGGCGTCGTGGCGGTCGAGCAGGGCAGCGCGACGGAGCAGGCGCAGGCGCTGCTGCCCGATGCGCGGGTGGTGGGCGCGTTTCACAACCTGAGCGCGCGCAAGCTGCAGGCGCTGGACGACGAGATGGAAGGCGATGTGCTGATCACGGGCGACGACGCCGAGGCCAAGCGGACCGTGATCGGGATGGTCGGGCGGATGCCGCGGTTGCGGCCGGTCGACGCGGGGGCGCTGGCGATGTCGAGCTTCGTCGAGGGCATCACGGCGCTGATCCTGAGCATCAATCGGCGCTACAAGTCGAACGCGGCGGTGCAGATGGTGGGGATCGAGTGACGGGCCCGCCGTCCGAGTACCGGGTGTTTGCGGTCGGCGGGATTCCCGAGATCGGGGAAGGCGACGATCTGGCGCAGATCATCGATGTCGCACTGCGGGCGCAGGAGACGCCGCTCGAAGCGGGCGATGTGCTGGTGGTGACGCAGAAGATCGTCTCGAAGGCGGAGGGCCGGGTGATCCCGCTGGACGAAGTGGAGGCAGGCGCGTTCGCGCGCGAGTGGGCGGAGGCGTGGGAGAAGGACGCGCGCTCGGTCGAGCTGGTGCTGCGCGAGTCGGCGCGGATCGTGCGGATGTCGCGCGGGTTGATCGTTGCGGAGACGAAGCACGGCTGGGTCTGCGCCAACGCGGGAGTCGACCAGTCGAACGTCGGTGGTGGCGCGGCGGTGGCGCTGCTGCCGCTCGACTCGTCAGCGTCGGCGCAGCGGATTCGCGCGGGTCTGCGCGAGCGGGGCAATCCCGACGTGGCGGTGATCGTGACGGACACCTTCGGTCGGCCGTGGCGGCAGGGGCTGACGAACGTGGCGATCGGCGTGTCGGGGATGGAGCCGATTCACTCGTATGTGGGCGAATACGACGATCAGGGCTACGACCTGCGGGTGACGGAGATGTGCTGGGCGGACGAGCTGGCCTCGGCGGCGGAGCCGGTGATGAACAAGCTCGACCGGGTGCCGGTCGCGGTGGTGCGGGGGCTCGACATCCCGATCGCGGAGGCCGACCACATGTCGCTGGTGCGCCCGCCCGATCAGGATTTGTTCCGCTAGGTTGCAGCCCGCCGGGCGTGACGGGGAGGCGCGGATCGCATGGTTCAGGCGACGTTCAAGATCAGCGCGGTACTGGACAGGCCGATCGAGGATGTCTGGGCCTTCGTCAGCGATGTCACGAATCAGGACCACTGGGTCGCCGGGATGTCTGGCTCGGCGGTGGTTGGCGTCGGCGCTGATGATGGGCCCACTGCGCCCCGTGATGGGGCTGATCGCGAACCGGATGCTGCGGGAGGAAGTGACCGACCTGCGCGCCGCGCTTGACGTCGCGGCCGCCGGATAGCGACGGGCGTCGCGGCATGGTCAGCCTGACTGCCAGCGCACGGGTGCAGATTGAGCGTCCGATCGAGGAGGTCTGGGCGTTCGCGAGCCACGTGCCGAACATGGAGCAGTGGGTCGACGGGATGTCTGAGACGGAGCTGATCGGCGCCGGCGAGGTGGGACGTGGGTCGGAGCTTCGCGGGGTCTACACCTATGGCGGCGGCAGCGCGCCGGTGCTGATGAGGGTGACCGAGTTTCAACCGCCGCGGCGGATGGTGACCGACGCGCAGGAGGGGCCGTTCCCGTTCGTCGGCGAGCTGGAGCTGGTGCGTCGGGACGGCGGCACCGAGGTGACGAACACGCTCAGCGCGGGGAGTGATCATATCGTCACGACGCTGATGTTCAGGTTGTTGCCGTTCATCGTGCGGCCGATGATGGCGAAGCAGCTGCGCAAGGAGCTGGGGCAGCTGAAGGCGATTCTGGAGGGTGGGGCGTAGGGCGAGGACTCAGCGGTGTCGTTGGTGCGCGATCGGCGTAGCTGGCGGCGCAGCTAGCCGCCGAATTCGTGGGCGAAGCGGCGGTTGAATTCGTCGGTGAGGGCTCGTTCCTGATCGCTCGCGTCGCGGGTGCGCTCGAGGGCTTCGAGATATGCAGGGTGGTCGTCCTCGAGCAGGGCCTGGAGCTGGGCGTTGAAGCCGCCGGCGAGTTTGGCGACGGCGACGAGGTAGCGGCGGTGCCAGGCGGCGGCGTTGTCGGGCGGTTCGAGCGCGAACAGGTCGTCGCGCAGCTGCAGCCAGCGCGGGACGCCGCGGCGCAGGTGCTCGCGGCGGGCGCGGCAGGCGAGCTCATCGCCGTCGCGACAGGCTGCGCCGACCTCGACGGGCATGATTTCGGCGAGCTCTTGATCGGACTCGACGGAGAGGCGGATCACATCGCCGAAGTAGCCCTCGGGGTAGCCCGAGCCGTCGCCGCCGAGGTTGAGCGCGGAGAGGATGGCAAGGGCGGCGGAGAAGCCGATAATCGTGCCGACGATCGGGAAGAGCAGGGTCGGCCAGCGACGCCGGCGTCGGCGCTGCGGCGGGTCGGACATGGGCTCAAGCGAGGCCAACGCGCCGCTCGAGGAAATCGCGGACGGCGTTGGCGAAGGCTTCGGGCTGGTCGCCGGCGACCGAGTGGCCGGCCTCGGGGATGCTGACCAGCTCGACGACAGCGACGGCGTCGGCGAAGCGCTCG
Organism: Dehalococcoidia bacterium; assembly: GCA_965218115.1. Taxonomy (GTDB): domain Bacteria; phylum Chloroflexota; class Dehalococcoidia; order Bin125; family Bin125; genus CATQGW01. The sequence goes on along the minus strand of OZ244584.1, from coordinate 1,961,745 downwards.
GCCTGCTCGCGCTTCAGCACCGGACTTTTTTCGCCGTGCAACAGCAGTGTCGGGCAGCGCAGGCGGCGGGCCGTCGCCCAGATGTCGCTGCGGCTGTCGGCGACGCCGCGGAACTCGGTCTGGCGGAAGCGCTCGTCGAACTGCTTGGCGAGCTTGCCGTCGGCGGTTTCGCGCAGCGAGACGGCGAGGCGCCGGCGGATGCCCTCCTTCGAGCGGAAGGGGTAGTACTTGTGGGTGTGGTCGACCCAGGCGTCGAGCGACTCCAGCTCGTAAGGGCCGGCGACGAACTGGCGGACCTGCTGGGCGCCATCGACGGTGACCTCGGGGCCGACATCAACGAGCACGAGCGCGCGCAGGGCATCGGGGTGCCGGCTGGCGAAGGTCATCGCGTTCATCCCGCCCATGCTGTGGCCGACGACGACCGGTTGATCGAGGCCGGTCGATTCGATGAAGCCGCGGATGTCGTCGGCCATGTGGTCGCGGGAGTACTCGGCGAGCTCGGGCGCGCGGTCGGAGATGCCGTGGCCGCGCTGGTCGAGGGCGTGCCAGTGGAGCCGGTCGGAGAGCGCGGGGGCGACTTCGTCCCAGGAGTGGCAATTGAGCGCGAAGCCGTGCAGGGCGACGGCCGGGACGGCCGCGTCGCCGCCCCAGTCGATGTAGTGCAGGTTGAGATCGTTGACTCGCGCGGTCGCGTCGCTGGGTGCGGCGTTGCTCATGGGCTGGGTCTCCCGGATGGTTGGGTCGATCATAGATGGCGCTGGCTCACGCTAGGTTGTAGCCGCTGTCGTGGAGTGGAAGTGGGGCGCCGTCGTGGCAGGTGTGGCGCAGGACGACTGGCTGGCGTTGCCGGATGCGGAGCTGCAGGCGCAGTGCCGCTTCGACCGCTTCCGCGTGTCGGGGCCGGGCGGGCAGCATCGCAACCGTCGTGATACGGCGGTGCGGCTGGTGCACGAGCCGACAGGGCTGGTCGGTCAGGCCAGCGAGCGTCGGTCGCAGCTGCAGAATCGGGCGGAGGCGCTGCGGCGGTTGCGTCGCGCGATCGCGCTGGAGCTGCGGCGGCCGGTGGCGCTCGATTCGTATGAGCCGCCGCTCAGACTGCAGCGGATTCTGCCGCGCGCCGTGCAGACGGCCGAGGTGCGCGCGCGGGACCGGATCGGCCCGAAGCACCGGGAGTTCTGGAACGGGGCGCAGCATCTGCTGGACCTCTTCGAGGCGCTGGATGCGAGTCTGGCGGACACGGCGGCGGCGATTGGGTGTTCGACCAATCAGCTGGTGCGGTTGGCGAGGAGTGAGCCGCAGCTGCTGCGCAGAGTCAATCAGATGCGGGAACAGCGCGGTCTTGGATCTGTGCGGACCTAGCTGTGGCGGCCGGGGATGTGGTCTGCGGCCGAGTAATCGGCGAGTGATGCGTTTCTGATGTACCATGCGCGCATGGCGTTCCAGCGACCGCGGATCAACATTGCCATCTGGGTGAACATGCTGGTCCGCGCTGGACTTCCCCGCGCGTCCGCCGAGGAGGTCTCCGGTCAGCTCGACGCCGAACTGCAACAGGGTGTCACCCGCGCAGACCTCAAAGACATGGAACTCAGGCTGATGGTCTTCCTGATCATCCTCGTGGGCATCGCCACCGGCATCATTGTGGCTGTGAATTAGCAGTCCCCGTGGGGACTGCCGCGGCGGGGATGGCGGCGTTCGCTCATCTGGGTTCCAGCAGCGCGGCGGCGGCGGCGTGGCCGCTGCGGACGGCGGATTCCATCGTGGCGGGCCAGCGGGTGGCGGTCCAGGCGCCGGCGAGGGTGAGGTTGGCGATTGGGGTGCGCGCGCCGACGCGGTGAGCGAGGATGCCGGGCGCCGGCCGGAAGGTCGCTTCGGTCTCTTTGACCACGCGGGCGGCCAGCACTTCGGGATCGGCGGCGCGGCGCAGCGCGCGGCGCATGCCGGCGACGCTGCGCTCGACGATCTGTTCCTGTGGGAGTCCGACGATTTCGTGGGCGCCGCTGAGCGAGCAGGTGACCCACTGCTGCTCGCCGCTCCAGCCGTGCAGCCGGGTGCGGTTGAAGATGTACTGCACGAAGGGGTCGAGCACGACGGCGAAGTCGTGGGTCATGACGGGGGCGCTCCACTTGAGGTGCACGTTGACGATGGGGCTGGTGGTGAACTGGTCGAGGCGCCAGAACGGTTCACGCATGCGCAGCGCGGCGGGCAGGGTTTCGAGCGCGTGGTGGGGCGGCAGCGCGAGTACGACGCCGCCGACGGCGACGCGCTCGCCGGCGGAGGTGTGGACGGCGACGGCGCGTCCGTCGCCGACTTCGATCGCGGCGATGCGCTCGCCCAGGCGCGCCTCTGCGCCGGCTTCGCGGGCGCGTGCAAGCACAGTGTCGGCGACCTCGCCGAGGCCGCGGCGGAAGAGGCCGATGTCGGCGGCGCGCGTATTGCGCAGGAAGCCGGTGCGGATGACCTGGATGGCCTGCGCGGCGCTGACGACCTCGGAGCTGTCGTTGCAGGTGGGCAGGATGATCAGGTCCCAGAAGCGCTCGATCACGCCGCGCGTCTGCCCGTGCCTGCGCAGCCAGGCGGCGAAGGTCTGGCGGTCGAGTTCGCGCCGCTCGGGCTCACCGAGGTCGCGCATGGCCCAGACCGCGACGCCGATCCGGCCGCGCTCGCTGAGGCTGAGGTGCTGGTAGTTGAGGATCGACCAGGCGAGGTGCAGCGGCGCGGGCAGCGGCGGGCCGAGCGAGTAGATGTTGCTACGCGATCGCAGCTCGGGGTCGATCACGCGGACGTTCAGCGCGCGTTGGTAGCGCACGATGTCGCGCAGGCCGATGCGTCGGAGCAGGGCATCGAACTGGGTGCAGCAGCGCATCGTGATGTGCTGGCCGTTGTCGAGCACGACATCGTGATCGGGGTCGGTGAACGAGAAGGCCTTGCCGCCGACGAAGGGGCGGCGCTCGAAGAGGATCGTGGGCTGCTGCCGCTCGGCGAGGTCGAGCGCGGCGGTCAGGCCGGCGAGGCCTCCGCCGATCACGGCGATCGGCGCGGTGTCGGAGCTGGTGGTCATGATCTGACGCTAGCGGGGGCGGACCGATCCGGGGAGCGCACCGAGCGCCCAGAGGCTGAGCAGCTGTGCGACGCGTTGCGCTTTGGATGCGCCGACGCGCCGGCTGTAGACGTCGTAGTCGGCCGCGACGATGGCGTCGAGGATGCCGCGGTAGACACCCTGGAGGCCATTGCAGCACATGCGGCTGCGAGGGCCGTGGAGCAGCTCGAGGAGCGGCTGGCCCTGTTCGTAGCAGGCGTAGGCGCGCTGGGCGTAGTCGGCCATGAGCGCGCGGAAGGCGGGGTTGCGGACCTGCTGGAGCAGGTCCTGCTCGCTGTAGCCGTGGCGGGCGAGGTCTTCGCGGGCGATGTAGATGCGGTCGCGCTCGGCGTCCTCGGCGATGTCGCGCATGATGTTGGTCAGCTGCAGGGCCTTGCCCATCGCGATGGCGCGCTCGGTGGCCTCCTCGGCGTCTCGATCGTCGAAGCCGAAGATGCAGATGCAGACGAGGCCGATCACCGAGGCGGCGCGATAGCAGTACTGCTCGAGGTCGGCGAAGGTCTCGTAGCGGGTCTGGACGAGGTCCTGTTCCATGCCGGTGAGCAGCTCTTCGAAGTGGTCGCGGGGGATCGGGAAGCGCTGGACGGCGTCGGCGAGGGCGAGGGCGAGCCAGTCGTCGGGGTCGGCCGGCTGCTCGCCGTAGGCGGCGGCCAGCGTGGCGCGGGCTGCGTCGAGGGCGGCGCGGCGTTCGGCTTCGCTGCCGGCGTCGTCCACAGCGTCGTCGGCGGCGCCGGAGAAGGCGTAGGCGGCGTAGATCGCCTGGCGTTTGTGGTCGGGCAGGACGGCGAAGGCGAGATAGAAGTTGGTCGCGCGGCGGCGGGTGAATGCGCGGCAGCGTTCGTAGGCGGCGCGGGTCGCGGGGGTCATCGCGGGGGTCATGGGGTCAGGCCAGCTTGAGTTCGAGCGCGGCGCGCAGGGCCAGCCAGGCGCGGCGACCGCTGCCGACGCGGGGGCGGTTGGAGAGCACGTCGTAGCGCTGCTGCTCGATCGCCCGCAGCACGGCACGGCCGCCGTCGGAGAAGAGCCGGAGGTCGACGGCGAGATCACGCGGGACCTGGCGGACCAGCGCGTCGCCGTGGCGGAAGTAGGCCTCGGCGCGGTCGACCTGATACTGCATCATCTGACGGAAGGCGCGGTCGCAGCGGCGCTCGGCGATCTGCTGCTCGGTGACGCCGAAGTGGCGCAGGTCTTCCAGCGGCAGGTAGAGCCGGCCGGCGTCCCAGTCGCGGCGCACGTCCTGCCAGTGGTTGGCGAGCTGCAGGGCGGTGCAGGTCGCGTTGGAGAGTTCGCGGCGCTCGGCGTCGGTGATGCCCCAGAGCGCGAGCACCATCTCGCCGACGGGATTGGCGGAGAGCTCGCAGTAGGCGAGCACGTCCTGGAAGGTGTCGTAGCGCGACTTGGTCTGGTCGAGGCGATTGGCTTCGATCAGGCGCAGGAAGGGGCCGGCGTCGAACGGCGTGCGGGTCGCGACATCGGCGAGCGCGACGGTGATCGGGTGCGAAGGCGTCGGTTGGGGGGTTGCGAAGGCGCTGCGCAGCTCGCGCTCCCACTCGTCGAGCAGGGCGAGGCGGTCGCCCTCGGCCTCATCGCCGAGGTCGTCGGTGAAGCGGCAGAAGGCGTAGACGGCGAACATCGGCGCGCGCAGCTCGCGCGGCAGGAACCACGAGACGACCGTGAAGTTCTCCTGGTGACGGCGCGAGTAGCGCTCGCACCACGCGTGGGAGGCGTGGGCGTCGCGCAGCGATGCAGGCGTCTGGTCGCCGTGCGGGAGAGCGAGTCGTGTGCGATCTTCGCTGACCATCGCAGGCCGGCGTCGCTAGTCGTCCTGTAGGTCGACGGGGTCGAGCACGCGGAAGCCGACGCCGACCTTGACCTGGAACCAGCCGATCTCGCCCTCGCTCATCGCGCCGCGGATTTCGCGGACTTCGAACCAGTCGATGTTCCTGATCGTCTCGCCGGCGCGTCCGATCGCGTTGCGGATCGCCTGGTCAACGCCGTCGGGCGAGGAACCGACGAGTTCGATGATCTTGTAGGTGTGGTCTCGATGTTCGGCCATGATCATGTTCCTTCCGACTGAGGCGCCGAGCGATGTGGTGGCTGCTGCGCCGGCGAACGGGCATGCTAGCCGGCGCCGTACTCAACGTCTTCCATCTCGTAGCAGGACCAGCAGAGCTGGCGGCCGGCGAGCGGGATCAGGGTGAGGACGGCCTGCCCGCAGGACTGGCAGACCTGGCGCTGGGCGGTGTCGAAGCGCATCACGACGAGGTCGTGCCGCTCGCCGTCCTTGGATTCGACGTGATTGGAGAGGATCGCGTCTTCGACGAAGCCGAGACCTTCGAAGAGCTTGCGGGCGCCGGCCTGGATGGGGGTCATCTGGGCGACGATCTTGGCGACATCGTCGGCCAGCGCGCCCTCGAATGCGATGCCGAGCAGGACGTGGCCGAGGCCGAGGCGGCGGACGCCGACATCGACCATGACCCGGATTTCGGCGACGTGGCGGGTCCAACGCAGATGGCCGCGCTCGGTCGTGGCGTAGCCCAGGACCTGGTCGGCTTCGAAGGCGACGAACGAGGAGACGCGGCCGGCGAGGGTGTCTTCGACCCAGGCGGCGATCTCGTCGTGGTCGGTGATGTCGCGTTCGAGGAAGAGCAGGTCGTCGTCAGGTTGGCGGCGACCGAAGTCGAGCAGCACCGATTCGTCGCCGGCCTCGAGAGTGCGCAGGCTAATGCTGCGTCCGCCCATGTTGAGGTCGACGGGCAGCTCGCGCGGTTCAATGTCGCGGCTCTGAGTCGTCATTCTCCGGTCGCCTTTCAGTGCCGCGGGGAAGAGTCTCAGTCTAACGCGCGGCGCCGGCGCGTTCGTAGCGTCCCAGCGCCATGAGCGGAAAATAGTGCCGATAGAGGTGGTAATTGATCATGAAATCGGAGGGGAAGCCGGTGCCGGTGAAGCGGTCTTCGTCCCATGTGCCGTCGCTGCGCTGATGGGCGACGAGGTAGCGGACGCCGCGGGTGACGGCGTCGTGCTCGGCTTCACCGGCGGCCAGCAGGGCCATCAGGGCCCATGCGGTCTGTGAGGGCGTCGAGGGTCCGGTGCCGCGCAGGCTGGGGTCGGCGTAGGTGTCGCACCTTTCGCCCCAGCCGCCGTCGGGCAGTTGGTGGCGGATCAACCACTCGACGGCGCGGCGGACGGCCGGAGCGGTCATCGGCTGCCCGAGCGCGGCGAGGGCGGGCAGTGCCGCGCCGAGGCCGTAGATGTAGTTGACGCCCCAGCGGCCCCACCAGGCGCCGTCGGGCTCCTGCAGGTCGTAGAGGAAGCTCAGGCCGCGCTGGGCGGGCGGGTACTCGCCGCTGTAGCCGAGCAGGCCGAGCAGCTCGAGCGCGTGCGCGGTGACATCGGCCGTCGCTGGGTCGAGCAGTTCGCCGAAGTCGGCGAAGGGGATCGCCTTGAGGAATTCGCGGTCGTTGTCGACATCGAATGCGCCCCAGCCGCCGCTGCGGCTCTGCATCGAGAGCATCCAGTGGAGGCCGCGGTCGAGGGCGAGCTGACGCTCGCGCTCGGCGTCGGGCAGCGGGATGCGCTGTAGTGCGGTCATCACGACGGCGGCGTCGTCGACATCGGGATAGATGTCGTTGTCGAATTCGAAGGACCAGCCGCCGGGCGGGGTATCGGGATTCTTGACCTGCCAATCGCCGCCGCTGAGGACCTGTTCGGCGAGCATCCAGCGCGCGGCGCGCTGCAGCGACTCGTGGGCGGGATCGAGTCCGGAGTCGAGCAGGCCGATCGCGGCCAGGCAGGTGTCCCAGACGGGCGACTGGCAGGACTCGGTCCAGGTCATCCGCGCGCCGTTGGGTTCGTCGGAGCGGTCGTTGTCGGCGCTGTGATGGGTGAAGCGCTCGAAGCCGCGCAGGGCGCGTTGCAGGACGGGATGGTCGAGCGAGTAGCCCATCGCGCGGAGGGCGAGGATCGCGTAGACCCAAGGCGGCTGGATGCCGCCCCAGCAGCCGTCGGCCTCCTGGCGGTCGAGCAGCCAGCGCTCGGCCTGGGCGAGCGCGCGCCCCTCGAACGGTCGGATGTGGTTGCGGTCGAGCAGACGCAGCGCGCTGTCGATGACGGTGAACGCGCCCTCCCAGCTGAGCCAGTTGAGGGGCGGCGCGACGGCGAAGCGGCTGCGGTCGGAGGGGCGGACCCAGAGCTCAGGCACGCCGGCGCCGGCGGGCAGTGAGGCGGTTGGGCGCAGGGTCATGATCACGGTGATGCCGACCACGGTCGCGCGCGCCCAGGAGGCGAATTCGTAGAGGTTGACGGGGAACCAGTTGGGCAGCAGATTGAGCCAGGCGGGCATCGCGGGGAGGCGGTCCCAGCGGTATTGGCCGAAGAGCGCGAGCCAGATTTTGGTGAAGACGCGCGCGGAGGCGATCCCGCCGTGTTCGAGGATCCACTCGCGCGCGCGGCTCATGTGCGGCGCGTCGGGATCGTCGCCGGCCAGCTTGAGCGCGAAGTAGGCCTCGACAGAGGTGCTGATGTCGCCGGGGCCGCCGAGGTATTGGGCCCAGAAGCCCTGCTCGCGCTGTTGGGCGCGGAGGTAGCGGGCGATGCCGTCCCACTGCTCGCGATTGCCGATCCCGAGGTGGTGGGTAAGCAGCAGGTATTCGGCCGTGATCGAGGCGTTGGATTCGAGTTCGCCCCACCAGAAGCCGGCCGGGTCCTGGTCGGCGAGCAGCCAGTCTTGCGCGAGCACGATCGCGCGGCGCAGCTCGGCGTCGGTCGGCCTGGCGTTTGCAACGGTCGTGACCATGGTCAGCGGTCCCGTTGGAGGGTGAAGGCGGCAACCTCTTCGAGCTCGGCGACGGCCTCGGGGCGTGGGTCGCAGCCGAGCAGGGCGGAGCGGAAGGCGTCGTACTCGTGCTCGGCGGCGCTGTTCGCGGCATCGGCGGCGCCGCTCTCGTCGAGCAGCGCGTGGACGGCGCTCACGTCGGCGTCGTCGAGTTGAGGCTGGCGCCAGGCGTCGACCAGGGTGTCGCGGACCGCTGCTGTGCCGTGTCGCAGGGTCCAGAGGATGGGGTAGGACTTCTTCTTGCGGCGGATGTCGCTGTCGGTCGATTTGCCCAGGGCGTCGGCGTCGGCCCAGATGCCGAGCCAGTCGTCGCGGATCTGGAAGCAGCGGCCGAGGCGTTGGCCGGCGAGCTGCAGCGCGTCGGCCTGGCTGGCGGATGCTCCGGCGAGGGTCGCGCCGATTGCGAGGCTGACGCCCATCATCGCGCCGGTCTTGCGCTCGACCATCTGCATGTATTCGTCGAGCTCGACATCGAGGCGCTCTTCGAAGGTGAGGTCGAGGTACTGGCCTTCGATCATGCGCAGCGTGGCGGCGTTGAGTCGCGCGGCGGCGTCGAGGATGGCCTGCGGCGGGGCGCCGGCGTCGGCGGCGCGGAGCATCGCGAGGTCGGCGAACTCGCGGAGCGCGTCGCCGGCGTTGATCGCCTGGCCGATGCCCCAGACCTTCCAGACGGTCGGCCGGCCGCGGCGCTGCTCGTCCTGGTCCTGGATGTCGTCGTGGACGAGCGAGAAGTTGTGCACGAATTCGACGGCGGCGCCGCCGCAGAGGGCGGGGGCCTGCAGCTTGGGGTCGGGAGTGATCGCGGCCGCGCCGAGCATGCTGAGGGCGGGGCGGGCGCGCTTGCCGGCGGCCGCAGCGGGCGCGCCGTGCCGGTCGATCCAGCCGAGCGCGTAGCGGGCCATGTCGTGGATCGGCAGCCGCAGGCCGCCGGTCTCGGCCGCGGCGTCGACGGTGGCGCGCATCTCCGCTTCAACGGCGGCAGCGTGGCGGATCAGGGCGTCGGGGAGGACGCTCATCGGCGGTCTCCGCTCGCGGCGCAGTCGCGGCAGCGTCCGTAGACGGCCCAGTGGTCGATTTCGGCCTCGAAGCCGAAGTCGTGGTGGACGCGGTCGGCGACGGTGCGCAGGAGGTCGTGGGGGAGCTGTTCGATCCGGCCGCACTCGGTGCAGACGAGGTGGTGGTGGGGCGTGTCGCCGCGCCAGTGGTAGGTGCGTTCGCCGGTCCCGAGGTCGGTCTGGGAGACGAGCCCGAGGTCGCGCAGCTGGCTGAGCGTGCGGTAGACGGTGCTGGGGTCGAGCTCGGAGACATCGTCGCGCGCGAGGTCGAGGAGGTTGACGGCCGTGGCGTGATCGCCGCCGTGGCGCAGCGCTTCGAGCAGCGCGAGGCGCTGCTGCGTGACGCGCAGATGGTGGCGCCGGAGCAGTTGGGTGGAATCGGTGCGGCAGGCCATCACAGCTCCCCCGCTTGGGGCGATAATCCGGCGATCACTCGGCGTCGGCGTCTGAGCCGGCCGGAGCGTCGTCAGGGTCGGCAGCGTCGATCGGCTGGGTGGCGAGTTGGTTGGCAAAGAAGGCGATGCTGCCGGCGGCGATTCGCTGGGCCGGGGCTGAGCCGTCGGTGGGGACGACGTAGCAGCCGTTCTGGGGTCCGAAGCCGCGACGGCCGGAGCCGCCGTTGTGCAGCGCGAGGCCGGAGAAGGTGATCCAGCGACTGTCGGGCGAGACGAGTTGATGGGACTGCGCGAACTGGTCGAAGAAGGCGAGCATCGAGGCGAACTCGGCGCTGGGCTGGAAGCGGGTGAGACGCTCGGAGCGGTCGGTCTGCAGGTCGTAGCGAGTCAGCGCGATCATGGTGGTGCCGGGCATCGGCTCGAAGGCGAAGAGCGACTCGCCGTTGGGCGCCCAGACGACGGCGTTGGCGGGTCGGGCCGAGAGTTGGCGCTCGACGCGAGTGTCGAGGTCGTGGATCAGGATGCCTCTGGAGTCGGTGTCGCCATCGGGGATGGGCAGGATCGCGAGGCGGTCGCGGCGCGGGGCGCGGACGAATGCGACGCCGTTGGCGTCGCCGCCCGCGCCGGAGCCGCCGACATCGAGGAGCTCTTCGCGGTCGTCGTCGGAGCGGTGGCCGAGCATCAGCGTGCAGCCACCGCCGGCGCGCGGGGCGGCGTAGAAGAATCGCTGACCGTCGACGGACCAGGCGGGGGTGCGGAAGGAGGGGCGGGCGCGGAGGAGCTGTCGTTCGCCCCGGTCGGAGGCGAGATCGAGGAGCTGGAGCTGGGCGCCGCGGTGAACGAGCATCGCGCGACCGTCGGGCGCCCAGGCGAAGTAGAGCGGCGCGCCGTCGACGAGGCGGCGGGGTTCGACGCGGCCGCTCTCGGCCACGAGGCTGGCGGCGAGGCCGTTGCCGACGTTGCTGACGACGGCGAGGACCCGCCCGGTCGGCGACCAGTTGACGTAGTGGGCGAGGCCGGGGGCGAAGATCTGTCGCGCATCGGGGGGGTTGGTGTAGAGCGTGGTGCTGGCGCCCTCGCCGAGCGGGATGCGCCACAGCTCGAGACGCGGGTCCTCGCGCTGGTGGGAGCTGGCGCTGACGGCGAGCGAGGTGGAGTCGGGCGCCCAGGTGGGCCACATGAAGAGCAGGCCCTCGCGCTCCATGGCGAGGCGCGTTTCAGGCTGGCCCGGCCCGTCGTCGGAGACGGGGGTGAGCTGCAGGCTGGAATCCTCGGAGATGAAGGCGAGGTGGGTGGTGGCCATGCGTCAGGCTTCGCCGTCGGCGGCGGGGCGACTCCCGCCGACGGCGACGGACTCCTCGTAGCGTGCGAGGTCGAACAGGACCGAGGATGCGCGGTTGAGCCAGCGCAGTGTCTCGGGATTGACGGGATGGTCGCCGTCGCGCAGACGCACGGTTTCGCGCTCGGCGCGGCGCACGGTGGTGCGGGCGAGGTCGAGCGCGGCGGCGCCGGCGGCCTCGCCGGGGATCACGAACTCACGCGGCGGGGGAGCGAGCGATTCGAGCTCGGCGGCCCAGGTCTCGAGTTGCTCGACGTGCTCGGCCCGGGTGCTGAAGTCGTCGGGGATCGACTTGCCGGGGGCGACGGCGAGCTCGGCCATGATCAGGTAGAGGCGGCGCTGGAGGCCGATCGCGATGTCGTTGGTGCGCGGCGCGCAGGCGAGCGCGCGGCCGAGGCCGATCGCGCTGGTGGCCTCGTCGATGGCGCCGAAGGCCTCCGGCTGGGGATGCGATTTGGGGATGCGCCCGCCACCCCACAGAGTGGTGGCGCCGTCGTCCCCCGAACGGGTGTAGTGGGGCATGCAGCGAGTGTACCGAGCGGTTAGCGCTGGGCCGGGCTGGTGAGTTCCTGGGTCCACTCGCCGAGCAGTTCGGGGGTCGCGCTGATCCCGAGGATGATCGCGCCCCTGGGTCGGGGCCGGCGGTCGTCGACGTAGCCGAGGAACTCGAAGAGCGGCTCGCCCGCGGGGCTGAGCAGCCGGAACGTCCGGTCCGGCGCGTCGGGGTCGAGGATCGGGTGTGTCGGGTCGGCCGGCACGGCGATGACGCGGCCCTGGTCGACGCCGCAGCCAGCCGGGGCGAAGCCGGTCCACTCGGCGTTGGTCATGGTCGTGACGACGCTCCAGTCTGCGGCGTCGCGGACTTCAAGGGTGCAGGAAGCGATTGTTCGGCTCATCAGGCGGAACTCCTCTGGGGACTGGCGACGCCGGCGGCGTCGGCCGCTGCGCGGAACGCCGCGAAGGCGACTTCGTCGAAGAGCACGAAGCGCACCGTGCGCATCGAGCGTTGCTCTCCCGAGCGCTCGATGGCGACATCGATCATGATCTGGCCGGCTTGGTCGAGCGGGAAGCCGCCGACGCCGGTGCCGAGCGCGGTGAAGGCGATCGAGCTGAGCTGCAGCTCTTCGGCGCACTGCAGGGCGCTGTCGGTGGCGGCGCGAATGTGCTCCGCGGACGTGGCGAGGTCCTGGCCCATCGCGGCGGCGTGAATGACGTGGCTGGCCGCCAGGCGTCCGCCGCCGGTGACGACCGATTCGCCGACCTGAATCGGGCCCTGGCTGATCGCCTCGTCCTCGATCTCGCGGCCGCCGGCGCGCACGATCGCGCCGGCCGAGCCGGCGCCCATCCAGAGATGGTTGTTGGCGGCGTTGACGATCGCGTCGGTGTCCTGGGTGGTGATGTCGCCCTGGACGACCTCGATCTGGGTGTCGGGCATGCGCGCCATCCTGCTTCCATCTACTTGATCGCCAGTGCGTTGGGCGGGCTGCCGGTGCCGCCGCGCACGTTGAGCGGCGCCGAGGCGAAGAAGCTCTCGTAGACGCCGTCTTCGGCGCAGTCGTCGGCGAGGTGGTCGAGCACGAACATCTCGCCGATCGCCATGCCGAAGCGGCCGATGATCCAGTGGTGCAGGAAGCCGTCGGGGTCGGCGAAGTTGGGCGGCGGCCAGGCTTCGAGCGCGGGGTTGTCGGAGCAGAGGGCCGCGACGTGGTGGTCGAACCAGTAGGCGGCCATCTCCTCGGCGCAGGCGAGCCCCGGGAAGGCGAGGTTGCTCATCTGCGCGAGCGACTGCTTGACGCCGTCGCTTTGCGACTCGTACCAGGAGATCCAACCGAGCCGCAGCAGCACGACGTCGCCGGTCTGGAACTCAACGCCCTGCGCGGCGCGGCAGGCTTCGATGTCGTCGACCGGGATCCGCACCGTCTCACCCATCGCCAGGGGATTGCCCTGCGATTCGTACCAGCGGCCGAGGTCGAGCAGCACGGCGCGGCCGGCGATGCCGCGCTCGGCCCAGTGCTCGATGCCGAGCTTGGGGTTGTCGCGGTTGGCGATCAGCCACTCGTTGTCGACGCCGCCCCAGAAGCCGTGCTCGAAGTCGCCGACGTGGGTCAGGGCGTCCCACTGGCTGGACTGCTGGGTGTAGAGGTTGTCGAGCACGTCGTCGCCGTGGTTGCCGAAGCCGGCGCGGCGGATCACGGTGTGGCGCACCGAGCCGCGGTTGTAGAGCGGCGGGCTGGGCTGTGACTGGTCCCAGTTCATGGGGAACATCTTGCCCTTGCGGACGAGTTGGGCGGCGGAGACGATCCGGTCGGGTGTCTGCAGGTTGAGCATGCCGATCTGGTCGTCGTCGCCGAAGAGTCCCCAGGCCGTTTTGGCGGGGTGTTCCGCCTTGTAGGGGAGCTGGTCGTAGGTCGGGAGCGTGTCGGGGATATCTGGCACATCGGCCTCCGTGGGGTGCGCATGGAGCTAGGCGGAGTCTAACCCGTCAGCTCCGCTGTTCCCACGCGGCGCATCGTTGGAGTGCGGATGCCCAGCCCTGGCCGCGCTACGCACGCCGCGGACCTCTCAGTCGGCCGCTCGCCGATCCAGCTCTCGGTACGCCATCAGTTCGATGCGCTCTTGGCACAACCGTGTGATTCGGTCACAGGCCTCCCACTCGACCGGTTCGTAGTCGTGCGCCTCAATGCGTCGCAGGGGGTCGCGAGCGAGACCCGCGATCAACGCCGCTTGGTCCGCTGTGTCGGGCCTGTTCGACGGACGCAAGCGGTACCACTTGTCCGGATTCGAGGGATCGAAGTACGTGCGCACCTCCGTATACATGCCCAGGGGCGCGCCGGTTGGACCTTCGAGGCACAACACCACGTCCGCAACCTCAATCGCGCTCTGCTCCACCTCGTCGGGAGTTGCGTCGGGGTGCGCGTCGTACAGCATCTCCGGGATCGTGGCGGCGGCGACGAACCGATGTCCAGCCAGCCGCTCGCGCAGCTCCAGACGTTTGTCATATTCCGGGGTCTGCCTGCCATCTCCGAGCAGAGTCACCTCCAGCAGCACAGCCGCTTCTGCACTGCGCCGATCACTGACCCGATTCTGCAGATCTTGATCGATCGGCGAGGAGTCGCCCCTCACTCCCCGTCGCCCAGCAGCTTGTGAATCAGCGCCCGTCCTTCGCGCGAAACGGTGAACTCCGTTCCCGCGTCATACAGCAACCGCGCACGCTGTAGGCGCGAGAACGCGATCCACTCTTCGGGGGATTCCAGCCATTCGGCCAGATCTTCGCACGTGGCATGACCACGGTCATAAATGCGCCCCAGAATCGCCGCCGCCGTAGGGTTGAAGGAGATCGAGTTCTGTTCAAGGTCAAGCGTGTTGAGCAGCCCGCCGGCGTGCGCGTCATTCACTGAGACGGCTGCGGAAGACCGCGAGTGTTCCGAAAATGACGTGCTCATGCAGGTAATCTAGCACTGTGTGACCGATGTGCGCAGGCGGCGGCCCCGCCGTCGTTCCGATCACGCTCGTGGAGGCGGGAATGACGGACGAAACGGCCGCGACGCTGAGGCCCCTCAGTCGAGCAGGCCGGGGTAGAGGAGCTGCTTGAGTTCGCCGCGAAAGTCGAACGCGTCGCTGGGCATGAACTGGACCATGAAGATCGCGATCAGCTCCTCGGCGGGGTCGATCCAGAAGACCGTACTGGCCGTGCCGGACCAGTAGTATTCGCCGACCGAGCCGACGTTCTGCGTTCGCGGCAGGTTCATCAGCACCGCGAAGCCGAGACCGAAGCCGATGCCGTCGTTTGCAGGTTCGCTCCAGATGCCGAGGGCGCGAGCGGTCAACTCGTCGTTGTTGGGTAGCTGATTCATCGTCATCAGCTCGATCGTCTTGGGGCCGAGGATGCGTGCGCCGTCGAGCTGACCGCCGTTGAGCGTCATCTGGCAGAAGCGCCAGTAGTCCTCCGCGGTCGAGACGAGGCCGCCGCCGCCGGAGAGAAAGGTCGGCTGCTCCAGGAACTCGCCGACGCCGAAGATGTCGCTCTGATGTAGCTGCTGGTCGGGGCCAAGTTCGTAGTTGGCGGCGAGGCGGTGGTGCTTCTCGGCGGGTACGTGAAAGCCGGTGTCGGGCATGCCGAGCGGATCGAAGATGTGTCCCTGCAGATACTCGTCGAAGCGCTGGCCGCTGATCGTCTGCACCAGATAGCCGCAGACTTCGGTCGAGATCCCGTAGTTCCAGCAGTCGCCCGGAGAGAACTTGAGCGGCAGGTCTGCGAGGCGGTCGATCATCGACTGGAGGTCGCGTCCCCGCATCGTGCCGGCGCGGTAGACCTGATGCTCGAAGTAGCCGGCTTCCACCGGCCCCCCCGCGAACCCATAGGTGAGGCCGGACTGGTGCGAGAGCAGGTCGCGGATCGTCATCGGGCGATCGGGGGCGGTGGTGGTGTAGTCGGGGTATTCACCGCCGGTCAGGACCTGGAGGTCGCGCCACTGGGGGATGAAGCGAGAAACGGGGTCGCTGAGCTGAAACATCCCGCGTTCGTGCAGCTGCATGAGGGCGACGGAGGTGATCGGCTTGGACATCGAGTAGATGCGGAAGATGGCGTCTTCGGCCATCGGCTGGTTGCGCTCGCGGTCCAGCATGCCGAGCGCGGAGAGGTGGGCGAGTTCGCCGCGGCGGGCGATCAGCGTGACGCAGCCGGCGATCTGTTCAGCCTCGATGTAGCGGCCCAGCAAGTGCTGGTCGAGGCGTTGCAGGGCCTCGATCGAGATGCCCGTGCCGCCGACGGTGATTTCGCCTGTTCGATCAGACTTCATGCGTCCAACCTCGTTGTCCTGCCGGTGTGCCTGCTCGTGTTGATGGCAGCGCGACGTTTGCTGAGGGCCTCGTCAATCGAGCAGACCGGGGTAGAGGAGCTGCTTGATCTGGCCGCGGAAGTTGAACGTGCCGCTGGGCATGAACTGGGTCATGAAGATCGCGATCAGGTCTTCGACGGGGTCGATCCAGAAGATCGTGCTGGCCGCGCCGCCCCAGTAATACTCGCCGACCGAGCCGAGGTTCTGGGTGCGGGGCAGATTCATCAACACGGCGAAGCCGAGACCGAAGCCGACGCCGTCGTTGGCGGTCTCGCTGAATGTGCCGAGCGCGCGGGTGCTGAGTTCATCGTTGTCGGGCAGATGATTCATGGTCATCAGCTCGATCGTCCTGGGGCCGAGGATGCGAGCGCCATCGAGCTCGCCGCCGTCGAGCATCATCTGGCAGAAGCGCCAGTAGTCCTGCGCCGTCGAGACGAGGCCGCCGCCGCCGGAGAAGAAAGTCTGCTCTTCGAGGTAGTGGCTGTTGGCGGGGTCGTCGAGCAGGCGCAGCTGCTTGTCGGGGCCGCGCTCGTAGTTGGCGGCGAAGCGGTGCTGCTGTTCGGCGGGCACGTGGAAGCCGGTGTCGGCCATGCCGAGCGGCGCGAAGATGTGCTCGGCGAGGAACTCGTCGAACGGCTGGCCGGAGATCGTCTGCACCAGATAGCCGCAGACATCGGTCGAGACGCCGTAGTTCCAGTTGTCGCCGGGGGAGAACTTGAGCGGCAGTTCAGCAAGACGGTCGACCATCGACTGGAGGTCGCGTCCGCGCATCGTGCCGGCGCCATAGACCTCGCGCTTGTTGTAGCCCTTCTCCAGCGCGCCCTCCATGAAGCCGTAGGTGAGACCCGACTGGTGCGAGAGCAGGTCGCGCATCGTCATCGCTCGGGCCGGCTCGGTGGTGGCGTAGTCGGGGTATTCGCCGCCGGTCATCACCTGGAGGTCGCGCCATTGGGGAACGAAGCGTGAGACGGGGTCGGAGAGCTGGAAGGCGCCGCGCTCGAAGAGCATCATCAGCGCGGCGGAGGTGATCGGCTTGGACATCGAGTAGATGCGGAAGATGGTGTCCTCAGCCATCGGCTGGTTGCGCTCGCGGTCCATCATGCCCAGCGCGGAGAGGTGGGCGAGTTCGCCGCGGCGGGCGACGAGGGTGAGGCAGCCGGCGATTCGGCCGGCTTCGATGTAGCGGCCGAGCAGGTGCTGGTCGAGGCGTTGCAGGGCCTCGATCGAGATGCCCGTCCCGCCGACGGTGATTCCGGCTGCTGGCTCAGAGTTCATGCGTCCAACCTCGTCTTTCTGCGCATGTCGATGGCAGTGCGATGTGCGGTTCGGCGAGCGTGTGGTGCGTAGGCTACCGCCGCCGCGCGGGCGGGCTGGGATGGGCTGCTCCGACGCGTTTGGCGTGGCGGGGCTAGCCTTGCGCCGTGATTTGCGGGACGAACCGGACTGTATCGAGGAGAAACTGGCATGAGCGCTATCGCAGAGACGACCGCGGGGAAGATCGAGGGCACTGAGGAGGATGGGCTGTGCGTGTTCCGCGGGGTCCCATTTGCGGCGCCGCCGGTGGGAGCGCTGCGCTTCCGTGCGCCGCAACCGGTCGAACCGTGGGAGGGTGTCCGCGAGGCGACGGAGTTCGGCCCGATCTCACTGCAGGCGCCCAACGAGGCGCTCGAAGCGCTGCTGCCGCCGCCCGAAACGCCGCAGCCGCAGAGCGAGGACTGCCTCTACCTCAACATCTGGACACCCGGTCTGGACGCCGCCGCCCGCCCTGTGATGGTCTGGATCCACGGCGGCGCATTCACGATCGGCTCCGGCAGCGAGGAGTACTACAGCGGCGTCAACCTGGCGTCCCGCGGCGATGTGGTCGTGGTCACGATCAACTACCGGCTCGGCGCGCTCGGCTTCCTCAACCTGCCTGCGCTGGGCGAGACCAACTTCGGGATGCGCGATCAGGTGGCGGCGCTGCAGTGGGTGCAGCAGAACATCGCCAGCTTCGGCGGCGACCCCGGCAACGTGACGATCTTCGGCGAGTCCGCCGGCGGCATGAGCGTGGGCTCGCAGATGGCCTCACCGGAGGCCGTCGGCCTGTTTCAGAAGGCGATCCCGCAGAGCGGCGCCTGCCACAACGCGCTGACGCTGGAGGAGACCGAGGCGACGGGGCGGAAGTTCTGCGAGAAGCTGGGCGTCGATCCCGACGATGTGGAGGCGCTGCGAGCGGCGTCGGCCGCAGACGTGCTCGCCGCTTCGGTTGCGGTTGACCCGCTCGCCTCGGGTGAGATGGGGGGCGAAGAGTCGCCCACCCCGCAGATGCCTTTCCAACCCGTGATCGATGGCGAGTTCCTGGCCAAGCTGCCGATTGAGCACGTGCGCGAGGGTTCGGCGGCGGGCGTCGCGACGCTGGTCGGCTCGCTCGATGAGGAGATGAAGCTGCTGTCCGCAATGGGGATGCCGGAGCCGCCCGACGACGAGACCGTGATCGCATTGCTGGGGATGATGCACCCGGACGGCGCGAGCGCGTACGCGACGTACCGCGCGGCGCGCCGCGAGCGCGGCGAGGACGATTCGCCGGGCGAGATCATGACCGCGGTGATCGGCGACGTGTTGCTGCGCATCCCGGGGCTGCGGCTGGCCGACGCGCAGACCTCGCAGGCGCCGACCTATGCCTACCTGTTCGACTGGAAGTCGCCACACCTGGATGGGGCGCTGGGCTCCTGTCACGCGCTCGAGCTGCCGTTTGTGTTCGGCACGCACGGGTTCGCGCCGGATTTCGCGGGCAGCGGTCCGGCGGCGGACGCGCTGGCAGAGGTCACGATGGACACCTGGCTGGCGTTCGCGCGGACCGGGAATCCCGCCGGCGCGTCGGTCGAGGCGCCGGCGTGGGACGCGGAGACGAAGCCGATCCTGGTGCTGGGCGACAACGTGCGCGTCGAGCAGGACTGGCGCGGCGCCGAGATCGGCGCCTGGGACGGCGTGATTTCGTAAGGCGCGGCTGAACCGCCACAGGAGACCTGCGCGTAATCTCCATTTCCCCTCTCCCCCCGCGGAGCGGGGGGAGATGCCGCAGGCAGAGGGGGGCTCCGGGCGCGCCCTCACCAGATAGCGAAAGCCCCCCACCGTCACTCCGTGACACCGCCACCGGCAGGGGAGGTCGGAGCGGTGGGACTTACGCGCAGGTCGCCGCAGGCTGAGGGGAGGCCGGGCATGAGCATCGTCGAGACCAGCGCGGGCCGGATTGACGGCACGACGGACGGTGGGCTGGAGGTGTTTCGCGGGATCCCGTACGCCGCGCCTCCTGTCGGCTGGCTGCGCTTTCGCGCGCCGCAGCCGCATCCGGGTTGGGATGGCCTGCGCGACGCGACCGAGTTCGGCCCGATCCCGATCCAGGAGGGGATGGACGCGCTGGACGCTCTGCTGCCTTCGCCGCCTCAGCCGCAGAGCGAGGACTGCCTCTTCCTCAATGTCTGGACGCCCGGGCTCGACGACGCGTCGCGGCCGGTGATGGTCTGGATTCACGGTGGAGCCTTCACGCTGGGTTCGGGCAGCGAGCCGCTGTACTCGGGAGCAAATCTTGCCGCCCGCGGCGACGTCGTGCTGGTCACGATCAACTACCGGCTCGGCGTACTGGGATTCCTGCATGAGCCGGCGCTGGACGAGACCAACTTCGGGATGCGCGACATGGTCGCGGCGCTGCGCTGGGTGCGGGACAACATCGCCAACTTCGGCGGCGATCCGGACAACGTGACGATCTTCGGCGAATCGGCCGGTGGGGCGGCAGTGGCCTGCTTGCTCGTCTCGCCCGAGGCGCAGGGGCTGGTGCATCGAGCGATCGGCATGAGTACGGCCGGCGACCACGGAATCTTGTTCGAGGGCACGGAGCCGACCACCGAGCAGCTCTACGCGCAGCTCGGCATCGACGAGGGTCGCCCAGAAGTCCTGCGCAGTCTGCCCGCAGCCGACCTGCTTGCGGCGCAAGCCGCGCTGGAACTCGCCGCGTTCGAGAAGATGAGCGAACTCTGGTCGGTGCGGCTGCCGTTCGGCCCGGTCGTCGACGGCGCATTCCTGACAGCGCCGCCACTCGCGACCGCTACAGCGAGCGCCGCATCCGGCGTCCCGCTGCTGTCCGGCAACCCGGACGAAGAGATGAAACTGGTCAAGGCGATGTTGCCGGCGGAGCAGCTCAGCGAGGCGGACGTGATGACGCGCCTGGAGCGGCTCCCCGGCGGGGCGCGGCGTGTCTACGAGGCATATCGCGCCGCGCGCGCGGCGCGCGGTGAACCGAGCGCGCCGGACGACATTCTCGACGCGATCGCCAGCGACTATCTCGAGATCATGCCCTCACTGCGCTTCGCCGATGCCTGGGCGCGCGGCGCGGCGCCGACCTTCGGCTACACGCTCGACTGGAAGTCGCCAATGCACGATGGCGCGCTGGGCTCATGCCATGCGCTTGATATCCCCTTCGCCTTCGGCACCCACGATCGCGCCCCGGACTTCGCCGGCAGCGGGCCGGCCGCCGACGCCCTGGCGAACACCATGATGGACGCGTGGGCCAGGTTTGCGCGCAGCGGCAATCCCTCCAGCGACGAGCTCGAGTGGCCGCCATACCATGCGCCCACCCGCGCGCAGATGATGCTCGGCCCCGACCTGCGTGTCGAGCAGCACTGGCGCGCCGAGGAGCGCGCGGTCTGGGACGGCGTCTTCTAGGAATCCACTGGACAAGCCGGACCCCATCTCCCCCTGCTTTGCCGCGGGGCGAGTGGTCCAGAGCATTCCTGGCGGAAACTCGGTCGGCCATCGGAGTCGGAGTGCGGCGCCGCGCGCGAGTAGGATGGCGCGAGCCTGGCGGAGTCAGGCGCGCGCGAGGGGGGCGGACTCGTGGAACATTTGCGGCGACTGCTGCGCTGGCTGGTCTCGACGCGGCGCGGGCGCGTGGTGTTTGGGGGCCTGATCGCGATGGCGATTCCGGCGCTCCTGGTGGTCGGCTGGCTGATCCGCCCGCTGTTTGTGGACACGGTGGTCGATGAGGCGTTTCCGCTGAGCGCCGACGCCTTCGTGCCGGAGGGAATCACGCACGATGAGGCGCGGGTGATGATGTCGACAGCGACGAAGCTCGAAGCGACGGTCGAGGAGGCGATGCCGTCGGCGATGATGGCCGGCGCTGAGGCGATCAAGCGGGGCGATTTCGTTGACGGCGACCGCTTCCACCAAGGAGCAGGTTCGGCGACGATTTACCGTCTCGCCGACGGCGCGTACGTCCTGCGCTTCGAGGATTTCGAGGTGACCAACGGGCCCGATCTGCGGGTGCTGGTCAGCCCCCATCCCAACCCTCGGGGCAGCGGCGACGCCACCGCAGAAGGCTATGTCGAACTCGGCAAGCTCAAGGGCAACATCGGCCCCCAGAACTATCTCTTCCCCGAGGGCCTCACGCCCGACGCGTTCCAGTCGGTGGTGATCTATTGCAAACCCTTCCGGGTCGTGTTCAGCGTCGCGGCGCTGAGCGACAACTAGGGAGTCCGCAACAGCGCCTCAAGCTCATCGCGACGCGACCACATCGCGAGCTCCGACACGTCGCTCAAGAGGCTGAAATCCTCGTCTCGCCAGATGTCGATGGTGTCATCGATCAGCGAAACCAGTCGTGGCTGACCGGGCGTAGGCGGCCAGGTGCTCAAATCCACGCAGCCGGACACGACATGCTTAACGGTCTGTTTTGCGACGGCGCGCGCGCCGCTGCTGAGCAAGAACATCAACGAGTCGCGCCTGTCAGTGTGAACGTGAAAATCGATCAGCCACTCTCCGCGAGACCGACCATGGAGGCTTACCGCTCGCTGCACATCGAACGAGCGATCGCGCAACCACTCGTCGACATCGTCGGCGACCGTGCGAGCAGTTCGGGTCCGGAAGGTAAACGAGATGTCCGCGACCCGCACGGCTGACTGCGCGAGCCGCTGGACACGTTCAGCGAGCGATGCGGCGTCGCTCGGCACGACGAGCTGTCCGTGGTCGAGGTTGACGCCCAGGGTCAGGACCACATCGTCGACCAGTGCGCGCTGATTCGGAGTCAGCTTGCCGCTGATGGAGTTCATCCGCAGCCAGCCGAGCGTGTCGCCGTAGTCGGTCACGCGGTAGCGGCCGCTCTCGCCACCGGCGACGAATACATCGACGAATCCACCGTCGGGATACTGCATTGGCGTTCTCACGCGGACATCGCCCCGCGCGCGGACTCGACAGCTGAACAGCGACGGGAGGTCATCACGCAGTGATGCGCATACATCTGCGGCTGTCACGGCATCATCCTGCCTTGTATGACCGGATCGGCGATCGGTACGTGCACGATATTGATCTCGGCGCAGAACTGCTCCCAGACGCGTGGCGGTGCGTCCCAGTCCGCCGTGATGTCTGCGGGCGCATAAGCGTCTTTGTCCTTGTAGAGGTGTGTCCACCGGTGTTTGTGGGTACCGACCAAGCGCTCGCCGTGGGGTGTCGGATGCTCGACGTCGCCCAAATCGAGGCCGATGATGCGTCTGACTCCGGCGTGGATGAGGGTGTAGGAGAGCTTCTCGGAGTCCGGATTCCACCAGCCGTAGACGCTGAGCGGCCACCCAGCCTGCGACTCCAATGTGACTCGGAACTCCCTCGCGGGTGAGTGGTCCTCGTCGTCGCGCCACGCCGGAGTGACGGCAAGGCGTTTGGTCGTGTCGGCAATGATGCTCTCGAACTCTTGCGGCGTCATGAATGATGCGACTCTAGCGTGCCTAGTTGATGATGCCGTTGACGCGTAGCTCCGAGATTTGGGCGTCTGCGTAGCCGGCGCTGCGGAGGATGTCTTCCGTGTCGCGGCCCAGCGGCGGGGATGAAGTCTGGGCTGCGAGCGGGGTGGCGCTCATCTGCAGGAGCGGGCCGACCTGGCGCTGCGGGCCGGAGAGGTCGTGGTTGAGCTCGACGATCATCTGATTGGCGGTCAGCTGCTCGTCGTCGATCAGCTCCTCGGCGAAGCGGATCGGTCCACAGGGGACGCCGCACTGCTCGAAGCGCTGCAGCCAATCGTCGGTCGTGCGCGCGCGGACCTGGGCCTCCAGCTCGCGCACGCGCTCGACGCCGCCGGCGACGCTCTCAGGATTGGTCATGTCCAGCGCCGGGTCGGCGAAGCCGAGGAAGTCGGTCTCCAGCGCCTCGCGCACCTTGGCCCAGAGCGATGGTGAGAGCGCGCCGATCGCGACGGCGCCGTCGCTGGTTTCCCAGCAGCGGTAGTAGATGTTGACCGCGCCCAGCACGCCGCGCTGTTGGTATGCATCCTGCAACTCGGCGTAGCTCGCGCCCTGTTCCCGCAGCGCGGCGACGCTGGCCATCCGAGCAGCGACGGGCTCGTCGGCGAGCGGTAGCTCCATGACCTGGCTGCCCTGCAGGGCCAGCGCCGAGTTGAGCAGGGTGGTTTCGATCATCTGGCCTTCGCCGGTGCGCTCGCGGTGGAAGAGCGCGGCGCAGACGCCCCAGGCGACGGCGATCCCCGTCGCGTAGTCGGCGACGGGCGCGGCCACGGGTTGCGGGGCGCCGCTCTCCGTGTCGAACTTGCCGTCCAGCGCCATCAGGCCGGAGACCGCCTGGGCCACGATGTCGTAGCCCGGCCGCGCTGCCCAGGGGCCGCGCCGGCCGAAGGCCGTGTTGTCGACGTAGATCAGCTCCGGCTTGACTGCGCGCAGCGTGTCGTAGTCGATCCCGAGGCGGGCGGCGACGTCGGGGCGGTAGTTGATCACGACCACGTCCATTTCAGCGACGAGGCGGTGGACGATCTGCTGCGCGGCGGGGTCGCGCATGGCGAGCACGAGCGAGCGCTTGCCGCGGTTGAGCGACTGGAACCACTTCGACTCGCCCGGGATGAACTGTGCGAACTGGCGCCAGGCTTCACCCTCGGGCGGCTCGACCTTGATCACCTCGGCGCCCATGTCGGCGAGGTTCTGGCAGCCGAAGGGACCGGCGATGATCTGAGAGAATTCGAGGACGCGGATACCTTCGAGCGGACCGGGATGGTTGGGCACGATGTAGCCTCCAGAGGTGCGACCGTCGGCAGTATGCAGCCTATGATTCGGATAAGCCCGTGCGATTCGTCCCCATCACCGCCGCCGCGCTAGCGCTGATCATCGTGATCGGCCTGGTCATCACGCTCGACCGCGACGAGCCGCCGGCTGAGTCTGCCACACGCTTCGTGGAGGTCACGGAGCAGGCGGGCCTGAGCTTCGTGCAGCACGACGTGAGTCCGCCGGGCGAGTGCCTGTTCGACGATGTCCAGATCGAAGAGACGGGGACGTTCTGCATGGCGGAGCGGATGACCGGCGGCGCGGCGGCGGGCGACTTCGACGGCGACGGCTACGTGGACCTCGTGATTACGCGACTGGACGACTACGACCTGTTGCTGCGCAATCGCGGAGACGGGACATTCGAAGATGTCACGCGCCGCTGGGGCCTCGATGACTTCCGCGAGGCGACCAACGGCGCGGTCTGGGGCGATATCGACAACGACGGCGACCTCGACCTGTTCATCACCGCTGTGGGTGGGACGCGGCACTGGTTGTTCGTCAACGAGGGTCGGAACGGCTTCGTCGAGGAGGGGATGAAGCGCGGCGCGGCCCTGGATACGGACGACCAACGGGTTGGCTTCAGCGCCTCGTTCGGGGATTACGACGGCGACGGCTGGATCGATCTACACGTGACCGAGTGGCGGCCGTCGCAGCTGGTTGGCGAGGGCTCGACGGGTGTGCGGCTGCTGCGCAATCGCGGCGCCGCGGCGCCGGGCTACTTCGATGACGTCACGATGGAGGCCGGGGTGAACATGGTGGGGGTGGTCTCGCAGACCCAGGACACGCTGACCGAGGGCACCTTCGCGTTCGCGTCGGGCTTCGTGGACCTCGACGGCGACGGGCTGCTCGACCTGACGGTCGCCTCCGACTTCGGCACGACGCGGTTGTTCTGGAACGATGGCGACGGGACGTTCACCGACGGCACGGTGATGGCCTGGGTCGGCACGGCGCAGAACGCGATGGGGCTGACGTT
The DNA here is from genome assembly GCA_965218115.1 of Dehalococcoidia bacterium. Lineage (GTDB taxonomy): Bacteria > Chloroflexota > Dehalococcoidia > Bin125 > Bin125 > CATQGW01. The sequence continues at coordinate 1,937,148 of OZ244584.1, read as the reverse complement.
CGGCGACTACGACCTGGACGGCGACTTCGACTGGTTCGTGACCTCGGTCTATCAGACAAGCTCAGGCAGCCCGGGGACGGAGGGGCCGGGGCCGCGCGACGGGAACCGGCTGTACCGCAACGAGGGCAACCGCCGCTTCTCCGACCGCACCGACGCGGCCAACGTGCGCAACGGTGGCTGGGGCTGGGGCGCGGCCTTCTTCGACGCTGAGAACGACGGCGACCTGGACCTCGTAATGACCAACGGCATGGAGGTGATGCCGAGTCAAGACGCGGACCCGATGCGCTATTGGGAGAACGACGGCGCGGGCCGCTTCCGCAGCCGTAGCACGGTCGTGGGCCTCGATGACCGGGGCGACGGCAAAGGGCTGCTGGTGCTGGACATCGAGAACGACGGCGACCTCGACATTCTGGTGCTGAACAACGGCGCGCCGCCGCTGCTCTTCCGCAACGAGAGCACCGGAGCCGGGAACTGGCTGCGGGTCACGGCGGAGGGCGTGCAGAGCAACCGCGACGGATCCGGCGCGCGGGTCACGGTGCACGCCGAGGGGATGCTGCCGATGGTGCGGCAGGTGGGCGCGTCAACCCATTTCCTCGGCCAGAGCGACGAGCGCCTGCACTTCGGTCTGGGCGGCTCAGAGCGCGTCTCGCTGGAGGTCTACTGGCCGGCGTCGGGGATCTCGACGCGCTACGACGATATTCCGGCGAACAGCTGGATCCTGATCCGCGAGGGTGACGACGAGGTTGAGGTCCTGGAGGGCTAGTTCGCCCGCTCGGCGTTGAGCTCGGCGATCAGCGCCATGAGGCGTTCGAGGTTGGTCAGGCGCTCGCGGACGGTTGCGCCCTCGACGTTGGCGCTGAAGGTGTCCACCCCGGCGTCGCGATAGACGCGCAACCGCTCCTTGACCTCGGCGTCGTTGCCGATGCAGTTGATCTTCATGGCCAGCTCGACAGGCACGCGGTCGCGCGCGGTGTCACGCTCGCCGGAGATCCAGAGGCGCTGGACCTCCTTGGCGGCGTCGGCCCAGCCCTGGCGGCAAAACGCGTCGTTGTAGAAGTTGGTCTTGGCCGAGCCCATCGCGCCGAGCGTGAAGGCGATCCCTCGCGCGTGCTGCCTGGCGACCTGCTCGGGATCGTCGCTGAAGACGACCGCGCCGCCGGCCTGCAGGTTGATCTCGTCGAGCGAGCGACCCGCGCGTTCGGCGCCCTTGCGGATGTCGTCGAAGAAGACATCCGCGGTTTCGGGGATGAACGAGCTGGCCAGCCAGCCGTCGGCGACTTCGCCGCAGACTTCGAGCGAGCGGCGGCCGAGCGAAGCGAGGTAGACCGGCGGCGGCTCGCAGGGCGGGGAGCCGGAGCGCAGCGCTTTGCCCTCGCCGCCGGGCAGCGGCAGGGTGTAATGGCGGCCTTCGTGCACCACGCGCTCGCCGTTGCAGACCTTGCGGACGATTTCGGCGGTCTCGGCGAGGCGGCTGACGGCGCCGGCGAAGGGCACGCCGTGGAAGCCCTCGATCACCTGCGGGCCGCTGGTGCCGAGGCCGAGGCGGAAGCGCCCGCCGGACATCGATTGCAGGCTCAGCGCGGTCATGCCGATCAGCGCGGGGGTGCGGGTGCCGCCCTGGATGATGCCGGTGCCGAGGCCGATCGTCTCGGTCTTGCCGGCCAGGTAGGCGAGCGGGGTGATGCCGTCGTAGCCCCAGGCTTCGGCGGACCAGACGGAGTCGACACCGAGCTTCTCGGCCTCGCTGGCGTAGAGCGCGGCGCTGTCCCAGTCGTCGATGTGGTCGCGGTGCAGCCCGATCGAAACCTTCACGAGGGGTAGCCGTCGAGCGCCTGAATGGCGGCGACCTGCCGCGCATGGTCCTGGTCGTGGACGCGCTGGAAGATGTACCAGGCGCGGCCGTGCAGGGGTCCGAAGAAGCCGTGCGCGACGGTGCGCTCGAGGTTGGGCGGCTCAGGCACGTTGCGGGTGACGGTGGCGAACTCGATCGAGTCGAGCACGAGCAGCTGTCGCAGGGCGTCCCATTCGAGCTCCGCGTCGCGACGCTCCGGGTCGACCGCGCCGATCGCCTGCGCGCCCGCGGTCGGCGCGCGGCCCTGCGAGAGCGCCTCAACGAGCTCGAAGGTGCGGCGTGAGCCGTCGATGACGTGTTGGGCGACCTCGGCGATGCTCCAGTCGTCCGCGGCGGGCTTGTAGGCGGCCTGCTCGGGCGTCACGCGTGCGATCGCGTTGAGGAACTCGATGCGGCCGGCGACCACGCGCGGCCAAAGCTCAAGCCAGGTGTATTTCTCGGCCTGGTTGAGCATGTAGGACCGAACGCGTTCGCGCTCTTCGTTGGGGATCGGGCGCTGGGCCATGGGGGATTCCTCCCTGCTGTGAGTCTAGGGGCGGGGGCCTGCTCGGGGTGCGGGCGCCCCCCTCTGCCGCTCCGCGACCTCTCCCCTCGCAAGCGGGGGGAGAGTTGGCTGTTGCTCCGCGACCTCTCCCTCTCAGGCGGGGGAGATCAGGTTTAGCGGCCCTGGCCTATTGGCCTCTAAAGTTGGGCTCGCGCTTTTCCATGAAGGCGCGCACGCCCTCTTTGAAGTCGTCGCTCTGGAACAGCGGCAGGAGCTGCAGGTAGATGTGGTCGACGGCGGCCTCGAAGGGCTCATCCATGCCGAGCCGCATCATGCGCTTGGTGGCCTGGATCGAGAGCGGTGCGTTGGCGGCGATCTCCTCGGCGAGTTCCATCGTGCGCTGGATCAGCTCCTCGTGCGGGACGACTTCGTTGACGAGGCCGATCTCGAGCGACTCCTGGGCGTCGAGCACACGTCCGCGGAAGGCGACTTCGGCGGCCTTGGCCCAGCCCAGCAGGCGGGGCAGAATCCAGGTGCCGCCGCTCTCCGGCAGCACGCCGCGGCGGGCGAAGACGGCGCCCATTTTGGCGCGGTCGCTGGCGACGCGGATGTCGCAGAGCAGCGCCATGTCCATGCCGTAGCCGGCGGCCGGGCCGTTGAGCGCGCAGAGGACGGGCTTGTCCATCTTCTGCAGCACGACCGGCGGGGCGTCGCGCAGGTCGAAGAGCGAGTAGCCGGCGGGGGCAGCAGCTTCGCCGCCGCCACCGCTCATGCGCGCCTGCTGGTCGACCAGGTCGAGCCCGGAGCAGAAGCCGCGGCCCGCGCCGGTGAGCACGATCACGCGAATCTCGGGGTCGCGCTGGCAGGCGATCAGCTGGCGGGACAGCGCCGCGAGCATCTTGACCGTGATCGCGTTGAGCCGCTCAGGACGATTGAGGGTGATGAGCGCGATGTGGCCGCGCTGCTCAACGAGCAGTTCGTCGGTGGTTGGTTGGGTGAGTGTCGTCAATGCAGGCTCCGGTTTGGGAGTGGCTGGCGTCCGCCAATCAGTCTAATCAGCGACGGCGCTTGCTTCCTCCGCGGCGGCGAAGCTGAACTCGCCGTCGCTGAAGTCGACGCGGATGGTTGCGCCCTCGGGGAAGTCGCCGGCGACCAGCAGCTTGCTGAGCGGGTTCTCGATCCGCCGCTGGACGAGCCGGCGCAGCGGGCGGGCGCCGAAGGCCGGGTCGTGGCCTTCGCTGGCCAGCGCGCGCCTGGCGGCGTCGGTCAGTTCGAGGCTGCGCCCGATGTCGGCCAGGCGCTGCGACTCTTCAGCCGCGATCAGGTCGACGATCTGAAGCAGGTCGGCTTCGCTGAGGGCGTCGAAGACGACGATCTCGTCGACGCGGTTGATGAACTCGGGCCGGAAGAAGTCGCGCAGCGCTCGTTCGGCCGTGCGGGCCTGCTCGTCGTGGTTTCGATTGAACCCCAGATTGTGGTGGGCCTGGCCGCTGGTGCCGAGGTTGCTGGTCATGATCACGACGGTGTTGCGGAAGTCGATCGTGCGGCCCTGGCCGTCGGTGATGCGCCCGTCGTCGAGCACCTGCAGCAGCAGGTTGAAGACATCGGGGTGGGCCTTCTCGATCTCGTCGAGCAGGACGACGCGGAAGGGTCGGCGGCGGACGAGTTCGGTGAGGCCGCCGCCGTCGTCGTAGCCGATGTAGCCGGGCGGAGCGCCGACGATCCGGCTGAGCGTGTGGCGCTCCTGATACTCAGACATGTCCAGCCGCACGAGCGCGTCCTCGGTGTCGAACAGCAGCTCGGCGAGGGCCTTGGCGAGCTCGGTCTTGCCGACCCCGGTGGGGCCGACGAAGATGAACGAGCCCATCGGGCGGGTCGGGTCCTTGAGCCCGGCGTGGGCGCGGCGGATCGCGTCGGCGACGACCGAGACGGCGGCGTGCTGGCCGATCACGCGGGTGTGCAGGTCGTCTTCGATCTGCAGCATGCGGCTCTCGTCGTTGGCCAGCATCCGCGAGACGGGGATGCCGGTCATCTCGCCGACGAGCTGCGCGATGTCGGCCTCGATGACCTCGTCGCGCCGGGCGTGATCGGCGTCCCACGATTCGCGCGCCTCGCGGTAGGTCTGCAGAATCTGCAGCAGCTCCTGCTTGATCCGCGCGGCGGCCTCGTAGTCCTGGCGCTGCGCCGCGGCTTCCTGCTCGTCGCGCAGCTCGTCGACCCGGCGCTGCAGGTCTGCGACGCCGACGGGCGGGGCCTGGTTGTCGATCACGAGGCGCGAGGCGGCTTCGTCCATGAGATCGATCGCCTTGTCGGGCAGGCGGCGCTCGGTCAGGTAGCGCTGGCTGAGCCGCGCGGCGGCGTCGAGCGCCTGATCGGTGATCGAGACCTTGTGGTGGGCCTCGTAGCGGGGGCGGATCGCGCGGAGGATCTCGATCGTCTCGTCGAGCGAGGGCTCTTCGAGGTAGACCGGTGCGAAGCGACGCTCGAGCGCGGAGTCCTTTTCGATGTGCTTGCGGTATTCATCGAGTGTGGTCGCGCCGACGACGCGCAGCTCGCCGCGCGCGAGCGGCGGCTTGAGCATGTTGGCGGCGTCGATCGCGCCCTCGGCCGCGCCCGCGCCGACCACCGTATGCAGCTCGTCGATGAAGACGATCACGTCGCCGTCGGCGTCGCGGACCTCATCGATGACCGATTGCAGGCGCTCCTCGAACTCGCCGCGGAACTTGGCGCCCGCCAGCAGCATGCCCATGTCGAGCGCCATCACGCGCTTGTCGCGCAGGTTCTCGGGCACATCGCCGCTGGCGATCCGTTGGGCGAGGCCCTCGGCGATGGCGGTTTTGCCGACGCCGGCTTCGCCGATGATCACGGGGTTGTTCTTGGTGCGGCGATTGAGGATCTGGAGGACGCGGCGGATTTCGGTCTCGCGGCCGATCACGGGGTCGAGCTTGCCCTCGGCGGCGAGCCGGGTGACATCGGTCGCGTAGCGGGCCAGCGCGTTGTACTTCGACTCGGCGTTGGGCGCGTCGACCCGGCGGTTGCCACGAATCTGCTGCAGCGCTGCGTAGAGGCGCTCGGTGGTGATGCGGTGGGCGCCGAGGATGCGCGCCGCATCGCCCTCGGTCGTGCCGGCGGTGGCGATCAGCAGATGCTCGACGCCGACGTACTCGTCGTTGAGACGTTGGGCCTCGACATTGGCGCGTTCGAGCAACTGCGCGATGCGCGGAGTGATCGTCAGCTGGACCACGTCATAGGAGAGCTTGGGCGTGGCGTTGAGCGCCGCCTGCGCGTCGCGGCTGAAGCTCGGGCGATCGATCTCGAGCGCGTCGAGCAGCTGAGCGGCGAGGCCGTCGCGGACGTCGGCGATCACGGCGAGCAGGTGCTCGACATCCCACTGCGCGTGACGTTTCTCGCGCACGAGCTCGTGGCTCTGGCCGAGCAGCCGCTGGGCCTGTTCGGTGAAGCGGTCGTTTCGCATCATTCGAATCGCTCCGTTCGCTGAGACCGTGGTCGCGATGATCGTGTGGAGGGGCCGGCGTCGAGTCGGCGAATCGCCGGGAGATGTTGGTCGCGCTGGCGCTGCAGGGCCTCGCGCAGGGCGGCGTTCTCGGCCTCAAGGCCGGAAATCTGGTCGCGCAGGCGCAGGATGATGTCGGCTCCGGCGACGTTGACGCCGAGTTCGCCGATCAAGCGGCGGATCAGCCGCAGGCGGGCGATGTCGGCCTCCGAGAAGAGCCGCTGGCGTCCGCTTGAGCGGGCCGGCCGGATCAGACCTTCGCGCTCGTAGCCGCGCAGGGTCTGCTGGTGGACGCCGACCAGCTGCGCAGCGATGCGGATCGTGAAGATGGGCCGCTGTTCGTCGGGCGTCACTGGTCGCTCCGATCGTCCGCTTCGGCCTGCTCGATGTCGCGCAACCGGCGGAAGAGGTCGAGCTGTTCGGGGCTGAGCGGATCGGGCAGTTCGAGCCGCGCGCGGGCCAGCAGGTCGCCGCGTGTGCCGCGTTTGGAGGCCTTGCCGCCCTGCCTGCCGCTCTGTAGACGCGGCATGCCCTGGCCGCTGAGGCGGAAGACGCGGCCGCTCTGGGTGCCCTGCGGGATGCGCAGCGCGAGTCGGCCGGTGAGCGTGGGGACGGTGATCTCGCCGCCCAGCGCGGCGACGCTGACAGGGATCGAGGCGTCGGTGTAGAGGTCGTCGCCCTTGCGCTCGAAGCGTGGGTCCTCTTCGACGGTGATGACGAGATAGAGGTCGCCGGCGGGTCCGCCGCGCGCCGCGGCGCCCTTGCCGCTGACCTTGACGCGGCTGCCGGTCTGCACGCCGGCGGGGATCTTGACCTCGAGGCGGGAGAAGCGTGGCCCGTCGGCGGAGCCGGAGGCGCCAGACGCCTGGGGCGCCCGGATGGTGCGCGTGGAGCCGTTGAAGGCTTCGCGCAGGCTGATCGCGACGGGGTGCTCGATGTCGCGTCCCTGGGCTGGGGGCGCGGGCCCGCGTCCGCCGAACAGGCCGCCGAAGAGATCGCCGAGGCCTCCAGGATCGCCCTGCGCCTGTTGCCCGAATCCGCCGAGGTCGGGGCCGCCGGAGGAGAAGTCGAAGCGGATGCCGCCGGGCTCGTTGTACGCGCCGCCAGCTGGGCCGCCGCCCGCTTGCCTGCGCGCACCAAACGGGAAACCGCTGCCGTGCTGCATCTCTTCGAGCTGCTCGGCGTGCTCCCAGCGATCGCCCCACTTGTCGTAGGCGGCGCGTTTGCTGCGGTCGCCGAGCACGTCGTGGGCGGCGTTGACCTGTTTGAAGCGCTGCTCGGCGTCGTCGTCGCCGCCGGTCACATCGGGGTGGTAGCGGCGCGCAAGGCGACGGAAGGCAGACTGGATCTCCTTGTCGGAGGCGTTGCGAGGGACTTCCAGAATGTCGTAGAAGTTGGCTGCCATCGGTGCTTCCAGACTTGAGTGCAAGTGTAGCAACTTTGCCTAGTGGGCCGATAGTTATCTGTGAGGCACTCAGGTTTATTGACTAATCTGTGTGGTCTGGATACGTTCGCTGCATCAGCGCCGAAGTCACATTCCTCGGCGCAGGAGAGGAACCACTCATGGCAAAGCTCGTTATTCGTGACCCGTTCGCCGATGTTGGCGCGTTCGTTGAGAACGCCTTCGGCGCCCGCCCGTTCGCCCGTCCGGTCGGAGGCCCGACCCGGATGCCCGTCAACGTCTACGAGACGGATGAGGGCATCGCGATCGACGCGACGCTGCCCGGCTTCGAGAGTGACGACATCAACGTCAGCTACGAACAGGGCCGCCTGACGATCCGCGCCGAGCACAACGTCGAGTCGTGCGAGGACGAGCGGCATGATCACACGGATCGGCGCTACCGCCACCGTGAGGTCTACCGCAGCCGCGTCGAGCGCAGCTTTAAGATCGGCGAACAGTTCGACGCCGACGCGATTCGCGCCGACCTGCACAACGGCGTGCTGCACCTCGAGCTGGCCCGCGCGGCCGGCGCCGTGGCCCGCAGCATTCCGATCAACAGCAACTAGAGCAGCGGACGCACCCGCTCGGGCTGGACTCAGCGCCCCGTCGCCGGACCCTGCAGCAGAGGGCCGGCGGCGGGGCGCTTGACGCTTCCGACGCCCGCGGGGAAGCTGTGGGCATGGCGACGCGGATGCTGGCCCTGGTTCCCGATGAGACATCGCGCGAGCAGATCGACCTGCTGCGCGCGCTCTACGACCGCGCGCACGTCGAGGACACGCCGCCACACATCCCCCTGACCGCCGAGGTCGATGTCGGCTACCCGCTCGATGACCTGGCGCAGATGACGGAGATCATCCTCTCGCTGTTCCAGCCGTTCATGCTCGAGCTGGCGCATCCCACGTCCTGGTTCGACGGTGAGGAGCACCTGCTGCAGGTCGTGGCGGAGCAGGGCGACGGCGAGGCGCAGCGGCTCTCGGGCATGCTCTATCGCGACCTGTTCCCCGATCACGAGCCGAAGCCGCCGTTCCGCTCGCGTTCGCCGCTGGAGCGCACGGCGCTGACGCTGGGCCGCTTCACGCGCGAGGCGGAGGCGCAGGGCGCGGCGACGTCGCTGGCGGAGCAGCGCTACTTTCTGGTCGTCACGCACGCCGGGATCTTCGACTCGGAGGGCGCAGCGGGCGGATGGCGGCTGCGCCGGGCGCTGCCGCTCGGCGGGATGATCGTGGGCGAGTGAGCTCCGCCCCGCAATCTGCGTGCCGCTCGCGGTTGGGGTAATCTCAGGGCCGATTGAAGGCCGCCGCTGACGCCGACGGCCGCTGCAATCCGCCGCAGAGGAGTCGCCATGCCTGTGATCACCATCTCCAGCCAATACGGCGGCGGCGCTCGCGATGTGTCGCGGATGCTGAGTCGTCAGCTTGGCCTTGAATACGTGGATCAGACGGTGCTCGTGGACGCCTCGCGCGAACTCGGTCGCACGGTCACCGAGGTGGCTGAGCGCGACGAACGCACCGACTCGCTGCGCACGCGGCTGGGCCACTTCCTGCAGCGCGCGCTTGAGCGTTCAGCCGCCGGCGGTGCGATCGACCCGATGCTGGGCGCCGGCAATCTCGAGCTGATGCTCTCGCAGAGCTATCAGGAGCTGTCAGACGGCGGGTCGGGCGTGGTGGACGACCGCGCGGTGCTGGAGACGACGAGCCACATCATCGAGAGCGTCGCGCGCCGCGGGGATGTGGTCGTGATGGGCCGCGGCAGTCAGATGATCCTCCGCGATCTGCCCGGCGTGACGCATGTGCAGCTGGTCGCCGAGCACGACATCGCGGTGCGCCGCGTGAGCGAATGGGAATCGGTGGATGCGGAGACGGCGGAGCGGCGCATCGCGGAGTTCAACAAGGGCCGCGCCGACTTCCACCGCAAGTTCTGGAGCGTCGATGTGTGGTCGCCGGTGCTCTACGACGTGGTGATCAACACGACGCAGCTGAGCTACGCGCAGGCCTGCGACATGATCGCGCTTGTCTGCGAAGCGAAGGCGGGCGCGCGGGCCTGAATCCGATCGAATCGCGGTCAGTCACTACCGAGCAAGCCGCGCAGGATCGCCTCGGCGCGCTGAATCCGCGGGGCCATCCCGAACGGACCGTGGATCTGCAGGCCCTCGGCGTCGAGTTCTTCGGGGGCGCCGATGGCGTCTCGGTAGCGAGCCAGGGCGGGGTGGTCCTCGCCGACGAGGCCGATCAGCAGCTCCTCTGTCTCGTCACGCCAGCGCATGAAATCGTCGGTCATGGGGCCGATCGCACGGATGTAGCGCGCGCGGTTGAGTGCTTCGGTGATGGGTGAGATCGAGGTCACGCGCGGATCATATCGCAGTGCCGCGATCGCGCTGCTGGGGCCAGACTTCAGGGGCCGCGTCGCGCCAGCGCAGGGTCAGCTCGCCGGGCCAGACGGCCGCGACGCGGGCCGGCACGACAAGCGCAGGGTGTGGGGGACCGACAGGATCGCCCGGGTTGTTGTTGACCTGGCGGATCATCTGCACGCCGTCCTCGACCGGTTGCGCGTAGAGCCGCGGGCGGATGCCATCGCGCTGGAAGCCGTGCTTGCGGTAGAGCTCGAGCGCGGCGCTGTTCGAGGCGCGCAGGTCGAGGCGCACGATCTCGACCGGCAAGCGCTGCGCCAGCCGCAGCACCGTGAGCAGGGTCAGCTCGCCGAGACCGCGCCGCTGCAGCCGTGGCTCGACCGCGATCGTGGCCAGGTAGAGGTCCTCCAGCACATGCCAGCAGCCGAACATGCTGAGCAGCTGGTCGCCGTGTTCGAGCAGGTAGAGGATGCTGATGCGGCTGTGCTCGACTTCGTCGCGCATCGACCGGGCGCTCCAGGAGTCGACGCCGAAGGCGCGCGCGTGCAGGTCCGACAGCCGCTCGACGTCGGCGGGCTCGGCCGGTCGAAGCAGCAACGCGGGCGGGCGCGCGGGCTGGCACATGGTTGGAGTCCTCGTTCGAACGTTGGGGACGTTACAGAGAGCCGGTGCGCTGCGGCTATACTCGCCCAAATCATGATCCGATCGCGAGCGAGTCGCGCAATGCTGCGCCGCTCGACACACACCACACTTGGCATGCGACCTTGACCGAGCCTGAGACGGTTTCCCCAGCGCGCGCGCAGCGCCGATTTTCGATCCCTCCGTCGCTGGCGATTATGGCGCGGATCATGCAGTTCGCGCTGCCATACTGGCGTGGGCTGCTGGTCACGGCGGTCGCGATTCTGGGCGCCTCGGCGTTTGCGGTCGCGAGCCCGCTGCTGCTGCGCTGGGCCGTTGACCGGGCGATCGGCACCCAGATCATCAACGATGTCACGATCGTCGAGGTTTCGGCCTGGCTGGTCGGCGTCGCCGCGATGGCGCTGGTCGGCGCGGCGGTGATGCGCGGCGTCTCGATGTTCTTCCAGCGTTACCTCGCGGAGTGGGTCGGTCAGACGGTCGCCTACGATCTGCGCAACCGCATCTACGAACGGCTGCAGACGCTCTCATTCCGCTTCCACGATTCGGCCGAAACGGGCCAGATCATGGTGCGCGCGACGCAGGATGTCGAAGTCGTGCGGATGTTCATCAACTTCGGCGGTGTGCAGCTGGCGTTCACGCTGGTGCTGGCGATCGCCACGGTGGCGCTGATGATCACGGCCGACTGGCTGCTGACGGTGATCGTGTTCGGTTTCCTGATTCTGATTTGCATTCGCTCGGGCTTTGTCGCGAGCCGGCTGCGGCCAATCTGGAACGACGTGCAGGAATCGCAGGCGCAGCTTGGGACCGTGCTGCAGGAGTCGCTCTCGGGTATCCGCGTGGTCAAAGCCTTCGGGCGCCACGAGCACGAGGGCGAGAAGTTCGGCGTCCCCGCCGACTTCCTCGAGCGGCGCTCCTACGACGCGTCGATGGTGCAGGCGGTCAACATGCCGCTGATGACGATGCTCGGCGCGCTGGCGATCGTGGCGATCATCTGGGTCGGCGGGCAGAAAGTGCTCAACGGCGACATGTCGGTCGGCGAAGTGACGATGTTCCTGATGTACCTGACGATCCTGCAGATGCCGATTCGCGGTCTCGGCTGGATGGTGATGATGGTGCCGCGCGCGGCGACGGCCGGCGTGCGGATTTTCGAGATTCTCGACCAGGAGTCTGACGTGCAGGATCGCCCCGGCGCCGTCGCGGTTCAGAATCCGCAGGGACACTTGCGCTTCCGCAACGTCTCATTCGCCTACGACCCGCGATCGCCGGTGCTGAACGACATCGAGATCGAGGCGCAGCCGGGCGAGCTGATCGCGCTGCTCGGGCGCACCGGTTCGGGCAAGTCAACGATCGTCAACCTGGTCCCGCGCTTCTACGACGTGACCTCGGGGACGGTTGAGTTCGACGGCCGCGATGTGCGCGACTGGCCGCTGCAGGGGCTGCGCCGGCAGGTGGCGATCGTGCAGCAGGAGGTCTTCCTGTTCGCCGCGACGCTGAAAGAGAACATCGCCTACGGGCGGCCCGACGCGACGCAGGAGGAGATCGAAGCGGCGGCGATGCTGGCGCGCATCCACCCCTTCATCTCGCGCCTGCCGGATGGCTACGACACGTGGGTGGGCGAGCGCGGGGCCAACTTCTCGGGCGGGCAGAAGCAGCGGATCGCGATCGCGCGGGCGCTCTTGATGGACCCACGGGTGCTGATCTTCGATGACTCGACCTCTTCCGTGGACGCGGCGACCGAGTTTGAGATTCAGCAGGCGATGGCGGCGCTGATGCGCGGGCGCACGACGTTCGTGATCGCCCACCGGCTGCGTTCGGTGCGCGAGGCTGACCAGATTCTGGTGCTCAACGAGGGGCGGATCGTGCAGCGCGGGCGGCACCACGAGCTGCTCGCCGAGGGCGGCCTCTACGGCGAGATTCACGACCTCGAGCTGCGCGACCAGGAGTCGGCCGCGACGCCGATGTTCGCTGCGGCGGGCCCGGGCAGCGGAGGGGGCGACTGATGGGCATGATGGGCGGCGGCGGCATGGCGGGCGGCTGGAGCAGCAATCTGGGCGGCGGCGGGCACGGATCGCGCAGCTCCTGGGCTTCCACGGCCGACGGCTGGGACCAGGAGTATGGGGCGCTCTACAACCCGCAGCTGGTGCGTCGCTTCGGTCGCTACCTGCGGCCGCATCGCAAGCGGCTGATCGCGGCGATCGTCGCCAATGCCCTGTTTGCGGTCGCGTTCAATGTGCAGGTCTGGGTCGTCTACAAGGCGCTGTCCGACGTATTCGAGACCGGCAACCTCGGCCGGCTGAACCTGATCGCGGGCGCATTCCTGGCGATCGTGCTGCTCTCGTGGTTGACCGAGTTCTTGCGCCAGTGGCTGATGGCCAACGTGGGCCATCCGATCCTCAGAAAGATGCGCCAGGATGTCTTCGACCACCTGATGCGCCTCGATCATAAGTTCTACGACCGTGGTGAAGTGGGCGCGATCATGTCGCGCGTGACGTCCGACGTACAGGTGTTGCAGGAGATGCTCACGTCGGGCGTGTTGACCGTGATCGGCGACATCTTCGGGTTGGCGATCATCGTCGCGGTGATGATGGTGATCGACTGGCAGCTGGCGCTGGTCGCGATGGCGGTGCTGCCGATTCTGGTCGTCGCGATGGTGTTCTGGAGCAGGCGGGCGCGCAAGGCGTTCCTCGAGACGCGGGTGGCGATCGCGGCGGTCAACAGCACGCTGAACGAAGACCTGAACGGCGTGCGGGTGGTGCAGAGCCTGAACCGCGAGCGCGAGAACGCGCGCCGCTTCGACCGGATCAATGACTGGAACCTGCGCGCCACACGGCGCGCGGGGCTGCTCTCGGCGGCGATCATGCCGCTGGTCGAGATTCTGATCGCCGCTGCGACGGCGCTGATCATCGTGGTCGCGGCGATTCGGCTCAACGCCGGTGGGATTGCGCCGGAGCTCGGCATCGCTGCGATCATCGCGTTCGCGATCGGCATCCAGCGCTTCTTCGACCCGGTCCGCGACCTGGTCCTGCAGTACACGATGTTCCAGCGCGCGATGGCCGGCGCGGAGCGCGTCTTCGAAGTGCTCGACACGACGCCCGCGATCGAGGACAGCGACGACGCCGTCGATCTCCCCGATGTCGCCGGGCACGTGCAGTTCGAGAACGTCTCGCTGGAGTACGTCGAGGGCGTGCGGGTGCTGTTCGACTTCGACCTCGAGGTGCAGCCGGGCGAGACGATCGCGCTGGTCGGCGAGACGGGCGCGGGTAAGACCACGATCACGTCGTTGCTGACACGTAACTACGAGGTGACCGAGGGGGCGGTGCTGATCGACGGGCACGATGTCCGCAGCACGACGCGTGCGTCGCTGGTCAAGCGTGTTGGCGTGGTGCTGCAGGATCCGTTCCTGTTCACCGGCACGGTGGCTGAGAACATCATGTACGGCGACCTGGATGCGACCCGTGAGCAGGTCGAGGCCGCCGCCAAAGTGGTCGGCGCGCACGACTGGATCATCCAAATGCCGCAGGGCTACGACACGCAGCTGGCAGAGCGGGCGCAGAACATCTCGATCGGTCAGCGCCAGCTGATCGCGTTTGCGCGCGCCGTGCTCTCCGACCCACGGATTCTGGTGCTCGACGAGGCGACGGCGAACGTCGATTCACACACCGAGGCGCTGATTCAGGCGGCGATTTCAAAGCTGCTGCACGGACGCACCGCGTTCGTGATCGCCCACCGGCTGAGCACGATTCGCTCCGTCGACCGGATCATCGTGCTGGAATACGGGCGGATCATCGAACAGGGCTCGCACGACGAGCTGCTGGAGCGCGACGGGCACTACGCCGAGCTGTTCCGAATGATGTACGCCGAGCAGGAAGACACGTCGGACTTCGACGAAGCGTCGGCGCTGGCGGTGCTGGACAACATGCGGGTGCGATTGTCGAACGGCGCGGGCAATGGCGCGGGTACGCACGTGGCGCAGCCGGCGGCGGCCGGCGCCGGCGACTAGCCAGCCAGCTGGTCAGCCATCTGGCCGGCCACCTGGTCAGCTGTCGCGCTCACTCGGTTTCGTTGGCCCCAGGCGGATCGAACAGGCTGGGATGGGCCTCGGCCGATGTCGTCGCCGCGCGCGGCGGGGTGAGCCCCAGGTGCTCCCAGGCGAGCGGCCGCGCGACGCGGCCGCGGGGCGTGCGCATGATGAAGCCGAGCTGGATCAGAAACGGCTCGTAGACATCCATCACAGTGTCGGGCTCCTCGGCGATCGCGACCGAGAGCGTGTCGAGTCCGACCGGGCCGCCGTCGAAGTATTCGATCAGCGTCCTGAGCAGGTCGTGGTCGCGCTCGTCGAGGCCGAGCTGGTCGATGCGCAGGAGCGCCAGCGCCTCATCGGCGATCGCTTCGGTGATCACGCCCTCGGCGCGCACCTGGGCGTAGTCGCGCACGCGCCTGAGCAGGCGGTTGGCCACGCGCGGGGTGCCGCGGGCACGGCGCGCAAGCATCTCCCGGCCGGCGGGTTCGAGCGGCACGTCGAGCGCGCGGGCGCTGCGCTCGAGCACCTGCTCGAGTTCGCCGGCGCTGTAGAAGTCGAGCCGCTCGATCATCCCGAAGCGATCACGCAGCGGCGGAGAGAGCAGCGCCAGGCGCGTGGTTGCGCCGACCAGGGTGAAGCGGCTGAGCGGCAGGCGCACGCTGCGCGCCGAGGGGCCGCTGCCGATCATCACGTCGAGCGCGAAGTCCTCCATGGCGGAGTACAGCACCTCTTCGACGCCGCGCGGCAGGCGGTGGATCTCGTCGACGAAGAGCACATCGTGCTCTTCCAGCGTGGTGAGGACGCTGGCGAGGTCGCCCATGCGATGGATCGCCGGGCCGGAGGTGAGGCGCAGGCTGACGCCCATCTCGGCGGCGATGATCCGGGCGAGGGTGGTCTTGCCGAGCCCGGGCGGGCCGTAGAGCAGGACGTGGTCGAGCTGTTCGTCGCGCGCCTGCGCGGCGGCGATGGCGATCTTGAGCGCGTCCTGGGCCGCTCCCTGCCCGACGAAGTCAACGAGCCGGGTTGGACGTAGGGAGGTCTCGGCGGCGTCGCTGGGCGGCTGGTAGCGCGTGCCGAGGATCCGGCCGCTGGCTTCGCCTTCGGCGCCGTCGGGGGTGGGAGCGTCGCTCACGGCACACGGCGCTCAAGACGCTCGTCGCGGCGGATCAGGAATGCGTTGCGTGAGGCGACGGCGAGCGGATGAAGCAGCGCGCCGCCGGCGAGCTGCTGGGTGAGTCGGCGCTCGAGGAAGAGCGCCGCGGCCGCGACGAGATCGTGGCGGGCGGCGGCCGCCACAGCCGCCAGTCCGGGATCACGAGCGATCTTGTGCGGGTCGATCTTGTCGGCCAGGAACACCGCCAGACCCTCGGCGGACATGTCGGGATGGGCGGTCGTGTGGTGGCGGATGTTGTCGAGCAGCTCGGGGTCGTCGATGGCGAGCTCGCGCTCGGCGTAGACGGCGGCGAGGGGGCCGTGAAGGATGATCGGCGCGTCGAGTTCGGCGTCGTCGATGCTGATCTGCGCCGCTCGCGAGCGTTGCAGCAGCTCCTCGCCCTTGAGCTGGCGGAAGATGTCGTGGCCCGCTGCGGCGGTGGCGCAGCGCTCGGGGTCGAGCTCGTGGATGCGGGCCAGCTGCACGGCGCCGTCGATCACGCGTTGGGTGTGCTGCCGGAGCCAGGCCGGCCGATCGGCCAGCTCGGCCTCGAAACGGGCGCGGGCCGCGGCCAGGCTGTTCACTTGTCCAGCTCTGTGCGGTCGAGATCGCAGCCGAGGAACTCGCTCAGCTCGACGGCGACGGAGAGAGACTCACGTTCGGTCGGGAAGCGGCCGATCTTGAGGCGCGTGCCGCCTTCGAACTCGAGCACGTTCGTGAACGTGCTGGTGAAGTTCAGCAAGATCGGACGGGCGCGCCGGACTGAAATGTTGACCCGCTCGACGGTGTCGAGCTCGAAATCCCAGTCTCGCTCGTAGACCCAGAGCATCGACTGGTGGACGCGAGCGCGGTCGTCGTTGAGGTCGAACTCGATGTGCAGCACGTCGCCGCCCATCGCGCCGAGGACCGCCCAGATGATGCCGCCGCCGAAGTAGCCGACGGCCCCGCCGAGCAGGAGCAGGCGGAGCGGGCTGGTGTCGCCGCCGATCAGCACGACCGCGAGGAGGGCGCAGATGATGCCCGGCACGGCGCCGTAGACCCAGGTGGGCGCAGGCGACCAAAAGGTGCGCAGGCGCAACGTATCTTGGTCGGGGTAATCGACCCGCGCGATCGACGTACGCGGCTGGCCCGGCGTGGCCTCCTCAGGCTCACGAGTGCGGCGGCGACGTCTGCGAGCCATGAGCTGAGGCTATCCGATGGATGCGATCGTCGCACTGCTGACGTGGCTGGTGCTGCAATCCGACGCGAGCAGCCGCTACGACGCACCGCTCTGGGTCTGGATCGTGGTGGCCGCGGTGGCGGTTGGGCTGTCGCTGGCGGGCTTGTTGATCGGTCGCTGGTTCCACGCTCGGCATGCCCGGCTCGAGGAGGACTGAGGCCGGGCGTTCACCGGCGCGCTGCGAGCTTTCTCTAGCAGGGTCCTGAAACAGTCATCGTGTCCGCTCATTCTCTCCCCCCGCGCAGCGGGGGGAGATGTCACGAAGTGACAGAGGGGGGCTCGGCCCCGTCTGACCAGAGACCGCCACACCGTTGAGCCTGGGACGCGGGCCCCCCTCTGCCTTCGGCATCTCCCCCCGTTCTGCGGGGGGAGAGCAGAGAGCGCCAGAGCACCGAGCCTTTCAGCACCCTGCTAAAGGGGCTCCCCGTGAGCGGCCCCGCGGCCGGCGGACACGACAAGGGCGCGCCGTGGGGCGCGCCCTTGTGTGATTCGCGCGTGCGTGGACTAGATGTTGAGCAGCTCCGCCACCTTCTCGCGGTGGTGGTCGGCGTCGCCCCACATCAGCTCGGCCATCTTCTGACGGCGGAAGTAGAGCTGGATGATGTACTCCTTGGTGAAGCCGATGCCGCCGTGAATCTGCTGCCCGTGGGCGACGACTCGACGGGTCGCGTCGGAGCACCAGGCCTTGGCCATCGAGACCTGCAGGGCCGCGTCAGGCTCTTCCTCGGTGACGGCCCAGGCGGCGCGGTACATGATGAAGCGCGAGCCATCGACATCGGTGACCATGTCGGCGGCCTTGTGCTGGATCGCCTGGAAGGAGCCGATCGGGCGACCAAACTGGATGCGCTCCTTGGCGTAGTCGACGCTGATCTCGAAGTCGCGCTGCGCGAGACCGACGAGGTAGGCGCAGTAGGCGACGGTGAAGTACTGCTTGGCGACCTCGATGATCGGCCAGGCGTCGCCGGCCGGGCCGAGCAGCGCGTCGGCGCCGACCCTGACGCCCTCGAGCTTGACCTCGCACTGCTTGTCGGCGGCAATCGTCTTGAGCACGGTGCTGGTGAGGCCCTCCGCGCTGCCGGGCACGAGGAAGAGGCTGATGCCTTCATCGCCCTCGGAGCCGGGCGCGCGCGCAGCGACCAGAATGGTGTCGGCGACGTGCGCGTCGGGAATGAAGAGCTTGGCGCCGTTGAGCACGTAGCCGTCGCCATCGGCCTCGGCGGTCGTGGCGATCCCGGAGGAGTCGAAGCGGGCGCTGGGCTCGGTCAGGGCGAAGGTCATGACGAGGTCGCCGGCGGCGACCTTGGTGCAGATTTCCTGCTTCTGCGCGTCGCTGCCGATGGCCTGGACGAAGCCGGAGGTCAGCACGGTCCCGATGTAGGGACCGGGCACGAGCGCGCGGCCGAATTCTTCAAGCAGCACGCAGAAATCGAGGAAGGTGAGGCCGGCGCCGCCGAGTTCCTCGGAGGTGATCAGGCCCATCCAGCCCTGTTCGGCCATGCCGCGCCAGAGGTCGTCGGTGTAGCCGCGGTCGTCCTCTTCCATCTCGCGCACGAGTTGCTCGGTGCACTCGTTGGTGAGGAAGTCACGAGCGAAGTTCTTCAGCAGTTCCTGTTCTTCGGTCAGGCCGAGATCCATGCGTTCCTCCTGCCCGCGTGACTTGCGCTTCGCGGGGATTGTGACGATTCAGACACGCGGCGGGGCTACGCGCCACTCAAGGCGAGACGCCCAGCGCCTGTCAGGGAAGATACTCGATGCCCTCGTTGCGTGCCAGAAGCAGGGCGGCGGCCGGGCTGCGTGGCGATATGCTCAGGCCTCGTGCGCACACTGATCATCATTCTCGCTCTGATCGCCGTGGCGGCGATCTCATTGGGGGCGCGGCCGGCGCGGGCCGCCGATCTGGTCGTGCATGCTCGCGCGGGCGAGCTGAGCAGCGCGACGGCGCCGGCCGAATTCCCGCTCGCGGCCTCCGCGGGTGAGACGTGGCTGCTGAGCGTGGTCGGGCTGATCGATCCGATCGAACTCGCGATCGTCGATCCGCGCAGCGGGGCCGTCGTGGCTCGTCCGTCGTCGCGAGGCGCGCGCTGGCTGAACTGGACGGCTCCCGAGAGCGGCGTCTGGCGGGTGCGGGTGTCGGCCGCGACGCGGCTGCAGGGTCAGCGGTTCACGTTGTACTCGAGGCTGGCGGAGGATCCGGGCGGGAACGCGCTGGAGCCGGTCGCGCTGGCCTTTGACAGGAACGCTTCCGCGATTGGCCAGGGCTCGATCGACTGGCAGGGCGACAGCGACTACTTCGCCGTGGGCATGAGCGCCGCCAACACGTACACGATCTACACGGTGCTGGGCAGCATCGGAGGGACGCTGGGCGACGTGTGGCTGCCGGGCGCGGATGCGGCCCAGCGGCTGCTCGTGCACGGGAACGGCCGGACGCTGTACGACCGGGTCTCGCCGACTGAGGACGGTGTCGCGCTGATTCGCATCTCGAGCCCGGCGTGGCGGTTCGGTTCGTACGCCGTTGGGGTCAGCTCGGTGGGCGACGGCGAGCATCCCGAGGTCGGCGCGGGCCGCAGCCGCGCGGAGCACCGGCTGCGCGGTGCGGAGGCAGCGGCGCTGCGCGGGGCGCTGGAGATCGAGCTGAGCGGCGACTGGGCAGGGTTCGACGTCGATCGGCGGGTGGGGGTGTGGCTCGATGTGGACGCGGACGGCGCGTGGGACTACATCGCGCAGACGCGCGACGGCTGGTGGACGCGCCTGTGGTCGATCGGCGAGCGGCGCTGGCTGGCGGCTCGCACGGCGGTGGGTTCGCGGGGCTTCGACTCGATCATCCTGAGCGTGTCGACGCGCGGGTTTGGCGAGCAGGTGCGCTGGCGCCCGGCGGCGCGGCACACGCTCAATGGCTGGCGGGCGACGGCCGGGGTGGGCGGCACGATCGCGACGCTGCCGCCGAAGCCGCAGCGCGCGGCGTTGTGGCCGCACGCGCGACCGTCGGGCGCCGCGGAGCAACGCGAGGCGGCCTTGGTTGCGGCGGGGGTCGGTGCGCAGGCGGCGGGACAACCGGTGGTGGTGCTGGATCCAGGCCATGGGTCGTTGCAGACGGGGCCGTGGCTCAACGGGGTGGTGGAGTCGCACTCGAACCTGGCGTTCGCGCGCGCAGTGGCGGCGTTGCTGGAGGAGGAGGGCGTGCACGTGGTGTTGACGCGCCAGGGCGATGAGTGGGCCGGCCTGAATTTCACGGACCAGCCGGGCCGTGTGGACCTGCACGCGCGGCCCGAGCTGGCGCATCTCGCCGGTGCCGACCTGTTCATCTCGCTGCACTCCAACACCGCGACGGACGATTGGCAGCAGGGCCTGCAGGCCTGGTACTACCCCAGCCCGCCGGGCGACGGGATCAATGCGGAGCTGGCGCGCTGGATGCTCGATGCGGTGTCGAGCGAGTTGGCGGATTGGGGCTACTCGCCGCGGGCAGACCTGCTCAACACGTCGTGCTGGGAGATCGTGGACGGGTATTGTGACCCGATCTACGTGCTCGCTCCGTTCCTGCTGGTCGATCATCAGGCGGCGCTGGACTGGGGCTGCGACCCGGTCGCGATCGGGCTGAGCGCGGACCCCTGGGCGGCAGCGCCGGCGACGCGCTATCCGACGGGGCCCCGTCTGACGAAGGGTGTGGGGCCGATCGACCTGGTCGATCCGGAGCGGCAGGCGGGGCCGGCGTCGGTGGTGCGAGGGACGATGATGCCGGCGACGCTGCTGGAGCTGTTGTTCATCAGTCACCCGGTGGACGCGGCGGTGTTGCGCAGCGAAAGCGGCCGGCTGGCGATCGTGCGGGGCGTGGCGGACGGGATTCTCACGTGGCTACGGCGCTGGGGGCAGTTGCCGCCGGCGTAGAGGTTGGCTGTTCAGCCGGACCTGTGTTCGCGTCCGCGGCGCGGCGCGGTCCGTATCTGGCGGGGGTGGTCAGGGGCGGTCGGGTTTGGTTGGCCGTGGTCAGGGATGTGCGGAGGGCGCGCTCGCTGCGGCGGCCGGTGGGCGACCAGAACGATCGAACCGGCGTGCGGCGAATGTGTCGCGCGCTACCAGGGGATCCGTTCCATCCGCCTAGACTTCGTTCGAAATCTGAATATGGGAGTCGGGAAGCGAGCTCAGTGCATGGTCCAGAATCCACCGCCCAACGTTCAGCGAATCGTGCCGAACCTCTGCTATCAGGACGCTCCGGCGGCGATCGAGTTTCTCTGCGCTGCCTTCGGCTTCGAGGAGGCGATGAGGATGGAGATGCCCGATGGCCGGCTGGGCCATGCGGAGCTGCTGCTGCACGGCAACACGCTGATGCTGGCCTCGGCATTCGAGGAATCCGGCCTCGGAGGACCCCAGGGGTTGGCGCACCTGCACTCGATGGTGTCGATCTATGTGGACGACATCGACGCGCACCACGAGCGGGCGGCGGCCGCAGGCGCGGAGATCATGGAGCCGCCGACGGATATGTTCTGGGGCGACCGGATCTACCGCGCGGTGGACCCGGAGGGTCACCGCTGGATGTTCCAGCAGCACGTGCGCGACGTGAGCCCTGATGAGATGGCCGCGGCGGGCGAGCAGCTGGCTGCGCAAAGCTAAGACACGACGGCACACGAACAGCGGAGCAGGAGCGAATCATGGTTCAGAATCCACCTGAGGGCAACCAGCGGATCATTCCGTACCTGAGCTACGCGGACGCGCCGGCGGCGGTCGAGTTTCTCTGCTCGGCGTTCGGCTTCACGGCAGGCATGCAGATGCCGATGGGTGACGGCGTGCTGGGACACGCCGAGCTGCACCTCGAAGACAATGTGCTGATGCTCGCGTCGGCGTTCGAGGAGATGGGCCAGGCCAGCCCGCAGAACCTGCCGGCGCTGCACGGGCAGGTGATGGTCTACGTCGACGATGTCGATGCGCACTACGCCCAGGCGAAGGCGGGGGGTGCGACGATCACGCAAGAGCCGGAGGACCAGTTTTATGGCGATCGCGTCTACCGCGCGACCGATCCTGAGGGCCACCTCTGGGTGTTCACGCAGCATGTCCGCGATGTCTCGCCGGAAGAGATGATGGCGGCGTTGGAGCAGATGGGTGAGTAGGGAGTAGCCAGTGACCGACGGAAGCCCGGAGATCACACAACGGATCGTGCCGGCGCTGTCGTATGACGATGCGCCGGCAACCATCGAGTTTCTCTGCCGGGCCTTCGGGTTCGAGCAGCAGTTTCGGTTGGACATGCCCGATGGCAGCGTTGGTCATGCTTCGCTGACCATGGACGGCGCCGAGATCACCCTGGCCTCTGCGTATCCCGAGGGCGGACTTGGCGGTCCGGCGAGCTTGCCGCACCTGCACGCGAGCGTGATGGTCTACGTCGAAGATGTCGACGCCCATTTCGCACGCGCCCGATCCGAGGGCGCCAAGATCCTGCAGGAGCCGGAGGATCAGTTCTACGGCGACCGCGTCTACCGCGCAGCCGATCCCGAGGGCGGTCACTGGTGGTTCCACCAGCGACTGCGTGAGGTGTCGGCGGCGGACATGCAAGCCGCGATCGATTCGTCGGAGTAACGGCGGCGCATCAGAATGCCGCTGAATCCGCCGGCGGGCAGTCAGCACATCATTCCTTGCCTGCACTACGACGACGCGCATGGGGCTATCGCGTTCCTGTGCGCGGCGTTCGGATTCGAGCGGGGGCTCGTCCTGGAGGGTGAGGACGGGGACGTCGACCACGCAGAGCTGCACATGTACGGCGAGACGCTGATGCTCGCGGGCGCGTATGCGGACGCCGACCTCTCGACGCCCGACAAGCTGGGCGGCTTCCACGCGCACGTGACGATCTACGTGGCGGATGTCGACGCGCACTACGAGCGAGCGATCGCAGCGGGCGCGGAGGTGGTGCAAGAGCGAACGATGATGCCCTACGGCGACCGCCGCTACGTCGCACGCGACCCCGAGGGCTACCGCTGGAGCTTCCACGAGCACGTGGCCGACCCCGCGCCGCGAGACTGACAGTGGAACAGGAATTGGGTATCATTGCAGAAGACGGGGGTGTGAGATGAGCGAAACGACGGCGGCGACGGTGCGGCCCCAGGCCGCATCGGCGTCCGAGCAAGAGTTGCGCCGTGCGATTCGGGCGGAGCACGACCGGAACCTTGCCTACTACCTGGAACACGCGGATGAGCTTGACGCGCGCTACCCGAAGCAGTTTCTGCTGATTCACAGCGGGGGAGAGGTGTTGGCCTCTGCCGATCTCGCGAAGCTTCATGAGTTCCGTAATGGGATTGTCGGCGATGTGACGCGCGACGGCTCCATCATCCAGTTCCGGAAGCCGTTCGCGTGGCGTCACTAGGCCGCCGGATTCCATGTTTCCTTGTTGACCACGGCGCGTCACCGCATCCACTGATTCGATCAACGCCTGCGCCCTATGTCTACGCGGACATCCTGGTAGACGGGCTCGAGACCAGCGTGGAATTTCTGGTCGATACCGGTTCCGACATGACGTTGCTCAGCCCGTCGGCGGCGTTTGCAGCGCTCGGCTGGCAGTACTTCGAGCTCGATTTCCAGGATCCGTCAATGAGGATCGAGATGGTCGGGGTCGGCGAGGCCGGCGCGATCGTGCGGACAGTCGACTTGGTGTTTCACGACGAGGGCGGCGAAGATTTGGTGATCGCCACCGCGGTGGGGATCGCCGAGCCGAAGCCTGCCGTGCCGGGCTGGCACGGCAACTGGGCGACGCCGAGCATGCTGGGGCGTGACGTGCTACGGCGGTTCGATCTCAGCTTGGGATATCACCCGCCGGCGGGCGCGTTGACGGAATCTGTGCCTTCGTCCTGACGCGCTAGCCGACCCGGTGGCTGGCGCTCACGCGGACGATCACACCCTCCGTGTCGTCGTCGATCGGATACTGCTCCGACTCCGGATATCGATCCGCCTGCCAGTACAGCGGCGTCAGCTCGTCGAGCATCTGCGGCCCCGTATCCGGCGTCAGCGTCGCGGTTCCGCGCACCTCCGTGTAGCGATAGGGGTCCGCCTCGTCGTGGATGCTCACCGCGATCGCCGGATTGCGCCGCAGGTGCAGCACCTTGAGCGTGGTTGGGAAGGTCCAGAACTCGACGTCGTTCTCGCCGCCGCCCTCGACGCGGCGATGCCAGACGACCGAGGAGCGCGGCTGACCGGTCGAGCTGATCGTGGCGATGTGAGCGAAGTGCGGCGGGCTCAGCAGGTCGGAGCCCTTCGGCGGCGTCTCGACCATCTCCGGAATCTCGAAGTCGCTGAACGTTGAGCTGCGCTCAACCTCGACGGTCACGTGCCAGCCGGCCGGGTCGTCGCCCTTGAAGGGGTAGTCGGTCCCGAGGTACTGGTTGGAGATGGCGTCGAGCTCGTCCCAGGAGCTGCGCTCGACCATCGAGGCGCGGCCCACGATCTCAAGCGTGCGATAGGGGTTCGCGGCGTCGTGAATCGAGAGCGCGACGCGCGGCTCGCGCTGCATGTTCAGCACCTTGCGGTAGCGCAGGCCGGTGACGAACAAGATCGACTCGACCGAGCCGTCGTCGGCGACTCGGTCGGGTCGGATCCAGATCGGCGACGACTGCGGAGAGCCGTCGCGGTTGACGGTGACGAGATGGGCGAAGTGCGGCGCGCCGACGAGATCGGCGAGCTGCGGCGGTACGGCGGACATCGGCTAACGGCTCAGCGTGGCGGAGTAGCCGCCGAAGCGCGCCTGGCCGGGCATCGCATGTTGCTCGACCTCCACATTGACGACGGCGGCCTTGCCGGAGGCCATCGCGCGTTCGATCGCCGGCCCGATCTCTTCCGGCGCGGTCACGTGCTCGCCGTGTCCGCCAAGCGCGACCGCGATGTCCTCGTAGCGCTGGCCGTAGCCGAGCGGTCGGCCCGGCGTCTCGTTCGAGCCGGCGGTCCAGCCGGCGTTGTTCGAGATCACGATCGTGGCCGGCAGATCGTGCCGCACCATCGTGTCGATCTCCTGCACGTTCATCAGGAACGAACCGTCGCCGACGAAGCCAATCACCTGGCGCTCAGGGGCGGCGGCCTTGGCGCCGAGGACGAACGGCAGGCCGACGCCCATGCAGCCGTTGGGTCCCGGATTCAGCCGACCGCCCTCGGTGAAGGACGGGATGTACTGCCGTGCGAAAGCCAGCGTGGCATTGCCGTCGACACAGACGACTGCGTCGCGGTCCATGCGCTGGACGACCTCATCGGCCAGGCGCAGCGGGTGAATCGGGACGGTCGACGAGTGCGCAAACTCGAGCGATTGCTGACGGCGGTTGTCGTCCGATTCGCGCAGCTCGGCGATCCAGTCGGTCGGTGGAGCGAGGTTCGCCTCGCGAGCCGCGGCGGTCAGCGCAACCAGGGCGCGCTTGGCGTCGGCGACCATGCCCACAGCCGCTTCCTTGTTGTGTCCGATCTCGGTCGGGTCGGTGTCAATGTGGATGACTTTGAGGTCGGGCGCCCAACGCGGCGGCAGGCCGGAGCCGACGACGAAGTTGAGCCGCGTGCCCACGACGAGCGCTACGTCGGCCTCGCGGAACGCTTTCGAGCGAGCCGCGATGAAGCAGAGGTCGTGGTCTTCGGGGACCACGCCGCGCCCCTGCGGCGTCGTGTAGAAGGGAATCTGCGTCGTTTCGACGAACTCGCGCAGCTCGGCCGACGCGTCGGACCAGAAGACGCCGGTGCCGGACAGGACGATCGGTCGCTCGGCGTTGGCGAGCAGCTCGATCGCTTCCTTGACCTCATCCGGGTCGGCGCTCGGACGCGACTTCCGCAGTCCGGTTTTGGGGAACCAGACGGTCTCGTCATCGGACTGGATGTAGAGCGTGTCGCCGGGCAGGTCGAGGTAGGTCGGTCCCGGTTTGGGTCCCTGGGCCTCGCGATAGGCGAGGTTGAAGAACTCGGGCATTCGGGCGGAATGGGTCACGCGACTGGACCAGCGAGTCACGGGGGCAGCCATCGCGAGCTGGTCGTACTCCTGGAAGTCGTCTCGCTCGAACGACGAGAACGCCGCCGCGCCACCGAGGGCAACCATCGGCACGCCGTCGAGATAGGCGTTGGCGACGCCGGTGAGGAGGTTTGTCGTCGCCGGGCCGGAGGCGGCCATGCAAACGCCGGGCACGCGCTTGACGCGGGCGTAGCCGTGGGCGGCCATCGCCGCACCCTGCTCGTGGCGGCAGTCGATCGTGCGGATCCCGTGTTCGGCGGCGAAGCCGGCGGCTTCAATGATTGGTCCGCCCATGATGTAGAAGAGGTCCTCAACCCCCTCATTCACCATCTGGCGGGCGAGGAGCTCGGCGCCCATTTGGTCTGGCATCGGTGGTTCCCTTCCTGGGAAATCGGGGTGAGGTGAAGTGGGGTGTGCGGTGTCTAGTCGGGCACGTCGTAGCGGTGGAGGACCGGCCGCCCGGTGGTGAATTCGCGGATGCCGGCCATCCCAGCCATCGCGGTGGAGGTGCCGTGCGCCGTGAGGTCGGCCTCGGTGGCCCAGTTCTCGAAGAGGATGTAGCGGGTGTCGTCGTCGACGCTGCGGAACAGGTCGTAGTTGTTGCAGCCGGAGTCTTCGGCCTTGACCGTGCCGGTGGCGCCGGCCATGAAGGCTTCAAACGCCTCGGCCTGGCCCTCGCCGATGGTGAACTCGACAGTCAGCCCAATCGCCATGTGACCACTCCTTCTGATGTGCAGCGCCGGGTGCGGGCGCGTCGGTGTACGCGGCAGACGCCCGCAGCGCATCAGCGCAAGGCGGGGCCAGCGCGAATGATAGCGATTGGGGGGCTGAGGTTGGCGGGCGCCGGCCGGCTCAGCCGCCGCGGTAGCCGATGACGAAGAGCAGATCGAAGACGGTGGTCTCGTTCCAGTAGCCGGGGATCGCTTCGACGAGCTCGATGGCGGTGGGCATCATGCCCTCGCCGAGCCACCAGCGCGCAAGCCCAGCCATCAGGTAGGCCGGCGCGGTGTGCTGGACGGACAGGTGGTCGGCGGCGGTGAGGGCGGCGGCGGTGCGTTGCTCGACGAGCAGGCCGACGGCGGATTCGAGCCCCTCGAGCGGGGTCTCGCTCAGGATGAAGTCGAGCTCCAGCCAGCGCAGGTGGGGGAAGGTGCGCAGTTCCTCGACGGTGCGGGCCCAGTCACCGGCGAGCAGTTGGCCGAGCCAGGGGATCGGGTTGCGCTCGGCCTCGCGGAGCGCGGCGCCGGCACGCTCGCGGATCACGATCAGGTTCCAGGCCAGCTGTTCGTTGTCGGGCGCCAGCTCCAGCGCAGCCTGGGCGTGCTCGAGCGCGTAGGGCCACCAGCCGGCGGCGGCGAACGCGAGCGATGCGCGGGCGCCGGCGAGCGCCTCGTCGCCGACGATCGCTGGAGGCAGGCTGAGCACGACCTCGTGGAATTCGTCGCCGACGCGCCGCAGGACGGCGGCGTCGGCGTGCCAGATCTGCGAGGTGTAGAAGAAGAGGAAGGCGTCGGTGCGGTCGATCACGAGTTCGGGGTCGCCGTCGCCGTTGAGGTCGCGCAGTTCAGCGGCCGCGCCGGGGGCGACGACGTTCCCGGGCGCGGAGCTGAAGTGGCCGACGACGGGGAGGAGTTGGCGGCCGTTCCAGAGCAGCAGGTCGTAGGTGACGCCGTGAGCGCCGGCGTCGCCGATCGCTTCGAGCCAGGCGCGGTCGGCGGTTGCGCCCTCGACGAGGCGGATCGCTTCGTCGCTGCGCAGCGTGCCGCCGGAGAGTAGTTCGGTGTCGGCGAGCGCCTGGGCTCCCTGCGACGTGGCGGTCCAGATGCTGGCGGTAATCACGTATGCGCCGCGCGGTGCGCCGATGCCCCAGGCGACGATCAGGTTGGGCGGGAGGTCGAGCGTCGCGAATTCGCCGAAGGTGTAGAAGGCCTTGGCGAGCGCGCGTTGGAGCGTCGCAGACGCCATCGGTTGGGCCGTGTCCTTGCGCGGCGTGTTGCCGCGGATCTGGAGTTCGGCAGCGGCCCGGCTGGGTGGCTCGGGGACGGCCTCGACGGCGGCCGGCTGGGTTGCCTGGGTCGCCTGCTCGCTCTCCGTCGTCGCGGGGGCTTCGGCGGCTGGCTCCGGCTTGGGTGCGACCGCGGTCGGTTGCGCCGTGGTCTCGACGGCGGCTGCGGGTTGAGGGTCGTCGCTCGGGGGCGCCTGATCGTCTGCGTTGACCGTGCAGGCGACGAGCAGCGAGGCGGACGCGAGGGCAACGAGCAGTGAGGTCGCGCGGGACAGCAGACTCTTCAACGCAACCTCCCAGCGGCGCTCGATCGGGGTTCGACCAGATTAGGGACGAGTTGCTCCTGGGACGCTCTACCATCCACACGCTGGGAACTCGGTGGAGAATGGGTGGAAAGCGGTCGGCGATGCTGGAAGCGCTGCGGATGGACGGACGACGGGTGATCGTGACGGGTGCCGGGCGCGGCCTGGGCCGCGAGATGGCGCTGCATCTGGCCGACGCGGGGGCTGACATCGTCTGCGCGGCGCGCACGCGCGAGCAGATCGAAGCGACCGCGGAGGAGGTTCGCAGCCGCGGTCGTGAGGCGCTGGTCGTGCCGACCGATGTCTCGGACTCGGCGCAAGTCGACGCCCTGGTGGCGGAGACGCTCGCGACGTGGGGCGATTTCGACGTGTTCATCGCCAACGCCGGGGGCGGCGGGTCATCGGCCGGCAAGACGGTGACGGAGATCAGCGACGCCGACTGGTACGACACGATCGACGTGAACTTCTCGAGCGTGTTCTTCTCGGCGCGGGCTGCGGCGCGGCACTTCCGGGAGCGCGGGAGCGGCAACATCATCACGGTGGCGTCGGGCACGGCGCTGCGCGGCGACGCGCGGCTGATCGTCTACGGGGCAGCAAAGGCGGGGGTGATCACGCTGACGCAGGCGCTGGCGACACAGCTGGCGCGCGAGAGCATCCGGGTCAACTGCATCGTGCCGGGCTTCGTCTTGCAGCGGATGCTGGAAGAACCGGCCGAGATCGAACGGGCGCGGGGTCAGGGCGCGCGGATTCCGGCCGGCCGGGTCGGCGAGGCGTGGGAGCTGGGGCCGTTGGCGCTGTACCTGGCCTCGGACGCGTCGTCCTATGTGACGGGCGAGGCATTCGTGATCGATGGCGGCGGACTCGCGGGCGGGCTCGCGCCGACCGGCTGGGACGTCTCGGCGGGGATCGGCGCGGTGTCCTCGTGACGCAGCTGAATCCGTTCCAGGAGCCGGATGTCGCCGCGGGGGCGCTGCAGGGTTGGGACCTGTCGGGCCGGCGCGCGATCGTCTACGGGGCCGAGCGTCCGACGGCGACGGCGGTGGTGGCGGCGCTGCGGGAGGCCGGGGCGACCGTCGGCGTGACCAGCGTGGAGACGGGCGGCAGTTCGGCGTTTCGGATGAAGAAGACGGCGGCGGGCGGTCCGGCGGAGGCGGTCGACCTCTCGAACGGGACGAACGTGCAGGTGGCGACGCGCAAGCTGACGAAGCAGCTGGGCGGGGTGGACATCGCGATCGTGGCGCCGGGCGCGTGGTTCGCGGCGCCGCTGGGCAAGACGCTCGACGCTGACGTGCAGCGGATTCTGGCTGCCAATCTGGGCGGGACCTACTCGGCGTTTCGCAGCGCGGCGCGGGAGTTTCGCGCCGGCCCGGGGCGGCTGATCGCGCTGCTCGAGGCGCCGGCGGTGCGCGGGATATCGAACGTGTCGGCGTTCGCGGCGGCACAGGCGGGGGTGATCGGTCTGGTGCGGGCGCTGAGCCAGGAGCTCGCGCCGCGGGGGATCACCGTGAACGCGATCGTGCAGGGCTGGACGGACCACTCGGTCGGGCGTGGGTCATCGAATCCGGAAGACAATCTGCTGCTGCGGTTCATTCCGATGCGGCGGTTCGGGACGCCGGAGGATGTCGCGCCGCTGGCGGTGTATCTGGCGTCGCCGGCGGCGGGCTACGTCACGGGTCAGGTGTTCCAGGTGGACGGCGGGGTGCTGAAGCACTTGTAGGGCTTCCATGTTGGTTCGAGAGGATCGATGCGAAGCAGCGCGAGGGATGGTGCATCCGGCACTCGAAGTGACCTTGCAGTTGTGGTACCCAAGATAAAGGATCGCTGCTAAGCTTTATCATGTGGCGCAGGTTTGCGAAGCATCGGTCGAGGATATGAGAGAAGCGCAGGTGACCGGCAATCCGGGCAACCTTGTGCTTCTCGATCACATGACAAAGGATCGCCCCTAAGCTTTATCATGAGACGCAGGCTTGGGAAGGATCGTGGGAAGGATCACATGCGAGGCCGCACGATCCGACGCACCTGGAAGCACGATCCGACGCTGTATGCGCCGCCGCGTTATCGCCGTGCGTGCTCCTATGAGCCGTTCATTCCGGATCCGCTCGCCGCTGACGCCTTCGACCTGCCAGGTGAGGTGGCCGGACGTGTCGCCGAGGCTGAGCGGATGGTGATCGAGATCAACCGCACAGCGGGGCCGGAGCTGAAGTCGCTGGGGCGGCTGTTGCTGCGCACGGAGTCGATCGCGTCGTCGAAGGTCGAGGGGATGCAGGCCGACGCGCGCCAGCTCGCCCGCGCGGAGGTGCGGCGGATGGCGGGCCGCAGCGTGGGCAGCCAGGCGGCAGAGATTCTGAACAACATCAACGCGATGCAGTTCGCGGTCGAGCAGTCGGCTCGTTCGGAGACGCTCTCGGCCGCGGACCTGTGCGACATCCATCGCGCGCTGCTCGGCCGACAGGTCGGCGGACAACGGGCCGGTCGCCTGCGCGAGGCGCAAAACTGGATCGGCGGCAACGACTACAACCCGTGCGGCGCCGACTATGTGCCGCCCCCACCGGAGGAGCTGGCGCCGCTGCTGGATGACCTCTGCGCATTCGCGAACGACGATCTGTTGTCGCCGCTGCTGCAGGCCGCGCTTGCGCACGCGCAGTTTGAGACGATTCATGCGTTTGACGACGGCAACGGTCGGACGGGTCGGGCGTTGGTGCAGGTGGTGCTACGCCGCCGCGGGCTGGCGCCCGCCTTCGTGCCGCCTGTCAGCGTCGTGTTTTCGCAGCGACGCGGGCGCTACATCGAAGGTCTGGTCGCGTTTCGCGAGGGCCGAGTCGCCGAATGGGTGTCGCTCTTCGCAGCGGCGACGGCGCAGGCGGCGCTGCTCGCCCGGCGCTACGCTGAGTTGGTCGCCGATCTACAAGCACACTGGCGCGGGCGGTTGCGCGAAACGGTCAATCCACGCTCGGATGCATCATCGTGGGCGATCATCGACGCGCTGCCGGCGCACCCGGTGGTGACCGTGGCGGCGGCGCTGGAATCGATCGGTGCAACGACGCCGGCCGTCAACAATGGGATGGCGCAGCTGGAGCGCGCCGGCGTGCTCATACCGTTGACGACGTCAAAGCGCCACCGCGCCTGGGAACCGGAAGGCCTGCTCGACCTGGTCGTGGCGTTGGAGGCCGGGGAGGTGTGACGCGGGCGGGCCGTTCTGGATCACGCGTCGGCTCAAGCGTTGCGCGGATGGCGGCTCGGACGGGGTCGGGCGTTTCGAGGGTGTCGAGCGCACCCTGCTGGATGCGCAGCAGGACCTCTGGTGAACAGGGCTGATGTTGGGGGAGGTGACCGCGTCGTTGGGCCTCGAGGAGGGGGGCGAGTGGATTGAGTACTGCGCGTCCGTAGTGGACGCAGGAGTCGTTGCGCAGATAGATGTGTTCGCCCTCCAGGACGATCACGCACGAACGCCGAAGACAAATCGGGCGTCGGCCGTGGCTGGTCAGGCTGGCCAGCGCGATTCGTCGGTCGTCGGTCTCACGGCTGAGGACGATCCACAGGTGATTGCCGAAGTCGAAGTCGAGCAGCGTATCTCCCGGCTCGATCATTCGCCGCCGTAGCGGTCATGGAAGCGCTGATGCGCAGCCACGTCCTCTACGACGGATTCGATCTGGCCGTCGCTGTAGCCGCCCGCCCTGAGGATGTCCCGCGGATCGATCCGCCTCGATCGATCGTTGGGATCGCTCCACTCCGGGAGGCCCATGGTGCATTCGATCAACGCCCGCGGCTCGTAGGTTCCGTACGTGTCGCAAACTCCATCGAGTACGTCGCGCTCATAGGGCGACAGCTCTCCCTCAGCGGGCTCGCCCACATCGGAGATCTGGCCGTCGGTCGCGTGTGTGACGTGTTGACACCAGCGGCAGTGGACACCGCGGCAGGGCGCCTCGATGAAGAAGAGGACGCGGTTGAGCGCGGGCCCATCGGCCATGGCGACGAGCCGGTCGCCCGTGATCGTGTAGCCCGTCTCAATCAGCGACTGGCGGTCGGCCAGGTAAAGCAGCTTGATCAGCTTGATGTAGGGCATGCTGGAGCCGTGCCGCCGGAGCAGATGCGCTGCGGCCTGAGCCGCCTTGCGCTCGTCGAAGATGAACTCCACGGTGCTCACGGTCCGCCGCCCCTCTTCGGCGAACGTTACACGATTCGCGGCTGCTGTTGGACTGTGCGGGACGGGTTCGGCGATGGCTTAGACTTGGGGAAATTGACCGAGAAAGCCGAGGAGCTTTAATGACTGACTACGAGAACATCATCTACGAGGTGCGCGATGGCAAGGGCTACGTGACGCTGAATCGGCCCGAGAAGCTGAACGCGCTCTCGATCGCGCTGCAGGACGAGCTGTCGGACGCGATGTGGGAGGCGGACAACGACACGGCCGTGCACTGCGTGATCCTGAGCGGCGCCGGCCGCGCGTTCTCCGCGGGCTACGACCTGACCGGCGGGCAACGCGACGTGACGGAGACCTACGACAAGGTGTACCGCAGCCGTGTGAGCTTCGACGACGACACCTGGGGCATGGAGAAGGCGCAGCGCGCGCGGATGGCGATCTTCGACATGCACAAGCCGGTGATCGGCAAGGTGCACGGCTACTGCCTGGCCGGCGGCACCGACCTGGTGTTGCTGAGTGACATCATCATCGCAGCCGAAGACGCCGTGATCGGCTTCCCGCCGGTGCGCGCGATGGGCGCGCCGCCGGCTCACATGTGGCTCTACCACGCGGGTCCGCAGTTCGCCAAGCGGATGCTGCTGACGGGCGACAGCGTGTCGGGCGCGGAAGCGGCAGCGCGCGGGCTGGTGCTCGACGCGGTGCCGGCCGACCAGCTCGACGAAGTGGTCGAAGACCTCGCCAACAAAATGACGATGATCGATCCCGAACTGCTCTCCGCCAACAAGCGGATCGTCAACCTCGGCCTGGAGATCATGGGCGCGCGGACGCTGCAGCGAATCGCCACCGAGAATGACGCCCGCGCACACCTCGCGCCGAGCGTGCGCGAGTTCGGCAAGATGTCGCGCGAGCTGGGCCTCAAGGCGGCGCTCGAGTGGCGCGACAACAAGTTCGGCGACGGACGCGGCAGCAGCGCCGCACAGCAGCGCAAGGCCGCGACGACCTCGTAGCCGGTCCGGCGCGCGGCCCAGGCAAGGAGGGCGTCGTGGCGGTGCTTGATCGCTTTCGGCTGGATGGTCAAGTGGTGCTGCTGACCGGGGCGGGTCGCGGCCTGGGGCGGGCGATGGCGCTGGCCTTCGCCGACGCCGGCGCCACTGTCGCGGGCGCGGCGCGGACGGCGGCCCAGCTCGAAGAGACCGCTGTACTGGTGCGCGAGCACGGCGGTCGCGCGTCGGCGCTGCCGACCGACGTGACCGAGGCCGACTCGGTCGCGGCCATGGTGCACGCCACGCTCGATGAGTTCGGGCGCGTCGATGTGCTGGTCAACAACGCGGGCGGCGGCGCCGAGGGCGACGGCGCGCCGCTGGAGCAGCTCTCGGACGAGCAATGGCGGCGCGGGATCGATCTCAACCTCACCTCGCAGATGCTCTGCGCCCGCACCGTGCTGCCGCACATGTGCGCACGCGGCAGCGGCGTGATCATCAACGTCGCCTCCGGCTTCGGGCTGCGCGGCGGCCGGCACAACTGGATGTATGTCTCCTCAAAGGCGGGCGTGGTCAACTTCACCCGCTCGCTGGCGGTGTCCTACGGGCCCGACGGCGTGCGTACCAACTGCATCGCGCCGGGCATCTTCCCGCACACCGAGCAGGCGTTGGCGCAGTGGCGGGGCGGCAAGTACATCCCCGTCGGGCGGGTTGGTCTGGCCTGGGAGATGGGCCCGCTGGCGGTCTGGCTGGCCTCGGACGGCGCGGCGGCGCTGAACGGCGAGACGATCGCGCAGGACGGCGGCGGGCTGTCGGCGATCGGGCCGACCGGCTGGGCGCCCGTGGTGCAGCTCGAGGAGCCCGACTGATGGCCGACGACTTCACACCGAGGCCGAATCCCGAGCCGCGAGATCCGGCGTTCGGGCTGACGGGTCGGACGGCGCTCGTCGTCGGCGCGGGCGGCGTGCTGGGTCGCGCGGTCGCGGTCGCGCTGGCCGAAGCGGGCGCGGATGTGGCCGTCGCGACGCTGCGGGCGGGCACGACCGAGGTCATGCGGGTCAACTCGGTCAACAACGAAGTCTGGTCGCTGGGGCGCCGCAATCTGGCGATCACGCTCGACGCGACGGACCCCAACAGCGTCGAATCGGCGATGACGCGGGTCGTCAACGAGCTGGGCCAGCTCGACATTCTGGTCAACGCCGGCGACGCGGTGATGGCCGGGCCGATCGGCGGCGTCGATCTGGGGACCTGGCGGGCCGTGATCGACGCCAATCTGCTCGCTCCCACGTTGTGCTCCGGGGCCGCGGGAGCGCGGATGCAGCTGCGCGAGTACGGACGGATCGTCAATCTCGTCTCGGTGCTGGGCGCGCGCGGGATGGCGAACACGTCGGCCTACGCGTCGGCGCACTCGGGCCTGCTGGGGCTGACGCGAGCGCTGGCGCAGGAGTGGGCGCGCTTCGGGATCACGGTTAACGCGGTTCAGGTCGGCTTCTACGAGGGCCAGCCGGGCTTTGGCGACGACCCGGATCGCGCCGCATCGATCACGCGGATGCTGCCGGCGCGGGCGCTGGTCGCCCCGGCCGATATCGGCGCGGCGGTGGTCGCGCTGGCCGCCGATTCGGGCTTCATCACCGGCGAGACGATCGCCGTCGACGCGGCTGCCACGGCGCGCGTCTAAACAGGGGGAGCAATCCATCATGTCCACACCGACCGACAGCTGGGGCCTGCCACTGACGACCTCCGAGGAGGCGGCTGCGCACTACCGCGACGGGGTGGAGCGGATGCTCGGCTACCTGCCCGACGTGACGGACGCGCTGGAGCGCGCGATCGAGGCGGACCCGTCGTTCGCGCTGCCGCACAGCCAGCTCGGCCTCTGGTTCCTCTTCCGCGGCGACATGAAGGCAGCCAAAGCACACGCACAGCACGCCGAGCGCCTGGCCCGGAACGCCACCGAACGGGAGCGCCGCCACACGGCGATCCTGGGCGCCCCGATCGTGGGGCGCGGCTCGGAGGCGCCCGCCTGGATCGGTGAGCATCTCGACGACACGCCGCGCGACGCGCCGATCCTGATGCAGTGGTTCGGTCACAACTTCTACACCGGCGGGGTCGAAAAGCGCGAGCGGATGCTCGCCCAGTTCGACCGCCTCGCGCCGGCCTACGGCGAGGACTGGTGGTTTCACGCCTGGCACGCGTTCGCCAACCACGAGATGGACCAGCTCGATCGCGCCGAGGCCCTGGTTGCGCGCAGCCTCGATCTACGCCGCTCCAACGGCCAGGCCGCTCACGCCCAGGCTCACGTCTTCTTTGAGCGACACGACACGCCCGGCGGGGGCGACTGGTTGGGCGGCTGGCTCGAAGAGTTCCCCCATCGCGCCGGCTTCCACCGCCATCTGAGCTGGCATCAGGCGCTCTTCCTGCTCGCCAACGGGCGCGCCAACGACGCGCTCGCATTGCACGACGACGCAATCAAGCCGGGCGCGGACCAGGCCGGCGAGGCGCTCGGAGCGGTCGCCGACGGCGCCTCGCTGCTCTGGCGCTGCCGCCTGCACGACGGCGACGCGTCGTTCGAGTGGCGCGAGATCGCCGATTTCGCCGAGCGCGCCTTCCCCCGGGCGGGCACTGTCTGGGTGGATGTGCACCGGGCGATGGCCCTGGCCGCGCTGGGCGACGAGGCGGGCATCGGCTCGCTGCTCGACGGGCTGCGCGCCGCCGGCGAACGCGGCCACCCGATCGCCGACACGGTCGCCCGCCCCGTCGTGGAGGCGCTCTGGGCGTTCGGCGCGGGCGATTACGCGGCGGCGGCCGAGCAGCTTTCGGCGGTGCGCGATGACATCGTCTGCCTCGGCGGTTCCAACGCGCAGCGCGATGTGTTCGAGGAAACGCTGGTCGAGGCGCGCTTGCGGGCCGGGCACACCGAGGAGGCGATGGAGCTCCTGCAGGAGCGGCTCGATCGCGGGGCGTCGCCCCGCGACCTGTTCCGCTGGGGCCGCGTCGAGACCGCCCGCGGCGCGTTCGACGAGGCGCAGCGCGCGTTGCGCAGCGCGCGCGAGCTGTGGTCCGACGCCGACCCGAGCAGCAACGAGCTGCAGCGTCTGAGCGGCGCGCTGGATGAATCGCTGAACTAATGTCGCGCGGTCCGCAGCCGGCGCTGCCGCGGCCGGACATTCTGGTCGAGGACGAGCCCGCGGATGCGCCGGACATCGAGCTGGAGAAGCGCTTCCACCTGATTCTGCACGACTCGGACGATCACACGTATCAGTACGTGATCGAGCTGCTGGGGTCAGTCTTCGGCTACTCGCGCGAGAAGGCGTTCGCGATCGCCTCGATGATCGATGGTCAGGGCCAGGGAATCGTAGAGACGGCGGACTACACGACGGTCAAGGACCATCAGGATCAGATCCACGGCTTCGGTCCAGACCCGAGGATTCCGCACTGCAAAGGCTCCTTATCGGCGACGATCGAGGAAGCGCCCTAGCATCGACGCCAGTGGAGCACGCCAATGGTTCGCCTCAATGATCTGCATCCCGAAGAAGCAGCGGGGATGCGCAGCGCGATGGAGCGCTATCGGTTTCCCGACTTCAGCACGACGCCCTGGGTGACCCCGCCGCCGCTGGCTGAATCGACGATCGCGCTGATCACCTCGGCCGGCCTGCATCGGCGCGACGACCGACCCTTCCGCTTTGGCGACGCCGGCTACCGCCTGATCGCGGACGATGTCGACTTCGCCGAGCTCGTGCAGACACAGGTCAGCGTCAACTTCGACCGC
Organism: Dehalococcoidia bacterium; assembly: GCA_965218115.1. Classification (GTDB taxonomy): domain Bacteria; phylum Chloroflexota; class Dehalococcoidia; order Bin125; family Bin125; genus CATQGW01. Next base: position 1,900,334 of record OZ244584.1, on the reverse strand, counting down.
ACCCACTACCAGCAGGACGTGAACGTGGTGCTGCCGCGGGATCGGCTGCACGAATTGGTCGAGGCGGGCGAAGTCGGCGGCGTTTCGCCCTGGCACTACTCGGTGCTCGGATCGACCCCGAACCCGCTCAACCTCGAGGCGGCGGCCGGCGATATGGCGCAGCGAATGCACGATACGGGTGTGCACGGCGCGGTCCTCGCGCCGGTTTGACCGGCCTGCTCAGCCGCCGTCGGCGTGCTGTCGCACTTCCTCCAGCAAGCCGGAGTTGCCACCACCGGGATCAGCCTGATTCGCGAACACACCGAGGTCGTCAAGCCGCCCCGCGCGCTCTGGGTCCCCTTCCCGCTCGGCCGACCCTACGGCGTGGCCGACGATCGCGACTTGCAGCGCGACGTACTGCGCAGCGCGCTGCGGCTGCTGGAGACCGCAACGGCCCCGACGATCGAGGACTACCCGCACGACGCTCCGGTCGGCGCGGACGTGGGCGTGTGGGCCTGCCCCGTGGCGCTCCCGGAGCCGGATGCGAGCGACCTGGAGCGCGCGCTGCGCACAGAGGTCGACCTGCTGACGCCGTGGTACGAAGAGACCCGGCGTCGGCGCGGGCGCACGACGTTTGGGATGAGCGGCGCCACGCTTGAGCAGCTGGACGCGGTCGTCTCATTCGTGATCGCCTGCGCCGAGGGCTCCGGTTTCAACGCGATTCCGGCCGCCGCCGAGGGCCCGGACTGGATCCACCCGATGCCGATCCTGGTGCGCTACGTTGTCGAGGATCTGCGTGCGTTCTATCAGGAAGCCGTCGCCTCACGGCCCGGCCCTGATGCGCCGTCGCACCACGCGCTGCACACCTGGATCTTCAATGAGACGGCGCTGGGCAGGGCGCTCACTCAAATCGGCCACCGGATCGCCGCCGCCGGCGAACCGCGCCTCGTCCCAATGCGCGGCTTCATCATCCCCGAGGGCTTCTGGCAGGGCGAGGTCGCCTGGGGCACGCGCCCGCCCGGCGAGAATCCGATCAGCTTCATCCGCCGCGCCCAGCCCTACCTGATTGGCGAGGAGGCGTAGGCGCACGACGATCCGGGGTTGGGATGTAGGCTCGCTGCACCGATTGTATTCGGCACTGCTGAGGAGTCGGTGTGGGCGAGGAAGTTGCGACCGTGCGTGACGAACTCCTCGACGGGCTCCAGACGCACTTCGGCTTTGGCGAGTTTCGGCCGCTGCAGCGGGAGGTGATTGAGCACCTTCGCGGCGGCGAGGATGCGCTGGTGTTGATGCCGACGGGTGGGGGGAAGTCGCTCTGCTACCAACTGCCGGCGCTGTTGGGCGAGGGGCTGACTGTGGTGGTGTCGCCGCTGATCGCGCTGATGCAGGACCAGGTGCGGGCGCTGCGGGCGAACGGGGCGGCGGCGGATTTTCTCAACAGCACGCTGACGTCTCAGGAGGCGTTTCAGGTGGAGGTGCGGGTGCGGCGGGGGCAGACACGGCTGCTCTACGTCGCTCCCGAGCGGGTCAATACGGATGGCTTTGCGAACCTGCTGGACGCGACGCCGCCGGCGCTGATCGCGATCGATGAAGCGCACTGCATCTCGCAGTGGGGGCACCAGTTTCGGCCCGACTACCGGCAGCTGGCGCAGCTGACGAGTCGCTTCGCGGAGACTCCCGTGGCGGCCCTGACGGCCACGGCGACGGATCGGGTGGCGGCGGACATCGTGCAGCAGCTCGGGCGGCCGGACATGCACAAGTTCCGTTCGGGCTATAACCGGCCCAACCTGACGTATCGAGTGGTGCCGAAGAAGCGGGCGGCCGAGCGGCTGGTGCGGCTGCTGGCGCGCGAGCCTGAGGCGTCGACGATCGTCTACACGCTGAGGCGGGCGGACACGGAGACCACGGCGGAGCGCCTGCGCGATGCGGGCATCGCGGCGAAGGCGTATCACGCGGGTTTGCCGGGCGCGCTGCGCCAGCAGGTGCAGGACGAGTTCACGCGCGACGAGGTCGCGGTGATCTGCGCGACGGTCGCGTTCGGGATGGGCGTCGACAAGCCCGACGTGCGGCGCGTGATTCATCTGGACATGCCGGAGTCGATCGAGACCTACTACCAGGAGACCGGTCGGGCAGGGCGCGACGGCGACCCTGCGGAGTGCGTGTTGTTCTACACGCCGGGGGTCTGGCATCAGCGCAAGTTCTTCCTCGACCAGCTGGAGGATGAGGACGAGCGGGAGCGGGCGTTCGGGCGGCTGCGGCAGATGATGAACTACTGCGCGCTCTCGTCGTGTCGGCGCAGCGTGCTGTTGCGCTATTTCGGGGATGCGGCGCCCGACGGCGGCTGCGGAGGCTGCGACAACTGTCTACGCGACGGGGATCCGACAGAGCCGCAGGATGGTGATCGGCGAGTGCCGGATCCGCGACGAGTGGTAGGGCCGAACCTCGACACTCAGGGTCGGCTCGATGCTGGGTCTACCGAGTCGGCGCTGTTGGCATCGCGGCCCACGAGTGCGAGCGATGGCGGCGAGGACGCCTCCGCGCTGTTTGAGCGGCTTCGGGAGCTGCGCCGGGAGCTGGCGCGCGCGGCGGGCCAGCCGCCCTACATCGTGGCCTCCGATCGTTCGCTGCGGGCGATGGCGGAGGCAAGGCCGCGGACGCGCGCCGAACTGCTCGCGGTGCACGGCTTCGGGCCGGCGAAGGTTGAGCGCTACGGAGCGGAGCTGCTGGCCGTGTTCGGTGGGCCGATCGAGGATCAATCGCCAGGCCCGCCAGCGAACGAGCCGCGGGGCGAACCAGCGCCGCGCGGTGGCGCAACCGATCAGCCGGCGGCCAAGAGTTGGGAGCTGACGCTGCAGCTGTGGCGCGAGGGCTGCACGCTGTTGTCGATCGCGGAGCGGCGGATGCTCTCACCGGCGAGCGTGTTGACGCATCTGGTCACCGCGATGAGCGAGGGCGAGCCGGTCGATCTGGACCCGGAGCTGCCCGCCCCCGAGCGCTTCGACGAGATTTCGGCGGCGCTGGAGCAGGCGGACACGGCCAGCGCGACGCACGAGCAGCTGGGCGCCAGATTCTCGATGCTGGAAGTGCGGCTGGTCCACGTCTATCTGGAGAGTCTCGGGCACGCCGCCGCCGGCTGAGCGCGCGGCTGGACCGGAGCTTCGGTGGCGGCGCCGCGACTCGAGGTGACCGAGGATCAGGAATCCTTTGAACAAGCCGTCTCCCCTCTCCCCCCGCGAAGCGGGGGGAGATGCCGAAGGCAGAGGGGGGCTGCCGTGCCGACTGACTGGCCCGCTGTATCTGGTCGCACAGGATCGGCCCCCTCCGTCACTCCTCCGTCCCTCCGTCACACCCGCCCTGTCCGTCATTCCTGCGGAGGCAGGAATCCATGCGGTCTGAGGGGGTCAAGGGCACTTCTAACGTTCGACGGCGCGCGATCACCCGCGGCGCGCTGGGGGCTCTGGTGGGCCGTCGGGCGGATGGAGGCTCGTCGCACGGTTGGGCGGTCGCATGGATTCCTGCCTCCGCAGGAATGACGGAGGAGGCGCAGCATTGGCGGAAGGGTAGGCATGGCGGGAGGATGGGCGTGGCGGAAGGGTGGGCATGGCGCAAGTCGTTGAGATGGTCGAGCGTGCGGACTTCGGAATCGATGCTGACTGTGCGCCCCTGGCACCTCCCGCCCTGTAATCCGGACGTCAGTCGAGGCCGCTTGCCCGACTTGCGTGTTCGCCCGCTCACCGCCTGGATGCGCACGTTGCTCGTGATCCTCAGCGCGATGCTCAAGCACCACACACCCTGGCGCGACTTGAGCCCGAACTGCGACCACTGAGGTGATCCTCAACACAGGTGTTCTGTCACTTATCTCCCCCCCGCAGCGCGGGGGGAGAGAGAATCCGGCTTCATCCGAGCTCTCCTGGCGGGTTGGCGTGCGCTTACGAGGCAGGATCGGGGCCGGCTTGAGCGGCGGGATCCGTGAGGCGCTGCTCGAGGGCGGCGATTTGGAGACGGAGTGCGCGCAGCTCCTCGCCGATGGTGGCGACGCCGGGGTCCGCGTCGCTATCGCTTTCCACGAACCGGGCGGCGACGCTGGCGGTGAACATTCCGAAGATGCCGATCCCGACGACCATCAGCGCGACGCCCAGGGCGCGGCCGCCGAGGGTGACCGGCGCCACGTCGCCGTAGCCGACCGTCGTGACAGTGACGACGGCCCACCAGAGGGCGGTGCCGAAGCCGTCGATCTTCGTGGAGCTCTGCGCCTGGTCGTGTTCGAGCAGCGTGACCGCGGCGGCGATCGCCAGAATCGCCACGAGCGTGATGACGAGCGCGTAGGCCAGCCCGGTGCGGCCGAAGACGCGGCCCCAGGAGGAACCGAGGCGCATCGCGACGGCGATGATCCGCAACGGGCGCAAGAACGGCACGACCACGATGACGACGTCGTACCAGTGCTTGACGAGATACTCGCGCCGGTTGGGGGCGAGGTAGGTCTTGACCACCAGCTCGATCGCGAAGGCCGCCCAGATGAACCAGTTCAGCGCGAAGAGCGCGATCTCGAGCGTCGCTGAGAGGCTCATGACGAGCGGCATCAGGATCAGCGGGATCATCGCGAGCGCGAGCAGCAACATCGGGATTTCGGTGACGCGGTCGACTTTGGCTGCCCAGCGAGCGCGTGTCTGTTTGTCCACGGTGCATCCTCCACGTGGTGGCTGGCTGTGAGGTGAGCTACAGGGTCGCGTATGCGGGCTGGTCAGGCGCTGGTCAGGGTTGGTCAGGATTGGTCAGGCCCCGGCGGGTGCGCCGTTGATGATTTTGATTCGGTGGTGCAGGCGCGCAGGGACTTTGGGGCCGGGCAGCAGGATGCCCTGAAGATTGCAGGGGTCGGCGGCGGCGATCTCGAGCGGCGGGTCTTCGCTGGCGGCCGTGCGGCGCAGGGAGCGCATCTGATCGATCGCCTCGGGGAGCGCGAACTGCTCGCCGATCAGGCCCTGAATGAAGCGTCCGCCGCGGATGTCGCCGCGAGCTTCGAGGCGGCGCAGGGCGCGCAGAATCTCGCGCCAGGGCATCGCGACGCTCTCGCGGGTCATCAGCTCGCGTGAGACGACGCCGTAGCGGTCGAGCAGGACGCGCGCGATGGCTTCGGCGTGCTCGTCGGCGAGGGTTGGATCGGGCTCGTCGGCCACGGTCGCGGGCAACGGCGCCCAGCGACCCGCCGGTCCCTCGCCGATGAAGACGCCGCCGCCGCCGTAGCGGGGGCGGCGCGGGCGTCGGCGTCGGCTGCTGGCGGGACGCGAGAGCTGGCGCAGGCCCTGGAAGCCGTCCGCATGAGCGAGCCCGGCGGCGATCAGCTCGCGCAGGCCGTTCTCGACGTCGGTGGCGATCCGGCGCGTGCCGTCGACGAGTTCGTCGAAGAAGAGCGCCCCGCGTTCGCGCAGCAGGCGGTGGATCTGGCCCGCCGCGCCGTCGAGCTCGTCGGTCGCGCTGCGCGTGGCTGGAGGCGCCGATCGACCGCGGGCAGGCGCGGGCGGGGGCGCACGACGGGTGGCGGCGAGCAGCGTGGCGAAGTCGCGGCGCAGGGCGACGGTGATCGGGGTGGCTCGCGAGGGGGAGGGGCGGCTCGGCCTGGGCGGGGTCGCCCCGTTGCCGTTGCGGCCGTTGGCTGGCGCGGGCGGACGGGGGGTGAGGCGGGCCCACGTCACGTCGCCGGAGAGGCAGAGTTCGTCGAGCCAGGCTTCGCGGTAGTCCGAGACGCGGCGCGCGAGCAGGTCGCGCTCCCAGGCGGCGGCGGGCGCTTCGAAGCCCTGCAGGCGGTGAATCACAGCGCGAACGCCGGCTTTGCCCTGGAGCTGTGTAGCGGGCGTGAGATGCTGCCAGCGCAGCAGGAAGCGGAGGTAGTGCTGCGCCGCGACCGGCTCGATCTCCGCGCGCAGGCGGACGATCGTGTAGCGGTGGATGCGGGCGAGCAGGCGGCGATCGCAGAACTCTTCGGCTGGCCTGGTGTGTGCGGCGTCTGCGGCGCCGGATGCGACCGGGGTGAACTGGCCGCGCATGATCTCGCCCAGCGCCTCGAGCTGGCGCAGGCCGTATTCGAGGTCTTCGGCGCTCAGGCCGCAGCGCTTGCCGAGTTGCTCGGAGGTGATCGGGCCGACGATCTCCATGTGTCCGCGGGCGAGCTTGACGCGAGCGTCCTCGCGGTCGGCGACGCGAATCGCCGCGCCGGGCGGCAGGTCGAGCTGCGGCTCAATCGTCGATTCGGGGAAGAGCAGCTGGATCGCCGGGAGCTGCTCAGCCGCGAAACAGGCTGTGAGGTCGCCGCTCGTCGCGGTTCCTGCGCGCCCCTCCGCGATCAGCTCCTCGAGCAGCGCTCGGTCGACCGGGAGCATGGCAAGATCGAGGCTGACGAGGCTGAGCAGCAGGTCGTGCAGCTCTTCGGCGTCGCGGACGGGCGGTGTGGCCTCCTCGCGGACGCGCTCGATCGCATCGATGTCGAGCCGGCCGAGGTCGCGCTGCTGCTCGGGCAGGCTGCGGCGGGTCATCACGGCGCGGGCGCGGCGCTCTTCGAGTGGGGCGTTGTCGAGGAAGCCGAACGGGTTGATGTTGAGGATGCTCTGGGCCATCGGCGAGGGAGTCACGGTGTCGCGGGCGTGCAGGCGGATCTCGCCGGCCTCGACGCGCTGCAGCACCTCGATCAGGCCGTCCGTATCGACGGCTTCGTGCAGGCAGTCGTCGATCGTCTGGGTGATCAGCGGATGGTCGGGCGGAACGAGCGAGCCGGCGAGGTTCTCTTGGCATCCGACCTGCGCGGGGAAGACGGACGCGAGCAGATCGTCGGCGATCATTCGCTGGAGGTTGGGGGGAACCTTCTTGCCGCTGCGCATGCGGGGGACGGCGAGGGCGCGGGTCGCGGCCCAGCGCCAGCGCGTGTTCCAGAACGGCGCATAAAGGACCGCCTGTCGCATCGCCGCTTCGGCGTTGCTCGATTTGAGGTAGTCGAAGGCTTCTTCGAGCGGGAACGACTGCGCGGGGCCCAGCGAGAGGATGATGCCCTCCTCGTTGGCGGCGGCCTGTAGTTCGAAATCGAAGCGCACGCAGAAGCGCTTACGCAGCGCGAGGCCCCAGGCGCGGTTGATGCCCGAGCCGAACGGCGCGTGGACGACGAGTTGCTGCCCGCCGGCTTCATCGAAGAAGCGCTCGAAGACGACATCGGTGTCGGAGGGCACGGTTCCGAGTGCGTCGTGGGTCGCGCCGAGGTACTCGAGCAGCTGCTCGGCGGCGGTCGAGCTGATGTGGCACTCGCGCTGCAGATCGACGCTGGCTGATTCGAGATCATCGAGCTGGCGCGTCACGTCGCGGCGCAGCTCGCCGATCGCGGTGGAGAGCTCGACGCTGCGGCCGGGCGCCTCACCGAGCCAGAAAGGGATGGTGGGCGGCGCGCCGTGGGCGTCCTCGACGCGCACGATGCCTTTGCTTTCGACGCGGCGGATCCGCCAGGACGTCGTGCCCAGCAGGAAGATGTCGCCGGCCTGGCTCTCGATCGCGAAGTCCTCGTTGACCGTGCCGATGAAGGCGCCCTCGGGCTCCTTGACGACGCGGAAGTCACCGGTTTCGGGGATCACGCCGCCGTTCATCAGCGCGGTCAGGCGGGCCGAGCGTCGCGGGCGCAGCATCTGGTTGATGCGGTCGCGATGGATCAGCGGGCGTGAGCGTCCGCCGCCCTCGCCGACGCCGGTGGCGAGCATCTCGACGGTCGCTTCGTAGGTCTCGCGGTCGAGTTCGCGGTACGGCGCGGCGTGCTTGAACTGCTCATAGAGATCGCCTTCAGCGGTGGGCTCGGCGGCGATCTCGGCGACGATCTGCTGGGCGAGCACCTCGATCGGGGCGACGGGCTGGCAGATGCGGTCGAGCGCGCCTGCGGCGACGGCGCGGATCATGGCGGCGCACTCGATCAGCTCATCAAGCGCCGTGGGGAACAGCGCGCCGTGGGGGACGCGTCCGAGCGCGTGGCCGGAGCGACCGACGCGCTGCAGGAAGGTGCCGATCCGGCGCGGCGAGCCGATCTGGCAGACCAGGTCGATCGCGCCGATGTCGATTCCGAGCTCGAGCGAGGCGGTCGCGACCACCGCCTTGAGGTCACCCGACTTGAGCCGCTGCTCCATCTGGTGGCGTCGCTCCTTGGCGAGGCTGCCGTGGTGGCTGGCGACGTGCTCCTTGCCGACGCGCTCGGTCAGTCGGTGCGCGACGCGCTCGGCCAGCGCGCGGGTGTTGACGAAGATCAGCGTCGTCCGATGCTGCGCGACCAGCTCGCCGAGACGGTCATAGATGCTGTCCCACAGGTCGTGGGTGGGGATCGCGGTGAGCGGGACATCGGTCGTTTCGATCCACAGCTCCAACTGGCGCTGGTGGCCGAGGTCGAGCACCTCGCAATCGAGCGGTTGGCCCTGGTCGTCGAGTCCGGTGAGGAAGGCGGCGATCTGGTCCATCGGCTTCTGGGTGGCGGACAGTCCGATCCGCACCGGCCGCTGCTCGGCGACGTGGTCCAGCCGCGCCAGCGAGAGCGAGAGGTGCGAGCCGCGCTTGTCGCGCACGAGCGCGTGGATTTCGTCGACGATGACGGTGCGCACGGTGCGCAGGACCTCGCGGCTCTGCTCCGCGGTGAGCATCAGGTAGAGCGATTCGGGCGTGGTGATCAGAATGTGCGGCGGCCGCTTGACGATCATCCGGCGCTCCGACTGCGGGGTGTCGCCGGTGCGCACGACGGTGCGGATGCGGGGCATCGGGGCGTCCGATGTATCAGCGCCGCGCTCCGCCCGCGCCCGCGCAAGCTCGGTGATCTCGCGCAGCGGTTCCTCGAGGTTGCGCTGAATGTCGTTGGAGAGCGCCTTGAGCGGGGAGACGTAGAGGATGCGCGTCTCGTCGGGCAGCTCGCCCTGTTCCTGGCCGAGGCGAACGAGCTCGTCGATCCCGGCCAGAAACGCCGTCAACGTCTTGCCGGAGCCGGTCGGCGCCGCGAGCAGCACGTCGCGCCGCGTGCGAATCGCCGGCCAGCCGACCGTCTGGGCGTCGGTGGGCGCATCAAAGCGGTCGCGGAACCACTCCGCCACAAGCGGGTGGAAGCCGGCGAGGACATCGGGAGCTGCAGCGGTCTGGCTCATATGTTCCGCAGTGTAGGGCTTGCTGCTTCGTCAGGGTAGAGGCGATCACAGTCGGTAGACTCGGCGCGGGAGAGAGGGGGCTTCTGATGGCGATTTCCTGGCCTGGGGTGTTTGATGAGGCGTTGGAGCGGTTTGTGCAGTATCTGCAGATCGATACGACGAACCCGCCGGGGAATGAGGCGCCGGCGGCGCGCTGGTTGGGCTCGCTGCTGGAGGCGGAGGGGCTTGAGACCGAGTACGTCGAGATTCAGCCGAACCGCGAGGCGGTCTTCGCCTGGCTGCGCGGGGATGGCTCGAAGCGGCCGATGATGCTCTGCAACCACACCGATGTCGTGCCGGTGGAGGAGGAGTACTGGACCAAGCCGGCCTTCGAGGGCCACATCGAGGACGGCAAGGTCTACGGGCGCGGCGCGGTGGATATGAAGGGCTGCGGGATCATGCATCTGCTCACGATGCTGCTGCTCAAGCGTGAGCAAGTCCCGCTGACGCGAGACCTCGTGTTCTGCGGCGTGCCCGATGAAGAGGCGGGCTCGGTCTGGGGGATGGACTGGCTGTGCAAGAACCGCCCGGACCTGGTCGATGTGGAGTTCGAGCTGTCGGAGGGCGGCACGGGCTCAACCCAGCTGCTGGGCGAGGAGGCGAACATCTTCTCGGTCGCGACGAACGAGAAGGACATCTGCTGGCTGCGGCTGGAGTCGGTCGGCACGCCGGGCCACGGCAGCCGGCCGCACTACGACAACTCGGCGGTGCATCTGGTCAACGCGCTGAGCCGCCTGGCGGCCTGGGAACGTCCGGTGACGATCACGCCGGAGACGCGGGTCTGGCTGGATCGCCTGGCGGCGGAAGGGCGCATCGCGTCGGTCACCGACGAGAGCGACGTGGAAGCGCTGGTCACGGCGCACCCGGCCGCCCACGCGATGTTCCTGAACACGCTGAACGTGACGATGATCAACGCGGGGATCAAGGCGAACGTGATCCCGGCCAAGAGCGAGGCGACGATCGACTGTCGATTGCTGCCCGGTCAGGACCGCGAGGACTGGCGTCAGCAGGTGATCGGGGTCATCGACGACGACCGGATCGAGGTCGAGTTCTCAGGCTGGGACCAGGATCAGCCGGTCGCGGTGGACTGGGACACGGAGCTCTATCGCACGATCGAGGCGGTCGTGACGGAGGCGGTCGAGGACGCGACGGTGGTGCCGAGCACCTGCGTCGGCGGCACCGACAACCGCTTCCTGCGCCAGCAGGGCATTCCCGCCTACGGCTTCATTCCGGTGCTGCTAACGCCGGCGGAGGCGTCGGGCTTCCACGGCAACGACGAGCACATGTCGATCGAGAATCTGAACATGGGCGTGGAGCTGACCTACGAGATCGTGCGTCGGATGGTGACGTAGCGTCGGGCGTCTGTGCGGCGCTGAGGGACCCATCGCTCCCCCCGCTGACCACATTGAGTGGTCAGCGGAATCTCAAATCTCTCCCCCCTCGGGGGGAGATGTCACGAAGTGACAGAGGGGGGCCTCCCCAACCCGGCCGCACCCCCCCACTGACCACTCAATGTGCTCAGCGGAATCCGAAATCGCTCCCCCCGCGGGGGAGCTGTCGCGCCGCGACTGAGGGGGAGCCCCGCGCCGACCTCCGCTAACGGCGGCACTCTCCCCCCGCTGACCACTCAATCTGGTCAGCGGAATCTTAAATCTCTCCCCGCTCGGGGGGAGATGTCACGCAGTGACAGAGGGGGGCCTCCCCAACCCCGCCCGCGGCGCAGGTTCCCCAACCCACAACACCCAACGTCACCCCCACCACACTCCCCGCCCCCACCACAGTACAGACGTTCTGCTACCATCCCCACATGACCACCGCCCAACTCCTCACCTGGCTCCGCCAACGCCTCCCCCAGCTCGAACCGGGCCAGCTCCCCGATCCCGCGATCGACCCCGACGGCGACGCTGTCTACCTGATCGCGCCATGACCACCACGCACGGCCCAGCCGACCGGCACGGACTCGACCTCGAATTCTCGCGTCTCTCGGACGACCAGGCCCTCGCTCGGCTCGACCAACTCAGCGAAATCCTCAGCCCCGAGCTCGTGCCCGGCGACCCCTCCGACTTCGACCTCGACAGCGATGAACTCGTCAGTCACGCCGCCGCCGTCGACTTCGCCCTTGGCACGATCACAGAAATCGCCGACCACGCCCCGTCCGACGGCCGCCGGCTGTCCGCTCTCAACGTGCTCGGTCGCATCCTCGGACCCGAGCACATCCGCAACCGCCTGATGCGCCTCGCCAACACCACCAAGTCCGACGCAACCCGTCTCAGCGCCGTCTACGTCCTCTCCCGCGGACTCGGCATCGTCGGCCCGATCGCCCCCCGCAACCCCGAGGAGCCGCGGATCGAAATGATCAACATCTGGCCCGCCAGCGAACACGAGCTGGAAGAAATCCGTCAGCGCGGCGCCCAAACCGAAGCGCAAGGCGCGACCCCAGCCGAACGGCCAACCGCAGCGCGGCGCAGTCCCCACCCCACCCCGCGCGACCCCCTCCCCCGCCTCCCCACTCCCACCATCCCCCGCCTCAAGCCCTCCTTCCCGATCGACCACAACCCCCGGTCGCAGCCCCCGACGCCCAACCCACACGAACCCGCCCCCTCTCTCGATCCCCCCTCAATCCCGCCCTTGACCTCCCCGCCCCGACGCCCCCGCCACATCGACGCACTCCCCAGCATCATCACCGCCGGCCCCGTCACCATCGTCAACGAACCTCCCTAACCTCACCCCCCGCTGGCCACATTGAGTCGTCAGCGGAATCTCAAATCTCTCCCCCCTCGGGGGGAGATGTCACGAAGTGACAGAGGGGGGCCTCCCGGCGCGCCCTCACCAGATAGCGGAACCTCCCCACCGTCACTTCGTGACACCGCCACCGGTAGGCAAGGTCGGAGCGGTGGGACTTACGCGCAGGTCTCCGCAGGGGGAGAAGTGGGAGTCGGCGGGAACGCCGGAAGCTGAAGCGGCAGCCCTACTGGAGCTTCGAGTAGGGCAGCGGGTTGAGGTAATAGAGCGACTCCTCGGGCGCATGCTCGCGCAGCGGGCCGATGATGTCGGCGAGGGAATCGCCGGGCCGGTACGGCATCATCGGGTCCACGCCGCCGGGCATGATCCAGAGGTCGGTGAGCTCGCCGCTGCGGCCGATCCGCGAGGCGTAGGCGGTGACGAGCTGCAGAGCGCCGCTCGGTTCCAGCGTGTCGACGAGGGAACCGATCTGGTCGATCGCCGGGAGCAGACCGCCCCTGTGCGTCTGCAGCACAGCCAGCATGTACTGGCGAGGCGTGTCGGGCGTCGCGTTGAGCGCCGCGTCGAGCCGCGCCTCGGTGCCGTAGGAGACGCGGTTGGCGAACTTGGTCACCTCTTCGATCTCGATTTCGCCGCGCAGCTTGGCGACGGCCGACCAAAGCGCCTTGTCCTGCCCCATTGACCCGAGGCATTCCTCGGCGTGAGCCATGTTCTCGTAGCGGTGGATCGAGAGGTCCCAGCCCATCTCGCCGCCGGAGACCTTCCAGCCGCCGATCAGGTCGATGCCGTGGCGTTCCATCGCGGGCACGACGGTCTCCGAGTAGAAGTCGACGAACAGGTCGAAGGCGGTGTTGGTGATCGGCTTGATGCGGTGACGAACTTCCATGAACAGGGCCATGCGGATCTCCCAGTCTGGTTGCTGATGTTGCGGCGCAGCGTAGAGCGTGCGGCTAGAGCTCGGGGGCGAGTGCGGTGATGAACTCGCGGGTCTGCTGGCGCTCGGCTTCGTTGGCGCCGTCGGGCGCGGCGTAGAAGTCGGTCACGCCGTCATCTCGCCAGCGGCGCAGCTCGCGCTCGACTTCTTCCTCGGAACCGATGATCGCGAGGTCTTCGGGGCCGTCTCCGCCGGAGCCCTGAATCACGCGCTGGTAGGAGGGCAGGGTGTTGTACATCGCGAAGGCGCGTCCGATCCGCGTGCGGGCGCGCTCGACATCGGAGGTGATCACGACGGGCACGCCGGCGATCAGGCGCGGGTCGGGACGGCCGGCGTCGCGGGCGGCGGCGCCCATCTCGGGGATCACGACCTCTTCAATCCACTTGGGGCCGGCGAGCCAGAGCGCGGTCCCGTCGGCGAGGCGGCCGGTCACGCGCAGCATCTGCGGACCGAGCGCGGCGACGATCACGCTGATCGGTTCAGCGTCGGCGAACTCCAGTTGCGAATGAATGTTGAAGTGGTCGCCCTCGAAATCGACCTGCTCGCCGCGCAGCAGCGGCTGCAGCACTTCGAGGTATTCGCGCATGTGGCCGACCGGCCTGGAGAAGTCGAGGCCCCAGGAGTCTTCGATCACGATCTGGTGGGAGAGGCCGAGGCCGAGCACGAAGCGTCCGCCGCTGGCGATCTGCGTGGCGAGCGCCTGCTGCGCCATGGTGACGGGATGCCGCGAGTAGGTCGGGACGATGTAGGTGCCGAGCTCGATTTCGGCGGTGCGCGGCCCGGCGAGGGCGAGCACGGTCATGGCGTCGTGGCCCATGCTGGGCAGCCAGGCGCCGGCGTAACCGTCGGCCTCCAATTGTTCGATTGAGCTGAGTTTTTCGCTGAGTGTCGTGCCGGTGGGCATGGTGAGGATTCGCATGCGCAGCAGGCTAGCGCGATCATGGCAGCCGGCGAAGCGTGATTCGATTAGCCTGCCGAGGCACACGACGATGATTCAGGGAGCATCCGGAAGGCAGGGATTTCGATGGCATCCGCAGAACTGACCAAGGTCCTGGAGCTGATGGGGCAGCGACCGCTGAACGCGAACGCGACGCTTGAGGAGATGCGCGCGGGGATGGAGGCCGGATCGTTCCCGGCGACGGAGGCGGCGACGGTGACGAGCGTCGACGCGAACGGCGTGCCCGGTGAGTGGGTGACCGTGCCGGAGTCGGACCCGAATCGCCGGCTGCTGTACGTCCACGGCGGCGGCTACGTGATGGGCTCGCCGGTGACGCATCGGCGGCTCTGCGAGGGGATCGCGCGGGCGGCTGAGTGCGCGGTGCTCAATCTCGATTACCGCATGGCTCCGGAGCATGTATTCCCCGCGGCGGTTGATGATGCGATCGCGGCGCTGCAGTTCCTGCAGGAGAACGGGCCCGATGATCCGGGCGCGGCCGACTCGGTCTTCGTCGGCGGGGACTCGGCTGGCGGCGGGCTGATGCTCGCGACGCTGCTAGCGGCTCGCGAGCGCGGCGTCGCGATGCCTGACGGGGGCATCGGCATCTCGGTCTGGAGCGACCTTGCAATCACAGGCGAGTCGATCCAGACCCGCTCCGGTGCGGACCCGCTGATCACCGACGCGTCGATGGTCACGAACATGGCGGCGATGTACCTGGGCGGGGCCGACGCGGAGACGCCGCTGGCGTCGCCGCTCTACGCCGACTACGCCGGGCTGCCGCCGCTGATCCTGCAGGTTGGCGATCACGAAGTGCTGCTCTCCGACACGACGCGGGTCGCCGAACGGGCGCGCCAGGCGGGCGTAGAGGTGACCGAAGAGGTCTGGGACGAGATGTTCCACGTCTGGCACGCGTTCGCACCGATGCTGCCTGAAGGCCAGCAGGCGATCGACCGGATCGGCGAGTGGGTGCGTCAGCACGCCGCCGTGCCGGTCTGAGCCGGTCAACGGGGCAGCGCGGCGTGGCCTGGGCTGAGCCGCAGGATCTGACGGGGATATTCGCGCCGATGCTGTCCGAGCGCCGGAAGGCGATCGAGCGGATCGGCGAGTTCATCAACCAGCACGCGTAGAGACGCCGCGCGCGGTGGCCGGTAGCAGGAGAACACCATGCCTTCCGACGAGTATTACCAGGTAGTCGAGGCGAGGCGCTCGGCGGCCGCAAGCATGATCGGCGCTGAACTGACCATCGAGCAGCGGCGCGAAGCGATGGAGCAGAGCAGGTTCGACGTCCCGTTGCAGGACGACATCACGCTGACCACGGTCGACGCCAACGGGGTGCCCGGCGAATGGACGGTGTTGCCCGACTCTGATCGCAATCGGCGCCTGCTCTACCTGCACGGCGGCGGCTACATGATGGGATCAATCAAGACCCACCGCCGGTTGGTGGCGGACATCTGCCGTGCGGCGGGATGCGTGGCGTTGAGTCTGGAGTATCGCCTGGCGCCCGAGCACGTGTTCCCTGCCCCGGTCGATGACGCGCTCGCGGGACTCGAATACGTCTGGGCCAACGGGCCCGATGGGCCGAGCGAGGCAAGCGCCGTGCTTGTTGGCGGCGACTCCGCAGGCGGGGGCCTGGCGCTCGCCACGCTGCTTGCCGCTCGGGAGAGGGGCGTCCGCATGCCCAGTGGCGGGATCGGTCTCTCCCCCTGGGCTGATCTGGCCGCCGGTCTCGAGGAACTGAAGGGGTTCGGGCTCGACGATCCGACGATGCCGGACAACACGGCCGCGATCATCGCTACGCAGGCATGGGCGGCGTTGTACGCGGGCGATGCCGATCGGAAGGATCCGCTGCTGTCCCCCGTCTTCGGCGACTACGACGGGATCTGCCCATTGCTCCTGCAAGGCGGTGCGGTGGAGATTGGCTCTCACAACACGAAGCGAGTCGCCGCGCGGGCTCGGGAAGCGGGAGTCGAGGTCGTCGCGGAGCTCTGGGACGACATGTGGCACGTCTTTCAGGCCTCCGCGCCGATGCTGCCCGAGGGGCAGCAGGCGATCGACCGGGTCGGCGAGTGGATCAAGGCACACAGCGCGAGCTGAGACTCGCGGCGAAAGGCACCGACGATGGCATCCCCCGAACTCGAGCAGGCCAATGAGATCATGGCCCAGCTGGCTCAGGCCGTGATGGCCGGCGGCGAGGGCGACTTCATCGGCGGACTGCGCCACGCGATGGACACGGTCTTTCCCTTCGAGGTCACCGAGGCGGCAACCGTCACGCCGGTCAGCGCCAACGGCGTGCCCGGCGAGTGGGTGACAGTCGCTGAGAGCCGCGCCGGACAGCGGATGCTGTACGTGCACGGCGGCGGCTACGTGGGCGGGTCGCCGGCGTCGCACCGGCGGTTGTGCGAGAACCTGGCGCGGGCGACCGAGTGCGAAATCCTCAACCTCGACTACCGCATGGGTCCCGAGCACCCCTACCCGGCTGCTGTCGACGACGCGATTTCGGGCCTGCAGTTCGTGCAGGCCAACGGTCCAGCCGGCCCGAGCGACGCGGAGATCGTGTTCGTCGGGGGCGACTCGGCCGGCGGCGGGCTGACGCTGGCCACGCTGCTGGCCGCGCGCGAGCGGGGTATCGAGATGCCGGCCGGGGGGGTGTGCCTGTCGCCGTGGACTGACCTCGTGCGCGCGATCGCGGGCAACGATCCGCCCCAGCCCGAGGACGTGCTGTCCCGCGCGATGGCCGAGGCATACGTGGGTGACAGCGACGCGGCCGACCCGCTGATCTCGCCGGCCTTCGCCGATTACGCGGGTGTCCCTCCGCTGCTGCTGCAGGTCGGCGAGCCTGAGCCGCTCGTCCCGGACATGGAGATTGTGGCCGAGCGCGCCAGGGCCGCGGGCGTCGATACGACATCCGAGATCTGGCCGGAGATGCCGCACGTGTGGCACCTCTTCGCGCCGATCCTGCCCGAGGGTCAGGAGGCGATCGACCGGGTCGGCGAGTGGATCAAGGCACACAGCGCGAGCTGAGGCTCGCGGCGAAAGGCACCGACGATGGCATCCCCCGAACTCGAGCAGGCCAATGAGATCATTGCCCAGCTGGCTCAGGCCGCGATGGCCGGCGGCGAGGGCGACTTCATCGGCGGACTGCGCCACGCCATGGACACGCTCATCCCCTTCGAGGCCACCGAGGCGGCGACCGTCACTGACGTCACCGCCAACGGCGTGCCCGGCGAGTGGGTCACGGTCCCCGAGTCGCGTCCCGGACATCGCATGCTCTTCGTGCACGGCGGCGGCTACATCGCCGGCTCACCCGCGTCGCATCGGCGCCTGTGTGAGAACCTCGCGCGCAGCACCGAGTGCGAAATCCTCAGCCTCGACTACCGCATGGCTCCCGAGCATCCGTATCCGGCGGCCGTCGAAGACGCGGTTTCGGGTCTGCAGTTCGTGCAGGTCAACGGGCCCGCCGGTCCGAGTGACGCGGAGCTCGTGTTCGTCGCGGGCGATTCGGCGGGCGGCGGTCTGACGCTGGCCACGCTGCTGGCGGCGCGCGAGCGCGGCCTCGAGATGCCGGCCGGCGGGGTGTGCCTCTCGCCATGGACCGACCTCGTGGGCGCGATCGCGGGGATCGACCCGCCCCACCCCCTGGAGGCGATCACCCGCGCGATGGCCGAGGCCTATGTCGGCGACGCGGACGCCGCGAATCCGCTGATCTCGCCGGCCTTCGCCGACTACGCGGGGATTCCGCCGCTGCTGCTGCAGGTCGGCGAGCCCGAGCCGTCCGTCCCCGTCCTCAAAACAGTCACGGCGCGCGCAACCGCCGCCGGCGTCGACGCCACCTTGGAGATCTGGCCCGACATGCCGCACGTCTGGCACATCTGCGCCCCGATCTTGCCCGAGGGTCAGGAGGCGATCGAGCGGATCGGCGCGTGGGTGCGCGCGCACGTGCCCGCGCCTGTCGCGGGCGACTGAGCCGATCGCGATGGCATCGCCGGAGCGGCACGGTCCCGAACGGGTGGCGTGCTAGCGCAGGTGGACGATCTCCACGCCGCCCCAGTGCCGTTGGAGGTATTCGGCGGCGAGGCGTCGGTGGCACTGATCGGGTTCGTGTTCGCTGCAGAGCAGCACGCTGTCGGCAATCAGGTCGCGGTCGAGCGAGTCGGCCACGCTGCGAGCGTCAAGCATGGAGATGTAGCGCTGCTCGTAGGCCGTCCACGGCATTCCATGCTTGCGGTAGTCGTTGAGCAGGTCGGCGGTCGGCGCGAGCTCCGGCAGGTAGCGGTAGTCCATCGCGCAGATGCGGCGGAGGAAGAAGGCCAGGTCACCGCCGGTTTTGCCGGCTTTGGCGAAGCCGGCCAGCTGCGATGAGTTGTGGATGCGCACGTCGAGGAGGCGCTTGGCGCCGCTCGGCTCAAGCACCGCTTCAAAGAAGTGAGCCGCCGACTTCTTGGTGAAGCCGATTGTGAAGATCCTCATGCGCGCTCCTGCTGCGGCGAAGACGCTCGATCCGGCGAGGTGCCTTCGAAGGTAGAGCCATCGGGTTTGGCGTCCGTAGGCTCGGAACGCGGCCTGTTGGCCGGCGGCGTTAGGGAAGCACTGAATCACTCTCCCCCGCAAAGCGGAGACCTGCGCGTAGTCTCCATTTCCCATCTCCCCCCGCTCCGCGGGGGGAGATGCCGCAGGCAGAGGGGGGCTCCGGGCGCGCCCTCACCAGATAGCGCAAGCTCCCCACCGTCATTTGGTGACGCCGCCACCGGCAGGGACGGTCGGAGCAGTGGGACTTACGCGCCG
The DNA here is from genome assembly GCA_965218115.1 of Dehalococcoidia bacterium. Taxonomy (GTDB): domain Bacteria; phylum Chloroflexota; class Dehalococcoidia; order Bin125; family Bin125; genus CATQGW01. Next base: position 1,881,778 of record OZ244584.1, on the reverse strand, counting down.
GTCTCAAGCGGGGGAGAGAGGATCCGAGTGATTCAGAGGATTCTTAGGGGTAGAAGAGCCGCTGCGCGGCTTTGCGGAGTTCGGCGCGGAAGTCGGGGTGGGCGACGGAGATGAGCTCGTCGGCGCGTCGACGGACTGTCTTGCCCACCAGCCGTGCGATGCCGTGCTCGGGGACGACCGCGTCTGGTGGATTCTCGCGAACGGTCGATCGTGACTCACAATCGACAAGGGTCCGTCGAAAATCGAGCGAAGCGACTTGACATCGGCGCGGCGCGGGCGCATGATGGGTGTGTGAGCGTCATGCTCACCCAATGTTCCCCGTCCACCGGCGCTGGTCGTCGGTTTGGCGGGGGTTTTGGTATCCGTCGCGGGCCGCAACCGTGCAGGGACTCGGCCGTCCGACGACTCAAGGGTCGCAGTGCCTGATCGCGTCGTCGTGTTCATCGATCACCAGAACGTGCATATGGGTGCCCGCGAGACGTTCGGCATCGGTCGGGAACGAACGACGTTCGGCCAGTTCTGGCCCGCATCGCTTGGCGATCTGATCTGTGGCCGTCCGCGTCCGACGGGTGAGCGGGCCCTCAAGGAAGTGCGAATTTATCGCGGCGTGCCGAGCGTGCGCCAGAGCGCCAAGGGCTTCAACGCCACCAGTCTCCAGCACGAGGCATGGGAGCGGGACCCGCGCGTCGAGGTGATCGCGCATCCGCTTAAAGGCGGGTTCGGCGTCCCGCTGCGCGAGAAAGGCGTCGATGTCAGCCTCGCTGTTGACCTCGTGCGCGGAGCGTTTCGCGGCGACTTTGACGTTGCCGTGCTGTTCTCGACCGACACCGACTTCGAGCCGGCGATTGAAGCGGTCGTCGAGACGGGCACAGCGATTGAAGTTGCCGCGTGGTGGAACCCGGAGCGCGCGAACAATCGCGTGCTGGCTTCTCGCCAGCGTGTCTGGTGTCACCGGCTCATGCGCGACGACTATGAGTCGGTGCGAGACCGGACGCGATACGCTCGCCAGGCGTGCGCGAGGCTGCGCGGGTTCAGGGGTAGAAGAGCCGCTGGGCGGCTTTGCGGAGTTCGGCGCGGAAGTCGGGGTGGGCGATGGAGATGAGCTCGTCGGCGCGCTGGCGGACTGTCTTGCCCAGCAGCCTGGCGATGCCGTATTCGGTGACGACGGTGTCGGCGATGTCGCGCGGGACCGTGACGATCTGGCCCGGGTCGAACTGCGGCATGATCGTGGAGATCGTGCCGTCGCGCGAAGTTGAGGGGATGACCGAGACGTAGCGGCCCCGGGGCGCGAGGTAGGCGCCCAGGGCGAATGCGAGATGACCGCCGACGCCGGCGTAGACGCGCGGGCCGATCGTGTGTACGCCCATCTGGCCGGAGAGGTCGGCGGTGAGTGCGCCGTTGATCGCGACGATGCGCTCGTTGCGAGCGATCTGGCGGGGGTCGAGTAGGTACTCAATGCTGTAGGTCTCGAAGGCCGGGTTCTGATGCACGACGGCGTGCTCGTCGGGTGTGTTGCCGATCAGGGTGGCGACGAACTTGTCGGGGTGGGTGTCAGAGTATTTGCCGGTGATCACGCCGCGCTCGACCAGCGGCACGAGGCCCTCGACGGTCAGCTCGGCGAAGTAAGAGAGGTGTTCGCGCTCGTCGAAAGCGCCCAGCCGCGGCAGCGCGCCGGTGTGCGAGCCGACGCCGACCTGGATCGTGTCGCCGTCCTGCACGAGCTCCGAGACATGCTGGGCGATGCTCAGGTCGACCTCGTTGGGCGGCGGATGCTCGAGGTTGATGACCACGGGCGTGTCGCCGGGCACGAAGTGGTCGATCTCGGAGACGTGCAGCCAGGAGTCACCGAAGGTTTCGATCGTGTTCGCGTTGACCTCGGCGATCACCTTTTTCGCGCGCTTGGCTGAGCTCACGCCGTCCCAGACGCTGCCGCCAAGCGAGACGAAGCCGGCGTCGTTGGGCGGCGAACAGCGGATCTGCAGCACGTCGATCGGCCAGGCTTCGTCCTCGCGTCCGGCGTCCCAGGCTTTGTGGATGCCGACCAGCCAGTAGGGGTGGTAGTCGGCGATGCGCGCGTCGATCGCCGAGCGGTCCAGGATCGTGCCGAACTGCGGGGCCAGATGGAACGCGGCCATGTGCTCTTCGGTGAACCAGCCGGCGTCGGGGATGATCACGGCGCGGACCTCGACGCCGCGCAGCTCGTCTTTGCGGGCCGCCAACGCCTCGAGGATCGGCAGCGAGGCGTGGCCCGGCGGCATCCAGAGGTGGTCGCCGGACTTGAACTGGAGCGCGGCCTGCTCGGGCGTGCAGAGCCTGCGCGCATACTCGGATCGCCAGTCGATGGTCGGGTCGAATCGGCCCATGTCGGTTCCCCTGAAGCTTCCCTGAGCCTACTCGTGGCTACACTTGCGGCATCCGCGGGAGTATAGGCAGGGGTGGCGCAGCGCCGGCCCTGCGGGAGGAGTGGCGAGATGGCCAGCGACGGACGAATGGACTTCGGAATCTTCATGGCGCCGTTCCACCGCGTGGGCGAAAACCCCTCGCTGGCGATCCACCGCGACCTCGAACTGATCGAGTGGCTTGACCAACTGGGCTACGACGAGGCCTGGATCGGCGAGCACCACAGCGCCGGCTGGGAGTTGATCGCCTCGCCCGAGGTGTTCATCGCCGCAGCCGCCGAGCGCACCCGCAACATCCGGCTCGGCACCGGTGTCGTCAGTCTGCCCTACCACCATCCGCTGATGGTCGTGGACCGGATGATTCAGCTCGATCACATGACGCGCGGCCGGGCGATGATGGGCGTGGGACCGGGCGCGCTCTCGTCGGACGCAACGATGATGGGGATCGACCCGCTGACGCAACGCGAGCGGATGGACCAGTCGCTGGGCGCGATCATGACGCTGCTGCGGCAGGACGGCCCGGTGAACCTGGAGACCGACTGGTTTGAGCTGACCGACGCCCGCATTCAGGTCTCGCCGTATACGAAGCCGCACTTCGAGATGGCGGTAGCGAGCACCGTCTCGCCGTCGGGGCGGATGATCGCCGGCAAGTACGGGATCGGGCTGCTCAGCATCGGCGTCTATCTGCCCGACGGCCGCAGCAACCTGGCCGGCCAGTGGTCCGAAGTAGAGCAGTTCGCCGAGCAGCACGGACAGACCGTCGACCGCAACAAGTGGCGGCTGGTGATGCCGACCTACATCGCGGAAGACCGCCAGCGGGCGTTCGACGAATGCCGCGAGGGCTACCGCGCGTGGCAGATCGACTACTTCCGCGACACCCTGCAGGCCGTCATTCCCGGCGTGGCCGAGACGCCCGAGGGGGCGGTCGAGAATGGCGCGGCGATCGTCGGCACGCCGGACGACGCGATTGAGGCGATTGAGCAGCTCTACGAGAACGCCAACGGCTTCGGCGGGCTGATGATGCTGGCGCACGAGTGGGCCGACCGTGAGCAGGTGCTGCGTTCGTTCGAGCTGTTCGCGCGCTACGTGGCGCCGCACTTCCAGGGTCAGCTCGGCTCGGTGCAGGGCACGCAGCAGTGGGTCGCGGGCGGCGGCGGGGCGGTCTCGTTCAGCCGTAACGATGTGCTCGCCAAGGCCTTCCGGGACGCCGGCCAGGAAGTGCCGGACTTCCTCCAGGAGCCGGCCCCCGCCGCCGACTGAGCGCGGCTACCAGACCAGGCGCTCGGCGAGGGCGTTGAGTCGCCGCCTGCGTTGGCGCGCGTCGGGCAGGTGACCATCGAGCAGGGCGTGGTAGCGCGCGCTGTGGTCGGCGACGTGCAGGTGGCACAGTTCATGGACGACGACGTACTCGAACAGCTCAGGCGGCGCGAAGACGAGGCGCCAGCAAAAGCGCATTGAGCCGTCGGGCGAGGCGCTGCCCCAGCGGCGCTTCTGATTGCGCAGCTGCAGCCGCGTCGGCTGCACACCGATCCGCGGGGCCCACTCGTTGACCAGACGGACAAGCTCTTCGGCCGCGCGCTGGCGAAGCCAGTTCTCGGCCACGATGGCGAGCTGCTCAGCGTTCCTGGCGGCCAGCGCCAGCGTCCCGTCCGCGCACTCGGCGCCCGGCTCGCGACCGAGCGACACCCGCACACGCAGCGTCGTGCCAAGCAGCGGCAGCTGACCGTCGTTGACGAGCTGCTCGCGCAGCGCTGGGATCGCGGGTCGCTCGAGCTGTTGCAGGATCCACTCGGCGCGCTGGAGCAGCAGGGTTTCGACCTCCGCGAGCGGGGTCTTCAGCGGCGCGGCGACGCGCAGCTCCTGATCTCGGCAGGTGAGCGCGATCGTCTTGCGTCGTCGGGCGCTGCGGCGTAGTTCGTAGCTGAGCTCGCGGGCGCCCAGCCGGATCGTGCGCGTCTCGACGCTGCCGCGTGCCGTCCGCCGCGCCATCGCGAATCAGCCGCCGACGCCCGCAAAGGCGTGGTTGAGCCGCTCGCCGGCCTGCTCCAGGAGGGGCAACGCCGGCCAGGAGTAGGCGAGGCGGATCGCGTCGCCGTTGTCGCCGCGATAGCCGCGTGGGTAGAAGCGGTCGCCGGTGGCGAAGTAGATGCCCTGTCGGGCCGCGGCGTCGCTCACCGCTGCGGCGGCGACACCATCGTGCAGGCGCAGCCAGAGGAAGAACCCGCCGGCTGGTTGGGCGAGCTCGAAATAGGGCTCGCCGAACTCGCGCAGCGCCGCGCCGAGCATGCCCGCCTTCCGCGCATACAGCCGCCGCATCTCTTCGACGTGCGCGCGGAAGTCACCGTGCACCATGTAGTCGTGCAGCATCCGATGCAACAGCGGGCTGTTGCCCATGTCGAAGCGGGCCGGCAGCAGCGTGTTGATCCACTCGGGCCGGGCCTGCACCCAGCCGATCCGCAGGCCCGTCGCGATCACCTTGGAGAATGTGCCGACGGTGAACACGCCATAGCCGTGGCTGAGTTCCGAGAGCGTCGGCGGAGGCGGCCCATCGAAGTAGAGCTCCGAATAGGCGTGGTCCTCCATGATGAAGACGCCGCGCCGGGCGGCGAGCTCGAGCAGATCGATGCGCCGCTGCAGCGGCATGGTCAGGCCGGTCGGGTTGTGGAAGGTGGGCTGGGTGTAGATCAGCTTCGCCGTGTCGCCGTCCGCCTCGATCTGATCGAGCGCGGCCTCGAGGCGGTCGATACGGATGCCGTCGTTGTCCATCTCGACCCCGACGACGCGCGCCTGCTTACCGATCAGTGTTCGCAGCGATCCGGCGAAGGTTGGGACTTCGGCGATCACCACATCTCCAGGGTCGAGCAGCGCCGCGCAGACTGCCTCGATCGCGCCCGCCGCACCGTTGGTCATCAGGTACCAGTCGGCAGTGGGCTGCGCGGGGTGGTTGTGGGCGAAGAAGCTGGCGATCTCTTCGCGCAGCGGTTTGTAGCCGCGCGGGCCGCCGTAGACCAGCGGCGCGTCGCTGGCGGGTTCCAGCACGCGTCGCACGGCTTCAGCGAGCTGCGCGCGCGGCACGGTGTCCGCGTCGGGGATGCCGGCGCCGAGCGAGATGGGGAAGAGGTCGCTGGGCGGCGGGACACCCTGCGTGCCCCAGTCGGTCGCGGTGCCGGAGGTCATCTGGCGGACGACCCCGTTGATGTAACCGTCGGTCGTTCGCTCGGCCCACGCCGCGCGGCTGCGCTCGGCGATCCGCGCGAGATCGTTGGTCGGTTGATCATCCATGGTCGGACCAAGCCTACGCGAGGATCTCGCGGCTCGGATGTACGCTGCGAGATGGAGGCGGACCGATGCAGCTCGGCGTTCTGGATCAAATCCCGATTCGCTCAGGCGACACCGCCGGGCAGGCGATCGCGGAGACGTTCCAGCTGGCAGAGGCATGTGATCGACTCGGTTACACGCGCTACTGGCTGGCGGAGCATCACAACGCAGGCTCGCTGGCCTGCTCGTCTCCCGAGATTCTGATCCCGCAGGTCGCCGCCCGCACGGAGCGGATTCGCGTCGGCTCCGGCGGGATCATGCTGCCGCACTACAGCAGCCTCAAAGTTGCGGAGAACTTCCGCACGATCACGACGCAGTTCCCGGGCCGGATCGACCTCGGCGTGGGGCGCGCGCCGGGCAGCGACGGTCGCACGGCGCGCGCGCTTGTCCACGGACCCGGCGCGTTGGGCATTGACCATTTTCCCGAACAGCTGCTCGACCTCTACGGCTGGCTGGCCGACGACCTGCCGCCCGAGCACGAGTTCCGCGGCGTCCACGCGGCGCCGCCGAACGCGCCGATGCCCGAGCTGTGGATGCTTGGCTCGTCGCACTACGGGGGACATGTCGCTGCTGAACTGGGCTGGTCGTTCTGTTTCGCGCACTTCATCTCGCCGGAGGGCGGCGAGCAGGTGGTGCGTAAGTACCGCGAGCGCTTTCAGGCCTCGCCCGTGTCATCGGAGGCGTGCGCAAGTCTGGGCGTGTCGGTCACGGTCGCCGAGACGGATGAAGAGGCCGAGCGGCTCTGCTGGAGCCGCTGGTGCTGGCGGATCCAGGGCAATCGCGGCGTACGCGGCGGGATCCCATCCGTCGATGAAGCCTTGAGCTTCCCCTACACGCAGCCCGAGCTCGACTATCTCGGCTACATGCAGGCGCGCAGCATTCACGGGTCGCCGCAGCGGGTACGCGGGAAGCTTGAAGAGCTGGGGCGCGTCTACGACGTGGACGAGATCATCGCGCTGACGATCACGCACAGCTTCGCGGCGCGGGTGCGTTCGTATGAGTTGCTCTCGGAGGTGTTCGAGCTGTCCGCGGAGCCGGCGCTGGCCGATTAGTCGAGCGGCGGTTGCGCGTCGAGCGGGGCCGGGTCGACGCCGGCTTCACGGAGCGTGTGGCAGAGCATCGCGCGGACTCGCTCGTAGCCCGGATCGGTTGGGGCTTCCACCCGCACTGTCAGATTCGGCGTGGTGTTGGAGGAGCGGACGAGCGCCCAGGCGCCGGGCTCGATCCGCGAGCAGTCGGCGCGGGCGCCATCGATCGTGACGATCGGGTAGTCGCGACCCAACGCCTCGGCGACTTCGGCAGTGATGCTGAACTTGGTTGCATCAGGGCAGGGCAGCTGGACCTCGGGCGAGGTGCGCCAGGTGGGGATCTCGTCGAGCTGCTGCTCCAGCGTCGGGGTGTCGCCCGCGCGGCCGCGACTGCAGATCTGGACGACCTGGCACGCTGCCCGGACGGCGTCGTCGGTGATGTGCGCCGGAGCGGCGACGCGCTGGAAGTAGTGGCTGCTCGCCTCGCCGCCGAAGTCGATGCCCGCCGCCTGCATCGCGTGCTTGCCGAGCGAATGGCCCACGGGCCCGAGCACGGGCCTGCCGCCGCGGCTGCGGACGTCCTCGATCACGGCCTGCGAAACCTTCACATCGACGTGGATTGGCGCTCCCGGGTGACGTTCCAGGTGCGCTCGGGCGAGCAGCGCAAGGACGCGGTCGGGGGTCGCGCGGCGTCCGCGGGCGTCCACGACGCCGAGCCGGTCGCCATCGCCGTCCCAGGCGATCCCGAGATCGGCTGACCGCTCAAGCACGGCTCGCTGGAGCTGCTGCATGTTCGCGGCGTGCTGCGGGTCGGCGGTGTGCTGCGGAGCGGGACTGAGCTCGGCGTTGATCAGGTCGACCCTCGCGCCGCCGGCCCCGAGCGCTGCGGGACCGTTGAGCGCCGCCACCCCGTTGCCGGGATCTGCGACGAGCGTCAGCGAAGCCTCGCCCTCGCGATTCCCTGCGAGGTTGGTGAGGTCGGCGAGGTAGTCGGGGATCGGGTCCCAGTCGCGAATCGTTCCGGCGCCGCTCTCGAAGTCGCCGGCCTCGATCAGCTCCGCGACTTCGCGGATCTGATCGGGCAGCAGCGGCAGCGTTGAGGGCCAGACGAGCTTGATCCCGTTCTGGTCGGGTGGATTGTGCGACGCCGTGACGACGGCGGCGGCAGTTGGGCGCTCGGCCTCACCGCGTTGCGTGGCGGCCCAATAGGCGAGCGGCGATGCGGCAAGCCCGATGTTGAGCACGTCAATCCCCGCGCCGCGCAGGCCCTCGATCAACGCGGCGCTCAGCGCCGGCGTCGTGATTCGTTGATCGCCGCCGATCAGACACTGCCCCGCCGGCCACTCGCGGCGCAGCATCGTGCCGTAGGCGCGCCCGATCGCTTCCGCGAGCGGCGCGGTCAGCGGCGCGTCAGCGCCCAGCGCTCGGCCGCGGATGTCGTAGGCGCGGAAGATCTCCCAGGGCAGCTGCATCAGCGTCCAGACCCGAACGAGCGCGATGGAGCCTACGCTACGCCCGCGGAGGGATCCGATGAGCGATCAATCGGTGGACCGTGAGCGCGCACTGTTTCGCTTCCTGAGCAAGTCGGCGCGCAAGGGCGAGCCGGCCGAAGCCGGCGCCGCGGCTGCTCGTGTGGGCGTCAGTGTCGAGCAGTTGAGCCCGATCGCGGCCGCGATGCAGCAGCGGATCGTCGCCGCCTACGAGGCTGCGCCGCCGCTCGCCGACCTGCTCGGACCGGTCGGCGTCGAGACGCTCGACGACGTCGCCGAGTACGACTGGGTCACGGTCGGGATCTACGCCTTCGGCCTGCCGCCGACCAAGACGCGCTCCGGCAGCGCGGAGAGTTCGGCGCACCGGGCGCTGAAGGAGTGGGCCGCGGCTCACCCTGAGACGGTCGGGGCGTCGGCCGAGCTGACCGCCGTGACCGAGCGCTGGTTCTCGTCGGGCGACGAATCGGACGTGACGTTCGAGGGGTCGGACGCCGCGACGATCGTTGAGGTCCGATCGTCCGAAGCCGAGCAGCACGAGCTGCGCCGCGCCGTCTTTGCGCTGGTCAAGTTGCGCGCCGTGATGCAGGCCGAGGACGCCGTCGCGGGGGCGTCGCGGGACGTCTCGGCAGTGCTGGTCACGCCCGCGGACGTATCAACGGGGGTCGCTGAGCTGGCGCTGGCGCTGGGTGTGCGGATCGTTCGGGACGGCCCGCGCTAGGAATCCCCCTCTCAATGGCTCCCTCCGAGGAGACCTGCGCGCAATCTCCACTTCCCCTCTCCCCCCGCGGAGCGGGGGGAGATGCCGCAGGCAGAGGGGGGCTCCCGGCGCCGCCTCACCAGATAGCGGAAGCTCCCCACCGTCACTTCGTGACACCGCCACCGGCAGGGAAGGCCGGAGCAGGGGGACTTACGCGCAGGTCTCCTCAGGGGGCGCCATTGGGAAGGGATCGGATGCCCCTGAACACGTTGGCTGGTCGGGGGGGATCCGGCTTGTTCAGAGGATTCCTAGGCAAGCGGCTGGGGCCCGATCGATGGCGGGTCGGCGATGCACTCACGCTCCCCAACCTCTGGATGCGCTTCGAGCGCGGCGAGCAGCTGCTCGGATATTCGCGCGTAGGCACTCTTTGAGTCGGCTTCGAAGCGGAGGCTCAGCACCGCGGCGGTATTGGATGGGCGCGCGTGCGCCCAGCCGTCGCGGAAGTCGATCCGCGCGCCGTCGCTGCGGTCGACCGCGAGACGCGCGGCAAAGTGGTCGCCGATCGCGGCGGCCACGCCTGCCTTGGCGGCGTCGGGGCAGGGCAACCTCAGCTCCGGCGAGGCGGGGCGCGGGCGAATGCTTGAGGCAGCCTCCGCGAGCGACTGACCGGAGCGGTCGAGCCAGGTCAGCAGCGCGCAGGCGGCGTAGACGCCGTCGTCGAGCCAGGGATAGTGCTCGGCGCCGACGTAGCCGGGGCCGAACATGATGTGGCCGCTCGTCTCGCCGCCGAAGGCGATGCCCTGCTCGCGCATTCGGCGACGAAAGCGGGGGTAGCCGGTTGGCGCGATGCTCGGCTCGCCGCCGTGGGCAGCGACATCCTCGATGGCGCTGCGCGAGGCTTTCGCGTCGAGCAGGATCGGCGCCCCCGGCCTGCGCTCGAGCAGCGGACGCGCGAGCAGCGCGACCAGCCAGTCGGCCTCGTAGCGATAGCCGCGCTGGTCAACGACGCCGATCCGGTCGCCGTCGGCGTCCCAGGCGATGCCGAGGTCGAGGCCGAGCGTGGTCACAGTTCGGGCCAGGTCGAGCATCGTGCTCGGCTCTTGGGGGTCGGCGATGCGCCCACTGTCGGTCATCACGATGTGGTGAATCGCGTGCGTTCGCGCGCCCGTAGCCGTCACGGCAGCGGGACCCGTACGGCTCACCACGCCGTTGCCGGGGTCAACGCCGACGCGCAGACCCGAAGCGCTGCCGAAGCGCGCGTCCAGCATCTCCAGGTAGTCGGGAACGAAATCGCGCTCGAGGCGGGCGCCAGGCGGCCCAGGCGAAGGCTCGCCGCCGTGCGCGACCGTCGCGATGTCGTCGGGGAGCAGCGGCACGGCTTGCGGCCCCAGCAGCTTGAAGCCGTTGTAGGTCGGAGGGTTGTGGCTGGCGGTCACGATCATCCCGCCGCCGAGTGCGAGTCGGTCAACCGCCCAGCCCACGACCGGCGTGGGGCAGAGCCCCAGCGCGGTCACGGCCGCGCCGGCGCTGGTCAGGCCGTCGATCGCGGCCTCGTACAGCTCGCGCGAGGTGGGGCGCGCGTCGTGCCCGATTGCGACCGTCTCGCCACCGTTCCGGCGCAGCCACGACGCGAAGCCGCGCCCCACATGAGCCGCGGCCTCCGCGTCGATCTCCTCAGGCGCGAGCCCTCGGATGTCGTAGGCGCGGACCGTGTGCGGCGGCAACGGCGGGTGCGGAGCGGTCATGGCGTCACTCTATGGCTAGGCTCGGTGGGGAGAACGCATGACAGCGGAACCGACCGAGGAGTTGATCAAGCGCTGGTTGGCGGCGGGCGTCGTGTCCGAGCAGACGGCGGCGGACCTGCGGGCGTTCGAGGCGGAGCGCGCGGCAGCGGCGCTGCCCGCCGTCGGGGGCGCGCCACCCGGCGCGTCGCGCGTCGCGGATGTGGGGGCCTACCTCGGCGCGGCGCTGGTGGTGACCGCAGCGCTGGTGATCGCGTTCGCGCGATTCGCGGACCAGAGCGCCGCGCAGATCGCGGTGCTTGGGATCGTCGGCGCCGCGCTGCTCCTCGCGGCGGTGGTGTCTCGCCGGGCAGGCTTGGCTGTGCCGTCAGACGCGCTCGCGGGCGCGAGTGTGTTGTTGCTGCCGATCTGCTGGGCTGTGGTGCTGTCGGAGCTGGGCGAGGGGGCCGATCGGCGGCTGGGCTGGCTGCTGGTCAGCGGCGGCGCGGTGCTGCTCGGCGGCCTGATGGGGTTGCTGGTCGGTTCGCGACTCGCGGTGGTTGTTGCGGCGCTCGGGTTGGTGGCGATGCCGCTCGCGCTCGTGATGAGCGGAAACGACGAGCGCGCGGTGTTCGATGACGTGTTGGGTGACTCGGTGTCGGTCGGCTGGGTCTGGGCTGCCGTTGCGCTGATGGCCGTTGCGGCCAGCGTCGCCGTGGTCAGCGCGGAGCGGTGGGCGCGCCGCGGCTGGCTGACGCGCGAGACCGTCATCTGGATGACGCTGGTCGCCTCGGTCGCGCTGGCGCTGGCGATGTGGTTGATCGCCGCGGTGAGGGGCGAGCTGGGCTTCGACTTCGCGCTGCTGGCCGGCGCGCTGCTGGCCACCGGTCTGGCGTTGTGGCGGCGCGAGCGGGTCTGGCTGTCGGCGGCGGTCGTCGCGCTGCTGGGAGCCGGATGGAGCGGGTTCGGCGGCCCCGCGGATCACGAGGCGAGCCTGGCGCTCGCGTTGCTTGTCCTGGCCCTCAGCGGGTTGCCGTTCCTCCCGCTCGTGCGGCGCGTGCCGCGCCACTGGATGGCCCTGGCGTGGGAGGCGACGGTCTGGTTGGTCGGGATGGGGACGGCGGTCGCGTTTGCATCTGAGCGCGACGGCTGGCCGGCGCTGGGCGGGGCCTGGGCGCTGGCGATGATCGTTGCCGCGGCGGTGCTGCGACGCTGGCTGGCGCTGGGGATCGGCGTCCTGGGGGCGTACATCGTCTTGCTGACCGTGGTGATCGACGCGTTCGAGGCAAGCATCGCGGCGGGATTCGGGACGCTCGCCTTCGGCGCTCTGGTGCTCACGGCAGTGATCATCTGGCGTCGGCGGCGCGCGTCACCCGTCTCCGCTGATTGACACTCCGCGCGGGGCGCTCACAGCGGCAGTGGCACGGTCATGTCGTTAATCTGCACCGACGCCGACGCTGTAGGGCCTCGTCGGGGTGGGCGTATGGCAGCGGAGCCCGAGGCCCCCACACCGGACGACGCCCGTGCCGCGCTCGCAGCGAACGTTGGCGCGGCCCTCGGCGCAATGCTGGTGCTGGTCGGGGCGTTCGCGCTCGTGTTCGTCCACTTTGCGGCTGACGCCACGGCGCAGCTCGCCGCGTTGAGTGTCGCTGGCGGCGTCGCGCTGGCGGTGGCCGCATGGGTTGCGCTGCCCGCCGTGTTGGCCCCGACCAACACGTCTGAGACTGAAGTCCTTCAGTTGCCGTTTACCCAGCCGATTTCACAGGTGTTGGTCTGGGGCGCCCTGTCGCTGATGGTGATGGCCGTGATCGCGGTTGAACTGGGCTCCAGGTTCGCCGACCGCCGCGGCTGGGCCGATCGCGACGCCACGGTGATCGCGCTGGGCGTGCTGCGGGGCCGCCCGGTGGCGATGTTGGTGGGCGGACTGGCACTCTTCATCGCGTTGATGGTGACCGTCATCGACATGCTCGGCGCCACCGTCGGCACCGGGTTTGGCACGCTGTTGTTCGGGGTCACCGTGATCGGCGCCATGATCGTCTGGCGGCAGCAGATCGCGGCATTCAGCCGTCGCGACATCCTCCGCATCATCCTTCGCGACCTCCCTTCCCCGAGCCGTCCCCGATTGACACTGACGCGAACACGCTCATAGCCTCTGTCTAGCCGCCGATGTCAGTCGGCGGCCATGCTGTGTCTGCGTTGTGTGAGGCGAGGTCATGGAAGAGAAGACAGTCTCGGTCGTCAACGGCCGCTTTAGCGTCGAGATGCTGGAGGCCGGTTCGGGTCCCGATCTGCTGTTCATCCACGGCGCCGGCGGGCTGATCTGGGACCCGTTCCTCGAGCAGCTCTCGCAGCACTACCACGTGATCGCGCCGAAGATCCCCGGCACCGCCGGGTCGACCGGCATCGAGTGGCTGATGGACCACCACGATGTCTTCTACTTCTACTGGGATTTCCTCGATGCGCTGGGCGTCGACGACGTGATCGTGGTCGGCCACTCGATGGGCGGCTGGTTCGCCGCTGAGGTGGCCGCGATGCAGCCGAACCGCGTCTCGAAGCTGGTGCTGATCGCGCCGGTCGGACTCTGGAACGACGACTACCCGGTCAAGGACTTCTTCGCGATGACGCCGCCCGAGCTGGTCGCGGACCTGTTCCACGACCAGGAGCACCCGGGCGCGAAGATGATGACCGCGCCGCCGCCGGAGGACCCGGACGAGCTACGCGCGGCGACCGTTGAGCGGGCCAAGATGCTGCAGACCGCCGCGCGGTTCATGTGGCCGATTCCCGACAAGCGGCTCTCGGAGCGCATCCACCGGATCTCCTCGCCGACGCTGATCTGCTGGGGCGAGTCGGACGGGCTGGTGCCGATCGACTACGCGGCCGATTTCAACAAGGCGATCGCGGGCAGCCAGGTCGCGCGCTTCGCCGCCTCCGGCCACATGCCGCAGGTCGAGGAGGCCGAGGCGTTGCTGCAGGAAGTCGGCGCGTTCCTCGGCGGCTAGCCGGTCCACGTGGCCGCCCGCGCCTCTGGTGCTGTTCAGACCGAGCGGCTGCAGTACTACCGCGATGTCTTTCATCGCTTCGCGCGGGTTGAAGCGCCGGATCTCGCCTCGCCGATGTACGCCGAGCTTGCCTACGGGGTCTCCGGGGACGCGGAGCTCGTGGCGCTGGCGAGCCGGAAGCACAGGCGGCAGCCCGCGCCGAACATGCTCTTCGCGGCAGTGCAGTACCTGCTGCTGAACGGCGCTGACCATCCGCTGACCGCCCACTACCCGATCATCTCGGGGGCCGAGCGCCCGATGCGGCCGGCGTTCCCGCTGTTTCGGGACTTCTGTCTCGAGCATCGCGAGGAGATTCTGGAGCTGATCGGGACGCGCGCGACGCAGACGAATGTGGTGCGGCGCTGCACCTGTCTGCTGCCGGCGTTTTCGATCGTCTCGCGCGAGGCCGGCGGCGCGCCGCTCGCGCTGATCGATCTGGGCGCGAGCGCCGGGCTGAATCTGAACTTCGACCGCTACGCCTACCGCTATCAGCGGGGCGGCGCGGAGGTGCTGCGCTGGGGCGAGGCCGACGCTCGGGTGGGGCTGGAGGCGGAGCTGGTGGGCGTCGGCACGCCGGATCTGGCGCGATCGATCGATGTGGCCAGGCGCGTGGGGGTCGACACAAACCCGATCGATCTGCGTGATCACGACCAGCTGATCTGGCTGCGGGCGCTGATCTGGCCGGAGCATCTCGAGCGGCACCAGCGGTTGATCGACGCGGCGGCCGAGCTGGAGCGCCAGCCGATCGAGCTGTGGCGCGGCGACGGGGCCGAGCTGCTGCCGCGCTTGATCGCGGATGTGCCGAGCGATGCCGCGCTGGTCGTCTATGCGACGCTGGCGCTCTATCAGTTCAGCCGTGACGCACGGCGCAAGGTCGAGCAGGCGCTGGCGGCGGCCAGCGAGACGCGCGATGTGTGGTTCGTGACGCTCGAGGGCGTCGAGATCGAGCTCCGACTGTCGCGCTACCGCGGCGGCGCGGCGCAGAGCGAGCTGCTCGCGCGCACCTCACCGCACGGTTGGTGGATCGACTGGCAGGCGGCCTAGCCAGTCGGAGCCGTCCTTAGCCCTTGAGCGTCTCGAGGATGTTGGCGAACTCGTTGGGGTCGTCTTCCATCACGTTGACGGAGTGCAGCCGTGCGCCGGCGGCCTGCTCCTGCTCAAGGCGCTCAACGCACTCCTCGGTCGTGCCGACGAAGCCGAACTGCTCCAGCATGTCCTCGGGCAGGGACTGTGCGGCGGCGCCGCCACCGCCCTCTTTCCAGGCAACGCGGGCGGCGTTTGCTTCGTCCTCGTAGCCCATCCGTGAGAGCTGTCGGTAGTAGAACTCGCCCATCCGGGCGCAGTAGAAGGCAAGCGTCCCGGCCTGGCCGGCGCGCGCGCGGGCCTTCGCCTCCGGGCTGTTGGTCACGGTCACGCCGCCCGGAGCGCGGACGGTGAAGTCGGCCGGGTCCTTGCCCGCCTCGCGCACCCAATCGTGGATCTGGTCGATCTCTTCCTTGAGCCGGTCCATCGGGATCATGATCGGCAGCCAGCCGTCGGAGATCTCGGCGGTCATCCGCACCGATTTTGGGTTCAGCGTGGCGAGGTAGATCGGCAGCTGCTTGCGATACGTCTCGAAGCGCAGCGTGAAGCCACGCTGCAGCTTGAAGATGTCGCCGTCGTAGTTGAGCCGCTCGCCGGCGAACAGGATCTTCATGATCTCGACGGTCTCGCGCATGCGTTTGAACGCGGGCTGGAAGGGGACCCCGTGGAAGTGCTCGATGACCTGCGGGCCCGAGTTGCCGAGGCCGACGATCACGCGGCCCTCGGAGAGTTCGTCGATCGTGGCGAAATGTTGCGCGAGCGCCGCCGGCGTGCGCGAATAGATGTTGACGATCCCGGTCCCGACCTGCACGTTCTCCGTACGCTCGACGAGCTGAACCATCGTCGTGAATGCGTCCTGGCCCCAGGCCTCCGCGACCCAGATCGAGTCGATCCCCACTTCGTCGGCGATCTGTGCGCGCTTCAGCGCCCGCTCGCGGTCCATCGAACCCTGCCAGTCGAAGCCCATGCCAATGCGTCGTGTCATGTGAGTTCTCTCTCCGCGGCGATGGTCGGTGCTGCCAGTGATCGCCGGACGCGAAAACGGGCGGCCACGATGCCGCCCGGCGCGCCGGCTCTGAATTCAGCCTAGTGGAGACCTGCGCGTAATCCCCACTTCCCCTCTCCCCCCGCGGAGCGGGGGGAGATGCCGCAGGCAGAGGGGGGCTCCGTGCGCGGCCTCCCCGATGGAGCGGCGGGAGGTCGCGACTATGCTCCGTCTCTGGAGCAAGCTCGGAATGCCGGAGGGGGAACAGCACGCGATGGCAATCGAACGGCTGGGAGTGGTTGGCGCAGGCACGATGGGCGCGGGAATTGCTCAGACCGCGCTGTTGGCAGGGATCTCGGTGACGCTGGTGGATGTCGATCCAGGGCAGCTCACGGCGGCGGAGGCGACGATCGAGGGCGGGCTCGACCGGCTGCTTTCGCGCGAACGGATCGACCAGACGCAGCGCGAAGCGTCGCTGCGGGCGCTGACCACGGCCACTGAGCTCAGCGCGCTGGGCGTCGCGGACGCGGTGATCGAGGCGGTGTCGGAGCGGATCGAGCTGAAGCAGGCGATCTTCGCCGAACTTGAGACGACCTGCCCGCGAGCCGTCTTCCTGGCCAGCAACACCTCGTCTCTGTCGCTGCAGGAGATCGCCGAGCGGATGAGCGACGCCTCGCGCGTCGTGGGGCTGCACTACTTCAATCCGGCGCAGATTCTGCCGCTCGTGGAGCTGGTCACGCCGCTGACCGCGTCGGCTGAGGCGGTCGACGCGGCCTGGGCGTTCGCCGAGGCGACGGGCAAGACGCCGGTGCGGGTCAAGGACACGCCGGCGTTCATCGTCAATCGTCTGCTCGTGCCGCTCTGCCTGAGTGCGCTGCGGCTCTGGGAGTCGGGCGTGGCGACGGCGGAGGACATCGATCAGGCTTGCCAGCTCGGCGTCGGTCACGCGATGGGCCCGCTGGCGACCAGCGACCTGGTCGGCCTCGACGTGCTGCTCGATGTGGCCGAAAGCATGCAGCGCGAGATCGGCGACCCGGCACTCGCGCCACCCACAATCCTGCGTCGCCTTGTGTCCGCGGGCCGCCTGGGCCGCAAGACGGGCCGTGGCATCTATGAATACGGAGGCTGATCGATGGCAGTGAACTACGAGCTCTCGGACCACATCTGCACGATCACGATCGACCGCGAACGGGCGCTGAACTCGCTCGACCGCGAACACTACGCGGCCTTCAGCGAGGCCTGTGGTCGGTTCGCGGACGACGCGGACGCATGGGTGGCGATCGTGACGGGCGCCGGCAACCGCGCGTTTTCGGCCGGCGCCGACCTGCGCGACATGATCCCGGCGCTGATGGATGAGCCGGCCAAGGAGCGGCTGACGCTGCCGCCGACGATCATGCGCGGGCAGTTCATCGCCAAGCCGATGATCGCGGCGATCAACGGATTCGCGCTCGGCGGCGGCCTCGAGGTCGCGCTGGCCTGTGACATCCGCATCGCCGCGCGAGGCGCGCGGCTGGGTCAGCCTGAAGTCGGGCTCGGCCTGCTGCCCGGCTGGGGCGGGACGCAGCGGCTGCCGCGTCTGCTCGGCGAGAGTCGAGCGATGGAGATCCTCTTGACCGGGGCTCCGTTGGACGCGGATCGCGCCTACGAGATCGGCCTCGTGCATCGCGTCGTCGAGCCCGGCGAGCTGATCGGCGCGGCGCGCGAGCTGGCCGAGCGCATCTGCCGGAACGCCCCGCTGGCGGTCCGCGCCTGCAAGGAGGCCGCCGTGCGCGGCGCTGAGACCTCGTTGGAGGACGGACTGCGCATCGAGCAGCTGCTCTTCGAGCGGCTCGCCTACACGGACGACATCAAAGAAGGCGTCTCAGCGTTCAACGAGCGCCGCACCCCCGAGTACCACGGCAGCTAGGCACGCTCTGAATCACTCTCCCCCCACCATGAGCCACCCCCCCCCCCCCCCCGCCCCCCCTCCGTCATTCCTGCGCAGGCAGGAGTCCAGGCGATCCACCCAAGCCCGCACGCCGCGACCAATCCCGACGGCGCTGAACCGCCCACCCGACCCACCCGCCAAGAACGCCCTGCACAAGCCGGCTCCCATCTCTCCCCCCTCGGGGGGAGATGTCACGCAGTGACAGAGGGGGGCCGGCCCGTTGCGGAGCCGGAGAGCCCCGCTCCGTCATTCCCGCCCCCCCTCCGTCATTCCTGCGCAGGCAGGAATCGAGCCGATCCACCCAAACCCGCACGCAGCAACCACCCCCGACGGCGCTGAACCGCCCACCCGACCCACCCGCCAAGAACGCCCTGCACAAGCCGGCTCCCATCTCTCCCCCCTCGGGGGGAGATGTCACGAAGTGACAGAGGGGGGCCTCCCCAACCTCGCCGCCCCCCCCCCGCGGCGCAGGCTCCCCAACCCACAGCCCCCAACGTCACCCCCACCACACTCCCCTACCCCACCACAGTACAGATGTTCTGCTACCATCCCCAACGTGACCCACGACCAGCTCCTCACCTGGCTCCGACAACGCCTCCCCCAGCTCGAACCGGGCCAGCTCCCCGATCCCACGATCGACCTCCACAACCCCAACCTCGACCTCAACGACCCCAACACCCTCCGCCAGGTCGTCCACGCCGGCCTCACCGTCCTCGCCGAAATATCCCCCTCGGGCGACACCCGCCGCAGCGCCGCCGACCGCCGCATCGAGCGCCCCCGTTCAACTCCCCGGACAACGTGCGCATCGCCAGCGCTGAGGAGCTGGCCAACGTCCTCCCCGGAATCGACCCCGACGGCGACGCTGTCTACCTGATCGCGCCATGACCACCACGCACGACCCAGCCGACCGGCACGGACTCGACCTCGAATTCTCGCGTCTCACCGACGACCAGGCCCTCGCGCAGCTCGACCAACTCATCGAAGTCCTCAGCCCCGAGCTCGTGCCCGGCGACCCCTCTGACTTCGACCTCGACAGCGATGAACTCATCAGTCACGCCGCCGCCGTCGACTTCGCCCTCGGCACGATCACCGAAATCGCCGACCACGCCCCGTCCGACGGCCGCCGGCTATCCGCCCTCAACGTGCTCGGTCGCATCCTCGGACCCGAGCACATCCGCAACCGGCTGATGCGCCTCGCCAACACCACCAAATCCGACGCAACCCGTCTCAGCGCCGTCTACGTCCTCTCCCGCGGACTCGGCATCGTCGGCCCGATCGCCCCCCGCAACCCCGAGGAGCCGCGCATCGAAGTGATCAACGTCTGGCCCGCCAGCGAGCACGAGCTCGAAGAAATCCGTCAGCGCGACGCCCAAACCGAATTGCCAGTTGCCACCCCCACCCAACCGCCAGCCCAGCTGCCAACCGCAGCCCGCCCAAACCCCCACCCAACCCCGCGCGACCCGCTCCCCCGCCTCCCCACTCCCACCATCCCCCGCTTCAAGCCCCCCTCCCCGATCGACCACAACCCCCGCTCGCACATGCCGACGCCCAACCCACACGAACCCGCCCCATCCCTCGATCCCCCCACAAGCCCACCCCCGACCTCCCCGCCCCGGCGCCCCCGCCACATCGACGCACTCCCCAGCATCATCACCGCCGGCCCCGTCACCATCGTCAACGAACCCCCCTGACCTCATCCCCCGCTGACCACATTGAGTCGTCAGCGGAATCGGAATCTCAAATCTCTCCCCCCTCGGGGGGAGATGTCACGAAGTGACAGAGGGGGGCTTCGGGCGCGCCCTCACCGGATAGCGGAACCTCCCCACAGTCCCTGCGCGCCAGCTCCCCCTGAGGAGACCTGCGCGTAATCTCCATTTCCCCTCTCCCCCCGCGGAGCGGGGGGAGATGTCCCGTAGGGACAGAGGGGGGCCGCCGAGCGCTGTATCAACTCGGGACCCTCCCCCACAGTCGCTGCGCGCCAGCTCCCTCTCGGGGGGAGCAGTTCGATCGGACTGCTCGCATGCTGCCTAGCCGCGGCGGCGGTTGCGGGTGTTGCGCTGCTGGCGGGCCTGACGGAGGCGCTGGGCTTCGAGCACCGCCTCCTTCATCTGGTCGGAGCGGGGCGCGTCGGAGTTGATCGCTTCGACGCGCTTGGGGCCGCGCTGCAGGACCTCCTGCCCGGGCGTCGACTGTTGTTCGAGCGAGAGGTCAGCGCCGATCGTGCGACGGGCGCGTTCGGTCGGATCGAGCGTGTCCTTGGGCATGTGGCGGGAGTGGTCGATCGCGCCGCCGGCGAGGTAGGCCTTGTTGCTCGCGTTCATCTCGATCTCATGAATCGTGCGGGCCTCCGCACCCATCGCGTGGACCTCGCGGATCACGGCGTCCTCGACCCGCTTGACGCGTGCGTGGGCGCCCTTGCCGAAGATGCGCGCGATCAGTTTGAGCGGCGGGAAGATGATGATGATCAGGATCTCGAAGAAGACTGAGGCCATCTTGGGTGCTCCCTGGGTTGGCTAGAAGGAGCCCACATCGCCGCCGAAACCGCCGCCGGCGATTCCGCCGCCATCGTGCGGTCCGCCGTGATGTTGTCCGGCATCGAAGCCCGCGCCGCCCTCGGCGCCGGGCCCGCTGAAGTGATCAGTGCCGACCATATAGCCGATCGCCGCGCCGCCGAGCCCCCAGGTCCACATGCTGTCCTGCCAGTTGCGCACCTTCTCGTTGGCGCGGCGTCCGAAGAGCACCGACACGATTCGCAGCGGCCAGAAGACCACCAGGGTGACGATTTCCATCAGCAGGGTTTTCATCGCGATCCGCTCCAGTCCACTCCGCTCTGCAGGCGCCAGCGTAGCTATTCGCGCGTGCCGGCGAGTTGACGGCGCACGAGCCGGTTATAGAGGCCGTCGCGGGCGGCGAGCTCTTCGTGCGCGCCGACCTCGGCGACGCGACCGTCGTCAAGCACGACGATCATGTCGGCGTCGCGGACCGTCGAGAGCCGGTGCGCGATCACGAGGGTGGTGCGGTCAGCCATGAGTTCGTCGAGCGCATCGCGGACGAGTCGCTCGTTGTAGCCGTCGAGATGGGAGGTCGCCTCGTCGAGCACGAGCACCGGAGCGTCCTTGAGCAGGGCGCGGCCGATGGCGACCCGCTGGCGCTGGCCGCCGGAGAGCTGCGCGCCGCGCTCGCCGACGCGCGTGTCGAGGCCGTCGGGCAGCGACTCGACGAAGTCGGCCAGGCCGGCGCGGCTAACCGCGAGCTCAAGCTCGGCCTCGCTGGCGTCGGGCCTGGCGACAAGCAGGTTGTCGCGAATCGAGGTGTTGAACAGGTAGGTGTCCTGTGCGACCAGCGCGACCTGCCCGCGTAGCTCGTCGAGGCGGAAGGTGCGCAGGTCGGTGTCGTCAAGCGAGATGACCCCTTCCTGGGGGTCCCAGAAACGCAGCAGCAGATGCGCGGCGGTGGTTTTGCCGGCGCCGGAGGGGCCGACCAGCGCGACGGTGCCGCCGGGCTTGAGCTCGAACGAGACGCCGTTGAGCGCGGTGCGGGGCGTGTCCTCGTAGCTGAAGCGGACGGTGGCCAACGAGGCGGCGCTGGGCTGCGCCGCGGTCAACGGGAGGGCGCTCGGGCCGTCGACGACCGAGGGCTCTTCGCTGTGGACCGAGGTGAGTCGGCGTGTCGCGCCGAGCGTGTCGCCGAGCCGCCGTCCGACCTGCGCGAGCTCGGCGACGGGCAGGAATGCGCCCATCGCCAGCAGGGTCAGCAGCGGGGCGAGGGTGGGGTCGAGGTCGCCGCGCACGGCGAGCGCCCCGCCGATCGCCAGCACGGAGAGGCCTCCGATGCCGGTGAGGCCATCGAGCATGACGCGCTGGACGGTGATCTGTCGGTTGAAGCCGCGGCGGACAGGGGCGTATTCGCGCATCCGGGTGTCGAACTCCTCGGCGCGCGGGGCTTCGCGCTGGAAGGCGACGATCTCGCGCAGCCCCTGCAGCGTGTCGACCATGTGGGCGTTGAGATTGCCGAGGTGGTCGCGGGAGCGGGAGCCGAGGCCGTCGACGATCCGCCGGGTGAACAGCGGACTCAGCGCGGCGAGCAGGAGCAGCGGCGCGAGCCCGAGGCCGAGCCGCCAATCGACGAGGAACACCGTGATCAGAGCCGCGCCGGGCACCACGACGGTGACGACGACGTTGGCGATGGTGTGGGCGAAGAAGTACTCGACCGTCTCGACGTCCTGCGTCGCCATCGAGACGAGGTCGCCGCTGCGGCGACGCAGCAGATAGGCGGGCGCGAGATCGTCGAGCTTGCGGAACAGCTGAACGCGCAGATCGGCCAGTAGCCGGAAGGCCATGTCATGCGAGATCCAGTTCTCCAGGAAGCGGCAGACGCCCGTGAGCACGGCGACGACGATCAACAGAATGGTGAGCAGCGTGATGCTCTCGCCGTCGCGGACGTTGCCGACCATCAGCGCGCCGATCACGCCGACGGCGATCGCGCCGAAGAAGTGCGCGACACCGCTGACGAACGAGAGCGAGGTCTTGGCCCAATAGGGCGCCGCCATCGAGAGCAGCCGGGTGATCGTCTCGGCCCAGCCCATGCCCTCGGCGCGCACGATCGCGTCGGTCGGGGCGCCGGTGACGCCGAGGTCGGCGGTGCTGGCAGCCGCGGCCGGAGCGAGCGCGTCGAAGTCTGCCGTGGCGACCCTGCCGCCGAAGGCGGGGTCGTCGGCGGTCTGCGCGGACATCAGCTGGGCGTACGCGCCGCCGGTGGCGAGCAGCGTCGAGTGGTCGCCGCGCTCGACCAGCCGTCCGTCGTCGAGCACGAGGATGTCATCGCAGGCCATCACGCTGGAGAGCCGGTGGGCCATGATCAGCGTCGTGCGGCCGGCCATCAGGCGGTCGAGCGCCTCCTGAATCGTGGCCTCGTTCTCGGCGTCGACGCTGGAGAGCGCCTCGTCGAGGATCAGGATCGGCGCATCGCGCAGCAGCGCGCGGGCGATCGCGATGCGCTGGCGCTCGCCGCCGGAGAGGCGGTGGCCGCGCTCGCCGATCGTCGTCTGGTAGCCCTCGGGCAGGTTGCTGATGAACTCGTGGGCGTTGGCGGCCTGCGCGGCGGCGATGACCTGCTCGTCGGTGGCGTCGGGACGGCCGAAGCGCAGGTTGTGCAGCACAGTGCCGTGGAAGAGGTAGGTGTCCTGCATCACGACGGCCATCTGCTTACGGATGTCGGCGAATCTGAGCGTGTTGAGGTCCCGGCCGCCGAGCCGGATTTGGCCCTGCTGCGGCGTGTACATCCGCTGGAGCAGCCAGAGCAGCGTCGATTTGCCCGAGCCTGAGCGTCCCACGACGCCCACACGGCGACCGGCTTCGACCGAGAAGCTGACGTTGCTCAGCGCGTCGCGGCGGCCCGTGGGGTAGGCGAAGGTGACTTCGTCAAAGTCGATCCGCGCGCTGAGCGGCTCGGGCGGCGATTCGCTGCGGACATCCGGGACCATCGGCTCGGCGTCGGCGACGTCGAGCACGCTTTGCGCGGCGGCGACGCCGAGCAGGCCCTGGTGGAAGAGTTGGCTCAGCTCGCGCAGCGGGCGGAAGACCTCAACGCCGAGCATCAGGACGACGAGCAGCTCGGCGATCCCCATCGCGCCGCTCTCGACCCGGAGGGCGCCGACGCTCAGCGCGACGGCTGCACCGAGCGTGATCGCGAGGATCGTGAGGCCCTGCGCCAGGGCGTTGTGCATCAGCACGCCCATCGTGGTGCGGAAGACCTCGCGGGCGCGCTCGGCCAGCGCATCGCCGCGGCGGCGGCTCTGGCCGAACGCCTTGAGTGTCGCGAGCCCCTGCAATGAATCAAGGAAGTCTGCGGCGAACGAGCCGTAGGCGTCGCGGCGCCGCAGGCTGGCGGCCGCGTTTTGGCGCTGCAGGAGCGAGGGCAGCGCGAGCGTGAAGAGCGCGACCGCGAGGTAGATGGCGGCAACAGGCAGGTCGAGGAAGATCATGAAGGCGAAGATGCCGATCGGCGCGATCGCGGCGACGATCAGCTGCGGAAGGTATTGGCCGAAGAAGGTCTCGAGCTGCTCGACGCCCTCGACGACGCCGACCGTGACATCGCCGGTGCGCTGGCGGTCGAAGTGCGCCGGGCCGAGCGCCATGACGCGATTGAAGAGCCGCTGTCGGAGGCGGAACTGGACCTGCACCGCGGTGCCGTTGGCCAGCTCTTCCTTGGCGTAGAGCAAGCCCGAGCGCGCCAGCGTGAGCACCGCGGCGGCGATGATCAGCGGCGCCAGCGAGCTAAACGACTCGCCCTCGAAGATACGCGCGCCCATCCAGCCCAGCAGCGCCAGACGGGCCACGCCCGTGGCGACGGCGAGCAGGCCGAGCAGCACGGCGAGCGCGATCCGTAGCCGCACGCCATCGGTGAATCGCCACAGGTCCCAGGAGAAGGTCATCGCGTCACCCTCATTCTCTCCGTCTGCTCCGCTCGACGAAGACCTTCGCGTAACTCCTGCTTCCCCTGTAGGGGCAGCCCTTGTGGCTGCCCTTCCGTTCCTGGCTGGTCAGTCCCACCGTCTCGGCTCAGGGCGACCACAAGGGTCGCCCCTACAGGGACGGCGATCGCGTCGAATGTGGATTGCGCCACGGTCTCCGACACGGGGAGCGAAGGGAATGGAGGCTTTCGCGAAGGTCTCCCTTCGCGGGAAAGACGGAGGGAGGCGCGCGAACGAGCCATCACGGCACCCGCCGGAAACGCAGCGCCACGGCCATCGGGATCTCGGGCAGCACGTTCCACATGAGTTTGGACTCCTCGAAGGGTTGCTCGGGCGCGGGAAGTTCCTCCATGCCGTCGAGCGTGAGGCCCGCGGCGAACGCATCCTGGAGCAGTTCGCCGAGCGGGCGGTGGAAGTAGACCTGCCGTTCCTGCTGCGCGACGTTGGTCACGCCGTGGGTCACGAATCGCGAGAGGTAGCGCGTCACGGTCAGGCCGTGCGGTTGGTCATCCTGCTCGGACTTGGCGAAGCGGGTAGCCGCGGTCGCGTAGGCGGGATGCAGGGTGATCACCACGAATGTCCCGCGCGGCTTCAGGATGCGCGCCGCCCCCCCGAACATCGGGCGCAAGGCCGCCATCGACATCACACCCATGATGCAGACCGCGGCGTCGAACGGCTGGCCGTCCAACGAGACGATGGCGCCTTCGTCGGTCGCGTCCAGGACTTCGTAGCGGGCGTCGACTCGCTGGTCCGAGATGGTTTCGTTTCGCCTGCGTGCATGTTCGATCAATATCGGCGAGAGGTCCGTGGCCAGCACACGCATCCCGGCCCGCCCCAGACGCCGCGCGAACGCGCCGTTGCCGCAGGCGAACTCGACCACCGAGGCGCCACGTTCGAGACCCAGCATTCGTTCGGCGGCGGGCGCGAAGACGCCGTGGTGGAATTCGTCGCCCTGGTCTCCCCAGCGCTGGTCGAAGAAGTCGGCGCCGCGCTCCCAGCCGCGCAGAATCTCCTGCTTCAGCTCTTCGAGCGGCGGACCGGCGCCGGCGGGGGTGGGAACTTCCTGGGTCACGGTCAGATGCTAGTCGCAGACGCATTGCATGGTGCGGGAGTACACTCGTGGGCCAAGAGCGAGAATGGAGGCCACAAAATGAGCAGCGAGCGAAACTACTGGCAGCGGATGCGGCGATCGCGGATGAGTCGGCGGTCGTTGTTGCGCGCGTCGGGTCGCGCCGGGGTCGGCGCGGCCGGCCTGGCGCTGGTCGGCTGCGGCGACGATGACGACGACGGCGAGGCTGCACCCGCGACCACGCAGGCGCGCCAGCAGCAGCAAGATCAAGATCAGCCGGCAGCGACCACCGCGCAGCAGCAGGATCAGCAACAACAGGCGGCCGCCGCCGACCAACAGGCTCAGCAGGCCGATCAGCAGCAGGCGACCGCGGCCGAGCAGCAACAGCAGCAGGTCGCGTCTGCTGCCGCTGCGCGCGGCTACGGCGGCACCCTCAAGTTCTCCACCCCGGCCGCCACCCACGATTTCTTCGACCCCCACCGCGGCCTCTTTGGCCCCACCCAGTACTGGATGGGGTTCTACATGAACTACCTGATCCGCTGGGGGAACAAGGAACGCGGGATCATGGAGTCGGACATTGCGTCGCTGCCGGAGCTTCCGGACCAAGAGACCTACATATTCAGCGTTGATCGCGGCGCGCGCTGGTGGGATCGGTACCCGACAGAGGGCGGGCGCGAGATCACGGCGCAGGACATCGACATCAACTTCGACCGTCAGATTGCCGCGCTCGACGCCGATGGCAACCCCGACGCCCGCTTCCGCGGCCAGGAAGCATTCCGCAAGACGGCCTTGACCGAGGTGCCGGATGAAACCACATTCATCGCCAAAACGGCGGGTCCCGACTCGACATACCTCGGCGGCACGATCCTGCGCCCCTTCTCCTGGTTCACCTCACCGGAAGCGATCCAGGAGTTCGGCTCCCGCTGGCGCGACGAAACCGCCAACGTCGAGCTGTCCTCGGGTAGCGGACCCTACATTCCCCAGACCTACGACCCCGACATCGGCATCTATCTGGAGCGCAACCCCAACTACTGGAAGACCGGCGCGGATGGGCAGCAGCTGCCATACCTCGACGCGGTGGACTTCATCAACCTGACCGACGCGACCGCGGTTGACGCCGCTTATCGCGGCAAGGGGATCGACATCGGCGGCTTCCCGCTCTCCTCGGTGCAGGTCGACGAACTGACCAGCGACTTCCCCGACCACCCCACGGCGGAGGGCGCGTTCGGCTTCACGATCGTCACGGTCATGGGCACCTACGAGCCCGGCTGGGAGGGCTCCGACGGGCTCGGCAACCCGTACCTCGACCGTCGGTTCGCCTACGCGATGCACGTGGCGGTGGACCGCGACCTGCTGATCGACGCCGTCTACCTGGGCGCGGCGAAGCCGTCGGGCACGCACTACTGCCCCTGGTTCAGCGACTACTGGACGATTCCGGCGGAGGAGCTGCGCACCTTCCCCGGCTTCCGGATCGATCGCGACGCCGACATTCAGCTCGCGCGCGAGCTGATCGCTGCGTCCGGCTTCGACACTGACCGCTCGGTCACGATCTACATCCCCGACCTCTGGGAGACGACCTACCCGGGCATCTCCGAGACAACCCGCAACATGTACAACGACGCGCTCGGCTTCAACGTGGAGCTCGACCTGCAGCCCTACACGGTGATGCAGGACCGCTTCGACAACAAGACATTCCCCGGCCGCGCGCCGACCTGGACCAACCCGCCCGCCGACCTCGACCCCACGGCTCAGTTCGGGCTGACGCTGAAGCGCGACGCGGCTTCGAACATCAGCCAATACGATTATGCGCCGGTCGAGGAGATCGTCGACACGATGACGGTCACGCTGGACACCGAAGTACGCCGCGACATGGCGCGCGAGGTGCAGCGAATCGGTCTCGGCGTCGACGAGACGCACGGGCTCGAAGGGATCTTTGGCTGGTTCGGCGTGATGAACGGCGTCGTGCCGACGATCTGGTGGCCGTACGTGGACCGTGATGAGGACACCTGGCAGTTCGCGCACGACTCGCACAACCACGACGAAACCTGGATCGACACCAGCCACCCGGAGTTCCCGGCCTAGGGCTGTCCGTCCGCAGCGCGGCGCCAGCATTGGCGCCGCGCTGCGCGAACCAGCACGGCGCACCGCCCCTGCCACTCGGCCTACTGCTCAGCCTCGTCGGAGCGCGAGATGCAGAAGTACCTGATCAACCGCTTCCTACTCGTGATTCCCACGCTGTGGCTGGTCATCTCGATTCTGTTTCTCGCGCTCAACGCTCTGCCCGGCGACTACGTCACGATCAAGCTCTCCAATCTCGAAGCCTCCGGCGCAACCACCCAGCCGGCCGAGATCCTCGGCGAGGTGGAGATCGAGCGCACCTTGCACCGCGTGGTCGGCGGCAACACGCTCGAATCGATCGCGCTCCAGTACGGGGTGGGCGTTGACGAGGTGCTGGCCAACAATCAGCGCCTGGACGCCGACTCCGAGCTGCGACCGGGCTCGAGCCTGATTGTCATCGACGGGCAGCTGTTGTCGGAGATCTCGAGGCGCCAACGGCTGACCCTCCCGGAAGACGTCGAGCAGGGCGTGGCGCTGCTGATCGAGCGCAATCCCGGCATCGACTTTCCCAGCTTCGCCGGCGAACCCTACGCACCGGCCGGAGTCGTGCTGACGCTGCGCACCAGCACCACCATCAATGAACTCGCCACGGTGAACCGTGTGACCGCGGCGGACTATCTCAACGTCAACCCCGTCGGCTCGCCCTCCAACCCCGACGGCGCGCTGACCGCCGAGACCGCATTGCTGCCCGGCGCCACGATCATCGCGCCGACGCGCGAGATCACCGAGGCCTCGGTCCAGCACCAACTCGGGATCGACAAGCCGCTGGGCGTGCAATACGTCGAATTTCTCTGGGACACCATCCGCCTCCAGTTCCGCCCCTCGTTCCAGACCAACGAAGCCTCGATGGACATCTTCTTGCGCGCCCTGCCGCGCACGCTGCACCTCAACGCCTACGCGTTGATCGTGGCAATCGCGGTCGCGCTGCCGGTCGGCATCTTGTCCGCGATCCGCCAAGACCAGGCGATCGACTACGGGCTGCGCGGATTCGCGATCGTGGCGTTGGCGGCGCCACCGTTCTGGATCGCGACCATGATGATCTTCGTCGTGTCGCCGGGCGGCGTCTTCAGCGGCGGCTTATGGTCGATTCCGTTAACCGACGAGAGCGCCCGCAGCATCTTCACGTCGGTTGAAGGCTTCTTTGCGCTCTACACGATTCCCGCGGTCGCCGGCGGCTTGGCGGCCGGCGCGGGCTTGATGCGGATTACCCGCTCCGAGCTGCTTGAGGTGCTGCGCCAGGACTATGTGCGCACCGCACTGTCCAAGGGCCTGCGTGAGCGCGCGGTGATCCGGCGCCACGCGCTGCGCAATGCAATGGTGCCGGTGCTGAGCGTCTTCGGTTTACAGCTGGCGGCGCTGGTCGGCGGCAACATCATCCTCGAAATTCTCTTCAACATCCCAGGTATCGGCGTGTTGCTGATCACGCGCATCTACCAAGCCGATATCCCCGTCATTCAGACCATGTTTTTCTTCCTCGCCCTCTTCGTGATCATCGTCAACATCGTCATCGACATCAGCTATGCGCTGATCGATCCGCGCGTCCGCTACAGCTAACCGTGATCCAGGAGCGCCAGCCGTGAGCGAACGATCAACCGCACCCACGGAGCTTGCTGATGTCGCCGCACAGCAGGGCCTCCGTGTTGACGACGCCGGCCGCCTGCATCGCGGGCTGCGCGCATTCGGCCGGTTCATGCGCACCAAGCGGCTCGGCGGCGCCGGACTCATCCTGGTCGTCTTCTGGAGCGTGATCGCGGTCGGCACGGTCGGCGACGGCGGCGGCTGGCTGGGGATCGGCCGTTACGACTCCCGCGCCGTCTTCGAGGTCGCCTCGGCGCCCTACGCCGACGACAAGCTCGCCAACGCGCTGGACGGCGTCGACGAGAGCATCTCCACTGCCGAGCTGCGCGAAATCGCTTCCGACCCCGCGATCTACGGCTCCGCCGCCACTGACGCCGGCGTGGCTCAGGAAATGGTCACGTACGGCCTCGATCTGGTCGAGCAAGGCGCACTGCTCGACACACTGCTCGAGGCTGAACAGATCGAAATCGAAAACGGGCTGATCAAGGATGTCGATCGGCTGCTGGCGACCGGCACCGACAACCCGCTGATCACGGCGTCGCTCGCGGGCCCCTCGGGCAAACACTGGTTCGGTACCGACCGCGCCGGCCACGACCTGTTCTCCCGCGTCACCGAGGGCGCGCGGCTCTCGCTCTACATCGGCTTCTTCGCCACCCTGGTTGGCGTCGGCATCGGCACCGTGATTGGGCTACTCGCCGGCTCACTCGGCGGCGGCGTCGACCTCATCGTCAACCGCATCATGGACGCCATTCAGGCCTTCCCACCGATCGTCTTCCTGCTGCTGATCGCGTCGGTCACCGACCCCTCGGCGCTCTGGGTCACGCTCTCGCTCTCGGTGCTCGGGATCGCCCCCACCAACCGGATTGTGCGCGGCAGCGTGATCCAAATTCGTGAGATGCCGTACGTCGAGGCGGCGCGCACGATCGGCGCCACAGCCCAGCGGATCATGGGCTTCCACATTCTGCCCAACATCGTTGCGCCGCTGATCGTGATCTTCACGATCACAATCGGCGCGTTCATTCTGGCCGAGGCCGCGTTGAGCTTCCTGGGGCTCGGTACGCTGGACGTGTCGTGGGGCAAGATGATCGCCGACGGCCGCCAGTTCATCGTTTACTCACCCTGGACATCGCTGTGGGCGGGGCTCGCGCTGACCTCGCTCGTGTTCGGCTTCAACGTCCTCGGCGACGCGCTGCGCGACGTGCTCGACCCACGCCTGCGCGGCGCCCGCTGATCGCGGCGGCGTCCTTGCGTTCCCCGAACCTCAATCTGAGCTACGCTGAGTCATCTAGCGGTCTACAGGAGGACCTGACATGAACGAGCGAACCTACTGGCAGCGGATGCGACGGTCGCGGATGAGTCGGCGATCGCTACTGCGGGCGTCGGGTCGCGCCGGGGTCGGCGCAGCCGGCCTGGCGCTGGTCGGCTGCGGCGACGATGATGACGACGACGGCGAGGCTGCGCCCGCGACCACGCAGGCGCGCCAGCAGCAGCAAGATCAGCCGGCGCCGAGCGCCGCGCAGCAGCAGGATCAGCAGCAGCAGCAGCAGGCCGCGGCCAGCGCCGCGCAGCAGGCCGATCAGCAGGATCAGGCCGCTGACGCGCCCGCCGACGCGGCCGCCGACGCGGACGATGACCAGCAGCAGTCGGTCGCCGTGGCGACCGACCAGCCGACGTATGGCGGCACGCTGCGGATTGCCGGGCCGGTCAGCACGCACGACTACTGGGACCCGCACCGCGGGGTCTTCGGGCCGACCCAGTTCATGCACGGCTGGGTCTACAACTACCTGATTCGCTGGGCGAACAAAGAGAAAGCGATCATGGATTCGGATCTCGCGGGCTTGCCCGAGATTCCGGATGGCACGACCTATGTCTTCACCGTGACCGATGGCGCGCGCTGGCACGACCAGTTCCCGACCGAGGGCGGCCGCGCGGTCACGGCGCAGGACATCGTGTTCAACATCGAACGCCAGACGAACGCGTTCGACTCGACCGGCGTGGAGGACGGGACGTTCCTCTCCGCCTCAAGCTGGCGCAAGATCGTGGCCCGAGAGGCGGTCGATGATCAGACGCTGGTGCTCAATTCGGACGGGATCGACTCGACCTTCCTGTCGGCCAGCGTGCTCAATCCCTTCGGCTGGATCGCGTCGCCGGAAGGCATCCAGGAATGGGGCTACGACTCGGACGTGTGGCGCGACGAGAACACGGTGCTGCGGGTCGCGGGCTCGGGCCCGTTCATCGCCGAGAGCTTCGATCCGGACGACCGGCTCGTCGTGCGGCGCAACCCCGACTACTGGAAGTACGACGAATGGGGCAATCAGCTGCCCTACCTGGACGAGTTCCACTACATCAACCTGTTCGAGGAGACGGCGATCGAAGCCGCGCTGCGCGGCAAGGGGCTCGACGCCGCGGGTCTGAACATCAGCCGGATCGACGGAATCGTGAACGACTTCCCGGACATGGATCGGCGGATCACCGCGGGTGGCTTCACGATCCAGTGCCGCAGCAACTTCAACCCCGACTGGCCGGGCGAGGACGGCCTCGGCAACCCCTGGATCGACCGCCGGATGTGGGCCGCGTTCCACGCGGCGACGGACCGCTACCTGATGATCGACACGGTCTACCTGGGCAGCGCGAAGATCAGCGCATTGCCCGAGACGCCCTGGTTCAGTCAGTTCTGGGCGCCGACCGACGACCAGTTGACGACCTGGCCTGGCTACCGCCCGGACCGTGGTGAGGACCTGAAACTGGTCAACGAGCTGATGGATGCGACCGGCTTCCGCGACAGCGGTCGGATGCTGTACATCATCCTGCCGGACGTGTGGGAGCTGCGCTACCCGGGCATCACCGAGACGATCAAGGGGATGTATGAATCGGCGATGGGCATCGAGGTGAGTATCGACATCCAGCCGTACACGGTCATCCTCCAGCGGCTCGTTGAGGGCACATACCCGGGCGACGGTCCGTCGTGGACCAACCCGCCGTCGGACCTCGACCCGACCTCGTCGTGGATCAACGGGCGCGTGCCGGGCGGTTCTTCGAACCTCTACAACTACGAGCATCCGCGCGTGACCGAGCTGGCCGCCGAGATGAAGATCAACCTGGACCTCGAAGAAAAGAAGGTAATGGCTGACGAGGTGGTCGAGATCATGATGGGCGTGCACCCCGACACGGGCTGGGACGGCATCTCGCCGTCGATCGCCGTGATGAACCCGATCAACCACGATGCAAGCTGGCCGTGGTACCACCCGAACGAGGACGCTTACCAGTTCGCGCACGCCGGGCACAACCACTTCAGCACCTGGCTGGACACGGACCACCCCGACTACCCGTCGTGATCGGCGAGTCGTAGCCGAACTGGAGAGATCCGAGCGGCGCAGCGCGCCGCTGGAATCGTCGGAAGCGCCAGCGCCTCAGCGAGCGATCGCATGAGGCGTTGGGAATCCTCTGAAGAAGTCGGACCCCATCTTCCCCCGCAGGGGGGAGAGTTATTCAGAGCTTTCCTGGCGTGCCGCTCTGGCGCCGGTCGCGCGGGCCATCGAGCCCTGCTGAGATTGTTAGCCTGCCCGCATCGAATCGAGTCCAGCAGCGGGGCCCCAAGATGACCGAGCGGAGCCACTGGCAGCGCATGCGAGCGTCGAAGCTGAGTCGGCGCACGCTGCTGAGCGCGTCGGGGCGCGCCGGGGTCGGCGCGGCCGGTCTGGCGCTGGTCGGGTGCGGCGACGATGACGATGAGCTGGCCCCCGCGGTCGTGACGCAGGCGCAGCAGCAACCGCAGGTCCAGCAGCAGCAGGCGCAAGCGCAGGCGCCAGCCCAGGCGCGACAACAGGCGCAGCAGGCCGTTCAACAGGCCGACACGCAGGCGCGTCAGGCGCGACAGGCGCCACCGACCCAGCAGGCGCAAGAGGCGGAGCCGCAGACCGTCGCCGCGGGCCCGGCGATCACCCGCGGGGGCAAGCTGCGCCTCACCACGACCGCACCCGCCCACGACTACTTCGATCCGCACCGCGCCATCTTCGGGACCACCCAATCCTGGATGGCCTTCTATATGAACTACCTGATCCGCTGGCGCAACAAGGAACAGGGGATCATGGAGGCTGACGTGGCCTCGCTGCCCGAGACCCCGGACGAAGAGACCTACGTGTTCACGCTCGACCAGGGCGCGCGTTTCTGGGATCGATATCCCACGGAGGGCGGGCGCGCAGTCACCGCCCAGGACATCGAAGTCAACTTCGAGCGCCAGATCGCCGCCGCCGACTCCGGCGGCGCGGAAGACAGCACCTTTACCAGCTCATCGGCGTTCCGCAAGACGGCCTCGATGAGCACGCCCGACGAACTCACCTTCATCGCGAAGTCCGACGGCATCGACGCCACGTGGATCGGTGTCCCGCTGCGACCCTTCTCCTGGATCACCTCGCCCGAGGCGATCAGCGAATTCGGTGACCGCTGGCGCGACGAGGCCAGCAACATCGAGCTCTCCTCCGGCACCGGGATGTTCATTCCACAGTCGTATAACCCCGACCTCGGGCTCGAGCTGACCCGCAACCCCGACTATTGGAAGATGGGGCTCGACGGCCAACCGCTGCCCTACCTCGATGCCGTGGGCATGGAGAATCTCACCGACCCCACGTCCGTCGAGGCCGCCTACCGAAGCCGCGCGATCGACATCGGCGGCTCTCCGCTCTCGACCCTCCAGATGGAGGGCATCAGCGAGGACTTCCCCGACCACCCGCGGGGGCAGATCGCCTTCGGTTTCACCGTCACCACGGGTATGTTCAACTTCAATCCCGATTGGGCCGGCGAGGACGGCCTCGGCAACCCCTACCTCGATCGCCGCTTTGCCTACGCCCTGCACCTCGCGGTTGACCGCCACCTCATGATCGACGCCGTCTACCTCGGCGCCGGCAAGCTGAGTGGCCACGCGCTGACGCCCTGGTTCAACTCGTATTGGGCGATCCCCGAGGAGGAACTGCTCGCCACGCCCGGCTACCGCCCCGACCGCGAGGCCGATATCGCCGACGCCCGCAAGTACCTCGAGGCCTCCGGGTATGACAAGGACCGAACCATTCAGCTCTACGCGCCGCACGTCTGGGAGCAGACCTACCCGGGCATCCTCGAAACCGAACGCGCGATGTACGAGCGCACGCTCGGCGTCGAAGTCAGCCTCAGCGTCCAGCCCTACACCGTGCTGTTGCAGCGCTGGATTGAAGGTAGCTACCCGGGCGGTGGCCCGCAGTGGACGCTGCCACCCTCCGACCTCGACCCGACCGCCTCGTACAGCGAGTTTCTCCGGCCCGGCGGCAGCTCCAACAAGCTTCACTACGACTTCGCACCGGTGACCGAGCTCGCGGAGAAGATGCAGATCACGCTCGATCAGGGTCAGCGCCGTGAGATGGCCTGGGAGGCCCAACGAATTCTGCTCGGCACGCACCCCGTGCACGGCATCGAGGGCCTCGCCGCCGAGCCGGGGGTGATGAATGGCATCTCCCCCGAAGTCTGGTGGCCCTACGTCCAACGCGGCGAGGACACGCTGCAGTTCGCGCACGCCACGCACCGACATGACGACACCTGGATCGATGTCAACCACCCGGATTACTCAGCCTGACCCGATCGCGGGCTGCAGCGCCGGAATCTCGCTCAGCGTGTTGCGTGAGCGACACGCTCCGGTAGACTTCGGCGAACTCGACCGACCGAGCGGTGGAGACCGACATGAGCAGCCAGCGGCACGCTTGGCGGCCAATCGTGCGATCGCGGATCAGCCGGCGGTCGCTGCCCCGCGCCTGCGGACACGTCGGCGCAGCGGGCCTCGGTCTGCGCGATCCTGGCCGCGCTGACGACATGAACGCCGCAACGATCGCCCAACAGCCCCCCCGGCTAGCCGACGACACGCCACCATTCGCGCACGCCTCGGAACGACCCGACGAGACCCGGATCGCCGTCCCCCATCCGGATGACCCGGCCTAGCACCCGCGAACACCCCGGCGCCACTTAGCCAACGCGAGCAGACATGCAGAAGTACATCATCCGCCGCATGATTCTGGTTATTCCCACGATCTGGTTGGTGATCTCGCTGTTGTTCCTGGCGCTCCGCGCGCTTCCCGGTGACTTCGTCACGCGCAAACTCTCGAACCTCGAGAATCAGGGCGCCGAGCAACGCGACACCACGATCGTGGGCGAGATCGAGGTCGAGCCGACCACGCACCGCGTACTCGTTGGCGACACGCTGGAGAGCATCGCGATCGACAACAACGTGAGTGTCAGCGCGGTGCTTGATGTCAATCCCGACCTGACCGCAGCCTCGCTGAAACCGGGCACGCGCGTCGTGATCATTCCGGGGCAGTTACTCGAGAAGGTCGCTGTCGGACAGCTGATCGTCTTACCGGAGGACGCCGTCGTCGGTGAGCAGCTGCTGATCGAGCGAAATCCGGGCATCGATTTTGAGCTGTTCGACGGTAAACCGTTCGCGGCGGCGGGGACGACACTGACGCTGCGTGAGAGCGTCACGGTCACCGATCTGGCTCTGGCGCGACGGATCAAACCGCAGGACATCCTCAACGCCAATCCGAGTGGCTCTGCCGCCAACCCCGATGGCACGATGGCGGTCGACACCCTGCTGTACCCGGGCGAGAAGCTCGTCTTACCCACCACAAAGATCACCGAGGCGAACATCCGCCATCGGCTGGGCATCGACAAGCCGATGGGGGTGCAGTACTACGAGTTCATCTGGGAGACGATCCGGCTGAAATTCAGGCCCTCGTTCCAGACCCAGGAGGATTCGCTCGACATCTTCATGCGCGCGCTGCCGCGTTCGCTGCATCTGATGGTCTATTCGCTGATCGTGGGGCTGGCGATCGCCTTCCCGGTCGGGATTTTGTCGGCGATGCGCCAGGACAAGCCGATCGACTATCTGCTGCGCGGCTTTTCGATCCTCGCGCTCGCGGCGCCATCGTTCTGGATCGCCACGATGATGATCTTCGTCGTCACGCCGGGCGGCATCCTGGAAGGAGGCTTGTGGTCAATCCCGTTGACCAGTGAGGAGGCGCGCAGCATCTTCAGCTCCGTGCCCGGGTTCTTCGCGCTGTACACAATCCCCGCCGTGGCGGGCGGGATCGCCGCCGGAGCGGGTCTGATGAGAATCACCCGTTCGGAGCTGCTGGAGGTGCTGCGACAGGACTACGTCCGCACGGCGTGGTCGAAGGGCCTGCGCGAGCGGACGGTGATTCGCCGCCACGTGATGCGCAACGCGATGGTCAACGTGCTCAGCGTGCTCGGCCTCTCGCTCGCCGCGCTGATCGGCGGCAACATCATCCTTGAGCTGCTCTTTAACATCCCCGGGATCGGCCTGCTGCTGATTCAACGAATCAACCAGGCTGATATCCCCGTCGTCCAGACGATGGTGTTCTTCTTCGCGCTGTTCATCATCATCGTCAACATCCTGGTCGACATGACCTACGCCCTCATCGATCCGCGAATTCGTTACACGTAGGGTGAGCACGCCATGAGTGACCGCCCCCCGCAGGCCGGCGCAGAACTCGAAGATTTCGCCGCGGCGCAGGGTCTGCGCGTTGAGGAGCGGGGCGCTGCGCGGATGCTCGTGGGCGCGCTGCGCAGCTTCTTCCGCTACAAGCCGCTGGGCGCGGCGGGCCTCGTGCTGGTCGTCGTCTGGTCCACGATCGCCGTGGGCACGGTCGGTTCGGGTGGTGGCTGGCTGGGCCTCGGCCGCTATGACTCGCAGGAGGTCTTCAAAGTTGCCAGCGCGAACTTCGCCGACGACAAGATCGCCAACGTGCTCGACGGCCGCTCGGCCGACATCTCGGCCGCCGAACTGACCACGCTGCTCACCGATCCGGCCGTCTACGGCGATCTCGCCAGCCAGAGCGGTGTGGTCGACGACATGATCATCTACGTCCGGGGCCTGATCGACGCCGGCATTCTGCTGGATCACCTCGCGGACCTCGACCCGGCGCAGATCGAAGTCACCGACGGGGTGATCTATGACGTGGACGACCTGCTCGCCACCGGTACCAACACGCCGCTGACCACCGCGTCGCTGCAGGGTCCATCCGTCGATCACTGGTTCGGCACCGACCGGGCCGGGCACGACCTGTACGCGCGCGTCACCGAGGGGGCGCGTCTGTCGCTCTACATCGGGTTCTTCGCGACGCTGATCGGCGTCGGCGTCGGGACGGTCGTGGGTCTGCTGAGCGGTGGGCTTGGCGGCAACGTCGACCTCAGCATTAACCGCTTCATGGACGCGATTCAGTCGTTCCCGCCGATCGTGTTCCTGCTGTTGTTGCGCTCCGTCACCGAGCCGTCGGCGCTGTGGGTCACGCTTGCGCTCTCGGCGCTCGCGGTCGCGCCCACTCAACGGATCGTGCGCGGCGCCGTGATCGCATTGCGCGAGACGCCGTTCGTCGAGGCCGCGCGCTCGATCGGCGCCACCAACGCCCGCGTCATGGGCGTCCACATCCTGCCCAATATCGTCGCGCCGCTGATCGTGATCTTCAGCATCACGATCGGCGCGTTCATCCTCGCCGAGGCCTCGTTGAGCTTCCTCGGCCTGGGCACGCTGGACGTGTCGTGGGGCAAGATGATCGCCGATGGTCGCCAGTTCATCGTGCAGTCGCCCTGGACCAGCCTGTTCGCCGGGCTCGCGCTGACCTCGCTGGTGTTCGGCTTCAACATCCTCGGCGACGCGCTGCGCGATGTCTTCGACCCGCGCCTCCGCGGCGCTCGCTAGGCGGCGACAGGCCGACCGCAGGCCAACCCAGCGAGCGGCTGGGGATATCGGTGGTCGCCTCTTCCCCGGGGCTGGCGCTAACCTCAGTGGCGTTCCGCGCTGAGCCGCGGCCTCGATCAACCCGCCGACGACCGATTCCGCAACAGGGATGAGCCTGCCGTATGACCGAGCCTGCGATCGACCAGCCCGAGCTGCCGGCGGGGATTCGGCGATTTACGATGCCGATGCCTCCACCGTTGGGGCATGTGCATGTGTGGTTGATTGAGACCGGCGGGGGCTGGGCGATGTTCGACACCGGCTTCCCCTCGCCCGAGGGCGCGGCCCTGATCGAGCAGGAGATCCGCCCGCTGCTGACCGACGGGCGGCGGCTCGAAGCGGCCTTCATCTCGCACTACCACCCCGACCACACCGCCTTCGCCGGGCAGCTACAGCAGACGTTCGGCTGCGATGTCTACGTGCACCGGGCCGACTGGGAGCGGATGGAGATGATGTCGCAGATGGACCCGGAGGTCGCGCGGTCGCGCTTCTCGTCCGGCTGGGCATCGCAGCTCGAGGGTGGGATGCGCGAGGAGGAGGACAAGCCCGACTCGATGTTCGCAAGGATGCGCGCCGCGCGGGACTCGATGGACCTGCCGCTGCCCGAGCCCACGTTGCTCGACGGCGACGAGGTGATCGAGGTCGGCGGCCGCGAGTTTGAGCTGATCTGGACGCCCGGCCACACCGAGGGCCACCTCTGCGTGCTCGACCGCGGCACGGATGCGTTGTTCACCGGCGACCATCTGCTGGCCAGAATTACACCGCACATCGGGATGTGGCCGGACGAAACGCGCAGCCCGCTGCCGCAGTTCGAGGAGTCGCTGGGGCTGGTCGCCAGGCTCAACCCGACGCTGGCGCTGCCCGCCCACGAGCGGATCATCGATCACCCCGCCGAGCGGGCCGGCGAGATTCTCGAGCATCATCAGGATCGCCGGCAGCACATCCTCGACGCCGTTGACGGCGGCGACCGCAGCATTCGCGACGTCGCGATTGCCGTCTTCCCCAAGCGCGCCGCCGACCGGATGCAGCTCGCGATGGCGATGTCCGAGACTGTCGCGCACCTCGAGGCGCTGGTCGAAGAAGGCCGCCTGCGACGCAGCGGCGCCGACCCCGCGCGTGCCTACGGGCCCGCCTAGCTTCGCTTCTCGCGGTCAAATCGGGGCTCGGTTAGCCTCTGGCAGCGCGAGAGGAGCCGGCGATGGCGGATGCTGACGCGAGGGTGGCGTTGATCACGGGGTCAGGGTCGGGGATCGGCCGAGGCGCCGCGGTGCGGCTGGCGCGCGACGGCGTGAATATCTGCATCGCCGACATCGACACCGAGGGGGCTGAAGAGACCGCCTCGATGGTGCGTGAATTCGGGCGTGAGGCTCTGGTCGCGCGCTGCAACGTGGCCTCGATCGACCAGGTGCAGAGCGCCGCTGACGAGTGTGTCGAAGAGTTCGGCCGGCTCGACATCGCGGTCGCGAACGCCGGGATCGGCCGCGGTGGGTCGGTCCTGGAGCTCTCGCTCAAGGACTGGCAGGACCAGGTCGACATCAACCTGACCGGCGTGTTTCTGACCGTGCAGGCCGCGGCGCAGCGGATGGTCGCTCAGGGCCAGGGCGGGCGGATTGTCTGCATCTCCTCGTTGGCGGCCCTGTCCACCAGCGAATGGATGTGGGCCTACTCGGCGACCAAGGCCGGCGTCGCGATGATGGTCCGGGGCTGGGCGCAGGAGCTCGGCCGCCACGCGATCAACATCAATGCGATCGGTCCGGGCGTGATTGACACGCCCCTGGCGCACAGTCTGGCCGGCGATGAGGGCGGGCCGATCCGCGAGCAACTCGAGTCCCGCACGCCGCTCGGCCGCCCCGGCGCGCCATCGGACATCGCAGGCCTGATCTCGTTCCTCGTCGGCCCGGACGCCGATTTCATGACCGGCTCATACCTGGTGATGGACGGCGGCATCCGCGACGCCGGGAGCATCCCGGGGGACGATCCGACGGATCCGGCCAACGCCGAGCGGATGCAACACATGGCGACCACGGAGGCGCGCAATGCGCGCATGCAGCCGCTGATCGACCAGCGCTGAGGAGCAGTTCACGATGGCCGACCCACTTCCAACCACTGCCCGGGCGATGGTCCAGACAGGCGTCCGCCGGATCGAAATGACCGAGTTCCCGATGCCTGAGTACGGCGACGACGACGGCATCCTGC
This sequence comes from Dehalococcoidia bacterium, assembly GCA_965218115.1. Classification (GTDB taxonomy): domain Bacteria; phylum Chloroflexota; class Dehalococcoidia; order Bin125; family Bin125; genus CATQGW01. The sequence goes on along the minus strand of OZ244584.1, from coordinate 1,841,886 downwards.
GGATGGAGGTCTGCGGCATCTGCGGCTCCGATTATGAGCAGTTCAACGGTGAGTTCGCTGCCCGCTACCCGGTCATCCCGGGCCATGAGCCGGTCGGGCGGATCGCGGCGCTCGGCGCCCGGGCGCGCGAACGCTGGGGCGTTGACGTGGGCGACCTGGTCGTCGTCGAGCCGGGCGTGCGCTGCGGGGTCTGCCACGGCTGCCGCGCGGGCGAACGCTGCATCGATCGCGCCGCGGGCTACGGCTACACGCTGACCGACCGCGCCCCTGCGCTGTGGGGCGGCTACGCCGAGTACATGTACCTGGCGCCCACGACCACGATGCACAAGATGCCGAACGACATGTCGCCGCGGCTGGCGGCGCTGTACAACCCGCTCGGCGCGGGCTTCGCCTGGGCCGTGGCGACGCCGCGGCTCGAGGTGGGCCAGACGATCGCGATCCTGGGCCCGGGCCAGCGCGGCCTCTGCTCGGTGGTCGCCGCGCGCGCGGCGGGCGCCTCGCAGATCATCGTCACCGGGCTGGGACGCGATGAGCACAAGATGGCGCTGGCCCGCGAGCTCGGCGCAGATCTGACGATCGATGTCGATGCGCAACCGACCGTCGAGACGGTGCTCGAAGCCACCGGCGGCCGCGGCGTCGATGTCGTGATCGATGTCACCGCTTACGCCACGCAGCCGGTTGCCGACGCGCTGAAGATGGTGCGCCGCGGCGGCACGGTCGTGCTCGCGGGGCTCAAGGGCTCGCACCGCCTGTCCGACTTCAATCCCGACGACATCATCCTGCGACAAGTCACGGTCAAAGGCGTGCTCGGCGTCGACTACACGTCGTTCCGCCGCGCGATCGACGTCATTGTCAGCGGCGCCGTCCCGCTCGACCGCCTGCACACGCACGCATTCGCGCTGGAGGACGCGGCGCTGGCGATCGACACGCTCGCCGGCGCGACCGCCGAGGCTGCGATCAACGTGACGATCGAGCCGTGGTTGGAGAGTTAGCGAGCATTGCCAGTCCTGAGCGCTGTCGTTGGTGGGGTAGGATTGCGCGATGTGCGATGCCGTGTGGGGCGGTGTTGCGGCACAGCTTGAGCCACTACATGAAGGGGACAGTGATGCCCGAACTCTCTATCAGCGACCAGATCGTGCTGTTGGGTCTCGGCGAAGACGGTGTGCTTGATCGGCCCTACGACAGTCGGCTTGACTACGCGATCGCCGGTGCCTCGCTGCTTGACCTGTCGTTTCAAAATCGAATCGACACCGACCCCAATCGGCTCTTCATCATCTCGGCCGACCCGACCGGGAATCCGTTGCTCGACAGCGTCCTGCATCAGATCAACTCGGGTCCGCCCAACCAACCGATCTCGTACTGGATCTCGGAGATCGCCCGCTACGCGCTCGTACTCAGGCAGCAGATCATTGAGGACCTGGCCGATCGCAACATCATCCACCGCGAGGCTGGCCGGCGGCTGATCGTGCTGAAGACCGAGAAGTTCCCACCAACCGACCCGCAGGTCGTCCGCGACGTGGAGCGCAAGCTGATCGACGCGCTGCTCTCCGACGAAATCCCCGAACCGGACACCGTCGCGCTGATCGGTCTGGCGCGGGCCAGCCGCCTGATCGAGCTGCTGCTGCCGCGCGAGCACCTCGACCGCGTCGAGCCCCGAATCGAACAACTCGCGCAGATGGACCTGATCGGCATGAGCGTCAACCGCACGCTGGACGAGATTCAGGCCGCCGTCGCCCTCGCCGTCGCCCTCGCTGTTCCCCGCCTCTGACCGAACAACCCGAACACATCCGAACACATCCGAACGCTCCGCGACGGGAGGTAGCAATGGACTGGCGCGACAGCGACGATCAGCAGAGCTTCCGCTCGCAGGTCCGCACGCTCATCGACGAGCGGCTGCCCGAGCGATACGTCGCGATGGCACGCAGTGGCTCGATGCCGGAGCGCGCCTGGGAGAACGACCGCAAGTCGGCCGTGCCCAACGAGCGCGCCGCGGCCGGCGACTGGCACGCGGCGCTCTCCGAGCGTCGCTGGGTTGCGCCGCACTGGCCGTCGGAGTACGGCGGCGCCGGGCTGGGCCCGATGGAGCAGTTCATCCTCAACCAGGAGCTGGCCGAATCGGGCGCACCGGCGGTCGGCGGATCGGGCGTCCACATGCTCGGCCCGACGCTGATCATGCACGGCAGCGACGAGCAGAAGGCGCAGTACCTGCCGCCGATCCTCGACGGCGACGTGACCTGGGCGCAGGGCTACTCCGAACCAGGCTCGGGCTCCGACCTCGCCTCGCTCTCGACCCGCGCGGTCCGCGACGGCGACGAATTCGTGATCAACGGCCAGAAAATCTGGACCTCGGCCGCACACACCGCCGACGCGATGTTCGCCCTGGTCCGCACCGACCCCGATGCGCCCAAGCACCGCGGCATCTCGTTCGTGATGATCGACGACATCCACACGCCGGGCATCCAGGTGCGCCCGTTGATCAACGTGAACGGCGACCACTACTTCAACGAGGTTTTCTTCGAGGACGTGCGAATCCCTGCCAGCAACCTGGTCGGCGAGCTCAATCGCGGCTGGTACGTGGGCATGACACTGCTCGATTTCGAGCGTTCCAACATCGCCGGTGCGGTCGCGGCACGGCGCCAGCTGCGTCAGCTGATCGCCCACATCCAGGCCGACGCGCAGGGCGCGTCGGAGCGCGTGCGCGGCCCGCTGCGCCACGAGATCGCCGAGCGCTGGATTGAGACCGAGACGCTGTTCCAGTTCTCCTTCCGGATCATCTCGATGCAGACCTCGGGGCTGATGCCCAACTACGAGGCCTCAACGGCGAAGCTGTTCGCCAGCGAGCTGAACCAGCGTCTCGCCCTCACGGCGACGCACGTCTTCGGGCTGCATGCGAATCATTGGGCCGACGCGGCCCCCGCCTCGACGTTCACGCGCAACTACATCGCCATGGTCCCGGCCACGATCCGGGGCGGCACCAGCGAAGTCCAACGCAACGTCATCGCCACCCGCGGCCTGGGATTGCCACGGGGGTAGCATGCGCTCATGCCGGACAATCGAGCCATCGCCAACGCCGTTGAGCGCTGGAGTGAAGAACTAGTCGATATCGGCGGGCGCAACCGGCTGCTGTTCTACAAGCCGCTGCGTAGCGGCACGATCGACTTTCGCCCCAACGAGGACGCCGACGAGCATGTAGTTGAAGGGCTGCTTGACGGCGATGCTGTGAGGCTTTCCGATGCTGTCCCGGGCGATGAGCGCATTATGCGTCGCGGACGGGCAATCCGGCAGAAGTCGCGTGAGCACGAGGAAGAGCAGGGTATCCGCACGCTCCATCTCGGCAGATACCTGGCGAGTTGGTCGGACAAACCGGGACGCGAACCCGCCGCGCCGATCTTCCTGAGCGCCGTAGAAATCACGGCGTTAGGCCGACTGGGCGACGATTTCGAGATCAAACGGGTCGACGATTGGGAGCTGAATCCGGTTCTGCTCCACTATCTGCAAACTGATTTTCAGGTTCAGTTTGATGAGGGGCCGCTACGGCAGGCGGTTGACGATGAACAGTGGAGTCATGCGGTGGACTTGTTCAGGAGCGCGACGATCGACGTGGCCGGCATCGAAGTCGCGGATCGCGTCGTGCTGGCCACGTTCTCCTATGCCAAGCTGCCCCTGGTGCGTGATCTCGAAGAGGCGCATGAGGCGATCGGCGCGCACCAACTCGTAGCGGGGCTGGCCGGCGATCCCTCCGCTCGCGATCAGTTACAGAATGTCCACCCAGGCAGTTTCGGCGGAAATAGAGACGCGATGCCCGATGATCCACCGCCAGAGGATGAGTTTCTGATTCTGGACGCCGACGGCTCCCAGAGCCGCGTCATCAACGCCGCATTGCAGGGGCAGAACCTGGTCGTAGTCGGACCGCCGGGCACGGGCAAGAGCCAGACGATCGCGAACCTGATCGCGACGCTCGCGGCGCAGGGGAAATCAGCACTGTTCGTGGCGGAGAAGCGCGCTGCGATCGACGCGGTAACAAAGCGCCTAAAGAGCGCTGGATTGGAAGACCTGGTTCTCGACCTGCATGAAGGGGTCCGAAGTCGCCGTGACACAGCCGCGCAACTTACGAAGGCACTGGAGACGGCGCGACGCACCAGAGAGCCGCAGGTTCGAGCGACGCATCGTCGATTGACCAGGTCGCGCCAGGCACTGTCGCGTAAGAGTCATGCGTTGCATCGGAAACATGAGCCGTGGCGGTTATCCGTGTTTGACATCTGGTGTGCCCTGATACAGGTCGAGCAACGCCACCGGAGCACGTTCCGCTTTCGGAGACGAAGCTTGCTGCGTACGCTGACTCGTGACGAGATCAACGCTCTCGCAGAGTCGTTGCGAGAGTACATCACCGTCGGCGGTGCGGAGCTTGGCCGTGACCGTGCACAACTCTGGTCTAGCGCGCTGCGCAATCAGACCGTTACGACCGACGATCAACGAGAGGCTGTCGAAGATGCGCTCGAAGAATTGATCACGGTCGCCAAGGATCGGTACGAAGGCGCATTACAGGCGTTCTGTGAGGAGCATTCCATTCAGTCGCCCGCCACGCTACGTGAGGTGGATTCCATGCTTGCTGCGTTGGACGGATGCCAGCAAGCCGGCGCGACGCTTGCGGCGGAATTGGACATCGTTCCACCGTCCACGCTGAGTGAAACAGAGAACGTCCTCGCAGTTCTCGAAGAATGTGAGCATTGCGTTGCTGCGTTTACGGATAGCGTGGGGATCGACCCCCGGACATCGTTTTCCGGGGTCGTGGAGGTCCTGCAGGTTGTGGAGGACTTCCAACGGGCTCTGACGGCATTCTGCGGCGAGTTGGGTGTCGAGCCGCCCTCCTCGGTCCGGGACGTTGACACTATGGTTGCGGCCTTCGACGAGCATGAGCGAGCTGGAGCGGCATTCGCGTCGGAGTTGGGCATCAGCCCACTGCCCACGCTGAACGAGGTGGATAGCGTTATTGAAGCGCTCGAAGTTTGCGAGCAATGCTTGGCTGTTTTTTTGGCCAGGCTACGGATTGATCCGCCGTCGACGCTCGAGGAGGCTGATGGTATTCTGCAGACTCTGGCGGACTACGAGCGCCAGCTGGCGTCGTTCTGTGTAGAGTTGGAGATCGAGGCGCCGTCCTCACTTCGTGACGTTGACACTATGCTTGCGGCCTTGGAGAGATATGAGCAAACCGGCGCGAAGTTTGCATCAGAGTTGGGCATCGAGCCGCTGACTACGTTGAGCGAGTTTGAGAGCGTTCTCAATGCTCTTCGAGACTACGAGCAGGGCGTGGATGCATTCTCGGGCGAGTTGGGGATTGAGCCCCCCTCGACGTTGAAGGAAGTCGAGAAAGTATGGCAGGCGCTAACGGAATGCGAACGGACGCTAGATGCACTAGCCGCTGAGTTGGGGCTTGATCCACCCTCGGAGTTCGATGACATTGATCTCATGCTCAACGCCGTTGATGAGTTTGATAAGGCATTAAGATATCTAAAGCCAGATGCTCTGGGTACTGACTTGGCGGCGCTGCACCTAAACTTGACTCCGGTGATGCGCAGCGTCGTTTCACGAGCCGCCTCCTTCCTGCTCAGCGGCACTTACCGTCGCGCTCGGTTGGAAGCCCGATCGCTTGCACGCAGTCAAGATAATGACTTAGGAGATATACGTAAAGCGATCAGCCACGCTCAGAGCGGGCTCGAACATTGGCGCCGGCTTGCGGGAGATGGATCACCACCGGCCTCTTGGGATGCGTGCGCCGAGTTCCACGCCTCGCTCGATCATTGGCAGAGCTTGGCGCCAAACAGCCCGGCCGCACTCACCAGCGAAACGCGCGCACGGTTTGTTGATGTGCTGGAGCGGTGGCGTCACTTCCGACCGAGTGAGACGGTGGCTCCTCCGCAAGACATGCGCGGCCGCTTTGTGAAGGCGGTAGCGCAATGGCGCGTGTTCAAGCCAAGCGAAGTGCGAGTGTCGTCTGGCGTGGCGCGGTCCCAGTTGAACGCGGCGCTGGAGCGTTGGCGCGAGTTCCATCCGGATCCGTTCGCGGTGTCGTCGGATGTCGAACAGGTAAGTTTGCGGATGGCATTGGATCGCTTGCGCGCATTCGAACCGCGCAATTCTGCCCCGCTGTGGCGTCAATTCCGACCGAGTGCCACGACGTCTCCTTCGCAAGACGTCCGCGACCGCTTTGTGAAGGCTCTAGAGCGTTGGCGCGTATTCAATCCAAGCGAAGTAGGGCGGCCGTCAGAAGCGGCGCGGGAGAGGTTGAAGGCGGTGCTGGACCGCTGGCGTGACTTCCGCCCGGATCCCGCGGCGGCTCCGTGGGGCTCCGAGCTGACGAGACTTCGGGAGGCCGTCGAGCGGTTGCGCGAATTTGAGCCTCGAGACTCCGCGCCGTTGACAGGTCAAGCGCGCGGGGACTGTTCGCGAGCTGTCGAACAGTGGCGTGTCTTCGGTTCGGATCCGCGACGAGAGTTTTCGACAGATGCGCGAGCCAATCTTGAATCCGCACTCCGTGATATGCGTAGGTATCTGCCCGTCCTTGTTGAGAACGCTGCGCTCGGCGATGTGGAGGCAATACGATACCAAACGCTTGCGAACATGCTTGACCGACTCTACGAGCAGCGGGGCATGTTGCGCCGCCTACCACGCCTTCACGAGCTGCACGATCATCTCTCCAAGGGCGGCCTGGCTGGCTTCGTGCAGACCGCTGCCGAGCAAAGATGGAATGCGGACGACGCTGCTCAGTCGCTGGAGTACGCGTGGCGCCGATCGGTGTTGGATGAAATCAGTGTGGGTAGTGAAGTGCTTCACGGGCTGGATGCATCAGACTCCGATGACACTGTCGTTGACTTCTGCCAGTCAGACCGTGAGCACGTCAGCGAAGGCTCTGCACGGGTGCGGCGAGCCTGGGCAGAAGCGATTGTCACTGCTCGTAATGCGTACCCCGATCAGGAGTCATTCATCATTCGCGAATCGCGGCGTAAGCGGAGGCATCGTTCGATGCGCCAGCTCGTGCAGATAGTGCCTGAGGTGCTCATGAAGCTCAAACCCTGTTGGGCGATGAGCCCGCTCGTCGTGCCGCAGATTCTGCCTCGTGAGCAGTTCTTCGATGTCGTCATCTTTGACGAGGCCTCACAGGTTTTGCCGGCTGACGCGGTATCGTCGCTGCTGCGCGGGAAACACGCCGTCATCGCCGGTGACCCGAAGCAGTTGCCGCCGACGACATTCTTCACATCCACATCCGATGACTACGAGGATGAAGAAGAAGAGGATGATGACGGTGCTGAGTTCGCACTCGGACCGCTGACGAACGACGTTGAATCAGTGCTTGACGCCGTCAGCGCGTTGATGTCGACCAACTCGCGGACCTTGAACTGGCACTACCGCAGCCTGGACGAGCGGCTGATCGCTTTCTCCAATCACCATATCTATGAAGGCTCACTCACGACGTTTCCCGGCTTGTTGTCCGGCGATTGCGTAGCGCATGTCGAAGTGCCGGTCAGCCACGAATCCATCGCCAGCGGCGGTTCCAACTCGGCCGAGGTGCGGCAGGTTGTGGACTTGATCCTCGAACATGCCGAGCGCCGATCGGACGAGTCGTTGGGCGTGATCGCCTTCGGACTGAAACATGCCCACCGGATTGAAGAAGCGCTCCGCCTCGCCCGTAAGGATCATCCGGAGTTGGACGAGTTCTTCAGCGAAGACCGGCCTGAGCCGTTCTTTGTCAAGAATCTGGAACGCGTACAGGGTGATGAGCGAGACGCGATCATTCTCACAGTCGGATACGGCCGCGCTCAGGACGGCCGGATGCGTTACACGTTTGGTCCGCTCAATCGCGAGGGCGGATACCGGCGACTCAATGTCGCCGTGACGCGCTCGAAACGGCGCATGACTGTCGTCAGCGCATTCTCCGCGGCCGACATGGACCCCGACAAGCTCACGTCGCAAGGCCCGCAGATGCTTCGGGACTACGTCGCCTATGCCGCCAGTGCGGGTCGCAATTTTGGATCTGTCCGTCGCGACGCTGAACCGCTGAACCCGTTTGAGATTGATATCAAGAACCGGCTCGAAGCCCAGGGCATTCCACTGCAACCGCAATACGGTGCGTCGGGCTATTGGATCGACATCGCCGCCATGCACCCTGACCAACCCGGCCGTCCCGTGCTGGCCATCGAGGCAGACGGCGCCAGGTATCACTCCGCCATCAACGCACGTGAACGCGACCGCCTCCGCCAGGAGCATTTGGAGCGTTTGGGCTGGCGTTTCCACCGTATTTGGTCGACGGCGTGGTTCCGCGACCCGGAAGCAGAGGTGGGCAAGGTCGTCCAGGCGTGGAAGAACGCAGTTGCCGATGCGGATCGACGAGCCCAGGAATCGCTCCAGGAGCAGTCGGCCGAGCAACAACCTCCGCCGACGCCTCGTCCTCCAGCACCCGCCCCATCGGCCCGCGGTCGCTATCCGCACGTCGGCCTGCCCGGCCGTCCCATTGTCGAATACAGCAACCGGCAACTGGACGACATGGTGCTATGGGCGAAGTCCGACGGTCTGCTCCACTCCGATGACGAAATGATTCGCGACATCGCTCGTGCGATGGGATATCGCCGAGTCGGATCACGCATCCGCGATTACCTCGAAAGAGCAATCACCAGAGTAGACAGAAAGCGTCGTACCCAGCCGTAGTCGAACGCAACTGTGCCTTACCCTCTCATCCGAACCGCCAGATTCCGACGCAGGACAGCCCGTGAATGACCGCACATCCCAACCAGCCGACCACCTCCTCGAGTGCACGCGCGTTGTTGAGATTGGCGACGAGCAGACCGCGTATTGCGGGAGGCTGATGGCCGGGCTTGGGGCTGAGGTGATCAAGGTCGAGCCGGTCGAGGGCTGCGCCACGAGAGGGATCGGGCCGTTCTATGAGGACGAGCCCGGGCCGGAGCGCTCGCTGTTCTGGTGGCACTACGGGCTCGGCAAGCGCTCGGTCGTGTTGGATCTGACCTCGGCCGAAGGCGTCCGCGACCTTGAGCGACTGCTCGCCAGCGCCGATGTCTTGCTCGATGGGACGCCCAACGGCAGGTGGGAGGAGATCGGGCTGCCTCTGGATGCGCTGCGCGAACGGCTGCCCCGACTGATCGTCTCACGCATGACCCCCTTCGGCGACGACGGACCGTGGGCCGGCTACAAGGCGTCGGACCTGATCCATCTCGCGCTTGGCGGGCCGATGATGAACTGTGGCTACGACCCGCAGCCCGACGGCACGTATGACCTGCCGCCGATCGCTCCGCAGATGTGGCACGCGTACCACATCGCCGGCGAGCAGCTCTGCATGAACACGATCGGCGCGCTGATCGACCGCCAGCGCTCCGGGCGCGCACAGATGCTGACCTGCGCCGTGCACGACGCGGTGTCCAAGAACACCGAGCTCGACCTGATGTCGTGGGTCTACCGCGCGGCGACCTTCTATCGCCAGACCTGCCGCCACGCGGCGGAGGTGGTCACGCCGCTGCCATCGATCGGCGCGACCAAGGACGGTCGCTGGGTGATGGCGTTGGCGCGCGGGCGCTCGCCGGAGCTGATCGACTTGCTCAAGCGCTACGACATGGAAGCCGACCTGGATGACACGCCGCCCGAGCCGGGCGGCGTCAGTCGCCGCACTCGCGGCGAGGCCGCCGCGCACCTGAACGAGGTCGCGCAACGGCTGGTGCGCAAGTTCCGATTCGCCGATGTCCCCTGGCGGGAGGCGCAGGAGCAGGGCCAGCTCTGGGCGCCGCTGCGCAAGCCGCACGAGAACGCCGAGGACCCGCACTGGTGGGAGCGCGGCAGCTTCGCGCGGGTCGCCCACCCCGAGCACGATGCGGAGTTCGTCTACACGACGAGCAAGTGGGTCTCCTCCGAGACCGCCTGGCGGGTCGGCCCGCGGGCGCCGCTGCTCGGCGAGCACACCGATGAGATTCTGGCGGAGTTGGAGGACGGGGAGCCCCCCTCTGCCTACGGCATCTCCCCCCGCAAAGCGGGGGGAGAGGTGGGAACGGGGGATGGCTCGCGATCTCGCTGGGGCACGCCGTTCCCGCTGGATGGGGTGCGGATTCTTGATTTCACGTGGTGGCTCGCGTCCGGCGGCGCGCCGCGCTACCTTTCGGCGCTCGGCGCGGAAGACATCAAGGTCGAATGGCATCAGAATCTCGACCTGCGCGTCGGCATGGCGCAGTTCGGGATCGGCGGGCACGAGGCCCGCGCGAACGCGACGGCGCCGTTGCTCGCGGACACCAGCACGATCAACCGCTCCGGGCAGTTCAACGACTTCCACGCCGGCCATCGCGGCATCTCGCTCAATCTGCGCGACCCGCAGGGGCTGGAGATCGCCAAGCGGCTCGTCGCGACCTCCGACATCGTCGCCGAGGGTTTCTCGCCCGGTGTGATGGACCGCTGGGGCCTCGGCTACGAGGTGATGCGCGAGATCAAGCCGGACATCATCTACCTCTCTCAGTCGGGCATGGGCCAGGTCGGTGTCTACGGCCGCTATCGCACGGTCGGACCGATCGCCGCCTCGATGGCCGGCGTCTCCGAGATGTCCGGCCTGCCGGAGCCCTACGCGCCGGCCGGCTGGGGCTACAGCTACCTCGACTGGTTCGGCGCCTACAACCTCGCGACCGCGATGATCGGCGCCCTCTGGTACCGCGAGCGCACCGGCAAGGGCCAGTGGATCGACTCCTCGCAGGTCGACACGGGCATCTACCTGAACGGCACGGCGGTGCTCGACTGGTCGGCCAACGGCCGGGTCTGGCAGCGTTACGGCAACCGCTCGCCGTACAAGCCGGCAGCCCCGCACGGCGCCTACCGCTGTCGCGACGACGCCGATTCGAGCGATCGCTGGCTCGCCATCGCCTGCTTCACGGAGCAGGAGTGGGAAGCCTTGCGCGAGGTCATGGGCGATCCCGAGTGGTCGGCGCAGCCCGGGTTTTCCAGCCTCGCCGAGCGCCTCGCCAATCAGGACGCGCTCGATGCGCAGCTCGGCGAGTGGACGCGGCAGCACGACCGCTGGGAGCTGATGGCGCGTCTGCAGGCGGCGGGCGTCGCGGCGGGCGTCTGCCAGGACGCACAGGACCGCTACGCGCGCGACCCGCAGCTGCGGCACATCCGCTGGCTGACGGAGGTCGAGCACAGCGAGATGGGCGCCTGGCCGGTCCGCGAGGTCCCCGTCAAGTGGAGCGAGACGCCCCCCTTCATGGGCGGCGCCATCGATCGCGGCGCCCCCTGCTACGGCGAGGACAACCACTACGTGCTGGGGGAGCTGCTGGGTATGAGCTCCGCGGAGATCGGGCGGTTGGCGGAGGAGGGGGTGATCGCTGAGGGGTTGGTGCGGGTGTAGACATTGGCCGTGCCCTCTCTCCAGTCGCGCCCCGCGAGCAGAGACTCTATCGCTAGCGGCGGGATTGTGTGGCACTTGCGGTCAGCACTAGTCCAGTCAGAGTCTCGACCATCACCAGCACCTGTCGAGGCGCCGAGCTGATCATCCCCGAGCTCTTCAGGGACAGATGAACTTGTTGGGGAAGCAGCCACTTCGATACTTAAGGTACCGGTGTGGCTGCGGAGGTCAACGATGACAAACGCGTGGAGTTATTCCACTCCCAACAGTGGGAGTCGGCAGCAGCAGTTGAACCGCTGAGAACCTACCAACTGGTGACTCACTGCTTGGGTCCCTGGAATCGATCTGGAAACAAGTGGCGCATGATGATGTAGACGATGCCAAACACGGTTCCGGTTGTAGAAACGGCAAGGGTAGTAAGAACGGCTTCGGAAACTTCGAATACCTCGGATCCAAAGCCGCTTGCAACTACCACGAGAAGCACCGCTGCCAGCCATAACGCGGATAGCCAAAAGGAGCGATTCGCATACTTCTTTCTTTCTTCGCGATTCTGCTCGGCATCCGCGAGCTCCGATCTTCCCCGCGCCTGCTCAAGGTCTATCTTGGCTTCGGACTCCGGTTCCGGGGTTACTTCGAATGCAACAGCGGCTCTTCTGAGTTGTTGAAGCCGCTGCAGAATCTCTGAGTCGTCAGCCACTCTCGTCTCCGGCTGTCAACTTCTCCGCAAAGTACTCTCGAATCAGATCGTTGGGAATAATGGTCCCATACGCCCCCGCGCTCTCAGTCCACACGCGGTACCAGGGGCCCTCAATATCGTGTGAGAGCCTTGACAGTTCCGGCCCAGTCTTCTCCCCATAGACCTCCCATATTGTCGCAAGGAGTGGCCCTGCGGACTCTCCGTCATCGACTCTCGGAACAGTCCTCTCAACGTGGTGGTGACCATTGTCCCGGACGAAGCGAATGGCGATCACGTCGCTTTCCACAGGTCCTCCCCCCCACTGCTTCACGGCGTGATATAACGCCGGAAAAACTGGCCCCCAGCGCCAAGCCTGGGCCTCCTCCTCGCTGAGCGCGTCTCCGACTAGAGCGAGGTGCCACCCGTGGGCGAAGTAGACGAGCTTTTGGATCTGCATGGGACTCAAGTGTCGCCCACGTGACCGAGCAAGGTGAAGAAATGAATTGGCGATGGCTGCGGCGGGGTGCGACATGGTTCTTTACCCTAGGCGGGGTCGGTCTTGTGCGCACTAAAGTACTCCTTCGCCGCCGCACTTGCCGAGCGGGTTTCCTGCCTAACCACTGACTGAAATCTGCACGACAACTCGCCTACAACGACTCGTAGAGGGCGTCGATGAGGGGGGCGGCTCGGGGGTCGTGGGCGACTTCGGTTCCCATCCGGTTCATGATGTAGCCGAAGCCGAAGCCGAAGCCGAAGCCGAAGCCGAAGCCGGCGTCGAGGTCGGCGTAGCCAGGGGAGCCTCCGGTGCCAGGGTGGCCGAATGTTCTTGGATTGGGGCCGCATGGGGTTGACTCGGTGATGAGCGCCCAGCCGAGTCAAAATCGGGTGTTGATCCCGATGCAGGTGCCGCGTCCATTCGTCTGCTCCTCAGTCCCTTGGGCAATCGTCTCGGGGTTGAGGATGTGCATGCCGTCGATCGCACCGCCGTTTGCTGCCGCGCCGTAGATGCGTGCCGGCGCTCTGGCGTTCGCGTGTGCGTTGTGGGCGGGAATCTCGGCGGCTTGCCAGTCCCTGCGTGAAGCCATCGTTGGCCCACCGGGATTGAACACCGGCGGGTTGATGACGGCAACAATGCCGACGCTATCCGGGTCGCCGAACAGCTTGCTGGTTGGGGGGAACTCGGCGGCGACCTGGGGCTCGATCACGGTCGAGATGCGCGCGTCGAACTCGGGACCAGTGCCGATGTGTGCGTCGAGTCGGAGCGACGCGGCGAACTCCTCACGCCAGTGCCTACCAACCGAGCGGCCGTCGACTCGGCGGATGACTTCGCCGACGAGCTAGCCAAGGGTCATGGCGTGATAGCCGTGTTTCTCGCCGGGCGTCCACCAGGGTTCTGGCACGGCCAGAGCCGAGGTCATGGTCTCCCAGTTGAACATGTCCTCGGTGACGAGCAGGCACCGCACCGCCGCCATGCCCGCCTTGTGACAGAGCAACCAGCGCACCGGCATCGACTCCTTGCCGGTGGCCGCGAACTCGGGCCAGTACTGAGCAACGGGCGCGTCGGGGTCGAGCCTGCCCTCTTCGACCAGGCGGCGAGCGCAGAACGCGACCAGCCCTTGGTGGAGGAGTAGACGTTGACCAGGGTGTTGTGATCCCATCCGCGCTCGCGCTCGGGCGTGTACCAGCTACCCCAGAGGTCGACCGCGGGCTCGCCGTTGAGATAGACGCAGACTGCCGCGCCTAGCTCGTCGCGCTCAGTGAAGTTGCTCTCGAAGGCGGCTTCGACCAGCATCGAACTGAGCGTCGTTGCGGCCGTGGATTAGTGCGTCGGTCATGGCATTCTCCTCGCGGTCGCAGGAACCATGGGAGTTACAGCGCCGCGTAGACGGACTTGAGCAGGCGCCAGTAGCGGTAGTCCTCGGTGAACTCGTTCTTCATCTGGTTCATCGTGTAGCCGAAGGCGATGCCGGACTCGGGGTCGGCGCAGCCGACTGAGCCGCCGGCGCCGGCGTGGCCGAAGGCTTGTGGGTTGGGGCCGAGCGGCATCGTCTGCTCGGTGTTGAGCATCCAGCCGAGCGCGAAGCGCATCGGGAACTCGAGGCCCATCTGCAGCACGACGTGCTCGGGGCCGGCCCACTGCTCGACGGTGGCGGCCTCGACCGTCTCGGGATTCAACACGTGGATGCCATCGAGCTCGCCGCCGTTCGCGAGCGCTCCGTAGATGCGGGCGAGGGCGCGCGCGGTTGCGTGTCCGTTGGCGGCGGGCAGCTCGGCCGCCCGCCAGGCGCGCTCGTTGTTGATCTCCGGCAGGCGGTCCATCAGCGGTGGGTTCGCCATCGCCGCCCAGAGCAGGCTGCCCTCTTCGAGCTCCGACAGGTCGGGCGCGCCGGCGAGTGCGTCTTCGATGCCTTCGCCGGGCGGCGCGGCCAGCACCGGCGCGATCCGGGCGTCGAACTCGGGTCCGGTGCCGATGTGCGCATCGAGCCCGAGCGGCGCTGCGAACTCTTCGCGGAAGTACGTGCCGAGGCTGCGGCCGTCGATCCGGCGGACCACCTCGCCGACGAGCCAGCCGAAAGTGATCGCGTGGTAGCCGTGGATTTCGCCGGGCTCCCAGAACGGCTCCTGGGCGGCCAGCAGGGAGGTCATCTTGTCCCAGTCGTACCAGTCCTGCTCGACGATCGGCTCCCGAACGGCGGCCAGCCCGGCCGCGTGGTTGAGCAGGTAGCGCACCGGCATGTCCTGCTTGCCGCCTGCGGCGAACTCGGGCCAGTACTCGGCGACGGGCGCGTCGACATCGAGCAGGCCCTGCTCGACCAGGCGATGGGCGCAGAACGCGGTCAGACCCTTGGTCGTCGAGAAGACATTGACCAGGGTGTTGCGGTCCCACTCGCGCTCACGCTCGGGGGTGTACCAGCCGCCCCAGAGGTCCACGACCGGCTCGCCGTGCAGGTAGACGGCGACCGCCGCGCCGACGTCGCCGTGTTCGGCGAAGTTGGTGGCGAATGCGTCCCGGACAGCGTCGAATTGGGGGTCGTTCCAGCCGTGAATCGGGGCGGTCATGGTCAGCCTCCTGGCGACGGGCGGTTAACGATCCTCTGAACAAGCCGGATTCGCTCTCCCCCCGCAGCGCGGGGGGAGATGTCCCGTAGGGACAGAGGGGGGCACCCCCACTTGGCTAGCCACAGCCACGACTGTGAGTCGGGACCGCAGCCCCCCCTCTGCCCCCTACCTGCGCAGGGGCAGGCTTCGGCATCTCCCCCCGCTTTGCGGGGGGAGAGTGATTCGGAGCCGTCCTAGACCGAGGCGTAGACCGCCTCGATCAGGCCGGTGACCCGAGGGTCGCCGCTGAGGTTGGCCTGCATCTGGTTCATCGTGTAGCCGAAGCCGATCCCGGCGTCGAGGTCGGCGTAGCCCAGCGAGCCGCCCGCGCCGGGGTGGCCGAACGCGCGCGGGTTGGGGCCGAGCGGCATGAAGTCGGCCGTCAGCATCCAGCCCAGGCCGAAGCGCGTCTCGATCTGCAGGCAGGCGTCGGGGCCGTTCGACTGCTCGATGATGGCGTTCGCCATCGTGTCCGGGTTGAGCACGTGGATGCCGTCGATCGCGCCGCCGTTGGCCGCGCCGCCGTAGACGCGGGCCAGCGCGCGCGCCGTCGCGTGGCCGTTGGCAGCGGGGATTTCGGCGCCGCGCCAGCCGCGGCTCGCGGTGATGTTCTGGTTGTCGGGGCCGGCCATCGGCGGGTTGGAGAAGGCGGCCGCGCCGACGCTGTCCGGCCCGCCGAACGCCTCGATCAAGTCCGGCGCGTCGGGGTCGACCGGCGCGTTCAGCAAGGTTGAGATCCGGGCGTCGTACTCGGGCCCGGTGCCGATGTGCGCGTCAAGGCCGAGCGGCGCCGCGAACTCCTCGCGCCAGTAAGTGCCCAGCGAGCGGCCGTCGATTCGCCGCACCACTTCACCCACCAGCCAGCCGTAGGTCAGCGCGTGGTAGCCGTGCCGTTCGCCGGGCGTCCACCACGGCTCCTGCTCGGCCAGCGCTTCGGTCATCGTCTCCCAGCTGTACATGTCCTCCACTGCCAGCGGACGCCGCACAGCGGCCATGCCGGCCTGGTGATTGAGCAGCATCCGGACCGGGATCGACTCTTTGCCCGCGGCCGCGAACTCGGGCCAGTAGTGAGCGACGGGCTGGTCGACATCGAGCAGTCCCTGCTCGATCAGCCGGTGCGCGCAGAACGCGGCCAGGCCCTTGGTCGTCGAGAAGACGTTGACCAGCGTGTTGCGGTCCCATTCGCGCTCGTGGTCGTCGGAGTACCAGCCGCCCCACAGGTCAACCACCGATTCGCCGTTCTGATAGACGCAGACGGCCGCGCCCACGTCGCCGTGTTCGCTGAAGTTCGCCTCAAACGCCGTCCGCACCGCATCAAACTGCGGCTCAGCCCATCCACCAATCGGCGTGTCGGTCATGTGATTCCTCAGTTCCGGGATGCCGGCGCTGATGACCGACGCGGCTAGGATAGGCCCACTCCTGATATCGAGACAGCCCGCGAAAGGCGAGACCAATGCCCGAGATTCCCAGCGAAGCGCAGGTTCTGCAGTGGATGGACGAGCTCTCGAACTGGGGGCGCTGGGGCGATGACGACCAGCTCGGCACGCTGAATCAGGTCACGCCCGAGGTGCGGCGCGCCGCCGCGGCGCTCGTCTCCGAGGGCGTCTCCGTCTCCTGCGCCTGGGACATCGAGAACACCCACGAGCCCGACCACGCGATGGGCACGCCGCAGCGCTTCATGGTGATGACCGGCGAGAGCGCGGCGGCGCAGGCGGAGCGCGGCGCGCGGATGGCCGGCGCGCTCGAGTTCTTCGGCCTCGTCTACCACGGCTACGCGATCACCCACCTCGACAGCCTCTGCCACATCTTCTGGGACGGCCAGATGTACAACGGCCAGCCTGCGCACCTGGTCAACTCGATGGCCGGCGCGACGCACCACGCGATCACCGAGCTGAAGGACGGGATCGTCACGCGCGGCGTGATGCTCGACATCGCGGCGCTGAAGGGCGTCGACTGGCTGGATCCGGGCGAGGGCGTCTTCCCCGAGGACCTCGAGGCGGCCGAAGAGCGGCAGGGCGTCAAGGTGCAGTCGGGCGACGCCGTGCTGCTGCGCACCGGCTACGGCAAGCGCAAGCGCGAGGTCGGCCGCGAAGCGCTGCTGGAGACGGGCTTCCCTGGCTGGCACGTCGCCTGCGCGCCGTGGATCCGCGAGCGCGGCGTCTCCGTGATCGGCGCCGACACGGCGACCGACGTCAACCCGTCCGGCTACAGCGGCTTCCAGATCCCGCTACACGCTGTCGGGATCGTGGCGATGGGGCTGTGGCTGATGGACAACATGCAGCTCGAAGACGTGGCCGAGGCGTGCAATCGCTACAACCGCCACGCCTTCCAGTTCATCCTCAGCCCGTTGCGAATCATCGGCGGCACCGGCTCCCCCGCCAACCCGCTGGCGATCTTCTGAGATCCTTTGCTCCCCCCCCTGCGGGGGGAGCTGCCGAAGGCTGAGGGGGGAGCTCTGCGCGCGACCACCAAGCCTGCAAGGACCCCCTCAGTCGCTGCGCGACAGCTCCCCCCAAGGAGACCTGCGCGGAATCTCCACTTCCCCTCTCCCCCCGTTCCGCGGGGCGATGCCGCAGCCTGCCCCTGCGCAGGCAGGGGGCGAGGCGGGGGCGACGGCACATCCCCGACACCGCAGAACCCTGCTACCATCGGCTCAGAACAGGAGTTCCGTTGATGCGCATCGCACGCAACCGCACCGACGCCTTTGTCAGACCCACCGGATCGAGCCGACGCCGATCACCGCGCCTGAACCTCAATGAACCCGGCCAAACGAATTTGATCGCCCCAAGCCCCCCCGACCAGATAGAAACAGCCCCCGAAACCCGGCCGACAACGAAAAATCCCGCCAAACTGATCACTGCCGCCCACGCCCCACCACTCCGCAATGGAGACCTGCGCGTAATCTCCATTTCCCCTCTCCCCCCGCGGAGCGGGGGGAGATGCCGCAGGCAGAGGGGGGCTCCGGCTGCGCCCTCACCAGATAGGAGAAGCTCCCCGCTGTCATTTCGTGCCACCGCCACCGGCACGGAAGGTCGGAGCGTGGGACTTACGCGCAAGTCTCCCGCGGGGGGGGGCGGGGAACAGAGGGATTACGCGCGCACGATCGTCAAGCGTTCGGCGTCAGGTGCACCTTGATCGAGAGGCTGCTCTTGTTCAGCGCCGCGTCGAACGCCTCGTTGACGGCGTCGAGGCCGTAGCGGTGCGTGATCAGCGAGCGCGCCTCGTCGCGGCAGCCGGTCAGCATCTCCAGCGCCTTCTGGTAGTCGGGGACGCGCCCGCCCGGCGCGGCGTAGGTGACCGCGCCGATGATCGTGAGTTCGCGCCCGAGCAGCGTCAGCGGGTTGAGCCCCGCGCTGTCGATCGCGAAGACGCCGAGGACCACCACGCGGCCCAACCGGCGCACCGCGTCGACCGAGGTGCGGATCGTGTCGGCGTGCCCGCCCACGCACTCGGCGACCACATCGATCGCGTCGTCGGCCGCCAGCTCGGCCAGCCGCTGCCTACCCGCGTCGTCGTCGCCGATCACCTCCGCCGCGCCGAGGTCGCGCGCGAGCTGTTGCTGGTGTGGGTAACGGGCCAGCACGATGGTCTGCGCGCCGTAGGCCTGCGCTGCGAGCTGCGCCGTCAGGCCGATGCTGCCCGCGCCGATCACCAGGACCGTTTCGCCGGCCGCGAGCTTGGCTTCCTCGAAGCCGTGCACGGAGCAGGCGAGCGGCTCTGCGATCGCCGCCAGCTCGCCGTCGATCCCCTGCGGCGCCGCGAAGACCGCCTGCTGGGGCGCGATCACCTGCTGCGCCATGCCGCCGTCGACCGCCATGCCGATCAGGCCGCCCGCGACCTGGCACTGGTTGTAACGCCCGGCGGCGCAGTGCTTGCAAGAGCCGCAGCGCAGCAGCGGCTCGACGCCCACGATGTCGCCCTCGCGTAAGCCGCTGACCCCGGCGCCGGTCGCGGCGACGATCCCGCCAATCTCGTGGCCGGGGGTGCGGGAAGCCTGCGGCAGGAAGTCGCCGCGGTACCAGTGCAGGTCCGAGCCGCAGATGCCGGCGTTGACGACCTCCACCAGCACATCGTTGTCGTCCGGCGTGCGATCCGATCCGTCGAGCACGCTCAGTGTGCTGTCTGCGTTCCAGGCGGCTCGGCGCATCTTGCACGCCCTCTCTTCCGTATCCCTGCGAGGCTCGCGGGCGGTAAGGCTACCACCCGAGCAGAGCGGCCACGCTCGGTTGGGGCGCAGTTGGGCGCTTGTAGGCTGGCGGCATGCTGCGCGCCACGCGACCGATCCTGCTGGCCGCGCCGCTGATCGCGCTGCTGGCGATCATTGTGCTGTTCTTCGGCATTCGCGACGATCCGGACGCGGAGACGGTGGCGGGACGGCTGAGCGACACACACGCGGTGCATCTGCTCGGCGGCGACCGCGGCGCCGTGCTGGCGCTGCCGTACGGACTCGACGCGAGCGAGCCGCTGACGCTGATCGTGTCGCTGCACGGCTTCGGAGGCAACGCCTGGGAGCACGACCAGTACTTCCGCCTGTCGCAGGCGACGCGTCAGCAGGGGATGGCCTTACTGCTGCCGCAGGGGTTGAAGGACGCACAGGGCAGGCGGTTCTGGAACGCCACCGACTGGTGCTGCGATGTCGAGGCTTCGGGCGTCGACGATGTCGCGTATCTTCGCTCGCTGGTCGAGGAGACGGGCGAGATCGTGAACGTGGCGGATGTGGTGGTGGTCGGTCACTCCAACGGCGGCTTCATGGCCTATCGGCTGGCCTGCGACGGTCTGCCGATGCTGCGGGCGATTGTCAGTCTGGCCGGCACGTCGTTCGTCGACGCCGAGCGGTGCGACGAGGCCGAGCCCGTCGCGGTGCTTCAGATCCACGGCGACGCGGATGAGGTCGTGCGCTACGACGGGGCGTCGGGCGAGGACAACTATCCGGGCGCAGAGACGGTCGCCCGGCGCTGGGCGGAGCGCGCCGGTTGCGACCTCGACGCAGTGATGACCGCGGACTCGCTCGATCTCGATGCGGGGATCGACGGTGAGGAGACCACGGTGATCCGGTGGACTGAGGGTTGCGCTGAGGGTCGCGTGGTTGAGCTGTGGACGATTGAGGGCGGCGGCCACGATCCCGATGTCGAGGAGACGCTCGCGGCGCAGATCATCGCCTGGCTGGAGACCGTACCGGACGCTTCGTGAGCATTCGTGAGTTTGTGCGCGTGTAGCCTTCCCGCGTGTTCACGCCGATCAGTGCGCTGCTGACGTTGGTAGTCCTCGCCGCGCTGATCGCAGCGGCCTGTGGCGATGACGCGCCGAAACCGTCTGAGCCGCAAGCCGAGGCGGCACAGGCAGAGCCGGCGCAGCCTGAACAGGCCGAAGAGCCCGACGAGCCGCAGGCGCAAGCGGAGGCGGCAGACGGAGCGGCGAATGAGGCGGCCGAAGACGCTCACGCGCAGACGCCCGCCGAACAGGAAGAGCCACCGGATCCGGAACAGGCCGGACAGGAAGCCGCCGAGCCGCCGATTGCCAGCGCGGCCAGCGCTGAACCGGAGCCGGAGTCGGACGCAGAGCCAAATCGGATCGCGATCGGCGACGACCGGCCGGCCACCCTGCTGCTGCCGAGTGAGGCGGACGAGCCGCTTCCGCTCGTCATGCTGCTGCACGGCTACACGATGAACGCCGAGAGCATCGATCGCTTCTTTGGCATCTCTGGGCGCGTCGAGATGGATCGCTTCGCCCTGATCGTGCCCGACGGCATTGAGAATCCGGCCGGCGACCGCTTCTGGAACGCGACGCCGCAGTGCTGCGACTTCTACGGACAGCAGATCGATGATGTCGAGTACCTGTCGGGATTGATCGCGCAGGCGCGCAACCACGCAGCGTTCGACCGCCTGTACCTGATCGGCTACTCGAACGGCGGCTACATGTCGTATCGGCTCGCCTGCGAGGGGTTGCCCGGCCTCACGGCGCTCGTCAGCCTGGCCGGCTCGTCGTTCATCGAGTCCGACAGGTGTCTCAGCCCGGCGCCCGTCTCGGTGCTGCAGATTCACGGCGACCGCGATCAACTGGTCTCCTACGAGAGCAAGCTGTCGCAGCCGCCGGGCGCGGCCGACCTCGTGCTGCGTTGGGCCGAGCGCGCCGGCTGCGACACTGACGCCGTCGTGGAGCTCGATCCGATCGACCTCGACGGTCTGGTCAGCGGTGCGGAGACGACTGTCCAGCGGATCCGTGAGGGCTGCGTCGACGGCATCACCGTCGAACTGTGGACGATGGAAGGGGTCGGCCACGTGCCACGCCTCACGCCGGCCGTGTTCGCGGAGCGCGTCCTCGCCTGGCTGCTCAACGACGCCCGCGGCCCGGCCGAGTCGTGACCGACCGTGCCCTCCACGAGCTGCAGATCGAGGCGTATCAGCGCGTCGCGGTGGCGTTCGCGGCCGACCTCGATCCGACGGCGGCCGTGGCACTCGCTCAACGCATCGCAGCGCATCTCGACCGTGAGGCTGTGGGCGTGGCGCGACGTTGCTACATCGTCGGCAGCGGGGCGGGCTTCGACGACACCAACGTCGCGCTGCTGCTCGCCGCGCTCGAACCGATCGCCGATCCCGCGACGCTGATGCTGCACGATCCGGATGACGCCGACGCGCTCTGGTTCCAGCGTCGTCCGCCCGGCGTTGAGCGCGGGGGCATCTTTCTCAGCCGCGCCTGGATGAGCGCCGGCGTCCGCATCGCCGTGGGCGACCCCGCTCAGGTCCTCGCCGGGCTGGCCGCCTGGTTCGTCCCGCGCGAGTCACTCGACCCACAGGCCGACCTCAACGCCGACGTGATCCTGACGCCCCATTAGCAGCGTCCCCCCTCTCCGTCATCCTCTGCGCTCCCGCCATTCCCGCCTTTGCTCCCGCTCCCCTCCGTCACTCCCGCCCCTCCGTCACACCCGCCCCTGCCCGTCACACCCGCCCTGTCCGTCACACCCGCCCCTGTCCGTCACACCCGCCCCTGTCCGTCACACCCGCCCCTTCCGTCACACCCGCCCTGTCCGTCATTCCCGCCTCTTCCGTCACACCCGCCCTGTCCGTCACACCCGCCCCTGTCCGTCACGCCCGTCCTGTCCGTCACACCCGGCCCTTCCGTCACACCCGCCCCTGTCCGTCACACCCGCCCTGTCCGTCACACCCGCCCCTTCCGTCACACCCGCCCTGTCCGTCATTCCCGCCTCTTCCGTCACACCCGCCCTGTCCGTCACACCCGCCCCCTCCGTCATTCCTACGCCCCCTCCGTCAGTCACGCCTCCTTCCGTCATTCCTGCGCAGGCAGGAATCCATGCGACCGCCCAACCGT
This sequence comes from Dehalococcoidia bacterium, assembly GCA_965218115.1. GTDB lineage: Bacteria > Chloroflexota > Dehalococcoidia > Bin125 > Bin125 > CATQGW01. The sequence continues at coordinate 1,819,402 of OZ244584.1, read as the reverse complement.
GCGACGAGCCTCCATCCGCCAGACGGCCCACCAGAGCCCTCAGCGCGCCGCGCGCGATCGGGCGCCGTCGAACATTGGGAGTGCCCTTGACCCCCATCGATCGCCTGGATTCCTGCCTGCGCAGGAATGACGGAGGGGGGCGCAGTCGCTGCCCTGACTAGCCCCTCGGCAGGCCGAGGCCGCGGGTGGCGATGATGTTGCGCTGGATCTCGCTCGTGCCGCCTTCGATCGTGTTCGCGACCGAGCGCAGGAAGCTGTACTGGTAGCGCCCGCGGCGCGGCGCATACGGGTCGCCGCTGCCGAGCTGGCCGTAGAGGCCCATCACCTTCATCGCGGTCGACTGGATCCGCTGGTTGAGCTCCATCGCGTAGAGCTTCGCCATCGACGCCTCGTAGTTGGGGATCAGCCCCTGGCTCTGCATCGAGACGATCCGATACGAGATCATCATCGCCGTCTGCGCCTCGATGTAGCGGTCGGCCAGCGCGAAGCGGGTCTCCTCGTTCTCGCCCAGCGAAGAGATCCCGCTGCCGCGGTTCTGCTTCGCGAAGTCGATGATGTGCTCAACGCTCTGACGCATGCCGACCGCCGAGCCAATGCTGCTGCGCTCGAAGTCGAGCGTCGTTACGGCGCCGTACCAGCCGCGGTCGACCTCGCCGAGAATGTGCCGGCTGGGAATCCGCACGTCCTCGAAGAAGACCTCGTTGAACTCGTGGGTGTTAGTCATGTTGACCAACGGCCGCACCTCCACGCCCGGCGAGTGCATGTCGAGCATGAAGTAGGTGATGCCCTTGTGCTTGGGCGCGTCGGGGTCGGTGCGCGCAAGCAGGATCATCCAGTCGGCGCGGTGCGCGCCGGAGGTCCAGATCTTCTGCCCGTTGACGACCCAGTCGTCGCCGTCCTTGACGGCGCGCGTCTGCAGCGAGGCCAGGTCGGAGCCGCTGCCCGGTTCCGAATAGCCCTGGCACCAGACAGCTTCGCCGCTGAGGATCGGCGGCAGATGCTCGGCCTGCTGCTCCTCGGTGCCGATCGTGATCAGCGTGGGCCCGGCCATTCCGATCGCGATGCCGCCGGGCCGGGGCGCGCGCGCTTCGGACATCTCTTCGTTGAAGATGAACTGCTTCATCACGCTCAGGCCGGCCCCGCCGTACTGCTCGGGCCAGGCGGGCGCGATCCAGCCGCGCTGCGCCAGCTCACCCTCCCAGGCGCGCATCGAGGGCGTGCGGTCGAACATCGCAGCCCGACGCCCCTCGGTGCGAATCTGCTCACGGCGCGGCTCGTACTCCGAGCTGATGAAATCGCGCACGACCGTGCGGAACGTCGCTTCCTCGCCGCTGTCTTTGAAGTCAACCATGTCGCCGCTCTCCGCTCGCGTGTCGCCGTAGGCCCGTCGAATGTCCTCAGGGTATCGCACAGTTACCATGAATTCGCGAGCATCGCGCGAAGGAGGGGGCTGAATGGTTCGTCGAGCGCTGGTGGAGGACGATGCGCGCCGCCTGCTGGGCGGCGCGCCTGTGCTGATCGTCACGACCCGCTGGCGGGCCGTCGCCAACGCCGCCCCAATCGCCTGGGCAATGCCTGTCAGCGTCAACCCGCCGCTGATCGCGATCGCGGTCCATCCCTCGCGCCGGACCCACGACATGATCAAGTTCGGCGAGGAGTTCGTGATCAACATCCCCTCGCGAGTACTGCTCAATCACACCCAGTGGATGGGCATGGTCAGCAACTCGATCGGCGACAAGCTGGAGGCCTCGCGCGTCCCTTCGTTCCGCGGACGCGAAGTCGATTCGCCCTTGCTCGAAGGTTGCGTCGGCTGGATCGAGTGCACGATGTTCGACTTCTACACGCTCGGCGATCACACCCTCTTCATCGGCAAGGTCGTCTCCGCCCAGGCCGACACCGACGGCTTCGACTTCAACACGGGCATGTGGACGCTCGACGACGATGAGTACAAGCCGCTCATGTACCTCGGCGGCCGCGCCTACAGCGTGCTCGGCGAGGCCTTCAACGCCACCGTCGAGCAGCGCAGCGTCGAACAGATGCAGGAGGAAGGCCTTGGCATCGAACTGGAGTCGGCCGAGGAGGAGCGGCGGATCAAGCGCGAAGAGGAGGCCGAACGACGCGATGAGGAGGAGCGCCGCGGCGAGTTTGAGCCCGATACGTCAAGTGAGCCCCGCGCCCTCCCCGAGGCATGAGACATCCGCTCGGCGCCGTGACGACCGGAAGCGACTCGGGGTGACGCCGGCGCCGCCGGGCCGCATCGTCCACGGCGACAACCTGCCGATTCTGCGCTCGCTGGCCGACGCGGCGGTCGATCTGGTCTACACCGACCCGCCGTTCAACACCGGTGGCAGCCGCGCCCACACCGCGATCTCAGCCGTCGCCGACGAAGCCGGCGACCGCGCAGGCTTCGGCGGTCGCCGCTACCGCACGACGGAGCGCTCGACCCTCGCCTGGGCGGACCGGTTCGACGATTACCTCGAGTTCCTCGAACCGCGTCTGCGCGAGATTCAGCGTGTGCTCGCACCGACGGGCGCGCTCTATCTGCATCTGGACGCGCGCGAGGTGCACTACGTGAAGGTGCTGCTTGACGAGGTCTTCGGGCGCGACCGCTTTCTCAACGAGATCATCTGGGCCTACGACTTTGGCGGCCGCCCGAAGCGGCGTTGGCCGGCCAAGCACGACAACATCCTTGTCTACGTCTGCGACCCGCAGCGCTACACCTTCAACACCGACGACATCGATCGCATCCCCTACATGGCCCCTGGCCTGGTGGGCCCCGAGAAGGCGGCGCGCGGCAAGCTGCCCACCGATGTCTGGTGGCACACGATCGTCGGCACCAATGCCCACGAGCGCACCGGCTATCCGACCCAGAAACCCGAAGCGTTGGCTGAGCGGATCCTGCGCGCCGCCAGCGATCCCGACGACCTGGTGCTCGACCCGTTCGCGGGCAGCGGCACGGTGGGCGCCGTCGCCGAGCGGCTCGGGCGCCGGTACCTGCTGATCGATGAGAACCCCGACGCGATCAACGTGATGCGCGCGCGTCTGCCCCACGCCGTCGTCGATTAGCTCCGCAGCGCCGGCGCCACCCGCTCCATGATCAGCGTCATCGAGCGCACGACCTGGTCGTGCGGGATCATCCCGCCGGTGTTGCACCAGGTCAGGAAGTGTCCGACGCCGTAGCGCTCGTGCAGCGCGGCCAGCTTCTCCGTGACCTCCTTCACGCTGCCGATCGCGCACACTTCGTCCAACAGCTGCTCGAGGTTCGATGGCCGGTTGCGCTGCATCAGTGGCGGCAGGTTGTCCGGGTCGCCGCCGCGGCTGAGGAGCGTACGCCGACCTGTGCTGGCGATCACGTTCATGTAGCTCGCCACGCTGGCCCGCGCCTCGTCGCGCGCCTGCTCGCTGGTCTCCGCCACATGCACGGGCAGCGCCAGGCCGACATCGGTTGCGGGCGGACGCGCGCCCTCGCGTTCCGTGCGGCTCTCCCAATACTGTGCGTAGCGGCGGTCCAGATCTTCGTGAAACGCCGTGATCGGCGACGCGAACACGGGCCAGGCCTCAGCGATCGCGCGTTCGAACGACTCGTCGCTGTTGGCCGCCAGCCGGATCGGCGGATGCGGGCGCTGCACAGGCTTGGGCACGACCTTGACGTTGTCGTAGTCGAAGAAGCGGCCGTGGAAGTTGACCGGCTCGTCGGACCAGGCCTGTAGCATGACCTCGATCGCTTCATCGAACCGCGCCGCTCGCTCACCGATCGGCACGCCGAAGCCGTTGAAGTGCTCGGCGATCGAGCCGCGGCCGATGCCGTAATCGAGCCGCCCGCCGGAGACGATGTCCAGCGTGGCCGCGTCCTCCGCCGCCCGAATCGGCTGCACGAGCGGGATCAGGGCCACCCCCGTACCCAGCCGAATCCGCGTCGTCTGCGCCGCAGCGGCGGCGGCCACGACCAGCGGCGACGGCAGCACGGAGAACTCGCGCACGAAGTGCATCTCGGCCAGCCAGGCGAGGTCGAACCCCAGTCGGTCGGCCTCGACGATCTGGGCGATCGTGTCGCGGTAGCGCGAAGGCACATCCTGCCCGTCCGCCTGCGGCAGCTGGAAGAAGAGCCCAAACTCCAACGGCGCGGTGTCAGCCATGCGAGGCTCCCGTCATGGCAAGGCAGGCTACCGCAGCAGGCACGTTGTGATTCCTGGGGAAGCTCTGAATCACTCTCCCCCCGCACCGCGGGGGGGAGAAGGGATCCGGCTTGTTCAGAGGATTCCTATGAATCAGGCAGCGAGAGATGGACCGTGTCAGAGCGGGCCGACATGAACAGGTCGAATTTGAGCAGCTGATCGCGTCCGAGAAGGGATGGCGTGTCCCAATTCCCACGGCCGGCGTCGGGATCGTAGAGGTCAGGAGGGTTTGGTTTGGCGACCAAGACGGAATCTGAGATCCGTTCGGGCGTGTCCACATCGTCATACAGGGTGAGGGAGAGATCCATTCGGACGGCGACGATCTCTTCCCCGCCGGCCCCCAGCGTGATGACACGATTGGGGTCATCGTCGAAGTTGATCCGGTCGAGTGCCTCACCCAGCACCCGTCGGGCGTCACGGGGGTAGAGCGTGGTCATCTCAGCTCCCGTGTCGATCTGGAAGTCGACGCGCTCGCTACGCTCGCCGCGCCCGCTCCCGAGCAACCGCAGCTCAATCGCCGGCGCGAACCGCTCCGGGGGTGCGACCCCGCTTCCACGTTCAAGAAGTAGGAATGCCCCCAGGAAGATGCGCACTTCCGGCTGACCCGCGTTAGCCGGTGCCTGCCGGGCGCCGTCGCAGGACGGGGCTCATGGCGGCCGCGCGGGTCGGTGGCTTGAGCTGGTCGTAGGCTTCAAACAGCTCTCTGAGGCCGTCGAACACGAGCAATTCGCCTCCCCGGACGATCAGATAGTCCTTGCCCGGATGCGCGGTCATGATCTCGATGGCGTGCGCCTTCCAGTACTCCCGGTTCGCCCGCGACTCACGGTGAATCGCCAGCGCTGCGCCTGTCAGCGGCTGCGGCGCGCTCTTCGCGCTCTCCCCTGCCCCAGCATCCGTCGTCTCGGTCGTCATCGCTGCCTCCCCACTGCGCTGTGAACATGGTATCGCTCGGCGCCACGGGGGAGCGTGCTCGCCGTATACTGCTCATGCAAATCAGCAGGGAGGCCCCCATGACCACCGCCACATACACACTTCAGGATTTCGTGCGCGAGGCGCAGCGAATCGTTGATCGGGGGGACAGCGCCGAGCGCACGATCGCCGCAATCTCGGGAGGCCTCGAGCGGATCATCAGCCGCCCCGACTGCCTCATCGACTTGCCCGGCCGCGACGATCCCGACCCCGATGAGGGGTTCTCGATCCACCGCAGCGACAACCTGACGATCAACGCCGTGGTCTGGGCGCCGGACAGCGGCGCGCCGATCCACAACCACAACGGCTGGGCGATGGAGGGCGTGATCTCCGGGATCGAGCTGAATCGCAACTTCGACCGCACCGACGACGGCACGGTCCCCTGGTTCGCGACGCTCGAGGAGCGCGACCCGACTCGCGTGCAGCCGGGCGAGACCACCTTCCTGCCCGAGCCGCCCTCCGACATCCATGCGGTCGAGATCCTGCACGGCAAGACCGTCGCGATCCACGTCTATGGGCTCGATCTCTACACGCAGTGGCGCTACCGCTTCGACCTCGAAACCGGCAAGGTCACGCCGTTCGGCATGCGCTCACGCGCCTGACTCAGGGATTGCGAGGGGGACACCGACATGGGCAAGCTGGACGGCAAGGTTGCACTGATTTCCGGCGGCTCGCGCGGGCAGGGCGAGGCCCAGGCGCGCCTGTTCGCGCGCGAGGGCGCGTCCGTCGTGCTGGCTGATGTGCTCGACGCGGAGGGAGAACTCGTCGCCGCCAGCATCAACGACACCGGCGGCGACGGCGTCTATCACCACCTTGACGTCACCGAGCAGAGCGAATGGAAGGCCACGGTTGACGCCGCCGTCGAGCAGTACGGACGCCTCGATATCCTGATCAACAACGCGGGTATTGCGCGCGTGAAGCTGATCGAGGAATCCTCGCTGCAGGACTACCTCGACGTGATCATGGTCAACCAGATCGGCGTCTGGCTGGGCATGCAGGCGGCGATTCCGGCGATGAAAGAGGCCGGCGGCGGCTGCATCATCAACACGTCGTCCACGGCGGGGCTGGAGGGCTATCCCGGGCTCGGCGCGTACGTGTCGTCGAAGTTCGCAGTGCGCGGCATGACCAAGGTCGCGGCGCAGGAGCTGGGCCAGTTCAATATCCGCGTGAATTCAGTGCACCCCGGACCGATCGACACGCCGATGATCCGGGACCCGCAGATTGCGACGCGCGAGCCGGGCGATGTCAGCTTCAACGGGCCGATTCCGCGCGTGGGCCGTCCTGAGGAAGTGGCCGCGATGATGCTCTTCATTGCAGCGGACGCCACGTACAGCACCGGCTCGGAGTTTGTGATCGATGGCGGTGTCACGGCCGGCTCGTCGCTGAATCGCAATCGCGATTGACGCACTCGACGAGTCGTCGCGGGATCGGGAGAGGATCAACATGGGCAAGCTCGACGGACAGGTCGCGCTGATCTCAGGCGCTGCTCGCGGTCAGGGTGAGGCGCAAGCCCGCCTCTTCGCCCGCGAGGGCGCTGCGGTCGTGCTCGGCGACGTGTTGGAAGCAGAGGGACAGCGAGTCGCCGAGAGCATCATCGATAGCGGCGGCCAGGCGATGTTCGGCAAGCTCGATGTGTCCGATCAGTCGAACTGGGCGGAGCTGGTTGAACAGACGACCGGGCGATTCGGCAAACTGAGCATCCTGATCAACAACGCCGGCATCCTGCGCTCCGCGCTGATCGAGGATTCATCGCTCCAGGAGTATCTCGAGGTCATCAAGATCAACCAGGTTGGCGTCTGGCTGGGGATGCGAGCTGCGATCAAGCCGATGCGCGCAGCCGGGGGCGGCTGCATTATCAATACCTCGTCCACCGCCGGATACGAGGGCTATCCGGGTCTCAGCGCCTACGTCTCCTCGAAGTTCGCGGTGCGCGGCATGACCAAGGTCGCCGCGATCGAACTGGGCCCGTACAACATTCGCGTCAATTCGGTTCATCCCGGACCGATTGACACGCCGATGGTGCGCGATCCGCGGATCGGCGGCCGGACCGAGGGCGAGATCCCTGTCACCGCGCCGATCGCCCGCGCAGGTCTGCCCGATGAGGTGGCCAAGATGATGCTCTTCATCGCCGCCGACGCGACCTATAGTACTGGCGCAGAGTTCCAGATCGACGGCGGACAAATGTCGGGCCGGGGGATTCCGGTCGCCGAGTAAGCTCTGCCTCACGGCAGGAGGCCGATCATGGGCAAACTCGACGGCAAGGTCGCGTTGATTTCGGGCGGATCGCGCGGACAGGGCGAGGCGCAGGCGCGGTTGTTCGCACGCGAAGGAGCCGCGGTGGTGATCGGCGATGTACTTGAGCAGGACGGTCAGCGGCTGGCCGAGAGCATCATCGATGTGGGCGGCCAGGCGGCGTTTCTGCGGCTTGATGTAACGGCTGAGTCGGACTGGGCGGCGATCGTTCAGCGGGCTCGTGACGAGTTCGGGCGGCTCGACATCCTGATCAACAACGCGGGGATTCTGCGCACCAAGCAGATCGAGCACTCATCGGTGGATGAGTACCGCGAGGTCATCGAGGTCAATCAGGTCGGGGTGTTCCTGGGGATTCGCGCGGTCATTACGGCGATGCGGGAGGCCGGCGGCGGGGTGATCATCAACACGTCCTCGACCGCAGGGCTTGAGGGATCACCCGGCGGTGCGGCGTACGTGTCGTCGAAGTTCGCGGTCCGCGGGTTGACCAAGACCGCGGCGCTGGAGCTCGCGAGGGACAATATCCGGGTCAACTCGGTCCACCCCGGGCCGATCGACACGCCGATGCTGACCAACGCCGACACTGCGCGGAATGAAGCAGGGGACGTCGAGTACGACGCTCCGATCGGGCGGTTCGGTTACGCGGCTGAAGTAGCCAAGATGATGCTGTTCATCGCTGCCGACGCGACCTACAGCACCGGCGCCGAGTTCGTGATCGACGGAGGCCTCACCGCCGGCCGCTCAATCCGACTGTCTCAGGGGTAGCTCGCACCCCCGCTCCGCTAGCGCAACGGCTTCGCGAACGAGATCTCGTGGCCGTTAGGGTGGCGGACCGGGGTCGCAAGGTCAGCGCCGCGTTCGGCCGGCCAGGTTGGGCTGTCGCACCACCTCGGTGCATGTGATCGTCCGGTTCGTCTCATCGAGTTCGTAGAACACCAAGAGCACCGGTTCGCCGACCAGTCTGGAGTACGCCAAACCCCCGTCTAACAGATGGCCGAACAGCGGATTTCTCTGGAGCGCCCACCGCAGCGCTGTGAATCTCTCTGCCTATCTCGCTGCACCGACCAAGTGCTCGGCGGCGCGTCTCGCGTCGTCTGTGATCACAACCGCATATCCGTCAACCATGGGCATCCGCTATCGGCGCTGACGTTCCAGCAGAACCCGCTCGGCGAGTTCCTCAGTTTCCCGATCAGGGGGCGCGGAGCTCAGCCAGGCAGTTTCGTAGGGGATGGTCTCACGATCGTGGGCGAGCTCCCAGCCCGGCTCGCGGTGGGAGTAGTCGGAGACTTCGCGCGCAGTCTTGCCACGGAAGAACTCCATGATCATCGCGATCAGATTGCGCTCATTCTCGCTGAAGCTCTCACCGGCGCCGCAATCGTCCTCATCGATCACGAGGCGTTGCTGAATACCGGTGAAGTAAGGCCGCTGCTCGATGTGGGCGGCGCCTGTGTCGATCAGCATGTCGCGCGCCTGCAACATCTCGCGAGGTGCAGGCCCCTCCTGCAGCTTGAAGTAGGTCGCTCCCGTGAGCGGTTGGCCGAACATGCGATAGGCCGCGAAATCGGCGTAATAGAGGATCTTGTTGAGCTTGACGGCGCCGAAGGTCGGGTCGTCGATCGAGCCCCTGGCGATGAACGCCATCAGTTCGACGAATCGATCCTGGTCGAACTCGAATTCCTTGTGCGTAAGCGGACTGGCCACGGCGCGCCTCCGTCTGAGTGCGAAGATATCCGATGGCGGGAGCTACCGGGCCAACGGCTTCGCGAACGAGATCTCGTGGCCGTCGGGGTCGGTGATATGGAAGTAACGCTCGCCCCAGCTCGCATCGCGCGGGCCGAACTGCGGCTCCAGCCCTGCGGCCAGCGCCGCCGCGTGGAACGCGTCCACATCGTCCACATAGAAGATCGCGCGGCCCCAGAACCCTTCCGATGGCTTCGCTGCGATCAGATTCAGGTAGCTCGCGCCCGCGCGATACGACGTGAAGCCGGCCTGCGGCCCGCCGTAGATGCGCTCGAACGCGAGCGCATCGTAGAACGCCGTGCTGCGCGCCATATCAGCCGTCGCCAGCGTGACCGCGCTGAGCGCCGTGACCCGGCTCACGTGAGATCCATGAACGGATTGTGTGCGACCTCCCACAGATACCCGTCGGGGTCGCTGAAGTAGCCCGAGTAGCCGCCCCAGAATGTCGCCTCCGCGGGCTTCGCAATCGTCGCGCCCGCGGCTGCGGCCTCGGCGAGCGTCGCATCGACTTCGGCCGGCGACGCGACGTTGTGCGCCAGCGTGATCGTGGGCGTGCCCGATTCGCTGTACGCCACGTCCGCCTCTTGCGCGAATCGCTCACGCGGGAAGAGCGCGAGCCAGGTCCCCTCGAGCGCGAAGAAGACGATCCCGGCGCCGTCTTCATAGTCGTGCGTGGGCAGCCCAAGGCCGTCTCGGTAGAACCGCAGCGACGCCTGCAGATCGGCGACGCCGAGCGTGATGATGCTGACGTTGGGCTTCACGAGGACCTCTCGGCGTGCAGACAGCGAACGGGGCGGAGCATACGCCCCGCCCCGTCGTGTTGACTCGAACGAGTCGGCCCGGCTAGCTGGCCGGTTAGCTGGTCAGCTAACTGGTCGGTTAGCTGGTCAGCTAGAAGGCCAGCGCGGCCGGCTCGGCCTGACCCTCGGGCAGACCCTGCGGCCACCAGTGGTCTTCCCAGCCCTCTTCGTCCCAGATGTGCTTGAGGTTGGGCAGCACTTCGCGGGCCGTGAGCTCGATGTTGGGGATCGCCAGCTCCTTGGGAATCGAGCCGAACTGGTTGAGGATCATCAGGTGCCCCACGTGGAGGGTCTTGACCACTTCCTCAAGCTGCTCGGTCACCTGGCTTGGCGTGCCGGCGACGATGTTGCCTTCACGAATCAGGTCGTTCCAGGTGATGTCGCTGTTCGCCTTCGAGGCCAGCATTTTCTCCTGGGTCTTCTCGCCCTTGAACTTGTCCGTGTCGCCGAAGATCGGCTTGAGGCCCTGGCTGCGCGTGAAGCCCTGCTCGATCGTCCGCACCGTGCGGTACCCGGGCGGGTCCGCGTAGCGCGGGTCGATGTGCAGCATCTTGTTGTAGAAGTACTCAGCGTGCGGGCCGAACTTGTCGGCCACTTCCTGCTCGCTCTCGCCGGTCGCGACCAGCTGCAGGAAGCCCGCCTGATAGGGGTTCAGCGGCTTCTCGCGCTGCTGCATCGTGCGCCAGAACCCGTCCACGTTCTTCTGCCCGGCCTTGTAGCCGCCGTAGGACAGGTAGCAGTAAACGTAGTTGTTGTCCGCGCACCACTCCCAGGTCTCGACCGAGCCGCCGCCGGGGATCCAGACGGGCGGGTGCGGCTGCTGAATCGGGCGCGGCCAGATGTTGACGTAGCGCAGCTGGTTGTAGCGGCCGTTGTAGGAGAACATCTCCGGGCGCGTCCAGGCCTGGGTGATCAGGTCGGCCGCCTCGTAGTACTTCTCGCGCAGGTGTGAAGGGTTCGCGCCATAGCAGAAGCAGTCGTCCATGGGCGTGCCGACCGGGAAGCCGGCCACCAGCCGACCGCCGGAGATGCAGTCGAGCATCGCGAACTCTTCAGCCACGCGGGTCGGCGGGTTGTAGAGCGCGATCGAGTTGCCCAGCACGACGATCGCGACATCCTTGGTGCGGCGGCAGAGGTTTGCGGCCATCAGGTTCGGCGACGGCATCAGGCCGTAGGCGTTCTGGTGGTGCTCGTTGACGCAGATGCCGTCGTAGCCCGCCTCAGCGGCGGCCTCGAGCTCGTCGAGCCCGTCGTTGTACATCACGTGCGCCTTGGCCGGGTCGAACAGGTCCGACGGGACATCCACCCAGACCGAGTTGTGCTGCTCGGCGAAGTCGGGCGGCAGGTCCCGATAAGGCATCAGATGGAAGAACTCAAACTTCACGGCATCCTCCGGTGGTGCTTGCCGCAGCACGATGCGCGGCTGGGTTTCCGAGGCACGCTATCCGCTGGCCGCGGCTCGTGTCAATCGCGGGAATCTGGTCGTCTCGTGCTCGTTCGCTCTGCTAGGCCGGGAAGTCCGGGTGGTCGATGTCCAGCCACGAGTCGTCGTAGCGGTGCGACGCGTGGGCGAACTGGTAGACATCCTCAGAGTTGTTCACGTAGGGCCACTCGACCTGCGGCGCGATCGAGTTCATCACCGCGGGCTGCCCGGTCATCCCGTCGACTCCGTGATCGGGGTGCACGCCGAGGAAGATCTTGAGCAACTCGGAGGCGGTGGCCTTGCGATTGTCGACGTCGAGCTCGGCCTTCATGCCCTTGATCAGCTCTTCGGCCGGTGGGTAGTTGTACTGCGAGAAGTTTGAGCTCGCGCCCGCCACGTGCGTGAGGTTCCACTCGCCGGTCGGGTCGAGGTCCTGCGGCGGGTTCGTCCAGGCCGGCGTCTGGCCCGGGTGCGTGCCGTCGAGCAGTCGCTGCAGGATCACGGTGTAGGGCTGAATGTCCATCGAAAGCTCGACGCCCAGCGCCTGCTCGTACATCGCGCGCACCGTCTCGGTGATCCCCGGGTAGGTCTGCTCCCAGACATCCGGCGTGATCCAATAGAACGTACGACTGCCCGGCTCGACGCCCGCCGCGCTCATCAGATCGCGCGCCAGCTTGATGTCGACATCGCGGTCCGCCCGGTAGCCGGGGTAGGTAGCCAGCTCGTCCTGCGGGACGGTCCAGGCCTGGTTGAACCATGGCGCCTGAGCGATCGCGGAAACCTTCGCCGAGCCGAGATAGACCGCGTCGATCAGCTGATAGCGGTCGGTCGCCACGTGGAAGGCGTAGGCCAGCCGGCGGTCCTTCCAGGGCGAGCCCAGCCCGTCTTCACCCTCCCACTCGTCGTTGAAGACGTAGCGAATCTGAATCGTGAAGCCGAAGGCCACATCAAACGACTTGTGGTCGGGGAAGTCATTCAGGATACCCTCGACCTGCAGGCTCGAGAGCGGGAATCCGCCGATATCGATGCTCTTGCCGCGATAGGCCGTGTCGACCGTCGTCGCGTCGGTGATGCTGTCGAACTCCATCCGGTCGAGATAGGGCAGCGGCTGGCCGTCGAAGCCCATCTTCCAATAGTTGGGGTTCGCGTTCAGATCGATGCCTTCGTCGGGGTCGTAGCCCTCCGGGATGTACGGGCCCGTGCCCGAGGAGAGCCCGACGTTGGTCTGCTCGTCGCGCCAGCGGTCGCCGAACTCCTCGATCGCCTCCGGCGAGGTCATCCACGAGAACGGACCCAGATGCACGCCCAGATACGTCGAGTCCGGCGCTTCGGTCGTGAACTTGATGGTCTGCTCGTCGAGCACTTCGATCGAGTTGGTCTGGCGATACTTGGTCGACGAGAGGAACGAGGTGTCCTCAGTGCCGGTGGCGTCGACCGAGTCAATCTGCCGCTGCGCGTTGTAGCGAATGTCCTCCGCCGTGACCGTGCGCCCGCCCTCAGTCGGGAACCGGTCCCAGTAGGTGGCGCCCTGATCGACGCTGAAGATGTAGCTGGTCCCGTCGGGAATCTCGGGCAGCGACGCGATGTCCGACTGCATGATCCCGCGCTCTTTGTTCTGCCAGCGGATCAGGTAGTTCATGTACAGCCCCATCCAGAACTGGGTGGGACCGAACACGCCGCGGTGGGGGTCGAAGTAGTCGTGCGTCGCGGCCGGGCTGGAGAAGCGCAGCGTGCCGCCGCGCTTGATCGGGGAAGCGTCGGCCACGGCCGCCGGCTCCTCCTGCTCCTGCTGCTGCTGCACCACCTGCTGCGCCTGCACCTCAGCCTGCTGCTCGACGACCTCTGCGGCCGCCGGCGCGGCCTGCTGCTCGGCGTCGTCATCGTCGTCTCCGCAGCCGACCAGTGCGAGCCCCGCGGCGCCCACGCCGGCGCGCCCCGATGCGCGCAAGAGCGTTCGCCTGCTCACTCGTGCGGATCGCATCCGCTGCCAGTAGTTCGCTCGCTCGGTCATGGTCGCCTCCGTGAACCACGCGTCGCCGCGTAGTGGGTGTTGACCCCCGAGTGTACTCCGCATTACGGACATACGCCCGTCAGAGGCGCGTGATCGTCAGCGCGGCCTCTCCGATCGCGCCGAATCGCTCGGCCAGCCGCTCCGCCCGGTAGCCAAAGATCTCGCGCAGCCTCGGGCACACGACGTACATCGCGACCGGCCAGCTGAGCAGATCGAGCGGCAGCGACCAGTGCACCACATCGATCGCTTCCACGCCGCCCGTCGCGCCCGCGTCGACGGCGCGGAAATGGTGCTGATGGTGCCAGAGGGCGTAGGGGCCGGCGCGCTGCTCATCGGCGAAGTAGAAGGGCGCAGCAATCTGCGTGATCTCGGTGACCCAACCCACCTCGATTCCGAGCAGCGGGCTGAGCCGATAGCTGATCATCATCCCGGGGTAGGCCTCGGCCGCGGGCTCGCTGGTCAGTCGGAAGTGCATGTCTGGCGGCGTGATCTCGGCCAGGTTGCCGGGGTCCGAGAAGAAGGCCCACGCGCTGTCCAGGTCGGTCGCGAGCGTCTGGCGAGCTTCGAGGCGGAAGACCATGGGCGTCAGGCTGCTCCGATCAGCGCGCCGATCGCGAGCAGCACGCCGACCGCCAGGTGCAGCATCGCCGTCTGCTTCAGCACCGCGATCAGCGCCCCACCGCTCGTGCCCGCGAGCACGACGCGGCAGAGCGGCGCGGCCAGCGCGACCGCCGAAAGCGCGATCGCCGTCCAGCGCGGCAACACGCCCGTCGCCGCGAAGACCAGGATCGCGCCAAACGCGATCGCGACCAGCAGCACATACTCCAGCCGGGTGGCGCGCTCGCCGAGCACGACGGCGAGCGTCCGCTTGCCCGCGCTGCGGTCGGTCTCAATATCGCGGAGGTTGTTGGCGACCAGGATCGCCGTCACCAGGCAGCCCACGGGGATCGAGGCGGCCGCCAGCTCCCAGGTCAGTTCGCCGCTCTGCACGTAGCCCGAGCCCATCACGGCGACGACGCCGAAGAAAGCGAAGCAGATCACGTCGCCGAGCCCGTGATAGCCGTACGGCCAGGGGCCGCCGGTGTAGGCCACCGCGGCGATGCACGAGGCCGCGCCGGCGACCAGAATCGGCCAGCCGACGGCGATCGTCAGCGAGATCCCGATCGCGATCGCCGCGCCGAACACCACGACCGCGCCGCCCAGCATCTGGCGCTCCGAGAGCCAGCCCTGCGCCACCGCTCGCGGCGGTCCCAGCCGCTCGGGCGTGTCGGCGCCGCGCCGGAAGTCGGAGAGGTCGTTGGCAAAGTTGACCCCGATCTGAATCAGGATCGCAGCGACCAACACCTGGAAGAACAGGCCAACGGAGAGTGGCCCGTCGATCGTCGCGACCGCCGTGCCCACCAACACCGGCGCCACCGCGGCGGGCAGCGTCGGCGGGCGTGCGGCCAGCAGCCACACGCGCCAGATCGGCGGCGCAGCGACATGCGTGCTCACCCGACGCAACCTGTCGGGGCGCCCGCGTTAAATCGTCTCAAACTGCAGGGAAGAGAGGTTGAGCTCGGAGGAGCGCCTCGATAGCTGGAGCATCTCGACGCCCACGACTTCGTGTGAGTCGTTGAAATCGAGCACCACTCCCGCGGAAACCTCCTCTGACTCGACGATGGCGGAGTCATCGAGGCGTAGATAGAGGGCATCCGCATCCTTGTCCACGTGTAGCTTCATAGGTTGCCTCGCATCGTGCGATCGAAGAATACGCTCACCACTCGCCACGGGGCGAGGCGGGGACCATTCGCTCCGCCCGGACCCGGGCCGCGTGCCTGCTGAACTCCACCTGCATCGCGCTGACCGTTCATCGCCGCGAGCGTGACGCGGTGCGCCCCCAGCCTCCAGGCGTCCTCTGAACAAGTCGGATTCCCTCTCCCCCCGCTTTGCGGGGGGAGAGGGAATCCGGAACATCTGCCCGCGCAGAGCGGGGGGAGATGGGAGTCCGACTCGTTCGAGGATTCCTACGGAAATCGCTCGTATTTCGAGAAGTCGGGTGGTCGCTTCTCGAGGAACGCGTTCTTGCCCTCCTTGGCCTCCTCGGACAGGTAGTAGAGCAGCGTCGAGTCGCCGGCGAACATCTGCATTCCGGCCAGGCCGTCGGTGTCCGCGACCAGCGCGCGCTTGATGAAGCGCAGCGCAGTGGGCGACATGCAGAGAATCTCGCGGCAGTAGTTGACCGTCTCCTCCTCCAGCCGCTCGACCGGGAAGACCGCGTTGGCGAGGCCCATCTCGCGTGCTTCCTCAGCGTCGTACTGGCGGCACATGAACCAGATTTCGCCGGCCTTCTTGTGGCCCACGATCCGCGCCAACAGCATCGTGCCGTAGCCCGCGTCGAACGAACCGACCTTCGGACCGGTCTGCCCGAACCACGCATTGTCGCCGGCGATCGTCATGTCGCAGACCGTGGCCAGCACATTGCCGCCACCGATCGCGTAGCCCGCCACCATCGCGATCACCGGCTTCGGGATCGAGCGGATCTGGCGATGCAGGTCGAGCACGTTGAGCCGCGGCACGCCGTCGTCGCCGACGTAGCCGCCGTCGCCGCGAATCCGCTGGTCCCCGCCCGAGCAGAACGCCTCGTGGCCCTCGCCGGTCAGGATGATCACCCCGACGCTCAGGTCCTCATGCGCGGCATGGAAGGCGTGCTGCAGCTCGAACAGCGTCTGCGGGCGGAACGCGTTGCGCACCTCCGGCCGCGCGATCGTGATCTTCGCGATCCCCTCGGCGACGTGGTAGTGGATGTCGCCGTAGTCGCCGCGGCGTTCCCAATCGGGAACCCCCGTCGCGGTGACGGTAACTGTGGGACGTGACATCAGGTCGTCTCCTTCGTGTCCAATTTCATGTCCATCGTTGTCTCGATCCCAGCGCTGCGCAGCGTCAGCCGCCGCAGCTCTGCATGGATGCGTTCCGGCGAGGCGGAGACCCGACCCGCGGCCCAGGCGGCGATCAGCCCCTGCGCCATCGCGACCCAGGCGCGCGCCGTCAGCTCGGGATCGAGCGTTGCGACGCAGCCGAGCCGCAGCGCCCGCTCCAGCTCCGTCCGCAACACGCCGACGAAGCTGTCCTCGATCTCCGCGACCTGCGCGCGGATTTCGGGGCCCGCCGCGGCCGCCTCGCTGAGCACCCGGGCCAGCGCTCGGCGGCCTGCGAGCGCCTCGAACAGCGCCGAAAGCGCGGCGTCGGCGCGCTCGAGCGGATCGTCGCCGGCTGCATCCATTCGCGCGCGCACACGCTGTAGCAGCAGCCCGCCGGCGCGCGCAACGACGGCGGCGAGCAGCGCCTGTTTGGTCGGGAAGTGAAAGTAGAGCCCGCCCTTGGACGTCTCAGCGGCGCGCGCGATCTGGTCCATGCCCGACGCCTGGTAGCCGCGCTGCGCCAGCACCCGGGTCGCCGCGCGCAACAGCACCTCGCGCCGCTCGACGGCCCGCGCCTGACGCGGCGCCTGACGTCGCGGGTGAGGGGGGTGTGGCCGGTTCGCCTCGGTGACAGTCGGCATCGCGATCGCTTTCGTTCGGAAACCGACGCCTCGGTCGGTTTCCCTACGCTACCAGCCGGCTCCGCAGCGAACGAACGCAGGCCTGATGCCGTCTGACGACGAACGCGCGCGCACGATCCAGGCGATGTTCGGCCGGCTCGTGCCGCAGTACGACCGCATGAATCGAGTCATGACCGCCGGTCTCGACGGTCGCTGGCGGCGTCTCGCCGTCCATGCCGCCGAGGCGCGCGGGGGCGACGTGCTCGATCTCGGCGCAGGTACGGGCGACCTCGCCCACGAGTTCCAGCGCGCGGGCGCCGATCGAGTCGTCGGCGCGGACTTCTCCGGGGAGATGCTGCTCCGCGCACTCGAGAAGTTTGGCGACGAGACGACCAGCTGGGTCCGCGCCGACGGCCTGCAGCTGCCGTTCGCAGACGGCAGCTTCGACGCTGTCGCGAGCGCGTTCGTGCTGCGCAATCTGGTCGACCTGCCGCGCTCGTTCGAGGAGATGCTACGCGTCCTCCGCCCCGGCGGCCGCCTGGTCGCGCTCGACATCACGCATCCTCCCGCCGACCTGCGGGGGCGCGTCCTGCGGCTCGGCTTCGAGCGTGTCGTCACCCCGGTCGCCGGGCTGCTGAGTGGCGACCGGAGCGCGTACCGCTACCTGCCGAGTTCGCTGACCGGCTACCCCACCGCCGACGAGCTGGCCGAGATGCTGCGCGAAGCCGGCGCCATCGATGCAACGTATCGACGCCTCGCCGGCGGCGCCGTCGCCCTCCATGTGGGCCTCAAGCCGTCAACCCGATCGCATGCGTGACCAGTCCCCCATCGCTCCCCCTCCGTCACTCCTGCGCCCCGTCCCTCATTGCTGCGCCCCCTCCCTCATTCCTGCACTCCTCCGTCATTCCGGCGCCGCCTCCCTCCCACCTGCGCCCCCCTCCGTCCCACCTGCCCCCCCCGTCCCATCTGCGCCCCCCTCCGTCATTCCTGCGAAGGCAGGAATCCAGGCGTGCCGCGGGGCTTCGAGCGCGTCTCTATTGTTCGACGGCGCTCGATCGCCGGGCTGGCGTGTTCGGAAGGTCTAGTGGCACGTCGTGGAGACGGTGGCGTGAGCGAGGGTTGGGTGGGCGCGTGGATTCCTGCCTGCGCAGGAATGACGGAGGGGGGCAGGTGGGACGGGGGGCGCAGGAATGACGGAGCGCGACGCAGGTCGGACGGAGGGGGCGCAGGAGGGACGGAGGGTGCAGGAATGACAGGGGGGGCGCAGGCGGGACGGGCGGGGGCGCAGCAATGACAGAGGGGCGCAGGTGGGACGGAGGGGGCGCAAGTAGGACGGGGGCGCGAAGGTAGGACGGAGGGGGCTCAGGTGGGACTGAGGGGGCGCAGGTGGGACGGAGAGGGCGCAGGTGGGACGGGCGGGGACGCAGGAATGACGGAGGGGGGCGCGGGATGACAGAGAGGGCGCAGGTGGGACGGAGAGGGCGCAGGTGGGACGGGCGGGGACGCAGGAATGACGGAGGGGGGCGCGGGATGACAGAGAGGGCGCAGGTGGGACGGAGGGGCGCAGGAATGACAGAGGAGGCGCAGGTGAGACGGAGGCGAACCCGGGGACAGGCTTCTCGGCGCGGGCTTACGACCGCGAGGCGCTCAGCCCCACCATTGCCCGCCCGCTGCCCTTGACCAGCCGCCCCGCCCAGCGCGTGCGCGGCGCAGCCGCCGCGTCCAGCCAATCGCACGAGCGAATTTCGAAGCCCGCCGCGACGAGCGGCAGCCGCAGCGCGTCGCCGATCGACTCAGGAGTTGGACGCTCAAGCCCCTCAGGCGCGGCTGCGGCGTTGAGCACCAGCTCGACCTCGCAACGATCCGCCGCCAGTTGTGAGAGCAGCCGCACAAACGACTCGGCGTCTTCCAACATCAGCCGCAGCAGCGCTGCCCAGGGAAAGTGCGCCGTCAGCCGGGCCGCCACGCCGTCCAGCTCAGGCGGCGGCTGCGCTGCATCGGCGGCAACGAACAGCGTGTTGGGCGCCCCGCCGCGCTCCGGCCGTCTGGCGCAACGCTGCGCCGCGCCACGCAGCGTGTCGCGATCCGTGTCGAGGCCGATGACCAGCCAGTCGGGATGCTCGATCGCGAAGCGACGGACGTGCGAGCCATCGCCGCAGCCGAGGTCGAGCAGGATCCGCTCGTAACCCGAGCGCAGCGCGTCCCAATCGGCGCGCCGGCATTCGCGCGAGCCTGAGCGCGTCATCACTTCCACTCGGCGCAGCCTACCCCCGGCCTGGCGACTAGCATCCCCGCAACGTTTGTCGACCGGAAGAAAGAGCCGCATCATGCCGACCCCGGCGCGCGTCGTGATTCTGCCCCAGGAAGACGCCCCCCTCGCCATCGAACACGCGCAGCTACCCGACCCCGGCCCCCTACAGGTCGTCGTCCGCCTGTTTTCCAGCGGCATCTGCCATTCGCAGCTGCACCTGATGCACAACCCGCGGGTCAGCGATCTGGTGCTCGGACACGAGGCGACCGGCGAGGTGACGGCCGTCGGCTCGGAAGTGACCAACGTGGCTGTCGGCGACATCGTGTTCGTGACCTGGCTGCCGCGCAACCCGTCGGAGGTTACGCGCGCTGCTCAGAAGGTGATCGTCGAGCGCCCCAACGGACGCCAGGCCACCTCGCGGGATGTCTTTACCTGGGCGGACCATACAGTCGTCGACAACAAGTACGTCGTGAAGGTGCCGTCGGATACCCGTCGCGACGTGACCTCGATCATCGGCTGCGCCGTGCTGACCGGCTCCGGCGCGGTCTACAACACCGCTGCCGTGCGCGAGGGCGATTCGGTCGCCGTCTTCGGTGTCGGCGGAGTCGGCCTCTCGGCCGTCGTGGCCGCCTCCGTGGTGAAGGCCGATCCGATCATCGCCGTCGACCTCGACGACGAGAAACTGGAGTTCGCCAGGAAGTTCGGCGCGACCCACTGCATCAACGCCGGCGCCGGCGACGCGGTGGAACAGGTGCGCGCGCTGACCGCGGATCCGGCCGGGCTCACGACGCCGATCGGCGAACCGGTGGCGGGCGTCGACTTCGCGTTCGACTGCATCGGTCGCCAGGCCACGATGGGCCAGATTCTGCGCGCCGTGCGGCCGGGCATGTGGGGCTCGCACAGCGGCGGCGCCGCAGTACTCGTCGGCGTGCCACAGACGGAGCTGCAGCTCTCGACCGACGACATGCGCGGCATGCTCTACGGCGAACGACGCTTCCTCGGCTCCGTCGGCGGCTCCTGCCACCCCGAGCGCGACTTCCCGATGTTCCTCGCCTGGGCCGACGATGGCGCTCTCGACCTCGACGCGATGGTCACCGAGCGTTTCAAGATCGGCCAGATCAACGAGGCCGCCACCGCGCTCGAACACGGCGAGATCTTCGGCCGCGCCATCCTCGAGTTTGACGACTAGGCGCGCCGCGCCGCGCATTCACGGCTCACGAGCGAAGGGGCGATTAGACTCCGCCTGATTCGCATCGCACGTCCGCCCAACACTAGAAGGAACCACATCATGCCAACCCCCGCCCGCGTCGTGTTTCTGCCCGAGGAGGACGCCCCGCTCGCCGTGGAGCGCGTCGAGCTGCCGGACCCCGGCCCGCTGCAGGTCGTCGTGAGGCAGTTCTCCAGCGGCATCTGTCACTCCCAGCTGCATCAGATGCACAACCCGCGCCCCAGCGACCAGATACTCGGCCACGAGGCCACCGGCGAAGTGATCGCCGTGGGCTCTGAGGTCACCAACGTCGCGGTCGGCGACATCGTCTTCGTGACCTGGGTGCCGCGCGACCCCTCCGTCGCCAACCGACCGGTCGAGGAGATCGTCGTCACCCGCCCCAACGGGCGCCAGGCCACCACGCGCAACGTCTTCACCTGGGCCGACCACACGATCGCCGACGAGAAGTACATCGTGAAGGTCCCGCAGGACACCCGCCGCGACGTGACCTCGATCATCGGCTGCGCCGTGCTGACCGGCTCGGGCGCCGTCTACAACACGGCTGGCGTCCGCGAGGGCGACTCGGTCGCGATCTTCGGCGTCGGCGGGGTGGGCCTCTCCGCGGTCGTCGCGGCCTCCGTGGTCAACGCCAACCCGATCATCGCGGTCGACCTCGACGACGAAAAGCTCGAGTTCGCCAAGAAGTTCGGCGCGACCCACGGCGTCAACGCCGGCGGCGGCGACGCGATCGAGCAGATCAAAGAGCTCACCGGCGGGCCCGCCGGGATCACCACGAGCTTCGGTGAGCCCATCTCCGGCGTCGATTTCGCCTTCGACTGCATCGGCCGCGAAGTCACGATGGGGCAGATCCTGCGCGCCGTGCGGCCGGGCGTACTGGGCGCCGAGAGCGGCGGTACCGCGGTGCTGGTCGGCGTGCCGCAGACGGGCCTGCAGTTTGACCAACTCGACATGATGGGCATGTTGATCAACGAGAAGCGCTACATCGCTTCAATCGGCGGCTCCTGCCGCCCCGATCGCGACTTCCCGATGTTCCTCGCCTGGTCCGAGGATGGCGACCTCGACCTCGACGCGATGGTTACTGAGCGCTTCAAGATCGGCCAGATCAACGAGGCCACCACCGCCCTCGAACACGGCGAGATCTTCGGCCGCGCCATCATGGAGTTCGACGACTAATCGCCGACGCAGCGCAGCCGACCGCGATACCGTGAGATCGACGGAGGCGAAGCTGATGGCGGCATCTGACGTCCCACAGCCTGTGAACCTGGAAGATTTTGGGGTGGACCCGGAGTACGCCGATGCAGCCGGCGCGGCGCTGCAGCGCAACTGGAGCTACTTCGTCGAGCATCAGCAAGAGCTGTTCGAGCAGCATCAGGACACGATCGTGCTGATCCATAGCGGTGGGCGAGTCGCCGCGTCGGACGACATCCTGGCTCTCATTTCTGTACGCGACGGCCTCGATGAGGTCGAAGCTGCAGGCGCGTTCACTCACTGGTGGCCGAAGGGCATTCGGATTGGACCCCTCAGGCAGGTGGTTCGCCCCCGCTGATGCGGCGAATTCCCGGAACCTACCCTCACCTCACGCTGCCGCCGCATCCGAGCCTCCCCGTGACGCCCGCTGCGGCTGTGTCAGCGCAAGTGATGCACGGCGGTCGGCTGATCGGTGTTGACTTTCTGATCGACACCGGTGCGGACTACACGACGCTGGGACCGCGCAGCGCGCTGCAGGTCTTTGGGCCCGCGTATCTGTCAATGGACTTCGCTGACCCCGACGCGAGCCTCGAAATGAGCGGTGTCGGTGGCGGCGTCACGCGCCTGTTGCTGCGCGAGCTCCCGCTCGCCTTCTTCGCTGACGACGGCTCGCGAGTCGCGGTCACGCTCAACCTCGCGATCGCCGAGCCAAGTCCAGCCGCTCCATCCGACCGCGGCACCTGGCTCCTGCCGAGCCTGCTCGGCCGCGACATCCTCCACTACTTCGACCTACTGCTCAGCTATCACCCGCCGGCGGTGTCGCTGATCGAACTCGCCACGCCGTGAGTCGTTCGACGCAGCCTCAACTCCGCCGCACACCGGGCGCCACTGCTCAGATCAGCAGCAGCGGGATCGACATCTCATCGGGCAGCATGCCCGCGTGGAACCCGTTCAGCGAGACCACGGGATTGCCTGGCTCGCCGTAGACAATCACGTCGCGGCCCGCCGAGATCGCGATGAAGTCGCCGATCCGCTCGGCGGCCAGCTCGCTCAGCGGTCCCGGACCGAAGAGCTGCAGCGCTTCCGCCTCCGCCCGCGACAGTAGCGCCCAATCCCGTCCCCAGCGCTCGCGGAACAGTCCCGCGAACGCGTCCCGGCGACCCGCGCGCACGCAGAACATCGGCACTCGCGGCTCACCGTGGGGCGGCGTGTGCAGCTCCTCAAGGATCGTGTCGTCGGGCAGCACCAGCGATTTCTCGCGTGCGCCCACCCCGATCGCCCCGTGGTCGGCGCTGATCGCGATCCGCACCCGCCCGTCGAGCGCCTGCGCGATCTTCCCGATCGTGCGGTCGACCGCCGCCAGCGCCTGACCGGTCGCCCGACCGGTCGGACCGACCCGGTGCGATGCGGAATCGACCATCGGCACGTACAGGTAGTGCACGCCGCCTTCGCCCTCCGTCACGATCCGCTTCAGGACGGCGGCCGCGGCGTCGCGCAGGTGATCGAAGGGGTCCGTCGGCCAGTCGCCGCGCCCGTAGGTGGTGAATTCGCTGTTCGAGATCGCGCGCGGGTGATACGTCCGCAACGGCCCCGGCATCTCCGCCAGCCGCGATGGGCAGGGAAATGCATCGTTCGGCGTGATCCCGAAGCGCTGCAGCGCCCTGTTCGAGGCCCGCTCGACGAACGGCAGGATCGTCGCGGTGAGGTCGTGGCGATGCAGGTGCGTGAACCACGTCGGCACGGCGTGTGTGCCGGGCCACTCGCCGGTCGCGAACGCCGTCAGGGCCGCCGCCGTAGTGGACGGGAAGACCGAGCGCAGGTCGATTCGCTCGGCGCTCCCCAGCGATGTGTTCGCGTCCATCCGATCGACGAACACATCGCCCAGACCATCAACCAGGATGAACAGCAGCGGCCGGTCGCGGCCGATTCGCTCGGCCAGCCCCGCGGCCGCATCATCGTCGGCTGACAATCGCCCGCCGCCGACGTGACTGACCGCGCGGGCCAGGTCAACCGTGGTCGGCGGGCCGCTGCCGTCGGGCTCGATCGGTCGCAGCAGTCGCCCTTCGGCCAGCCAGCCCTCGACGCGGTCAAGGTCGCAGGCTGGCATCGGGCCTCCGGGAAACTAGATCCGCGAGTAGCCGGAGCCAGGCGAGTCAACGCCCGTGCCGGCGGGGGTCTTGTCGCCCATGTCCCAGCCGAACTCATGCAGGATCTCCTGCGAGTACGTGACTCGCCCGGAGACCTTGTCGAGCGGCTCGGTCGCAAGCAGCAGCGCCGCCTGCGCCATGATCTCGACCGACTCCGAGTCGGTCGGGTCGCGGCCTTCCATCAGCCTGTGGTAGACCACGCCCGGCGTCGGCACGATCTGCGACGGGCTGTAGCAGCTCACCGCGATGCCGTACTGGTGGACCTCCGAGGCGAGGCCCTGCGTGAAGCGCTCGAGCGCGGCCTTCTCCGCGCCATAGAGCGTCCCACCGCCGCCGTTGCCCTCGTACGGGCCGCGGCCCGGGCCGATCGCCGCCGCGCTGGAGACATTGATGATCGCGCCGGTACCGCGCTCGACCATCCCCCCCTCGTTGAGGCAGAGCTGGCTCATGTAGAAGGGCCCGTGAAAGTTGACCGCCGTGGAGCGCAGCCAGCGGCGGACCGGAAAGTCCTTGACCGGAATGAAGTAGGTCAGCGCCGCGTTGTTGACCAGCACATCGGGCGGGCCGTAGGTGTCGTTGCAGGCCTGAACGATCGCTTCGCACTCCTCGTACTCCGAGACGTTGCCGGCCACCGGGGTGGCTTCGCCGCCTGCCTCCACGATCTTCTTGATCGTCACCTCGAGCGAGCCGGGTAGCGGGTGCGTGCCCTCCTGCAGCGTCCGCGCCGTCGCGATCACCTTCGCGCCCTCGGCCGCGAAGCACTCTGCGATCGCCGCGCCGATGCCGCGGCTTGCGCCCGTCACAATCGCAATCTTGCCGTCCAACTTGCCCATGCGAATCCTCCGGATCCAGTCTGATCAGCGGTGTATTGGGATTCAGCATAGCCCCAACCCGCGGCGCGCCACTGCCAGCCCCTACGCTCCCTGCATGACTCAGGAGCGAAAGCGAATCGTGATCGTCGGCGCGTCCCTGGCGGGGCTGAACGCCGCGGAGACGCTGCGCGATCTCGGCTTCAACGGCGACCTGACGATGGTCGGCGCAGAGCCGAGCCTGCCCTACGATCGACCCCCGCTCTCGAAGCAGCTGCTCACCGGCGAGTGGGGCCCGGAGCGCCTGCCGCTCCGCCCCGAGAGCGAGCTCGACGCGCTGCAACTCGACCTGCGTCTTGGCCGGCGCGCGCAATCGCTCGATCTGGACGCTCGACGCCTGCGGCTCGAGGATGGCGAGCCGATCGATTTCGACGGCCTGATCCTCGCCACCGGCGCCGCGCCCATCTCACTGCCCGGCTCGGAGCTGGAGGGCGTACACACGCTCCGCACCGACGCCGATGCGCTGGCGATCCGTGCACACTTCGAGGGCGGCGGGCGTGTCGCCGTCGTCGGCGCCGGGTTCATCGGGGCCGAGGTCGCGGCGTCGGCCCGCGCGCGCGGCCTCGACGTCTCGCTGATCGAGGCGCTGGACGCCCCGATGCTCGCTCCGCTCGGCGATCAGCTCGCGGGTTTCATGGCCGACCTGCATCGCGACGAGGGCGTCGACCTGCGCACGGGGCAGCGCGTCAGTGGCTGGTTGGGTGGGGAGCGCGTCGAGGGCCTGCGCCTCGAGAGCGGGGAGACGATCGAGGCGTCGACCGTGATCGTCGGGGTTGGCGTTCGACCGACCGTCGACTGGCTCGCCGACTCGGGACTCTCGATCGGCGATGGCGTGATCTGCGATCAGTTCGTGCGCGCGGCCCCCGGAGTCTTCGCGGCCGGCGATGTCGCGCGCTGGCCCAATGCGAATCTCCGTCCGTTCGGCTACTCCCAACCGCAGCCCACGATGCGCGTCGAGCACTGGACGAACGCAGTCGAGCAGGGCGCCGCCGCGGCGTCGAACCTGCTCGCCGAAGCCCGCGGCGAGGAGCTGACCGCCTTCTCCCCGGTGCCCTACTTCTGGTCCGACCAATACGGCCTCAGCGTGATGGCGGCGGGCATCACCAGCCCGCACGACGAGGTGCGCGTCGTCCACGGCAGCATGGCCGAGCGGCGCTTCGTCGCGCTCTACGCCCGCCACGGCTATCTCGCCGGCGTCGTCTCCGTCTCGTGGCCGAGAATGCTGCGCCGCTACCAGGCCCTGATCCGCGATCACACCGAGTGGAATGATGCACTCGCCGCCGCGCGCGAGCTGAACGCCTGAGCGCTGACCGCGCTCGCCGCGGCAGCCAGCATCGCCTCGATCCCACGTGGGGCACATGGCGCACGTGGCGCACATGGCGCAGGTGGCCTGGGGATCAGCGCGGTGGTTGCCAACCAGCACGATTCTGCTGGCCCCGCGTCGCGTAGGCCGCGGCCAGATCCACGAACACCGCCGCCGGACCCAAGCGCGCGCGAAAGCTCGAGTAGGTCGATTCGCCCCGAACGATCCGGCACAACGCCGACCGGAACCGCGTGCTGCGCCGCAGCAGCTGCGCATACGGCCACGGCTGTTGGTGGAACAGCGCCTGTAGCTGCCGCGCCACCGCCAGCTCGGGGTCGATCTCGCGCGCCACCGCCGCCGCGTAGCCGCTCAGGTCCGCAGCGGCGCCGTCGAGGAACTCGAGGGCGGCGGCCGCCGCCAGCTGGCCCGATCGAATCGCGCTGCCGATCCCTTCGCCCGAGAGCGGGTCGATTAGTCCCGCCGCATCGCCGACCAGCGCGATCGGGCCCGCCGTCAGCGCCTGCCCCGGATCGCGCAACGGCAGGTGATGCGCTCGCAGGCTCTCGAGCTGCGCCGCGTCGAACCCCTCCGAGCGGGTGTAGTCGGCCAGCTCGCCGCGCAGCCCGCCCGCGCCGGCCGGGTACCCGCCGACGCCGAGATTGAGGTGCTCGCCCTTCGGAAACACCCAGCCGTAGCCGCCGCGCATCGAGCCGAGCTCCAGACCCACATCGTCGCTCCAGCGCTGCGACGCCGGCTGCGTCCGCTCGGCGTTGCCCTCGAGCGCCACCGCCGCGCGCAAGCGCGGCAGGCCGAGCGACCGCCGCACCATCCCGTTCGCCCCATCCGCCGCGATCAGCAGCCCCGCCGTGAGGGTCTCCCCCCCGGTCGTACGCACGCTGACGCCGCCGTTCGACTCAACCGCGCGGACGCCCAGCCCGTCGCGCAGATCGGCGCCTTGCTCCGCGGCCCGCTCCGCGAGGAAGGCGTCCAGACGACTGCGCTGCGTCATCACCGCCAGCGGCTTGTCGTGGCGGTGGCAGAACTCGCGGTCCCGCTGGTACCGCACCCGGAAGCCGTAGATCTCCCGCTCCACGACCGGCGAGATATCGAACGGGATGTGTCTCAGCGCGCTGACCAGCACCCCGCCCCCGCACGGCTTGTCGCGCGGGAATCGCGCCCGGTCGAGCAGCGCCACCGAGGCGCCGCCCGACGCCAACGAGTACGCGGCGCTGGAGCCGCCCGGACCTGCGCCCGCGACAATCGCGTCGAAGTCCATGCAATCAGGCGGTCGCGCGCGTCGCCCGAGCGCGCATATAGCGATCGGACCCGGCCTTCAGACCGGCTGCGACCGGCGCCAGGAAGCAGAACACAATCGCCTCGGTCGAGGCGCCGAAGCCAATCGCAATAAACGGCAGCGGCGCCGCCACCAGGATGATCCCAACCTCCGCGATCCGGGTCGAGAGATACCCGAGGGCGCCCACCCCGAACGTGACGCCAAACTGCCACGGAAGGAACGCGCCGGCCGCGCCCAGCCCCGTCGCGGCAGCGCGGCCGCCGTTGAAGCGCAGGAAGACCGGGAACATCTCGCCCACCATCACCAGCGCGCCCGCGGCCATCCACCAGCCCTGCTCGAGATTCCACCACCGCGCGATGCTGACCGCCAGCAGGCCCTTGCCGATATCGGCGAGGATGATCAGCACGCCGGCGACATGCCCCGCGCCCTCGCGCGCCGCGTTCGCGGCGCCCACGTTGCGGTCGCCCACTTCGCGCAGATCGCGACCTGTGCGATGGCGGTAGATCAGCCAGGCGATCGGCGTGGAGCCGATCACGTAGGCGAGAATCAGGGTGGCGGCTTCAGGCATTGCGCCCTCCGCGGGCAGTGGCGCCCTCGGTGCTTGCCGCAGAGCCTAGCTGTTGCTGCCATAGACCGGCGTCAGCCAGTCTGAATACGCATCGAGACGCCCCAGGATCGCGTCAAAGTAGAGCCGCTCAAGCTGCGCCGTGATCGGGCCTGTCGCCCCGCCGTTGACGCTGCGCCGGTCGACCGAGGAGATCGGCGTGACGTGCGCCGCCGTCCCCGTCATGAAGACCTCGTCCGCCAGCCACAGCTCCGAGCGATCGATCGAACGCTCGACGGTCGGCACGCCAAGCTCCGTCGCGGCCAGCTCGATCACCGTGTTGCGAGTGATCCCGACCAGGATGTTGTCGTTGCTGGGCGGCGTGTAGATCACCCCGTCGTTGATCATGAAGATGTTCTCGCCCGTGCCCTCCGAAACATGCCCGTCGTCGTTGAGCATGATCGCTTCGTCGAAGCCGGCCGTCTCCGCCTCCGTCTTGGCCAGCGCCGAGTTGATGTAGGCCCCGGTCACCTTGGCCCGAACGGGGATCGACACGTCCTCGGTGCGCCGCCACGAGGACGTCACGACGTGGACCCCGCCGGTCGCGTCGAGGTATGCGCCCCAGGGGATCAGGAAGCAGAGGAAATCGTCGCCGATGCCGTGCAGGCGCACGCCCAGCGCCAGGTCCGACTTGTAGACCATCGGGCGCACGTAGACATCCTGCTTGAAGTCGCTGCGCCGCACCAGATCGATCGTGATCTCGCAGAGTTCGTCGTCCGTCAGCGGCAGTTCCATCATCAGCGCATGGGCCGACTGGCGCAGGCGCTCGTAGTGCTCGCGCATGCGGAACAGATAGAGCTCCTCGGTGTCGGCGTTCCAGTTCGCGCGGATGCCCTCAAAGACGGCGGTTCCGTAGTGCAAGGCGTGGGTCATGACGCTGATCTTCGCGTCCGCCAGCGGCATCAGCTCGCCGCGTAAGTAGGCCATCTCCGTCCCGGACATCGCCGACTCCTGTCTCGCCGCCGGTCGCAGCGGCTGGGGCCAATTTCGCCGAGTATACGAGCGCCCTGCACGGCGCCCGCGAAAGCTGGGTTACCGCGCGGGCAGCACCATCTGCGTCTGCGTGACCTGCGCCACGAGCCGACCGGCGGCGTCCCTGATCGTGGTCTGCCAGACCTGCGTCCGGCGCCCGCGATGCAGCGGCCGCGTCTCGCCGCGCACCGTCGAGCCTTCCCGCCCGGGGCGGAAGAAGTTCGTCTTCGACTCGATCGTCGTGGTGCCCGAGTCGTCGTCGACGTTCGCCATCGTCGCGACCGCCCCCAGCGTGTCCGCGAAGGCCATGATCGCCCCGCCGTGCATCACTCCCGGCGCGGTGCACAGCTCGCGCCGAACGTCCAGCTCGCCCACGACCAGCTCCGGCGCCACCGAGATCAGCCGCATCCCCAGAAGCGCGGGGAAGAGCCCGCGCATCGTCGCTTCGTAGTCACCGAGTTCGCGCTCGCGATGGGCCATGTCGGGAGCCTATCAACGCGTGCTACCGTCACTTTCGTGACCATGTCCGTCAGCACCAGCCCTGTCTACCGCGTCGGCAGCAAGACGATCACCGTCGTCAGCGACGGCGTGATCTGGCTCGACGCCGGGGCCGTCTTCGGCCTCGTGCCCAAAGTCATGTGGTCCCGCGTGACCGGCGAGACCAACGCACTCAACCAGGTCCCGCTTGCGCTCAATTGCCTGCTGCTCGAGTCCGACGGGAAGACCGTGCTGATCGAGACCGGCCAGGGCGACAAGGACTTCGAACAGACGCGCCGCCGCGGCTGGGAGCCCGACCACGGCAGGCTGCTCGACGACCTCGCCCGCAACGGCGTCCAGCCCGCCGATGTCGACATCGTGATCAACACCCACCTGCACAACGACCACACCGGCTGGAACACCGTCAGCCGCGGCAATTCGTTACAGCCCACCTTCCCCAACGCCCGCTACTGGATTCAGCGCGGCGAGTGGGAAGAGGCGATGCACCCCAATGAGCGCACCCGCGCCACCTACCTGGCCGAAAACCTCGTGCCCGTCCAGGACACCGACCAGATCGAGTTCATCGACGGTGAAACGCGGGTCACGTCCGATCTCACCGTGATCGAGACGCCCGGTCACACCGCCAGCCACGCCTCAGTCGTCATCTCGAACGGCGGCGAGTCGGCGGTCTACCTCGGTGACATGATTCAGCACCAGGTCCAGCTCGAGCGCGTCGCCTGGTTGAGCGCCTTCGACGTGCTCCCGCTGGTCAATCTGGAGACCAAGAAGCGGCTCGTCGCCGAGGCGATCGAGCATCAGCACCTGCTGATCGCCGTACACAACCCGTTCCCCGGGGCCGGCCGCCTGTCGAAGACCGATCAA
Source organism: Dehalococcoidia bacterium (assembly GCA_965218115.1). Classification (GTDB taxonomy): domain Bacteria; phylum Chloroflexota; class Dehalococcoidia; order Bin125; family Bin125; genus CATQGW01. The sequence goes on along the minus strand of OZ244584.1, from coordinate 1,789,299 downwards.
GGCCGCACCCGCTGGACGGCGGAAGAGCCGCACAGCCAGACCGAGCGCAGCACGCTGTAGAGGAGACCGAACCAATGGCGATGGGCGACCCGATGGGCGACCCGATGATGGACCCGCAGGCGGCGCTGGCGGCGTTGCCCAAGCCGCGCCGCAAAATCTGGCGCGAGGAACTGCTCGTTGATGAGGTCTTCCTCGCCTACAAGGACCCGACCGACATCCTCCCCGACCCCGACCTGGTCGAGCGCATCTTCCTGCTGATTCGCCGCCGCGACCGCCACCTCGTCGTCCGCTTCGGCGACCGCAAACAACCCTGGCAGCTACCGATCCTCGAGTTCGACATCTCGCCGCGGCGCGAGGAAGGACCCGAGGACGCCGAGCAGGAGCAACGCCGCGAGCGTCTCGACGAGATGATCAAGTCCGTCGTCTACGACACCTGGCAAGTCCCGATCACCGAGTGGGACATCCACACCCGCACGCAGATGACGGCCAAGGACAACCAGACCCAATTCGAGCCCGGCTCACGCCGCTACGAAATCGTCGTCACCGCGCAGTGCGGCGATCCCGACGATCTCGCCGAGGACTCGGAGTGGGCGCGCCGCTTCTTCATCCCGCGCGACATGAACCAGGTGCTGCGCCAGCGCTATCTCGACCGCGACGAACTTGGTCTGGCCCACGACCAGCAGGTAATCGCCGCCGCAAAATCTGCTTAACACAGCCGCATCACACGGCTACATTCAGCGTGATCGCTGGTCTACAATCGATTGACCATGCGCGGAAGCACGTCCATCAGCACGATCAGCGCACTCGTCGCTGTACCCCGCGGCTCCGCGCCACGCGCAGGCGGTTGATCGGCCGTTGAGCGACGCGATGGAGCCCCACGCCGGTCAGACAGGCCGGCGTTTGCTGTATCTCCCGCGGCCAGCAGAACGCGAAACGAGCAAGCATGCGACTCTCCGGCGCTGAAATCTTGATGGAATGCCTCCGCGCGGAGGGCGTCGATGTCTTCTTCGGCTACCCCGGCGGCGTTGTCCTGCCGCTCTATCACAAGCTCGGCAAATATCCCGATGTCAAGCACGTCCTGGTTCGCCACGAACAGGCTGCCGCCCACGCCGCCGACGGCTACGCGCGCGTCTCCGGGCGCACCGGCGTCTGCCTCGCCACCTCCGGCCCCGGCGCCACCAACCTCGTCACCGGGATCACCACGGCCTACATGGATTCGATTCCGATCGTCGTGATCACCGGCAACGTCGCCCGCGACCTGATCGGCCGCGACGGCTTCCAGGAAGCCGACATCACCGGCATCACCCTGCCGATCACCAAGCACAACTATTTGCTGATGCGCGCCAGCGAGATCGCGCCGGCGATCAAGGAAGCGTTCCACATCGCCTCCACCGGTCGCAAGGGCCCGGTCCTCGTCGACATCCCCAAGGACGTCTTCATCGAGGAAGCCGACTGGGATGGCTACCCCGAGCAAGTCAGCCTGCGCGGCTATCCCTGCATGGACATCCCGCGCGACGATGAAGTCGCCGTCGCCGCTGACGTGATCAACAGCGCAAAGAAGCCGATCATCATCGCCGGCCACGGCGTCGTCCAGTCGGGCGCCAACGCCGAGCTGATCCAGTTCGCCGAGCAGGCCGATGTGCCCGTGCTGACCACGCTGCTCGGCATCTCCGGCTTCCCCGACGACCACCCGCTCTCGTTCGGCTTCCTCGGTATGCACGGCCACTTCTACGCCAACATGGCCGCCGACCGCGCCGATGTCGTGATCGGGATCGGGATGCGCTTCGACGACCGCGCGATGGGTCGCTTCAAGGACTTCAACCCCACCGCACGAATCGTCCACATCGACATCGACCCTGCCGAAATCGGCAAGAACTTCGTCACCCACGCGCCGGTCAACGGCGACGTACGTGAAACGCTGTTGCGCCTGCTGCCGCGCCTCGACGACGCCACTCACACCGATTGGCGCGCCGAAATCGACGAGATCAAAGCCGGCCACCCCACCGACTACATCGAAGAGGGCACTTCAGTCACCGGTCCCTGGCTGGTCCAGACGCTCGCCGAAGAAACCGAGGGCAAGTCGACGATCGTCACCGGCGTCGGCCAGCACCAGATGTGGGCCGCGCAGTATTACCCCTACACGCGCGCTCGTCAGTGGGTCACCTCCGGCGGACTCGGCACGATGGGCTACGAGGTGCCCGCCGCGATGGGCGCACAGTTCGCGCAGGAGGCGCCGGTCTGGTCGCTCTGCGGCGACGGCGGCTTCCAGATGACCTCGCAGGAGCTCCAGACCGTCTACGACTACCAACTGCCGATCCGCTTCGCGATCTTCAACAACCAGTTCCTCGGCATGGTGCGTCAGTGGCAGGAGCTGTTCTACGAGAACAACTACCACTCCGTGGAGATCGGCCAGCCCGACTTCGTCAAGCTCGCCGAGGCCTATGGCATCCGCGGCCTGCGCGCGACCACCCGCGCCGAAGCCCGCCAGGTGATCCGCGAGGCCGAGGAGATCGACGGTCCGGTCCTGATCGACTTCCGCCTCGAGCCGGAAGAAAACGTCTGGCCGATGGTGCCCGCTGGCGCCGCGCTCTCTGAGACGATCGAATCAGCCGACGACCTCTAGCTCGCTCAGCAGTCAGCCGCTAACCAGGAGCAACCCCATGGCCTCGCGCAACACCATCGTCGCCCACGTCGAGGATCGCCCCGGCGTGTTGGCGCGGGTCGCGTCGCTGTTCCGCCGTCGCGGCTTCAACATCGAGAGCCTCACCGTCGGCCATTGTGAGGAGCCCGGCCTCAGCCGCATGACGATCGTCGTCGACGGCGATGATCGCCAGGTCGACCAGGTCTGCCGCCAGCTCTTCAAGCTGATCGATGTCGTCTCCGTGCTCGACATCACCTACGACGCGATGGTCGATCGCGAGCTCGCCTTGATCAAAGTCGCCGCGACCAACTTCAACCGCCGCGAGGTGCTCGATGTGGTCGAGGTCTTTCGCGCGGATGTCGTCGATGTCCACACCGAATCGCTGATCATCCAGGTGCTCGGCGACGAAGGCAAAGTCGACGCCGCCGTCAGAATGCTGGAGCAATTCGGCGTGCTCGAAATGGTCCGCACCGGCCGCGTCGCGATGCTGCGCGGCGTGGACACCTCCAAGCCGCTACCCGTGAGCGACTCGCAGCAGGCTGCCGCCGCCGTCCGTGCGATGCTGGGCAGACGCCCCGAAGGCGCCCTGCCCTTCGCCAGCGACTGAACGCTCCTGACCGGAGCCTGAACGTTGCCAACCAGCGCCTGAACAGCGACTAACGAGAAAGAGCTGAGATGCCCGCCAAGATGTACTACGACCAGGACGCCGACCTCGACCTGCTGAAGGACAAGACGATCGGCGTGATCGGCTTCGGCTCGCAAGGCCACGCCCACGCGCTCAACCTCCACGACAGCGGCGTCAAGGTCATCGTCGGCCTCTACCCCGGCTCGCGCTCCTGGAACAAGGTCAGCGACGCCGGCCTGCGGGTCGACACCGTCGCCAACGTCGCCGACGCGTCCGACATCATCATGGTGCTGACGCCCGACCACATCCAGAAGCAGATCTACGACCAGCACATCGCCCCCTTCATGGTCGAGGGCAAGACGCTGATGTTCGCGCACGGCTTTGCGATCCACTACAACCAGGTCGCTGCTCCGCCCGAGGTCGACGTCACGATGATCGCGCCCAAGGGCCCCGGCCACCTCGTGCGCCGCGTCTTCGAGGAGGGCGGCGGCGTCCCCGCGCTGCTGGCCATCCACCAGGACGCCTCAGAAACCGCCAGGGACGTCGCGCTGGCCTACGCCAAGGGCATCGGCGGCACCCGCGCCGGCGTGCTCGAAACCACCTTCCTCGAGGAGACCGAGACCGACCTCTTCGGCGAACAGTCGGTACTGTGCGGCGGCGTCACGACCCTGATGCAGTCGGCCTTCGAAGTGCTCGTCGAGGCCGGCTATCAGCCCGAGTCCGCCTACTTCGAGACCATTCACGAAGTGAAGCTGATCGTCGACCTGATCTACGAGGGCGGCTTCGCCAACATGCGCTACTCGATCTCCGACACCGCCGAATACGGCGACCTGACTCGCGGCCCGCGCGTGATCGACGCCTCCGTCAAGGACCGCATGCGCGGACTGCTCAGCGACATCCAGGACGGCACCTTCGCGCGCGAATGGATCATGGAGAACCAGACCGGCCGCCCCGGCTTCGACAAGCTCCGCGCCCGCGCCGCCGCCCACCCCAGCGAAGAGGTCGGCGCCGAACTCCGCGGCATGATGGCCTGGCTCAACGAGGGGGCTGACTGACCCGCGGCCCACCGCGCCGGGCCGCGCTAGCTCGCCGCGACCTCCACCCGGCACGGCACCTGACGCGCCTTCAGCAGCGCCACCCATTCCCGCTGCGTGTGGTGACGGAATGCCTCCGTCAGCACGCTTGATAGCGCCTCGGCGTTCCGCAGCCGCGCCTCGTGCGACGCGAAGCGCGGGTCGTCCGTGATGTCCAGCTGGAACTCCGGCAGGTAGTCGCCCGTGTCCGCCGGGTGGCGCTCGTGATGGTCCCACTGATGATTGGCCAGCGCCGACTCGCCCAGCGCGTTGCGCAGCCGCTGCCAGTCGGCGTCGCTCGCGACCTCCAGATGCACCCAGCCGTCCATCGCCCGGTATGCCCGCCGCAGCGGGTCTGTCGTGCCTGCCATCGTCAACGCCTTCGCTTCAGTCGTGCTGCTCGCCAAGGCTACCGCCTCCCGCAGGCGGACTCGCGGCCTGTGGCCTAGCCTTCACCCGCCTGCCCTGTCCACCCGCCTTGCAGGAGAGGAGCCGAAGATGCGCGCAGTCGTGATGCGAAACATGGAGTTGGTGGTTGACGATGTCCCGCAACCTGAGCCCGCCGAGGGCGACGTGCTGGTCAAGACGCTCGCCTGCGGCATCTGCGGCTCCGACCTGCACTTCCTCAAGTTCGCCGAGGATCTGATTCGGGGATCGAACGAGGTCGGCGCCGGGCGTTTCTCACCGGACCTCGGCCGCGACATTGTGATGGGCCACGAGTTCTGCTGCGAAGTGATCGCCTACGGCCCCAACACAGCCGCGACCGTGCCGGTCGGCGAACGTTGCGTCTCGGTCCCGTCCAAGGGCGCCTACTCGAACGTGTACCCCGGCGGCTACAGCGAATTCATGCTCCTCGACGCCGCGATGATCTTGCCGGTCGACGATGCTCTGGCGACGCAGCACGCCGCGACCACGGAGCCGATGGCGGTCGGCCTGCACGCCGCGCGCGCCGGCGGCTTCAGCGACGAGCCCGCCGTGATCTACGGCTGCGGCCCGGTCGGCCTGGCCACGATCGGCGCGTTGAAACTGGACGGCGTCGGCCCGATCGTCGCGGCCGACTTCTCGCAGCGGCGCCGCGAGCTGGCCGGCATGATGGGCGCCGACAGCGTCGTCGACCCGCGTGAACTGTCGCCGATCACCGCGCTTGAGCGGCTCGGCTCGTTCTCCGAAACCGTGATGTTCGACGCCGTCGGTGTGCCCGGCACGATCAACCTGCTGATGAAAGAGGCGCCGAACAGCGGCTCCCGCATCGTCGTCGTCGGCGTCTGCATGCAGCCCGACCAGATTCAGCCGATGGCCGGCATCGAGAAGGAGCTCAGCCTCAAGTTCGTGCTCGCCTACACGCCCGAAGAGTTCGAGGACAGCCTCCACGCGCTCGAGGACGGCCGCATCGACGCCTCATCGCTGGTCACCGGCGCCGTCGATCTCGACGGCGTCGCCGACGCCTTCCAGACCCTCGCCGACCCCGAAGAGCACTGCAAGATCATGGTCACCCCCCACGAGGACAACTCGCTGTAGGGGTCGCTGAAAGGGCGCCGGGCCGATCGCCGTGACCTTCCGATTCATCCACACGTCCGACTGGCAGATCGGCAAGGTCTTCCGCTTCGCGGACGACGCCACGATGGGCGTCCTCCAGGAGGCTCGCCTGGAGGCGGTCACGCGGCTGGGTGAACTCGCACAGGAGCACGGCGCCGGTCATGTGCTCGTCGCCGGCGACGTGTACGAGAAGCCTGGCCTCTCGCGCCGCACGCTCAACCAGCCGCTCGAGCGGATGCGCGCGCTCGTCGATCTTCAGTGGCATCTGCTGCCTGGCAACCACGACTTCCAGCAGTCGAACGGTCTCTGGGACCGCCTCAGCGCCCGCGGCCTGCCGCCCAACGTCCGGGTGCACGCGACACGCGAGCCCGCGCTGCTTGATGGCGGCGCCGCGGCGATTCTGCCCGCCCCGCTTGAGCACCGCCGCGCGCTCGGCGACCCGACCGCCTGGATGGATGACGCGCTCACGCCGGCCGGCGCGGCACGGATCGGCCTCGCGCACGGCAGCGTGCGAGGCTTCGGCTCCGACGATTCGCTCACGCCGAATCGGATCGATCCCGCCCGCCCGCAGCTCGCGAATCTTGCCTATCTCGCGCTGGGCGACTGGCACGGCCAGCAGCAGGTCAACGAGCGCTGCTGGTACAGCGGCACACCCGAGACGGACGCCTTCGATGTTCAGGACGGCGGGCGCGCGCTGCTCGTCGAGATCGACGGCTCGGACGATCTCCCGCGCGTCACTCCACTCGAGACCGCTGGGTTTCGCTGGCTGACGATCTCCGAGCGGCTCTACAGCCGGGACGACATCGGTCGGCTCGATCGTCGCCTGCGCGAACTCGGAGGCGAGCTCCGGCGCACGCTCGTGCGCCTCGAGGTCGAGGGGGCGCTTTCGTTCGCTGATACTCAGCACTTCGATGACTCGATCGTTGACGGCGTCTCGGCCGCGTTCGCGGTGCTGCGCGTCGAACGCGACCAGCTCTACGCGCAACCGACGCTCGATGATCTCGACCGGATTGACCGCGGGGGCGTGGTGCGCGCCGCCGCCGATCGCCTCAGCGCGCTCGGTGACGACGCGGGCGACGAAGGGGAACTGGCGCGCGAAGCGCTGCATCGCCTGTATGTCGAGTACATGAAGCTGGAGTCGGCAGCGCGATGAAGCTCCGCTCGCTCGCAGTCAACCAGTTCAAGAAGTTCACCGCACCCACCCAGCTCGACGGCATGGCTGACGGGCTCAACCTCGTCGTTGGTCCGAATGAGATGGGCAAGTCGACGCTGCTCGATGCGCTGCGGGCCGTGCTCTTCGAGCGCTACGGCTCGAGGGCGCGCGCCATCACCGAACTACAGAACGACCGCAGCGGCGCTGCGCCCGTCGTTGAGGCCACGTTCGAGCTCGACGACGGCAGCTACACGATCGCGAAACGGTTCATCAAGAGCCCGTACGCGCGCCTCGACTGCCCCGACGGCCGGAGGCTCGAGGGCGACGCAGCCGAGGCGATGCTGCGCGACCTCCTCGGCTTCAGCGAGTCCGCCGGGCGCAGCGCCAGCCCCGAATCACTGGGCATGTGGGGCGTGCTCTGGGTGCAACAGGGGCGCTCGTTCGGCGCGCCGGAGCTGCCCGGCTCGGCCCGCGTGCGGCTCGGCGGGATTCTCGAATCGGAGGTCGGCGACGTGCTCGGCGGTCGCCGCGGACGCGAACTGCCACAGGTCATCGAGCAGCGGCTCGCCGACTGGTTGACGCCTGCGCAGAGCCGGCCGCGCGGCGACTACAAGGCTGCGCGCGACGAAGTCGAGCAGCTGGAGGCCGATCTCGAGGAGCTGCGCGCGCAGCGCGAGGACCTCTCAGAAACGCTCGAGCGGCTCGCCGAAACGACCGAGCGCCTTGAGCGTCTCGATCGCGGCGAGCGCGACCGCGTCGATCAAGCGGCGCTGCAGACCGCACGCGATGAGCTCCGCCGCGACGACGAGCTGGCCGCACGCATCGACACCGAACAGGTCAGGCTCGAACAGCGCAGCCGCGCGCTTGACGATGCGACCGGAGCGCTCGCGGTCCGCAGCGACCTGCGCCAACGCCTCGCAACGGACCAGGCCGCGCTGACCCGCAGCCGCCTCCAGCTTGACGAGCTCGAGGATCGCGATCGGGAATGGCTCGAGCAGCTCGCTCAGCTGCGCGAATCCGCCCGCGCCGCCGCGGAAGCGGTCGCCGCTACGGAAGCCGTGGAGAGCCGCAGCCAGGTTGTGCTCGCCGCTGTCGCCGAGGCGCAGCAGATCCAACAGCTGGCTGCCGCCGAGGCCGCGGCCGTCGAGGCCCAGACGCGCCTGCGCAGCGCGCGCCAACAGGCCGACGCGATCCTCGTGACCGACGCCGCGCTGAACGACATCCGCAGCGCCGCCACCCGCCTCGACCGCGTCGAAGCACAGCTCCGCGCCGCCGCGACGCTCGTCACGTTCGACTTCCCACCCGAGCGACAGGACGGGGTGGAGGTCGGTGACGATCCGCTCAGCGACACACCACGCAGCGTCCCGGTGATCGAGCCGCTGACGATTCGGATTCCCGAGCGCGGCGCAATCACCATCGAACCCGCCATCCGCGACCGCGATCAGCTTCTGCGAGAGCGCGCCGATGCCGCATCCGAGCTGCGCCGCGCCCTCGCGCAGGCCGGCGCGACGGACCTCGCCGATGCTGAAGACCAGCACATCCGGCGTCAGCGCTTCGAACGCGAGCGCGAGCTCGCGCAAACCGAGTTGCAGCTGCACGCCCCGGGCGCCGACATCGCCGCGCTCTCCGACGAGCTCGCAGGTCTCCGCTCGCGCCTGGCGGCCCGTCAGGCCGAGCTCGAACTCGATGCGCTGCCGGCGCGTGCCGACGCCGAAGTCGACGCGCGCCGCGCCGCCGAGCAGCTGCTCGCGGCTCGGCAGGCCGCGCGGGTCGCGGGCGCCGCCGCCGATTCACACGATCACGCGCTCGGCGATCATCGCCAGCAGCTCAGCGACCTGCGGGCCGCCGTCGAGCTCGGTGCCGCGCAGCTCGATCGCGGCCGTGCGGAGCTGGAAGCTGCGGTCGCCGAGCTGGCGGACGACGATCTGGCCGCGGCCCAGCGCGACGCGTCGATCGCGCTCGACACTGACGAGCGTGCGCTCAGCGCACTCCAGGCGAGCCGCTCCGAGACCGCCCGTGAGCAATTGGAGGCGCGAATCCTGCGTCTCGAACGCACGATTCAACAGCGCGCCACCGACCGCACCAACCTGCGCGTTGAGATCAGCGGGCTGCAGGCCAGGCTGGAGAGTCTCGAAGCGGGCGGGATCGACGAGCGGCTCGAGCAGCGCGAGCGTGAATTCGAGCGCGCCCGCGATCGGCTCGGCCGGATCAGGCACGAGATCGAAGTCCTCCAACTGCTGCTCGAAGTGCTCCAGGAGGCCGAGCGCGAGGCCAAAGAGCGCTACCTGTCCCCCGTCATCAGCCGCGTGCGCCCCTACCTACAACGGCTCTTTCCCGAGGCCGAGATCGAGATGGATGAAGACCTCAACGTCACGGCGATCTCCAGAGCCGGCGCCTACCACGAGTCCTTCGAGCATCTCAGCATGGGCACGCAGGAGCAGATCGCCGTCCTGATCCGCCTGGCCTTCGCGGAACTGCTGGCCGAGCGTGGGCAGCCGGCCGCCGTGATCCTTGACGACGCGCTCGTCTTCTCGGACGACCGCCGCATGGACACCATGTTCGACATCCTCAATCACGCCGCCCGACAGATGCAGGTGATCATCTTCACCTGCCGCGCGCAGCTGTTTGAGGGGCTCGGCGCGAGGCAGCTACAGCTGCGCGACGGCGACCCCGAGCAGCTGCGCTCCGCCTAGGCGTTGCACCCAAGCCTTGTGCGTTCGCCTACCATTGGGGCGACCACTCGAGTCCAGACTGAAGTGAGCTCCGAATGACGTACGACATTGTGATCCGCGGCGGGACGATCGTGGACGGCTCCGGTTCGCCCCGCTTCCAGGGCGACATCGCGATCCAGGACGGCCGAATCGCCTCAATCGGCCGCATCTCCGACCGCGGCCGCGAGGAGATCGACGCCCACGGCCTCGTCGTCTCGCCCGGCTTCATCGACGGCCACACCCACTTCGACGCCCAGATCTCCTGGGACCCCTACGGCACCTCATCCTCCTACCACGGCGTGACCTCCGTGATCATGGGCAACTGCGGCTTCACCCTCGCGCCCTGCCACCCCGCCGACCAGGACATCCTGATGCGCACGCTCGAGGCCGTCGAGGACATCCCCGCTGCCGCCCAGCGCGCCGGCGTGGCCTGGACCTGGGAATCGTTCCCCGAATACCTCGACTTCCTCGATCAGACGCCCAAGGGTCTCAACTACGGCGGCTACGTCGGCCACAGCGCGCTGCGCACGTTTGTCATGCGCGAGCGCGCCTTCACCGAGGCCTCCAGCGAGGACGACCGCGCACAGATGAAGCAGGTCCTCAGCGAGGCCGTGCAGGCCGGCGCGATGGGCTTCTCCACGACCCGCTCACCCGCCCACAAGACCTCCGACGGCGACCCCGTGCCCAGCCGCCTGGCCGACTGGAACGAGGTCTGCGAGATGGTCATGGAGCTGGGCAAGATCAACCGCGGCGCGGTCGAGATCAGCGGCGAGCCGACCATGGGCCAGGACCCCAACGACCCTGACCACTACGAGAACCGCCTGCGCGACCTCGCCGTCGACTCCGGCCGGCCGATCTTCTTCCCCGCTCTATCGAGCCGCCGCGCCGAGCCAAATGGCTGGAAGCGCTGGTTCGAGAACGCTGCCGACGCGGCGACCCGCGGTGGCCGCATGTTCGGCCAGGCCCACTCCCGACAGCTCGCGACCAACTGGTCCTACCGCACTGAGATGCCCTTCGATCGTCTCTCGATGTGGCGCGACCTGCGCAAGCGTCCCTTCGACGAGCAGATCGCCGCGTTCCGCGATCCCGAGACTCGCGCCAAGCTCGTCCACATCGCCAACTACGAAGACGAAGACTTCACCAAGGTCATGCCCGCGCAGGCCCGCAAGCCCGCCGACTGGGACTGGGTCTTCATCCTCGACCATGTCGACGGCACGCCCAATCGCTCGATCGGCGAGATCGCCCGCGAGCGCGAGGAAGACCCGGTCGAGACGATGCTCCAGGTCGGCATTGAGCAGGACCTCGAGACGATCTACCAGGTCCCGCTGGCCAACGAGCACCAGGACACCGTGCTGGAGATCATCCGCGAGCCCCGCTCGTTGGTCACCTTCAGCGACGGCGGCGCTCACGTCTCGCAGATCATGGATTGCTCGCTGCAGACCCACGTGCTCACGCACTGGGTCCGCAACAGCGGTGAGCTCAGCCTCGAGCAGGGCATCAAGCTGCTGACCTGGGACATGGCGTCCGCCTGGGAGCTGCCCGAGCGCGGCCTGATCCGCCGCGGCTACAAGGCCGACCTGATCATCTTCGACCCCGAGACGGTCACCCCCAAGCGGCCCGAGGTCGTCTACGACCTGCCGGCCAACCAGCGGCGCCTGGTCCAGAAGGCGACCGGCTACCACTACTCGATCGTCAACGGCGGCGTCACGATGCGCGACGGCGAGCCGACCGGCGTCACCACCGGCGAGGTGCTGCACTCGGTCTAACCCACCCGCGTGATCACTGCCGCCCCGGCCGTCATTGCGGCCCCAGTCCGTCATTCCGGCGAACGCCGGAATGACGGAAGCGGGTTTTTCAGTGCTCTGCCAAGTCTCACCCCTAGCTTCTTCAGCGGCGTGATGGACGCTCCGCTTCATGCGCATTGGCGTCGCCGAGCGACTCAGTCGCAACGATGCTCCAATGACCTCCGGCTGCGAACAACGCCACTCGTAAGGTACGGGTGAACGCGACTTCAGTTCCTTCGGCTTCGCCTCAACGGGCTGCCTCTGGTAGCGTGTGGCGCCACTGGACCAGATCAGCGAGGTTCCCTTCCCCAACATCAAACCAACGAACGAACGATTTTACCTCATGCCACTCAACGACTTCGCATCGCTCCTACAAGCGCTCCCAACATGCGATCCATTCCCGACCAACGATCCTCTTCCTAAGGGCATGAGGCGCGTGGTGGAAGGGATACCCAACTACATCCCCGCGTCGCTGTCCCAGGTAGCTCCTTCGGACTCCCCGGATCCTGACCAAGTTCTCATCATTTCGGCGCCAGGAGCAGTCGGCAAGAGTACTTTGGCGACGGAACTTGCTCACCGAACCGGCTCTCTGCTATGGGACCTCGCACCTGGGTCAGAAGTTGCTGCCAACTCCTTGCACGGAATACTCCACACCACATTAGCAACTGGCCAACTCGACGACTACCTAGAGTATCTTGAAGCCGGCCTGCAGTTTATCGTCATCGACGCGCTAGACGAAGGTCGAGCCAAAGTCAACGACAACTCATTTCAGAGATTTTTAGAGGACATTGCCAAGCTTGCAAGACAATCAGCCGAGGTTTCGTTCGTCCTCTTCGGACGGACTGACATTGCCGAGACGGCGTGGTACGTCCTCACGGACAACGACGTACGGGTGCGGATGCTCTCCATGCGCGCCTTCGATAGACAACAGGCCAACGAATACATCGCGCACCGACTCGGTATCATTCAACAGACCGCACCACTGCGGGAGTGCCGTGACCTAATCTTCGACAACCTCGCCTTCTCGGTGAGCGAAGACCACCTCACGCACACGTCGGACGATTTCTTGCATTATCCTCCCGTGTTGGATGTAATCGCCACCCTACTGAAGGATGAACCAAACCTACAGAGACTCAAGAATGACCTCGCAGAATCCGCGGTCGGCCACGAGAACAACGCCATTCGCCTCCTCAATACAGTGATGGACCGCATCATGGCAAGGGAACAACAAAGGGTCCTTCCCGCTATACGGCATACGCTTAAGGAACACGCTATCCAGAGCGATTGGTCCGAATGGTCGTCTCTCTACTCGAACGACGAACAATCGGCGCGCCTTCTCAGCCTCGTGTTGGGTGAATCTATAGAGGCAACCCCCGAGAGCATGCCCACGCAACTACTCACGAGGTATCAGGAGTCAGAGGCCTTGGCCACTGCCGTGCCCGATCATCCGTTCTTACAAGGTGTGGATAGATTTGCGAATAGGGTGTTCGAGTCGTACCTCTACGCGCGGGCGCTACACGGAGAATGTGGTGAGCGTGCTGCGAGTCTCGTGAGCGACAAACTCGCAAGCCGAACGTATCTTCCTACGCGGCTCCTTGCCGCGTTCTATCTCGCCAAAGAGCCAGAACCATCTGGGACCCCACGGCGGATTGCGCCCGAGCACCTCGGCTTGATCTACGATTCACTAGTCAGCGACGACTCAACCCGCAGTCTCGTGCGTCTGACGGTCGATGGATCTGAGTGGGGCACAGACAGTGACGATCTACTGCTCGAATCGGAGGTCGAATTTGAGGTATTGAGATTCGATGACTCTGGCGCTGTCATCGAACCTCTACCAGACACAATCTCTTTTGTTATGCTAATAGGAAGCGAATCGAATATCAGATTCACCGCGAGCCTGCGGGAAGCGCACATCACTGTCCCATGTACGATCACACTGGGACACTCGGAAGGCGACTTTATTGCAACATCTGGTGTCCACGTCAATGCTGCGACATTGGTTCTAAACGCCGAGGAGTTAATCATAAAAAAGCGACCGAGTCGAGCCGTCGAAGGTGCGGACGACTTTGTTGTACTTGAGGCAAATCAGTTTGTGCCTCACTCGGCGGACAATCCACGGGTGAGAGTGTACCCCGGTAGCAGCCTCTCTGTAGATTGGCCGGGTGCTGAACAATACCCCTGGAACGAATACGCGATGCCCGTTCCCCAAATTCCAACGGATCATCCAGGCGATGTGGAAAAGGCATACAAGCGATTCAAGCGCATAGCGACTACTTTCCGCTCTCACGGGAAGGGCGCGCTGGCACGGACCAGGGTCAAAGTTGAGCACCAGAGAGTGTTGCAAGGCAATTTGGGTCAGGAGCTCCTTGCGTGCTTGCGAGATGACGAGATCCTAGTATTAGACGCGGAGGGCAGGCGATATTTCTGGAATGCATCGAAAGCGGATGCAGTTCTGGGCGTTTCGTGGCAAGATCTACGAAGGGGTAAAATGCCAGACCGGCTCGGCAAATATCTTGAAGCGTTCGTTCGAGAGCGAGAGTGGCTGTTTCGAGAAGGCGCTTCCCCCCCGCAGTGAGCGACAGAGTAACTAGCTTCAACACGTGCCCCAGAAGCGAGGAGTATTCTGGACTTCTAAGGGGGTGTTGAACAGGCCAGGGGCTTCCGTGGTTCGTCATTCCGGCGTAGGCGGGAATCTCGCTCTGACAAATCCTGCGCGACACAGCGGCGAGTTTCCGGCGTTCTCCGGAATGACGGCGGGCGTGACGGAGCCGGGGCCGCAATGACGGAAGGGTCTAGCTTCGTGAGGGTCCCGAAGTTTGGCCTCAACCGTCAGGACGCTGGCTCGGTCGCTGCGTTCGCGGCCGATGTCGCGCGGATCGAGGCGCTGGGCTGGGATGTCGCCTGGCTGCCTGATTCGCAGTTGCGCCGCCGCGACACTTATGTCCTGCTCGCGGCCGCCGCCCAGGCCACCTCGGACATCGGCCTTGGCGTCCTGCTGACCAACCCGATCACACGCCACCCCTCGGTCACGGCCTCCTCAATCGCCACCATCGATGAGCTGGCCCCGGGCCGTGTGGAGCTCGGCTGGGGCGCTGGCGACACCGCGGTCCGACTCGTTGGCCTGCGCCCCGCCAAGGTCGCCGAGATGGAGTCGGGCATCGTGCTGATGCGCCGCCTGCTCGACGGTGAACACGTCGAGGTCGGCGCCGAGCGTCCCGCTCAACTGCCGTTCCACCGGCCCGTCCCGATCTGGCTCACCGCCGGCGGCCCGCGCACCCTGGAGATGGGCGGCCGCGTCGCCGACGGCGTCTTCATCCGCGTCGGCGCGCATCCGGCGCTGATCGAGGACTCGGTCGCCCGTATCCGCCGCGGCGCTGCGAGCGCCGGCCGCGATCCGGCGGGCGTGCGGCTCGGCATCATCTTCCACACCGTGTTCGTCGATGATCGGGACGACGCGCTGGCGATGGCCCGGGCGATGGCCGCCGGCTACTACGAATACTCGCCGATGCTCTTCGACCCGCCCGGCCTCCGCTGGGACGGTCCCGATCCCGAAGCGCTCAAGCAGGAGCACGGCGTCTGGCCCGACTTCCACCATGATCCGGACCTGCTCAAGGCCGGCCGCGCGGTCGACTTCCTCACCGAGGAGCACGCCGACGCCTTCGCCCTGCGTGGCGACATCGCCGCCGTCGCCGGGCAGTTGCTAGGGGTCCTGCGCCGCAGCGCCGGGGCCGGGATCGAGTTTGAGCACGTCGTGCTGCATCCGATTCCCAACCCGCCAAGCCCCGATCTCGGCCACAATGCCTACACCGAGCGCGTCGCCCGCGAGCTCCTGCCGCGCGTCCGCGCTGCGCTCGCCGACACATCCGAACGGAGCCCCAGATGACCGACCTCTCCAACATCAAAGCGCTCGCCTGGGATATCGGCGGCACGGTGTTCGATTGGCACCACACGATCCGCGACGAAGTCGCCGCGCTGGCCGAGGCCCAGGGCGTCGAGCTTGACGCGCCGGCCTTCACCAACCAGTGGCGCTTCACGATGTTCCAGCGCCTTGCGCTCGTCCGCCGCGGCGACCTGCCTTGGCTGAACGCCGATCAGCTGCACCGTCGGGTGCTCGACGAGGTGCTGGAATCCCACCCGCAGCTGCAGCTCAACTTCGAGCAGCGCGACGAGCTGAACCAGGTCTGGCATCGCCTCAACGCCTGGCCCGGCTCCGCCGACGCCCTGGCGGCGCTGCGCAGCCGCTACACGGTCAGCGTGCTGACCGTGATGTCGTGGGCGATCGCCGTCGACTGCTCGAAGCACAACGGCATCTCCTGGGACGGCATTCTCTCCTGCGAGTTCCTCAGCCACTACAAGCCCGACCGCGAGGCCTACGAGGCCGGC
This sequence comes from Dehalococcoidia bacterium, assembly GCA_965218115.1. GTDB lineage: Bacteria > Chloroflexota > Dehalococcoidia > Bin125 > Bin125 > CATQGW01. The sequence continues at coordinate 1,773,393 of OZ244584.1, read as the reverse complement.
GCCCGGATGCTCGGGCTGCGCCCCGACCAGGTGATGATGTGCGCCGCCCACAAGGGCGACCTCAAAGCCTCCCAGCGCGCCGGCATGGCCACCGCCTACGTCCCGATCGCCACCGAGTCCGGCGACGGACGCGAGACCGACATGACCCCCGACTCATCGTTCACCGTCAACGCCACCGACTTCCCCGACCTCGCCACCCAGCTCCTGGCCTAGCGCCCGCACAGCGGCTGGGTATGACAGCGCGTCCCTATCGCTCTCCCCGGGCGAGCTGTCGCTCCGCCACCTAGCACGCCACCAGCCACGTGCGGCCCGCCGCTCACTGCCCGCCCGACGCCGCCGAAGGACACCGTCCGGCCTATCGCCCAACCAGTACCGGTGGTCGCCGGCCGCTCGATGCCTGTCGCCTCGCACCTCACGCACAGCTGCCATCGATACGCAACGCGCGATACCGCGACGACCCACGCCGTACCGTGAGTCGATGCTCCGCCACGTCGTCCACTGGCTCGATCCTCGCGCGACTCTTGCCCGACAACGCCTGGTCTTCCTCGTCCGCCCCGTCCAGGAGTTCGTCCAGACCGAGAGCGCCAGCTCTCTCCTCCTGATGGCCGCCGCCGCTGCCGCCCTGATCTGGGCCAACTCGCCCTGGCACCCCGAATACGAACGACTGCTCGGCGCCACCTTCGGCGTCGAGCTCCCCTTCTGGTCCGTTCACGGCACCCTGCACTTCTGGATCAACGAAGGCGCCATGGTGCTCTTCTTCTTCGTCATCGGACTTGAGATCAAACGCGAAATCACCATCGGCGAACTCTCCGACCCGCGCGTCGTCGCTGCACCCGTGACCGGCGCCATCGGCGGCATGCTGCTCCCGCTCGGCCTCTTCCTGCTCATCGCGCAGGGCGCCGACGCTCGAAGCGGTTGGCCCATCCCGATGGCCACCGACGTCGCCTTCGCGCTCGGTATCGCCACCCTCTTCGCCTCCCGCGTCCCGGTGGGCCTGCGCGCCATGCTGCTCACGTTCGTGATCGTCGACGACATCGGTACCGTCTTCGTCGTCGCCGTCTTCTACTCCGGCGACATCCAGCTCGTCCCCCTCCTCCTTACCTGCGCCCTCGTCGCCCTGATGCCGATCCTCTACCGCCTCGGTGTGCGCAACATGATCGCCTTCGTCTCCGTCGGCATCGTCGCCTGGGGCGCCATCCTCGACTCCGGCATCCACCCCACTACCCTCGGAGCTCTGCTCGGCTTTCTCACACCTTGGCGCCCACCCGTAAGCCTCGACGGCTTCGTCCGCAGCGCCCGTCGCCTGCTCGACCGCTTCAGCACCGGCGGCCGCTCGCCCCAGAGCCAGATCGGCCACGACCAAGTCGTTGATGCCCTGCTCGGCCTCAGCGACCTCAGCAACAACGCCGTGCCCCACGTCGACCGCCTCGAGCACCACCTGCATCCGTGGGTCGCCTTCGTCGTGATTCCCGCCTTCGCCCTCGCGAACGCGGGCATCCGCTTCGATCCCGCCAGCGTCAGCGAAGCCTTCGCCAGCAGCATCACCTGGGGCGTCATCATTGGGCTCGTCGTCGGCAAGCCACTGGGGCTCCTCGGCGCCACCTGGATCGCCGTCGCCCTCGGCGCCAACAGGCCAGCCGGGGTGACCTGGCCCGGCATCGCAGCGATCGGACTCGTGGCCGGAATCGGCTTCACGATCGCCCTGTTCGTCGCCGACCTCGCCTACGCTGACCCCGAGATGCTCCGCCACAGCAAAATCGGCATCCTCGCCGCATTCGCCATCGCCGGCCCGCTCGGAATCATCGGCTTCCGACTGCTGCCCAAGACTCCCCGCGGTCAGCGCCGCATCGTCTGGGACCGCACGCTCGAACCCCCTCACGACTCCTGAGGAACACTAGCGCCGTCAACGCCAGCCGCCCGCCGGTTGGACGCCCGCGCCTCAGGCCCGATCAGCGTGAGGTCGACATCGCTGGGCCGCCCGCCTACGCCAAACTCCCCCCGTCCACGACGAACTCGGCGCCGGTGCTGAATGAGGACTCGTCCGACGCCAGGAAGAGCGCGAGGTAGGCCACCTCGGACGCGTCGGCGGCTCGCGCCAGCGGAATACGACGCAGGAAGCGCTCGGTGTCCGCCTCGAAGCCCGGCACCTGGTGCAGCATCGCTGTGTCGATCGGCCCCGGGTGAATCGAGTTGACCCGAATCCCGTGCTCCCCCCACTCGCGCGCCGCGACCTTGGTCATGCCCCGCACCGCGAACTTGCTCGCCGTGTAGGCGATCGAGCCGGCTCCGCCGCGGAAGCCGGCGGTCGACGAGATGTTGATCACCGAGCCCGATTGCTGAGCGATCATCTGCGGCCCCACCGCCTTCATCCCCAGCCAGACCCCGATCTGGTTGATCTCGATCACCAGCCGATACGTCGCCTGATCCATCTCGGTGATCGGACCGTTGCGATAGATTCCCGCGTTGTTGACCAGCGCATCGATCCGGCCGTGGTCCTCGACGATCTCGGCGACCAGCGCATTCCAGGCCTCTTCGTCGGTGACATCCAGGTGCCGATACGCCGCTGCGTCGCCAATCCCGGCTGCGGTGCGAGCCCCGTCTTCGTCGAGCACGTCGGCGAGGATCACCCGCGCCCCTTCCGCGGCGAACAGTTCGGCCTCGGCCGCGCCCTGCCCGCGCGCGGCGCCCGTGATCAGCGCCACTTTGCCATCGAGTCGACCGGCCATTGTGCTACTCCTCGCGTCCGAATGACTGGAATCGGCGGCAGTCTAGGGTGTGGCCGAGCGCCGTGTCGCCACTATCCTGCCGCGGCACTCAGACGCACCGAACAGACGTGGAGGACGCAATGGCGGACCGACTCGACGGCAAGGTCGCGATCATCACCGGCGGCGCGAGCGGCATCGGCGAGGGCTCCGTGCGGCTCTTTGCTGACGAGGGCGCGCGGGTCGTGGTCGCCGACATCCAGGACGATCGCGGCTGCGCGCTGGTCGAGTCGCTCGGCGGCGATAGCTCCTACGTCCACGCCAACGTGGCGATGGAGGCCGACGTGCACGGCGCGGTCGAGCACGCCGTCGAGCGCTTCGGTCGGCTCGACGCGATCTTCAACAACGCCGGCTACGCGGGCGTGATGGATCCAATCATGGAGGTGGACGAGGCCGACTACGACCAGACGATGGATGTGCTGCTCAAGGGCGTCTTCTTCGGGATCAAGCACGCTGCGCGCGTCATGCAGGCGCAGGGTGATGGTGGTTCGATCGTCAGCACCGCCTCGGTCGCGGGGGTCAACGCGGGCAATGGGCCGTCGGTCTACAGCCTCGCGAAGGGGGCGGTGATTCATCTGAGCAGGGTCGCGGCCTACGAGCTCGGCGAGCACAACATCCGCGTCAACTGCATCTGCCCCGGCGGAATCGCCACGCCGATCTTCGGCAAGTCGCTCGGGCTCAGCCCCGAGGACGCCGACAAGACGGTCGAGACGATGGCCGAGCTGATGGGTTCCTTACAGCCGATCGCGCGCTCCGGCCGCCCATCGGACATCGCCCACGCCGCGCTCTGGCTCTCCAGCGACGATTCGTCGTTCGTCACCGGGCACGCGCTGATCGTTGATGGCGGTCTCACGCTCGGTCGCCCGCGCGAGGCCGACTTCGGCGACAGCTACCGAGAGGTCTTCCGCGGCCTGGGCATCGACATGCCCGACGCGTAGCGCGGCGGGCGGGGATCGGGATATCGATCGTTCGAGACGTTGCGGGAGGGATGCGATGGATGAAGGCGACGGTCGAGCGCAGTCTTGGGTCCACTGCCTGGGATGTCGGGCCGTGTCCGCACAGTCGGGCGTATCGCCTCAGCGGCTCGCTCGCGGGCTTCGCAGCGCGGTCCTGGAAGCGACCCAGCTGCCCGCCGGGCGGGGGCGCTGCCGCGTCGACACCTGGCACGACTGCCGGAGGACCGGCGCCGCGATCGAGTTCGAGCGCGACCTTGCCGCGTAGGTCACTGGCCGAGCGGCGCGCGAAGCGGCACGACGGCGCTGAAGGCCTGATCGATACGCAGACGCTCAGCGCGGGTCGAGCTTTGTGACCATCTTCGGGCGACCGATCTTCTATGGCTGGGTGATCGTTGGCGCTGCGTTCACGGCGCAGTTCATCGCTGTCGGCGTGCAGACCTCGGTCGCCTCCGTCTTCGCGCCGCAGATGATCGCGGAGTTCGGCTGGTCGGTCACCCAGTTCTTTCTCGCTGACACGGTCGGCCAGTTGATCCTGATGGTGGTCGGCCTGCTGATCGGCCCGCGGATCGATCGGTTCGGCTCGCGGCCGATCATGTTGGTCGGCGCAGCGATCTGTATTCCCGCACTGGTGCTGCTCAGCCAGGTCGACGAGTACTGGCAGTACTTCGTGCTGCGCGGCGTGTTCGTGATCACCGGCGCCGCGATGGCCGGATTCCTCGTCGCTTCCGTGACCGTCTCCAAATGGTTCGTGACCAAGCGCGGGCAGGCGCTCGGCTGGACCTCGATGGGCGTCTCCGCTGCCGGCATCGTCTGGCCCACGCTGACCCAGTGGGCCTTCATCGAGCCCCTTGGCTGGCGGGCATCATGGGTGGTGCTCGCCGGCGTCGCGCTCGTGATGTTGGTCCCGGTCGCTCTGCTGATGCGGCGCAGGCCCGAGGACTACGGGATGGTGCCCGATGGCGGCGAGAGCCGGATTTCGGCCGCACAGCAGCGCGCTTCGGAGCACGATTTCGACACGTCGCTGACCCGGCCCGAGGCTACGCGGACGCCCGCATTCTACCTGATCATCCTGATCTTCGGCGTCTCCGTGGTTGGCATCTTCGCGATCCTGCTGCACGGCGTGCTGTTTCTCGGCGAGAACGGCTTCGAGCCCGGCGTCGCCGCCCCTCTGGTCGCGATGATGTCGGTCTTCTCGGCCGTCACCAAACCGCCCTGGGGCTGGGCGCTCGACCGCTTCGATTCGCGGCTCGTCGGCGCGGTCAGTTTCACGATCGCCGCCGCCGGCTTCATCCTGGTCGTCCTCGCGGCGCACACGGGCTCGCTCTGGTTCGTGCTCGGCGCGTTCGCGGTGATGGGCTTCGGGATCGGCGGCAACATCCCCATCCAGGAGATGATTTGGGCCGAGTACTTCGGGCGTCGCTATCTCGGCGCGGTGCGCAGCCTCGGTTTTCCGTTTGCCATGGGCATCTCGGCGGCCACGCCGGTGGCGGTGGCGGTCTATGCCGACTTGATCGGCAACTACGACGGCGCGTTCTTCACCTGCGCCGGCCTCTGGGCCGCGTCGGCCCTGCTGTGCCTGCTACTGAGGCTGCCGCCCAAGCGACGGCGCGTGCTCCGCGCCGTCGGGCGGCGAATCGCCGCGTCCCTGGCATCGCTTGGCCCTGTGGCCCGCCCCGCCGAGCAGAAGCGGACCGCCTGAGCGCCGCTCCTGTGACGGGTCAGCGTGATCCCGAAGCTACGGCAGCGTCACCACGACCGGCGTGCTCGAATGCCAGAGGTCGGGCGGCGGGCTCGCCGGGAAGTAGCGGCCGCTTGGGAGCAGGTTTTCCCTGCTATCGCCGACGCGCAGACCGAACTCAACGCGGCCCCGACCCTCGCTGTCGGCGGCAGTGATTCGCGCGATGATCCGCACGCTGTAGCCGTCGCCCAGGTCGATCAGCGAACTCCGCTGCCAGGCGCCCTCCGCGGCGTTCGGCGGGAAATAGCGGAGCCGCGGCAGGATGTCTTCCCCGCCGACGCGACGCACACCGAACTCGATCCGGTCGCGCTCGGAGTTGTACCGCGCGCGCACCTGCGCTTCGATCGTCGCCTGCGCGACCGCCTCGAACTGGCTCGGCTCGATCTCGGTGATCCGGCCGCGTAGGACGTTGAAGGCACTGGTCGCGTAGTCGTCGCCGTTCAGCTCAAGCTCAAACGTCACGGTGTCCGCGTCCACCGGGAGGATCTGCACCGACCACACGCCATCCTCGACGACTGCCGAGGCGAGCAGGCTGTCGTCCTCGCCGATCGCCCGCACGGTTGCGCCATCGAACTCCTGCGAATCCACCCCGTAGAACCAGTGCGGCACCGTCGGAATGCCCGAAGTGTCCTGCGCGACGCCGCCGGGCGCGAACGCAACGGCGAGCAGCAGGGCCGTGGCCACGGCTAGCAGCGCCGCGAACCTGCCGCCTCGATCGATCAGTCGCTCTCGCATGCTCAACTCCCTGTTGCTCGCCGCCCGGCCAACCGTTGCACTCAGTGTATGGCGTGTGTGCTGCAATGCACGCTTGACATTCTGTCCGCCTCAGCGCCGATGTCAACCGGGTGTGAACAGAGCTCAGCGCGCGACAAAGCCGCCGTCGATTGCGAGTTCCGCACCGGTGACGTAGCTCGCCTCGTCGGAGGCGAGGAACAGCACTCCGTACGCCACCTCGTCGACCTCGCCGATCCGCCGCAGCGGGAGCGATCGTCCGAGCCGCGCCCGTGCCTCAGGCGTCATCCCTGTGCTGCTGCGCATCGGCGGCATGAAGCCCGGATGCACCGAGTTGACCCGGATCCCCTCCGGCCCCAGACGTACGGCCATCGCCTTGCTGAAGTTGCGCACCGCCGCCTTCGAGGCGTGATACGCGGGATGCCCGCCGTCGCTGCCGACCAGGCCGTAGATCGACGAGATGTTGATGATCGAGCCGCCGTTGCCGGCGCGGCGCATGCCCTCCGCAGCGTGCTTCACGCCGAGGAAGACACCGGTGGCGTTGACATCCATGATGTTGCGCCAGCCCTCGGTGCTGATCTCGTCGCCCTGCGACGTGCTACTCAGGCCGGCGTTGTTGACCAGCACATCGAGCCGTCCGTACGCATCGAAGACGTGCGTGATCAGCGCCTCCCAGTCGGCCTCGCTCGTCACATCAGTGTGCACGAACTCCGCCTCGCCGCCGGCGTCGCGAATGCTGTTCTGCAGCGCGATCCCGTCGTCGTCGGTCAGATCGGCGATGATCACCACGGCGCCCTCGCGGGCGAACAGCCGCGCCTCGGCGGCGCCCATGCCCGAGGCGCCGCCGGTGACGATCGCCACTTTGTCCTGGAGTCGATTCGCCATCTCAGTCTCCCTCTCCTGGATTGAGCGCGGTCCCGTCTCGTCCGATCCGCGACAACCTCATGTGCATCCCCACCGAGTGCCGCAAACGTTACTGGGCCAGCCAGAGCGTGTCCGCGTAGCTGATTGCGAAGTCGACCGTGCCTGGAACGTGACCTCGTCGCCGCGAATATTCCGATTCGAGGTGCTGATCCGCTCGCCGTTCTCATGTTGCAATGTCACCGCCGCAATCACTGACTGCGCCTCCCCCACGATCAGCCACCGACCCAGAGTGCGCTGCCCGCACTCGATCCAGATGTCGGGCCCGATCTGCAGTGCTGAGTTTAGACAATCAAACGAACGTCCTCGCGGGAGCAGCACGACGCTTCGAACCGACCATCACCGGGCAGATCAGCCGAGGCGCCGAGACAATGCCTGCTCAGCCCCGCCTGCTCAGCCCCGCAAGAGAAGCGAGGCGCCCCGTGTGGGGCGGCTCGCTGAGGGTCTCGATTCGTCTGAGACTTAGTCGCCCGCGGCAGCGCTCTCGTAGATCGAGGCCGGGGCCGGCGGGATGTGGTAGATGCGCTCGGCCGTGGTGCGCAGCACCTTCTCGCGGATGCCCTCATCGAGATCGGTCAGCACCGCCGTGACATGCTCCTGCGCCCGCGGGTAGAGGCAGGTGGGATGCGGAAAGTCCGTCTCGAACATCACGTTGTCTTCGCCGATCGCCTCGATCGTGGCGCGCGGCCCGAAGTCCTCGAACCAGAACGACGCGAAGATCTGGCGCCGGAAGTACTCCGACGGCTTCATACTGAGGCCCTCACGCTCGGTCGGGACCGTCTCCTCGAACTGGTAGTCCATCGCCTCGAGCAAGAACGGCACCCAGCCGATTCCGCTCTCGACGGAGACGAAGTTGAGCGTCGGGTAGCGCTCGCAGAGACCGGAGAAGATCAGGTTGATGATCACCTTGAAATTGGTGATGAACAGGCAGACCGAGCCCATCGCCAGCCGCCGCTGCGGGCCGTAGCCGTCCCAGATCAGCTTGTCCGTGATCCCGGCGCCCGCCCCGATGTGGAAGTTGACCGGCATCTCGAGCGCGGCGCAAGTGTCCCAGAAGGGGTCCCAGGCCGGGTCGTTCAGATAAGGCAGGCCGAACGCCTCCGGCGTGTCGCACATCGTGATGCCCTTGAGGCCCATGTCGTGGATCCGGCCCAGCTCCTCGACGGCCGCCGGGATGTCCCAGAACGGCACCAACCCCTGCGGAAACAGCCGCCCCGCGCCCTCGTGCTGTAGCTCCGCAATCGCGTCGTTGTAGGTCGTGCAGCAGATGTTGCGCAGCTCGGAGTCGTCGATCTTGATGAAGTTCTGGCTGCCGAAACCGGCGACGTTGGGGTAGACGATCTGCTGAGCGACACCGAGGTCGTCAAGCAGCTTCAGCCGCGGCCCGGGCTCGGTCGCGGCCTTGCTCATCTCCTCGAACGTGCCCAGCGAGATCGTGCCGTACTCCTTCTTCCCATCCGCGCGCACCACCGTGAATCCCGGCGGCCCGAAGTCGATGTCGTCGAGCACCTGCCAGCGCTGCTCGCCTTTCTCGTTGGTGACGATGTGCGGCACCGCGTCCTTGTACTTGGCCGGCGCACGCGAGGTCCAGAGGTCGGGCGGCTCGGTGTAGTGGCTGTCGATGTCGATGACGGGAATGCCGTGGACGGTCAGGGACATGCGGCTGCTCCTTAAGCGCACTGAGATCGCGCCAATGGTAGCTGGCCGACTCAGGCGAGTGGGACGAGCGCGCTCCGTGGGCGCCTGACCGAGGCGGCTACGCCCCTGCGGCGTCGCTGATCCCGGGCGCGTGTGCGTTGGCCAGGATCCGAGCGACCCGCCGCTCCGCTGCGAGCATCGGCGTGATGCCCACAGCGGCGGCGTCGCGGAAGAGCCGGCTGGTGACCTCGTAGACGCCCTCAGCGTGCTGCTCGGAGCGCGCCGGCGACCAGCCCGAGAGCTCACCCGCGACGCTGATCAGGCCGCCCGAGTTAACGACATAATCCGGTGCGAAGAGAATCCCGCGCGCAGCCAGCAGCTCCGCGTCTTGCGGCTCCCGCGCGAGCTGGTTGTTCGCTGCGCCGCAGATCGCGCGGCAGCGCAGCGTCGGGATCGTCTCGGCGCTGAACACGCCGCCCAGCGCGTTGGGCGAGAGCAGGTCGCACGGCAGCGTCCACGCTTCGTCGAGCGGCGCGGCGATCGCGCCGAGCTCGGCGGCCAGCTCGGCTGCGGCCTCCGTGCGGATGTCCGCGATCGTCAGCTGCGCTCCGGCCTCGGCGAGCCGACGCGCCACCGTCGAGCCCACCTTGCCGACGCCGATCACGACGATCCGCCGACCCGCGCATGCACCGCCAGCAGCACCGCCGGCGGCGCCCCCGGCCGCGTGGTCGCCGTCGAGCGCCTCGAACGTGGCGCGCATCCCGCCGAGCACCGTGGTCGCCGTGAGCCCTGAGGTATCCCCCGCGCCGCCGAGCATCGCGGAGAGCCCCGCGACGTGACGCGTCCAGGCGCGCAGCTGATCCAGCTCGCGCGTGGTCGTGCCCACGTCGGTCGTGGTCACGAAGCGCCCCTCGATCTGGTTGAGGAAGCGCGCGTACGAGCGCAGCTGGTCGATCGACTTCGCGTGCTGGTCGCCGATCACGACCGCCTTCCCGCCGCCAAAGGCGAGCGACGCGGCGGCCGACTTCTTCGTCATCGCTTCCGACAGCCGCAACGCGTCGTTGAGCGCGTCGTCGAAGGATGGGTAGGGCTGCCAACGCGTCCCGCCCACGGCCGGGCCCAGCACGGTTGAATGAATGGCGACGATCGCCATCAGCGGAGTGATCTCGTCGCGCCACACGAGCACGTCCTCGAACCCCGGTCGCGCGATTCGTTCAATCCTGGTCATCGTGATTCCTCCAGTTTGGCCGTACACGGCCAATCTAGATCGGGATCGGCGATCCGCTGCACGCGCTCGCCCGCCGCTTTCAAGCCGATATCAAATTCGCCACAGTGCGCTGTTGGGCGCGCTATCGGGCCTCCCGGAGCGCGTGCTCCGCGACATCGCGCGCGATCAGATCGTCGGGCGCCTGGCCCGCGTAGATCAGCCGAATGATGCCCTCAGAGTCGACGAAGAACGTCCGCGGCGGGCCGACCAACCCGCCCTCGCCGTAGGCCCGGAAGACGCTGCCGTCAAAGTCCATCGGGATCGCGAAGTCGACGCCGAAGTCGTCGACGAACGCCTGCGCCGCGCTGTGCGGCTCCTCGATATTGACGCCGATCACCACGAGGCCGGAGTCGGCGTTCTCGCGCTGCGCGCGAATCAGCGCGGGGATCTCGCGCCGACAGGGCGAGCACCACGAGGCCCAGAAGTTGATCACGACCGGCCGACGGCGCAGGTCGGAGAGCCGCAGGCGTTCGCCGTCGAGCGTCTCGAGCTCGAAGTCGGGCGCCATCGCGCCGATCCTCGGACCTACGTCGCGGCCGTCGGGATTGAGCGCCGCCGGCAGCTCCACGATCCCGTCCGCCGTCGCCTCATCGCCGCCGCGCAGCAGCGCCAGCCACAGGACCAAGGCGATCACCACCACGACGCCGACGCCGGCCAGCAGCGTGCGTCCGCCGTGGTACTCGCGCGGCCGGTTCGGGTTCTCGGGCGGCATCTCGGCCATCGGCGGTTTCTCCCCCATCGCACAGGTATGCTGCCATGCGGCCGTCGTCAAGCGATGTCAGGTGAGGAAGGTCATGGTCGCGCAGTCGATTCCGGCAGACGCTCTCCTCGAAGCGATCCGCTCCGCGGGCGTGCAGGATGTGGTGCTCGTGCCCGACACCCACCAGCGGACCCTCGTCGAAGCGCTGATGGCTGCCGAGGACATTCGGACGGTGCACTGCTCCACCGAGGACGAGGCCGTCGCGATCAGCGCCGGCCTGATCATCGGCGGCCGCCGGCCGATGATGCAGATTCAGCACGCCGGGCTCTACGCCTGTGTCAACAACCTGCGCGGCGTGGGGCTCGATGGACGCTTCCCGATCGTGCTGCTGATCGGCCTGTTGGCGCGCGACCCCGAGCTCGCCCCGCGCGACGACGGCAGCTCAATGGTCCGGCTCGCGGAGCCGCTGCTCGAAACGCTCGGGATCCCCAGCCACCTGCTCGACGGCGTCGAGGACCTCCACTTCGTGGCCGAAGCCTTCGACGAGGCCGCCGAGATCGAAGGGCCAGTCGCCCTGCTGGTTGGAGCCACCACCTCATGACCACACACGAGTCAACCGGTCGGATGTCGCTCGAATCGGCACTTGATGTGCTCGCCCGGCACTGGGTCGACCAGGTCGTGGTCGGCACGATGACCGCTGTCGGCGTGTGGATGCAGCGCAGGTCGGAGGCGATCAATCTGGCCTGCGTCGGCTTCATGGGCGGCGCCTCGGCGCTTGCGCTCGGCGTCGCGCTGGCCCAGCCCGAGCGGGAAGTCTGGGTCATCGACGGCGACGGCTCGCTGATGATGCAGCTCGGCTCGCTGGGCACGATCGCCGGCGCAGATCCCGAGAACTTCGTCCACTTCGTGATTCACAACGGTGTCTACGAGACATCCGGCTCTCAGCCGCTGCCCGCTCAGGAGCGCGTCGACTTCGCGGCGATGGCGGCGGGCGCGGGCTACCGCAACGCGGTCAGCTTCTCCGATGCCGAGCAGCTCGACGCGGCCTTCGACGACCTGCTGTCGGTCCCCGGCCCAATCCTGATCGAGCTGCGCACGCGCCCCGGCGGCCGCTTCTTCAACGCCCGCCCCACGCCCCCAGGCTCCACGCCACGGCTCGCCCAGATGTGGCCCCCAGTCGCGGCCAGGCTGGCGGGCGAGGGCGACTGATTGCCGCCTTTCGCGCGCGGTAGGCTGACTCCATGAACGGCACATACTCAGACGTCGAGCTTGAGTCGATGATGACGGATCTTGAGTCCGAACTCGTGGAGCGCAAGGAGTCGTTCAGCGACAGCGCCCGCGCGCGGATCCGTGAGGCAGTTTGCGCATTCGCTAACGACGTGAATGACCATCAGCGGGCCGGTGTGGCCTTTGTCGGCGTACACGACAACGGTGAGCCGTCGAACCTTCCGATCACAGACGAGCTCCTGACACAGCTGGCGGTTATCGGTCGCGACGGAGAGATCGTCCCTCCGCCGGTGTTGTCAGTCCAGAAACGCCAGCTCAGCGGGGCGGCGGTGGCCGTGGTGATCGTGCAACCGTCTGATTCCCCGCCCGTGCGGTACCAGGGGCGCACGTGGCTCCGCGTTGGCCCGACGCGTGCGATCGCGAATCCGCAACACGAGCGAATCCTGAACGAAAAGCGGCGCTCCCGCGATCCCCACTTTGATGCCGAGCCAGTGCCGTCCGCGACCATCGACGACCTGGATCTTCGCTTCTTCGAATCAGACTATCTACCGTTAGCAGTCAACGCGGACGCGCTCGCACAGAACGACCGCAGCGTCGCCCAACGCTTGGCGGCGATGAAGATGATCGCGTCGGTAGACGAGCCGATCCCGACCGTTACCGGGCTACTGGTCCTGGGCAAACATCCCCAGGACTTTTTGCCAGCCGCCTACGTTCAGTTCCTGAGGATTGACGGCTCGGAATGGGGTGACCCGGTACGCGATGAGGAACGATGCGACGGACCGATCCTGGACCAAATGCGCCGCCTCGACGAAAAGCTCCGCGCCCACAATCTGACATCGGTCGATTTCACTTCTGGCCCGTTCGAGCAGCGCCGATCCTCGTATCCAATAGAGGCGCTGCGACAACTCACGCGCAACGCAGTAATGCATCGCGCATATGAGGGTACGAACACACAGGTGCTAGCGTATTGGTTTGACGACCGCATCGAGATCATCAGCCCTGGCGCGCCCTATGGAGGTATCACAGCTGAAACTCTCGGCCAACCGGGCTTCGTCGCCTACCGCAACCTGAATCTGAGTGAGGCAATGAGGGTGCTCGGTCTCGTTCAGCGGTTCGGTGGTGGGATCGCCACAGCCACACGCGAATTGAGAGCCAACGGCCAGCCACCGCCGCAATTCCGTGTCGAATCTGATCGAGTATTCTGCACGGTCACGGAGCGACTATGAGCATTCCGGTCCTGACCTTCTTCAACAACAAAGGCGGAGTCGGCAAGACGACGCTGGTGTACCACCTCGCCTGGATGTTGACCGAGCTCGGACGCTCGGTGTTCGTGGTGGATCTCGATCCACAGGCGAATCTCACCGCTGCGTTTCTGGATGAAGATCAGCTCATCGACATCTTCGACGAACCAAAGCCCGATGCCGCCGCCACTATCTACCAGTGTGTGCAGCCGCTCACGCGCGCCGGCGATATCCGGGATCCGGACACCATCGCGATCACGGGTGGTCCACGATTGCTGCCGGGGGATCTGAAATTGTCGGGGTTCGAGGAGAATCTCTCAACGGAGTGGCCGAACTGTTTGGGCAGTGGAGATCGGTATCGACCCTTCCGTGTAACCACGGCCTTCTGGCAGGTCATGCAGCGAGGAGCAATGCTCAATGAAGCTGACATCGTCCTGGTGGACGTGGGACCGAGTCTAGGGGCGCTCAACCGCTCGGCCCTGATCGCGACTGACTACGTCATCGTTCCCTTGGCCGCCGATCTGTTCTCACGGCAAGGATTGCGAAACTTGGGACCGGCCTTGACACGGTGGCGTGCGGAGTGGCAGCAGCGCCGAGCCAATTGGGAGGAACCCGAATTCGATCTTCCGAACGGGTCCATGCGTTCGCTCGGTTATTTGATCCAACAGCCTGGCATCCGTCTGAGCCGGCCAGTTAAGGCCTACGACCGATGGGTGAAGCAGATGCCGGCGGAGTATGCAAGCAGTGGGCTTGTGCCGGCGCCCGACGAATCAACGCGTTCTCAGTCTGAAGATCGAAACGAAATAGCGGTCATCAAGCACTATCGCAGCTTGATTCCGCTAGGCCAGGAGGCGCGCAAGCCGATCTTCAGCTTGGCTGCGGGCGATGGCGCGATTGGCGGCCATGCGGCAGCCGCGCGCTATGCCGGTCACGATTTCCGACGGATCGCTCTAGAGATCCTACGCCGCATGGAAGCCGCGAAGAGCGAGCCCGTGGGATTGAGCGCCAGCTCCGACTAGTGGTCGTCGCCCATCGCCGGCTCGGGCTCGGGGGCGCAGGTGTTTTCCAGTGAGCCGATGCCGTCGATTTCGATTCGCACGACGTCGCCCGCAACGAGCCAGGGCTGAGGGGTCATGGCCGCCGCGACGCCCGACGGCGTGCCGGTGGCGATCACGTCGCCCGGCTCGAGCGTGAAGGCGGTGCTGAGGTACTCCACGATGTCGTAACAGTCGAAGATCAGGTGCTCGGTGTTCGAGTTCTGCCGCAGCTCGCCGTTCACAAACGTGCGAAGCCCCAGCACGTGCGGGTCGCCCAGCTCATCGCCCGTGACGATCGCGGGTCCCATCGGGCCGTGCGTGTCGAACGACTTGCCCATCGTGAACTGGCGGGTGCGGTTCTGCCAGTCGCGCACCGAGACATCGTTGACGATCGTGTAGCCGGCGATCACACTCGCCGCGTCCGCCGCCGAGACGTGCCGGCAGCGCTCGCCGATCACCACACCCAGCTCGCCCTCGTAGTCGACGGCCTTCGACACCAGCGGGATCTCGATTCTGCCCCACGGATTGTTCACACAGGTGCGCTGCTTGGTGAAGATCGTCGGGAAGCGCGGCGTCTCGGCGCCCGTCTCGGCGATGTGGTCCGCGTAGTTCAGGCCCACGGCGAGGAACTTGTTCGGTCTCGGCACCGGCGCGAGCAGCTGCACCTCCGAGAGCGGGCGACGGTTGCCGCCGCGTTCGACGGCCATCTCGGCGATCACCCGCGCCTCTGCGCCCGCCGCCAGGAACTCGCACATATCGGTCGGGGCGTCCGGCGCGGCGACATAGAGGTCAACGACCTCGTCGTCGACGATCACGCCGACGCGTTCGCGGTCCTCGAAGGAAAAGCTGGCCAGGCGCATGGGACACTCCTCTCGCCTCTCGTTTCGCTGCAGGCTACTCGCGCGATGGTTTCCGCTGCGGGCTCAATCGGAGCGCGCCGCGATCGGGACCGTCCCCACGATGTCCTCACGCTCCCACTGATCGATCGTCTCGGGCGAAATCTCGGTCAGCCGCGCCAGCACTGCGCGGGTGTGCTCGCCCAGCGTCGGCGACGGCCGGTCGCTGCGCGGCGCCAACCAGTTGCGGAAGCGGTAGGGCTGCAGCGGGTAGCGTTTGCGCCCCACGTAGCGATGCTCCTGGCTGATGAAGAACTCTCGCGCCTGTAGATGCTCGTCCTCCAGCAGGTCGAGCCCGTGATAGACCGTCGCGGCGGCCACGCCGGCGGCCTGTAGCTCGCGCATGATCTCGTTCGCGTCGCGCGTTCGCGTCCATTCGCAGATCGCCGAGTCGAGCTCGGCGAGCGTGCGTTGGCGCAGCGGCAGCGTGCACCAGCGTCCGCCGTCCGCGCTCCACTCGGCGTGACCCAGCGCCGCCGACAGCGCGGCGAACGCCGTGTCATCGGGGCAGGCGATCGCGACCCAGTGGTCGTCGCGGCAGAGGTACGTGTTGTGCGGCGCCATGCCCGAATGGAGGTTGCCCACGCGGCCGGGGTCGTGCCCGGAGATCGCGAACGCGGTCAGCGCGTCGCCCACGTACGAGGTCGCCGTCTCGACCTGCGAGAGGTCGATGTGGCAGCCGCCTGCGCGTCCCTCGGCGTTGAGCCGGCGCCGGCGCTCCAACGCCGAGAGCAGCGCCAGCGCGCCCATCACGCCGGCGAGCGGGTCGCCGCCCGTCGTGCCGGAGAAGATCGGCTGGTCGTCGGCGTAGCCCGTCAGATGCGGCAGCCCGCACATCTGCTCCGTCGTGTTCGCGAACGCGGTGTAGTGGGTCCAGCTGCCCGTCAGCCCGAAGCCCGGCATCGAAAGCATGATCAGCTCGGGGTTGATCGCCCGCAGCTGCTCCCAGGCGAGCCCGAAGTTGCCCATCACGCGCGGGGTGTAGTTCTCAACGATCACGTCGGCGTCTTCGACAAGATGCCGGACCACGTCGGCGCCGCGCTCATCGGTCAGGTTCAGGGTGATGCCCTCTTTGTTGCGGTTGACCCAGTTGAAGGCGGGCGACATCTCCCAGAACGCGCCCTCGCCGCCGCCGGTCGCGCGCCAGCCATCGATCCGCTGCACCGATTCGATCTTGATCACGTCCGCGCCGGCGTCTCCGAAGATCATCGTGGTCATCGGACCGGACATGAACATCGAAAGGTCGATGACGCGCAGGCCCTCCAGCGGCCGCTCCGCAGGTGCGCCGGGCGTCTCGGCGTCCGGCGTCGTCTCGGCGCTCCACGCGTTTCCGTTGCGGATCGACTCGGTGTGCGCGCCGAGCAGCGGCGTTGGCTCGCCGAGGGGTCGTTCGTCGCCGAACAGCCACGGGATGCCGGGCATCCGCACGTGGCCGGCTCGCGGGTGGTCGAACTCAAGCATGTAGTCGCGTTCGCGGTGCGGCAGCAGGTCCAACGCGTCGGCGAGCGTTGGGATCAGGCCGAACGGGATGCGCCAGGCCTGGGCCTCGTGGAACACCTGGTCGGAGCTGCGCTCGCGGGTCAGCGTCGCCAGCTCATCAGCGAGCTGGCGCGAGTTCGCCAGGCGGCTCCATGCGTCGCTGAAGTTCGGATCATCGACCAGCTCGGGGCGCGCGAAGAACTGGCACATCACCTCCCACTGAGCCTGCGTGAGCGTGTTCGCTCCGACGTAGCCATCGGTCGTGGGCAGGATGAACGAGGGCGCGGGACCGATGTCGGCGTGGCGCTCGCCGACGGTGCCGGAGTACTCGTAGCGCTGCACGGCCAGCAGCGCCATGTTGACCGCCGCCTCAAGCACCGAAACATCGACATGGTCGCCGCGTCCGTGCTCGCGCTGGCCGCGAACAGCGATCAGCGTCGCCACTGCGGCGTATGCGCCCGCCAGCGTCTCCGGCACCGAGCCGCCCAGCTGCAACGGTTCGCGATCTTCGCGTCCGCACAGATACGAAAAGCCGCCGATCGCGCAGGCCGTCAGGTTGTTCCACTGCCAGTCGGTGTAGGGCCCGGTCGAGCCGAAGCCCGTCACGGTGGTCAGAATTACCGTCGGATTCAGCGCCGTGAGCTGCTCGTAGCCGAGCCCGCGATCGGACAGGCGCGGCTCGGGCTCGCTCGCGATGACCGCGTGCGCGCCGGCGATCAACCGGTCGCGCAGCGCCCGATCATCCGCGCTGGTCGGGTCCAGCACGATGCTGCGCTTGCTCGTGTTGGCGTACAGAAACGTCGCGCTCGCTTCCGGGTCGACGCTGGCGCCGCTCGGGAACGGCCCGCGCCGCCGCGCTGCGTCCCCGCCGGGCGGCTCGATCTTGATCACATCCGCTCCGAGGTCGCCCAACAGCTTGGCCGCGAACGGTCCCGCCAGCCCCTCGCTGAGATCCACGATCCGCAGCCCCGATAATGCCCGCAAGCCTCCGGATGCCATAGCGCCCCTCCTCAGATCTCGCAGGCTACCGGCCTGCCTGATTCCCCCGCTGTCCCCGACGGAGCCGCCAACTGCCGCTGCCCCAACAGCTGAAGCCAATTGAACAAATCCAACCGATCGCCAACCATTCCTGAACAGGCTGACCAGCTCCGCCGCGGCGCCGAACCAGCCCCACGACCGCATCCTCCCGCTCCAGCCGCCTATCGGCGCGAGATCGCCAACGCGCCCGATCCGGCAGCGAAGCGCGAGGAGATCGAGGCCGACCTGCGCAGTCTGCGCAGCGGCTTCCGGACCGCCGAGACGTTCGGAATCGAGGAGATCATCGACCCGCGCGAGACTCGCTCATACCTCCAAGCCTTCGCCGAGCGGGCCTACAAGGTCCTCCCCTACGAGCTCAACCCCAAGGCCCTCTTCGGCGTGCGCCCGTAGTCCCTACGCCCCGGCCGCCCGCGCGATCAGCGTGGCTGCGCCTGCGAGCAGGCACCACACGGCGAATGGCGTCAGCGACCGCGTGCGCACCAGCCGCAGCAGCGCGCGAATCGACACGAGCGCCGCTGCGCAGGAGACGACCGCGCCGATCAGCAGGTGCTCCAGCTGGCCCGTGGCCCCGTCCTCGATCAGCGCGCGAATCGCGAGCGCCCCCGCGCCCGCCAGAGCGGGCAGCGCCAGCCAGAATGCGAAGCGGGTTGCGGCCTCGCGGCTCTGCCCCAGTGACATGCCCGCGACGATGCACATCCCCGCGCGCGATACGCCAGGCAGCGCCGCGACCGCCTGAGCCACCCCGATCGCCGCTGCTCGCGCCGGCGTCAGCCTCGCGAGCGACTCCCGCGTTGTGCGCCGCGCGCGCCACTCGGCGGCGGCGATCAGCGCACCGGTGACCAGCAGAAACGCCGCCGCCGTGGTGGGCCCACGCAGGTCGCCTTCAAGCGCCTCATAGAGCGGCGCGCCGATGATCACGAGCGGAATCGTCGCGATCAAGCCAAGCCAGACCAGCCGTCGCGGCGGTAGACCGTCGACCGCGGCGGCCTCGCCCCGCAGCCCGCGCAGCACGGCGACGATCTCGCGCCGAAACGCCCAGATGATCGCGGTCAGCGTGCCTGCGTGGACGGCCACATCGAAGTCCAGGCCTGGGTCGTCCCAGCCGAATAACCAGCGGGCGAGGGACAGGTGGCCGGTGCTGCTGATCGGCAGGAATTCGGCCACGCCCTGGATGATCGCCAGGACGATGATTTCGAGAAGCGACACGCCGCCTATGATCCCTCTCAGCCGCCCCGGCCCAACCTGCGCCCAACCTGCGCCCGGCGTTGGGCCAGCATATGAGGCGGCCGAGCAAGAGCTGAGACGGCGCCCAGACCGGCGTTGAGCGGAGGCCGCGATGGATATCAGCGAGGTCATACGAACCACGTTCGCCGCACGCGAATTTGCCGACGACCCGGTACCCGACGAGGTGATCGAACGGATGCTCGAGCACGCCCGCTTCGCTCCGAGCGGCGGCAACCGCCAGGGCTGGCATGTGATCGTCGTGCGCGACCCGGAGATTCGCGCCGAGATCGCCGACTGCGCGCGCCGCCCGGCGCGGCGCTACGTCGCGATGCAGCGCGCTGGCGAGGGTCCCTGGAACGCGGCGTTCCCGTCGACCGTGACGGATGAATCAGCCGCCGACATCCGCGTGCCGCGGATGCTGACGAACCCCTATATCGATGCGCCCGTGCTGCTCGCCATCTGCGTGGACTTGAGCGTCGTGGCCTCCGTCGACAAAGAGCTGGATCGCGTCGGCGTGATCTCAGGCGCGTCGATCTACCCGTTCACCTGGAGCTTGCTGCTGATGGCGCGCGACCAGGGCTTCGGGGGCACGCTGACGACGATTCCGATCGCCGAGGAGCCGCGGCTCAAGGAGCTGCTCAATCTGCCGGACCACTATGCGGTGTGCGCATTCCTGCCGATCGGCAAGCCGGTCAAGCAGCTCACCCGGCTCAAGCGCGGCCCCGTCGAGGGATTCGCAACAGTCGATCGCTTCGATGGCGCGGCGTTCGGGGGGGATTAGGAACTGCCGGCAGCAGCAGTGGGAGCTGACTCGTCGCGATGGCCCGCAAGGACCTCGGCGATTCGCGCCATGGCCGCCTGCTTGATGAAGTTCGTAGAGCGTTCGCCGCTCAGCGCTGCCGCCTTGAGCAAATCGTTGACTTCAAGGTGATCGAAGTCGACGGTCACTGAGCCGCCGACGTGCAGTCCGAACTCGAAATCCGCCTCTTCCCATTCCCCCGAATCGAGGAACTCAGCGCGCTCTTCGTCCGTTGGGCCTGCGAGTGGATCGCTCATCGCTGTCTCGTTTCGCGCTGACGGTACCATCCGCGCTCTTTGTTCGCGGCGGGCCATCCAGTCACGATACGCGAGTAGCCGCCTCGTTGAGGATATTCAAGCACGAATGTCAGTAGACGATTCGAGCGGCCCGGTCCGATCAGCAGCAGACGCGCCGGCCGAATGCGAATGCTTCCCTCTGATGTCACCTCCGGCGAGGCGACCTGACGCATGATCACCGGCGAGCCGCGCGCCACCGCCAATGCGTCGTCAATCGTCAGCCCGTGCGCCCAGAGTTTGTCCTCTGTCCGATCATCCCAGTCCAGCGGTGGCACCAGATTGGGCATCGTTTCGGGCTGATCGGTATTCGCTCAGCCCGCTTGACCCGCAATGATCGCGTCCAACTCCTCCTTCAGGCGGGGCAGAATCTCCTCGTAGGAGTAGTGCCCGAGGGACTCTTCGCCGCGCTTCAGGTTGACTGCGGCGGGGCCGCACCAGAGGCCCAGATCGGCGTCGTCGGTTTCGCCGGGGCCGTTCACCCGGCAGCCCATCACGGCGATCGTGATCTCGTGCTCCTGCGCGTACTCGGTCATCACCTTCACGTCCTGCGCGAGGTCGACGAACTTCTCGTTCTCGACCCGCGAGCACGACGGGCAGGAGATGATGTTCAGCCCCTCGTCGAAGCGCGGCGGGACGGAGCGGAAGCGGCCCGCCTTGATGTCGGCCAGGATCTCCCGCGCCGTCTGAATCTCCAGTCCCTTGTCCTCGAAGGGAACCGTCAGGGAGACGCGTACCGTGTCGCCGATGCCCTGCGAGACCAGCTGCTCGAACGCAACGCGGGTCTTGATGATTCCTTCCGGCGGCATCCCCGCCTCGGTCACGCCGAGGTGCAGCGGCACGTCGGGACGCTCGGCCGCGAAGCGCGTGTTGACCTCGACAACCTGCTTCCAGTCGGAATCCTTGAGCGAGACGACATAGCGCTCGAAGCCCAGCTCGTCGAGCAGCGCGCAGTGCTCGGTCGCGCTTGCCACGATCGCGGAGACGTGATCGCCCGGGTATCGCTCCAGCATGCGCGGGTCGATCGAGCCGCAGTTGACCCCGACCCGAATCGCGCAATCGTGCTCTGCCGCCGTCGCGGCGATCAGCGCCACCTTCTCCGCGACGCTCTTGTCGCGCTCGTGGTGGTGCAGATGCCCGGGGTTGTAGCGAATCTTGTCGACGTGCGGCGCGACCTCGACGCACAGCCGGTAGTTCTCCTGCAGGTCGACCGAGAGCGGCGCGCTCGTCTGCGCGCGAACCTCGGCCAGCGCCGCGACATCCTTGCGCGAGTCGACCGCGACCCGCACGAGGTCCGCCCCCGCCTGCTCAAGCAGCTGCACCTGCCGAACCGTCGCGGGGATGTCCTGCGTCCGCGTCGCCGCCATCGATTGCACGACGATTGGGCTGCCGCCGCCGATCGTGACGCTGCCGACCCGAACCGCCCGTGTGGGATTGCGCGTGGCCACGATTGCTCCTCGGAGATTGCCGGTCTCGACTGCTCCAGTGTCGCAGGGTGCGCGCCGCCCGTCATCCCCGCCCGCGAGCGGCGTCATCCGTGCATCGTGCGCCCGCATAGCCTGAGCTCGTGCTCGTCGACGCGATCTTCATCGTCCTCTTCCTGCTCACCTGGTCGGTCCTCGGGACGCTGGCCTGGATCGCGCTGAGCTTGCGCCGGCGCGCCGTCGGCGCGCTGTTCGCGCTCCCGATCGCGCTCGTCGGCGCGATGGGCGGCGGCGCCGCGACGCCGCTGCTCGGTCTCGACGATGGCGCCGGCATCGGCGTCAGCATGGTCACGGCGCTGCTCGGCGGCGCGCTGCTCGGGCACCTGGCCTTCGCCGCCTGGGACCTGCTGGAGTTGGGCCGTCTCTTTCACCCGCTCGCCCGACGCAAACACTGCGCAGAACGCGACCGCTCGATAGAGTCGCAATCGGAGCGACACTCATGCCGAAACCAGCGGCCATGCGGATGAGCGGGATGTTTGGGCGCACGCTGCGCGAGGCGCCGGCCGAAGCCGAGAGCGCCAACCACCAGCTGCTCGTGCGCTCGGGCCTGATCGTGCAGCTCGCGGCCGGGGTCTATTCCTTCATGCCGCCGGCCTGGCGCAGCCTGCGCAAGATCGAGCAGATCATCCGCGAGGAGATGGAGGCGGCCGGCGCGCAGGAAATCCGGATGCCCGCGATGCAGCCCCTCGAGCTGTGGCAGGAGACCGGCCGCGACCGCTCCTACGGCCCCGTGCTCTTCCAGCTCAAGGACCGCCGCGAGCGCTCGATGGTGCTCGCGCCGACCCACGAGGAGGCCGTCACCGACCTCTTCCGCAAGACCGTGCAGTCCTATCGCGATCTGCCCCAGCGCGTCTTCCAGATGCAGACCAAGTTTCGCGACGAGCCGCGACCGCGCGGCGGGCTGGTTCGCGTCCGCGAATTCATCATGAAGGACGCCTATTCGTTCGACGCCGATGACACGACGTTTCAGGCGACCTACCAGGCGATGGCGCAGGCCTACCACAACGTCTATCGACGCTGCGGTGTCCCGGTCGTGGCGGTCCAGGCCGATTCCGGCGCGATCGGCGGCAAGCAGTCGGAGGAGTTCATCTACCTGACGGAGATCGGCGAGGACAACATCGTGCTCTGCCCCGCCTGCGGCTACGCGGCGAACCAGGAGCGCGCCGAGTTCGAGCGCGGCGCGCCGCCCGATCAGGCGCGGCGCGAGGCTGAACAGGTCGCGACGCCGGGCGCCACGACGATCGAGGAGCTGAGCCGGTTCCTCGGCGTGCCCGCGAGCGCGACGGCCAAGGCTGCCTTCTTCCTCGTGGACGACCGGCCGGTCTTCGCCGTGATCCGCGGTGACCTCGAGGTCAACGAGCTGAAGCTGCTGAATGCGGTCGGCGGCCAGGAAGTCCGCCCGATGCTCGCCGAAGAAGTCGCCGCCGCCGGCTGGGTCGCCGGCTACGCCTCGCCGGTCGGGCTCGACCCCGCGCGCGTCGTCGCCGACCCCAGCGTCGTCGCCGCGCCGAATCTGGTCGGCGGGGCCAACCGTGAGGGCTTCCACGTCCGCAATCTGAACTACGACCGCGACTGGACCGCTGGGACCGTCGCCGACATTGGGCTGGCCCAGGCTGGCGACGCGTGCGCCGATTGCGGCGAGGGACGGATCGAGATGAACCGCGGCGTTGAGCTCGGCCACATCTTCCGGCTCGGCGAGGTCTACGCCGAGCCGATGCACGCCACCTACCTCAATCAGGACGGCGAGCGAATGCTGCCGGTGATGGGCTGCTACGGAATCGGCCTCGAGCGGCTGCTGGCCGCCGTCGTGCAGGCCAACCACGACGAGCACGGGATCGTCTGGCCGGCCTCGGTCGCGCCGTACGACGTCCACATCGTCGCGATCGGCGCCGGCCGCGAGGATGTCTCTGGCGCGCTGGAGGGTCTCGAGGCGGCGCTCAGCGAAGCGGGGCTCTCATGCCTCAGCGACGACCGCGACGAGCGGCCCGGGGTGAAGTTCAACGACGCCGATCTGATCGGTGCGCCGCTGCGGATCACCCTCGGTCCGCGTGGCCTGCGCGACGGCGAGGTCGAACTCAAGCTGCGCTCCGAGACGGAGGCGCGTAATGTGCCGCTCGACAGCGCTGCCTCCGTCGCGGGCGAGGCACTCACGGCGCTGGCCGCGCTCGCAACCTGATGCCCCGCTCAGCAGCGGGTGTATGCTGATTCGGAAGCGGGTCTGTGGTCGCTCTCTGCGATCACGCTCTGTGGCCACATGGAGCGCGAGTGGCGGCGTGTCGGACCCGCACGGTGCGGACGACGCGAGACGCATGATCAGGCACTTGGCCAGGTAACTGAATGAAGACTGACTTCCTGCTGGCGATCAAGCAGCTGACGGCTGAGAAGGCGCTCAACGAAGACATCGTCTTTGAGGCGGTTGAGCGCGGCATGGCGGCTGCGGTCAAGCGCGGCTACGAGCTGCCCGGCGCGGTCTCCGTGCGGATTGACCGCCTCGACGGCGCGATGGACGTGTGGTCGGAGCTCGAGGTCGTCGAGATCGAGGAAGACATCGCCGACGAGGACCTGCAGATCGACCTCGACCGCGCCCGCGTCATCGACGAGGCCGCCGCGATCGGCTCGGTGCTCCGCCAGCAGCACGAAGTTGAAGATGTCGGCGGCCGGATTGAGGCGCAGACCGCCAAGCAGGTCGTCCTGCAGGCGCTGCGCGAAGCCGAACGCGAGGCGATCTTCGCCGAGTACACCGGCCAGGAGGGCGGGATCGTCTCCGGCCTCGTGCAGCGCGTGGATTCGCACCAGGTGATTCTCGACCTCGGCCGCGCGGAAGCGGTCCTACCCGGCGCCGAACAGGTACGTATGGAGCACTATCGCGGCGGCCAGCGCGTCAAGGCGCTGATGATCGAGGTCCTCAAGGCCAACAAGGGCCCGCAGATCGTGGTCTCGCGCCGGCGCCCTGAGTTCGTCCGTCGCCTCTTTGAAATCGAAGTTCCCGAAATCGCCCGTGGCGTGGTAGAGATCCGCAGCGTCGCCCGCGAGGCCGGCCACCGCACCAAGATCGCCGTCTTCTCGCGCCAGGAGGGCATCGACCCGATCGGCGCCTGCGTCGGGATGCGCGCGATTCGGATTCAGAACGTCGTCAATGAGCTCGGCGGCGAGCGCATCGATGTGGTCCAGTGGGACCCCGATCCGCGCACGTTTGTCGAGTATGCGCTCAGCCCCGCTCAGACGCTGGCCGTGCGGATCGTGCCCGAGACGCACACCGCCGAGGTGGCCGTGCCCGACCAGCAGCTCAGCCTCGCGATCGGTCGCGAGGGCCAGAACGCGCGCCTGGCCGCGCGGCTCTCGGGCTACCGCATTGACATCAAGCCGCAAACGGTCGCCGAGAAGCAGCGTGACGAGGGCCTCGGCGCGTTCGCGCCGCAGGGCGAGCTGACCATCGAGCCGGAGCCCGAGACCCCGCCGCAGCCGATCGCGCTCACGCCGGCCGTGGTCGAAGAAGCGCCCGCCGCCCCGCTCGAAGAGACCACGACCGAGCCGGTTGCGGCCCCCGTGCCCGTGGCCGAGGAAGAGCCCGAACCCGAGCCCGTGCAGGTCGCGACCGAGCTCCAGCCCGCCGCCTCGCATCCCGGCCAGATTCGCTTCGCCGAGGATGTCCTGCGCCGCGAGCCCGATGCGGAGCAACGCCGCCGACAGCGCCGCCGACCGCGCTACGTCGAGACCGACGAAGGCCTCGACGAGGATCCGTACGCCGATTACGAGGACGAGTTCTAATCGTGCGGTAACCCCCGGAGCGCCGCGAACTGTCCTCGGCAGGCGCTCGCCGGATCGAGGAGCAGGATTTGACCGCAGCGTCCCCAGCCCAGCCCAGCGCCTTAGCGCCGCACCGGCCGCTGCGCCGTTGCGTCGTCTGTCGGCGCAGCGCCGCGAAGGCCGAGTTGGGCCGGATCGCGCGCACGCCGGACGGCGAGGTCGTGCTCGGCGCGGTGGATGGCCGCGGCGCCTACGTCTGCCGCGGCGGCCCCTGCGCCGACGCGCTGCGCTCGGACCCACGCCCGCTCGCGCGGGCGCTGCGGACCAAGATCGAACCTGAACAGCTGGATGCAATTGTTCGGGCCTACGGGCCTGGCCGGGAGACAGCATGACCACACAGGAGCGCAGCTCGCGCACGTTGCAGATTCCACGAACGCTGACCGTTCGCGAACTGGCCGATCTGCTCGGCGATACGCCGGTCACGATCATCAAGACTCTGATGGTCAACGGCGTGATGGCCGACGTCAGCAAGACGCTCGACTACAACACCGCCGCCGTCGTCGCGCTTGACCACGGGTTCGAGCCGGAAGAGCAGGGCGATGTGATCGCCGAGCAGGAGGCGCCCTCGACGCTCGAGCTGCTCGGGGAGTCCACCGAGCCCGCCGATGATTCCGCCGCGCTGCGCCCGCGGCCCCCGGTGATCGCCGTCCTGGGTCACGTCGACCACGGCAAGACCAGCCTGCTTGACGCGATCCGCGAGGCCAACGTCGCCGAGGGCGAGGCCGGCGGGATCACCCAGCGCGTCGGCGCCTACCAGGCCCAGGCAGCCGGGCGGCTGCTCACGTTCATCGACACGCCCGGCCACGAGGCCTTCACGGAGATGCGCGCTCGCGGCGCCAACGCCACCGACCTCGCGGTCCTGGTGGTCGCGGCGAACGACGGTGTGATGCCGCAGACGCGCGAGGCGATCAGCCATATCCAGGCTGCCGGCGTGCCGATGGTCGTCGCGCTGAACAAGATCGACCTCGAGAACATCAATCCCGATCGGGTCAAAGCCTCGCTGGCTGAGGCCGGTGTCCAGATCGAGGAATACGGCGGTGACACCCCGCTCGTGCCCGTCTCGGCGACGCGCGGCGACGGCCTCCCTGATCTGCTCGACACGCTCGGTTTGATGGCCGACATCAACAACTTCGAGGCCAATCCCGAGCGGCCCGCCGAAGGCGTCGTGATCGAGGCCGAGCTCGACCGCCGTCAGGGCCCCCGCACCACCCTGCTGGTGCAGCGCGGCACGCTCAAGCAGGGCGCTGCCGTGCTCGTCGGCCAC
This sequence comes from Dehalococcoidia bacterium, assembly GCA_965218115.1. Taxonomy (GTDB): domain Bacteria; phylum Chloroflexota; class Dehalococcoidia; order Bin125; family Bin125; genus CATQGW01. The sequence goes on along the minus strand of OZ244584.1, from coordinate 1,746,890 downwards.
ACCTGGGGCCGGGTCAAGGCGATGAGCGACTTCGCGGGCACGCGAATCAAGCAAGCCGGCCCCTCGACGCCGGTTGTCGTGCTGGGCATGCAGGATGTCGCCGACGCCGGGGATGCCTTCCGCGTCGCGGCCAGCGACCGCGAGGCCAAGCGCGTCTACGCGCAGGCCAAGCGCGAGCGCGAGGCGCGCGAGGCGCAACTGCAGCACTCCGCCAGCCTCGACGCGCTATTCGGCGAGATCTCGCGCGGCGATGTCTCGTCGCTCAACCTGATCGTCAAGACCGATGTAGTCGGCAGCGTTGAAGCGCTGCGCGATTCGCTCGAGCGGCTGAGCAATGAGGAGGTCGCCGTCAAGGTGATCCACGCCGCCGCCGGAGCCGTGACCGGCACCGATGTCAACCTGGCGCTGGCCTCGGAAGGCATCGTGATCGCGTTCAACTGCCCCGTCGAGCCCGGCGCGGCGCGCCTGGCCGACACCGAGGGCGTCGAAATTCGCACCTACACCGTGATCTACCAGGTCATCGAGGAGGTCGAAGCCGCGATCACCGGGATGCTCCAGCCGGTCAAGATGCAGGTCGTCGACGCGCACGCCGAGGTGCTGCAGGTCTTCCCGATTCGCGGCCTCGGCAGGATCGCCGGCTGCCGCGCGCTCAACGGGAGCATCAAGCGTGGCCAGCAGGTTCACGTCTACCGCCGCGGCGAGCAGGTCGCGGACGGCGAAATCCGCAGTCTGCGCCGCTTCCAGGACGACGTGCAGGAGGTCGACGCCGGCCAGGAATGCGGCGTCGCGATGACGAACTACGAAGACTTCGAGCCGGGCGACCAGCTCGAGTTCTTCCACGTCGAGACCCAGTCGCGCGTCTCCTCCGGCGGCGAGATCCGCCCGGCGCCGCGCTAACCGGACGCAACCGATGCCCGACCGCATGGCCCGCGTGAACGATCTGCTGCGCGACAGCGTCGCCGAGGTCGTCGCGCGCGAACTGAAGGACCCGCGCCTCGAAGCGCCGATGCTCAGCATCACCGAGGTCCATGTCAGCCGCGACCTACGCCACGCGCGCGCGCTCGTCTCGGTCATGCCCCAGCCCAATCAATCGCCCGAGGCGCAGGCTGAATCGCTGCAGGACGCGCTCGTCGCATTGCGCAGCGCCGAACCGTTCGTGCACCGGATGCTGCGCAGGCGGCTGCACATGAGGCACATCCCGCTCGTCGAGTTCGAGCGCGACGACCGCATCGCGCTCTCCGCCGAGGTCAACGAGCGGCTCCGCGCGCTCGTCGGCGACGATCAGGCGTCCCCAACGTGAGCGACGCGGAAGCCATCCAGCCGGAGCCGGCGCCAGGGCCCGAGCGGCGCGGCGCCGGCTCCCGCCGCGGCCGCGGCCGGCGCGGCCGACGGCGCGACGAGCCGGGCCATCCCGGCGCGGTCATCCTCGTCGACAAGCCGAGCGGCCCCACCTCGCACGACATCGTGAGCGACGTACGCCGCTGGACCGGCATCCGCCGGGTCGGCCACGGCGGCACGCTCGACCCCCTGGCCACCGGTCTGCTACCGATCTTCATTGGTGCAGCCACGCGTCTCAACGAATATCTGGCCGCCTATGCCAAGTCCTACGAGGCCACCGTGCTGCTGGGCGCCAGTACCGACACCGACGACAGCGAGGGCGAGGTCATCTCCTCCGCCGCGGTCCCGGCGCTTACTCGCGCCGAGATCGAGGCTGAGCTGGCCGCGTTTCAGGGTGAGATCTCGCAGGCGCCGCCGAGCTACAGCGCCGTCAAGGTCGGCGGCGTCGCCGCGCACCGCGCCGCGCGCGCCGGCGAGCCCCTCGAAATCGAGCCGCGCACCGTCACGATCCACGCGATCGAGCTGCTCGAACTCGATCTCCCGCGGCTGCGCATCGCGATGCGCGTCAGCACCGGCACCTACGTCCGCGCCGTCGCCCGCGACCTCGGCGCGTCGCTCGGCTGTGGCGCGCACGTGATCGAGATGCGTCGCACGGGGATCGGCGACATGACCACCGCCGACGCTCACACCACCGCAGCGCTCGAGGCGGCGTTCGAGGCGGAGCAGTTCTGGTCGCTGACCGAGTCGCCGGTGCGGTTGTTTGGCGACTGGCCGCACTTCGACGTGTCCGGCGAACAGCTGGCGCGGATTCGTCGCGGGCAATCGATTCGCGCCCGTCCCAGCCCCGGCCGGCGCCGCGCGCTCGCGCTCGACGCGGCCGGTGTCGTCGTCGCGGTGCTGAAGGACGACCCACTCGAGCCGGGCCGCTGGCAGCCCGAGAAGGTCCTGCACCCCCGCTGACCACATTGAGTGGTCAGCGGAATCCCGCTCGCAATCGCTCCCCCCGCTGACCACATTGAGTGGTCAGCGGAATCCCGCTCGCAATCGCTCCCCCCGCTGACCACATTGAGTGGTCAGCGGAGTCCGGTCCCAATCCGCTCTCTTCTGCTGCGCGGGGGCAGAGGGGATCAGGGTTGTTCAGCGCGTTCTCAGTCGCTGCGCGTCGAAAAGACGAACGCCAGCGATCCGACCTCCGCTCGCAGTGAATAGGTCGCGCCGGCCGGCAGCAGCACGCCCTCGCCCTGCGCCAGGATCGCGTCGTCGTCGATGATCCCCACCCGCATCGCACCCTCAACCACGATCAGCGCGGACGGCGATTCGACCGAGCGGTTCAGCAGCGTGCGACCCGCTTGCAGCCGGATGCCCTCGGCGTCGAGCTCGACGGCCCGCTGCGCGATCGCCGCGTGAGGGATCGCCTCGGCGCGGATCTTCTGCAGCGGCATCAGGTTCACCCCGTGCTCGCCCCGCGCTCACCCGCTGCCCAGCGCGTGCTCATGCGACGCCGTGCCCCGACAGGTAATCGAGCAGCGCCTGCACGGTCCGAATCTCGGCCGCGTCCTCTTCGGGAATCTCGAGCATGTTGTCGTCGGTCGAGAACGTTTCCTCGATCGCGATGGTCAGGTCAACGATGTCGAGCGAGTCGGCGTCGAGGTCGTCGATCAGATGCGCTTCATTCGTGACCTTCTCCAGCGGCTGCCGGAGCTGGTCGGCGATCAGTTGTCGAACGCGATCCTCCACACTGCTCATGAGCGTTCCCCCCGAGAGATCTCAGCTGCGATCGCGGCCGCGACCCGGTGCGGCGAGGCTACTCACTGAGGCGCGCGAGCGCGACCACGCCGTTCTGCCCGCCGAAGCCGAAGCCGTTGACCAGCGCCACGCGCACATCGGCCGCGCGCGAGTGCTGCGGAACATAGTCGAGATCGCAGTCCGGGTCTGCATGCTCACGGTTGATCGTCGGCGGCAGCACGCCGTGGTAGATCGCCAGCGCCGCGGCCGCAGCCGAGAGCGCGCCGGCCGCGCCCATCAGGTGTCCCGTCATGCTCTTCGGCGAGCTGACCGCGAGGCGGTCGGCGTGTTCACCGAAGACCTCGCGAATGGCGCGCGTCTCGATCGCGTCGTTCATCGCGGTGCCGGTGCCGTGCGCGCAGATGTAGTCGACATCCTCCGGCGCGAGGTCGGAGTTGCGCATCGCCGCGCGCATCGCGCGCGCTGCGCCCTCGCCCTGCGGATCGGGCGCGGTGATGTGAAATGCGTCAGCCGTGCGGCCGCCGCCGAGCACCTCGGCGTAGATCCGCGCGCCGCGCTCGCGCGCCTGCTCGAGCGTCTCGAGGATGCAGACCACGGCGCCCTCGCCGAAGACGAATCCGTCGCGGTCGCGGTCGAAGGGACGCGACGCGCGGGTCGGCTCCTCGTTGCGACGCGAGAGCGCGTGCATGTTGGCCAGCCCGGCGATGCCCAGCGGAGAGACGTTCGATTCCGTGCCCCCCACGAGCGCGAGGTCGGCCTCACCGCCGAGCAACAGCTGACGGCCGTCGATGAATGCGTAGACGCTGCTCGCGCATGCCGCCAGCGAGGTGATCGTGGGGCCGCGCAGGCCCAGCTCGATCGAGACCTGGCAGGAGGCCATGTTGCCGGCCATCATCGGCACGAACAGCGCCGAGACGCGCCCCGGCCCGCGCTCATTGAGTACGTGCGATTGTTCGGCGATCGTCGTCACGCCCCCGCCGCCCGTGTTGACGACGGTCGCGACGCGCTCCGAATCCTGCTGCTCCAGGTCCAACCCGGCGTCTTGGACCGCGAGGTGCGAGGCGGCGACGGCGAGCTGCGAGAAGCGCGCCATCCGCCGCGCCGCCTTCGACTGCATGAAGTCGGTCGGCTCGAACTCCGGGATATCCGCCGCGATCTGGACCTTCAGTCCGGCTTCGACCAGGTCCGGCACGCGGCGCACGCCTGAGCGGCCCGCCCGCAGGGACTCCCACAACGCGTCCACGCCGATCCCAATCGGCGTGACAGGTCCGATGCCGGTGATGACGATGCGCCGTGCCGGGTCGATGGTAGTCACTCGCGATAACGCTTGAGCAGCACGGCGGCGTTGTGGCCGCCGAGGCCGACGGAAACGGAGAGCGCGGCCTCGATCTCGAGTTCGCGTGGCTCGTTAGGAATGTAGTCGAGATCGCAGTCGGGGTCGGGCGTCTCGTAGTTCAGCGTCGGTGGAGCGATCCCGCGGTCGAGCGTCAGCGCGCAGATCGCCACCTCAAGCGCGCCGCTGGCGCCCATCATGTGGCCGGTGGCCGGCTTGATCGACGAGACCGCCAAGTCATACGCCTGCGCGCCGAAGATCTGCTTGATCGCCGTCGTCTCCACCTGGTCGCCGAGTCTGGTCCCGGTCCCGTGGGTCGAAATGTAGCCGACCTCGCGCAGGTCGATCTGCGACTCGTTGAGCGCCTGCTCGACCGCGACCTTCAGCCCCAGGCCGTCGCCATCGGGCTGCGCCATGTCGTGCGCGTCGTTGGCGCTGCCGCCGCCGACGACTTCGGCGTAGATGTGCGCGCCGCGCGCGCGGGCGTGCTCGAGCTCCTCGATCATCATCGCCGCCGCGCCCTCGCCGGGCACGAATCCGTTGCGATGCAGGTCGTACGGCCGGCAGGACGCCGTCAACGGCTCCGCCGGCGACGCCAGCACGCCCATCCGCTCGAAGCAGGCGTGGAACAGCGGCAGGATGATCGCCTCGCTGCCGCCCACGATCAGCGCGTCGGCGCGGCCGGCGCCGATATGCAGCATCCCGTCGGCCACCGCGTTCGCCCCCGTTGCGCACGCCGAGGTCGGCGAATAGTTGGGGCCGGCCGCGCCCGACGCGATCGAGATATGGCCACTGGCGGCGTCGGCGATCAGATTCGGCATCGCGAATGGCGAGACGCGCCGCGCGCCGCGCGTCTTCATCACTTCGTCCCAGTGAATCACCAGCTGCATCCCGCCGCCGCCGCTGCCGAAGATCACGCCGACGCGATGGCGATTGTCCTCATCGACCTGCAGGCCGGAATCCTCGATCGCCTCGAGCGCCGAGGCCAGTCCGTACTGCACGTTGCGGTCCATGTGCCGCAGCGTCTTGGCGTCGGGCAGCGCGTCCTGCGGCGAGAAGTCCTGAACCTCCGCCGCCAGCGGGAATTTGAGGCCGACCGTGTCGGGGTCGAAGCGCTCGATCCGGCCGACGCCGCTCTTGCCGGTAATCAGCGCGTCCCAGGTCGAACGCATGTCATTGCCCACGGGCGTGACGGCGCCCAAACCGGTGATCACGGTGCGTCGCATTACAGGCAGCGGCGCCCCCGCGCACTGCCAGCGCGCGGCGCGGTCGGGCCACGGGCGCGCCAGAGCAGCGGCCTGGTCACTTGGGGATCCCGTCGCTCTTGTCCGGGTAGTTGCGTCGGCCGAGGCCGGCTTCGTCGTCGGACAGTGGGAAGGTCCACGAGGATTGTGAGATCCGCCGCACCAGTTTCGAGAGCACATCGCCGGGCCCGGCCTCGACGAACAGCGTCGAACCCTGCGCCGCCATCGTCTTGACCGCCGTCTGCCACTGCACCGGGGCTGTGAGCGCGCCGGACAGCTCATGGACGAGCTGCTCGCGCTGCAGCATCAGCCCGCCGCTGATGTTGCTCACGACCGGCACCACGGGGTCGCGCCAGTTGACCGCGTTGACCGCGTGGCGGAACTGCGTTTGCGCGTCCTCCATCAGCGGCGAGTGTGAGGCGATCGAGATCGGTAGCCGCACGACGCGGCGCGCGCCGTGCTCCTCCGCCAGCCGCATCAGGCGACGCAGCGGCGCCACGTCGCCCGACACCACCGTCTGCCCCGGACAATTGTCGTTGGCCACCACGATCGTGCCGTCGCCGACCACTTCGCCGACGAGGCTGCGCAGCACGCGGTCGCGCAGACCGATGATCGAGGCCATCCCGCCCGGTCGACGTAGATTCGCGTCGCGCATCAGCTCGCCGCGGCGGCGCACCAGCTGCAGCGCCTCATCGAAGTCGAGCGCGCGCGCCGAGAGCATCGCGGTGATCTGGCCCATGCTGTGGCCCGACACTACGGTCGGTGTGAGCGCCCGCCCGGCCGCGTTCCACTTCTCGCGCAGCGCTTCCAGCCACGCGACGCTGGCGACGAAGATCGCCGGCTGTGAGTGCTGCGTGTCGTCGAGTTCCGCAGCTGGGCCGCGCTCGATCAGGTCGAGCAGGTCGTAGTCGAGGATCTGATTGGCGCGCTCGAACCAGTGCTCGGCGCCCGGGTAGACCTGCAGCACTTTGCCGGCCATGCCAACCGACTGCGAGCCCTGCCCGGGGAAGACGATTGCGTATTCATCGTCTTCCGCGACATCGGCCGCAGTTTGCGGTTCTGTGTCCATGGGTGCTCCCGAGGCAGCTCAGGGTCGGCGCCATCTGCATGCGTGTGCGCGCGCCGCCTCAAATTCCTCTACTGATTGTATCGCTCGCGGGGCGTCGGTGAACGGGGCCGTGCTAAGACATCACAAGCCCGCCGTCGACGTGCAGGACCTGGCCCGTGATGTAGCGCGCGCCGTCGCCGGCGAGGAAGCCCACCAGCGGCGCGACATCGTCGGGATCGCCCAACCGCTCGAGCGGTACCTGGCTGAGCACGGCGTCGATCTGCTCCTGTGTCAGGTTGGCCGTGATGTCGGTCCGGATAAAGCCCGGCGCCACGAGGTTGACCGTGATGTTGCGGCTTCCCAGCTCCTTCGCCAGCGAGCGCGTCATGCCCGCCAGCCCCGCCTTGGCGGCCGCGTAGTTGACCTGGCCGGCGTTGCCCATCGTGCCCACGACCGAGCCGATCGTGATGATCCGACCCCAGCGATTGCGCACCATCCCACGCATGCACGCGCGCGTGACCAGAAATGCGCCGGTCAGGTCGGTTGCCAGCACCGCGGCCCAGTCTTCGTCCTTCATCCGCATCGCGAGCGTGTCGCGGGTGATCCCGGCGTTGTTGACCAGGATGTCGGGCCGGCCCAGCTCGGCGCCGACCGTGGCCGTCATCGCTCGCACGGCGTCGGGGTCGGACACGTCGGCCTGAACGGCCAGGCTGCGCCGGCCGATCGCCTCGATCTGCGCCACGACCGCGGCGGCGGCGGCGTGCGACTGGGAGAAATTGACCGCGACATCGGCGCCGCGTTGCGCCAGGTCCAGCGCGATCGCCTTGCCGATCCCGCGCGACGCGCCGGTCACGAGCGCGATGCGGCCCGCGAGTTCCGTGACGAGCTGGGGATCGCCGTCGTCGGCCAAGGTAGTCTCCGCGGTCGGCGCCCAGCCCCGACCAGCCCCGCCGCGTACCGGGTTGGGTGCCGCGCTGAGGGGCGAGCCTATCAGTCACGCATGCGCGCGTGCAGATAGCTGTAACCTGCGGCGCTGAGGGCTGTAGCGAACCGGTGCACGGCTCCAGGGGGTACACATGGTCGATTCTGGCCACACGGCATGGCTCTTGACATCGGCGGCGCTGGTGCTGCTGATGACGCCGGGTCTCGCACTCTTTTACAGCGGCCTGGTGCGCACCAAGAGCGCGGCCGCGACGATCATGCAGTCGTTCATCATGATCGGAGTGGTGACTGTTGTCTGGGTGCTGTGGGGCTACAGCCTCGCATTCGGCAACGACATCGGCGGCTTCGTTGGCAACCTGACCAACTTCGGGCTGCGCGGCGTCGACGGCAGTGACCTCGCGTTCATGATCTTCCAGCTGATGTTCGCGATCATCACGCCGGCGCTGATCACCGGCGCGTTTGTGGAGCGAATCAGCTTCAGGGCGCTGCTGGTCTTCACGGTCGCCTGGGTGACCCTCGTCTACGCCCCGCTGGCCCATTGGGTCTGGCACGCGGACGGCTGGCTGTACACGCTCGGCGCGGCCGACTTCGCGGGCGGCACCGTCGTTCACATCAACGCCGGCGCAGCCGCGCTTGCGGGCGCGCTATTCGTCGGACGCCGACGCGACAGCGTGGCGGAAACGCGACCGCACGACGTTTCCAAGGTGGTGCTCGGCGCCGGCTTGCTCTGGTTCGGCTGGTTCGGCTTCAACGCCGGCTCGGCCCTCGCGGCCAACGAGCTCGCCATCAGCGCGTTCGTCCAAACCCAGGTCTCCGCCGCCGCGGGCGCGGTCGTGTGGATGCTGCTGAGCTGGCGCTACACCGGCCAGCCTTCGATTGTCGCCGCCGCAACCGGCGCCGTCGCGGGCTTGGTCGCGATTACGCCCGCTGCAGGGTTCGTCGGTCTCTGGCCCGCCACCGACGGATATCTCAACTCGATGCCGGCCATCCTGATCGGATCGATGGCCAGCGTCTTCGGCTTCTACGCCGTGCGCGCGCTGCACCGCTGGCGCGACATGGATGACACGCTCGATGTCTTCGCCGTCCACGGTGTCGGAGGAATGTGGGGCGCGTTCGCCACCGGGCTGTTCGCCGTCGGCGCCGTCGGTGGCGCCGCCGCGCTCGGAGTCTCCGGGGCGATCGAAGGCGGTTGGGACCTCGTCTGGAAGCAGATCGTGGGCATTCTCGCGGCCCTCTCCTGGTCGTTGGCGCTCTCGATTGGCATCCTCTGGGCGATCAGTCGCTTCATCTCGCTACGCGTGGACGCTCGCGAAGAGCTGATTGGGCTCGACCGCGGCACGCACAACGAGCCGGCCTACACCTTCGACGAGATCGGGGTCGGCTGGGCCGCCAGCGAAGAGTCGCGCGAAGAACCTGTCTCAGGACTGACAGCGCTGCGAAGGATCTTGCCATGAAAAAGATCGAAGCGATTATTCGGCCGGAGGCCCTTGAGGCCGTCAAACGCGCGCTGATCGATGTCGATGTGAACGGCATGCACGCCGAAAATGTGATCGGCCACGGTCACCAGGGCGGCGTCAAGCTGAGCGGTCGCGGCGGTCAGCCGTACACCGTCGACATGCTGCCCAAGGTCAAGCTGACCATCGTCGTCTCGACCGAGGACTGGATGAATCGCGCCGTAGACGCGATCATCGCCAACGCTCGCACGGGCAACATCGGCGACGGCAAGATCTTCGTCAGCGATGTCGAGGATGCGATCCGGGTGCGCACCGGCGAGAGCGGCGACGACGTGCTCTAATCCGGGGCGCCGACGCGGCTCTCGGCGGCGCTAGAAGATGACCTGCTCGATCAGCAGGTCGACATAGCGCTCGTCATCGATGCCCCACTCGCCCTTGAGCACCTCTTCGTTGTGTTCTCCGAGTCCGGGCGAGCCGCGCTTGCCGAGCCGCGCGCCGTTCCAGGTAAACGGTTGGTGCTGGACCATGAACGGCACCGCGCCGCGCTGGAAGTGGAAGAAGTAGGGCTGGATTCCATCGTCGTTCATCACGAGGTCGCGCGCGGATTCGGCCGGCGTGGCCGGGATGCCGCGGGCCTGCAGCAGATTTGTCGCGCGCCACGCGTCGAGCTGCCCTGACCAGGTGGCGACGGCGGCCTCGATCTCGTCCTCAGCGGCCTTGCGGCCCGCGAGACTACGCAGCTCGCGGCGCGCCTCAAGGTCGGGACGGCCGATCAGCTGGCACAGGTCCCGCCACTCGCGCGCGTCGCGCACCGCGATCGCAAGCCACGCGTCGTCGCTCGTCGACGGGAACAGCCCGTGCGGGCAGTACTCGCCCGAGCGGTTGCCGATTCGCGGCGTGTCGACATCGTTGACCAGCGCGTCGACCAGTTCGGTGTCGAGCAGATGCACGGCGGCCTCGTACTGCGCGATCTCGATCTCCTGGCCCTCGCCGCTGCGCTCGCGGTGGAGCAGCGCGGCGATGATCTGCGAGGCGGCGATCGGCGCCAGCGTGAAGTCGGTGTGCAGCGAACCGAGGCCGATCGGCGCGCGGTCAGGCTCGCCGGTCTGACCCACGACGCCTGAGATGCCGGTGACCCCGTTGCCGATCCCTCGCCACGAATGGTTCGGGCCCCAGCTGCCCATCACCGGGAAGGAGGCGTAGATCAGGTCGGGCTTGATCTCGCGCAATTCGTCGTAGGTGAGACCGAACTTCTCCATCGCGCCGGGCGCGAAGTTGTTCGTCACGATGTCGAACTGCGGCAGCACCTCGCGGATCAGCTCAAGGCTCTGTGGCATGTGCAGGTTGAGCGTGATGCTGCGCTTGTCGGTGTTGGTGTCGTTGAAGAACGCGCCCGTGTCGATCGTGAAGCCCTGCGGCGGGTGCGAGAACTCGCGCACGGTGTCGAGCCCCGAGGCCGACTCGATCTTGATCACGTCCGCGCCCAGATTGGCCAGCATCTCGGTGATCAGCGGGCCGGCCGCCATCCAACAGAAGTCGAGCACTCGGACGCCCGCCAGCGGCAGCGCGCCCCCGCTGTGGTCAGCCGGGATCGCCGGCGCGGTCCGCACCGCGGCGGTCGCGCCGTTGGTTCCGTTGAGCGGCGCCCGTTCGCCGCGAACGACGCCGATCGCGATCAGCTCGTCGATCTCCCCGGCGCCCAGCCCACCGAGTTCGTGCAGCACCGTGGCGCTGTCGGCGCCGAGCGCCGGCGCGGGGCGATCAGCTGTATCGAACGCGCTCGAGCGATACGGCGAGCGCGGCAACGTCAGACTGCGCCCCAGCTGCGGATGCTCGATCTCGCGGAAGAACCCACGCGCGTGCAGGTGCTGGTCGCTGCTGAGGTCATGGGCCGTCTGCACCGGCAGGCCGAGGTCGCCCTCGGATTGCGCCCGCCGCACGAGGTCGTCGCGATCCTGCGCCGCGCAGAATCGCGCCATGAAGCCCCGCATCTCCTCGCGGTGACCGATCCGGTAAGCCCGCGATGTCCAGGGCTCGCTGAGCAGCGACTCGTCGCCCGTGACTTCCGCGTACCAGGTGGGGAAGTTCTCCCAGGCGGTGCTCGTCGGGTTGCCCATGTAGGTGACCCAGCTGCCGTCGCGGCACTGATACGTCGCACCCGGCGCGTCGAGGAAGATGATCTCGCCGCTCTCGAACGCGCCTTGCTCGTAGGAGCCGGCGCCCGCTCCGACGACGGGGTACTTGAGCCCGCCGGTGCCGTCACGCTCCGCGACCATCCCGTGCCAGACGTAGAGGTTCTGGTTGGCGGCCTGGATCATGGTCGAGACCACCGCCTCCTGCATGCTCACGACGCTGCTGGTCGCCCCGCCGCCGCGTTGACGCTGCCAGATCGACGCGACCGACGCCGCGACCGCGCAGTACGCGGTCTGCTTGTAACCGAGCTTGCCGGCCGGATAGTCGGGCGCGACCTCCGGGAACCCGTTGCAGACCAGCTGGCTGCCCGCGGCCATGGCGATCAGATCTGTGGCGACCTGTGCCGGATCGCCGCGGCGGAACACGACATCGATCACGCTGGCCGGCACGCTGGCCGGAGTGCGCGCGCCGGCGGTGTGCTGCTCGGCGGCGCGCTGTAGACGCTCGAATGTCCGGCGCGCCCGCTCCGATTTCTCCAGCGGAGCGATCACCACGTCAGCCCGCTCGCCAAGCAGGTCGATCAGGTCCCACGCCTCCGCCGTGTCGAGCGCCAGCGCCAGCGACTGCTTGCCCTGGTTGTAGAGCAGGTGCCGCAGCGCCCGCTCCGTGCCCGGCTCGCCATCGACCCACGGGCCGACGCGGCGAATCTGGTCGCCCGTGGCCGATTCGATCCGCACCACGCGCGCGCCGAGGTCGGCGAGGTAGCGGCCCGTCGCGATCATCGGCTCGTCGGCCAGGTCGAGCACGACCGCGCCGTCGAGCGGCAGTGGGTTAGTCATCGCGCGTCTCCCTCGCGGCGGGCCTAGAACAGGGCGATCGGGTTGATCGGCGACGCCGTTCCACCGATTAGCCGCAGCGGCGCGACGGTCAGCAGGAACTCCCAGCGGTTGCGCTCCGCGCAGGCGGCGGCGAGCGGCGCGAGCCGCGCATTGTCGATCAGGTGCACGCCCATGTAGGTGATGATCACGTGGTGGATCGGCAGCGGCGAATCCTCCACGTTGGAGGGGATCATGTCGGAGACGCCGTCGCAGCCGAGCATCGCGACTTCGCGCTCGCGGATCCAGGGCAGCGTCTCGAGCATCAGGCCGGCCAGCCCGCTGAACGGCGGCCAGGCGCCCTCCGCCTCGCGCCGGCTGTCACGGCCGGTGCGGATCAGCAGGATGTCTCCCGAGCGCACCTGGACGCCCTGGCGCGCCTCGGCGGCCTCGAGATCGGCGACGCTGATGCCGTCGCCCAGCTCCAACCAATCGACGCCCTTCAGCGCGGCGATATCGAGCAGCACGCCGCGGCTGACGATCCCGTCCTCGCCGGCGGTGATCGCGTTGCGCGTCGCGCCGGTGCTGAGCACAGCGCTGGCCGGGAAGCCGTTGTACATCTTTCCTTCGTCGAGGATGTGACAGAGCGCGTCGAGGTGTGTGTTGGCCATGCCGTGCGGGGCGATCGCGAAATAGTCGCCGGTCGCCTGCAGCCCGCTGATGGCCGATTGGCCGCTGACATCGCCGGCCCCGGTCATGAAGTGCTGGACCGGGTTGGGATTGTCGGCCGCCGGCGTCTTGGCCAGCTCCAGCGCGCAGGAGACGGCCGTGCCGTCGGTCACGAGCGCGGCGGCTGCCGCGGTCACCGCGGGAGTGATGAAGTTGAGCGCTCCGCGCTCGTCGTCGGCCCCCCAGCGGCCCCAGTTCGAGAGCTGCTTGGCGAGCGCGTCGACATCGGCGCGCGTGCCTTGTGATTCCGCCATGTGTGGTCTCCAGATTTCGGGGCGCGCGAGCGCCGGGCTGCTGTGATTGCGGCTCAGTATGCCAGAGCATGCGCGACCGACGCCCGCAACGCGCCGCAGCCAGGGCCACAATCAGGACCGTCCGTATACTCAATTGGCCGACCGCCTGCCTGCCCAAATCATGTGCTTGCAGCCCCCAGCGTGAGGACGCGCCTTGCGATTCCGCGCCCCCAGCATCTTCTACGGCTGGTACATCGTGGGCGCGGGACTAGTCATCAACATGCTGATGGGCGGCTTGGTGATGCACGCGTTCGGCTTCTACGCCGCGGCGTTGAAGGACGAGTTTGCCTGGTCGGCGACCATTTTCGGCATCGCGGCTGCGGTGACGCGTGTGGAATCCGGGCTGCTGGGCCCGATCCAGGGGGCAATGGTCGATCGCTTCGGGCCGCGCGCGATGATGCGTCTGGGTGTGACCTCGACGGCGCTGGGGATGATCCTGTTCGCGATCCTGTGGGACGAAGTCTCATTTGTCGGCTTCTACATCCTGCTCTCGATCGGCACGTCGATCGGCGGCTTCATGACCGTCTCCGTGGCGGTCGTCACCTGGTTCGAGCGCAAGCGCTCGCGGGCGATCGGCTTGATGTCGATGGGCTTCACGTTCGGATCGATCGTGGCGATCATCGCCAGCGTGCTGATCTTCGAGCTGGGTTGGCGCGAGACCTCAGCCGGAACGGGCGTCTTCCTGCTGATCGTCGGCTGGGCGCTGTCCTCCCTGTTCCTGCGGCATCCCTCCGATCGGGGACTGGAAGTGGATGGCGGTCCCGAGCCGGTCGAAGAGACGGACGACGACGGTCCGGGCGCGGGTCCGCCACGCCCGGTCGGGGTAGCCGGGAATCCGCATCGCCACCGCGATTTCACCGCGCAGGAGGCGCTGCGCACGCGCGCGTTCTGGGCTCTGGCGCTCGCCCACGGCGCGCCATTGATGGTGATCGGCATGTGGCTCGGACACGGCGTGTTGCACATCGCCGAACTGCCGGGGTTTACGGCCGCGAACGCCCAGGTGGTTGTGTTGGCGATGGTGGTGTCGCAGCTCGCCGGTCAGGCGTTGTCCGCCTACGGAGGCGACCGCTACCCGAAGCGGCCGCTGCTGATCGTGTGCATGCTCGGCCACGCCCTGGGCGGAGTCGCGCTGGCGGTCGCGGAGGGCTGGTGGATGCTGATGGCCTTCGCGTTGCTCAACGGCCTGGCCTGGGGCGGGCGCGGGACGCTGATTACCTCCCTGCGCGCGGACTACTTCGGAGCGTCGCAGTTTGGCCGCATCATGGGCTGGACTTCAATGGTGATGATGCCGTTCATGACGATCGGCATGCTCGGATCGGGCATCATGCGTGACTGGCTGGGCAGCTACGACATCGCCTTCATCGTGCTGAGCATCGGCGCCGCCACGGGCGTGCTGTGGATTCTGATGGCCGGCCGACCGACACTACCGAGGACCCGCCCGCCGGTCCGGGTGAGCATGATTGGCGCGACAGCGCCACAACGTGAAAGCTGATTGGAGCTGACCATGGAATACGACGTGATCGTGATTGGCGCAGGCTCAGCGGGCGCCGTGCTCGCCGCCCGGCTCAGTGAGGACCCCGAGCGATCGGTGCTGCTGCTCGAGGCGGGCCCCGACTTCGCGACCGTCGGGGCGCTGCCCGAAGACATCGCCAGCATCCACGAACCATCGACGACCCGCCACGACTGGGGCTTTCGCAGCACCTTCGTGCCCGGCCGCGAGCAGCCGATGCCGCGCGGCAAGCTGGTCGGCGGCTCCTCCGCGGTCAACACCGGCGTCGCGATCCGCGGCGCACCCGGCGACTACGACCGCTGGGCCGAGCTGACCGGCGACGACCGCTGGTCCTGGGAGCAGTGCCTGCCCTACTTCCGCGCGCTCGAGGACGACCAGGACGAGGGCGGAGACTTCCACGGCCAGGGCGGCCCGATCCCGGTCCTGCGCTGGAAGCGTGACGAGCTGGAGCCCGTCCAGCGTGGGTTCTACGACGCCTGCGTCGCGCTCGGCTTCGAACAGACCAACGACCAGAACGATCCCGAAAGCACCGGCATCTCCCCGATCGCGATGAACCGGCGTGGGATGGTGCGCTGGTCGGCCAACCTCGGCTACCTCTCTGAGGCCCGCCACCGGCTCAATCTCACGATTCGCGGCGGCTGCCTCGTCGACCAACTGCTCTTCGAGGACGGCCAGGTCGTCGGCGTGCGCGTCGATTCGGGCGGCGAGCTGCAGACCGTGCGCGCGCCGGAGATCGTCGTCTCGGCCGGTGCGATCCAGAGCCCCGCGATCCTGCTCCGCTCCGGCATCGGGCCGGCTGATGAGCTGGAGGCGCTCGGCATCGATGTCGTGGCCGATCTCCCGGGCGTCGGCCGGCGCCTGATGGACCACCCGATGACGCCGATGGCGTTTCACGCGCGCCCGGGCGTGGCCGACCCGACCAAACCGCTCACCCAGGCGTTGCTCCGCTACACCGCGGAGGGCGGCGAGTTCAACGATATGCAGGTCTACCTGCTGGGCCATGTGGCCGGCGAGTTCGGCGTCGGCGACGACGCCATCGCGATCGCCCCCGGCGTGCAGCTGCCCAACTCCTTCGGCGCCGTCACGCTGGCCAGCGCCGACTACCACGACCACCCACAGATCGACGTGAAATTCGACGAGAACGAGGAGGATCGCCGCCGCCTGCGCGAGGGTGCACGGCTCGCCTGGCGTCTCGCCAACGAGCCGGCGCTGTCGCAGTATCACGACGGCGCGATCGACTTCGATGAGGCGACGGCGAACGACGACGAGCTGCTTGACGCCTGGATTCACACCACCTGCACGAGCATGGCCCACCCCACCTGCACGTGCGCGATGGGCGCCAGCGCGGAAGAGGGCGCCGTCGTTGACCCCGAGGGCCGAGTCTTCGGCGTGGAAGGCCTGCGCGTCGCCGACGCCTCGATCATGCCCACCCTGATCCGCGCCAACACCAACTTCACCAGCATGGTGATCGGCGCCCGCATCGCCGAATGGATGTCGGGCGACTAGGCACGCTCCGAACCAGGTCGGATCCCCTCTCCCCCTCCCGCCGTGCGGGGGAATTGGATCTGCTCTCCCCCCGGCTCTGCGGGGGGAGATGTCACGGAGTGACAGAGGGGGGCCGCCCCGTTAAGGCAGGCACAGCCGCGCGGGTGGGTCAGGGCCGGAGCCCCCCTCTGCCTTCGGCATCTCCCCCCGCCAAGCGGGGGGAGAGTGATTCAGAGCTTCCCTAGCTGAGCGCGCCCGATGCGGCCAGGTCCGCGATCTGCGCCTCGCTGTAGTCGAGCACTTCGCGCAGCACCTGCTCGGTGTGCTCGCCGACCATCGGGGCGGGCGCGCTGGGTGCGCCGGGCGTGCCCGATAGGCGGTAGCGCGGCCCCTCAACGACCGTCTCGCCATGCAGCTCATGCGGCAGTCGCAGGAAGTGCTCGCGATGCGCCAGCTGCGCGTCGGCCGCAGCGTCGGCGCTATTCATCAGCTCGTGCGCGGGCACGCCGACCGCCTGCAGCGCCTGCTCGGCCTCGCGGGCCGACCGCTCCGATGTCCAGGCCTCAACCCGGGTGGCGATGGCCTGCGCGCGAGTGCGGCGCTGCTCAAGCGAGAGCGTCGCGTCCAGGTCGCCGACAACGCCCGCGAGTCGTTGCCAATCGGCCTGGTCCCTCACCGCGATCGCGACCCAGGATTCATCGCCCCCTTCGCGGGGGTGGCAAGCGAACACGCCGTGGGGGGACATCTGCGGGTCGTCGTTGCCGCGCCGCTCGAGCGTCGGCCCGCCGTTGACATGGTCGATCAGCGCCGGCGCGAGCAGGTGCAGCGTCGCTTCGGCCTGCGCCTGATCGATGTGCGCGCCCGCCCCCGTCCGCCGCCGATGTTCGAGCGCGGCCAGGATGCCGACCAGCGCGAATCGCGGCGCCGGGTAGTCGGTGTACGGGCCGAACGGACCCGCGGGCGGACGGTCCGGCCAGCCGGTGATGTCGAGCACGCCCGCCATGCCCGCGCCCTGGCTGCCGAAGCCCGACACGGTGCACTCCGGGCCGTATTGCCCGAGCAGCGTGCTACTGAGCATGATCAGGTCCGGCTTGACCTCGCGGAGCGCCTCGTAATCGAGCTGCCAGCGCCTCAGTACGCCCGAGGTGAACGACTCGCTCATCACGTCGGCCCAGCGCACCAGGTCGCACAGCACATCGCGCGCCTCGGGCACGCGCAGGTCCAGCGCGACCCCCAGCTTGCCCGCGTTGACGTTGCCGTAGAGCCCCGAGTGTTCGACCCCGGGGACATCGCCGTGGTTCGGACCCACGACGCGCGCGGTGTCGACACGCGCCGAGGACTCGACGCGAATCACGGTCGCGCCGAAATCGGCCAGCGCGCGGCCAACCGTCGGGCCGGCGACGATCCACGAAAGGTCGACCACCTTGAGATCGGCGAGGATGCCGGCCATCAGATCACTCCCTCGTCGCGCAGACTCGCGAGCTCCGTGGCGCTCAGGCCAAGCTCGCCCCAGACTTCATCGTTGTGCTGTCCGAGCCGCGGCGGCGGCCGGTCGTCCCAGCGCTGCGACGAGCTGTCGATCGTGATCTGTAGCGGGGCGCGCGGGAAGCGAACGCTGCGCGATGCTCCGCCTGCGTCGCTCAGTTCGAGGTCGTGCCAAAAGCCGCGAGCCGCGAGCTGGCGGCTGGCTCCGAGGTCCGGGATGTCCAGCACCGGCACCAGCAGCAGGTCGAATTTGATCCCGATGTCCAGCATCTCCCGCTTCGTCTTGGTCCGCACGTGCGCCTGCATCAGCTGCTGGATGCGCGGCAGCAGTTCGGGGTCGGCGTCGCCCGACATCAGGCGCTCGGGCCAGGTGACGAAGTTCTCCTCGGCCAGCTCCGGTTCGAGCAGACCCTCGTCGATCAACCATTTAACCGCGTGATTGACGAAGTGGCCGACGGCGGGGCCGGGCGCGAGCATGACGACGATCCAGCCGTCGGTGGCCGCTGCGAGGCCGCGATAGCCGGTCCCGCGCACCTTGACGCCGCCGGCGTAGCGCTCCGGCTCCACCGCTCCGAGCTGATGCGCGAGCACTTGGGCAAGCGTCGCCTGCGCGACGGAGACCTGCGCCGACACGTCGACATGCTGCCCTCGTCCCGTGCTGTGCCGCGCGTGCAGCGCCAGCATCGCGCCCCCCGCCGCGTCGGCAGCGGCGTGCGACCACGACTGCGGGACCGACACCCGCACCGGCGCTCGGTCGTCGTCCCCGGTCATCAGCAGCGGCGTGCCGGCCGCCCAGATCACCAGGTCGGTCGCCTGGTAGCCCGCCTTCGGCCCGGTCTGTCCGAAGGCCGTGATCGATGCGTAGATCAGCTCGGGATGTTCGTCCTCGAGCTGCTCGTAGCCCAGTCCCAGCGCCGCCAGCTCGCCGGGGTCGCCCGACTCGAAGAGGATGTCGGCCGTCGCGATCAGCCGCCGCAGCAGCTCGCGGCCCGCTGGCGTGCGCAGGTCGCACGTCACGCTGCGCTTGTTGCGCGTGTACGCGGACCAGAAGATCGAGCGCTCGCGTTCACTGGCCTCGTCGCCGAAGAACGGCGCGATTCCGCGTGCTCGCGATCCGCCCGGCGGCTCAATCTGGATCACGTCCGCGCCAAGGTCGGCCAGCATCTGGCCGGCGAGCACGCCGCGTTCGTCGCAGAGATCGAGGACGCGTACGTGTGAGAGCACGCGCGCAGGCTACTCGCGAGCACGTGCGCGGTAGGTCGGCGACATCTCGACCGCTTCTTCTCTCCCCCCGCAGAGCGGGGGGAGAGTTGTGCAGAGGTTTCCTGGCTCGCCGCCGGGGCCGCGCGCTACGCCGAGCGCTGCGGGCGGCCGGGGCCGGGCGGGCCCGCGAAGGCCTGGGCGACCTGGAGGAACTCCTCGGCGGCCGCGCCCTGCCAGCTGAGGCCGGTGTCGCGGTAGTGAATCCGCTGCGTCACGACGCGGCAGAAGCCGCCGGCGTCGCCGCGCACCACATTGGGCGCGTCTTCGGGGCCGCGCGTCCACGGCGCGCCCGAGGGCAGGCGCAGCTCGACGCGCAGCGGTTCCGTGTTCGGTTCAAGCCCGCGCGTCTGATACGCGAACCCGCGCGTGATCAAGCCGAGGTGCGCGATGTGCCGCAGCCGGTCGCTGTCGACCGGCGCGATGCCCGCGCCGTCCAGCGCGTCGAGCCCGTGGCTCCAGCACTCCATCAGCCGCGCCGTCGCGAACGAGCGGGCGCTCATCGGCGGGCCCGCCCAGGGCAGGCGCGCCTTCGCGTCGACCGGTCGCAACGCCGCGTCCAGACGGTCGCGCGCCGCGCGCCACCAGTCGACAAGCTGGATCCGGCTCATGTAGCGCGCCCGGTCCTGACCGCTCGAGCGCAGGCCGTCGGCCGAGCGCTCGCGGCTGCCCGCGTACTGCGGCGCGCCCGCGGCGACGGCGGTCGCGCCGTCGTCGACCTCCGCCAGGTGCGCGATCACGTCGCGCACCAACCAGCCGTCGCACGGAGTCAGCCGCTCCCAGACATCTTCCGTCGTCGCTGCGAGCGCCACATCGAGATAGCGCTGCTCCGCGACCAGATCGTCGAGCAGTTCGTCCATCCCGGCCATCGCAGCAGCTCCGCCCCGTTGCCGTGCCTAGAGGGTCTTCAGCTCGTCCATCAGCCAGCTCAGCCGCTCCTCCGAGAGGCCGGGAGCACGCGTGTCCTTGCGACCGTCGCCCGGGTAGGCGAAGTCGCCCTTCTTGCTGCGCTCGGCGGCGCGCACGTACCCGCCGAGGCTGAACCGGCCCGCGTAGCCCAGATGCTCGCGTGCGTACTTGGGCAGGTCATCCCAGGTGGTCGCGTGGGCCATCTCCGCCGCCACCTCGAAGTTGACCGCCTCGGCCATCTTGTCCCACTCGCCGCGCAGCGACAGCTCGTGCAGTTGCATCCCCAGCGAATCGAAGCCGTGCGCCTCGAAGACGCGGTGATAGGTCCGTGTCGAGCCGTAGAACGAGATCGGCCGCCGCAGCGCGTCGATCGCCTGCTCCACCTCCGACTCGGTTTCGCCGAAGGCGGTGAAGCCGCCGACCGAGATCTCGATGTCGTCGATGCTCCGCCCGGCGCGCTCCGCGCCCTTCTTCACGTTCGGCAGCACCGTATCCATCATGTACCTGTGCGTCATGAAGCCGTGCGGACGCAGCCCGTCGGCGCATGCCCCGGCGACCCGAGCCATCAGCGGGCCGACGTTGGCGAGCGAGATCTTGGGGTGCGGGTAGTCGATCGGGCCGGGATCGAACATCGGCGTCATCAGCGTGTACGTGTAGTTGTCGCTGATGTACGCGGGGCGCTCGCCGGTCTGCCAGGAGTGCCAGGCGGCGCGCATCATCCCGATGTAGTCCTCCATGCGCTTGGCCGGCGGCGTCCAGGTGCCGCCGAAGCGGCGCACGTTGTGGCCCTTGACCTGACTACCCAGGCCGATGTTGATCCGCCCGCCGGAGAGTTGCTGCATGTCCCAGGCCGACTGCGCGAGGATCATCGGCGTGCGCGGGAAGGCGATCGTGACGCTGGAGCAGATCTCGACGCGCTCGGTGTGCTCGGCAGCCATCGCCATCTGCAGGACCGAATCGTGCTTGGTCTCGGGCGTGACGATCGCGTCAAAGCCGCGCGCCTCCGCCGCACGTACCTGATCGGGGATCCCGCCCAGCCAACCGCCGCCGAAGCCGGTTTCGATCTTCATCAGATGTCGCCTTCCGTCAGCCGCTGCGTGAGAGTGGAATTGGAGCGCGTTCGAGTGTAGACCGTTCCTGCTCAAGTTCAGCCCAGAACACGCGCTCGGGCTCGCCCGGGGCGTAGTCGATCGCCGGCTCCAGGCCGAGCGACATCACGGCCCGCTCGTCGGCGTGGTAGGTCGGCCAGTCGGGCAGGCCCTCCCAGTTCGGGTTGCCGGTCTTGGCGAACGCCAACCAGGTGTTCATCATCGTCTCGCTCAGCTCGGCGACGTGCGGCCCCTCGCCGCAGAAGCGACGCATGTTGCCCGCTTCGTACGTGCCCCAGATGAACGGAATGTCGAGCGAGTGGCAGGCTCCCAGCTTGCCGTCGTACGCGGGCGACGGGTAGTCAAAGCGGTACGACCAGACCTCCGGCGTGTGCCGCCCCTGCGCCTCGGCCGTCTTGATCGCCGGGATGCGGAACATCGAGTCGGTCATGATCGCCGTGTAGACGCTCGCCGCGTCGGTCGGCTCAGCGCGCGCGTCGCGCGCCGTCCGGTAACGATCGATGCCTTCCGCGCTGCGCCCGCCGAACTGCGGCGCGGCCGCCACGAGCAGGGCGTCGTCGTCGAAGTGCTCGAACGCCTCATTGGTCAGCGTGAAGAGGGCGAACTCGTCGCGCGTGTGGCCGACCAGCAGCGGAATGCCGCGCGTCTGGATGCCGGCGCCGATCCGCACCTCGGCGTCGAGCCCGAGCGAATAGCCGTCGGCCGTGGGACCGAAACGCGCGCCGCCCAGCCCCCCGCCCGTCAGTTCCACCTGATAGTCGAGCAGGTCATCGGCCGAGACGCCGCGCAGCCGCTCCGGATCATCGACCGCGCGGAACTGCAGCAAGAACTTCTCGGTCACCCCGCGTGCTTCTTCCTTGCGGATCGTCTGGATCAGCGACCCGCTCATCGGGATCGCCTTGTCGAACGCGCCGGCTGCCGACGGCATCGCCATCAGGTGGGCGATGTCGAAGCCGCCGGCCGACTGCCCGAAGACGGTCACGTCGGCCGGGTTGCCGCCGAACGAGCCGATCTCCTGGCGCACCCAGAACAGCGCCGCGATCTGGTCGAGCAGCCCCTCGTTGCCGTAGGCCCCGAGCACCGGCGCGTGCAGGAACCCGAACGCGCCCATCCGATAGTTCAGCGTCACCACGACCACGTCGCCGCTGAGCGCCAGCTGCCGCCCGTCGATCCGCGGCTGCGTGCCCGAGCCGACCACGTTGCCGCCGCCGTGGATCCAGACCATCACGGGGCGCTTCGCGTCGTCCAGCGCCGGTGTCCAGATGTTCAGGTAGAGGCAGTCCTCGCTGATCGTCTGCGCGGGGATGCCAATCAGGTCGCCCACGTCGCCGGGCAGTGCGCGCTGCACCGCGGAGGCCCCGAATTCGCTGGCGTCGCGGGTCTCGACCCACGGATCCATCGGCTCCGGCTGACGCCAGCGCAGCGGCCCCACGGGCGGCTTCGCGAACGGCACCCCGCGGAAGACGATCGCGCCGTCGTCCTCGATCCCGGCGAGCTGTCCGAGCGTCGTATCAGCGGTGATCGCCATCGTGTTCCCCCGAATCTGCGTCAAGTCTTCGCCCAGTCTCAGACAGGTCTCTGACAGGTCTGCGCATGACTGCGAATCACTCGCGATGCTAGCGAGCCCCCGAGTGGTTCAACCATTCTGGGCTAGCCTTGCGGGCGCAGCGGGAGGGGCCCAGCCATGCCCGAATACGAGACATATGACGCCGCAGTGCACAACCGCGCCACCCCGCAGGAGATCTTCGGGCCCGTGGTCAAGGTCGACATTCTTGAGGACGGCGGGATCTACCTGATCACGCTCAATCGCCCGCATCGCCTGAACGCGATCGGCGACGGCCTCCCGGAGGCCCTCTACGACGCGTTCGTGCAATACCGCGACGACCCGCGCGCTCGCTGCGCGGTGCTCACGGGGGCCGGCCGCGCGTTCTGCGCGGGCGCCGACCTGATCGACACGGCCGAGACCCGCGAGGCCGAGCGCGACGGGCGTGACTCGGGCGTTGCGCCGATCGCCTCTGGACGCAAGAACGCGGTGCCGCTCTCCGAGACGCTCGACCTCTGGAAGCCCACCATCGCGGCGATCAACGGCTGGGCCGTCGCCGGCGGCTTCATGTACGCCATGCAGTGCGACATTCGGATCATGTCCGAGGAGGCCAGGGTCGGGATCGCCGAGGCTCGCTGGAACATGGGCGGAGCCGGCTGGATGGCCCCGCTCACGCGCCAGCTCGGGCTCGGCTCCGCGCTCGAACTGACCCTCTGGGGCGACACGCAATACGACGCGAAGCGCTGCTACGAGATCGGCTGGGTGCAGCGCGTCGTGCCTCACGAGCTGCTCCAGGAAACCGCGCTCGAATACGCCCGGCGGATGCTCTATCTCGCCCCCACGGCCGTGCGCAACATGAAGCAGGCGCTCTACCGCGGCTACTACATGGAGCCGCTGGTGGGCTCGCAGTACGGCCAGGCGCTCGAGCAAAACCTGCTCGGCACCGACGACTCAATCGAGGGTCCCAAGGCGTTCTCCGAGAAGCGCCGGCCCAGGTTCACCGACAAGTAGGCCCACGTAAGCTGTTGCGGACATGAAACTGCAGATCCGCTGGCACGCGGCGACCTCCGACTTCGGGCTGCAGATGCCCTGGTTCGGCTCGTGGCTGATCGGCGCCGAGGGCCTGGAGGGCGAGTGGTTCCACTCCGGTCGCGGCGCGGCCCTGACCGAGCATCAGGCCCCCGCTGATGCGTCGGGGGTGCGCCTGCGCTTCTGGCCCTCCGAGGGGCTCGACCCCGAGTACATCGACATCGATCTGCCCGGCAACCTGCCCGCTCATGCGGCGACGCACCTGATCGACACGGCCAGCCTGGACTTCGACCGCCCCGGACCGCATTCGCGCCTCGTCTCCGGGGCCGGCTGATGCCGCCCATCGGCTAGCCTGAGCGGAGCTCGCCGCCCCGTCGAGCTGGGCGCGGCCCGGAAGGACGCATGAATGGTCACGACCCAACGACCGATCGTCGACTACGAGATTCCCGCCCACCGCACCGAGACCCCCGGCGCCGCCGGCTGGACGCGCACCGCGCGGCCCGACGACCCCGACAAGTACTTCATGGTCTCGGCCGACTGCCACGTCCACGAGCCGATCGACCTCTGGGAGAAGCGCGTTGACGCGGGCTACCGCCACCGCTTGCCGCGCATCGAAGTCGATGACGACGGCGTGCGCTGGCAGGTGACAGAAGGACACCGACCGACCAAGATCCGCGACCTCAAGCTGGCCGGCGAAGACCTCGTGCGCGACAAGCACGGCAACGCCGACCCCGCCGAGCGCAGTCGCGACATGGACCTCGACGGTGTCGACTGCGAGATCATTTTTCCCAACAAGGGCCTCTCGATGTGGGCCACGGCCGACCCGGTCTTCAGTAACGCCATGTGCCGCGCCTGGAACGACTGGGCCTGGGAGGTCTTCGGGCCCACCTACGACCGCTCCTCGCCGCTGGCCTGCGTGGCCACCGGCGACATCCCCGGCGCGGTGGCCGAAATCTACCGCTCGGCCGACCGCGGCTTCCGCGGCCTCTCCTTCCCCGCCAAGCCGGTCTGGGGCCCGACCGGTGAGGACTCGCGCAACTACAACCTGCCCGAGTTCGACGAGCTCTGGGCCGCCGTCGAAGAGACCAGCGTGCCGATCACGTTCCACGTCTCGACCGGCCGCGACCCGCGCGGCGCGCGCGGCAACGGCGGAGCGGTGACCAACTATGTCTTCCACTCGCTGGCGATGACGATGGAACCGGTCATCAATATGTGCGCCTCGGGTGTCTTCCAGCGCTTTCCCGGCCTCCACGCCGGGACGATCGAGGCCGGCATCGGCTGGATCCCCTGGGCCCTGACCGCGATGGACGAGGCCTACCACAAGCACCACATGTGGACCTTCCCCAAGCTCGAGATGATGCCCTCGGACTTCTACCGCGCGCACTGCTTCGGCTCCTTCCAGGAGGACGCGCCGGGCATCGACCTGGCGCGCAAGCACGATCTCGTCGACAACCTGCTCTGGGCCAACGACTACCCCCACCACGAGGGCTCGTGGCCGCACTCCGCTGCCGCGATCGAGCGCGCGATGGGCGAGCTCGACGACCGCGAGCGGGCCAACATTCTCGGCCTCAACGCCGCGCGGCTGTTCGGCTTCGACGTGCCCGCGGAGCAGCAATAGCGATACGCGCCTTTTGACATCGTGTTGAGGCGGCTAGGCTGCAAGACACCGATCCAGGAGCGCGGACCGCGCCCGCCCATTCGAGGCGCACGCGGCCGAATCAGGAGGGCTGAATGCTTGATCTCATCAGACGAGGGCGCGATCTGCCACGGCGGTCGATCGTCCTGCTGGCACTGGTGGTCGCCCTTGCGGCGGCCGCAGTTGGCGCCTGTGGCAGCGACGGCGGCGGCGATCAGGCCGACACCGGTGGGCGCGGCGACACGCTCGCGACCGTGATCGACCGCGGCGAACTGCTCTGCGGGGTCAAGCAGACCCAGCCGCTATTCGGCTTCAAAGAGGCCGACGGCAGCGTCTCCGGCTTCGACATCGAGTTCTGCAAGGCGATCGCCGCGGCGGTGCTCGGTGACGCGACAGCCGTCGAGTTCATTGACGCCTCCGACGCGGCGACGCGCTTCGAGTTGCTCAGCGACGAGCAGATCGACGTGCTGATTCGCACGACCACCATCACCGCCTCGCGTGACCGCGAGCTCGGCGTCGACTTCGCCCAGACCACCTTCTACACCGGCCAGGCCTTTGCGGTCCGCAAGGACTCGGGCATCACCACGACGGCTGACATGGGCGACGCCTCGATCTGCGTGCAGTCCGGTACGACCACCGAGCAGAACGTGGCCGACCACTTCACCGACATCGGCCTCACCTACGAACCGCTCGGCGGGCTCAGCCAGGATGTCGCCGAGGCCTTCTTCTCCGGTCGCTGCGACGTGCTCACCGCTGACTCGTCCGACCTCGCCTCGCGGATCGCCGTCCGCGATGACAGCAACGACTACATCATCCTCGGTCAGGTCATCTCCAAGGAGCCGCTGGCGCCCGGCGTGCGCGACTACGACAGTGAGTGGAAGGACGTGGTCAACTGGGTCGTCCACGGCCTGATCGCGGCTGAAGAGCTTGGCATCACCAAGGGCAACGTGGCCGCCAACGCCGCGAACCCGCCCAACACCACCGTCGCCCGTCTGCTCGGCGTGTCCTATGAAGGTGGCGAAGTCGCCACCCTCGGCTTCGACGGCGTCAACGCGCAGTTCATTCAGCGCGCCATCGCCGCCGTCGGCAACTACGGCGAGATCTACGCCAACACCATTGGCAACAACATCCCGCGCGCCTGCACGCTCAACGCGCTGGCGATCGACAAGTCGGTCGATTGCCCGGCAGGGTCCGGCGGCATCCAGTACGCGCTGCCGTACCGCTAGACCCACACCGGCTCAGCCACGTCACCCGCCGGACGGGGTCGCTCTCACGAGAGCGACCCCGTTCGCGTATCTGCGCTAGTCTTCCGCGCAGCAGTTGGGCGCCCGGCGCGCGCACCGCGCCGCATCACGAGCCGTTGACCAAGCAGCCACCATGTCGTCGAGCGCCCCTCCTGCCAGCGTCCCGCCCGATAGTCCTCCTCCCGGCGCGGTCCACGTGCCGATCATCCACCGGCGGCGCTTCCGTGATCTGCTCACGCAGGGCGCGTATGTCGCCGTCACGGCGCTGGTCTTCGCCTATGTGCTCTCGGCGCTCGAGCTGCGCGACTTCGGCTTCGGGTTCCTCAGCGAGCCGGCCGGCTTCGCTGTCGGCAGCCAGTGGCTGACCGATGTCGACGGCGTCACCAACTCCCGACTGAACATGTACCTCGTCGGCGTCTGGTCGACGATCCGCGCCGTGTTCGTCGCCATTCTGCTCTCCACCGTCGTCGGCGTCGTCGTCGGTGTCGCGCGACTCTCGTCGAACTGGCTCGTCGGGCGCATGGCGATGCTCTTCGTCGAGGGCTTTCGCAACACCCCGCTGCTCGTCCAGGTCGTGCTCTGGTACGCGATCCTGCTCGTCGGCGCGCCGCGGATCGAGAGCGCCATCAACGTTGGCGACTTCTTCTTCCTCTCGGGCCGCGGCATCGGGATTCCCTGGCCGGTCCCCAGCGCCGGCCTGTGGGGCACGCCCGACTGGTTCGTCGGTGTCTGGGTGCTGGTGCTGCTCGTGCTGGGCTTCGCGGCAATGCGCCTGCGCCAACGCCGCCAAGAGCGCGAGCGCGAGACCGGACAGCAGCTCAACCCCAACCGTTACGCGCTCGGACTCTTCGCCGCCGGCGCCCTGATCTCCTTCCTGATTCTCGGAGCGCCGGTCAGCATTGACCGACCGATCGTCGCCGACACCGGCATCACCCTGGCCTACGCCGAGGGCATGATCATCAAACCTGAGTTCGCCGCACTGGTACTCGGCCTGACCATGTATACGGGTTCGTTCATCGCCGAAATCGTGCGCGGCAGCATCCAGGCGCTGCCCCGCGGGCAGACCGAGGCCGCCAGCGCCGTCGGCCTCAGCGGCTATCAGCGGCTCAGCCTGATCATCCTGCCCCAGGCGCTCCGACAGATGATTCCCTCCGTCACCAATCAATACCTCAACGTGAACAAGAACTCCTCGCTGGCCTATGCCGTGCTCTACGACGATCTCTTCCGCGTCGCCACGATCGTCCAAAACAAGGCCGGCCACGCGCTCGAGATGTTCTTCGTCATCATCATCACCTACATGCTGATTTCGTTCCTGCTCTCAGCGGTGATGAACTTCTTCAACGCGCGGGTCACCGCGCACGAGGTCTAGGGAGCCGGCGACGATGGTCGACATGCCCGCCCCGCAGCCGCAGCAGCGTCGGATCGTGCTGCCGCCGCACCGCCAGCGCGCGCGCCGCCCTCGCTCGGTCCGCGCCCGCGAGTGGATCCGACGCAATCTGTTCCCCTCCCGCGCTGGCGCCCTGCTCACGCTCGCGACCGGCGGCGTGCTCGGGCTGATGTTTGTTGGCGTCATCTGGTTCGTCTTCTTTGGCGCCAATTGGGAAGTAGTCACCGCCAACCGCTGGCTGCTGTTCGCCGGCACCTTCCCGCATGAGCATGCCTGGCGCCTCTGGGTCAGCATCGCCGCCGTGATGTGCCTGATCGGCCTGGCCTACGGCACCTGGTCCAGCCTCGGCCGCCGTGACCATCTCTTCATCGCCGTCGTCGGCGGCTTCGTGATCTTCCTCATGGCCCACGGCGGCGCCGCCTTCTGGTCCTCGGTCTGGTTCCTCGTCGCGATCGGCATGCTCTACGTCGGCTATGCGATCACGATTCGCCTCCCGCGCGCAACCGGGCCGCGGCGCACCCTCCAGAACCGCGTCGTCGCCGCGCTGCTGGCGCTGGCCCTGCCCGCCGTGCTGGTGATCTTGCTCGCCGGCGGCGGCGCCAGCGCCCGGCAGCTCGACGGCTTCGTGCTCAACCTGATCCTTGCCCCGGTCGGCATCGTCGGTGGGCTCGTCGTGGCGATTCCGCTCGCGCTCGGCCGCGCCTCGAGCATGCGCGCGATCTCCTGGACCTGCACCACCTACATCGAGGTCGTGCGCGGCGCACCGCTGCTCGGCTGGCTGTTCGTCGCCCTGTTCATCCTCGACGACGTGATCGGCGGCGACCTGATCGTCCGCGCGATGGTCGTGTTGGCCGTCTTCACCGGCGCCTACATGGCCGAGTACATCCGCGGCGGCCTGCAGTCGCTGTCGCGCGGTCAGTACGAGGCGGCGCACTCCGTCGGCCTCAATCGCGTCCAGTCGATGCAGCTGGTCATCCTCCCCCAGGCGCTCCGCAACTCGATCCCGCCGATCGTCGGTCAGGCGATCGCAATCTGGAAAGACACCACGCTGGTCACCGTGATCCTGCCGTTGCGCGAACTCAAAGGCAACGCCGACTCCGCCATTGCGCAGTTCGAGTTCACCCCCGACCGCATCGAGGCCTACGTCTTCGTCGCCGTGATCTTCTGGATCGTCGCCTTCACCATGTCCCGCATCTCGCAGCGCGTCGAACGCGCCCAGGGCCTCGGCGAACGCTAGCCGCCGCCAGGCACCGGATTCGCGGGTTCCAGCTCCGACTCGCCGTACTCGCGGATCAGCTCGATGTGCTCCTGCATCGCCTGTTCAAGGGTCGTGGTCGGCGGCGGGATGGGTTCGCCATCCTCGCGTATCCCATCGAGGTGGAACTCGATCGCCTCCTCGATCATCGCAAGCATCTCCACGAACGTATCCCCAACCGAAACGCAGCCGGGCAGGTCCGGTACATACGCCCCATAGTTCTCGGGCGCCTTCTCAATCACCACGACGTATTCCATCAGCCTCGCCGTTCGCTCAGCCCTGCCTGTCTCAGGATACTGCGCCAGAGACCGATCGGGACCTGCTTGCTTGGGCGGCCGGCGATCGTCACGCGGCCACGCTTCACCGGATGCTTGAACTGACGATGGCTGCCGCGGAGCCGGACCAGCTCCCAGCCATCTCGTTCGACCAGCCGGATTGCGTGTCTGAACGTGGGCATCGCGACGCGAGCCTATCGCCTATGGACTTCACGCCCCGGACTCGCGGCGCCGCGTCCGCGAACGGTATGATCGAAGCGTCCGGAACCCCAGGGAGGCGCACGATGACAACTCAAGCTGATGACGTGGAAGTGGCGGCGGCCGCCCCACAGATGGAATCAGATCGCAACGGACGCCTCGCCGACTCCCCCGACATCATCATCACCGAGGGCGTCTCCAAATGGTTCGGAGACTTCCAGGCCCTTGACGATGTCTCGCTCTCCGTCAAGGAGCACGAGATCGTCGTGATCCTGGGCCCCTCCGGCTCCGGCAAATCCACCTACATCCGCTGCCTCAACCGGCTCGAAGAGCACGACGCCGGCCGCATTGTGATCGACGGCATCGAGCTCAACGAAGACGTCCGCAACATGCAGACCATCCGCTCCGAAGTCGGCATGGTCTTCCAGCAGTTCAACCTCTTCCCTCATCTTTCGGTGCTCAGCAACATCACCCTCGGCCCCCAGAAGGTCCGCCGCCTGCCCAAACACGAGGCCGACCAGCTCGCCATCGACCTGCTTGAACGCGTCGGCATCCCCGAGCAGGCCGACAAGTACCCCGCCCAGCTTTCCGGCGGCCAGCAGCAGCGCGTCGCGATCGCCCGCGCCCTCGCGATGCAGCCCAAGATCATGCTGTTCGACGAGCCCACGTCCGCGCTTGACCCCGAGATGATCAAGGAAGTCCTCGATGTCATGCGCGAACTGGCCGAATCAGGCATGACCATGCTCGTCGTCACCCACGAGATGGGCTTCGCCCGCGAGGTCGCGGACCGCCTCGTCTTCTTCGATGAGGGCGCCCTGATCGAGCAGGGCACCCCCCAGCACTTCTTCGAAAACCCCCGCGAGGAGCGCACCAAGCTCTTCCTCAGCCAGATCCTGTAACGCCCCCTATGGCAGACCTCAGCGATGTCCGCGCCCTGACCTTCGACGTGTTCGGCACCGTGGTCGACTGGCGATCGTCGGTGATCGGTGAGCTCGAAGCGTTCGGCGCTCGCCATGCCATCGAGACCGACTGGGGCGTCTTCGCCGACCGTTGGCGGCGCGAGGGCTACGCCGGCGGCATGCAGATGGTCCGCGAAGGCAAGTTGCCCTTCCAGTCGGCCGACTCGTTGCACCGCCGCATGCTCGACATCCTCTTCGCCGAGCTCGGCCTTGAGGCCGACGAGGATGAGGTCGCCGACCTCAACCGCGTCTGGCATCGCCTCGCGCCCTGGCCCGACTCGGCCGCCGGCCTCGCGCGCCTGCGCGCTCGCTACATCGTCTCAACCCTCTCCAACGGCAACGTCGAGCTGCTCGTCAACATGGCGAAGTTCGGCGGACTGCCCTGGGACTGCGTGCTCTCGTCGGAGATCACCGGCGCGTTCAAGCCCGACCCGCAGTGCTATCAGCGCGCTGCCGAACTGCTCGGCTGCGAATCGTCGCAGGTGATGATGGTCGCCGCGCACCAGGGCGACCTGCTCGCCGCCGCGAAGACGGGCATGCGCACCGCGTTCGTGCCACGCCCCAAAGAGTCCGGCCCGCATCATCCCGTCGACCTCACGCCCGACGCCTCGTTCGACATCGTCGCGAGCGACTTCCACGATCTGGCCGTCCAGCTCGGGCTCTAGCCGCACGCTGTCGGCCCGTGGCGCACGACTCGGTATCTTCGGGTCACGCTCACGATCCCGCCAAGCGCCTCTGGGGCGCCTGTGAGCCCACCGAGGAGGCCGAGATGCTGGACGCCAACAACTACACCACGATCGACATCGACAAGCGCGGCGACGGCGTCGCGATCGCCACCCTGAACCGCCCCGAGAAACTCAACGCGGTCAACGCCGCGATGCATCGCGAGCTATCCACGCTGCCTGTCGACGCCAATCGCGACCCCGATGTGCGGGTGCTCGTCCTGACCGGCGCCGGCCGCGCCTTCTGCGCCGGCGGCGACTTCAGCGCCGACCGCGACGCGCCGATGGGCGGCCGCTACCTCAACTCGCTCAACGAGGCGCGCCTGATCGTCGACAACTGGCTTGACATGGAAAAGCCGGTGATCTGCGCCGTGAATGGCTACGCCCTCGGCCTCGGCGCGACCGTCGCGCTGCTCGCCGATGTCGTCTACATCGGCAAGAGCGGCGTGCTCGGCGACACCCACGTCAACATGGGCATCGGCGCGGGCGATGGCGGCGGCGTGCTGTGGCCGATGCTGGTCGGCCCCTCGCGAGCCAAGTACTTCCTGATGACCGGCGAGCACATCCGCGCCGAGCAGGCCGCGGCGATGGGCCTGGTCCACGCCGTCGTCGAAGACGACGAACTGATGACCACCGCGGTCGCGCTGGCCGAACGCCTCACCAACGGCCCGCTGCGCGCCATCTCCGCCTCGAAAGTGCCGATCAACAAGTGGATCAAGTTCGTCTCCAACCTCGTGCTGCCCGTCTCGCTCGCGATGGAGGGCCTCACGATGACCGGCGACGAGGCGAGTGAAGCCCAGGCCGCCTTCCGTGAGAAGCGCCAGCCCAACTTCACGCGCTGAGGCGGGAATTGGTTGACGCGTCCGAACCATTGACTCGCTTCGAGCTGCTCGCCGCCGCCGGACGGCAGGGCGCGGTACCATTTCCGCGGGGCAGGGTGCGTAGTGGCAGTGTGTCGTGCTCGATCAGGCTCCGTGGGTTACGTGTGTAGTCAGGGTCCGGGATAGGCTCGATTGCATGAGACGGCGCGCCTCGCTGGCCCTGTTGGTGTGCGCCGCCGCCGCGATCGCGCTGGCCTGCTCCAACGATTCCCAGGCCGAGCCGCAGTCAGTTCAACAACAAGCCGTTGCTCAGACCGCTGAGCCGCCGCAGGACGACGCCGCGATCGCACCGGCGCGCGATCACGCATCGCAGCAGCAAGCCGCGCCGACCGCAGCCGACGACGACCAGCAGCAGAGCCGTCCGGCCATGCGGTCCCAACAGGACTCCCCGCAGCAGCCGGCGCCGCAACAGCAGGACGCCTATGGCGGCGCCGCCGGGCCGCCCGCCCAGATCGCCGATCCCCGCCAGGTGGTCGCCAAGGGCTTCCCACTCCTCCCCAGCGTGGCCGCCGAGTCCGACGAGTTCGGCTGGTCGGCGGTGATCGACGGCGACACGATCGCCGTCGGCGCCCCCTACCACGACGAGGTCGCCGAGGACGCCGGCGCCGTCTTCATCTTCGAGCGCCAGGGCGATGGTTGGGTCGAGACGGCCCGGCTGCTGCCGCCCTTCGGAGAGGCGGCCGGCTGGTTCGGACGCTGGCTCGCGCTCGACGACGGGCGACTCGTGATCGGCGCCCCTTACGAGGACGTCACGCCGGCCACCGGCGGCGACGCGATCCACGACGTCGGCAGCGCGTACGTCTACGAGCGCGTCAACGGCGAGTGGCGGCGCACCGCCACGCTGCTGCCCGAGCGCCTCGTGCCCGGCGCGTCCTTCGGCTGGTCGGTCGCGATCGACGGCGACCGCCTCGCGGTCAGCGCCTGGAACGACACGGTTGACGAGGAGAAGGCCGGCTCGGTCTACATCTACCGCGAGGCGAAGGGCAGCTGGCGCCTCGAGGCCCGCGTCGTCCCGCCCGATCCTCAGCCCGTTCACCAGTTCGGTCGCGACATTGCGCTCGACGACAACGTGCTCGTCGTCGGCGCGCCCGGCCACGACAGCGACTACGAGGACAGCGGCGCGATCTACGTCTACCACCAGTTCGAGTTCGCCTGGAACTTCACCGGAAGATTCATCCCGCCCGACCTGAGCGTTGGAGACGCCCTCGGCACGCAGGTCAGCGTCAGCCTTCCGTGGTTCGCTGCGGGCGCCCATGCGCACGACGCCGACGGCTGGGAGGCCGGCGCGGTTTACCTCTGGCGGCTCGGCGACGCCTGGGAGTTCAACACGCGCCTCGTTCCCTCCGACATCGCCGTCGGCGACTGGTTCGGCTACGCCCCGGCGCTGCAGGGCGACCGGCTGGTCGTCGGCGCCCCGCACCGCGCCGACCCCGACACCGGGCTCTACCGCACAGGCGCGGCCTATGTGTTCGAACTCGTCGATGGTGAGTGGGTCGAGCTCGGCGTGATCGGTCCCGTCGACTCCGTCACCGCGGGCGAAAAGGCCGAGTTCGGCTGGGCGATCGACCTCGACGGCGATGAGATCATCGTCGGCTCCTGGCTGGCCGATGCCCCCGCCGGCGAAGACGCCGGCGCCGCCTCCACCTTCGTCCTCGAATCTCCGAGCCCCTAGCCTCCGCGCCGCACCAGCTCCTACTCCTACCGATCAGGCCCCCGCACGGTCACCCCGCCATCGACCGGCAGAATCACACCCGTCACATACCGAGCTTCGTCCGACGCCAGGAACACCGCGGCCCAGCCGATGTCCCATCCCTCGCCCTCGATCTTCAGCAGCGATGCGTTGCGACGCCGCTCGCGCAGCTCAGCCGACATCCCCGCGGCGTAGACCATCGGCGTGTAGACCGGCCCCGGCATGATGCAGTTCGCGCGAATCCCGTCCGCGCCGTGATCCACCGCCAGCGCCTGCGTCAGCGTCGCGACCGCCGCCTTGCTCACGCTGTACGCCGTCAAGCCGCGCGGCCGCAGCGCCGCGATCGAGGAGACGTTGGTGATCGCGCCCCCGCCCGACGCTCGCATCGCCGGCACCGCGTACTTCGCCATCAGCATCATGCTCGTCACGTTGACGCGCTGCACCAGCTCCCAATCCTCCTCCGACACCTGTTCCACGGTCCCGCGGCCGCCGATCCCCACGTTGTTGTGGAGCACGTCGAGCCGCCCCCAGCGGTCGACCGCCGCGCGCACCGCGCCCGCGCAGTCCTCGCTGTTCGTCA
Organism: Dehalococcoidia bacterium; assembly: GCA_965218115.1. Classification (GTDB taxonomy): domain Bacteria; phylum Chloroflexota; class Dehalococcoidia; order Bin125; family Bin125; genus CATQGW01. Next base: position 1,712,658 of record OZ244584.1, on the reverse strand, counting down.
CATCGGCCGTGTGAATCAGCGCGTCGTGGCCCTCCGCGCGGATCAGCTCCAGCGTCGCCTGCGCCGCCCCCTCGTCGCGGTCCACGAGCAGCAGCTTTGCGCCCTCGCGCGCGAACAGGATCGCCGTCGCCCGACCGTTCCCGATGCCCTCCGCGCGCGAGCCCGCGCCGGTGATGATCGCCACCTTGTCCTGTAGTCGGTTGGGCATGGGCTGGATCCTTTCGGCTGTGAGCTGGTCGGTTAGTCGAACTGGGTTGGCCGCCGGACTGACGCGGGACGCCGTTGAGGCTTCCAGAGGACCTCGCGGAGCAGCGCCGGAATCGCCGGCGGGAGCTTGATTTGGAGGCGCTCCTTGTGGTCGGCGAGGACCCACAGCAGGGTAGTGATGAGCAGCAGCGGGCCAAAGAAGCCGGCCAGGCCGAGGAAGACCGTAGCGAGCGGGTAGGCGTCAACCACCTGGCCGAAGATCGGCAGGAAGGGCAGCATGATCAGCGCCCAGCCCATGTGGTTGAGCGAGAGCGCGGTGGCCCGCAGGTGCGAGGGGATGCGGCGATTCAGGTAGCCCTCCATCAGCGGCATCTGCGCGCCGCGGGCAAGGCCGAGGATCAGGAAGAGCCCGATCGCGCCGATGTGATCAATCAGGGCGATCCCGACGTAGACCGCGACGACCCAGAACGGCATCGAGGCGATCGTGCGCACGATCCCGAATCGGACGGCGAGCCAGAAGGCAATGATCGCGGCGAACACGGTGGCGATCCGGGCGGGCGCCTGGAGCGCGGTGAAGAGCCAGCCGACCTCCAGACCCTGCTCGCGCAGGAACGGTTGGAGCAGATAGAACTCAGGCACCATTGCGGCGACGAGCAGGGCGCTGAAGATCAGCGAATAGCGGATCGTCGGAGTGCGGCCGGCGAGGCGGAGCGTCTGCTTCATCAAGTTGAGATACGAAGGCGCATCTTCGTGGCCGCCAGGCGTATGTCGCGGGGGCTCGCGGAAGCCAAAGGAGATCAGCAGCGCCAGCCCGGTGCCGATCACGCCGCTGAGCACTGTGAACTGCGCGCTGGTGACGCCGGCGATGATGCCGCCGCCGAACGTGGCCACCACCATCGCGACCGAGCGAACGGCGAAGGCGCGACCAGCTTGTCGCTCGAAATCGCGCGCGCGTCCCATTGCCTGCAGCGAGTCGTGCAGGAAGGCGCTATCAGCGCCGGTGATCATCACCATCGCGAGGCCCCACAGCGACCAGGCGACCGCGGCCTGCCAGAACGAACCTGAGAACGTGAACCAGACGATGAAGATGATGTAGATGACCAACGAGGCGCGCATCACGCGGACACGGCCGAAGCGGTCCGCGAGCGCCCCGGCCGGGGCCTGGCCAAAGGAGGTGATCACGTAGAAGGCGGGGCCGATTGCGGTGAGTTCGGCGAAGCTGAGCCCGACATCGTCAAGTGCGAACACGACCCAGAGCGGCAACCAGAACTGCAGATCGTGCAGGAAGTAGAACCACGGGTAGAGGCGCAGGTTGCGCCGCCAGGGCGCGGCGTCGCGGGCGGCAGGATCGGAGTCGGCGATGTGCTGAGCCATGTGCTGAATTGCTCAGATCACGTTCACCGGCTCGCCGCGGGCTGGCGAGGAGGCTCGCCTTCGTGCTGCGGCTTGACGACGCCGTCGCGCGCTGGGGCCTCGTTGCGCTGGCGGCGCGCCTCCCGACGATGAGCGACGGTCCAGAGCAGCGCCGGTAGCGCCGTCAGCGTCCCGACCCCGACCGCCAGCCCGAGCAGCACCGTCTGCAGCGGCTCGCGATCAACCGCGGGCCCAAACAGTAGCGGCAGCGCGAACAGCAGCACCAGCGCCCAGCCCATCTGATTCAGGGAGAGCAGCGTGGCGCGTAGGTGAGACGGTACCCGACGGTTCAGGTAGCCGTCGATCAGCGGCCGCGTGATCGCCTGGTTCAGAGCGATCAGCGCGAACGGGATCATTGCGGCGACGTGATCGATCAGCGCCACACAGAGGAACCCGATCACCATCAGCACCGGCATGAACATCATCGTGCGCAGATGCCCGAACCGCGCCACCCACCAGAACGCGGTGAATGCTCCAAGCATCGCCAGCAGCCGGTTGGGCACCTGGAGGAATGAGAACTGCCAGCCGATCTCGATCCCGTGGCTGGCGATCAGCGGTTGCAGCAGGTACTCGGCCGGGATCGATGCCGCACCTGAGATCGCGACGAAAATCATCGCGTAGCGGATCGTCTTGCGTCGCCACGCGAGTCGCAACGTTTCACCGATCAGCGCGACGAAGCCCAGCCCGGCGTGGCCGTCGCGACGACCACGCGCCCGGCGCGGCGGTTCCTTGAACTGCGTCGCGATCAGCAGCGCGATCACCGTGACGACCGTGCCCAGCAGCACGGTGTTCTGCAGCCCCACGCGCGCCGCGATCTCGCCGCCCACAAACGTCGCGGTGAGCATTGCTAGCGAACGCGCGCCGAACGCCGTGCCCGCGCGACGCTCAAACTCGCGTTCCCGCCGCAGCGACTGCAAGCTGTCGTGCAGGAACGCGCTGTCCGCCCCGCTGACCATCACGATCGCGGTACCCCACAGGAACCAGGCGATCGCGACCCACCAGATGTCGGTCGAGAATGCGAAGACGACGATGAACAGGATGTAGAAGCAGACGCCCAGGCGCATCGCGTTGGCTCGCCCGAAGCGGTCGGCGAGCGCGCCCGCGGGCGCTTGTCCAACCGAAAGGATCAGGTAGAAAAACGGCCCGATCAGACCGAGCTGCGAAAAGTTCAGGCCGATGTAGTCCGTGCTGAAAATGATCCAGATCGGCATCCAGACCTGGAGGTCGTGGAAGAAGTAGAACCACGGGTAGAGACGCAGGTTGCGCCGCCAGCGATGCGCGTCGTCCGGCGGAGCGCCGGCCGGCTGGCCATTCGGGTTCACGGATGCGAGGGACATACCCCTGCATCATCGCCGATCACCCCGACGCCGGTACAGCGCCGGCGCATATGTCCTGCGCGATAGACTCTGGGCCAGCACAGGAGCGAATCATGACCTACGAACAGATCCTCACCGAGACCCGCGGACGCGTCGGCGTGCTGCGCCTCAACCGACCCGAAAAGCTCAACGCCTGGACTGACGTCATGGCCAATGAGCTGTCGACCCAGATTCAGGCCTGGAACGAAGACGACAGCATCGGCGCGATGGTGATCGCCGGCGAGGGCCGCGCCTTCTGCGCCGGCGCCGACCTCCAGGGCTTCAATCAGCGCCTGGCGGACGACCCCGAGGCGGCCGGCCGCGGCGCCGGGATGCGCGTCAACTGGACCAATCTGATCCGCAGCTCGAAGCCCGTCATCGCCGCCATCCAGGGCTACGCAGTGGGCGTCGGGCTCACGCTCGCGCTGCCCTGCGACGTGCGCTACGCCGCCGAAGGCGCGAAGCTCTCAATTCGCTTTGTCAAAGTCGGCCTCGTCCCCGAGCTCGGCTCCACCCGCCTGCTCTCGCAGCTCGTCGGCCTCGGCCACGCCACCGACATCTGCCTCTCCGGTCGGATGGTTGAGGCCGAGGAGGCCTACCGCATCGGCCTCGTCTCGGCCGTCGTCGAGCCCGATCAGCTGTTCGAGACCGCCCTCGCGAAGGCAGAGGAGCTGGCCGGCAATCCCACCGCGGTCGTGCGCAAGATCAAGACCCTGCTCAACGACAACACCACCGAGCCCGACCTCAACCGCGTGATGGAGCGCGAAGGAGCCCGCGACCGCGAGTCCCGCCGCCTCCCCTCCCACAGCGAAGCCGTCACCGCCTTCCTCGAAAAGCGCCCGCCCGTCTTCAACCAGTAGCGCGCCAACGCGCCCACGCCATCCCAGCGTTGGCCGGGCTTACGCGCGGATCGCCGCGCGGGCGGTAGCGGTTCGGCTTGCCGCATCGCGGCATCGGCGAGACTGCCCGCGCGACCGTCACGGCGCGATTTAGCCGATCAACGCTCGCCCCACTTCGGCGAGGTCCACCGCCGTCTCCGTCGCGCCCTGCTCGCGCAGGAACGCTGCTGAGCGCACCCCGACGATCCCGATCACGCCCGCCAGACCTGCCGCGGCGCCCGCGCCCATGTCCGACTCCGTGTCGCCGACAATCGCCGCCTCATCCGCTCCGACCCCCAGCGCCTCCAGCGCGAAGACAATCGGCGCCGCGTCCGGCTTCGGCGCAACCGCCGTGTCTGCCCCGATGATCGTCACGAACCGCTCCGACCAGCCCAGCACCTCGACCGACTGACGCCCCGCGTCCTCGCGCTTGTTCGTCACCACCGCCAGCGGGATCTCCAGCTCGGCGAGGCGGTCGAGCAGCTCCACCGCGCCCGGCAGCGGCGCCGTGCGCGGCATGTAGGTCGTGCGGTAACGCTCCAGGTAGTCGAAGTAGAGCGGCTGCGCTGCGTCCAGCTCCATGCCCAGCATGTTCTTCAGCATCACCGGCATCGGCGGGCCGATGTAGCGCAGCAGCTGCTCTTCGCTGACCGCATAGCCGGCCGCGCGGATCGTCTCCAGCGCGCAGGCGATCACGAGCGGCTCGGTGTCGGCCAGCGTGCCGTCCAGATCGAAGAGCACGGCTCGGTAGCGGCAGCCCCCGCTCACGGGCGCGCCGCCGGCCGCAGTCGAAGTCTCGCTAGAGGAGCGAGACACGCCACTCCGCGCCCTGGTCATCGCGCTCGGCGACGACGTACTTGCCGGCGACGAAGGCGCTCACCCTGAGCGCCGGACCCGGCATCGTTCAATCCTTGGCGCTGGGACGCTCCGCCTCCACCACGGCGGCGGCCACCGCGTCAGCAAGCGCGCTCGGATCAACCCCGAGCAGCTCGGCGGCTTCATCGACTGTCTGCGGGGCTGCGTGTGTAGTCATGCCCGCAGGCTAGCGTAAGCAGGGGAGTCGGAGGACCCACCGGTGGAGGTCTACGTCGTCGTCCTGGTGGTGCTGCTCGTCTTCTCGGGCGTCTTTTCGAGCGCCGAGACGGCGTTTCTCTCAGTCGAGCGGGTCCGACTGGAACACGCGCGCCGCGCCGGCCTGTCCGGCGCGAGCCGCGCCGCTGCCCTGCTCGAGGACCCCCGACGTCTGCTGGCCGCCATCCTGCTCGGCAACAACCTCGTCAACACCGGCGCCGCCGCCGTCGGTACGGCCATCGCGGCCGAGCTGATCGCCGGCGGTTCGGCGCTGCTCGCGGCCACCGTGGTCGTCACCGTGCTACTCGTGATCTTCGGTGAAATCGGCCCCAAGTCGGTCGCGCTGCACCACAACATCATGATGGTCCGCGTGCTCGCGCATCCGCTGCGCTGGTGGGTGCGGCTGACCCTGCCGCTCGTGGCGGCCCTGGACACCTTGACGCGCGTGTGGCTTCGGCTCGTGGGCGGCGCCGGCGAGGGACAGGCCGCGCTCTCGCTCGGCGAGCTGCGCACCGCCATCGACCTCGGCCGCGAGCGCGGCGAGCTCGAACCCGGCGAGACCAACGTGCTGCTCGGCGCGCTCCGCCTCACCGACACGCAGGCCCGACGGATCATGACGCCGCGCGTGCAGATCGAGAGCATCGATTCCGACGCCACGCTCGCCCAGGCCGCCGCCCGCTTCGGCGTCGCCGGCTTCCTCCGCCTGCCCGTCACCGCCGATCTCGCCGACCAGTTCGTCGGCTATCTGCACGGCTCCGATGTGCTCGCGCAGCTCGGCGAGGGCCATCCCGACCGCGCCGTGCGCGACGTGATGCGCGAGGCCCCCTTCGAGTCCGAGCGCGCCTCCGTCCAGCGCGTGCTCGATGAGATGCGCACCACCGGACACCACTTGATGCTGCTGGTCGACGAGTTCGGCGACACCTCGGGCCTGGTCACGCTGGAGGACATCCTGGAGCTGGTCGTGGGCAACATTCGCAGCGAGATGGGCACCACCCGCGAGCCGGTTCAGGTGCGCATCTCGGGCCGGCAGTTCGTCGAGGGTCATCGCGGCCTGACCGAGCTGGGCGCCGAACTCGGCATCGACCTCAGCGCCGAGGACGCTGAAACCGTCGCCGGGATGCTCACCCACCACTTCCACCGCATGCCCCGCCCCAACGAAGAGGCCACCCTGCACGGCTACCGCTGGACCGTGGTCGACGCCGACGACCGGCGGATCAAGCTGGTCTCGTTCAGTAAACGGCCCAACCCGGGCGGGATCGAGACGCCGCCGCGCTGATAAACTGGTCGGGAATGCCGAGGTGGCGGAATGGTAGACGCGATGGTCTCAAACACCATTGGGTGTAATGCCCGTGCCGGTTCGAGTCCGGCCCTCGGTACCACTGCCGCGTAGTGTAACGGTAGCACCAGGGACTTTGGATCCCTTAGTTCAGGTTCAAATCCTGGCGCGGCAGCCAACGATCAGCTTTAGCGGACGATGAGGAATCGGCACATAGTGGTCCGCTGCAACGGATAAAGCGGATCAGACCGTCGTCGGCGAGCGGCCACCCCCCGTCCACACTTTGCGGACGAAGACGCGTGCGTCTTCTAGGTCGGGCGACTGCTCCAAGTCGTGCTGTTCGACCACGCTTTGCACCCATCCGGACCCGTGACCACCCACGTTGCGGCAGAAGCCCTCAAGCTCGCCCACCGGTACCAGCCACAATCCGACACTTTCGAAAGCTCCGCGCACAGTGCGGTACTCCTCGTTGGGAGTACCGCTTGGGATTCCACCGTGTTCGCCAGATTTCTTCACAAAACTCCACGGAGACGTATCCCGCAGCGTATCTAAGATTGTCCTGCGGGCAGCCTTCGGAAAAGTGCCACCATGATCCATACCATGCAAGGCATCCTGGATCGACCGAGCCACGTCACCCGCCGTCATGGGAGGGTGCCGCTCCTCGATCGCAGCTATTACGTGTTTCACCTGCGCCTCTACGAGGGACCAGTCGCCTCCCAACGCTTCGAATAGACCCTTGATCACTGACACGTCGTTTAAGACGTCCATATCCGCGATAACATCGACAGGGACGCCGAGCGATCGCAGTGCCTTCACCTGAACCGCCATGCGGTGCTTCCCGCTCGGATGGATGAAAAGTACGTCTGGGTGACGGGGGCCACGCACGCTCGGTAGGTGGAGAAGCGTGCCATAGAACATGCAGTCGGCGTCAGACTCGCATATGATGACTCGTTGGTGAAATACGCCAGAGAGAACGGACGAGTACTTCATTAGAGGATCGCTCGCAATCTGAGATGCCCCCGCTCGATCAAGCTCCTTGATGCGGTTCTCGTCTCCCACACGTTCAAGTCGGATGATCCGCAGGTGCTCGTTCTCGACTACATTTAGCAATCCGTATACGACGTCGGGACTGTGGGTCGCGACAAAAAGCTGCGATGTGCCACGCCGCTCTGTCGCGATGATCTCACCTAGCAGGCGGGCTTGCGGGGGATGCAGGAACGCCTCAGGCTCGTCGAGGAGCACAATGCTTGCCGTCAGTGGGGCGAGGATATGTAGGATTACGCTCGCAAAGCTCCGCATCCCGTCTCCTTGCGTCTCGAGCGGCACAGTACTATCGAGGAGGCGCACGTTGTATTCCGTAGAGAGCCTATCTTCGCCGGGCTTCAGTTGGACTTCAGGTCCGACGATCAGCGGGATGCGCGATCCGCCTAGTCGATAGACGAATAGGCGCAAGCCGAATGCGCGGTCGAACAAATCGGAAACCTGACGTTCGAGAGCATCGTCTCGATACAGGGAGTGAATGGGATGCGACGGGGATTCGTTCGGGAATGCGATTGCTTGCGCAGGATTGCTCGCGTCAATGCGAGTCGCAGTGGAGATAGTGTGGCAAAAGAACGGCGCGAGCTGCCCGAGGCGATCCCGCCACATGGAAGCAATCTGTGCCGCGGTGACTGCGTATTGGTAGCCACGATAAACAAGCTTCCTAGGCTGTTGGTCCGCGATCGAATGATCTGCGATGTACCGTGAGACTTCGCCGGCGGTGCCGAATCGGTTGATTGATGCACGTCTCAAGACGGGACCTGTGTTGGCATCCGAAATGACCTGTGAAAGTTCACGCAGCGCCTGGCTTTTGCCCGCATTGTTCGGTCCGACGAAGACGACGACATCACCTCGGTTGAGCGAAATAGTCGTTCCATCGGAAAATGTCATCGATTCCACAGTTACCGAAGGCGTCGGCGGTGCGTCATCGCCTCGTTCGTCATCTGCTTGCATGTCGTGTGCAGGGCCTTCCGACATCGGGGAGCCGCGTGAAGCTAACAAGGGCTCTCCAGGGGAATCGGGTGGTTGGTTCGTGCGTTGCGCGACGCCACCAACCGGCGGCGGAGCTCCGAGCCGCAAAGCACCTCATTCAGCGTAGGCGTACTCCAGCAGGCGGGGTGGCGGCGACAGAACGGTCGCCTACGCCGTGCGTGCTTAGCACCGCGGGGCGACGCGATCTTCCCGGAAGGCTCATGCGCCCCAGCAACGGACGCATCGCCAACGTCGCTCCAGCAGATCTCGACCGCGTGCCGGCGCATCCGGCTTCCTCCAGCGATCGACAAACCGCCTGCGCCGCGAGGCCACAGACGACACGCGCGCCAGCGCTCCGAAGCGTCAATCGACCACCTGCTCCCCCCACTTAGAATCGGCGTCGCAGACGGAGCGCTCCCAATGCCGCAATCATTCGCAGCCACCGAAACCATCAACCGATCCCCCGCCGACGTCTGGACCACCCTCACCGACTGGCCAGCCGCGGCACGATGGATGAATGGGATCGACTCCATGTCCGCCGACGGCGACTCCGCCGAGGGGACACGCATCCGCTTCCACACCCGCGGCGCCGAGCGCGATTCTCTGATCGCCAGCTGTGAACCGGGCCGCTCGCTCGTGCTGCGCTCGCAGCAGGGCGGCGTCACCGCCGATTACAGCTACAGCCTCGAGCCCGTCGGGGAGACCGCCACCCGCGTCACCCTTGTCGCCGAATGCAACTTCAGCGGCCTGCACTACCGCCTGCTGGCGCCGCTGATCCGCTTCGCGATCCGCCGCACCGACGGCGGGCAGATCACAGACCTGAAGCGTCTGATGGAGCGGGAAGTGTCGTAAAACGTGGCTGCCCGGGCAGGACTTGAACCCGCAACCTAGCGGTTAACAGCCGCCCGCTCTACCAATTGAGCTACCGGGCAAGGCGTCGTCAATCGTAGCGCGCCCACCCCACCCGCGCGACGCTCCAGGGCCGCCTCAGCGCCGCTCCAGCGCCGCGCTGTGTCACCCAACGCGCAGGTCGAAGCGCCGCGATTCCCGGTTGAACTGCAGCGCGTGGTGCGAGAACAGGGCGTCGAACGCTCCCTGGTCCGCCAGCTCGTCGGGACTCCCGCTGACCAGCACCCCATCCTGACGGATCAACCACAGCTCATCCGCGATCTGCGCCGCCAGGTCGAAATCATGTGTTGTGATCACGATCGCTCGCCGCTGCGCCTCGTCGCCGTGCGCGAGCCCACGCAGCAGCTGCGCGATGTCCGCCCGAGCCTCCAGGTCGAGGAACGCCGTCGGCTCATCGAGCAGAATCAGCCGCGGCTCCTGCGCCAACGCCCGCGCGATCAGCACCCGCTGGCGCTCCCCGTCGCTCAAATCCTGCAACGGCCGCGCCGCCAGATGCGCCGACGCCGTCGCCACGAACGCCCCCCGCACGACCTCCCGATCCGCCGCCGCCAGCCGCCCCGTGAAGCCCGCGTGCGGCGCGCGCCCGAGCGCCACCACATCCCACGCGCTCAGCTGCGCCGCGTCGATCGCGTCGGTCAGCACCACGCTCAGGACCCGCGCGACCTCGCCCGCGCTCAGCCGCGCGATGTCAGCCCCATCCAGCAACACCTCGCCGGCCAACGGGCGCTGTAGCCCCGCCAGCGTCCTCAGCAGCGTCGATTTGCCTGACCCGTTCGGGCCCAGCAGCGCCACGCAGCGCCCGCCCTGCAACTCAACGTTCACGTCGCTTAGGACCACCGTCGGGTGACGCCCGCCATAGCCCACGCTCAGCCCGCGCGCCGCCAGCACCGCCTCGCTGCGACTCGCCGCGCTCATCGCCGCTCCGCGACCAGCGGCTGCTGACCCGTCGCGTCGCCCACCCGCAGGCTCACCCGACCTTCCAGCGCCGCCAGGATCGTCTCGCCCGCCAGCTCCCGGCGCCAGCCGCGCAGCAGCCGCGGCGGCTCGCCCTCGCGCCGCGGCCGGCGCGCCCAGTTGATCAGCTCCAGTACATCCGCGTGCGACGCCAGCAGCTGGCTGTCGATCTCGTGATCGTCGCAGAGCGATTCCAGCAGCGCCGCCACGAACGACATCAGCGTGCGCGGCGGCGACGGCGTGTTGGTCAGCCGCTCCGGCAACTCCGAGTCCGGCAGCTCCAGTGACCGCGTCACGGCCTCAACGATCTCGGCGCGATGCCGCCGCGCCACCTCGCCGCCGCCTCGGACGCGCGCGAGGTCGTCCAGCGAGCGCGGCAGCGTCGACGCGATCGCGACCAGCGACTCGTCGCGCGCGATGCGCTTCAGCGGCGAGTCGGTGGTTGCGGCGACCCGGTCGCGCCAGCCGTGCAGCTCGCGCAGCGCCGCCAGCCCGCGCCGGCTGAGCCGCCGCCGGCCCGAGAGCTTGCGCCAGCGCGGGATCTCCGCCTGCGCGTCCGGCTCCAGCGCCGCCGCGCGGGTCTCCGTCTCCTCGCGCAGCCAGCGCTCCCGCTCGTCGCTCGCGAGCCGCTCGCGAAACCGCTCGTAGAGCGGCAGCAACCACGCCACATCGTCGGCCGCGTAGCGCAGCTGCGACTCACTCAGCGGCCGCAGCGTCCAGTCGGTGCGCGATTGCGACGCGGCCACCTCGCGGTCCAGTTCGCCGCGCACGAGCGCGCCGTGGGCGATCGGGAAGTGATACCCGCAGAACCCCGCCGCCAGCTGCACATCGAACAGATTCTCCGGCGGCCGCCCACAGCGCTGGACGCAGAAGCGCGACTCCTGCTCGTGCGCGTGCACCACGGTCACGATCTCCGCGTCCGCCACGGCGTCCCAGATCGGCTGATCAACCGCCTCCGCGGCCAGCGGGTCGAGCACGGCGACGAGATCCGGCGTGGCCACCTGCACCAGCGCCAGCTGCGGCCGATACGTGTGCTCGGTGATGAACTCGGTATCCAGCGCGAAGATGCGATGCTCGCGGATCGATCCGACCAGCTCCGCGACCTGCTCAGGGCGGGTCAGCGGCTCGGGTGTCAGATCGCGCGGCGTCTGTGTCATATCGTCGCGCTGAAGTCTATCGGGCGTGTGATAGCGTCACTCCAGGCGACGTGGAAGCGACGGAGGATGTTGGCGTGAAGGTTCGTGCATCAGTCAAGAAGCGCTCGCGCGGCGACCAGATCGTTCGCCGCAAGGGCCGCGTGTACATCATCAACAAGCGTAATCCGCGCAACAAACAGCGGCAGGGCTAAGGCGGCGGTCGCGCGGCGGCGCGACACACTGGAGACATGCTGCGGACGGCGCTCATTCGGATCTCGCGGGAAGCCTGGCTCGGCGACGCGCTCGAGCGTTCCCATCTTGGCCGCACCCTGATTCGGCGGTTCATCGCCGGCCCCAGCCACACTGATGCAGTCACCGTCGCGCAGCGCCTCGGCGCCGCGGGCTGCCGCGCCTCCCTCGCGTTGCTCGGTGAGGACATCACCGACCCGGCGGCCGCCGCAGCCGCCACCGAGCAATACCTCGAGCTGATCGCCGGCATCGCGATGCTGGACGGCGAGCCCGACACCCGCGTCGCCGTCAAGCCCAGCCTGCTCGGCCTGCCCATCTCGTTCGCGACCGCGCACGAGCACCTGCTCACGCTCGTCGACGCCGCCACGACCGCCGGCCTGATCCTCGAGCTCGACATGGAAGCCTCGCCGACCGTCGATGACACGCTCGCCCTCTATCGGGCAGCGGCCGCCCGCTCGGAGCTCACCGGCGTCGCGATTCAGGCCTACCTGCGCCGCACGCCCGAGGACGTCGCCGGCCTCGTGGAGCAAGAGATCGCCCGCGTACGCCTGGTCAAGGGCGCCTACTCCGAGCCGCGCGAGATCGCCTGGCAGCGCGCCGATCGCGTGCGCCGCGCCTACCGCGGCGCGCTCGAGCAGCTCACCTCGACCCCGGCGCTCGCGGGCGGCGGCAGCGTCGGCGTCGCCACCCACGACCCGCAGCTGCACCGCGCTGCCCGCCGGCTGATCGCCGAGCGCGAGGTGCCCGAAGCGGCGTGGGAGTTCCAGGTGCTCTACGGCGTGCGCCCGCAGCTGCGCCGCGAGCTGATCGAGCGCGGCGAGCGCGTGCGCGTCTCAGTCCCCTACGGCGAGAGTTGGTACCCCTACTTCGTCCGCCGCATCGCCGAACGCCCCAGCAACGCCCTCTTCGCCCTCCGCGCCATCGCGGGGTTCTGAAGCCGGCTGTCCACGCTACAGCGGAATGCCCACGGTGCGAGCTGCGGCGTTGGACAGGTAACGCCAGCTTCGCGGGGCGATGAGACCTTCTTCAATCGCTGAGAGGGGCAATGGGTTGGCCAGCCGTTCGGGCGAATCCACGTGAATGGCTGTCGCATTGGGATGGCCTCGGAAGTAGGCGCGGTAGGCGCTCCGGCGGATGCCGGTCTGGGCCTTGTGTGTCTCCCAGATTCTGCTCGGGCTGCCCCGTTCGATACGAGAAGCTTTCACCCAGCCCAACACCTGCTTGATGGGGGAGGTGGCGTAGATCACGATGTGCGAGATGTCGGCGGAGAATTGCGACTTGCGGAGCTCAACCTTCTTGGTGCCGTTTAGCAGCGCCTCAGCGTATTGGGGATGGATCGACATTAGCGCGATGCGACGAGTTGACGATTGATCCATTCGATCGGCTCCTTGTCGTGAATTTGCGTGATCGACTGCGGGGCGGCGTTCAAGACTCTTGCGCCGATGAGATCATCGAGCGGCCACGGTGTGTCAAGGAGTCGATCCTGACGGAAGAGGATCGTCAGCGTTTCCTGGCGCGCCAGATCTTCGATCTCGCTGTAGGTGTAGACGGTCCGTTGCCCAGCGAACTCGGCGATCCTCGTCGCGTCATCGGAGAGCATCGTGTCCTCCACCACACCGATCGCGGTGATGACCCGATGATCTTCCGAGCGGTCACCCGGTTCTACGTGTCGTCGGCCAGCCGCGAAGCGACGAAAGATCGGCTGTTTGTGCGGATGCGGTTCCCCTGTGCAGAGACCGTGATGAGTCCGATTTCGTCGTCTTGAACAGCAGCTTGAATGGTCGGCCATTTCCAGATAAGCGAGCGAACTTCAGCCATTGCGTCGTCTGGCTCGCCCCGCCGGTATCTGATCCGCACGACGTTTGCGCCGGCGACAATCGCTTCGTTGATCGCGCGCCGCTCGTGTGGTTGGCGATGAAGGTCGGCGGTCACGAATGCGTCGTATTCGGCGATTCGCTCCGCGATTGCCACATCGCTTGCTCCTCGGCCGGTGACGTCGATCGAACGCTGAGAGGGATGGCCGAGGAGGGTAAGGATGATGGCGGTGTCGCGCCACATATTTTCGTCGAGGAGTAGGCGCATCGACGCTCATCTAAGCCGCGAGCGCCTGCTCGAACGCGAGCGCCGCTTCGACCTGCTCGGTGGCGAGCTCGAAGCGGTCGGCGAGTTCGTCCGAGCCGCGCCCCCACTCGCTGAGTTTCGCCAGCATGCCCGTTTCGATGCGGCGGCCGGATACGACCGGGTGGCCGTCCTGGATGCGGGGATCCATGTCGATGAACTCTCGATACTCGGCAAGTCGCCCCAGGGGTCCCTCCGCTCGTAGGACGCGTATGACGTCGATCGCAAGCTCGGCGTCGTCGGCCGCTACGTCTTCGGAGAGGAGTGGCGCATCGCGGATAAATTCGTCCATGGCGCCCTGCTTTTCGATGATGGTGTATCCCGGAGCACCGTCTCTCGGGACAATCACATAGTTCGAGTAAGCGAGCAGAGGGAGCTTCCACCATTCGTCAACTTCAGCGTCGAGCGCGGCGATCTGCGGACCCAACCGACGACGCTCGATCCCTTGCCCGATCAGCATTACGAGCGCGCGAGCCTTCTGGTAGTCGATCCATGAGTAGAGGCGTGGCACGCCGCGTCGGCCCTTGATGAAGGAGGAGGTCAGAATGCTTCGGCGGTGCCACGCCGCGAGTTGATTCGGCGTGGTGCCGGCCAGGGGGGCAACGAGCCTGGCTCGCAGGGCGCCACGGTAGAAGACGTCCAGCGGGGCAGCAGCGGCGGGTGACATCGGCTCTCCTGTGGCAAATGATAATCGGGCTGCGAGAGAGGGTTAGGATCACGCCCATGCCTGATGACGTGCGCTGGCTGGTGCCGCTGGGACAGATCGAGGCCTCCTATCGCGGTGGGACGCTCTTTGGCGCCCAGCTCGTCGAGATCGGCCGCGGCCACACCGTCTTCGAGATGCCCATCACGCAACACACCGCCGGCGGCGCGAACGGCGGCGTGCATGGCGGGATTCTTGCCTCCCTGGCCGACATCGGCGTCGTCGCCGCCGTCCTCAGCACCTGCCGCGAGGGCGAGCAGATGCGCGGCACGGCCGAGCTCAACATCTCCTACCTGCGGCCCGCCACCGGCAAGCTGATTCGCGTCGACAGCAACGTGATCAAAAAGGGCCGCAGCCTCGCCGTCGGCGATGTCGACCTCACCAACGAGCTCGGCTCGCTGATCGCGAAGGCCCGCGTCACCTACTCGATCGGCGCCAGCGGAGGCGGGCCGCGCTAGTGCCTCCGACAATCAATGCGCCGATCACTGCGGCGCTCACCACTGCGCTTGCGACGGTCGCGCTTGAAGACTGCGGCATCAAGGCGCACGTCACCTCCTTGCACCGGCTCGATGGCGGCGTCTCCAATCTCACCTGGCGCCTCGCGCTCGAAGATCGCGATCCGGTCGTGCTGCGCGTCGAACGCGAGCGCGGCATCTTCCAGCCCTACGACGTGCTCCGCGAAGGCCGCGTCCTGAGCGCGCTCGCCGACACGGCCGTGCCCGTCCCGGCGATGCTCGGCGGCGCCGCCCACTCGGCCGCGCTCGACGCGGCCTGCATCGTGATGGAGTGGATCGATGCCCCGCACATGGGCCAGGTCGGGATCAGCCCGGGCCTGTTCGACGCCTACCGGGCCGCCGTCGACGCGATCCACGCGGTCGACTGGCGGGCCGCGGGCCTCGACTTTCTCGATCCGCCCACGCCCGGCCCGCACGCCGCCGAGCGCGACCTCGACGCCGTGCACGCCCGCGCCATCTCGTTTGCCTGCGACGCCGACCCGTACATCACCCAACTCGCCGAGGTCGCCCGCGGTGCGGTGCCCGACAGCCCGCCGCCACGGCTCTGCCACGGCGATATCAACGTCTTCAACTATCTCGTCGGCGACGACGGCGCGATCGTCGGGGTGGTCGATTGGGAGCAGGCCAATCTCGGCGACCCGCTCTCCGACTGGGGCCTGATCTGCGCCCTTGCCGCCCTGCGCGGCTCGCCCGAAGCGCCCGAGCAGATGCCGCTCGCGCGGCCCTCACTGTTCGCCAGCGGTCGCCTCCCAGCCGACCTGCGCTACTGGATGCTGCACCAGCTCTACAAGCTCGCCGTCATCCACCGCATCTGGTCCGAAATCGGCGACATTCCGCCCTGGTACTCGTGGGCCGATGTCCAGCGCGTTGGGCGAGAGTGTCTGCGGCGATTGGAGGAAGGGCGCGAGCTCCCCCCTCAGCCTTCGGCAGCTCCCCCCGCAGGGGGGAGCTGGGAACAGCTCAGTCGCTGAGCTCGTGCAGCAGCTCGATCGTGCGCAGCATCCCCGGCTCCTGCCGCGACATCAGCGAGACCAACCGGTGCACGCCGGCCTCGGCGTAGTCCTCGACCGCTTCCGCGGTCAGCCGCGCCGGCGGCGTGATCGTGATCTCCAGTTCGCCGAGTTCCACCGGTCGTTCGACGGTCGACGAGATCTCCTCAACCTTCGCGAGCAGATCGCGCGTCTGCTCCGGCGTCTGCGCCCACCCGTACCATCCGTGGCCCCGCTCCACTGCGCGCCTCAGCGCGGCGCGGCTGTGGCCGCCGATCACGATCGGCACGCCGCCGGCCTGTATCGGTCGCGGATGCGCGTCGATCCCTGAAAACTCGTTGAACTCGCCGTCGAAGCTCGGGTCTTCCTGATTCCAGAGCGCCCGCAGCACGTCGATCGCCTCGTCGGTGCGCGCACCGCGCGTGTGGAAGTCGGCCCCGATCGCTTCGAACTCCGGCTCCAGATACCCCGCGCCGACGCCGAGGATCGCCCGTCCGCCGCTCAGCACGTCCGCGCTCGCGATCTCCTTCGCCAGCACGACCGGGTTGCGCTGCGCGATCAGCACGACGCCGGTCCCGAGCATCACCGTCTCGGTGACCGCCGCCAGATAGCTGAGCACCGAGGACGGATGCAGGAACGGCAGGTCGGGGTCGGCCGGCGACGGCGCGACGCGCGGCTTGGGCAGGACCACATGCTCGCCCGTCCACAGTGACTCCAGGCCGGCCGCTTCAGCGGCCTGCGCGACCGTCGTGATCGTCTGCGGGTCCGCGACGCCCGAGCCCAGGCCGAAGATGCCGAACTTCATCCGCTCATCCCTTCAGCAAGCCGTCGGTCAGCGCCACCGTGTAGTCGCCCTGCTGAAACTCCGGCGTCTCGATCACACGCTGGAGGAAGGGCACATTGTGCTTGATCCCCTCGATCCGCGTGCCGGCCAGCGCGCTCTCGAGCCGCTCCAGCGCCTCCGCGCGCGAGTCCCCGTGCACGATCAGCTTCGCCATCAGCGGGTCGTAGTAATGCGGCACGTCGTCGCCGCTCGCGACGCCCGTATCCAGCCGCAGCCATGGTTCGTCGGGCACTTCGAGCACGTCGATCGAGCCCGGCGAGGGCAGCAGCGTCACCGGATCCTCGGCGTAGATGCGCGTCTCGATCGCGTGCCCGTTGATCCTGTCCGGCACGGGCAGCTCCGCGAGCGGCTCGCCCGACGCGATCCGCAGCTGCCACTCAACGAGGTCCTGCCCCGTGACCATCTCCGTGACTGGATGCTCCACCTGCAGCCGCGTGTTCATCTCGAGGAAGAACATCTCGCCCGACCCGTCAAGCAGGCACTCGATCGTCCCCGCGTTGCGGTAGCCGAGCTGCGAAACCGCCGCCTGCACCTGCGCGTAGAGCCGCTCTCGCAGCGCATCGGTAAAGCCCGGTGCCGGGGCCGGGGCTTCTTCGATCACCTTCTGATGCCGCCGCTGCACCGAGCACTCGCGGTCGCCCAGAATCAGTGCGCCGCCGCGACCGTCGCCGAACACCTGCAGCTCGATGTGATGCGGCTCGACCAGTTCGCGCTCCAGATAGACATCGCCCGAGCCGAACGCCCGCGACGCGGACGATCGCGCCCTTCGCAGCGATCGCTCAAACTGCCGCTCCCGCTTGACGCTGGCCATCCCAATCCCACCGCCGCCGAACGAGGCCTTGATCAGCAGCGGGTAGCCCACCGCCTCAGCGGCCGCGAGAGCCTCTTCGTCCGAAACCGCCCCCTCGCTGCCGGGGATCACCGTCAGGCCCAGGTCGCGCATCGTGCGCCGCGCCTGGTCTTTGTTGCCCATCAGGTCCATGTGCTCGGCGGCTGGGCCGATAAAGGTGATCCCGCGATCCTCGCAGGCCTGAGCAAAGTGCGCGTTCTCCGAGAGCAGCCCGTAGCCGGGATGCACCGCGTCGCAGCCGGCATGCACCGCCGCCTCGATCACCGCCTCAACGTTGATGTAGGACTCGGCCACCGGCGACGCGCCGATGTGCGTCGCGCCATCCGCCTCACGCACGTGCAGCGCGTCGGCATCGGCCACCGAGTAGATGGCGTGCGATTCGATCCCCAGCCGACGGCAGGTGCGCGAGACGCGCGCCGCGATCTCGCCGCGATTGGCGATCAAGACTCGCTTGAACATGGCGGCCTGCTAACCGTCGATCGTGACGAGCGGATCGCCCTCCTGCACCTGGTCGCCCTGACCAATGTGCACCTGCGAGACCGAGCCGGAGATCGGCGCTTCGACCGGAATCTCCATCTTCATCGATTCGAGGATGACCAGCTCATCGCCCTCATCAACGCTGTCGCCCTGGGCGACCAGTAATTCGAAAATCGTGCCGGCCATCGGCGACTTGACGTCTTCTGCCACAGGTCACACCCCTCGATTCCTCGATGCTTCGTCTCGCGCGTACAGTATGGCGCGGACAGAGGTTAGCTGCTCGCGCCGCATGCGCTGCGCGTGGCGCTCGCGGGCGAAGGGTAGGCTGCCGCAATGCGCAAGGAACTCGTCGAGATCCTCGTCTGCCCCGTCACCCACGAGCCGCTCGAGCTCGTCGTCGAGCAGGAGGCCGCCGACGGCGAGGTGATCCGCGGCCACCTCTACTCACGCTCGCTCGACTTCCGCTACCCGATCGAGGACGGCATCCCCAACCTGCTCCCGCCCGAGATGCAGAACGCCCCCGACCCCCGCCGCCGCTAGGAATCCTCTGATCAAGTCGGATCCCATCTCCCCCCGCGAAGCGGGGGGAGATGCCGAAGGCAGAGGGGGGCTGCTGCCGCCGATGATCGAGGCAGCGACCGCCTAAGGGAGCGCGCGAGCAGTCCGATCCAACTGCTCCCCCCGCGGGGGAGCTGTTGCGCAGCGACTGAGGGGGAGGTTCCCAACCCCGCCAGCGTGGTCCGCCGCAAGGCCTCCCCCTCTGCCTTCGGCAGCTCCCCCTCGGGAGACCTGCGCGTAATCTCCATTTCCCCTCTCCCCCCGCTCCGCGGGGGGAGATGCCGCAGGCAGAGGGGGGCTCCGGGTGCCCCCTCACCAGATAGCGGAAGCTCCCCACCTTCACTTCGTGACACCGCCACCGACAGGGAAGGTCGGAGCAGTGGGACTTACGCGCAGCTCCCCCTCGGGGGGGAGCCATTTCCGAGTCAGCGCTCGCTGAGCCCTCCTGCATTGACCGCCTGAGCGCGCTCCACCGCACTGCCGCCGGGGCGCTGCCCAAACCCCCGTCACCCGCCGGCATTCAGAGCGTTCCTGGCGCGACTCAGGCGGCTGGCGCGAGTAGCGCGAGTAGCGGTGGTGACAGAAGCGCGCCGGGTTCCGGGCGCGTCCGCTGATAGGCTCAAATCACTGCGACGGTTGGACTTTAATCCGGTCCGGTGAGGCCGGGAAGGACACCGCATGGCCCGACGCCGACCCCGCGTACGCCCCGCTCAGACCCGCCTTCAGGCCCGACTCTCCCGCCTCGTCGCCCGGGGGTTGCAATGAGCTCGTCGCCTGTTCACGGCAGCGGACCGCAGAGCGCCAGCCCCGCCGCGGCGCTCGATCGCGCCGGCATGCGGCGCGCGCTCACGCGCATCGCGCATGAGATCGTCGAGCATCACCCTGGCCCCGAGCCGCTCGTGCTAATGGGCATGCAGACCCGCGGCGTGCCGCTCGCGCAACGCCTCTCAGTGCAGATCGAAGCGATCGACGGCCGCCGCATTCCAGCCGGCGCGATCGACAACAGCCTCTACCGCGACGACCTCGCTCGCCGCAGCACCGCCCGGATCCAGCCCAGCCGCATCCCCGGCGACATCGACGGCTCAGTGATCGTGCTGGTCGATGACGTGCTCTACACCGGCCGCTCGATCCGCGCCGCGCTCGACGCGCTGATCGACTACGGCCGGCCCGCCGCGATCGAGCTGGCCGTGCTGATCGACCGCGGCCACCGCGAACTGCCGATTCGCCCCGACTACGTCGGGAAGAACATCCCCACGCGCCGCGGCGACGATGTACGCGTGCGCCTCCACGAGGTTGACGGGCTCGATGACGTGATCGTTCACCCGGCCCCCGTCGGCCTGCCCCCGACTGAGCGGAGCTGACCGTGGTCGCCGAACGCACTCCTGCGTCTCCAGTGTTCGAAACGCCGCCGACGGTCGCGGTCGACGTCCAGCCCTGGCGGCACCGCAACCTGCTCGATGTCGACCATCTCGAACGCGGCGAGATCGAGCGTGTGCTCGAGACCGCCCGAACGATGCGCGAGGTGCTCGATCGCCCGGTCCCCCGCACCCCCGCGCTGCGCGGCGTGACCGTCTGCAACCTCTTCTACGAAGCCAGCACCCGCACCCGGGCCTCCTTCGAGCTGGCCGGCAAGGTGCTCGGCGCCGATGTGATCAACGTCAGCGCCGACGGCTCCAGCGTCGACAAGGGCGAGTCGCTCGTCGATACCGTCAAGACGATCGCGGCGATCGGCGCCGATGTGGTGGTCGTGCGCCATCCCGCCTCCGGCGCGCCCTATCTGGTCGCGCAGACGATCGACGCGCACGTGATCAACGCCGGCGACGGCCAGCATGCGCACCCCACGCAGGCGCTGCTGGACGCCTACATCCTGCAGGACGCTTTCGGGACGCTCGACCGCCGCCGCGTCGTGATCGTCGGCGACGTGCTGCACTCGCGCGTCGTCCGCTCCAACATCTGGGCGTTGACCCGACTCGGCGCCGACGTGACGCTGGTTGCCCCGCGCCCGCTGCTGCCCTCCTGGCTGGCTCGCGGCGCAGACGAGCGCGAGCACCCGCTGGCGCTGCCCAACGTCCAATGCGAATCGGACCTCGACTGCGCGATCGTCGGCGCCGACGCCGTGATGGCCCTGCGCATCCAACGTGAGCGGATGCGCGGCGCGCTGCTGCCCTCGGCCGCCGAGTACGCGCGCCGCTTCCAGCTCACCGCCGAGCGCATCGCCACTGCCGCGCCGCACGCCGTCGTCATGCACCCCGGCCCGATGAACGAGGGCGTCGAAATCGCCTCCGAGGTCGCGCATGGCGAGCAGAGCCGGATCGAGGCTCAGGTCGCCGCCGGCCTCGCGATCCGCATGGCCGTGCTCTTCCTGCTGGTCCGGGGCGCGTCATGAGCGGCGACGCACTGATCCGCGGCGGACGCCTGATCGATCCGTCCGTGGGGCTCGACGCCGCGCTCGACATCCGCATCCTCAACGGCCGCGTCGCGGAGCTGGGCGTCGATCTCGCCCCCGGCGACCGCGACCACGAAATCGACGCCTCCGGCCTCGTGGTCGCACCCGGCTTCGTCGACCTCCACACCCACCTCCGCGTCCCCGGCGAGGAGCACAAAGAAACGATCGCAACGGGCACAGCCGCCGCCAGCCGCGGCGGCTTCACGACCGTCTGCGCGATGCCCAACACCGTGCCAGCCGTCGACGCCCCGCCGATGGTCGCCAGCGTGCTCGACGCCGCGCGCGGCAGCGCCGCGCGCGTCCTGCCGATCGGCGCCGTGACGCTCGGCCGTCAGGGCCGCGAGCTCGCTGAGCTGGCCGCCCTGCGCGATGCCGGCGCGGTCGCCGTCTCCGACGACGGCGACGCGGTCGCCGACGCAGGCGTCGCGCGCCGCGCCTTCGAATATCTGGCCGACCTCGACATCCCGCTCGCCGAGCACTGCGAGGACCCGCGCCTCTCCGGCGGAGGCGTCATGCACGACGGCGTGATCTCGGCCCGCCTCGGCCTGCGCGGACAGCCGAGCCTCGCCGAACTGAGCATCGTCGAACGCGACATCGCCCTGGCCGAAGCCGCCGGAGCGGCGCTGCACTGTTGCCATCTCTCGACCGCCGCCGCGCTCGACTCCGTCGACCGCGCCCGCAGCCGCGGAGTGCGAGTCACCGCCGAGGTCACGCCGCACCACCTCTGGCTCGACCACGCCGCCGTGGCCGGCTGCGGCGAGCAACTCGCCTACGACACCGCCGCCAAGGTCAACCCACCGCTGCGCACCCGCGCCGATGTCGACGCCTGCATCGACGCCCTGGCGGCCGGCGTCGTCGACGCCGTGGCGACCGACCATGCACCGCACGCCGCGCCGGACAAACACTGCGAGTTCGACGCAGCCGCCTTCGGAATCTCCGGCCTCGAAAGCGCCTGGAGCGTCGTCGGCTCGCTCGTCGCGGCCCGCCGCCTCACGCTGATCCAGGCCCTCGAGCGCCTCACGATCGGCCCGGTTGATGCCTGGGCGCTCGACCGCCGCACGATGCCCTCCGGCGAGTCCCTGCGCGGCCTCGGCACGTTGCAGGTCGGCGCGCCCGGCGACGTCGTGCTGCTTGCGCCCACCGTCCAGACGATCGTCGACCCGCAGCTCTGGGCCTCGCGCGGCAAGAACACGCCGCTCGCCGGCCAGCGCCTGACCGGCGTCGTCTCCGCCACGCTGCTGCGCGGCGAGCTCGTCTGGGACGGACGCCCGCAAGACGCCTCGCAGAACGCCGTGCAAGGCGGATGCTCATGAGCGAAGCCGCGCTGGTCCTCGCCGACGGCGGAGTCTTTCGCGGGCAGGCGCTCGGCGCCGCCACCGACACCTGGGGCGAGGTCGTCTTCAACACCTCGATGACCGGCTACCAGGAGATGCTGACCGACCCCTCCTACGCCGGCCAGATTCTCGTGCTCACCTATCCGCTGATCGGCAACTACGGGATCGACCCGCCGATCGACGAGAGCGCCCAGATTCAGGTGCGCGGCCTCGTCGTGCGCAGCGAGTGCGACTCGCCCAGCCACCCGCGCGGCGGCATGCGGCTCGATTCCTACCTCAAGGCCGCCGGCATCCCCGGCGTCGCCGGCGTCGACACCCGCGCAATCACCCGCCGCATCCGTCACGAAGGCGTGATGCCCGGCCTGATCGTTCCGGCCGCCGATGCCGACCGGGCGCTGCAACGCATCGCCGAGCTGCCCGACTACGACAGCGTCGACTTCATCGATGTCGGCGCGCAGACGCCCTACGCCTGGGACCGCGCGCCCGTCTCGCTCGACGCCGCCCCGCGCGCCGATGGGCCGCACATCGTCGTGCTCGATCAGGGCCTGAAGTACAACATCCTGCGCAACCTGCGCCGCCGCGGCTGCCGGGTCACCGCGACGCCTCCCGACAGCGGCGTCGAAGACATCCTCTCGCTCGCGCCCGACGGCGTGCTGCTCGCGCCCGGCCCCGGCGACCCGGCCCTGCGCGAGCTGCAGGTCCAGACCGCCGGCGCGCTGATCGGCCGCACGCCGCTGATGGGCATCTGCCTCGGCCACCAGGTGATCGCCCGCGCGCTCGGCGCCGACACCTACAAGCTCAAGTTCGGCCACCGCGGCGGCAATCACCCGGTGCGCGAACTCTCCACCGGCCAGATCGCGATCACCGCCCAGAACCACGGCTATGCCGTCGACCCCGACGGCCTCTCAGCCGACGCCGAGGTCACCCATATCAACGTCCATGACGACACGGTCGAGGGCCTGCGCCATCGCAGCGAGCCTGTCTTCTGCATCCAGTACCACGCCGAGGCATCGCCCGGGCCGCTCGACAACGGGCATCTGTTCGACCGATTTCTCAAGCTGATCGCGGAGGTCCGCTGATGACTGGAGCACCCTGAAGTGGCAGATCCCGAACTCATCTACCGGCGCGCGGTTGAGACCGACGCCGAGGCCGTGGCCGCGGTCATCCGCGAGGTCGTCGAGGGCCCCAACCCCGTGGTCTTCGACCGTCCGCTGAGCCCCGAGCAGGTCTCCGCCTGGATGTCGCGGCTCGGTCAGAGCGGCGCGATCTGGGTCGCCGAGGAGGACGGCGAGGTGATCGGCTTCGGCTCGCTCGATTTCAACACCCAACAGCCCGAGACCGCCACGCTCGGTGTCTGGCTGCGCTCCCAGTGGCGCCGCCGCGGGATCGGCACGGTGCTCGCCGAGTACCTGCTCGATCACGGACGCGAGCAGGGCTTCCGCCGGATCGTCGGCAGCCTCCCGGACAACAACGAGGCCGCGCTCTCGTTCCTCAGCGCGATCGGCGCACTCGCGCCGCTGATCAACCCCGAATCACGCTTCGAGCTGCCGCTGTGAGCGCGCTCAGCCCGGAGGCCGACGCCGAGCCGAACCCCGGCGGCCGTGGAGCGCGGCAGTGACCAAGCCTGAATCAGTGCTGATCATCGGCAGCGGGCCGATCGTGATCGGCCAGGCCGCCGAGTTCGACTACGCCGGCACGCAGGCCTGCAAGGCGATGCGCGAGGAGGGCGTCCGCTCGATCCTCGTCAACTCCAATCCCGCCACGATCATGACTGACGAGGGCGTCGCGGATGTCACCTACATCGAACCGCTGACCGTCGAAGTCTTGCGCCGCGTGATCGAGCGCGAGCGGCCCGACGGCCTGCTGCCCACCCTGGGCGGCCAGGTCGGGCTCAATCTCGCCGTCGAACTGCACGACGCGGGCATCCTCGACGAGTTCAACGTGCGCCTGCTCGGCACGCCGCTCGACGCGATCCGCCGCGCTGAAGACCGTGAGCTGTTCCGCCAGGCGATGCGCGACATCGGCGAACCGGTCCCGCCCAGCGAGGTCGTCACGACCCTCGAACAGGCGCGCGAGGCGCTCGGCGAGATCGGCCTGCCGGTCGCCATTCGACCCGCCTACACGCTCGGCGGCACCGGCGGCGGCTTCGCGCGCCACGTCGACGAATTCGAGCGGATCGTGAAGTCCGGCCTCGCCGCCAGCCCGATCACGCAGGTCCTGATCGAGCGCTCGCTGCAGGGTTGGAAGGAGGTCGAGTACGAGGTGATGCGCGACGCCGCCGACACCTGCATCACGATCTGCAACATGGAGAACATCGACCCGATGGGCGTCCACACGGGCGACTCGATCGTGGTCGCGCCGAGCCAGACGCTCTCCGACAAGGACTATCAGCTGCTCCGCACAGCCTCGCTGAACATCATCCGCTCGCTCGGCATCGAGGGCGGCTGCAACGTGCAGCTCGCGCTGGCCCCGCGCCCCGATGTCGTGCCCTGGCGCGACGAGGTCGAGCCCGACCCGTCGCTCAGCCCGCACGACGCCCCGCTGCCCTACTACGTGATCGAGGTCAATCCGCGGGTCAGCCGCTCCTCGGCGCTGGCCAGCAAAGCGACCGGCTACCCGATCGCCCGGGTCGCGGCCAAGATCGCCGCCGGCAAGCGGCTCGACGAGATCGCCAACCAGGTCACCGGCCGCACGCAGGCCGCGTTCGAGCCCGCGCTCGACTACGTCGTGGTCAAAATTCCCCGTTGGCCGTTCGACAAATTCAGCGCCGGCGACCGCGTGCTCGGCACCCAGATGAAGGCCACCGGAGAGGTCATGGCGATCGACCGCACCTTCGAGGCCGCGCTCCAGAAGGCCGTGCGCTCGCTCGAGGTCGGTAGCCGCTCGGTGCTCTGGGAGGACCGCGACGCCGAAGCCGACCCGATCGCCGCCGCCGCGGTCCCGACCGATAACCGGCTCTGGCACGTGCTGCAGGCGATTCGCAGCGGCGCCGGCCTGACCGAGCTGGCCGAACGCTCCGCGATCGACCCGTGGTTCCTCGACCGCTTCCAGGCTCTGATCGATATGGAGCAGCGGCTGCTCTCGGAGCCGCTCGCGCCCGCCCTGATGCGCGCCGCCAAGCGCATGGGCTTCGCCGATGAGCAGATCGCGAACCTCGCCGGCACCGTCACCGAGCGCGTCCGCGAACAGCGCCATGCCTCGGGCATCCTGCCCGTCTACAAGATGGTCGATACCTGCGCCGCCGAGTTCGACGCCGTTACCCCCTACTTCTACTCGACCTATGAAGACGAAAACGAGGCCACGGCCCAGCCGGGCAAGCGGGCGCTCGTGATCGGCAGCGGGCCGATCCGGATCGGCCAGGGGATCGAGTTCGACTACGCCTCCGTCAAGGCCGCGCAGGCGCTGCACGCCGCCGGCTGGTCGGCGATCATGGCGAACAGCAACCCCGAGACCGTCTCGACCGACTTCGACACCTCCGACCGGCTCTACTTCGAGCCGCTCGACGAAGAGTCGGTGCGCGACATCATCGAGAACGAGGAGACTGAGGACGGGCCGCATGACGAGGTCGCCTCAATCCTGCAGTTCGGCGGCCAGACCGCGATCAACCTCGCCGGTCCGCTGACCTCCGCCGCCCACCCGATCCTCGGCTCGGCCGCCGAGGCGATTGACCTCGCCGAAGACCGCCGCCGCTTCGAGCGCTTCCTCGCCGACCTCGGCATCCCCCAGCCGCCCGGCACCGGCGTCAACAGCGTTGATGAAGCGATCCTCGCCGCCGACACGATCGGCTACCCGGTGCTCGTGCGGCCCTCCTACGTGCTCGGCGGTCGCGCCATGGAGATCGTCCAGGGCAGCGGCGATCTCGCCCGCTTCGTCACCCAGGCCCAGGAAGCGGCCCCCGGCAAGCCCGTGCTGATCGACAAGTATCTCGCCGGCATCGAGGTCGAGGTCGACGCGATCTGCAGCGGCGACGAGGTGCTGATTCCCGGCATCATGGAGCACATCGAGCGCGCCGGCGTGCACTCCGGCGACTCGATGGCGATCTACCCCGCCCCCAACCTCTTCCCCGGCGAAGTCGGCGCGATCATCGAATACACGCGCCAGATCGGCGTCAGCCTGGGCGTGCGCGGGTTGATGAACATCCAGTACGTCGTGATGCGCAACGGCGCCGATCGCGACGGCGATGTCTACGTGATCGAGGTCAACCCCCGCGCCAGCCGCACGGTCCCGTTCCTCAGCAAGGTCACCGGAGTGCCGATGGTCGAGGTCGCGGTCCGCGCCATGCTCGGCGAGGGCCTGCGCGAGCAGGGCTATCCCAGCGGTCTCTGGCCGTCGCCGCCGCTCGTCGCCGTCAAAGCGCCCGTCTTCAGCATGTCCAAGCTGGGCGGTGTCGACACCCACCTCGGCCCCGAGATGAAGTCAACCGGCGAAGTGATGGGCGTCGATGTCGACTACGACCGCGCGCTGACCAAGGCCCTGCAGGCCGCCGGCATGAGCCTGCCCGAATGCGGCAGCGCGCTGCTCAGCATCGCCGACAAGGACAAGGCGCAGGCGATCCCGCTGATCCGCGACCTCGGCGAGGCCGGCTACCAGCTCCACGCCACCGCCGGCACCGCCAGCCTCATCCGCGGTCTCGGCTATCCCGTCCAGGAGCAACCCAAGCGCGAGGTCGGCGGCGACCCCGACGTGATCGATCTGATCCGCGCGGGCCGCGTCGATCTGGTGATCAACACGCCCGAGCAGACCAGCGTCACGATCCGCGACGGCTTCCACATCCGCCGCGCCGCCACAGAGCAGCGCATCCCCTGCTTCACCAGCATCGAGACCGCCGTCCACGCCGTCCGCGCGACCGTCGCGCGCCAGCACGATTACAACGTGGCCCCGCTGCCCGCCTACCTCAGCGGGCAGGTCTGAGCGCGCGCGATGCAGCGCGATGCGGCGCTGGTGCTCGAAACCACCGAGATCACCCCGGGTGTGTTCGTCACCTGGTACGACGCGCCGTCGCTCGCCGCCGGCGCCACCCCGGGGCAGTTCGTGATGGTCGATCCCGGCTGGGAGGCCGGATCGTTCGACCCGCTGCTGCCGCGCGCCTTCTCCTACTATCGCTTTCGCCGGACCGACGGGGTTGAGGGCGAGCGCCAGTTCGCGCTGCTCTACGCGGTCATCGGGCGCGTCACCGAGGCGATGGCGCGGCAGCAGCCCGGCGACCAGCTCTGGATGACCGGCCCGCTGGGTCGCGGCTTCGAGGTCAATCGCAACGCCCGCAGCCTGCTGCTGGTCGGCGGCGGGGTCGGCATCGCGCCGCTCGTGGCGCTGGCCGACCAGCAGGTTGAGCGCGGACGCTCGATCGTGCTCTGCTTCGGCGCCCGCGCCGCGGCCGGCGTCTTCCCCGCCGGCCTGCTGCCACCGCAGGTCGAGTACTACGTCAGCACCGAAGACGGCTCGCTCGGTCGCCAGGGCCTGGTCACCGAGCTGTTCGCCGAGCACCTCGCCTGGGCCGACCAGTCGTTCGCCTGCGGTCCCGTGCCGATGTTCCGCAGCATGGGGTCGGTCGTACGCGCCGACGGCATGCGCCGCGCGGTGCAGATCCTGATGGAGACCGAGATGGCCTGCGGCACTGGCATCTGCTACGGCTGCGCCGTCTTCACCCGTCGCGGCGTCAAGCTCTGCTGCCGCGACGGCCCCCGCTTCGATCTGCTGGACGTCTACGGCCGCGCCTAGACGCCTCGCGACTGCTTAGGAAAGCTGTGAATAACTCTCCCCCCGCAAAGCGGGGGGAGATGCCGAAGGCAGAGGGGGGCCGCGGTCCCCTCTGTCACTCCGTGACATCTCCCCCCGCAGAGCAGAGGGAGATGGTGTCCGACTTGTTCAGAGGATTCTTAGCTTCGTTCTTGAACTCCCTGGAGCGGACGGCGTGTCGCATCTCGTCACTGGATGGGAGTCCGGCGAAGACGAGCGAACGCGCTACGCTCGCCCCGGTGGAAGGACGCGTCGCCGATGAGCAGGCACGAAGACGAACCAATGACACCGAACACTGTGGAGCTGGTCTGCGAGCGCCAGCGGCCCGGTCGGATGATCATTCAGGTGGAGTTTTCGCCTGAGGACGTGCAACGACTGAAACGCGGCGTGGAACGCGGTACGCGAATCACCGGATTTATCAGGCAGGCTGCCCTTGCCGAAGCGGATCGGCGGGCAGCCGCCGAGGCCGAGAAGCAGGACGAAGCGTTGCGCGAATCCGCGTGAACTCAGCAGCCAGCCCACCGCCCAGCATTGAGGTCGCGAACAGAGAGCCGGGCCACTGGATGATCGAAGTCGAGTTCGATGCCGAGGAAGTGAAGCGTCTCCGCGCCGGCTATACGCGCGGTCCCGAGGGGATCACCCGCTTCATCAAGCGCGCCGCCCTGGAGTTGGCCGAGCGCGAGGCCAAGCGCAAGGCAGCGGAACGGATGCGCGAGTCCGCCTGAGCCGTGACCCTCGAGCCCGACGCTCTTCCCGGCGGGACTTCGCCAGTTTCAGCCATACACTGAGTGCATGGACATCCCGGAGCGAGGGATCGCGGGCAACGACGCTACCGATGAAGAGCTGTGGAATCACCGATTCGAGTTCGCCCATGCCCGCGACGTGTGGCGAGGCTCGGCCAAATACTTCAGGCAGCCCGCGCGCGATCGAATCAACGCATCCGGTCAGGTGTCTAGGCAACCGAGCCGGTTGCTGATGATCGGTCCGGATCGTGGCGGCCGGCTGTTGACGTTCGTAATCGAACTTCCGAACTCCAACGGCCGCTCACATGTGGGGACCGGATGGGAGTCGGACGATGAGGAACGAACGCGCTACGATCGGCCTGGAGGAAGGATGCGGATCAGATGAGCGAACGCTTGGAGCCTGTCCACATTGTTGACCCGCCGATCGGGGAGGCGGAAGAGGTTGCATACGATCCATCACAGATGGGGCCCGGCTCGTTCGTGATTGAGGTTGAGTTCAGTTCTGAGGAGATCGACCGGCTCAGGGAGGCTGTCACTCGCGGCAGGTATGCCCGTTTC
Source organism: Dehalococcoidia bacterium (assembly GCA_965218115.1). Taxonomy (GTDB): domain Bacteria; phylum Chloroflexota; class Dehalococcoidia; order Bin125; family Bin125; genus CATQGW01. The sequence goes on along the minus strand of OZ244584.1, from coordinate 1,683,329 downwards.
ATCAAGCGCGCCGCCCTGGAGTTGGCCGACCGCGAGGCCAAGCGCAAGGCCGAGCAGCGGCTGCGCGAGTCCGCCTGAGCCGCCGTAGCCGCGGTGGGACGGTGCTCGGCAGATGAGCGAGCGCGAAGATTCGGCACACGTCGTGAATTCGCCGATTGAGGAGGCCGAAGTGATCGCCTACGACCGTTCGTAGACGGGGACCGGTTCGATCGTCATTGAGGTCCAACTCAGCACCGGGGGAATCGATCGACTGCCGGCAGGTACCCCTGCTGCCCGGAGGGGATCACGCGCTTTGTCATGGGGGCCGCGCTTGAGCTGACCGACCGCGAACCGAGGCGTAGGTCGGAGTCCGGGCTGTGGTGGTCGGTCTGGGCTGTGTTCCTTTAGGGGCGATACAGTTTCGCCGCTTTCCCTGTGGCTCGCTGCTCTGAACCACTGCCCGCCGACACGTGGCTGTCGGTGTCTGCTGATCGCCGTCGGTGGTCATCGTCGCAACACGGTCCACAAGCGTCAGCTCGTGGAGTCTCCACGCATCACAGCTACATTCTCCGTAGCCTCAGGCAGACCGAGATGTTGGCCCAACCCGATTTGATCGCTTCGATCAGTCGAGCACTCCAGTTGTCAGGATATGGCGGAGGGTCAGGATCGTCCCACGGACTAGTTGTCGCGATCAAGAAGTGTGGCCCATACGAGGGGCGGATGTGACGTGCGTAAATCCTAGGAAGGCGCGGGACGGCCCATCCTAACGCAGTAAGAATGACTCCCCCGACGACTGTACCGATGATGATCTCCACCATTTCGTTCTCCGACCTCAACTCGGGAGCGACAGCGATCGCGAATAAAGCGACGCGATAGGTGCCTGCCGTTCCTGACTCAGCGACACTTGAGAAAGTAGTTGAGGATTGCTGACTTCTTCAAGTTCCCTGAAATATACATGACACCAATCGGACGCGGCGGCGATGCGAGTGTTGGACTGATCACAATCGGTGTGCTAGCTTCTGAGTGGTGTTCGTGGGCGGTGCGCAGGAGATTTCGCCGCTCAACATCACTAAATCTGGCGAAATCTCCAAGCGCTCTTGCATCGGTGGTGAAAGTAGCCGCGTGGTTAGTGTGGCCTGCTTTGTCAGATGGCAATGCCAAGCTCGAGACGGCTGATCCCGCAAGACAAGAGCGCGGGCCGAGTGCGACAAAGTCCCCAAGAGCGTCCGGCGTGCACTCAAACACGATCATCGCGATAGACTCTGTTGTTCTTACGTAGAGTGCCGGTCCTACGACGACCACCGGTGAAGGGCCAGATTTCGGGATCACAGACATCGCGTTTGCCTCACCTGCAAGTTTGAGATCGGCACCCGCCCTGTAGTAAGAGAGCGCCGTGGTCGTATCCGGCCGTGATGCTGCGTATGCAGATCCGGCTAGTGCCACAGGAATGGCCGCAACGAGAATGCTCGTATCGAACCGCACCGTTCTACGTCGCCTGATCGGGTCGGCCTTCACATCGGCACATGGATTCTATCGGGGGTCGGCGCCCTGAGTTCTACACTGCCCTAAGAGGAGATGAGGTCCCCATGACCAGCGAGCCACACTTGATCCTGGGCAACTTGGTCTTTCCGGAGGGGCCGCGCTGGCATGAGGGGCGGCTGTGGTTCTCCGACATGCACGCGCATGAGGTCGTGGCCGTCGACATGGACGGCAACCGCGAAACGATCGTCGAGGTCCCGCAGCAACCGTCGGGGCTGGGCTGGCTGCCCGACGGTCGCTTGCTCGTGGTTTCGATGGTCGACCGCAAGCTGCTGCGCCTCGACCCGGACGGGCTCTACGAAGTCGCCGACATCAGCCAATACGCGCCGTACCACTGCAACGACATGGTGGTCGACGCCGAGGGCAATGCCTACATCGGCAACTTCGGCTTCAACTTCCAGGCGGGCGAATCGCCGCGCGCCACGACGATCGTGCTGGTCACCCCCGATGGTGACGCGCGCGTCGTGGCCGATGGCATCGAGTTCCCCAACGGCACGGTGATCACACCCGACGGCAAGACGCTGATCGTCGGCGAAAGCATGGGCCAGCGCCTGACCGCGTTCGACATCGAGGCCGACGGCTCGCTGAGCAATCAGCGCGTCTGGGCCGATCTCGGGTTCCCGCCCGACGGCATCTGCCTCGACGCCGAGGGCTGCATCTGGGTTGCGGTGCCGACCACGCCGGGCGCCGTCGCGCGCGTCGCAGAGGGCGGCGAGCTGCTGGAGCGAATCGATGTCGAGGACTTCGGCGTCTACGCCTGCATGCTCGGCGGACCCGAACGCAAGACGCTATTCACGCTCGAAGCGGTGACCGCCGCGCCGCAGCCCGGCGACCCGCGCACCGGCCGGATCCGCGCGTTCGATGTCGAGGTCGGCGGAGCCGGGCTGCCCTAGGGCCGAATGGACGATCTGAGCGAGGCAAAAGCGGAACTGCGCGCGCCGCAGCGGCGCTCGCGCGCCGCGCTGCCGCCCGAGCTGCGACGAGCCTGGTCATCGGCGATCGCGGCGCGAGTCGCGTCGTTCAGGCCGTGGCAGGCCGCCGCGACCGTCCAGCTCTTCATCGGCGCGTTGCCCGGAGAGGTGGAGACACTCGAGCTGGCCCGGATCTGCCTCGCAGCCGGCAAGACGCTCGTCTGCCCGCGTGTCGCGGGCCCCGATCTCGAGCTGCGTCGCGTCAGCGATCTCGACCAGCTGGTTCCCGCTTCGTTCGGCCTGCTCGAGCCAGACCCGACGCGTACACAGGTCGTCGAGCCGGCGGAGGTCGATCTGTTCCTGCTGCCGGGTCTCGCGTTCGATCGCACCGGCGGACGACTGGGCATCGGGCGTGGCTACTACGACCGCCTGCTCGCCGAATCGACGGCGATTCGGGTTGGGCTGGGATATGACATGCAGGTGTTGGACGCCGTCCCGATGACCGGCAGCGACCGCCGCGTCGACGCGATTGTGACCGAATTGCAGGTAATATGGTGCTCGCGCGGCCCGATTGGCAGTGCACGGTTGAAGGAGCGATCGATGACGCTTGATGTTCAGCTGGTGCAGCTACCCACTCAGTTCTTGGCGGCGTTCCGCGAGGAGGTCGCCACGGCCGACCTCGCGCAGGCGTTCGCGCGCATGTTCCCCGGCGCGTACGGGCAGATGCAGCGCGAGGGCGCGCCCGAGATCGGCGTCCCGACGGCCGTCTACCACTTCATGGACAGCGAGCGCGCCGACATGTCGGCCGGCCTCGAAGTGGGCGCCGGCTACGCCCCGGAGCCGCCGCTGGCGGTGCTCGAGCTGCCCGCCGGCGAAGCGGCCAAGGTCGACTACTACGGACCCTACGAAGCCCTCTCCACCGCCTACGAGGCGATCATGGCCTGGAGCGCGGAGAGCGGGCGCGAATTGAGCGGCGAGCCGCGCGAGCGCTACCTCACCGACCCCGGCGCCGAGCCCGACCCCTCCAAGTGGCTCACCGAGGTCATCTGGCCCCTCAGATAGCGCACCAGAGCATCTCCCGATGCGGTCCGATGTCTGCGTGATGTTGAGGGTCGACGCGCTTGTGGCAAGGCCCGATGCCGGATCGCCCTGCTTGGGCGATTCGGGGAGCGGGGGACGGGATTCGAACCCGCGGCCACCTGCTTGGAAGGCAGGAGCTCTACCCCTGAGCTACCCCCGCGTGCTGCGCAGCGTAGCCGCCGCAGGGCCGGAGGCCCCGCGACGGCAGGCTGCGTCATCGATGACTAGGCCGACAGGTACTCGCGCAGCGCGCTGAGCTGCTCCGGGCGGCGCAGCTTGCGGAACGCGTTGGCCTGAATCTGGCGAATCCGCTCGCGCGTCAGGTCGAACTCCTTGCCGACCTGTTCGAGCGTGCGGCTCTCGCCGTCGACCAGCCCAAAGCGCAGCGAGATGACCGCACGTTCGCGCTCGTCAAGCGCGTCTAGGGCGTCCTCGAGCGCCGCCGACCCGGCCCGCTGGGTGGCGACCTCCTCGGGCGACGGCGTCTGCTCGTCGGCGATGAAGTCCTCCAGCGCGGTGTCGTCGTCCTCCGCCAGGCCCTTGTCGAGCGAGGTCGGGGTGCGGCTGATCGCGCGCAGCTCGCGCACGCGCTCGATCGGCAGTTCGAGCAGCTCGGACAGCTCGGTCTCGTTGGGATCGCGCTGGTACTCCTGCGTGAACCGCCGCTCCGCGCGCTGCAGCTTGTTGAGCAGCTCGCTGGTGTGGACCGGGATGCGGATCACCCGCCCCGCGTCCGCCATCGAGCGCGTCACCGCCTGGCGAATCCACCACGTGGCGTAGGTGGAAAACTTGTTGCCGCGGCGGTAGTCGAACTTCTCGACGGCGCGAATCAGGCCGACGTTGCCCTCCTGCACGAGGTCGAGCAGGCCGAGGTCGGTGTTGCGGTACTTCTTGGCCACGGCCACGACGAGCCGCAGGTTCGACTCGAGCATCCGCTGTTCGGCCTCGTAGCCCGCCGTCTTGACCCGCCGCAGGTGCCGGCGGATCCGTCCGTCGAGCGGCGTGAGCAGCTCGGCGCTGGCTTCGCCGATCGGAGACTGCAGTTGACGGTCGCCGCCCAGCATCCGGCTGGTCGCCGCGATCAGCCGCGGCGTGAGCAGGTCGGTGACGACCGACAGTCCAATCAGCTGGTCCTCGGCGCCGGACTGCTCGATCCCGCGCTCCGCGGCGATCTTGACGGCGAGCGTCTGGTTGATCGCGCCGTCGATCATCTCGCGGAAGTCAGGGTCGGCGGTCAGCTCGTGCAGGTGCCGGTAGGAGATCCCGAGTTCGCCGGCGACGATGCGCAGGACGGGCATCAGCTCGGACAGCTGGCGGAGCAGCTCGATCCAGGTCTGGCGGACGGTCGGTCGCACGCCGAGCGTGGCCTCAAGCGACTCCTCGACGCCGTACAGCCAGTGCGCCGCCTCGATGTCGCGACCGAGCTCTTGCTCGTCCTCGCGGGTCAGCAGCGCGTGCTGGCCGATGTCGGTGAAATACTGCCGTACCAGGTCGTCGGTGTCGGGCAGTTCGGTGCGCCGCGAGCGTGCGCGCGCGGGCGCCGTTTCGGCGTCCTCGGCGAAGCCCCAGTCGATCTTCCCCAGTCCCGTCTCGTCCGGCATCGAAGCGCGCCCGCGTGCGCGGCGATCCGCCGCGCGGTGGCGGTTCGGGCCGCGCACCTCGGAGACAGCCACCTCATCAAAGAGGGCAGCGGATTCCGTCCGGTTCTCGTTCGTCATCATTCGCCTCCCTTCGTGCCGCATGCCCCTGTTCGTCTCGGGATCAGGGGCTATTCGAGCACAGTTACCGTACGCTCGCGGGCGCCGATTTGTTCCCGCGTGTGAGTCAGGCTCTACGCCGCGTGTGTGGCGACTGCTACGTGCGCGTAAGCAGTTGGCCAATTTCGCTGGGGTCCCGGAGGGACAGAGCAACTGTGTTGCAGATCAACCCAGTCAGCGCTGTTGCCCCCCCGTCATTCCTGCGGAGGCAGGAATCCATGCGACCGCCTAACCATGCGACGAGCCTCCATCCGCCCGACGGCCCATCAGAGGCCCCAGCTCACCGCGCGTAAGCGGGCGCCGTCGAACATTGGGAGAGCCCTTGCCCCCCACAGATCGCCTGGATTCCTGCCTGCGCAGGAATGACGGAGGGGCCCAGGAATGACGGAGGGGGCGCCGCGAGCCCCCCTCTGCGTGTGGCATCTCCCCCCGCTCTGCGGGAGGAGAGAGGACCCGGAGGATCGCTACCAGATACGAGGATCAGCCTCAGGGACAGGATCGTCGCCGTTCAGCCGCGTTCGGATTCGTTCAGGTTCCGTTCATGCCGTTCAACCCCAAAGCGACCGTTAGGCATTAGGCATCCCGTGAACACGTTGGATCCCCTCTCCCCCCGCGAAGCGGGGGGAGATGCCGAAGGCAGAGGGGGGCGATCCGTTGGTGAGCGGGGGAGCCCCCCTCTGTCACTCCGTGACATCTCCCCCCCGCAGAGCGGGGGGAGAGTTATTCGAAGCTTCATTAGTTGCCGCCCGCCTCAGCTGCTCGTCGACCGAGTGGCTGCCCGCTCCGTGTCCGGCGGCGCCGCGCCCGCTCAGTCGCCGGAGAGGGCGGCCTCCAGGGCGCGGGCCGGGGCGTGGCTTACGTCGCCCTCGTGGAGTTCGCGCGTCCAGGCCGCGAACTCGAGCATGATCCCGTCCGGGTCGTAGAAGTAGACGCTCCGCACGAACGTGGTGTCGTTCACCCCGCGGCTGATCCCGCGCGGCGAGTCGTCGTGGTTCATGATCGGCGTGCAGCGCACACCGTGGTCGAGCAGCTTGTCCCGATAGGCCTCGATCTTGTCCGCCGGCACGTCGAAGGCGATGTGGTTCATCGAGGCGATCGCGGTGGTCAGCTCCGCGCTGGGATCGAAGAAGGTGTTCGGGTCGGGCGACGAAATGCCCGGGTGCGGCGCCGGTGCTCCGGGGAACCAGAAGAACGCGAGGCTCGCGCCGTTGCCCATGTCGAAGAAGAAATGCTGGCCCATGTCATTGGGCAGCTCGATCGTCTTGATCAGTGGGAAGCCGAGGACCTCGGTGTAGAAGTCGACTGTGCGCTGCATATCGCTGCAGACCAGCGCGAGGTGGTTGACGCCGGTGACCTCAAAGTCACCGGTGGTCTTGCTGTTCTTGAGCGGCATTCCACACCTCGATCATGTGCTGGGCGCCGGCAGCGGCGCGTGCATTCAGTTTACCGAACCGCGCGCCGCGGACGTCGGCGCTGACCCTCTATCGCGCTGGTGCGTGTATGTATTGAACTTGTCGATAGGGAGGCCCACGAGTCATTGACGCGAGCGAGCGGCGGATTAGCTTAATCTGGCGTTCACATCCGCGCCGATCACCCGGGCCGTCGGGCCCGGATCGCGGAACATTCCTGAGAGCAGAGCACGGAGAGCTGGAACGATGATGACGGAGCTAACGCTGCCACGGGGCGTGAACGTACACGGCGAGCTGAGTGAGGGATTCGAAGCGGTGCTGACGGAGGACGCGTTGGCGTTCCTCGCCGCGCTGCACCGACGCTTCAATGCACGACGACGCGAGCTGCTGGCCCGCCGCGACGTGCGCCAGGTCGAGTTCGATGCCGGCGTGATGCCCGACTTTCTCTCCGACACCGAAGAGATTCGCTTCGGGGCCTGGAAGGTCGCGCCGACGCCGCAAGACCTGCAGCAGCGCTGGGCCGAGATCACCGGGCCGGTCGACCGCAAGATGATGATCGGCGCGCTGAACTCCGGCGCCGACGCATTCATGGCCGACTTCGAGGACTCGCTTTCGCCGACCTGGTCGAATGTGGTGAATGGCCAGATCAACGCGCGCGATGCAGTGCGCCGCGAGATCACCTTCGAGAACCCCGACGGCAGCGTCCGCACGCTGAACGACACGATCGCGACGCTGCTGATCCGTCCGCGCGGCTGGCACCTCGACGAAAAGCATGTGACGGTCGACGATGAGCCGATCTCGGCCAGCCTGTTCGACTTCGGTCTCTACATGTTCCACAACGCGGCCGAGCGGGTCGCCCGCGGGACCGGCCCCTACTTCTACCTGGCGAAGCTGGAGAGCCACCTCGAGGCGCGGCTCTGGAACGATGTGTTCGTCGCCGCGCAGGATGAGCTGGGCGTGCCCCAGGGCAGCGTCCGCGCCACGGTGCTGATCGAAACGCTGCCCGCCGCGTTCGAGATGGAAGAGATTCTCTACGAACTGCGCGACCATTCCGCCGGCCTCAACGCGGGCCGCTGGGACTACATCTTCAGCGCGGTCAAGCGCTTCAAGTCGCAGCCCACGTTCGCCCTGCCCGACCGCGTCCAGGTCACGATGACGACGCCGTTCATGCGCTCCTACACCGAGCTGTTGGTCAAGACCTGCCACAAGCGCGGGGCCCACGCGATGGGTGGCATGGCCGCCTTCATTCCCTCCCGGCGCGACCCCGCGATCAACGAGATCGCGCTCTCCGGCGTCCGCGCCGACAAGGAGCGCGAATCGAGCGACGGCTTCGACGGCACCTGGGTCGCTCACCCCGACCTCGTGTCGATCGCGCGCGAGATCTTCGCCGAGGCGCTCGACGGCGAGCCCAATCAGCGCGAGCGGATGCGCGACGATGTTGAAATCGAGGCGCCGCAGCTGCTCTCGCTCGACCAGAGCGGCGGCACGATCACGGAGGCCGGGTTGCGGCTCAACATCAGTGTGGCGCTGCAGTACCTGAACTCCTGGCTCAACGGCAACGGCGCGGCCGCGATCAACAACCTGATGGAGGACGCCGCGACGGCGGAGATTTCGCGCGGCCAGATCTGGCAGTGGCTCCATCACGGCGCCACGCTCGACGACGGCCGGGTGATCACCGCTGAGCTGTACGAGCAGATTCGCGACGAGGAGCTCGAGGCGCTCGGCGGCGACGCGGAGTCGCGCTATGGCGTCGCCCGCGAGATCCTCGACGGTCTGATCCTCAACGAGGAGTTCACCGAGTTTCTGACGCAGCCGGCTTACGCGTATCTCGACTGAGAATGCGCGCGATCAGCACGGAACCAACCGGTCATCGACGACCGGCCGGGCATACAGAGGGGACTCCGAATGACGCAGAACGGGACGGACCAGGCAACTGACGCATCGGCGCTGGACCGCGCCTGGCAGCGCGACGCGCGCTGGCGCGGTGTGGAACGCAACTATGGCGCGGCCGACGCGCTCAAGCTGCGCCCGTCGATCCTGCCCGAGTCGACCCTCGCCCGCGCCGGCGCGGAGCGGCTCTGGGACTCGCTCCAGGACCGCCCGTTTGTACGCACCTTCGGCGCCGTGACCGGTGCCCAGGCCGTGCAGATGGCCAAGGCCGGCCTCGAGGCGATCTATGTCAGCGGCTGGCAGGTCGCGGCCGACGCCAACCTGGCGCAGCACACCTATCCGGACCAGAGCCTGTATCCGTCCAACAGCGTCCCCTCGCTGGTCAAGCGGCTCAACAACGCGCTGATGCGCGCCGACCAGGTGGACCGCCTGGAAGGCCGCACGCGCTTCGACTACTACCTGCCGATCGTGGCCGACGCCGAGGCAGGCTTCGGCGGCCCGATCCACGCCTTCGAGCTGATGCGCAACATGATCGAAGCGGGCGCCGCCGGCGTGCACTTCGAGGACCAGCTCGCGGCCGAGAAGAAGTGCGGCCACATGGGCGGCAAGGTGCTCGTGCCCACCTCCGCGCACGTGCGCACGCTGCAGGCCGCCCGCCTCGCCGCCGACATGATGGACGTGCCGGCGATCGTGATGGCCCGCACCGACGCGCTGTCGGCGACCCTGCTGACCACCGATATCGACGAGCGCGACCGTGAGTTCATCACCGGCGAGCGCACCGCCGAGGGCTACTTCTCGGTCACCGGCGGCATCGAGTCCGCGATCGCACGGGGCCTCGCCTACGCGCCCCACGCCGACCTGATCTGGTGCGAGACCTCAACGCCGGACATCGACGAGGCGCGCCAGTTCGCCGACGCGATCCACGCCGAGTTCCCCGAGAAGATGCTCTCCTACAACTGCTCGCCGTCGTTCAACTGGAAGCGTCACCTCGACGAGGCCACGATCGCGACGTTCCAGGAGCAGCTCGCCGACATGGGCTACCGCTTCCAGTTCATCACGCTGGCTGGCTGGCACGGGATCAACTACCACACCTTCAACCTCGCGAACGGCTACCGCGAGCGCGGCATGTCCGCCTACGTGGAGCTGCAGGAGGGCGAGTTCGCCGCCGAGGCCGAGGGCTACACCGCGACCAAGCACCAGCGCGAGGCAGGCACGTCCTACTTCGACGAGGTGCTGCTCACCGTCACCGAGGGCCAGGCGTCAACCGCAGCGCTAAGCGGCTCGACCGAGGCCGCGCAGTTCGACGCGGAGCCCGCGCGCGTCTAGTTCTCCAACAACGGCGCTCAACACGAGGCCCAGCCGCAAGGCTGGGCTTCGTCGTGTCATCAAGTTTGAATCGAAATGCCTGAGATCCCATACGGCGGTGTGACCGGAAACCATGCGAGCGATGATGAACTCTGGGCGCACGGGCTGTCGCTCGATGACGCCGATGACGTCTGGGAAGGACCGGCGAAGTACTTTGCCCAACCAGCGAGGCAACGCGAAGACGAGCTGGGAAACGTTCGCTTTCAGCCGGAGCGAGTGAAAATGATCGGGCCCGACAGAACCGGCCTCCTGTTGACCTTCGTCCTGGAGCCTTCCGACCAGGATCGGATGTCCCATGTGGTGACCGGTTGGATTTCTGACGATGAGGAACGAACGCGATACCATCAACCTGGAGGAAGGATGCGCAGGCGATGACCAAGCAACACAGCAAGCTGCACATTGACACGCCGATCGCCGATGCGGAAGAGATTCCCTACGACCCTGCGAAGAAGGGTCCCGGCGTGCTGGGCATCGAGATTGAATTCAATCGCGAGGAGGTCGAACGCCTCCGTGGCCGACACCCCCGTGGACCACTGATTCGTTTCATCAAGCGCGCAGCGCTCGAAACCGCGGACCGCGAAGCCGAGGCCAAGTCGGGCGATGGTCTGCACGCTGCCGACTGATTGCACGGTCGTCGCACGCCGCGCTGCTACCCTGCCTCAGACACGTGGACTTGAAATTCACCGCTCCAGCGGCGAGAGGAATTCCCCATGAGCGACGGCGTGCATTTTGGCGTGATGGTGCCGCAGATCAAGCGCAGCTGGGCCGAGGCCAAGCGAGCCTCGGAAGCCTTCGAAGAGATGGGCTTCGACTCGCTCTGGGTCAACGATCACCTCTACGGTCCGCAGTCACCGGCGATCCCGATGCTGGAGGCCTGGACGCTCGCGGCGGGCATCGCCGCCATCACTGAGCGGGCCGAGATCGGCACGCTGGTCACCCCGGTTGGGATGCGCAACCCGGCCCACACCGGCAAGATGATCGCCACCGTCGACAACATCGCCGGCGGGCGGGTCATCCCCGGCTTCGGCTCGGGCTGGATGCCGCGTGAGTTCACCGATTTCGGGATGCCCTTCCCGGAGACCCGCGAACGGCTGCGCCAGCTTGAAGAGGGCCTGCAGATCTTCAAGGCGATGTGGGACGCCGATCAGGACGAAGTCTCCTTCGAGGGCGAGCACTTCCACACCGAAAACCTCGTCACCCAGCCGAAACCCCCGCGCGACGTGCCGATTCTGGTCGGCGGCGGCGGCGAGCAGGTCACCATGCGGATCGCGGCGCAGTACGCCGACATCTGGAACAACTCAGCCGGTAGCCAGGACGACATCGAGCACAAGGTGGATGTGCTGCACGGCCACGCCGAGCGACTCGGCCGCGACCCCGCCGAGCTGCGCGTCTCGCAGCAGTGCCTCGTCACGATCGTCGAGAATGAAGAGCAGCTCGGCCCGATGGTCGACCGTGCTCAGAGGATCTTCGGCGGCCACATGGGCAACCCCGCCGGCGAGATGGCGCTGACCGGCACGCCCGACATGATCAAGCAACGCGTCCAGAAGCACGTCGACCTCGGCTGCGACATGTTCATGATCGAGTTCTTCGGCCGCGACACCATCGAGCCCGCCCAAGCCTTCGCCGAAACCGTCATCCCCGAGTTCCGCTAGGTCGCCAAGTAGGACCCATGGCGGCTTCGCCTGGATCACTCTCCGCTGCCCAATTCGCCGCCAAGTGGCGCGACAACGCCCGTCGCGAGCGTGCCTCCTCGCAGGAGCACTTCATCGACCTCTGCCGCATGCTCGGCGTCCAGACCCCAAACGAGGCCGACCCGACCGGTGAGCGGTACACCTTCGAGGCTGGCGCCGAACGACTGAGCACCGGGAACCAGGGTTGGGCTGACGTCTGGAAGCGCCGACACTTCGGTTGGGAGTACAAGGGCGACCACGCCGACCTCGCCGCCGCCTATCGGCAACTGCTTGACTACCGCGAAGACCTCGAGAATCCGCCCGTGCTCGTCGTCAGCGACATGGACCGGATCGAGGTCCACACCAACTTCACCAACACCCGTCCCACCATCCACTCGCTGACGCTCGAAGACCTTGCTGCCGGCGGGGACAAGACCGCGGGAGCGCTGCGCATCCTGCGCGCAGTGATGAGCGAGCCGCAGGCGCTGCGTCCGCGACAGACCCCCGATGAGGTCACGGACGCGGCGGCCTCGCGGTTCGCCGAACTCGCCCGCTCCATGCAGCAACGCGGACACGAACCCGAACCGGTCGCGCACTTCCTCAATCGTGTGCTGTTCTGCCTCTTCGCCGAGGACGTTGGTCTGCTGCCCAAGCGCCTGATCACCGACCTGATCGGATCGCGCGCCGACAAACCCGACAACGTTGACTTGATGAGCCGAAAGCCGCCGCCGGAAGCCGACACGGCAAAGCGCGTTCGCCTCTGTCACCTGAATCAGTGTTAGGGTTCGGGCGATTGAAGCCCACTCACGGAAGGCGCGGTGCGGTTTCGTTCAGCGGAACCGCAGGGGGGCCGCGAGGGAGAACTGGATAGGCTTAGGCGTGGGAAATGCTCAGCAACTCCACCAACATGACGCTGAATGACTTGCCGAAGACGCGCACCTTTCCCATCGGCGGAACAAGATGACTCTCGACTTCACCCCTTACCGCAGCCTATTCGCCCAGATCCGAGACGACGGCGGAACCTTCTTCAAACGTGCAATGCACCTGGATGACGATGAGCGTCCGTATTGGGAAATCGAGCCTGACCATTTCTGGTCCCAGCTGGACGATGATTTGAAAAGTCAGTCCGCCGACCTCCAGAGCCAGATCCTCAAGGCGATCAAGCCAATCGCGAACTCACTCAAGTATTCGGCCCTGGTGACCGATGTTGACCACCGAGACCTTGGAACGTGGACAAAGTCAACGCGCGCATCACTTCGGTTGCGGCTTTACGAGTTTTCGGAACCGGAAGTATTGCACGATGAGGGCGAAGTGCTCGGATTTCAACCCGCCAGTCAATCAGATACGACGCCCGTTCATCCCAAGATCGCACTTCGCAATTACCAGCGCGACATCGAAAATATACTGGGCTTGGTTGAACTCCTCGATGTCTCCCCAACCTTCGTCACTGAAGAGTGGCGAGCCAACCCCCAATCCACCACATCGTACGAACCAAACTCGGCATTCGTCATGATGGCCATTGATCGGGACGATCCTGGTCTCGAAGACACTTACAATACGATCCGCGATTGCTTCGGTGATTTCTCAATAGCCGCTGTGCGTGCTGATGAAATCGAACACGAGGGCAGAATAACAGATAAAGTCAGAGAAAGGATCAACAAGTCCGAATTCCTCATGGCTGACTTGACCAATGAAAAGCCGAACGTGTACTACGAAGTCGGATACGCTCATGCGCTTGACAAAAGGGTGATACTATACCGGAAACGAGGGACTAAGCTCCACTTCGACTTAAGTGAATACAATTGCCCTGAGTACGACAACATGACAGGGCTCAAAGAGATGTTGACGCGTCGCTTAAAGGACCTTACGAACAGAAATCCGTGAGATAAATGTATGCGCCTGGTGGAATGTGAGTGTTTCCACGGGACTGATGACCCTTTCTGACTGCCTAGCGCTGCGTTGCATGTCGAAGTAGTGCCTGTTCGGGCGGCGGGTGGGATGCGGGTGACCTACGGAGGGAGCCTGAGGCGTGGGCTCATGGGTCAACGGGCTGCATGTGACGCGGCGTCCGCGCGACATATGCGTCGTCTACTTTGCCTCGATGCCAGACTCACCTGCGTACGAATTCTGGTCCTTGCGAATGGGAGACAGCCTTGAGGACCGCCCTCGCTACACGCCGACCACCACGTTCGAGACCTTCCCATTCCCCTGGCCGCTCAACACACCCGATGATGCGCTGACCCCCGAACAACGCGCCCACCGCGACGCCATCGGCGAGGCGGCGCGCGAGCTGGACTCGAAGCGTCGCCTCTGGCTCAACCCGCCCGAGTGGGTGCGCGAGGAGCCCGACGTGATTCCCTCGCTGCCGCCGCGTCTGCTGCCCGTCGACGAACACGCCGAAAAACAGCTCCGCAAGCGCACGCTGACCAATCTCTACAACGAACGCCCCACCTGGCTCGCCAACCTCCACGCAACACTCGACGCCGCCGTCTTCGCCGCCTACGGCTGGCCCCCCGATATCGGCGACGACGAGATGCTGGAGCTGTTGCTCACGCTCAATCTTAAGCGGGCGACCGCGTCCGCTCAGTAGCTTCGTTCCCCACCGGCGTCCGCGCCTGCACGATGTAGAGCGGGTCCGTGCCGGGCGTCTTGCGCTCGAGCCATTCGGCGGCCTCGAAGCCGCCCGCATGCTGGAAGTAGGCGCCCACCGCCTGGACGTGGCCTGAATCGTTGAGGCCCTGCCAGAGCGCCACCGCCTTGGTCGGGAAGCAGCGGTTCGAGAACGAGACGACACAGCGGCCGCCCGGCTCGAGCACACGAGCGATCTCCGCGAAGACCTCCAAAGGACGCTGGAGGTATTGGACCGAGACCGCGATCAGCACCGCGTCGAAACTGGCGTCCTCGAACGGCAGCGTCGGCTCGCGATTGAGGTCGTGCACCACCCAGTCGTCGAGCGCCGGGTTGCGCGACAGCTCATCGGCGTTCATCCCCAGGCCGACGGCGCGCGCAGGCTGGTAGCCCGCCGGGAGATGCGAGACCCACGACGACATCAGGTCGAGCACCCGGTCCTCGGGCTTCAGGACCTGCGCGTAGTACTCAGAGAGCGCCGCGATCGCGGTCTCGTCGATGTGCGCGACGAAGCGCGGCTCGACATAGAACCGCGCGTCGTCGGACTCGTCGTACTTGCGGAAGTGTTCGGGCCGAAAGGGCGACTCGTCGCTCACCGCTTGGGCGGCTTGGGCAGGATGTAGCCCAACGAGCCGCCGATCAACAGCACCGCGAGCGTGATCGAGATCACGATGCCGATGATCGGCCCGGCGCCCAGCCCGCCGCCGCCCTCGGCGGCGAGCGCAACGCCGCTGCCGAGCAGCAGCCCGATCAGCGCGAACGCGACAGCGGCCAGCTTGCGCCGCATGGCTAGACCATCGGGGTGATCATCTGGGCGGCGTGGTCGGCCAGGTGCCAGGTGTTCATCGTCAGCAGACCAGCGACCGGCACGGCGGCCATGCCCTCGTCGCCGGCAGCCTTGCCGAGCTCTTCGTCCTGCACGTAGTTGACCTTCGAGTTGACGGCCGCCGTCACGGCCTCCAGCGCCGCGATCGCGTCCTCGGCGCTGGCGAACTCGGTGCTCGTGAGCGGGTTCTCGGGGCCGTCGTAGCCGCACGCGGTGCAGATCCCGGTCGCGAACATCATCTCGGACGGGATCACATGCTCCGCGACCTGGCGCGGCGACCAACCCGCCTCGCCGTCGTCTGCCGTGCCCTTCGCTGTCTCCCAGTTGTCCGCCGAGGCCGCGATCGCCGCCCTCAGCGCCGCTCGCGCGCCCGACACGCCCTCGCGCAGTTCATCTGCAGTTGCCATGATGTTCTCCTTGAATCGTCTCGTGATTCGGCTGTTTTTCGCTATCGCCAGCAGCATACGACAGGTCGCGTCTAGTCTGACCGCGATGCAGCGCGTGATCGTCAGGAGTAGACATGGCCTTCGGAATCGGCTTGATCGGGGCAGGCGGCAATCAGCGGCTGCGACACATTCCCGGCTTTCACGAGATCGATGACGTCGAGATCGTCAACGTCGTGAACCGCTCGCGCGCGAGCGGCGAGGCCGTGGCCACGGAGTACGGCATCCCGCGCGTCTCGGACAGCGTCGAGCAGCTGCTCGACGACCCCGCCGTCGACGCCGTCTGCATCGGCACCTGGCCCTACCGCCATCTCGAGTTCACCGCGGCCGCACTCACCGCCGGCAAGCACGTGCTCTGCGAAGCGCGGATGGCGAACGACGCCGCGCAGGCCGAACAGATGCTGGCGGCCAGCCGCGCGCATCCCGACCTGGTTGCTCAGCTTGTGCCGGCCCCGTTCGACTTCCGCCTGGGCAAGACGATCAAGCGGATCTGCGCCGACGGCTCGTTGGGCTCAATCCTCGAGGTGCATCTGACCCTGCTCAACGGCGGCGGGCTCGACCCCGAGGGCCCGCTGCACTGGCGCCACCGGACCGACTACTCGGGCAAGAACATGATGCAGCTGGGCATCTTCAACGAGACGATCCAGCGCTGGCTGGGCGACACCACGTGGGTCACCGCGCACG
This sequence comes from Dehalococcoidia bacterium, assembly GCA_965218115.1. Lineage (GTDB taxonomy): Bacteria > Chloroflexota > Dehalococcoidia > Bin125 > Bin125 > CATQGW01. Next base: position 1,667,148 of record OZ244584.1, on the reverse strand, counting down.
CGCGGACCTTCGTCACGTCGCGGGTCGACGGCGAGAGCGGCGAGCGGATGTCGATCGAGATTCCCGACAGCCTCGGCATCTTCGCCGACATGGCCAACGGCGCGCGCTGCACCTACCGGGTGAGCGCCGTGACCGAGGGCGCCCCCGGACCGCCCTCGATCGAGGTCTACGGCACCGCCGGCCGGATCCAGTGGCGCTTCGGCGACACCGGCGAGTGGCAACGCCACGGCGACGAGCTCACCGCCATCGAGCCGGACCCCGGCACCGCCCACGGCTGGCAGGTCGAGCGCGACTTCATCGACTCAGTCCGCGATGGCGCCCCAGTGACCCTTACAAACTTCGAGGACGGCGTCCGCTACATGCGCTTTACGGATGCCGTCTGGGAGTCCTGGAGCACGGGGCAAAGCCGAGACATCGAACCACTGGCAGGCTGAAGGAGTCGAGCCCGGATGTACGACGCGACCGTCTTTACTCGGGGATGATCGTGTCCGACCATTCTCTTGGTGGCCAGTGAGCAACGTTCGAATCGACCCTACTGAGAATCTGGCCGAATGCGCTAGTCAATTTTCGAAATGATCGACAATGTGCGTATGCGGATGCCATGTCAAAGCTGGCGGTGAATGCCGCTTGGTGAGCCGTTGGTGAATAACTGCTGCCAGTCTGCATGCGGCTATGTAGCTGTTCTTTCGCGCCTTGACGCGCTTCTGGATTCGGATGGCACTCTGCATCGTCTCTCATCGCAGGGTGCGCTCGAAGCGAAGGAATAGATGCCAAAAACCACGCCTCGTATTCTTGATGGGCAACTACCACATGACAGTCCAAGTCCGATGCTTCCTCCCTCGCCCAGTTCAGTAAACACGCTGCCAGATTGACTGGGCATACACCATCGCTATCAAAGAGGCACAAAACCGAGTCCGCCCCCTGAATGCGGGCAAGCTTCAAGACCTCAACCATTCCCTCGCGCTTAGTTAGTTGGCTGCGCGGTTTGCGGATAGGCCGGCCGACCTGTATCGATTCGAACGCCTCTACCAGTGCAATCATCCGGCGCAATAAGATAGGCACTGCCTTAACTTCACCCTCCCCCTCCACTACTGGGACTATCTTCACGACGAAAGTGACTCGAAAAGACGTAACTGCCGGGGGTCACGGATGAACAAATCGCTGGAGCTGATGGGGGTCAGCGCATTCGCTCGTAAAAGCTCCCCCGCTCCCATGAGGTGCTGTTGCAATGCGCTTCTGACTTCTGGAGAAACCGGGGAGACCATTGTGGCGCCCCTTTCCGAGCGGACGATCTTGAGGAATCGATCTTCGATCCACTTGGCATCGAGCAGGTCTGGACTATGTGTGGTTGCGATAACTTGCATATCTCTGGTCGCATGCTCTAACAAATCCAGCACGGCCTCGATCGCACCGGGATGAATGGTGGCTTCGGGTTCCTCGATGACCAAGACGGAAGGTCGTGCCTGCTGGAACACCGCAGCCAGTAGCCCGAGTGCGCGAAGCGTTCCGTCGGACATATTGAAGGCCTCGAATTTGATGCTCCGTGCGTCCGGCCATTGCTGAGCGAACTCAAGTGCCAGCTTGTTGCCGTGTGCTTTCGGCTTGACATCGACAGTGTTCGGGACAATATGTTCTAACAAAGCTAGTATCTGCTGACGCCCGTGAGGAGAGTTCCGTTCGATCTCTCTGAGCACGCTCGCTGTGTTGCTACCGTCCGGGTTGAGGCGCAAACCGCTATCAGGTTCCTGCATCTCCCTGAGCACGACCGGCTCTATTCTGTATACTCGCATGTCGCTGAGGAACTGAACGATGGGTCTAAATCTCGAGTCGCCGCCGATAAGTGGAAGCGCTAGCGCTTCCGGTTCCAATGCGGGGCTCAACGAACTTGCGTTGCTGCTGAACTCTCCATCACGGCGCCGGTCGAACCACCATGTGGTGAACCCGTCTAGGTCGACCACGGCGCATTGTTCTCTCACTATTTCAAAGCCGTAGTTCTTTCGTGCCCGTACGTCGAAGGCGTACATAGCCTCCTTTGTGTTGACGTCCGGCTGCGACACGTCCACTCGGAATCCCATGTTCGGTGGGTGGCTTTGTCCGAGGCGGCGATTCCGGACTGCCGCAATTCCGCCCCGCCTGTCGAATGCGGCGGACAGCGGAGACGACATCAGCTCGGCCAGAAATGCAAGCGCGTCGACGACGTTGCTCTTGCCCGCGCCATTTTGCCCAACTAGGAGCGTCGGGTTGTCAAGATCGATCGCGGCCGCATGCACACTTCGAAAGCTCTTGAGAATCAAGCGACGAAGCATGGGGGTGGACATGGCCTACTCCCTTTACCTCGTACTGCCCAAGCTCTTGAGTCACAATGAGTCTAGCCACTCAACGAGGATCCGATTCAGCTCGTCGGGCTCCTCCTGCTGCGTCCAATGGCCGCACTCTTCGATGTGGCCGCGGCTGAGGTTGGGGATCCAGTCCTCCATCCCGTGCGACATCGCGGGCAGCAGCACCGGGTCGCGGCCGGCGGTGACCATCAGCGCGGGCTGGCTGATCGTCTCCTCGGTCAGCGTCCCGCTCCACTCCCAGTTGCGGCCGTGATTGCGGTACCAGTTGAGACCGCCGCGGAAGCCCGTGCGCTCGAATGTCTCGACGAACGTCTGCAGGTCCTCCTCGGTCAGCATGATGCTGCGCGGCGCCGTCTCAGGCGCGCCGACGAGCAGCCCGCCGCGCTCGCGCACCCCGGCCGTGCCCGACAGCGCATCCATCCCATCCTCGGGCTTGGATGTGCGCAGCAGCAGCGTGAAGACGCGACGTACATTCGCGCTCAGCTCCGCCTCGGCCACGCCCGGCTCCTGGAAGTAGAGCTGGTAGTCGAAACGCCCGGGGTCCATCTTCATGGCGTCGAGCGGACTGATCGGGGCGCGCTGCGAGGCCGGGGTGTTGATTCCGGCCACCGCGCGCACCCGATCGGGATGGTGTTGGGCCATGCTCCAGACCACCGCGCCACCCCAGTCGTGACCGACGAACACGGCCGTCGCTTCACCCAGCGCGTCGAGCAGCGCGACCATGTCGCCGCAGATCGCCTCCTGCGTGTAGTCCTCGATCGCTTCCGGCGCGTCGGTCCCGCCGTACCCGCGCATATCGGGCGCGATCGCTCGGAAGCCCGCCTCCGCGAGCGCGGGGATCTGATGCCGCCACGAGTACCACAGCTCCGGAAAACCGTGGCACATCACGACCGCCGGGCCGCTGCCAGCCTCGGCGACATGCATGTTGATGCCCGTCGAAAGCTGAACCGTCGAGTGCGAAATGTCCGTCATGAGCCTGCGTCAGGCAACACTGCTCCGGCGGTGTCCGACTCCCGCTGCCTGACCAGCGCGAGGACTGCCTCGCGAATCAGCGAAGTCGTCTTCTCCCCCTGACGTCGAACCGCGAAGACCGATCGAATCTCGTCCACTCCGAACTCCACCTCGATCTTCACACCCTGAAACTGTGAAGTGTCAACGTGCACCGCCTCCCCTTGGAGGGCGCTTACATCCTCGTCCTGACAGCTCATTACAGTCTCCCTCCAAGCCGACGGTAACGGACTCGCGTCGACCCGTCGCCAGGCCAGCCAGTCACCACATGCGCATCCCCGTTCGCGTCCGGAAATTCCATCACGATCACCAAGAACCGCCCTGAACCGTCTCGCCCAATCATGTGGAGCCGTCGGCGCCGCCAACGAACGGTTCCGTCGTCCCGCGTCACCAGGCTGGCCTTCTGCTCGTGAAACCGCGGTTGTCCCACCAACACATCCAGCGCATTGTCAACCGACAGACCATGATCAGCGAGTTCGTCTTCAGATGCGTCATTCTAGGTCAACCAGCGCACGCCGTAGTCCACTGCGGCTTCCCCTCGGACACAAGCTACCGTGACGCCAGCCAGGCATTGAGGAGCGAAATGACCGAGCCACGCATCTTTTCACTGCTCCCCAGCGCGACCGAGATCGTCTGCGCGCTCGGCTTCCAGGACCAGCTCGTCGGCCGTTCGCACGAGTGCGACTTCCCCGCCGGCGTGGAGTCGCTGCCCGCCCTCACCACGCCGCGATTTGCCGCGACCCCCGACAGCGCGGAGATCGATCGTCGCGTCCGCGAGCTCGCCCGGGCGGCGCGCGACGCCAACGAGGCCGATGCGCTCGGCGTCTACGCGATCGACACTGTGCTGCTCCGCGAACTGCGTCCCACGCACATCGTCACGCAGACTCAATGCGAAGTCTGCGCCGTCTCGCTGCGCGACGTCGAACGCGCCGTCGCCACGCTGACCGGCATCGAATCACGGATCGTCTCACTGGCGCCGAATTCGCTCGGCGATATCTGGGACGACATCCAACGCACGGCCGGTGCGCTCGACCGCGCTGATCTGGGACGCGCCGCCGTCGAGGGCTACCGGCGCCGCATCACCGAGATCTCGGAGCAGGCCTCCGGCTCAGCAACGGGGCCCAGCGTCGCCGTTGTCGAGTGGGCCGACCCACTGATGACCGCCGGGCATTGGACCATGGAGCTGATCGAGCTGGCCGCTGGCCGACCCGTGATCGGGTCTCCCCGCGGCGAGTCGCTGCACTTCAGCATCGACGATCTCGAGACGGCCGACCCCGACATCATCATCGTCGCGCCGTACGGCTACGGCCTCCCGCAGACCCGTCGCGATGCGCAGCTGCTGCGCGCCAATCCGCGCTGGACAACGCTGCGCGCGGTGCGCGAGGGCCGCGTCGCGCTGATCGACGGCAATCAGTACGTCAATCGGCCGGGCCCGCGGGTCGTCGAAACGCTTGACATCATCGCCAAAATCCTGCACCCCGGACGCTTCGACTTCGGTCATCGCGACCGCGCCTGGGAATCCGAGGGAGTCGCCGCCGCATGACTGAGCTCGACACGCCGAACTGGTCCGAAATCGACGCCGACGCCATCCGCAGCGGGGTCGCAGCGACGATCGACGAGGCCGAGCGTCACGTCGACGCGATCGCCTCGGTACCCGATGGCCGGCGCGACTTCGAGAACACCGTGCTCGCGCTCGACGGCATCTCAGACCTGATCGGACAGGCCAGCGGTCAGTTCGGATTCCTCTCGCAGGTCGCGGCCGAGCCCGCCCTGCGCAGCGTGGCCCACGAGCAGGAAGAGCGCCTCGATCTGTTCGCCAGCGGCCTCGGCTTTCGTGAGGAGATCGACCGCGCGCTCAAGGCCTACGCGACCCGCGCCGAGACTCAGGCCCTGCCCGACGATGCCGCTCGGCTACTCGAGTTCTGCCTGCGCGACTACCGTCGCAACGGCTTCGACCTGCCCGCCAAGGAACGCGACGCCGTGCAGGAGCTGCACGAGCGATTGGTCCGGCTCGGCATCCAGTTCCGCCGCAACATCGACGACTACGAGGACCACATCACGGTCTCGCGCGGCCAGCTCAGTGGCCTGCCCGATTCGTACATCGAGCGGCTCCAGAGCAGCGAGCACAACGGCGCGACCAGCTACCGCGTCTCGCTCGACTACCCCGAGCTGCACCCCTTCCTCGACTCCGCCGACGACGGCGAGCTGCGACGCGAGATCTTTCTCAAGAACCACAACAAGGCAGCCGGCGATAACATCGCGCTGCTCGAAGAAGCGATCGGCGTGCGCGACGAGATTGCGCGGCGGCTCGGCTATCCCTCCTGGGCCGCCTACGTGCTCGAGCTGCGGATGGCCAAGTCGCCCGACAGCGTGATGGAGTTCCTCACCGACCTGGAAGCTCGGCTCGGGGCCAAGCTCGCAGCCGACCTCGACCTGCTCAAGCGCGAACAGGAGCGGCGCACCGGCGCGTCGGGCGACGTCAAGATCTGGGACTGGCGCTACTACACCAACCGCGTCCTGCTCGAGCAGCACCAGGTCGACCCCTTCGAGGTCGCCGCCTACCTCCCGCTCGATGCCGTGCTGGAGGGCATGTTCGACGTCTACCAGCGGCTCGTCGGCGTGACGTTCGTGCCGCGCGACGACGCCGCGGCTGACGCCTGGCATCCCGACGCTCGGCCCTTCGACATCGTCGACAACGCCGGCGGCGAGACGTTGGCGCGCTTCTACATGGACCTACACCCCCGGCCCGGCAAGTTCGGCCACGCCGCCGCCTTCACGCTGCGCGGCGGGCGCGACCTCGCCGGTGGCGGCTACCAGCGACCCGTCTCGGCGATCGTCGCCAACTTCACCAAGCCGACCGAGAGCTCGCCCTCGCTGCTGCGCCACACCGAGGTGGTCACGCTCTTCCACGAGTTCGGACACATCCTGCACCAGACGCTGACGCGCGCGCGCTTCACCCGCTTCTCCGGCACCCGCGTCGAACGCGACTTCGTCGAGGCGCCCTCGCAGATGCTCGAGCACTGGTGCTGGGAGCGCGACGTGCTGGCCGGCTTCAGCCGCCACTGGCAGACCGGCAGCCCGCTGCCCGGCGACCTGATCGACCGGCTGATCGCGGCCAAGTACGTGAGCAGCGGGATCGCCACGCTGCGGCAGGTCTACTTCGCACGTCTCGACCTCGCCTACCACGGCCCCGGCGCGAGCAAGGACACCGACGCGATCGCGCGCGAGCTGCACCCCATCACCGGCTTCGCCTTCCCGCCCGACACGCACTTCCAGGCCGGCTTCGGCCACCTCTTCGGCTACGACGCGGGCTACTACGGCTACCTCTGGTCGCGCGTCTACGGCGACGACATGTTCACCAGATTCGAGGGCTCAGCGGCATCCCCAGAGTCGGTCGGCCGTGAATACCGCTCCGCAATCCTCGAACGAGGCGGCGCCCAGGATGGCGAGCAGCTAGTCCGCAGCTTCCTCGGCCGCGACCCCTCCCCCGAAGCCTTCCTGCGCGATCTGGGCCTCAGTATGTGAATAGGTCTGGTCGCGGCCCTCGAACGCTTCACAGTCCCCTGGTTGGCGAGGCGGGACAAGACGCTAGACTAGCTCGACGAATCATATTGGTACATCGGCGAGTAGGCCGCAGCGCTCTGTGTGTCAATAAGCGAGCAGAGCACACCATCCCAGATGCCACCGGCATCCGCGGCGGCAGCGTCCAGCCCAACGTCGCCGATCCTATCTGTGGGGTCTCACCACACGCATGTGACTCAGCACCTGGTGAGACATGCACGTCGCATCATCCAAACGGAAAGCCACCCAACATCGTTGAGAGCTGTGGCATAATCATATATCTGAGTCGAAGGGACATACGGTGGCTCATTGGTATCTGGGCGGACCGAGCATAAACCCTCACTGGAACGTGCCGCTGGCGCTCAAATCCTTGTTGGGTGAGCTCGAAGTAATGAAAATGGTGATCGAAAAAGCGGAGCCACACATGAGGCAACGCGTCGATGCGAAGGAGGAACACCCGAGCGAACTCGGCATCCAGACGTCGGCGATCCTCTTGACGACACACGGAGCGGAGATCGCGATCAAGACACTCATCGCACAGACAGATCCGGGAGCCGATCCCAAAGGCAAGCGTGGTACGCATGGCCTACATACGCTGTTCGAACGGCTCGACCAAGACGTACAAGACGAGGTCCGAGCGGAGTTTGCTGCCATACAGGCACAGTGGGCGTCGTGGTGGAGCGAGCACGACATCGACGTGGTCTTCGCCACGGCGGACACTGCATTCGTCGATTGGAGGTACGCAATGGAGCCGAAGACTGTGTCCGGCGGGATTCCTAAGGGTGTGTTCCTTGCAGCATTCGCTGTCTGGAACGTGGGCGTCCGGCGACTGACCTCATGGCAGAGTGCTCAGCGGATTTCCCCTCCTCGTTGACGGTTGGGGATCCCGCGGACGCCGAGCGCTGACATGACCTGTTGAAGTCCAGTGCCCATCGGCTGCTGATTGACTGCGCCAGGGTCGATAGGGTCACGACCCGCGGGCCCGCGGCCTGGCCACGCCGTCCGCTGACGGATATCCGTCGCGCGGGGCGGGTATCATCGGGGGCGGCCTGTGCTGCGGGCCACACTGACCGACCAACTGCGCGACCCCGTCGCGTCACCCTGAGGAGGAGCCGACATGCCCGAATTGAACTCGATTGAGCAGGCCAAGCAACACTTCGGCGCGCTGCTCGAGGCTCAGCAGGCGCGAGTCGACGGAATCAAGTCCGAGGGCCCGCCGACCGACTACACCAAGCTCGACACGATCACCATCGGCGTGCTCGGCGGCGACGGCATCGGGCCCTCCATCGCCCGTGAATCCCAGCGCGTGCTCGAAGAGCTGCTGGCCGAACCGGTCGCCTCCGGCCGGGTCATCTTCCGCACCATCGACGGCCTCACCATCGAGCGCCGCGCCGAAGAACTCGCCGCCATCCCCGAAGAGGTGCTCGCCGAAATCAACGAGTGCGATGTGACCTTCAAGGGTCCGACCACGACCCCCGAGCAGGGCGACGGCTGGCCCAACATCGAGAGCGCCAACGTCGCGATGCGCAAGGTCCTCGACCTGTTCGCCAACGTGCGACCCGTGCGCGTCCCCGCCGAGGGGATCGACTGGACCTTCTTCCGCGAGAACACCGAAGACCTCTACGCCGTCGGCAGCGAGGGCCTCAGCCTCGGCGACCTCAACGTCGACTTCAAGATCCTCTCCAACCCGGGCAGCGAGCGGATCATCCGCGCGGCGTTCGAGTTCGCCCGCCAGAACGGCAAGACCAGCGTCACCGTGGTGACCAAGGCCAACGTGATCAAGACCACCGACGGCGCGTTCCTCGACGCGGCCCGCCGCGTCGCCGAGGACTACCCAGAGATCGAGTGGGAGGGCTGGTACATCGACATCATGACCGCGAAGCTGGTCGACCCCAAGCGTCGCGCCAACTTCCAGGTCTTCGCGCTGCCCAACCTCTACGGCGACATCCTGACCGACGAGGCAGCCGAGTTCCAGGGCGGCGTCGGCACCGCCGGCGCGGCCAACATCGGGACCAGGACCGCGATGTTCGAGGCGATCCACGGCTCCGCGCCGCGGATGGTCCGCGAAGGCCGCGATATCTACGCCGACCCCTCCTCGATGCTGCGCGCCGGCGCGATGCTGCTCAGCCACATCGGCTACGTCGAGCTCGGTCAGCGCCTCGAAAAGGCGATGGACCTCTGCGGGCAATACGAAAAGAAACTGGTCATGACGGGCCGCAACACCGGCGCGACGACCGCCGACTATGGCGACTACGTCGTCGATACCGTGCGCGATTCGCAGCTTGAGGCCCGCTGGGATGAGGCGATCGCCCAGGTCCAGGCGGGCGGCTGAGCCGCCCCGCCACCACGACCACCATCGACCAACGCTGACCAAATCCGACCAACACTGAACGCCACCACACAGCGACGGAGTGCGCCGTGAGCCGCAGTCTGCGTGATCAACTGCGAGATGCCGGGCTTGTCGCCGAGCGCGCCGAACAGGGCCGCCGCGTGGCCGTCGAACGGGCCAACGCCTACGACCGGCGCGAACGCGCCGCCGCGGCGCGCGCGGCCGAAGCCCAGGCGCGCGCCGAGAAACTGGCCGATCGGCTCGCGACCGCCGGCCAGGATGTCGAGCCGCTGCGCGCCCGGGTCGCGGAGCTCAGCGCGGCGCTGGAGCGTGCAACATCGGAGCTGGCCGTGCAGACCGCCGTCGCCGAAGGCAAGGCCCAGACCGAGGCCGCGCTGGCCACCGCGCAGGAATCGCTGAGCACCGCCGAAGCCGACCGGACGCGGCTGGCAGAGCAGGTTGCAGGTCTGCAGACGCGGCTGGCGGCCGCCGAAGCAACGGCGGAAGAAGCCACCGCGAGGGCCGCCGCCGCCGAGGCTCACGCGGCCGGCGTGGTCGAGGAACACGAGAGCGCGTTCGACGAGCGGCGCCGCGAGATGAACCGCCTGCGCCGCGAACACGAGAAGGCGACGCAGTCCGCGAGCGCTGCAGAGGCCGAACTCAAACAGCTCCGCAGCAGCGGCCTGCGCGGCCTGCTGCGCGGCAAGCGGTGATCCTGGGAAAGCTCTGAACAAGCCAGATCCGCTCTCCCCCCCCGCTGACCACATTGAGTGGTCAGCGGAATCCGGATCTCCTCTCCCCCCGCAGAGCGGGGGGAGATGTCCCGTAGGGACAGAGGGGGGCCCGATCCTGTCCGACCAGATACAGCGACGGCAGTGAGTCGGCGGCGCAGCCGCCCTCTGCCCCCTGCCTGCGCAGGGGCAGGCTTCGGCATCTCCCCCCGCAGCGCGGGGGGAGAGTTGTTCAAAGCTTTCCTGGCAGGCCGGTCGGCCCGCTCCCCCGCGTCGCGCGCGTGACAGAGTGTTGAGACGAGCGTCCGCCGAACGTAGCTACGCTGAATCGATAACGCGGAGGGCCCAAAGTGCGTCCCAAGCTGCTTGATCTCGCCGCCCGCCGCGCCGTCGTGCTCGATGGCGCCACGGGCACCGGCATCCAGGCGATGGACCTCCCGCTCTCGGACTTCGAGGGGCTCGAGGGCTGCAACGAAATCCTCAACCTGAGCTGCCCGCAGGCCATCGAGGCGCTGCATGTCTCCTACCTCGAGGCGGGCGCGGACGCGGTGCTGACCAACACCTTCGGCGCATCCTCGATCACGCTTGGCGAATACGACCTCGCGGCGCGCGCACGCGAGATCAACGCCGCCGCCGCCCGCCACGCCCGCGCCGCCGCCGATCGCTTCGCGACCGCCGACGCGCCGCGCTTCACGATCGGCTCGATCGGCCCCGGCACCAAGCTGCCCAGCCTCGGGCACGTCGACTTCGACGAAGTGCACGCCGCCTACCTCGAACAGGCCCGCGGGCTGCTCGACGGCGACGTCGATGCACTGCTGGTCGAGACGGTCTATGACCTCCTGCAGGGCAAGGCCGCGATCCTCGCCTGCCGCGATGCCCTGGCCGAGCGCGGCCTCGACACCCCCGTCTTCGCCACCGTCACGATCGAGACGACCGGTCAGATGCTGGTCGGCAGCGAGATCGGCGCAGCGCTGACGGCGCTCGCCCCGCTCGGGCTCGCCGGGATCGGGCTGAACTGCGCCACCGGTCCCGACCTGATGCACGAACCGCTGCGCTTCCTCGCCGAGAGCGCCCCGCTGCCGTTGCTCTGCTCGCCCAACGCGGGCCTGCCCCACGTCGAGGACGGCCGGACCGTCTACGACCTCACGCCCGACGCGCTCGCCGACGCGCAGGCCAGCTTCATTCGCGACTACGGCGTCAGCATCGTCGGGGGCTGCTGCGGCACCACGGCCGAGCACGTGCGCGCGGTCAAGGATGCCGTCCAGGGCGTCGAACGGGCGCGACGCGATCCCCGTCTCCCGGCGGCCGCCGCGTCGCTGTTCAGCGCCGTGCCCTACCGCCAGGACGCTTCGTTCCTGATCGTCGGCGAGCGCGCCAACGCCAACGGCTCACGCCGCTTCAAGCGCTTGCTCGATGAAGAGCAGTGGGAGCAGATGGCCAACGTCGTGCGCGACCAGGCCGGCGAGGGCGCGCACGTCGCCGATCTCTGCGTCGACTTCGTCGGCCGCGACGGGGTGCCCGACATGGACGAGCTGGTGCGCAAGGCGCGCGGGCTCTCGACGCTGCCGCTGATGCTCGACTCGACCGAGCCGCCGGTCATCGAGGCCGGCCTCAAGCTGCTCGGCGGTAAGGCGATCGTCAACTCGATCAACCTCGAAGATGGCGGCAAGCGGCTCGACCAGACGCTCTCCGCGGCCGTGCGCTTCGGCGCCAGCGTCGTCGCGCTCTCGATCGACGAGGTCGGCCAGGCCCGCACCTGCGAGCGCAAGCTCGCGATCGCCGAGCGGCTCTACGGCATCGCCACCAACGATTACGGCCTGCCTCCCGAGGACCTGTTCTTCGACGCGCTGACCATGCCGCTGGGCAGCGGGCAACAAGACCTGCGCCGCGACGCGATCGAGACGCTCGACGCGATCCGCGAGATCACCCGCCGCTTCCCGCGCTCCCAGACGATCCTCGGCGTCAGCAACGTCTCGTTCGGTCTCAGCCCGGCGGCGCGACAGGTACTCAACAGCGTCTTCCTACAGGAGGCGGTCGAGCGCGGCCTCTCGGCCGCGATCGTGCACGCTGCCCAGATTCTGCCGGCGCACCAGATCGACGAGCGGCATCGCCGAGCCGCCCTGCGGCTGATCCACGACGAATGGGTCGATGGCGCTGACCCGCTGACCGAGTTCATGGCCCTCTTCGAGGGCGTCTCGCTGCGCCGCGACGAGAGCGACATCGCCGAGCTGACGGTCGAAGAACGCCTGCACCGCCGCATCGTCGACGGCCTGCGCGAGGGCTTGCACGACGACCTTGACGAAGCGCTCGAGGCGCGCTCGGCTCTCGAGATCATCAACGGCCTGCTGCTGCCCGCGATGCAGGAGGTCGGCGACCTCTTCGGCGCGGGCAAGATGCAGCTGCCCTTCGTGCTGCAATCGGCCGAGACGATGAAGTCCTCGGTCTCCTGGCTCGAGCCGCACATGGAGAAGGCGGACGCGGCGGGCAAGGGCACGATCGTGCTCGCGACCGTGCGCGGGGATGTGCACGACATCGGCAAGAATCTCGTCGACATCATTCTCAGCAACAACGGATTCAGCACCGTCAATCTCGGCATCAAGCAGCCGATCGGTCCGATCATCGAGGCCGCGATCGAGCACGATGCGGACGCCATCGGCCTCTCGGGGCTGCTGGTCAAGTCGACGCTCGTGATGAAGGAAGACCTCGACGAACTCAACCGCCGCGATCTCGCTGAGCGCTGGCCGATTCTGCTCGGCGGCGCGGCGCTGACCCGCAGCTACGTCGAAGCCGACCTGCGCGAGCGCTTCGAGGGCCGTGTCTGGTACGGTCAGGACGCCTTCGAGGGCCTGCGCATCATGAACGCCCTGGCCGACGGCGACCCGCCCGACCACGCGCCGGTCGCGCGCCGCGCGAAGCCCAGGCGGGCCGCGACGGCCCTCGCCGAGCCCCGCCCAATCGCCCCGGTCGCCGAGATTCCCGTGCCCCCGTTCTGGGGCACGCGCGTCGTGCGCGGGCTCGCGCTCGCCGAGCTCTTCCCCTACATCAACGAGACCACCCTCTTCCGCGGGCAGTGGGGCTTCCGCAGCCGCGACGGACAGGACGCCTGGGCCGAGCTGGTGGAGCAGGAGGCGCGGCCCGCACTGCGCCGGCTCCAGGCCGAAGCGATCAGCTCGGGCATCCTCGAACCCGCCGTCGTCTACGGCTATTTCCCCGCCCAGTCCTCCGGCGACGACCTGATCGTCTACCGACCCGGCGCTGAGGGCGAGCTCGCCCGCTTCAGCTTCCCGCGTCAGGACGGCAAACAGGGGCTCTGCCTCTCGGACTACTTCAGCTCCGTCGAATCGGGCCGGACCGACGCGGTCGGCTTCCACGTCGTCACGATGGGCCGGCGCGTCTCCCGGCACACCGCCGAGCTGTTCGCCGCCGACCGCTATCAGGACTACCTCTACTGGCACGGCTTCGGCGTCGAGCTGGCCGAGGCGCTGGCCGAGTTCTGGCACCGCCGGATGCGCGCCGAGCTGGGCATCGCCGACGCCGACGGCCCGACCCCGCAGGACCTGTTCAAGACCACCTACCGCGGCGCGCGCTACTCGTTCGGCTACCCGGCCTGCCCGAATCTCGAGGACCAGGTGCAGCTCTGGCGCATCCTCGAGCCCGAGCGGATCGGCGCGACGCTCTCCGAGGAGTGGCAGATCGAGCCCGAGCAATCGACCTCCGCACTGATCGTCCACCACCCCGATGCGCACTACTTCACGATCTGAACCAAGTGCCTTCAGAACCAAGCGCCTGCGACGACCGTCTCGCGTTGCGCCGAACTCCCGTCTGTCCGGGGGAGCATGACCCGGCGGCCACGCTTGGCTAACGTTCGCTTGCGCGGAGGAGCGTGATGGCCGACCTCTACCGACCACCGTGGATGCAGGGCTCCGGGCCGATCCGTCGGCTCGTCGTCGAACCGACCCTGCGCTTCATGCAGGTCGAGGCCGCCGGCGGGATCGTGCTGGTCGCGGCTGCGGTCGTGGCGATGATTTGGGCGAACGCCGCGCCCGACGCCTACACGTCGTTCTGGCATGCGGAGGTTCGCCTCGATCTGGCGATCTGGGCGTTCGAGGACAAACTCCACCCCGGCAGCGGAGTCAGCCTGCAACACGTCGTCAACGACGTGCTCATGGTGGTCTTCTTTTTAGTCGTCGGCGCCGAAATCAAGCGCGAGGTCGTGCACGGCGAGCTGCAGAACCCGCGCCAGGCGGCCCTGCCGATCGCTGCGGCGCTGGGCGGCATGATCGTGCCCGCAGCCATCTACGCGGCGTTCAACGCCGGCGGCGCCGGCAGCGCCGGGTGGGGCATCCCCGTCGCCACGGACATCGCCTTTGCCCTCGGTGTGCTCGCGCTGGTCGGGCCGCGAATCCCGGTGCAGCTGAAGATCTTCCTGCTCACACTCGCGGTGGCCGACGACGTGGGCGGGATTCTGATCATCGCCATCTTCTACAGCGAGAACATCCGGATCGAGTGGATCGGCGGCCTGCTCGGCGCTGTCGCGTTCTTGCTGCTGCTGAAGCGGGTCGGGGTCCGACACTTCGGGGTGCACGCCATCGGTGGTGCAATTCTCTGGCTCACGTTGTGGGAAGCCGGCATTCATTCCACGCTCGCCGGGGTGATCCTCGGCCTGATCGTGCCGGCAAGCTCGCTGTACAACCACGAAGGCACGTCTCGGCGGATCGACTACTTTCTGCAGCGTCTGCGCCACGCGATGGGCGATGAGGACCCGCGTGTCGCCGCAGCCGACTCGCAAGAAGCGTTGCGCGGCGTGCGTCACGTCGCCCACGAGGGCATGAGTCCACTCGAGCGCCTCGAGGAAGAGGCAGCCCCGATCTCGGCGTTCTTCGTGGTACCGCTCTTCGCGCTGGCCAACGCGGGCATCCTGATCAGCGGCGACAGCATCTCCGCCGCCGTCAGCTCCAACGTCGCCTGGGGCATCTTCCTCGGCCTGTTACTGGGCAAATTCGGCGGGATTCTGCTCGTCTCGGCGCTCGCGATTCGCTTCAGGATCGCGATCAAGCCTCCCTCGCTAACCTGGACGCACCTCGCCGGCGCCGCGCTGCTCGCCGGGATCGGCTTCACCGTCGCCATCTTTATCGCCAATCTCTCCTTCGATCTCGACGACCCCTCAGGTGTGACCTCGCTCGAAGCGGCCAAGATGGGCGTCTTTGCCGCCTCGATCATCGCGGCCCTGCTGGGCTACGCGGTGCTGAGGATCACCAGGGGCGGGCGCCTCGCGCCCTCCGAGGCGATCGTCGAAACCGAGGCGCCCCCGGTCGCCGCGAGCGCCGACTGAGCCCCACCGACCGACAGCCCGCCCCCCACGATGCGCTATCCTCCCAACGCACGCCGGAGTTCCGGCGTGTGCGTTGTGTGCGCTCAAGATGCTGCGCCACGCGCCAAATTTCACGGTAGGAGGCGGGACACGTGCAAGCCGTCAAGTACGCACGCGCCGCCAGTGTCGAAGAGGCTTCCCGATTGCTCGCCGAAGGCGGCGTCGGAGCCCGCGTGCTGGCCGGCGGAACCGACGTGATCGTCCAGGCGCGTGAACGCACGCGCGACATCGATCTGTTCGTCGACATCAAGCACATCCCCGAAGTCATGGCGCTCTCATACGACGCCGACTCCGGCCTGACCATCGGCGCGGCCACCCCCTGCTACGACATCTACGCGAGCGAGACCGTCCGCGATCTCTACCCGTCGATCGTCGACTCGACCTCGCTGATCGGCGGCACGGCGATCCAGGGCCGCGCCAGCCTCGGCGGAAACCTCTGCAACTCGTCGCCCGCCGCCGACGGCATCCCCACGCTGATCGTGCTGGAGGCGACCGTTGAGATCGCCGGCCCCAACGGCCGCCGCAGCGTCGCCGTTGAGGACTTCTGCACTGCCCCCGGGCGCAACGTGCTGGAGACGGGCGAGTTCGTCGTCTCGCTCAACGTGCCGACGCCGGCCGCCGGTAGCGGCGCCCGCTTCCTGCGCTTCATCCCGCGCAACGAGATGGACATCGCCGTCACCAACGCCGCCACGCAGGTGCGGATTGAAGACGGCACGGTGACTTGGGCGCGCGTCTCGATCGGCGCGGTCGCCCCGATCCCGCTGCTCGTCGATGACGCCGCCGCCGCGCTGGTCGGCCAGCCGCTCAGCGACGAGACGATCGAAGCCGCAGCGGCCGCATCGCGCGCCGCCGCTGTCCCGATCAGCGACATGCGCGGATCGATCCGCCAGCGCCGCCACTTGGCCGGCGTGTTGACCGAACGAACCATCCGCCAGGCCGCCGAGCGCGCGGCCTAGACATTCAGCACAGCTTTTCGTAGGGAGTCGCCACTGTGACCCAGACCTCGCCCGCAACGACCCACATCGTCGTCAACACCACCATCAACGGTGAGCCGACGGTCTTCCTCGCCAACGAGCGCGACAGCCTGCTCGAAGCGCTGCGCGACCGGATTGGCCTGACCGGGGCCAAGGAAGGCTGCAACAACGGCAACTGCGGCGCCTGCTGCGTGAACCTCGACGGCCGAATCGTCAACTCCTGCCTGGTGATGGCTGCCGAAGTCGAAGGCTCCGACGTGCTCACCGTCGAGGGCCTCGCCGACGGCGACCAGCTCTCACCGCTGCAGAACGCGTTCCTCGAAGAGGCCGCGCTGCAGTGCGGCATCTGCACCCCGGGCTTCCTCGTCGCCGCGGAGGCGCTGCTCGAGCAGAACCCGGACCCGACGGAACACGAAATCCGCTATTGGCTGGCCGGCAACCTCTGCCGCTGCACCGGCTACGACAAGATCATCCGCGCCGTGCAACTCGCCGCCGGACAGCAATAACTCAGCCGACCTGAACAACGTCGACCACGCCCGACCACAGAAGGGACACCCGCAATGGTTACCGCCGACCGTCAGCACACACAGTACAAAGTCATCGGCACCCGACCGATCCGTCACGACGGCGTTGACAAGGTCACCGGCGCCGCGCAGTACGGGGCCGATCTGCAGCTGCCCGGCATGCTCTACGGCCGCGTCCTGCGCAGCCCCCACGCGCACGCCAGGGTCCTCAGCATCGACACCAGCAAGGCCAGCGCGCTGGCCGGCGTCAAGGCCGTGATCACCAACGCCGACTTCCCGCGCGCCTCCGATGAGGTGATCGACACCGGCGAAGGCTCCGCGCAGCTCAGTTGGCTGCTCGACAACGTGATCGCCTCCGACAAGGTGCTCTACAAGGGTCACGCAGTGGCCGCCGTCGCCGCGACCGATCACCACATCGCCGAGGACGCGATCGAGCTGATCACGGTCGAATACGAAGTGCTCCCGCCGGTCCTCGACGTGCGCGACGCGATGCTCGACACGGCGCCCAAGCTGCACGACGGCATGAAGACCGGCGAGATGGACGGTTCGCTAAGCGACAGTGACAGCAACACCGCCTCGCACCTGCGCTTCGCCAAGGGCGACATGGACGCGGGTTTCGCCGAGGCCGATGTGGTAATCGAGCGCGAGTACGAGACCTCGATGGCGCACCAGGGCTACATCGAGCCGCACAACGGCACCGCCTACTGGCGCGCCGACGGCACGCTCGATGTCTGGACCAGCACGCAGGGCTCGTTCGTGGTGCGCGACTCGGTCGCGCCGCTGGTGCAGCTCTCGCCCTCACAGGTCAAGGTCACGCCGATGGAGATCGGCGGCGGCTTCGGCGGGAAGATTCCCGTCTATCTCGAGCCGCTCGCCGCGATTCTCTCGCGTGACACCGGCCGCCCCGTGCAGCTGACCATGAACCGCGAAGAGGTCCTGCTGGCCACCGGCCCGACCTCCGGCACCTACATGCGGGTCAAGATCGGCGCAATGCGCGACGGCAGGCTGACCGCCGGCGAGGTCTACCTCGCCTTCGAGGCCGGTGCCTACCCCGGCTCGCCGGTCGGCGCCGGAGCCATGTGCGCCCTCGCCCCCTACGACATCCCCAATCAGCTCATCGACGGCTACGACGTGGTCGTCAACAAGCCGAAGACCGCCGCCTACCGCGCGCCGGGCGCGCCCCAGTCGGAGTTCGCGACGGAGGCCGTGATCAACGAGCTGGCCGAGCAACTTCAGCTCGACCCGCTCGAGCTGCGGCTCAAGAACGCCTCTGTTGAGGGCGCATCGCGCGCCGACGGCTTCACCTACGGGATCATCGGCAACGTCGACTGCATGGAGGCGGCGCAGAGCAGCTCGCACTGGAACTCCGAGCTGTCCGGGCCCAACCAGGGCCGCGGCGTGGCGCAGGGCTTCTGGTTCAACATCGGCTTTGAATCGAGCGCCTACGCGCAGGTCAACGGCGACGGCAAGGTTCCGCTGGTGCTCGGCTCCACCGATATCGGCGGCACGCGCGCCTCGATCGCCATGCAGCTCGCCGAGACGCTCGGCATCGCCGCCGAGGAAGTGCACCCGCACGTCGTCGACACCAACAGCGTCGGCTACACGATGGTCACCGGCGGCAGCCGCACGACCTTCGCCGGCGGCTGGGCCGCCTACGAGTGCGCGATGGACATCCGCCGTCAGATGGAGCAGCGGGCCGCGCAGATTTGGGAGGTCGACGCCGACGATGTCAGCTACGGCGACGACGCGATGATTCGCGGCCCCGCGGATGACGACGGCAATGAGCGCACGTTCAGCTTCAAGGAGCTGGCCGGCCAGCTCGCCGCCAGCGGCGGCCACATCGTCGGCCGCGCCGACGTGAACAAGACCTCTTCGGGTCCCGCCTTCGCGACCCACATCGTCGATGTCGAGGTCGACCCCGACACGGGCAAGGTCGAGATTCTTCGCTACACCGCCGTCCAGGACGCCGGCACCGCGATTCACCCCGCATACGTCGAAGGACAGATGCAGGGCGGCGCGACGCAGGGCATCGGCATGGCGCTGAACGAGGAGTACTACTACGACGAGACGGGCGACCTGAAGAACGCCAGCCTGCTCGACTACCGCATGCCGACCGCGCTCGACCTGCCGATGATCGAGCCGATCATCGTCGAGGTGCCGAACCCCGGGCACCCTTACGGCGTGCGCGGCGTCGGCGAGGTCCCGATCATCCCGCCGGCCCCGGCCATCCAGGCCGCGATCGCCGACGCGATCGGCCTGCGGATGAGCGCGCTGCCGATGTCGCCGCGCGCGATCCTCGAGGCAACGCTGCCCGCGGAGGTCTAAGCAAGCCGCTCATACACCGCAGAGCGGCGGAGCATCACCGTGGTCAAGGTCTTGATCCCGGTGATGCTCCGCACGCTCAGCGACGGCGACGCAGAGATTCAGGCCAGCGGCCATAACCTGCGCAGCGTGATCGCCGATCTCGGCGAGCGCTACCCCAAGCTCTCCGCCCGCCTGGTCGAAAACGGCCGGATCGGCCGCGGCATCAGCCTCGCGATCAACGGCGACATCGTCAGCACCGGCCTGATCACGCGCGTCCCGCAGGATGCTGAGATCGCGATCGTGCCGCAGATCAGCGGCGGCTGACTGGAGTCAGGAGCCTTAAGCTGGCTTGGACAGAAGGCAGCAGCAGATGGCAGCCACGCAGACGCGGACGAACGCAGAAGTCATCGCGTGGGCGATCGACGAGTCCGGTTTCACTCCCGACGAGATCGCCAAGTCTGTCAGGGTGTCGTGCGAGGCGGTCCAAAGCTGGGTAGACGGCGGCTCAACTCCGACGAGAGGGCAATTGACCAAGCTGGCCGCCAAGTTGCATCGGCCGTTCACCCTGTTCTATCTCAAATCGCCTCCGCAGGATGCGTCGCTGCCGACCGGGCTGCGGGTGGCCCAGGGGCGCGAGCCGCGAGTACTTCGCCCAGAAGAGCGCTTGTCGATTCGTCGCGCGATGCGGCGCCAGGCGTTGATCTCCGAACTTCGTGAGAACAATGGACCGGTCGAACTTCCGCGCCTGAGCAGAGAGATGTCCCCACACGAGGCGGGCGGCGTCCTGCGCGAATGGTCGACCATCTCCGTTGGAGAGCAGTATGAGTGGGGCAGCGATTCGGAAGCGTTTCAGGCTTGGCGGGGCGCGTTAGAGTTCCGCCGAGTAATGCCAATGCAGCTGGCGCTGGGCCGCAATGGCCTTCGCGGGTTCACACTCCCTGATGCGTTCGCTCCGGTAGCAGCGGTGAACAGCGCCGAGTCGTTCCCCGCCCGTTCGTTCACCCTCTGGCACGAGATGGCGCATCTGGGGCTTGGCGAGCAGCAGAGTTGCCTGAGCTTGCGGCAAGAGGCCGTTGCAATCGAGCGGTGGTGTGATCAAACGGCCAATGCCGTGCTCATACCCCGTGATGATGTGGCTTCGTTTGCTCATCGAGAGACGATTGCGAAGCTCTCGGATCTTGAGCAAGCCAAGAAGGCGGCCCGTCGGTTTAAAGTGAGTATTCGAGCAGCGACGATCGCCATGATCAACGTGGAGGTATTGCCTGAAACGGCGTACAAGGCGATCGATGCACAGCTCGCGGCGGACGACGCGAAACGCAGCGGAGGAGGAGGGGGAGGAGGGCGAAAAAGGCACGAGATCAGGATCGCCGAAGTCGGTTTGAGTGCTGCGCGCACGATTTCCGATGCGCTTTCTTCGCGCTCCATCCTCGAGATCGACGCCCGCCGCGCGCTTGATCTGGATGGTGCTGATCTTGCGTTGATGCAAGAGATCGCCTCGGATTCTTGAGTCTCCTAGGCGCTGTCTACATCTTGGACAGCTCGTTGCTGATTGAGCTGAAGCGGCGTTTTGCAGATCAGGAACTCGCGCGAGTGTTTGAATGTCTAGGTCACCTGGTTGAGCAAGGCAGTGTCGCATTTTCCGCAGCGGTGCGTCGTGAAGTGGGAAACGTGCAGACACTGGACGATGCTGCCAAGTGGGTTCGGCAACATTATGGTGATGTGCGGTTTCCAACAGAACCCGGCGAACGATTGATCGGCGTGGCACTGGAATGCGGGCAGCGGACGAGTCGAATGATCGACGAAGAGGGAGCCGACGGGGACAGCATGGTCCTCGCGCACGCCCTACAGATTAAAGAGATGGGCTATGCCGTGACTGTGGTAACGCTCGACGTCAGAAAGAAGCGTGGCGTGGTTTCTCTGGACGAGTCGTGCCAGAACTGCGGTCTGAGCACGCTGAACAGCGCAAATGATTTCCTGAGCGCTGTAGGTTGTCAGCCTCCGACTTGATCGAGCCACACATTCTCACATTTGCTCCGGCCTACCCGACCCCGTCGTCAGCAGGGCGATTGAGGCGGTGAAGCCGTGGAGGTAGTTGGAGCCGCCGACGGGGCCGATTTCGCCGTTACAGAAGAAGCCCGCCGTGGGCACCGGGCCGAACGCCTCGGCCAGCGCGGCGGCGTCGTGATCCGGCTCGCCGAACAGGCCGCGGCCGCGACCGTTGCACGAGCAGAGCAGCGCGCCCAGCACCTCTTCGTCCTCGCCGAGCGCGTCGCGCGTCGCCGCCAGCCGGATCCGCAGGTCGTCGTCGGCTGCGCGGGCGTCGCGGAACTGGAACTGGAAGGTCTGACCCACGCGCGGGACCTCATTGATCGCCAGCGCGCCCGACTCCCGGTCGGCGCCCATCACGTTGCGAATCAGGAAGTCGCCGCGTTCGTGCGTCGATTTGTACTCGTCCATCGCGAGGCCGATCAGCAGGTTCCGGGCCGCGCGGTCGCGCGTGACCTCGTCCAGCTCCGAGAGCGTTTCGGTCAGCACGTCCAGCGCCGGCCGCGAGCCGAGCGTCTGCACCATGTTGGCCGTGCACTCGGTCACGATCCACGGTTGGCCGAGCGGCTCGGCGCCCTGCGCGACGACCGGCCGCACCTGCACGCCGGAGAGCCCGAGCATCGCCGCGCCGCCGGGCAGGACCTGATCGTCGATGAACACCGCCGCGCCCTCGGCCTGGCGCGCCGACGATGCCATGCCGCCCAGCAGCACCAGGCCCGGCTTGGTCTCCTGTAGGTGCGCGACCAGCTTGTCGGTCATGATCGTGAACGGGTTGGTGAACATCAGCCACACGTCGGGTCCGTCCTCGAGCGCCGCGAAGGTGTCGTCGTCGATCTTGTGCGGGTCGATCGGCAGCGGCGTCAAGGCGGCGCCGGGGATCTGCATCGCCAGCACCGCGATCGCGTGGCCGTCCTCCGCCTCGATCGACGAGCCGATCACGCTCTGCCCGCTGGCGCCGATCAGATGCGCCGTGCCCGTCGCCTCACGCAGCCGGTCGCTGATCTCCTGGTAGTTGGCGGCGAACGCGGAATCGATGAACACGAGCAGCAGGTCGGGCGACTCGACCGAAGCGAGTTCGGGCAGGATTCGCTCGACGGCCGCCTCCCAGCTCACCTCGGTCACGATGCTCGCGGTCGCTGCGGCTGCGCCTGATCGCACGCGCGCGACCCCGGGCCCGCCGGTCTCTCGAAGCGTCTGCGGTTGGCTGGTCATCTCCCGCTCCTCCCCCATGCTTCGAGTGTAGGCGGCGCGGCCTCGCCATCGGGCTACCATCGTCGCATGACATCACTCGACCCCGATCAGCTCAGCGAGCTCGACCAGACCGCCTACGAGTTGGCTGCGCGCGCCGGCGAGACGCTGCTCGACCGCTTTCAGTCGGTGCTCAAAGTGCAGTACAAGGATGAGTACGCGCACGATCCGGTGACCGAGGTCGACCGCGCGATCGAGGACATGGTCCGCGCCGAGGTCGGCAAGCGCTTCCCCGAGCACGGCGTGATCGGCGAGGAGCGCGCCGACGCCGGGCCGAAGCAGGCCGATGTCGTCTGGGTGATCGACCCGCTCGACGGAACCTCCAACTTCATCAATGGGCTCGGCATGTTCGCCTGCTCGATCGGCGTGCTCGAGCGCGGCGCGCCGGTGGCCGGCGCGCTCTTCCTGCCGACCAACCGCTACATGCGCCCGGGGGTGTACCACGCCCACAGCGGCTCGGGTCTGCACTTCGATGGCGAGCGCGTGGACCTCTCGTCGCCCGGATTCCCCTCGTCGAGCCGGCTGAGCACAGTGCCCAGCGGCACCGGCGGGGTGACCGGACCGGCAGGCCGGCGCTTCGGCGTGGTCCGCACGCTCGGCAGCATCGCCGTCGAATTGGCGCTCGCCGCGGAGGGCAGCGTGCAGATGGCGCTGTTCGAGGGGTCGCGCGTGTGGGATGTGGCCGGTGGCGTCGCGCTGTGCATGGAGGCCGGCCGCGCAGTCTTCATGCGCCCGGCGCGGGGCACGCACTGGCGCCGATTCACCCGCTTCGGCCAGGATCTCAGGGGTCCCGTCACCAATCGGACGCTGCAGGGCTGGTCGGACGCGATCGTCGCCGGCGACCCGGCGCTACTGCCCGAGGCGGCGGCCGACCTGAACCGCGAGCAGGGCGTGCGCGCGACCGTTCAGCGCGCGACAAAGCGGCGGATTCGGCGCGCGCTTCGCCGCTAGCGCCCACTCAGCCGCTTCGCGACGGCTTCGCCGTGAGCGCGGGGCTCAGGCGGCGTCGGCGTGGACGACGGGCAGCACCTCATCGAGTAGCTGCTGCGTCTGCCGCATGATCGCGTCGTCGCCGCCGGCCACCGGACGCATGATGAACTTGCTCACGCCTGCGGCGCGGTACTCGTTGACGCGCTGCAGGATGTCCGAAGCGTCGCCGATGGCGAAGAATTTGTTCGGGTCGATCTCGGGAATCCGGCGCTTCAGCCCGGCGATCTGGGTCTGCACATCCGCATCGTCCCAGCTGCCGAAGTGGTATGCGAAGCCGGCGCCGAAGTGGTCGGGCTCGTAGTCGGTGCGCCCGGCCTCGGAGAGCGCGGCCTTGATCTTCTGGATCACCGGCCCCACCTCGTCGGCGCCCTGGACGCCGGCGACCCAACCCGTCCCGATCTGCGCCGTGCGCCGGATCGCCGCCTTGCTCGCGCCGCCGATCCAGAGCGGCAGCGGCTGCTGCACCGGCTTCGGTTCCATCACCGCGTCGGTGTAGTGGAAATGCTCGCCGTGGAAGGTGACCGAATCCTCGCTCCAGAGGCGGGAGATGATCGTGAGTGCTTCGTCGGCGATCGGTCCGCGGCCTGCCAGCGGACGGTCGGTCACGCGCCATTCCGGGGCGATCGGTCCGCCGACCCCGAAGGCCGGCAGCAGGCGCCCGTTGCTCAGGAAGTCGATCGTCGCGCACTGCTTGGCCAGCACCAGCGGGTCGCGGAAGCCGACGACCACCACGTTCATCCCGAACTTGAGCTTCTCGGTACCCGCCGCGAGGGCGGCCATGAAGGTCATCGACTCGAGCATCGGTTGCGGGGAGATCAGGCGGTCGGTCTGCCAGATCGAGTCGACGCCGGCGTCCTCGCAGAGGTCGATCCAGCGCCACAGCGTCTTGACATCGGAGAAGGGGAAGTTTGAGATGCCCATGCCGATGCGGTCGCTCATGTCTTGGTCCTTCAAGCGTCCTGCAGGCGGTCGCGCGTGGCTTGAGGCTAGCAGCCGTCTCCGACGCAGCTACGCGTCGAGCCGGAACGGCGGGTAGCGGTCGGTGATCAGTAGGAAGCCGTAGGCGCCGACTCGCAGCCAGTAGCGCGTCACGCCGACTATGAAGTCAAAGAGCGGTCGCGGGTACCGGTTGGTGAACAGGATCGCGTACCAGGCGATCGCCAACGCGCCGAGCGAGAGCACGAGGAGCAAAAGGCTCACGATGTAGTGAGGAATCAACAGGATCCACTTGACCAGCGGCAAGAAGCGGTTGAGCTGCTCGGCGTCGGGGTAGTCAAGCTCCAGGTGAACGGACTGCTGCTCGTCGGTGGAGGGATACTTGTCGGTCAACAGTGCGATGTAGGCGGTCATCCTCGCCTGGAAGCGGGTCAGTTCGAGCAGGAAGTCAAACCACCAGCGCGGGTACTTGCGTCGCAAGAGCAGCATCAGGACGAGCGGCAAGAAAAACGCTGCCCCGAAGATGCTGTTCGCTGCGTCGCCGTCGATCAATCCCTCAGCGGCGAGCGACAAGAACAGCGCTGGAGCAATCGGCAGCAGGCCGGCCAAGATCCAAATCGGAATGATCAGTGGGAGGCGAAAGAATGTGCTCAGCCCACCCAGTCGCTCGGGATAGTCCACTTCGAGTCGCGCGGGATACTGGTCGGGTGGGTGTTCCATGATGGCTCCGTGGTCACTCAGCCGTTCAGTCAGGGGCTGCTGCCGACGGATGCTAGCGATCTACGAGACTGCTGTCCGCCCAGCTGGAGAGACGGTTCGCCGCCGCCTATGCTCCGGGATCACCGCGTTGAGGCCCAGCAGGAGCATCCCGCCATGACCACCGAAACGAGCGGCGAGCAGGTAGCCGCAGAATCCACCGCGTTTACGCTGGCCCGCGAGCGCTACGGCGCCGAACTCGAGGAGGCGCTCTCGCCGGCGCAGGCGGTGATCTCGGCCGACTCGCACATCATCGAGCCCGCCGACCTCTGGACCGGCCGGATCGATGCCGCCTATCGCGAGCGCGGACCGCACATCGAGATGCAGGCCGAGATGCCAACGGGCGAGGTCGAAGAGGGCCAGTTCATGGTCGTCGACGGCGGCACGCCGCAGCGCGTCGCCGGCTTCGCGGTTGCCAACGTCGATCCGAAGGACCGCGCCGAAGCGAACAAGCGCGGCTACGAACAGATCCGCCCGGGCGCCTGGGACCCCGTCGAGCGGCTCAAGGACCAGGACATCGACGGGATCGTCTGCGAGGTCATCTACCCCTCAATGGCGATGCCCTACTTCTCGCTGTCCGACACGGGGCTGCAGCAGGCCGTCTTCAGCGCCTACAACGACTGGATGGCCGAGTTCTGTGCGCACGATCCGAAGCGCCTGGTCGGGCTCGCGATGATCTCGCTGGATGACGTGGAGCACGCCGTCAACGAGCTGCAGCGGGCCCGTTCGCTGGGCCTGCGCGGGGCGTTGATCCCGAATTCGCTCGCGCCTGAAGCGACCTACGGCGACCCCGCGTTCGACCCGGTCTGGGCGGCCGCCGCCGAGCTCGAGATGCCGCTCAGCATGCACATCCTGACCGGCCGCTACCGCTCGGCGGGAGCGGCCGCCGACCCCTGGCTGGTCTGGTACATGGACCTGCCGGCGCCCGCGATGAAGTCGCTCACGGCGATGCTTTGCAGCGGCGTGTTCACGCGTCACCCCAATCTCAAGGTGGTCTCGGTCGAGAACGACATCGGCTGGCTCGGCCACTTCCTTTACCGCCTGCAGCACGGCTGGGACGAGTTCCGCTACATGCTCAAGCTCGAGCAGGAGCTCTCGCCCAACGAGTACTTCAGCCGCAACATCTGGGCCACCTTTCAGAGCGACCCGGTCGGCGTGCAGACGCGCCAGCACATCGGCGTCGACCGGCTGATGTGGGGCTCCGACTACCCGCACGGCGACTCAACATGGCCGGAGTCGCGCCCCACGATCAACTTCAACTTCCAGGGCGTCGGCAACGAGGACATCGCCGCGATCTGCAACGACACGGTGGCGGAACTCTACAGCATCGATCGCTAGCTGCGTGCACTCGTGATTTGCAAGACGGTGCGGATCGAACGCAGACCACGGCGACGGCCACGCACGGTACCCTGAGACGGCGGGAGTGATCCGATGGTTCAGGCAAGTGTCAGACCAGCGCGCGAGATCGAACTTGAAATGAACCTCGATGACGCGCGGCTCACGCCGCTGTTCTGCCGTTTGGCGACCGCGTATTGGCGGATTGTTCAATCCAGAGCGGACGAGGTCGCCTTCCCGATCCTCCGCGCCCGGATCGGCGTTGATGTCGACATGGAGGGGGTGACCTGGTTCCCCTTCTCCGTCCACAGCGACACAACGCATGACGAAGCGTGGAGATTCCAGCGCAGCATTGGCCCCGATGTGCAGCGCTGGATCGACCAGCTCGAGCCGGGCGAGCGCAAGGCCAGGGAGCTGGTTGCCCTGCTCATCGTCGGCCTACGGGATCGCCGCGGGGCTGCGAGTGACGCTTGATCCCGGGCGGTTGGCCGAGATCGGCGAACGGCATGTGCGGGATGGTCGAGACGAGGCGGACTTCCGAACCGCTCTGAACCGGTTGTACTACGCCTGCCATCTGACCGCGCGCGATCAGCTGTACGGCATTGATGCAGAGCGCATGGCGGCGCGTGGCGAGCGCCGTCCGTCGCATCGAGCCGTCCTTGAGGCTGTGGCTGAAACGCTGAGCCCGGAAGTCGGTGATGCGCTCCGGCATCTGCGCAGGATGCGGGAGTCAGCGGACTACATTCGTGACTCTTCGCATCCCGAGGTGCAGGAAGTGATGACCTGGCATGGTGTCGGCGATTGGAGCGGACTGGCGCGCATCGGGCTTGAAATCACGCATGATCTCCTGCCCTTGCTGCGCGCCGTGCCGCCGGTCGACCTCTGACCCTTCCCCCAAGCATCATTCCGGTGGGCCGTCAGTGTGTTCCAATCGCTCGCTGCCAGATGGCGACATCCCAGAATTGGTCGAACTTTCGGCCCGCTTCGGGCAGGATGCCGACGAGGCTGAAGCCCATCCGCTCGATCAACCGCTCGGACGGCTCGTTGGGCAGCGTGATCAGGGCGAACGCGCGGTGGACGCGCTCCTGCTCTAACGCTTCCAGCAGCGCGGCGACGAGCGCGCGGCCGAGCCCGCGGCCCGTCTCGCCGTCAAGGCAATAGACGCTCGTCTCCACGCTCGTGTCGTAGGCCGCCTTGGGATTCCACGGCCCCGAGTAGGACATGCCCACAATCCGCTCGCCCTGCTGAGCCACAAACAGGCGGTAGGGGCCCGTTTCGGCGTAGCGCGAGAACCACTCGTCGCGGCGACGCTCAACCGTCCACGGCTTGAGGTCGAACGTGGCCGGCGTCGTCTCGATGTAGTGGTTGTACAGCGCCGTCAGCGCCGGGACATCGTCGACCCTGGCCTGCCGGATCGTGACCTCGGCGGCGCCGGGCTCAGCCAACGCGCCGCTCACCCAGGACGGCGGGCTTGAAGACGCGCTCCATCTCGGCGGCGGCGCGCTCAACGTCCCAGCGCTCCGTGCCGGCGAGCTGCCGCGTCACCTCGTACTGCGAGTAGAGCGAGATGTCGTAGCCCATCGCGCCGATGATCTGGCCGTTGAGCCAGTCGGACTGGTCGGAGGCCATGTAGGCGATCGGCACGGCGACGTTGGCCGGCGACATGCGTGGGTCGGCCTCGCTGGTCTGCGTGATCCCGCCGCCGCGCCGCTCATCGGGCACGGTGTCGGTCATCCGCGTGGCCGCGCCGGGGCCGATCGCGTTGGAGGTGACGCCGTAACGACCCAGCGCGTTCGCGCAGGAGTAGGTGAAGCCCACGATCCCGAGCTTGGCCGCGGCGTAGTTGGGTTGACCGGGGGCGCCGAAGAGCCCCGAGCCGGAGGTGAAGTTGATCAGCCGGTAGTGCCCCTCGCGCTGTTGGCGCCAGTGGATCGAGGCGTACTTGGTGGTGTTGAACGTGCCCTTCATGTGCACGTCAACCACCGCGTCCCACTCCTGCTCAGTCATGTTGAAGACCATCCGGTCGCGCAGGATGCCGGCCACGTTGACGAGGATGTCGAGCCGTCCGTAGGCGTCGAGCGCCTGCTGGATGATGCCTTCGGCGGCGTCGTAGTCGGCCACGGAGGCGTAGTTGGCCTGCGCCTCGCCGCCGGTGTCGTTGATCAGCGCCACGACACCATCTGCCGGTCCCGCGGCCGCGCCGTCGCCGTCGACGGAGCCGCCCAGGTCGTTGACGACGACCTTGGCGCCCTGCGCGGCGAAGAGCTTCGCGATCTCCGCGCCGATGCCCCGGCCTGCTCCGGTCACGATCGCCACTCGGTTGTCAAGCATGCCCATCTGAATCGTCCTTCCCGCCGCCCGCTGTCGGGTCAGCTGCTAGCCGTAGAAGCCGCCGCCCTCGACGACCGGCTTGAAGATCTGCTCGAACTGCTCGGCAGCGCCCTCAACGGTCCAGCGCTCGGTGCCGCGCATCTGGCGGATCACGGCCGGCTTGTTGAACAGCTGGAGGTCGTAGCCGGAGGCGCCGATGATCTGGCCGTTCAGCCAGTCGGACTGTTCGGAGGCAATGTAGACGAGCGGAATCGACACGTTGGCCGGCGAGCGGCGCGGGTCTTGGGCGCTCGAATCGATCGAGCCGGCTTGGCGCCGCTCCTCGGGCACGGTGTCGGTCATGCGGGTCGAGGCGCCGGGCGAGATCGCGTTGGCCGTGGCCCCGTAGCGCGGCAACGCGTTGGCGCAGGAGTAGGTGAACCCCACGATGCCCATCTTGGCGGCCGCGTAGTTGGGCTGGCCGGGCGCGCCGAAGATGCCGGAGACCGATGAGAAGTTGATCAGCCGGTAGTGGCCCTTGCGGTTGGCGCGCCAGTGGATCGAGGCGTACTTGGTCAGGTTGAAGTGGCCCTTGAGGTGCACATCGAGCACCGCGTCCCATTCGGCCTCGGTCATGTTGAAGACCATCCGGTCGCGCAGGATGCCGGCCGTATTGACCACGATGTCGAGGTCGCCGAAGTTGTCGAGCGCGTCCCTGACGATGCTCTCGGCCGCGTTGTAGTCGGCGACCGAGGCGTGGTTGGCGACGGCCTGGCCGCCCATGTCGTTGATGTAGGCCACGACCTCGTCGGCCGGCGCGCTGGCCGAGCCGCTGCCGTCGACCGCGCCGCCGAGGTCGTTGACGACGACCCTTGCGCCTTCGGCGGCGAACAGCTTCGCGGTTTCGGCGCCGATCCCCCGCCCCGCGCCGGTGACCACCGCCACCCGATTGTCAAGCATGCCCATAGTGAGTTGTCCTTCCGCTCGCAGCCGTGCCGAATTTAGTCGCAGTTCGAAGCGCATCGCTCGCGGGACGCGCCGCACTGAGGCTATCACCGACGCCTCATTGCCCACATTGAGTGGGCAACGGAGCCCGCGTCGTTCGCGCCGCGCCACACTGCCGCCGGCCCCCGCGGTAGCGCTACAATCGCCGTACGCACGCAGGAACGGAGTCTCGCATGGTCGCCGAACCTGAACTGACCCGAGAAGAGCGTCGCGCACTCACCCGAGAGCGCTTGGTCACCCGCGCGCTCGCGCGTGGCGACCACGAGATGGCCGATGTCTACCGGCAGATGGAATTCGACGACGAGTCGACGCCCGAAGAGGATGCTGACGACGCGCGCGTCTCCGCGGAGCGAAGCGCGAGAATCAGCGACTGGGACGCCCAGCGCGAGTCCAATGAAGAGCTGGATGAGCTGGACGCAGACGAAGACAGGCTTCTTTCCCAGCTCGACGAGGCCTTCCCAGACTGGGAAGCACACGTTGAACGCCTGCCGGAACAGTATCCCGAAGAAGTCGAATATCTGCGCCGTATCGAGCAGCAGCTACCCAACGCTGCGAAGATCCTTCGCGACTACCGCGAGGAGCTACGCCGGGGGTGAACTACCTCGTTGTTCACAGTGACGAGGCGCAGGCGGAGATTGACGTACTCAGTCCCGTTCCGCGACGCGCAGTCAAGAATGCCATCCGCGACCTTCGCCGCGGCCCGATCATGCCGAACTCGAAGAAACTCGATGACTTCGAGCATCTTTGGCGCGTGCGGCCAAACAGAAGATGGCGGATCGTCTTCGAACTCTTCGACGACGAGCGGACCATTCTGATCACCCGTGTTCGTCTGCGTGAGTTCGCCTACGAGGGACTCGAACGTGCGCCTCGGTGATGTTCGTCGAGGCTAGTGGCGCGGACCCTGGCGGCCGGGCACCGGGGAGGTGTTGGCGATCTCGCGGGTGGTCGGGGTCTCGGTGATCACGGGCTCGAAGAGTCCGAGCACCGGCGGACCGGCGAGGACCTCGCCGATCGAGCCCTGCGCGTGAGCAAGCCGGAACGACTCGCTGCGCGTCCAGGCGTGGAACGCCGCCTCATCCTGCCAGGCCGAGAAGGAGATGTAGTCACCCGCCTCGGCGCCGCGCAGCAGCATGAACTGCTGGAAGCCCGGCACGCTGGCCAGATACGACTCGCGTTGCTTCCAGATTTGTTCCCACTGCTCTTCGCAGTCGAGCTTGACGCGGAAGCGGTTCATCGCGAGATACATCGGCGGCTCCATCCAGTTCGCGGCCACTACGGGAGAATCAGTTTACGCTCGATTCGTGATCGGCACGATGCTCGCCCGCCCAATGTCCGCCGTGCTCGCGATCGCGGCGGTGTGCGCGGCGGTGTCCGTGGCGGCGTGCTCGGGGGGCGTCGCTGAGCAGCAGCAGGATGCCCGGGCGCGTCAGATCGCCGTCGTATCGGCGGAGGCGCAGCGGGCGCAGCTGATCGCCGCGCTCGAACCGCTCAACCCGCTGCGCTACCACCGGCTCGATCGCATGATTCGCGACGACGGCCGCGTGCCGACCGATGCGCTGGTGTGGGCCGAGCGCGCACGCCAGACGCTGCACTGGGTGTCCTGGCCGGCCGACCTGCGCGACCACGTGGCGCAATACGCCGAGTGGCTCGACGCGCTGCTCGCCGCGCTGAGGGCCGACGACGCAGCCGCGGCTGCTGAGCCCTCGCGGATCGTGCACGCGCTGGCGCACACGTTTGAGGCCAACGTCGAGGCCTGGCTCGACGGCGCGTTGGTCCCGCCGCCGCCGGCGCTGGCCGGGCTGGAGCCGCCGGTTCACCAGCACGAGCCGGAGAGCGATGATGGAGGCAGCGATCACGAAGGCATGAGCATGGACGACGAAGAGAGCGATGACGACCAGCAGGACTCGCACGGGGGCGAGTAGCGCCCCCGCCATCTCGGCCATCTCGGCCATCGCGCTCATGGCGATGGTGGCGCTTCTCGCGGCACTCGCGCTGATCGAGCCCGCTGCGGCGCACGCGGCATACGCCTCGTCCACGCCTGCGTTCGCCGAGGTGCTCGACGACGGTCCGGAGAGCATCGAGCTGCGCTTCTCGCAGGAACTGTTTCGCCGCGCCGGCGCGAACACGATCTGGCTCGAACGGGCCGCCGACGGCGCGTCGATCGCGCTGGGCCCGATCAGGATCGATAATGCCGACCGCGCCGCGATGCGCGCCGATGTGCTGGAGACGCTTGAGGCGGGTCGTTACCTCGTG
Source organism: Dehalococcoidia bacterium (assembly GCA_965218115.1). Classification (GTDB taxonomy): domain Bacteria; phylum Chloroflexota; class Dehalococcoidia; order Bin125; family Bin125; genus CATQGW01. Next base: position 1,635,128 of record OZ244584.1, on the reverse strand, counting down.
AGCTGGCAGAACCTCTCAGCCGATGACGGCGACGACGACAGCGGCATCTATCCCTTCTACATCGGCCGCGGCCCCACCGAAGCGGAGGAAGCAGCCGACCGCGAGCTCGCTCGCGACCTGCTGATCCCCTATCCCGGCGATGAAGCCGACGCGGCGGAGGGCGGCGCCGTCGAAGCACGCGCCCCAACCGTGCTGCGCAGCGAGGCTGAGCCGACGGGTGGTCTCGCGATCGGCGCGGCGGTATGGCTCGCCGTCGGCGGGGCCGCGTTCGTCGGTCTCGGCGCGGCCTGGGTCGTTCGCCGCCGGGTGACGTGATGCGCCGCGCGATCCTGGCGCTGCTGCTGACTGCGATCGTGGCCGCCGCGTGCGGCGGCGACCCGGATCGCCCCGCGCTGATGCCCGTGCCAGGGACCGTGGCGTTCACGATCGGCGTCGATCTGTGGCTGCGTGAGGATGGCGAGGAGCGGCTGCTCGTCGAGCCCGGCGAGGGGCGGCAGGTGCTCGCGCCGGCGCTCTCGCCCGACGGCGAGCGGATCGCCTTCGTGCGCTTCCAGCTGACCGGCGGAGTCGACCTCAGCGTCGGGGCCGACCTGATGGTCGCCGACGCGAACGGTGAGCTGACCACTCTGATCGAACACGACCAGCAGGCTGAGTACTTCTGGTACCCGCGTTGGAGCTCGGATGGACGCTCGATCATCTACACGCACGAGGCGCCTGACATCGAGATCTCGATCGAGCGCGTCGACCTCGCGACGGGCGCCGTCACCGTGCTGCGCACGCTCGCGCGTGACGGCGATATCTCGCCCGATGGCTCTCGGCTGGTGTTCGTGGATGACCCATACGGGGGCGCCGCGCGGCTCGTCGTGCGCGACCTCGCGACGGGCGATGAGTACCCGCTCGATCCCGACGGCGTCTGGCCGGTCCAGTTCGTGCGCGTGCCCAGATGGTCGCCCGATGGGCAGTCGATCGTGTTCGCCGGCTCGGTCGAGCTGAGCACCATCTCGAGCCGGGTGATCGTGCGCGAGAACGGACCCGAAGACATCTGGCGCGTTGACGCGGTCGGGGGCGTGCCGAGGCTGATCGCCGCGCTGACCGAGGACCAGCCCGACTTCGCCTTCTCCAGCGACGGTCGCCACGTGCTGGCTCGCGGCTCGTTTGGCGTCTACCTCGTTGAGGTCGACGGCGATGGCGCGGCGTTCGCCGTTGCGCCGGGCGAGTTCCATGGCTGGCACGACTGGCGCGGCCGCCTGACCGACGAAGCGTGGGATGAGCTGATCGAGCGTGCCGCTGTCGGCTCGCAGTCGAGCGCGCAGTGAGGCGCTGGCTGCTCGCGGCGGTCGTGCTGCTCGCGGCGGCCATCGCCGTGCTGCAGGACGCGCCGCCGGTGGCGGCTCACGCGTTGCTGGCTCGCGCCGACCCGCCGATCAACGCGGCGCTGCGCGAGTCGCCCTCGGCGGTGAGCGTGTTCATGACCGAGCCGCTGCAGCGCGACTACAGCAGCGTGCGGGTGCTCGACAGCAGCGGCGAGCCGCGCGACATCGGCGACACCGAATTTTTCGAGGCGAACGCGACGCAGATGCGTGTCAACGTGTTGCGGCTGCCGCCGGGCGTCTACACGGTCGTCTGGCGGACGCTCTCGCAGGTCGATGGGCACACCTGGAACGGCTCCTACGTCTTCTCGGTGCTCAACCCTGATGGCAGCGCGCCTGCGGGGGCTGGAGTGGTCGTGGAGCTCGCGCGTTCGGGGCCGCCGCCGGCTGCCGACGCTGCGGCGAAGGCGGTCTCGTTCGCAGCGCTCGTGCTGTTCGTGGGCGCGGTCGCGTTCTGGCTTGCGGCGGGCACGCTGCCGACCCCGCAGCCTCGCCTGGTCGCGTCCACGGTTGCGCCGGCGTTGGCGATCGGCGTCGGCCTGGGTCTGCTGACGACCGGCTACGAGGCGATCTCGGCGGCGCTCGAACTCGGCGGGATCGGGCTGCTGGACGAGGTGCTGTTCGATACCCGGCTCGGGCTGTGGCTCAACACCCGCTGGGCGGCGCTGCTGCTCGCGGCGGTCGTCGTCGCTCGCCTTGCGCGGGGGCCGGCGCCCGCCTGGGCGTCGCGCTCGCTCGCGATGCTCGCGGTCGCCTGGCTGGCCTCGACGGCCGGCGTCTCGCATGGGGCCGCGCTGGCTTCCGGTGGGATTTGGGGAGCGCTGTTCGACGCGCTCCACCTGGCGGCGGCAGCGGTCTGGATGGGGATGCTGGCGCTACTGATCGCGGTGCTCTGGCGGGGGCGCCCCAATGCCGATACGGATGGCGATGCCGGCTGGCGCGTCGCGCTGGTGCAGCGCTTCTCGATCGTCGCGGCGGCGAGCGTGCCGATCCTGCTCGCCGCCGGACTGCTCAACGCGCTGATCCAGGTGCCCAGCGCTCGCGGCCTCGTCGAGACCGATTGGGGTGCGGCGTTCATCGTCAAGCTGGTGGTGTTGCTGATCCTGTTCGGCGTCGCGGGGCTCAACGCGATGGTCTTGCGGCCGCGCGTGGCGGGCGGCGCGGAGCGTCTGGAGCGCTGGTTCCGGCCAATGATGCGGGGCGAGCTGGCGCTCGGCGTGGCGGTGCTGATGGTGACCGGCGTGCTGACGCAGCTGCCCTCACCGGCGAGCGCGCTGCCCCAGACCGAGCAGCGCGACAACACGATCGTCCGCACCGTCGCGCGGGCCGATGTCGTGGCCGAGCTGACGATCACTCCGAACCTGGTCGGCTTCAACCGCTGGGAAGTGCAGGTCTCCGACGCAAACGGGCAGCCGCTGGCCAACGCGGTCGAGCAGCTGCGGCTGCGTTTCCGCTATGCGGATCCGGCTGTGGGCCCCGTCACGGTCGCGGCTGTCGCTGAGGGCGACGGGAGGTTTTCGCTCGAAGGGGCCTACTTCGGGCTGCCGGGACGCTGGACGGTCGAGGCCGAGATGCGGCGGGCGAGCGGCGATGATCTGGTGGCGGCCGTCGAAAGCGAGGTCGTCTCCGGGTACCAGACCGTGCTGCCCTTCGACACCGGCATCCCCGGTCCGCTGGCGTTGCCGCTGACGCAGATGGACTGGAACGGCGTCGGCGCGCTGTGGGCGTTCGTGCTCGGCGGGCTGGTGTTGGTCAACCGCCGGCATCTGCGCGCCCGTTTCGGAGTGAGGGCCGGCGACGCGAGCCTGGTTGGCGGCGTGCTTGGGATCATCGCGGCGGTGGTGCTGCTGACCGGCCTGCATGTCGATCCCGGTCGGACGCTGCAGAATCCCGTCGAGCGGACCGTCGAGTCGATCGAGCGCGGCGAACCGCTGTTCGCGCGACACTGCGCGAGCTGTCACGGCGCGACGGGCGCGGGCGACGGCCCGCTGGCCGAGACGCTGCCTGCGCCCCCGGCCAACTTCACCGTGCACGTGCCGTTCCACCCCGACGGTGTGCTGTTCGCGTGGATTCGCGACGGTATTCGCGGGACCGGGATGCCGGCCTGGCAGGACCAGCTCAGCGAGCAGGAGCGCTGGGATCTGGTCAACTATCTGCGCGATCGCTTCGACCCGATCGCCCCCGCTGCGCCCTGAAATTGTGACGCGCAGCGAGTGTCGAGTGAGTGTCGAGTGAGTAGTGCGCCTGATATGGTCGAAGGGACCGGATCTTGTGGTCAAGCAGAGCGGAGCCTCCTGATGGTGACCTCGATCGAGAATCCCGGACTGTACCTCGACTGGTTGAACCTGGAGACGGATGAGGAGTTTGAGATCGTGGCGGGTCGCAAGGGCGTCACGCTCGCGGCGATCAACCAGCGGATGGTCTCGGCCGATGGCCATGACGAGGCTGACTCGCGCTCGTTCGCGCCGCGAGGAATCACCGCCGATCCCCGCTCCGTGGCGCACGCTCGGCAGTATCGGGACAAGGGCGATGTCTGGTCGGAGAGCGCGATGCTGCTCTACGAAGAGGCGTTGCAGCGCCAGTGGTCAAGCGCGCGCGACATCCCCTGGGACACGATCGGCGAACAGCGCGACGACATCGAGCGGGCGATGTGCACGCTGTGCACGTTCCTGACGCAGGTCGAATTCATCGCCGGCGATGTGCCGGGCCGCTTCCTGGAGACGGTGCACCCCGACTTTTTCGAATCGCAGCTCTTCCTCGGCACGCAGCTGATGGACGAGGCGCGTCACCTCGACGTGTTCCGCAAGCGCGCGCTGGTCAACGGCGGGGGCTTCTCGCTCTCAGGGTTCGGCGCGGCCGGCCTGCTGGCGATCGACGACTTCACCGAGATGACCGCGATCCTCCACCTGTTCGCCGAGGGTCTGGTCCAGTCGCTGTTCCGGATGGGCGAGCTGATTGGCCAGAACGAGGCCGAGAAGCGGATGTTCCGGCTGTCCGCGCAGGACGAGAGCCGGCACCTCGCGTTCGGCGTCACGCACACCAAGTACACCGTCGAGACGCAGCCCTGGCGCAAAGAGGAGCTGCACCACTACCTCGACATCAACGAGCGGATCCAGACCACGCAGGCCGGGCTGACGACCAACCCGATCACCGGCGAGGCGCTGGCCCTGCTGGCGGGCGGGGGGCTTGAGCACCTCGACGAGGGCTACAAGCTGCTGCTGCTGATGCGCAAGAAGCAGATCAACGAGTACTACCACCGGCTGAAGGTGGTCGGGCTCGGTGACCGACTCGATCGGATGGCGCCCGGGATGCGAGAATTGGTCGACGTGTAGCGTCGGCCGAGTGGGGCCGTTCCGCGTAACTCAATCGCAGCAGGGAGGCGGGGCATGGAGCTCAGCCAGACAGTCAAGATGCGCGCGAGCGCGCGTGGTTGGTCGAACGAGCTGATCGCTCGGATCGAAGGGTCGGTTGCGCCATCGGTGCAGATCGAAGCGTTGCTGAACATCACGATCGATCCGGAGCGGATCGGCAAGTGGCTCGATTGGGTCGAGGCCGATCCCGATCATCCGTACGCCACTGGTGCGCGGTTCGTGATGTTTCAGCCGGGCGGCGAACGGGGACTCAGGCCCACGCCGTCGCCGGACGGGATGCGGCTCAGCGATGTCGATATCGGCTCCTACGGCAATGTGCCGGACTCGTGGGACCTGGAGAATGACACGCCGCGCGGGACGCGACCGGCGCCCGGCCTGCACATGCCCGGGCTCTACACGATCTTCAACCGCCACGAGGTCTGGGCCGAAGGTGTCGGCGACCTGTACGAGGATGCGATCCGCGACCGCTGGATTCCCGCCACCGACCTCGACTGGGCGGGCCTGCCCGAGCTGTCACCCGACGTGGAGCGGGCGACGGGTCAGATCTGCGCGGTCTACTCGACCTACGGGATCGCGGAGCAGAAGATCATCAGCCGCTGGCTGGAGTCAATCTCCTACGGCTTCCACGAGGTCAAGCTGTTTCTCGCCACGCAGGTCTACGACGCGGGCCGCAAGGTCGAGGCGCTGCGCAAGCGCGCGCTGATGGGCAGCGGGGTGATCGGCAAGGCGCCGCTCGGCGACATCACCACTGCCTGGTACTCGGCGCTCACCTTCACCGACATGATGGTCGCGCTCAACGTGGTCTACAAGTCGTATGAGGTGACAGCGTTCGACATGGCCGGGGAGTGGGCGCGAACTGATTTCGACCGCGATCTGTTCAGCCGCCTGGCGGCCGACTCGCATCGACACCTCGAGTATGGCCTGAAGCACCTCGAGTGGTACCTGCGTTATTCGAACCGCGGTCACGAGCACGTCAACATCTTCCTCGCGAAGGCGGAAGGCGGGCTGGCCGCCGAGCTGCTGCAATCGACCGTCGAGCGCGAGGCGCTGGCGGTGCTCTTCGCCGACGGCGTCGAGCGGATCGACGCGGGCGTTGAGGCGCTGGGCAAGCTGCGCGCGCAGCAGTACCGCGACTACGTGACGCGGCTGCACGCGGCCGGGTTCGAGCGCCACGGGGAGGCCGTCGGGATTCTGCCGCTGGCCGGCCAGGACCCGCTGCTCACCGCGTTCAATCCCGCGCTGATCGTCAAGGACGCTGTCGATAACCTCTAGCGCGGCTACTGTATGGCCGTGAAGATCGACATCAGCTATGACGTTCAGGGCCCGCCCGGCGCGCCGGCTGTGCTGTTCGTCCACGGCATTCTGACCTGCCGCTCGCACTGGTTGCTCAACCTGCCGGCGTTTCAGCGGCGCTACCGCACCGTCGTGGTTGAGCTGCTCGGCCACGGTCGTTCGCCGGCGCCGGAGGACCCCGAGGACTACCACCCCGACCGCTACGCGGAGCGCTTCGACGCGATCCGCGAGTCGATCGGCGCCGAACGCTGGTTTGTCGTCGGGCAGTCGCTGGGGGCGGCGCTGTCGCTGAACTATGTGATGTCCCATCCCGACGACGTGATCGCCCACGTGGTAACCAACTCGCACTCGGCCTTCTCGGACACGATCCGGGTTCGCGATCCGAACGCGGCGCGGGCGCGGGCGATGCAGATCGCGGACGGTGGGATCGAAGCGGTGATGTCTCATCCGCTGTACCCAAGTCGCGCGCGGGCGCTGTCGGCCGGGCTCAAGGCGCAGTTCGACGCCGACATGCGGCACAGCACGCCGATCGGCATTTCGCGCACGATGCTGCACACCTCGCCGCACACCTCGATGCGCGAGCGGCTGCCGGGCAACCGGGTGCCGACGCTGCTGGTCGCCGGGGATCGTGAGGAGGCGTTTCGGCCGGCGCGCGAATGGGTGGAGCAGCATGCAGCAAACATGCGTGTGGTGCGGGTGCAGGCGCCGCATGCGGTGAACATCGGCGCCGCTGAGGAGTTCAACGCCGCCGCGCTGGGCTTCTTCAGCGAGTTCGGTGCGCATGCGGCAGCGGCGGCGGGCGCGTAGGCGTTGGCGTCTGAGTGATGGAAGGCGCGGTCGACTTCACGCCGTTGCTGCTGGTCTCGGCCCTGGCGGTCGCCATCCCGTTCGTGACCTGGCGCTTGACCGGTGGGCTGCTGCCGGCGGTGGTCGGCGAGGTCGTGCTGGGCATGGTCTTCGGCAACTCAGTGCTGGGGCTGATCGACGAGAACGAGTGGCTCACGTTTCTGGCCTTGTTCGGCTTCGCGTATCTGATGTTTCTCTCGGGGCTGGAGATCAATCTCGGCGTGATCGCTCGCCGGCCGGGCGATCAGTGGTGGGTTCCCGCGGTGGCGCTGCGCCACCCGCTGATCTCGGCGGTGTTGACGCTGGGGTTGGTGATCGCGGCGACGTGGGGCTGTCTGATGGGGCTCGAGCGGATCGGGCTGATCGAGGGCGCGCAGCTGCCGATGCTGCTGTTCATTCTGATGGCGACCGCGGTTGGCGTAGTGGTGCCGGTGCTGAAGGATCGCCCCGACCTGGGTGGGATCGGTCAGCCGCTGCTCGTCGCTGGCTTCCTGCTCGAGTTCGTCGCGATCATTGGCGTAGGGGTCGTGGCGGCGTTGGAGCGCGGCGGGGTCGGCTGGCGCTTCGCGTTGCTGCTCGCGATTCCCGGGGCGCTGGGGCTGCTGGTGTGGTTGGTCAACTACGGCAGCGACCGTTTCCCGACGCTGCCGAAGACGCTGCACGAGCTCGCGCAGACGTCGTCGCAGCTGAAGATCCGCGCGGCGCTGGCGCTGCTGGTGATGTTCGTGGCGCTCTCGCAGACGGTGGGGACCGAGCTCGTGCTCGGGGCCTTCATGGCGGGGCTGGCGGCGACGATCATTTCGCCGCGGCACGGGTCGATCGTGCGGGTCAAGCTCGACGCGCTGGGCTATGGGTTCTTCGTCCCGATCTTCTTCATCCACGCGGGGGCGACGCTCGATCTGGGCGCGGTGTTTGATTCGTGGGATGCGTTCTTGCTCGCGCCGCTGCTGCTCGCGGTCGCGTTTGCGACCAAGATGGCGGCGGCCCTGCTGGGCTTCGCGCCGGTCTTCGGGGTGCGGCGCGGGCTGGCCGGCGGCGCGTTGCTGGCCGCGAACCTGAGCCTGGTACTGGCGGCGGGGGCGATCGCCGAGGAGGTGGGGATCATCGACGCCGGCCAACACGGTGCGCTGCTGCTGACGGCGTTGCTGTCGACGATCATCGCGCCGCCGCTGTTTGCCTGGTTGGCGGGTCGGCGCGGCGCGCGGAGCGGTGGCCATGCGCTGCTGATCGGCGGCGGCCAGCTGGCGGCGATCCTGGCGGAGCGGCTGAGCGTCGCGGGGCGCTCGGTCGTGGTGATCCACGGACCCCATGAGGCGTTGCCGCGCTCTACGTCGACGGTCGGGGTGACGGTGGTGATCGGCGATCCGACGGATGTCGCGACGCTGGAGGCGGCGAACGCGGCGGGGGCGGATGTCGCGGTGATCACGGAGTCGGCGGCGCCGGCCGACGCCGCGGCGATCGCGCGATCGCTGCGTGCGGTGGACGCGGAGCTGCGGGTGGTGACGTGGGTCTCCGAGCTCAACCATCAGCTTGAGCTGATGGAGGTCGAGACGTACCACGCGTCGGAGGCGACGGCGCTCGCGCTGGAGAGCGCGGTGCTGCGCCCGGGGCTGTATGGGGCGCTTTCGGATCGGGACTCAGGGCTGGTCGAAGTGGTGATGCGCAACCCGCGGTTGCATGGGCAGCAGCTGAGCGAGGTGGCCTGGCCGGGGGGCACGCGGGTACTGGTGATGCTGCGCGGCGGCGAAGCGGTGATCCCCGCCGGTGATACGCCGCTCTATCTGCATGACCGGGTCACGCTGGGGGGCGATCCAGAGGATGTGGCCGACGCGAGCGCGCTGCTGAGCGACGCGAGCCCCGATGGGCCGCTGGACTTTCTGCGGGAGATGCGGCGTTAGTCGGCGGCGACGATCGGTCGAGGGGCCTGGACCCGCTCGGCGCCGATGCCGGCGAGATGGCCGAGGTAGATGGGCACGAGCGGCAGCACGCAGGGCGAGATGAACGAGACGAAGCCGCCGACGAAGGCGATCAGGGCAGAGCCGAGGTTGAGGTCGAGCATCTCGCTGCCGTCGTTGGTGACGATTTCGAGGCCGAGCGAGCCGAGGGCGTCGTTGAGCACCACGACTCGGTCGAGGGCGATCAGCATGCCGACGAAGATCAGCAGGACGCCGGAGATAACGCCGACGAGGGGCATCCAGCGGTTCATCTTGCGCAGGAAGTTGGTCGATGCGCCGAGGGCGAGGCCGACGAGCAGGAAGGGGATGCCGAGGCCGGCGGCGTAGCAGATCAGCAGGATGGTGGCCTGGAAGAGTGAGGCGGAGTCGAGCGCGAGGACGAGGATGCCGGCGAGGATGGGGCCGACGCAGGGGGTCCAGCCGATTGAGAAGGCGACGCCGACGACGAGCGAACGGGCGTAGTCGGCGCTGGCGCGGATGCCGGTGGCGCGGGCGGTGGCGCGCGGCGAGGGCGAGGAGCCGCCGACCTGGAAGCTGCGGTAGAGGAAGCCGATGCGAATGACTTCGGCGAGGTGCAGGCCGAGGATCACGAGCAGTGCGCCGGCGATGCGCTGGAACCAGATCAGCTCGTCGCTGAAGGCCGAGCCGAGCGCGCCGAGCAGGGCGCCGAGGGCGACGAAGACGACGCTGAAGCCGAGGACAAACGCGGCGGCGTGGAAGAAGACCACGCGCCGGGCGGTGGTTTGGCCAGTCGGGGGGATGGCTGCGGCGATGGCCATGGGGGGATTGTACCGCTCGGCGGGGAGGAGGGGGGGGATTGGGGGGAGGCGGCGGCCTCCCCCCTCAGCCTGCGGCAGCTCCCCCCGCGGAGCCTGTCTCAGGAGGGCGGCTGGGGGTGTGAGCGGTGTCTGGGAGCGAACCGGCGGGGGCGCGGGCGGTGTCGGCAGCAGCGAGTTGTGCGGCGAGCGGCTGGAGCGGGTGTGCGTGGCCGGTGGCGGCGGCCGGGCGGCGCAGCGCTGCGGCGGCCGCGCTGCGGCGGGCCGCCTGCGCGGCGGTGCGGCCAGCGCCGGCTCAGCATCCGCAGGTTGAACGCGACCGCCAGCAACGACCACTCGGCGCTGACCGCGGCCAACCCGCGCAGCAGGAAGCGGCGCCCGGCCTGTTGCTCCTTGATGATCCCGAAGACCGGTTCGATCAGCCCCTGGCGGCTTCGCAAGGCCTGCCGGGCCGCCTCCGTCTGCATCCAGCCGCGGTGCGCCTGCAGCGCCTGGGCGTGGATCGAGACCTTGATCTGGCGACCGCGCGGGCTGCTCGTGCAGCGTCCGAACGCGGGGCAGGCGCGGCAGACCGCCGGCTTGGCGGCGTAGACGCGGGCCGGCGTGCGGCGGCGCCGCCGCTGTAGGCCGCGGAACTGCAGCGGCTGGCCTGCGGGACAGCGGTAGCAGTCCGCTGCGGGCTCGTAATGAAACTGGCTGTAGTGGTAGTCGGGGTTGCTCGGCGCGCGTGGTTCGGGGATCACCACGGCTGCCCCGCGGGCCGCGCAGGCGCTCAGGTTGGCGGCCGCGAAGTAGCCGGCGTCGGCCACGGTCAGCGCGGCGCGGCGGCCGCCGCCGCTCGCCTCAGCCGCTTCGATCAGTGGCAACAGCTGCGCCGTGTCGGCCGGATCCTGGCTGACCTCCGCGGCCAGCAGCAGCATGCCCCCGCTCGAGCCGCCCGGCTGCAGCGCGTCGCCCGGCTGACCGTGATCTGCGTCAGCCGCGCCGTTCGGCCGCTCGTCCAGCGCGCCGCCCCCGCCCGCAGCGGCCCCGTCGCTATCTGCTGGATCGCCGCCCCGCAGCGGCGCCGCCATCGCCTGCGCGTTGTAGCCGGTCAGCCAGCCGTCGCGGCCGCGCAGCAGGCGCGCTTGCGGATCGGTCAGGTTGGTATGCCGGCGGTCCGACTCCAGGAGCTCCCGACGCGCCGCCTCGACCTGCTCGCGCAGCCGCTTGGCTGCCTGCAGCTGCGCCGGCAGCCGCGGCGCCGCCGCGCCCTCGCCCGCTTCGTTCTGCGCTTCCAGCTCCACGATCGCGCGCTCGGTGCGCTGCAGCAGCCGCTCCAGCTGCTCCGCGTCGAGCGTCCGCTGCGGCGCCGCGGCGCCCGCCACTTTGGTCCCGTCCACCGCCTGCACGGCCCAATCGACCAGGTTCAGCCGCACTGCCGTGCGGACCGTCAGCTGCAGCAGCCCGCGCATCCGCTCGCGGTGCTGCTTGTAGAAGCGCCAGAGCGTGTTGTGATCGGGCTGTTGCGAGCCGCTCAGCCAGAGCATCGGCAGTTGCTCGCGGCAGGCCGCCTCCAGCCGCCGCGAGGAGCGCGTCCCGCTCATGAAGCCGTAGAGCCAGATGCTCAGCAGCGCGCGGGGGTGATAGGCCGGCCCGCCCAGCGCCTGCCCGCCGAGGTCGACGCCCAGCCCCGCCCAGTCCGCCGCCGACAGCCCGTCCACGAAGGCCGCCACCACCCGCGCGGGATGGTCGTCGGCCAGCAGCTCATCGAGCGAGGCCGGCAACAGCCAGCCCTGCTCACGCGTCATCGCTCGCCACGGCATCTTCAGCCTCCCAGCCCGCTACCACGCCGGCCGCCCCACTGGCCGCCCGCACCGTTCACCCTAAGCGTCGCCTCGACTTCTGAGACAGGCTCCGCGGGGGGGAGCGAGGGAATTGGGTTGGGCAGCTCGCCGCGGCGGGGGGGGAGCTGTGGCGTGGGGACCAAGCGGCGCGGTCGTGCGTGAGTAGATACTGCCACGCGATTGAGCCGGGTACGCGGGGCCCCCCTCTGCCTGCGGCATCTCCCCCCGCTCTGCGGGGGGAGAGGGGAAAGCGTGAGCGGCATGTCCCCTCGCGGTGCGGGGGGGCTCCCCCCTCTGCCTTCGGCATCTCCCCCCGCAGAGCGGGGGGAGAGGGGAAATGGGGATTGCGCGCAGGTCTCTTAGGGGGAGCGAGGGAACTGGAGGGGCGAGAGGTGCGCTAGTCGAGGCCGGCGTCCTGTTCGGCGACCTGGAGGGTGGCGGCGACGGCGGAGAGGCCGAGGCCGCGGTTGCTGGCGCGGAGGAGGTAGTCGGCGGCGGCGCTGGCGAGGGGCAGCGCCATGCCTTCTTCGCCGGCGATCTGGACGGCGAGGGAGACGTCCTTGGCGGCCCACTGGAGGAAGAACGTGGGGTCGTCGTAGTTGCGCTCGAGCAGCTGGGGCATGGCGCGCAGATGTGTGCGGGCGGAGGCGACGCTCATGACCTCGTAGGCGCGCTGCGGGTCGAGGCCGGCTTTGCGGGCCAGCACGGTGGCCTCCATCAGCACCTGCGAACAGGTGATCCCGACCATGTTGTTGACGACCTTGGTCAGCGCGCCCATGCCCAGTTCGCCCATGTAGAAGACGTTGTTGCCGATGCATTCGAGGACTGGCTTGTACTTGTCGAAGGCGGCGCGATCGCCGCCGACCATGACGGCGAGTTCGGCGCGCTGTGCACCGGCAACGCCGTTGGAGACGGGGGAGTCGAGCACGGTGACGCCCTGTTCGGCGGCCTTCGCGGCGAGACGTCGAATTGCGGAGGGGAGGTTGGTGGAGAGGTCGAAGCAGACGGCGCCGGGAGCGGCGCCGGCGAGGATGCCGTGTTCGCCGAGCAGGACGGTTTCGAATTCGGGCGGGCCGGGGAGCGAGGTGAGGATCATCTCGCTCCGGGCGGCGACGGCGGCGGGGGACTCAGCCCAGCTTGCACCGAGCTCGATCAGGTTGGCGGCGTGCTCTTCGACGAGGTCGTTGACGATGACGCGGTGGCCGCCCTTGATGACGTTGGCGCACATTGGGTTGCCGATGTTGCCGGTGCCGATGAAGCCGATGTCCATGGGGGATCCCTCTCCTGGCGCATTGCAACAGCGCCAGAGCCGCAGGGTACCCGTCCGAGAATCTCAGCGGTGGCGATTGCGGTAGTGGCGGTCGTCGGGCATGGGCAGGTCGGGTGGGAGGGCTTGGTGGGCGTCGTCGAGCAGCGAGAGCAGGTCTCGGATGGCATCGAGCCGATCCTCCAGCGTGGGCAGTGAGAGGCGGTCCTCGTAGAAGTTCTGGTGCGTGTCGCTCGCGACTCCGAATAGATCCGAGATCCGTCTGTCGCCAAACTGAGCCGAGATGTACTGGATGATCGCAAAGCCGTCGGCGTGGCTGTCGTTGGGCCACTGGCGCTCGGCGGCGATCTCCTTCAGGCGGTGCGCTGCGGCGCCCCAGATTTTTTCGGAGGCTTGCAGGCGGTCGCCCTGGCGCAGCATCTCGGCTGCGTGGTCGAGCATGCGGCGGCTGTGGACGGAGTGGCTCTCGATCGGCTCAGTGGTCATTCGTTCGCTCCGCGGTCTGGTCGCTGCTCGCGCACATCTCAGCGGTGGCGGTTGCGGTAGTGGCGGTCGTCGGGCATGGGCAGGTCGGGCGGGAGCGTTTGGTGGGCGTCGTTGAGCAGGGCGAGCAGCTCAGTGATCGCGTCGAGCTTGTCCGCCAAGATCTCGAGCGAAAAGCGGTCCTCGTAGAAATTCTGGTGCGCGTCGCTGGCGATGCTGAACAGATCAGAGATCCGCCTGTCGCCGGTCTGCCGCCGGATGTGGTGGATGATCGCCGCGCCGTCGGCGTGGCTGTCGTTGGGCCATTGGCGCTCGGCGGCGATCTCCTTCAGGCGGTGCTCTGCGGCGCCCCAGATTTTCTCCGAGGCTTGCAGGCGGTCGCCGTGGGCCAGCATCTCGGCTGCGTGGTCGAGCATCCGGCGGCTGTGGAGGGCGTGGCTCTCGATTGGCTCGGTGGTCATTCGCTTGCTCCGCCGGCTGGTCGTTATCCGTGTAGATACTACCGGTGGCGATTGCGGTAGTGGCGGTCGTCGGGCATGGGCAGGTCGGGCGGGAGGGTTTGGTGGGCGTCGTCCAGCAGGGAGAGCAGCTCGGTGACCGCCTGAAGCATGTCCGCCAAGTGCTCCAGCGAGTAACGGTCTTCGTAGAAGTTCTGGTGCGCGTCGCTGGCGATGTGGAACCGATCCAAGATCCGCCTGTCGCCGGTCTGCCGCCGGATGTGGTGGATGATCGCCGCGCCGTCGGCGTGGCTGTCGTTGGGCCATTGGCGCTCGGCGGCGATCTCCTTCAGGCGGTGCGCTGCGGCGCCCCAGATTTTTTCGGAGGCTTGCAGGCGGTCGCCCTGGGCCAGCATCTCGGCAGCGTGGTCGAGCATGCGGCCGCTGTGGACGGCGTGGCTCTCAATCGGCTCGGTGCTCATTCGCTCGCTCCAGCGTCTGCTCATTATTCGCGTACATACTAGTGCGTCCGGTTGGGGTAGTGGCGGTCGTCCAGCAGGACGAGCGGAGCTTGGGGGGCAGAAGGGGGCTATTGGGGGATGGGGACTGGGATTGCGGGGAGGTGGCCGAGTTCGACGAGTTCGGCTTCCAGCTCTTTGAGGAGTTCCTGGTGTTCGTCGGGGGTGTCTGTGATCAGTTTGCTGAGAAATTCGGCTTCCTCGCTGAGCGGCGCGGGCTCTGTATCTGGTGGGATGGGCGCGAGGTGATCGGATCCGTTCAGCGAGGTTTGGTGTGGATCGGTTGGAGTGATCGATTGGGCTCCGGCTGGAGCGGGCTCGGGGGGCGTCTGGGGGGTGGCGTTGGGTTGTTCCGGGATGGGAGTGTGTTGCTCGCCAGGTTCGGGGAAGGCTTCGTGGGCGGCGTCGGTGGCATTGATGTCGGCGGTGGCGGTGTCCTCGGCGCGTGCGGGGGTGAGGATTCGGTCGGCGGTGAGGCGGAGCTCGCGGGCGACGGCGGCGATGGCGTGGTAGTGGATGCGATGGAGGTCGGTGATGAGCTGGGGATGTTCGGTGACGAAGCGATCGAGCAGGGTGACGTGGCGGCCGTTGTCGTCATAGCCCAGGTGGGTCAGGGGTGCGAGCGGACCGTCGGTCGTGAGCTGGTCGGCGAGGGCGCGAAGGCGTGTGAGCTGTTCAAGCAGCGCGTCCTGCGCGGTGGGGGACGCGATGTCGGGCCAGTTGGATTCGAGCAACTGGAGGTCGGCGTGGATGGTGGCGGGCGAGACATTGAGTTGCTCGGCGATGTTGCGGAGTGAGCGACCACGTCGGCGGAGGCGATGGGCTTCGAGGATGCGGGTGCGGCGCTGGGGAGGGATGTGCATGTGAGAACGTCCGTACTGATCTGTTGCAGGCATTAGACCGAGTGGCGGGGGAGTTGTCAAGTGGGAGGGGTCGTGGCGCTCGGGTGGAGGGGGATGAGGGTCGGCGGGTCCCCCGGCAACGGGGCGGAGGCGCGGCGATTGAGGGATCGGAGGACCGTCGGAGGGTGGGGGCGTGGTTGATGGGATGGTGGTCGCATGGATTCCTGCCTGCGCAGGAATGGCGGAAGGGGCGCGGGGGATGGCGGAGGGGGGTGCAGGGGTGATGGAGGGGGGTGGCGGTATTCTTGGTTGTGTGTCTGCGCCTGCGCTGGATGGCCTTAGTGTGATTGAGATCTCCGAGACGCCGGCGGGGGCGTATGCGGGGCGGTTGTTGGCGGGGATGGGGGCTGAGGTGTTGATGGTGGAGCCGGCGGGAGGCTCGGCGTTGCGGCGGCGGCCTGATTCGGCGCTGCATCTGCATCTGAACCGGCGGAAGGGGTCGGTGCGGCTGGAGCTGGGCACGGCGGCCGGACGGCGGCTATTGGGCGGGCTGCTTGATGACGCCGACATCCTGGTCACCGACCTCGTCCGTGGGGAGTGCGAGGAGCGGGGGCTGGAGCCGGCTGGGCTGAGCGCTGGGCGCCTTGACCTCCAGGTCTGCTCGATCACGCCGTATGGCTGGAGGGGTCCGAAGGCGGACTGGCTGGCGAGTGAGCTGACCGCCTACGCGGCGGGCGGATATCTGCGGATCGGCGGAGAGCCGGAGCGGGAGCCGGTCAAGGCGTGGGGGGAGCAGGCGCACCTGCAGGCGGGGGTGCACGCGACGCTGGGGATCCTCGCCGCGTTGCACGCACAGGCGTGTGGTCAGGCCGGCGGGCAGCACATCGACGTCGCGATCGAGGAGGCCGTGGCCTTCCTGTTGGGCGGGGGCTACCAGCATGCGTGGTTCCATGACCGCGAGCCGATGCGGAACGGGGCGCGGCTGGTGGGATTTGGGCCGGGGCATCTGTATCCGAGCACGATCCGGCCGTGCGCCGATGGGTGGGTCCATGCGCACTGCAACAACCGGTATCCGGAGCAGATGGCGGTGCTGTTCGACGAGCCGCGGCTGGCGGAGCCGGAGGTGCTCGGGGCGTTGATGGGTCATGCGGACGAGGTGGACGCGCTGATGACGCCGCTGCTGGAGGCGCTGCCGCGGCGAGAGGTGGTGCGGCGGGCGCAGGAGCTGCGGCTGCCGTTCACGGAGGTGCTGCAGCCCTCGGAGGTGCTGGCGGACGCGGACGGCCACCATGCCTCGCGCGAGTTCTTCCAGACGATCGCGGTGGGCGACGACGCGACGGCGCTCGCGTCGGGGCCCGCGGTGCGCTTCGGCGAGACCGTGTGGGTGGACGGCGAAGCGCCGCGGCTGGACAGCGCGGCGGAGCGACTTGGGACGCCGCGCGATCGGGTTCGCTGGAGGCGCGCCGGTGTTACCTGACCCGACGCTGGCGGCCTACCCGGAGATTGCGAAGCGCCCGCTTTCGGGTGTGCGCGTGCTCGATATGACGGTGGCGGTGGCGGGGCCGGTGGCCACGCTGTTGCTGGGTGCGCTGGGCGCGGAGGTGGTGCGGATCGAGACGCCGTGGGGACGACCGCGGAATCCCACATCGGCGCTGGCGGCGCCGGCCGGTGGTCCCGACGAGCCGTGGAATCGGGAGCCGCGGCTGAACGAGCTGGCGAACAGCAAGCGGTCGGTGGCGCTGAACCTGGCGACGCCAGCGGGACGGGACGTGTTTCTTGATTTGGTGGATGTCAGCGATGTGGTGGTGGAGAACTACTCGCCGCGGGTGATGGGGAACTTCGACCTGGGCTGGGAGGTGCTGCATGCGCGGAATCGGCGGCTGATTCATGTGCGGATGCCTGCGTTCGGGATGAGCGGGCCGTGGCGGGACCGGATTTCGTACGGGCCGGGGATCGACGCGATGAGCGGTCTGTCGTGGCTGACGGGATATCGGGATGGGCCGCCGCTGAAGCCGGGGAACTTCTATTGCGATCAGAACGCGGGGCTGCACGCGGCGGCGGCGACGATCGCGGCGCTGCGGGCGCGCGAGCGGGATGGGGTGGGGCAGACGGTGGAGCTGGCGATGCTGGAGGGGGAGCTGCAGCTGGTGGGCGATGCGCTGGTGGCGGCGCAGCTGACGGGTCGGGAGCCTGCGCGGATTGGGAACGAGCACACGTCGTGGGCGCCGCATGGGGTGTATCGGGCGCGGGCGAGTGAGGATGATCCGGATGCGTGGATCGCGGTGGCGTGTCGGAACGATGCGGAGTGGGATGGGCTGCTGCACGAGTGGGGCGATGCGGATGTGGCGTGTGACTCGCGGTTTTCGACGGGATTGCGGCGCTGGCGGCATCGGGAGGCGCTGGACGAGATGCTCAGTGAGTGGACGGCTGGGTGGGATGCGATCGAGCTGGCGGAGCGGTTGCAGCGGGCGGGCGTTCCCGCGTCGGCGGTGATGGGGGCGAGGACGTTGTTGCGGGACGCGCAGATTGTGGCGCGTCAGGCGGTGGGGGCGCTGGAGCATCCGCAGGTTGGGCCGTCGCCGGCGCCGCAGGCGGCGTATCGGCTGTCGGAGACGCCGGCGCCGCCGAGGTCGGCAGCGCCGCTGTTTGGGGCGGATACACGATCGGTGTTGGGGGGGATGTTGGGGTACTCAGGGGCACGGATTGCTGAGTTGGTGGAGGCGGGGGTGGTGGCGGAGACGTTGGTCTGAATCGCTCCCGCTGCGGGGGAGCTGCGCGTAAGTTCCACTGCTCCGACCTTCCCTGCCGGTGGCCGTGTCGCGAAGTGACGGTGGGGAGCTTCCGCTATCTGGTGAGGCCGCGCACGGAGCCCCCCTCTGCCTGCGGCATCTCCCCCCGCGGAGCGGGGGGAGAGGGGAGATGGGGATTACGCGCAGGTCTCCGTAGGGCCTGAGGGGTAGGGCCGGCGAGGGGCGCCTCCCCCTCAGCCGCTTCGCGGCAGCTCCCCCGCGGGGGGAGCATCTGGGAATCGGATTCCGCTGACCACTCAATGTGGTCAGCGGGGGGAGCATTTGGGAATCGGATTCCGCTGACCACTCAATGTGGTCAGCGGGGGGGAGCAGGTAGGATCGGGCCGGTTGAGGAGGGCTCGTGGGGATTCGTAAGCCTTGGATTGTGGGGTCGGAGGAGGCGATTCGTGCTGTTCCCGCTGTGCTGGGGGTGTACGAGATCGCGGACGCGGCGGGGGTGTTGTTGTTTATTGGGCAGGCTGGGGGACGGGAGCCGTTTGGGCTGCGATCGCGGCTGGCGCTGCACTTTGGGGGGACGGATGCGAATCCGGTGCTGCGGGAGCGGTCGCACAGTTTTCGCTGGGAATCGAATCAGCAGTACACGTCGAAGCGGCTGGAGATGCTGATGCAGTACCAGCGGGATGAGCGGGTCGACTGGCCGCCGGGCAACGCGGCGGGCGACTGGCGGGATCAGCCGCAGCTGGGGCGGCTGCGTCGATCGGACGACCGGCGAGCGGGCACGGAGGGGGACTGATGGACTTCCACATGTCGGAAGAGCAGGGGATGATCACGGGCGCGGTTCGCCGGTTTGTGCGTGAGGAGGTTGCGCCGCTGGAGCGGGAGCTGGATCCGGACGCGGTGGAGCTGCCGCCGGGGGAGCTGGAGCGGCTGAAGGAGATCGTGCGGGGGATGGGGCTGTATCACATTGATGTGCCGGAGGATCACGGCGGGCCGGGGCTGCCGCTGACGACGCGGGGGCTGGTGGCGGAGGAGATGTCGCAGCATCGGGCGGGGCTGTATCTGCCGTGCTACGGGGCGTTCGGGTCGGCGGGGCTGGCGCAGCTGTATTCGGCGAGCGAGGAGCAGAAGGAGCGCTATCTGTATCCGATGCTGCGGGGCGAGAAGCGGTCGTTCTTTGGGCTGACGGAGCCGAGCGGGGGGTCGGACCCGGCGCGGGCGATCCAGACGCGGGCGGTGAAGGATGGGGACGATTGGGTGTTGAACGGGTCGAAGCTGTTCAGCTCGGGCGCGGATCGGGCGGATTTTGGGCTGGTGTTTGCGCGCTCGGATCCTTCGAAGGGCAGGCGGGGGATTTCGGCGTTCCTGGTGGACACGGATACGCCGGGGTTCGAGGTGCGGCGGGTCGTGCATACGCTGCGGTCGGCGAACTATGGGACCGAGCTCTCGTTTGACGACGTGCGGGTGCCGGCGGCGAATTTGCTGGGCGAGGAGGGGGGCGGGTTTTCGCTGGCGAACGCGGCGCTGACTCGTCAGCGGATTCCGTATTCGGCGACGTGCGTGGGGATCGCGGTGGCGGCGCAGGCGATGGCGATCTCGTACAGCAAGCAGCGGGAGACGTTTGGTGCGCCGCTGTCGTCGCGGCAGGCGATCCAGTGGATGGTGGTGGACAATGAGATCGACATCCGGACGAGCCGGTTCATGTATCTGGCGGCGGCGGAGAAGGCGGAGCTGGGCGAGCCGTTCCGGTTCGAGGCGGCGATGGCGAAGCTGACGTCGACGGAGGGTGCGAGCCGGGTGGTGGACCGGGCGATCCAGATTCACGGGGGGATCGGGGTGACGAAGGACCTGCCGCTGGAGCGCTGGTATCGGGAGATGCGGATACGGCGGATCGGCGAGGGTCCGAGCGAGGTGCAGCGGATCATCATGGCGCGTGATCTGCTGAGCACGGGGAGTGGCTGACGCGGAAGCAGTGTATGCGGGAATACAGCGTGGGTGCGGAGTCGATGCGCTTGCGGGTGGGTTGAGCGGTAGGTTGGCTGCGTCGGACGGGTCGGCTGCTCGCCGCTCCGAAATCTGGAGCCGTAGATGTCTAGCAGCGCTGCATCGCTCGATCAGATCGATCTGCTGAACGCGGGGTCCTATGCCGAGCGCGGCTACCCGTGGGAGGAGTGGGCGCTGTTGCGGCGGGAGGCGCCGGTCTATCGGTTTGAACGCCAAGGCGCCGAGCCGTTCTGGGCGATCACGAGGTATCGCGACATTCAGCGCATTTCGCGCGATCCGGAGACCTTCTCGAGCGACGTGCAGCTCTTCGTCGCGGAGAGCGACGGGGAGGCCGAAAACGACGGGGGCCGCGACGGCGTGGAGGCGGATGAGCAGGACGACGGCCCGGACGTGAAGCTGATGATCAACATGGATCCGCCCGAGCACGGGCGGTATCGGGGGTACGTCAACCGGCGCTTCAGTCCGCGCGGCATGCGCATCGTCGAAGAGCGGATCGAAGCGATCGCGGCGGAGGTGGTCGAGCGGGCGGCGGAGCGGCTGGTTGACGATGTCGTGCGGCGAGGCCGGATCGACTTCGTGACCGAGGTGGCTGCGCAGCTGCCGGTCGCGGCGATCGGGGAGATGCTCGGGGTCCCGCGGGAGCGCTGGGCTGACATGTTCCTGTGGACGAACCAGTTCGTGGGGGCGGCCGATCCCGAGTATCAGGAGGGCCGCACGTCGAGCGAGACGTCGAGCGAGGCGAATCGGAAGCTGATGGAGTACGTTGCGCAGCTCGCCGAAGAGAAGCGCCAGCGCCCGGCGGACGACCTGATGACGACGATTGTGCAGGCTGAGTTCGAAGGGCAGCCGCTGCCGGCGGAGGATGCGATCGGCTACGGCTTCCTGCTGATCATCGCGGGGAACGAGACGACGCGAAACGCGACATCGGGGGGGATGCTTGCGTTGCTCGAGCACCCCGATCAGCTTCGGCGGCTGCGTGCCGACCCGGGGCTGCTGGAGAGCGCGGTTGAGGAGATCCTGCGCTGGACATCGCCGGTGACGCACATGGCGCGGCGGGTGGCGCGCGACACGGAGGTCGGCGGGCAGGCGATCGCGGCGGGGGAGATGCTGGTGATGTGGTACCCGTCGGCGAACCGCGACGAGGAGGTCTTCGATCGGCCGGAGGTCTTCGACATTGCACGCGAGCCGAACGAACATCTCGCCTTCGGGGGCTTCGGCGAGCACTTCTGTCTGGGCGCGAATCTGGCGCGGCTGGAGCTGCGGGCGATCTTTCGGCAGGTGTTGAGGCGGATGGACGAGATCGAGCTTGACGGCGAGGTCGAGCGCCTGCGCTCTGGAATCGTGGGCGGGATCAAGCATCTGCCGATCAGCTTTAGGCCGCGTCCGGTCGTGGGCGCCGTGCGGGAGCGAATCGAGACGGGCGGCTGAACTAGGTACGCTGGAGCCATTGGGCGGTGGAGCACGCCGGAGGTGGGGAGGACGGCGATGACGAGTCTGGCCTCGCGACTGGACGAGATCGACCTGACGAGCGTGGAGCTCTACCAGGAGCGTGGGTATCCGTGGGCGGAGTGGGCGCTGCTGCGTCGTGAGGCGCCGGTGTACTGGTACGAGCGGGCGGGGGTGGCGCCGTTCTGGTGCATCACGAAGTATGAGGACATCCAGCAGATCTCGCGGGCTCCGGAGACGTTCATCAGCAGCGAGCGGCTGGTGATTCGCGCGGCGGGGTCGGGTGACGGTGGGGCGAGCGATCCGTCGCTGGCGATCCCGAATTTGATCGCGATGGATCCGCCCGAGCACGGGAAGTATCGAGCGGCGACGAATCGTCGGTTTTCGCCGCGGGGGATGCGGTTGCTGGAGGAGCGGATTGACGAGATCGCGGAACGGGCGATCGAGGATGCCGCCGCGCACATCGTTGATGAGGTGAGCGGGCGTCGTGAAGCCGAGTTTGTGGCGGATGTGGCGGCGAAGATGCCGATGGCGGCGATCTGCGAGATGTTGGGGGTGGAGCGGGCGGCATGGGCGGACGTGTTCCACTGGACGAACGAGTTTCTAGGGGCGGAGGACCCGGAGTATCAGCAGGGACGGACGCGTCGGGAGACGTGGCAGTCGGGGATGCGGGGGATGATGGGCGCGTTTCGGGAGTTGATCGAGCAGCGGCGCGTGGAGCCGGCGGACGATGTGATGACGACGCTGGTGGAGGCTGAGATCGATGGGGAGCCGCTCTCGGAGATGGACATTCTGTCGTACGCGATCCTGCTGATCCTGGCGGGGAATGAGACGACGCGGAACGCGACATCGGGCGGGCTGCTGGCGCTGATCGAGCATCCGGAGCAGCTTGAGCGGCTGCGGGGGGAGCCGGCGCTGCTGGACAGCGCGATCGAGGAGATATTGCGCTGGACCTCGCCGGTGATTCACTTTGCGCGGACGGTGACTCGGGATGTGGAGGTTGGGGGCGTGCCGATGAGGGCGGGGGAGACGCTGGCGCTGTGGTATCCGTCGGCGAATCGGGATGAGGATGTGTTCGCGGAGCCGGAGGTGTTCGATATCGGTCGGGAACCGAACGAGCATCTGGCGTTCGGCGGCTACGGGGAGCATTTCTGTCTGGGGGCGACGCTGGCGCGTCTGGAGCTGCGGGGGGTTTTCGGGCATCTGCTGGAGCGGCTGGAGGAGATTCGGGTGGATGGGGATGTGGAGCGTCTGGGGTCGGGGTTGATTGGGGGGATTAAGCGGTTGCCGATCAGTTATGGGGTTCGTGGGGGGTAGGGGCTGCTGAAAGGGCCGTTCGGCACCGTTCGTCCGTCATTCCTGCGTAGGCAGGAATCCAGGCGGGCTGAGGGGTGTCGGGCGCAGGTTGGATGTTTGACGGCGCCGAGACGGCCCGATCGCTTGTGCGGACGGTGCGGTGGGCCGTCGGGGGGATGGGGCTGCGGGCGGGTGTTGGGGGTCGCATGGATTCCTGCCTTCGCAGGAATGACGGAGGGGGGTGCGGGCATGACCGAGGGGGGTGCGGGCATGACCGAGGGGGGTGCGGGCATGACGGAGGGGGTGCCGGCATGACGGAGGGGGCGCAGGAATGACGGAGGCGGAACCGGCGCTGCTGGATAGTGCGATCGAGGAGATACTGCGCTGGACCTCGCCGGTGATTCACTTTGCGCGGACGGTGACTCGGGATGTGGAGATCCGCGGGACGCTGCTGCGCGAGGGGGACACGCTGGCGCTGTGGTATCCGTCGGCGAATCGGGATGAGGATGTGTTCGCGGAGCCGGAGGTGTTCGATATCGGTCGGGAGCCGAACGAGCATCTGGCGTTCGGCGGCTATGGGGAGCATTTTTGTCTGGGGGCGACGCTGGCGCGTCTGGAGCTGCGGGGGATCTACGGGCATCTGCTGGAGCGGCTGGAGGAGATCCGGGTGGATGGGGAGGTGGAGCGTCTGGGGTCGGGGTTGATCGGGGGGATCAAGCGGTTGCCGATCAGTTACGGGGTTCGTGGGGGGTAGGGGTGGTGGTGGGGGCGGCACCGTTCCTCCGTCATTCCTGCGTAGGCAGGAATCCAGGCGGGCTGCGGGGCATCGGGCGCAGGTTGGATGTTCGACGGCGCCGAGACGGCCCGATCGCTTGTGCGGACGGTGCGGTGGGCCGTCGGGGGTATCGGGCTGCGGGCGGGTGTTGGGGGTCGCATGGATTCCTGCCTTCGCAGGAATGACGGAGGGGCGCAGGAATGACGGAGGGGGGTGCGGGCATGACGGAGGGGGTGCGGGCATGACGGAGGGAGACCTGCGCGTGAGTCCGGCTGCTCCGACGTTCCCTGTCGGTGGCGGTGTCACGAAGTGACGGTGGGGAGCCTCCGTTATCTGGTGAGGGCGCGCCCGGAGCCCCCCTCTGCCTGCGGCATCTCCCCCCGCGGAGCGGGGGGAGAGGGGATCAGGGTGGTTCAGGGGGTCCGAGCTAAGTGCGTGCGGGGTGCAGGCTGCGCAGGAAGGGCATGGCGGCGCTGAGATCGTCCACGCCGCAGGCGAGGTACTGCGCTCCCGTATCGATTGTGATCAGGCCTGCATCGATTGCCTCGGCGGTAAGAACCGCGAATCGGCCGCGTCGCTGTTCGGGAGTGCTCTGGGGCTGGAAGTAGTCGAGCGTGAAGTCCTCGGCCGACCGCTGCTCGTCGGTCGGCTCCGCCCGAATGTCCCGGTCCGAGGGAAGCTCGGCCTGTCCCCACCAGGCGTTGCCGACATGGAAGCGTGCTGCGGCCCGACCGATGCCGAAGCGCGACATCACCCGCTCGATGCTCGCCGTGCTCACTTGGGCAGGGCTCGGGACGATCTTCTTGACAGCCTCTCGCGGGGCCAGGAACTCTACCGCGAAGGCGTTCGCGCGCTGCTCGACAATGTCGGGGGTCAGGGCATCGTCCTCGGCGTTTCGCGCCATCTCGACGTAGCTGTCCACCCGCACGTTTGAGAGTTGCTCCTCTGGATCGAAGAGGATGTGAGCCAGTTCATGAGCCATCGTCGTACGGCGGATCCACACATTCGAGTTCGCACCGTCGGTGTTGAGGACGATTCCCCGCCGACCGTGTGACGAGATCGTGGCGCCTGCGATTCGCTTCCGTAGTGCCACTTGGATGATCGGGATGCCAAGGCGGTGCTCGACCAGATCGCGCATTGATTCGATGGGTTCGAGACCCAGACCGAAGCGCTGGCGCGTCCATTCAGCGAGGACGTATCCCGCGTGCCAAGCAGGCTCACCTTGACCGTAGTCGTGCGAAGGCTCGAACTCTGCGGCGCGACCGTCAGCATGCAGCCATCGTTGGAGCTGGAGTTGCGATCGGATGATGGATGCAGCTTCCGAGAAACGCAGCACAGATTGAGCTGAGAGAGAGACGGCCGTTGACGCCCCGTCGCGGCCTTCGAGGACCCGCAGCCTGACACCGAGCGCGGGATCGGCCCCCGCGCGCTCATCGACGCTCAGCCTGGCCGGGTCAAGCCCGAGCACGAAAGCCAGGCGCTCGATGGTGCGAAGATCGCTGAGATCTGCGTCTTTCTCGGCGTTTTCGACCATCTTGGGGGCGACATTCGCAGCATTCGCAAGCTGACGGGGAGTGACGCCTAATGCATCGCGTTGCTGGCGAAGCGCTTGCTCAATCGCGCCCTGGCGTGTCAGCAACACTGCGGACAGCCGCTCGTCAATCTCAGTGAACACCTCGGACCCGTACGCCTCACGGACCTCGTGCTCGGTGAGGCGCCGTCCCGTTGCCCCACTCTCCGGCTCATACCTCGCGAGCTGGTACTTGCCACGGACAAACATTGCTGCAGAGCGTTCGTGCATCATCCCACCACCGGCTGCTCTCCATGCCAGACGCGCTGGGGTCCTCCCGTCTCGATGTCCCATCCCAACGAGATCACCTCGAAACCCACAGCGCCGAAGAGACGCTCGGCGTCTTCCAGATGAGATCGTCCTTTGGGCGGATATCTACCCGAGGACCCTGACAAGTAGATTCGCGGCATTTCATCGAACCACACCTCTCCGCCGATCGACGCGGTGCCTCCACCGGTCAGATTCGTGTGGTGCAGCTTACCGTTCCCCAAGCGTGCCAGCGGTGCCTGCGAGATGCAGGGCCGTCCGCGCTCGTCGATCACCCAAAGGTGACAGTTTGCTCCGTCGTCGTCGTCGTTGAGTCGGGGGGAACCCTTTGGCGCATCCACCGGCGCCTCGTTCAGGTGCGTGAGGCCATCCGCCGCGTCGACCTGCGCGAGTTCCGCGGGCGGATAGTCGGGGAGGTTCTGTGTTCGACGATACGGGCGGGGTGGATAGCGGTCGAGGAACTCCTGCAGCGCTTCGTCGTCCCCTGACGTCGTCACACGATGACTCCCGTTCCGCGACTCGCCACAGCTGTCAACCTGCGCTCGTCACACTTCACGCCCGTCGGCGGCGCGCAGGCTATTCGACCATCTGGTGTGGCACAAGCAGCCGATGGTCGCAGTAGTTCGTGGATGGCGCGCGCGCCTCTCATGAGGGCGGCGACGCTCTCACGGCTGGCCGTGGCGGTCGGCGCCTTGATGGGGTCTTGCTCGCGAGCGTTGGGCACACCGAGCGGGGGGGAGAGAACGGAGGCCATGACTTGTTCGGCACGCTGTCAGGGGCGAATCGGTGGGTCCTGCGGGCGGCGGAAGGCGTGGGATTTTGGGGTGCTGGTGAAGGCTTGCTCGACGATTTGGGCGGTGGGGGTGACGTTGGGGTTGACGATGGGGAGCTGGAGGTTGGCGGGGCGTTCGCCGCCGAGGGTGAGGGTGAGGGTGGGGGTGGCTTGGTCGCCGATGGTGGGGACGATCAGGTTGTCGGCGTCGGCGGCGGCGAGGGTGAGCCGGAGGCGGTCGCCGGCGCGGATGGTGCAGCCGATTGGGTAGAGCTCGAATCGAAGGTCCATTGGAGCGCCGGGGGTCACGGGCATGAGGTCGGCTTTGGACCAGCTGTGCGAGACGGGGCCGTCGTGGCCGAGCGGCGCGTCGGCGGTGCGGCGGTGCTCGAAGTTGAGGAAGCCCTCGCTGAGGTAGGCGACCCCGCCGTCGGCCGACAGCTGTTCGAGCGTGGCGACGATCGCGCCACGGTCGGAGGTGGTGGCGAGCTGTAGCTCCAGCGCGGGCGTGCCGACGATCTCGATGTCGTCGGGCAGGGGAGCGCCGGTGAAGGTGAGGCAGCGCTGGCCGCGGGCGACGAGGTCGGGCGTGGTGATGTAGAGGTCGTCGGTGTAGAAGGTGTGGCGGGTGAGGAGTCCGAGCGATACGTCGTGGTCAACTGCGTAGTCGACCGACTCGGCGGAGGCGGTCGGGGTGGCGGCGAGGGTTCCGTCGTGGACGGAGTCGATGGTTCCCGATGCAACGGAGGAGAGGTAGAGCGAGCGCGGCTGTGCTTCGGGCAGGGGCAGGCGCGGCGAAGAGCTCCAGGTCTGGGCGCCGGAGGGCTCGCTGGTGGCGTAGTGGACGGGCGGTTCGTCGATGACGCCGTTGTCGATGTCTTTGAGCCAATGGTCGAGCCAGCGCAGGGCCTCCGGGTCGCCGGCCTGGCCGTGGTTCCAGGGGCCGACGATCAGCTTCTTGGGGACGGTGAGGCGGTTGAAGGCGTCGATCAGGAAGCCGGGGAAGGTGAGGTCCCACCAGCCGGTGACGATGTAGGTGGGGACGGCGGCGGCATTGAGGAGGTCGTGCGCGCCGATCCAGCCGGAGGCGACCGGGGGCAGGCCGATGTCGGAGCGGTCGCGTTCGCGCAGGATGCCGTCGTGGGCGGCCATGCGGGTCACGTCGCGCGGGTCCATGCGCGCGAAGCTCTCGACCCAGTCGTAGCGGCTGGGGTCGCGTTCGTCCTCGGCGTCGGCGCGGAGCTGTTGGGCGTCGGGTCCGTCGACGGGAGCGGAGGGCTCGTCTTCGGAGATGCCCTTGTGGAGCGCTTCCCAGGTGCGGGCGAAGCCGGAGATGGCGAGACCGCCGTCGACGTAGCACTGGGGGAGGCCGGGGTACTGCGGGACGATGCAGGCGAGTCCGCGGGGCGCGAAGGCGGCGGTGAAGAACTGGGCCATGCCCTCGTAGGAGATGCCGACCATGCCGAGCTTGTCGGTCGCCCAGGGTTGATCGACGATCCAGTCGATGACCTGGGCGATGTCGAGTCCGGCGCGCCAGGAGTCGATGTAGCTCGCTCCGAAGGAGGCGCCGGTGCCGCGGAGGTCAAGCGAGACGAAGTTGTAGCCCTGGTGGATGAGGGCCGTGGCGAGGGGGCGGGTCTCGTACTGGGTGACGAGCTGGCCGGGCTCGATGCCGGCGAGCGCCTGCTCGTAGCGTGCGGCGGTGCGGCTGCTGTCGCTGCGCAGCCAGGCGCGGCGGTAGGGGGTGGCGTGGAGCACGGTGGGGCGCGGGCCGTCGAGGCGGACGCCGGCCGCAGCGGGGTGGAGGATGTCGAGGGCGATGCGGCAGCCGTCGTCGACGGTGATGTAGCGCGACTCGCGGTCGTAGCCGTCGGCGGCGTCGGGGGCGGGCGGGACGTAGCGGCCGAGCATCGAGGGGGAGTTGGGCATGGCGGGTGGCTCGCGTTTCGCTGGTGGCGGCGTGAAGCGAGGGTACCGCGGGTTGTGCGCTCTGCTCAGGAGCGGCGCCTGTGGCTTAGGCTGCGGTCGTGAACGGAGGAGGCGGCATGATCAGCAGCGATGGGGTGATCGGCGTGGAGGTGAGCGGGGCCGTGCGGACGGTGGTGCTGAACCGTCCGGAGAAGCGGAACGCGCTGAACAGCGAGATGCTTGAGCTGCTGTATGCGGCGTTTTCGGGCGAGCCGGAGGCCGCGGAGCGGGTGGCGGTGATTCGGGCGGAGGGTCCGGTGTTCTGCGCGGGTCTCGACCTGCGGGAGCGCGAGGGCGGATTGCCGCCCGGCGAGGTGTCGATCGAGCAGATGCTGGATGCGATCCAGCATTGGCCGCTGCCGGTCGTGGCGGTGGTGCACGGGGATGCGATCGCGGGCGGCAACGAGCTGGCGCTGCACTGCGACTTCGTGGTCGCAGCGGCGACGGCGAAGTTTGGGATGTCGCTGGCGCAGATTGGTCTGGCGCCGAGCTGGTTCCTGGCGAAGAAGCTGCTGGAGGTGGCGGGTCCGGTGGCGAGCCGTGAGATTTTGCTGCTGGGCGAGCGGGTGCCGGCGTGGCGGATGCACGAGCTGGGGGCGATTGCGCGGGTCGCGGAGGAGGAGTCGCTGGAGGAGGCCGCGGCGGAGGTGATTGATCGGCTGGCGCGGAATGCTCCGTTGTCGCTGCGCGCGATGAAGGCGCTGCTGGTGCGGGAGATGGATTTCCGCGATCAGATCGAGCATGGGGATGTGGATGAGCTGGTGCAGGCGGCGCGGGGGTCGTCGGATGCTCGGGAGGGGATTCGTGCGTTGTTCGAACGTCGGGAGGCGGAGTTTCGGGGGGAGTAGGGAGGCCGCTCTCGCCCAACGTTGGTAGAGTGGATGTGCGCGCTGCGGCTGAGGGCGAGCCGGCAAACGCCCAACAGGCCGTGCAATTCACCAGTCCCGTCATCCGGCGTAGCGCACCGGAGGGCGGGCCTCTTACTGCCCGAGGGATGATGGCTCTCCGAGTCTCCCTCTTCATTGACTTTCAGAACGTCTATCACGGCGCGCGGTACGCGTTTCACCAAGGCGGAGGTCCCAGTTCGAACGGGCAGATTTCTCCCCGCCGCGTCGCGGATCTGCTCTGCGCCAGGCAGCCCCGGCGCTCTTCGTCCGATCAGCGATTGCTCCACGCGGTGCGCGTCTACCGCGGAATGCCGCGTTTTCCAGGTCGCGGGCATATCGCTGCCCAACGCCAGCACGAGGCGTGGGAAGAGGAAGGGGTGACCGTGATTACACGCCCGTTGACGGGACCGCCAAACCGGGCGCGAGAGAAGGGCGTTGATGTTGAGCTGGCGCTCGACTTCTTTGCCGGGGCAGTCGATGGAGACTTCGACGTAGGGATCATCTTCTCCGCGGACGCCGATTTACTTCCGGCGTTTGAGAAGGTTCTGGATCCTAGACGAGCCTTGGGCGTCTCGGTAGAGATCGCCACCTGGTGGAATCCGCCCGCGACGACTCCTCGGTTGGCCCGGAGCTTGCGTATTCCTCACCACCGGCTCGACCGCGAGGCATATGCGAGTGTGCGGGACCAGCGCAATTACATGCTCTCAAGCGAGTAGCCGTCGAGTGCGCTGCAGCTGCTCACTCCGCGGTGGTCCGTTGCGGCTGCGGGCGGGCGGGATGTCCGACAGGCTGTGCACCGGGCCCTGCCCCGTCTTCCGGCGTAGCGCACCGGATGGCGGGCCTTCTTCGTGTCTACCGAGCACAGTGCCCATAGCCGCGCGGGGCTACAGCGTGGCGCCGCCGTCTACGGTGATGGTTTGGCCGGTGACGAAGGTGTTGCGTTCGATCAGGGCGAGGATGGCGTCGGCGCAGAGCTGGGGGGTGGCGACGCCTCGGAGGGGGGCGGTGGCGGTGAGGCGGGTGCGGCCGGCTTCGTAGGTCTCTTCGCCGAGGCCGCCGAGCAGCCAGCGGCCTTCGATGAAGCCGGGGGCGATGGTGTTGATGCGGATTTCGGGGCCGAGGACTCGGGCGAGCGATTTGGTGATGACGTTGACGGCGGCTTTGGAGGCGGCGTAGGGGATGCAGGAGCCACCGCCGCCGTCGCCGGCGACGGACGAGACGTTGACGATCGCGCCTTCGCCGGCGGCTCGCATGTGCGGGGCGGCGGCGCGGCTGCAGTTGAAGACGCCGCGGAGATTTGCGCCGAGGACGTCGTCCCAGACTTCGTCGGTGACGGCATCGAGGTCGTCGT
The DNA here is from genome assembly GCA_965218115.1 of Dehalococcoidia bacterium. Lineage (GTDB taxonomy): Bacteria > Chloroflexota > Dehalococcoidia > Bin125 > Bin125 > CATQGW01. The sequence goes on along the minus strand of OZ244584.1, from coordinate 1,605,061 downwards.
GGGGGATGAAGTAGGTCATGGCGCCGTTGTTGACGAGGATCTGGAGGGCGCCGAACTCGTCGACGGCGGCCTGGATGAGGCGCTGGCAGTCGGCGTTGTTGCGTAGATCGGCCCGGACGGCGATGGCCCGGCCGCCGCTGGAGCGGATGCCGTCAACGATCTCATTGGCGGCGTCGGCGCCGCGGAAGTAGTTGACGACGACTGAGGCGCCGAGCTGGGCGAGGAGTTCGGCGGTGGCCTGGCCGACGCCTGAGGATGAGCCGGTGACGACTGCGACTTTGCCTGCGATGTCCATGAGTTGGTTGCTTTCGTTGCGTGGTGGGGCGCCGTCGGGGTGGCGCTGTTGGGTGATGGTAGGGGTGGGGTGGGGGAGGGGGGGCGGCCCCCCTCAGTCGCTGCGCGACAGCTCCCCCCTGGGGGGGAGCGATTGGACTCTGCGGGGTGTCTCGCGCGTGGGTGGGGGGAGGTCTCCCCCTCAGTCGCTGCGCGACAGCTCCCCCCTGGGGGGGAGCGATTCCGGATTCGGATTCCGCTGACCACTCAGTGTGGTCAGCGGGGGGAGCGATTGGGGTTAGGCGCCGCCGCCGCCGGCGGCGGCTAGGCCGGCGGGGAGTTGGGCGGGGGTTTTGATGTTGTAGAGGTTGGCGGAGTTCTCCCAGAGGATCTTGCGGCGGACTGTTTCGGACTGGCCTTCGAGGCCGTCTTCGATCGTCTCCTGGACGTTGCCGTAGAGGCAGGTGGGGTGCGGGAAGTCGGTTTCGAAGAGGATGTTGTCCTCGCCGATGTCTTCGATCAGCTTGCGCGGGGCGACCTTCTCGAACCAGTAGCAGGCGTAGACCTGGCGGCGGAAGTAGTCGCTGGGCATCATGTCGAACTCGGGGCGTGCGCTGCGCACGTCGGCGGCGAGGAAGTGGTAGTCGGCCGATTCGAGGACGAAGGGGACCCAGCCGATGCCGCTCTCGACGGAGATGAACTTGAGCGTGGGGAAGCGGGCGAGAACTCCGGAGAGGAGCAGATCAACGAGCTGGAAGCCGTTGGTCATGAAGAGCTGGGTGGAGAGGCGCGCGTAGGTGGCCTCCTGGCCGTCGACGCGCAGGCGGTCGGGGGTGAAGCCGTCGTTGAAGTCGCCGGAGCCGACGTGGAAGGCGATCGGCATGCCGGTGTCGACGGCGGCGTTCCAGATCGGGTCCCAGTGGTGGTCGCCGAGGAAGGGCTGACCGTGGGACTGGGGGTCGCCGGTGAAGAGGATGCCGCCGTGGCCGATGCTCTTGGCGCGCTCGATCTCGGTGGCGGCCTCCTTGACGTCCCAGAAGGGGACGGAGGCGTTGGGCACGAAGCGCTCGGGAGCGGGGGAGATCCAGTCGACCTGGAAGTCGTTCCAGGCTCGGACGCACTCCATCATCAGCTCGGGTTCGCCGAGCTGGAGGAAGCGCTGGGAGGCGAAGCCGGCGACGTTGGGGTAGAGCACCTGGGCGTAGACGCCGGTCTCGTCCATCAGCTTGAGCCGCTCGTGGACATCGAAGGAGGCGGGGTGCGCGGCTTCGTAGGTGGGAGGCGAGGAGGGGAACTTGCCCTGCCAGCCGGCGAAGACGCCGGAGGGCGCGTTGGCGACCTTCTCGTCGGCGACGAACCAGGCGTTGGTGCCTTCATTGTCCTGCTTGACGTGGAGGACGCGGTCGCCCCACTTCTTTGAGACCCGGCTGGTCCAGAGGTCGGCGGGCTCGGTGATGTGGGTGTCGGCGTCGATAAAGGGGGTGAAGGTCATCGGATTTCCAAGCGTTTCAGGTGCGCCGTGGTTGGGGCGGGGGGGGGCTCCCCCTCAGTCGCTGCGCGACAGCTCCCCCTCGGGGGGAGCGATTGGATCTAGGCGCCGCCTCCGCCGGCGGCGGCTAGACCGGCGGGCATGACTGCGGGGGTATCGATCTTGTAGAGCTTGGCGGAGTTCTCCCAGAGGATCTTGCGTCGGGTGGTTTCGGACTGGCCTTCGAGGCCGTCTTCGATGGTCTCCTGGACGTTGCCGTAGAGGCAGGTGGGGTGGGGGAAGTCGGTTTCGAAGAGGATGTTGTCCTCGCCGATGTCGTCGATCAGCTTGCGCGGGGCGACCTTTTCGAACCAGTAGCAGGCGTAGACCTGGCGGCGGAAGTAGTCGCTGGGCAGCATGTCGAACTCGGGCCGGGCGCTGGGCACGTCGGCGGCGAGGAAGTGGTAGTCGGCCGATTCGAGGCAGAAGGGGACCCAGCCGATGCCGCTCTCGACGGAGACGAACTTGAGCTCGGGGAAGCGCGGGAGCACGCCGGAGACCAGCAGGTCGGCCATCTGCAGGCCGTTGGCCAAGAAGAGGGTGGTCGAGGTGCGTGCGTAGGTGACCTCGGGGCCGTCGACCGCGAGGCGCTCGGGGGTGAAGCCGTCGGTGAAGTCGCCGGAGCCGATGTGGAAGGAGATGGGCAGGCCGGTGTCGGTGGCGACGTTCCAGAGCGGGTCCCAGTGGTGGTCGCCGAGCAGGGGCTCGCCGTGGGACTGGGGGTCGCCGGTGAAGAGGATGCCCTTGATGCCGCGCTGGGCGACGCGCTCGATCTCCTTGACCGACTCCTCAACGTCCCAGAAGGGGATGGAGGCGTTGGCGACGAAGCGCTCGGGGGCTGGGGAGATCCAGTCGAGCTGGAAGTCGTTCCAGGCGCGGACGCATTCAAGCATGAGTTCGGGCTCGCCGAGCTGCAGGAAGCGCTGGGAGGCGAAGCCGGCGACGTTGGGGTAGAGGACCTGGGCGTAGACGCCGGTCTCGTCCATCATCTTGAGCCGCTCGTGGACATCGAACGAGGCGGGATGGGCGGCCTCGTAGGTGGGCGGGGAGTTGGGGAACTTGCCGGTCCAGCCGGCGAAGACGCCGGAGGGGGCGTTGGCGACCTTGTTGTCACCGACGAACCAGGCGTTGGTGCCTTCGTTGTCCTGCTTGACGTGCAGGACCTGGTCGGCCCACTTGCTGGAGACGCGGCTGGTCCAGAGGTCGGCGGGTTCGGTGATGTGGGTGTCGGCGTCGATAAAGGTGGTGAAGGCCATGGTTCCTCCGTGGGAGCTGGCGACGAGCGGTATGCAATGCAGGCTACAGACGAGGATACACCGTTGGGATCGGGCTGTGGAGCGGGGGGTCAGGTCGTTGGCGGCAGGCGGTCGGGGCTATTCGAGCAGGGACTCGCCGGAGATGGCCTTGACGATGTCGAAGTAGGAGATGACGGCGATGAAGAGGAGCAGGGCGACGAAGCCGGCGAGGTGGACGAGGCCTTCGCGCTCCGGGGAGATGCGCTTGCCGCGGCGGGCGATTTCGACGAGGACGAAGAAGATGCGGCCGCCGTCCAACATGGGCAGCGGGAGAATGTTGATGATGGCGAGGTTGAGGCTGAGCAGGGCGGCGAGTTCAATCAGGCGGACCCAGCCGGCGCGCTCGATGACTTCGCCGGTGACGCGGGCGATGCCGACGGGCCCGGAGAGATCGAGGGCCTCGCCGCCGGCGATCCAGGAGCGGATGCGGTTGCGGACAAGCACGAAGGTGGCGACGGTCTGGTCCCAGCCCTCGGGGATGGCCGCGGCGAGGCTGGAGCCCTCGCGCACGACGCGGGAGCTGGCGTTTCCGACGGTGATGCCGGTCGCGCCCTGCCGTACCTCGATGACGGTGCCGGGGGGCGGGAAGCGTGGGTCGAGGCCGACGGCGTAATAGAGCGCGTCGATCCGGATGCCGTGGTAGACGGCGATGCTGGCGATGGTGTCGTCGGGCTGGGCGGTGTAGGTGCGCCCACCGGGCAGGTTGAGCACCCTGCCGGGTTCGAGCTCTCTGGTTTCGACGCCCCAGGCGCCGATCACGAAGAGTGCGGGCACGCCGAGGCGCTCGGCGATCTGGGGGATCGATTCACCCTCCTGCACGACGTGGGTGAGGGGCTGGGGGGCGAGCCGGGCGTACACGTCGAGGTCGAATCGCTCGGCGGCAGTCTCGCCGGTGAAGGAGTCGACGACGGTGTTGCGCTCGACCGTGGCGGTGATGGTCTTGCCGAGGTTGAGCTGGATGGCGCGGGTGAGATCCTGGGCGTTGCGGATTTCGTCGCCGTTGACGGCGACGATGTAGTCGCCGGACTCGATCCCGGCGCGCTGGGCGGGGGCGCCCTGGACGACGGTGGTGACGACTGCCGGACCGGCGGAGATGTTGTCGGGGATGATCGCGCCGAGGGCGAAGAGGAAGATTGGCAGGACGGCGTTGACGGCGGCGCCGGCGGCGAGGATGCCGATGCGGGTGAAGCGGCCCTGGACGGCGAGCGAGCCCGGGTCGCCGCCGACGGTGACGCCGAAGAAGGCGGTGCGGTTCGGGTCGTCGCGGTCGGGGGCGGGCATCGCGCCAGGCTGGCCGGCAGGGTCGGCGGCGATGTCGCGTTCGGAGATGGGAGAGTCGTCGAGCGAGGTGAGGGTGAGGACGTAGCTCTTGCGGGCGCCGTTGGGCTGGCTGCGGGAGATGGTGTACTCGAGCTTCGTGCCGCGGACGATCTCGGCCATGCGCTCGGCGAACTGCTGGGGGGAGTTGACGCGCTTGCCGTTGACGTGGGTGATGCGGTCGCCGGGATGCAGGTTGTGGTTGGCGGAGTTGCCGCGACGGACGCGTTCGACGATCACGCCGCTCGACTCTTCGCCGGTGAGGCGGACGAAGCCGCCGATCGGGAGCCAGTTGATCGAGTAGAGGGTCTCGCCGAACTGTTTGCCGCCGATTCGGGGGGGCAGCCCGATGCCGAACTCCTCGACGCGGACGCCGGCGAGCTTGGCGGCCACGTAGTGACCCAGCTCGTGGAGGACGACGAGGGCGAGGAGGACGCCTACGAAGGGGAGGACGTAGGTGACTAAGACCACAAGCGCTCCGCGATGTTGGCGTGGGTGAAGTCGCGCGCCCAGGCGTCGGCGGCGTCGATCGCTTCGAGTGAGGGGTTGTCGGTGTTGTCGTGGGCGTCGAGCGCCTGCTCGACGAGCTGGGGGATGTGGTCGAAGCGGATCTGGTGGTCGAGGAAGGCGAGGACGGCGACCTCGTCGGCGGCGGCCATGGCGGCGGGATAGGTGCCGTCGGCGAGGCCGGCGCGCATGGCGAGCTTGAGGCAGGGGTAGCGGTCCAGGTTGGGGGCGGAGAAGTTGAGGCTGCCGACGGCGGCGAGGTCGAGCGGGTTGGTGGTGGGCTGGAGACGCAGGGGCCAGGAGAGGGCGAGCTGGATGGGGAGCTTCATGTCGGGGTAGCCGAGCTGGGCCTTGACCGAGCCGTCGCCGAATTCGACCAGGGAGTGGACGATCGATTCCGCGTGCTGGACGACTTCGACGCGGTCGTAGGGGACATCGAAGAGCCAGCGTGCTTCGATCGTCTCCATGCCCTTGTTCATCAGGGTGGCGCTATCGATGGTGATCTTCGCGCCCATGTTCCAGGTGGGGTGTTTGAGGGCCTGCTCGGGGGTCACTTCGGCGAGTTGATCGGGGGGGAGGTCGCGGAGTGCGCCGCCGGAGGCGGTGAGGATGATGCGGCGGACCTCGTGCTGTTCTTCGCCCCAGAGGCACTGCCAGATGGCGCTGTGCTCGGAGTCGACGGGCCGCAGCTGTGCGCCGCCGGCGTCGGCGGCGGCGCGGACCAGCGCACCGGCCATGACAACGACCTCTTTGTTGGCGAGCGCGACATCTGCGCCGCGACTGAGGGCGGTGAGGGTTGGTTCAAGACCGGCGCGACCGGCGGTGCCGACGACGAGTACGTCACCGTCGGGGTCGGCGGCCATGTCGTCCATCGGGCAGACTGCTGCGCCAACGTCGCGGGCGATGGCCTGGAGTTCGGATGGCGGTGCGCCGTCGGCGTCGGGGGCGGCCCAGAGGTAGCGGGGGTGGAACTCGCGGGCCTGAGCTTCGAGCAGGGTGAGGTTGCGTCCGGCGGCGAGGCCGAGGATGCGGTAGCGCTCGGGCATGGAGCGGACGACATCGAGCGTCTGGGTGCCGATGCTGCCGGTGGAGCCGAGCAGGACGAAGGTGGTCGGGCGGTCGGTCGTGTGATCGATCATGTCGTCATCGTGTCGTCATCATGTCGTGATCATGGGGCGTTGCGGCCCACTGCTACGTCCATACAAGGAAAAAGTATACGCAGGGAATGCCGAAGAGGAGGCTGTCGAGGCGATCGAGGACGCCGCCGTGGCCGGGGATCAGGTTGGAGGAGTCTTTGATGTCGCGTGCGCGTTTGAAGAGCGATTCGGCGAGGTCGCCGATCTGACCGACGACGGGCAGGACGAGGGCGAGCAGGATGAGGGGCCAGATGCCGGCGTGGAGGCCGAAGATCGCGTCGAGCGCGAGCACCGAGCCGGCGCCGCCGAGCCAGCCGGCGATCGCGCCTTCTATGGTCTTGTTGGGGCTGATCGCGGGGGCGAGGCGGTGGCGTCCGAGGGTGCGGCCGCCGACGTAGGCGGCGGTATCGGTGGCGGCGATGGCGAGGACGGCGAGCAGCAGCCACTCCGCGCCGTCGGCGTGCTGACGGATCAGGATGAAGGCGGCGGCGGGGAGGGCGAGGCAGAGCAGGGCGGCGGTCATGACGCCGGCGCCGAGCAGATGGCGGGTGAGCGCGACGGGATCGGGCTGCTGTTCGCGCAGCGTGGCGTGGATGGTGGTCGCGGCGAAGATGCCGAGCACCGCGGGGAGCATGGTCCAGAAGAGCGGGACGGCGCCGGTGAGGCTGACGCCGAGGGTTGCGCCGAGGCCGGCGGCGGCGAGCAGGAAGGCAGGCGAGCTGAGGCGGAGGCGGCAGATCGTCGCGATTTCGCCGAGGGCGACGAGCATCGCGAGGCCGAGCAGGGCGGTGAAGAGCGGCCCGCCGACGAGGATCGCGCCGATGATGATCGGCAGGCCGACGGCGGCGCTGAGCAGTCGCAGGCCGAGTTGGGTGGAGGCGCGGGCGCGGGTGGTTTGGAGGGCGGTCTGGAGGGCGGTCACGATCGGGGCCAGTCGGCGTTGGTTGGCGCGTATTGCGGGGTGGCGGCGCGTGGGGGAGCGGCGGTGGGGTGGTTGACGGGTTGGTGGGGGTGGACGGGGAGGGCAACCACAAGGGTTGCCCCTACGGGGACCTGCGCGTAAGTCCCACTGCTCCGACCTTCCCTCCCGGTGGCGGTGCCACGAAGTGACGGTGGGGAGCTTCCGCTATCTGGTGAGGCCGCGCCCGGGGCCCTCCTCTGCCTGCGGCATCTCCCCCCGCGGAGCGGGGGGAGAGGGGAAATGGGGATTACGCGCAGGTCTCCTACAGGGAGGCGTTGTGCCGTCGCGCGGGCCCTGGCGCGGGGCTGGGGTTGGGCGGTCACTGTTCTTGGCGGGCGCCGAAGTTGCGGCAGCGGCGGGCGTAGGCGTCGAGCGCGGCGTCGACATCGGCGGCGCAGAAATCGGGCCACCAGGTGGGGGAGAAGACGTACTCGGCGTAGGCGGCCTGCCAGAGCAGGAAGTTGGAGAGCCGCTGGTCGCCGCCGGTGCGGATGATCAGGTCGGGATCGGGCATGCCGCCGGTGTAGAGGTAGCGGTCGATCAGGGCCTCGTCGATGTCGTCGGGGGGGATGCCGTCGGCGGCGATGCGGCGGACGGCGTCGACCAGCTCGGCGCGGCCGCCGTAGTTGAAGGCGATGCAGACGGTCATCCTGGTGTTGTTGGCGGTGAGCGCGACGGCCTGGTCGATCTTGCGCCGGAGGTGGTCGGAGAGGGCGTCGATGCGGCCGATGTAGCGGAGCTGGACGCCGGCCTCGTGGAGCGGTTGGACTTCGCGGTCGATGGTGTTGGAGAGGATGCGCATGAGGCCGCGGATCTCCGGCCGGGGACGGCGCCAGTTTTCGGTGGAGAAGGCGAAGAGCGTGAGGTAACGGATGCCGCGTTCGCCGAATGATTCGATCGCCTCGCGGATGTTTTCGGTGCCGGCGCGGTGGCCATCGGTGGGTCGCAGGCCGCGCTGGGCCGCCCAGCGTCCGTTGCCGTCCATGATGACGGCGACGTGCCGGGGCGTGAGCGGGTTGGGTGGGGTGGGGGCGCGTGGGGGAGCGACGGAGGGTGCGGACTCAGCGAGCGACGTGTCGGCAAGCGGGGGAGTGTGGGGGACGGCAGCGGGTAGTCGGGCGGTGGACCATCGTGTCACAGCTAGACCTCCAGGAGCTCTCGCTCCTTGTCCTCGCCCGCCTTGCCCACGATAGCGACGAATTCGGTTGTGAGTTTGTCGAGCCGGGCCTCAGCGCGGCGTTCTTCGTCCTGGGAGAGGTCGCCGTCGCGCTGCATGCTGCGGAGGTCGTCGTGGATGTGTCGGCGGATGTTGCGGATGGCGACGCGCGCGGTTTCGGCCTTCTGGGAGACGACCTTGACGAGGCTGCGGCGGCGCTCCTCGGTGAGTTCGGGCAGGGCGAGGCGAATGAGGATGCCGTCGCTCTGTGGGTTGATGCCGAGGTCGGAGGTCTGGATCGCTTTGGTGATGGGTCCGAAGGCGTTCTTGTCCCAGGGCTGGATGGCGATCAGGCGGGCTTCGGGGACGGAGATGGTGGCCATCTGGTTGAGGGCCATGGTGGCGCCGTAGTAGTCGACGCGGACGTGTTCGACGAGGCCGGGGTGGGCGCGGCCGGTGCGGATGGCCTGGAGTTCGCGGTCGAGCGCGGCGATCGCGCCGCGCATGCGGTCGTCGGCGTCGGAGAATGCCAGCTCGATGAGTTCGTCGTCGGCCATAGTGAGCGCTTACGCGAGACGGGTGGGTCCGGCGTGGACGCGGGTGCCCGCCACACCGTGTCGTACGGCCTGCACGATAGCGTCCGGGGAGTCGATATCAAACACGAAGATCGGTAGACCGTTGTCTTCGCAGAGGGAGAGCGCGGCGGTGTCCATGAGGACGCCGAGGTTTTGGGTGATGGCGTCACGGAAGTTGAGCGATTCGTAGCGCCGGGCGTCGGGGTGGGTGGCCGGGTCGGCGGTGTAGACGCCGTCGACGCCGCGCTTGGCCATGAGCAATTCGACGGCCCCGACGGCGACGCCGAACTGCGCGGCGGCGGTGTCGGTGGTGACGAAGGGCTGGCCGGTGCCGGCGACGAGCAGGACGATGCGGTTCTTTTCGAGGTGTCGGCGGGCGCGTCGGGGGATGTAGGGCTCGGCGACGGTGGGGACGTTGATGGCGGAGAGGGTGCGGACCTCGACGCCTTCGGCTTCAATCGCGTCCTGGAGGGCGAGGCCGTTGATGATGGTGCCGAGCATGCCGGCGTAGTCGGCGGTCATGCGGGTCATGCCGGCGGCGGCGGCGACGCGGCCGCGGACGATGTTGCCGCCGCCGACCACGACGGCGATCTGGACGCCGGAGCCGGCGCAGTCGACGAGCTGGAGGGCGATGCGCCGGACGGCGGCGGGGTCAATGCCGGTGGTGAGGTCGCCCTGGAGGGCTTCGCCGCTGATTTTGAGCAGGATGCGGCGGGGGGGATCGGTCATGCGCTGCTCCCCAGACCAATTCTGTCATTCCCGCGCAGGCGGGAATCTACGCGATCTACGAGAAGTCGCAACCGCTCCCAAGATCGTACGTGCCTCCGAGGTGGCGGTGCACTCCCCCCTCAGCCCCCTGCCTGCGCAGGGGCAGGCTTCGGCAGCTCCCCCCGCAGGGGGGAGCGATGGGAACTTGTTCGGAGCAGTGCTAACCGCGGGGGGGAGCGATGGGAACTTGCTTCGACCTTCCCTGCCGGTGGCGGTGTCACGAAGTGACGGTGGGGAGCTTCCGCTAGCTGGTGAGGCGGCGCCCGGAGCCCCCCTCTGCCTGCGGCAGCTCCCCCCGCGGGGGGGAGCGATGGGAACTTGCTTCGACCCTCCCTGCCGGTGGCGGTGTCACGAAGTGACGGTGGGGAGCATCCGCTACTCGGTGAGGGGGCGCGCGGAGCCCCCCTCAGCCTTCGGCAGCTCCCCCCGCGGGGGGGAGCGATGGGAACTTGCTTGGGGCGGCGCGAGGGGCGGGCTGTGGTGTGCACTGGTTTCCCGGGTCGGCGCTACTCGCCGACTTCGTAGCGGATGAAGCGGGCGACTTCGATTTTTTCGCCGACGGAGGCGATGACATCGTTGATGCGGTCGGCGATGGTCTGGTTGGCGTCGCGGATGAAGGGCTGGTCGAGCAGCGCGGTGGCGTCGGGGTCGTCGTGGTCGAGCTGTTCGGCGGAGATGGCGGCGGGCTGCATCGAGGCGATCTGCATGGCGATGTCGTGGGCGAGCTCCTTGAAGGGCTCGGTGCGGGCGACGAAGTCGGTTTCGCAGCGCAGGTCGACGAGGACGCCGATGCGTCCGCTGTGGATGTAGGACTCGATCAGGCCCTGGCCCGCGGTACGCGCGGCGCGCTTGGCGGCGGTGGCGATGCCCTTCTCGCGGAGCAGTTCGCGGGCGCCGTCGAGGTCGCCGTTGGACTGTTCGAGGGCGCCGCGGCAGTCCATGACGCCGGCGCCGGTCTGGTCGCGCAGGGCTTTGATTTGGTCGATGCTGACGGCCACGATGGAAGCTCCTAGTGGTGTTGGGGGTGGGTTGCGGGCGCCTGGCCGGCGGGCGGAGGGCCCGTCAGCGGTGACGGATAGCTAGGCGTTGGCGGGCTGGGGGGATTGGGCGTCCTCGAACTGCGCGTCGCGGCGGGCGCTCTGGCGGAGCAGGGCGCCTTCGGCGGCGGCATCGGCGATTTGGGACGAGAGCAGGCGCACGGCGCGGATCGCGTCGTCGTTGGAGGGGATCGGGAAGTCGATGTCGCGGGGGTCGCAGTTGGTGTCGCAGACGGCGACGATCGGGATATGGAGGCGCTTGGCCTCGGCGACGGCGATGTGCTCGCGGGGGACATCGACGATGAAGACGGCGCCGGGCAGGGTGGTCATGTCGCGCAGCCCGATGAGGTAGCGGTGCAGGCGGGTGAGCTTGTCGCGCAGGCGCAGGGCTTCCTTCTTGGGCAGGAGGTCGAGCTGGCCCAGCTCCTCGCGGCGCTCGAGCTCGATCATGTAGTCGACGCGGCTGCGGATCGTGGCGAAGTTGGTCAGGGTGCCGCCGAGCCAGCGGGTGACGACGTGGGGCATGCCGGCGCGGTCGGCCTCGTTGCGGATGACGTCCTGGGCCTGGCGCTTGGTGCCGACAAAGAGGACGCGCTGACCGTCGGCGACGGTGTCGCGGACGAAGTCGGTGGCGTCGGTCAGGCGGCCGACGGTCTGGGCGAGGTCGAGGATGTGGACCCCGTTGCGTGCGCCGTAGATGAAGGGGGCCATTTTGGGGTTCCAGCGTCCGGTCTGGTGACCGAAGTGGACGCCGGCTTCGAGGAGGTCGCGCATGGAGAGTTGGGTCGTCATCGTGCTCCTGAGCTAGGGAACGGGCTTGGGCTGCGTCCGCGGCGCGGGCCGGCTGCGGGCACGCGCAGGCGAGGGCGCGGGACGCACTGGGTGAGAGTATAGGCACGGGTTGGCGGCGGTGCGACCGTTGTGGGAGCGCCAGGTGGGGCGAACGCCGGGGGGATGTGTGGCGCAGCTCGCGGAGCGGGCGTGGAGCGTGATAGCTTGCGGATGATTCTGTGCGGCGAGGGCGCCGCACCGCCCAATTGTGGACCCGAGGGTGAGGAACGTTCGTGCCCCGTTACGCCTATGAGTGCTTCGAGTGTGGTCACGCGGAGGAGAAGCTGGAGGGTTGGGACGCGGCGGCCAAGCAGCCGTGTCCGGAGTGCGCGGAGCTGATGCAGCGGATCCCGAGCGCGCCGGCGATCGTGTTCAAGGGCAAGGGCTGGTACTCGACCGACAACCGGAAGTCGTCGTGGAAGGGTCGCGCGGACGAAGACGGCGATGGCTCCGACGGCGAGTCGGGCGGCGAAGGCGGGTCGGAGCGCGATGGCGGGTCGGAACGGGATGGCGAGTCGGAACGGAACGGCGCATCCGAGGGCTCGTCGGAGAAGGTGGTTGCGGACGCGGCTGCTGGGGACTGACCAGGCGCAGGGGACCGGGCAGAGTCTGAGCTTTCGATGAGGGTGGTTTTGCAACGTGTGAGTCGCGCTTCGGTGCGTGTCGGGGGTGCGGTGGTTGGGGAGATTGGGGTGGGGTTGCTGGCGCTGGTGGGGGTGGCGGACGGCGACGGGGAGTCGGAGGCGGACCGGATGGCGGCGAAGGTGGCGGGGTTGCGGATCTTCGCGGATGCGGAGGGGCGGTTCAACAAGAGCGTCGCGGATGTGGGCGGTGCGGTGCTGGTGGTGAGCCAGTTCACGCTGATTTCGGACGTGCGCAAGGGCCGGCGGCCGAGCTTCACGCGGGCGGCGCGTCCGGAGGTGGCGGAACCGCTGGTGGAGCGGTTCGCGGGGCGGCTGGAGGCGAGCGGTCTGGCGGTGGCGCGGGGGGAGTTCGGGTCGGAGATGGAGGTGGAGCTGGTGAACGACGGGCCGTTCACGGTGGTGATGGACTCGGAGGAGTTGGATCGGTCGCGGCGGGGGTAGGGGGGTGCTGAAAAAGTCAACGCGTCGGCTCTTGCTCTCCCCCCGCACCGCGGGGGGAGATGTCACGTAGTGACAGAGGGGGGCCGACCGTGCCGGACCAGATAGGCCATGCCGTTGCCTCGGGGCTGCAGGCCCCCCTCTGCCCCCTGCCTGCGCAGGGGCAGGCTGCGGCATCTCCCCCCGCTCCGCGGGGGGAGAGGGGAAATGGAGATTACGCGCAGGTCTCCTTAGGGGCGCAGGTCGAGGGCGATGTCGAGGGCGGGGGCGGAGTGGGTGAGGGCTCCCATTGAGATGTAGTCGACGCCGGTCGCGGCGATTTCGGTGATCTGGTCGATGGCGATGCCGCCGCTGGCTTCGACGGCGGCGTCGAACCGGTGGGCGAGCTCGACGGCGCGGGGGAGGTCGCCGATGGCGAAGTTGTCGAGCAGCAGGGCGGGGGCGCCGGCGTCGAGCGCTTCGCGGGCCTGATCGATGTTGGCGACTTCGACCTCGACGGCGGTGGCGGGGCCGGAGTGTTCGAGGGCGGCGTGGACGGCGTCGGTGATCGAGCCGACGGCGGCGATGTGATTGTCTTTGAGCAGGATGCCGGCGGCGAGGGAGTCGCGGTGGTTGAGGCCGCCGCCGCGGCGGACGGCGTAGCGTTCGGCGGCGCGGAGGCCGGGGGTGGTTTTGCGGGTGTCGAGGATCTGGGCGTGGCCGCCGCTGGCGCCGGCGGCGGCCACGGCGGCGGCGGTGAGGGTGGCCGTGCCGGAGAGGCGCTGGAGCCAGTTGAGGGCGGTGCGTTCGGCGCGGAGGAGGTGGAGGACGCGGCCGCGGATGGTGGCGAGCACCTCGCCGGCGGCGACGCTGTCGCCGTCGGCGCAATGCGGGAGGATTTCGACGTCGGGATCGAGCGCCTCGAAGGCGGCGGTGGCGAAGGCGAGGCCGCAGATCACGCCGTCGGCGCGGGCGATGATCTCGGCGGTCCCGTCGCTGAGGGATGCGGCGATCGATTGGGTGGTGAGGTCGAGGTCGACGCGGTCTTCGTCGAGCGAGTCCTGGACGAGGCGTTCGACCAGGGCCTCGTCGAGCGGGCTGAGATCGGGCATGGCTGGGGTTACTCGCGCACGATGCGCCAGGCGAGGCGTCGCTGCCAGGCGGGATCGGTTCGTGGGTGGTCGAGTCGGAGGTGGCTGCCGCGGGTCTCAGTGCGGCTGAGGGCGGCGTGGATGATGGCGTGTGCGGCGGTGGTGGCGAGGTGCAGGGTCGAGCCGGGCGGGGTGTCGGGGTTGGGGTTGGCGCTCCAGGATTCGAGCCGGCGCAGGGCGGCGGTCAGCTCGTGGGCGTGACGGGCGATGCCTGCGCCGCTGGTGATGGTTTGTTGGAGCTGCGCGAGGGAGGGAGCTGCGCCGACGCTTGCGATGGGCAGCAGCTCGACTGGTTCGGTCGGCGTTGGGGCGTCGGCGGTGCGGCTGGTCGCGGCGTTGATGGCGCGGGCGGAGAAGACGGCGGCTTCGAGCAGGGAGTTGGAGGCGACGCGGTTTGCGCCGTGCGCGCCGGTGGTGGCTACCTCACCGGCGGCGAAGAGGCCGGGGATCGTGGTGCGGCCGTGGAGGTCGGTCCAGACTCCGCCCATGTGATAGTGCGCGGCGGGCGCGACGGGGACGGGGCCGGCGGTGAGGTCGTGGCCGCGCTCGAGGCAGCCCTGGTAGACGCCGGGGAAGCGGGCGCGGAGGAACTCGGCCGGCTGGTGTGAGATGTCGAGCCAGACGTTGGAGGCGTCGTCGCGGCGCATGGATTCGGAGATGGCGCGGGCGATGACGCTGCGGGGGGCGAGCTCGGCGTCGGGGTGGACGCCGGCGAGGAAGCGGTCGCCGGCGGCGTCGAGCAGGACCGCGCCCTCGCCGCGGAGGGCTTCGGAGACGAGGAAGGCGGGACCGTCGCCGCCGGCGAGCGCGGTGGGGTGGAACTGGACGAACTCGAGGTCGCGGACGACCGCGCCGGCGCGGAGGGCGAGGCCGAGGCCGTCTGCGGTGGCGATGTCGGCGTTGGTGGTGTTGGTGTAGAGCGCGCCGGCGCCGCCGGTGGCGAGGATGGTGGCGTCGGCAGTGATCGTGGTGTGTTTGCCGGTCGGGCCGGCGATGACTGCGCCGACGCAGCGTCCGGCTTCGAGTGCGAGTTCGACGGCGGCGTGGGCCTCGCGGAGGTCGATGTCGCCGCGCTCGACGCCATGTTCGAGGGCGCGCTGGATGTGCAGTCCGGTGCGGTCGCCGCCGGCGTGGAGCACGCGGGGTTGGGAGTGAGCGCCCTCCTGAGCGAGCGCGACAGCGCCGTTTGGAGCGCGGTCGAAGTTGACGCCGAGATCGATCAGGCGCTGGACGGCGGCCGGCCCCTCAGCGGTGAGGATTTCGACGGCCTGTTGGTCGCAGAGGCCGTCGCCGGCGCGGATCGTGTCGGCGGCGTGGCGCTGGGGGTGATCGGTCGCGGCGACGGCGGCGGCGATGCCGCCCTGGGCGCGGTTGGTGTTGGTCTCGCTGACGGGGGCCTTGCTGAGCAGGCAGACGGAGCCGTGCTCACGGGCGAGCAGGGCGGCGTTGAGGCCGGCGAGACCGGTGCCGATGATCAGGAAGTTGAAGTGCTCGGTCATGGCGTCGGCGTGCGAGTCGTCGTGCAGGTCGTCGGCGCAGCTAGACGATGTCGAGCATGCGCTGGAGGGCGACGCGGGCCCAGCGGCGGGTTTCGCCTGCGACGGAGATCTGGTTGACGACGCGGCCCTGGGCCAGTTCTTCGGTGACCCAGGCGAGGTAGGCGGGGTGGACGCGGTACATGGTGGCGCAGGGGCAGATGACGGGGTCGAGGCAGAAGACGGTCTTGCCTTCGTGGGCGAGCTCCTGGTGGAGGCGGTGGACGAGGTTGATCTCGGTGCCGACGGCGTAGGCGCCGGGCGGGCCGTTGCGGACGTAGTTGATGATGAACTCGGTGGAGCCGACGGCGTCGGCGGCGTCGACGACGGGTTCGGTGCATTCGGGGTGGACGACGACGCGACAGCCATCGTGCTGCTGGCGAGCGCGCTCGATCTGGTCGGTGCGGAAGCGGATGTGGACGGAGCAGTGGCCCTGCCAGAGCAGGACGCGGGAGTCGCGGACGCGCTGGGGGCGGAGGCCGCCGAGCGCCTTGTTGGGGTTCCAGACGGCGGTTTCGGTGCGGGGGTCGATGCCGAGCTGCTTGGCGGTGTTGCGGCCGAGGTGTTGGTCGGGGAAGAAGAGGACCTGGTCGCCCTGCTCGAAGGCCCACTCGAGCACGGCGTTGGCGTTGGAGGAGGTGCAGACCGCGCCGCCGTTTTGGCCGACGAAGGCTTTGAGCGAGGCGGCGGAGTTCATGTAGGTGATGGGGACGACGTTGGCGGTGTCGACGACCTCGGCGAGCTCGTCCCAGGAGCCGTAGACATCGTCGGGCTGGGCCATGTCGGCCATGGAGCAGCCGGCGGCGAGGTTGGGGAGCATGACGATCTGTTCGGGGGTGGTGAGGATGTCGGCGCTCTCGGCCATGAAGTGGACGCCGCAGAAGATGATGAAGTCGGCGTCGTCGCGGAGCGCGGCCTGCTGGGCGAGCTTGAAGGAGTCGCCGCGGAAATCGGCAAACTCGATGATGTCGTCGCGCTGGTAGTGGTGGCCGAGGATGACGAGACGGTCGGCGAGTTGGTCGCGGGCGACGCGGATGCGTGCGCGCAGTTCGTCGGGGCCGAGGTCGAGGTAGGCGTCGGGGATTTCGGGCTGCCAGGCGGGCAGGTGGGGTTCGGCGACGAGCGGGATGGTGGCGAGGTCGGTTTCGCAGTCGTCGTTGGGCAGGTTGGGGGGCAGGCGTTCGGGGGTGTAGGCGGTGGGTACGAGTGTGGTGGTCATCTCGTCGACGCTCTCAGGTGGCCGCGTGCGGGTGGGCAGCAGCGGAATCCGCGGGGATCGGTTTAGTTAGTGTCTCTCTGACACTAACGCCATGGGGAGAGTGTCGCAAAGCTGAGGGCCATCTGTCAAGTGGCTGCGCAGGGATGGTGCGACGCAGGGCGCAGATGGGGCGGGCGGGCGGGTGTCAGGTGCGCTGGCTGAAGCGGTAGAGGCGGGCGGGGCGGTGGGGGCCGTCGGCGCGGAACTGGTCGGTGGCGGCGATGAACTCGGTGGCCATGATCCGCCGGCGGAAGTTTCGCTTGTCGAGGCTGCGGCCGAGGATCGCTTCGTAGGCGCGCTGGAGTTCGCGCATGGTGAAGTCTCTGGGCAGGAGGCTGTAGGCAGCATCGGTGTACTCGAGCTTGTTGATCAGGCGCTCGCGGGCGGTCTCGAGGACACGCTCGTTGTCGAAGGCGAGCTCGGGCATGTGGTCGACGGGGAACCAACCGCGGCGCCAGGCGGTGCGCGGGGCGAGCGTGACGCGCTGGTGGTCAACGAGCGCGAACCAGGCAACGGCGACGCTGCCCTGCTCAGGGGAACGGTCGAGGTCGCCGAAGGTATAGAGCTGCTCGAGGAAGATGTCGGTGACGCCGGCCTCCTCGGCGAGCTTGCGGACGGCGGCGTGGTCGAGCGATTCGTCGAGTTCGAGGCGGCCGCCGGGGACGGCCCAGAGGCCCTCCTCGGGCGGCGCGGAGCGTTCGATCAGGAGTACCTGCAGGCGGTCGTCGGCGACGGTGAAGATGACGACGAGGACGGCGACATCGGGGTGGCGAACGGCGGCTGCTGCGGGTGCGGGTGCGGGAGGCTCGGAGGTGGTGGTCATGGGTTGGCGGGGATGCCCTGGAGCGACCAGGCGCCGGTGCGGGTGACGGTCACGGTGAGCAGGTCGCCGTGTTGATAGCGGCCAGCGGGGGCGTCGAAGTGGACGAGTTTCATGGTGCGGGTGCGGCCGGTGAGGCGCTGGTTGGCCGGGTCGTCGGCGGGCTTGGACTGTTCGACGATCACGTCAACATCCTGCAGCAGGTAGGTGGAGTTGATCTCGCTGGAGACCTGGCGCTGGAGGTCTTCGACGGCGTGGAGACGCTCGGATTTGATCGCGGCGGGGACGTCATCGGGCTGTCGGTGGTCGGCGAAGGTGCCGGGGCGGGGGCTGTAGGCGGCGACGTGGACTTTGTCGAAGCGGAGCTCGGCGAGCAGATCGTGGGAGGCCTGGAAGTCGGCGTCGGTTTCGCCGGGGAAGCCGACGATCACGTCGGTGCTGATCCCGGTGCGGGGCCAGAGGGAGCGGACCTTCTCGACGCGCTCGCGGAACTGGTGGACGGAGTAGCCGCGTCGCATGTTGGTGAGCACATCGTCGGAGCCGGACTGGACGGGCAGGGAGAAGGCTTCGCAGACTTTGGGCAGGCTGGCCATGCCTTGGAGGATGCGGTCGGTCATGTCGGGCGGGTAGGAGGTGAGCTGGCGGATGCGGAGGAGGTCCGGGAGGTCGTGGATGGCGGTCATCAGGTCGAAGAGGTCGGCGTGGCCGGTGTCGGGCGCGACAGCGGGTTGGTCTTTGCCGTAGGCCTCAACGGTCTGGCCGAGCAGGGTGACTTCGCGGACGCCGCGCTTGACGTGGGCCTCGATCTCGCGGCGGATCTCGTCGATCGGGCGGCTGCGTTCGCGTCCACGGCGGAGCGGGACGATGCAGTAGGTGCAGAATTTGTCGCAGCCTTCGACGACGGGCACGTAGGCGGTGGGGCTGCTGACATCGGGGAAGATTTGGGGCCAGAACTCACCACCGTCGTCTTCAAGTTGGGGGAGGTCGAGCAGGTCGAGGATGGGGTCGAAGTGCTGGGGCTGGGCCCAGGCGTCGACCCAGGGGAAGCGTTTGGAGAGCGGATCGTCGCGGCGGACGGTTTTGGGTCCGACCATGCAGCCCATCACGGCGACGCGCAGGTCGGGGCGTTTGAGGCGCATGCGCTTGAGCGTGCCGAGCTTGGCGGTGGCCTTGTCCTCGGCGTGCTGGCGGACGGCGCAGGTGTTGAGCACGACGAGCTGGGCGTCGCGGGGCTGGTCGGTCTGGTCGTAGCCGAGGCGCTGGAGGCCGGCGGCGAGCTTGGCGCTGTCGGCGGTGTTGACCTGGCAGCCGACGGTCCAGATGTGAAACTGAGGCATGGCTGGTCTCGTGGGGCGCTCCCGAGCGGGGCGCGTGAGGACACGTGGCTTAATGGTGGGTTCCGTGGCGGAGGGTGTGGGATTCGAACCCACGACCGAGTCTCCCCGGAACCCGCTTAGCAGGCGGGCGCACTAGGCCACTATGCGAACCCTCCAGAGCGAGCGTAGCAGCGGGTTGGCCGGGCGGAGGGGCGGTAGCCTGTGCGAATGTTGCGGCGAATCATCGTTGAGCGTGAACGGCTGAACATGCTCAACGAGCGGCTGTTGGGGGTTGCGCGGTCGGCACTGAGGCACCGGCTGCTGGGCCCGCTGGCGGCGTTGGGGGCGCTGGTGATGGCGCTGGCGATCGCGGTTCCGCTGGCGCTGGCGACGATCAGCGATGCGTTCGTGTTGCGCTCGTTGGACGATGCGCGGTTCGTCGCCGAGGTGCGTGGGTCGGGCGACGACTGGGTGCTGCTGGGTCACCAGTTTCCGACGCACCGGCACACTTGGGACCGGCTGGCGGATCGGCTGCTGGCGGAGGGCTACCGGGTGATGGTGTGGGACTTCCGCTGCCACGGGGAGAGCCCGTGCGTGTACAGCAATGCGAAGAACGATGACGTTCCCGATGTGTGGCAGGAGTGGGAGGCGGCGATCGACTACGCGGTTGAACAGGGGGCGCAGCGGATCGCCGGCTTCGGGGCGAGTTTCGGGGGGACGAGTTTGATGCAGGTGGCGGCCTATCGCGAGGAGTTCCGCGCGGTGGGGGCGATTTCGAGTCCGAACGTCTTCCGCAATCAGGTGGAGGAGGGCTACCGCGGGTACGACGGGACGACCTGGGACCGTCTGGACGGGCTGAAGACGGTGGGCGAGATCACGGTCCCGAAGCTGTTCATCGTGGGCGCGACGAATCGGTGCGCGTATCTGTATTCGGAGCGGTACTTCGAGCGTTCGGTGGCGCCGGCGCGGCTGGTGGTGCTGGAGACGGATCTGCACGGGACGAACATCATCGATGACGGGGAGCTGGGGCCTAAGGCGATGGCGGAGATCGTGGCGTTCCTGGCGGACCCGGCGTCGGTGGAGGGCAAGGAGGTGAGGAACGAGGCGCCGGAGGCGGACGCGTTCCTCGAGTGCTACGGGGATGACGACGACGACGAGGATTAGTCGGCCGGGCTGGACCTCGGTGAGCGTTAGTGGAGCTGAGAATAACTCTCCCCCCGCACAGCGGGGGGAGATGAGTGACAGAGGGGGGCTCCCCCTGCTCCGCGATTGGGTCGGCCCCCCTCTGCCTGCGGCATCTCCCCCCGCTCCGCGGGGGGAGAGGGGAAATGGAGATTACGGGGACGTCTCCTACAGGGAGGTCCGGGGGCAACGCAGGGTCAGCGGCGGCGGGAGAGGAGCCAGAGGGTGAGGGGGAGGGCGATGAGGGTGGTGGCGAAGCCGACGGCGACGCCGAGCCAGACGTTGACAGTGAGGCCGAGGATGACGAGCAGGGCGATGCCGAGCAGGGGGGCGAGCAGGCCGGCGCGGGCGGCGAGGCCGGGCTGCTTGCGGAGCGCGCTGCTGACCGAGGGGTCGTGGTCGGTTGGGGGCTGCTCGGGTGAGGACATCGTGGCTAGGCGTTGATCGCGGCTTCGAGGCCGTGCTCGCGGAGCACGCGGCCCATCGTTGAGCCGATCTCGGCGGGGCTGCGGCTGAGCACGGCGCCGGCTTCTTCGAGGGCGGCGAGCTTGGCTTCGGCGGTGCCGTGCCTGCCCTCGATGATCGCGCCGGCGTGGCCCATGCGGCGACCGGGAGGGGCGGTGGCGCCGGCGACGAAGGCGACGACGGGCTTGTTCATGCGGCGCTTGATGAATGCGGCGGAGGCCTGCTCGGCGGTGCCTCCGATTTCGCCGATCAGGACGACCGCGTCGGTCTCGGGGTCGCTGTTGAACATGCGCAGGGCTTCGACCTGTTGGGTGCCGATGATTGGGTCGCCGCCGACGCCGACGCAGGTGGATTGGCCGATCCCGGCGCGGGTGAGCTGGTCGACGGCTTCGTAGACGAGGGTGCCGGAGCGGGAGACGACGCCGACGCGTCCGGTGCGGAAGATGTCGGTCGGCATGATGCCGACGCGGCAGCTCGAGGCGGGGTGAATGACGCCGGGGCAGTTGGGGCCGATCAGGCGGCTCTTGGAGCTGGCGAGGGCCTGACGGACGCGGACCATGTCGTGGATCGGGACGCCTTCGGTGATGCAGATGACGAGCGGGATCTCTGCGTCGACGGCTTCGAGGATGGCGTCGGCCGCGCCGGGCGCGGGGACGTAGATGATGGTGCAGTTGGCGTCGGTGCGTTTGATCGCGTCCTGCACGGTGGGGAAGACGGGGAAGCCCTCGAAGCTGGCGCCGCCGCGGAAGCCGGGGTGGACGCCGGCGACGACTTTGGTGTTGTAGGCGAGCGAGCGCCGGATCTGGTTCTGGCCCTCGTTGCCGAGGCCCTGAATCATGACGCGGGTGCGGCGGTTGAGAAGGATGCTCATGCGGGGACCTTCAACTGATTTGGGTCGGGCAGTTGGGCCGGCTGGCCGGCTTGCTGTTGCTACTTACTGCTGCTGAGCGGCTGCGGCGACGGCGAGGCGTGAGGCTTCGGCGAGCTCGTCGGCGGATTCAACGGTGATGTCGGACTCGATCAGGATTTTTCGGCCCTCTGCGACGTTGGAGCCGTTGAGGCGGACGATGATGGGCTGGGTGATGCGGAGCTTTTTGACGGCTTCGACGACGCCTTCGGCGACGATGTCGACGCGGGCGAGGCCGCCGAAGATGTTGATCAGGATGGCCTTGACAGCGGGATCCTTCTGGATGATGCGGAGGGCGGAGACGACGCGGTCGGAGCGGTTGACGGTGCCGATGTCGAGGAAGTTGGCGGGCTCGCCGCCGTGCAGCATGATCGAGTCCATGGTGGCCATGGCGAGGCCGGCGCCGTTGACCATGCAGCCGATGTCGCCGTCGAGCTTGATGTAGGAGCCGATCCCGGCCTTTTCGGCCTCGATCTCCATCTTGTCCTCCTGCGAGAGGTCGCGCAGGTCTTCGAGCGGCTGGCGGAAGCTGGCGTTGTCGTCGATGTTGATCTTGGCGTCGACGGCGATGATCCCGCCGGCGCCGGTGAGGCAGAAGGGGTTGAGTTCGACGAGCGTGGCGTCGGTGTCGACGAAGGTGCGGTAGAGGCCGGCGAAGAGCTCGCCGGTGGGGCGAATGGCCGAGGAGGGCAGGCGCAGGCGGCGTGCGAGCTGGCGGCCGCGGTAGGCGGGGAAGCCGACATCGGGGTCGACGGGCTGGCGGATGATGGCGCGGGGCTTTTGGGCGGCGACCTCCTCGATCGACTGGCCGCCTTCGGTGGAGGCGACGACGACGGGCTTGCCGATGCTGCCGTCGATCAGGACGGCGGCGTAGAACTCGGAGGCGATATCGGTCTGTTCCTCGATCAGGACGCTGGAGATCTTGGCGCCGGCGGGGCCGGTCTGGTGGGTGACGAGGAAGTGATTGGCGAGGCCGCGGTATTCCTCGAGGGCGTGCTCGAGGCCCTCGGCGAGGCGGACGCCGCCGCGACGGGGGCCGACGACCGCGCCTTCGACGTTGGCGGGGTCGGCTTCGAGGCGTTGGTACATCTCGGCGGTGTTGCCGGCAGTGGAGACGACGCGGCCCTTGCCGCGGCCACCGGCGTGGACCTGGGCCTTGACGACGACCTTGCCGCCGAGTTCGCGGATGATGCTGCGCGCGTCGCGGACGGTGGTGGTGCGGCCGCCGGCGGGGACGGGCACGCCGTGGGCGCGAAGGATCGCTTTGGCCTGGTACTCGTGGATATTCACGGGCGACGCCCATCCATTGCGTGCCGCTCGGAGCGAGTGCGCACGAGTTCGTCGGGGATTCGCTGACGATTGCGAACATACCCGCGCGTCTGCGCTGTCGCAATCGCGTCAGCGATAGGCTCGCGGGCATGGCAACGCTCACGCGGCGTCAGCTGATGGTGCGGGGCGCGCAGATCGGTTCGGGCGTGGGGGCGCTGCTGCTGGTGGGGTGTGGGGAGTCGGAGGAGGCGGCGACCGGAGGGGAGCCGGCTGCGGCGGCGGGTGCGGCGCAAGAGCAGGCTCAGGAGGCAGACCATCAGCAGTCCGAGCCGGCCCCGGAGGACGATGCGGCTCCCGTGGCAGCGCAGGTGACGGAGCAGGTCGAGGTCCAGGAGGCGCAGCAGCAGGCTCGCGTTCAGGAGGTGGCCGAGCAGGAGGTTGTGCAGCAGGTCGCGCAGCAGGTCGTGGGTGGGCGGCGGCGGCTTGTGCCGGATGCGGAGTGCGCGAGCTGTTCGATGGAGGAGCCCGAGTTCGCGCCGCTGGCCGGGGCGCGAGCGGAGTGGGGGGTGATCGAGGGGGCCGGGTATCGGATCGAGGTCCCGGACGAGTGGAACGGCTCGCTGGTGCTGTGGGCGCACGGGTTTTCGGGGCTGAACGAGAGCGGGACGGGTCCGACGGAGCGGCTGAGCTTCTCGATGCCGGTGCGGGAGCTGGTGATCGGGCTGGGCTACGGCTGGGCGACGAGCACGTATCGGGCGCCGGGCTACGTGCCGGGCGTGGGAGTGGATGACCTGCTGTTGGTCAAGGACCGGGTCGGTGAGCTGTTCGGGGCGCCGCTGCGGACGTTCTGCGCGGGCGGATCGATGGGCGGCGCGACGGCGCAGCTGATGGCGCAGGAGTTTCCGGAGGAGCTGAGCGGGGCGCTGGCGTTCTGCGGGGCGCTGGGCAATGTCTGGGTGGCGGACTATCTGGCGGCGTGGCACACGCTGGCGATGTGGTTTATCGGTCGGCCGCCGGAGCGGTTAGACGCGGTTGGGCTTGTTCAGTGGGGGTCGGCGCTCGGTCGGGTTGATGCGGCGGGCCGGTTGGAGCTGACGGGGGCTGGTGAGCGGTTCGCGGCGGTGATCGAGGAGTTGACGGGCGGGCCGCGCTGGGCGTTCCGCGAGGGCTTGGCGCAGCAGTGGCAGCGCTCGTTTGAGGTGGGCGCGCTGACGTGGCCGACGTTGCTCGGCTCTGCGCCGTTTGCGGCGGGGGAGGTGATTGAGCTCGGCGATGCGGAGATACCGTTCGACACGACGGGGTTTGAGTTCGGTCTGTCGGCTGGGGCGGATCGGGTTGAGGTTGATCTCGAGCGCTTGAACGCGGAGGTCGTGCGGGTGCGTTCGGGCGCGGGGCGGCGGAGTGATCCGGGCGTGGGTGTGCCGAGCGGTCGGCTGGAGGTTCCGCTGTTGTGCCTGAAGACGACGGGGGATTTGTATACGCCGATTCATCTGGACGGGGATTATCAGCGGTTGGTGGAGGCGGCGGGTTATGGCGAGCATCTGGCGATGCGCGCGGTGCGTCGGGCGGGGCACTGCAACTTCACGGCGTTGGAGGCGGCGGCGACCCTGTCGGCGATGGTCTCGTGGGTGGAGTTTGGGGCGAAGCCGCTGGGGGAGGATTTGCGGGGGGATTTGGAGGGCGCCGGGGTGGATTTCACGCTGTCGTATGACGAGGGGGATCCGTTGAGTCCGGTGCGGGGGTAGGGGGGATCGGGGCGGCAGAGGGGGTAGGGGAGATTGGGGAGGGGAGATGGGGGGGATGGGGGAGGCCCCCCTCTGTCACTTCGTGACATCTCCCCCCGCGGAGCGGGGGGAGAGGGGATCGGGTGCTCGCGCGGGGCGGGCATCAGGTGTGTCTAGAGGATTCCAAGCGCGTCAGCTCCAGGTGCGGAGGCTGCGGGAGCGGAAGCCTGCGGGGATGAGGCCGACGACGAGGCCGGCGAGGCGGCGGTCGCCGCTGGCCTGGAAGCGGTCGGCGACCAGGCGGATGACCTCGCCGAGGGCGGTCTGGCCGAAGACCCAGGTGTTGAGGTCGACGTCGGAGGAGGGCGGCGAGCCGGGCTGGGCGCTGATCGCCTCGTGGTAGAAGGCGCGCAGATCGTCGGCGATGAACTTGAGCCGGACCGGGTTGGGGTGGGCCCAGGCGGGCGCATCTTCGGGGTCGTCGGCGAGGTCGGCGCCGGCCGCGTAGGCGGCGATTTCGGCGGCCATCAGTTCGACGTGATCGGCGCTGAGGCCGGTCGCGCCGACGGTGGTGCGTGCGCGGGCGCGGAATGATTCGTCGTACCACGGAGCGAGGACGCGGACCTCGTTGAGCAGGCCCTGGATGAGGGCGTCGGCGTCGTCGGTGATCTCGGGCTGGGGGAGCATGACGGAGCAGGCCCACTCGCCGGCGGGGTCGCCCAGCGGCTGGTCGTACTCGTAGTCGACGACGGTCGATTCGGTGGCGGTGTCGAGCAGGGCGAGCGACTGGCGCAGGATGTCGCGCTGGAGGTCGGGTTGATCGGGGAGGCCGAGTGGCCGGCCGAAGGGGAAGGGGACGGCGACGGAGCGGGGGACGGCCATGCCGACGGTGTGTTCGCGAATCAGGCTGACGCCGGTGGTGGCGACGCCCTGGCGCTCGATGAAGTGGGAGAGCGCTCCAACGGAGCGCGTGCAGAACGGTCAAACGGGTGTGAGGAAGGCGGCATCGACACCCGCTTCGCGGAGCAGGCGACCGACTTCTTCACCGACCGCTTCGAGGCGGGCCGGTTCGCGCTGTGCGCCCATGAATGAGTAGTGATGCGGCGCGACGCCGCCGATCTCGCCGACGTCGGCCAGCTCGCGAAGGCGATCGATGGGGATGGCGATGTTGTGGTCCTGCTGCCAGCCGGAGCGGTCGAAGTTGACGCTGAGGTGGGACATGAGCAGATCGGCGGGTTTGGTGTCGCCGGGGATCAGGCGGTACTCGAGTGCGCCGGGGGTGAAGGGCCGGTCGTCGCGGCGGCTGAGGCCGGCGGTCGTGACGATGGCGATGGTCGCCTCGTTGAGCGGCGGCGGGGTGATCCAGTCGGCGCCGGCGAGCTGGGGGAGCTCGAGGCCGAGCAGGGTCTTGGCCATGTCGGGGTGAAGGTCTGCGAGACGCACCATGATGTCCTCCGTATGCGGCAGACTGGAGGATAGCCGCGGAGCGGCCGTGGGTGTAGGAGCGGCTGTTCCCCTGCGACGTGAGGGAACCGGCGGGACTGGATGCGCTGTTACGATCAGTGTGCGGCGCGAGTAGTGGAGGGAATGGTTGCGATGCCCGAGGACACGATCGAGATCAGCGTGCGGATGGCGGACCGGGGCGAGGTGGGGTACCGGATGGTCTCCGCGTCGATCAGCAGCCGCGAAGGCTCGGTCTCGGGAGCGCCGGTGGCGTTCACGATTGAGGTGGGTCCCGGGACGCTGGCGAGCACGGGCGGCCGCGAGCGGACGGTGGCGTCGGACGAGTGGGGCATCGCGGAGGTGAACTGGTATCCGGAGCAGCACGCGCGGTCGTCGGCGGAGGCGGGGGTGACGCAGACGGTGACGATCAAGGCGGTGTGCGAGTCGGACGTGGTGGGGCGGGTGGATCTGAACGTGGCCAGCCCCTTGTGGAAGCACTAGTCCGGGGTGGCGGAGCTGTCGGCGGCAGGCAAGGCGCTCCAAGAGCCTGGAGGGGTTGAGCGCGAACTGGCGAAGGTTCGGGCGTACAAGGCCGAGGTCGAGCGGCTGCTGGAGGGTCGCGAGGGGTCGCTCGAACTGCAGGCGCAGGTGAAGTACCTGAGCGAGCTGGAGGGGGAGCTGCTGAAGTTGCAGCGATTGCAGCGCAAGGTGGAACGTCTGGAGCGCTGGCAGGGCCTGATTCCCAACTATGACCCGTGGGTGGGGCTGAGCATCTTGCCGGTCTTGCTGTACGTGCTGGTGCTGGAGCTGTTCGGCACGCGGGCGGCGATCGGGGCCGGGTTCGGGTCGGCGGTGGTGGTGTTCTTCGTGCAGCGTCGGGTGCAGCCGAATCGCGGGGCGATCTTCTGGCTGGCGGTGCTGGCGCTGGTGTTGCTCGCGGGCGGATCGATCGTGGGCTGGATTCTGGACAGCGACAAGGCGTTCTTCGCGGCGTCGCCGGTGGGTGACTTCATCACGGCGGCGATCTTCGCGGGGAGTCTGCTGCTGGGACGGCCGGTGATGGGGATGGTGATACGGGAGGTGTTCCCGGGCGTGCGCGAGAAGCTCCCGGCGGAGGATCGGGCGTTCTTCAAGATCACGGCGATCTTTGCGATGGAGAACCTGATCATGGGGATTGTGCGGGTGTGGCTCCTGGACGAGGTGTCGGCGTCGGTGTTTCCGTGGATCAGCCGGGGAGTGGGGATTCCGTTGCGGCTGGCGCTGGTCTGGTGGTCGTACCAGCTGATTCAGCAGTCGATTCGGCGGCGTGCTGAGGAGGAGGCGGCGGACGAAGCTGGGGAGGCGGACGAAGCCGGGGAGGCGGAGGCAGCAGAGGTGGAGTGAGCGCGTTGGGGGCGAGCTGGGGGCGCGGAGCCCCCCTCTGCCTTCGGCATCTCCCCCCGCAAAGCGGGGGGAGAGGGGATCTCGGGCATCTCCCCCCGCCGAGCGGGGGAGAGGGGAAATGGAGATTACGGGCAGGTCTCCTGAGGGGGAGAATTTGGGAATCGGATCGGAAATCTCTCTCCCCGCGGGGGAGCTGTCGCGTAGCGACTGAGGGGGAGGCTCCCAACTGCGCGAATAGTGGCGACGCAGGGCGGCCTCCCCCTCTGCCCCTACGGGGCATCTCCCCCTCAGGGGGAGAGTTTGGGAATCGGATCGGAAGTCGCTCCCCCCGCGGGGGAGCTGTCGCGTAGCGACTGAGGGGGAGGCTCCCAACTGCGCGAATAGTGGCGACGCAGGGCGGCCTCCCCCTCTGCCCCTACGGGGCATCTCCCCCTCAGGGGGAGAGTTTGGGAATCGGATCGGAAGTCGCTCCCCCTGCGGGGGAGCTGTCGCGCAGCGACTGAGGGGGAGGCCCGCGCTGACCTCTGCTGGACCGCCACGTCCTCCCCCTCTGCCTGCGGCACCTCCCCCCCATCGCGGAGCGGGCGGAGAGGGGAAATGGAGATTACGCGCAAGCCTCCTCGGGGGGAGCCATTGAGAGCGGGGGGAGAGGGGATCCGAGTTGTTCGGAGGTCGCTTAGGCGAAGTGGTTTCGGAGGCCGAGGTCGGCGAGGCAGGACTGGAACCACTCGATGACTTCGGGATGGAAGGGGATGCCTCGTTCGCTGCGCTCGACTTCGGCCTCGTGCTCTTCGAGGCCGGCGTAGATGACGCGGTCGGCGTCGGGCGCGGTGGGGGTTTCGCGCAGGGCCTTGAGGTAGGCGTCCATGTGGCCCTTGAACTCGTCGACATCGGTGAAGGCGGAGATGTTGAAGACGGTGAAGTGGTGCCCGACGCCGTTGAAGCGCTGGAGGGCGGTACCGGCGTTGGCCATGATGCCGGAGAGGATGTCGATGCCCATGGCGAGGCTGTAGCCCTTGTGGGAGCCGATCTCGCGGGTGCCGCCGAGGGGCAGCATGAGGAATTCGTCGGGGACCGGCTGGGGCTCCATGATCGGGGTGCCGTCGGGCAGGGCGACCCAGCCGGGCAGCAGGTCTTCGCCGAGGCGCTGGGCGAGGCGGACCTTGTTGCCGGCGACGCTGGACATGGAGGCGTCGAAGATGAAGGGCGGTTCTTCGCCGGCGGGCGCGGCGATCGAAAGCGGGTTGAGGCCGACCATCGCTTTGGCGCCGTGGGTGGGGGCGACCATGAGGCCGCCGACGGTCATCGAGATGCCGATCATGTCGTGGGGGATGGCCATGGCGGCGTGGTAGGCGGCGGCGCCGAAGTGGCGTCCGTTGTTGGCGACGACGGTGGCGACGCCCATCTGTTGGGCCTTGTCGATGGCGAGCTGCATGGCCTGGGGGCCGACGGTGAGGCCGAGGCCGCCGTCGCAGTCGATCGTGGCGGCGGCCGGGGCGTCGCGTTCGAGCTTCCAGTCGGGGGTGGGATTGATGTCGCCGCTCTGCAGGCCGGCGACGTAGGCGCGCATCATGTTGGAGACGCCGTGGGAGTCGATGCCGCGCAGGTCGGCGTAGAGCAGGGTGTCGGCTGAGCGCCGGGCGTCGTCGTCGGGCATGCCGAGGCGGGTGAAGATGTCTTCGACGGCGGAGCGCACGACATCGCCCTGGACGCGGACTGCGATGTCGTCGGGGACTTTGAACTGCTTGAGCATTTGCGGCGGCTCCGGGGATTCGATGGGGTGACGCGTGTGTGTGCTGCGATGCTAACTCTGCGTCAACCGTGGGACGCCGGGCGGGGCAGTGTGACGGGCTTCACAACCGCGGATCGGGCGTCTGCATAGGTTCGGATCAGGCGCGGACTCCGGCTGTCGGAGGTGCGCCGGGACGAGCGAGGGAGGACGGCGAAGATGCCCGACATGATGATGAACGAGACGATGGTGAGCTACCAGATCAGGTTCCGCGAGGCGGAGCTGGAGCGCGCGTGGGAGCACCGGCGTGACCTGCCGCGGGAGACGCAGCGGGGTCCGCTGTCGGTCAACCTGGCGAAGATTCCGTCGATCGTGAAGGGCTGGCTGGTCCCGGCGCCGGCGTTCGGGGCTGGGCGGCCGCTGCAGGTCGAGGCGCTTCCGTACCGGCTGCGGTAGGGGTGGTTTGAATGACTCTCGCCCCGTGTTGCGGGGAGAGAGTTGGAAGGCAGCGGGGGCGCGATCCTGATTCGCCAGCGTGGCTGGGTCCGGCGAAGCGGGGGAGCCCCCCTTGTATGTTCGCGCTGGCTCGGGAGGAGGCTGGTTCCGTCATTCCTGCGGAGGCAGGAATCCAGGCGATCTGTGCGGGTCAAGGGCACTCCCAATGTTCGACGGCGCCGGATCACGCGCGGTGCGCTGGGGACTCTGGTGCGCCGTCGGGCGGATGGGAGCTCGTCGCACGGTTGGGCGGTCGCATGGATTCCTGCCTGCGCAGGAATGACGGACAGGGCGCCAACAGCGCCGATTGAGTTGATCTTCAACACAGTTGCTCTGTCACTACGTGACATCTCCCCCCGCGGAGCGGGGGGAGAGGGGATCTGTGCCGGCCGCTCTGTGGGGGAGATGCCGAAGGCGGAGGGGGAGAGCGCACGCGGTCTGGATGGTGCGGGGTTGGGAGCCTCCCCCTCAGTCGCTGCGCGACAGCTCCCCCGCGGGGGGAGCAGTGGATCTATCGTTCGTTGCGCGACAGCTCCCCCGCGGGGGGAGCGATTTGGGAGGGAGGGGGAGTGGGTGCGGCGCCTCGCCGACACCGCAGAACCCTGCTACGATCGCCTCAGAACAGGAGTTCCGTTCATGCGCACTTCTCGCAACCGCGCCGACGCCTCCGCCAGACCGGCCGGAACGACCCGACCCCGATCACCGCGCCCGATCCTCACTGAACCCGGCCAAACGAATCTGATCGCCCCAACGCCTCCCGACCAGATAGGAACAACCCCCCAAAATCCGTCCGAAACCGAAAAATCCCCCGAAACTGATCACCGCCGCCCGCGCTCCCCTGCTCCCCCTCGGGGGGAGCGATTGGATCCATCCTTCGGTGCGCGACAGCTCTGCGACGGGGTGGGGGAGGTGGATTCGGCGCGAAGTGGGGGGTGGCTATAGACTGCGCGGGTCGCCGCGCGGAGCGGCGTGGTTGTTTTGAGAGGGCGTGGTGGTGGCCGAATACAACAAGCCGATTCCTGATCCTGAGCCTTATTCACAGCCGTTCTGGGACGCGGCCAAAGAGGGCCGCCTGGTGCTGCCGCGCTGCAGCGACTGCAACCGGGTGCACTGGTACCCGCGGATCATCTGCCCGTTCTGCCACTCGACCGACATCGAGTGGGTGCCCGCGTCGGGGCAGGGCTACATCCACACGTTTGCGGTGCAGGTGCGGCCGTGGGGGCCGGGCTGGGGCGATGAGGTGCCGTATGTCACGGCCTACATCGACCTGGTCGAGGGCGACCGGATGCTGACGGTGCTGCGCGGCGTTGACGCCAACGATCCGGACAGCATCAAGATTGGCGCGAAGGTCGAGATCGAATTCGAGCCGGCCAGCGACGATGTGCACATTCCGTTCTGGCGGGTGGCGTCCTGACGCGCCGGCCGATGAACCGTTCCACGAACCGCTGAGCGAACCAGGAGACTGAGACATGCCAGGTCCAGCATCGCGCGCGGCCGCCATCGTCGGCGCCGCCGAAGCCAACGACATCGGCTATCCCGCGACGCCCAAGACGTCGCTGGGGTTGCACATCGAGGCGATCCAGAACGTCTGCGACATGACGGGCATCCCGATCAGTGCGATCGACGGGATTTTCAGCGCCGGCTGGTCGCCGCAGCTTGCGGAATATCTGGGATTGCATCCCAAGTACATCGACACCACGTCGGTCGGCGGGTGCTCGTTCGAGATGCACGTGCATCACGCGCTGTGTGCGATTCACGCGGGCGTGATCGACGTGGCGCTGGTCTCGCACGGGGAGATGGGCTGGAACGCGCGGCACACGCGCGGCCGGGGGACCGGCGCGCGCTTCGGCGGCGGCGGCGACCCGTGGGATCCGGCGGCGCAGCACACCAGCGCGTACGGCCTGGGCGGGGCGCCGACGAGCTACTCGCACGCGCTGAACCGGCACATGCACCGCTACGGCACAACGCAGGAGGATTTTGCGGAGATCGCGGTCGTGACGCGTGAGTGGGCGACGCTGAACCCGCGCGCGGTGATGTATCGCAAGGCGGGCGAGGGCGACGTGCCGGCGCTGCCGGACGGCGACCCGGGGGGCGGCAAGAAGGGGCACCCGTTCGGTGGCCCGATCACGGTCGACACGGTGATGAACTCGCGAATGATCTCGTGGCCGCTGAAGCTGCTGGATGTCTGCCTGGTCACGGACCATGGCGGCGCGGTGCTGATCACCGGTCCGGAGTTGGCGAGCACCTCGAAGACGCCGCCGGTCTGGATTGCGGGCGCGGGCGAGAACATCTCGCACTGGAACATGTTGGAGATGGACGATTTCACCGCGACATCGGCGTCGCGCTCCGCGGCGTCCGCGTACAAGATGGCCGGGATGGGTCCGGAGGACATGGAAATGGCCATGATCTACGACTCGTTCACGGTCACGGCGGGGATCACGGCAGAGATGCTGGGGCTCGCGCCGGCGGGCGAGGGCTTCGCGCTCTGGAAGGACCGGCACGCGGCGCCGGGCGGCCGGCTGCCGATCAACACGAACGGCGGCGGGCTCTCGTTCAACCACTCGGGGATGTACGGGATGCAGCTGCTGGTCGAGGCCTACCGGCAGCTCTCGGGCACGGCTGAGGATGACGGCTTCAGCGGTGACCCGGGCAAGCAGACCGATGCTCGCTCCTGCGTGGTGAACGGGACCGGTGGGTCGCTGTCGACGACGGGGACGCTGGTGCTGGTTTCGGACTAGGGAGGCGGGGGGGGGGGGGCGGGCCCCCCTCTGTCACTACGTGACATCTCCCCCCGCGGAGCGGGGGGAGAGGGGATTCGGCTCGGCGCTGTTGGTTCGCGTCTCGCGGTTTGGCGGTTCTAGGATGGTTCGGTCGGGGGGCAGCTGCGTTTGTTCGGGAAGGCGTGATCATGGCTGAATCGATGTCGCATGAGATGACTGAGGAGCAACTGAAGGGGCTGGGAGCCGTTTGGGCGATGATGGTGGTGGGCGGGGTGTTGATCGCCGTGGGGGCGGCGCAATGGGGGCTGTTTGGCAGCGTGCAGGCGTCGGAGATCGGTTGGGTGGCGATTGGGTCGGCGAACGCGATTGGGTTGGTGGCGATTGGGGGCTGGAACGCGATTGGACTGATCGCGATCGGCGGCGCGAACTCGATCGGCGTGGTGACGATCGGGGGGCTGAACAGCATGGGCCTGGTGTCGTTTGGTGGGGTGAACAGCGTGGGGTTGATGGCGTGGGGCGGCTTGAACGCGTGGGGCTATATCCTGGGCGTTCGTACGCTCACGTTTGCGCCTGCGGTGACGAGCGGGAGCATGGCGGGCGGGCGCCCGGGGTCGGGTGCGTAGCGGGCTCGTGGGGAGCGTGACGTGAGTGGGGCGCGGTGTGTTAAGATCGCTGCGTCAGAGATGCCGGGGTGGTCCGCCAGCGTGATGGCTGGGGGGGCCTGAGAACACACCCGCTGAACCTGATCCGGGTAATGCCGGCGCAGGGAGCGCAAGCAGGCTCGCCCCCCGTTTCACAGATCGAGTGTGAAACGGAATTCCGTTCGCGACGCCAGGCCACCACCCACCGCTGCGTTGAGGTGTGCCGTGCGCGTCGTCGTGAGCATTGCAGGTTCTGATTCGTCGGCGGGGGCCGGGATCCAGGCGGATATCAAGGCGGCGGGCGCGTTCCTCGGCTGCCACGCCGCGACCGTGATCACGGCGATCACCGCGCAGAACACGCTCGGCGTGCAGCAGGCGTATCAACTGCCGATCGGAATTGTCCGGGCGCAGATCGCATCGGTGTTCGACGATCTCGATGTGGGCGCGGTGAAGACGGGGATGTTGGGCGACGCCGAGATGATCGAGCTGGTCGGCGATGAGCTGGCGGCGCGCCGCCCACCGTGGCTGGTGGTTGATCCGGTGATGATCTCCAAGTCAGGGTTCTCGCTATTGGCGGCGGATGCGGTGTCGACCTTCGCGGAGCGGATGCTGCCGCTGGCCGACCTGCTGACGCCGAATGTCCACGAGGCGGAAGCGCTGACGGGTATCACGGTCCGCACAGTGGACGACGCGAAGCGCGCCGGCGCGGCGCTGCGCGAGCGCGGCGCGGCGGCGGTGTTGGTCAAGGGCGGGCATCTCGAGGAAGCCCCGGGGACGGACGTGCTGGCGACGGCGGACGGATTCGAGCTGTTCAAGGGCGAGTGGATCGAGACGAAGCACACGCACGGCACGGGTTGCACCTATTCAGCTGCGATCGCCGCGCGACTGGCGCATGACCATTACTACAACGTGAGCGAGGCGGTGGAGGGCGCGAAGCTGTGGCTGGACGGCGCGATCCGCTACGGCCTGCCGATCGGGCACGGCGTGGGTCCCACGAACCCGTTCTACGGCGACGAGTGGTACGGCTGGGGGACTAGATGAGCGGGGAGGTGGGCCGGCTGCACGTGATCACCGACGAGGTGCTGCAATCGCGCTGGACGCACGCGCAGCTGGCCGGGCTGGCGGCGGCAGGCGGGGCGGACACGATCCAGTTTCGCGAGAAGCGGGCGCGCACGACACGGGAGCTGATTGAGACCGCCGAGGCGATGGCGGCGGCGATGGGCGATGCGGAATCGACGCTGTTGATTGACGATCGGGTCGACGTGGCGGCGGCGGTGGGCGGTGCGTTCGGTGGGGCGGTGCATCTGGGGCGAGACGATCTGGCGGCCGAGCTGGCGCGTCGCTTGCTGGGCGATCAGGCGATCATTGGGGGGACGGCGAACTCGCTGGAGGAGGCGCAGCGGGTCGCGGCGACGCCGGTCGACTATCTGGGAGTGGGGCCGGTGTTTGGGACGACCTCGAAGGGGAATCGGGCGGCGCCGATGCTGGGGCTGGAGCGGCTGCGCGAGATCGTTGAGGGGATCGACAAGCCGGTGATCGCGATTGGCAGCATCACGGCGGAGAATGCGGCGTCGGTGATCGAGACGGGGGCGTTCGGGGTGGCGGTGTTGTCGGCGGTGGTGTGCCGGGAGGATCCGCAGGCGGCGACGGCGGAGATTCGCGCGGCGATCGCGGCGGTGCTGCGATGAGCGGCGCGACGAACAGCGCGGTGACTGGGCGCGTCGACGTGGCGGTGATCGGGGGCGGGGTGATCGGGTTGTCGATCGCGCTGGAGCTGAGACGGCGGGGGCGTGGGGTGGTGGTGATCGAGCGGGACGAGCCGGGCGCGGCGACGAGCACGGTGGCGGCGGGGATGCTGGCGCCGACCTCCGAGGTGGAGAAGACGGATTCGGGACTGACGGCGTTCCAGATCGACAGCCTGGGGCGGTACCCGGAGTTCGTCGCGGCGATCGAGGAGCTGAGCGGGATGGAGTGTGGGTATCGCACGGAGGGGACGCTGTGGGCGGCGCGCAATCGGGATGACGAGCTGGAGCTGGATCGGGTGTCGCAGATCCAGGCGGAGCGCGGGCTGGCGGCGCAGCGGCTGAGCGGTCGCGAGATGCGGGTGATGGAGCCGTATCTGACGCCGCGGCTGATCGGCGGGTTGTTCGTTGCGAGCGATCATCAGATCGACCCGCTGCAGCTGCTGCCGGCGTTGGAGACGGCGGTGCGGCGGGCAGGGGTGGTGGTGCGGTCGCAGATGGCGGTGACGGCGGTGGAGCGCGAGGGGGCGGGGTTGCGGGTGCATGTGGCGGGCGCCGAAGACGGGGAGAGCGGGGAGCTGTTGGCGTCGGTCGTGGTGCTGGCGGCGGGAGTGTGGAGCGAGGACGGGATCGTTACGCCGGCGCCGCCGATGGGGTTGCGTCCGGTCCGCGGGCAGGTGCTGCACCTCAGCGGTCCGGAGTTGGTGCAGCATGTGGTGCGTACGCCGGACCCCGAGGTCTACCTGGTGCCGCGGCGGGGCGGGCGGCTGGTGATCGGGGCGACGGAGGAGGAGCAGGGCTTCGATCCGAAGCCGTCGGCGGGCGGGGTGTTGGACCTGCTGCAGCGAGCGTGGGAGGTGTTGCCGGGGATCTACGACCTGCATCTGGAGGAGATCCGGGTGGGCTTTCGGCCGACCGTGCGCGATCATATGCCGATCGTCGGTCCGACGGCGACGCCGGGGGTGTACGTGGCGACGGCGCACTATCGCAGCGGGGTGTTGCTGGCGCCGGCGACGGCCTGGTGGCTGGCGGAGGCGATCACGGGAGGCGGCACGCCGCCGCTCCTCAAAGAGTTGAGCATCGCTCGCATCGCGGGCGGGCAGTTGGAGGGAGTCGGCCAATGACCGACACAAGCGCTGCGATCGACGTGGTGATCAACGGGGAGACGCACAGCGTGGCGGCGGCGACGCTGCCCGAGGTGCTGTGCTCGCTGCAGTACGACCCGGAGCAGCGCGGGATCGCGGTGGCGCTGAACGCAGAGGTGATTCCGCGCAGCGAGTGGGATTCGACGGTGATTTCGGTCGGCGATCGACTGGAGATCGTGGGCGCGAGACAGGGGGGCTGATCATGGGCGCAGCTGACACTTGGGAGCTGGCGGGGCGCAGGTTGGGTTCGCGGCTGCTGCTGGGCACGGCGCAGTATCCGAGCCGCCAGGTGCTGCTCGAGGCGCTGGCGGCGTCGGGGACGGAGCTGGTCACGGTGGCGGTGCGGCGGGTCGATCTGTCGAACGGCGGCGGGGAGAATCTCTACGACGTGCTGATCGAGCGGGGGATGCAGCTGCTGCCGAACACGGCGGGCTGCTTCACGGCGGCGGATGCGATTCTGACGGCGGAGCTGGCGCGGGAGGCGCTCGGGACATCGCTGGTGAAGCTGGAGGTCATCGCCGACGACGAGACGCTGCTGCCGGATGTGGAGGGCCTGCTGGAGGGGGCGCAGGAGCTGGTGCGCCGGGGATTCCAGGTGCTGCCGTATACGAACGACGATCCGGTGATGGCGCGGAAGCTGGAGGATGTGGGCTGCTCGGCGGTGATGCCGCTGGGTGCGCCGATCGGGTCGGGTCTGGGGATTCGCAATCCGCACAACATCCAGCTGATCGTGGAGCGGGCGAACGTGCCGGTGATCGTCGATGCGGGCGTGGGCACGGCGTCGGATGTGGCGATCGCGTTTGAACTGGGCGTCGACGGTGTGCTGATGAACACGGCGGTGGCGCGGGCGCGGGACCCGGTGCGGATGGCGACGGCGATGAATCATGCGGCGCGCGCCGGTCGCGCGGCGCGGTTGGCCGGGCGGATGCCGCGCAAGTTCTATGCGGAGGCCTCGTCGCCGGTCGAGGGCATGATCGATTCGGTTAGCGGAGATCGCTGATCGCAGTGCAGCGGAGGAATCGATGAGCGAGATGAGACTGTCGCAACAGCTATGGCAGGACAACCAGGACCTGGCGCAGGCGTGTCTCGAGCACCCGTTCGTGCAGGGTCTGGCGGATGGGTCGCTGTCGGACGAGCGCTACGGGCTGTTCGCGCAGCAGGACCATTTCTATCTGGACGCGTATGCGCGCTCGTATGCGTTCGGGGTGGTGCGGGCGCCGGACTGGGCGACGCGGCGCAAGTTTGGGCAGCTGCTGGCGGGGATTCTGACCGAGGGGACGCTGCACGAACAGACTGCGCCGGAGCTGGGCGTGTCGCTGGAGGACGTGCAGCCGTTGCCGGCGGCGCGGGAGTACACCGACTTTCTGCTGGCGACGGCGGCGACGGGGACGATCGGCGAGCACATCGCGGCGATGGCGCCGTGCTCGCGGCTGTACGGCTGGCTGGGTCAGCGGATCACCGATGCGCCGCACGATGACAAGTTCGGCTTCTGGATCAGGATGTATTCAAGTCGTGACTATCTGGCGAAAGTCGATGTCGTGGAGCGAATGCTGGACCAGCACGCCAACGCGGGGGGGCAGGTGGCGGTGAAGTTTCGCACGGCGATGGAGCTGGAATACCACTTCTTCGACTCGGCATGGGTGCACGGAGGGCAGGCGTGAAACCGTCTCGGCTGCGGTGGCTGCCGGTTGCGGCAGTCAGCGCGTTGCTATTGCTGGCCGCAGCGTGCGCCGACGAGCCGCGTGAGCTCGATCTGGTGCGCCTGCAGCTGGACTGGACGCCGAACACGAATCACACCGGCATCTACGTCGCGCAGGCGCAGGGGTGGTATGAGGAGGAGGGGATTGAGATTGAGATCCTGCCCTACAGCGGCGTGACCGGGGAGGTGCTGATCGACCAGGGCGTGGCTGATGTGGCGTTTTCGTTCCCGACCTATGTGCCGTACTTCCGCGCGTCGGGGATTGATGTGGTGAGCATCGCTGCGGTGCTGCAAACCAATCCGACGGAGATCGCGGTGCTGGCGGACGGGGAGATCAGGCGGCCGCGCGATCTGGACGGCGGGACGTATGGGGGGTTCGGATCGCCGGCGGAGCAGTTGCAATGGGAGTGGGTGATCAGGGCCGACGGCGGCGAGGGGGACATTGAAGGCGTGATCCTTGACACGCTGGCGTATGAAGCGCTCTACGCCGGGCGGGTGCAGGCGGTCGAATCGTTCGTGACGTGGGAGGGGATCGAGGCCGCGCAGCGGGAGATCGAGCTGCGGACCTGGAAGTACACCGAGTTCGGGATCCCGGACTTCCCCGGCGTCGTGCTGATCGCGGGTCGGGCGCTGATCGATGAGGATCCGGAGCTGCTGACGCGCTTCCTGCGGGCGACGATTCGCGGGTACGAGTTCGCGGCTTCCAATCCTGAGGAGGCGGCGCAGATGTTGATCGATGTCGCCGGCGAGGACGCGTTCCCGAGCGTCGAGCTGGTGTTCGCGTCGGCTGAGTTGCTGGCGGACGA
The DNA here is from genome assembly GCA_965218115.1 of Dehalococcoidia bacterium. Lineage (GTDB taxonomy): Bacteria > Chloroflexota > Dehalococcoidia > Bin125 > Bin125 > CATQGW01. Next base: position 1,567,186 of record OZ244584.1, on the reverse strand, counting down.
GTATTACCTCGACGGCGAGGGGCGCTGGGGGTCGCAGACGCTTCAGCAGTGGAGCGGCTATACGTCGTGGCTGTTTGAGCAGGGATTGTTGCTGGACGCGGAGGGGGATCCGCTGACGAGCGCGCCGGACTACGGGGCGCATTTCACCACCGCGATCTACGACGCCGCGCGCGAGGAGTGAGTGCTCAGCGTTGAGGGCGTCTCGAAGAGCTACCGCTCCGGCGAGAGCGTCGTGCAGGCGCTGGACGGGGTCTCGCTGGCTGTCGGGGATGGTGAGTTCGCTGCGCTGGTCGGACCGTCGGGGTGCGGGAAGAGCACGCTGCTGAACCTGATCGCGGGGTTGGACAGCGCCGACGCGGGGGAGATTCGGGTCGACGGGGCGGTGTTGGGGGAGGAACAGCGGCTGGAGCGGTTCGGCTACATGCCGCAGGAGGACTTGCTGTTTCCCTGGCGGTCGGTGCTGGACAACGTCTCGCTGGGGCTTGAGGTGCAGGGTGTGGCGCGGGCCGAGGCGCGGGCGCGGGCGGACGGGCTGTTTGAGCAGTTCGGCCTGGACGGGTTCCAGCAGCGGCAGCCGCATGAGCTGTCGGGCGGGATGCGGCAGCGGGCGTCGTTCCTGCGGACCTACCTGCTGGGGCGTCCGTTCCTGCTGCTGGACGAGCCGTTCGGGGCGTTGGACGCGATCACGCGTTCGCAGTTGCAGCGCTGGCTGGTGGAGGCGTGGAGCGAGATCGGAGGGTCGGCGCTGTTGGTGACGCACGACCCGCACGAGGCGGTGGCGTTGTCCGATCGGGTGTTTGTGATGAGTCAGCGTCCGGGGCGGATCACGAACGTGTTTGAGGTCGGGCTGCCGCGCCCGCGCACGGCGGCGGCTGCGGAGACTGAGGCGGCGCACCGGCTGATCGATGTGCTGCGACATGAGACGGAGCGGGAGGCGGGCGGCGTGTCCGGATGATCCGCACGAGCCAGACCGAGCACCGGGATGAGCGTCGGCGGCGTCGGCCGTTGAGCCTTGCGGCGGCGGTGGCGGCGCCGGTGCTGTTGACCGCGTTTGCGCTGGTCGGCTGGCAGGTGTTCGTGTGGCTCAGCGACATCCGTCCGCAGGTGCTTCCGGGTCCGATTCGGATCATTCGCGAGAGCATCGAGGACGCCGGGACGATTGGGGCGCATGCGCTGGTGACGATGTCGGAGGTGGGGGCGGGGTTTGCGATCAGCATCACGTTCGCGCTGACGCTGGGGCTGCTGATCGATCTGTCGCCGGTGTTGCGGCGCGCGGTGTATCCGTTGATCGTTGCGTCGCAGACCGTGCCGGTTCCGGTCGTGGCGCCGCTGATGATCATCTGGTTTGGCTTCGGGATCCTGCCGAAGATCATCGTGATCGGGCTGTTCACGTTCGTGCCGATCGTGCTGGGCTTCGCGGCGGGGCTGGCTGCGACTGAGCGGTCGGCGCTGCATCTGATGCGGACGTTTGGGGCGTCGCGTTGGCAGCTGTATCGCTATGTGAAGATCCCCGCGGCGTTGCCGGACCTGTTCGTGGGGCTGCGGATCGCGGCGATCTACGCGGTGCTGGGGGCGATCTTCGGGGAGCTGGCCGGGGCGACGGACGGGTTGGGGATTTTTCTTGAGCTGTCGCGGCTGTCGTTTCGGACTGATCTGGTCTTCGGGGCGATCTTTGTGACGGCGGCGCTGTCGTATCTGTTGTTTCTGTCGGTCGTGCTGCTCGAGCGCCGGCTGATTCCTTGGCGGTTCGCGAGGCGGGAGTCGTGAGTCTGCCGCGGTTGATGTTGGTGACGGATCGAGCGGTAACGCGGGGGCGGTCGCTGGCGGCGGTGGCGAGGGAGGTCTCGGAGGCGCTCGCCGGGGAGGTGTTTGTGCAGCTGCGGGAGAAGGATCTGGGCGACGAGGAGCTGTTGGCGTTGGCGACCGAGGTGTGGGCGGCGCTTGGGCCGGGGGCGGTGATGGCGGTGAATGATCGGGCGGGGGTGGCTCGGGTACTGGGCGTGGGCTTGCACCTGCCGGCGTCCGGGATGCGTGGGGCTGACGATCCGCGGCCGTTGGGGCGGTCGGTGCATGACACGGATGAGGCGCGGGTGGCGGTAGGTGACGGGGTGGATTACGCGGTGGTCGGGACGATCTTCCCGACAGCTTCCAAGCCGGGACATCGGGGTGATGGGCTGGAGCATCTGGGGGTGATGGTGGAGGCACTGGCGCCGATTCCGTGCTACGCGATTGGGGGGATCACGCGGGAGAATGCGGGGGGTGCGATCTCGGCGGGGGCGTGGGGGGTGGCGGTGCGGGCGGGGATCCTGAGCGCGGATCAGCCGGGGTCGGCGGCGCGGGCGATCGTGGATGCCGTGAGGGATAGCCTGCGGGCATGACGATTCGCGGCGTGGTGGAGGGAACGGGGCGTTCGCGTTACGCGAGCGTCGAGCGGGCGCGCGAGCTGCTGCGTGACGGGCCGGCCTCGCTGCGGCGGCTGTCGGACGACCTCGGCGCGGCGCTGACGGGTGAGCCTGATGTGTTGATCGACCGTCCGTCGCGGTTGCTCTATGCGACGGACGCGTCGCTGTATGAGATGGAGCCGGTCGCGGTGGTGTTTCCGCGGCGGGCTGAGGATGTGGCGGCCGCGATTGAGGTGGCGTCGCGTCACGGGGTGCCGGTGCTGCCGCGCGGGGGCGGGACGAGTCTGGCGGGTCAGGGGGTGAATCATGCGGTGGTGCTGGACTTCACGCGGCATATGGCGGGGATCGAGGAGATCGATGCGGAGCGCCGGATTGCGCGGGTGCAGCCGGGGGTGGTGCTGGCGCAGCTGAACCGGGCGGCGCGGGAGTTTGGGCTGCACTATCCGATTGACCCATCGACGGCGAACCGTGCGACGATCGGTGGGGGGATCGGCAACAACTCGTGCGGGACGCATTCGGGGCTGTATGGCAAGACGGTCGATGTGGTCGAGTCGGTCGATGTGGCGCTGTCGGATGGGAGCGCGCTGGAGTTTTCGCGGCGCGAGGGGGTTGAGCTGCGGGCGCTGATGGACCGGGGGGACCGTGAGGGGTCGCTGTATCGCTCGCTGCGTGAGCTGGCGGAGCGGGAGCGCGGGGAGATCGGCGCGCGGTTTCCCGATATTCCGCGGCGGGTGTCGGGCTACAACCTGGATGCGCTGCTGGACCCGGATGCGGTGAATCTGGCGCAGCTGGTGGTCGGGTCGGAGGGGACGCTGGCAGTGGTGACAGCGGCGACGGTGCAGCTGGCGGCGCTGCCGCGGCGCCGGGGGATTGCGGCGGTGCACTTTGACACGCTCGTGCAGGCGGCGGAGGCGACGGTGGCGGCGAACGCGTTCGCGCCGGCGGCGGTCGAGCTGATCGATGCGGTGATCGTGGAGCGCTGCCGGAGCAGCGTGGGGTACGCGTCGCTGGCGGACTTCGTGGTTGGGCAGCCGGGGGCGATCCTGCTGATCGAGTGCTTTGCGGAGAGTGATGCGGAGCTGCACGAGCAGCTCGATGCGATCACGGCGGACCTGTCAGCGCGCGGGATGGGCTATGCGACGGTGGTGGAGGTTGATGCGTCGGCGCAGGCGCGGATGTGGCAGATGCGTCAGGCGGGATTGGGCTTGCTGATGTCGATGCCCGGCGATGCGAAGCCGGTGGCGTTCGTGGAGGACACGGCGGTTCCACCGGAGCGTCTGCCGGAGTTCGTGGCGCGGTTCGACGCGGCGATTCGGGCGCGGGGGCTGCGAGCGGGCTACTACGGGCACGCGGCGGCGGGCTGTCTGCACATCCGGCCGATCGTGAATGTGAAGGACCCGCGAGGGCTGGAGCAGACGGAGCAGCTGGCGGAGGAGATCGCGGAGCTGGTCGTGGAGTTCGGCGGCAGCCTGAGCGGGGAGCACGGTGACGGGATCGTGCGGGGGGCGTTCATCGAGAAGATGTTCGGCGCGCGGATGGTGGAGGCGTTCCGGGAGACGAAGCGGCTGTTTGATCCGGAGGGCCTGTTCAATCCGGGCAAGATCGTCGATACGCCGGACTTCTCCGACAATCTGCGCTTGAGTCCGGCGACGGTCAACGTGGCGCCGCCGCAGGGTCTGGATTTCACATCGGAGGGCGGACTGGCGGGAGCGGCGGAGCTGTGCAACGGGCAGGGGGCGTGTCGGAAGTTTGATGGGGGGATGTGTCCGTCGTTCCAGGTGACGCAGGATGAGGAACATTCGACGCGGGGCCGGGCGAATCTGCTGCGGCAGATTCTGAACGGGGCGCTGCCGGCCGAGGAGCTGGCGGGCGACCGGCTGCATGAGGCGCTGGATCTGTGCGTGGAGTGCAAGGCGTGCAAGGCGGAGTGTCCCTCGGGGGTGGATCTGGCGAAGCTGAAGTACGAGGTGCTGTGGCATCGTCAGCGGGAGCATGGTGCGCCGCTGCGCGACCGGGCGTTTGCGAATATCGCGAAGCTGGCGCAGGCGGGCAGCGTGGCGCCGTGGTTGGCGAATGCGGCGTCGCGGGCGCCGGGCGTGCGGCCGCTGCTGCATCGGGCGGGGGTGCATCGGGAGCGTCCGCTGCCGCGGTTCGCGGGTCGGACGTTTGAGGGGTGGTTCGGGCGGCGGCGCGCGCCGGCGGCGACGCGGGGCCGGGTGGTGCTGTTTGTTGACACGTTCACGAATCATTTCCATCCGGAGGTCGGGATGGCGGCGACGCGGATTGTCGAGGCGCTGGGGTATGGCGTGGTGCTGGTCGAGCGCACGGGCTGCTGCGGGCGGCCGTCGATTTCGAAGGGGTTGCTCGACGAGGCTCGGGAGCTGGCGCGGGTGAACGTGGCGGCGCTGGCGGGCTATGCCGGGGACGGAGTGGCGATCGTGGGGCTGGAGCCGTCCTGCCTGCTGACGCTGCGGGATGAATACCCGCTGCTCTTGCGGGATGAGGCGTCGCGCAGGGTGGCGAGTCGGGCGCTGCTGTTCGATGAGTGGCTGGTGCGGGAGCTTGCGGTGGCGGGAGCGCCGGAGGTCTTCTCAGGCGAGGAGCGGGGGTCACTGCTGGTGCATGCGCACTGTCATCAGAAGGCGCTGGCGGGGTTCGGGCAGACGCTGGCGGTGTTGCGGGCGGCGGGGTATGCGGCGGAGCTGATCGATTCAGGGTGCTGCGGGATGGCGGGGTCGTTCGGGTTTGAGGCTGAGCACTATGAGATGTCGCAGGCGATGGGGGAGCTGCGGCTGTTCCCGGCGATTCGCGCGGCTGGGGAGACGCCGGTGGCGATCACTGGGGTGTCGTGTCGGCAGCAGATCGGGCACTTCACGGAGGCGCGTCCGCGGCATGTGGTGGAGTGGTTGGCGGAGGGGTTGGGGTAGGGGGGACGTGGGGACCGGATTACGCTCCCCACTCGGAGGGGACCGGATTACGCTCCCCACTCAATGTGGGGAGCGTGGTGCCAAGGGGCAGAATCGAACTGCCGACACCACGATTTTCAGTCGTGTGCTCTACCGACTGAGCTACCTTGGCACGGTTGGGACAGCATACAGAGGGATGGGGGTTTGGGGAGGGGCTGTGAGTCAGGAAGACGGTCGATGTGTTGGTGGCCTGGCATCGGGGGATTCCGAACGACGCTTTGTGCGTCGTTCGGAGGAGCAGAATCGAACTGCCGACACCACGATTTTCAGTCGTGTGCTCTACCGACTGAGCTACCTTGGCACGGTTGGGACGGCATACAGGGATGGGGGTTTGGGGAGGGGTTGGCGTCGGGGGACGGTTGACGTGTTGGAGTGATGACATCGGGGAGCCTCCCCCTCAGTCGCTGCGCGACAGCTCCCCCGCGGGGGGAGCATTTTTCGATCCCGTTCCTAGATTCTCCCCCTGCGGGGGAGATGCCGGAGGCAGAGGGGGAGTACGTCGCGGTCAGCCGAGGCCGGCGTGGGCCTCCCCCTCAGTCGCTGCGCGACAGCTCCCCCGCGGGGGGAGCATTTTTCGATCCCGTTCCCAAATTCTCCCCCTGCGGGGGAGATGCCGGAGGCAGAGGGGGAGTACGTCGCGGTCAGCCGAGGCCGGCGCGGGCCTCCCCCTCAGTCGCTGCGCGACAGCTCCCCCTCGGGGGAGCTATTTCGGACTTGGATCAGCTGCGCTAAGAGCGGGGATTCCGAACGACGCATTGATGTGACGGGGGAGGGGGCGGATCGTGAGCCAGGAAGACGGTCGATGTGTTGGAGGCCTGGCATCGGGGGATTCCGAACGACGCTTCGTGCGTCGTTCGGGGGCGAGCGATTTGGGAGCTTGGGTAGCCGCGGCGCGCGTTCGGCTAGGAGTGGGGGATGTCGGACATGACGCGGTCGACGTGGGCGCGGATGTCTTCGAAGACGGCTTCGGCGGAGCGGCGGGCGTTGACGATTTCGAAGTCGTAGCGGTCGGCCATGGCGTGGAACTCATCGAGCATGGCGTGCTGATGCTGGACGAAGGCGTCGTAGACGCTGAGGCCTTGCAGGTAGTCGCCGCCGGACTCCCAGTAGTCGAAGCCGCGCTCGGTGACGCGGGGTAGGAGCTGCTCGACATCGATGTCGAGGTAGATGGTGGTGTCGGGCACGAGGGCGAAGGAGTAGACGTGTTCGAGCCACTCGCGGGAGGTGCCGCGGACGGTGCCGCGGGCGATCAGGGAGAAGATGTAGCGGTCGACGAGGGCGACCATGCCGGCGCGCAGGGCGGGCAGGATGATGCGCTCGAAGCGGTCCCAGAAGTCGGTGGCGTAGAAGAGGTTGAGGGTGATGGGGTCGAGCACGTGGCCGCGCTTGGCGCGCTCGATCCCGGGGCCGACGAGCGGCGAGCGGGTCAGGCCGCTGTCGACGACGGCGAAGCCTGAGGTTTCGAGCCACTCTTTGAGCAGGGCGATCATGGTGGAGCGGCCGACGCCGTCGGTGCCTTCGATGACGATCAGGCGGCCGGGGAGTGCTTCGTCGGTGAGGCCGGCTGGGGGATCGCCGTAGAAGCGGAGGTCGGTCATCGTCGGGGCTCAGGTTCGGGGAGCGTTGGCGAGGTAGTGGCCGTCGAGCCCGGTTTGCTGGAGCAGGTCGTTGATTTGGTTGCGCGGGGCGCGGGGGACGCCGACAAGCTGAGCGGCGACGACTTTGCGCAGCTGCGCCTGCTGCTCCGTGAGCGGGAGGGTGGCATCGATGCGGGTGATGTCGAACTCGTCACAGAGGGCGTCGTATTCCTTGAGGATGCGGCCCTGGAACTTGCGGAAGGACTCGACCGGGTCTTCGGCAAAGCCCATGTCGAGGCCGGCCTCGTAGTACTTGAGCGCGGCGCGCCCGCGGGTGATGCGGGTGATCGACTCCTCGAGCGGGACATCGAAGTAGAAGGCGAGGTTGGTGGGGATGGCAAAGCTGTAGAGGTCGCGCAGCCAGGCGCGGTTGACCCCGCGTGCGGCGTCGCGGGCGAAGGCGGTATAGAAGTAGCGGTCGGCGAGGACGATCACGCCGGCCTGGAGGGCGGGGCGGATTTCGCGGTAGGTTCGGGAGGCGAAGTCGGCGGCGTGGATGAGGCTGAAGGACATCGGTGTAAGCAGCTTGCGGCGCTTGCCGCGGCGGGTGGTACCGCGCACGATCGGCGAGGAATTCCACTCGGTGAAGACGGTGGCGTAGCCCTCGCTGCGGAGCCACTTGTGGAGCAGGTCGAGCTGGGTGCTCTTGCCGGAGCCGTCAATGCCTTCGACGACGATGAGGCGGCCGGGGAGTTGTTCGGCGTTCACGGTGTGATCCAGCGGACGGGGCTGCTGCGGCGTGGTTGGAACATATCCGACCGGGGCGACGCGGGGGATCCGCGCTGGCGCCATGGTACTGGGAGGAGGGCCCCCCTCTGCCTGCGGCATCTCCCCCCGCTCTGCGGGGGGAGAGGGGAATCGAGCGGGCCGCGGGCCGCGGGGCGGGGATGCGCGCTCCGCCCGGGTGGGCAAGCGGGCTGTCGGGCGGCTCAAGTGATTCCGACGAATCGCCACGCGCTACGACAAGCTGGATGTCGGCGAGAGCGACGACATCCAGCTGCCGATGGTCGCCCTCTGTTCAAGCCAGGGGCAGGATTCGGCTTGGGTCAGCCGCGCCTCGCTCCAGCGCGGATCGCGTCCGAGCCAGCCCGGCACCCGTTGGGCGGCATCCGGCTCTCGGCGAACGGCGGCTGGCGACTGGCAGCCGTGATGAGCGGCAACGGCTCCGAGTTCGGCGGGTGCGAGTTCGGCCACACCGTGTCCGCAGACCAACGGCAGCGTCGAACGCCTCCGCGCCGGTCGCCGCACTGGTGGCCGCACCTCCGAGAGCGTCATCGGCAAGGCCAAGCGATGGCGTTGAGGGACAGCCGAATGTGTGGCCAGATCTGGGAGAGATGACAGCCTCGCGGGACTTGCTCAAGCGGAGCCCGTGTGGTCAGTCATCCAACAGCCCGTTGCGCACGGCCCAGACCACAACCTCCTGTTTCGAGTCAACTCCCAGCTTGACCTGAATGTTGTACATGGCGTTTCGGATGGTCACCGGCTTGACTCCCCTTGCCTTTGCGATCGCGACGTATGACATTCCTTGGGAGAACGACGCAAGTATCTCCTTCTCCCTCAGGGTCAGGCCGACCTGCTGTTCCGATTTCGCGCCGTCCCGTATGCCGGCGAAGACCCGCGTCACCACCTCGGTCGGCACACGCATCTCACCCGCAGCCACGTCCTTGACGGTGCTCAGAAGCCGTTCGATGCCGGATACCTTCTGGAGGTAGCCGGTGGCGCCGGCGGCCACCGCCTCGATCACGGCGTCCTCCTCCGTCAGAGCGGTGAGCATGATCACTCGTATGTCCGGCGCAGCTTCCATGATCTCCCGGCACGCCTCGACGCCGTCCTTCTTCGGCATCATCACGTCCATGACGATCACGTTGGGCGATACCTCGGAGGCCGCCTTCACTGCCTCCACTCCGTCCTTGGCCTGCCCGACCACCTCGAACTCTCCGGACTGCTCCAGCATCAGCTGAAGACCCTCGCGCATGATCGAATGGTCGTCGACGAGCAGAACCCTGATGCGGCGAGACTCTGTTGGCAACGTTATCCCTCCGGTTCTGCGCGACGCAATGGCATCACGCAGGCGACGCTCGCGCCCCCGTCCGGTCCGCCACGCTCGACGATCAGGCATCCGCCCAGACGCTCGGCATCCGCACGCATGTTGTCGAAGCCGTGGCCGCGTTCCTCGTAATCATCGGGAAGTCCCCTTCCATCGTCCGACACCGACAGCCTCAGCTCATCCCGTCCGAAGTCGAGCCCGACCAGCACGCTGCTCGCCTCGGCATGGCGAAAGGCGTTGGTCAGCGCGTTGTGGGCGATGGTGAACAGCAGACTCTTGGCCTCGATCGAGAGCGGCGGCTCAACCCCGTTCCTGGCCAGTTTCGCGGGCACCGAGGTGACGGTCGTGAAGGTCGCCACGTGGGAGTCGAGGGTCCGGCCCAGCTCCCTACCGTCGAATATGCGGCCCATGTCAATGGGGTGTCTGAGCTGCCAGATGGCCGTTTTCGACATCCGTGACGTCGCTTCAAGTCTGGCGTTGAGTTCCTCATTGGAGTCTCCGGCAATCTGCCTGATCGCGTCAATGCCCAGGCCGATCATATACGCGGACTGCGCCGCCGTATTGTGAAGGGAGCGGGACATTTCAATCCGGTCGCGGTGAAGTGCTTGTTCCCGCTGCACCGAGGCCCTCCATCTGTTTCGTTCGAAGCTGGAGACCAGGTTGACCCAGGCGGCCACCAAATACATGACGACGATCCTGGCCAGCAGCCCCTTCTCCTCCATTGTCTCGGTGTCGATCCCGTCCCCCACGATCAGGCTGATGGTCAGATACAGGACGGACACCACGGTCACCCAGGCCATGGTCAGCCGCAACGAAGTGAACACCACCGCGTATCCTGCGAGCGCCGGGTAGTACAGCAGGTGCAGGAAGTAGTGGCTGAAACCTCCGCCGATGACGACGGAGACCGACACGAGGGCGACAAACACCGACACGAGCGCGAGAATCCAGCGCCACGTCATGGCCTTGTGCGTCGCCAGCCGGTAATGAGTATATCCGTTGAACCCAACCAATAGCAAGAGCGCCAGCGTATACTGGATACCTGTCTCCAGCGTCACACCGGGGCGGTACAACAGCTGGAAGACAAGGAAGGCGACGGCGAACCAGTGTAACCAGACCGTGACGGTCGCCACCTGTCTCAGTCCATCGGGGTCGATTCGGTTGGGCGCACCCTCGGTCAACCGGAAGACGTTGGCGGCTGTCCTGACACGACGAAAGCTACGGTCGCGAGGGGCTGACTGGGACATGTGCTCTCCGACATGAGCGAGCCAACATGGGGTGTTTCGTGGTCACGGCGGTTTGTAGATGACGGCCAATGTAGCCGCCGTCGTTTGTGCCCACAAGAGCCAAATGTACCCGTCCAGGTTGAAAAAGCACTCTCCTGTTGAGCAAACATTTTGTCATCCCATGAGTGTAGTAGGACACTTTCCAAAACGATCACGAGTTTGTGATGATCCTCGTGACAACAGCCGATCCGAAGGACGGCGGACTCATACCGTCCAACACTAGCTTCGGACAACGATTCGACGCAGCGATCCGAACCCTGCCAATCCAGCCAGCATTGTTTGTGTCCTCAAGAGCACCAGATACCTGCCTGGGTCGCACAATTGCTCTCGTTTAGAGCAAACAAAGATGCCTGAGCAACAGGGTCGCTCGGCACTTACCCGAGCCATGAGGGGTCTTTAACGTTCTGGCGGGCGATTGCGTATCGCCATCCGAGTCAGACACGTCACTAGTACAGATTTCCGCATGGAGCATGACGATGCAAGAAACATACGGTAGAGACATCGTGTCGGGCGTGCCCGGGACCAGCCTGCGCGCAGCGGGCCAGCAGAGACTCCGCCCCGCCGGACAGGGGGTGGGTCATGATCGCCGCCCAACGTCTCGCACCTCTCGCGCCCGCGGCGCATCCCTGCTCTTGCTGGCGGCCCTGGCCGCTGCATCGCTCTACCTGTTGGTGCTGGCCCCGAGGCCGATCAGCGCGCAGAGCCCAGCCGACACCGCTTCAGTTTCGGCAAGCGGCGACGAGCTGTGGGCTGCCACGCTCAGAGTGGCCAACTATCGCGGCATGTTCGGCTACAGCACGTCCTCGGGACGCGCGATCGGCGATCTGAGCGCCGACACGTTCAGCTGGCGCGGGGCCAACTACCGCGTGGACAACCTCCTGTTCAACCGGAGACCCCGGGACTCCGAGCCGTGGAACCTGCTGATCGACATCTCACCGGCGCTGCCGGAGAATGTGGGGTCGCTTTCGCTGCGGCTGGGAGACCAGTGGTTGAACCTGACCGACGCGCGCGGAAACCGTCGTCAGTACTTCTGGCATGGCGTCGATCTGCAGTGGCGCAGTGGGGTGATGGTGCACGTGGGGTTGCGAGAGTTCCCGGGCGGTGTTGAGCCGCGTTCGATCGACGGTTACGGCAACAACCGTCGCAACCCGGAGCTGGGCAGCGCCAACACGCCGTTCCTGCGTCTCGCCGGAGTCTCGTTCGAGTACGCGATGTCTGCGCAGTTTCCCGAGCGTCCCGAGCCCCGTGTCATCAGCAACATCCTGTTGGCACAGTCGGAGCCCATCCCCAGCGCCGTGCGCGTGACGGATATGTTCTGGCAGTGGGGACAGTTCCTCGACCATGACATGACCCTGACGCTGGAGAACTTCAGCGACCGGGCGCCGATTGCCGTTCCCCGGGGCGATCCGGTCTTCGACCCGTTCGGCCGGGGCGGACGAACCATTGACTTTAACCGCTCCCAGTTTCAGCCCGGCACGGGGATCGGTCCGGACATCCCGAGAGCACAGGTCAACGAGCTCACCTCGTTCCTCGACGCCTCCAACGTGTACGGGTCCTCGTTGCTGCGTTCGCGCGCGCTGCGAACCAACGACGGAACCGGCCGGCTGAAGACCTCGGGCGACGGCCGATTCATGCCCTTCAACGTCAACCGGTTGTTCAACGAACACGGCAACGTGCCCCGCAGTCGGCACCATCAACTGTTCCTGGCCGGCGACATCCGGGCCAACGACCAGGTGGGGCTGATCTCCATCCAGACGCTGTTCCTGCGTGAACACAATCGGCTTGCCGGCCTGATCGCGGAAGCACGACCGGACTTGACCGGACAGGAGATCTTCGAGTTGGCCCGTAAGATCGTGGGCGCCCAGGTACAGGCGATTACGTTCCACGAGTTTTTGCCGCTGCTGCTGGGGCCGGGAGCGATCGGACCCTACCGCGGCTACGACTCGGACGTGGATGCCTCGATCGCGACGGAATTCTCGACGGCAGGATTTCGCATCGGCCACACGCTGCTCTCGCCGATGCTGTTGCAAGTCGGACCCGACGGCGAGCAACGAGCGATGTCGCTGGCCGACGTCTACTTCACGCCATCCGTGGTGACCGACTATGGAATCTCCGGTTTCCTGCGAGGCCTTTCGAGCCAGGTGGCCCAACAGGTCGACGCAAAAGTGGTCGACGAGATCCGCAATCTGCTCTTCGGCGCGCCCGGCGGACCGGGACGCGACCTCGCCGCGTTGAACATCCAGCGCGGCCGCGACCATGGCCTGCCCAGTTACAACGACGTGCGTGGCGCCTACGATCTGCCGCCGGCCAGAGCATTCGCCGACATCACGTCCGACCCCGCAGTGCAGGACGAACTACGCCGCGCCTACGGGGATGTCGAGCTCGTCGAGCTCTGGCCCGGCGGTCTGGCCGAGGACCACGTGCCCGGCACCAACGTCGGTGAGACCTTTCGCACGATCATCGCCGACCAGTTCCGCCGGCTGCGAGACGGCGATCGCTTCTGGTACGAACAGGATCCGTACTTCCTCGCCAATCCAGACCTGCTCGAAGAGCTGCGGCGCACGACGCTGGCGCAGATCATCCGCCGCAACACCGAGATCGGCGAGGAGCTTCCGGATGTTGTCTTCGGCGGCCTCACGCCGACCGTCGCGATCTCGGCGGCCGTGAGTCAGGTCGAAGAGGGCGCCGAAGTCAGATTCACGCTGACCCGTAGCGGGCCGATATCCAGGGAGCTGTCGGTGGAGTTGAACATCGTGGAGAGCGGAGCCGTGCTCGAGTCCGAAACTGGGAGGTCTGCGCAAGCAACGTTCGGCGTCGGAGAGCACACGGTCGCCTTCGTGCTAGCCACCGACAATGACGCTGGGGTGGAGTTCGACGGAGCGGTTGAGGCATCGATCATCGCGGGGACAGGGTACGAGTCCGTCGCCGATTCGAGCGCTGCCAGCGTGTCCGTGTTGGACAACGATCACGAGGAGATCACCCTAGACGCTGGCCCCAATTGGATCGTGTGGCCAGGACTTGATGGCATCGCCATTGGCGACGCCCTGCGCGGGACCGGCGGTCAGGTTGATGTCTCCAGGCGCGTGTACTCCGTGTTCGAGTGGGACGACGCCAGTCAAAGCTGGCGTGGCTACTTCCCCGCGTTGGGCGACGAGTCGAGGATCAACTCGCTGAGAACGCTCCGTAGCGGGGGCCGTTACTGGATCGGCGCTTCCGAACCGGGCGCCTGGCGCGTGCCGAAGGCGCAAGCAGACTGATCAGGCCTGCCGCTCGCAGCAGTGGGACTGGTTGGCACTCGGCGGAGCCGCCTCGAGGCCGCATCGAGGCCGCAGGGCTCAGCTCGGGATGCCGAGGCCCGGACCTTGCGGCACGAGCACGTGCCCATCCTCCATCGCCGGCAACGGCGTGTCGGAGGCGAAACGCCAGCCGTCGGGGACCCACGGAATCTCAAACCAGCGTGTCGCCGAGGAGGCGAACCCGTAGGCGAGCGAGGCGTAGAGGGCCGGCCCCGGCCGGAAGTTGTGCGGGCTGAGCGCCACGTTGTGGAGCTCAGCGAGCGTCGCCACGCGCTGGGCTGCGGTGATGCCGCCGATCTTCGTCACCTCGGGCTGGAGGTAGGTGACCGCCTCGGTCCGCAGCAGACGCTCGAAGTCTTCGAGCGTGTACTCGTTCTCACCGGCAGCGATGTCGACGCCCGCGTCGCGCTGCACGCGCTGCATCGCGCGGTGATCGCGCATCGGCCGGACCGGCTCCTCGAACCAGGTCACGCCGAGCTCCGCGAGCTGGCGGCCGAAGGCGACAGCCTCGATCGGGTCGAAGTGCCCGTTGACGTCGACCATGATGGCCAGTTCGTCGCCGAAGCGGCGGCGCAGGCGGTCGACGTGGTCGATCGTGACCTCGTGCAGCTTGACCGCGCCGATGCCGGCATCAACGGCGCGTTGGGTTTCGTTGACGACCAGCTCAGGTTCCCGAAGCGGCGGCAGGCTGGCATAGCCGGGCACCGCGTCGTGCCTCGAGCCGCCGAGCAGTTGTACCACGGACACGCCAAGCGTCTGACCGAGCAGGTCCCACAGCGCGATGTCGAGGCCGGACAACGCCATCGGGAAGATGCCCTGGTCGGCGTAGCGATAGCCGTAGTCCCAGAGCTCGAACCAGAGCCGGCCGATGTCGCCGGCGTCGCGTCCCAGGACCCTCGGGGCCAGCAGTTCGTCGACAACCGAGGCGATCGGGCGGCCTCCGGCGCCCGATCGCTCGCGGTCGGGGATGCCCCACCACGTCTCGCCGATGCCGGTACGCCCGTCGCTGTCGGTCACGGTGACGAACGTCGGCGTCATCGGCGTTGCGTCGAGGATGGTCGTCTGCACGGCCGCGATCTGGCTCATGCTGCATTCCCGTCGGCTGGCTGCTCGCGGCGGAGCATAGCGCGACATCTCCAGGCATCGGGGGGCTCAAGGAGGACTCGGCTGCCACGACAGGTAGGTGCATACGTCGAGCCATCCAGCGAGATCCTCGTTGTCCGCCCCAGCCGTGATCTAGCTCAGAGCAAACGATGCGGCGCCAGCCGGCCATGGTGTAGGTCTTGCTCCAGCCGTTGAGGACGATGAGCCGGTCGTGGATCGAGGCGTAGTCGAGCAGTGAGACGTGCTCGCGGCCGTCGTAGAGGAACTGGTCGGAGATTTCGTCGCTCATGGTGGCGACCTGAGGGTGTTGTTCGAGGCCGACGACGAGTCGATCCAGGACCTCGCGGCCGACCACACCGCCGGTGAGGTCGCCGGGGCTGTTGAGGAAGATGAGTCGAGTCTGGGGCTGATCCGGGAACGGACGTAATCCGGGTCGAATGCGAAGCCGCTGTGCTCTGGCGGAACGACCGGGACGTGTTCCGCAGCCGGCAATCCGTATCCCGTGATCTGCTCGCCGACCCACGGCGGGCGCCAGCACTGCTAGCTGCTCAGATCTTCAAAGAGAACGTCAACTCAGTCAACTCAAAGGGTCTGGATTTTGGGCCGGGTGGTGGAGATAGGGGGACTCGAACCCCCGACCTCATCGTTGCGAACGATGCGCTCTCCCAACTGAGCTATATCCCCACGCGGTCTGCCCGGTCCGACTGAGCCGGGGGCTCAGCGTACAGCGGTCGATTGGGCTGATTCAATCGCTGGACGTGTTGGGCGCCAGACCTTCGGGGAGATCGACGGTGATCATGCCGGCGCTGAGGTCGACCTTGCGGACGATGTCGCGGAGCGCGGGGATCAGGAGGTCGGGCTGGTCGCCGCGGTCGACGATCCAGACATCGTTGGCGCCGGTGCGGAGCACTTCGCGGACCTGGCCGAGCGGTTTGCCGTCGAGGGTGGCGACACTGAGGCCCTCGATGTCGTCGATGTAGTACAGGCCCTCGTGGGCGGGGGGACGATGCACATCGGGGATTTCGATCAGCAGATCGCGGAGGGTGTCGGCGGTTTCGCGGTCGTCGACGCCGTCGATCGTCAGGTAGACGCGGTCGGCGTGCCAGAGCGTGCGGGTGATGGTGCGTCGCTCTCCGGCGATGTAGACGAGTGCGCCAGGCTCGAGGCGCTCGGGGAAGTCGGTCAAGGGCAAGGCCTTGAGCTCACCGCGCAGGCCACGGGGGCGCTCGATGATGGCGACGGCGCGATAGCCGGGGCGCGGGTCGATCCGGCGAGCGGCACGTGAGGGGCGACCGAGCCGCAGGGGCATCAGCGAATCTCGAGCGAGGTCTCCTGGGCGCGGACGTGGCCGGCGACCGCGAGCAGGGTGCGCATGGCGGTGGCGAGGCGGCCGTCGCGGCCGATGATGCGGCCCATGTCGCTCTCATCCACGTGGAGCTGGATGGTGACGCGGTTGGCGTGCTCTTCGGTGGTGATTTCGATGGCGTCGGGCTCGTCGACGAGCCACTTGGTGATGTATTCGACCAGAGGTTCCATGGTTGGTTACCCGTTGTTCGCGGCGGCTGCGGCGCGCTTGGCGTCGGCGCGCTTGCTGCGCGGCTTGGGCTCGAGCGGGGCGATCAGGCCCTGCTTGGCGAGGAAGCGGTGGACGGTCGCGGTGGGTTGGGCGCCCACGGAGAGCCAGTGAGTGACGCGCTCGTGGTTGACGTTGAAGATCGCCGGGTCGACGACGGGGTCGTATTGGCCGAGGATTTCGATGAAGCGGCCGTCGCGCTGGACGTGGCTGTCCTGGACGACGACGCGGTAGTAGGGCCGGCCGCTGCGCCCGTGTCGGGCGAGGCGAATTTTGAGCACGTGTAGTTCCTCCGGGGGTGTCTTGAGCTGAGCTTAGCCTGAGATTGCTTCTGGTGCAGGGATGGGCGGCCCCCCTCTGCCTGCGGCATCTCCCCCCGCCGAGCGGGGGGAGAGGGGATCCGGAGGGGCATCTTCCCTCGCGGAGCGGGGGAGGCGGACGGGGTTCTTTGGGGCGTTCTTAGCGGCGTCCGACTGTGGCGACGGTGGGCAGCTTGCCGCTGGCGAGCGCCTTCATGATTTTCTTGGCTTCTTTGAACTGGTTGAGCAGTTGGTTGACGTCTTGCGGCTGGGTACCGCTGCCGCGTGCGATGCGGCGACGGCGGGAGCCGTTGATGATTTCGGGTTTGCGGCGCTCGTCGGGGGTCATCGAGCGGACGATCGCTTCGAAATGGTTGAAGAAGTCGTCGTCGATCTCGTCGACGTTGATCTGGTTCTTGATGCGGTCGAGACCGGGGAGCATGCCGACGAGCTGGTTGAGCGGTCCCATCTTGCGGACCTGACCGATCTGCTGAAGGAAGTCGTCGAGGTCGAACTGGCCGTCCTGGATGCGCCGGCGCAGCTCCTGTGCGGTGCGCTCGCCAAACTCTTCCTTGGCGCGCTCGCTGAGGGTGGCCATGTCGCCGCGTCCGAGGATGCGGGAGGCGAGGCGTTCAGGGTGGAATTGCTCGAGGGCGTCGGGTCGTTCGCCGATGCCGAGGAACTTGATCGGGGCGCCGGTGACGGCGCGGATCGAGAGCGCCGCGCCGCCGCGGGCGTCGCCGTCCATCTTGGAGAGGACAACGCCGGAGATGCCGACGGCGTCGTGGAAGGCGGTGGCGGCGTTGACGGCGTCCTGCCCGGACATCGCGTCGGCGACGAGCAGGACTTCGGTCGGCTTGAAGCGGTCTCGGAGGTCGGTGATCTCGGCCATCATGTCCTGGTCGACGTGGAGCCGGCCGGCGGTGTCGACGATGACGGTGACGGCGCCGATCTTGCGGGCGCGATTGAGGCCCTGGGCGACGATCTTGCGCGGCGCGGTGTCGGTCCCGCGGTCGAAGACCTCGATGTCGAGCTGTTTGCCGAGCGCCTTGAGCTGGTCGATTGCGGCGGGGCGATAGATGTCGGCGGCGATCAGCAGGGGTTGGTCGCCGGCCTTCTTGCTGCGCAGGGCGAGCTTGGCGGCGGTGGTGGTCTTGCCGGAGCCCTGGAGGCCGACGATGAGGATGATGGTGGGCGGCTGGGAGGCGCGCTGGAGGCGGGGGGACTCGGCGCCGAGCAGGGTGACGAGTTCGTCGTTGATGATCTCGATCAGGCGATTGAGCGGGCTTGGGGAGCGGAGCAGCTCGGGGGTGGCGGCGCGAACCCGGACGGCCTTGATGTAGTCGCGCGCGACCTTGTAGTTGACATCGGCTTCGAGCAGGGCGAGGCGGACCTCGCGGAGGGCGGCGTCGAGCTCCTGTTCGGAGATGCTGCCGCGGCGGCCGAGGGAGACGAAGACGTGCTGGAGCTTGCCGCTGAGGGAGTCGAACATCGCCATGGTGAGAGGTTAGCGGGGGGAAGGTGGCGAAGGTGGAGGGGGAGGCGCAGCGCATCGCTGTCATTCGCCCAGTTGGGGGCCTCCCCCTCAGTCGCTGCGCGACAGCTCCCCCTCGGGGGGAGCAGTTCCCGATCCCAAATTCTCCCCCTGAGGAGACCTGCGCGTAAGTTTCACTGCTCCGACCGTGCCTGCCGGTGGTGGTATCAGGAAGTGACGGTGGGGAGCTTCCGGTATCTGGTGAGGGCGCGCCCGGGGCCCCCCTCTGCCTGCGGCATCTCCCCCCGCGGAGCGGGGGGAGAGGGGAAATGGGGATTACGCGCATCTCCCCCTCAGGGGGCGACATTGGGAAGGGAGCGGATGCCCCTGAACACATTGGCTGGTCAGGGGGGATCGGGGTGGTTTGGGGGATTTCTAGAGGCCGGCTTGGGCCATGCGGACGCAGAGGTCGCCGACGCGGACGCTGTAGCCCCACTCGTTGTCGTACCAGGCGACGACTTTGACCTGGGTGCCTTCGAGCACCATGGTGCTGAGCGCGTCGACGATCGTCGAGGCGGGGCTGCCCTTGAAGTCGCTGCTGACGAGCGGCTGGGTTTCGTATTCGAGGATGCCGAAGAGCGGGGATTCGCGGTCGGTGGCGGCCTTTTCGAAGGCGGCGTTGATCTCTTCGGCGGAGGTGGGCCGCTGGGCGTCGATCACGAGGTCGACGACGGAGACGGTGCTGGTGGGCACGCGGTAGGCCATGCCGTTGAGCTTGCCGTTGAGGTGGGGCAGGACGAGGCCGACGGCTTTGGCCGCGCCGGTGGAGGTGGGGATGATGTTCATCGCGGCGGCGCGGGAGCGTCGCAGGTCGCTGTGGACGGTGTCGAGGATCGCCTGGTCGTTGGTGTAGGCATGGATCGTGGACATAATGCCGGACTTGATGCCGACGGTGTCGTCGAGCACTTTGGCGACCGGGGCGAGGCAGTTGGTGGTGCAGGATGCGTTGGAGACGACGTGGTGGGCCGCGGCGTCGTAGGCGGCGTCGTTGACGCCGAGCACCATGGTGAGGTCCTCGTTCTTGGCCGGGGCGGAGATCACGACTTTGCTGGGGCCGTGGTTGAGGTGTCCGCGGGCCCGGTCGGCGTCGGTGAAGATGCCGGTGCTTTCGACGACGATCTCGACGCCGTGGTCGCCCCAGGGGATCTGGCCGGGGTCGCGTTCGGAGAGCACGGCGATGCGGTGGCCGTCGATCACCAGGTCGCCGTCGATGACTTCGACCGTGCCGGGGTAGCGACCGTAGTTGGTGTCGAACTTGAAGAGGTGGGCGTTGGTCTCGGGGTCGGTGAGGTCGTTGATGGCGACGACTTCAAGCTCGTCTTGGTGGAAGTCGAGCATGCCCTTGAGGACCTGCCGTCCGATCCGGCCAAAGCCGTTGATGCCGATTTTGGTGGCCACGTTGGCGCCCTTCCTGTGGGTCCGTTGGGAGTCGTGGAGCGCCCGCTGTACGTGCGCGCTGTACGCAGGTTGCCAGAGGTGGGGGATGCGGACAACCGGAGCGGGGGAACGGTGGGGATTGCGTGTGTGGTTAGAGGATCAGGCGCTTGGGGGCGGCGGAGGGCTGACGGCGGAAGTTCTCGATCAGGAGGCGCTGGCGGCGCTGATCGATGATCCACTCGGCGGTGCAGCGGTCGCGCGCGTTGAGCAGGGTTTCGCGCCGGCGGTGGAGGCGCTGGTACTCGGCGCGGTCATCGGCTTCGACGCCGAAGAGGCCGCAGCCGATCGCGAAGCGGCACTGGCGGTCTTGCAGGGTGATCTGCCAGCCAAAGAGCAGCTGGGCCCAGCCGTGGTGGAAATGCTGGTCGGCCCAGTTGAGCGCGAGCCGCTTGTCGTGCGACTCCGCAGCGTTGAACAGCGCCGCGGGACCGAAGTGGGGGCGGGAGAGTTCGGAGACGGCGCGGTAGGCGTCGGCGGTGTCGGAGGCCATCGCGATCTGCTGGCCGGCCATGTATTGGCCCATGCCGATATCGGTGGCGTGATGGTCGGGATTGGTCTGCCAGGCGTCGCGCAGCCAGTCTTCGAACTCGACCTGTTCGTCGCCGACGACGGCCTGCTCGGCCCCGAGGTTTTCGAGCGCGGCGCGGATCAGCGGGGGGCAGCTGCTGTAAGAGGCGCGGCTGGTCAGCGCGAGAAGGTCGACGCCGGCGCGGTGGACGCGCGACCAGAAGAGCAGCGCGGAGGCGAAGCGGCGGTTGCGGTAGCGGCTGTGGCTACTCTGCTCGACGATGCGGTACTGCAGCCGGAGTGCGTCGAGCAGCCAACGGATGTCGGCCGAGAGAGCGAAGGAGGTTTCGCGGAAGGCGTCGCGGACGGTCTGGGGCTCGTCGTCGCGCGGTTTGGGCAGGGCCGGGGGCTCCGCCGGGAACGTGATCGGCGAGATGCGCTGAACCGGTGGCGGGCGCTGGGGGTCGGAGGGTTCAGTGGTCACGGCTCTGGTCGGCCTGACCGTGGTGAATCACTTCTTCGAGGAAGACGAGCAAGCGGCGGCTCTGGGTTTCGACGAACGGCCGGTCGGGGTGCCACTCCCAGAGTTCGCGCACGACTTCGAGGGTCGACCAGAGGCTGCCCTCGGCGCCGTGCGCGAGGTCGGCGCAGCGCTGTGCGACGTGGTCGGCGCTCCATTCGAGCGGGCGGGTCTCGTCGAGGCTGCGGGCCGACTGGGTGAGGGCGCGGATCCAGCGCTCGACGGTGTCGAAGGCGACGCGCCGGTCCTGCAGGAGGGCGCGGAGGGCGAGGACTTCGGGCAGGTCGATCATGCGGGCGGGCGGGCGATCGGGCGCGGGCAGCGGCTCGGGGCCGTCGTCCTCAGGGATGCGATCGCGTGCGGCGGCCCAGCCTTCGGGCCCGGCGCGGCGGAGCTGTTGGTAGAGCAGCGGTCCGCCCACGCCTTCGCGCCACCAGCGGCGCAGGGCTTCGTGCTTGGGCGCGGCGGAAGCGGAAGCGGTCACGTCTGGATGGTATCGCAGGCTCAGGTCATGAGTCGCGCGGCCTGGGGGATGGCGTCGGCGCCGGCGTAGACGGCGTCGTCGCCGAGCTCCGCTTCGATGCGCAGCAGGCGGTTGTACTTGGCGACGCGCTCGGAGCGGGCAGGCGCCCCGGTCTTGATCAAGCCGGCGTTGGTGGCGACCGCGATGTCGGCGATGGTGGTGTCTTCGGTCTCGCCGGAGCGGTGACTGATGATGGTGGTCCAGCCGGCGTCGCGGGCGAGCGAGATCGCTTCGAGCGTCTCGGTCAGGGTGCCGATCTGGTTGAGCTTGATCAGGATGCTGTTGGCGGCGTGTTCGTCGATGGCGTGTCGCAGGCGGTAGGGGTTGGTGACCAGCAGGTCGTCGCCGACGGATTGCGCGAAGTCGGCGATGCGCGCGGTGAGGGCGGCCCAGCCGGACCAGTCGTCTTCGTGCATGCCGTCCTCGATCGAGATGATCGGGAAGCGGCGGCACCAGTCGAGCCAGAGATCGGTGAGTTCCGCGGAACTGAGCGAGCGTTGTTCGGACGCGAGATGGTAACGGCCGTCGGCGAAGATTTCGCTGGTGGCGGGGTCGAGGGCGATCGCGATGTCGGGGCCGGCGCGATAGCCGGCGGCGTCGATCGCTTCGAGGATCAGTTCGATCGCGGCCTCGTTGCTCTGGAGCGGGGGGGCGAAGCCGCCCTCGTCGCCGAGGGTGGTGGGCAGACCGCGATCGCGCAGGATGCGGGCGAGGGCGTGGTAGGTCTCGACGACGGCGCGGATCGCCTCGGCGAAGGTCGGGAGGCCGATCGGCGCGATCATGAATTCCTGGAAGTCAGTGCCGCCGGCGGCGTGAGCGCCGCCGTTGAGAATGTTGGCCAGCGGCACGGGCAGCGTGCGGGCGGCAGAGCCGCCGAGGTGGCGGTAGAGCGGCTGGCCGCCCGCGGCCGCGGCGGCGCGGGCAGAGGCGAGGGAGACGGCGAGGACGGCATTTGCGCCGAGACGGGCCTTGTTCGGCGTCCCGTCGAGCTGGAGCAGGACGTTGTCGATGATCTGTTGGTCGTTGGCGTCGGCTTCGAGCAGGTGGTGAGCGATCTCGTCGTTGACGGCCTCCACGGCGTCCAGCACGCCGCGGCCGCGGTAGCGGTCCGGGTCGCCGTCACGTCGTTCGACGGCTTCGTGAGAGCCGGTGCTGGCGCCGGATGGGACGGCGGCGCGGCCGAGCGCGCCGCCCGCGAGTTGGACATCGGCCTCGACAGTGGGATTGCCGCGTGAGTCAAGGATTTCGCGCGCGTGGATGCGCGTGATGGTGGTGTCGGTGGGCATGCGCCCGAGGTTAGCGGGAGCCGGGCGTGAGGTGGATGGGGCTAGCTGGCGCGCGGGTGGGCGCGGTCGTAGACCTCGCGCATGTGCTCGTCGGCGAGCTGGGTGTAGAGCTGGGTGGTCGAGATATTGGCGTGGCCCATCAGCTCCTGGACGTTGCGCAGCGGGGCGCGTCCGCGCAGCAGATGGGTGGCGAAGGAGTGGCGCAGCGTGTGCGGGGTGACGTGCTCGATACCGGCCTCGCGGGCGTAGTTCTTGAGCACGAGCCAGACGCCCTGGCGGGTGAGGCGCTCGCCGCGGCGGTTGATGAAGAGGGCGCGCTCGCCGCGGCGGCGGGCGAGCTTGGGTCGTGACTCGTCGAGGTAGGTGTAGAGGGCCGCGACGGCGGCGTCGTGGATTGGGATCAGGCGCTCCTTGCGGCCCTTGCCGACGCAGCGGACGGAGGCGCGCTGATTGTGCAGCTCGATCGAGTCGAGATCGAGCGAGACGAACTCGCTGACTCTCATGCCGGTGGCGTAGAGCAGTTCGAGCATGGCCTTGTCGCGCTTGGACTCGGAGGTGTTCTTGCGGCCGGGCTGCTCGAGCAGGGCGTCGACCTCATTGACGGTGAGGGTCTGGGGCAGGGTGCGGCCGACGCGTGGGGAGGCGACCAGCTTGGCGGGGTTGTGCTCAATGATCTTCTCGGCCTGGAGCCAGGCGAAGAAGCTCTTGACGGCCGCGACCTTGCGGGCGATGGTCGCCTCGGCGTACTGCTGCTCGCGCAGATAGGCGAGATATTCGAGCAGCTCGGTCTCGCCGACGGCGGTGATGTCCTGGTGGGCCGGGGCGATGGGCGGTTGCGGGGCGGCGCCGGGGTGCGTGGTGCCGTTGGGCCGCTGCGAGCGGCGGGGGTCGGGTGCGGTGGTGGCTCCGGCGCGCTCGATAAAGAAGGCGCGGAACTGCGCGAGGTCGTTACGGTATGCGGAGATCGTGTTGGCGGAGGATCCCTTTTCGACTGCCATGAAACTGAGGAATTGGCGGATTTCTCGCTCCATCTGCTCGGCCGGCCCTTCGAGAATCAGAGTCATTCGTTGGGCTCCTACCTTCATATGGGGGCGTGCAGATCGCCAACGCGCACGACGGGCATCCCAAGCGTTGAGCTGTGGAGACCGTGGAAGCGCCAATTCCGCTTTAGCGACGCGGGCACTGCCGGAACAAGCGATCGGCGCGAAGAATGGGCAGGCTTTACGCGTTCGCGACAGTCGGACAGCGGTCGCCGCGGGACCGGAAGCTGCCGTGGATTGCTCCGTGGACGGAGCGCGGAGCTGTCCACGGCGGGGGTCGCGAGGCGCTCAGAGTTCTGTCTTGATCTGCTCGGCGACGCGTTTCGTCATGCCCGGGGTTGACGCAATGTCGGCGACCGAGGCCTCGCGGATGGCCTGCGGCGAGCCGAATTTGCGCAGCAGGGCCTTCTTGCGGGTGGGGCCGATGCCGCGGATGCGGTCGAGCGGGCTCTGGGTGGCGCGCTGCCGGCGCAGGCGCCGGTGGTAGGTGATTGCGAAGCGATGGGCTTCGTCGCGGATGCGCTGGACCAGGTAGAGGCCCTGCGAGCGGCGGTCGAGGCGGATCGGCTCGGCGGTATCGACGACGAAGAGCAGCTCCTCGCGCTTGGCGAGGCCGGCGAGCGGGATGTCGTCGACGGCGAGATTGCGCATGACATCGTGGGCGGCGGAGACCTGGCCGCGACCGCCGTCGACGATGACGAGGTCGGGGATCGCGCCCCAGCCCTCGTCGGTGGATTGCTCTTCGGTGTCGGCGTCCTGGTTGGCCGTGGGATCGGACCGTCCGTTGGCAGCGGCCTCCGTGTGGGTGGTGGCGAGGTCGGCGGGGACGTCGTAGCCCCTCGCGGCCTCAGCCTGGCGGAGCTCGCCCAGGCGGCGGAAGCGGCGACGGATCACTTCGGCCATGGAGGTGAAGTCGTCGGGGCCATCCACGGATTTGATCCGGAAGCGGCGGTACTCGCGGGTGGCGGGGCGTCCATCGAGGAAGACGACCATCGAGGCGACGGTGCTGTCGCCCTGGTTGTGGGAGATGTCGTAGCACTCGATGCGGTTGGGCGGCGCGGGCAGGGCGAGCGCCTGCTCGACCTCGGCGAGGGCGGCGGCGGTGTGGCCGCGGTCGGCCATCCAGCGGACGCGCTGCATGTCGAGCGCCTCGCGGGCGTTCTCAGATGCCATTTCGACGAGGCGTCGTTTCTCGCCGCGCCGAGCGTGGCGAATCTCGACGGCGCTGCCGCGTTTCTCGGCGAGCAAGCCGTTGAGCAGTTCGAGCTGGTCGACGGTGTTGGGAATGAGGACGAGCCGGGGGACCTGGACAGCGCCTTCGTAGTACTGACGCAGGAAGGAGGCGAGCACGGTCTCGAGCGGCTCGTCCTGCACGCCGGCGAGCGAGAAGTGGTCGCTGCCGGTCATCTTCTGGCCGCGGATGAAGAGCACCTGGACGACGGCTTCGTCGCCGTCGACCGCGATGCCGAACGCGTCGATTTCGGATTCGGTTGAGTCGGCGGTGAGTTGCTGCTCGGTGACCCGTTCGACAGCGGAGAGCTGGTCGCGGAGGATCGCGGCGCGCTCGAAGTTGAGCTCTTCGGCGGCCTCGCGCATCGCGTCGTTGAGCTGCTCGACGACGACCGAGCTCTTGCCATCGAGGAAGAGCATGGTCTGGTCGATCACCTCGCGGTACTCGTCGGGTGTGCAGTAGGAGGTGCAGGGGGCGATGCAGCGGCGGATGTAGTACTCGAGGCAGGGGCGCGGGTCGGAGCCGGTGATCTCCTTGTCGCAGGAGCGCCAGGGGAAGAGTTTCTTGACGAGGTCGAGCGAGGTGCGGATTGATTTGGCTGAGGCGTAGGGGCCGAAGTAGCGAGCGCCGTCGTTCTGGACGCGCCGGGTGATGGTGACGCGCGGCCAGGGCGAGTCGACATCGACCTTGAGGTAGGGGTAGTGCTTGTCGTCCTTGAGGCGGACGTTGAAGAACGGCTGGTGGCGCTTGACGAGGGTGGCTTCGAGGTGGAGGGCGTCCTGCTCGGTGCGGGTCGTGACGATGTCGAGCTGGGCGATTTTGGCGGCAAGCTGGCGGGTCTTGCCCTCGAGGGCGCGCGGCGAGCCGAAGTAGGAGCGGACGCGGGAGCGGAGGTTGGCGGCCTTGCCGACGTAGATGACGCGGCCCGCGGCGTCGCGGAAGGTGTAGACGCCGGGCTTGGTCGGCAGAGCGGCGACTTGTGCGGCGACCTGCGCGCGCAGCTGATCGGTGGTCACTGGATCAGGGTAGGTCGGTCGGTGCGGGGGCGGCGGTGGGGAGCAGGGGAGTGGCGCGCCCGGCAGGACTCGAACCTGCGGCCTCTGCCTCCGCAGGGCAGCGCTCTAATCCGCTGAGCTACGGGCGCACGCCGGTCATCGTACACCGAAGCCGTGCGAGCGACGGCGGATCGTCGTTGCCCGCGCGTCAGTCAAGGCGACTCACGGGCGCCGCTACGTCGCCAGATCGTCCAGCTTGCGGACCAACTGCTCAACCTCGGCAAGTCCGGCATCCACCGAGTTGCGGGTCATCCAGCCCTCGTAGAAGTTCGCGTGTAGAGCGCCTGCCGAGTTGAACAGGCGCAGGAGCTGCGGATCATCTGCTTCCGCCGCCAGTGCGTCGATCGCCCGGTAGAGGTCTCGGTGGCTGTTGTGCCGCCAGCCTCTGGCCTCGGCGACGGCCTTGACCATCTGCGCGGCGGCGCCCCAGCCCTTCTCCGAAGCCTGGAGCAGATCGTCCTCGGCCAGAACCGCCCGCGCCCTGGCCAGGAGTTCGCGCCCGGTTGCGTCGTGGTACTGCGTCCGCTGTGTCATGTGCTGATCTTACCCGCGCCGCCCGCATCAACGGGCCTCGGTCGGCTCCACCGGCGATCACTTCGTCCGGTCAGGGCATCCCGCGGGCGGATGCAGAGTCGCCGGCGCCACAGCCGTTGCCGCTACGTCGCCAGCTCGTCCAGCTTGGCCACCAAGTCCTCGACCTGGCTCAGACACGACTCAACCATTGCGCGTGGCATCCAGCCCTCGTAGAAGTTCATGTGTAGTGCGCTGGCGGAGGCGAAGAGCACACGCAATTGAGGATCACCTGCTTCCGCCGCCAACCTGTCGATCGCCTGGTAGAGGTCTCGGTGGCTGTTGTGCCGCCAGCCTCTGGCCTCGGCGGCGGCCTTGACCATCTGCGCGGCGGCGCCCCAGCCCTTCTCCGACGCCTGCAGCAGATCGTCCGCGGCCAGATACGCCCGCGCCCTGGCCAGGAATTCGCGCCCGGTCGCGTCGTGGTACTGCGTCCGCTGTGTCATGAGATCAGCATACCCACTTTGCGCGCTCCACACAGCCCTCGCGACCGCCGCTCGCCATCGCTCCTCTCGCAGGAGAGCGGTTGGCGCGCGTCGCCAAGTTCGCGGAACGCACGGGAGGGGGTGGCGCCGACGGAGGGACTCGAACCTGCGGCCTCTGCGTCCGCAGGGCAGCGCTCTAATCCGCTGAGCTACGGGCGCACGCCGGTCATCGTACACCGAAGGATTGAGGTGGCCGCGTGGTTGCGACACCGGCGTGTCACGTCTGTCTCGATGGGGAGGTGGGGTCATGCGGGATGGCCCGCCAGGAATCCTCTGAACAACTCTCCCTCTGCAGTGCGGGGGAGGTGTCGAAGGCAGAGAGGATGTGCAGTGTCGACTCACCGCCGTCGCTGTATCTGGTCGCGCAGGAGCGGGCCCCCCTCTGTCCCTCCGGGACATCTCCCCCCGCGCAGCGGGGGGAGAGCGATCCAGAGCTTCCGCCACTCCCAACCCTCCGTCATTCCTGCGCAGGCAGGAATCCAGGCGATCGGTGGGGGTCAAGGGCACTCCCAACGTTCGACGGCGCCCGATCGGGCGCGGTGCGCCGGGGGCTCTGGTGGGCCGTCGGGTGGATGGAGGCTCGTCGCACGGTTGGGCGGTCGCATGGATTCCTGCCTGCGCAGGAATGACGGACAGGGCGCCAACAGCGCCGACTGAGTTGATTCTCAACACAGGTGCTCTATCCCTACGGGACATCCCCCCCGGCGGAGCGGGGGGAGAGGGGATCCTGCTTGTTCCGAGCGTTCCTAGGTCGCCGCGCGACCGCGCTCCGCAACGTGGGCGCCAGCGGAGCGCCGGTCGGATGAGCAGGCGGGGGATCATCCGGGTTGTGAGAGGGTGGTGCCGACGGAGGGATTCGAACCCCCACGAGCTTAAGCTCACTACGCCCTGAACGTAGCGCGTCTGCCAATTTCGCCACGTCGGCACAAGTTGCAGTCCTCGATCGCGCTGCGCTCGCGGTCGGCTGGCAGGGGCTGGTGGGCGATGCAGGACTTGAACCTGCGGCCTCTCGGATGTGAACCGAACGCTCTAGCCAGCTGAGCTAATCGCCCCCGCGAATCGCGAGCCTGGGTGCGGTCGAGGCTTGGTCTGCAGAGCGTAGCGCGGCTGGTAGCAGCGGCAGGACTCGAACCTGCGACACGGGGCTTATGAGTCCCCTGCTCTGCCAACTGAGCTACGCTGCCACGCTCGCAGGCACGCCTACAGACTGGGCCACGCTATCGCGTCGCGGCGTGTTGTGGCAAACGCGTGCGATGGTCGAATCGGGCGGCGGGTGCGCCGCAGTGGCCGGGTGCTCATAGCATGGGAGACGAGGCACAGAGGCTGCGGCCAAGCTGCGCCGAGGCTGTGAGCGCGGAGGGGAGCAGGTCCGGATGGCGGTACCCAGACATCCCTCGGCGTCGCTGCGCGGCCGGCTGGTGGCGGCCTCGCAGAACCTGGGCGATCCGAATTTCTTTCGCACCGTGGTGCTGATTCTGGAGCACGGCGAGGGTGTGCTGGGGGTGGTGCTGAATCGGCCGACCGCGGTCACGATCGAGCAGGCGGCGCCGAAGTGGAGCGAGCTGATCAGCGTGCCGAAGGTGGTCTTCAACGGCGGGCCGGTCGAACGCACGGCGGCGATCGCGCTGGCGAGGCCTTCAGGGATCGCGGCGCCGCAGGGGGCGTTCACGCCGCTCTCGGAGCAGTGGGGCATGGTTGACCTGAGCCGCGATCCGGCGGAGCTGCTGGGGATCATCAGCGATATGCGGATTTTTTCGGGCTACGCCGGCTGGGGGGCGGGGCAGCTGGAGGAGGAGATCGACGCCGGTGGTTGGTTCGTGCTGGACTCGGCGGGATTCGACCCGCTGACCGGCGATCCGGCGGTGCTGTGGAACATGGCGGTCGGCGAGGCCTCGGCGGGTCGGGTGCTGCGGCCGGGGCATTCATCCGTCGGCGAGAACAACTAGGAGCGTCGATGGACACGCTGTTGCAGGCGATCTGGGGGCGGCTGCGCGGGATCCGGCCGCCCGCGGTGCAGCTGGCGGTGCTGGAGCGTCCGCGCAGCCGTCGGGATGCGCTCAATCGGGTGCTGATGATCGCAGCGGTGGTGGCGGCGGCGGTGATCCCGGTGTTTCTGGGGCGCGGCTCGGGCGACCTCGATGAGGGTGCGGGGGAGATGTTTCGGGGGCTGCAGGCGGAGCTGACGGACGCGGAGCAGGAACTGCAGGAGCTACGTGACGCGGGCGATGAGGACAGCGGCGCCGGCCGCGAGGCGGCCGCGCGGGTGGAGCAGCTGCGCGCGGCGACACAGCTGGGCTATCTGCAGCGCGAGGGCGACGAGACGCGTGTGGGCGGCCAGGCGCCGGACTTTCGGCTGCTGACGCTGGATGGGGAGCCGTTCCGGCTCTCCGAGGTGGGTCGGCCGATGATTCTGAACTTCTGGGCGTCGTGGTGCGCTCCGTGTGTCGAGGAGATGCCCGATTTCCAGCTGGTGCATGAGGAGTTCGGCGATCGCCTGACGATGATCGGGGTGAACGACGGCGAGGACCTGGAGACGGCGGTGGAGTTCCAGGGGCGTACGGGTGTGAAGTACGTCGTGCTGCTGGACCCGACGACGCAGCTGACGAACGGTCCGTACGTGCTGATCGGTCGCCCGACGACGTTCTACATCGACGCCGAGGGGGTCATTCGGGACGTGCGCGTGGGGATTCACACGCTGGAGGACATGCGTGGACTGGCGGCGGGTCTGCTTGGGGAGGGAGTGGCGGATCGGAGCGAGGCGCCGGCGTCGCCGGAGTATGCGGCGCAGGCGCAGAACCTGATCGATTCGGGGCGGGCGAACTTCGGGGTGGGCAGCGGTCTGCTCGACGACTGGGCGGAGAATCCTTCGCTGTTCGAGGATCCGGGCTGGCAGCGGAACATCGTGGCGCAGACGCGGGTGTGGGATTCGCTGGCGGCGCAGTCGGAAGAGCTGGAAGCGCCGTCGTCGGTGGCGTCGCTGCACGCTGAGGTGTCGGCGTGGCTGAGGTCGATCACGGATGCGGGGGCGATGGTTCGTGAGGCGGTGGAGGGCGCCGATCCGGGCGAGCTGGCAGCAGCGCGGCAGCTGCTGGACGCGGCGGCGGCGGCGTTCGGGTTGGCGGCGGATGACCTGGAGAGCGCGCTGCGATCGAGCTGAGCGCTGCGCTAGCGTGAGTCGGGGCGATTAGCTCAGGTGGCTAGAGCGTCCGGTTTACACCCGGGAGGTCGGAGGTTCGAGTCCTCCATCGCCCACCAGATTCGACGAAATCAAGGTCCTTCGACTTGATGTTCGCGCTTGATCTGTGAAGGCTCCGACGTCCGATGCAGGCGAGGACATTCGGCGCCAACTCAACAGCCAGCACTCTGCGACTTCGTGGGGGCTGCGAATGGGCTCAGCGGAGCGACGGGCGGTCTCCGAGCGACGAGCAGCGCCTGTTGTCTGCCCACACTGGATGAGGATGGGAACTTCTTCCCAACGCGGTACGTTCTTACTGGTATGAGACTTGGGTCCGTCACGTTTGTGTTGCTGATGGCGACGGCGATATTCGCCTGCGGCGGCGACGAGCTGCCTCCGGTTTCCGACCCTCCGACACAAATGCAGCAAGCGACTGAACGATCGGCTCAACAAGAGGACGAGGAGCGGCCCTCCAGCGGACAACAAACGCGTCCACCTGAGGCAGGCCGCTCAGCGGAATCCGGGACCGACGCGAGGACCGACGAGGTCGAGAAGGAGCCTCCTCCGGACGACTCGTCCGGGCATGAGACGGCTGTCCGGGAACCCGAGCGTGAAGCAGAGGAGACCAGCGACGCTGCCCTCGAGGCCGAAGCCGAGGACGCCGAAGCCGAGGACGCCGAGCCGGAAGCCGAGGAGGAGCCTGAAGATCTGACCGACGTGCCGGCCGTGGTCATGAAGGACGCCGACGTTCATGTCCGGCCGGGACTGTCCTGGCCGGTCATTGGCCGACTCAGCGCAGGCGAGGAAGTCGCGGTCCTGAGCGCTGCGGGTGGCTGGTTCCGAATCAGCTTCGGCGACGATCGCGAAGGCTGGATCCCCATCCCGACACTCGATCTCGGCGATATTGAAACACGGTCGATTCTTCATCAACCGGCGCCGGCCATCGTCGCGGTGTGGCAGGGCGAGCAGTACGGCGTGATGGGTCAGTCGGTTGACGGCACGGAGGTCACGCTGCTGGCCAAGGACGACGAACTCGCGGAGATCGTCAGCGTGCCGGTCGAGGAGGTGACCCTGCTCGCCGACGACATGACCGTCCACGACCTGCCCATCGTGATCGTAGACGAAACCGTCGTCTTCCCCAGCGACGACATCAGCCTTGGGCAGGGCAAGATGCTGCCCAAGGCGAACGAGTGGATGTGGCTGCCCTGGGGCTGGCTGTTGGCCCACAATGACACCCACATCTGGCAGTGGCGGCCTGAATCGGACCAGTTGGAGTTCACGACTCGCCCGCCGGGGCCGGCGAAGTTCTCACCAAGCGGCAAACATCTGGCGATCCTCACTTCACCTAATGAGGAACATGGACATATGGCATTCCAGGATGTCGTCGTCTTGCCGCTCGACGGCGCCTCTGCGATCTCGTTGCTCCGACAGTTTCGCCATTCAATAGCAACAGGTGAGGTGAACTCCGTATTGGCGTCTTATACGCTTCTGGCCCCCACTCCAAACCGGCTGTACTGGTCACCAGATGGAGAGACGATCGCCGTCCGGCTGTACCCCGGGACCTGGGAAACCTATATCTACCCCGCACTGCTCATGGACATGTCCGGGAAGGTAACGATTCACCAAGGGCTTCCGGAAGGAGTTCCTCCCGGCCTCGACTGTTACCTCGGTAGTTTGGGCAGCGGAAACATCCTATTGGATTGGTGGTGGATTCGGGATGACAATACATTCGTGATCTATGGATTGTGTAAGGCCGATGACGACGGTCCGCGCAAAGAGTTCGACGTGGTCTTCAGTCTTGGCGGGGAGTTTCTGCGCGTCGAACCCTTCAGCAGGGGCGCCTTCGATGAAGCCGCCTCGGATCTGGTCCGTTCAGCTCAGGGCGGCGAGGTCTTGGGTCAGTGGCTTTCGATCGACTGGTCGCCAACAGGCTCTTACGCACTGGTCATCGACAGCGATCAATCGCTGCTGCGAAGCTATGACGCGCTTGGCCATCAGCTGCGTGAGTTCAGGATCACTTCTGGTGGAACGTGGTCGCCCGGCGTTGAGGAAGTGCGACTGGATCATGCGCTGAGCGGATTGGGTAGCAGTCTCCGCTGGGACATCTATTGGTTCGACGGCAAGACTGCTGTGGTGCTGCCATGGAAGAATGAGGCGTACGTATTTGCAGGCCACTTCCTGGACCTGGCTGATGGCGGCGGTACGCCTCTGGAGCTTTCTACATCCGAGTATTGGCCTTGTCAGCAGACGGGAGGCTGGCGCCCGGATGGACAGCAGTTTCAGCTAACAGTGGGACGGCGAGTATTCCAGTTGATGACATTCGATGTGGACGGCAAGCTTGGCAACGTGTTGCGTCTTGTTGGGCATTCCTATTGGAGTGCAGCGCCTCGGCACCAGGCCGACTGGTCTCCCAACAGCAGTTGGTTCGCCATTGGCGGGCATCCTCAATCGAGCCGATGTGTATATGGCCCGTGAACTCGATCTGGACCGCCAATCAAGAGACCTGCGACAACCACACACCCCGTTGCACTGGTTTTCCCTGCCCTGCCGGGAGGCCTTAACCAATTGGGAACTGCTGGACGATCTTGGAGGATCAGGCGAAGAAGCGGGCGGGGTCGCTGCTTGGTGACGCTACTGCTCGCGAGGTGGGAACATATTCCGCGGAGGGAGCGTCTCTGTAGCATGAGCTTCCGAGTTCTTCTCTGCCTGGCCCTGGTTGGGTTGCTGTTTGTTGGCTGCAGCGAGAGCGATCAACCGACGGCTACGGAAACGGAGGGGGAGCGGCCAGCCGTCGAGGCGGAGCAAGCGGGCGAAGTCTCGCAGGTCGCTCGCACGATGAGCAGGGTCGGAGATGAGGCCGCTCAACCGGAGCAGCCGACGGGCAAGCCGGACCAGCAGCGTCCGGATCGGACGGAGGGCGACTTCGAGCCGGCCCCCGCCCGTACAGAACGTCGGTCATCAGCGCAATCCGAGTCAGAGCAACAGAGCGCGCCGACCGAGGAGCAGGAAGAGTCGGAGGTGCCTCCGACCGGTCTGACAGACGTTCCGGCGACGGTAGTCAGCGATGCCGATGTTCATGTCCGGCCGGGGCTGTCCTGGCCGGTCATTGCCCGACTCAGCGCAGGCGAGGAAGTCGCGGTCCTGAGCGCTGCGGGAGGTTGGTTCCGAATCAGCTTCAGAGACGATCGCGAGGGTTGGATTCGCACGCCGGCGCTCGATCTCGGGGAGGTTGATCCTTGGTGGATTCTGAAAGAACCGGCGCCGGCCATCGTCGCGGAATGGCAGGGGGAGCAGTACGGAGTGATGGGTCAGTCGGCCGACGGCGCGGAGATCCGGCTCGTGCCCATGGACGATGGCCTCGTAGAGATTGTCAGCGTACCGATCGATGCGGTCACTCTGCTGGCCAGCGACATCAGCCTTCACGACCTACCGATCGTGATCGGCGACGAGACAGTCGTCTTCCCCGGCGACGACTTTCGCGTCGGGCAGGGTCGGATTCTACCCAAGGCCAACGAGTGGATGTGGCTGCCCTGGGGTTGGCTGCTGGCCCACAATGACACGCACATCTGGCAATGGCGGCCGGAGACGGACGAGTTGGAGTTTGCACAGCGTCCGGCTGGCCCTGCCAAGTTCTCGCCCGACGGTCAGTATCTAGCGATCGTTAGCCCGTGCGTGGAAATCAACGCTGAGTGCAATCGCGCTATGGACATCACGATCTTGCCGCTCGACGGCTCGCCTCGATTGTCACTTCGGGAGCAACTCATCCGCTCGGATGACATTCCCGCAGTGCGGTGGATTGCCGCTGACTCGCCCCTCGATCTGCAATGGTCACCAGACAGCAAGGCATTGATGATCTATGTCAGGTTCAACCACGATCAGGGTTGGTATGGGACTGCGCTGCTATTTCATATCGACGGGTGGCTGACCCAATTCAACTCGATTCCCGAGGGCGTGCTCGATGATAGTTCGTGCTATTTTCGAGAGCTCACCGACGATGCAGGGGATGCTTGGCGGATCCGTGACGACAACACGGTTGCCGCGTATGTTTGGTGCTATGACAACGACGGCCGCGATGAAACGCTGGATGTAGTCTTCAAGTTTAATGGGGAGTTGCTGCAAGTAGGCCCATCCACATACGGAGCAGGCAATGACGACGGCGCTGCGTTGATTCGGACGGCCAACGGTGGGAAACAGCTTGGGGAGCAGCTGACCATCCAATGGTCGCCAAGAAGGCGATATGCGTTGGTAGTCGATCATGCGGAAGTAACGGTCCACGCCTACAGCGCGAGTCCTCACGAAGTCCGCATCGTCACCGTAGGACCGGACGGACCGTCATCGCCATGGGAGTACTGGCCTCCCTTCGACTCGAGCGTGTATAGGGAGGCGCTTGTATGGGACGTGTACTGGCACGACGAGACTTTGGCGGCAGTGATGCCGCGGATCGGTAATGACTGGATCATTGCGGGACTGATTCTGGATCTGACAACAGACAACGGCGCCGTCGTCGAATTCGGCGAGATTGTTCTGTTCACCTGCCTGCGGACAGGCGTTTGGAACTCTGATGGCAATTCGTTTCACGTCACAGTGAGGACACACCGCCCCGTTGACGGAACCGAGATCGGACGTCGCAGCGCATTCCGGTTGCTGTTCTTTGGTCTTGACGGGCAACTGCAGAGCACGTTCAGCAGTGCGGCGTCTGAGTTTGGAGATGGCCCGCCGCATGCGGCGCAATGGTCGCCTCGCGGCGAATGGTTGGCCGTCGGCGGTCAGCAACGACCGAGCGATTGCTATTGGAGTGCGTGATCGGGATTGCGGCTGACGTCACTCACAAGCAGGGACTCTACCGTACGACTGGATCGGTATGCCCGGCGTGTGAGCGGCCGACTGGACTAGGATTGCTGGATGGGTCTGCAGGATCGTGCCAAGAAGCGGGCTGGGTCGCCGCCCGGCGACGCTAACGCCCGAATGGCACGGGTTAATCAGCGTTCTGGCGTTCCCTTACAGCCCGGCAGTCCTGCACCGGGGAGCCACGCACAGGTTCAACCTGAACCACGTGGTCGAGCCTGCTGATCCCTATGAGATGTTCCCGATTGAGATGGCGACGGTATAGAGGCGCGTCATGGCAAAGCTCTGGGAAGTCACCAAGCTGGTGCGCAGCAAGAACGCCGGGCCCTTCGTGCTGACGTTCGACATCATGTTCGATGACGCCGAGTTGTACGAACAGGTACGCGACTCCGGGGTGCTGAGCAAGCAGCTGGTGGCGGAGATCTACCAGCAGGACGAGGCGGACGTGCTCTTCTTCCAATGCGACAAAGCGCTGGCGATCAAGTTCTCATTCCCCCGGCCGATCGCTTCAGGGGACCTCGGTGACAGCGACTGCTTCGGTGGTCAGCAGTACGCGCCGTTGTTGGAGATTGAGGTGCCGGTGGCTGCCGTGCATGGGTCGGAGTAGGGCCCGTCCAGATTCGGTGATGAGGAGGTAGAACGGAGCCATTCCGGCTGTGTGATGGGAGGCGGGACGCCCGGAGCCCCCCTTTGCCTGCGGCATCTCCCCCCGCGGAGCGGGGGGGGAGGGGAAATGGGGATTACGCGCAGGTCTCCGGTGGCGGTGTGACGAAGTGACGGTGGGGAGCTTCCGCTATCCGGTGATGCCGCGCCCGGAGCCCCCCTTCGCCCCCTGCCTGCGCAGGGGCAGGCAGGGGCATCTTCCCCCGCGGAGCGGGGGGGGGGGGGAGAGGGGAAATGGGGATTACGCGCAGGTCTGTGTAAGGGGGAGAGGGAGAGTGGAGCGGAATCACTCCGAGCGTATGAAATCGGCGATTCGTTCGCCGCACATGATGCTGGTCAGGTTGGTGTTGCAACTCACGATGTCGGGTTGCAGGCTGGTGTCGGCCACCCGAAGGCCGTCCACTCCGTGGACACGTCCCTGCTGGTCGGTGACCGCCATCGGATCGGACGCCTGTCCCATCCGCGCGGTTCCGGTGATGTGCCAGGTTGTCGATAGCGCTGCCAGGACGTAGTCGGCCAGGGCCCGGTCCGATTCGAACACCTCAGGGTGAGGTGTGATTACCTCGTCGACATAGGGCCGGAACGGTTCGCTGTTGAGGATCTCCCAAGAGAGCCGCGCCGCCTGCATCAGCCGGCGCAGGTCTTCGGGATGGCTGGCGTAGTTCATTTCGATCTCGGGCTGCTCGGCGGGATCAGCGGAGCGCAGCCTGAGGGAACCTCGCGAGTAGGGCCGCTCCAGCATCGCGAAACAATTGATGTTCGGCACTGTGCCAGGCGCGTTTTCGAATCCTCGCACGTGCTCCCGGTCCCAGGTCGTCCAGAGACCGATCTGCATGTCGTTGAACAGGTCGCTGCCGGGCACGGTGTAGCGCAGGCCGACCTCGAAGACGACGTCGGAGTCGTGGGTGACGCCGGGTTTCGCATTTGCCCCGACGCCGATCGCGACGTGGTCGGTGAGGTTTTCTCCGACGCCCGGAAGCGCGTTGAGTTGCTCGATGCCGTGCGGTGCGAGTTTCTCGGCCGGCCCGATGCCCGAGCGAAGCAGGATCGCGGGCGTCACGATGGCGCCTGCACTGATACAGACCCGCCGCGCTTCGACGATGCTTCCATCGGCGAGCACGACACCCGTGGCGCGACCGTGCTCGAGCCGCACGCGGTCGACCAGCACGCCGTGACGGATGGTCAGATTCTTGCGGTCGCGGATGTTCATCAGGTAGGCGATGTTGGTCGAGATGCGCAGGCCGTCGCGTTTGTTGCGTGGCCACGGACCGACGCCGGTCGCTTCGGGGCGATTGTGATCCCAGACATCGTCGAAGCCTTGCTCGCGGCAGGCGTCGTAGAAGGCGCGGTGGGTCGGCTGCCAGGCATCTTTGGGGCTGCGCTCAATCGGGACGGGGCCGTTCGTGCCGTGGAAGTCGCCGCCCTCGGGATCGGACTCGAGCTTGCGGTACCAGGGCAGCACGTCTTCGTAGGACCACTGATCACAGCCGAGTTCGACCCAGGCGTCGAAGTCGGCGGGCACGCCTCGCAGCGCGATCGCGCCATTGATGGCGGAGGTGCCGCCCATGACCTTACCGCGATACATGGGAAAATCGCGGCCCTGGCGTGCCGTGCCCCTGAAGCCCCAGTCGTGGTCGACCCAGGAGATCCAGGGCTTGACCAGATCGTCCGGCAGATCTTCGATCCGGCTGTAGTCGGGGCCGGCCTCGATCAGCAGCACCTGGCGCTCGGGATCTTCAGAGAGTCGTGCGGCGATGACCGCTCCGGCCGAACCCGCGCCGATGATGATGTCGTCGTACATGGGAGTCCTCATCTATTGGGGCTCGGTCAGGGTAGTCAATCGGCGTCGAAGACAAGCGCGGCGTGGGTGAGGCGGGGCGAAGCCGGGTCCAGCTTGTCGCGGGGGTGGCGATCCGATGGGAGAGACGTTTGGCCAGGCTGCCGCGGCGGCGTTCGGGGCGGCCCCGCTTGGCCAGATACAGCCACGGCGGTGAGTCGGGACCGCAGCCCCCCTCTGCCTTCGGCATCTCCCCCCGCAAAGCGATGGGAGAGTTATTCAGAGCTGCGCTAGTGTCCTGAGTCGGGGCGATCCGGTGAGGTGGCTGGAGCGTCGGGTTTGCAGTCGGGGGGTCGGAGGTTCGAGTCCTCGATCGCCGACCAACGCCGGAGCGAGGCGTGCCGGTTCATTGGGCGCGACCGGTTCGATCGCGCGCGACTTATGCGGAGCCCCGGCGATACTCCACCAACGCCGACCGGCCGACGATATCAACGATGCGTACCAGCGCCTCCCGACCGTTCGCGTCGGTGAGCTGCAGTTCCTCTCCAAGGACGAACGGAACAGGCTGTTGCTTGCCCCCGTTGATAGCGACGTTGGACGCGTACAGATACGTCCTGTCCAAGGTGTCGCGAATCGGATTGAGCCGGCCGTCGAAGGAGGGAAGGTGGCCGGTCGCCTCGGGAAAGATGGCCGAGCCGCCCGCGGGTAGGGGGTCCAGGTCAATGGCAAGCGCCCCCTCGGCGGGGATCCAGCGTGGTACTCGGCCGGCGCCGAAGCCGGACGCGGCTGCGAAGACCGTCATCGGCAGATGAGTGGAGTGCAAATCGACGGTCGCGTTTCCACTCTCGTCCGTCATCGCGCGGCTCCAAGTCTTGTTGGGGAACAACGCCAACACGTCCACCGCGGGCAGTGGATCGCCGGCGCAGCGGACCGTGATGACGGGTGTGGCGGGGGTTGGCTCCAACAGCGCCGCCGGAATCGCGAGGCAAAGCTCGGCATCGTCGACGAGCCGAAATTCAGGCGCGACACCGCACAGTTCCTGCGTCTCGCGCCGGATGATCGGGACGCCGTCGCCGCGTCGTTCGATGAAGAACTGTCGTCCGCCGGCGCCCTCGATCCCCGCGGCGTTCAACCTGCCGAGTAGGGAGGTCAGCACTTCATTGCGAGTCGATTGACGGTCGCCCATGCTCTCGATGGTGAGGTTGTTGGGCAGCGCGCCTGGTGAGCAGAGTTCGAGCCGATCCTGGAACATCATGAGCCTGATCCTGCTGCCTGACATCGAGTAGTCGCGGTGGGCGACGGCATTGACGAGTGCCTCAAACAGGGCGCTCTTGCTGTATTGCGGCAGGTCTTCCCTGGCCGGACTCTTGCGCGCTGCGACCTGCATGTTGCGCTCGGCGAACTTCAGCGCAGTCGTGACCTGCAGGTTGATTGGACCGCCGATCGTCTGTGCGTCGATCTGCCCCGATGCCCTGTCGATCCCGCGGTAGCGGGTCGCGGTAATGCAGGCGTTGGGGAGCCATAGCTCCGGCGTGCTGCAGCACAGCAGCAGGCCCGCCACCGTGGCCCTCATCGTGCCGTGCTCGTCAAGTGCCAACAGCGCCATTTTCTCCAATGCCACTTCCGGGTCGGCGGCCCCGGCGACGCTCAGCAGCGGCTTCCAGAGGGCTTCGTCGAGCGTCGCGAAGCCGGTCCCGGGCACGGTCTGTTTGTCGAACCAGATGAATTGGGCTTGGCTCCTCCGCTGCGCGAGACGCAGACGCTCATCGCTGCTCATCTGCCGCTTGGTGCTGCCGACGCGGATAAAGCTGCCGTGACGTGTCTCGTGTAGTACGTCGCCTGGGGGCACCTCGACGATCAGGAACGGCTTGTGCTCCGCGCTCTCTTTGCGAAACGCATCCACCCTGATCGGCGGACTGATTGAGTCGGTACACACCTCGACAATCAGGAGCTCCAACTGGTCCATCTGCGCGCGAGACATGCCTTGAACGTCGCCGTCGTCGGTGACGCCGCACAGCAACAGACCGCCGCTGCTGTTCGCGAATGCGCAGATTTCATCGGCCCAGTCGTCCCGCTGGGGGCCTGTCGGTCGATCGCCGGCAAAGGCCACTTCCTTGAACTCCCAGCGGCTGTCTTCGCCCAATCGGAGTTGACGCGTGATCTCTTCGTCGCTGTACGTCATCGGAGATCCGCGTGTCAGATCAGGCAATGGTTTCCCTACCCACTGGTCCGGAACGCAGCTGCACTTCCGCCGCGTCCTGTAGCAGCCTATGGCGTCCGGGAGTCGCCCGTGTGTGGCCTGCGGGACTCCCACGCGATGGGCAACTTACGGAACATCCTCCTGAAGGTGCTGTGCGGGTTATCCGCCGAGCGCGACCGCTTGACCAGATACAGCCACGCCGGTGAGTGGGGACGACAGCCCCCCTCTGCCTTCGGCATCTCCCCCCGCCAAGCGGGGGGAGAGGGGAAATGGAGATTACGCGCAGGTCACCTCGGGGGCGAGGGCTTCCGGAGTGCGGGCCCGAGCAGGGGTCGGTGAGTGGGGTGTGGACGGGCTCGGCGTGCCAGTAGGCTGGGCGGCACGGAGGGGGGCGATCATGAGGCAAATTGAACCGGACCTTTGGGAGACTTCGGCGCGGGCGATTGACGACACGGTGGGGACGCATGCGTACTTGTTGACGCGGTCATCGGGGAATCTGCTGATCTATGGAATGGGTGAGGGGCTGGACGACGACCTTGACGCGATGGAGGCATTGGGCGGAGTTGCGGTGCAGGTGCTCAGCCATCGTGATGAGTTGGGGCCCGCGCTGCACGAGGTCCGCGAGCGGTTTGGCTCGCGCCTGGCTTGCAGCGAACTCGAGGTGGCGGCGGTCAGCGCGGAGGCTGAGCCGGACCTGATCGTCGGACCGGATTGCGACGATCCGGCGCTTGATGGGCTTGAGATTCTCGAGACGCCCGGGCACACCGACGGCAGCATCAGCTTTCGCTATCAATCGCCGCACGGCAAGAGCTATCTCTTCACGGGCGACGCGATCCTCCCGATCAACGGGCGCTGGTCGTGCTTTGTCGTCGAACAGCACGGGGGGACGTTCGAGGCGATGGAAGCGAGCCTGCGCACCCTGCGGGACCTTGAGCCGGACCTCGTGATTCCGAGCGCCTACGTCGGCGAAGTCGTGGAAGCGGAGATGGCGGACGGCGAGTGGGCGTCGATCATCGACCATCGAGTCGAGCGTCTGCGCGAGATTGCGCCGGCCTGATTTCGAGCGCTGCAGCCCAGATCGGCCTCTAGTAGCCTCTGGGCAAGCGCGTCTGAAGAGCTGCCCGCAACGGTGATCCGCTGCGTGGCGGCGCCTCGTCCGAGGACACGACTGGAGAAGGCGATGACCTCGCGATTGCAGGGATGGCTGGATGGGGCGTACGCGAAGGCGACCGCGCGGTTCCCGGAGCGTCGGGCGACGTTCCAGCGCTCGAGCGGTGAGCCGCTGGCGCCGGTCTATGTGGGCGACAACGGCGAGGACGCGCCGCTGCCCGGGGAGTTCCCCTACACGCGCGGGATCCAGCCGACGATGTATCGCGGGCGGCTGTGGACGATGCGCCAGTATGCGGGCCAGGAGGACGCCGAGGCGAGCAACCGGCGCTACCGCTTCCTGCTCGACCAGGGTCAGACGGGGCTCTCGGTGGCGTTCGACCTGCCGACCCAGATCGGCTACGACTCGGACGCGGCGGTGGCGGAGGGGGAGGTGGGCAAGGTCGGCGTGGCGATCGACTCGATCGAGGACATGCGCACGCTGTTCGACGGGATTCCGCTCGACCGGGTGACGACGTCGATGACGATCAACTCGACGGCGGCGACGCTGCTCGCGCTCTACGCGGCGGTCGCCGAGGAGCAGGGCGTCGCCAAGGACCGGATCGGCGGGACGGTGCAGAACGACATCCTCAAGGAGTACATCGCGCGGGGCACCTACATCTACCCGCCGACGCCTTCGATGCGGCTGATCACGGACACGTTTGACTACTGCACGCGCGAGGCGCCGCGCTGGAACACGATCTCGATCTCGGGCTACCACATGCGTGAGGCGGGCTCTACGGCGGCGCAGGAGATCGGCTTCACGCTGGCCAACGCGATCGCCTACGTCGAGGCGGCGCAGGCCGCGGACCTGACGTTTGACAGCTTCGGGCCGCGGCTCTCGTTCTTCTTCGCCTGCCACTCGAACTTCCTCGAGGAGATCGCGAAGTTCCGCGCGGCGCGCCGGCTGTGGGCGCGGATCGCCCGGGAGCGCTTCGGCTCGCAGAACGAGCGGGCGCAGATGCTGCGCTTCCACACGCAGACGGGCGGCGTGACGCTGACGGCGCAGCAGCCGGACAACAACGTGGTGCGGACGACGCTGCAGGCGTTGGCTGCGGTGCTGGGCGGGACGCAATCGCTGCACACCAACTCGCTGGATGAGGCGCTGGGGCTGCCGTCGGAGCACGCGGTGGAGATCGCGCTGCGCACGCAGCAGGTGATCGGCTATGAGAGCGGCGTCGGCGACG
The DNA here is from genome assembly GCA_965218115.1 of Dehalococcoidia bacterium. GTDB lineage: Bacteria > Chloroflexota > Dehalococcoidia > Bin125 > Bin125 > CATQGW01. Next base: position 1,525,398 of record OZ244584.1, on the reverse strand, counting down.
TGATCGACCCGCTGGGCGGGTCGCACTACATCGAGCAGACGACCGACGCGCTGGAGGCGGAGGCGGAGTCGTACATCGCGCAGATCGACGCGCTCGGCGGCGCGGTGGCGGCGATCGAGCAGGGCTACCAGCAGACGGAGATCCTGGAGGCGGCGTCGCAGTTCCAGCGGGAGGTGGAGGCGGAGCAGGAGGTCGCCCGCTCGGACGGGGGCGCGGCCGGCGCAAGCGGGCGGGTGATCGTGGGGGTGAACCGGTTCCAGACCGAGGACGACAACGACATCGAGATCGTGCGAGTGGATCCGAGCGTGCGGGCGCGGCAGATCGAGAAGCTCGAGCGGCTGCACAGCGGGCGCGACGAGGAGGCGGCGCGGGTCGCGCTGGACCGCGTGCAGCAGGCCGCCAGCGGCTCTGAGAATCTCGTCCCGCTGATCCTGGCGGCGGTGCAGGCGTCGGCGACGCTGGGCGAGGTCTCGGACGCGCTGCGTTCGGTCTGGGGTGAGTACCGCGAGCGGATCGTCATTTGAGCGCGCTGGAGCACGCGATGGCGCCGGGCGTCGGACGCCGGGCTGCGGCGAGGTAGAGAGCATGACATCGGACCGGGCTGCCCAGCGCACGTACACCGAGGCCGAGCGGCTTCGCTACTGGTGGGAGGTGGAGCGCGAGCGGTTCCTGGCCACGCTCGAGCGAGTCAACCCGCAGCTGTGGGTCGATCCGATCGGCAAAGGCGAATGGTCGTGCCATGAGCTGCTGGCGCATCGGACGTTCTGGGAGGCGTGGGAGCTGGAGGCCTACCAGGAGTACGTGAAGGGCAAACCGCCGGAGCTGCTGGAGTTCCCGATGGAGATGCTCGACACGGCGAACCAGAAGGCGGTGGAGCGTCTGCGGAACCACAAGCCGTCGGCGCTGCTGGCCGCGATCGAGGAATACCGGGCCGAGAGTCGGGAGTTGCTCAAGGAAGTCGCCGACCGCGACCTGGAGACCGCGGGCAACGCGGTGCGGATCCTGCTAGGGGTGGCGCTGGAGCACGATCGGGAGCATCGCAAAGAGGTTGAAGCGTGGATCGCGTCGGGAGGCGATACTGCTCAACGGGACTGACAAAGGAGCGAGCCATGGCGCTGACGAGGATTCATCACATCGGGATTGCGGTGGAGGACGCCGACGAGGCGGGCAAGCTGTGGCAGGACGTGTTCGGACTCGAGGTCGCGCTGGATACGGAGCTGCAGGCGCAGGGCGTGCGTGGGGTGATCTTCCCGCTTGACAACTGCGAGATCGAGCTGTTGCAGCCAACCCGGCCGGACACTGGGATCGCGAAGTTCCTCGAGACGAACGGGGCGGGGTTTCACCACATCTGCTTCGAATCGACGGATGTCGCCGCCGACCTGAGGGCCGCGGCGGCTTCGGGCATGGAGATGATCGACAGGGAGCCGCGGCAGGGTCTGACGGGGATGATTGGGTTCATTCATCCGCGCGAGAATCATGGCGTGCTGGTCGAGTTCGCGCAGCCGCCGGCCGACGCGCCGCGGCAGATGGGGCCGAGCGGTGAGGCGTCGCCGCACGCGCTGCATCACATGACGGTCGCGGTGCACGATGTCGATGGCGTGCGCGATGAGCTCGCGGGCAAGTACGGGATGACGGCGACGCGTCGGGGAACGAACGAGGCGCTGGGGATCGACGCGCAGTTCATGCATCTGGGCGGGACCGACATCGAGCTGGTGACGGGCCTGCCGGGCGCGGCGGAGGGGCCGCTCCAGCGTCAGCTGCAGCGCGGCGAGGGGATGTTCATGGCGGCGCTGACGGTGCGCGACCCGGCGGCGGCGGTGACGATGCTGCGCGAGCAGGGGATCACGGTGACGGACGCCGCGCAGGGCGGGTTCATCTCGCCGCGGCACACGTATCGGACGAGGCTGCGGCTGTCGAGCGCGTAGGGGCGCTCAGCCAGTATCACCGATATGGCGACGACGGCTGCACCTTGCTCCTTGCGCGCCGGATCAGGTAATCCGACCGGGTAGCTGAAAGCAGCATTCAATCAGTCGCACGCAGATCACGTTCCGATTGGCGGCGGTGGCAACGCTGGTCGCGGCGGGGCTCGCCATGTCAAGTATGTGGACGTGGGGCGGGATCAGTCCTGGCGCCTTCGCGAGTGTTGGAGCACAGGCGGCGGAGGAGGCAACGGCTCGGATTTCGGCGAAGCGCCTGAACAACGGGCGGACGGAGTTTGGCCTGCAAGTCCGGGTGGACGGGGCGTGGGGCACGGAGCGCTTGTTGCCTCGCGTCCGCATGTTCCCCGCCGACGCGGAGGTGGGCCGTTGGCTGCGCAGTTCGCCGCTCGAGTTGGACAGCGGGCATGTCGTGCGGATCACGGCGCAGTTGCTGGCGAGCGGTCGGATTGAGGTCGGGCTGCAGGCGGTGATCGACGGGGAGTTGGGCGAGCGACTGGCGCCGGCGACGCGACTGTTTCCGAGCGCTCCCCGCGTCGGGCGCTGGTTGAACAGCTCTCCGTTGGTGTTGTCCGCCAGGACCGTGCCGGTAGCAGATCCGCCCCGGGCATATGCCGAGACCATCAGTGCGGGCGGGAGTCACACATGCGTTGTGACCGAGTCGGGGGCGGTCGAGTGCTGGGGCAGTGACCAGCATGGCGAGTCGAGTCCGCCGTCGGGCCGGTTCGTGCAGGTCAGCGCGGGCTGGGGTTACAGCTGCGCCCTGCTGGAGTCGGGCGCGATCGAGTGCTGGGGCGATGACGGGACTGGCCAGTCGAGTCCGCCGTCGGGTCGCTTCGTGCATGTCAGCGCCGGGTGGCATCACGGCTGCGGGCTGTGGGAGTCGGGCGCGGTCGAGTGCTGGGGCTGGGACGAGGGTGGTCAGTCGAGTGCGCCGTCGGGCCGCTTCGTGCAGGCCAGCGCGGGCCTCACCCACAGCTGCGGCCTGCTGGAGACGGGCGCGATCGAGTGCTGGGGCAGCGACGAGTATGGCGAGTCGAGTCCGACCTCGGGCCGCTTCGTGCAGGTCAGCGCGGGCGTGTATCACAGCTGCGGGCTGCTGGAGATGGGCGCGGTCGAGTGCTGGGGCGGTGACAGTGACTGGTATGGTTATGGCCAGTCCAGTGCGCCGTCGGGTCGGTTCGTGCAGGTCAGCGCGGGCGCGCTCCACAGCTGCGGATTGCGGGAGTCGGGCGCGGTCGAGTGCTGGGGCTCGGACAAGTATGGCGAGTCGAGTCCGCCGTCAGGCCGCTTCGTGCAGGTAGACGCTGGCGCGGGTCACAGCTGCGGGCTGCGGGAATCGGGCGCGGTCGAGTGCTGGGGCGATGACACGGCTGGCGAGTCGAGTCCGCCAGCGGGTCGCTTCGTGCAGGTCAGCGCGGGCTGGGCTGACATCTTGGGCGGTGAGCACAGCTGCGGGCTGCTGGATTCGGGCGCGGTCGAGTGCTGGGGCGATGACGAGGCTGGCGAGTCGAGTCCGCCGTCGGGCCGCTTCGTGCAGGTCAGCGTGAGCGGGGAGCACAGCTGCGGGCTGTTGGAGTCGGGCACGGTCAAATGCTGGGGCGCTGACGGGTCTGGCCAGTCGAGTCCGCCGGCGGGTCGCTTCGTGCAGGTCAGCGCGGGCTTGGGTTACAGCTGCGGGCTGCTGGATTCGGGCGCGATCGAGTGCTGGGGCGCTGACGGGTCTGGCCAGTCGAGTCCGCCGGCGGGTCGCCTCGTGCAGGTCAGCGCGGGCTGGAATCACCGCTGCGGGCTCTTGGAGTCGGGCGCGGTTGAGTGCTGGGGCGATGAGAAGGCCGGCCAGCGGACTGCGCCGGCGGGTCGCTTCGCGCAGGTCAGCGCGGGCTTTGCTCACGGCTGCGGGCTGCTGGAGTCGGGCGCCGTCGAGTGCTGGGGCTGGGACGGGAAGGACAAGTCGAGTCCGCCGTCTGGCCGCTTCGTGCAAGTCAGCGCGGGCTGGGATCACAGCTGCGGGGTGCTGGAGTCGGGCGCGGTTGAGTGCTGGGGCGATGACAAGTGGGGCGAGTCGAGTCCGCCGTCTGGCCGCTTTGTGCAAGTCAGCGCGGGCTGGGATCACAGCTGCGGGCTGCTGGTGTCGGGCGCGATCAAGTGCTGGGGCTACCCTTCAACGCGGCTGCCGGGCACGGGACCGCTTCGCGCTGCCACCGGGGCCGCGCCCCGGCCCGCCGCCGAGGCGGCGGAATCACGCTGAGCGAAGAGCGCGCGGTATCCTGCGTGCTGAACTCAAGCGTGGGAGAGCCAGCATGACCGACACCTCAACCACTACGGACAAGATTCGGGTGCTGGTGGCGAAGCCGGGGCTTGACGGTCACGACCGCGGGGCGAAGATCGTGGCGCGTGCATTGCGCGACGCGGGGATGGAAGTGATCTACACGGGCATCCGCCAGACCCCGGACATGATCGCAGAGGCGGCGCTGCAGGAGGACGTGCACGTGGTGGCGCTGTCGGTGCTTTCGGGTGCGCATCTGGAACTGTTTCCGCGCATCGTGGAGGCCTGTCGCGAGCGGGGGATCACGCCGCAGAACACGCTGTTTCTGGGCGGCGGGATCATTCCCGACGACGATGCTCGAACGCTGCAGGGTGTGGGATTCAGCGCGGTGTTCGGGCCGGGGGCGCACACGGGCGACATCGCGGAGTATGTGCGCGAACACGTGCCGGCGCTCGACCGGTCGTGAGCGAGCGCCTCGACGAGCTCGAGTCACTGCTGCTGGGCGGCGACCGCCGGGCGCTGTCGCGGGTGCTGACGTGGGTTGAGAACGGCGACGAGCGCGGGCGTGAGATGTCGCGGCGGTTGTATCCGCGCAGCGGGCGCGCACGGATCATCGGCCTGACCGGCTCGCCGGGGGCCGGCAAGAGCACGGTGACGAACGAGCTGGCCAAGGTCTGCCGCGCGCGCGGGCAGACGATTGGGATCGTCGCGGTCGACCCGTCGAGCCCCTACACGCAGGGGGCGATTCTGGGCGACCGGGTGCGGATGGCGGAGCTGCACTCGGACCCGGACGTGTTCATTCGCAGCCTGGCCAGCCGCGGTGCGCTGGGCGGTCTCTCGGCGGCGACGCAGGATGTGGTGCACGTGTTCGACGCGTTCGGCAAGGATGTGGTGCTGATTGAGACGGTCGGCGCGGGCCAGGATGAGGTCGAGATCGCCTCGACCGCGCAGACGACGGTGCTGGTCAACACGCCGAACATGGGCGATGAGGTGCAGACGTTGAAGGCCGGGATCATGGAGATCGCGGACGTGCTGGGGGTGAACAAGGCTGACCTGCCGGGGGCCGCGCGGCTGGTCAGCGCGCTGAAGGCGTTGCTCTCGCTGGCGCCCGATCAGAGCTGGGAGCCGCCGGTGCTGCGGATGATCGCGACGCAGGGCGAGGGGATTGAAGCGCTGGCCGACGCGTGCGAGACGCATCACGCGCATCTGCTCGAGACAGGCAAGATGGCGTCGAGCGAGGCGGCGCGGGCGCGGCAGCAGATCGTCGCGCTGGCGCGCGGTCGGGTGCTGGCCGGTCTGCTCAGCGAGATGGGCGAGGAGCGTCTGGAGGAGCTGACGCATCGGGTGGCGGGTCGGGCGACGGACCCGCACTCCGCGGCGGACGCGTGGGTGGGGGGGTAGTTGGGGTTGATGATACCCTCGATTGCCCCGTGTGGTCGTTCACGCGTCGGAAGTACCCGGAGTTCACCAAGTATGGAGACAGGCTTCCCGGTCACGCCCAGAATAGCGGGAATGGGCTTGCGCGACGGTCTCACATGGCGAACAAGTGGAATCGAGGCGGCGTTGCAACCCTGCGAACGTCGGCGACAGCGATTCCGGGCAAGGAAATGCAAAATCGGTGCGTCTCCATGGACACTCGCGCAACAGGCAGTATCATGTAGGGCGTCGTAGAATTCTCATTCCAATCGGTCACCTGATCAACTTGCAACGAGGGTGTCATGGAACCAACGATCGCGCGAATGCGTCGGTTGGAGCAGCACGTCGAGGGAGGCCGCGACGCATTCGAGAAACGCGGCGACACGCCCGATCTGCGATCCTACATTGGCGAAGTCATCGCTAACGCCTTGAACGACCTTCTCGCGGCGACAGTTCTCAGCCACCATGCTGTCGACTCGTCCCAGCAATTTGTCATACACTACACGAGCGTCCCGCGCATGATCAGGATGCTTGATAAAATGCAGATGCGTATGTACAACGCGGATCAAGCAAACGACCCCAGCGAAGGAAGCTTCTTCGATCACCACCTAGACTTACCGGCCAGCCTGGCATGGGCCCAACAAGAATCCCCATCGTATGCGTACGTTGCATCCTTCGTGATCCCCGACCTTACCAAGAGTCTAGAGGACGACCTCATCTATTGGCGTACATACGGCGGTGGTGGGAGAGGGTGCTCACTGAAGCTCCTCGCTCCTGCTTCGAAACTGTACAAAGTTCAATACGGCGCCGGCGCCGTTGCCCGGACCAGGAGTGCGCTAGTTCCCGTATTGGATGTCCTGACTCCGCTGTTTTCGTTAGACGAAGGTGTAGGTAAGTTCCTATCTGAGATTGTTCGGGAAGCTCTTGGCGTCCTTCGATTTCTCTACAAGCATAGTTCGTACCGTTACGAGAGGGAGTGCCGATTCGTGGTGCCGAGCGTTGGAGTCGAGGAGTCGAAACGATCGTTCGACCATTCGTTGGGGCAAGGAGATGGAGATGTTGGCCGCCATTACTACGAGCATGAAGCATTGACAATGCCCCAGCTGTTGGGTTCGGGAACTTCTGTCACCTTTGGCCCGGCGGTCTCCAATGGTCGGGCGCTGAAACGGTCGGTTCAGATTCTCACCTCGCGGATGGGCGTGAGCGGCATCCAGATCAGTGATTCCGAACTCTCCTACCGAGGAAAGTGAGTAGCTGGCCCCAGAGACTGCGACGGTCGCGGACAGGGGCTTTGGGTTTCGGTTCTCTTAGGTAGAACGGGATCTCTGAGTCCCCTTGTGCACGCCTCCCCCGAAATGAACAATATCGCCCGCATTCGGCGTGTGATGTGTGGGTCTCACCGGTGAGGAACTGGTGCTCTTGGCGCTGGATGTCCGGCCACCACGCGGGCGCCGCAAGGTGGTGCAGCAGGAGATTAACTTGCATCGCGGCGATGCTCTGGCTGAATGGAAAGACGTTTTGATTGCCTACAGCTGCGTTGCGAGGCAGGTTGCGAATGTAGGATGGGTCACCGAGGGAGCCATCTAGTTCCGCAACGACCATGCTAGCATCGTATTGCTGACTACATCGAAGACATTGATGGTCCGGAGTTACGAGGTGGGCACGCCAATGCGCAGAGAAGAAGGTATTCGAGCGATGGTCGACTTCGACGGAAATGCCCCCATCAATCACTGGGATCAAGTGTGCTTGGGCTATGTAGTTGAGGACATCGCGCGCGACCGGTCGGTCCACGCAACTGAACAGGACGTCGCAGTCCAAGGCGGCTTCAAAGGCGGGTCTGTCATGTACCGACATTGCAAGAGGTACGACATCGATATGGTCCGCAGTCGCGTGCGAAGCCATCGCGGATGCGGCTAGGTCCACTTTTCGGCTTCCGATGTCACGGCGAGTCGCATAGAGTAGTCGGTCTAAGTTGTGTTCTTCGACGCTATCCGGATCGATGAGGGTGACCTGGCCGATTCCCATGCGGGTAACAGCCTCAGCGATGAGGCAGCCAACACTTCCGAGTCCAACGATCCCTACGTTTAGGCGAGCGATGTCGTTCTGTAGTGCGGGACCCCAGGTATCGAATGATCTCCTAAGGATGTTGCGTCGGGGTGGAGGCGGAATCAGGTCGTTGTTGAAGTGAAGACGGTAAGACTGGGAACCGATGACTCGGGTCTTGCCGCACCATTCTCGGTCCATGCGAGAATTGTCCTTTTGCCAGAATCGTGCGCTCCAGGTGCCGTCAACTCCGGCTGTCAAACCGACGAGCGGGAGTCCAGTTGCTCCAGCTGGATATGCCAGAACATCTCGTTCCGCTCTTATATCGGGGTTGCTCATGTCTTGCCACCCTGCCCCGGGATGGCTGTGCATGAATGCCAAGCCAGCGCCTTCTCGACGGGCGTGAGCTATCGCGCGTGCCATGTAGTCGGGTAGGAAACTTGCGTTGCCATGAAGCGTCCGATCGCCTTCCTTCGGCAAGATGATTTGGTCGATTAGGGCAGTGAGCCGATTTCGGCCGGTGGACGGGCGCCAGATCGCGAAACAGAGGTCCTCCTGTCGCTCCCCACGCAAGAAGTGCTGTAGGAGATGTTCTCGGGCGATTGAGTCAGCGTCCTGAGTCAGGGCTGCGTCGAACTTCACACATCTTTCCAGATTCGTCGCACATGCTCGGTCATGAAGGCATTCATGTGTTTGGTGGGGAGCTGGTCCCACATTGGTCCTGGAGGCCGGCTCATGGCGAGCCAAGCCCTACCGGCGCCATCCGAGTAGCGCTGGACAGCGCCTCCACGGCCGTCATCTATCGGCGGACTGATGTGGATCCAGTGCGGGGGATACTCCGGGTATTCCACTTCTTGGAAGCTGACGCCGACCGTGACTTGCTCCCCCTTATGGGAGCCGGTCTCGACCACGTACGGAAAGGCAACGACAGTTCCTTGAGTGGAGTCGAACATTGTCGTCTCGAAGCCGATCGACTCAAGTTCTTGTTGAATTCTCACAGTGCTTTGCGAGGGCGTCGTCACGCCTCAGGCCACGGGTGTCGGCGTACTCGGGACCGTGATGAAGATATTGTCTTCGACGAGGGCGACCTTGTCACTCAACTGATATCGTCCCTTGTCACCTTGCAACAGATACTGGTCGGGATTGCCCGGCATGGCACCGTGTTTCTTGGCAATCTCCAAGATCTCGAGCGCAGTCAGAACGCGTGACTGCGCTTCCAGTTCAACACCGTTGACCTTGAAAGGGTAGGGACCTTTGTTCTCTGGCTGGGTCATGTTCCCATCCTTTCGCCTCAGCCCCTCGCGGTGAGAGTGATATCGGGACGAGGACTACCGTGCTGATCCTCACGCTACGCAGGGGGAATTCTCCTGTCAAGCTGGATCGATGAACGGATAACACCCGTCCGCAGGGTTCCGTGGCCCTGTGGTGAGTGGCCGGGTGCACCGACCGCCAACTAGACCGGTTCTTCACGATGCTCACGGTCGCACGGGCGGTGGCGCTGGGGAATGGGCCGATCCGTTCGCGGCATCGCTTGTGGCGCGCATCGTCCTCTCGTGAGGCTGGGCCGGGCGGTTTGGGCGGCGGGCTCAGGTCGGAAGGCGTGGCGCCCCTGGGAGGATTTGAACCTCCAGCCTGCGGATTAGAAGTCCGCCGCTCTGTCCATTGAGCTACAGGGGCGCGGCTCAGCTCTGCGGCGTGCCTGCGCGGTAGGACGCTGCGCCGAGCTTGTTGAGGTAGACGGTAACAGTCCGCTCGGTCGTTGAACCGTCCGCGAGCGACGCTTCGAGGCGCAGCTCGCCGACGTGCTCGCCCTCGGGCACGCCGCCGGCGGAGGCGCGCACCCGGAGCACCGAGGGCAGCTCAGCGCCGGGCGTCGCGAAGGTGGCGCCGCGACCGACCGCGACGCCGGCCGAGACGTCGAACTCCAGCCACGATGGCGCGTCGGAGACGCGCCAGGGGAGCAGCCCGCTGCCCGCGTTGCCGACCACCAGCGAGGCGGCCGACTGTGAACCGTCGGAAGAAGCGAGCTCCAGCTCCTCGACATCGAGCTCGAGCAGCGGTGCGCCGACGACGCGCTCGCGCAGCTGCCGCCCCGCCGCGCCGCCAAGGTCGGGGTCCTCCTGGATGAGGCTCGCCGCGGGGAGCGGCATGTTCATCTCAGCGAACGCCGATGCGCCGACGTCGAGCATGAATCCCGACGAGCGCAGCCGGTTCCAGCCTTCGTAGAAGTGCGTCGGGTCGAGCGGGCCGTCCTGCGCGGCCAGCGCGCCGAGGTCGGGCAGCGCGACATCAACGGCCTCCCAGAGCGGCCTGCCATTGACCTCCGGAGGATGGGCGATGCAGCCGAGCACCAGCTCCTGGTAGGGGTAGCCGGCGCGCCGGCCGTCGCAGCGATACCCGGGCGCGCGGAACGGATCGACATCGGGCCCGGCCGGGTGGTTCTCCAGGGCCCAGCCGTTGTAGGCCCAGAGCGCGTAGTACCAGGACTCGATGCGCGAGGGGTCGGCGTCGCCCACGACGGGGAAGAAGTCCTCGTTCCAGGCCTCGGCCAGGACCTGCGCGCCGGCCGCGATGTTGTAGGCGAAGTGCGTGCCGACCAGCGCCTCGAAGCGTGTCGGCGGGTCGCCGTCGTTGATGATCTTGCTGGTGATCTGCATGATCCCGTAGCCGCAGTCGAACGAGATCAGCGCGGGTCCGGTCGATCCGTAGGGCACGCCAATCGCCGTCTGATTGGTCGAGCTCTCAACCCAGCCGATCGCGAAGAGCAGCGGGGCGGGAATCGTGGCGAGCGGATCCTCGCGGCGTTGGCTGCCGGTTCCGGCCATCAGCGTCGGTAGCGCGAACTCCTGGTCGTCGGGGAACAGCTCGTTCTGCGCCGCGAGGCGCTGGGCATCGAGATACAGCGAGCGATCGCGGCCGGCCTCCCAGGACTGAAACTCGTACGGCGCCCCGCCGCCGGAAAACGGGCACGAGTCGGCCGCTGCGAGGGTGGGTGAGGGCAGCCACAGGATCGCACCGAGCACGGCCAGCAGCGCCGCAGCGAGCAGCGCGCGCCGGCGCTGCCTCGCAACCGAGGCGACTGAGGCGAGGCGGCATCCGGCCGCGAGCAGCGCTCGCGCCCTATCGAATCGCGACATGTGGGGGAGAATCCGGGCCCATCCGCCAACGCGAGCGCACTCTATCACGGGTCTGCGCGGGTCCCACTGTGGTCGGGTGGGGCCGGCGCGCAGGATCGCCCGCCCAGGCAGGCCCGATTGGCCGGCTCCTGTTGGCGACGGGCGCGCTGCTAATCTGGCTTCACAGCACCCACCATGCGGGAGGACGACGTGGCCCGAATTGCCATCCTTGGGCTCGGTTACATCGGCGGCTCGATCGGGCTTGGGCTGCAGAAGGCCAAGCTCAAGAACACCGAGATCGTCGGTTACGACGACTGGCGGCGCGCGCGCCGCGACGCGGAGAAGCGCAAGGTGGTCGACAAGTCGGTCAACAGCGTGCGCGAGGCCGTCGACGGAGCGGGGTTGGTGATCATCGCCACGCCGCCGGCGGCGGTCGAGCAGATGCTCGAGGAGATGGCTCCGCACCTCGGTCGCGGCGCCGCTGTGACCGATGTCGCGGCCGCCAAGCGCGTGATCCACTCGGCTGCGGCCGATCACCTGCCGAGCGGCGTGTCCTTCGTGGGCGGCCACCCGATGGCGGGCAGCGCCGCGACCTTCGGGATCGAGAATGCCGACGCGGAGCTGTTCCAGGGGACGCGCTGGTTTGTCTGCACGACTCCCAGCGCGTCCGAGGCTTCGGTGCGCTCGGTGCTCGGGATGATTCGCGAGCTCGGCGCGGAGCCGTCGTTCCTCAACGAGGAAGAGCACGACTACATGATGGCCGCGGTCAGCCACCTGCCGCTGGTCGTCTCGAGTGCGCTCTTCACGATGCTGCGCGGCAGTGAGGGCTGGATGGACTTCGGGCGGGGGGCAGCGGACACGTTCAAGACGATGACGTCATTCAACTCAGGCGACCCCAGCATCACGACCGAGATCGTGATCACCAATCGGGCGCAGCTACAGCACTGGCTCGACCGGCTGGTGCTGGAGCTGACCCGCCTGCGCGATGTGCTCGACGGCGATGAAGAGGAGGTGTTCGAGGAGTTCGCCAACGCCCAGATGAACTACACGCGCTTCCTGCACGGCGACGATCTGCAGCGCGACGAGCACGTGCCGGACATCCCCGACAGCCGTTCGCAGTTGGCCGCATTGCTGGTCTCGCAGCGGCTCTACGACCGCGTGCGTGAGATGGGCAAGCGCCAGGAAGAGCGTGCGCGCACGACGCGCGGCCGGCCACAGCGACGATGACGGTGGTGGTCACGGCGAGTGGCTCAGGATCGATCCGGCTCGGCCCGATTCCCGCGCTGCGCGGCGAGCTGACGGTGCCGGGCGATAAGTCGATCTCGCACCGTGCGCTGATCTGCAACGCGCTGGCTCGCGGCGAGGCGCGCGTGACGAACCTGCTGGAGAGCGCCGACTGTCTCAGCACGATGGCCTGCCTGGAGCGCTGGGGCGTCAGCTTTGAGCGTGAGGGGGAGGCGCTGATCGTGCGCAGCCCGGGCCTCGAGCGGTTCCACGCTCCGGCCGACACGCTCGACTGCGGCAACAGCGGCACGACCATGCGACTGCTCTCGGGCATCGCCGCGACGCTGCCATTCACTTCGACGCTGGACGGCGACGCCTCGCTACGAAGTCGACCGATGGCCCGCGTGCTGGAGCCGCTGGCGCGGATGGGCGCGGCGACATCCGGTTCGGACGGTGGGCGGCGCGCGCCGCTCTCGATTGGTGGTCAGCCCGATGGGCTGCGGCCCTTCCGCGGTGAGCTTTCGGTCGCCAGTGCGCAGCTCAAGAGTGCGCTGGTCTTCGCCGCGCTTTGTTCGACGGGCGAGAGCGAGATCGTCGAGGTCGGCCCGAGCCGCGACCACACCGAGCGGATGCTGCGGGCGATGGGCGCGGAGATCGAGACCGAGGGCGCGAGCGTCCGCGTTCGACCCGGCGCGACGCTGCGTCCGCGCGATGTGCATGTGCCAGGCGACATCAGCGCCGCCGCGTTCTGGATGGTGGCGGCGGCGATCGTGCCGGGTTCCGACCTGACGCTGACGGCGGTGGGGGTCAATCCGACGCGCGCGGGGATCGTCGACGCGTTGCGCGCGATGGGCGCCGATGTCGCGCTGGAGGACGAACGCGATGTCTCCGGGGAGCCGGTCGCGGATATTCGTGTTCGCTACGCGCCGCTGCATGGGTTCGAGGCGTCGGGGGATCTGGTGGTTCGGGCGCTGGATGAGTGGCCGGTGATCGCGGTGGCCGCCGCGCTGGCCGAGGGCTGCACGGAGATTCGCGACGCCGAGGAGCTGCGGGTCAAGGAGTCTGATCGCATTGCCAGCACGGCGGCGATGTTGCGGGCGCTCGGTGCGGCGGTCGAAGAATGCCCGGACGGGATGCGGATCGAGGGCGGCGCGGCGCTGCGCGGCGGCGTCGTCGACTCGCAGGGTGATCACCGGATCGCGATGGCGGCGGCCGTCGCGGCGATGGTCGCGGACGGCGATACCGAGCTACGCGGCAGCGAATCGGTGGCGATCTCGTATCCCGAGTTCTGGCGCGATCTCGAGCGGTTTCGCGATGGCGACGGAGCCTAGCGAGTCGCCGGTGGTGGTGGTGCTCTCCGGCCCCTCGGGGGCGGGCAAGGACACGGTGCTGCACCGCGCGCTTGAGCTCGACGCGTCGCTGGCCACGATCGCGACCGCGAAGACGCGCGCGCCGCGTCCCGGCGAGCGGCACGGCGTGAATCACGTCTTTCTCGACGAGGACGAGTTCGACCAGTGGCTGGCCGAGGATGCCTTCCTGGAGCACGCGACCGTCTATGGGCATCGCAGCGGGGTGCCGCGGGCGGCGGTGGAGGCCTGTCTTGCTGAGGGCAAGTCGGTGATCATCCGGACCGACGTGCAGGGGGCGCGCACGCTGCGCGAACGGCTGCCCGACGCGCTGCTGATTTTTCTGACCGTGCCCGAGCGAGCGATGCTGCGGCAACGGATGGAGCATCGCGGCTCGGACTCGGCGGCCGAGATGCAGCGGCGGCTGGACGAGGCAGACGCGGAGATGGCGGAGGCGGACTGGTTTGACCACGTGGTGATGAATCCCGACGGTGGTGAGGAGTCGGCGGCGGCAGCGTTGGTGGGGCATATCAAGGCGGCGCGGCGGGGGGCGGGGTGTTGAGACGGGGGGGGCTGGGGCGGACCTCGAGCGGGCGCGATGCGTGGCGTGTCGAACGCAGCCCTACCCCGTTGTAGTTGAGCCGCACGGCCCACAACCATGTACGCCTTACCAGAATGGAAGCGCTGGACGCCGCCACCGCGTCGCCGCGGCCTAATCTGAAGGCTGGTAGAAGCCGTCAGCCGTCTTCCTGTGTCGACCGATACCTCTGGGAATGACATCTGCAGGCGCTCCGCCGACCCCCAAATCGCCCGACTCACCACCTTGCGACCCGTTCTTCAACCGCCTGTTAGAATCGGCCTCAAGCACTGGAGGCACCGATGCCCGAACCGATTCGCAACGTCTTCATCAGTCACGCGCATGAAGACGATGACCGTCTCGGAGACCTGAAGCGACTCGTGCAAGAAAAGGGCTTGCAGATCCGGGATGGATCGATCAATTCTTATAAGCCTAATCGTGCCCAGAACGAAGAATACATCAAGCGGCAGATTCTCACGCCGCAGATCCAATGGGCGTCGGTGCTCGTTGTTCTGATCTCCCCAGAGACGCACAAAAGCGAATGGGTGAACTGGGAGGTGGAACAAGCGGAAAAGCTTAACAAGCGCATTGTGGGCGTGTGGGCGCACGGAGCCAAGGATTCGGATCTTCCTCCGGCACTGGACACTTATGCTAGTGCCGTCGTGTCCTGGCAGGGTGATCGAATCGTTGGGGCGATCATGGGAGAGATTAACGACTGGACCACTTCGTCGGGTGAACCGTGGCCCACAAGACAGATCACTCGTCACGATTGCGTTCGCTGATCGTGAAGCTCTTCTCGTACGTCGTGGCCCGCGACTATGGATTTGCGCCCAATCCGTTTTTCGCTTACTGCACGCTCTGCACCTGCAAGCCGGAGATTCGCCGTCATGCCGAGATCGGCGATTGGATTCTTGGAACGGGTTCAAAAAGCAAGAGTCGCGAGAGCCACGTCGTCTTCGTTATGCGCGTGACCGAGACGCGCACCTTCGAGGAGTACTGGGAGGATCTTCGGTTTCAGGCCAAACGACCCACGCTTCGAGCAAGCATCAAGCGGGCCTTTGGTGACAATATCTATTTTAAGGATCTCAATACACACAGCTGGCAGCAGCTTGATTCCCATCACAGCTGGCCTGATGGCTCCCCGAACCCCAACAACGTCATTCGCGATACAGATCCAAATCGCGTCCTCATTAGTGATCACTTTTTGTACTGGGGTGGAGAAGGGCCTTTGCTGCCTGCGAGGTTTCGAGGAGGGGAAGGCGATGTTCGCCATCCCCACCGCGGATACAAGTGCCACTTCCGGCGTGAGGTGGTCGAAGCATTCGTGGACTGGGTTCGCAGCCTTGGTGCATCAGGGTACTTAGGCGAGCCCCTCGACTGGCCGAAAAGCCAGTGATCCCGACGGTCCACGTAGTTCCGCTGGGGACATGGGTTGTTTCGAGTCCCGAACGTCTCGTTGAACGAAACGGGCGAAAGCCATGTTCCCAGCGTGCTGCTCGAATGCAGACTCCCCCGGAAGAACGAGCGTTGGGGCACCCAGATCGAACACCTTCCAGGCACACGACTTCGGGCAAAGCGCGCTGCGGACGATATGGGGGCCGGTCAGATGAAGGCGTTCGGTCCCGTATCTTCCTTCGTGGCGGCACCCCCGGCAGAATGGAGCTGTCCCGAGATACTGCGCAGAGGCGCTGCCGGCAGTTGCAGCCGGACTTCCCTTCTCCTTGCCCGGTGTATCCCGGGACGCGGCCTCCCCTGATTGCGGGTGGCGCCCACCCAGGGGACGGGTCACTCACCCGCATTCAACGAACTACGTGCCCAGCTCCGCAGGGCCAGAATCGACGGCGTCGCACATGGGTCACCGGTGAGGGGAGCGCGACTCGCCTCACACCTGCTACCATCGGGGCGCTTGTGTCGCCAACGTTGTTGGGATTGGGCGGCTCTGAACAGCGTAGCGATCAGGCGGCTGGGACTACCTCTTGCGCCTAACCACTTCGAATCTGCCCGTGACAACGTCACAACGAATTGATCCTCCTCGATCGTCGCGTATCTGCCGCCAGGCCGCGAACCCCTCGAGAATCGCACGTTCCCACTCGTAACTGGTTCGTCTACCCACTTCCAATCGTGACGTCAACTCTGTGATCGTTCGCAGCAACTCGTAGTCGACGTGCAGGAGGCCTTCAAGCAAGTTGTGCCGTTGTGCGTAGTCAAAGACAAACGCGACGATCGCCTCTTCGATTACGATCGCTCTGCCGCCGTCTTCGACGGTGTCGATTGTCGGGCTGGTCTTGCGTTTGCGCTTTAGGAATTTTCTTAGCACCGGGGACCAACCAAGCAAGGTCAGATGTGCAAGATGAAACACGTCATGGAACTTGTACCCGTCCTCCTCATAGCTGTTGCTGTCTAGCTGGTCGCCGACCGCCTCCCCGTCAATGGTGAGGACCGCTTTACGTGCAGAGTCATTGGTGTTCTCTTCGATCGTCGCCACGAACGATCGAGGCAGCTGCTCTGTCTCCGGAGATGCCCCGTCGAACCACCAGGCGGAGTCACGATCTTGGTCCAACCATCGGTCATGGGTCTTCGCTAGATTGGTGGTCGCGAGCTCCTCAAGCTTGATGTCGAGCTTCCACGCTAGATTCGATACGTACCAGAGAACGTCGCCCAGTTCTTCCCGGATGTGGTCGCGGAAGAAGATATGGCTGCTGCCATCCCGCAGCCACTTCTTGTATTCGGTTTGAAGCGAGGCGGCTTCCCCAACTATCCCCAGCAGCGGGACTAGCAGGCCATCGCCTCCTCGTTGCGGTACTCGGTCGGTCGCTTGCGCTTGTGATTGGTATTCGTTGAGTTCCATGGGCTGCACCTTCTTCTCTGTCCAGGATGGTGGACGGATCGACAGTCATCCTAGCCACACTAGCTCATGCATTGAAGGTCCCTCTTCTGTTCCGGCATTGCCTGCGCTCCCCACCGCTTCGCGATCACCGGACGCCGAGCACAACCTCGTTCGGTTCGGAGACGTCACACACCGCCGACGGAAGCTCTGATGCCGGTGGTAAGGGTGTCTCGATTCAGCGGAGCGGCGGTCCTGAGCGTCCCGTTCACGGCGCTCGGGCTGCTCTTGAATGATTGGTGCGATGCCTGGAGGGCATCAGGCACGAGTGCGTATCCCCTGCCCGGACCGCACACGATCGTTCTCATCCGTGAGGGATCGGCAAAGATGATCTGGCCGGCCCCCACTGGCCGGCTTGGTACCGCGCCACTTCCGATCACGCCGGATGCCGTTGTGTTTTGTCCAGCGGGTGGGCATGCCTACTCGACCAGGACGGTCAAACAGGGTGGGATTCAGGTGGGTGCCGAATGACGCGAGAGCCGTCCGGGATCATTCCCGAACGCGAGATCACTCGGGGTCGACCTAGTGGGATCCGGAGCCTTGACTGCTACCCGCGCATCACATGAGGGAGTTCGTGACCCGCCGGTCGGTGGGATGAATGCGACCTACAGGGGCGTCGAGACTTCCTGCCGCGAGTTTGCCCCGGCACGGCGAATGACCAACGCATTCAGATCGCTTGCGGTGACAAGTAGGATCGGGTCCCAAGAGCTCTCGGATTCGCGTGACATCGAATCGTGAAGCTGTTCGGTAGAACCTCAAGGGCGGACCTGTCTGTTCGTTCCCCCGTGTGCGGCCTATGTGTGCCAGAGTCTTCGAAGGTCCTCGGTCAAGCGAAGGACGAGGCAGTTTGCGTCGCGAAGACTGCCGACTAGCTCGTCGTATTCTGGAAATCGCCGCTGGATCTCTTGGGGACTCTCGGTCGGGCGTCGTTCGGACTCAGCGTCGTACCAGCGGCGAAAGCTGGCCTGCCAACGGGTGAGGTGAGGGCGTAGGCCACGATTGAGCACTGTGATCAGCAGATCGTGGAGTTGTTGTAAGTCCTTGTTTCTGCCCATCTCGTCTGGATCAAGTTGCCGTGCGAGTCGACGGATCTCGCCGAAGAGCTCGTACCATGAGTTGTAGATCTCCGCAATCACGTCGTGACGCTCGTCGAACTTCATCGCCGCCTTTCGCGTTACCAGCTCGATGTACGCCTCGTGGGCCAGTTTCGCCGTGAGCCGATTACGCTCGATCTCCCACGTCGTGCTGAGAATCGCAACGCTGACTTTGGTGACCCTCCACGAACGACTGGTGGCCGACCAGGGACGGCGCCACGCCGCAAGCACAAGAACGAGGACGCCGAGCGCAATCCACACTACCGGTCCCACCGAGACCGCCAAGTGTCCCTCAGTGAATGTCAGGTCGACTAGTTGAGACCATTCCCAATCCATGGAGTTCTCCGAAGCCTCGCATCGATGCGAACGGCACCCGTGTCCGATTCGTCGCTGAGTCTAGGAAGGCTCTGAACATCGTTCAAACGGGCCGTATCACTCGTTGCAGCGGGAGCTTCTCGAGGTCACTTCGAACATAGCCAGCTGCTCGCTCAGAGTCGTCGCATCTTCGTCATCAGCGGTCCCTCGAACGGCTCAATCGGCGTGGATAGGATCACCAACGATCCCTCCGATGAAGCCGCGAGGTGACGCCATCAACATCGTGTGGTAGGGGTCCCCTACCTCGTGGACAGCCTCACCGAAATTGAGATCCTCGGGACGCGTAGAACCCCGCCATACGTCGCCGGCTTCGATGAGCGACGCAGTGCCGGGGCCGAGGCTGACCCGCCACGACGGTCGAGGCGGCGGCTTGGGCGGAGGGCGGGGACGATGGTGACACGCCCGAGGAGGGGAGCCAGGGCCGGTGGCTCCCCCGACGTCGGCCCGCTTGGGGTTAGGCGGGGGCTTCTGCCGCCTCGGGGGTGGGTTCGGCGGGGCGTTCGAGGGGGAGCTCGACGATCATCTCGGTGTATTCGCCCTCTACTGAGTCCACGCTGATGGTTCCGCCGTGGCTGCGGATGATGTCGCTGGAGAGCGAGAGGCCCAGACCGGTGCCCTGGTCGGTCGGCTTGGTCGTGAAGAAGGGGTTGAAGATCTTCTCGACGACGTCCGGCGGCATGCCGGTGCCGTTGTCGCGGATGCGGACTTCGAGGTGGTCCTGCTCGCGCTTGGTCGTAAGCCAGACGGTCGGCGTGTATGGGCCACCTGCTTTGTCGGCCCCGGGGGTCGCGCGTCGCACGTCGTTCGTGGCGTGGCCGGCATTGGTCACCATGTTGAGGAACACGCGGCCCAGATCCTGCGGGACGACGTCGAGCTCGCCCATCTGGGGGTCGAAGTCTTCCTTGATATCGAGCTGGAAGTCGGCGTCGGTGGCGCGGGCGCTGTGGTAGGCGAGCCGCGCGTGCTCCTCGAGCAGCGCGTTGATGTCGGTGCGCTGCGATCCCGCCGAGCCTCGCCCCATCCGCAACATATTTTCGACGATCCGGTTCGCCCGCTGCCCGTGTGAACTGATTCGCCCGAGGTTGCTGGTCAGGTCGCCGGTGATCTCCTCGACCAGTGACTTCTGCTCTTCGGTCAGCTCCACGCCCTCTTCTTCCAGGACTTCCTGCAACTCGGTCAGGAGTTCGACGGAGACCTCGGAGAAGTTGTTGACGAAGTTCAGCGGGTTGCGGATCTCGTGGGCGACGCCGGCCGTCAGCTCACCCAGGCCGGCCAGCTTCTCGCGCATCACGATCTGGTCCTGCGCCTTGTGCAGCGCTCCGAGCGTGCTCTCCAGCTCGACGTTCTTGCCCTGCAGCTCGTTCGCGAGCTGCTCAACCAGGTTGAGTCGCTGCACCTCCAGGGCGTGGCGGCGGAACACCTCCAGAGCAGCGGCCATGTCGGCCACCTCGTCCCGTCCCTCCATCGCCACACTGGTCTCCAGATCCCCGCCGGCCATCCGCAGCATCCAGTTGGAGAGCAGATTGAGCCGCCGCAGCAGGATCCGGCCGAGGTAGAGCCAGATGATCAGCACGGCGCCGAGCACGCTCACTCCGCTAATCACGAGCAGGAGCGTGCGGCCGGTGAAGATCGCCGAAGAGGAGGCATCGGTGGCTTGGGCGGCGCTCGCCTGGGCGGCGATCACCAGCCCATCGACCTCAGCGACCAGGACGATCGAGAGGTCGCGGTTGCCGGCGAGCAGCTCGGCCTGGCGGCTTTCGATCCGAAGCTCCCGGGCGAAGACCCCGAACACGCTCTGTTCGCCCAGCCCGAGCGCGAACAGCCTGTCGAAGATCGGCGCCGCTTCGTCGTGGAAGGCCGACCCCGACAGCGTGCCGAGGTTTCGCTCGATGCGGTTGATCGCAGCCTCGAAGCGTTCGCGCAGCGGCTCAACCAGTGAGGCGTCCGACAGCGTGAAGGCGTTCGCCAGCAGCTCGGTCGCGGTGTTCACGTCGCCCTGCAGCTCGCTCAGCCGCCGGTAGCGCACGATCTCCGCCTCCGCGAAGTGCTCGGAGCGCGGCGCGGCCGACTCGTCGAGGGCGCTGAAGCCGGTCAGCGTGTAGAAGAGCTGGTCGTCGATGGCCGGCGCCAGAATGTCGTCCAGCCGGGCGCGCACCTCCGTCAAGCTGTCTTGCAGCACGGCTCTTCGTCTGGTCAGTTCGAACACGCCCGACGTCTCGCTCCTGATCTCCGCGATGTTTGAGATGAGCGTGTCGGCGTGGTCGCGGATGCGGCCGACCAGTTCGGTGTCGGCGTCCTGGCGCGCCTCGAGCGTGGCCATCTGGGCCTCGAACGAGCGCCAGGCCTCGTCGATGTCGTGGACGACCTGCTGGAACTCGTCGGGCGTGGCCGCGGCCGTGAGGTTGGGAGCGGCGGCGACCAGCACGCCGCTGTAGCGAGCGACGCCGAACGCGGCGACCAGTTCGGGCACGCTTGCTTCGTTCACGCGGCCCTGCGCGGTGCCCACCCGATCGAACGAGAACCAGCCGACCAGACTGGCGGCGAGGGTGAGCATGACCGCTCCGCCGACGGCCAGATAGAGCTGCGTCGAGATCCGGAACCGGCTGGCCAAGAGCTCTTTCAGGCGTTCGATCATCGCCCCGACTCCAGCAGCGAATCGATCTCGCGAAGTGTTTCGATCGGGTGGTATTCGCCGTTGCGGCCGATCACGGTCAGGAATACCTTGTCCGAGCCCTGATTGTCGTCCTCACCGTACTGGAGTGAGAACCCCTCGATATCGAGCGTCTGTGAGCCTCGCAGGCTCGAGAGGAAGCGCGATCGGGTGACCTCGCGGCCGCACTTCTGCAGACCGGCGATGGCCAGCCGGCCGGCGAGATAGCCCTCGAACGACACGAAGCCAGGGGCTGCGTCGGGCGCGTAGGCCGCGAGGGCGCGCTGATAGGCGGCGACCACCGCCAGCGAATCGTCCTCCGGGAAGGGCACGACCTGGGTGACCAGCACGCCGACGCCGTCGGAGCCCAGTTCCCGGGCAAGCGCGTTGCTGCCGACGAACGAGACGTTCAGGAACAACCAGTCCATCCCGGTCAGCCTGGCCCACTTGATCAGCGCCGCCATCGGCTGGTAGGCGCCGATCATGATCACCGCCTCGGGATTGCCCTCCTGGAGGTCGAGTAGCGCGGTCTTTACCGCTGAGGTGTTCCTGGTGTAGCGCCCCACGGCTACGGCCGTGCTGCCGCGGCGGGCCAGCGCATCCTGCACGCCGTCGTAGCCGCTGCGGCCGTACGAGTCGTCCTGGTAGAGGATGCCGATTCGCTGGATGCCCAGGTCGACCGTCAGGCGCTCGACCATCTCCTCGGTCTCCTGCGCGTAGGAAGCGCGCAGGTTGATGATGTTCTCCCACTCGGGATCACGCAGGAACGCCGCGCCGGTGAAGGGCGCGATGTAGGGCACCCCGGCCTCGGCCGCGATCGGCGTGGCGGAGCGCGAGGTTGGTGTGCCGACGGCGCCGATCAAGGCGAACACCCCTTCGCCGATCAGGCGCTGCGTGTTGGCGACGGCCGCCTCCGGTTCGTAGGCGTCGTCCAGCGAGGTCAGCTCCAGCATCCTGCCGTGCACGCCGCCCGCCTGATTCACTTCGTGGAAGGCAGCTTCGATCCCCAGCCGCATGTTCCTGCCCAGCTCCTGGGCCGGTCCGCTGAACGCGGCGGATTGTCCGAAGAGCACCCGGTCGTCGGAAACGCCGGGTGTGCCCGTGTCGGACTGTTGGGTCGCCGGCGGCTCCGTCGTCACGGGTCGGTCGGTCTGGCCTCCGCCGCGTCCCGCGCAGCCCGCCACGATCAACAGGGCGGTCAGGACTGGCAAGGCGCCTGCCAGCCAGGCGACGCTCGCGGGCCGGGCTCGGCTCATCTCGCCTTATCTCACCTTGCGCGTGACGATGCTCAGCCGGTTTCTGCTGGCTTCGCGCGAGTAGCGCACCTCGTCCATCAATGTCTTGGTCAGATGGACGCCCAGGCCGCCCATGCTGCGCTGGTCGACGGGCGAGGTCAGGTCCGGCTCGGGCGCCTCGGTCAAGGGGTCGAAGGGCCGGCCACGGTCGCTGAGCTCGATTCTGATGACGTCGACGTCAGACTCGATTTCAAGGGCGATGTCGGGATCGCGCCCGTCCTGGCCGTAGTCGATGATGTTCAGGACCAGCTCTTCGAGCACCAGATTGACCCGGAAGACGAGGTCGTCCGGCCAGTCGTCCTGCTGCCCCAGACCTTCGATGGCGGCCGTGATACGCGCCAGTTCATCGCGGGACGTCTGGATCGCCATGGAGAGGGTGACGCCCATGGTCAGTCCCGGCGCAGGATCAGACAGGTGACGTCATCGTGCTGCGGGGCCTCGCCGGTGAACTCCACCACGGCCTCCAGAATTTCGCGGCCGGCCTGCTCGGCGTCGGTTGGCGGAGCGGCTGCAAACATTTCGCGCACGCCCTCGAGCCCCAGCAAGTCTCCCTGGAGGTTGGTCGCCTCGGTGACGCCATCGGTGTAGAGACAGAGCGTGTCGCCTGGTTCGAGCTGGAGCGAGACCTGCCCGTAATCGAAGCCTTCCAGCACGCCCAGCGCGATGCCCCCGGTCAGTGACATCAGCTCCGACGTGCCATCGGCATGGACGATCAGCGGCGCATCATGCCCGCCGCAGGCGTAGGTCAACAGGCCGCTCGTGGTGTGGTAGACCGCGTACAGCATGGTCACGAACATCCCCGTAGTTTCGTCAGCACTGAGGAGGTTATTGACCTCGGTGAGCACGGCGCCGGGGCCGCCCGGTGCGCCGATGGCCGCACCCTTGAGCAGCGTGCGGCTCGACATCATGAACAGGGCCGCGGGCACGCCCTTGTCTGAGACGTCCGCGATGGCGAGGCCGATTTGGTCGTTCTCGAGGCGAATCACGTCGAAGAAGTCGCCGCCCACGTTGCGCGCCGGGTGCATGCTGCCGAAGGTCTGGTAGGAGGGGCCACTGGGGAACGTCGTGGGCAGGATCGACTGCTGCATCTTGCTGGCGACGTCCAACTCGTTCTGCAGCGCGACGAGCTTGTCTCTCGTGCTCAGCGCCTCGCGCCACTGTTCGATGTGCTGGAGCGTTCGATCGATCGTGAGCTGCAAGTCGTCGAAGTCCACCGGCTTCGTCACGAAGTCGAACGCGCCGCGGTTCATGGCCGTGCGGATGTTCTCCATGTCGCCGTACGCCGAGACGATCACTGCGCGGATGTCGGGACTTACCTTCGGTATCTGTTCCAGCAGGCTGAGGCCATCCATCCGCGGCATGTTGATATCCGAGACGACCATATCGATGTCGGGATCGGCTTCCAGCCGCTCCAGCGCCTCCAGCCCGTCGCCTGCGAACACAAACTCGTAGCGACCGCGGCGGATGTGCCGGCGCATACGCTGGAGGACAAGCGGTTGAAGGTCAGGTTCGTCGTCGACAACGAGGATCTTGTACGTCATCTGCGTCGCATCGGGCGGCCAACTCCCTCTGGGTCAGCGCGCGAGCTAGCTGCCGACGGCTGCTCTCGCCTCCGCCTGCGAGTCGTGAATCGGGATGATGTAGTCGAAGCCGCTGATCCGGAAGACCTCGCGGATCGGCTCCGAGATCGAGCACAGCGCCAGCTCCGATCCGGTTTCCTTGAGCGTCTTGGCTGCGAGCAGCAGCACCCTCAGTCCGGCGCTGCTGATGTAGGAGACGCTTTCGAAATCGAGGATCAGCGCCTGATCGCCCTCAACGATGGCGGCCTGCAAGTCCGCCTGGAACTGACTGGCGTTTGAGCCGTCAATGCGTCCATCGGCCGTGGCAATGGCAATCCCGTCCTCCCTCTCGACGCTGATGCCCATGTGCTCTGTCCCCTCAAGGCTGCCTGCAATGATGCTTCGCGCAGTCTACCCCTAATGTGAGGTTCCGTGTCCCGGCGCCGGCGCCGCCCCTCTGCGGTCGCTTGTGCCGTTGAGAGCGGTCCGGGGTCTGCGTTGACCCTGACAGCGCCTGCGGGCGTCCTCCCCGCCAGATGGCGCCTACAGTTCCCTGAACCGCACCGTAAGCGCACCAGACTTTACGAAATCAAGAGCCTTCGAGCCGTAGTTCCCGTCCGGCGAGGTGCGCCTTGGCCGTTGCCAGCAGCGCGCCGCGCCAGGTGATGACGCTCCAACAGGTGGCGGAAGTGGAGGATCGTCGGCTCATGCATCGGGCCGCTCCGTGCGGCGGTCGCCATCATGGTCGGATCCAGGCCTCGGGGAGGCGCGCGCTGTAGAGGACTCCCAGGGTGCCCCTGTCAACTCG
The DNA here is from genome assembly GCA_965218115.1 of Dehalococcoidia bacterium. Lineage (GTDB taxonomy): Bacteria > Chloroflexota > Dehalococcoidia > Bin125 > Bin125 > CATQGW01. The sequence goes on along the minus strand of OZ244584.1, from coordinate 1,500,805 downwards.
ATGGCAGGGCTGGGTAGCATGATGTCCGGCAGTTCGACAGGCTCGACGCGAGAGGACAACCCAGCGATGATTCCCGCGGACGAGACCTTCGACGGAACGTTCCCCTTCGAAGCGCACTTCAGCGTCGCTCCGGGGTTCCGGATGCACTACGTCGATGAGGGAGCGGGCGAGCCGATCGTGATGCTCCACGGTGAACTGACCTGGGGCTATCTCTATCGCCACTTCATTCCCGAGCTGTCCAAGACGCATCGCGTGATCGTGCCCGACCACATGGGCTTCGGCAAGACCGAGACACCGCAAGACCGCGACTACACGCTGAAGACCCACGTCGAGAACCTCGCCGCGTTGATCGACGAGCTCGATCTTCGAGATATCACGTTCGTGTTGCAGGATTGGGGCGGTCCGATCGGGACGCAGTACGCGGTGCGCCATCTCGACCGGGTGAAGCGCTTTTGCTTCGTGAATGCCCTGATTCCCGGCGCGGCGCGGCCTCGGAGCGATTCACCGCAGCCGCCCTGGTTTCAGTGGGTCCAGGCTCAGTACGAGGCCGGCACGCTGGATGAGACGCTCGGCAACCTCAGCAGCAACGTGCTCAGCATCATGAAGATCGTTGGGTTCGAGAACCTGGCCGTGGTCAACGACACCTGGATTCGCGCCTACTCGTCGGCCTTCCCGGACAAGGCATCGTGCATCGGGGCGATTGAGTTCCCGCTCGACGCGCTGCTGAACCGTCCGCGTGAGTACGTGCTTGAAGCGATCGATCGGATCGGCGAGCTGTCCACGAAGCCGGCGATGATGGTCGAGGGGATGAAGGACCACGGGCACAATCCCGATGACGCGATCATGCTGTTCCGCGCGCTCTACCCGGAGGGCCCGCTGACCAGACTGCCCAACGCCGGCCACTACAGCCAGGAGGACGCGCCGGAGATCATCGTGCCGCTGATTCAGCAATTCCTGCAGCTGACGTGAGGATGACGAAGCTGAACAGGTAGCCGGCGGAGAGGGCCGGATCCGAACCCAGGAGGCAGGTCGCCGCACCGATCGAGCTCCGGGGCGGCGCGGCCGCCCGGGGGCGCCGCTTCGGCAGCTTGCTCCTGCGCGCCCCGCGTCCGCTGATCAGTCGATTGCCCTCCAAACTGCCGCAGAGGTATAATGACCCACATTGCGGCGAGACGACGTGGCCTGAGGCCGTTGTGTGCTGCAGGGGAGACGAAACTGATGGCCCTTTCGATTGAGGGCGTGACTTCCCAATCGCCCACGCTGCCCGAAGAGCTGATCCTGATGCTGCTCAACGAAGAGAGCGGGTTTTTTCGCCCGGTGCCTGGCTGGACCCTGAGCTGTGCGATCGCCGGCGCCGCGCTTGCCGAACTGTCTCTGCTGTCTCGGATCGACTCGGACCTCGAGTCATTGATCCTGCTGGATGAGACAGGGACTGACGACCCTGCGCTGGACGTGATCCTGCAGGAAATCGCAAGCGAGCCGGAGCAGCACAACGTCCAGTATTGGGTCGAGCGACTCGCCGCACATGCCGAGCCGATCATCGACACGACACTGGAGCGTCTGGTCGACCACGGGATTCTCCGACACCATGCCGGCGAGTTCTGGACCCTGGCGCCCAACACGGGCCAGTTGGACCAGTACATGACCTCGCGCGACGGCACGGTGGTCGATTTCGTCCGCACCCGAATTAGCGGAGTGATCTTTGACGACGAGATTCCCGATCCGCGAGACATGATTATTATCAGTCTTGTCCACGCCTGTGCGGCGTTCCGCTTCATATTCGAGCTCGATGAGGAATCAGAGGCTCGAATCGCGCTGATCAGCAATCTTGACGTGATCGGCAGATCGCTCGGGGAAGCGGTCACCAAAAGCCTGGTCGCTCCGCTGCTGCAACGTCCGCCTCTGACCAAGCCGATTCCCAAGGCGCCCTTGCGCGACCTGCTGTTCAACCGGCACCTGCGCGAGGGCAACCTGCCCGCGCTGTTTGCCGATCTCGCGAAGCGGCACGGTCCGGTCTTCGAGATCAGTCCTCCGTTTCAGAAGGAGCGCATGATCTTTCTCGCCGGGGAGCAGACGAACCAATGGGCGCATCGCCATGGGCGGATGCACTTCAGAGCCAAGGAGTACTTTCAGCGCCTCGAGGAGATCTATGGGGTGTCCCGTTCAATCCACTCGATGGACGGGGCCGATCATTTCCGCTATCGCAAGGCGATGCAGCCTTCATACTCTCGAGAAGCCCTGACGAACAGACTGGACGAAGTCTATCGCAATGCGCGGACCCACATGGCGACCTGGGCGGTTGGGGACTCGCTCAGAGCGTCGAGCAGCCTCAGAGAACTGATGAATGCACAGATCTCACCGTTGCTGATCAGTACTGACACGCAAGACATCATCAACGAAGTGATCGACTATAAGGTGCGAGCGTTGAATGTCGGTCTCCTGAAGGTGCTGCCGCGATTCATGCTGCACACACCGTCGATGAGACGGCACGCAGGGGCGGTGGGCCAGCTGGTCGACCGAATCCAGAGGACTCACACACCTGCCCAACGGCTTGGACAACCGCGCGACGTGGCGGATGGTTACCTGGGCCTGAGCGCGAGCGATCCGCAGTTCCTGCCGGAAACGGACATGAACGTGCCCTTTGGCACGATGTTGATGGCGAGCATGTACCTCGGCGATCAACTCGGTTTCGCCGTCTACGCCATGGTCACGCACCCTGAGTTGTACGAGCGAGTCCGGGCTGAAGCCGACGCGCTGTTTGCAGATGGCGATCCGGATGGCCAGGACCTGAATCCGGCCAACATGGACGTCACCCATCGATTGATGATGGAGACGCTGCGTTTGTACCCGATCGTCGCGCTGGCGATGCGAAACGTGATGAATACCTGTGTGGTCGAGGGCTTTGAACTGCCTGCGGGCGCGCGAGTGATCATTGCCTCGACGGCTGCGCACTATATGGAGGACGTGTTCCCCGAGCCGCTATCGTTCGACATTGACCGCTATCTGCCACCGCGCAACGAGCATGCCAGTACGAGCTACGCTCCGTATGGGCTGGGGACGCACGCCTGCATGGGTTTTCGTTGGTCCGAGGTACAGCTGGCGCTCAATCTGCTGATGCTCGCGCACTACTTCAGGTTCGAGCTGACGTCCAGTCCTCCGAAGCGACTGATCAACTCATTCCCGTCGCAGTCCCCAAGCAACAAGATACGATTCCGGATCGCCGAGCAACGGCACGAACTGCCCGTCTGAGTCTTACGTCGAGCCGCCGTCAGACTCGCGGGCCTGCGCTGCATCCTCAAGCGTGACATCCAGATCGTCCCACATGCGTTGCACATTCGAGCGCAGGCGCATGTTCTGGTAGGCGCCCCAGATGGTCATGGCAGGCGGTACCAGCAGGATGGAGACCAACAACGCATAGGCGATGGTGATCGCCGCCGTGACGCCGAACTGCGCCGACGCGAGGACCGGTGAGAAGATCAACACGCCGAGCCCGAGCGCCGTGGTCAGGGCGGAACCGAGCAGGGCCGAACCAGTGCTCGCGAGTGTCCGGATCGCCGCCTGCTCCGGGTTGCGCGTGCGCGAGAACTCCTCGCGGTAGCGGTGAATCACGTGGATCGTGTAGTCGACGCCGATCCCGATCGAGAGCGCGGTGACGATCGAGGTCGTCAGCGTATAGGGAATGTCTAACAGCGCCATCGTGCCGAGCACCCAGATCAAGACCAGCACAATCGGCCCGACGGCAATAAATGCCAGCGCTGGCTGCCGAAGCGTGACCCAGAAGAACACGATCAGGACGGCGAGGGCGACGGCGATCGTCGTGATGATCGCCTCTGTTTGTCGGCTGGTGATTTCGTCCGTCACGGTCGTCGAAATGATGCTGCGCGACGCCGCCACAACTGAGTCGTCGTCGCCGTGCCAGATCGCGTCGACATCCTGCTGGATCCGCTTCGTCAGCTCCGGATCAAGCGCGTAGACCGGGAATTGGACCAGCATCGTGTCGATCCCCGCTGGATCCTCGATCACGTACTGGGTGACGGTTGGATCCGCCTCCTTGAGTCGATCGAGGAATACTTGCATTCGCGCCGGGTCGAGCTGTAAGCCCGCGGACGCTTCACGGAACAGCGCCGCGAGCTCCGGATCGTATCGGTCGCCGGGCTCACCGCTGTCCTCGATCCAGTCACGGATGATCAGCTCGTAGGAGGCATGGAGTGGTCCGACCGCCGCTCGCGGGCGGCGCTGTTCGTCCTCGAAGGCGAGCCGGAGGTCACGCAGGTTGAGCAACGTGCGTGTCTCGGTCGCCTCGGCGCGGACGATGAGGTTGACCATCTCGGTCGAGCCGCCGACCGCTGCGTCCAGCGTATCCAGGTCCTCCAGTACGCTCCCGCCCCGGGGCAGGACGTCACGGATGCTGAATCTCGCTTCGATTCCCGTCGCTGCGAAGCCCAGTCCGATCGATACCAACACCACCGCGAGGATGTAGGGCGCAGGCCGGCGCGTCACGGACCGGCCCAGCGCTTCAGCTACGCGGCCGATGCCGGGCAGCGCGTTCGCGACGAGGCGAGCCGGCGCCAGCGTACCGCGCGACTCGCGACGCCGATCGAGGATGACGTTGCCTGCCGGAATGAGCGTCAACATGACGAGCAGGCTCATGCCCACACCCAACCCGGCCAGCACGCCGAAGTCCCTGATCGCCGGGATCGGGGAGAGCAATGTCACGAGAAAGCTGACGATCGTCGTGATCGCGGCGAGCGTGAGCGGGACGGCCACCGTTCGTAGTCCAGACCGCACGGCGGTCAACACCGGGACGTCGGTTGTTCGCTGTTCGCGATAGTGCGAGACCGCCTGGATCGCATAGTCCACCGTGAGGCTGATCACGATGATCGGGATCATGGCTGAGATCCCGCTCGGCGGGCCGAGCAGCGCCAATCCATCCGGACCGAGCCAACCCTCAACGCCGACCAGCCAGATCAGCGCCAACACGAGACCGGTCAAGGTGAGCAGCAGGTCGGAGAGCGAGCGCAAGAAGAGCAGGAGCAGCGCCGCGATCAACAGCAACGCGATCCCGATCAGCGGCAACGTCCCTGTCCTCGTTGCCTGCTGGTACTCATCCTCCACGACCGTCGGCGAGACGCTGCTCACGCGCAGCGGACCGTCCTGCTTGACGGCCAGCTCGTCGATCCTGCGTTCGGCCTGTTGAAGTCGCTCGGCGTCCGCTTCGCGCAGACGGATCGTGGCAAGCGCGACCGGTGTGCCATCGCTGTCGATACCGGTGATCGCGTCGAGCCCCGCCTGGATGTCCGGCACGGCGCGGGCGCTGTCAATTGCCGCCTGCGAGAGCGACTCGAGTCGGTCCGTCTGGAGCGTTGTCGGGAGCGCCGCCCGGATCAGCAACGCAGGCGACACGACGGCATCGGCGGGGGCGAGCGACTCTCGCACGTCCGGCTCGCTGACGATGCGATCGGTCAGCGCGTCGATCTGAGCGAGCCCGGTCGGCGTGAGCGCCTCTCCGCGGAAGACCAGCGTGACGATGCTGACCTCGCCCGATTCACCAAAGCGTTCCTCGATATCGTCCATCGCCTGCGCGATAGCGCTATCAGGTGGAAGAAAGCCCTCGGTTTCGGACAGCTCCCCGCGCAGGGACGCTCCCGCTGCCAGTACGACAGTGACCACAAGCAGGACGGCCAGCGTGACGTAGGGTCGGGCTGTGACCAGCCTGCTGAGCTTGTCGAGTATCTGGTTCATGGCGTGTCGTGATCATCCGAGGATGCTTGGGAATGCGATTGCACCTCAGGAAGCCCAAGAGCCGGCGCCCGCCGGCGCGAGCGGCTCGCCGTATGCTGCGTTACTGCTGCGACGCTGCTCGGACTCGCCGAATCGCGCGGATCGGGGTAGAACTGCGCGCACCAGGCTCGGTAGGTCATGATCTCGCCGTCGGAGCGGCACAGGCGCGGGTTGGACCGGTACCGTTTACGACTCCAGATCACCACATCCTGCCACACGTCGTGGAGTTGAAAATGAGCGGCCATCTTATTCATGATTGGCGCGCGCAGCCGCGGCGGGAGCCACGCCAGACCTGCGATCCGGCGCCTCGGGCTGCGTATCTCACGAACCTGCGAGACGAGTGAGAAGTCGATCAGCGTGCCGTCGACAGGCGTCGCCAGCGCCCACAATCGCAGGTCCATTCCGACGGTGTGCTCGCGGATCTCCACAAACGAATAGCCCAGACCGACGATACGGGTGTAGGCGGAGATATCGAAGGTGAAGGTAGCGATTCCGGCGATCGGCCGGGTGGACCTGAAGTCGAAGCGGCAGTCCATGCAGGGTCCGTCCACCGACACCGGCCCGACGCGGTCCACGTTGCCGTAGCCGTGGACGTAGCGGAGGTGGGCCATGTCCACCGAGTTCTCGGTCGTCTCCTGGGGATGACCGGGGAAGCGGAGGGTCCGAATATTGAAGTCGGTCCAACCGGTTTGGTCCGGCGGATCCGTGGGCAGGCTCCATTGCGGCGCACGCCCCCCGATGCCCCACCAGGCGAAGATGAGGCCGAGAATGTCCTGTGTCTCGAAGACTCGTAACCGCGCGGCCCTGGGTGGGTCGGCAAAGGGAGTGGCGACGCACTGGCCGGTTGCATCGTACTCAAAGCCATGGAAGGGACAGACGAGCCGGCCGCCGCTGGTGCGGCCCCCCGCGGCTGGCCCCAGATCGGAGCCCAGGTGCGCGCAAAAGGACTCGGCGACGCAGACGCGCCCGTTCTCGTCGCACCAGACCACGACGCTCTCGCCCATCCAGGTCCGCTGGATGAGCTTGGCCTTCAGCACGTCCTGACGGCTAGCGACGAAGTACCAACCCTCGGGAAACGGGGAGAGCGACGGACTGTTCGCGGGCTCGTTTGGCGGGGTTGGCGGGGTTGGCATAGGTCGACACTCCGCACCAGGATTTGCGGGTGGACGGCTTCCTTACCGCCCAATGCGCCGCACTCAGAACGCGAGACCCGATCGTCCCACTTCCCGCCGGTCGATGCACTCTGACACGACCCATTTTCGGTTGTCAACCGATCGTTGCGTGCTCGCTGCCACGCTCCTGTTCCGGCGCCGTTGGCGGGAGCGGCCTCGGGCGAAGCCCTCTGCCGCAGCAGCATCATCGAGTTCCATCAGCAGGGCCGTCAGGACGGCAATCAGGGGCAGGATCTCCGCGATCATCCAGAGGCCCTGGCAGGCGGTCACCGCAGCCTTTGCCAAACGAGCCTCGATCGCTTCGGAGGTCGACCCGACGGTCGCGTGGGCGGTCGGACTGGAGAACCGCCCCATCCGCCAGGCGAACAACGTCGCCAGCCTCAACGCCGTGCCCACCGATGGCGATGCAGCGACCAACGAGGCCGCGGTTGCCCAAGAATGACTGGCAGAGGCGGATGCGCGAACCCCACTCTCGGCATTCCCCCGAAGGCGGGAATCCAGTCCTGACCGGATGTGGAGAATCGATTCCCTGGTCTCACGGACGAAACGCGACAGATGTTTGAGGTGAGGCCATGGGAGCGCGCTACTCGCAGCTGGATCTGGAGAAGCGATGTGCGGTTGCCCGGTTACAGGCCGAGGGGCGCTCGGTCCGGCAGATCGCTGCACAACTCGCCGATCGTGGTCGACACCGATACACGACACGAGACGGTAGCGAACAACTACGCCGAGTATCTCTTCGAAGCAGGCTAAGGGACGGCTGGATCCTTCACGGAGTACTTCGAAACGGTCGGGATTACCGAAGACTTGCCCCTGATGCTCTGCGTGGAGGACCTCAACGATCCCGGCATCGGTGCGCTCTGTGACGGCCTGGAATCAGCTTATGCAGGAACCGTCGAGCGTCTGTCCACAGCCGACTACGACGATCTCCGAGCCCGGCTGGAAACGCGACTCATTGCGGATGAGGAGCTGGGCGCCCTCTTCTCAACGAGCGTGGCTACCGCGGACGTGTACGATCAGGCCGTGGCGGTTCGCCGATGCGTTGCTGATGGCGCCGCAGGCATCGCCACGACCCTGGCCGAGCCGGACGTCCTCAAACCTGCGGTCCGCGAAGCGATCGACGCCGGGATCCCGGTGCTCTCCTTCAACTCGGGCGCGGAGGTCGCGTCCGAGCTCGGGACGGTGATGCACATTTCGCTCGACGACCGCTAAGCAGGACGCATCGCCGGTGACGAGTTCAACGCGCGCGGCATCGAGGGCCACGTGCTCTGCGTCATCCACCAACCGACCAACATCGGCCTGCACGACCGCTGCGATGGGTTCGAGGAACGATTCTCCGGGTCCGTTGAGCGCTGGAGCCCGACTAGCGTCGAGACCGACATCGAAGACCTCGAAGCCCGGCTGGCGGAGGGCGATGTGGATGCGGTGCTCGCGCTCTCTTCGGACTCAGGCACCGTGGTCCGGATCGTGATCTTCCTGACCGACGCTGATATCCCCACCGCGACGTTTGGTTGGAGTCGCCTGATCGGCGAGTTGGTGGCCGAGGGTCGGATGATGTTCACGATTCTGGACCACCCCGAGCTGCAGCCGTACCTCGCGGCCGTGGCGAGCGTGTCGCTCCGTCGTTGCCGGGGTAGGCTGAGGCGGTCCCACTTGGGGCCGTAGCTCAGCTGGGAGAGCGCCGCCCTTGCACGGCGGAGGTCAGGGGTTCGAGCCCCCTCGGCTCCACCACGAGTTCCCCGATCACCATCTCAGCCCGCGCCTCAGCCAGCGTATATTGGCGTTGCGACAGCGGAGCTTGGAGGATGTTGTGGGTGAGATTGTTGTGGACATCGAGCTGGAGAACATGGGTGATCGGAATCTGGCCGAGGCTGGATTTCGCGCCGAGGACACCGTGCGGCATGAGACGATCAAGGCGGTGGCGGATGCCGGTCGCGTCATGTTGGAGCTGCCGCAGGATGTCGTCGAGCAGCTCGGCCTCCCCACCGTGAGCACGGTCGCCAGGGCCCGCGCCGACGGCACCCGCGACATCCTGCCCGTCGCCGGCCCGCTGACGATCCAGATCGGCGACCGCCGAACCACGACGGACTGCATCGTCGTCGCCGAGTGCGCCCAAGCCGTAGTCGGCCGAGTCGTGACCATGGCGCTGGACCTCCACCCCGATCCCGGCAAGCAGACGCTGGCGCCAAGGCCGGAGTCGCCGGATCGCCCGTCGTTGCGGGTGTAGGGGGAACGAGTGGTGTCTGGAGCGCCCTGGATCGCCCTTCAGTCTCCCAGTTGAGACTCCTTGCGTTCCGACATCCTCGACGCATCGTCACTCAGCGCCGCTACTCGATATGGGCTTCCACCGAATGCCGGCTATGCGGTGGCGAAATGATGAAGCGCTGAGCCCGATGCCAAGCTCTTGGGAGGTCGAGTGAATCTGAAAGGAACATTGCTTCGCGACCAAAGCGCCTTCGTTGTGCACTGTAGTGCAACGAAAAAGATAGCCGAGTTTGACCCGCATAGAGACAGTGCCTCACCGCCGCGTCGTAGTCGTAAGTAACAATCCAATCTTGGTCAAGTGATGTTATCTGCTCGGCGAGGCTCCTATGGTCTTTCATGCTGTAGTCGTTGAGGTATAGATCATCTCCGTGATCAATGTAGGGTGGATCGATAAAAAAGAACATCCTCATATCAGGTTTTCCAGATACCCTGTCAATAAACTCTGCCGCATCCTCCTGAGACACCTCTATGCGAGTTCGGTAACGACCAATCTTCCGTATTCGACGGATCAGATCCTCTTTGTTGAATCGCGCATCTAGTTTCCACAGCCCGCTTTGCCTCCTTCCGCCTATTACACCGCCCGAAAGAATCCCTGAGCGGTTGGTCCTGTTCAGAAAAAATGCCGCGAAACCCAGGTCGAGCCGACCCGCATCCCTTTCTTCACGGAAAATGTCCCGCTGCCGGTGCCATTCATCGATAGTCACTGGCGTAGCGTTTATCCGATTGCAAAGAGAGTCCGTATCGTCAAGTGCAGACTTCCAAAACGCATAGACCGGCCGACTCAAGTCATTGATACGAATGGTCGATGCGTGTTCATTGAACAGTAGCGATAAAGCTATGGACGCGCCACCAGCGTATGGTTCAGCATATTGGATATCCGTTAGTGCATTTTCTTCGAGCAACAGGCCGACCAGGGAGGCGAGTCGGCGTTTTCCACCCGGATATCGCAGAGGGGAATAGGATATCATGGCCGACTCCAAGCGTACGTTGGGTATGGGTCGCTTGCGGTTAGCCTGCTAGGGCGACCAGACGGCTATGAACCATGGTTGCAGGCCGTTCCACTCAGAGCGTAAGTCGGCCGGGCCAGGGAACATGTGCTGGTTGTGTATCCACTCGTGCATTTGGGTCACTGATGGCCCCAGGAACGTGTCTTTCTGCGCCGCCCTCCTGGCGGGCTTCCCCTGTTGTGCAGTAAGTTTCTGGCGAGCTTCCAGATCGCCCGTGACCCTGAGTAGTGTGGTGCCCAACTTCGCCCGCCCCACAACTCCTAGGCCGCGGGCCGAGATGTAACTGTCAATGGTTAATTCAAGGAACACTCGAAGGAGAACACTAACGGCGTTTGGGTGAGACTCGAGGTCGAGATGTCGAAGCTCGCGCTCTATTTCGCGGAGACGAGGCTCGGTGACGTTCAGGACACAATCAGTGGGAATGAGATGTTTGCGTTGGGGCGGGATGGTTGGCCTGCGACGCCGCCTTGTGGGTGTTGGTGTCGTGCCATCGGCCAAGCCGGAAAGTGGAATGCCGCTGCCTGGTTGCTGTACCAATGTCGGTACAACGGAGTCAGGAAGGTCATCGGCATATTGTTTTCGTTGGTCGGTCGTATAAACATCATTGACCTTTATCGTCTTGTCTGCGATGTCATTGATCACATGAAGTAGCGCTTTCGCGACCGCTTCATCATTGCCGCGGGCTTGCAGCGTGCCATCAACAAGTTCGAGGCCCAGACGCTCGCGGACATAGGGGGTTCCCAAGAGACGTCTTAGCGTGGTTGCGGCCACCTGAGCACGACGTTCAGGTGATATGTCTCCGCGTGCCTGCAGGAAATGGAGTGCTTGGATATGCGGCTCAATGTTGCCAGTGCGTGCTCGAAAACGAGCACTCTCTTGCGAGCCCCAGAATACTGGGCCGGCACCGTCGCGTTCGCCCATGTGCCGCAGTTCGAGCCAGTGATGAGCCTCGTCCCGCTCTTGGACTTCGACGCAAGATACTTCCTCGATCGGTCGCTCTTGATAGAGCCGGCTCATTTTCCTGAACGACCGGAAGAGAGATGCCGTGACAACGCCCTCCACGAGTTCTGGATTCTCGAGGAGTCGCAAGGCAGCTAGGCGACGATTCCCATCTAGGACGACGAATCGTCCGCTGCCATCCTCTAACCCAGTGACTATCGTTAGTTCGCTTGGGTTTATGCCAAACTTCAAGATATCCTGTGCAAGTGCTTTGATCTTGGGTCCTTGGAGCCTGGCGAGGTCCCTGAGAGTTTCCCGTTGCCCACCATTCGGAGTAATGAGGCGGGGATTTTCAGTGTCTAGCAGGAGGTTGGCGACAGGGATTTCTACCACGTCCGGCATAAACGATGCCTCTCAACTGATGTCCTGAGGAGGGGTCGGATCGCGGGAATATCGGGGGGTAGGCTAGTGGGACGAAACGTGTCGCGCAAGGCCAGGCTGCCTTTGCCATCGGAGACCTGCGCGTAAGTTCCACTGCTCCGACCTTCCCTACCGGTGGCCGTGTCACGAAATGACGGTGGGGAGCTTCCGCTATCTGGTGAGTCCGCGCCCGGAGCCCCCTCTGCCTGCGGCATCTCCCCCCGCTCCGCGGGGGGGAGAGGGGAAACAGAGATTACGCGCAGGTCTCCATCGGGTGCCGGGGATCCCATTGGCGGTCTTGGGCTTGCAAAACGCAAGAACGGGCTGAGCGACGATTCGCGTGCGGCGTCTGTGCTGAATGGATTGCCGCCTTCTTCATCTGAACCCAAGGTCCCATCGTCGTGATTCGTGTCGGGACCAGGCTGAGTAGGCTGAGCCAGTCCCATATGGGGCCGTAGCTCAGCTGGGAGAGCGCCGCCCTTGCACGGCGGAGGTCAGGGGTTCGAGCCCCCTCGGCTCCACCATCCCCACCCAGCCGGCAGCTCTGACGGCTGCGTGACGCCCGCCACGACAGCCGGGCCCGCTCGCGATGCCGGCGTCTTCTCCGGCTCGTGATATGCTCGGCGTGGTGCTGGTGATTAGAGCGCGGCGGCACCACCCGTTCCCATCCCGAACACGGCAGTGAAACGCCGCAGCGCCGACGATACTGGGGGGGCAACCCTCTGCGGAAAATAGGCCATCGCCAGCCCATTGCGAACCGCCCGTCGGACGACGGGCGGTTTTGCGTTGCCCGCCCGAGCGTCCGCCAACCGGCGTTCGGCGGCAGACCGCCCGCGGGCCTGTGATATGCTGCCGCCCATCCTGGAAAGGGGGAGGGCGCTGCTTCGGCTGCGCCCCACAGTAAGTTTGACGACAGAAACAACCGATTCGACCACCGTTGAGGCGGCTGCGCCGCCTGCCTCCGCTCCCGCTGCCACCGATCCCGCGCCTGCGACGACACCGTCAGCCGAGCTGACGATGGAAGAATTGCTGGCCGAGGAAGGCCGCGAGCCATTGAACCCGCAGCGCGGCGATGTCATTGAGGGCGTCGTGGTGCACTGGAGCGGTACCGCACTGATCGTCGATGTCGGCGCCAAATCCGAAGGGGTCGTGCACTCCGAGGAGATGCGCTCGCTCGACCTCCCCGACCGCGATCTGCTCAAGACCGGCGACCCGATCCACGTCTACGTGACGGATTCCGAAGCCGAGGGCGGCACGCTGGAGCTGTCGATCGACCGCGCCCGCGGCGAGCAGGGCTGGCACGAGCTGCAGCGCCGCCACGACGAGGGCGAAGTCTTCGACGGGCGGATCACCGGCAGCAACAAGGGCGGCCTGCTGGTCAACGTCGAGGGCGTCAACGCCTTCGTGCCGCTCAGCCAGATCGTCGGCATCACGGGCGACCGTGAGCAGGCGATCGCGCAGCTCGGCGAATACGAAGGCCGCTCGCTGCGCTTCAAGGTGATCGAGATCAACCGCCGCCGCAACCGTGTGATCCTCTCGGAGCGCGCCGCGGTCCAGGAGTGGCGCGCCGAGCAGAAGGACCGTCTGCTCGAGGAGCTGCACGAGGGCGAGATTCGCACCGGGCGGATCACCAGCATCCGACCGTTCGGCGTCTTCGTCGACCTTGGCGGCGCCGACGGCCTCGCGCACCTCTCGGAGCTCTCCTGGGAACGCGACGTCGACCCCGAGCAGATGTTCACGATCGGCCAGAACGTCAACGTCTACATCACCAAGATCGACAAAGAATCGAAGAAGATCGGCCTCTCGATCCGGCGCGCTTCGCCGGAGCAGTGGGACGAAGTGGTCGGCCAGTTCGAGGTCGGCCAGCTGGTCCCGAGCACGGTCACCAAGCTGGTCACCTTTGGCGCGTTCGCGCGTCTCGAAGGTCCGGTCGAAGGTCTCGTGCACGTCTCCGAGCTCGCCGACCGACGGATCACGCATCCGCGCGAGGTCGTCATTGAGAACGACATCATCCCGGTCAAGATCGTGCGGATCGAGCGCGACCGGCATCGCCTCGGGCTGAGCCTGCGGCAGGCGCGTACCGATGCGGAGCGGGCCGGCTGGATCTTCAACGATGAAGGCGGCATCGCCCGCCTGCCGGATGAGGTCGCAGAGCGCTTCGGGATCGCCCAGGGCGAGGCTCCGCCACCGCCGCCGCAGCCGGTTGAGGCCGCTGCAGCGCCGTCGGCGCCCGCGCCGGACCCGCAAGCGGAGCTGCCGGCAGCGACGACTGCGATGGAAGAGGCGCTGCAACGCGCCGGCCTCACCGAGCGCGACTTCGGATCGGGCTCCGAGCGCGGCTAGATTCGCGGCGCGCGGCAACCGACGCGTGGGGCGCCGCCTTGCGAGGCTGTTCGCACGGCGGCACGCGTGGCGCGGCGCATTATTCACAGGCGCTTCCCACGGGTAGCTGATACGCTGACCCGACCCAAACGAGTGCGCACTGGAGGGCGACATGGCAGACCGGTTCGACAAGTTCACCGAGCGCGCCCGCCGTGTGCTGACACTGGCGCAGGAAGAAGCGCAGCGCTTCAATCACAACTACATCGGCACCGAGCACCTGCTGCTCGGACTGGTCCGCGAGGGCGACGGGGTCGCCGCCAAAGTGCTCTCGAACCTCGGAGTCGAGCTGGGCAAAGTCCGCTCCGCGGTCGAGTTCATCATCGGCCGCGGCGACCGTGCCGTGCTCGGCGAAATCGGCCTCACGCCGCGTGCCAAGAAAGTGATCGAACTCGCTGTCGACGAGGCGCGACGCCTCAACCACCACTACATCGGGACCGAGCACTTACTGCTCGGGCTGGTGCGTGAGGGCGAGGGCATCGCCGCGGGCGTACTCGAGAGCCTCGGCGTCAACCTCGAGCGCGTGCGCGCCGAGACCACGCGGATCCTTTCGCAGAGCGGGCCGCAGACGGCCGGCGCGGGCGCCGGTTCGGGCTCACGCCAATCGACCCGCACGCCGACGATCGACCAGCTCGGCTTCGACCTCACCGCGGCGGCGCGCGCCGGCGAGCTCGACCCGGTGATCGGCCGTGAAAAGGAAATCCAGCGCGTCGTCCAGATTCTCTCGCGGCGCACGAAGAACAATCCCGTGCTGATCGGTGAGCCGGGCGTCGGCAAGACCGCCGTCGTTGAAGGCCTCGCGCAGCAGATCTCCAGTGGTGACGTACCCGAGACGCTGCAGGGCAAGCGCCTGCTGACGCTCGATATCGGCTCGCTCGTTGCGGGCACCAAGTATCGCGGCGAGTTCGAGGAGCGACTCAAGAAGGTCGTCGAAGAGATCAAGGGCGCCGGCAACTGCGTGCTGTTCATCGACGAGCTGCACATGCTCGTCGGCGCCGGCGCCGCCGAGGGCGCGGTCGACGCGGCCAACATCCTCAAACCGTCGCTGGCCCGCGGCGAGCTGCAGACGATCGGCGCGACGACGCTCGACGACTACCGCAAGCACATCGAGCGTGACGCCGCGCTCGAACGCCGCTTCCAGCCGATCGTCGTCGAAGAGCCGTCGGTCAGCGAGACGATCGAGATCCTGCGCGGGATCAAAGACCGCTACGAAGAGCACCACAAGCTGGCGATCACCGACGAGGCGCTGGTCGCGGCGGCCGAGATGTCGTCGCGCTACATCAGCGACCGGGCGCTGCCCGACAAGGCGATCGACCTGATCGATGAGTCGGCCTCGCGGGTGCGGATTCGCAGCTCCTACACGCCGCCCTCGATCAAGGAGGCCAACGTCGGCCTCGAGGGCATCCGCAAGGAGAAGGAACAGGCGATCGACCAACAGCAGTACGAGTATGCCGCCGACCTTCGGGATCGCGAACTCAAGCTGACCGAGCGAATCGCTCAGCTCGAGACCGACCTCGACCAGGAACGCGAACGCGAATCGTCGGATGTGCTCGCCGAGGACATCGCCGAGGTCGTCTCGATGTGGACCGGCATCCCCGTGGTGCAGATCGCGACGGAAGAATCCCAGCGCCTGCTGCACATGGAAGAGGACATCCACAAGCGAATCGTCGGCCAGGACGAGCCGATCGTGGCGCTGGCCAAGGCCGTGCGCCGCGCGCGCGCAGGTCTCAAGGACCCGCGCCGACCGATCGGCGTGTTCATGTTCCTCGGCCCCACCGGGGTCGGCAAGACCGAGCTCGCGCGTGCGCTGGCCGACTTCATGTTCGGCTCTGACGACAACATGATCCGGCTCGACATGTCGGAGTTCATGGAGCGTCACACCGTCGCCCGACTGGTCGGTGCGCCTCCGGGATACGTCGGCTACGACGACGGCGGGCAGCTGACCGATACGGTGCGGCGCAAGTCCTACTGCCTGATCCTGCTGGATGAGATCGAGAAGGCGCACCCCGAAGTCTTCAACATGCTGCTGCAGGTGTTCGACGATGGACACCTGACCGACGCCAAGGGTCGGCGGGTCGACTTCCGCAACACGATCATCATCATGACCTCGAACGTCGGCTCGGACCTGATCCGGCGCGAGAACAGCCTCGGGTTCGCCGCGCATCTCAACGAGGAGCAGGACGACCGACAGCGCTACGAACGAATGAAGGACAAGGTCCTGACGGAGATGCGGCGGGTCTTCCGGCCCGAGTTCCTCAACCGGGTCGACACCACGCTCGTCTTCCACCCGCTGAGCAAGGCGCACATCCGCCTGATCGTCGACATGATGCTGGCCGAGGTCAATGCGCGCGTGCGCGAGAAGCAGGTTGAGCTCGATGTCACCGAACCGGCCCGCGAGTGGCTCGGCGAGAAGGGCTACGACCCGATCTTCGGGGCGCGGCCGCTGCGCCGGGTGATTCAGGAGCGGCTCGAGGACTCACTCTCCGAAGCGCTGCTGCGCGGCGACTTCGACCCCGGTGACACGATGCGCGTCGACCTCACCACCGAGATCAATGAGAACGGCGCCGAGGAGCAGATGCTCCGCTACGAGCGCATCCCCAAGGTCGTCGAAGAGACGCCCGTCGAGTTGGTGGTGGTTGAGCAAGACTCGGGCGAGGCGGAACAGGAAGAGGGCGAAGCGATCGCCACCTCCTGAGCGTTCCTTCGCTCGACGGCTGGGCGGCCCCGCCTTGATGGGGCCGTTTGCCAGCGTTGGCCGCTGAGGGCGCCCCTCCCTGCGCTGCGATCGACGCCGTCCGTAACGGTGAGCGGGGAGGGCAACCACAAGGATTGCCCCTACAGGGAGATCCTGTGGCATCGCATAGTTCCTCGAGTGGACCTCGACTGATCCTGTAGGGGCAGCTCTTGTGGCTGCCCGTTCCCCGTGTTGTGGCGCTGACGAAGAGATGTGGGGACTTGTGGGCGCTCGTTGGGATGCGTCGTCTGATTGGCTACTTCGTCCGCAGCCGGTGCGCGACTGATCGCGGCGGTCAGACCGGTCGCGGGCGGCTGTCGTCCGCCCAGGCCAGCACGCTCTGTAACAGCCCGAGCCCCACGAAGAGCATCAGCAGCGATGAGTTGCCGAGGCTGATGAACGGCAGCGGGATGCCCGTGACCGGCAGCAGCCGGATATTGATCGCGACATTGATGAACACCTGCACCGTGATCATCGTCAGCATGCCGACGGCGAGCAGCTGGCCGAGCGGTTCGGGCGCTCGGCCAACCACGCGCAGGATCCGGAATAGCAGCAACAGCATTAGTGCGAACAGCACCATCGCGCCCACGAAGCCCAGCTCCTCGCCGAGCACGCTGAAGATGAAGTCGGTCGTTTGGATGCGCACGAAGTCGAGCTGGGTCTGCGTGCCGTGGGTCAGCCCCTGGCCCCACAGACCGCCCGAGCCGACCGATGTCTCGGCCTGGATCACGTTGAAGCCGGCGCCCTGCGGGTCCGTCGTGGGGTCGATGAAGGCGCGAATCCGGTCGCGCTGATAATCCTGCACCCCGGCCGCGAGCCCGACCGGAATCATGCAAAGTCCCAGCGCCGCGAGCGTCGCGTAGTGACGCAGCCGCGCGCCCGCGAACGCCGTCATCACCAGCCAGAGCGCGAGGAAGACGACCGCGCTGCCCGCGTCGGGCTCGAGGAAGACCAGGAACGCCGGCACCACAGCGATCGCCAGCGACGCGGCGAAGATGCGCCACTCCTGCAGCCGATCGCGGTAGTCGGTGAGGAACTTGGCCAGGCCGATGATCATCATCAGCTTGCCGATCTCGGACGCCTGCACCACGGTGAAGCCGAGGTCGAACCAGCGCCGGGCGCCGAAGTCGGTGCTGCCGACCAGCAGCACGAGCACGAGCACCAGGACTCCGAAGCCGTAGGCGAACCAGCCCAACGCGTCGATCAGCCGGTAGTCGACGCGCGTCATCGCGATCATCAGCAGCGCGCCGACGATCGCGAATGTGATGTGGCGCTGCACCTCGGTCGAGAGCACGATCCCTTCGGCGCCGCGCGGCAGCGAGGCGCTGTAAATTACCACCGTCCCATAGGCCGTCAGGGCCAGCGCGGCCACGAGCAGTACCGGGTCGAAGTGGCGCCAGGAGTGGCCCGTCATTCGGGTGACCTCGCGCGAATCTCTCTGAACAACCGGTCGTTCTCCTCGTCCGAGATGTTGATGCGCGCGTGGGGCGGCGCGATCGCCTCGTCGATCGCGCCTGAGGTCTCGGCCCAGACGCGGGCGACCTCGCCCCCGGCGCCCGCGGCGAGGTAGCCGGCGCTGAACTCGAAGAACACGACGATCGCGACCTGCGGATCGTCGAATGGTGCGAACGCGACGAACCAGCCGTGCGTGGGGCCCTCTTCACCGCCAGCCGGCCCGGTCTGGGCGTACTCTGCGGTGCCCGTCTTGCCGCCGATCAACATCTCCGGCAGCGCCACGTAGGCGTCGTGCGACGTGCCCGCGAGGGTTGACAGCGCCATCCCCTCGCGGACCACGCGCAGATGCTCGGGGTCGATCTCGAGCTGCCGGCGGACCACGGGCTGGAACGGTTCGACGAGGGCGCCGTTGACGTCGCGCACCTCGTAGACGATGCGCGGCTCGAAGACGGTGCCCCCGTTTGCGATCGCCGCCACCGCGACCGCCATCTGCAGCGGCGTGACCGCCACGAAGCCCTGACCGATCGCGAAGTTGTAGGTATCGCCGTCGACCCACGGTTCGCCGAACGTCTCTCGTTTGAGCTCCGGATCGGGGATCAGTCCGCCTACTTCGCCCGCGATGTCGATGCCGGTGGGATTGTCGAAGCCGAAACTCCGCGCCCAGGCGGCCAAGGCGCGCGGGCCCATGCCCTCGAACTCGACATCGCCGGCGATCGCACCTTCGGCCAGCGCGGCAGCGATCTGGTCCTGCTCCCACTGTGTGCGCGGTGCCGCGTCGGGGTGGCGGTAGGGTGAGCCGCCGGCGAGGTAGAAGAAGTAGACGTTGCTCGACTCCGAGAGCCCCCGGCGGAAGTCGTAGACGCCCCGCACGGTGTCGCCGAACGTGTAGACGATGCCGGGGTTGTCCTGATTGTGTACGACCAGCTGGCCCGGTGAGTAAATCTGGGTGTCGGGCGTCACGACACCCTCCGCCAGCGCCGCCGTCCCGGTCACCACCTTGAAGGTCGAGCCGGGCGGCAGCTGGTCGGAGATCGCGTGGTTGCGCAGCGGTTGGCCCGGGTCCTCGATCAACGCGGTCCACTCTTCGGTCGTCAGCCCTTCGTTGTAGATGTTGAGGTCGTAGGTGGGGATCGAGACCAGCGCGAGCACCTCGCCGGTCTTCACGTCGAGCACGACTGCGGCGGCGAACAGCGATGCGCCGATGTGCCGCTCGAGAATCTCCTGCACACGTGCCTGCAGCTCGAGATCGATCGTGAGCACCAGGCTGTGGCCGGGGATGGGGTCCTCGGTATTGAGCACGCGCAGCTCGCGGCCGACCGCGTCGACCTCGATCTGTCGTCGTCCCGCCGCCCCGCGCAGCACCGACTCGTAGCTCGCCTCCAGGCCCGTCTGGCCGATCTTGTCGCTGTAGAGGTAGCGCTCAGCGGCCAGCTCGGCGTATTCCGCCTCGGTGATCCAGTTGACGTAGCCCAGGATGTGCGCGAGCAGCTCGGAGTGCGCATAGCGGCGCTCCGAGATCGTCTCGACCACGATGCCGGGCAACTCGCGCCTGCGCGTGGTCAGATCGAGCACTACCGAGTCAGTCGGATCGTCGGAGATCACGAAGGGCAGGAAGGGGTCGTTGCTGCCCTTGCGGCTGAGAATCGCCTGCTCGATCTCCCAGCCCGACATCTCGAAGACCGCGGCGATCGCCGCGGCGATCCGCGCTTCCTCGCCGTCGGGTATGTCGGCGGCGACGAGCGAGACGCGGTAGGCGGCTACGTTCTCGACCAGCCGCGTGCCGTCGCGGTCGTAGATCAGCCCCCGCGCGGGCGCGAGGTTGAAGCTGCGTACGCGGTTGATGTCCGCTAGCGCGGAATACTCTTCGTGCTTGAGTAGCTGTAGCCGCACCAGCTGCGCAGTCAGGATCCCGAACATCAGCAGCACCAGCCCACCGAGCACCCAGACCTTGAGCCGCACCGGAAAGCCCTCAACGGGCTGCTGCAAGGCGCCCGGTACGCGCGCCATCAGATCGGTGCCGCTGCGCGTCGCGGCGCGGCGAGGATCCGCGCGACGGTGTAGACGGGGATGCCCAGCACCACGTTCGTCACGATCGAGGGCAGCATCACGTCACGCACCGCCTCAACCCAGTTCACGCCCGTGGTTTCGATCTCGACGGCCACCGCCAGCGCGGCGAAATGCGCCACGCTGGCGAACGCGATCAGCAGCAGCACGGCGAGCCAACGCGGCAGGCTGTGCTGGCCCGACCAGAGCATCGCCGCGAACGCGATCGGCGCCAGCGCGGCCACGCTGACCGCCAGGCCCTGGAAGGCCAGCAGGCCCATGCCGACGCCGGCCAGCGGCGCCGCGACCGCGACCTCCTCCGGGTCGCGCAACAGCGCGATGCAGCAGAGCACGACCAACAGCAGATTGGGCCCGACCCCGAACACGTCGAAGACCGGCGCGATCGATGTCTGGAACAGCACCAGCAGCACGACCAGGGCGACCAGGATCGGCCATCTCATGGCGTCGCCTGGGCCGTCGCGGGGTCGTCCGGCTCGATCTGCGGCGGCGGGAAGGTGAGCTGGATCAGCACCTGCTCGAGCTGGTCGAGCGGCGCCAGCGGTTGCAGCCGCACGTGCCGGAAGGCGTCCTGCGGACTGCCCGTGGCCGACGAGACGCGCGCGACCGGCAGGCCCTGCGGCAGCAGACCGTCGAGGCCGGAGGTGACGAAGATGTGCCCGAGCTCGACCTCGGCGCTCCAGGGCAGCAGTACGTCGAGGTTGCCCAGCGTGTCGCCGGTCGCCACACTCTCCGTGCGGGTCGGCTGATGCAACACACGGATCGCGCTGTCGGGGTCGGTGATCAGCCGCACGTAGGAGGTATTGGCGCGCACCTCGATCACCCGGCCGACCAGCGTGCCGCCGGCGGCGATCACGGCCATCCCGATCTCGACGCCGTCTTCGCTGCCGCGGTCCAGCCCCACGACCGTGCGCAGGCCGGTCAGGTCACGGATGATCACGTTGGCGGGCAGCAGCGGCGAGCTGGACTCGGCCTGCACGGCGAGCAGCTCGGCGCGCGCGCGGACCTGGATCTGCAGCTCGCGCTGCCGTGCGATCTCGGCCTCGAGCTGCTCGATCCGCCCGCGCAGCGCGCGGTTCTCCTCCTCCAGCCGGTCGAAGTCGTCGACCTCCGCGAGCAGGTTCGCGACCGGCTCGCCGGCCTGGCGCAGCGCGCGTTGGACCGGGGCGAAGAACGAGGCTGTCTCGTCTTCCACCGGCGCGGCCCAGCCCTGCCAGGAGATCAGCGCCAACAGCGCGACGAGCGCAACGATTGCGAGCGACCATTGCAACCGGGCTCGACCGAACCGCATCGCCTCAGCCTAGGATCTGCGCGCCGACGCCGAGCGTGAATCTACGGTGCTCAGCGTGTCGCGCGCCATCAGCGCCTCGGTGCAGCCGCGCACCACGCAGGTCAGCGGCGACTCCGCGACGTATGCCGGGAAGCGCGTCTCCTGCGACACCCGGCGGTCGAGACCAGGCAGCAGCGCGCCGCCGCCGGCGATCGCGATCCCCTGCGTCATCATGTCGGTGACCAGTTCCGCCGGCGTGATCTCGAGCGTGCGTCGCACAGCATCAACGACGGCCGCGACCGCCCGCGAGATCGCGTCGCGCAGCTCCACGGTGCTCACCTCGACCGTCTTGGGCAGCGACGATGAGAGGTCGCGACCGCGGAAGGTGACGGTGCGCTCGCGCTCGAGCGGGAACGCGGACGCGCCCTCCAGCTTGATCCGCTCCGCCGTCGCCTCGCCGATCTGCATGTTGTGGACCTGCCGCGCGTAGCTCACGATCGCCTGGTCGATCTCGTCTCCGGCCACGCGGATCGAGGTGCTGACGACGATCCCGCCCATCGCGCAGACGGCGACCTCGGTCGTGCCGCCGCCGACATCGACCACGATGCTGCCGCGCGCGTCGAAGATTGGCAGGCCGGCGCCGATCGCGGCGGCCATCGGCTCCTCGATCAGATGGACTTCGCGTGCGCCCGCGTTTTTCGTCGCCTCAAAGATCGCGCGCTTTTCGACTTCGGTCGCGCCGCTCGGCATTCCCACCATCACCCGCGGGCGACGCAGCCCGATTCCACTGCGCTCATGCGCCGATCTGATGAAGTACTGCAACATCCGCTCGGTGACCTCGAAGTCGGAAATCACGCCGTCGCGCAGCGGCCGAACTGCCACGATGTGGGCCGGCGTGCGGCCGACCATGGTTTTCGCTTCGGCGCCGATCGCCAGCACGCTGCGGTTCTGGCGGTCGATCGCGACCACCGACGGCTCGTCGATCACGATCCCGCGGCCGCGCACGGCCACGAGCGTGTTCGCGGTGCCGAGATCGATCCCGATGTCGTGCGAGAAGCGGTTAGCGATCCAGCTCAGAGGGCGCCAAACCATCGCGTGGCTTTCCAGATATCGGGTCGGGTTCCACGCACGGCGAAAGATGCGCCATCCGCGCGATTCTACTCACGATACTCCGTATCGTCGTCCACGACGCGCCGCCGCTTACGATGCGGCAACGCTCAGGCGGGGGTCGCTGGCTCCGTTGCTTCGTCTTCCTCGTCCTCTTGCTCCTCTGCAGCGGGGGCTCGAAGCTCCCCGGCCGCCGCGTCCGGATCGTCCAGCGCGGCGAGCAGTCGCGCCTCGTCCCAGACCGCGACATTCAGCTCGGTCGCCCTGGCCAGCTTGCTGCCGGCCGCTTCGCCGGCGACCAGCGCCGTGGTGCTCTTGCTCACTGCGCCCGACACGGCGGCGCCCAGACGCTTGAGCGCGGCCTGCGCCTGCGGGCGGCTCATCGAGTCGAGCCGACCGGTGATCACGAAGCGAAAGCCATCCAACGGGGTGGCGTCGGGGGTCGCCTCGCGCTCAAGCTCGTGCTTCAGCCCCGCCTCGATCAGCCGCTGCGTGATCGCGTGATTGCTCTCATCGGCCGCCCACTCCACGATGCTCGCGGCGATCACCTCGCCGACGCCGTCGACCGAGGCGAGCGTCTCGACTTCCGCATCGAGCACCGCGTCGAGCGACCCGAAGCGAGTCGCGAGCAGCGTCGCCACCTCGCCACCGACGTGGCGGATGCCCAAACCCGTCAGCAGCGGCGCCAGCCCACGCTGCTTGCTCGCCTCGATGGCCTCGAATAGGCCGTCCAGGCGTTTGCCCGGGCGGTTCTCGACGCCGTCCGACTTGCGCTTCGGCTTGACCCCGAATTCGTCCGTCTTGCCCAGGTCCTCGCGGCGGTCTTTGAGCGTGTAGATGTCGGCGACATCGCTGATGAACTCGTGATCGATCAGCCACCCCACGCTCTTCTCGCCGAGCCCTTCAATGTCCATCGCCCCACGCCCGGCGAAGTGCTCGATCCCACGATGCAGGACCGCGGGGCAGTGCGCGTTGGAGCAGTAGGCCATCGCGTCGTCCTCAGGTCGAACGACATCGGAGGCGCAGACGGGGCAGGACTGCGGCATCTGCCACGGCTCCGCGTCCTCGGGGCGATTGGCCAGAATCGGCCCCACCACCTGGGGGATCACTTCACCCGCGCGGCGCACCACTACGGTGTCGCCCTCGCGCACGTCCTTGCGGTGGATGTCGTCGAGATTGTGCAGCGTCGCGTGCTCCACGGTCACGCCGCCCACGCGGACCGGCTCGAGCTCCGCATAGGGATTGAGGCTGCCGGTGCGCCCGACGTTGATCAGGATGCGCTTCAGCAGCGTCGTCGCCTCCTGCGGCGGGAACTTCCAGGCGATCGCCCAGCGCGGCTCGCGTCCGACGATGCCCAGGTCCGCCTGCAGGCGGAGGTCGTCGATCTTCACCACCACGCCATCCATGTCGAAGGGCAGGTCATCGCGCCGGCGCGTCCAGCGTTCGCACGCCGCCACGACTGTCGCCAGGTCGTCAGATCGAGCGGCGCGCGGCGATGTCGGCAGGCCCATCCGCTTGAGCCAGGCCAGCGTCTCCCAATGCGTGGCGGGGGGATCGCCGCCTTCCGCCCAGCCCAGCTGGTAGATCGCGATGTCCAGTGGCCGCTGCGCGGTCACCCGCGGGTCCTTCTGGCGCACGCCGCCCGCAGCGGCGTTGCGCGGGTTGGCGAACAGCCGCTCCGGCTTGCGACCCTCGCTGACGCGCTGCTCATTGCGCTCCGCGATTCGCTGATTGAGCTGCTCGAAGCCCTGCTTGGGCATGAAGACCTCGCCGCGCACCTCGAAGCGCCGCGGCGGGTCGCCCTTCAGCTCGTGCGGGACCGAGCGAATACGGCGGATGTTGGGCGTCACATCCTCCCCGCGCCGGCCGTCGCCGCGCGTCGCGGCCTGCACGAGCCGGCCCTGCTCGTAGACCAGCGCAATTGCGAGACCGTCGATCTTTGGTTCGGTGACCCACGTGAACGACTCGCGGTCGAGCAGCCGCGAGGCGCGCCCGTGCCACTCGCGCAGCTCATCGGCGTTGAATGCGTTGCCCAGACTGAGCATCGGTGTTGGATGCTCAACCACCGCGAACGTCGTCTCCTCGACCTCCGCGCCGACCTGCTGCGTGGGGCTGTCGGCGGTGACGAGCTCGGGGAAGCGCCGCTCGATGTCCTTCAGCTCTCGAAACAGCGCGTCGAAGTCCGCGTCGCTGATTTCCGGGTCGTCGTCGATGAAGTAGCGGCGGTTGTGATGGCGGACGAGTTCGCGCAGCTCCTCGACGCGATTGCGCGCGTCGATTCGGGCGGTGTCACCTGTCGGGCGCTCTACAGAAGCCATCAGAATCGAGTATATGGACGAACCGGCCGTGCTGGTAGCCTCGAATCATGGTGGTTGACCTTGGCGAACTAGACGGCCTTGACGACCTGGGCGAACTCGACGTCGTGATCCTGGATTACGACGCGGGCAACCTGCGCTCGGTCGTGCGCGCCGTTGAGCGCGTCGGCGCCCGGCCCGAGGTCGCGTCCGTGCCCGCGGCGCTCGACCATGCCGACGTGGTGATCCTGCCCGGCGTCGGCGCCGCCGCCGACACCATGCGCAACCTACGCGAACGCGACCTGGTTGAGCCGCTCCGCGAGTACATCGACGCCGACCGACCCTTCCTGGGCGTCTGCATGGGCCTGCAGGCCCTGATGACTGCATCCGACGAGGGCGGCGACCACGCCTGCCTCGACGTGCTGCCGGGCCGCGTCGTGCGCTTGCCCTCGGGCCGGAAGGTCCCGCACATGGGCTGGAACCGCGTCTGGCCGCAGCGCGAGAGCCCGCTGTTCGACGGCATTCCGGCCGGCAGCTACTTCTACTTCGTGCACTCCTACTACTGCGACCTCAGCGACGCCGCCGAGATCCTGGCCACGACCGACTACGGCGTGCCCGTGACCGCCGTCGTGCAGCGCTCCAACCTCGTCGCGACCCAATTTCACCCCGAGAAGAGCGGCGCCTACGGGCTCCGCATCTATCGCAATTTCCTCACCAATGTGCTGAGCAGCGTGCTGACCAGCGTCGAGGCCAACGTGCCGACCAACGTGGCTGAGGCGCGATGATCGAGGTACTCCCCGCGATCGACATCCGCGGCGGGCGCTGTGTGCGCCTCGTCCAGGGTGACTACGAGCGCGAGACCGTCTTTGATCAGGACCCGGTGGCCGCCGCACGACGCTGGGTCGACGAGGGCGCCACGCGCCTGCATGTGGTCGACCTCGACGGCGCCCGCGAGGGCCGGGCGGTCAATGCCGACGCCGTCGAGCGAATCGTTGGGCTCGGCCTGCCCGTGCAGGTCGGCGGCGGCATCCGCGAGATGGCGACCGTCGAGCGCTACCGCGCCGCCGGCGTCGCGCGAATCATCCTCGGCACAGCCGCGATCTCCGATCCCGCATTTCTCGCGATGGCGCTCGCGGACGGCGGCGCGGATGTCCTTGTATCGGTCGACGCCCGCGGCGGTGAGGTCGCGATCGAGGGTTGGACCGAGACCAGCGGCCGCGACGCGGTCGAACTCGCGCGGCAGCTCGAACACGCCGGCGTGGGACGATTGATCTACACCGATATCGCCAGCGACGGGATGCTCGGCGGCCACGACGAGTCGGCGCTCGCCCGAATCGCTTCCGCGGTCTCGATCCCCGTGATCGCCGCCGGCGGCATCGCAAGTGCCGAACAGATCTGCGCCCTGCGCGCAGCGGGGGCGGCAGGCGTCGTGCTGGGACGCGCGCTCTACGACGGGCGCCTCGCGCTCGCCGACGCGATCGCCGCGGCCGGAGCGCCGACATGCTGACCATGGGCCGACCAGTGCTGACCAAAACTGACCGAATGCTGAACAGATGCTGACCAAACGAATTATTGCCTGCTTTGACGTCGCCGATGGACGCATCGTCAAGGGCATCTCGTTCGTCGAGCTGCGCGACGCCGGCGACCCCGTCGAGATGGCCGCCGTCTACGATCACGAAGGCATCGACGAGCTCGTCTTCCTTGACATCACCGCTTCCCACGAGGCGCGCAACACCGTCGTTGACATGGTCCGTCGCACCGCCGACCGGGTCTTTATCCCCTTCACCGTCGGCGGCGGGCTGCGCACCACCGACGATATGCGACTGATGCTGGAGTCGGGCGCCGACAAGATCACGATCAACACCGCCGCCGTCGAACGCCCCGAGCTGATCGGCGAGGGTGCGCAGCGCTTCGGCAGCCAGTGCATCGTCGTCGCGATCGACGCCCGGACCGAAGCCGACGGCAGCATGCAGGTCTACACCCACGGCGGCCGTCGCCCCACCGGTCGCGACGCGATCGAGTGGGCGCGTGAGGTCGTCGAGCGCGGCGCGGGCGAGATCATGCTCACCTCGATGAACACCGACGGCCACCAGCACGGCTACGACATCCCGCTGACCCGCGCGGTCTCCGATGCCGTTGAGGTCCCGGTGATCGCCAGCGGCGGCGCGGGCGACTCGCAGCACATGATCGACGCGATCCGCGACGGCCATGCCGACGCCGTGCTGGCGGCGAGCATCTTCCACTTCGGCACACACCGCATCGCTGACGTCAAGGCGCAGATGCAGCAGGCCGGCATCCCGGTACGAATGGAGCACGTGGACTATGACGACGTCCTCTGAGCAACTGCCCGAGCTCAAGTACGACGCGAACGGGCTGATCGCCGCGATCGTGCAGCACCACGAGAGCGGCGAGATCCTGATGCTCGGCTACATGGACGCGGAGGCCCTGCGTCGCACGCTGGAGCAGCAGTTGGTCACGTTCTGGAGCCGCAGCCGCTCCGAATACTGGACGAAGGGCGAAACCAGCGGCAACGTCCTGCGCCTGCGCAGCATCCACAAGGACTGCGATGTCGACGCGTTGCTGGTCCGCGCCGATCCCGCCGGCCCGACCTGCCACACCGGCCACAACTCCTGCTTCTACCGCACCCTCCACGAGGACTAGCAGGATGCCGAAACAGTCCGCCTGTTGGCGCTCGCCTCTCTCCCCCCGCATTGCGGGGGGAGATGCCGAAGGCAGAGGGGGGGGCTGCAGCCCCGACGCAACGGCGTGGCGGGTCTGTTCCGGCACGGCCGGGCCCCCCTCTGTCCCTACGGGACATCTCCCCCCGCGCTGCGGGGGGAGAGGAAGATCGGATGCGTTGACTCTTCTGCGCCCCGCTAGTCCGCGCCGCTCGGGCCGGTGGAGCGCCGTCAATGATCGAGAGTGCAGCGGCAGCGGCAACTACGCCGCGGCGTCGGCTTCGCGCTCCAGCTCCAGCGCGGACTCCATCGCGACGATCGCCAGATCGATCTGCGCGGGCTCCGGCTCGCGCGTCGTCAGTGCCTGCAACCAGAGATTCGGCGCGAACAGCCAGGCGACGATCGCATGATGCCGGTACTTCCCGCCCAGGCGGATCAGCTCGTAAGCGATCGCCACGATCAGGGGGACCAGCGCGACCCGGCTGACCAGCCGCAACCACAGCGGTGGGTTGCCCAGCGCCAGGAACACGATGAACGCGACGATCACCACCGCGAGCAGGAACGATGTGCCACAGCGCGGATGCGCGCGGCTGTAGCGCGAGACGCGTTCGCGCGTGAGCTGATCGCCAGCCTCCCAGGCCGCGATCGCCTTGTGCTCGGCCGCGTGGTACTGGAACGTCCGTCGAATGCTTGCCAGCCGCCCGAGCAACCGCATGTAGCCGAGCAGGATCAGAAGCCGCACGACGCCCTCGGCGATCGGCGAGACGATCGCCGGCGCCGACGTGCTCTCGATCCAGTGCGTTGCGAGGACCGGCAGGATGAACAGCAGCCCGATCATCAGGCTCAGCGCGAGCGCCATCGCGACGAGTCCGTCGGCGCCCATCTCGCCGTCCGGCTCCTCGTCGTCTTTCGGCGGCGGCGGCTCGACGCCGTGTGCCAGCTGCGCCTCCTGGACCCGCTCCTCGAGACGCGCCAGGCGCGCCTGCAGCCCCGATGTCTTCGCCTGCGTGGAGACGCGCGAGGCGAACATCAGCGCCCACAGACCGATCTGCAGCGTCTCGCCCAGCGTCAGCACGCCGCGCAGCAGCGGAATCCGCCGAGCCCGCGTCGCTGAGGTGACGCCGAGCTCGCGACTGCGCGAGATCAGCGAGCCGTCGGGGCGTCGGCAGACCACGACCGCGTGACGCGGCCCGCGAATCATGATCCCCTCGACCACGGCCTGGCCGCCGTAGCCCACGGCGCCGCTGCGCGCAGGCTTCTGGTCCGTCAAGGACGGTTCAGGCATGTTCAGAATATAGGTGATGGCCCGTGGGACGTACTGCGACGCGGCGCTGGCGAGGGCGAGCTGGCGCCCCTACTCGGTGTCGGCGCTGATCCCGTAGCGGCGGCGGAAGCGCTCAACCCGGCCCGCGGTGTCCACGATCCGCTGCTCACCGGTGTAGAACGGATGGCAGGTGCTGCAGACCTCGATCCGGATCTCTTCCTTGGTCGAGCGCGTCTGCCAGCTCTGCCCGCAGCCGCAGCGCACCGTCGCGTCGACATATTTCGGGTGAATGTTGGACCTCATGCCGTTCCCCTCACCGAGACTCTGCGACGACGGGGAGCACGCTGACCTTCTTGCGCCGACCGCGCGCGTAGGGCGAGAACTTGACCTTGCCGTCGGCCAGCGCGAACAGCGTGTGGTCGCGACCGACGCCCACCTGGTCGCCGGCGTGGATGCGGGTGCCGCGCTGGCGGACGATGATCCCGCCTGCGCGCACGAGCTGTCCGTCGAACAGCTTCACGCCCAAGCGCTTTGCGTTGCTGTCGCGACCGTTGCGCGAGGAGCCAACGCCCTTCTTGTGAGCCATGTCTACTCCTGCTCGTCCGCGACGCCACCGGCGTCATCGGTTGACACCTCAGCCTCGACAGGTTCGACAGCCTCGATAGCTTCGACAGCCTCGATGGGACGCGTCCGCGGCTCGCTCTTCCATGAGCGGTCGCCGAGCGCGATCTGCGAGATTCGCAGGTCGGTCAGTTGCTGCCGGTGGCCGCGCAGCTTGCGGTAGCGCGTCTTGTTCTTGTACTTGAAGACGAGAATTTTCTTTGCCCGCCTTTGAGCGGCGATCTCGGCCGTGACCGACGCGCCCTCGACGATCGGGGCGCCGACGGCGACTGCACCGACATCGTCGCGCACCAACAGCACGTCGTCGAAGGTGATCTCGTCGCCGTCAACGCCGTCGAGCCGCTCCACGGCGAGCCGTTGGCCGGGCGACACTCGGTACTGCTTGCCGCCGGTTCGGATGACGGCGTAAACGTCTCTGCTCATGGTTGTCCTCGGCTGCGGAACTCTCTCAGCGTAGGCCGCGGGCGGCGTGGGTCAAGCGGGAGTGGGGCGGTCAGACGCCCGTCTGTTCATCGCCCGACTGGTAGCGGTTGGAGTTGCCACCCCAGGCGAGACCGGGCTTGGGCGGCATCAGCGGCTCGCGCTGCGCGTCGTCGCCGCTCGGCTCGCTCGGAGCGGCCGGCGCGGCTGGCTCGGGCGGCGGCTGCACCGGCGCCTCAGGTACCGCGTCGCCCGGCTGCCAGGCCAGGATTGCGCGTAGGCCGTCGCCTTCAAGCGTCTCACGGGTCATCAGCGTCGTGGCGAGCAGATCGAGCTGATCACGATTGCGGCGCAGGATCGTGCGCGCACGGTCGCGAGCGCGGTCGATGATCTCGCGCAGCTCTTCGTCAATCAGCTCGGCGATCTTCTCCGAGTAGTCGCGCTGCTCAGAGATGTCGCGCCCGAGGAAGACCATCGTTTCCTTCTTGCCGAAGGTGCGCGCCCCGAGCCGCTCGCTCATGCCCCACTGGGTGATCATCGCGCGCGCGATCTGCGTGACCTTCGAGAGGTCGTCGTGCGCGCCGGTGGTCATCTCGCCGAACACGACCTCCTCGGCGGCGTGGCCGCCGAGCGCCGAGGCCATGAAGCCTTCGTAGTAGCTCTTGCCGGCCAGCCGGTGCTCCGACTCCGGCAGGTAGCGCGTGTAGCCGCCGGCCATGCCGCGTGGCACGATCGTCACCTTGTGCACGGGGTCATGCCCGGGGATGTGCGCCGCGACCAATGCGTGGCCGGCCTCGTGGAACGCCACCACTTCGCGCTCGCGGCCGACCAGCAGCCGGCTCTTGCGCTCGGGGCCCGCCATCACGCGGTCAACGGCCTCTTCGATCTCCGATTGCGTGACGCGCTTCTTGCTTCGGCGCGCGGCCAGAATCGCCGCCTCGTTCAACAGGTTGGCCAGCTCAGCGCCCGAGAACCCGGGCGTCTCTTTGGCGATCGTGCGGAGGTTGACCTCTTCCGAGAGCGGCTTGCCGCGCACGTGGACGGCCAGGATCGCCTCACGGCCCACGACATCGGGCGCATCAAGGATCACGCGGCGATCGAAGCGGCCGGGCCGCAGCAGCGCCGGGTCGAGGATGTCCGGCCGGTTCGTCGCAGCGACGACGATCACGTTCGTGTTGGTGTCGAAGCCGTCCATCTCGACGAGGATCTGGTTGAGCGTCTGCTCGCGCTCGTCGTGACTGCCGCCCACGCCTGCGCCGCGCTGACGGCCGACCGCGTCGATCTCGTCAACGAACACGATGCACGGCGCATTGCGCTTGGCCTGCTCGAACAGGTCACGCACCCGGCTGGCGCCTACGCCGACGAACATTTCGACGAATTCCGAGCCTGAAATGCTGAAGAACGGCACGGCCGCTTCACCGGCGACTGCGCGGGCCAACAGCGTCTTGCCCGTGCCCGGCGGGCCGACCAGCAGCGCGCCGCGCGGAATCCGCGCCCCCAGCGACGCAAAGCGCTCCGGGAACTTGAGGAACTCGACGACCTCCTGCAGCTCCTGCTTGGCCTCATCGGCGCCAGCGACATCATTGAACGTCACGGTCGGTCGGTTTGCCGTGACCAACCGCGCCTTGCTCTTGCCGAACGACATCGCCTGCGAGCCCTGGCCCTGCGCATGGCGGAAGAGGAAGAAGAAGATGATCCCAAAGATCAGGATGAAGGGCAGGAAGTTAATCAGCAGACCGCCGACGACGCTTCCGAAACCGCCCGATCCGCGCACCACCACCTCGGGGAACCCCTGCGAGGTGATATCAACGCCGTGGCTGGCGAAGAACTCGAACACGTCCCACGGCTGCGAGGGCGTGTTGGCCGAAGTCGAGCCGCCGTTGTCGCGGTAGTCGAGCGTGACCTGGTTGGAGGAGACGCGGATCGATTCGATCTGGCCGAGATCACGCTCGATCAGGCTGAGCAGATCCTCGCCGCCGCCGGCGAGGGGGACCGTCTGTGAGCTTCCACCGCCACGCCCCAGGATCGCGTACACGACGACGATCAGCACGATCAGGATCAATCCGTAGACGAGGAAGTTGCGCCCGCGACCACCCATATCCAGCGCCTCCCACGGAATCCATGGCGCGCGTTCAGCCGCGACGCCGATCAACCCTCGTTGCGAGCATACCGTAGCGATCGCCGACCGGCCCGCGCGTTCAGGCCCTCACGACATCTGCAAAATCTTCACTCGCGGCGGTTGCCGCGCCGCTCCGTCTGCACCCGGCGAATGTCAACTCACGGCACAGCCCTGCGAACTAGAGTCGTCCGATGACCACTCAGGCCACGCGTAGGCCCACGCGCCGCCACGAGCTGCGGCACTGGCGCGCCGGCGCGACGATCGTCGCCGGCGCCGACGAAGTCGGCCGGGGCCCCTGGGCCGGGCCGCTCGTCGTCGGCGCGGTGGTGCTCTCGCCGCGCTCGCGACCCAGATGGCTCAGCCGCGTTCGCGACAGCAAGGCGCTCAGCGCCGCCGCTCGCGAAGCGCTCACGCCCCTGATTCACGCCGAAGCGGCGGCGACCGCGCTCGGTTGGGCGCCCGCCGCCGAGCTGGATGCGCTCGGTCTTGCCGCGGCCCTTCGGCTTGCCTACCGACGCGCCCTCTCCGGGCTTGGCGCCGACCCCGATATTGTGTTGGCCGACGGCTCCGACCGTCTGCGCCTGCCCTGGCCGACCGAGATGGTGGTGCGCGGCGACGCGCGCGTCGCCTCGATCGCGGCCGCCTCGATCATCGCGAAGGTCGCTCGTGACGCCTACATGGTGGAACTCGACGCGCAGTTTCCTGAGTTCGGCTTCGCGCGTCATAAGGGCTACGGCACGGCGCAGCATCGGGCCGCGCTCGAAGCCCACGGCCCCTGCCCCGAACACCGCCGCTGCTTCGCGCCCGTCGCGCAGGCGCTCCAGTTCGCGCCGGTCGCGCCCGCGACGACCGCCGTCGTCGGCTGACCGACGGAAAAAGTCGCTCGGCCAGGCCGGCGAGACGCTGGCCGCCGACTGGCTGCGCGCGCGCGGCTACCGGCTCCTCGAGCGCAACTACCGCCGCTCCTGGGGTGAAGCCGACATCATCGCTCGCGATCGCCACGGCGTCACCGTGATCGTCGAGGTCCGCACCCGCCGCCACGCTCGATACCATTTCGAGGCGCTGGAGTCGGTCGGCCCGCGCAAGCAGCATCAGCTCCGCCGCATCGCCCGAGGGATGCTCGCCGAGCGTGAGCGCCATTTCGACATCCGGATCGACGTGATCGTGGTCGGCGGCGACGCCGACGGCCGCCTGCATGTGCTCACGCACGTCCGCAACGCCGTCGAGGACGTCTGAGCGTCACGTGGGCCTACGGGATTGGCATGGGTATCCTGAGGCGACGATGCCGATCTACGAGTACCACTGCGCCGCCTGCCGCCGCGGGGTCGAGGTCTTTCAGCGGCGCGCCCGCTCCGAGGGCGATAGACCACCAGCATGCCCCGAATGCGGCGCCGACGCGCTCGAGCCCCGTTTCTCGCGCTTCTCCGCGCGCTCCGAGCTGTCCTTCGCCGGCTTCGACGCGATGGATGCCGTCGACGAGGAGGACCCCGAGTCGGTCGCCGGGTGGCGCGAGTCCGTGGGTGCTGCCGAGGAGCTGCCCTTCGACCTGTAAGGTGACTTTGCGGACGAGGTGACCGATGCCGATCTACGAATACCGCTGCCCCAAGTGCCGCTCGATCACCGAGGCATTTCACCGCTCGCTGGCGCGCGCCGCGGCGCCGGCCTGTGAGCAGTGCGGCGCCGATGGCCTGCAGCGCGCCGTCTCACGCTTCGCCACGCCCAAGACCGAGTCACAGGTGCTCGAGCAATACGGCTCGCCCGGCGCTGGCGCCGGCCCCGACGCCTACCGCGACCCGCGCCAGATCGGCCGCTGGGCCGAGCAACGCTTCGAAGAGATGGGCGTCGAGATGCCCAGCGAGGCCAAACAGATGATCGACGCCGCCCGCACCGGCGAACTTCCGGCCCCGGTCAAGGATCTCTGAACGGCTCCCGCAGGCGCTTGAACGCGTTATCCTGAATTCGACGATTGGGGCGCGCGATGGCCACGCCGGCTCGACAACCCAGCGGTCTGCCCATGGACTACTTCTTGCGCACGGGTCCGGTTGACCCTGAGAAGAGGGCACAGCTAATTGTCCGGTTCGATCGCAATCGCGACTTCTACCTCCGGCATCGCGACGAGCTGTTTGATGAGCACCGTGGCAAATACGTCGCCGTCTACGGTGACCGTCAGCTGATGATCGGCGACAACTTCGTTGAGATGTGCCGGGAGATCGACGACGACGACCTCGCGGCCGCGTTCACCGAGCGGCTTGAAGATCCGATCCAATTCCCGAGTGTCTGGCTCTAGTGGCGCTTCCAGCTCGGGTCCCCATCCGAATCGACCCGCCAACCAATCTAGGCGCTGGACGTCGCTTGCAACCGGGCGGGCGAGCCTTCGCGGACATCACGGTTTCCAGGGGGGAGCGGGAGTGGCTTGGGGTCTTCCTCGTGGACACCGGGGCGGACTTCACGATGATCGGAACGATGGGCGCGATCGAGCTGATGGGGGATGACTACTTCTTGCTCGACTTCGACCGAGATGCGTCACGGACCAGCATCGGAGGCATTGGTGGGTCGCTTCGCTGCGTGGTTCGCGATTTCGATCTCAGCGTTCGCACTGAAGACGGCGCCGGCCTGGACCTCCGGGCGCCGATCATGATCCCCGAGCTCGTGGAGCCGGCGGCCGGCGCGCCGCCTCGCCTGTTGCCCAGCCTGCTTGGGCGCGATCTGTTGGGCGCCGGCGCGCTCACGCTCGCGTTCCGCCTGCCGCCTGAGCTGCACTTCAGCAACGTCCCGAGCGGCGCTGAGCTGTAGGTCGGCTGAGCACGGCGCTGACGATCCGGCGATTGCCCCACTGATCTTCGCTCGATACATTGCGTTCGGCTCGCGTGCGCCCCGCGCTGGGTCCGCCCACCGGTTCATTGATGTCCGTCTGAGGGGAACCGAATGACCATTCTGATCATCGCACTGATTGCAGCCGCGATCGCGCTGCTGTTCGCCGCGCTGCGCGCCCGCGACGTACTGGCCGAAGACGAAGGCAACGAGACGATGCGCCGGATCGGCCGGGCGATCCAGCTCGGCGCGGCCACCTTCCTGCGGCGCGAATACACCTTCATCGCCGGGTTCGTCGCCGTCGTCTTCGTGATCCTGCTGCTCTTCATCGACATCGATCTGCTCGACAAGTTCGCCGGCAGCGATCAGCGCTGGACCTCGGTGTCCTACCTCGTGGGCGCGATCCTCTCAGGCTCCGCCGGCTACCTCGGCATGCTGATCGCCGTCCGCGCCAACGTGCGCACCGCCGCCAAGGCCCAGGAGGGTCTCAACCCCGCACTGCGCACCGCCTTCAACTCCGGCACCGTGATGGGCATGACAGTGGTCGGCCTCGGCCTGCTCGGCCTCGTGGTCATGTACCTGATTTGGCAGGATTACCGTCCGCTCGCCGGCTTCGCCTTCGGTGCATCCTCAATCGCGCTCTTCGCCCGCGTCGGCGGCGGCATCTTTACCAAGGCGGCCGATGTCGGCGCCGACCTGGTCGGCAAGATCGAGGCCGGCATTCCCGAAGACGACCCGCGCAATCCCGCCACGATCGCCGACAACGTCGGCGACAACGTCGGCGATGTCGCCGGCATGGGCGCCGACCTGTTCGAGTCGTATGTCGGCTCAATCGTCGCCACCATGGCCCTGGCCGCCGGCGCGGCCACGCTCTTCGCGACCGACATCGTCGGCTGGAAGGACGACCTGTTCGTGCTGCCGATGCTGGTCGCCTCGATCGGGATCATCTCGGCGGTGCTCGGCACCTTCCTGGTCCGCACCGGTGAACAGGCCGATCAGGGCCGCCTGCTCTGGGCGCTGCGCGCCGGCGTCTTCGGGGCCTCCGGACTGGTGCTGTTGGGCACTGGCATCGCCGTCGCGGTGATGGGGCTCGAGGTCGAGTTCTTCCTCGCCATCCTGGTCGGTCTCATCGCCGGCCAGATCATCGGCACGGTGACCGAGGGCTTCACCTCCTCCGAAGGCTTCGCGTTGGCCGGCCGGCGCTACAGCCCAACCGTCAACCTCTCCGCGCAGGCCCAGTCCGGCACCGGCCCGATCGTGATCGGCGGGCTCAGCCTCGGGATGATGTCCACGCTGGTCCCGCTGATCACCATCGTCGTGGGAATCGTGATCGCGTTCGAGCTTGCCGGCTTCTACGGCGTCGCCCTCGCCGCGGTCGGGATGCTCGCGCCGCTCGGCGTCACGCTTGCGACCGATGCCTACGGTCCTGTCGCCGACAACGCCGGCGGCATCGCCGAACAGGCCGGGCTCGACCCTGAGGTCCGCGAGCGCACCGACGCGCTCGACCAGCTTGGCAACACCACCGCCGCGACCGGCAAGGGTTTCGCGATCGGCTCCGCGGCGCTGACCTCGCTCGCGCTGCTCGCCACCTACGCCATCACCACCGGCATCACCGTGTTCAACCTGCTCGAGTACCCGGTCCTGATCGGCATCCTGATCGGCGCCCTGATGCCGTTCGTCTTCTCCGCGCTCTCGATGGGCGCGGTCGGCCGCGCGGCCGAGGCGATGGTCCAGGAGGTCCGCCGCCAGTTCCGCGAGCACCCCGGCATCATGGACGGCACCGAGGACCCCGACTACGAGCGCGCTATCAGCATCTCGACCGACGGCGCCCTGCGGGAGATGATCATCCCCGGCCTGCTCGCCGTGATCGTGCCGATCTTCGTCGGCGCGGTGATCGGCGCGGAGTCGCTTGGCGGCCTGCTGATCGGCTCGATCGCGGCAGGCTCGATGTTGGCGATCATGATGGCCAACGCCGGCGGCGCCTGGGACAACGCCAAGAAGTACATCGAGGAAGGCAACTTCGGCGGCAAGGGCTCCGACGCGCACTCCGCCGCCGTCGTGGGCGACACCGTCGGCGACCCATTCAAGGACACCTCCGGCCCGTCGCTCAACATCCTGCTCAAGCTGATGTCGATCGTCGCCGTCGTCTTCGGCCCGCTGTTCCTCTAGCTGGGTGCTGAAGCAGCCGGATCGGCACTCCCCCGTGGAGCGGGAGGAGCCCCCCTCTGCCTTCGGCATCTCCCCCCGCCGAGCGGGGGGAGAGGGGAGCGGATGCGCTGAGTTGTTCTGCGGCCTGTTAGGCCTTGCCCTCAGCGCTGTCGCTGACGCGCTCGCGTAGCTGCGCCTGCACCGCGCGGCCGGCATTGCCCGTCGCCAGCGTCGTCAGCACGCCGCCGATGAGCAGCCCGAGCACGAGTCCGATCACGAATCTCACTGGCCACCCGTTCTCCGCTGGCGTCCGCGTCGCGAATGCTCCGAACCTATGCCCCGCGTTGCCTACGCGTCAACGCGCCGATTGTCGCCGATGCGCCGCCGCAATAGCGTGAGTGACACCCGCGGCGCGCAACCGGCGCGTGTTGCCTACCCGCCCCACTTGCCGAGGCGCCCCATGACCACCACCGACCACGCCGATGCACCTGATGCACCTGATGCTCAGGTCAGCATGGACACGCTTGTGTCGCTCTGCAAGCGACGCGGCTTCGTCTTCCCCGCCAGCGAAATCTACGGCGGCTTCGGCTCGACCTACGACTACGGACCGCTGGGCGTCGAACTCAAGCGCAATATCAAGGACGCCTGGTGGCGCTCGATGGTGCGTGAGCGCAGCGACATCGTCGGCATCGATACCGCGATCATCCAGTCGCCGCGCGTCTGGGAAGCCAGCGGTCACGTGCAGAACTTCACCGACCCGATGGTCGACTGCCGCAAATGCAAGGGCCGCTTCCGCGCCGACCACCTCGAAGGCGACGCCTGCCCGACCTGCGGGGCAACCGGCTCCTTCACCGAAGCGCGCGAATTCAACCTGATGTTCCGCACGCACGTCGGCCCCGTCGAAGACGCCGCCGCCGCCGCCTACCTCCGGCCCGAGACCGCCCAGGGCATCTTCATCAACTTCGAAAACGTGCTCGGCGCGACGCGCCGCCGGCTGCCGTTCGGCATCGCCCAGCAGGGCAAGTCGTTCCGCAACGAGATCACGCCCGGCAACTTCATCTTCCGCACCCGCGAGTTCGAGCAGATGGAGATGGAGTTCTTCGTCGACCCGGCAGAGTCCAACGAGTGGTACGAGCGCTGGATCGAGCTGCGCGAGGCCTGGTACCACGACCTGGGCATCCGCCCCGAACACCTGCGCCGCGACATCCACGCGCCCGAGTCGCTCTCGCACTACTCGGCGGGCACGACCGACCTGCAATACCGCTTCCCGTGGGGCTGGGACGAGCTCGAGGGCATCGCCAACCGCACCGACTACGACCTCACCCAGCACGGTGAATCATCGGGCAAGCGGCTCGACTACTTCGACCAGGCCGCCGACAAGCACGTCATCCCACACGTGATCGAGCCAGCGGTCGGCGTCGACCGCATCATGCTCGCGCTGCTGTGCGACGCCTACCGCGTGATCCCTGACGAAAAGGGCGACGCTCGAGTCGTACTCGCCTTCGAGCCGCGGATGGCCCCGGTCACCGTCGCCGTGCTGCCGCTCAGCCGCAAGCAGCCCGTCGCCGATCTCGCGCGCGAGGTCTGGGACCAGCTCCGTCCCCACTGGACCACCCAGTACGACGACACCCAGAGCATCGGTCGCCGCTACCGTCGCCAGGACGAGATCGGCACCCCCTGGTGCGTCACCGTCGATTTCGACTCGCTCGACGACAACGCCGTCACCATCCGCGACCGCGACACCCAACACCAGGATCGCCTCCCGATCCCCGAGCTGGCAACCGAACTCCGTACGCGCCTCGGCTTCTAACCCGCGTTCCGCCCTCCCCCTCAGTCGCTGCGCGACAGCTCGCGTCCGCTGACCGGGTTGGGAGGTCGGGGAAGTCCGAGCCCCCCCTCTGCCCCCTGCCTGCGCAGGCGCAGGCTGCGGCATCCCCCCCGCCGAGCCGGGGGGAGAGGGGATCGGGATCCCGTATTGGGGCCGGGGGGGAGATGGGATCCGTTCTCCCCCCGCGGAGCGGCGGGAGATGTCCCGTAGGGGCAGAGGGGGGCTGCGCGGACGGAGGGAGGCTGCGCGGACGGAGGGGGGCTGCGCGGACGGAGGGAGGCTGCGCGGGGAGGGGGGCTCGCCGCGCGTAACGCTGGCGGATCGCGAGGCTCTCCCCCTCAGTCGCTACGCGACAGCTCCCCCGCGGGGGGAGCGATGGATCCTCGGCGCTGCGCGAACGGTGTGATGGTCTCCCGTGGGGGGGAGGCGGGAGAGCGAGCGGGGAGCTAGGGCGCCAGCGCTTCGACCTTCTCGCGCGCCAGATCCTTGTCCTCGAACCACTCGGCGTTGATCTCCGTGAAGCCCATCCACTCGTCCGGCACGTCGTCCTCGGCGAAGATCGCCGTCACCGGGCAGGCCGGCTCGCAGGCTCCGCAGTCGATGCACTCGTCTGGGCTGATGTAGAGAATGCGGTCTTCATCGTCGGCGTGGATGCAGTCGACCGGGCAGACCTCGACGCAGGACTGATCCTTGACGTCGATGCAGGGCTCAGTGATCACGTAGGTCATTCTGGGAACGTCCTCTCGTCGAGGCTGCAGGCAGCCGTTCGTGCGCGCTCGTAGTCACCGTTATAGGGCCGCTGGGCGTCGCGGGCAATACCCCCCGCGCGATTGCGCTCAAGCTCGCGCCGGCGCCGTCCCTCGCGACCGCTTTGCGGCCGCCGACTTGACCTTCGGGGCCCCGCCGTTCGCGCCGTTCTTCGAGGCCTTGGCCGGGCTGCGCCGCGTCGCTTTGGCCTTGCCGAGGCTTGCAGATCGGCTCTTGGTGCTGACGTTGCGGCTGCGCTTCGCGCCGTACGACCCGGCCTGCGCCGCCAACGCGACGCGCAGGAAGCGCCCCGTGTGGCTGCCCTCCGTCTCGGCCAGCTGCTCCGGCGTCCCCACCGCGATCAGCTCGCCGCCGCGGTCGCCGCCCATCGGCCCGAGGTCGATCACCCAGTCCGCGTTCTTGATCACGTCCAGGTGGTGCTCGATCACGACGACCGTGTTGCCCTGGTCGACGAGCGTCTGCAGCACGCTGAGCAGCGCCTCCACATCGGGGAATGAGAGGCCCGTCGTCGGCTCGTCGAGCAGGTACAGCGTCTGGCCGGTCGAGCGCTTCGACAGCTCGGTGCTGAGCTTGACCCGCTGCGCCTCGCCGCCCGAGAGCGTCGTGGCCGGCTGGCCCAGCTTGATATAACCAAGCCCGACCGACCGCAGCGTCTCCAGCTTGCGCCGGATCTTCGGGTTCGCGTTGAAGATCTCGACCGCCTCCTCGACCGTCTTGTCGAGAATCTCGGCGATCGTGAAGCCCTTGTAGCGAATCTCCAGCGCCTCACGGTTGTAGCGCGCCCCGCCGCAGACCTCGCAGCGCACCGTCACATCGGGCAGGAACTGCATCTCGATCGTGTTGTAGCCGTCGCCCCGGCAGGCCTCGCAGCGCCCGCCCTTCACATTGAACGAGAAGCGGCCCGGCTTGTAGCCCCGCATCCGCGACTCGGGCACCGACGCGAACAGCTCGCGCACCGGCGTGAACAGCCCGGTGTAGGTTGCCGGGTTCGAGCGCGGCGTGCGACCGATCGGCGACTGATCGATGTCGATCACCTTGTCCACCGCGTCCAGACCCTCGATCCCCTGCATCCGCCCCGGCCGCCGGCGCGCGCCGTGTAGCTGCTGCGCCACGCCTGCATGCAGCAGGTCGTTGACCAGCGTGCTCTTGCCCGACCCGCTCACGCCGGTCACGCAGATGAACGTCCCGAGCGGGAACTCCACATCGATCTGCTTCAGATTGTGCTCCGACGCGCCGACCACGCGCAGCGTGTCGCCGCTGCCGGGCCGGCGGCCGGCCGGCATCGAGATCCGCTTGCGGCCGCTCAGGTAGGCGCCGGTCATCGAGTTACGTCGCTTCATGATCTGTTCGGGCGTGCCCGACGCGACGACGTGCCCGCCGGCCTCGCCTGCGCCCGGCCCCATGTCGACGATCCAGTCCGCCGCGCGCATCATCGCCTCGTCGTGCTCCACGATCAGCACCGTGTTGCCGAGGTCGCGCAGCCGCTTCAGGGTCCGAATCAGCCGCTCGTCATCCAGCGGATGCAGCCCAATCGACGGCTCGTCGCAGACATACAGCACGCCCATCAGCGAGGAGCCGATCTGGGTGGCCAGACGGATCCGCTGCGCCTCGCCGCCGCTCAACGACGCGGCCGCGCGGTCCAGCGTCAGGTAGTCGAGGCCCACGTCCACGAGGAATGTCAGGCGCTCGCGAATTTCCTTGAGAATCTGCACCGCGATCGCCCGCTCGCGCGACGAGAGCGGCGAATCATCGCCTTCCAGGCTGTTCGCCCAGTTCGCGGCGGCCGCGACGGCCATTCGCGTCACCTCGACGATGCTGCGCCCGTCGACCTCGACCGCGAGGATTTCAGGCTTCAGCCGCGCTCCGCCGCAGGCTGCGCAGGGCACCGCCGTCATGTACCGCTCGATGTCGGCCCGCGACCACTCCGAGTCGGTGTCGCGGTGCCGCCGGGCGAGGTTGTTCACGACTCCCTCGTACTGCGTCTCATACGTCCGCGTGCGCCCCCGGTGGTTGGTCCAGTCGATCGCGATCGGCTCGGGGTCGCCGTGGAGCACTGCCTGAACCAGCTCCTCCGACAGATCGCGGAACGGGTGGCTCGGCTCCTCGCCGTAGCGCTCGAAGAGCGACACGAGGATGCGCGTATGCCAGCCCGAGTGCGAAGTCGATCTCGACCAGGGCGCGATCGCGCCGTCCTCGAGCGACTTCGAATCGTCCGGAATCACCAGCGCCGGGTCGACCTGCATCGTGATCCCCAGCCCTGTGCAGGCGGGACAGGCCCCGTGTGGGCTGTTGAACGAAAACGAGCGCGGCTCGATCTCGCCCAACGCGAACATGTCGCGCGGGCAGGCGAGCTGCTCCGAATAGATCCGATCCTCGTCCTCGTCGAGCGCGCGGATCCGCACCAGTCCCTCGCCGAGCTGCAGCGCCTGCTCGATGCTGTCGGACAGCCGACCCGCGAGCGCGTTCTGTTCTTCCGCATCCGCGTCCGCGCCGAGCAGCGTGATCCGGTCGACCACCACGTCGATCGTGTGCCGCTTGTTCTTCTCCAGCGCAATCTCGTCATCCAGCGAGAGCACCTCGCCGTCGACCCGCGCCCGCACGAATCCGCGCGAACGTGCATCCTCCAGCACCTGCTGATGCTCGCCCTTGCGGTCGCGAACCACCGGGGCCAGCACCAGCAGTCGGGCCTCCGGGGGCAGCGAGAGCACGCTGTCGACCATCTGCTGGACCGTCTGCTGGGCAATCGGGTCCCCGCAGATCGGGCAATGCGGCCGACCTGCGCGCGCGAACAGCAAGCGCAGGTAGTCGTAGATCTCGGTCACCGTCCCGACCGTCGAGCGCGGGTTCCGCGAGCCCGTCTTCTGGTCGATCGAGATCGCCGGCGAGAGGCCCTCGATGTAGTCCACATCGGGCTTCTCCATGCGCCCCAGAAACTGCCGTGCGTAGGCCGAGAGCGACTCAACGTAGCGACGCTGCCCCTCGGCGTAGATGGTGTCGAAGGCCAGCGACGACTTGCCGGAGCCCGACAGCCCCGTGATCACCACGAGCTGGTCCCGGGGGATCGTCACGTCGATGTCTTTGAGGTTGTGTTCGCGGGCGCCGCGGACCACGATCTTGTCGGTCGGCACGAACGGCTCCAGATACGCGCGGTCTCGGTTGGCTCCCGACCCACTCTACCAGCGGCCCGCTCGCGATTGTCCTCTCTCCGTATACTCGCAGCATGAGCGCCGCCGACCAGGGTCAACAGCGTCTGGGTGAGCGGCTCGTCGTGCTTGACGGGCACGCGATCATCTTTCGCGCCTATTTCGCGATGGCGCGGGCAGCGGCGCCGTTGACCGTCAAGTCGACGGGCGAGCCGGTCGGGGCGGTCTATCAGTTCTCCAACACGCTGCGCAACGTGATCGAAGAGCTGCAGCCGACCCACATCGCGCTCGCGCTGGATGTCTCCGACGACACGACCTTCCGCCGCGAGCGAGACCCGAACTACAAAGCTCATCGCGAGGCGCCCCCGGAGGACCTCCCGCCGCAGATCGACCGCTGCCGTGAAGTCGCGGAAGCCTTTTCAATTCCCGTCTTCGAGGCGCCGGGGTTCGAGGCTGACGACGTGCTCGCGACGCTCGCCGATCAGGCTGCCGCGCAGGGAGTCGAGACCTGGATCGCCACGCTCGACAGCGACCTCCTCCAGTTGGTCCGCGACGACGTCAATGTCTTCATGTTCCGCCCCTACCAGCGCGATGTCGTCCGCTACGACTCCGACGCGAAGGTCCGCGACCGCTACGGCATCGATCCGATCCAGGTCATCGATTACAAGGCGATCGTCGGCGACACGTCGGACAACATCCCCGGCGTCAAGGGCCTCGGCGACAAGGGCGCGGTCAAGCTGCTCAACACCTGGCGCACGCTCGAAGAGATCTACGAGCACCTCGATGAGGTCAAGCCGGCCGGGACGCAGAAGAAGCTTCGCGAACAACGCGAAGTCGCCTTCCACTCCAAGTGGCTGGCGACGATCAACCACGAGGTCCCGGTGCAGCTCGATCTCGATGCCGCGTCGCTGCACAAGTTCGACCGCAGCACCGCGATCGCCAAGTTTGAGGAGCTCGAGTTCCGCTCCCTGACCGAGTGGGCAAGCCAGCTCGGAGGCGACTCCTTCGCCGCCGCCGCGGCGCCGCCCGAGCCTGAGCTAGAGATCGAATACGACCTCGTGCGCGACGAGCCGGCGCTGCGCGAGTGGGTCGAGCGCGCCGCCGCCGCCCCGCTCCTCGCTGTCGACCTCGAAACGTCCGCGCTCGACCCGATCGACTGCCAGATCGCCGGCTACGCCCTGGCCGACGCTGCGGGCCGCGCCGGCTACATCCCCGTCGGCCACCGCGGCGAGCTCGGCGTCGAAGTCGAGGGCCAGCTCGACGCGGAGCTCGTGCGCGAGGCGCTCCGCCCCGTGCTCGAGGACCCCTCAGTGCCGAAGGTCCTGCACAACGCCAAGTTCGACATCAAGGTGCTCGCCCGCCAGGGCATCCAGTTGCGCGGCCTCGAACACGACACGATGCTCGTCGCTTATCTGCTCACCGAGCCGCAGATCGGCCTCAAGGCCCTCGCCCAGTCCCGCCTCGGCGTCAACATGA
The DNA here is from genome assembly GCA_965218115.1 of Dehalococcoidia bacterium. GTDB lineage: Bacteria > Chloroflexota > Dehalococcoidia > Bin125 > Bin125 > CATQGW01. The sequence goes on along the minus strand of OZ244584.1, from coordinate 1,456,648 downwards.
CGCCAATCGAGGAGCTGATCGGTAAGGGCCGCAAGCAGAAGACGATGCTGGATGTCCCCGCCGCGGAGGCAGGCCCCTACGCCGCCGCCGACGCCGACATGACTCTCCGACTCGCCTCGGTGCTCGTGCCCGAGCTGAAAGAGGATGAGTCGCTCGCCGCCCTCTACCGCGAACTGGAGCTGCCCCTCATCCCCGTGCTGGTCGAGATGGAACTGGCCGGCGTGACGCTCGACAGCACCCGGCTCGAGCAGCTCGACGCCACGCTCGACCGCGAGATCGACACCACCACCGCGCAGATCTACGAGGACGCCGGCCACGAATTCAACATCGGCTCGCCCAAACAACTCAGCGTCGTGCTCTTCGAAGAGCTGAGCCTGCCCAAGACACGCAAGACATCGCAGGGCTTCTCAACCGACGCCCAACAGCTCGAACGGCTCGCCCAGAGCCACCCGATCGTCGAGCACGTGCTCGGCTGGCGCGAGCTGACCAAGCTTCGCTCGACCTACGTCGAGTCACTCCCGCCGCTGATCAGCGCGAGCACCGGCCGCATCCACACCGACTACAACCAGACCGTCGCCGCGACCGGCCGGCTCTCGTCCGAGCGCCCCAACCTGCAGAACATCCCCGTTCGCACCGAAATGGGGCGCCAGATCCGCGCCGCCTTCGTGCCCCGCGCCTGGGACGCCCTGGCCAATCTCAGCGACGAGGTCTGCTTCGTCAGCGCCGACTACTCCCAGATCGAGCTGCGTGTGCTCGCCCATCTGTCCGACGACCCCGGCCTGATCGAAGCGTTCAACCGCGGCGAGGACATTCACTCCGCCACCGCCTCGGCCGCCTACGGCGTGACGATCGACGATGTCCAGCCCGAGATGCGCCGGGTCGCCAAGATGATGAACTTCGGCGTGATCTACGGTCTCACCGCCCATGGTCTCTCGCAGCGCTCCGGGATGGCCCGCTCCGACGCCCAGGCCTTCATCGACTCCTACTTCGGCCGCTTCGCCCGCGTCGCCGAGTGGATCGAGGAGACCAAGGCGAGCACCCGTGATCGCGGCTACGCGGAGACCCTGCTGGGCCGCCGCCGCTTCCTGCCCCAGATCAACTCCTCCAACTTCCAGGCCCGGCTCGGCGCCGAACGGATGGCCGTCAACATGCCGGTCCAGGGCACCGCCGCCGACGTGATGAAGAAGGCGATGCTGCAGATCGACAGCGGACTGCAGGGTCGTGAGCTGCGCGCCCGGATGCTCCTCCAGGTCCACGATGAGCTGATCTTCGAACTGCCCGGCGCGGAGGTCGACGACCTCGTCAGCCTCCTCCAGGACACGATGCCGACCGCGATCCGGATGGTGGTCCCGCTCCAGATCGACGTCCGCCGCGGCGCCAACTGGCGTGACCTCGAACCGCTCGCGCCGCTCAGCTCCAACTAGGGAACTCGGCAACCAGGCAACTCGGCAATCAGGAAGAGCAATCAGCATGGGTGGCATTTTCCGCACGATCGGCAACACGTTCAACCTGATCAAGATGTCCTGGCGTGTCCTCCAGCTTGACCGGGAGCTGATCGTCTTCCCGATCCTCTCCAGCCTCGGCGTGCTCGTGATCGCCGCGATCGCCGCCGGCGTGTTCGGCGGGATCGGCACGCTCGACCGGATCGGCGACGAGGGGATGCAGCTCAACCTCGTCGACGTGATCATCACAGTCGTCGTCTATTTCGCCTCGATCTACGTCATCATCTTCTGCAACGCCGCGCTGATCGCCGCCGCTCGCGAGCGCCTCGAAGGGGGCGATCCGAATGTCGCCAGCGGCTTCCGCGCCGTCCGCGGGATGTGGCTCGCGATCCTCGGCTGGACGCTGATCACCGGTACGGTTGGCCTGATCCTCCGCGCCCTCCAGGCCGCCGCGCAGAGCTCCGACAACCAGGTGATGCGGATCGTCGGATCGATCATCGTCAGCATGATCGGCGCGGTCTGGGCCTACATCACGTTCTTCGTCGTGCCTGTCCTGGTCGCCGAGCGGGTCGGCCCGATCCAGGCGATCCGCCGCTCCGCCGGCTACTTCAACCGCAGTTGGGGCGAGCAGCTCACCGCCCAGTTCTCGTTCATGCTGATCTACTTCGTTGCGCTGCTGATCGCCGCGATCCCGGTGATCATCCTCGCGTTGATCTGGCCGATCGTCGCGATCATCGCGGCCGTGATCCTCGGCGGCATCGCGATCGCCACCGTCGCGGCGATGGAGGGCATCTTCAAGGCCGCGCTGTACGAGTGGGTCTCGGAGGGCAAGTCCAGCCAGTGGTTCGACGAGCGGCTGCTGCGCGACGCCTGGGCCCGCTAGTCGCGGATGCCTGAGCTCCCCGAAGTCGAAACCGTCCGCCGCGATCTCGAACCACTGATCCGCGGCCGCGAGATCATCGACTTCTCGGTCGCGCCCGGCGCGAGCCGCCTGCTGCGCGGCCTCCCGGCGGAAGCGGTCAGCGCGCAGCTCCGGGGCCGGCGCTTCGGCGCCATCCAGCGCCGCGGCAAGTACCTCGGCATGAGTCTCGACGATGGCGCCTGCTGCGTCGTCCATCTGCGCATGACCGGCTCGCTGCGCTTCCGCGAACCCAACGCAGAGCCCGACCGGTTCACCCGAGCGACCTTCGAGCTCGCCGGCGACTACCAGCTGCGCTTCGTCGACGTGCGCAAGTTCGGCACGATCGATGTCGTCGATCAGATGGCTGACGCCCTGCCGCAGCTCGGCCCCGAGCCGCTCAGCGACGATTTCGACGTGCCCGCCCTCTGGGACGCCCTGCGCGGCCGCACGATCGCCGTCAAAGCCGCGCTGCTTGACCAGCGCAGCGTCGCCGGGATCGGCAACATCTACGCCGACGAAGCGCTCTTTCTCGCCCAGCTCCATCCCGAGGCTCCGGCCGGCTCGCTGCGCCCCAAGGAACGCGTTGCGCTGCACGCGGCGATCCGCCGGGTGCTCGAGGAAGGTGTCGCCCATGGAGGCGCCTCCTTCCGCGACTACACCAACGTCGCAGGCGGCGAAGGCTCACAGCAACACTTCGTCCGCGTCTTCCGGCGTACCGAGCAGCCCTGCGACGACTGCGGCGCGCTGATCCGCCGCAGCATCGTCGGCGGGCGCGCCTCCCACTGGTGCCCCAAGTGCCAGCATCCGCGGCAGGCCTCCCGGCAGGTCAACAGCAAGCTGCGCCGGCGTCGCCGCGCCGACTCCGAGTGTTAGCCTCGCGCCGGAGGCAGCCGCATGTCAGCTCGGCGACCGACTGAGGCGCATCCGCGCACGCCCTACGAGCCGAACCGCGCCGATCGCGACCGCCGCCTCGCGATCGCCACCTGCGAAGACTGCGGCGACGACTTCGACCTCGCCGCCGCCGATTCCCGAGCCCGCGTCTGCGCTCCCTGCTTCGACCGCTCCCTGCACGCCGTCGAAATCTCCTTTCTCGAGAACTACGCCCGCTTCGGCGCGAAGGCGCATCGCACTGTCGCCGAGGCCCTGTTCCGCTCCCAGGCGCTCGCCGACCCCGACGACCGCAAGGTGATCGGGATGCGCATCGTCGAGGAATATCTCAACGCGGCGCAGGAGCTGATGGCCCTCTATCTCGCCATGCGCCGCCGCCACGAGCAGCCGCTGCTGACCACGTTCATGAACTTCGAGCTGAACGCGCCGTCGGTCGCGGCCTTCCGCGCCCTGACGCTGGGCCGCAGCTCGACCGAACTGCTCCGTGACCTGCAGCTGCCCAGCTTCTCGGATGTCCAGGCCGCCCGAGGCGAAATCCCGAAGCGGGACTATCGAGCCTTCGCCGCCGCGACATCCGCCGTGACGCACGGGATCGAGCGCGTTCAGAAGGTCGACCAGGGTGTGCTGCTGGAACTCGCCGACGGCCTGCGCGCCTCCTCAACCCTCACCCACAAGCTCGATTGGCTGCCGGAACGAGCGATGAGCCCCGATCAGGTCGCACTCGTCGTGGTTGAGAACCGCCGCCGCGTCGTGCTCACCCACGCGCTCGCCATCCACGAACCACAGCTCGAAGTCTTCATCGACGCGATCGACAAGATCACCGGCGCCGCGCGTGATCTGATCTGGCTCTACCTTCATGTCCGCGACACGATGGCCATACAGGAGAAGGCATGAGTACCTCGCCCTTCTCACTCGAAGACCACGTGGTGCTCGTCTCGGGCGCGGGCCGCGGGATCGGCAAAGCCGCCGCCCAGCTGATCGCTCAGATGGGCGCGCGGGTTGCCCTCACCGCCCGGACCGCGGCGCAGGTGGAGGAAGTCGCCGAGGGGATTCGCGAGGACGGCGGCCAGGCCTGGGCCTTCCGCGCCGATCTCGCCCAGATCGACGACCACGTCGGCCTGATCGATGACGTCGAGCAGACGGCCGGCCCGCTCACCGGGCTCGTCAACATCGCCGGGATCAGCCCGATCCTGCAGCGCGGCGAGCGCGTCACACCCGACCAATACGACCAGATCATGGATGTCAACCAGCGCGGCACCTTCTTTCTCACCCGCAACGTCGCAGCGCGCTGGATCGGCGAGGGCCGCGGCGGCAGCGTCGTCACCATCTCCTCGGTGGGCGCCGAATACGGCCTGCCCCGCCAGGCCCCCTACGCCATGACCCGCGCCGCGATCGAAGCGATGACCCGCACATTCGCGGCCGAGTGGGCCCACGCCATCCCCCAACCGATCCGCGTCAACTGCGTCGCCCCCGCGTTCATCGACACCCCGCTGACCGAGCCGATGCCGTCCTGGTACCGCGAGCGCGTGACCGAGCACACCGCGATGCGACGGCTGGGCGCCGACGACGAAGTCGCGGGCGCTGTCGCCTTCCTGCTCTCCGACGCGGCCAGCTACATCACCGGCACCGTCCTGCCCGTCACCGGCGGCTATGGGCTCTGGTCGCTCGACCCGCCGCCAAGCTGATCTGGGTGCTCAGATGTCCGCTCAACCGTTCATCGCCGCCGCCGTGCAGTGGGCTCCCGGCCTGACGCTGAGCGACGGTGTAGCGCGCGCCATCGCGGCGATTGAAGAGGCTTCAGCCGCGGGCGCATCGCTGATCGTGTTCCCCGAAACCTGGATCCCGAGCTATCCCTACTTCCACTCTCGCGCCGCCGACCGCGACTCCTTCACCCGCCTCTACGAGCACCACTTCGAGCACAGCATGGTGGTTGGCTCGCCCGAGTGGACCCGCATCAGCGACGCCGCGCGGGACGCGCAGGCCACCGTTGTGATCGGAATCAACGAACGCGACGCGACCGGCGGCACGCTCTACAACACGCTCGCCTACATCGGCGACGACGGCCGACTGCTCGGCAAGCACCGCAAGCTCGTGCCGACGCTCTCCGAGCGCCTCGTCTGGGGCTACGGCGACGGTTCGGACCTTGATGTCTACGAGACCGAGCGCGGCCGGCTCGGCGGCCTGATCTGCTACGAGCACCACATGGCCCCCGCTCGCTACGCGCTTGCCGGCCTCGGGATACAGATTCACGCCTCCGTCTGGCCCGGCTGGGAGATGCTGCACGGCATCGTCGACGCCGCCACCCGCCAGCTGGCCTACGAGAACGCCTGCTTCGTCGTGGTCGCCCGCGAGGTCATGTCCGCCGAGCGCCTGCCCGCCGGCACGCCGCTGGCCGAAGAGCCATTCTGGGAGGCCGACGGCGGCAGCGCGATCATCGCTCCCGGCGGCAAGTACATCGCCGGCCCCGTGACCGGCGAGGAAACCATCCTCTACGCCGAGATCGACCCGCGCGCCACGATCGAGTCCAAGCGCTGGGTCGACAGCGTCGGCCACTACAGCCGTCCTGACGTCTTCCAGCTGCACTGGAACCGCACCCCACGACAGCCGCTCGTGATCACGAGCGACGAACCGAATGCAGCAGCCGATGCCGAGTGACAGGGTCGCCCCGCGCCACGACGCAATCACCGCGGTGCCCGGCATCCGCCTGGGGCACTGGACCAACCGTCGCTGGGCCACCGGCTGCACCGCGATCATCTGCGAGCAGGGCGCCGTGCCCGGCTATTTCGGTCCCGGCGGCGCGCCCGGCACGCTCGACACTGACCTGATCCGCGCCGAGAACTCGATCACGCGCGTCTACGGCGTACTGCTGACCGGCGGCAGCCTCTTCGGCCTCGAGGCCGCCAGCGGGATCAAGCGCTATCTGGGCGAGCGGGGCGTCGGCGAGCGCCTCGCTCCCGGCCTCCCGTCGATCCCGATCGTCGTCGGCGCGGTCGTCTTCGACCTCCCGATCGGCCGGCCCAACCACCCCGATCGCGACTCCGGCTACCGCGCTGCCCGTTACGCCCGCGCTGGCGGTGTCGAGCAGGGCTCGGTCGGCGTGGGAACGGGCTGCACCGTCGCTAAGGCCGGCCCGCGCGGTCAGTCAACCAAAGGCGGCTTCGGCACCGCCGCCGTCCATCACGATTCCGGCCTGATCGTCGGCGCGGCCGTCGCCACCAACGCGGTCGGCGATATCGTCAACCCCGCCGACGGCAGCCTCGTCGCGGGCGTGCGCGTCGGCGAGCGGGGCGAGATGAGCCGAGGCGCGGCGATCCTGCGCGACAAGCCCTACGCCACGTACCTCGCGGAGCTGGAGGCGGCCGAGGCCGCGATGGCCGGCGCGAACACGACGCTCGCCGTCGTGGCTACCAACGCACGCCTGCACAAGGGCCAGGCCCACCGCATCTCGATCATGGCCTCCGCCGGCCTCGCCCGCACCATTGACCCCGCCTTCACCCCAGCCGACGGCGACTCGATCTTCACCCTCGCGACCGGCGAGATCGATGTCTCCGCCGTCCCCGCGCTGCTCACCCTCGTCGGAGTCATGGCCGCCGAAGCGATCACCGCCGCGACGCTGCGCAGCGTTGAACACGCCACCACGCTCGGCGGCATCCCCTCCGCCTCCGAGTGGACCGGTCAAGCCGAGTAGACCTGTAGGCCGTCATCGGACTGCAAGGTCTCTACTACCCTAAAGATCTTAGGGTGCATTAGGCTAGCTCTCATGATTCCGACGATCGAGCAGCTGGCAACGATACACCCCGAGCAGGTGACCGAACGCTTGCTGAGGGAGCCAGAGAGTCAGTGGTTCGAGCGCAAGAGTTCGAGGATCAAGGGACACGAGCTTGCCAAGACGTTGGTCGCGATGGCCAACGCCGATGGCGGCACGGTCGTCATCGGACTGAGCGATGGCGCGTGCGAGGGAGTGCTGGGGTTCTGGAAAGCGCAAAACAGCTGGTATCAGGCTGGCCTCGACTTCACGGAGCCTCCTGTGCGCTTCGATGTGACACTGCTGGACTGTGTGAACAGCTCGGGCGCGGCAGATCGGCTCTTCGCCATCTCGGTTCTGCCGACCGGCCAGATGCACGCGAACCATCGGGACGAGGTGTTCCAGCGCGTCGGAGACGAAGATCGCCGGCTGAGCTTCGACCAGCGCATCCAACTGAGGTACGACCGAGGCGATACGAGCTTCGAGCTGACGCCGGCGGCGACATTCGGACACGCCCGCCTCGACGACGACGAGGTCGCGGCTTACATCGCACGGTTCGATCAGACTGACCCACAGCGGTTACTGCGGGCGCGCGGGTTGGTCGACTCGGACGGCGCACCATTGACCGCGGGGCAGCTGCTTTTTGGAGAGGAACCACAGGGGGCGTTCCCCGCTGCCTATGTGCGGGTGCTCAGATATGAAGGGACTGCGCGTCGCACTGGCACCGCGCAGAACTTGCTCAGCGATGTGCGCTGCGAAGGGACCCTGCCACAGCAGATCGACGCGGCCCAGCAGGAGATCCGCCGCTCACTACCTAGGCGGCGCTCCTTGGGATCGGACGGCCGATTCCATTGGCAGGGAATCGTGCCCGAGGAAGTCTGGCTCGAAGCACTCGTGAACGCCGTGATTCATCGTGCCTACAGCAACTTCGGCGACCACATCCGTGCCGCGATCTTCGACGACCGGCTCGAAGTCGCGAGCCCTGGCCGCTTCCCCGGAGTGACTCGGTTCGATGACCTCACCAACATCGGCCACAACGCCCGCAACCCCCGCATCGCTCGCGTGATGGCTCAACTCTCCTATGGCCAGGAGCTCGGCGAAGGGCTCAAACGAATGGTGGACGTGATGGAGGCGGCGGGGCTCCGGCGGCCGAGCGTCGAGCACACGGGCAGAGGAGTCGAAGTGACGCTTTCGGGGACGAGGGCTCGTCCTCTAGCGCTTTCGAACATGGCGCCGATTGCCGTGCAGATCTTCGATAGGCTTGGCAACGCCGGGCAGCTACGAACGGGCGAAATCGTCGAGCTGACCGGCTTCTCCCGACCAACTGTTCTCAGGCATCTGTATGCACTTGAGGAGAGGCGTCTTGTGAGACGAATCGGTGGCGCTCCAGCCGATCCGACTGCCTACTGGACCGTTGAGGTCGAGCTCGAGGCGCCCGCGACTTTGTTCGGCCGACTTGCAGAGCTGTCTTGAGAGTTCGTTCGAGCTGGCTTGACAGTTCCTCCAACCGCCCCCTTGGTCAGCCAGAAGCCCCCCCAGCAGGCGAGCTCGAAACCAACTCGCAATGCTGTCTTTAGAGTTCGTTCGAGCTGGCTTGATAGTTCCCCCAACTGCCGCTCGGTCAACCGGAAGCGCTCCCCAGCAGGCGAGCTCGAAACCAACTCGCAACGCTGTCTTTAGAGTTCGTTCGAGTTGGCTTGACGGTTCGCCCAACCGCCTCCTCGGTCAGCCAGCAGCGCCCCCTAGCAGGCGAGCTCGAATCCAACTCGCAATGCTGTCTTGAGAGTTCGTTCGAGCTGGCTTGACAGTTCCCCCAAGCGCCCCCTCGGTCAGCCAGCAGCGCCCCCTAGCAGGCGAGCTCGAATCCAACTCGCAATGCTGTCTTGAGAGTTCGTTCCAGCTGGGTTGACAGTTCCCCCGGCGGACCCTCGGATCTCCCTTGTTTATGGCGGAAAGAGCTCGAAAGGAACTCGAAAGACTGTCTTTCGAGTTCCTTTCGAGCTCGCTTTCGAGTTGCTCCGGTCAACCAGCCGGTACCCGGCTCGCGCACTCCCGCTCTAGCCTGCCCGTCGCAAGGAGGTCCCATGACCGAACGACCTCTGATCATGGTCTGCAACGACGACGGCATTGACGCCGACGGGCTCTGGTATCTCGCCGACGCGCTCACCGACCACGGCGAGGTGATGGTCGTCGCCCCGGCCTTCAACCAGTCCGGCATGAGCGCCGCCTTCACGCTCCACCGCGACCTCGCATCCGAGCGCGCCCACTCGCGGATCGACGGCGTCGACGCCTGGCAGGTCAGCGGCACCCCCGCCGACGCTGTGGTGCTGGGCCTGCGCCGCCACGCGGCACGCCACGTCGACATGATCGTCTCCGGCGTCAACCCCGGTCCCAACGTGGGACGCGACATCCTCCACTCAGGCACTGTCATGGCCGCGATGCAGGGCTACGTGCGCGGCCTTCCCTCCGTCGCCGTGTCCTCCGCCAGCCTCGATGGCGCGAACCTCGACGTCGCCGCCCGGATCGGCGCCGATGTCGCGGGCTGGCTGCTCGCGCGCGGCGAGGCGAAGCTGCTCAATGTCAATGTCCCCAACCGCCCGCGCGCCGAGATCATCGGTGTCGAAGTCACCCACACCGGCGACATCTCGATCGACCGCGTGGTCGATCTGATCGCGCCCGACGGCTCAATCCGCCGCCAGCTGATCCGCCGCGAAGGCGTGGAACTTCCCGCCGGAACCGACGTGGCGGCGATCATCAGCGGTTCCGTCTCGATCACGCCGCTGGATAACGACATCACCGCCCACGCTGCGCTCGAACAGACCCGCTCCGCGATCGCTGAGCTGAACCTGCTCTGACGCCGTCCCAATCGCCTCCGTCCTGAGTGATACTCTCGTTCTACGATTCGCGGGCACGCGCTGGATGAGGCGCTGCGTGAACTCTCGGAGACGCTGCGATGTCGGGACACTCCAAATGGTCGTCGATCAAGCGCAAGAAGGGCGTCACCGACGCCAAGCGCGGCCAGCTCTTCACCAAACTGGGCCGCGAACTCTCCGTCGCGGCACGCGGCGGGGGCCCCAACCCCGATGAGAACTCCGCGCTCCGCCTGGCGATCGAGCGCGCTCGCCAGAACAACATGCCCAAGGACAACATCCAGCGCGCGATCGACCGCGCGACCAACGCCGGCGACGGCGCGCAACTCGAGGAGATCCGCTACGAGGCCTACGGGCCCGGCGGCGCCGCCATCCTGATCGATTCGCTCACCGACAACCGCAATCGCGCCGTCTCCGATGTCCGCGCCGCCCTCACCCGCGCCGGCGCCAATATGGCCGGGTCCGGAGCCGTCGCCTGGATCTTCGAGCAGAAAGGCGTGATCGGCGTCGACCTCGAAGCCGGAGTCGATGCCGACGAGGTCGCCCTCGCCGCGATCGATGGCGGGGCTGAGGATGTCGAGGTCGAACCCGACCTGGTCGAGGTCATCACCGCTCCCAACGACCTCGAACAGGCCCGCAGCAGCGTCGAGAGCGCCGGCGTCTCCGTCGCCTTCGCCGAAGTCGTGATGCGCCCCACCAACACCGTCGAGGTCGATGTCTCACAGGCCCGTTCGCTGCTGCGCCTGATCGACGCCCTCGAGGATCTCGACGACGTTCAGCGGGTGTTCACCAACGCCGACTTCCCCGACGCCGTGTTGGCCGAGGCGTAGTCGGTGAGCCAGACGCCCGCGCGCCCAGCCGGCATCACTGGCGGCGTGCTGGGCGTCGATCCCGGCTTGCGCGCCACCGGTTGGGGCGTGCTCAGCGTCGACGGTGACGGCGGTGTCAAGCTCGCCTGGGGCGTGATCCGCCCCGGCGCGGAGTCGCTGGCCGATCGGCTCGTCGAGATTCACACGGGCATCTCAAACGTCATCGAGCGCTACGCGCCCGCCTCAGCCGCCGTCGAGCGACCCTTCCTCAACCGCAACATCCGCACCGCCGTCGCGCTCGGCCAGGCCGAGGCGGCCGCCATGATGGCCGCCGCGCAGGCGGGCCTCGATGTCGCCGAGTACGCCCCGCGCGCGGTCCGCGAAGCCGTCGTGGGCGACGGCGCCGCCGACAAGCAGGCTGTTGCCACGGCGCTCGTGCGGCATCTCCAGCTCGGTCGTCTCGAAGCCTCAAACGACGCAGCCGACGCCCTCGCCGTGGCCTACTGCCACACGCTCATGTCGCGGCGCCTGCCGCTGGCAACCCGATGATCTCGCGAGTCTCCGGCGAGCGGGTCGACTGGAACGACAAGGAGCAGAGCGTTGAGGTCCGGGTCGGCGGGCTCGTCTACGAGGTGCGCCTGCCGACGATCTGCTGGCGCGCCCTGCGCGACAAAGACGAGCAGAAGCTGAACCTCTTCACCCACTACCACGTGCCCGATCGGGCCCCCACGCCTGTGCTGATCGGCTTCCAGCGGCCCATCGAGCGCGACTTCTTCCGCAAGCTCCTGACCGTCGACAACATGGGCGTCACCAAGGCGCAACGAGCGCTGGCCGCCTCCGTCTCCACGATCGCCCGCTGGATCGAGGCCGGCGATCGACGCGCGCTGAGCGGCCTGCCCGGCATCGGCCTCCGCCAGGCCGACAAGATCATCGCCGAGCTGCGCGGCAAGCTCGTCGAAGAGGCGCTGCTGCAGGACGAGGGCTTCGACGGCGCCGACGCCCCCGCAACCAGCCGTGCCCCCGACCAGGTCGCCGCCGACACCGTCGACGCCCTGATCGGCCTCGGCTACCAGCGCCGCGAGGCCGAGCGCTGGGTCGCCGAACTCGCCCCAGTGGCCACTGCCAGCGACACCACCGAATCGATGTTGCGCGCCGTACTCCAGCGCCTCGGCAGCGACGCCTGACGGACCGAGATCGGGCTAGGCTGTATCCGCGCCGAAGGATCGCACGTGACCGCAACCGACCTCTTCGATCTCGTTGCCGACTACCAGCCGACCGGCGACCAGCCGCAGGCCATCCGTGAGCTCCTGGCCGGGCTCCAGGCCGGCCACCACGCCCAGACCCTGCTCGGCGTGACCGGCTCCGGCAAGACGTTCACGATGGCGAACGTGATCGCGCAGCTCAACCGCCCGACGCTCGTGCTCGCTCACAACAAGACGCTCGCCGCCCAGCTCTGCACGGAGTTCCGCGACTTCTTCCCCAACAACGCGGTCGAGTACTTCGTCTCCTATTACGACTACTACCAGCCTGAGGCCTACATCCCGCGCTCCGACACCTACATCGCCAAGGAGTCGGACATCAACGAGGAGATCGACAAGCTGCGGCACGCGGCCACCCGAGCCCTGTTCGAGCGCCGCGATGTCGTGATCGTCGCCTCCGTCTCCTGCATCTACGGTCTGGGCGAGCCCGACGACTACCAGGGCATGGTGCTGACGCTCGAGAAGGGCAAACACGTCGCCCGCAACCTGATCCTGCGCCGCCTGATCGACCAGCAGTACCAACGCGACGAAATGACGCTCACCCGCGGCCGCTTCCGGATCCGCGGCGACACGCTCACGATCCACCCCTCCTACGAGGACCTCGCTGTGCGAGTCGAGTTCTGGGACAACATGGTCGAGCGGATCGTCGAGCTTGATCCGCTGACCGGCGAGATCCTGGCCGATCGCGATCGCGTCGATATCTACCCGGCCAAGCACTTCGTGACCACCGATGAGCGCATGTCCGCCGCCGTCACCGACATCGAGGTCGAGCTGCAGCAGCGTCTCGATGAGTTTCGCCGCGAGGACCGGATCCTCGAAGCCGCGCGTCTCGAAGAGCGCACCAACTACGACCTCGAAACCCTGCGCGAGACCGGCTACTGCCCGGGCATCGAGAACTACTCCCGCCACCTCGCCCGCCGCGCGGCCGGCAGCACGCCCTGGACGCTGCTCGACTACTTCCCCGAAGACTGGCTGCTCTTCATCGACGAGAGCCACATGACCCTCCCGCAAGTGCGCGGCATGTACGGCGGCGACACCAGCCGCAAGCAGACCCTGGTCGACTTCGGCTTCCGCCTGCCCTCGGCGATCGACAATCGCCCGCTCAACATCGACGAGTTCGAGCGCCACATCAATCAGGTCGTGTTCGTCTCCGCGACCCCGGCCGTCTACGAACGCAATCACTCCGAGCAGATCGTCGAGCAGCTGATCCGGCCCACCGGCCTGCTCGATCCGGTCGTCGAAGTGCGCGGCACCGACGGCCAGATCGACGACCTCGTCTCCGAAATCCGCGCCCGCACGGAGCGCGGAGAGCGCACCCTCGTCACCACGTTGACCAAGAAGATGTCCGAAGACCTCGCCGACTACCTGCGCGAGGTCGGGATCAAGACCTACTACCTGCACAGCGAGCAGGACGCCTTCCAGCGCGTCGAGGTCCTGCGCGACCTGCGGCTCGGTGTCTTCGACTGCGTCGTCGGGATCAACCTCCTGCGCGAGGGTCTCGACCTTCCCGAGGTCAGCCTCGTCGCCGTGCTCGACGCCGATAAGGAGGGCTTCCTGCGCAACGAGAGCACGATGGTGCAGACGATCGGCCGCGCCGCTCGGCACGTCAACGCGCAGGCGATCCTCTACGCCGACCGCATCACCCACTCGATGCGCCGCGCGATCGATGAAACGCACCGCCGCCGCATGGCGCAGGCCGAGTACAACGAGCGCCACGGCATCGCGCCCGTCTCGATCACCAAGGAAATCCGAGACATAACCGACCAGGTCCGTCAGGTCGCCGAGGACGTCCCGTTCGAATACGACGCAGGCGCCACCCTCCCGACAGACGCCAGCCCCGATCAGATCGCGCGCACGATCAAGGAGCTTGAGCTGCGCATGAAGCAGGCCTCCCGGGATCTCGAATTCGAGAAGGCGGCCATTCTGCGTGACCAGATTGTCGACCTGCGTCGCGAACTGGCCGGCGACCCCGATGAGCTCGAGCCGTGGGTCGACCAGGCCTACGGCCGCCGGCGGCGGCCGCGCCGCCGCCGCGAGCCCGCCCGCGCCGGCCGCGGGCGGTAACACCGCGGCGAGCGCTTTGACGACCCGCGCGCAACACTGGTACGGTCGCGGTGACGCGCCCCTGCGTGTCGAGGACCAGCCACAGCGATGCTCAACCGTTTCCGCTGACCGGCTTGACCGTCCAGGGCGCTGACCCTTCTCACCCACCCGGCCCGCGCGGTGGGTGATTTCGTCTCCGCGGGTCAAGAAGACCTGCCGCTGAGAGGCGTCCCGGTGGTTTTGGATCCGATCCCCGAGCGTCGGCGCGCCATCGGGGCGCAGCCGGTCGCCGACGCGCCGCCCTCCTGGCTGGGCGGCGAGACCCGCGACCCCGGCGGCCGGCACTGCGCATTCTGCGGCGAACTCGCCCCGCCCGCCTCGTCGTTCTGCCCCAACTGCGGCCGTGCCCTCACCGCCGCCCTGATGCCCGCTCATGGTGAGGCGCTCACCGTCGTCTTCACCGACATCGAGGATTCGACCCAGCTCACCGAGCGGATGGGCGACGCCACCTGGGAAGCGATCATCGACGAGCACAACGACATCGTCCGCGAGGAGCTGCACCGGCACCGCGGCTTCGAGGTCAAACTGACCGGCGACGGCTTCCTGATCGTATTCGCCGATGAAGTCGACGCCGCCCGCTGCGCGGCTCGTATCCAGGCTCGCGTCACCCTGCGCTCGGCCAACCGCGGCGCCGCCTGGCCGGTCAGCGTCCGTGTCGGCATTCACCGCGGCGACGTGATCCTCCGGCCCGGCGGCGACATTCTCGGACGCACGGTCAACGTGGCCAGCCGGATCGTCGCCAAAGGCGACGGCGGCATGATCCTCGCGTCGTCGGTCTACGTGGACGAGGTGAAGCACGAGATCCCGCCTCGCTTCTGGGTCGACATGGGCGCCCGGCGGATCCGTGGGATGACCCGTCGTGAGCGTCTCTTCCGCCTCAGCTGGGCCGACTACCTCCGCGCGCAGGCCGCTGATCAGGACGCTGGTCCCGACGCCATGCGCTTCGACGGTGACGAATCCTTCGACCCCTTCGATCCCGTCCTCGCCGCGGTCCATTAGCAGGGCGCTAGCAGGCTGCCGAAAAGGTCAACGCGTCCGCTCTCTCTCCACCCGCAGCGCGGGGGGAGATGTCCCGAAGGGACAGAGGGGGGCCCAGCCGTGCCGGACCAGATACGCCACGCCGTTGCATCGGGGCTGCAGGCCCCCCTCTGCCCCCTGCCTGCGCAGGGGTAGGCTTCGGCATCTCCCCCCGCTTTGCGGGGCGAGAGAGGCGAACGCCAACAGGGGGACTTTTTCAACGCGGCGCTAGTCGAGCGACTGAATTCCCGACTCCGACTGCTGCAGCACTCGCCGCGACGGGCCGCCTTCGGATGGCGCCACAATCCCCGCCTGCTCGAGCAGCTCGATCAGCCGCTGCGCCCGCGGCAAGCCGACCCGCATGCGTCGCTGCAACAGCGACGCGGACACCCGTCGATGCTCCCGCGCCAGATCCGCAGCCTCATCGAATCTGCTGTCAGCCGTGCTGCCGGTCCGCTCACGCTGCATGCCCGCGGGCAGGTCCAGCGGATCCCCCGGCCCCACGATGTCCGGTTCCGCCGGCGCGCTCGTGATCGCTGAGCGCAGCGTTCCCCGCAGCAACTTCGCGTCCGCCTCCGCCCGCAGCACCTCGCGGACATCCGGCGCGAGGTTCGCTTCCGCCTCGAACTCCTTGAGCATCTCATCGATCGAGGGTCGCTCAGTCGTCGGCTGCGCGGGCGCGTCCCACGCTTCGATCACGCGCGCGATCTCCTCGTCCGAGACGAACGCCCCCTGCACTCGCCGCGGTGCGATGCTGTCCGCACTCATCAGCAGCATGTCGCCCCTGCCCAGCAGCTTCTCCGCCCCGGCTCGATCCATGATCACCCGCGCATCCGTCTGCGACGTGGTCGCAAAGGCGATCCGCGTCGGGAAGTTCGCTTTGATCAGCCCCGTCACCACATCGACTGATGGCCGTTGAGTCGCCACCACCAAATGAATCCCCGTCGCCCGGGCCAGCTGCGCCAGCCGCACCAGCTGCTGCTCCACCTCGACCGGCGCGGCCATCATCATGTCCGCCAGCTCGTCGAGCACCACCACCCAATACGGCAACGGCTGCTCGATCTCGGGCAGTGCGTTGTACGCCGCGATGTTCCGTGCGCCGCGAAGCTCGAGCCGCCGATAGCGCCGCTCCATTTCCGCCACGATCATGCCCAGCACCCGCACCACCTCATCGGAGTCCGTGACCACCCGTGACAATGCCAGGTGCGGCACCGATCCGTAGCCCGTCAGCTCCACCCGCTTCGGGTCCACCAGCACCAGCCGCAGCTGCAGCGGCGACACGTGCATCAGCAGGCAGGTGATGATCGTGTTGATGCACACGCTCTTGCCCGATCCCGTCGCGCCCGCGATCAGCACGTGCGGCATCTTGGTCAGGTCCGCCACCACGGCACGCCCGCGCACATCGCGCCCCAGCGCGATCGGCAGGCCGCCCTTGGCCGCCGCCTCGCGATATTCGGGGGATTCGAGCAACCCGCGCAGCGCGACGATCCGCGTCTCGTCGTTCGGCACCTCGATCCCAATCACCGGCCGGCCGGGGACCGGCGCTTCGACGCGGATCGACGAAGCTGACAGCGCCAGCGCCAGATCGTTCGACAGTCGCGTGATCCGGTTGACCCGCACGCGGGTCCGCGCCACCTCCTCGATCTTGGTTCGGGGCTGACCATCCTCGTCGAGCAGCGCCTTGCCCTCCGCGTTGCGCAGCGGAACCTGCCGTGTTCGCACCTCCCAGCCGGGCTCGATCCCGAACTGCGTCACCGTCGGCCCGCGATTGATCTCCGCCACTCGCGCGTCCACCCCGAACGACGCCAGCGTGTCGACGATGATCTTCGCGTTCACGTCCGCGCTCGCCGGCGAAATCGCCCCGCTGTCGCCGTCCAGCAGATCCAGCGGCGGCAGCCGCCAACCGTCCGCAGCCTGTCGGTTCAGCGTCCGCTTCGTCGGCGCAGGCGCAGGAGCAGGCGTCAACGGCTCCACAACGCGCGCCGGCTGGGGCGCCAGCGGCGGCGGAGCCGGCGGCTCGATGACCTGCGGCTCAGCTCCAACCGACACCTGCGTCGCCCAGCGCGGCGCCGCGATCGAAACGGCGACCGGCGCTGCGACTGGCTGTGCGACTGGTTGTGCGACTGGCCGCAGCCGACGACGCTCGAGCGCCGCGCGCGTCGAAGCCACGATCTCCGCCAGCGCCCCGCCGACCAGCTGGACATACCAGCGAATCCCCGCCCAGATCGCGCCGCCCACCGCCGCGACCACGCCCGGCCCTCGCGCCGCCAGCTCGCGGCCGCCGCTGCGCATCAATCGACCAGCGGCCAGCGCCGCGCTGCGACTGAACTGCGGCGCGATCAGCGTGACGCCGCCCAGCACCAGCAACGCGATCACGATCGCCCCGCGCCCGGTGGCCAGCGCCGCGCCCACATCTCCACCCAGCGATTTCTCCGCGAGCGACACCCCACCCAACGTCGCCTCCGGGCTCATGGCGCCCGCGATCCCCCAGGCCGCAGCCAGCAGCGCCAGCACCCCCGCCCCGCGCCGCGTCTGCACCCCGTTCGGACGCCGCAGCCGCAGCGCGAGCGCCGCGCCCAGCCCGGCCAGGATCACACCAACCAGGTACACGCCCCCGCCCAATGCGCCGATCACCGCCTCACGCTGCGCCGCGTTCGGCGCCCCGGCCAGCGACACCCAGACCGCGAACAGCGTCGCGATCCCAACCAGAGCGAGTCCGGCCAGCGGCGTCCGCTCGTCGCTCAGCCAGCGACCAAGACGCCGCAGTCGCGGCGTTCGGCGCGTCGATCGATTTCGAGCCATGCCACACCCTCCGGCACGCAGGCCGGAGCCGCCCCACTTCGCGCCCGAGACCGCGAAGGCGAGCCTCAGACTTCAACCGCCACAGGAATCACCATAGGCCGCTGGCGCGCCTCGCGGTAAAAGTATGTCGAGATTTGTCGTTTCAGCCCATTTTCCAGCTGGCTCCACTCGACCGGGTGCGAATCACGCCTGAGCAGCTCGGTGACCTTCGAGATCGCCCCGTCGCGCAGCTCCGGCGACCGCTCCAGCTCCACGAACCCCTTGGCCACCAGCTCGATCTCGCCCGCCAGCTGCCCCGTCTGGTGGTCGACCGGCACCACCACGACCACCACGCCGTCCTGAGCCAGCTTCTGACGATCGCGCAGCACCGTGTGGTCCACTCCGCCCACGTTGACGCCGTCCACGTAGACGTACGAGGCCGGCACCCGGTCCACCACCTCCGACTGGTCCGTGGTCAGCTCCAGCGCGTCGCCGTCCAGCACGATGTGACAGTTCTCTTCCGGCACGCCCATCGAGATCGCCAGCCGCGCGTGCATCGTGAGGTGCCGATACTCGCCGTGAATCGGCACGAAGGCCTGCGGCCGGGTCAGCCCGATCACCGTCTTCAGCTCTTCCTGACCCGCGTGGCCGCGCACATGCACGTGCTCGTGCCCGCCGCCCGAGTACATCACGTCCACGCCGCGACGGAACAGGTTGTCGATGGTCGTGTTGACCGCCGCCTCGTTGCCCGGGATCGGCGTCGAAGACAGCACCACCGTGTCACCCGGCTTCAGCGTGACATCGCGATGGTCCCCGCTGGCCATCCGCGACAGCGCCGACATCGGCTCGCCCTGGGCGCCGGTGCAGACGATCACCGAGTTCTCATCCGACACGTGCCGGTGCTCCCCGATGCTGCGGACCCGCCGCTCGCCGGCCCTGATGTAGTCCAGCTCCATCGCCATTCCGATGTTTTTCTCCATCGACCGACCGGTCGGGAAGACCGTCCGCCCCACCTCCTCCGCCCCGTCGATGATCTGCTGCACCCGCGCGATCTGCGACGCGAACGTCGCGATGATCACCCGACCCGGCGCGGTCAGCAGAATCTGCTCCAGCGCATCGCCGACCACCAGCTCGGAGATCGTGTGCCCCGGTCGGTCCGCGTAGGTCGAGTCGCTGCACAACAGCCGCACGCCTTCCTCGCCGTAGCGAGCCAGCGCGTTCAGGTCAGTCGGTGCGCCCATCACCGGCGTGTGGTCGATCTTGAAGTCGCCGGTGTGCACCACCAGGCCCGCCGGCGTGCGCAACGCGATCCCGAACGCATCGGGAATCGAATGCGCGACCGGGAAGAACTCAGCCGACATCTGTCCGAAGTTCAGCTTCGAGCCCGCCGCGATCGTCACCTGATCAACCTCCAACAGCCCCGCCTCTTCGAGCTTCAGCCGCAACAGGCCGTGCGGTAGCCGCGCCGCGTAGACCGGCGCCGGCAGCCGCGGCAGCAGGAAGCGCAGCCCGCCGATGTGGTCCTCGTGACCGTGCGTGATCAGCCACGCGCGCAGCTTGTGGCGCCGCTCCTCCAGATATGACACATCGGGAATGATGTAGTCGACCCCGTGCATCTCCTCCGAGGGAAACATCAACCCCGCGTCGACCACGACCATGTCGTCGTCGGTCTCGTAGACCATCAGATTCCGCCCGATGTCGCCCAGCCCGCCCAACGGCACCACCCGCAGCCCGTCCCGCCGCACGTCGCTCACTCGTCGCCTCCAGATGTTGACTGACCGACGCCCCAGCGGGGCCGGGTCCGTTCGAGCGTATTCGAGCCAGCCTAGAGCAGCGCCAGCTGTGTGCCCTGCGTCTCATCCTCGGTCGCCGCGACTGCCACAGCGCCCGCCTGCCCCGCCGCAAGAGGCCGTTCCGACTCCGCCAGCAGCTGCGGAATCCGCGCGAAATCCTCGCGCAGCACGTCCATGAATGCGCCCTGCCGCAGCGCCGCCGCCGGGTGATAGACGGGGTACACCAACCAGCGCCCCGCCCACGTCGGCACGCCCCGCGAGCGCCCCATCGTGGTCCCTGGGATGAAGTACTGCGTCGCGAAGCGCCCCAACGGCACGATCAGCTTCGGGCGGATGCCCTCGATCTGCTCTGTCAGAAACGGCTCGCACGCGCCGATCTCATCGGGCTGCGGGTCGCGATTCTGCGGCGGCCGGCACTTCACCACGTTCGCCACGAACACGTCAGCGCGTGTGAGGGAGATGTCCGCCAGCAGTTCATCAAGCAACTGCCCCGCGCGCCCCACGAACGGCCGGCCCTGCTGATCCTCATAGAAGCCCGGCCCCTCGCCGATGAACATCAGCTCCGCGTTCGGGTCGCCATCGCCCGGCACGGTCCGCGTCCGGCTCCTGCTCAAGCCGCAGGCGACGCAGCCCGCCACCCGCTCATTCAAATCCGCCAGCTCAAGCAATTCCATGCCGCGAGTCTAGGAGCGCCAATCCGCGCCACCCGCGCACGACATATGCGCGTGCCCTACTCCTCCGCGTCCAGGTCCGACTCCACTACGGGGATAATCGCGTGCGGCTCGACGATCCGCACCAGCAGGACCCCCAACCCGTAGAGGCCCATCGCCGGCACCGCCACGATTGTCTGCGTGACCGGGTCGATCGAGGGTGTGATCAGCGCCGCCAGGAGGAACGATCCGATGATCGCCCAACGCCACATCCCCACCAGCCGCTTGGCCGTGACCAGCCCGAACGCGCCGAGGCCCATCAGGAACAGCGGCATCTCGAAGATGATCCCGGTCCAGAAGACGAATCGCGTCAGCATGTCGATGTAGTTGTTGATCCGCACCTGCGGGTCGGCGATGTTGTCACCGAAATTGAGCAGGAAATCGAGCGCCGGCGGCCAGCCCAGGTAGAACGCGAAGGCGCCGCCGGCCGCGAACGCAATCGTCGCCACGAACACGATCGGCAGAATCCAGCGTCGTTCCGCGCGCGTCAGACCGGGGTGGATGAACGCGTAGACCTGATAGACGATCACCGGCATTGCCCCGGCGATGCCCAACATCAGGCTGATCTTGATGTAGGCCCCGATGTAGCCGAGCAGCTCGGTGTAGATCGGCCGGAAGTTGGGCAGCGCGTCGCGACCGGGCTGCAGCAGGTAGTCGAGAATCTGCTCCGCGAACACCAGCGTCACCACGGTGGTCAGCACGACGCTCAGGGTCGCGATCGTCAGCCGATGACGAATCTCGACCAGATGCTCGCCGAGCGTCAGCTCCGCGCCCTCGTCGCCGAGATCCTCAACCAGCTCCGGATCATCGGGCGGCGGAATGGGCGGCTCGTCGGGCGGCTCGGTGGTCGGCTGCGAGGCCATCGGTCAGTACGTCCGCGCCGCTATACGTCGCGCCGGCGGCGGTTGAGCGAAATCACGTTGGCGGGCCGCGCCGGCGCCTCAGCCGCTTCGGCCGCGCGGACGTTGCGCCGCCGCACGATCGGCCGCCGCCGCACGCGTCGCTGCTCGGTCGGAGTCTCAGCCTGCTCGACGGCCGCCACCGTCGTCGTTGTCGACGCCGCGGCCGCGGGCGTCCCGCCGTCGCGCGCCGTCGTGATCGCGTCCTCGGTCGCCGCCTCCGCGTCGCGCGCCGCCGCCCGGATGTCCGCTTCCGCCTCCTCGAGGTCGCGCCGGATGTCCTGGTCGGTCTCCGCCAGGGTGTGGCGGACCTCGATGTACTCCTCGCGCATCTCTTCGAAGTCGGTCAGGTATTCATCGCGGAAGTCGCGCGCGTACTCGCGCAGCTCGCGGATCGCGCGCCCGAACTGTGCAGCGAACTCAGGAAGCCGGCCGGGACCGAAGATCACGGCGGCCAGCAGCAACACCACCAGAATCTCGGGAATGCCGACGCCGAAGATATTCATGCGCGCCCCCGCGAGACCCCGCGCTACACGCCCTCGCTCCGGCGCGCATACGCGACGGTCTCAGCCTATCCGATCTCCGCCGCCGCGCTGCCCCACCCGGCGGCGACGCCGCCGAAGCCTCAGCGGGCCGGCCCGCGTGGCCTGCCTCCGGTTCCGCCGCGCGACGTGCTGCTGCGCTCGCGGCCCAACGCCGCGCCTCGCGCCCCGGACTACTCGGGGACGCCCTTCTCGATCAGGAAGTTCACCGCGTCGCGAACCGTCCCGATCCCCTCCGCGTCCTCATCGGAAATCTCCAGCTCGGGAACCTCGTCGCGAAATTCTTCCTCGAACGACATGATCAGCTCAACGAGGTCCAGCGAGTCCGCCCCGAGGTCGTCGATGAACGATGCGTCCATCGTGATCTCGGCCGGCTCGACGCTGAGTTGCTCTTCAATGATTCCCTGGATGCGATCGAACAGTGCCACTGCGGAAGCCTCCTGCACCGGCTCCGCGAGCCGGGTTCGCCGAATCGTACCCAATACGCCGCTGACCAGCCGTCGGCTGCCATCGCTGCCGAACCGCTTGGCCAGCTCCACCGCTTCGTTGGCGGCAGTGGTCGCGCGTACCGCCTCAGTATTGAAGAGCAGTTCCCACAGCGCAATCCGCAGCACCGTTAGGTCGACCAACGCCATCTGCGTCAGCGGCCGCTGTGTCGCCGTCTCTCGCACGATCGCGTCGATCTCGCCCAGGCGAGCGCTGACGCCGTCGACGATCGCCCGCGCGTAGGCGTGCTCGGGCTCGTCCAGCGGTTGGTTGAGCTGCCCGCGCCGCAATGCGGCCGCGCCCGTGATCCGCTCGAACTCCGCCTCGAACAACGCTTCGAACGCGCGCGCGCGGGCTACGCGGTGTTGCAGCTTGCTGCGACTGCCGGCCGACGGGGCGCTCAGGCCGAACCGCCTGAAATGCTGTCGCGGTCGCTCAAATTGATCAACGTTGGTCGCTCGGGCCGCAGCGTCGTGCGCACCAGGCCGGTCAGCACCGACCCCGGACCCATCTCCACGAACGTCCCGACTCCCAGCTCGCGCATCCGCAACACCGTGTCGCGCCACTGCACAGGCCGGCGAATCTGCGCTTTCAGGTCCTGGCGAACCGCCTCGGCGCTCGTCAGCTCAGCCGCTTCAACGTTGCCGATCACCGGGATCGACGGGGCCGTAATCGTCGCCGCGTCCAGCACCGGCCCCATCTGCTCCGCCGCCGGCGCCATCAGCGACGTGTGAAATGCACCGCCCACGTTGAGCCGCACGACGCGCCGCGCGCCCCGCTGCTCGGCCAGCACTGCCGCACGCTCGACCTCTTCCGGAGGCCCGCCGATCACGATCTGGCCCGTCGCGTTGACGTTGCAGACCTCCGCCCCCGCCTCCGCGCAGACCGCCTGCACGACGTCCTGGTCCATCCCCAGCACCGCGGCCAGCGTGCCGGGCTGCGCTTCGCCCGCCGCCTGCATCAGCTCGCCGCGACGCTGCACCAGCCGCACCGCCTCCGCGACCGTCAGCGATCCCGCCGCGACCAGCGCGCTGTACTCGCCCATGCTGTGCCCTGCGACACAGACCGGAGCTTCGGCCAGCGCCGCGTGCCCCACCGCCCGCGCGGCGGCCCACGCGGCGAGGCTCGTGACCAGAATCGCGGGCTGCGTGTTCACCGTCTGCCGCAGCTCGTCGTCGGGCCCCTCGAAGATGATGCGCGACAGCGAGCGGCCGATCGCCTCGTCCGCCTCATCGAAGACTGCGGCCGCTTCGGGATACGCGTCGTACAGATCGCGTCCCATCCCCACCTTCTGTGCGCCCTGGCCGGGGAACAGCCAGGCGCTCGATCCGGTGCCGGCCCCCGCGTTCGGCTCTGCGGCCACGCGCTAGTCCTCGATCTCGATCACGGCGTTGCCGCGGTACTGACCGCAGGCCCAGCAGATGTGGTGGGCCTGATGCGGCGAGTTGCACTGCGGGCAGCTGACCAGCTTCGGTCGCTGCACCTTGTGGTGCTGGCGGCGCAGCCGTTGGCGCGTCTTCGCATACTTGCGCTTCGGAAGTGGTGGCATCTCAGTCGTCCTCCCCCATCGCTGGGCTCACGTGTGTCGGGCTGAACCGGGCGCTCGCTAGAGCCGCTCTCGCAGCGCTGCCAGCGCCGCCCAGCGGTGATCAGTCGTTTGTTCGTCGTTGTCGGCCGGAAGTCCCGCTCCGGGACACGCCGGACCGCAACGAGGACTCATCGGCCTCGCCATCTCAACATATTGTCGCACGACTTCGTTCAAGTCGATCTGCCCATCGATCACCGCGAACCCGTCCCGCTCCGGCGGCGGCTCGACCGGCCGACCGGTCACCGCGTCGCTCGCCGGCCAGAACTCCTCCTCGAACTCGAGCTCCAGCTCCACGATCGCCAGCCCCAGGCAGGCGCCGCAGACCTCCTCGGCGCTCGTGCGCAGCTGCGCGCTGGCCATCACCGACTGATCGGTGCGTAGCAGCCGCAACGGACCCGCGACGAGGCTGACGCCGTCCCCATAACGGAACTCGGCCTCCGCCAGCTCGTACAGGCGCAGCGCCCCGATCGACTCCTGGAGCAGAGTCGAAACGTTGATCAGCAGCGAATTCAGCTGCCGAGGCTCAGCCGGGCGCAGTGCGTCGTCCATGGCCGAATCAGCCTATCAGCGCGCATATCAGCGCACAGCCGCTCGCCCGTTGTGTCATCTCAATCGTCTTCGTTGGCACTCACCCCGTGCGCGCATAGACTGACTGAAGCGTCGCCGGCCCGTGGAGAAACCACACCACATGGATCTCGAAGAAATGCAGGAGCTGCAGCAGGTGGACCTGCAGCGCGACGACGCCAAGCGCGTACTCCAGACGGTCGTCGAGCAGATCACCGACCCACCGTTTGTCGAGGCCCTGGACGCCGAGAATGAGGCCCAGGCCCTGCTCAGCGCCACGGCCGCCCGCGAATCCCGCGAAGCCGAAGCGATCGTCGGGACCGCCCAGCGGCGCATCCAGGCCGCCGACGAACGACTCTACGGCGGCACGATCACTGACCATCGCACGCTCGAAGAGCTGCAGCGCGACCTCTACTCACAACGCCAGAACCTCGGCCCGCTCAGCGACGCCAACCTCGCGGCGCGGCAACGCGCTGAAGAGGCGGCCACCGCCGAGCGCTGGCTGCGCGAGCTGAGCGAGCAGGCGCTCGCAATCTGGGACACTCGCCAGACTCAGCTCCGCGCCGAACGCGACGAGGCGCAGGCCCGCGTTGACGACCTCAGCGTGCTCGTCGAGCAGCGCCGCGTGCGCCTCAACGACAGCGACCTGCGCACCTACGATGAGTACCGCCAGCGCCGCCCGCGCGTCGTCGCCGGCGTCGCCGGCGGCGTCTGCGAAGAGTGCCGGCTGACCCTCCCGACGATGATCATCACCCGCGCTCGACGTGCCGACCGTCCGATCGAGTGCCCATCCTGCGGATGTCTCGTCCGCGTAGCCTGAGGTGAGAGTGGCCTGACCGTGCGCGCTTTTGGCTACCTCAGTCGGTGCGAACCAAACGCCGATGAGGCCACGCCCACGCTCGCGGAACAGAACGCTGAGTTCCTCGAGTTCTGCAACGAACACGGCTACGAACCGGCTGCCACCTTCCTCGACGCCGCGGCTGGCGACAGCCGCCTCGGCATGTCCCAGCTGCTCGCGCATCTCGCTCAAGAGTCTGAGGAGGGCCCCGGCTTCACTGTTGTGGTGGTACCCGCCTTCCGGCGCCTCGGGGGCGACGCCAATCAGAGCGCTCGCTCCGTGATGCAGCTTCGCGCCCGCGGCGCCCAGGTCGTCTCACTCGAAGAGGGCGCGCTCGATGAGAACCGCACGCTCGAGCTCTGGGAGCGTCAACAGCCGCGCGAGCGCAGCGCCCGCGTTCGCGAAGGCATGCGCCGCCGCGCCGTCTACGGCCATGCCATGGGACGACCGCCCTACGGCTATCGGATCGGCGACGACCGCCGCCTCGAGCCGGTTCCGGCAGAGGCCGAGGTCGTCAGCTACATCGTCCGCATGTACGTCGGCGAAGGCCTCGGCATCCGCCGGATCGCCCAACGCCTCAACGCGGAGGGCTATCGGACGCGCCGTAGCGGCGCCTGGAGCATGGTCACGATCCGCGACCTGCTGCGCAACCGCGTCTACACCGGGACCTATCAGCGCTTCGGCGTCAGCGTCCCCGACAACCACGAGGCGCTCATCTCGCAGGCCGACTTCCAGAGCATCCAGGCGCAGATGGTCGCCCGCCGCACCGCGCCCGGATCGTCGGCGCGCAGCCAGTTCCTGCTCGCCGGGCTGGTCTGGTGCGGCGAGAGCGGCAGCCGCATGATCGGCGTCACGCGCCGCCAGAGCTGGCAGCTCCGCGGCGGCGAGACCGGCAGCGGCGTCTATCGCTACTACCAGAGCGAGGCCCGCACCAACCAGTCCGTCGGCGACTATCACACCCGCCGCGCGGACGACCTCGAGGATGAAGTCCTCCGCCACCTCCGCGGCGACGGCGGTCAGGACGCCACACCCGCACTCGCCCTCGCCGGCGACCCCAACGCGGTTGTCGCCGAGACCACCTCGGCGCTGTCTCGCGCCCGCTCGCGGCTGCGCGCCCTCGACCGGCGACTCGGCCACGCGCTCGACGCCGTGAGCGTCCGCGGCGCGCCGATGCGCGGCCTGCGCGACGAATCCGCCCTGATCATCGAGGAATACGAGCGCGCCGAAGCCGAGGTCGAACGCCTCCGCGGGCGCCTCAGCGCGCAATCGACCGACGCCGAGCGGCGCCGTCGTCGAGCGCAGATGCTCACCCGCCTCAGCGACGGCTGGGATGAGCTGAGCTTCGAAGCGCAACGAGCTCTGCTCGCCGAGCTGATCGAGCGCGTCGTCGTCCATGACGACGGCATCCAGACGATCCTGCGGCCGTAGCCCGCGATGCGAGTCATCGCCTGGGCCGACGGCGCGTCGCGTGGCAATCCCGGCCCCGCCGCCTATGGCTACGTCGTGACCGACGAGCACGGCGCGGAGCTCGATGCCGACGGTGAGGCGATCGGCCGCGCCACGAACAACGTCGCCGAATATCGCGGCGCGATCGCCGCCGCGCAGGCCGCGCTGCGCGCCGGCGCCGACGAGCTGGAGCTGCGACTCGACAGCCAGCTCGTCGTTCGCCAGGTCGAAGGCCGCTACCGCGTCCGCAACGCCGCGCTCAAACCGCTCTACGGCCGGCTGCTCGACCTGCTCGACGAATTCGACGACGCTCAGCTGCGCCACGTCCCGCGCGAACAGAACGCCCGCGCCGACGGACTGGCCAACGCCGCGCTCGACGAGCTCCGCCGGCGGTAAGCTGACTCCGCCAGGTCGCCGGGTGGCCGCGGGCCGGTCTCAACGCCGGCTCGAGGAAAGTCCGGGCTCCACGGGACAGGGCGCTGGGTAACTCCCAGGCAGGGCAACCTGACGGATAGCGCCACAGAAACAAACCGCCGCGAACGCTCCGGCACACGTCGCTCCGTCTCGCGGTAAGGGTGAAATGGTGCGGTAAGAGCGCACCAGCGGTCGGGAGACCGGCCGGCTGGGCAAGCCCCGCCCGGAGCAAGACCAAATAGGGAGACAGCGCCGCAGGCCGTCACGGCCCACGCAGCGCAGGCGCGTCCCGCGTCGTCTCCGGGTAGGTCGCTCGAAGCGGCGGGCAACCGTCGCTCCAGATGGATGGCCACCGCCGCCGCAACGCGGTCACAGAACCCGGCTTACAGGCGACCTGGCACACCACTCCCCCTCTCCCTGCGCTCCCACCCGATCGCCGAGGCACCCCTCACAGCCCGCGACCACAGCCCCGGCAGCCCCTAACCTCCCTCGAAGAAACGCCGCCATGCCTCCCCAACCACTCACCGCCCTGCTCGCCTACACGCCACACCGGCTGATCGCCGGCGACGCTGACCCGCTGATCGCGGCGGTTCGTCAGGACTCCCGCGCGGTCGGGCCCGGCGACTGCTTCGTCGCCATCCCCGGCTTCAGCGCCGACGGTCACGACTTCCTCGTCGACGCGCGCGACGCCGGCGCGAGCGCCGTGATCGTGCAGGACGATCACCACTCGAAGGTGCACCCGCTGGTCGGCAACGCCCCCGGCCTCACCATCGTCGAGGTCGAAGACACGCGAGCAGCGCTGGCCGATCTCGCCGCTGCCTGGCACGAGTTCCCCGCGAGCAAGCTGACCGTGGTCGGCGTCACCGGCACCGACGGCAAGACGACCACGAGCTATCTCACCCACGCGCTGCTCACCGCCGCCGGCCACGCCACCGGCCTGATCAACGGCGTCGAGTTTCAGGTCGGCGGCGAGTGGCGTGCGAACGCGACCGGCGAGACGACCCCCGAGGCCGACGTGACTCAGGCGCTGCTCGCCGAGATGGTCGCCGCAGGCCAGACCCATGCCGTGATCGAGGCTAGCTCTCACGGCCTCGAGCTTCAGCGCGTGCGCCACTGCGACTTCGATGTGGCGATCTTCAGCGGCCTCTCCGACGACCACCTCGACTTCCACCGCACGCGCCGGCGCTACCTCGACGCCAAGCTCTCGCTCTTCCGCGCGCTCGACGACGCGACCGCGGGAGATCGTTCGCGCTTCGCCGTCGTCCGCGCCGAGGACCCCCTGCGCGACGAGATCGCCGCTGCCCATTCACAACGCACGATCACCGCCGCGATCGGCCCGGGTCACAGCGATGTCTCAATCCAGGCGCTCTCGCGCGACGCCGCGGGTGCGCTCGTGCGCGTCGTCACCGCGTCCGGCGCGCTCGCCTGCCGACTCAATCTGCCCGGAGATTTCAACCTTGGCAACGCATCGCTGGCCGTCGGCGCGGCCTGGGCGCTCGGCGCTGGGCCCGTCGCGCTGCAGCGCGGCTTCGCTGATGCCCGACCCGTGCCCGGACGCATGGAGACCATCGACGCAGGCCAGCCCTTCGGCGTGATCGTCGATGCCGCCGCGACCGGTCCCGCGCTGCGCGTCGCGCTCGAGGCCGTTCGTCCTCATGTGACCGGGCGCCTGCTGCTGGTCTTCGGCGTGGCCGGCGAGCGTGACCCGGCCCGCCGCGCCGCGATGGGTCAGGTCGCCGCCGAACTCGCCGACCACAGCTATATCACCAGTGAGAACCCCCGCTCCGAAGACCCTGCGCAGATCGTCGCCGAGATCGCCGCCGCGATGCGCAGCGCCGACGCCGGCGACCGCCTGAGCGAAGAGCCCGACCGCCGCCAGGCGATCCAGCGAGCGCTCGCGGACGCCGCGCCAGACGACCTGGTCCTGATCGCCGGCAAGGGCGCCGAGCCCACGCTCATCTTCGCCACCCACACCGAGCCGTGGGACGATCGCGCCGTCACCCGCGAAGAACTCGCGCGTCTCGTCAGCCAGGAATCCTCTGAGTAACTCTCCCCCGCTTTGCGGGGGGAGATGCCGAAGCCTGCCCCTGCGCAGGCAGGGGGCAGAGGGGGGCTGCCGCGAACATCTCGGTGGGAATTCACATCTGCTAGTACGGAGCCGGCCCCCCTTGTCTGTTGCGGCGGCCTTGCGAGCTGCTGGTTCCGTCATTCCTGCCTCCGCAGGAATGACGGAGGGGGGCAGGAATGACGGACAGGGCGCCAGCAGCGCCGACTGAGTTGATCCTCAACACAGTTGCTCTGTCACTCATCTCCCCCCGCCGAGCGGGGGGAGAGTTGTTTCGAGCCTTCCCAGCCTCCCTTCGCACGCACGACCGTCGTTCCTACGCGTCGTCCAACGCCCGCTACCCCCACATCCGACTTGCTCATAGCATCTGACCATCCCCCGCCATTCAGGAGGCCAGCATGGACGACGCGACGTACCGATCTCTCGTCGAGGACGACCTCAACCACTGGGTCCACCCGCTCTTCCATCCGACCTCGCACCAGCAGCCGGTGCTGCTTGAGCGCGGCGAGGGGATCTACGTCTACGGCGGCGACGGCAAGCAGTACATCGACGGCCTCGCCGCACTCTGGAACGTCGCTGTCGGACATGGCCGGCGCGAACTGGGCGAGGCCGCGCTCGAGCAGATGTCGACGCTGGGCTTCAACAACTCCTACGAGGGCTACACCAACGAGCCGGCGATCCGGCTGGCCAAGAAGGTGGTCGGCCTCGCCTACCCGAATATGCAGGCCGTCTACTTCACCAACTCCGGCTCCGAATCGAACGAGACCAACTTCAAGGCCGCGCGGTTCTACTGGAACCAGCTCGGCCGGCCCGAAAAGCACAAGGTGATCACGCGCGTTGAGGCCTACCACGGCAACACCATCGCGATGACCGCGGCGACCGGCATGAAGGTGTTCCACGGCAACT
Organism: Dehalococcoidia bacterium; assembly: GCA_965218115.1. Lineage (GTDB taxonomy): Bacteria > Chloroflexota > Dehalococcoidia > Bin125 > Bin125 > CATQGW01. Next base: position 1,426,582 of record OZ244584.1, on the reverse strand, counting down.
TTGGCCCGCTGGTGCCGAACATCATCAACGCCGACACGCCGAACGCGACGCCCTCCGGCGGCGGGCGAATCGACGCGGGCAACGTGATGATCGACAACATCGTCGCCACGATCGAGCAGGAAGGTCCCGACTCCGTCGCGGCCGTGATCGCTGAGCCGGTGCAGGGCGCGGGCGGCGTCTACCCGCCGCCGCCCGACTACTTCAGCCAGCTCCGCGATGTCTGCGACCGCTACGAAGTCCTGCTCATCGCCGACGAAGTGATCACCGGCTTCGGCCGCACCGGCAAGTGGTTCGCGCTTGAGCACTTCGACGTTCAGCCCGACATGATGTCGATCGCCAAGGCGATCACCAGCGGCTACGTCCCGCTGGGCGCGGCCATCTTCTCCACGCAGGTCCACGACGTCATCACCGGCGGGGCCAACGGCCAGAAGTTCATGCACGCCTACACCAACGCCGGCCATCCCACGGCCGCCGCCGTGGGACTCCGCAACCTCCAGATCTTTGACGATGAAGGCCTCGTCGAAAACGCGGCCGTCCGCGGCGAGCAGCTGCTCTCCGGGCTCCAGCGGCTCTCCGAGCACCCGCATGTCGGCAACGTTCGCGGGCTCGGCTTCATGTGCGGCTTCGACCTGCTTGAGGACCCCGAAGCCGACAAGCCCTTCGACCTGTCAGCGGGCATGGGTGCGAAGCTGCTGCGCGCCTGCCAGTCACGCGGCCTGATCTCGCGCGTGCGCGGCGACGCCTATCTGCTCGCCCCGCCGCTGGTCGCCAGCGCCGAGCAGGTTGACGACATTCTCAGCATCGTTGAGGACGCAGTCCGCGAGGTCACCGCAGGCGCTTAACAATGCGCGCCACCTCCGCGCTCGCCGCGGTCTGCTAGTCTCAGCGGCAAGAAAGGAGGTGATGCACATTGGGACATAGTCAACTTTCGCCCAGTGGTAGGTTCCGAAGCGCAGCGGAGGTGGGCGCCTCCTGACCGCGTAGTTCGCCCTATCGACTGGGCAGAAGTACACATCGACGACCCCAGGGCGCCCACCTTGGGGTCGTTCAAATTCAGCTCAATTTTGGACCGGAGTTCAGCGCCATGGCCGCGCCCGACCTGCTCACGCCGCAACAGCGCCTCCAGATTCCGCAGGTCGAGCAGGCGCTCCGCACCACCGCCATCGGCCGCGACCTGCACTACCTGCGCGTGACCAACTCGACGATGGACGACGCGCGGCGCCTCGCGGAGGCAGATTGCCCGCACGGCGCCACGGTGGTCGCCGACGAGCAGACCGCCGGCCGCGGCACCAAGGGCCGCTCCTGGGTCTCACCACCCGGTCAGAGCATCCACACCACGCTGGTCGTGCGACCGGACGCCGATCAGATGAGGCGGCTCAGCATCGTCACGCCGGTGGCCGTGGCGCAGGCCGTCGAGCAGGTCTCCGGCCTGCGACCGCGTCTCAAGTGGCCGAACGACATCGAGATCAATCGCCACAAGTTCGGCGGCATCCTGATCGAGGGCGAGTGGCGCAGCGACGGCCCGACATATGCGCTGATCGGGATCGGTGTGAACGTCAACTTCGACCCCGCCCCGCACGCCGCGCAGATCGACCGCCCGGCGACCAGCCTGATGATCGAGCTCGGCCACGAGACCCCCCGCGAGCCGGTGCTCGCCGCCCTGCTCAACGCGTTCGAGGCCGCCTACGACCACGCCGATTCGGACGAAGTGTTCGAGGCCTGGCGCTCTCGGCTTGACACACTCGGCCGCGATGTCCAGATCATCGGCCGCGAGACGGTCGAAGTCGAAGGCGTCGCCGAGGACGTGACGCGCGATGGGGCGCTGCTGGTGCGCGACAGCCGCGGCGTGCTGCATACGATCGTCGCCGGCGAGGTCTCCGTCCGCGACGTCTGACGCCCCGGCCGCTCTCAGATCTTCGCCCCCGCGCTCAGCCGCCGTCCGCCACGAGCGGCAAATCCGCGGCCAGCGTGAGCGTGACCCGCGGCGCGGCCATGTCGCAAACGATCACGATCCGCTCCCCGTAGCTCAGCGCATATGGGTCTCCCCAGACGCCGGCGGCGTCGATATAGCGCCAGTCGCGCGGCGCCCCGGTGGGGACGCCGATCCCAAGCACCGCGGGGCCCAGGCCGCTCGCGAACTCCCGCGCCGGCGTCCCGCTCAATCCGCGGAACACGAACGGCGTCGGTCCTGGACGCAGCGAGACCTTGTAGGCAGGCATCTCGGCGATGGCGAGCAGGCTCGGCGCTGTGACGCGCATCGCGATCCACGGCGTGGGCGGCTCGGGCTGCGGTTCGGCGGTCTCGCCGGCCGGGCTTGCCGGCTCGGGCGTTGCGGCTGGCTCGCGATCAGGTTCAGCGCCGCGGGCCAGCCGATCGCACAGGTCCATTTGAATGTCGTCTTCCGCGTCGATCGATGCGACCGCATTCGGACCTTGGGGCGCCGGAGCGGTCGCCGGTTCGGAGTGAGGCTGGGCATCGCAGAGCGCCGACACCGTCGCCTGCTGCCACGAGTCTGCGCCAAGATCGAAGGCCACGTATGCCAGCGGGCGGGTCGCCGCGGGCAACGGCAGCAGCACCGTGACCTGCGCCCGGCCATCGATTGGGGTGCCCCGCTCGTCGCTCAGGCCGATCCGCCACGCGCTCAGGATCGTCGCCCTGTCGGCGTCCGCACTCCAGGCCAGCGCCGAGACATCATCGAGCACACCGCCGAGCAGCGCTCGGTGGGTGACGGGCCGCAGCTCGATCTGCACCTCGCGAAGATCTGCCGCGGTCTCGACTGAGTGCAGCACAACTGCGGGCAATCCGTCTTCGTGGAAGGCTGCGAGCGCTTGATCGGGCAATGCGGCCACTTCGACGGTCGCGTATACGCCGCCGCGCCAGGCGAACTCGCGCACCAATTCGCGCCGCAGCGCGACCTCAACCGAAGTGGTGGGATCACCCTCCGCGCGAAGCTGAGCCGCTTCGATCCGGCCTTCGGGGGTTGGCGCGACGGTCATGTCGTTCGTCGCGGCCAGGCTGAACGCGGCGAGCCGCCGGCGCTCATCGTCGGCGGCGCCGTCGCGCGACCTGGGCGCGTAGCTCAGCGTCACGGCGTCGCGGGCCGTCACCTCGGAGTCGAGCGTCAAGCTCGCAGTCGTCTCGCCCCACTCGATGCCGGTCACGCCGATCGTGCGCCGGCCGGCGACGACGGCGAACCAGTCGGGTTCGGTCGCATACGGCGTGATCACCTCGCTGAACTGGACCTCCACCATCGTTGCGCTCGCCGTCGCAGCGACGGCCACGGGGTCGAGCTGGGTGTAGTTCGCGGCGAGGACGCCCGAGCCCGCGACGAGGTGCCCGGCCAGGCCGCGCAGCGAGCGGCTGCCGCTGTTGCCCGGGAGATATGCGACGAACACCGCATCGCCGCCCTCGGGCAAGCCCGGCTCTTTGAGCAGCAGCGTCACGTTGCCCGACCCCGAGACGAAGACCTCCGCGACATCAACCTGCGTGTCGCCCATCACGAGCCACCACGACAGCGGCGGGACACGCCCGGCGTCGAGCGGGGCGTCGAAGTAGATCAGGACGATCCGATTGAAGGCGATGGCGCTCAGCATCCGCGGCGCGTCGCCCCGATCCGTCACGTCGATCGCGAACGGGTCCGCCGCGGTACCGAGCAGGTCCCGAAGTGGGTGGTTCGCGCCGGGCTCGTACTTCAAGCGGATTCGGCTGTCGGGGCCGGCCCCTGGCTCGTGCAGCCGCAGGCGCAGGATCGCGCCGTCGATCGCCACAACTTCGGCGACATCGGGCGCCCAGCTGAGTTCGAAGTCCTGAGCGGCCGGCAGCGCCGTGGGGTCCAACGGCTCGTCGAACGTCACCACCAGCTCGGTCAGCCACGACTCAACCAGCACCGGCCGCGGCCCCTGCAAGGTGCGATTCTCCGCGACGATCGAGAACGCCTCGACCCGGTTGCCCGTCCGGTCGGCCAGCGCCTCGGTCGCGGGGCGCGAATACGCAACCCGGACGACCGCCGCCTCCTCCGCGGACCGAGCCAGCGACAGCGACACCGCCCACACCGAGACCGCGACGGATTCAACCGCCATACGTCCTTCGCTGTCACTCACGCTGAACGCTGTTGCGGGTGTGGCCGTCGGCGACAGCTCCTGGTCGAACGTGATCTCAACTGAGGTGCCGTCAACCAGCGCCGAGACCGCTGCGGGAGCAGTGTCGGTCTGGTTCTCGACTATGAGTTCGAACGACTTCACGCGGCCGCCGGCTGCGTCGAGCAGCGCCGCGTCAGCCGGCTGGATGTAGCGGGCCGTGACCTCCTCGCCCTCGCCGACCGGAGCGGAGAGCGTCAACGTCAGCACGGCGCCGGATGCCGCCACCGCCAGAGGCGCCGACTGGTTCACGGCGAACGCCGATGCGTCCACTTCCCCGCCCTCCCCGAGCGCCGCGTCGAACGTGATCGTGAGCACGGCTCCGTCAACCAGCGCCGACACGGGCGCAGCGGCGGTGATGTTCTCGACGGGCCGCGGGTCGAACGATGCGACTTCGTGGCCGGTCGGGTCGATCAGCGGCCTTGTCGTCTGCAGCTGGTACTGGAGGGTCACGACGTCCGAACTACCGACGGGCGCCAGCAGGGTCAGTCGGGCGACTCGGTCGTGCACCTCAGATGCTCCGAACGCCGCAGGTTCCGGCGCCTCGTTCACCAGCACCCGATATGCGTGGATGGGAACGGGCGGATCCACCACCGTCCCGTCATCGAATTCCGCCAGATACGGCGGTCCGTCGGGTCCCACCAACGGCTGATCGAATGTCAGGGTGACCGTCTCGCCGTCTACGGTCAGACGCTCGAGCACCGGCGCGGTATCGACGACGTTGGCGACCGCGAGCTCGAACGCGGCGACCGGCAGCGCGGCCTGATCCGCGTCGATCAACAGGGGCTGCGTCGAGTCCGGGGAGTAGCTGAGGACGAGCTCATCCAGCTCGTGTACTGGCGGCTCGAGCTCGAGCGATAACCCTCCCTCCGTCGCCTCGATCGACGCAACTCGCGCCGCGGATCCGGCGAGCGCGAACGCATCCAGCGCGACGCCGTCGGCGACACGCACAGATTCGCTGGTCACGATCGTGATCGCCGCGCCGCTCGTGTCGGTGCTCCCGGTTAGCGCGGTCGGTGCGTCATCGGTTTCGTTGACGACGTCGATCTCGAACGGCTCGACCGGATTCAGCGTTGCGTCCTGCAACGGCGGGTTCAGTCCACCCACGTACGTCACTCGCAGCTCGTCGCCATCCCCCGCACGAGGGTCCAGTGTCAGATGCAGGATGGCGCCGTCAATCTCAACGCCGCTGACGAGCGGACCGCCCGTCACGCTGAACGCCTCCGAGCCCGGCGTCGATCCCTCGTCGAGCGGTTGGTCGAACACGATCGGCAGCGCGCTTCCATTCGCCGTCGCCGCTTCGACCCGTGGCGCCGTGTCCGTTCGATTCACGAGCACGCGCTCGAAGCCGGCGACACGATTCGCGGTGGCGTCCTGCAACGGGCTGCGCTCTGGCTCTGTGTACTCGAGCGTCACCGTCTCGCCCTCTTGGACGGGTGGCTGAAGCGTCAGCGTGAGCGTCGCGCCGGCGATGTCCAGGCTTGTCACAACCGCAAGCGTGCCCGTCAGCCTGAACGCCATCGCGTCCGGGCTCGCCATGCCGAGCGCCTGGTCGAACGTGAGCACCGCCGAAGTCCGATCGACCGAGCCGGACAGCGCGACGGGCGCCGTGTCCGTGGCGTTCTCGGCCGCGACGCCAAACGCGGCAACCGTGTTCCCTTCCGGGTCGCGCAAGTCCGTCGCAGCCATCTGCGGTTGATACGCCACCGTGATCTCGGCGCCCTCGCCGACCGAACCGTCCAGCGTCAAGGCGACGACGCCGTCACCGGTCACAGCGCCGTTCCGCAGCGTGGCCGCGATCGCGAGCCGATCGGATCCAGCCAAGCTGAACGCGTCAGGAGCGGGGTTCACGCTGGTCTCCAACGCCTGGTCGAAGGCGAGCGTCACGAACGCTGCCTGCACGCCGGCGCTGACCATGACCGGGATCGTGTCGGTCAGATTCGTGACAGCGATTCCGGGAATCGCTTCGACTTCAGCGCCGTGGGCTGACTGCAGCCGCTCAGTCGGGTCCCCCGGTGGCTCGTAGAACAGCGTCACCGACGCGTCTTCGGCGACGGACGGATTGAGAGCCAGCGTCACCACCGCTCCCACCATCGTCACGCCCACAATCGTCGCGAAGTGCACCGTGAACGCCTCGCTGCCCGGCCTCGAATCTGGGTCCAACGCGGCGTCGAACGTCAGCGTCAGCTCGCCGCCGTTGACCTCCGCAAGCACGAGTTTGGGCGCGGTCAGATTCTCTGCGTCCAGCTGAAACGAGAGCGTGCGGTTGCCTGTCGCGTCAACGAGCCCTCCAGCGTCCGGTTGGGTGTATGCCAGCGCGACCGCTTCCGCGCTCGTGACTTCCCGGTCCAGCGTCAGCGCGACCGAGTCTTCGCCGATCGAGACCTCGGACACGCCGACCGTCACCCCGTCGACCGCGACCGCAAATGCCGCATCCGGCGGAACGCCGGACGCTTCGAGCGTCTGATCGAACGTGATCGTGAGCGCCGCTCCGATCACCCGCGCGCCAATCGGCAGCGGCGGCGTGTCGGTCAGGTTCAGCACAGCCCGAGCTTCGAAGCCCTCCGCCGCAACCCCGTTCGCGCCGACGATCGCGTCCTGCGGCACGGCCACCGGCCGATACGAGATGCCGACCGCCTGCCCCTCCGTCACCGCGTCCGACAGCGTGAGGACCACTGCCCGAGCGGAGATCGCGACGCTCGCAACATTCGCTTCGGGCACGCTGAACACACCCGCCGAGGGAGCGTCACCGCGCAACGCGGTGTCGAACGCCAACGTGAGCCGCGTTCCGTCCGCCTCAACCGATTCCAGCCGCGGGGCGCTTCGATTCTCGACGGTCCGCTCGTCGATCCCCCGCACATACCCACCATCGGCAGCGCGCAGCGCACCGTCGTCCGACGGCGTGTACGTGATCGTGACCGCGTAGTGTCCCGCCGCCCACTGGTTGAGCGTTACAAGGACATCGTTGCCGTCGACCGCTACGGATTCGACCGCGACGACAGATCCATCCGCTGTGACGGCGAACGAGTCGGCCGGAACCATCGACGCCGCATCAAGTTCAGTGCCGAATGTCAGCCGCAGCTCCCGTCCCCGGACCACAATCGACTCGAGCACGGGTCCGGGAACGGTGCGATTGTCGATCGGGTGGCCGAACGCAGCGACATCGTTGCCGGTGAGATCCTCGAGTTCGTCGGTCGCCTGCGGCGTGTAGATCAGACTCGCGTCGGCGTCGGCATCGAGGCAGCAGCCCAGCGTCAGCTGGAGCGTCGCGCCGCTGATCCCGATCCCGCTGACGTTCGCCGAGGCCCCTTCAAGGTGGAATGCCGCCAACGGCGGCATTCCGCCCGCGCTGAGCGCCTGGTCGAAGCTGACGGTGACCAGTCGCGCCGTCGCGAATACCTCGGCGACCACCGGCGCCGTGTCAGTGAGGTTCGTCGCCTCTAGCGCGAACGCCGAGGCGGCGATGCCGTTCACGTCCCGCAGCCTGCCTGACGGCGAAGGCGTGTAGCTGACCTCGACCTCCGCTGCTTCCGCGACGGCCTCGGCAAGCGTGATGCGGAGGACCTCGCCGTCGACCGCCACGGCCGTTCCCGGCCGACCGTTCGCCTCGAACGCACCCGCGGACAGCGCCGGCTCGGGGATCAGCTCCCGATCGAACTCGACAACGACAGCCTTCGCGTCCACCGTCGCCATCGACGCGACGGGACCGTCGTCTGTGAGGTTCCCAACGTCCAGCGCGAACGCACGCACCGCGCGCCCGTCGGCGTCGGACAGCGCAGCCTCGAACGGCGGATCGTACGTCAGAGTGACGGCGGCGCCCGTCGCGACGGGGGTGGCCATGTGGAGCACGAGAACGGCGCCGTCCGCAGAGATTCCGCCGACCGCGACAGCGGAAGCGTCGGCGGCGACGCCGAACCCTGCCGCGCCAATCACCTGATTCGCCATCAGCGCGGCGTCAAAGATGACTCGCAGCGTCCAGCCGACGATCTCGGCCGACAGCGGGGCGGCAGGCGTGAGATTGGTCAGCTCGAACGGATCGAACGAGTCGATCAGGTTCGGCGGCATCGAGGTGTCGCCCAGCGGCGACTCAGTGCCAAGCTGATATTGGACTCTGACCTCAGCACCCGCGCGCACGGGCGAAGCCAACGTCAGTCGCAGCTCCCGGCCGTCAACCAATACGGCCGTGAAGGAAACCCGGATCTGGTCCACGGTCACGGTGATCGCATTGCTCGGGCTCAGCCCCTGCTCGATCACGGGTGGCACGCTCGTCTCATCGAGCAGCTGATCGAACGTCAGCGTGATCAGGTCATCCGCAACGGTCCCGTGCTGGAGCGCCGGCGCCCCATCAGTCCGATTCCTGACCATCAGAGAGAACGTCGCGACAGGAATCTGGCCCTGGTCCGCGTCGGCCAGCCCGCCGACCGGCGGCGAGTCGTAGCTGAGCACGATCGAGTCGCCCTCGCGCGCCGCGGGCGAGAGTTGGAGTGTGACCACATGCGCTTCGATGCTCACGCTCGCCGCCGTCGCGCTCGTGCCCGCCAACGAGAATGCCGAGGCTGCAGGAGCGCCGTCGGCCAACTCGCTGAGCGCCTCGCTGAACGTGATCGTGAGCGTCCCGCCGGTCACGTCGATCTCCGCCGTCTCCGCCACGGGCGCGTCGTCCGTGCGGTTGTCAATCTCCGCCGTGAACGCGGCGACTGCGATCCCGAACGCATCCTGGAGTGCGTCGGAGTTGGGCGGCGTGTAGGTCACCGACGTCTCCTCGCCATCGGCGAGCGCTGTCGCGAGCGCCAGGGTGACGACGGCTGCGTCCAGCGCCACGTCGATCACGGCGCTGTTCTCAACGGAGAACGCGGCCAGCACGGGCGCCGCGCCGGCATCGAGATCGCGGTCGAATCTGAGCTCGACCGCCACGCCGTCCGCGACCGCTGAGAGCAGCATCGGCGGGCCGAGCGCCCCGTTGTCGATCATCAGCGAGAAGGCTGCAACGTCAAGCGCACCCTGGTCGTGGTCGCGCAGGCGCGGAGCGTCGATCGGTGGGATGTACTCGACGCTGATCGAGTCACCGGAGAGCGCCACAGGCGACAACGAAAGCGTCACCGCCGCGCCCGACACCGTGATGACTGACACCACGGCGCTCGTGCCCGTCAGGTTGAACGCGCTGATCGCCGGAGTGGCCTCGCCGGCCTCACTCAACGCCTCACTGAACGTGAGCGTCAGCGTTGCCCCTGCCGCATCGACCTCGCCCGACTCCGCAACCGGAGCATGGTCGGTGCGGTTTGCGACCGCCTCGGTGAACGCGGCCGCGGCGATGCCATCCACGCCCTGCAGCGCCCCCTCCTCGGGCGGCGTATAGCTGACCGCGGCAGCCTCACCGTCGGCCAGGGCCGCAGCCAGCGTCAACGTGACCACAGCGCCGTCGAGCGCCACCTCGCTCGGAGCCGCGCCGTTCAATGAGAACGCAGCCACAGCGGGAATCGAGTCGGGATCGAGGGCGCGCTCGAACGTGAGCGTCACCGTTGCGCCGTCTCCGGTCGCAGTCAGCAACGCCGGCGGCGTCGGCGCTGCTTGGGGCGTGCGGAAGGGGTGGCCCGCGATGGCTGGAACGATCGCGCTGGAGTCGTACTGGTCGTGCAGATGATCGGACTCCGAGCCGCCCGAGTAGCGCAGCCAGACTTCCGTGTCAGCAGGCAGTCCGTTGGCCTGAGCCGTGAGCGTGACGACCGCGCCGTTGACGGCGAGCATGGTCGCAGCCGCGCAATCGTCGTCGTCGGCATTCGCTGCGGGGCAGATGCCAAACCCCGCGGGCGAGATGGTTCCCTTGGCCCGCAGGGGCGCCGAGAAGGTCAGCGAGATTCCGCTCCCCTCGACCGCAATCGCCGTAACCACCGGCCCTGATGTGGTGTTATTCAGCTCACGAGTGAACGCCGCAACCTGGGAAGCCGGCTTGAGCAGCGATTGCAGCGCGCCCGATTGCGCCGGGCTATAGCTGATCGATGGGAACAGGTCGGGCGCCACGGGCGGAAGCACGCGCAGCAACACCTTGCGGCCGACGACCGAAACGGTGCGAACCTGCGCCTCGTGTCCCGAGATCGCGAACGCCGTTGGCGGCGGGACCACGTCCGGGTCGAGCGGCTCGCTGAAGTCGAGCGTGATCAGATACGCATCGACTAGACCGCCCGTATCCAGGGGTGTCGGAGCCGGCGCGAGCTCGCTGTGGTTCTCGATCTCCAGCTCGAACGCCGCGACGCTCAGGCCGCCCTGGTCAGCGTCGCGGAGTGGCCCTCCGGCTGACGCGGAGTAGGCGATTCGCAGTGCTTGGCCCTGCAACACCCCCGGGCTGAGCGCCAGGATCAGGCTCGTCCCGGTCACGCCGACGGCGGTGATCGCCGCGGAGCCCCCGCTGATCGAGAACGCGTCGGAGGCGGGATGGTGCAACGGCTCCTCGCTGAGCGCCTCATTGAACGTGATCGTCAGCGACGCCCCGCTCGCATCGACGGCTGCCGCGACGGCGATCGGCGCGGAATCAGTGCGATTCTCGATCGGCGTACCGAATGCGGCGACCCGGACGCCGTCCGCGCCCTGCAGGGCCCCCTCCTCGGGCGGCGTATAGCTGACCGAGGCAGCCTCGCCATCGGCCAGCGCCGCAGCCAGCGTCAGCGTGACCACAGCGCCGTCGAGGACCACCTCGCTCGGAGCCGCGCCGTTCACCAGGAACGCAGCCACTGCGGGAACCGAGCCCGCATCGAGACCGCGGTCGAACGTGAGCGTCACCGCTGTGCCGTCGCCGCTGGCGGTCAGCAACGCCGGCGGCGTCGGCGCCGCTTCGGGCGTGCGGAAGGGGTGGCCCGCGATGGCCGGAACGATCGCGCTGGAGTTGTACTGGTCGTGCAGATGATCGGACTCGGAGCCGCCCGAGTAGCGCAGCCAGACTTCCGTGTTGGCAGGCAGTGCGTCGGCCGGCGCCGTGAGCGTGACGACGGCGCCGTCGACGGCGAGCATGGTGGCCGCCGCGCAATCGTCGTCGTCGGCACTCGCTGTGGGGCAAATGCCGAACGTCGCGGGCGAGATGGTTCCCTTCGCCCGTAAGGGCGCTGAGAAGGTGAGCGCGATTTCACTCCCCTGGACCGCAATGGCTGTGACCACCGGTCCCGATGTGGTGTTGTTCAGCTCACGGGTGAACGCTGGCACTTCAGAAGCCGGCTTGAGCAGCGATTCAAGCGGACCCGATTGAGCCGGGCTGTAGCTAATCGAGGGGAACAGATCGGGCGCTACCGGGGGAAGTACCTGAAGCAGCACTTTCGCGCCGGCGACCGAGACCGCGCGAACCTGCGCCGCGTGTCCCGAGATCGCGAACGCCGTTGGCGGCGGGACCGCGTCCGGGTCGAGCAGTTCGCTGAAGTCGAGCGTGATCACATACGCATCGACCAGACCGCCCGTATCCAGCGGTGTCGGAGCCGGCCTGAGCTCGCTCTTGTTCTCGATCGCCAGCTCGAACGCCGCGACGCTCAGGCCGCGTTGATCCGCGTCGCGGAGTACCCCGCCGGCCAGGGCGGTGTAGGCGATTCGCAGTGTCAGCCCCTGCAACACACCCGGGCTGAGCGTCAGGATCAAGCTCGTCCCGGTCACGCCGGCGACGCTGATCGCCGTGGATCCCCCGCTGATCGAGAACGCGTCGGAGGCGGGCTGATCCAATGGGTCCTCGCTCAGCCCCTCGCTGAACGTGATCGTCAGCGAGCCCCCGCCTGCATCGATGGCCGCCGAGACCGCGATCGGCGCGGAATCAGTGCGATTCTCGATTGGCGTACTGAAGGCGGCGACCCGGATGCCGTCCGTATCCTGCAGCGCGCTCGCCTCGGGGGGCGTGTAGCTGATCGCGGCCGACTCGCCATCGGCCAGCGCCACGGCCAGCGTCAGCGTGACAACGGCGCCGTCGAGCACCACCTCGCTCGGACCCGCGCCGTTCAGTGAGAACGCAGTCACAGCGGGAAGCGATGCGGCATCGAGATCGCGGCTGAATCTGAGCTCGACCGCGGCGCCGTCCGCGACCGCTGAGAGCAGCATCGGCGGGCCGAGCGCCTCGTTGTCGATCATCAGCGAGAAGGCTGCGACGTCAAGCGCGCCCTGGTCGTTGTCGCGCAGGCGCGGAGCGTCGATGGGTGGGGTGTACTCGACGCTGATCGAGTCACCGGAGAGCGCCCGAGGCGACAACGAAAGAGTCACCGCCGCGCCCGCCATGGTGACCGTTGACACCACGGCGCTCGTGCCCGTCAGGTTGAACGCGCTGATCGCCGGAGTGGCCTCGCCGGCCTCACTCAACGCCTCACTGAACGTGAGCGTCAGCGTTGCCCCTGCCGCATCGACCTCGCCCGACTCCGCAACCGGAGCATGGTCGGTGCGGTTTGCGACCGCCTCGGTGAACGCGGCCGCGGCGATGCCATCCACGCCCTGCAGCGCCCCCTCCTCGGGCGGCGTATAGCTGACCGCGGCAGCCTCACCGTCGGCCAGGGCCGCAGCCAGCGTCAACGTGACCACAGCGCCGTCGAGCGCCACCTCGCTCGGAGCTGCGCCGTTCACTGCGAACGCAACCGCAGCGGGAACCGAGCCGGCATCGAGATCGCGGTCGAACGTGAGCGTCACGGTCGTGCCGTCTCCGGTCGCAGTCAGCAACGCCGGCGGCGTCGGCGCTGCTTGGGGCGTGCGGAAGGGGTGGCCCGCGATGGCCGGCACGATCGCGCTGGAGTTGTACTGGTCGTGCAAGTGATCGGATTCGGAGCCGCCCGAGTAGCGCAGCCAGACTTCCGTGTCGGCAGGCAGCGCGACGGTGGGCGCCGTGAGCGTGACGACCGCGCCGTCGACGGCGAGCATGGTCGCAGCCGCGCAATCGCCGTCGTCGGCATCCGCTGTGGGGCAGATGCCAAACGCCGCGGGCGAGACGGTTCCCTTCGCCTGTAGCGGCGCTGAGAGGGAGAGCGCAATTCCGCTCCCCTCGACCGTGATTGATGTGACCACCGGTCCCGATGTGGTGTTGTTCAGCTCACGGGTGAACGCTGGCACTTCGGAAGCCGGCTTTGCCAGCGATTCCAGTGCGCCCGATTGTGCCGGGCTATAGCTGATCGATGGGAACAGGTCGGGCGCCACGGGCGGAAGCACGTGAAGCAGCACTTTGGCGCCGACGACCGAAACGGTGCGAACCTGCGCCTCGTGCCCCGAGATCGCGAACGCCGTTGGCGGCGGGACCAGGTCCGGGTCGAGTGGTTCGCTGAAGTCGAGCGTGATCAGATACGCATCGACCAGACCGCCGGTATCCACGGGTGTCGCAGCCGGCGCGAGCTCGCTGTGGTTCTCGATCTCCAGCTCGAACGCCGCGACGCTCAGGCCGCCCTGATCGGCGTCGCGGAGTGCCCCGCCGACTGGGGCCGTGTACGCGATTCGCAGTGTCAGCCCCTGCAGCACACCCGGGCTGAGCGTCAGGATCAAGCTCGTCCCGGTGACACCGACGGCGGTGATCGCCGAAGGTCCGCCGCTGATCGAGAACGCGTCGGAGGCGGGCTGGTCCAACGGCTCCTCGCTCAGCGCCTGGCTGAACGTGATCGTGAGCGTCGCGCCGCCCGCATCGATGGCCGCCGAGACGGCGATCGGCGCGGAATCAGTGCGATTCTCGATTGGCGTACTGAAGGCGGCGACCCGGACGCCGTCCGCATCCTGGAGGGCGTTCGCCTCGGGTGGCGTGTAGCTGACCGCGGCCGACTCCCCGTCTGCTAGCGCGGCCGTAAGTGTCAGAGTGACCGTTGGCCCATCGAGCGCCGCTGCGCTTGGCGCGCTCCCGTTGGCGGTGAATGCACTCAGCGCTGGCGTGGACGTCGCGTCGAGATCGCGGTCGAACGTGAGCGTCACGGTCGTGCCGTCTCCGGTCGCAGTCAGCAACGCCGGCGGCGTGGGCGCTGCTTCGGGCGTGCGGAAGGGGTGGCCTGCGATGGCCGGAACGATCGCGCTGGAGTTGTACTGGTCGTGCAGATGATCGGATTCGGAGCCGCCCGAGTAGCGCAGCCAGACTTCCGTGTCGGCAGGCAGCGCGACGGCGGGCGCCGTGAGCGTGACGACCGCGCCGTCGACGGCGAGCATGGTCGCAGCCGCGCAATCGTCGTCGTCGGCATTCGCTACGGGGCAGATGCCAAACGCCGAGCGCGAGATGGTTCCCTTGGCCCGCAGGGGCGCCGAGAAAGTCAGCGCGACCCTGCTCCCCTCGACTGCAATGGCTGTAACCACCGGCCCCGATGTGGTGTTGTTCAGCTCACGGGTGAACGCTGCAACCTCGGAAGCCGGCTTGAGCAGCGATTCCAGCGCGCCCGATTGTGCCGGGCTATACCTGATCGAGGGGAACAGATCGGGCGCCACGGGCGGAAGCACCTCAAGCAATACTTTACGACCGACGACCGAAACGGTGCGAACCTGCGCCTCGTGCCCCGAGATCGCGAACGCCGTTGGCGGCGGGGCCACGTCCGGGTCGAGCGGTTCGCTGAAGTCGAGCGTGATCACATACGCATCGACCAGACCGCCCGTGTCCAGCGGCGTCGGAGCCGGCGTGAGCTCGCTGTTGTTCTCGATCGCCAGCTCGAACGACGGCACGCTCAGGCCGCCCTGATCGGCGTCGCGGAGCGGCCCTCCGGCTGGCGCGGTGTAGGCGACTCGCAACGTCTGGCCCTGCAGCACACCCGGGCTGAGTGTCACGATCAAGCTCGTCCCGGTCACGCCGGCGACGCTGATCGCCGTGGAGCCTCCGCTGATCGAGAACGCGTCGGAGGCGGGCTGGTCCAACGGGTCCTCACTGAGCGCCTCGTTGAACGTGATCGTCAGCGACCCGCCGGTCACGTCGATCTCCGCCGTCTCCGCCACGGGCGCGTCGTCCGTGCGGTTGTCGATCGCGGCCGTGAACGCGGCGACAGCGATCCCGTCCGTATCCTGCAGCACGCTCGCCTCGGGGGGCGTGTAGCTGACCGCGGCCGTCTGCCCGTCCGCCAGGGCGGTCGCAAGCGTCAGAGCGACGGTCGGCCCGTCAAACCCCACTGCGACTGGCGCGCTCCCGTTGACGGTGAATGCACTGAGCGGTGGCGTGGATGTCGCGTCGAGGGCGCGCTCGAACGTCAGCGTGACCGTCATCGAGTCGCCGATCGCTGAGAGCAGGCTCGGCGGGACGACGACCACCGGCGCGGCAGGGGTCGAGAAGGGGTGAGCGACGATCGTCTCAACGGCAGCGCCCGAGTCCTGATCGACGAGCCGAGCGCCACTCGATCCTTCCGAATAGCGGAGCCACAGCACGGAGTCGGCGGGCAGCGCGTCTGCAGGGACGTTCAGAGTGACCAGCGTGTTGTTCGCAACCGCCCCCGTCGCACTCGGACATGTTGCGACCGACGCAAATTCGGAGGTACAGAATATGAACTCGGAGCCGGTAAGTGTGCCATCCTCACTTACCCGCGCAGAGAACGTCAGCACGACCGAGCCCGCGTCGACGGAGATCGCCGTCACGACCGGCCCGTACGTGTTGTTGCTGAGCGGTCGGCTGACGGTCGAGAACGACGCGACCGGGTTCGACGGCTTGTCAAGCGCCTCGATCCCACCCGTCGTGGGCGCCGTGTAGATCAGCACCGCGTCGGCGCCCTCGGGAATCGGCGGCACGACGCTGAGGTGCACCTCTGCGCCGTTGATCGAGACACTCCGGACAGTCGAGGCGTAACCACTGATCTCGAACGCCTGAGGGGGCGGCACGATCGATGGGTCAAGCAGCTCATTGAACGACAGTGATACCCGGTAGCCGTTGATCTGACCGCTTCGATACTCAGGCGTGAGCGGTTCCTGAGCCCGGACTACGGCGAGGGACAGTGAAACCGCGGACAGGAGTATCACTAGGCGACAAGCGGCACGCAGCACTGCTCGCTGCCGTCCGCGCGCGCGTTACGAATCGTCTACGGGTATTCGCTCAGCGGCCGGTCCAGTTCGGCGCTCGCTTCTCGACGAACGCCTGCGGACCTTCCTTCGCGTCCTCCGAGTTCAGCACCGCGCGCGAGACCCACTGGCCCACCCGGTACGACTCGTCGATCTGCAGCTGGCGCCACTGCTGCGCCATGAACTTGGTGCCCTCAACCGCCAGCGGCGCGTTGGCCGCGATCATCTCGGCGATCTCGACCGCTCGCGGTATCAGCTTGTCGGGCTCGAGCACTTCGCGCACCAGACCGATTCGCAGCGCGTCGGGCGGCTCGATCCGGTCGGCCGTGAGCATGATGTACAGCGCTTCGCCGATCGGCAGCATCCGCGCCAGGTGGTGAATCGCGTAGCCCGGCATGATCCCGCGCTTCACCTCGAACAGACCGAAGTAGGCCTCGGTCGATGCGATCCGGATGTCGCAATCGAGTGCGCGCTCCAGGCCGCCGGCGATGCAGAGTCCGTTGATCGCCGCGATGAACGGCTTGCGGCTGCGCGAGAACGGCATCGAATCTGCCAGGTTGTACCCCATCGTGTCGCGCTGCCCACCGCGCGCCTGATTCTGTTCGTTCATCTCCTTGAGGTCGGCGCCCGCCGAGAATGCACGGCCCGTCCCGGTCAGAATGCCGACGCGCATCTCGGGGTCGGCCTCGAAGTCGGCCACCGCTTCCGTCGTCAGCCGCCGCAGGTCGCCGCCCAACGCGTTCAGGCGCTCGGGGCGATTCATCGTCAGGATCGCGTAATGGTCGAACTTCTCGTAGATCAGGTCTGGCATCTCGGGCTCCCACGGGATGTCAAAAGCGGCTGGTGGCGGCGGTCGTTACAGGCTGGCGAGCTCCTCGCGCAGGTCGCGGTCGTCGACGATGTGACCGGTGTAGCTGGGCGGCTGCTTGCAAATCCAGGCCGTGGCGCGCGCCATCCAGGTCGCTTCGTCGAACTCCGTCTGTGGATTGTCGGGCGTGCTCAGCGCGTACCAGTGGCCGGGCGTCTTGATCAGGTAGCGCAGCGTCAGCACGTTGCAGGCGATTTCGTACGGCTGCAGCTCCATCGCCATGCCCTGGGTGATGCGCTCCAGCCCCGCCTTGACCATGCCGTAGAACTGGCCGCCCGACCGCGGGTCGTCGTAGGGCCCGGGTCCGGGCGCGTCGGCGGCGCCCGACGAGATGTTGATGATGTCGCCGCCGCTCCCCTTCATGTGCTCGACGGCGGCCTTGCAGAGCAGCACCGGGCCGCGCAGGTCGAGCTGCCAGATCAGGTCGATATGCCGGTCCTGCACCGACTCCAGCGTGCCGGGGACCAGCACGGCGGCATTGTTGACCAGGATGTCGAGACCCCCGAGTTCGGCCACGCTGCGCTCGACCGCGCGGGTGATCGATTCGGGGCTGCGGACATCAAGCGGGACCGGCACGGCCGTCCCGCCGGCGCCGCGGATCCCCGCGGCGACTGTCCGGATCGTGCCCGGCAGGCGCGGATCGGGCGAGGCCTCGTCGGAGCGCGCCGCCACGGCGACGGCTGCACCATGCGCCGCCAGCCCCCGCGCGATATCCGCGCCGATGCCGCGGCTCGCTCCCGTGACCAGTGCCTTACGTCCGTCCAGCAGCGCCATCGGGTCCTCCCTCTACCGCGCCAACGATTCCGCGCAGAGTCTAGCCCCAAGTCACACGAAGTCTAGCCCCACGTCACACGAACTGTGTCATCGACCCCGTGGAAAAACCCGCCAGCGCGATGATAGGCGACGCCGGACTGGCTGAACCAGCAGTTCGCGAAGAACGACCGGTCGAGCGGCTGTTCCCGAACGCTGACCGGGCGCAGGGTCCTGATGCCGTCATCGTTCTCTCTCGCGGCGGAGACCGACGATGGCGGATTCGTCGCGGTTTGGGACCGGAGGCCGCAGGCGCGCCCGTGCATTCCGGCCGCCGCCCGCGGTGAGACGGGCCCACAGTTAGGCGGCCAGAGATGGTGAGAATGCCTGCACAGACCGGAACTTGAGGGTAGAATAGCGGAAGCGAACACCGGTACCCACCAGCAGGCGAGTGTCGTCTTGTCTCCTCTGGGCGTCTGACGGTATCGTCTATCCCACCAGAAGATCAAAGCGTCGGCCTGAAGAGTTGTGGAAGAAGGATGCGAAACGATGCAACTGAACACAGCGGGCGGCTTTTACGAGAAGTTCGTAATCGAATCAGAAAAGTACGACGTTGATTCGCAAGCGTGTATCGAGCGGACGGTCGAAAAACTTAGCGCAGTCGAGACGAGCGCTGGTCGCCCTGGAATGCTCCTAGGGAAGATCCAGTCGGGCAAGACGAGAACCTTCCTGGGGATAATCGCGCTAGCGTTCGAAAACAACTTCGATATTGCCGTGATTCTCACCAAGGGGACGAAAGCACTCGCGAAGCAGACGCTTGAACGCGTGCGCGAAGAATTTGCTCCCCTGGCCGCACAAGACGGCGTCCAAATCCATGACATCCTGACCGTGCCCAGCGGGCTGACTGGTTATGAGCTCTCACAGAAGCTCGTCTTCGTTGCGAAAAAGCAAGCCGATAACTTGGATAAGCTCGCCGGCTTGATTCGAGACGACTACCCGAGGCTAGCTGGCAAGCGCGCCCTGATTATCGATGATGAGGCGGACTATGCCAGTGTCGGCTTCCGAAAGACCCGGGACAGTGGGCTCCAAGCGAACGTGACAACGCAGCAGATCGACACCTTGCGTGGGATATTTCACTCGTCAGCATTCCTGCAGGTCACCGCGACGCCGTATGCACTATACCTGCAGCCTGATGAGATGACGGTTAGCGAGATCGAATATCGCCCGCTTCGTCCGGCGTTTACGGAACTCGTGCCCGTTGCATCAAGCTACATCGGGAGTGACTTCTACTTCGACGATAGCCAAGACGATGAGTCCGTGGCGTCGCACCTCTACCATGAGGTCGACATCGAAGAGCTGCAAGTCCTAAAGCGAGAAGACCGACGGCGCTTTCGAGTTGAAGACTGCCTCAAGAGCAAGGCCAATCTCGCGATAAGAACGGCGATCTGTAACTTCATCGTGGGAGGCGTCGTTCGCAGGCTCCAGAACCACCGGGCGGGGATGACACCGGGAAGGTTTAGCTTCGTGGTACACACCGAAGCTGGACGTAAGGCCCACACTTGGCAGGAGAATGTCGTCGCGACTATCAAGGACAAGTTGGCCGAGGCGGCACGAGACGACCTGCCAACGCTCCTTACGCTTCTTGGTGCGGCGTATGACGATCTTGCCCGCTCGATCGAGATGATGCGACATTACTTGCCGCCGAAGGAGGAAGTCCTTGCGTGCGCGGTAGAGGCGCTCAAGGCGGATTGGCTGATGATCGCCAAGGTCAATTCAGAACGGCAAGTTGAAGAGTTGCTCGACGAACAGGGGCAGTTGCGCTTGCGAACGCCGCTGAACCTCTTCATCGGTGGGCAGATTCTCGACAGAGGCATTACCGTCGCGAATTTGATCGGTTTCTTCTACGGGCGAAATCCGAAAGTTCATCAGCAAGACACTGTGCTTCAACACTCAAGAATGTTCGGTTTCCGGCCGATCGAGGACCTCACTGTCACGCGTTTCTACACAGCCCGGTCAATTTATGACGCGATGCGACGCATGCATGAGAGTGACGTCGCGCTTCGTAGCGAGATTGAGAGGAATCCCGAATCGCCAGTGGTATTCATCCAGCGAGACCCAGCCGGCCGGGTAGTGTCGTGTAGCCCGAACAAGATTCTTCTCTCCAAAACGACGACGCTAAGGCCCTTCAAGCGACTTCTCCCGATTGGTTTTCAGACAGACTTCGCGACTCGCGTTCGGCCGGCCATTGCCGAGCTCGACACGAGGATAGCAGCCGTGTTCGGTGACGACTTACAGGATCCGATGGAAGTATCACTCACCGTTGCGATCGATCTGCTGAAGCTCATCGAGCCCACCCTACTCATGGATACTGGCCGGGGATACGAGTTCGACTGGGCCGGGGCGATGGCAGCACTCGAATACTTGAGCAACGCAGCGCAGAAGGAACCGAATCGCAATCGAGTACTCCTTCTCGTGAGAAGAGACCGAAACTTGAGTCGTATGATCTACTCGGGCGGTCGAGAAGCATTTTCGGATGCTCCAGACACAGCGCAGCGAGAGGGTGCGATTGCTAGGAAACGTGCCATTGACATGCCGATGCTGATGCTATTTCGGCAGAGCGGTAGTAAGGATCTGGGCTGGCGAGGGACACCGTTCTACTGGCCCGTGATCTGGGCTCAGCAAAGTGCCCGAACCGCAGTGTATTCGCATGCGACAGTGTAACGCTTGCGACTGGGAATCACGCGAAGATGGGGGGCTGCGGGCATCTCCCGTCGGCTCGCCACGTCGCCACAGCCCCCGATCGCCGTCCGAGCCTTGGGCTGCTCCTACCATGCCGGCCATGGACTTGAACCAATTCGACCTGATCGCGCTCACGGGCGGGCGGTTCGTGATGGGCTCCGACGGCGACCGGCGCGACGAACGTCCGGCGCATGCCGTGGTGGTCGGGGCGTTTCTGGTCGCGCGACGACCGGTGAGCAACGCGCAGTACGCGCGCTTTGTCGAAGCGGCGCGGGTCGCTGCGCCGCCGTTCTGGGCGCGGGAGGGCTTCTGCGACGCCGACCAGCCCGTGGTCGGCGTCTCCTGGCACGACGCCGTGGGGTTCTGCGCATGGCTGTCGGAGCATGGCGAGACCCGCTTCCGCCTGCCGACGGAGGCCGAGCGCGAATTCGCTGCGCGCGGCGGGATCGAGGCCGCGGCCTGGCCCGAGATCGACGACGCATGGCCCGACGCTGAGGTCCGCCGCGCGGTCGCCCTGGCCGAAGCGCCGCACGCGCCGCTGGATGTGTGCCTCAACGGCTTCGGGCTGTTCTGCATGGCCGACAACGTCCACGAGTGGTGCTCCGACTGGTACGACCGCTCGTGGTACGCGCGCTCTCCAACTGCGGCGCCAACCGGCCCCGAGAGCGGGCAGCGGCGCGCCAGCCGCGGGGGATCGTGGCGCCACCGGGTCAAGTTCACGCGTGTCTCGGCGCGCTCCAGCCTCCCGCCGAGCTACCACTACAACGACTACGGCTTCCGCGTGTATGCCGATCCCGGCCCTCGCGCTACGCAGGACGACTGAGGCAGGAGGACTGAGATGGCCATCCGTACTACCGTCGTCGGCTCGTGGCCGATTCCCTTCGGGCAGCGGCTCGAGCTGAAGCGCTACTACGCGGGCGAGACCTCCGACGAAGAGGCATACGGCGTCCTGCAAGCCGCGGCGCGGATCGCGATGGACGAGCAGATCGCCTGCGGCCTCGACCAGATCATGGGTGGCGAGGTCTTCGCGCCCGACTTTCTGCATCACGTCCCGCCGCGACTCGAGGGTCTTAACACCGTGAGGCCGCGGATCACCGCGGCGGGTCAGCAGGGCGTGGGCGTCTACGAGGTGGCTGGACGGGTCACGGCGCCGCGTGGCACGGGTCATGCAAAGGCCTATCGGCGCGAGCTGGCGATCGAGCCGACGCTGGCGAAGGCGTCGGTCCCGTCACCGCTGACGATCGGCGGCGGCTTCCGCGCCGCGGGCGACTCCAACCATCTGGCCGACCTGATCGCGATCGTGCAGGACGAGGTCGCCGAGATGGTCGACGCGGGCGTCTCGGAGCTTCAGCTCGACGCGCCAGCGGAGGCCATTGGGCTCGTGTCCGAAGCACGGACGGTGGAGGAGCTGCTCCCGCTGGTCGTTGAGCCGCTCGCGCCGGCCGCGGGGATCCGCCGGTCGGTCCACTTCTGCCTTGGCGACATCGCGCGCAAGCCCTCGATCGAAGTGCAGAATCTACGCGCGCTGCTGCCCCTCCTCAATGCCCTCGATGGCCACGTCGAGCGCGTCCATGTCGAGTGCTCATACAGCGGTCAGTGGGACGACCGGGCGCTGCTGGCCGAGGTCCCAGATTCCATCGAAGTGATCGCCGGCATCGCCGATGTGAAGTCGCGGCCCGCGAGCGTCACCGCCCTGCGCGAGAAGATCC
Source organism: Dehalococcoidia bacterium (assembly GCA_965218115.1). Lineage (GTDB taxonomy): Bacteria > Chloroflexota > Dehalococcoidia > Bin125 > Bin125 > CATQGW01. The sequence continues at coordinate 1,404,437 of OZ244584.1, read as the reverse complement.
AGGCGCTGCGCGAAGTCCTCCCCGACGACCGCCTGCTCGTCTCATCATCATGCGGCTGCGGCCGCGTCCCCCACGACGAGGCGATCCGCCTGATGCGCAACCTCGTCAAAGCGGCGCAGGCGTCTTAGATGACAATAGAACGGTGTGGGCCAGGCAGCGTCGCGAAATCGACGGTGCACTGCTCGTTCCGATCGTGAGAGGCGATGCACGGTGAGCGTCAGGAGCACGAGGCGGCGTGGAGCTTCACTTTCGAACCACGAGGCTGCGTCGCTGCTTCGAGGAATCGGCGCTGGCGATGAGGCGATGGGGTCCGGACGCTGGCCGGAACTACATCAGACGCCTGAACCGAATCCAGTTCGTCGAACGGTGGGATGATCCGTACGCCTATCGTGATTTGGATCCGCATCCTCTGCACGGAGATCGAGCTGGGGAGTTCGCGATACGACTCAGCGGGGCGATGCGGCTGATCGTTCGGCGCGGCTCGACGGTCGGCGACATCGTTATTGTGAATTTCGAGGATTACCATGGCTGAGTTCAATCCGACGATCCTGTCGGACATGGCCATTCACCCTGGCGAGTTCCTCCGCGACGAGCTTGAGACGCGCGGCATGACGCCGGCGCAGCTCGCGGAGCGTGCGGGGCTCCCGTTGCGGGTCATAGACGACATTGTCAGTGAACGCGACGTGATCCGCGAAGACGTCGCGGACAACATCGGGCGTGCCTTGGGGACTTCCGCGCAGTCCTGGGTGAACGCGACGACGCTCTACTACATGGTGCTGGAGCGGAACGCGAGGCACGCGGCCGATCGCGGTTCCGCTGCCTGCTAGGGCCGGTTCGCACTCAGCCACAGAATGGCGTCGTTCTCAGCTCCAATTCCGTGATGTCGGCGTTCGCCGCGATGACGCAATCCCAACCGACGCAGCGGAGCTGCGACGGTTCACGCTCGCAGTGTGAACCGGCCCTAGCAGAGGCTGTTGCGGGAACCCCATGTTCGTCTTTCCCGCGAAGGCGGGAATCTATTCTCCATGTCTGTTCAGGACTGGATTCCCGCCTGCGCGGGAATGACGCGAACGAGGCGACTAGAGCGCGCGTTCAGGGATCCGGGTCGGGCGATTCAGCTCTGGGGAGTACAGGTTGGTGGGCGCTACGGTAAACGGCTGGCCCGGATCAGCGCCGTCGGCACCTGGCCGCTCCTCTTCAGCCACCGTACATTGGGCTTGCATCGACTTCGCGGACCACGCGGTGATGATTACGCAGTTCGGCTCACGGGGCGGTGGCGACTGATCGTGAGGCCGGGCGCCACGGGCGACCAGATCAACGTCGTGGATGTCGAGGATTATCATGGATGAGTTCAAGCCCAAGCTGCTGCCAGCATTTCCGACGCACCCCGGGAAATTTCTTCGAGAAGAGCTTGACGCTCGGGGGATGACTGGCGCTGACCTTGCTCGCGCTGCGGATCTGCCTGTGGCGGTCGTTGATGACATCGTCAGCGAGCGCGAAATCATTACTGAGTTCGTCGCGCGGAAGATTGCGCTGGCGCTCGACACTTCGTGGGAAGGATGGGCCAATCTGACAACGCTCTATCAGCTCACGCTGGAGCGCGACGCGGAACGGGAGGCCGCGAAGGCTCAGACCTAGTAATAGATCCCTCGCCCCACACCGCCGCCGGCGGCGATCGTGTCGCCGGTGATCGCGATCGATTTCGGCGAGGCCAGGAACGTCACGATCGCTGCGATGTCCTCGGAGTCGATGATCCGCCGCACTGAGTTGCCCGAGGCCATTCGCGCCTCGGCCTCCGCTTCCGTGATCGACTGCGACGCGGCGATCTGACTGATCCGATCAGCCGTCGCCTCAGTCCGCGTCAGGCCGGGGTGCACGACCGTCACGTTGATCCCGTCGGGGCCCAGCTCGTCGGCGAGATTCTTGGTGATCGCCGCGACCGAGACGTTGCGGATGCTGCCGACCGTGTTGCCGCTGCCTCGTGCGGCGAGGCCGGAGATGTTGATGATCCGGCCCCAGCCGGCGGCCTGCATGTAGGGCGCGGCCTCGCGCGTGCAGCGCAGGTAGCCCATCACCTTGACGTTGATATCGGCCAGCACGATCTCGTCGGTCAGCTCGGCCAGCGGCTTCGGTCCGTGGACGCTGCCGGGCGAGGCGGCGTTGTTGACCAGGATGTCAATCCCGCCCATCGCCGCGGCCGCGCCGGCGACCATCGCCCTGGTCGAGGCGTCGTCCGCTGCCTCGGCGCTGAACCAGTGGACTTCGCGCCCGATTTCGGCGCCGATTTCGGCGGCGGCCGCGGCCAGACGCGCCGGATCGCGCGCCGAGATCGCCACGTCGCAGCCCTCGCGGGCCAGATCGAACGCGATCGCCTTGCCGATCCCGCGGCTGCCGCCCGTGACGAGCGCCCGCTTACCGGTCAGTTCGAGGTCCATGCGTGTATCTCCCCGCGATTAGGTTGCGCCGTTGCTGAGTGTTCGTTCGCCGGGCGGCTTGAGGAACTCCGCCTCCGTGAGCGTCTCTCCGCAGAGGGTCGCCTCGACGACGCGCCCGTGCTCGATCACAACGTGCTGCGGGCGTCCCGGGTTGCGCTGGCCGGGCGTCGGACCGAGCGCGAAGATCTCCGCCGCGATCCGTCCGTGCTCGATCGTCAGGTGCCCGACGGTGCCGAGCCGGGTCGAGAAGTGGTGCGGCAGCGAGGGCGAGCCGGAGTTGATCAGCAGCACGCCGTCGCGGTACTCGAGCCGCTCGACGTGCGTATCGCCGCCGATCAGCACGTCGACCTGCTCGCCGGCGAGCGATGAGCGGAGGATTTCCGCGATCGGGCGCGACTCGGGCCGCAGCTCGTGCGCCATGCCGATGCGCACGCCGTCGACATCGAGGAACTGATGCTCGCTCATGCGCGGATCGTCGAAGATGTCGTTGTTGCCGCGCGCGACGAGCACCGGCGCGAACTGCTCGCACCAGTCGATCACGCCCTTCACGGTGACATCTCCGCCGTGCAGGATCAGGTCCACGCCGCGCAACGCGTCGCCGATCTCCGGCCCGAGTTGGTCGAGCGAGAAGAGCAGCTGGGGAAGGTGGGTGTCGGAGATCAGACCGATCTTCATGATCGCAGGCTAGGCGCGCCGGCGGAGGCGGGCAATCAGGCACTCGCGCTAACGCGCTCTAGCCCCGCGGCGCTCTAACCTGTGCGCCAACCGCAGATGCACGAGCAGCAACCACAGCAAATGCAACAGCCCGATGGGCATGGAGGATCAAGATGGAGCGCATCGCCGCGATTGCAGGAATTCACGAGTACCCGCTGCGCGTCGCGCCGGGCGTCTCCTCGATGCAGATCAAAGCCGAGTCGATGAAGCAGGCGCTCGACGACGCCGGCCTCAGCTGGGGGGATGTCGATGGGCTCTACGACGCGCTCGACGGCGACGGCGGCGGCGGGCTGGGGCTCGCCGCCTACCTCGGCATCAACCCGCGGATGATCGACACCACTCAGGTCGGCGGCTCGTCCTATGAGTTCCACGCCGCGCACGCGCTGCGCGACATCGCGGCGGGGCGCTGCAACGTCGCCGTCACGACCTACGGCTCGACCTCCGCGTCGATGCGCGTGCCGATTGGCACCGGGGGCATGGGCCGCGGCGGCGCCTCGTGGCAGCAGAACATGGAAACGCCCTACGGCTCAACCCTGATCGCCAACTACGCGATGGTCGCCAACCGCCACATGTACGAGTACGGGACGACGACCGAGCAGCTCGCGCAGATCTCCGTCGCGACGCGCAAGCACGCGATGCGCAACCCCGATGCGGTCAAGGCGATGACCGACCTGCAGTTCGTCAAGGTTGACGAGATCACCGTTGAGGACGTGCTCGAGTCGCGGATCGTCGCCGACCCGCTGCACCTGCTCGAGTGCTGCATGATCTCCGACGGCGGCGGCGCGGCGGTCTTCGTCTCCGCCGATGTGGCCCGCGACATCAAGAAGAAGCCGGTCTGGATCATCGGCAGCGGCGAGGCCACCAAGTACCGCGAGAACGGCGGCGACATCACCACGAGCGCGGGCGCGCAGAGCGCCCCCGCGGCGTTCGCCCAGGCCGGCGTCACGCCGGACGAGATCGACATCGCGATGATCTACGACTCGTTCAGCATCACCGTCGCGGTCTGCCTCGAAGACCTCGGCTTCTGCGGCAAGGGCGAAATCGGCTCCTGGATCGAGGACGGTCACCTCGCGTTCGACCAGCCCGGGGTGACGCTCAACACCGACGGCGGCGGGCTTTCCTCGAACCACCCCGGGATGCGCGGGCTGTTCCTGCTGCTCGAATCGGTGCGCCAGCTGCGCGGCGAATCGACCTCGCAGGTTGAGGGCGCCCGTCTCGCCGTCGCGCACGGCAACGGCGGACTGCTCGGCGGCACCCACACCGGCGGCACCGTGATCCTCGCCGCCGACTGAACAACACCGACCAACCTGAACACCGCACCTGACCAGACCGAGAGGCGCTCATCATGGCCAACCGACCACAGCCCAGCTTCCCCGAGCCCGACACCCAGCACTTCTGGACGGCTGCAAGGAGGGCGAGCTGCGCTACCAGACCGATGCCGACGGCAACGTCGTGTTCTATCCGCGCTCCCACTCGCCGGTCAGCGGTGACCGCGAGCTCAGCTGGAATGTCTCCGCCGGGCTGGGCACGGTCTACACCTTCTCGGTCGTGCGCCAGAACCGCATGCCCGGCTTCCAGGAGCTGGGCGCGTATGCGGTGGCCTACATCGACCTCGACGAGGGCTTCCGGATGCTCAGCACGATCGTCGGGGTCGCCAACCCGACCACCGACATTCAGATCGGCCAGCGGGTCCAGGTCGAGTTCGAGCCGCAGGACGCTGAGGGCGCGTACCCGGTCCCCGTCTTCCGCCCGGTCTAGGAAAGCTCTGAGCAACTCTCTTCCCCCGCTCTGCGGGGCGGGGATGTCCCGTAGGGCCAGAGCAACTGTGTTGAAGATCAACTCAGTCGGCGCTGTCGGCGCCCTGTCCGTCATTCCTGCGCAGGCAGGAATCCATGCGACCGCCCAAGCGTGCGACGAGCCTCCATCCGCCCGACGGCCCACCAGAGCCCCCAGCGCACCGCGCGTGATCGGGCGCCGTCGAACATTTGGAGTGCCCTTGACCCCCACAGATCGCCTGGATTCCTGCCTGCGCAGGAATGACGGAACCAGCAGCTCCCAAGGCCGCCGCACCATACAAGGGGGGCCCGACCGTGCCTGACTAGATACAGCCACGCCGATGAGTCGGGACGGTAGCCCCCCGCCCCCTGCGTGCGCAGGGGCAGGCTTCGGCATCTCCCCCCGCTCTGCGGGGCGGGGATGTCCCGTAGGGACAGAGCAACCGTGTTGAGGATCAACTCAGTCAGCGCTGTTGGCGCCCTGTCCGTCATTCCTGCGCAGGCAGGAATCCATGCGACCGCCCAACGGTGCGACGAGCCTTCATCCGCCCGACGGCCCACCAGAGCCCCCAGCGCAGCGCGCGTGATCGGGCGCCGTCGAAGATTGGGAGTGCCCTTGACCCCCACAGATCGCCTGGATTCCTGCCTGCGCAGGAATGACGGAACCAGCAGCTCCCAAGGCCGCCGCAACATACAAGGGGGGCCCGGCCGTGCCGGACCACATACGCCACGCCCTTGCGTCGCCGCAGCCCCCCTCTGCCCCCTGCCCGCGCAGGGGCAAGGCTTCGGCAGCTCCCCCCGCGCGCTACGCGAGGAGAGTCCCACCTGGGTCCCATCTCCCCCCGCTTTGCGGGGGGAGATGTCCCATAGGGACAGAGGGGGGCCCCGGGCGCAACGTCCGCTGACCGCTCGGCGCGCAACCAGCTCGTATCCGTTTCGAGTGTCACATATGACACAGGCTCGGCATCGCCGCACTGGAGCGCGCGGATAGGATTGCGGCGATGTCGTCGCTTCGTGGATCAGCCGGAATTGTTGGATCGGACCTGGTCCGGCCGGCCGGTCAACACGGTCCGGCGCCGGAAGTGGCGATCCGCGCTGACAACCTGACCAAGCACTTCGGTGAGATCCACGCCGTCAACGGGATCGCGCTGCGCGTGCCCGCCGGGCAGGTGTTCGGCTTTCTCGGGCAAAACGGGTCGGGCAAGTCGACCACCGTGCGGATGCTGACCACGCTGCTCAAGCCGACGGCTGGTGACGCGCAGGTCGCCGGGCTCGATGTCCGCCGCGAGGCGCGACAGGTCCGGCAGTCGATCGGCGTCGCGCTACAGGACGCCGGGCTCGACCTGATGCAGACCGGGCGCGAACTCTTGCGTCTCTCCGCACGGCTCTACAACGTGCCCCGCGCCGACATCGAGGAGCGCATTTCCTACCTGTTTGATGTCGTGGACCTCGCCGGCGACGCAGACCGTCGAGTCGGCGAGTACTCGGGCGGCATGCAGCGGCGGCTCGACCTCGCCGCGGCGCTGGTGCACAGCCCCGGAATCATCTTCCTCGACGAGCCCACCACTGGGCTCGACCCGGTCAGCCGCCAGAACCTGTGGGAATACATCGTGCGGCTGAACAGCGAAGACGGCGTCACGTTCTTCCTGACCACGCAATACCTCGAAGAGGCCGACCAGCTCTGCGACGACATCGCGATCCTCGATGCCGGCGTGATCGTCGCGCAGGGCTCGCCCAAAGCGCTGAAGGACACTGTCTCCGACGATGTCATCTCGTTCGAGATCACCGGCGACGGCGCCGGCCGTCAACGCGCGATCGGCGCCGTCTCCGGGCTGCCGATGGTCGACAACGTCAGCGGCGACGGGCTGATCGGCGTGTCGATCTATACCAAGAGCGGCACCGCGGTCTTTCCGACGGTCGTGCGTGCGCTCGACAACGCGGGACTTCCCTTCGACAACCTGAGACTCGCGCACGCCACGCTCGATGACGTGTTCTTCCAGGCCACCGGTCACCGCATGGAGCCGCCCAGCGCGGCCGATGCCAGCGAGGGCGGCGCGTAGTGGTCACTTCGAGCCCAACGGCGACGGCGCACGGTGTCGCACACAGCGGCGTGTTCCACGTCATGACCCACGCGCGCTTCCTCGCCGCGCGGACGATTCGCGAATCGCTGCGCCAGCCCGGCGTGGAAGTCACCAACATCTTCATCCCGCTGTTCTTCCTCGCGGTCTCAACGGCGGCGATCGGTCAGGTCGCGGGGCGGGCCTTCGGGGTCGATAACTACCTCGGGTTCCAGCTGCCCGTCGCCGTGCTGCAGGCCGTCGCCGGCTCATCAAGCGCGTCAGGCATCGCGATGGTGACGGATATGGAGCGCGGCTATTTCGACAAGCTGCTGCTCACTCCGGCCTCGCGCTGGTCGCTGATCATCGGTCGCGTCAGCGCCGACGCGGTCCGCGCCGTCTTCTTCAGCGCGGTCATGCTGGCCGCGGCGCTGATCTTCGGCTCCGGCATGCACGCCGGCGTCGGCGGGGTGTTCGTCGTGCTGTTGATGGCAGCCGTGTTCGGCGCGGCCTACTCCGGAATCGGCATCTTCGTCGCGATGCGCACGGCCAACGCGCAGGCCGCGCAGGCCAGTTTCCTGCTCTTCTTCCCGCTGCTCTTCATGGCCCCGGCGTTCGCGCCCAAAGAGATCTTCGCTCCCTGGATGCAGGCGGTCGCCACCGTCAATCCCGTCACCTACATGATGGAAGGCATCCGCGAGCTCGTGCTGGGCGATTACGCGGCCGCGGCTGCGGTCAAGGCTGCGGGCGGCAGCGAGCAAGCCATCGCCGCCGCGCTCGGCAACGGCTGGGACGGCGAGCGGATGCTCTGGGCCTTCGTCTCGCTGATCGGATTCGGGCTCTTCACGCTGACCATCGCCGCCCTCGCACTGCGCAGCCGGGCCGGCTCGGGCTAGCGAAGCTCGCCACCTGCCACCCGTGCTCACGTCTCCTCATGTCGGCGTTCCCGCTGCGTCATCGCGCGCTGCGAGTAGGATCGAACACAGCAACCAAAGCGGCGAACGCCGCTGAAGCATCAAGGAGCAACTGAATGAGCTTGCTGACCACCACCGTGTCTGCGCATTGCGATCTGCCGTGCGGCGTCTATGACCCCGCGCAGGCCAAGATCGAGGCGATGTCCGTCCTCAAGTCGATGGAGAAGTACCAGGACTCCGACGACCACGACTTCAAGGCCCGCTGCCTGCTGGTCAAGGAGCAGCGCGCCGACGAGGTCAAGCACCACCTGTGGGTGCTGTGGACCGACTTCTTCAAGCCGCACCACCTCGAGGCGGACGCGTCAATCCACGAGCTGATGTGGAACGCCACCAAGGTCGCCGGCGAAGCCAAGAAGACCAACGACACAGCCAAGGGCCAGGAGCTGATCGACCTCATCGATCAGGTCTCCGAGAAGTTCTGGGCCACCGCCGAGGGCCCCGGCGCCGGCGTCTACGCGCCCTAGCAGGGTGCTGAACGAGTCATCGCGTCCGCCCTTTCTCTCCCCCCGCGCTGCGGGGGGAGATGTCCCGTAGGGACAGAGGGGGGCCCCGGCCGTGCTGGACCAGATACGCCACGCCGTTGCGTCGAGGCCGCAGACCCCCCCTGCCCCCTGCCTGCGCAGCGGCAGGCTTCGGCATCTCCCCCCCACCGCTGAGCGGGGGGAGAGTGGATCCGGCTTGCTCAGAGCATTCCTGGCTGGCGCGCCACTCACGAAGGCTCCTCCCGCCTGATCGTCCCGACCCCATCAATCCCGCGGTCAAACGACGCCACCACCCCAACACCCGTACGCTCCGCCGTCGCGACCAGATACGCGTCGGCAAAATCCAGCCGCTGCACCTCGCACAACTCGACGGTGCGATGGAGGAGTGCAGCGTCGACCACGCGGATGGCGCGGAACGCCAGAATCGAACGCAGCGCCTCCGCCACCTGCGAACGCCCGACCTCTTCGAGGTACCGAGTCATCCAGCTCGCCCGAGACGCGCACGATCCGAAGCGCACGCCGTCCAGCCTCGGCGCCCGATCCTCTCGGCCGATTGCCAGCCAGACCTCGGGTGGCGCCCGGTTAGTGATTCCATGGAAGTGCAGTACCGAAAGCAGACAGATCACCCGGCGCGGCGTGCGCCCCGAGACATCCGCGAGCGAGCGCCGTTCACACCGGGGATACGGGGCACGGCGAAAGGGCCACATCGCCGCGTCTCCGAGAGATCTTCTATGCGCCAGTTGCGTGGGCAGGTGGTGGTGGCGGATGCCACAGCCGGTCGCTGTGGCATCCGCCACCAGGGGCGCTCCAACCCGAAGCGGACCCAATGACGCCCACTGATCGGTGGCTCTCAGTCTTCCTCATCCCCAAAGACGCTCACCTGCACTCCACTCAGCTCATATATCTTCCCCCCTGCAATTAATTCCGGCACTTGCTCCCCGCTCTCTCGCTGGCTGATCACCACTGTGTACGCTATTTCCTCGCCGTTGACCCGTAAGGGGGCAGCGCCACCCTCCGGACCGATATCTCCGAAGGTGAGTTGATCTTGTTCCGTGTCTTCGACCTTGCTGTATCCAAGAATCGAGGCCCCAACTATGAGACGTTCAGTCAAGAGGGCGAGCCGCCGGATGTCTTCGCGATCAATGCCTGCCTCGTCTTGCCGCCCATGCAGTATCGCTGCCCTCATCCTTCCCGCGTTCCGCACGATCTCAATGTCTATCTGCCCGATTCTTATCCCAAACGACTGACCGAACAGCTCCAGTTTCGTCCGTAGGGGCCACTCCTCTGAGAATACTCTGCCTTTCACGAAATCCGCGTCTACTTTAGTTTTCCTCTCGTGCCCCGCAGGGAATCCGATTGCATCGATGGCATCTCGAAGAGAATCTCTCAGATCAGAACGCGACGCTTTGAAGACACTGGGGTAGTCAATCGCGTTGACAATAGCCTCGAGTGCTACCCAGGTGGCCACCAGGCAGTCCGCATCGGCGGTTTCTTCCCTGGCGATATCCAGCCACCTCACGGAGCGCCGAATGCCCTCCGCGATCCTACGTTCCCGCTCAGTCAGTGCACTCTTCCTGTTCTGGTCCATGACATCACCGACTTGCATCGCGGTGGAAAAGCGCTCTAGGAAGAACTGGATCCTAGGAAGCCCCTCCTTTAGCTGGATATCTGACTGCCTTTCGAGGAGAGGTAGCGCCTTTATCCATCCTTTCGCTTCTCGCATCTCGCGCAGCAGTATCCAAGGTTCCATCCGAATGTAGTTCTTGCCGACATCGGCATTCCAATCCAAGAATTGTTTTTCGTAGCGCGTATCGAAGTGGCTGACACCACCGTTCAACGCCAAGTTGAAGAGTCCGACAATGAAGCGGGCCCTGGTCAACGCCAGCGCCTCAGCCTCCAATAGGTCGTGGGCGACGACGATGCCCCAGACCTTTGGGACATCTTCTGCCCAGACGGGTTGAGCCTTGGCGAGCTGCGATTCCGAGAGGATGGATTGGAAGACGGTGTCTCCGTCTTCGAAACCAACTCCGAAGTCGGCCGTAGCGATCGTTGACGGCCCGTCTTCGAGAGACAGACCGCGAAGTGGGATCGCATACAGGAATGGTCGGGGAGTAGTGTCGATGGTCAACCCCTCAACCTCCACTATTCTCCCGTCGGTGGCGAGAGTAGTGAACCAGTAAATCAGCTCCTTGTCAGTCATGCCGAAAAATGCCAGATTTCGGATCGTGGCGGCTGAGAGGCCTTGAAAGACGTCTTTGAACCGGAAAGTGATAGTGGCCCCGTCCTGGGAGGAACTTGCGCAGAACCCAGAGTGCTGGAGGCCTTGAGGACCCTTCACGCTCGTGGGAGCGTGGTAGTCCCACCGAAAGTCTGAAGGAGGGACAGCCTCAACGACCGCTGACGTGACCACGGCGTTGCCCTCCATCTGGCTTTCGAACTTCCAAGATTGAATGGACCCGGCACCTTGGAACGCTCTGAACAAGAGGCTATTGGTCGGACTTCGTGCTGACTGGCCGCGGGCGGTTGCGTCGATGCGGTGAGTTGGCGACCGGGGCGATGGGTGGGGGCGGTGCTGAGGGTCCGGTGGGCCGCCTGTGTGGGGCCGAGCCGGGCGAAGGGCGCAGTCCGCCCCGGTTCAGGCCAGTTGCGACTCGGCGATCAACAGATTGGCGAAGCCGAGCAACAGGGCCAGCCGCTGGTGATTCTTGGCCAGACCGCGGTAGCGCACTTTGTCGTAGCCGAAGCGCCGTTTGATGTAGAGGAAGGGATGCTCGACCTTGGCCCGCAGCGAAGCCCGCTCACGTTCGCGCTGGGCGAGTGGGCTGTGCGGCGCCAGTTGCCGGCGGCGTCCGGGACGCATCGCGACCCGCCACTCGACCTCCGAGTCCGCCAGTTCGGGACGCCGCGCCGCGCCCTGGTAGCCGGCGTCGCCCCAGGCCTCGCGTTCGCCGCCGCGCAGCAGCCGGTGCGCCTCGGTCACGTCGGCGGTGTTCGCCGCGGTCGTGCTCAGGCTGTGCGTCACTCCCGTGGCGGCGTCCACCCCGATATGCAGCTTCATCCCGAAGTGCCACTCGTTGCCCTTCTTCGTCTGATGCATCTCCGGGTCGCGCCGGCGACGCTGGTTCTTGGTCGAGGACGGCGCCGCAATGATGCTCGCGTCCACGATCGTGCCGGCCTGCAGCCGCAGGCCCCGGCCTGCCAGCTGCGCGTTGATCGTCGCCAGCAGCGCCTCGCCCAGCTGATGCCGCTCCAAGAGGTGGCGGAAGTGCAGGATCGTCGACTCGTCGGGGATCGGCCCACTGAGGTTGAGTCCGCAGAAGCGGCGTACCGACTCGGCCTCGTAGAGCAAGTCCTCGATCGCCGGGTCGCTGAGGTTGTAGCAGAGCTGCACGCAGTGAACGCGCAGCATCACGGCCAGGCGGTACGGCCGCCGTCCGCGCCCCGGCTTGGGATAGACCGGTTCGACGCGGGCCTCCAGCGCGGCCCAGGGCACCAGCGACTCGAGCCGCTCCAGGAACCGTTCCCGCCGGGTCTTCCGCTTCTTGTGCGCAAACTCCAGGCTGCCAAACGTCGGTTCCTGCATCGAGGCGCTCCCTTCGACGGTCGCTGCCCCGATCGTAACCAGCCCACATCCGTGCCTTGTTCAGAGCGTTCCTAGGCAATTCTCGCCGAAACACACTTCCGGCCAGGGGGCGGCCGCCGGTTCCGGCGACTGGGCGCGAACTGAGTCATCCATGGTCGAAGGCCCACCATTCATTGAGTTGTAGTAGGTACTGTGCCTTCACGGCCTGCTCAGCGTCAACACGAGAAGATTCGCTGGCAGCGACGCGGGATGGGTAGACAGGGAGCCTCGTGCAGCGCGTCGCTTGATCACCTCTCCACGGCCGAGCCGACTCACCCTCGGAACGAGAGCGTGAGGTAAGGGCGCTAGTCCTGCTCACACGAGCGCGCCGCCAGGATGACCACCACCACGTGCTCGTAGAGAGACCAAGGGCTGGGAGGCGGCTTGGCAGATATGGCCAAGCCGCCTAGCGTCGCATCATGAGCACGATGAACATCTCGCTTCCTGAGACCCTCAAGTCCTTCGTTGACGAGCAGGTCAGCGCCCGCGGCTACAGCTCCTCCAGCGAGTACGTCGGCGAGTTGATCCGCAAGGACCAGGATCGCCAGAGCCTGCGAGGCCTCCTACTCGAAGGTGCGGCGTCGCTGCCGGCGGTCAGCGCCGACGCGGACTACTTCGGTCGGCTTCGCGATCGTGTCCGCGAAGCCGGCGAGCGGTAACCAGGAAGCCCATCGCCCTACGGGAGCGTGCCCCGCGCGATGTCGAGGAGCACGCTCGAGGACTGATCACGGGCGCCTCCCGTTTCGGCGCCCTGCTGGTCGCCGGCTGCCTGGCCGCTGGTAGGCTCGCTGCATGGATGAACCCACCCTGGCGCAGGTGCAGCGGCTGCGGGTGCGATTCGGGGCGGACGGCGCGCTGCGCTATGTCTCGCACCTCGATGTGATGCGGGTCTGGGAGCGCGTTTGCAAGCGGGCCGGGCTGCCGTTGAGTCACTCGCAGGGATTTTCGCCGCGACCGAAGATCGCGCTGGCCGCGCCGCTCGCGGTGGGGATGACCTCCGAGGCGGAGCTGATCGATCTGCTGCTGGCGCAGTACGTCGAGCCCGCGCAGGCGCGCGCGGCGCTCGAGGCGCAGGCGCCGAGCGGCCTGCAGATTCTCGACCTGAGCGAGGCGCGGCTGAAGCAGGCGTCGTTGCAGTCGCAGGTCCGCGCTGCAGAGTACGAGATCGAGCTCGAGGACCTTCGCTCGCACGAGGAATGGGAGCGGGCGATTGCGGAGCTGCTGGCCGCCGAGACGCTGCCGCGCGAGCAACTGCGCGGCGACAAGGTGAAGCACTACGACCTGCGCCCGCTGATCCTCGATCTGGTCATCGCGGCCTGCGCCGACGGGCGGGCGACGCTGCGGATGCGCCTGCGTCACGACGAGCGCGGGGCCGGACGCCCGGAGCAGGTCGCGCTGGCGCTCGGCGCCCAGCGGGCCCCGGCGCGCGTGCATCGCGTGCGGCTGGAGCTCCTCGAAGCGGCCGCCCCGGCCGGCGTGTCCGCTACGGGAGCGTCGTAGGCGATGGCGCGCATCCTGTTGTTGCGCCACGTGGAATCCGAGGCGAATCGCGCGGGCGTCGGCCTCGGCCGCACCGACTCTCCGCCGACAGAGCTTGGCCTGCGGCAGCTCGAGCTGACCGTCGAGGCGCTGGCTGGCGAATCGGTCACGCGGGTGCTGACCAGCCCGTTACAGCGCGCGAGTCGTCTGGCCGACGCCATCGCCGCCGCGCACGGCGTCGAGGCGGAGCGGGTCGACGACCTGCTGGAGATGGACGTGGGCGAGCTGGAGGGTCTGAAGTGGTCAGTCGCGCGACAGCGCTACGGGAAGTTCCTGGATGCCTGGAGCACCAGCGAATCAGCCACCGTCCCGATGCCCGGCGGCGAGTCGCTGGCGGACGTTCAGGAGCGCGCCTGGCCAACGTTCGAGGCGCTGTTCGGCGGCGAAGGCACCACAGTGGTCGTCTCGCACAATTTCGTAGTAAAGATGTTGCTGGTCCGCGCGTTAGCAATGCCAATCATCGAGTGGCGCCGCATCGACGTCGGCCTGGCCTCCATCTGCGTAATCAACGCCGCCGGCGACGTCCCGGTCCTGGAGCGCCTAAACGACCGCGCGCACCTACAGTGTCTCGCGGGGGAGTGATTCGTGCCGCTCTCGGCTACCTCAAGACGAGGCCTGCGCAGGCTGAGTGCGAGGGGGCAGAGAGCCGGCGAAACGCCTTGCCAGGGCCACGAAGCCTCTGAACACCCCTGATCCCCTCTCCCCCCGCGGAGCGGGGGGAGATGTCACGGAGTGACAGAGGGGGGCGACCAAGTATGGAGCCCGCAGATCCGTTCCTTCGGCATCGGCAGGGAGCCGACTTGTTCAGAGGATTCTTAGGCGTACGCGTCCTTCGTCAGATCTTCCGAAAACAGCTCGAGCCGGCGCACGGTGTCGCCGAGGCCGGCGTGGTCCTGTGGGTGTAAGCGTGCAGGGCTGTGTACGTCCAATCGCACGCCGCAGAGTCCTTCAACCCCCGCGACAACCGATCCGGCGTGCCGGCGCACATACTCGTGGTTCCGATTGTTGGTGTCGAGCTTCTCACGCACTGTCATGTATTCGCGTAGGACTGGAAGTCGCCCCAGGTCGACTCCACCATCAGCAGCGCGGCTGGAGATCAGAACACATGAGATGAGCACGGCATGCACTGTGGCCCCATCGTCGGATTCGCGACGCGTGCGCGATTCAGGACGTTCGGACAGTGCGTCGATCACCTCCTTGTCGGTCGCTTCACCCCCGATGAGACGCCGATAAACACCTGGTGCTGCGGTTCGCACGAGTAAGAGGAGTGCCAAGACGCGAGGATTCATTAGGTCTGGCGATGAGACCAGGACCACGCTCAATCGGTGGATTGCGTGCAGCACACGCCTCAACGTGAACTGTGAATCATCGAGGAACTCGATCAACAGCTCATCTAGGTCAATGGGATTGGTACGCCCGCGTTTCACACGCTCGGGTATCCCGGCGGATGCAAGCGCAGCCCTTATGAAACGCTCGCGGTTTGGCTGAGGAAGGCGGTAGTCAATGTCGAAGAAGCGCCAGAGATAGCCTTCGGCGTCGAAGCTGGCGCCGTAGACAGCCCTGACCGAGTGGGCGAGCTGAGCGCGGTCCAGGCACAGAACAAACACGATGTGATCGACATTGAAGAAGTGCTTGGCGGCCTCGAGGAGCTCTATGGCATAGGTCGGTCGGCAACGATCCAGTTCGTCGATCATCACGACGAGCGGCGAGTTGTCGTTCGCTCGGGCGATCGCTTCGGCGATTTGACCGAGCCGGTCGCGGAATGCCTTGAGCGCGGTCTTCGTCTCCTGGTAGGTCGCGGCGATCTCTTCGCGTGGCGTCGAAGGTCGCCGGCTCACTTCGTGAACCAATTGCGAGCCGGCATGGGGTACGGCCGAAAGCGCGACTCGAAGGCCAGCCCCCGGTAGTGCGCGCAACACCATGCCCGCGGCCGAACGAAGCCGCTGCGCATCGATGCGGCGCGACGCACCTGGGAGTTCACTCAGCCCGCCCGTGATTTCTGAGTAGAGCGCGATGAATGGATCTTGCGCGAAGTCGGTCTCCCAGGCGTTGAACTCGACGACGGGGAACTGCTCGTTGCGAAGATGCTGCGCCCACATCTTGAGGAAGGTGGTCTTGCCCATCCCCCAACCGGCGTCAACGGCTATCACGCAGGGACCATCAAGCGAACTGATGACGTTGGTCAGCGCGTCGATCGACTCCTTGCGGCCGAGCAGGTCGTGCTCGAACGGATCGTCGGCGGGCACTTCGATGTCGCGGGGTTGGATGCGGATGGTCATGATCTTCGCGGTCCGAACGCTTCGAGCGCACGTGATTCCATCGTGCCAGCCGCGCGCGCCATCCGAAGGTGCGACATAAGCCCGCGGTAGCGGGTGCCAGCGACGCCGCTACCCCCCGCTTGCGCAGCGGGGGGGTGGGCGGACTAGAGTGCGGGCGTGGCTTGGGGTGGTTTGCGTGTATGGGCGAGCGGGTCGACGAGGACTCGGGCGTTGCGACGGCGGCCCCGGCTGCAACGGGCGTCTCGGGCGCGACCGTGGCGCGGCGCGTGTTTCGCGCGGCTGCCCTGGTCGCCGCATTGCTGCTGGCCGGCTGGGTCGCGTTCTCAGCCGTCAACGGCATGCTGCGCTCGAATGTGGTCGAGGCGCGAATCGCCGAGACGCAGGCCGAAATCGACGAGCTCCGGCGCGACGCCGATAAGCTGGCGGCGCTGGTCGCCTGGCTGGAATCGGATGCGTATGTCGAGTGGTCGGCGCGAGAGGACCTCGGCCTCGTGCGGCCGGGCGAGGAGGCGTTCGCGGTGCGCGCGCCGCGACGCGAGGGTCTGGCGATCACGCGCTCGCCCTGGTGGGCCAATCTGCTGCCGGAGAGCGCCGTCGATTGAGCACGCCTCGCAGGCTCAACCGTGAGCGGCGCGCCCAATCGCCAGCCCGGACCTCACCCGGAACGCCACCCGGCACGTCAGGGACGCGCGATTCGAAGAATCCTGCACGATGTCGAGACGGCGCTCGTTGGCCTGATCGGCAAGGGCGCCGGACGGTCGCTGATCGTCGCCCTGTCGGGCGGCTGCGATTCCTCGGCGCTGCTGTTCTGTCTGGCCGACCTCCACGAGCGCACGGGCTGGCGGCCGCATGCGGTGCATGTCGACCACGGGATCGCATCGGCTGCCGTGCGCAGAAGATTTCGCGAGACGGCCGCCGCTGCGGCGGAGCTTGCGCGGGCGCCGCTCGAAGTGGTGTCGCGAGATGCCGTCACGGAGCGCCGCGCCGGCGGCGGACCGGAGGCTGCGGCGCGGCGGGTCCGCTACGCGGCGCTGGCGGAGCGCGCGGAGGCGCTCGGAGCGACCGTCGTGGCGACCGCGCACACGCGCAACGATCAGGCGGAAACGGTGCTGGCGCGGCTGATTCGTGGCGCCGGGATTGATGGTCTGGCCGGTATTCCCGCGCTGGGCCAGTTGCCGGGGGCGCCGCCACTCCGTGTCGTGCGGCCGCTATTGGGGCTGACCCGCGACGACACCGAGGCGGTCTGCCGCGCGTGGGGATTCGAGCCGGTCGAGGATCCGTCCAACGCCGACCTGGCAGTGCCGCGCAACCGGATTCGCGCGGAAACACTGCCATTGCTGCGACGAACGAACCCGCAGGTGGATGCGGCGCTGGCGCGTCTGGCCGAGCAGGCCGGGGCGGAGCGTGCGTTGCTGGAAGCGCTGGCGGTGGCGGCCGCGGACCGCCTCGGGGCGGCGGCGGGACCGTGGTCGCGGCATGAATTGCTGGAGATCGCGGCGCCGCTGAGGCCTCGCGTGGTCCGCTTGCTGACCGCGCGCAGCGGCCTGCAGCTGACAGCGGAGCGCACGCAGGCCGCGCTGGAAGTGATCGAGCGAGGCCACGGACGGGTCGAGCTGGGCGAGGGCTGGGCGCTGCGCGTGGGCCGCGGGCGAATCTGTCTCGAGCACGACGCCGCGGGCTGTTGACATCGGCGCGCGCGCGTGCATATGATGCCCCTCTGCGCATGACGCGAGCGCCGCCCCGGCCAACGGTCGGGGTGAGCGCCACGGCAGGCCGTCCTTAACAACTGGAGAGCGGAAGTCCAGTGACTTGGGTTGGCCCCCAAGTCCGGACACGGCATCGGTTCGCCGCTGAGGTTCGCCTCGGGGGCAGCGCTGATGTGGGTGTCCGGTTGAATCTCCGAATACGTCGACCGGCATGACCGGTCGAATCCAATGGAGAGTTTGATCCTGGCTCAGGATAAACGCTGGCGGCGTGCCTTACGCATGCAAGTCGAACGAAGCCCCACCGTTCGCGGTGGGAGACTGAGTGGCAAACGGCTGAGTAACGCGTAGGTGACCTGTCCCGAGGTGCGGAACAACCCGTCGAAAGGCGAGCTAATACCGCATGAGCCCACCGTTCAGCGGTGGGGAAAGCTCCGGCGCCTTGGGAGGGGCCTGCGTCCGATTAGCTGGTTGGTGAGGTAATGGCTCACCAAGGCGACGATCGGTAGCTGGTCTGAGAGGATGATCAGCCAGACTGGGACTGAGATACGGCCCAGACTCCTACGGGAGGCAGCAGCGAGGAATCTTGCGCAATGGGCGAAAGCCTGACGCAGCAACGCCGCGTGGGTGACGAAGGCCTTCGGGTTGTAAAACCCTTTTGACGGGGAAGAAGCTCTGACGGTACCCGTCGAATAAGCCACGGCTAACTACGTGCCAGCAGCCGCGGTAAGACGTAGGTGGCGAGCGTTATCCGGATTTACTGGGCGTAAAGGGTACGTAGGCGGTGCCGTAAGTCTGCTGTGAAATCTCCCGGCTCAACCGGGAGGGGTCGGTGGAAACTGCGACACTTGAGGTGCGTCGAGGCAAGTGGAATTCCCGGTGTAGTGGTGGAATGCGTAGATACCGGGAGGAACACCAGTGGCGAAAGCGGCTTGCCAGGCGCTACCTGACGCTAAGGTACGAAAGCGTGGGGAGCGAACCGGATTAGATACCCGGGTAGTCCACGCTGTAAACGATGCATGCTAGACGTGGGGAGTATCGACCCTTTCCGTGTCGCAGCTAACGCGATAAGCATGCCGCCTGGGGACTACGGCCGCAAGGCTAAAACTCAAAGGAATTGACGGGGGCCCGCACAAGCAGCGGAGCGTGTGGTTCAATTCGATGCAACGCGAAGAACCTTACCTGGGCTTGACATGCACTGGAAGACGGCCGAAAGGTCGTTGCCTTCGGGCCGGTGCACAGGTGCTGCACGGCTGTCGTCAGCTCGTGCCGTGAGGTGTTGGGTTAAGTCCCGCAACGAGCGCAACCCTCGTCGTTAGTTATATTTTTCTAGCGAGACCGCTGCGTACAACGCAGAGGAAGGTGGGGACGATGTCAAGTCAGCGTGGCCCTTACGCCCAGGGCGACACACACGCTACAATGGCCGGTACAACGGGCAGCCACAGCGTGAGCTGGAGCGAATCCCTTAAAACCGGTCCTAGTTCGGATTGCAGGCTGAAACTCGCCTGCATGAAGCCGGAGTTGCTAGTAACCGCAGGTCAGCCATACTGCGGTGAATACGTTCTCGGGCCTTGTACACACCGCCCGTCACGTCATGGGAGTGAGTAACACTTGAAGTCGGTGCGCCAACCTTTGGGAGGCAGCCGCCGAAGGTGGGACTCGCGACTGGGACGAAGTCGTAACAAGGTAGCCGTAGCGGAAGCTGCGGCTGGATCACCTCCTTTCTAGGGAGTTTCCGTCGGCTGGCCGGCGCTTCGACGCCGGCCAGCCGGGAATCCCAGGTCGATCTCCATCTGTTTCGGCAGCTGGATGACGGTCAACTCAATGCGCTGACTTCCGCTCTCCAGGTGCTAAGGCCGGTTCTGCCGCGCGACATGCGCGGCGGCCCGCCTCGGCAGCCACCCTCCTCGGGCCATTAGCTCAGCAGGTTAGAGCGCAGTCCTGATAAGACTGAGGTCCCTGGTTCGAGTCCAGGATGGCCCACCAAACTGGACAAAATCAAGAACCTTCGAGTTGAGACTCTCGCTCGAACTCTGAGTCGACGCTTGGCGCGCGGCCAACGCGCGGCCGACGGTCAGTTGTCGTTGGCCGATCCTGGCCTCGAACTCTGGACCTCGTCGAGCTTGGGGACTAGCTGCAGGCCCGCGGGCAGGCCCTCCCTGAAGCGCTGGCGGAAGTAGCGGTTGATCAACTCGGGTCCAGCCAGGAACCAGCCGACCCAGACGCCGTCGCGCTGGTGATAGAGCGCCTCGGCGCCGAGGCTGCGGGCGCAGGCCACGAGCTCGTCGACGCTGCCGCCGGCGTAGTGGACCGTACTCAGCCGATCCTGCGTCAGACCCGAGACGCAGCGCTGGATCTGGACCCGGTAGACGGACGAGCGGCTGGCGTCGGCGGAGGTCACGGTGATGCTGAACTGACCGGCGTCCATGATCGCCACCTGGTGACCGTTCCCGGTGTCCGCGTCTGCGTCGTCCGGCTGAATCTCGATGCCGGCCTCGTTCTGGGTCGCGAGGGCGGTGATCGTCGTCGTGGCGACGCCGACGGGTGCGACGCTCGCGTAGTCGCTGCGGAGCGGCGAGAACTCGCCGAGCTCGAGCTCGCTCAGCGAGAGTGAGGCGAGCTGAGCGATGGTCGCGTCGGGCAGGTTGTAGCTGTAGACCTTGTCGTCCTGCTCGTCGGCGACGTAGATGACATCGCCGTCGGACCAGAGACCGGTGGGCAGGTCGTTGTCGCAGGTCACGTTCCAGTCGAAGTCCTTGTCTGAGGGGATCGGAACAGGAGGTGGTCCGCCGCCACCGCCACCCCCGCCGCCTCCGGTTGTGCGCGCGTGCAGTCGTTCCACGGCCGCGATCTTGACCTCGACGTCGGCGTGCGCAAGGTCTCGGTCGCGCGCCTCGACCGTCACCGTGTACTCGGACTGGAGCGCCGGATCGAACACGACCCCGGAACCGACCGTGATCTGCACCCGTGTCTTCGTTGATCTCAAAGGACGACGCATCTGGGCCCGACAGTCGCTAGGTGAGGATGTCGCCATCGTCGCCGGCTTGCGCTCTGCGTGCGGCATCCCGCTGCAGCGGGCCTCCGGAGAACAGCGGGAGGTCGTTCACCGGCCAGACGATCAAGGCGATAGCGCCTGTGTCGGTTAAGCCGTCCTCGTCGCCGAGATCGTATGTCACTGTGTCCGACCCGTTGTAATCGGCGCTCGGGGTGTAGCTGATCTCGTAGCTGTTGGGAGCGACCGTGACGGACGCGTTGCTCGGCCCAGCGCTCTCGCAGGGCCCCGATCTCGTTGGCTTGCTTCATCCGTCGGCCAATCCGGACTATCGGCGATCGTTGATAGTTCCTCAGCACAGTCGGGCCGGGGGCGACAATCGCGAACGAGCCGCGTTCGGCCCTGCCGACGGGGAATATAGCAACCGACCTGCGATGTCACGGCACAGTCACAGTGACGGACTGTTGTCCGTTCCCGTGACCGGATCATGATCGACAGGAGCGTGGTCCGAATGACCATCGAGCGGGTCGCTGGCCGCTGGAACCGTGGCCAGCATCAGAGCGTCATGATTGCAGTGCCGGTGCGCCCGCGGGAGATGTACATGACCCACACATATCCCGTTGACCTTTCTCGCGCCTGCCCGGGAAGGCTGCCGCGAGCGCGAGCGCTTCCCCGGGGAAGCGATCCAGCCACACGGGGCGAACATGCGTGGCGCTTAGCCCTCCCTGAACTGGAAAGCGTCAAGGACCCTCGTGCGATGGTTCCGGCTCGGGCTACATGCTCGAACCGCCGAGGCCGGCCAAGCATGGCGATGACCAGCAGCGGCGCAACACCGAAGCGGGTCTGCCGGGCTGCTGCGATGTCGGCTGATGCCGACTGGTTGCTCGGCTGTTCGTACGAGCGACTGCCGCTCGCAAGCGCGGTGGTGTGGCGATGAAGCAACGTCCAGGACATGTCAGAGCGATGTGGAAACGCCAAGCCGCCTTCGCAGCGCTGATCGTGCTGGTCGCCGCCCTGGCGGCGATGATTGTCCCTACCGCGGGCGCCGGTCCGCAACGCGCGTCGGCGGCGCTGCTCAGCGCGGGGCCGCTGGAGGCCAAGGCGCTGCCGGCGGCCGCAACGCCGGGCGCCGCAGAACACTCGCCCAGCGCTTCGCAGACGACGCCGGCGCCCTGCGCGAACGGCACGGTCGTGGCGCAGCCGCAGGCGCATCGCGACTTGGTCGCCGACTGCACGGCCTTGCTTGAGGCCAGGGACGCGCTGCGCGGCACGGCCGAGCTGAACTGGAGCGCGGAGCGGCGGCTGACGAGCTGGACCGGCGTGCGGGTCGAACGCGTGAGCGGCCTCCAGCGGGTGACGGCGCTGAGCCTGTTCAGCCGGGGCCTGAACGGCGTCATCCCGGCTGCCCTCGGCGACCTGACGGGCTTGCGCGAGCTGGATCTGGGCTCGAACCGGCTGACCGGTCCGATTCCGCCGGAGCTGGGCCGGCTGACGCGGCTCACCCGGCTCTCACTCAGCGGCAAGCACCTCTCCGGACCGATCCCCGGCGAGCTGGGCGCGATCGGTCCCAGCCTGGAGTCGCTACAGCTGCGCGGACCGCAACCCTTGCCTGAGGGCGTGGGTCTGACTGGTGTGATTCCGCCGCAGCTGGGCAACCTCACCGGGCTGCGCAACCTCGTCCTCCCCGGTCACCGGCTGACGGGGTCGATCCCGCCCCGGCTGGGCCGGCTGACCAACCTGACCGAGCTCTATCTCTCGCGCAACCGGCTGGATGGCGCGATCCCGACCCAGCTCGGGGCGCTGACCAACCTGAACACGCTGCGGCTGGAAGACAACCGGCTCTCCGGCGTGATCCCGAGCCAATTGGGCGACCTGGCCCGCCTACGCCGGCTGGACCTGAAGCGGAACCTCGGGTTCACGGGCTGCGCGCCGCCCGCGCTGAGCGAGCTGCGGGTCAACGACATCAATCAGCTCGACCTGCCCGACTGCGCCGCGGATGCCCCTCAGACGCCTATGACGCCCGAGCCGAGCTACACGCTGACCGTGACCAGCGAAGGCGGGGGCGAGGTCAGTCCGAGCGGGACCACGACCCACGCTGAAGCATCGCTGGTGACGCTGACCGCGAGCTGGAGTGACGCCACGCACACGTTCGCGGGCTGGGGTGGCGACTGCATCGGGCGTGAGACGACCTGCGAACTGGAGATGTATGCGGACCACACGGTGACGGCGACGTTCACGCCGCTGCCGGCCGAGCGCTGTGCTGCGCCTGCGGACGGGGACTGCCTGCGCGCGGTCTACCGGGGCGCGCCGGAGGACTACGCGCAGGTCCAGGACATCCCAGCCGAACGGCTGCTCAGTCCCGATGCCGAGGGACGTTACGAGATCGAACGGGGTGAGCAGTACACGGTCGTGAGCGCGGCGCCGCTGCCCGCCGGCTACAGCCGGTTCTACCTCGAC
The DNA here is from genome assembly GCA_965218115.1 of Dehalococcoidia bacterium. GTDB lineage: Bacteria > Chloroflexota > Dehalococcoidia > Bin125 > Bin125 > CATQGW01. The sequence continues at coordinate 1,381,408 of OZ244584.1, read as the reverse complement.
CGGCGCCCGACCGGGTCGCCCGCGCCGCTTACGCATGAGCGGCTCGTCCCTCCGGTGGGCACGACCTACACGTTCACGGTGAGCGAGGACGAGCATGCGCCGACGCTGATCACATTCGAGCTGATTGCCGCCCGGCCGCCGCTGCGGCCGGGGCTCAAGCCGCAGCTCGGCGATGTCGTGGTGACGACCGAGTTCCGCGTCTTCGTGCCTCCCTTGGTGTTGGAGCTGAGCAGTTCGCGCGAGCTGTGCACGGCCAATACGTTGACCGAACTGAGCTGGATCATCACCGGAGGCCAACCGCCCTACAGGCTGACGATCGGCGGCGAGCGGGTCGACCAGGAGGCGAAGTCGCACCGGGTCAACTGCGGGCCGATCCCGACAGGTCCACTGACCGGCGACCCGTTGCCTGACCCGAAGAAGCGATTCGATGCAACCGTGCGGGACTCGCAGGCAACCCCGTCAACCGCTTCGGCATCGACCCGGGTCGACTTGGCGCCGCCGCTGCCCGCGCCGTCTATCTCCTACACCTCGCATGAGGGGTTCGTAATTATTGGGTCGGATTGGAACCATGCCGCTGGCCACAGCACCACGTCCTTGCTGATTCGATTCAGGGAGACCGACGCCGACGCATGGGGCTATGCGCTACATCCATCGGGACGATTGCGCCGACCCGAGTACGCACTGCCCGTCACACCAGGCGATCGAGCTGCTGCGACTGCCGCCATGCGCGATGTCATCGAATCGGAGACCCCGGACAGCCTGAACTGGAGTGACGCTGTGCGTCTGGCGAGCGCCATCGCTCCGCAAAACGTCAGAGCGACGGCCACGCATGACACGATCGCCGTCAGCTGGGACAAGCAGCCTTACATGTCCGGACAGCGGTGGGTGGTCAGCCTGACGTCGGATTCGTTCAACGGCGTATGGAGTAAGAGTCTCGGTCAGGTGGTAGCCGAAACGGGGCGGCACGAGCTTGACTTCCCCGGCGTGGCGCCCGATACCACTTACACCATTTCGGTCCGAATTGCCGTGCCCGACGGCAAGCAGATCAGCAGGACGTCGGTGAGCACGTCGTCGCCGCCGCCGAGCTGGATGCCGCCGCCACACGGACCTCAGAACCTGCGTGCGACGACGGCGCACGACAGCATCACCGTGAGCTGGGATCTGCCGTACCCGGAAGCACGAGACTACTGGCTCGTGCGCCTGTTTGAAGAATCGTCCGGCAACGAATGGAATTTCACGACTATCGGAGGCGCGAAGACCTGGACCGTTCGCGGCGCCCGCAGCGGGGCCCCGCTTGCGGCGGCTACTCGCTACCGGATTGTGGTTTCTCAGATCACCTTGGATCCTGGGGACGCAGAGATCACCGTGACCACTGATAGCGCTCCACCTGTCTCCTCGCGAATCGCAGCAGCAGAACCAAGTGCTCAAGCATTCCGCCTCCCTTTTGCGCCACAATGGCCCGTTTCTATGGATGGCCGCTTTGCCATGACCGATGATCCGTTCGAGTGGCGCGGGAATCGCTTTCACGCCGGTCTGGATATCGGTGAGCGAGGAGGCGGCGAATACGGCTCAGCTGAGGGCAGCGCGGGCGATGTCAAGGGCGAGCCGGTATACGCCGTGGCTGGCGGCATGCTCAGGCTGTTCGGTTACACCGAAGGTCAGGTCGTCGTCTCCTGCCATGATGATGATCTGCAGATGCACGAGCGGTGTCACGTGACCGTCGACAATGCCGGTTCAGCTTGGTGGTCTGGAGAACGGTTGAGGACTCATACGGAAGGCAGGCAGCCAGGAGACACCTTCTGTGACGATGTCACCACCGCCGCCGCCGGCCGGGGCTCAAGCCGCAGCTGGGCGATGTTCGTGCTGACAACCGAGTTCCAGGTCAAACTCCCGCCGCTGATGCTCGAGCTGAGCAGTTCGCGCGAGCTCTGCACGGCCAACACGCTGACCGAGCTGAGGTGGCAAATCTCAGGCGGCCGCCCGCCATACACGCTCAGCATCGATGGCGAGACGGTCGACGCCGAGTCCGAGTCGTACCGGGTCAACTGCGGGCCGATCCCAACGGATCCGATGGGGGCCGTGCCGGGCACCGCCCCATCGAAGGCGTTCTCAGCCACAGTGACTGACTCTCGGACGATTCCGGTTTCGGTGGCCGACGAGGTCCGCGTGGCGCTTGCCGAGGCGCTCCCGAGCGTTGCCGACGTGGAGCCCTTCGCCGCCCGATCCTATGTGGGGATGAGCTGGCCCAACTACACCCGACAGAACTTCAACGATACCGAGGCGTGGTATCTCTTTCGCTCACGGCCGCAAGGAGAGTCTGAATGGCGCTACGAACGAGTTCCTCGCGACAGAGCCAACCCTCGTGAGGTTCATTCGTATGTCGAGCGGCATCCCGAGCCATCCGCGCAACCCATCGTGCAGCAGCTGCAGGTCGCCCGTACAAGACTAGACATCGAGGCGGAGACTCCGGATGCGCTCAACTGGTCACCGACCCTGACCGTGACCTCGCTGATCCCGGCGTCCGGCATCAGGTTGACCGCGACGCACGACAGCGTGACCGTACGCTGGGATCCGCAGGCCAGCAATGAAGTTCTCTATGTGGTGAGCGTTGGAACTCGTGACCGGGAACCGTACAGCGGAGCTTCCAAGCACGTGTGGTTGCAGCCAGACAGCAAGCATGAGGTCGCCTTCACCAACCTCCTGCCCTCGACCGAGTACCACGCGAACATCACGGTGCGTGCCGGAATCGAGACCATGGAGACCAAGGGCCCCATGATTCGCACCGCCGCAGCGCCGGACGACTACGAGCCTTTTCCGATCGGTCCGCAGAACCTGCGGGTGACGAACGTCACGAACACTTCGATCAGCGTCCGTTGGGATCGCCCGTTCCCCGGCGCTAGTGAACGCTACGCAGTTAATTTGTTCCGAGCGGACTGGCCCTCGAATCCAGTGCTCCACGTCAGGGGGCACGGCCAATACCAAGCGCGCTTCAACAACCTCGAACCGGGGACGGACTATGTCGTGTGGGTCACCCATTACGGCACTGTCAAGGAGACGGCGCGGCTGCCAGTGAGCACGCTGCCGTCTGCCGGCGCTTCCACGGAAGAGCAGCGACAGCCGCGAGCCGGAGGCGCGCCCGATCCGGTGCCCTTTCCTGGTTTCGAGGCGGTGGAGCCCCCGCGCGTTTCGTGGCCGCTGCATTTTGACGATCTCCGCATGGAGGAAGCGGTTCGAAACGGGTTGTCGGCTGGTGACAAGCTGACGCGCTCTTGGAGCGGGCGATAGGATCATCCGGCTCCAACCCAGCTAGCCGGATTGAAGGATCCCGCTGGATTGACATGGAGTTGCCGCTCGTGCACCTGCGCCTTGGAAGGCCTCCGCATCCGTCGTCGTTCAGATCCAAGGATTGACTGAAGAGGCGCCTTGCAAGTCGATCAGGATGTTCTGGCTAGCGAGCAACGCGGACGGCGCCTGTCATCCGAAGGATGGGCGATGGTGTCCATGCTGTTGCTGATCATCCGAACTGGACCTCCCAGGAAAAAGTTCGCAGTTCGGTCTCGCTTGGCCCGCCACCCTCGACGCAATCAAGAACCCTCGAGTCGACCCTCTGCCTCAATCTCTCGCCACCTGAGGACGGCAGCCTCGGACTCCTCATCGAGAGCCGATTCCGACGGCTGTCCTGGAGCACCTATCGGGTCACGACCAGCTCGACGAGGCGGCCGAACCCGATTGGCTCGCCCGCAATCCAGTCGTCCCCGTTGTTGGATGCGTCGCAATCCCGGTCGTTGTCGTAGCACTGGCCGGCGAGCAATGCATGAGTGGTCGTGAACACGCCATATCGCTGACGGCCCCGGGGCTGATTCCGGAATGCCACGGGACCGCTCGGCCGGCTTTCTTCGTATGACCTGAGCAGAATCCACTTTGGCTCTGTGCCCGGCCTCGAGCCCCGGGAAACACCCCAGCGGCGGATCTCGAGCTTGTCCTCGACCAAGACGTTTTGGTGTTCGAAGTAGAGCACCACGAGCCTGTGTACCTGTGAAGCGAGCGGCTTCACTTCTCCATCTACGACCAAGTCGGCGACCGCGCTCGGACGATAGATCCGCGCATACTGCTCGAAGTCTGCCCGCTGCAACCGAGAGCTCCAGGTGTCTGGGAATGCCTCGATCGCCAGATCCGAGCATTGCATCAGTGATTCGACTGCCTCGTCGGCGGTGATGTTGCCACAGTCGTGGCCATGCAGTCCAAGCAGGTAGCCGAGCGATTGCGCCACAGTGCGGACCAATGATCGATAGCGACGATCTGAGCGATCGTCGAGGGCATCAATGGCGACCGGCAGCCGATCGGTATTCACAATCACATGAGGCTCGTCGCCGTATTGGTAGGCGTGAGAGCTGTACGACGTGAACAACGTGCACGCGCGAACGTTGTCATGCAGGCAAAAGAACCTAAGATCTCCGAGCGCGCTGAGGGCCACCAGGCGGACAAGGCCAGTCGCCTCGATGCCGTACTTCACTGGTCCGGATTCTGAACATGGTCCGATACCAGCGAACACGTCGACTTCGTCGGCCAGGAGCTGGGGTTCATGTTGATGCAGTCCGTCGTTCCACAGCTCGACCGCGTCGGCGAGGGCATTCGGATAGGCGTCCGTGCAGATCTCAATCGCTGTTCCCTGGACGATCGTGTCGGCGTAATACCCGCCTTGACGATCTCCGGGCGTACCGGCGTAGACCAACTGACCGCCGTACTGGTGCGTCGCGCTTCGGGCCACGTTCGTGTCAACCCAGACAGAGGCGGCCAATCGCTCGATCCAGAGCGACGAATGGTCGATTTCGTTGCATCCAAATAAGCAGGACGGGTAGTGACTTCGCTCCAGTTCAGCGCGCTGCTCGTAACCGAGGAACAACCATTCGCGTTCGTCGTCAGCGTTCCCGATGGCCGCGCCGTATGTGTTCGACTCAAAGATGTTCAGGATCGGTCCAGGATCGGAGAACTCGAACCGGAGTCCGCCGGTGCGGGTCAACTTGATCGCCGGGCTTGACGGACGATCCAAGACGAAGCGGAACGATCCGGAGCTGGTTCTGCTCGCAAATTCGATGGTCGTGCGCGCCGCCTCGACACTGCCGGAATCTGGGCAGTCGGGAAGAGTGAGCCGGCTCAAATCGTTGTGCGGCGCACTTCGTAACATGCCGGGAATACAACCCTCGAAGGAATTTCCTCCCAGATACAGATCGGTGAGCCTGTTGAGCCGCCCCAACTTCGAGGGGATCAACCCGGTGAGGCCATTGCCCTCCAACCGCAGAACTGTCAATGCCGACAGGTTGCCGAGCCAGCCCCAGATCTCTCCGTTGAGCTCTTGTCCCGACAGATTGAGTTCGGTCACGCGCGGTGGTGATCCCGAGAGGTTGACGCCGTCCCAGTGAGAGGTACTGGTTCCAACACTCCAGTTCAGTTGACCGCCCACCCCGACGAGCGGCCCCCGCAGCGCCAGCAGGTACTCGCGGTCTTCGAGCAATCCCTGATTGCCCAATGGAATCGCGACCGTGATGTCCCCGAATCGATAACGTCCGCTCGTCGTATACCCGTCATCCAGTGGCAGCGCGGTCATTCCGGGCGATGTCCAGGGCAAGAGGACACCGCGCTCTCGGGGCGGACAGGATTGGGCGCAACCCTCGACGAAGATGCGGGCGGGATCACTGACCCGTTGCCAAATGCGGATGCCAACGCCTGCAATCTCGAGGTCGCCGTGGCGATGGTGTGAAACAGGACTGAAGCCTGAAGAGCGGCGCTTGAGCGGGAACCTAATCGTCCCGTGTTCACGCCAGCTCGTGCCCCGTTGGCGTGCGCTCAGCCAGAGGTTGTCCAGTTGGTCAACGCCTTGCCAGATTCGCAGGTCGACGATGATGGTTGCGCCGCCTGTTCGATCCTGCTCTTCTCCGCGCGCCTCACCGGAGCTGGCGAACCATGCAGTCAGCGCGACGACACCAAGCAGGAGGCTCGCGACGCAGCTCTTCCCAAGCACCGATCCAGGGCAGGTACGTGTCAAGGCAGAGGACCTGCTCTCACGATCGCGGCAATGCTAGAGAACCAGTGGTGACCACCCGTCGCGTTGGGCCGGCGCCGCCGCTGCTTCACAACTCTCGGAGCGCAGCTCGTCGAGCTCCTTGGCCCGGCGATTCTCACAGCGAACTTCTGTTGGCGCGAGCGTTCTGCCCCACCAAAGTGGACGAAATCATCGACCGTCCAGCTGAGGACCACGCTCGATCCCCGAATCAGGCCAGACTGCGGCGTGTGCCCCGCCGGTGTTGACCCGGCGTCCGGGCGTGACTGACGAATCGAACGCCGCGACGTCCTGCGTTTGCGGGAATCTGCTGACTCGGCTGATGCTCGCAGCGTTGCACTGCGCCTAGAATGGCGTCCTATCTAGAAGGAGAATCCATGAGCACCGCCGCTTTCATCCAACGCAGCCTGGACTTCACGCACTCCGCCCTGATCGACGCCCGCAACGGCACCGACGAGCAACTTCACTTCGTCCCTGAGCACGGCAGCCACTCGATCGCGTGGTGCCTCTGGCACACCACCCGGATCGAGGACCTGATCCTCAGCCGCGTCACCGGGCAGCCCGAGCTCTGGAGCGAGGAGTGGGCCTCCCGCACCGGCCTGCCCTTCGACGGCATCGGCGCGGGCATGCCGGACGAAGATGCCCAGCAGGTCCACGTCTCCGACATCGACGCCCTCGGCGGCTACCAGGAGACCGTCTTCGAACGCACCGCGCAGTTCCTCGCCGATGCCACCGACGCAGACCTCGAGCGAGAAATCCCTGCCCGAAACGGCACCGAGAGTGTCGGCGAGGCCATCTCGCTGCACATGATGGGCCACTTCAACGGCCACCGCGGCGAGATCAACACGCTCCGCGGCATGCAGGGCATGCCCACCGTCATGGCCGCGCAGGGCACGCACTAGCAGGCCGCTGAAGAGTGCGCCTCTTCCCGCTCGCCCCTCTTCCCCCGTCGAACGGGGGAGATCCCGCCCGACCAGATACGGCGACGGTGGTGTAGGCAGGCATCGGAGCAACCGGACGTGACGACCACCGAGACGAGGCTGCTGACCGCAGATGACCTCCTCCGCCTCGACAGCGAGGGCGTGCGCGGCGAACTGATCCGAGGGGTGCTCTGCGAGACCATCCCAGCGGGACAGCGACACGGCAAGATAGTTGTGAACCTCGTCATGGAATTGGGCGTGTTCGTGAAAGCCGGACGGCTGGGCACGCTCGTCGCATCGGATTCGGGCGTCTGGCTCGAGCGCGACCCGGACACGGTGCGCGAGCCCGACATCGCCTTCACGTCGGTCGACCGGCTGCCCTTGGGCGAGGATCTCCCCGGCTACGCCGAGGTGGCGCCCGACCTGGTAGTAGAGATCGTCTCACCGTCCGACAGCCGCCGCGCGGTCCACGACAAGGCCCAGATGTGGCTACACAACGGCGTGCGCCTCGTCTGGGTCGTGCACCCCGACACGCGCACGGTGGACACGCACCACGAAAACGGCGCGTTCGCCACGCTCGGCGAGCACGACTCAATCGACGGGCTGGATGTGCTGCCCGGCTTCAGTTACCCGGTGAGCGCCGTCTTCGAAGCCTGGGCCGCCCAGCGCGGAACAACTCTCCCCCCGCTCCGCGGAGGGAGCTGAGTGACAGAGGGGCTCCCCCTTCCGAGACCTGCGCGTAATCTCCATTTCCCCTCTCCCCCCGCGGAGCGGGGGGAGATGCCGCAGGCAGAGGGGGGCTCCGGGCGCCGCCTCACCAGATAGCGGAAGCTCCCCACCGTCACTTCGTGACACCGCCACCGGTAGGGAAGGTCGGAGCGGTGGGACTTACGCGCAGGTCTCCTTCCGCAACGCCGCACCCACGCCCTGCACACCCGCTGCCGACCGCCGTGGGGAGCGGCGTGCCTCAGTCGATGTCCTTGTTCGGGTTGATCAGGTACTTCTCGCCGGTCGCGCGCTTGTTGTAGACCGCGATGTGCTCCAGGCTGAGCGCCTCGGCGAGCGAGACCTCCCTGACGTACTGGCTCGCGAACGTGGTCGTCACCTCGTCAGCGACGCGCTGGCGCAGCCGCTCAGCCGCCTCGGGGCCCACCCGTTCGAGAAACGGCGTGAGCAGCCAGCCCCCGAGCCCCCAGGCCAGGCCGAAGTTGCGGTGCAGCACGGTCGGCGAGGTGTCGAGCCCGCCGTAGATGTAGACCTGCTTGTGCACGCTGGACCCGTAACGGTTGAAGCCCGGCGCGTTGGCCATCGCCGCCGCCTCCATGCCGCTGAGAATCTGAGTGGCCAGGCGACCGCCGCCCGTGGCGTCGAACGCGAGCGTGGCGCCGGTCTCAGTCAGCGCAGCGGTCAGATCGTCCTCGAAGGACGGGGCGCTGGTGTCGCAGACGTAGCGCGCGCCGATCGCTTGCAGCAGCTCGATGTGTTCCGGCTTGCGGACAATGTTGACCAGGTCGATGCCCTCGTCGATGCAGACCTTCTGCAGCATCACTCCGAGGTTCGATGCGGCCGCGGTGTGCACCAGCGCCGTGTGGCCCTCCAGTCGCATCGTTTCGACCATCCCGAGCACGGTCAGGGGATTGACGAAGCAGGAAGCGCCCTGCTCTGAGGTCGTGCCCTCCCGCAGCACCAGACATTGCTCGACGCTGACGACGCGGAACTGCGCGTACATCTCCCGCGCCAGCAGCGCCACGGTCTTCCCGAGCAGCGCCTGGGCGGCGTCGCTCGAGCCGGCCTCGATGACCACGCCCGCACCCTCGTTGCCCGCCGCCATCGGCTGATCGAACCGGTCGGCCAGCGCCGGCAGCACCTGCGGCGGAATCGGCGCCGTGACAACCGGATCATCGGGCGTGCCCGATTCCCGGGCCTGGCTCATGTCCGCCGGACCGAGCAACAGCCCCAGGTCCGACGGATTGATCGGCGCAGCCTCGACACGCACGACGACCTCATCCGGGCCGGGCGCAGGCGTTTCAACGTCGACGAGTGAGAGCTCAAGTTGACCACCGCTGGTGATCGTGGAGCGAATTTGCTTTGGCATCGGTTGGTCCCTCGTTGTTCTCGACCGCACTCGGCGTCGGGCGGGCGTCACGCGTCAGAGTATTGGCATAGAGTCTGCCCACGCGAAACCGGGTCCGAGCGAAGCCGGTACAAGTCGCGGTGGACCGATCATTTCGACTAGCTGCAGGCTTGTGGCTGATCAGCGAGAGAGGTGGGCCAGCTCGTCCTCCACCAGGGACACGACCAGGTCGTCAAGTCGTTCGACGGTGTATTGGCCGACGTTGTGGGGGGTTGTCCCTCCCTGGCCGTGGACGATGAAGATGAAGCGGCCCATGGTGTGCTGGGCGATCTGGCGGAAGACGTACTCGCCCTGCGGGTCTAGCCCGCTTGAAGCGATGGAGAAGGTCTTGATCGCCCGCCGGTGGGCCTCGATCATCTCGTCCGCGTAGCTGTAGTCGTTGGCGTAGTCCAGGTGAGGCGGGGCATCGGCGATCAGGAACATCAGCCGAATGCCGCGCCCGAGACGCCACTGCGGTTCGTGAACCGCCACGTGCATCGCTTCGTTCAGGGACTCTGGATAGTCGCCGCCGTCATCGGCGACCACACCGCGAATGGTGTCGAGGAACCGGCCTGCGTCGGCCTCGAAGTCATAGACCCGTGTCACGAACGCCTCTCCGCGGTCCCGATAGGCGACCATTCCGAAGCGCAGGTCGGGCTCCGAGGGCAGGTGGCTGATCCGCGACGCGATGGAGAGCAGCGTATCCTTGATCTGATCGATCTCATCCGACATACTCCCCGTCGCGTCGAGCAGGAAGAGGATGTCCAGCGGGATTCCACCCGCCTCAGGCTCGTCCACGTCCAGGCTGACGTTCCAGTCCCAGGGCTCGCCACGCGAGACCTCGAGCTGCTGGCTTTGCCCGTCCCGCTCCACATGCAGCGTGAAGGACTCGACCCCCTCGCTGCCGGCGAAGGCCCGGGGGAAGAAGAGCGTCTGGCCGTTTGCGTAGGTGCGCCCCTCGAAGAGCGAGACCTGGCCCGCCGAGACCCGGACGCGGGCGTTGGGCACCCCTTGGCCTCCGGAGTCGCTGACGGTGATGACGTACCGCTCTGAGATGTCCACGTCGTGGACGTTGAGCCACGAGTACTCGCTTCGGTACTGCAGGTACTCGTCCCAGCGCTCGTTGTCGTTGACCTCCCCGGCTGAAAGAGATGCCCCCTGCCTCTCGCCGTCGCCGGAGGAGTCCTCGAGTGACGAGTCGGCCACATCTTCCTCGGCCTCCTCTTCCTCGGCCTCCTCTTGCTCGGCCTCCTCTTCCACCGGCTCGTGTACCGTGGCCTCCTCTTCCACGGCCTCCTCTGCTACTTCTTCCTGCGCCGCAGCCTCAGTACGCGACTCTCGCCGACGAGGCGCAACTGCTGCAGACTCTTCCGCCTGCTGCTGATCATGCTGGTAGGCAGCCTCTTGCTGCTGCTCTACTTCGGCTGTGGATTCGACCGCTGACTGTTCCGGCTGTCGTGCGGAAGCAACCTGCTGGTAGTCGCCGTCTTCGCCTGCGCAGGCAGCGCACAGCAGCACCATCGCGATGATCAACGGTGGCGCCAGGATGCGAATCCACTTCGGGATTGGAAATCGGGATTGGTTCTCGCTCATGTTGCGCTCCGAGCCGACTTTGGAGGCGACAGATTTACGACAGCCCATCACCCCGTCGGAACCGTAGACGACGTAATCCACGCAATAGTTCCCGATGCCGAGCACAAACCTTCAGTTTCTTGACGCAAGGTCCACCAATACTGGACGAAATCAAGAACCGCTGAGCTGACGTTCGCTTTGGACTTCTGAAAAAAAGCCGGTGGTCACAGCCTCGGCACACTCTTGATTCCGCTCACATCCGCACCCGACGGACGCGCCTGACTCGGCGACCTGCATGTCGTCTTCCTCGGCTTCATCCAGCTCGCGCTCACTGTTGCACCCTGCGTTGCCTGCGAACAGCGCCTAGCATGCCGCCATGCCAGCCCTCGCCGCGAGCGTGTCTTGGATGTTCCAGGAAGCCCCGTTGCTCGATCGATTCGCGCTCGCGGCCGCTGCGGGATTCCGGGCGGTCGAGATTCAAGCGCCCTACACGGAGCCGGCCGACCGGCTGGCGAAGCGGCTGCGCGACGCGGGGCTGCAGGCCGTGCTGATCAACACCCCCGTCGCGCTGGCGGCGGTGCCGGGCGAGCAGCGCGCGTTCAGGACCGGGATCGCCACGGCGCTGGAGTACGCGACCGCGCTGGGCTGCGGGCAGCTGCACTGCCTGGCGGGACGCACTGACGACCCCGCAGCCGAATCGACCTTCGTCGACAACGTGCGCTGGGCAGCCGACGCGGCCGCGGCGCATGACGTCCGCATCATGCTGGAGCCGCTGAACACGGTCGACAACCCCGGCTACTTCCTGACCGGCAGCGCGCAGGCCCGGCGCATCATCGACCGGGTCGCGCGTGAGAACGTGCGCATGCAGTACGACTGCTACCACATGCAGATCATGGAGGGCCGTCTGGCCGACACGATCGCCGCTCAGTTCGACGTGATCGGCCACTTCCAGATCAGCGGCGTACCCGGTCGCTATGAGCCCGACGCGGGCCAGGAGATCAACTACCCGTTCATCCTCTCGCTGATCGACCAGTTGGGCTTCGACGGTTGGGTCGGTTGCGAGTACCGGCCGCGCGACGGAACGCTGGCCGGACTCGATTGGGCGCAGCCCTACGGTGTGACAAACGCTGCAGCGCAAGCAGCTGAAAGGACAGTGTGATGGCGACGACGAACCCGGTGGCGGTCGTGACGGGTGCAGGGAGCGGCGTCGGCCGGGCATCGGCCCTGGCCTTGCTGCGCGAGGGATACGCAGTGGTGCTGGCGGGCCGACGCGTGGAGCGTCTCGAAGAGACCCAAAAGTTGGCCGGCGCGGATGCCGAGCGGACGCTCGCCGTCGCCACCGACGTGGGCGATGCGGACTCGGTCGCGGCGCTGTTCGTGCGGGTGCGCGAGGAGTACGGGCGGCTCGACCTGCTGTTCAACAATGCCGGCGGCGGCGCACCGCCCGTACTGCTCGAGGACCTGACCCTCGAGCAATGGCAGCAGGTCGTCGATGTGAATCTGACCGGGTCCTTTCTCTGTACGCAGGAGGCGTTCCGGATCATGAAGGACCAGGACCCCCGCGGCGGACGGATCATCAACAACGGCTCGATCTCCGCCGACCGGCCGCGGCCCAACTCCGCGCCCTATACCGCGACCAAGCATGCGCTGACCGGGCTGACCAAGTCGACATCGCTCGACGGTCGCAAGTACGACATCGCCTGTGGGCAGATCGATATCGGCAACGCGACAACCGAGATGACCGCGAGGATGAGTCAGGGGATGCCGCAGCCGAACGGCCAGATCGTGCCCGAGCCCACCTTCGATGTCGAGCACGTGGCGCAGGCGATCGTCTACATGGCCGGCCTGCCACTCGACGCCAACGTGCCGTTCCTCACGGTGATGGCCACCAAAATGCCACTCTTCGGCCGCGGCTAGCCGGCTGCTGAAAAAGTCATCGCATCCGCTCTTTCTCTCCCCCCGCAGCGCGGGGGGAGATGTCCCGTAGGGACAGAGGGGGGCAGGCCGTGCCGGACCAGATGGCCACGCCGTTGGGTCGGAGCCGCAGACCCCTCTCTGCCTTCGGCATCTCCCCCCGCAGAGCGGAGGGAGAGAGGCGAGCGCCAATAGGCGGACCTTTTTGCAGCCTGCTAGCCGACCTGGCGGTTCGCGCGCTTCGCGCGGCCGAGGCCGGCCACGTACCCAATCGGCGCTTCCCTGCGTGGCTCCGACCCAATCGCCTCGGCTAGTCGCTTTCGACGCTGACTCCACCGGCCAATGCGTAGAAGCGGATCGAGACGCTGTTGTTCGTCTCGCCGTCACCACGCTGCACCTTCGAGCTGCTCCCCCCGAACAGCACGAAGCCGCCGAGGTCCACCTTCGTTCCCTGGGGAACGCGGATCTTGCATTCGCCGAACAGCGTGGCGAACCGGAACTGGACGGTCTGGTCTTGAGGGAGGTCCGCATGGCGGAGATCGAGCTTCTCGCCACCGGCGAGGGAAAACCGCCAGTGAGTGCCCACGGGAGCAGAGTAGCCCTCAACCTGCGAGCCGCCGAACAGGGTAATCGCAATCTTCGACATTGTGTTCCTCCTGACCCAGACTCGGCCTCACGATAGCGATGTCACGGCGGCGACCGTCTCGGCGACGAAGCGGTTTGCATCTGATCACGACGGCCTCGCCCAAAGCCCGCTTGGCACCTCTCGGCGTCGCTTCGTGACCAGCGCCGCCAGACGCGGACCGGGCAGCCACCAGCGCAGCCCCGACACGCAGACGTTGTGCGATCGCATCGTCCCTCGTGCGGGCCGCGACGCCTCCTGTAGGGGCAAACCCTTGTGGTTGCCCTCGCCCTTCACCGCCGCACAGCGTGCAGAGCGGAAGCCTCAGAGACCGATCGCACAGCCGTCGGCGCGCGGGTCCGAGCCCGCCCAGAGGACGCCCGTCTCCGGATCGCGGACGATGATCTGGCCCTTGCCGACGGAGCCCGCGCGCAGCGCGCCTGAGGCCGGGCTGACGGGGTGACCGAGCTGCGCCAGCGCGCTGATCGTCGCGACCGGGATGTGGTCCTCGACCCAGATGTCGCCGTTGGGCGGGTCCGCGTAGATCGAAAAGCGCGGCTCGTCGATCGCCGCCTGCGGGTCCATCCCGCGGTCGATCAGGTTGATCGCGACCTGCGTGTGGCCCTGCGGCTGGTTCCAGCCGCCCATCACACCGAACGCCGCGAACAGCGAGCCGTCGGGCCGCGTCAGCATCGCCGGCATGATCGTGTGATACGGACGCTTACCGCCCTCCAGCACGTTCGGGTGGCCCGGCTCCAGCGCGAAGCCCGCGCCGCGGTTCTGCAGGCTGAAGCCGCAGTCGCGCGGCACGATGCAGGTGCCGAAGCCCTCGTAGTTGCTGTTGATGAACGAGCAGGCGTTGCCCTCGCCGTCGACGGCACAGAGGTAGACGGTGTCGGAAGCCCCGGGCAGCTCGCCCGTGGTCGCCAGCTCCATCGCCGCATCCGCTTTGATCAGCTTGCGTCGCTCCGCTGCGTACTCCTTGCTCAGCATCGCCTGCATCGGCACATCGGCCCGCGCCGGGTCGGCGATGTAGGCGCGCGCGTCGGCGAAGGCCAGCCGGATCGCCTCAATCGTCGGATGCAGCGCCTCCACCGAGCGAGGCGCCGTCGCGGCGATGTCGCAGCCTTCGAGGATGTTCAGCGCCATCAGCGCCGTGATCCCCTGCCCGTTCGGCGGGCATTCGTAGACGCTGTGGTCGCGATAGGTCGTCGAGAGCGGGGCCTCGAAGGTCGAGCAGTGGGCGCTGAGGTCCTCAAGCGCCATGTAGCCGCCATGCAGCTCGAGCGCCTCGACGATCCGCTTCGCCGGTTCGCCGCAATAGAAGGCGTCGGGACCGCCCTCGGCGACAGCGCGCATCACGCGCGCGATCCGCGGGTTGCGCCAGACCTCGCCGGGCCGAGGCGCGTTTCCGTCGCTCATCAGCAGGTCGCCGCCGGCCGGGCCCTGACTTCTCAGCATCTCCGCGTAGAGCTGCCAGCTGTAGCCGATCAGCGGCGTGACGGGGAAGCCGTCTTCCGCCAGCGCGATCGCCGGCGCCAGCACGTCGGCCAGCGGCATCCGTCCGAGCCGCGCCACCGTGTCGGCCCAGCCGGCGATCGTGCCCGGCACGGTCACTGCGTGCGGTCCCTGCCGCTCGAAGCCCTCGGAGCCGCCGGCCCGCTCCAGGGTCAGCGCCCGTGGGCTGCGGCCGCTCCCATTGACGGCCTCCACGACGCCGTCCGACGCGCGGTAGAAGAGACAGAAACAGTCGCCGCCAATGCCCGTCGACATCGGCTCAGTCACGGCCAGCGCGGCCGCCGTGGCCACTGCGGCGTCCGCGGCGTTGCCGCCCCCCTGTAGGATCGTGACGCCGGCCAGCGTGGCGTGCGGCTGGCTGGAGGCCACGACGCCGCGCGTCGACAGAATCGGCGAGCGTCGGGATTCCCAGCGGATCGGATGCTCGTACACGCGCGCAGTCTAAGCCCTACGGTGCCCGCTGCGCGGCCTGATCATCGCTTACAATGCGCCTGAGCTGAGGAGATGCCATGACCACCGCTGCGATCAAGCCGAGTGTCACCCCCGAGCAGGTCGAGTTCTACCGCGAGAACGGCTACCTGCTGATCCCGAACCTGCTGCCCGACCAGACGCTGCAGGCGCTGCGCGACGAAACCGACCGGATCGTCTCGGAGGCGGCCGGTCTGACCGACCACGACGCCCGCTACGACCTCGAGGATTCGCACACGCCCGATGACCCGCGCGTCCGCCGGCTGAAGACGCCCCACGCGCACTGGCCGTTCTTCCGCGAACTGGCACAGCATCCTGCGCTGATGGAGGTCGTCACCGCCCTGATCGGCCCAAACGTGAGGCTGCAGAGCGACAAGCTGAACATGAAGGAGGCGCAGTACGGGGCGCCCGTCGAGTGGCATCAGGACTGGCCGTTCTACCCGCACACCAACGACGACCTGCTCGCAGCGGGCGTCCTGCTCGACGACTGCTACGAGCAGAACGGCCCGCTGCTGGTCGTGCCGGGCTCGCACAAGCGCCACATCTATGATCACCATCATCCCGAGGGCCGCTACTTTACCGGCGCGGTCGAGCCCAGCGAGTTCGACTGGGACATGCAGCGCGACCTCGTCTCGCTTGAGGGCCCGGCCGGCTCGGTCTCGTTCCACCACGTGCGCACGATGCACGGCTCGGCGCTCAATCGCTCCGAGAATCCGCGCCGTCTGCTGCTGTTCAGCTACGCCGCGGCCGACGCCTGGCCGATCCAGGGCCTGGGCAACGCGACGCTGGACTCCTACAAGGGCCTGATGTGCGCCGGCGAGCACGTCGAGCAGCCCCGCCAAACCGCTGTGCCGGCCTACCTGCCGCTGCCGGCGGCCCCCAAGCAGGGCTCAATCTACGAGAATCAGAAGACCGTCAAAACGCGCTACTTCGAAACGTTCGAGCGGGAGTAGCGCCTGAGCCGTCCTCGCGTTCAGCCTCGAAGATCCTGAGACGGCCGCAGCGCGGTGGTGGTCGATCACCTGGCAGGGTGCTGAAAAAGTCATCCCGCCCACTCTTTCTCTCCCCCCGCGCAGCGGGGGGAGATGTCACGGAGTGACAGAGGGGGGCCGGCCCCGTCTGACCAGGTACCACCACCCTGCTGAGACTGGGGCGCGGATCCCCTCTGCATTCGGCATCTCCCCCCGCCCTGCGGGGGGAAAGGGATCCGACTCGTTCAGAGGATGCTTGGCAGCATCAGCCTGTCGATGATCTCCCGGTCGTAGGGTCTCGCTGCGGGATCGCCGGTTACCCTTGGCGCCACGCGATTCTGGGATTCCAGTCCGCGCCGCAGACAACGCACTCGCGCCAGACGCTCTAGCCTTGCGCGACCAGATGACGGAGGCAACACATGGCGAGCACAAACTACTGGTCCCGAATGCGGACGCGACGAGTGTCACGACGGTCCGTGCTGCGAGGCGCGGCGTCGGCCGGCCTGGGCGCGAGCGCGCTCGCGCTGGTCGGCTGCGGCGACGATGACGACGACGGCGAACCCGCGACGGCCCAGGTCGCGCAGCAGGCCGAGCAGCAGGCCCAACAGGCTGAGCAGCAGGCCCAGCCCGCGGCCGCGCAGCAACAGGCGCAGCAGCAACAACAGCAGGCGGCCGTCGCCCAGGCCGGCGACGACACGCCGCCGATCGGCGGCGAGCTGCGGATCGCCGACGGCGCCGACCTGGCCTCCTTCGACGGCTTCCTGACCTTCGGCTACAAGGCCTTCCTGCATGGCCACAACTGCTACCCGATGCTGACCCAGTTCTCCAACGAACCGGGCCAGTCCTCGATCGACTTCCAGCCAGAGCTCTGGCTGGCCGAGTCGTATGAGCAGCCCGACGACTCGACCTATCTCTTCACGATCAAGCCCAACGCGGTCTGGGAGGACCGCTCGCCGGTCGACGGGCGCAATGTGACCGGCGAGGATGTCGCGTTCGCCTACGCCGGCGACCGCTACGCGGGCTACCCCAACCGCGGCGCGATCCTGCCCAGCCTCGACGGCGTTGAGGCGACCGACGACCGCACCGTGCGCTTCGACCTGAACGGGCCGCTGGCGCCCTTCCTGCTCTACCTCGGCCACCACGCCGGGCCCTACGTGATGCCGCCGGAGCTGCTCATCGACGAGATGTCGCGCACCACAATGATCAGCGCCGGACCCTACCTGCTCGACGAGTACGAGCCGGGCTCGCGGGTGATCTACAAGCGCAATCCGAACTACTTCGGCGGGCCCAAGCCCTACAGCGAGACGCTGGTGATCAACTTCCTCAGCGACCTCTCGGCAATCGCCGCCGCCTTCCTCAGCGGCGAGCTGAACACGACCTGGTTCGGCGTGGCGCCGCCGATCGTCGAGGAGCTCGAAGAGAACATCCCCGGCGCCACCTGGGAATTCCAGCCCAGCCTGGTGATCGGCGGGGTCTTCCCCGACCTCGCGCTTGAGCCCTTCACCGACCCGCGTGTGCGCCAGGCGATGTCGGTCGCCATCGACCGCGACTCGATCCTCGCCGTCGGCGGCGCGCTCGAGACCGGTCAGTGGAGCACCGCCTTGCCGCCCCTGACCGGCTGGTGGGTCGACCCCAAGAAGGACGACGCGCTCGGCGCCTACTTCCGCCACGACCCGGCCAAGGCGCGGCAGCTGCTCGACGCCGCCGGCGTCGATGAGGTCGTCGATGTGCCCTTCCACACGACCACCGCCTACGGTCCGATCTTCGCCGAACAGTCGCAGGTGGTGCAGCAGAACCTGCTCGCTGTCGGCATCGGCGTCGAACTCGTCACCAACGAGCCCACCGTGCACTACTCGACGATCTTCAACGGCAGCGCGACCGGCTTGATCGGCCACACGCTCTCTGTCGCGACGATTGAGCCCGACGAAGCGTTGCGCAACGTCTTCATCCCCGACAGCCCGCGCAGTCCGATCCCCAACGGCGAGCTGATGGGCGAGGACGCGACGCTGCTCGACCTGCTCAACCGGCAGCGCACCGAAGGCGATGTCGAGACGCGCAAAGCGCTGCTCTACGATCTGCAGCTGCACATCGCCGAGAAGATGTACTCCGTGCCGTGGGTCAACCCACCGATCTCCCAGATCGCGCGACCCGAGCTGTCCGGCGTGCAGTTCATCCAGACCTTCGCGCCGTCGCCGTCGCTCGAGGACATGTGGTTCAACAACCTCTAGTCGGGGCGCCAACGATGAAGCGGGCGAGGTGACCACAAGCGGTTGAGGGAGCAACCTGATGCGCGGCTACCTGCTACGCCGGTTGCTCCTCGCCGTAATCACGCTGTTCGGGATCAGCGTGATCGTCGCCGGCGTGATGCGCACCCTGCCTGGCGATGTCGTTGATGTGCTCGCGGCCGAAGCGTTCTACGACGACACCGAGAAGGAGCGCCTGCGCGAGGAACTCGGTCTCGATGCGCCGTTCCTCGAGTACTTCGGCAATTGGTTCGTCGGCGCCGTGCAGGGCGACTTCGGCCGCGCGCTGCGCACCCAGCGCAGCGTCACCAGCGACCTGACCGGTCGAATGGACGTGACGATCGAGCTGGCGATTCTCGGCCTCGTGATCGCGATGGTGATCTCGGTGCCGCTGGGGATCGTCGCCGCCCTGCGCCGCAGCCGCTGGCCGGATTATGCGGCGCGCAGCGTCGCCGTCTTCGCGCTCGCGATCCCCGGCTTCTGGCTCGCGACCCTGGCGGTCGTCTTCGGCGCCAAGTGGTTTGCCTGGTCGCCACCGCTCGGCTATCAGTCGATCTGGGAGGCCCCCTGGACGAATCTGCAGCAGATGTGGCTGCCGGCCCTGCTCTTCGGGCTGATCCTGGCCGGCGTGCAGACCCGCATCCTGCGCACAGCCCTCCTGGATGTGCTGCGCCAAGACTACATGATGACCGCGCGTGCGAAAGGACTGTCGCAGCTCCTGCTGCTGCGCAGACACGCGTTGCGCAACTCATTGATCCCCTTCGTCACCGTGATTGGGGTGCAATTCCCGGTGATCGTCGGCGGCTCGGTGGTCTTCGAGCTGATCTTCGCGCTACCGGGTGTCGGGATCTACCTGCTCGACGGAATCGCGAATCGCGACTACATCGTCGTGCAGGCTGTCAACGTCTGGATCGCCGGCGCCGTGATCCTGACCAATCTCGTTGTGGATGTGTCCTATGGCTTCCTCGACCCACGTATCCGCGTCGGCGGCTGAACCGCCCGCGTTCGAAGCCACGCGCCTCCTGCGCGGCTTCGGACGGACGCTGCGTCGCTATCCCTTCCCCTGCCTGGTCACGCTCGTGCTGGTCTTGATCGGCGCGGGCTCGGGGCTGGCCGAACTGATCGCCCCCTACGATCCCAGGGCCGTCGCGCCGTTCGACCGTCTGCAGGGACCCAATGCGACCTATTGGATGGGCACCGACGCGCTGGGCCGCGATGTCTTCACCCGCATCCTCTACGGCGGTCGCGCCTCGCTGGGGATCAGCGTCGCCTCCGTCGGCCTCGCGGTCGTCTTCGCATCGGCGATCGGACTGATCAGCGGCGCGGTCGGCGGCTGGTTCGACGTGTTGGTGCAGCGCGTGGTCGACATGCTGATGGCCTTCCCGGGCCTGATCATCGTGATTTCGCTCACCGCATTTCTCGGCACCAGTGTCTCGCTGCTGGTCGTGGTGATTGCGATCGCGCTGCTTGGCGGGGGCATCCGCATCTCCCGCGCCGCCGCGATCCAGGTCGGCTCACAGCCCTACATCGAGGCGGCGCGCTCGATCGGCGCGACCACGCCCAGAGTGATCGTGCGCCACATCCTGCCCAATGCGCTGCCGCCGATCCTGGTGATCGCGACCGCCTACCTGGGCATCGCGATCCTGATCGAGGCCTCCGTCTCGTTCCTCGGCTACGGCATCCAGCCGCCGGCCGCCTCCTGGGGCTTCATGCTCGGCGCTGAGGCCAGAATCCACATGATCGAGCAACCCTGGCTCTCCGTCTGGCCGGGCCTCGCGATCTTCCTCACCGTCTTCAGCTTCAACATCATCGGCGACGCCCTCCGCGACGCCTTCGACCCCCGCCTCCGCGGCGCCTGAGCCAGTCAACAACCCTCGTTCAGCTGTACGATGGGCGGCATCGTGGGGCTGAGGCTCCGGGTGGACAGGGAATGCCATGAGCGCGAACGAGCACCCTGGCAAACTGCACCTATCGGATCTGACCATTCAGGGCTTCTGCGGCATTCGAAACTTGACCATCAAACGACTTGGTCGCGTCACGCTCATCGCAGGAATGAACGGCGTCGGGAAGACAACGGTGCTGGACGCCGTCCGGGTCTTCGCCGACCGTGGGCGGCCTACGGCCATCTTGGACATTCTGCAACGACGGAATGAGTTCACCGAGCAGCTCGATGAAGATGGCAATACTATTTCCACCATCACTTGGAACTCTCTTTTTCACCATCGGCGCATCGCGGAAGGCGCATCAGTCATCATCGGTCCGGGCCATAAGGCGGCACAGCTTGTGCTCAGCCCAGAGCGTCTTCCAGATCAGGGGGCTCTCTGGGACGACCTCTCCAATGACGAGCCATGGCGGCTCATGGCGGAGTTCGGAATGTGGAAACTCCAGATACCGATGGTGCCGAACCGGTCTGCGATGCAGCGTGTCGGTCGACGCTGGCAGCATCAGCTGGAGCGAGACTCCGGCGGAGCGCCACCGCTTGCGTGCGAGACTCTCGGCCCGGGCCTCCTCACGGCTCGCAGAACGCTTGAGCTTTGGGCGACTGTCGCCTTGACGGACGCCGAATCGAGAACAATCGAGGCTCTCAATCTACTCGGAGCTGGAACTGGCTCCATTGAACGAGTAGCCGTGATCGGCGCTGAACGCTCAATGCAGCCGAGAGCGATCGTCCGTGTTGCCGGCCAAGAACAGCCAATCCCGCTTAGCAGTCTCGGCGACGGAGCCATGCGCGTGTTTAGCGTCGCACTCGCACTCGCCAACAGCCGAGGCGGATTTCTGTTGATCGACGAAGCAGAAAACGGCA
This sequence comes from Dehalococcoidia bacterium, assembly GCA_965218115.1. Classification (GTDB taxonomy): domain Bacteria; phylum Chloroflexota; class Dehalococcoidia; order Bin125; family Bin125; genus CATQGW01. The sequence goes on along the minus strand of OZ244584.1, from coordinate 1,360,206 downwards.
TTCATCATTCAGTCCAAGACCGCTTCTGGAACATGATCCTGAAGGCCGCCCATCGAAACGACGTTCAGGTGCTGGCGACAACCCACAGCTGGGACGCTGTCGCCAGCTACGCCCGCGCAGCGAGCGAGCTCGATGAAGTGGAGGGTGCCCTCGTTCGATTGGAGCGCGACGGTGAGGACATCTTCGCCGTCGAATACAGTGAACGCGAACTCTCTGTCGTCGCCACCCAGGGCATTGAGGTCCGGTAGCACCGGTGGCGGCTCACCCGGACAGACCCAGTGATCGCGTGCTCCTTGTTGAAGGGACGAACGACCAATACGTCGCAATACACCTATGGCAAAAGCGACGAGGGACGGATACCACCCCGTTCGGCGTCCTGGAAAAGGGTGGCTTCGACCCGCTTCGCGACTCGCTCACGAGTGAGATCAAAGCACAAGGTCGGATCGTGTTGGGCATCGTCGTTGATGCGAACGGCAACGCCGGCGAGCGATGGGGTGAAGTTGCTGACCAGCTGAGCCTCGCCGGCGTAAACGCTCCCGATCGGCCTGCTGCTGAGGGCACAATCATCCAACCGTCGGGCCGCGAGCCACGCGTTGGCGTGTGGATCATGCCGGACAATCAATCCAACGGCGAAATCGAGGACTTCGTGCGGACCATGATCCCGCCGCGCGATCCGATTTGGCCGCTCTCAGACGCCTACATCACCGACATCATTAAGCAGATTCCAAGCAGCCGGCGAGACCTGCGGGATGAAAAGGCGACGAAGGCGAAAGTGCACGCGTGGCTTGCGGCTCGGACCGAGCCGCGCCCGATGGGACGAGCGATCGAAGCGGGTGACCTCAGCATTGATGGCGAGCTGAGCAAGCGATTCACAGACTGGTTGGGTAGCCTGTTCGAGTCCCCCTGACTCACGTGGGTGCTTAGCGATCTCACTGCCGGGCAAGCGATGAGCCGCCCCACATCCCATTGGAAACGCTAGCCTCCGCTCAAGCCGAATGATGATAGGGAGCCCCCCATGCCCAGCGGACGCGTCGTCGTCGTCAAGGAATACCAGCAGCCGTTTGTGATCGAGGAATACCCCGTCCCCGACCCCGAGCCGGGCGGGATCGTGCTGCGGATCACGCAGGCGGGAGTCTGCGGCTCCGACCTGCACACCTGGCGCGGCGACATGGTCGCCAACCCCCTGCCTGAGAACGGGCGCGTCATGGGCCACGAGGGCACCGGCGTGATCCATGCGCTCGGCGAGGGCGTCAGCTCGGACTCGCTCGGGCGGCCGATCGAACTCGGCGAACGCGTCATGTACTCCGCGATCACCCCCTGCGGGCGCTGCTACCAGTGCTCGCGCGGCGAATGGAACTGGTGCTCCGACCGCACCGCCTGGTCGCGCGACGCGGGCGTGCCCCCGTACTTCACCGGCACCTACGCCGACTACTACTACCTGCGCCCGAACCACCCCGTCTTCAAGGTGCCCGACGAGCTGCCCGATGAGATCCTGGGCTTCGTCAACTGCGCGATGGGCACCGTCACCGAGGGCCTGATGCGCGCCGGCTGCAAGGAGAACGACTTCGTCGTGATTCAGGGCGCCGGCGGCCTCGGCCTCAACGCCACCGCGATGGCCAAGGACATGGGCGCCCACAAGGTGATCGTGCTCGACCGCCTGCCCCAGCGGCTCGCGCTGGCCGAGGAGTTCGGCGCCGACCACACGATCAACATCGAGGAGTTCAGCACCCCCGCCACACGCCGCGAGGCGGTCTGGGACCTTACCGAGGGCCGCGGCGCGAACATCGTGATGGAGCTGGTCGGCCGCGCCGAGCTGCTCGCCGAGGGCATCGACTACCTCGCCAACGGCGGCACCTTCGTCGAGATCGGCGACATCGTGCGCGGCCGCACGGTCGCGATTGACCCCAGCACGCTGCTCAGCGGCAAGAAGATCATGGGCTCGGTCATGTACCGCCCGCATCTCCTGCCGCTGATGATGAACATGCTCCAGAAGCACCAGCGCGACATCCCCTACGACCGGATCGTCTCCCACACCTACCCGCTGGCCGACGTCAACCAGGCCTTCGAGGACAGCGAATGGCACGAGCGCGAGACCAACGTCTCACGCTCAATGCTGATTCCCTAGCCCGCCTCGCTCCTGGTCTCTTAGGTGGCCGAGAAGTCGAAGTTCGCGGGAATGTCGCGGTAGTGGTCGCTGATGCAGAGAATGTTGACCGTTGTTGCCGGTGTGTTCCTGGCCCAACAGCACTCGATTGGTCGGCCAGTTTCGTCGCCCAATCGGCGACACTCTTCGCACACACGGTAGATGAGTCTCAATCGCCCGTCGACGGGCGCGCTGCGCAATCCAACAAACTGATGCTTCAATCGCTCAGTGCGGCTCGGCGACAATGGGTCTTCGAAGAGGCGCTCGAGGCTCGCACGTAGCTCCTTCCCTCGAGACCGGTACACGCGACTTCGCGCCTGACGAAGAAACAGATCGGAGTATCGGGTGGTCCAATGCTCCGCTTTAGGCCACATGGAATCTCGCGGTTCGGAAGTCATCCTCCGCGGACTCGAGGGTGGCAGTGTCGAGCGGGGAAAACGCGAGTGCCAACGTCTCAAGCCAGGCACTATCGACATCAAGTGCGTGGGCACCGGCCGATGCCGCGATTGGTTGGATGATCGGGCTCGCCATCGGTACATCCGACACCGCAATGGGGCTGTCGCTTCCGACGGGGACGACTTCGAGCGCGTAGACGTGTTTCATGATTTCGCTTGTCCACGGCTCGCCACGCCACCGATCCGCGATCTCGTCGAATATGCGTCGCACTTGCTCATTCACTTCGGCATGGAACACGTCACCGTAGAACGCGTCGGACAGCGACGCGCCAGCCTCCGTGACGATCCACTGCTCCTCTTCCTGCAGCATCCCGGCGCGTTCGAGCCGCTCCCACACGTCATAGACCTCGTTGGACAGTGGTCCCCACGTCCAGCGGTAGAACGAAAGCCCAAGCCCGGCGATCTTGGCCTCGGACAGGCTGCACGCTGCAAGGAACGCGAGCTTCATCAACCGAAGTCGGTCTCCTAGCGTTCCACCATCGTGCCCTTCACGATCGAACTGGGGGGCGGCGCGGTGCCACAACACCAACATCGCGGCCGCGTCAACCAGTGCCTGATCATGGCGATCGAACGCGCTCATGGTGTCCCGTCCCCTTCGTCGAGCCGCGTCGTGGACCGCGCCTGTGGGCGGTCACGATAGCCAATATGCGCGGGCGCGATCATCCGCTGCCTGGAGCGGAGCCGCCACGTCACTGGGTGGACGCCCACTCGGGACGCTCGCCCCAGCGCTCCTGCGACACGATCTCGTTCAGCGGCTTGCGGTTCAGCGGGCCGAACCGGCCTCGCGGGTAGCCCATCGGCACGCAGTACACGACCTGCGCCTGGTCGGGGATGTTGAACAGCGTCTTGACCCGCCCATCCACCGTCGGGTGCAGCGTCGTGATGTTGCCGCCGATACCCAGCGCCCGCCCCGCCAGCAGCAGATTCTGCACCGACGGAATCACGGAGGCCGCAGCTCCGGCGCCCTGTGCAGTGGCGCAGAGGAAGACCAGCAGCGGCGCCTCGCCGATCTCATCCGCGAGCCGACGCGCCGATCGCATCACCGGCGTCTGCAGACGTTCGTCGCCGTCGAAGATGCCGGCGTCGGCGCGCTTCGCCCACCACGCCTCGTGGTACAGCGGCGCGAAGCGGCGAATCTGGTCGGGGTCCTGCACGACGAGGAAGTGCCAGGGCTGCGCGTTGCCGCCGTTGGGCGCCTGACGGGCGGCGTCGAGCATCAGCTCCACGTCCGCTGGCGCGATCGGGTCGGGCCGCACCCGTCGGATCGCGCGCATCGAGTACATCGCTTCCGCCAGGGTCATTTCGAGTCGTTGGGGGTCTGCCATGATCTGCTCCTGATTCGTTTGAAGCACGATATCGCCCGAGTTGGATGCTCCGGCTCGGGCGCTATCGTGGTCGCGCTGAGAGGAGGCCGATGTGGCCCTCGAACATCTAACGGTTGACGGACTGATCAACGATCCGAGCTTCTCCCAGGTGGTCGTCGCACAAGGCACACGCACCGTCTACATCTCTGGTCAGGTGGCCTGGGATGTCGAGGGCGGAGTCGTCGGCGTGGGCGACTTCGATGCTCAGGCCAAGAAGGCCTACGAGAACCTCGCGATCGCGCTGGACGCGGCAGGCGCGACCCCGGCCGACGTGGCCAAGACGAACGTCTACATCGTCAACTACAACAGCAGCATGCGCCCCGGTCTGACCGCCGCCCGCAACGCGCTCTTCGCCGGCGTCGGCCCACCGGCGAGCACGCTGATCGGTGTCCAGGCGCTCGCAATCTCGGCCTTGATGATCGAGGTCGAAGCGATCGCCGTGATCGACTGATTGAGGAGCAACGCGTATGTCAGCTATCTCGCTCGAAGACCGATTCGCGATCATCGATCTGTGCTCGGTCTACAACTACACCGTTGACCAGGGCGACGGCCCGGCCTGGGCCGACACGTTCACGCCCAATGGCATCTTCGCCGGTCCCGCCGGTCACGCCGAGGGTCGCGACGCGCTGATCGCGTTCGCGATCGGGCTCGCCGAACAGTTCCCCGGCGGGATGCACTTCACCGACAACCACCTCTTCGACGTGGTCGGCGACGAAGTGCATCACAAGTGCTTCCTCGACTTCAAGATCCCCTCAACCGACGGCAGCGTGACCACGATGCTGCTCGGCTACGAGGACGTGATCGTGCAGCACGAGGGCGGGTGGCGCTTCAAGCGTCGCGACGTGGTCAGCGTGACAGGCTTCGGCGCCTAGCCCCAACTGGTCCCCATACGCAGGTAACCTCACGAATCCCCGCCTACCTCGGCCTAACGCCGCGCGTCGGCGGGCCCCGCTCTGATCGCCTCGACGATCATCTCGACATAGAGCTCGATCCCAATCTCGGTCAGGTGCGTGCCGTCCGTGGTGAACTCATCTTCGCGGCCATCGGTGATCGCGTTCCAGTCGATCAGCGTGACGTTTCCGTGCTTCGCGGCCTCGCGACGCAGCATCTCGTTGCCCTCGTGCTCAAGCCGAATCCACGGATTACGCGGCGGGAACTGGCGCGTCAGCACGATCAGGTGCTTGACATCCGCCGCCGCTTCGACCAGCCGCGTGAAGTCGGCGGTGGTCAGGAATTGGTAGCCGATGCCCTGAAAGATCACGACCTCGCGCTGCTTGGACCTGAGCCCACGGGCGAGCACATCGATGCTCCCGTTCGCGCTGCGCGCCCCCACTGCGTCGACGTCGACGCCGGCTGTTCGCAGCGCCCGCGTGGCGTGATACATCACCGAGTCACCGATCGCCAGTGGCCGCGCGCCGAAGTGCACGACGAGCTGATCGAATCGGCCCGCAGCGTTGGCCACCGTCAGCTCGACCCTGTCACCTTCCGCGACGGCGCCGCCCCACTCCCAAGTCGTTGGCGAGTCGAACGGGCCGCGCTCAACCGCGAAGCTGGTCGGCAGGCCCATCACCACGCGCTCGTTGCGACAGCTGCGCTCCGAGCCCTGCGCGTTCTCCCAGCGCACGCAGCCCTGTCCAACCGTGGCGATCTCAACAATCGCGCACGGCGCCGCGTTCGGGCAGGGGATCGCCAGCACATCCTTGGTGTGGAGCACGGTGAGAATCGTGTCACCATTGCTCTCCACCAGCGCATCGAGAGTCGTGTCGAACCTCCTGGCGAGGGCGATCGGCGTATCGCCGCGGCGCACCACGTATGGAACGGTGTTCGGCGGGCCGGCCTCCGTCTGATCGAGCGCATCGAACCCGTCGCCGCTCGAAACGGTCTGGCCCGCGCCCTCGGAGGGCTCGTCGGCATCGTCGGTCGCGCCGACATCGGCTGGCGTCGGCGACTCGCCTGCCGGGGCGGAGGCAGCGGCGGAGGAACGATCAACATCCGCAGGCGCGGAAGCCGTGGCGGAGACCGAGGCGGAGTCAGAGTCACGCTCAGCAACGGAGCTGGAGGCCCCGGTCGAAGCGGAAGCAGCGGCGGGCTCGGAGAACGAGGCAGGCGAGCGAGCGGAGCCGGACGCAGGCCCGAAGCTCGCCGGCGCCTCCGCCTCCTCCGCAGGCTCCGTCGTGAATCGGACCTCGCCCGCGCTGGCCTGCTGTAGCACGGCGTCCGTTGATCTCCCGCGCGGGGGTTCTTCGCGATCGGAATCGACCGCCGTCGTCGCAGTGCCCTCGAGCGCCGAGCGCGTCTGCCCCGTGTCGATCAACACAAGACCCACAACGGCGGCAACCAGAGCCGCGGCGGTGACCGACGCCCAGGCGCGGCGCGGCAGCTGCGGCGGTCGACGGCGCAGCTGCGCCCAGAAGACGCCCCGACGCACCGGCGTCTCGAGCCAGCGGTAGCTGGCTTCGGCCAGCCCGGCCGTGATCGCCACGCCGAGCACGAGCAGCTGCCAGCCGCCGAAGTCGAACTCCCAGCCGAGCGCGATCAGCACCGGCCAGTGCCAGAGGTACACACCGTAGGAGCGCAGTCCCAGCCAGCGCAGCGGCGAGAGCTCGAGCAATGGCGCGATCGCGGAGGCATGGCGAGCCACCGCGGCGATCAGCGCCGCCGCCCCGAGCGACACGCCGAGCAGTCCCCACGGATAGAGCCACGCGTCCCACCAGTGCGCGTGCAGCATGATCGCCGCCATCGCGCCGAGGCCCGCGAGGCCGATGACGTCCAGCGCCTCGCCCAGCCGGCCCTTCTGCCGCGGCCACGACCAGCGCCACGGGCGCCACACGAGGCCCAGCGCGACGCCCAGCAGGATCGTGAACGCGCGAGGATCGCTCCCGAAGTAGACGCGCGACGGGTCCTCGCCCGGCTGGTACAACGCCACCATCCAGGCAAGCGACGCGGCGCCGAGCAGCACCACGATGACCAACACCGCCCGCTTCGAGACGAATCTCGTCAGCAGCGCGAAAGCGATCGGCCAGAGCAGGTAGAACTGCTCCTCGACCGCCAGCGACCAGAGATGACGCAGCTGCGACGGACGGTCGAACGACTCGAAATAGGAGACATCTCGGATGATCAGGTCCCAGTTGGTCACGTAGACGGTCGCGGCCAGCACCTCGCGGAGATGCGTGGCGAGCTGATCGCCCAGTGTCACGACCGCGTAGATGGTGGTGACGGCGAGCACCAGCGCCAGCGCTGGCAGCAGGCGGCGCGCGCGGCGGATCCAGAACGCGCGCAGGTCGACGCGCTGCTCCCGCTCGAACTCCGCCACCAGTAGCGCCGTGATCAGGAACCCGCTGACGACGAAGAACACATCGACGCCGAGGAACCCGGCCGGCAGCCAGAACACCCCGGCGTGGTAGAGCACCACGGCGGCCACCGCGAGCGCGCGGATGCCATCGAGCGCAGGCAGGTAGGGCATGCGCCCTGAGGCGCGCGCGTCGGACATGCGGCTACATCCGGAAAACGCCGAATTGCGAATCGGGGATCGGTGCGTTCAGCGACGCGGCGATGCCGACGCCGAGCGCCGTGCGAGTGTCCAGCGGGTCGAGGATACCGTCGTCCCAGATACGCGCGGTGGAATACCAGGCTGCGCCCTCTTCCTCGTACTTCTCCAGCGTCGGCGCCATGAACTCCTGCTGCTCATCGGCCGACATGTCTCCGCCGCGGGCGCGCAGGTTGTCGAGCCGGATCGTGAGCAGCACGTTGGCCGCCTGCTCACCGCCCATCACCGACACACGCGCGTTCGGCCAGCCCCACAGCAGGCGCGGGCTATAGGCGCGCCCGCACATCGCATAGTTGCCCGCGCCGAACGAGCCGCCCAGCACCAGGCTGAACTTGGGCACGGCCGCGCAGGCCACCGCGGTCACCATCTTCGCCCCGTGCTTCGCGATGCCCTCGTGCTCGTAGCGACGCCCCACCATGAAGCCGGTGATGTTCTGCAGAAACAGCAGCGGAATCTTGCGTCGCGCGCACAGCTGGATGAAGTGCGCCCCCTTCAGCGCGCTCTCCGAGAACAGAATCCCGTTGTTCGCCACGATCCCGACCGGGTAGCCGAGCACGCGGGCGAACCCGCAGACCAGCGTCGCGCCCCACGAGGGTTTGAACTCGTGCAGCCGCGAGCCATCGACCAGCCGGGCGATCACCTCGCGCACGTCGTAGCTGCTGCGCGTCGACTGCGGGATGATCCCGTAGAGCTCCTCGGGGTCGTGCAGCGGCGGCTCGATCGGGGCGCGCGCCCAGGGCGGCGCTGGCGGCGTCGCGCCCAGCGAGTCGACGGCCGCCCGGACCAGCTCCAGCGCATGATCGTCGTCGCTCGCGAGATGGTCGGCCACCCCCGAGATCTGGCTGTGAACGATCCCGCCGCCGAGGTCTTCGGCAGAGATCTCCTCACCCGTCGCCGCGCGGACCAGCGGCGGCCCCCCGAGGAAGATCGTGCCGGTGCCGTCGACGATGATCGCCTCGTCGCTCATCGCCGGGACGTAGGCGCCGCCGGCCGTGCAGGAACCCATCACCGCGGCGATCTGGGGGATGCCCAGGGCCGACATCCGGGCCTGGTTGTAGAAGATCCGCCCGAAGTGATCGCGGTCCGGGAAGACATCCGCCTGCATCGGCAGGAACGCGCCGCCGGAATCGACGAGGTAGACGCACGGCAGCCGGTTCTGCTCCGCGATCTCCTGCGCGCGCAGGTGCTTCTTGACCGAGATCGGGTAGTACGAGCCGCCCTTGACGGTCGCGTCGTTGGCCACGATCACGACCTCGCGGTTCGCCACCCGGCCGATCCCCGTCACGATCCCCGCGCCCGGCGCTTCGTCGCCGTACATGCCGGTCGCGGCGAGCGCGCTGAGCTCAAGCAACGGCGACGCGGGGTCGACGAGTCGTTCGATCCGCTCGCGCGCGAGCAGCTTGCCGCGGCCGTGATGCCGGTCGACCGAACGCTCACCGCCGCCGCCCCGGACCACCGCTTCGCGCTCCCGCAGCTCGGAGACGAGGCCGTGCATCCACTCCGCGTTCACGCGGAACTCCGGCGAACTCGGCTGCACCGCCGAACCCAGCGGGGCCACGCCCTCGAACTGGTCCGCCAGTCGCTCATGCAGCTCGTTCGTCGTCATGCCGGTGCCTCACAGCGATCCCTGCGCGAAATGTCCCGCTGATTGGTTAGGGTATGTGCCGAGGGCGCGGTGAATCTCAGTCGCCGTGCAAAACGAGAGGTGTTCGATGACAGCTCAGCTAAGCGACGGTGCGTTCACATACACAGCACTCGACATATGGGAGCAGCTGCCCGACGGGGTGACGCTGGTGGAGACGCCGGGCGTCGCCATCGGCGCTGACGACCGCGTCTACCTGCTGACGCGCAACGTCGAGCATCCGGTGATGGTCTTCGACCCGGACGGAACCTGGCGCGGATCCTGGGGACAGGGCTCCTTTACCGAGCGCTCGCACGGTATCTGGATCGGCCCCGAAGGCGATGTCTGGGGCGCCGACGACGGAACTCACACGATCACCCGCTGGTCGCCCGACGGAGAGCTGCTGCAAACGCTCGGCGACCCCTACAACCCGGCCCCGGCGTGGGGCGGCAAGCCGTTCAATCGCCCAACCCACGCGGCGGTCTCGCCGCGCACGGGCGATGTCTTCGTAACTGACGGTTATGGAAACTCCTGCGTCCACCGCTTCGACGCCGACGGAAATCACAAACAGACCTGGGGCACCCCCGGCATCGACGCAGGTCAGTTCATCCGCCCGCACAACATCGCGATCGACGACGACGGCCTGCTCTACATCGCCGACCGCGAGTGTCACCGCGTGCAGATCTTCAGTGAGTCCGGCCAATTCGTGACGATGTGGAACAACATCCACCGCCCCGACGGCCTCACGCTCGCGCCCGACGGCAACATCTACATCGGCGAACTCACCGAATTCGGCGGCATGGCCGACGCCCCCGGCCTCGGCCACCGCGTCACCATCTACTCGCGCGACGGCGAGCGTCTGGCCGTCCTCGGCCACCCAGAAGAGGGCGACGACGCCGGCAAGTTCATCGCCCCCCACGGCATCGCCGTAGACAGCAAAGGCGACGTCTACGTCGGCGAGGTCTGCAACACCATCCGCGGCAACGCCCTGGGAGTCGAGCTCCACTCCCTCAAGAAGCTGGTCCGCGAGGGCTAGGAAGGCTGCCGAAGAAGTCGGGCAACCCGCCCTGTCCGTCATTCCTGCGCCCCCTCCGTCATTCCTGCGCCCCTCCGTCATTCCTGCGCCCCCTCCGTCATTCCTGCGCAGGCAGGAATCCATGCGACCGCCCAACCGCGCGACGAGCCTCCATCCACCCGACGGCCCTCTAGAGCCCCCGGCGCACCCCACGTGATCGGGCGCCGTCGAACATCGTTGGCGCCCTGTCCGTCGTTCCTGCGCCCCCTCCGTCATTCCTGCGCCCCCTCCGTCATTCCTGCGCCCCCTGCGTCATTCCTGCGCAGGCAGGAATCCATGCGACCGCCCAACGGTGCGACGAGCCTCCCTCCGCCCGACGGCCCACCAGAGCCCCCAGCGCACCGCGCGTGATCGGGCGCCGTCGAACATTGGGAGCGCCTTTGACCCCCACAGATCGCCTGGATTCCTGCCTGCGCAGGAATGACGGAGGGTTGCGAGTGGCGGAAGCTTTGGATCCCCTCTCCCTCCGCAGAGCGGGGGGAGATGTCCCGTAGGGACAGAGGGGGGCGTCCCCGCTTGCCCCGATACAGCCACGCCGGCGCGTCGGGACCGCATCCCCCCTCCGGCTTCGGCATCCGCCCCCGCTCTGCGCGGGGCAGAGTCATTCAGCGCTTTCCTGGCGCCGCTTCAGTCGAGCCGGTAGCGAAGGAAGAGCTCACCGGTCTCACGCTCCGCCCGGTGCTGGACCAACTCCATCCGCCGCATCGCGTCGCGCGACGATGGCGCTTCCCACCGCGCGGCCGGCGATTGGCTGGGGCCCCCGATCACCACAGGGCTGAGCGTCAGAAAGAGCTCGTCCGCGTAGCCGCCCTCGATCAGCGCCCCGTTGAGCATGCCCCCGCCCTCAGCCAGCACCCGCCTCGCGCCGAGCTCGCTGTGCATGTGCTGCAGAGCGGCCTGCACCTCATCCTCCGCGGGGACCTCAACGACGGGCCGGCCCAGCGCGGCGAGGCGTTCCCCCGTGCCGCGCGGCGCCGCCGAGCTGAGGTAGATGATCGCCTCGAAGCCGTGGTCGGTGAAAAATCGGCGCTCCGGCGGGAGGTCTCCGCTCCGAGTCAGCACCGCGGCGATCGGCGACGCGGTCATCCCTCGTTCAACTCGCCACTGCTCGAGCCTGGGGTTGTTCAGGCTGGCGGAGGTGCCCGAGGCGCGAAACGTCGCTCCCCCGTTGAGCACGACATCGAAGTGCACGCGCAGCTCTCGCATCAGCCGCTGGTCGGTGGGCGAGCCGAGCCCGCGCTCCGAACCCTCAACCACGGTGTGTCCATCGGCCGACATGACCATGTTGATCGCGACATACGGCCGATCTCCCGGCGGCGCGGGGAAGTCGAGCGTCGTGTAGTCGAGCACGGGGCTCATGCTAAGTTGCGGCCATGCCCGACGATTTGCCAGACGAAAAACAGGACGACGAAGAGCTCGAGGACGAGGAGGAGCAGGAGGAGGACGATCGGTCACACCCGATCGGTCCCACGGCGCGCTTCACGATCGGCGGCAAACCGCTGGAGCTGGAAGAGTTCATCTCGGCGACGACCGGGGAGCTGGCCGACCGGGAGCGCGCGGAGCCGCAACCGCAGCCCCCGCCCCTGTCCAAGCCGGTCGTGTGGGCGTCACGCAGGCCGCTGACGGGCCAGTGAGCGGGAAGCGACCGGCTCAGTCGCCGCGCAGTGACTGGTACGTGGCGGCGGACATCAGGGCCGCTGCAAGTGCATCGGTCGGCCGCACGGTCAGCAGCCACGCGTGCGTGTACGGGTGGGTGTTGACCAGGGTCGGCTCGGCGATCGCGGCGTCGTTACGGGTCTGCACGGTTCCCGTGACGGGGCTAATCAGGTCAATCACCGCTTTGGCGGACTCGATCACGCCGAAGGCTCGACCGGCCGTGACCGCGACGCCCGGCTCGGGCAGTTCGAGATAGACGATGTCCCCAAGCTGGTCCTGCGCGAAGTCGGTAACGCCGACGCGGCGGATATCGCCGTCGGCTTCGACCCAGAGGTCGTCGTCGGAATAAAGCAACCCCTCGGGCGCGGCCAGGGTCACGGCGCCAGGGCGTCGGCCCAGTCGGCCTCCCAGGTGATCTCGATCGCTGCCTTCACGCTCTCGTGCGCCGGACAGCCGGCGGCGTGGAACTCGACGGCCCGCTCGGCGGCCGCGCGCTGCTCCTCGACGACGCCGGGAATGTGGAAGACGACGTGGATGTCGGTGATCCGGATGGTCTCTTTGCGCTCACCGCGAATCGTGCCCAGCACGTCAGCAGTGAAACCGGAGCGGTCGAACTCGACCTTGCGCACGGACAACGCCCGCGCGAGAGTGCCGTACATTCAACCGCCGACCGCGGCCACGATGTGGTCAAGCGTGGCGGCCACCGGCGGCGCGTCCGCCGGAACCCCGTAGTACTCCTTGAGCGCGCCCTGCACGCCGTAAACAACCTGCTCGGGCACGTCGCCCAGCGTCGCGTGTCGCATCCCGCCCTCAAACTCGAGCCGATTGCGCGAGATGTACTCGAAGTTGTCGCTCATATCCTTGCTCCTCAACTGCGCTCGCACCGGCCATGCTGACAGTGACACACGCTGACCACTCTGTTCGCCGCAGTGTAGACACGCGGTCGCGCGCCACGGCGCGCCTGGGAAAGCTCTGAATAACTCTCCCCCCGCTCTGCGGGGGGAGATGCCGAAGGCAGAGGGGGGCTGCGCTCCCGACTCCCGGGCGTGGCTGTATCTGGCCAAGCGGGGCCGCGCCCAACTTGTGGAGAGGACTCCTAGCCGGCGAGCAGGCGCCGCATGCGCCCGACCCCTTCGCGGATGTCGTCCAGGCTCGCGGCGTAGGAGAAGCGCAGGTAGCCCTCCCCAAGGTGCCCGAACGACGTGCCGGCGATCACCGCGAGGCCCGCTTCGTCGAGCAGGCGGTGCTGCATCGTGCTTGCGTCGATCCCGGTCTCCGAAATGTTGGGAAACGCGTAGAACGCACCGCCGGGGTCCACGCAGCTCACCCCCGGCACCTCGTTGAGCTCGGCGACGATCACCTGCCGGCGCCCATCAAACGCCTCGACCATGCGATCCACGGGCGATTGGTCGCCGTCGAGCGCGGCGACGGCGGCGTACTGAGTCGCGGCGTTGGGGCACGACCACGCATTGATCGCGATCCGCTCGGCGTGCTCGAACAGCGCGGGCGGGAAGACGCCGTAGCCCATCCGCCAGCCGGTCATCGCGTAGGTCTTGCTCCAGCCATCGAGCAGGATCAAGCGGTCGCGCAGGTGCGGGTAGCGCAGCATCGTGACGTGCTCGCGCCCGCCGTAGAGGATGTTCGAGTAGATCTCGTCGCTCATCACCACCACCTCAGGCCATTCGGCGAGGCCCGCAGCCAACCGGTCAAGTTGGTCCGGCGTCGAGACGCCGCCGGTCGGGTTGGCCGGGCTGTTGAGGATGATCAGCCGGGTCTGCTCGTTGATCTGGCTGAGCACCTGCTCGGGGTCGAACGTGAAGCCGTCGCGCTCCTGTAGCTCGATCGGCACCGGCGTGGCGCCGGAGAAGCGGATCAGCGATTCGTAGATCGGGAAGCCCGGGTTCGGATAGAGAATCTCGGCCCCCGGCTCGCCCATCATCAGGATGGTGCAGAACATGACCGGCTTGGCGCCCGGCGTGATCAGCACGGCGCCCGGATCAACGGACTCGCCGTGGCGCCGTTCGAGGTCCCGCGCGACCGCGTCTCGCAGCTCGGGGATGCCCGCAGCCGGGGTGTAGCCGTGCCGACCATCGGCCAGCGCTTGCCGGCCCGCCTCCACGATGTGCTCGGGCGTCGCGAAGTCGGGCTGCCCGATACCGAGGTTGACGATGCTGCGCCCCTGCGCCACGAGCGCGTTCGCCCGCGCGAGCACTTCAAAGGCGGTCTCGGTACCGAGCGATCCAACCGCGCTGTTCGGAACCACCATGATCAACCTCCGCTGGCAGTGGAACCCGACATTCCATCGGATTCACATGATACGCAGGCTCCGCCAAATCCCGACCTCCCCAGCGACACGCCGCTCGACCGGATCATCGGCGCAATCGTCTCGCCAGTCCCCCCCACGCCGCCAGGAATCCTCCAAACTCCCACTCCCCTCCCCTCGCCCCTCGCTCCCCGCTCCCCCCTCCCCCTCGCCCCTCGCCGCCCGCCCCCCGCTCCCCCCCTCGCCGCCCGCCCCCCGCTCCCCCCCCCCTCTCCCCCCCTCCCCCCTCCTCCCGTCCCGTCCCCTCTCCCCCCGCTCCGCGGGGGGAGATGTCCCGTAGGGACAGAGGGGGGCCTCCCACCGCAGCAACGCCGCTGAGACCGCGTTCGCTCAGCTAAATCCGAACCGCCCTACCCCCCCGACGGCAGCCCAACCACCCCACCGACTTGCGCCATGCCCATCATTCCGCCATTCCCACCCTCCATCATTCCTGCGCCCCCTCCGCCATTCCTGCCCACCCTTCCGCCATTCCTGCCCCCTTCCGTCATTCCTGCGCAGGCAGGAATCCATGCGACCGCCCAACCGTGCGACGAGCCTCGATCCGCCCGACGGTCCACCAGAGTCCCCAGCGCGCCGCGCGTGATCGAACGCCGTCGAACCTTGGGAGTGCCCTTGACCCCCCAGATCGCCTGGATTCCTGCCTGCGCAGGAATGACGGACAGGGCGGGTGTGACGGATGGGGCGGAGGAGTGACACGGGGAGCCGCCCGACGGGCCGAAAAGCACGCTCGCTCAGCTCGATCCGAACCGCCCTACCCCCCCGACGGCAGCCCAACCACCCCACCGACCTGCGCCATGCCCATCCCTCCACCATTCCCACCCTTCCGTCATTCCTGCGCCCCCTCCGCCATTCCTGCGCACCCTCCGTCATTCCTGCGCCCCCTCCGCCATTCCTGCCCACCCTTCCGCCATTCCTGCCCCCTTCCGCCATTCCTGCGCACCCTCCGCCATTCCTGCCCACCCTTCCGCCATTCCTGCCCCCTTACGTCATTCCTGCGCAGGCAGGAATCCATGCGACCGCCCAACCCTGCGACGAGCCTCCATCCGCCCGCTCCCCTCCCCGCTCCCCCCTCCTCCCCCTCGCCCCTCACCCCTCGCCGCCCGCCCCCTGCCCCCTCTCCCCCCGCTCCGCGGGGGGAGATGTCACGAAGTGACAGAGGGGGGCCGCCTACCACGCGGCCGCCCACCGCGGCGACGCCCCCACGCCCCCAAACCGCTGAGACCACATCCGCTCAGCTCGATCCCAACCGCCCTACCCCTCCAATGGGACCCCAACCACCCCACCGGCCCGCAGCGCGACGATCTGCTCCGCGCTGTAGCCGTGCTCGCGCAAAACGTCGTCCGTGTCTTCGTCCAGCCCCGGAGCCGCCTTCTGCGCCTCGAGCGGCGTAGCCGACATCGACCACGACGGGCCGACCATCGTCTCTGGGCCCGTCAGCGAGTGCTCCAGCTCGACCATGATCCCCAGCGCCTCCACCTGCGGATCATCGACCATGTCCTCCGGCAGGTTGACCTGCGAAGCAGGCGCGCCGGTTGCGTCGAGCCGTTCGATCCAGTGGTCGGTCGTATTGCTCAGGAACCGCTCCGCGATCCGCCCGCGCACGCTGGCAACTACCTCGAGGGCGGCGGGGTCAAGCGGGTTGAAGTCCGCGTCGCTGGTGGGATCGTGCTCCAGCTCGATCGCGTCACGGACCTGTTGCTGATTGGCTCGCGTGACGCAGCCCAGCATCACCGCGCCGTCGCTCGTCTGGTAGCCGCCGTAGTAGAGCATGAAGGCGCCACCGACCAGCGAGCGGGCGCCGCCGCGTGCACTCAGCAGCTCCCGCCAGCTCGCGCCACGCTCGCGCGCCGCGTCAATCGCTTCGAGCGTCGGGTCCAGCAGCACCGCGTCGGAGACAGGCAGGCGCGAGACGAAGGCGTTCTCCAATGTCAGCGCCGACGCCAGCAGCGAGGTCTGAATCCGCTGGCCTTCGCCCGTCCGCTCGCGGTGGTAGAGCGCGGCGCAGACGCCGATCGCGCTGCTGTACGCCGCCGAGAAGTCGGCCGGGGTGGTAGCCGTGATCAGCTGCGGGCCATCGTGTTCGTCGAACTTCTCGTCGCCGGCCATCAGCCCCGAGTAGGCCTGGGCGATGATGTCCGCCCCCGCCCGGTGCGCGCTGGGGCCCTCGGGACCGTAGGCCGTGTTGTCGAGATAGATCAGGTCGGGTCGCTCGGCGCGCAGCGTCTCGTAGTCAAGCCCCAGACGCGCCGGCACGCCCGGACGAGCATTAATCAGGAAGACATCGAAGTCCCGCACAAGTCGATGCACGACCGCGCGCCCGGCCTCCTCGGCAAGATTGAGCACGATCCCGCGCTTGCCGCGATTGAACACATGGAACGCCTTGCTCTCGTGCGGCGCAAACTGCCCAACCAGCCGCACGCCATCACCCGCCGGCGATTCCACCTTCACGACATCCGCGCCCATGTCCGAGAGGAACACCCCGCACATCGGCCCCGCAATGATCTGCGAAACCTCCAGCACCGAAATCCCCTGCAGTGGACCCGGCATATCGCCCCCGATCGTCGCTCAGCAGCAGGCTAGCGCGGCACAGGAACAGAACGATGCCGCCAGCCCAACGCCGAGCGCGCCCCGCCCACGGAACCAGCGCCCGCTCGATAGCGTTGTAACGACACGCCAGCGGCCAGCGCCGAGCGGCCGGAAACACCCGCCGCCGCTCGCGTCCGCCCACAGGGTGGAACCGCCACGCTGAGGAGACGCTGATGCGGATGCGCTACGCCGCCTACGCAGCGCCCTTCGTGCTCGCCGCCGCCATCGCGGCCACAATCCTCCTCGCGTCGTGTAGCGCCCCGAAGCCCACCTCCGCAACGCCGCAAGCTGCGACACCCTCGCCCCGCGACGCGCCCGCCACTCCGGCCAAGCCGACGCCCCCGGACCGCTGCACGACACCGACCGACCCCACCTGCATCCGCGCCGTCTACAAAGGCGCCCCAAACGACTACGCCCAGGTCCAGCACATCCCCTCCAACAAGCTCCTGACTCCAGACCCCGACGGCCGCTACCAGGTCGAGCGCGGCCAGCAGATCACCGTCGTGACCGCCGCCTGGCTGCCCACCGGTTACCCACACTTCAACCTCCAGCGCCGCCCGCTTCAGGCTACGGTCAGTCCGACATCACGCGAGCGGCTGATCCCGCCGAGCGGTACGACCTACACCTTCACGGTCACAACCGACGAGGCTGCGTCCAACCTGATCAGCTTCGACCTGACTGCGGCCCGCGCCGGGCCGCAGCCAGGCCAGAAGCCGGAGCTCGGCGACATCATGGTCACGACCAACTTCCTGGTCCCGACCCTGCGCTACGACACGCTCGACATCACCGGCGCCGCAACCACCCCCGGCAGCTACGCCTTCCTCAAAACCGCCGGCGACGCAGCGAGCGCGACCGACAACGTCTACCGAGACAGCTTCGACCTCGTCGAACTGAGGCTGCACACGATTGACGCGAGCGGTGCGTCACGCGCGGCCTTCTACGACACGTTGCGGGTCGGCGACACGTTCGATTTCCAGACGAACGGCCTTGACTGCGGGTACCGCCTCAAAGTAACGAGCGTTGGCGCAGCAGGGAGCACACGGGGATTCGGTATCGCACACGTGCGTGACTATGGCGAGGGGTGCGGGGATGCTGTAGACGATCCCGGAGCCCCAAAGAACGTGACGTTCGTGTGGGGGGTCAGTCCCGGAATCCCGGGGCCAGACGGACTGCGGACGCTACTCCGCGGCGAGCCAGCGGGTGAGGGAACGTATCATCTCGGCTACGGTTCGCGATTCGTCTTCGACGTGCCTGCTGGTATGCAGGTCATCCATGACGGGCACCGAATTCTCGAGCCCGCCGAGGACGACCGTCCGGATGCGCCGAGGAGTCTCGTACTGATAGTTGACGTGGCGACGGGATCGAAGCTCGGCATCGATCCGGCAACGGGGCGGGAGACTCACCGGATCGTCACCTCTGCGGCGGTCGGAGCCTTGTTCGATCAGATCATGGCGTCGCTCCGGACCCCGAACTAGGCGTTCAACGAAGATGACCTACTCGCGACTCGTTGCCATCTTGTGCTTCATGGTAGTCATGCTGATCACGGCCCTGACGCCGCTCGGCGTGCCAGGCCCGACAACCGTCGAGGCCGACCGCATGACCGAAACTGTCGCCGCCCCTCGCGTCCCGCCCTCGGGCGGAACCGCCGCGCTGAGGAGACACTGATGCGGATGCGCCACGCAGCCTACGCCGCGCCCTTCATGCTGGCCGCCGCCATAGCGGCCACAATCCTCCTGACGTCGTGTAGCGCCCCGCAGCCCAACTCCGCAACGCCGCAGACCGCGACACCCTCGCCCCGCGACGCGCCCGCCACTCCGGCCAAGCCGACGCCCCCGGACCGCTGCACGACACCGACCGACCCCACCTGCATCCGCGCCGTCTACAAAGGCGCCCCAGACGACTACGCCCAGGTCCAGGACATCCCCGACTCGCTGCTCATCCAGCCCGACGGCGACGGCCGCTATCACGTCGACCGAGACCAGCAGGTGACGGTCATCACAGCCGCCCAACTGCCCGAGGGCTACACCCTCTTCAACCTGCAAGCCCGTCCGGTGACGGGCCGGCCACCGACAACGGACATGCGGCTGATCCCGCCGCTGGGCACGACCTACACGTTCACGCTCACCACCGACTTCGAGGGCTCCATTCTGATCGCGTTCGACCTGACGGCGGCCAAGCCGCCGCAGCAGCAGGGACTGAAGCCGCAACTCGGCGATACGGTCGTCAGCACGGTCTTCTTTATCGACACCACGAAGTTCCGCTACGACACGCTCGACATCACCGGCGCCGCGACCACCCCCGGCAGCTACGCCTTCCTCAAAACGGCCGGCGACGCGTCCAGCGCGATCGGCAACTTCGGCTATTCCGCGCAAGCCGGCGTCGAGTTGCGCATTCACCCGACCGACGCGAGCGGCGCGTCGCGCGCGGCCTTCTACGATACCGTGCAGGTCGGCGACCGTTTCGACTACCGCACAAACGGCCCCGATTGCGGATTCCGCTTCAAGGTGACTAGCGTGGCCGCGACGGCGAGTCTCAGAACCTTCGGCATTACGGACGTAGCCGACTACGGCGGGTGGTGTGGCGACTTCGTTGATGATCCTGGTGCCGAAACAGCAGTAGACTTCGTGTGGCGAGTCCGCCCTGGGATCGAGGCTCGGGGCGGCGTACGTGTTCTACTCTACGGCGAGCCGGTCGGCGACGGAACGTATCGCATCGACGACGGCGTGCCGTGCATCATCACCGTACCTGCTGGCAGCGTGATCGTTTATGGTTCGATCGCCGAGTCAGAACCAGACCCTGACAGCCCCGACCAGCCGTATGCTACCGCAGTACTCCACGACGAGGCGATCAACTCGACGCTGCACATCGATCCGGACACCTGCACAGAGGTTTACCGCTTTACCACGTCGTCTGATACTGGCGCCTTGTTCGACCAGATCATGGCGTCGATCCGGACCCCAGAGTAGGCATTCAACGAAGATGACGTACTCGCGAGCCGTCGCCGTCGTGTGCTTCGTGGTGGTCATGCTGATTACGGCGCTGACTCCGATCGGTCTGCCAGGCCCCACAACCGTCGAGGCCGACCACATGACCGAAACAGTCGCCACCCCTCGCGACCCGCCGCAGGGCGAACTGCCACGCTGAGGAGACCCTGATGCGGATGCGCTACGCCGCCTACGCAGCGCCCTTCGTGCTCGCCGCCGCCATCGCGGCCACAATCCTCCTCGCGTCGTGTAGCGCCCCGCAGCCCACCTCCGCAACGCCGCAAGCTGCGACACCCTCGCCCCGCGACGCGCCCGCCACTCCAGCCAAGCAGCAGCCGCCGGACCGCTGCACGACACCGACCGACCCCACCTGCATCCTCGCCGTCTACCAAGGCGCCCCAAACGACTACGCCCAGGTCCAGGACATCCCCGACTCGCTGCTCATCCAGCCCGACGACGACGGCCGCTACCAGGTCGAACGCGGCCAGAGGATCACCGTGGTGACCGCGGCACAATTGCCTAGCGGCTACACCAGCTTCTTCCTTCAGCGCCGCCCCCTGCAGGCGACCGTGCGTCCGACATCGCACGAGCGGCTGATCGCGCCGCACGGTACGACCTACACCTTCACCGTCACAACCGACGAGGCTGCGTCCAACCTGATCAGCTTCGACCTGACTGCGGCCCGCGCACGGCCTCAGCCAGGCCAGAAGCCGGAGCTCGCCGACGTCGTAGTCACGACCAACTTCCTGGTCCCGACCCTGCGCTACGACACGCTCGACATCACCGGCGCCGCGACCACCCCCGGCAGCTACGCATTCCTCAAGACCGCCGGCGACGCAGCGAGCGCGATCGGCAACTTCAGCGCATCCGCCGCTGGAAGTGTGGAACTGCGCGTCCACCCAACGGACGCGAGCGGGACATCGCGCACGGCCTTCTACGACACGGTGCAGGTAGGCGACCGCTTCGATTATCGCACGAATGGTCTCCGTTGCGGGTTCCGCTTCAAGGTGAGCAGCGTTGCCGCGACATCCAGTCCCAGGACGTTCGGCATCGAGGACGTAAGCGACTACGGCGGGGGCTGTGGGCGGTTCGTAGATGATCCCACGGTAGCCAGGGATGTAGACTTCATCTGGCGTGTGCGTCCCGGGATCCCGGGGCGCGACGGCGTACAGGTGATGCTCATCGATGAGCCAACCGGACCAGGGACGTATCGCATCGATGATACAGTACGACTCGTGATCGATGTGCCCGAAGGCATGGTAATTAGCTACTTCGGGTATTACGAACAAGAACCCGACCCGGACGATCCCGACGGGCCGGATTCCGGCCTATTGCTCATCGACGTGGAGACCGGATCCGTGCTCCACATCGACCCGGATACCGGGCGTGAGACCAAACGCATCACTACTTCTCGCGCGGTGAGTGATCTGTTCGACCAGCTCATCGCATCGATCCGTCGGCAGTAGGCAACCACGATGACCTACTCGCGACTCATTGCCATCTTGTGGCTCGCTGTGATCATGTTGCTCACGGCGCAGCCGGCAGACCGCTGCGCGGCGCCGACCGACGCCGACTGCATCCGCGCCGTCTACAAAGGCGCCCCCGACGACTACGCCCAGGTCCAGGACATCCCCGCCGATCTGCTCATCCAGCCGAACACCGACGGGCATTACGTCGTCGAGCGAGGTCAGCAGATCACCGTCGTCACAGCCGCCCAGCTACCCACCGGCTACACCCGCTTCCACCTCCAGCGAACGCCGCTGGAGCGTCCCTCGCCCACATCGTACGAGCGGCTGATCGCGCCGGTCGGGACGACCTACACCTTCACCCCGATTGAGTTCGAGGGCGCGGCATCGGAACTCACCTTCAACCTCACCGCCGCCCGCCCGCGCCCACTGTCAAAGCCCGGGCAGAAGCCAGAACTCGGCGATGTCATCGTAACGACGGTATTCTCGATCAAGCATCCTGTTCCAACCCTCATCTCTGCTCCATCTACATTACTCAATGACGTCCTCGCTCCCGGTACCTACCGATTCGACTTCGGCGATTCGTCACGACCACATCTCGTCATTGATGTTCCGACCAGCACTCACCGAATTAAGTGACAGAATACATTACTCGGGCACCCTGGAGGACTAACTATCTGTCTGTCCGACATCGCCGAGGACACAATACTCTGTATCAGCCATCAACGCGCCACGTCTGGATACTTCAAAACACCTCAAGTGTCCACACTCTCCGCTGACGTGTCGGTCCGCGACGTGCTTGATTACATTGCATCATCAGCACGGATCGAAGTCGAATCACGATTCACGCCACTGCCGACCCACACCCTGACCGCCACGTCCGTAGCCGGCGGCAGCGTCGAACCGGCCGGAACAACCACGCACGCCGAGGCCGCGGTGGTGACGCTGACGGCCAGCTGGAACGATGCCACCCACACCTTCGCCGGCTGGGACGGCCACTGCAGCGGCACCGCCACGACCTGCGTGCTGACGATGCACGCCAACAAAACGGTGACGGCGACTTTCACGGCGCTGGCACCGGACCGCTGTGCCACGACGACCGCTGCCGACTGCATCCGCGCCGTCTATCTCGGCGCCCCAAACGACTACGCCCAGGTCCAGGACATCCCCGACTCGCTGCTCATCCAGCCCGACGACGACGGCCGCTACCAAGTCGAACGCGGCCAGCAGATCACCGTCGTGACCGCCGCCCCGCTGCCCGCCGGCTACACCCGCTTCTACCTCCAGCGCCGCCCAGTGCCCGGTCCCTCGCCGACCTCTCACGAGCGGCTGACCCCGCCGATCGGAACGACCTACACCTTCACCCCGATTGAGTTCGAGGGCGCGGCATCGGAGCTCACCTTCAACCTCACCGCCGCCCGCCCGCTGCCGATCTCGCGCCCCGGGATCAAGCCGGAACTCGGCGATGTCATCGTAACGACGACATTCTCGGTCACTAATCCGATAGCGAGTACGGTCTCTGTTTCACCTACGATGCTCAAGGATACCCTTGCTCCCGGTACACATAAGTTCGACTTCGGCGACCCGTCGAGGCCGTATCTCGTCATTGATGTCCCGACCAGTGAGCACCGAATCAAGTGGCTTGAAGCACTAAATGCTCACCCGGGAGGACTGACTATCTGCTTGTCAGACACCGCCGAAGAAACCATCCTCTGCATCGGTTACCGCGACGCTACCTCCCACTATCTCAAAGCGCCTGGTGGAACCAATCCTTCTACTGACGTATCGATCCGCGACATACTTGATTACATTGCATCATCAGCACGGATCGAAGTCGAATCACCATTCACGCCACTGCCGACACACATCCTGACAGTCACGGCGGGTGAAGGCGGCAGCGTCGAACCGAACGGAACAACCACCCACCGTGAGGGCACCGAAGTCACGCTCACGGCGATCTGGAACGATGCAACCCACACCTTCGCCGGCTGGAGCGGCGACTGCAGCGGCACGGCCACAACCTGCGTGCTGACGATCTATGCGAACAAGACCGTCACAGCCGCGTTCACGCCGCTGTCGCCAAACCGCTGCGCGACACCGACCGACGCCAGCTGCATCCGCGCCGTCTACAAAGGCGCCCCGCACGACTACACAAGAATCTCCAACATTCCCGCCGACATGCTCCTCACTCCGGACCCGGACGGCCACTACCAGGTCGAGCGCGGCCAGCAGATCACCGTGGTGACCGCCGCCCCGCTGCCCGCCGGCTACACCCGCTTCTACCTCCAGCGCCGCCCAGCGCCCGGTCCCTCGCCCACATCGTACGAGCGGCTGATCCCCCCGATCGGCACGACCTACACCTTCACGCCTACTCCATTCGAAGGCGCCGCCTCGGAACTGACCTTCGACCTGCGATCGGCGAAGCCTTGGCCGCTACCAAGACCCGGACAGAAGCCCCAGCTCGGCGCGGTAGCGGTGACGACGACGTTCCACATGAGTACCCCGCCGTCATTCTTCGAGGTGCGTGACGCGCCGCCCTCGGGGAACACTCTCGAGCCCGGTACTTATCGCGTACGCGACACAGGGCCCGACCTGATCATCACCGTCCCCAGTAACCCATTTGGAATTACACAGGGGAACACGATTATTGGCGCGCTTTACATCGCCCACTGCTTTTGGGATGACGAAGCAACCGCCAACATCTGCATCGACGTCTATGGTGCCATCGAGTTCGATCCGTTCACACTACGGCCCTCTTCGGTTGCCGACCCGTACGTGACCCTCGACGACGTGCTCGACTACATCGCCGCTTCGGCGCGCACGGAGCCAGCGCCAGCCGCGGGCCGCTAAAACGTGATCACGCACCGCCCCCGCGTGCCGCCCGCCTTCATCCGGCGATGCGTCTCCGCCGCCTCCTCCGGCGGATACGTCGCAGCGACCCGCATCGTCACCAGCCCGGCCTCGGTCTGCCGGCGCAGCTCGTCGATCAGATCGGCCCGATGGTCGTAGCTGAAGACCAACGTCACGTGGAACGTGATCTCGCGCTCGCCGTTCCCCCGCCAGCCACGCACGCTGGCGAACTGCCCGCCGTCGCGAATCGCGCCCACCGCCAGTTCATTCTGCACAGCCCCGTCGGCCAGCGCGTCAACCCCCTCCGGCGCGACCTTCCTGATCTGCTCGGAGATGTCGTCGCCGCGCGGCACCACGATGTCGGCGCCCAGGTCACGCACCAACTGCTCGTCGCTGGGTGACGCGTCGCCAATCACGCGCAGCCCATCGGCCTTGGCAAGCTGGACCATGTAGCCGCCGTAGCAGCCCGCGGCGCCCGTCACGGCAATCGTCTGGCCCGGCTGCAACGCCAGCTGGTCCAGCGACAGACGCGCCGTGAGACCGTTCATCGGCAGCGTCGAGGCCTCGGCGTGCGAGGCGCCCGCGGGCGCGCGGGCGACGGCGTCGGCCGACAGCACGATGCTCTCGCGGTACGCGCCGTGGCTGCCGCTCGGGATCACCATCGCCATCACCGCGTCGCCGATCGCCAGGCCGGTCTCGGTGTCGGGCCCGATCTCGTCGATCACGCCCGCCGCGTCCATGCCCGGGATGTAGGGCGGCGGGTCCCGACGCAGCGCCTCGGCGCGCCCGCCGCCGCGCACGAACGTGTCAGTCGGGTTGACGGTCGCCGCGTGCACGCGCAGCCGCACCTCGCCCGGCCCCGCGTGGACCTCCGGCAGCTCAACCACCTGCAGAGCCTCCGGACCGCCGAATTCGATAACGCCAACACCTCGCATGACCGTCCTCCTTCATCTCCGCGAGCCTCAGCAGCGCCCACCGCGCCCGCACGCCCGCGTCCACGCAGCGTAGGGCGACGCAGGACGCACCGGATCCTCCCCCCGCCCCGCGAGCGGACACGCCGCTCCGGATCCCCCTCTTCCCCCGCCCCGCGGGCGCAGACGCCGCTCCGCATCCCTCTCCCCCCGCCCCGCGGGCGGACATCCCGCCCCGGCTCCCCTCTCCCCCCGCTCGGCGGGGGGAGATGCCGCAGGCAGAGGGGGGCCTCCCTACCACCAACAAGCTCACGCCTCCCCCTCAGACACCGATCGCCCCCTCGCCTCGAAGGCCCGCGATCTCTTCCTCGCTAAAGTCGTGCTCCCGCAGCACCTCATCGGTATGCGCATCCAGCGGCGGCGACGGCCGGTCGCTACCCGTCGGCGTAGCCGACATGTTGACCAGCGGACCCACGTGCCGCTCGGGGCCGGTCAGCGCGTGCTCAATCGGACGCAACAGACCCATCGCGTCCAGCTCCGGGTCGAGGTTAATCTCCTCCGGCAGCCGCACCATCGACGCCGGCGCGCCCTCGGCGTCGAAGCGCTGCATCCACTCCTCCATCGTGGCGCTCAGCATCCGTTCGGCGATCTGCCGCCGCACCCGCTCGACGATCGGCCCCGACTCGGGCGCGAGCGCGTTGAAATCGTCGCTCTCGGTCGGGTCGTCGGTGATCCCCAGCGCGCGCCTGATCTGGTTGCGGTTGGCCGGCGTCAGCGCCCCCAGGATGATCGCCCCATCCCGCACCGGATAGCCGCCGTAGTAGAGCCGGAAGGCGCGGGTCTGGCGCGGCGCCTCGCGGCGAGCCTCGATCATTTCCGCGTAGCTCGCGCCCGCCTCGCGCAGCTCGGCGAAACGGTCCAGCA
Organism: Dehalococcoidia bacterium; assembly: GCA_965218115.1. Lineage (GTDB taxonomy): Bacteria > Chloroflexota > Dehalococcoidia > Bin125 > Bin125 > CATQGW01. Next base: position 1,334,301 of record OZ244584.1, on the reverse strand, counting down.
GCGGCTGCACCAGAAACGCGTCCGACGCCGGCACCGAGGCGAGCCAGGGCGCCTGCAGCGTCAGCGCCGCCGCGAGCAGCGAGGTCGTCAGGTACTGCCCCTCGCCCGTGCGCTGGCGGTGGAACAGCGCCGCGCACACCCCCATCGCCCCGCCGAACGCCGCCACCCAGTCTGCCGGCGCCGTCGCGGTGATCGGCTCCGGCGCGCCGTGCCGGTCGACCTTCTCGTCGGCCGCCAGCAAGCCGGAGTACGCCTGCACGATCACGTCCGACCCCGCCCGCTGCGTGATCTCCCGCAACCGCTGCGGGTCGAGCGCCCCCGCCGGGACCTGCTTGGGGTCGCCGAAGCCCGTCACGTGCAGGTAGATCAGGTCCGCCCGGTGGCGCCGCAACGTCTCGTAGTCGACCCCGATCCGTTCGGGCACGCCGGGCCGCGCGTTCGTCACGAAGATGTCGAAATCGGCAATCACGCGGTGCACCACCTCGCGTCCACGCGACATGCGCAGGTCCACGACGATCCCGCGCTTGCCGCGGCTCAGAGTGTGGAAGGCCTTGCTCTCGCCCGGCGCGAACTGCCCCAGCCGGCGCCCGCCCTCACCCCCCGGCGGCTCCAGCTTGACCACCTCAGCCCCAAGGTCCGCAAGCGCAGTAGCCGCATACGGCCCAGCAATGATCTGCCCCAGTTCAAGCACGCGAACCCCAGCGAGCGGTCCCGGCATATCGCCCCCGATCATCGCCCAGGGCAGCGTAGTGCGGCACGGGAACGGAGCGATGCCGGCAGCGAATCGCCGAATTCGCGGCGCCCACGGAACCACAGGCCAGTCGATAGCGTTGTAACGACACGGCAGCAACCAGCGCGTGGAAACACCCTCCACCGTCGTCCGGCGCGGGTGCTCGACTGAACGAGTCGCCACCCGGCGCGCCCGCCCACAGGGTGGAACCGCCCCAGTGAGGAGACGCCGATGCGGATGCGCTACGCAGCCTACGCCGCGCCCTTCGTGCTGGCCGCCGCCATCGCAGCCACAATCCTCCTGACGTCGTGTAGCGCCCCGCAGCCCACCTCCGTAGCGCAGCAGACCTCGGAGGATTCGCCCCGCGACGCGCCCGCCACTCCGGCCAAGCCGACGCCCCCGGACCGCTGCACGACCCCGACCGACCCCACTTGCGTCCTCGCCGTCTACAAAGGCGCCCCGGACGACTACGCCCAGATCCAGGACATCCCCGACTCGCTGCTCATCCAGCCCGACGAAGACGGCCGCTATCAGGTCGAGCGCGGCCAGCAGATCACCGTCGTGACCGCCGCCTGGCTGCCCACCGGTTACACACACTTCAACCTCCAGCGCCGCCCGCTTCAGGCGACGGTCAGTCCGACATCACGCGAGCGGCTGGTCCCGCCGAGCGGTACGACCTACACCTTCACCGTCATGATCGACGAACGCGGCGCCAGCCTGATCAGCTTCGACCTGACCGCGGCCCGCCCACGGCCTCAGCCAGGCCAGAAACCGGAACTCGGCGACGTCGTGGTCACGACCAACTTCCTGGTCCCGACCCTGCGCTACGACACGCTCGACATCACCGGCGCCGCAACCACCCCCGGCAGCTACGCCTTCCTCGAGACCGGCGGCGTCGCGTCCAGCACGATCGGCAACTTCGGCTACTCCGCCATGGGAACCGCCGAGCTGCGCATCCATCCGACGGACGCCAGCGGGACCTCCCGCGCAGACTTCTTCGACACAGTGCGGGTGGGCGCCAGCTTCGACTATCGGACGAGCGGCCTCGCTTGCGGGTTCCGCTTCAAGGTGACCAGAGTGGCCGACACTGTGAGCCCCAGAACCTTCGGCATTGAGACGGTCAGCGTTTACGGCAGCTGGTGCCTGGGATTCGTCGACGACCCGGGCGCCGCCCAAGATGTGAGCTTCGTCTGGCAGGTACCGGTTGGGTTTCCTGGCCCCGATGGCGTGCCGGCACTACTTCGCGACGAACCAGTCGGCGAAGGCACCTATCGCCTCTTCCAAGACCTGCCATTCGTCATTGATGTGCCCGCTGGCAGCACGATCGTTTCGGGTGGCGTTCGCGAACATGCTCTTGAGGGCGACGACCCCAACCCAATCATAGTTACCGTCCTACTCTATTTCGACGATTCAGGATCGCGCTCGGTGCTGCACATCGATCCGTTGCAAGGCCGGGAGGGCAAGCGCGTCATCAAATCGCCGCATGCGGCTGCTCTGTTCGATCAGATCGTTGCGTCGATCCGGCGCATGGAATAAGCACGCGCGACGATGACCTACTCGCGACTCGTTGCCATCTTGTGGCTCGCTGTGATCATGTTCTTCACGGCGCCGCCGGCCGACCGTTGCACGACACCGACCGACCCCACTTGCATCCGCGCCGTCTACCAAGGCGCCCCAAACGACTACGCCCAGGTCCAGGACATCCCCGCCGACATGCTGCTCGCGCCGGACGACGACGGCCGCTACCACGTCGAGCGCGGCCAACAGATCACCGTCGTCACCGCCGCCCCACTTCCCAGCGGCTACACCCGCTTCTACCTCCAGCGAACGCCGCTGGAGCGTCCCTCGCCCACCTCGTACGAGCGGCTGATCCCCCCAGTCGGGACGACCTTCACCTTCACCTCAAGCAGCTTTGAAGCAGCGGCCGAACAGCTTCGTTACGATCTCCGAGCGGCGAGGCCCCCGCTCCGCCCGGGACTAAAACCGCAACTCGGCGACATTGTTGTCACCCTCCGCTTCACGGTCACCAATCCCCCTCCACCTACCGCACCGGCACCCGTAGACGATGCCCTCAGCGGCCTACCATTCACACCGGGACGCTATCAATTCTCGACCAGACCAGGTGGAAATCCGCACCTCGCCTTCTCCATTCCTACTACCGCTCATCACCTTGAATGGGGCGGCCTGATCATCAACCACAACGGAATGTCCCTCTGCTTGTCCGCTACCGCTGACGACTCTTTTCTCTGCCTCGGGATCAGCAGCGCCACGACAACTTCCAGGCACGAAGCGTCCAACGCTCGAACTGCTGACGGCGTGAGTATCGGCGATGTGTTCAACTACATTGCCGCATCGGCGAGCGTTGACGGCACGACCGGCTCCCAGGTCAAGAGCGACACGCTGCGCTATCGCAGCTACGACGCCAGCGGCGCCGTGGCGACTCCCGGCAGCTATGCGTTCCTGATCGATTCCAGCCTCGGTGCCAGCGTGGTAGCGACATTCGAAGGCCTCCGGGACGGCACAGCTACAGCGCTGCTAGTTCACCAGTCGGACGCATACGGTGCCAGTCAAGCGCAAGTCTACGATCCCATCCTCGCCGGCGACCTCTTCGAATGGCGCCAGGCCGACGATTGCTGGGTGCGCTACCGGGTGACCGAGGTGAAACCAGACCCGACCGGGATCGTGCCGCGTAAGCTGGTAGCCGTCGAGTGGATGACCTACGCCTTCACCGGCTGCAGCGGCCCGATCGCAGGCAGCGTCGGCGCCAGCTTCGCCTGGGGCCACCTGCCCGACGTCGGCGGGGCTAGCCTGACCGCCCCCGTGGTCCACGGACCGTTCCAGATCGTGCCCGAGCACTGGACGGGCGCCACGCAGGAGCCGGTAACGCGCGAATCGGCCGGCTATTCATACTCACGACCGACCGGCACGACCGACATCAATGAGGCGCGCCAGCTTCCCTTCTGGCGGGACCCGACGCTGCCGGAAGGCGCGACGCTTGAATGGGCGCGCAGCGGCTCAGTCTCGGATCCAGTCTATGGCTACAGCGCCAGGTATCACGGCGGCGAGAGTGAAGTCGCCATCTCCGGCTACGACGCCGCACACCGGCGTGAGCCGGAGAAGGCAACCTGGTTGAACGGCCGCGGCGCGCGAGAAACGCGCGTCATCGCCGGGCGGCCCGCGATCGTGATCTATAGCCCGCCCGGTCCAAGCTACGACGCCTGGTTTCCCCTGACCGTCTGGATCTACGACGCCGCGGCAGAAGCGATATACACGATTCGAGGCGAGAACACGAACCTCACTGGGAGCAACGTCGATCGGGTCATTGCGATCGCGCGAAGCCTGTTCGAGCCGAGAGTTCAGCTGACCGTAACTGCGGGTGAAGGCGGCAGCGTCGAGCCCGCGGGTATCACCACCCAGGTTCAGGGACAGCCGGTCACGCTCACGGCGAGCTGGAACGATGCGACGCACACGTTCGGCGGCTGGGGCGGCGACTGCTCGGGCGCGGCCACGGCCTGCACGCTGGAGATGTACGCCGACCACAGCGTCACGGCCACATTCAGCGAACTGCCGGCCACTCGCTGTGCCCAACCCGAAGACGCCGACTGCATCCGCGCCGTCTATCTGGGCGCGCCCGACGACTACGCCCAGGTCCAGGACATCCCGGCGGAACTGCTGCTCGCGCCGGACACCGACGGCCGCTACCGCGTCAGACGAGGCGAACAGGTCACCGTCGTCACCGCCGCGCCGTTGCCGACGGGCTATGACCGCTTCATCCTCAACCCGCGCCCGGCGGGGCCGCCCGACCCCCTCTCGCAGCGACGCCTGATCCCCCCAGTCGGCACGACGTATACGTTCTCGCTCTCGACCGACGTGCAGGCCGCTGAGCTGGTCACGCTCGACCTGCACGCCGCCCGCACTCGGCCGGGCAGCAGCAAACCGATCCCCGGCGCGGTCGTCGTCACGACCAAGTTCCAACTCCCCGTTCCCCCGCTGACGCTGGAGCTGACCAGCTCGCGCGACCTCTGCACCGCCAGCACCCTGACCGAGCTGAGCTGGACCATCAGCGGCGGCCGGCCGCCGTACACGCTGACCATCGAGGGTGAGACGGTCGACCCCGACTCCGAGTCCCACCGCGCCAACTGCGGACCGATTCCGGCGGACCCGATGGGGACCGTGCCGGGCACGACCCCAGCGAAGACGTTCCGCGCCAGCGTCACGGGTTCGCAGGCGACGCCGGATACGGCGACCGATGATGTCCAAGTCGGACTCGCGCCGGCGCTCGCTGCTCCAACCCGCCTCGAATACGAGCCTTACCCAAAGTTCGCCAGCGTCCACTGGCGATCGGTCGTCGGAGCAGGTTCGCAGTCCGAGCGCGTCGAGTCCAGGGGTCGCGCGCGCTACGCCGCCTACCACGTCCGCTATCGAGCAGTTGGAGCGACTCAATGGCGCTATGCGGTCGAGGACTACTTGTCTTACGGTCTGCCGAGCGAGTGGGAGCAGCCCGGGCTCGGCGTGCACGAACTCGAGGTGGCGGCGATCCGGCATCCGCTGGAGGCCGAAACTCCGGCGGCGCTGAACTGGAGTGAGCGGTTGCGGTACGCTCACGGGGCGCCGATCGGCAACGCATCGGTGACGGCGACGGTCGACACGGTCACGGTGCAGTGGGAGGCGCAGCCGCTCGCCGGCTATGGGTTTGTCACAATCGAGAGCGACAACGGCTGGCGCAAAGACGTGTTCGGCGAACCCGAGGATGCCGGGACACACCGCCATATCTTCGAACATGTCGAGCCCGGCACGGACTACGAGGTCAAGATCTACAAGGCGTTTGCTGAGAAAGGGGGCCCGCCGGTCACCCTGACGGTGCGCACCTCGCCTCCTCCGGAAGGCTGGACAACGCCGCCGCTGGGACCGCAAAACCTGCGCGCGATCGCAGCCCGGCACGGCTCGCTGACTTGCCTCACGATCGATTGGGACGCACCTTACGCAAACGCGGACCAGCGTTATCACATCTTCGTGGTGGAGGAGGAGACGTATCTCCAGATCGATTCTGCGGTGATCAACGATGGCACGACCCGATTCTTCACCTGCGGCCGAGACACACACCGTAATGTGGAGCCGTCACGGCTGTACCACATCAGGGTGAACCACCATGGCATTCGCACCGGTACAGCTACAATCTCAATCACGACGCCGGCAAAAGACACGCGTGCGCAGAGTTCCACGGAACCAGATTCTGCGCCCCAAGTCAACCCAAGGCCGTTGCCTTACCCTTTTCGTCCTGCCTGGCCGGTGAAGATTACGGAGGACTATGCCTATACGGATGACCCGTTCGATTGGCGCCTCTATGAAGGTGAACACCGCTATCATGCCGGGCTCGATATCGGAGGCTCCAACTGGTGGGTCGCTCAATAAAGGCTGGTCTGGTCCGTTGCCCAACGCAAGGAGCTCACAACCGGCGGAGTGTACGCGGCCGCGGTCATGTTCTTCGACTTCCCAACCGGCGGCTCCATCACCCTGGCGCTCACCGATGGCTCCGAACTCGCCCGCCACATCCCCGAGGGCAACACCGACCTGCCCGCCCTCTTCGACGCAATGATCCCCGCCGCGCCCGCCAACGACGGCTCCTGAGCGGCCCGCCGCCCGCGACTCCCAATCTGGCCTACCTTGGTGCAGCGCCGAAGGAGCTGAACCATGCCCGACTACGAAAACGTGCTCTACCAGCAGGACGGCCCAGTCGTCACCATCACCTGGAACCGCCCCGAAACCCTCAACGCGATCACCCCCGCCCTCGAGGACGAGTTCCACCTCGCGCTCGACCAGGCCAACGCCGACCCCTCGGCTCGCGCGATCATCGTCACCGGCGCCGGCCGCGCCTTCTCCTCCGGCTACAACATCGACGGCGGCATCGACAGCGCCGTCGGCGGCCCGCGCACCCCCGTCTCCGGCCACCTGCGCCGCTGGCACCACTTCTCCTCCCGCAACCCCGACATGATGATGCACCTGATGACCCTCGAGACGCCGATCATCGCCGCCGTCAACGGCTGGTGCATCGGCGGCGGATTCTGGTACGCGCTGGCCTCCGACATCACGATCGCCTCCGATCGCGCCGTCTTCGCCCAGCCTGAGGTGCGGATGGTCTCGAACTCGTCGGTGCTGTTCGCGATTCTCGCCGGCTGGAAGGTCGCCCATCGCTACGCGCTGACCGGCGACCACTTCGACGCCGAGGAGGCGCTGCGAATCGGCGTGATCAACGAGATCGCCCCCGCCGAGGACCTCATCGACCGCTCCCACGCCCTGGCCGAGCGGCTCGCGCAGGTCCCCTCCGACTCGATTCGCTACAACAAGCTGATCACCGCCCGCGGCCTCGAAGCGATGGGCCTGCGCAACGCGCTCAACGTCGGCTCCCTGCTCTCCACCCTGGTCGAAGCCTCCGCCGACGGCCCCGAAGTCGAGCATCTCGACCAGGCCCGCCGCGACGGCGGCTTCGGCGCCTTCCTCCGCGCCCGCGACGACCCCTTCCGCCCCGAACCCTTCGGCCCCCGCAGCACACATTGAGTGTGCTGCGGAATCCGGTCTCGCCGTTCCGCTCCAGCACACATTAAGCCCGCCGTGGAATCCGATCTCGCCGTTCCGCTCCAGCACACATTAAGCGCGCCGCGGAATCCCCTCCCAAAATGCGCGCCCCCGCAGCACACATTGAGTGTGCTGCGGAATCCGGTCTCGCCGTCCCTCCCACAGCACACATTGAGCGCGCCGCGGAATCCGGTCTCGCCGTCCCTCCCACAGCACACATTGAGCGCGCCGCGGAAGCCCCTCCCCAAATGCTCCCCCCGCGGGGGAGCTGCCGCGAAGCGGCTGAGGGGGAGAACCCCAACCACACCGCTCCCAACGCCTGGATTCGCCTCGACCTCGAAGCCGCCGAGGAATGCTACGCTAAGATCGTGTCAATCAGCCAGACGGCAACAACCAACATCGCCCCCTCTTCGACCGCCTCGCCAAATCGATCTGGATGGATTCCAGCCCATGAGGCGCTCGGCCACACTGGTGGCGCTCGCCACCGCGACCACCCTGCTCGTCGCGCTCCTTGCGGGGCACGCCTCGGCCCAGCCGGCGGCGAGCGCCGAAGCAGGCGAGACTGACACGGTCGTCCTTCAGCTTCGCATCTGGCAACGAGTGACGGAGCCGGAGGAGCTGTGGATCAGCGCGCGTCAGGCAGGCGGGCGCTGGGACGAACTGGGCACATTCCGCCTGCCGGACTACGGTGTTAGCCGCCCACATTATGAACGCCCGGATCCATACCCCGGTGTACTCCGCATGGGCGGTGTAACCGTCACGTATGGCTGGCCCAGCTACCATCCGGCACAACACAGGATGAGCGGTTTGTCTGTTGCTGGCATCAGTCTGCGGGTGCTGCAGCGGGCGCTCGACTCCGGCCTTGTCTTCCTTCAGGTGTACGATGTTGACCCCGATCCGCCCACGTACTCGCCGGCCGTGGTCCGAACCTGGCGGCCGCTGGGGATGGTCCGGGTGCCGCTCGACGACGGACACTCATCGCGAGGGTCCTACCGCTACGGAGATGTCGAGATCGCCGTACCGCGGTCGAATCCGGGGCTATTGGCCGATCGCGAGTACTTGCTCGCCCTGCGCGACGTGCTGGAGGGCGATGGGACTGACCTGGACTGGGCGGTCGACCGCCCGACGGCCGATTGGCAAGGGGTCACGCTGGGCGGTACCCCCCCGCGAGTGACCGGGCTCGATCTCGCACAACGCGGTCTGGCCGGCGAAATCTGGGGTTGGCTGGGTGATCTCAGCGAGCTCACCGAGTTGCGGCTGGACGGCAACCTGTTAACCGGCATGATTCCGACGAAGTTGGAATTTCTCACCAAGCTCAACCTGATCAGGCTCGGCGGCAATCCGCTAACCGGCTGCGTCCCCTCGGCGCTACGCCTGGTTGAGGATCACGATTTCGACGCAATCGATCTACCCAACTGTCCACCGCCGACAATCCTGATAGGGCGGCTGCCACCACCATACCCGAACCTCGAGCCCGGCGCCTACTGGCTGCCTGACCTCTGGGGCGGCGGCAACTTCACAGCATTCGACGTGCCTCCGGGGCGGTTGATCACGGTCGTCCGTAATTTCGACAGCATGATCGTTGAACGCCCGTACTATCTGCACATCTGGGAGGTGCGCACGAACGGATTCAGCTTGCACGACGCTGCGGATCACGACATCTGGATATACATCGAAGCCGGTCGACTGGACGATGAGCGTAGCCACTACACCGGTTGTGTGTACGACTGCCGAGGGCAGCCATCACCAGCTGCGCTGCTTGAACAACTCGCTGCATCGGTCAGCCGGAGCCGCTACCGCTAATCCCGCAGTCATTGGGAGGAATAAGTGCCGTGAGGAAACTTCCGACAGCCGCCCACACAACCTGACTGCCGCGCGAGGCAGCGTCCCGCCCCGAGCCCTTCGCAACGCCCAGCCGCGACCTCTAATCGCTCCCCCCGCGGGGGAGCTGCCGCGAAGCGGCTGAGGGGGAGAACCCCAACCACGCCGCCCACAACGCTTGTCCAGTGCTACCCTCGCCTCGCTCAGCGAACGCTCGGAGACCTCCAATGGTGCGCATGACCGGCCACTACGACATCGACGCCGTCCGCTCCCAATGGATCGGCCGCCAGACCGACATCGTGCGCGGCCGCTACCCGGTCGAATACGACGCGATCCGCCGCCACTGCCACATGGTCGAGGACGCCAACCCGCTCTTCCTCGACCCCGAGTACGCCAAGACCACCAGGTGGGGCGCCGTGATCGCGCCGCCGGTGATGACCCGCTATTTCGCCGGCGCCGGAGTCTGGCCGCGCACCGCCGATCCGATGCGCCTGATGGTCGATGTCCCCACCCGCGGCGACCGGATGATCAATCTCAACACCGAATGGGAGTACCTCCAGCCTGCTCGAGTCGGCGACCATCTATCAGTCCAGATGTCGATCATCGACGTGTATGAGAAGTCGATCCGGCTCGACCCGCGGTCGGTCTGGATCGAGACGGAGCAGCGAATCACGAATCAGCACGACGAGCTGGTGGCGATTGGGCGCAACACGCTCTGCACCCACCGCACGCCGGAACAGGTCCAAGCCCAGGAAGGCGAGTCCCCCGCATGACCACCCAATCCGACACCCTCACTCCGGTCGAGCAGCGCTACTGGGATGACGTGCGCGTCGGCGACAAGCTCGAGGGCTTCGATCTCCAGCTCGGCTGGACCAAGATGGCCGAGCAGGTCTCCGGCTCGCAGGACTTCTACGCCGTCCACCACGACCCCGGCTTCGCCGCCGAGGCCGGCCACGAGACGATCTTCTACAACACCGGCTTCACCCAGGCGGCGCTCTGCCGCGTGGTCACCGATTGGGCCGGGCCCGAGGGCTGGCTACAGAAGTTCCGCTTCGAGATGCGGCGGATGCTGATTCCCGACGATGTAGTGCACGCCCGCGGCAAGGTCACCGCAAAGCTGGACGGCGACCACGAATCGGGCCTGCTCGAGCTTGAGGTCTGGCTGGAGAACGAACGAATCGGCGTCACGACGCCGGGCTGGGCGACCGTTCGCCTGCCGAGACGGAGCTAAATCATGGCTGAGCGCATCGGAATCATCGGAGTGGGAGCAATCGGCGGCGTGGTCGGCGGTCTGCTGACGCGAGCCGGCTACGACGTGACGCTGATCGACCACTGGGTCGACCACGTCGAAGCGATGAAACAGCACGGCCTGCGCCTCAGCGGCCCGCTGATCGGCGACATCCGCGTCCCCGTCAACGCGCTGCACCTGCACGAGGTGCAGGCCATCGAGGAACCCTTCGACCTCGGCTTCGTCTCGGTCAAGTCCTACGACACCGAGTGGGCGACCAGCTTCATCTCTCCGCTGGTGCGCGACGACGGCGCGATCGTCGACTTCCAGAACGGCATCAACGACGAACGCGTGGCCGCCATCGCCGGCCGCGACCGCACCCTCGGCTGCGTCATCACGATCGGCTGTGGGATGTACGACCCCGGCCACTGCATGCGCACCGACACGCGCACCGAGGGCTTCAAGGTCGGCGAGCTGGACGGCGTCAAGAGCGACCGCGCCGAGCGGATCGCCGCCATCATCAACCACGTCGCGGGCGCGGAAGCGACCGACAATCTGTGGGGCGAGCGCTGGGGCAAGCTGGCGGTCAACTGCATGGCCAACGCGGTCGCCGGGCTGACCGGCTTCGGCTCCGGCGAGGTTCGCTCGAACGACCAGACGCGCTGGCTCTGCACCCGCATCGCCGCCGAGGTGATCGAGGTCGGCCGCGCCCACGGCCACGAAATCGACGGCGTCTGGGGCATCGACGCCCAACGCTTCGTCGATGTCGCCAACGGCGGCGATTCCACAGAGCTCGACGCCGAGCTGATCGCCGGCGCCGAAGCCCTCGGCGCCGGCCGCCCCTCGCTGCTACAGGACGTGATCCGCGGCCGCCGAGTAGAAATCGACGCCCTCAACGGCTGGGTCGCCGACCGCGGCCAGGACCTGGAAATCCCCACCCCCTGCAACGCCGCCATCACCGAGGTAGTCCGCTCCTTCCCCGTCGGAACCCTCCACCCCGACCCCGCCAACCTCCAAAAAGTCCTCGCCCGGCTCGACTTCGACTAGGCTCAGACCAGTCGGCGCCGTGTGCCGCGTCCGCCGATCTGGGAGCACCTTCAAATGCTGACCCACCTCCGGCTCCGCGGGTTCAAGTCGTGGAAGGACACGGGCGACATCGCGCTGCGCCCCATCACAGGCATCTTCGGCGCCAACAGCTCCGGCAAGACCAGCCTGATTCAGGCCCTCCTACTGCTCAAGCAGACGGCTGAGTCCTCCGACCGCAACCTGACGTTTCACTTTGGCGACCGCAATACCCCGACCGACTTGGGCGGCTTTCGCAGTGCCGTTCATGACCGAGACCCGTCGCACGCGATCGACATGTCAGTTGGATGGGAGCTCAGCGAGCCGCTCACGGTCAGGGACACGAACGCCAAGAACGCACTTGTGGCACGCTCAACCGAGCTTGCATTCCACGTTTGTGCTGATCAAAGCAGTGCAGAAGACGACACTACGGTCTCGGCTGAGCGGATGGAATACCGCGTTGGCGACATCGAATTTGCGATGCGTCGGCAGCCGGGCAGGCGCAAATACGACCTGTTCGCGGAGGGCACGCCATTTCGATTTCAACGCTCGGTCGGACGTCCGTGGCCATTGCCAAAGCCGGTCAAGTGCTACGGATTTCCCGACGAGACGCGCGCCTACTTCCGGAACGCCGGATTCCTCGCGGACCTCGCACTCGCATTCGAAACACGCCTTCGAGACATCTATTATCTCGGGCCGTTGAGAGCGCACCCCGAACGCGACTACCGGTGGACCGGGGAACGGCCGACCGACATGGGCCGGGCGGGCGAGCTGGCCGTCGCCGCGATGCTGAGCTCGGCGCGGAGCGGCGAGCGAATCAGCCTCGGTCGGGGGTACAAACGCCGCTCGCTCGCGGAACATGTCGCGCACTGGCTGAAGAGACTCGGCCTGATCCATGAGTTCCACGTGGGTCGCCTCACCGAAGACAGCCCACTCTACCAAGTCCGCGTGCGGCGATCGGATGGGGCACCTGAAACGCTGATCACCGATGTAGGATTCGGCGTGTCGCAGATCCTCCCAGTCCTCGTCCTCTGCTTCTACGTGCCAAAGGGCTCAACGATCATCCTTGAGCAGCCAGAGATCCACTTGCATCCGGCAGTTCAAGCGGGACTCGCAGACGTTCTGATCGACGCCCACCAGAGACGCGGCGTCCAGATCATCGTCGAGAGTCATAGCGAGCACCTGCTGACGCGACTGCAGCGCAGGATCGCCGAAGAGCAGCTGGCGAACGACAATGTCGGGCTGTTCTTCTGCAAGGACCGCGGCTCGTGCTCGAGCATCACCGAACTACAGGTCGACCCGTACGGCAACATCTCGAACTGGCCGACCGATTTCTTCGGCGACGAATTCGGTGAGATCGCTGCAATGACCCTGGCCGGCATTGAGCGCAAACGCGCGGCTGGGGAATGACCGAGGAACTCGTCGTCGACTCCAACGTGCTCCACGTAGCGAACGGCGCAGCGGAGCAAGCAGCCCCGCGATGTGTCGCGGCCTGCATCGGCGAGCTCGAACGCGCCAGAACTGAGTGTCGTGTCGTATTCGACAGCGCCGGTGAGATCCTGGCCGAATATCGACGCGCCGGCCCGCAGGCGGGACAACGACAGCCCGCAGATGTCTTCTTCAAGTGGGTCGCGCGCAACCGGGAGAACGCAGGGGCGGTGCGGCAAGTCACGATCACGCCCCACGAACAGCGGGGCTTCGAGGAGTTTCCCGACGATCCGCAGCTCGACCGATTCGACCACGACGACCGAAAGTTCGTCGCCGTCGCCCTCGCCAGCGGGACATCACCGCCGATAGTGAACGCCTCCGACGGCGGCTGGTGGGAGCACCTCAAGGCGCTACAGGATCACGGCCTCGAGATCCTGTTCCCTTGCCCCGAACTCATGCCGCAGCGCTGACGGCTGCGCCTCGCAGTACGACCACCCCTGCCTACGTCCCGCCCCCCAACCCCCCGAACTACGGCAGCACCTCGTGGGCGAAGTCCTCGCCCGGCTGAGCTGAGCCCAACACCTGGCGGCGGCCCGACTGGCCGCTCGTAGCTTCCCTCACGCTCGGCCTGGACCGCGACGGATCGCGCGCTGACCCGGCACCCGCTTGTCGACGGCCCATCTCCGATGGCAACGCCACGCACATCGGCCCAGCGGTGATCTGCCCGAGTTCAAGCACGCGAACAGCGCAGTGCCGCCAGCCCAACGCCGAGCCCGCGCCGACCGCGGAACTGCGGCCATGTCGATAGCGTTGTAACAACACCGCAGCGGCCAGCGCCGCGCAGTCGGAGGTCGAGCGATGCATAGATTCACCCGCGCGGTTCTGGCTCGCATCACGGCGCGGCGCGCCGAGAGCGCAGGCGAACAGACACCGACCCCCAGGTGGAAACGCTACGCAGCCGCCACAGTGCCGCTGCTGCTGGCTGGCGCCCTGGCCGCCACGCTCGTCCTGAGCTCGGACGCACGCACCCAGCCGACCTCGGCGGGACAGACCGCCACGGAGCCGGCCGGGCCGCAACAGGCGGCCGCCACGCCGCAGCCCGCCGATCCCGCACCCGCAGCAACCGTGGCGATCCCGTCCGCCGAGCGCCAGCAGTGCCTGGACGGAGCGGCGCTGACCGCCCACCCCGACAACCCCGCGCTGGCCGACGACTGTGCGCTGCTGCTCGCCGCCAAAGACACCTTGCGCGGCACGGCCACGCTCAACTGGAGCGCGCAGCGCGCGATCACGCGGTGGGACGGGGTCAGGATCGTGCGTCTGACGGTCGACGAGCCGAAGCGGGTGACGAGCCTGGATCTGTCCAGCGGCAGCCTGAACGGGAGCATCCCCGCCGCATTGAGCGGCCTCTCGGCGCTGCGCGAACTGCGACTGTCCTGGAACCGGTTGACCGGCTCGATCCCGCCCGAGTTGGGTCAGCTGACCCAACTCACCTATCTCGGCCTGGCCGGCAACCGGCTGAGCGGCGCGATCCCGCCCCAACTGGGCTCGATCGGCGGGTCGCTGCAGAGCCTGGTCCTGAGCGGGCCGCAGCCGCTGCCGAGCGGGATCGGCCTGACCGGCGCGATTCCCCCGCAGCTCGGCGACCTCAGCGGGCTCAAGTACCTGTACCTGGACGGCAACCGGCTGACCGGCTCGATCCCGACCCGGCTGCGCTGGCTGACCGAGCTTGACCTGCTGCAGCTCTCCGACAACCAGCTGAGCGGCGCGATCCCGACCCAGCTCGGCGACCTGGCCAGGCTGCGCGAACTGCACCTTGACCACAACCAGCTGAGCGGCGCGATCCCGACCCAACTGGCGGGCCTGCGCAAGCTGCACAAGCTGGAACTCGCGCCCAACAGCGGGCTCACCGGCTGCCTGCCGAGCGGCCTCGACGATGTGCGCTTCAACGATGTCGCCCAACTGAACCTGCCCGACTGTCCCGCGGGTACCGCGGCCACGCCCGTCACGCCGCTGCCCACCTTCACCCTGACCGTCACCGCGGGAGCCGGCGGCAGCGTCGAGCCGGCCGGCGCGACCACCCACGAAGAAGACTCCGAAGTCACCCTGACGGCGAGCTGGAACGATGCGACGACCGAGGGCTTCGCCGGCTGGGGCGGCGACTGCGCCGGCACGGCCACCACCTGCGTGCTGACGATCATCGACACCGACAAGACCGTCACGGCGACCTTCACGGCGCTCCCGGCCGACCGCTGCTCGTCTCCCACCGACGCCGACTGCATCCGCGCCGTCTACAAAGGCGCCCCAGGCGACTACGCCCAGGTCCAGGACATCCCCGACTCGGTGCTCATCCAGCCCGACGCCGACGGCCGCTACCAGGTCGAGCGCGGTCAGCAGATCACCGTCGTGACCGCCGCCCCGCTGCCCACCGACTACACCCGCTTCTACCTCCAGCGTCAACCGCTGGAGGTCACGGTCAGTCCCACCTCGTCCGAACAGCTCATCCCGCCGGTCGGGACGACCTACACCTTCACCGCCACCGGCGACGATGCCGGGTCTAACCTGATCAGCTTCGACCTCACGGCGGCAAGGCCGCTGCCCAGGCCAGGCCAGAAACCGGAACTCGGCGATGTCGTGGTCACAACCAACTTCCTCGTCCCGACCCTGCGCTACGACACGCTCGACATCATCGGCGCCGCAACCACCCCCGGCAGCTACGCATTCCTGGATACCGCCGGCGACGCGTCGAGCGCGATCGGCAACTATGGCTCTTCCGCACAAGCGACCGTGGAGTTACGCATTCACCCGACCGACGCGAGTGGGGCATCCCGCGCCGACTTCTACGACACGGTGCAGATCGGTGACATGTTCGACTATCGCACGAACGGCCTCGATTGCGGTTTCCGCTTCACGGTGACGAGCATCGCGGCGGCGGCAAGCACGCGATCCTTGGGCCTCGAGTACGTCAACCGCTACGGCGGGAATTGCGGTGGTCCGGTCACAGATCCCGGCGCGGCCAAGGATGTCTACTTCGTCTGGCGGGTCCCACACGGGGTTCCTGCTCCGGATGGCGTGCGGCGGCTGCTGAATCACGAGCCAACCGGGAAAGGAACGTATCGCCTGCACCTGGGCTCGCGGTACATGATCGATGTACCTGCCGGCAGCCTAATCGTTCTCGACGGTTTATACGATATGGAACGTGACCCGGCCCGTCCCCACCTCCCATCTCGTGGGGTTCTGCTGATCGACCCGCGGACCCATTCGGCGCTCCACATCGATCCGGGGACCGGTAAGGAATTCGGTCGCTTCGCCACGTCGCCCGCGGCCGATCTCCTATTCGATCAGATCATGGCATCGATCCGGTATGTCGAATAAGGACTCGCGCACATGACCTACTCACGAGCCGTTACCGGCTTGAGCTTCGCTGTGATCATGTTCATCACTGCGCTGGTTCCGATCGGCCTGGAGGGCCCAACCCACGTTGATGCCGAACACAACGAACCCGCGACATCGCATTTGACGCCTGACGGGTATATCGTCAGTAACGTCATCCTCGGCGACGCGATCCCGATCTGCACCGACACCTTTCCGCTATCCGCGGCCGCGGCAGCGAAGAGGTGGAACAAATTCTTCGACGGCCAGACCGTCTTTCTGTTGAAGAACGGTGACGATGCCTTCGAACTCATGCACGCCCTGTGCAAGGCGAAACGCATAGATTCGACCCGCGGGATCAGCAGTGTGCACGTCATTCAGGATGCGAAGAACTGCATGTCAACCGCTTGCATACGCCGTAACCTGGCCGACGCCGACAAGGTTTGGGGGACCATCACTGGCCGGCCAATCATCCGCATCGGTGAATACATGGAAAAGAATGCGACTACCGGGGTGACGACGAGCATGATGCTAGGCGACGACGAAGACCGCGTGACGCGCTCCATCACGCACGAGTTGGGACACGTGTTCGGCTTGGAAGACTACAACTCGGTCTTCTGCGGTACACCGATGGGTATCGTCCCCAACTATTACGACTACACCACAGAACCTACGATCATGTCGCCGGGAGAAGCCGCAGACGGCACGAAAGGCATGTGTTGGTCCGAGATACCGACCGATAAAGATGAGGAGGACTTCCAGCTCTCGTACGTACCCGCGCGCCCGATTCCGGTCATCCCTACCGATGGATCGGATGCGCCTCGTCCGAAGGTGGCAGTCGTAAGTTGGAACGTCTCCCATGTCCATGTCGAGTGGAGGTTTGAAGTCGAGCGCAAGCGGGCAGACGGGACATGGGAGACCGTAGCGGCCCGTTCCGCGAGGCCACTCGCTGCCGACGGCACCACAGACCGGCCGTCGTCTGCGACGATATCTAATCAAACACCCGGCCGACAATCCTACCGCGTCGTCTCTACGAGTAAGGCGCCGTTCCAGGTTCGTTCGCAGTCAGCCTCTGCCGAGATCCCGATCAGGGTGCTGGCGCCGCCACCACCTTCCCTGGGTTACTGCCCCGGGCCCGATCCGCGCTCGCGCTCGGCGCCCGATGCCGGCCCGGATGACACGTCATGCGTATGGTTACCGCCAACTGATCTCACCGTGATCGACGTCAGCGATACCGGCGCTACGCTCCGCTGGGGTGCTGTGGACGGCGCGGCGGGCTACAAGGTGCGCCGCGACGGCATTGCCAACACGACGAAGGCAATCGGCGTCCGCAACAGCTACTCGTTCCCCGGTCTCACGGCCCGAACGGCGCACGTGTTGGAAGTGGCCACCACGGTTAGCAGCGGCGACTCCCACTTCGCCAGCCTCACGCTGCTCCTGCCGCCCAGAAATCTCGCGTCGACGGCCACCACAAGCACCATCACGCTCACTTGGAGCAGCGTGAACCGGGCTAAAAGCTACGACGTGAAGCGTGTCGCCAGCGACAGCGAGTGCGTCGGTGACAGCGTGGACGACAACGTGACCGCATTAACTCATACGTTCACCGGTGGTCTCACCTCCAGCACTGACCGCACGCTGTGTGTCCGCGCCCGCAACGCCCAGGGCCCCTCCGCCTGGGCCTCGACCACGGCGCGCACGTCATCGCCGCCGCCGCCAGAGCCCATTGACCCCACTACGTGTGATGCTGACACGCGCCCCGGTAATATCGCGGTAATAACAGCGACGACAACTCGCCAGGAGACTCAGTGGCGTGCCGCCCAGCTTCCGGTGATCGGCTGCATAGAGTACGAAGAACAGCGCACTGTTACGACCTACACACTCTTTACGGTGACCTACACTTGTGTAGACGGGGGCTGGTTCGGTACCATGACGTGGCACACATCCACGATCGAAGGCCCCTGGGCAGCTACAGGCAACTCTCGATCCTGCAATCTCGCTAGTTCAGCGACAGCGGGGCGATACAGCCTGCCGGCGGGTGATCATGAACTGCGGTGGGACGGGCGGCGGATCGCGTTCACCGTGCCAGCCGGCGCAACGGTCGAGTTGCGGTGGCGACAGCAGGACGACGGCGCCTACGTGGCCGTCCTCAGCATCAAGCAGGGCGTCGAGCTGGTTGTCGGCGCCGACGCATTGGGCGGCGACGATCAGGCGGGCGCGACCAGATTCGCCAGCACGACAGATCCGACCTTGTCCGCCATCGCCGCCTCGCTGCGCGATCCCGCGACGGAGGCGCCACAGCAGAGCGCCACTACGCCCACCGAGTGTCCGGTCGCCGAACCGTCCGACGACGGTGTGACCAACGTCGATCTCGACGCTGCGCCCTGCGCCATCGTGCGCGGCGGCGGCGCGGTCACGGTCGCGCTGGACGGCGAGTCGCCGGCGATCACCCTTGCAGCCGAGCGCGACTGGGGGACCATGAACTTGACCGGCGCCGACGGAACGGCCGCGGTCATGTTCTTCGACTTCCTGACCGGCGGCTCCATCACCCTGGCGCTCTCTGATGGCTCCGAACTCGCCCGCCACATCCCGGAGGGCAACACCGAGCTGACCGCGCTCTGCGATGCAATGATCCCCGCCGCGCCCGCCGGCGACGGCTCCTAGCCCCCACCCCCCAACCCACCGAACTCCGGCAGCACCTTGTCCGCAAAGTCTTCCATACTCCTGAGAATCTGCCCCCGGCTCAGCAACCCGTTGTACTGCCACATGAAGATCCACGAGACCGGCGTCACATCCAGCATGTTCTGCACCTGACGCTTGACCGAGTCCAGCGTCCCCGCGAACAGCAACCCCTGCTCGAGCTGCTCCTCCAGCGTGAGCAGCTCCCCGCCCGGCGGACGCAGCGCCTCCGCGAACCCGAACGGGGCGAACCAGGCGGCGCCGGCGAACGCGGCGGAGTGACGCCACAGCTCCAGCGCCTCCTCGTCCGTATCCGTGATGATCACATCGCGCAGCACGCCCAGCCCCTCGCCCGGCGCCAGCGTCCGCCCGGCCGCCGCAGCCTCATCCTGGTAGACCTCGTACAGCCGGTTCTGCAGCTCCGGGTACATCGGCGGCAGAATCGCCGTGATCCCCTCCCGCGCGCACCAGCGGATCGTCCGTTCCGACGACGCGAACGGTTGGAACAGCGGCGGGTGCGGCTTCTGCAGCGGCTTCGGCACCACGCCGATCTGGCGCACGATGTTGTTCTCATCGACGCCGGCCCCGTACAGACGCGTCGCTTCGATATCCCACGGCGTGCCCTCCGGCGGGATCTGCCAGGCGTCGCCCTGGTAGGACATCATGTCCTCGGTCCAGGCTCGTTTGATGATCTGAAAGTGCTCCTCGAACGCCGCCCGGTTGGCCGCGTCGATCGCGTCGTGGTCGCCCGGCCGAGCAGCGTGGACGCCATGAATCTGCTGCGCCAGCGTGTCGACCCAACGGCGCTGGTAGCCGCGCGCGAAGCCCGCCAGCGCGCGGCCGCCGGTCATGTGGTCGAGCATCGCGATGTCCTCAGCGACGCGAATCGGATTCTGCGCCGGCAGCACGAGGCCGAGCTGCCCGACGCGGATCCGTTCGGTCTGCATCGCCAGGTAGAGGTCGAGCATGATCGGGTTCGGCGAAACCTCGAAGCCCTCGATGTGGAAGTGGTGCTCGGTGAAGCCGATCGAGTCGTAGCCCAGCGCGTCGCCCGCCTTGGCGAACTCGCTGAGGTCGGCCAGCATCTCCTGGTACAGCTCAGGGCGCAGCCCCGCCATGCCCTGCTCGATGTCCGCGCGCGTGCCGACCGACGGAAGGAAGAAGAGAGAGACCTGCATCTGACCGCTCCTGTGTCTGTGTGCTACGGGAGAGTAGCGAGGAAATCGAGCACCGTCCGGTTGAAGTCCCCAGGGTTGTCGATGTTGGCCGCATGACCCGCGTTGGGAATCACCGCCTTGGTCGATCCCACGACCTTGTTGTGGATGTAATCGGTCGAGCCGAGGAACGGCTCATCGTGCTCGCCGACCAGCACCAGTGTGGGCTTCTCGATGCCCGCGAGCGACTGGATCACGCGGTTGTCGAACTGCGCAAGCATCCCCCGCGCAGCGCGCGCGAGGCCCGCCGCCGAGCGGTGCGTCGAAACCCGCACCTCCTCCGACCCGCCCAGCGCATCAAGTCCTTGCGTCTCCAGCGCCTCGGCTCGGGGAACCGCGAAGTTCGCGTTCCAACCCTCGCGCCCGCGCGGGTTGTTGTAGCCCGGGCCGG
This sequence comes from Dehalococcoidia bacterium, assembly GCA_965218115.1. Taxonomy (GTDB): domain Bacteria; phylum Chloroflexota; class Dehalococcoidia; order Bin125; family Bin125; genus CATQGW01. The sequence continues at coordinate 1,313,809 of OZ244584.1, read as the reverse complement.
TGTCGAACAGCATCAGCGCACGCGTCCGCTCGGGATGCACGAGGTTGAAGGCGAGCGACATGTACCCGCCGAGCGAAAGGCCCGCGATGATCGCGTCGTCCGCGCCCTCGGCGTCGAGGATCGCGGCCATGTCGGCGACGGTCTCCGCCTCGCTGTAGCAGGCAGGGTCCTCAGGACTGGCAGTCTGCCCGTGCCCGCGCATGTCCCAGGCGATCACGCGGTGATGCTCCGCCAGCGGCGCCAGCTGCCTCGCCCACATCTGCGCGGTCGCGCCGTAGCCGTGGCTGAGCAGAATCGCCGGGCCCTCGCCCTGCGCCTCGTAGAAGATCTCGACACCGTCTCGCTCAATCGTCGACATCTGCTGCCTCCCGCTCTCTCATTGCTGCACTCTCTCCAAGATAGGTGAGCGCTCCGCTCTGCCATGCCCGCGCTCCCATCATGCCCACGCGCCCTTCCCCGTCATTCCTGCGCCCCTTCCCCGTCATTCCTGCGCAGGCAGGAATCCATGCGATCTTCCAACTTCGCCAGCTACCTCGATCCATTCGACGGCCCACCAGCCCACTCACACCCGGCTGCCGACCGACGGAGCGCCGCCGACGCTTAGCCTGCGCGCACCAGAACCCGCCCGATCGGAGGCCCCGATGACCAGCCCGACAGCGCGCGAGCCGATTGGCTCCGAGATCGTCTTCGACCTGCCGTCCGTCAGCAGCCCCGCCCTCTCGCCCGACAGCCAATCGGTCGCCTACGTCCAGGCAGAGGTTTCGCGCGAGACGATGAGCAACGAGTCCCACATCCGCGCCGTCGCGTTCGACGGCGGCGACGACCGCCGTCTGACCGCCGGCCCGCGCGACAGCTCGCCCGCCTGGTCGCCCGATGGCTCGCAGCTCGCATTTCTCCGCGCCGCCGACCCCGACGCGCCGCGCCAGCTCTGGCTCCTGCCGATGACCGGCGGCGAGGCCCAGCGGCTGACCGACCTGCCGTATCAGCTGGAATCCTGCGTCTGGCTGCCCGACGGCCGCGGACTGATCGCGGTCGTCGATGTCGACCCCGAGCGTCTGATCGAGGACGACGGCGAGCCGCGCACCACCGTGCTGCACGAGGTCTACTACCGCGGCGACACGCTCGGCTATCGCGTCGGCGCCTGGCATCACCTCTTCAGCATCGACGCGAGCAGCGGCGCCGCCACCCAGCTCACCAGCGGTCCCTACAACAACGCGCACCCCGTCATCTCGCCCGACGGCCGCTGGATCGCATTCAGCTCCGACCGCTCGGTGGAGCGCGACCGCCGGCGCCCGTTCGGCAGCGAACTCTGCGTGATGCCCGCCCGCGGCGGCGTCATCGAGCGGCTCACCCCCGGCGCACAATCCGCCGGACGCCCCGCGTGGTCACCCGACGGACGTGAGCTCGCGGCCGCGATCACCGAGGTCGCCGAGCCCCAACAGTCGTATCTCACCCGCATCCACCGCTACTCGGGACGCCGCACGCGGCTCACCGACGGCGGCCTGACCCCGCAGAGCGGCTTCTTCCCGCTCGCCTCGCCGCCCCCGATTCGCTGGAGCGAGGCCGGCATCACCTTCGCTGCCGACGCCTGCGGACGCTCCGGCGTGTGGCGCGTCTCACCCGACGGCCACGCCGAGGCGGAGGTCATCCGCGCGGAGGCTGAGCTGATCAACGGCGTCGATATCTCCGCCGACGGATCCCGCATCGCGGCGATCGTGACCGACCCGGCCCGGCCCGGTGAGCTGGTCACGCAGACCGCCGGCGCCGCCCCGACGTGCCTGACTTCGGTCAGCGCCGAGTATCTGGAGGCCCACGAACCCGGCGCGGTCGAGTGGTTCACGATCGTGCGCGACGGCGTGCCGATTCCCTGCGGCCTGATGTTCCCGCCCGGCTTCGACCCCTCGCAGCGCTACCCGCTGGTGCTCGAGATCCACGGCGGCCCGCACGGCTGGTTTGGCGAAGGCTTCACGGCGCTGCACCAGATCATCGCCGGCGCCGGCTTCCTCGTGCTCTTCGTCAACCCGCGCGGCTCATCGACGTTCGGCTCCGACTTCACCCACGCCGTGATCGGCGATTGGGGCGGCGAGGACTCGCTCGACCTGCTCGCCGCGCTCGACCACACCTGCGCGCGCCCCTACGTCGACGCCCACCGCCTCGGCGTCCACGGCTACTCCTACGGCGGCTACATGACAACCTGGCTGATCGGCCACACCGACCGCTTCAAGGCCGCCGTCGCGGGCGCGCCCGTGATCAATCTGGAGTCGATCTACGGCACCTCCGACATCGGGGCGTCATGGGGCCGCTATCAATGGAGCGGCCGCCCCGACGAGGCCCGCGAGTCGTACCGCGAACGCTCGCCGATCACCTACGCGGCGAACGTCACCGCGCGCGTCCTGCTGCTGCACGGCGACGCCGACCATCGCGTCCCCATCACCCAGAGCGAGGAGTATTTTGTCGCCCTCCGCGACCGCAACAAGCCCGTCGAGTTCGTCCGCTTCCCCGGCGGCTCCCACCTGATGCTCCGCGTCGCCCACCCCATGCTGCGCGAGGAGTACTACAACCGCCTCACCACCTGGTTCACCCGCTACGTCTAACGGCAGTCGCTACGCGACAGCTCCCGCGCGGGGGGAGCGATTCCCGATCCGGATTCCCAAATTCGCCCCCTGCGGGGGAGATGCCCCGCGGGGGCAGAGGGGGAGACCTCCGTGCATCGCCATGATCCGCGCAGTTGGGAGCCTCCCCCTCAGTCGCTACGCGACAGCTCTCCCCCGTTGAGCACATTGAGTGCTCAACGGAATCCGGTCCCCTGGCGTGTGGCGCAAGCCTCCCCCTCAGTCGCTACGCGACAGCTCCCGCGCGGGGGGAGCGATTCCCGATCCGAATTCCCAACTTCGCCCCCCGCTGACCACATTGAGTGGTCAGCGGAATCCGGATCCCCTCTCCCCCCGCGCAGCGGGGGGAGATGTCCCGTAGGGACAGAGGGGGGCCTGACCCTGTCCGACCACATACAGCCACGCCGCTGAGTCGCGACCGCAGACCCCCCCTCCACCCCCATCACTCTGCGCGCGGCGACGGCGGCCGGGCAACCCCCGCCTCGTCAGACGCCAGCGCTAGCGTCGTCCGGGCCGGTGCCCGGATCCGCTCGTAGAGCGCAACCGACACCACGCTGATCGCCATCGTCGCGATGCCCATGATCAGCAGCATCGGGCGCTCCCCGATCCCGTCCGCCAGATTCCCGAACGCCAGCCCCGCCATGCTCTGCACCCCGAACGGCACAAACGTCAGTGAAGTCAGCCGCCCGTGGTACTCGGGATCCGCCTGAATCAGCACCTCCGCCGTGTTGATCGCCTGAAACGCGCTGAAGCCCGCCCCCAGCAGGAACATGATCGGAAACGCGACGACCACGCTCGGTGTGATCCCCAGCAGCAGCACCCCCAGCCCGAACCCCACCGCCATGATGTACATCACCCGCCCCGACCAGCGCGTCCCCACCACCCCTGCAACCGCCACCCCAACCGTGAACGAGCCAATGCCCGCGAACGCCTGCAGCAACCCAAGCTGCACCGATTCCACCCCCAGCGCGCTCTCCAGCAGCCCCGGCAGCAGAATCTGATACGACCCGCCCGCCACCGAGATCAGCAGCAGCGAGCCCAGCAACAGCCGAATCCGCGAATGCGACGCCGCATAGCGAAGCCCGAGCACGATCTCGCGGTAGACGCCGCGCCGCACGACGTTCCGCGGCGGCCCCTGCGGCATCAGCCCGAGCGACAGGATCGTCAGCGCGAGCACGGCGAACATGAAGACGTAGGCGCCGCCCGCGCCGACGAAGGCGATGCTGATCAGCCCCGCGGCGATCGCCGGCCCAACGATCTGCGGGAAGTTCAGCGCCGACTGCAGCAACACCACCCCATTGCCCACCAGGCGGCTCGGCACCAGGTCGGCCACGTACGCCCGCCGCGTCGGCCCCGTGAACGCGAAGCAGCTGCCCAGCAGGAAGCTGCTCACCGTCAGCCACGCCACGCTGATGTCGTCGCTCAGCACCAGGAACGCGAGCACGCCGAAGTTGATCGCGATCAGCGTCTGAGCCAGCACCAACAGCCGCCGCTTCGGCAGCCGATCGGCCAGCGCCCCGGCGATCGGCCCCACGAAAAACCAGGCCACCCCGCTGCCCGCCGCCACGAACGCCACGCTCGCGTTCGAACCCGTCAGCTCATACGTGATCACGCTCTGAACCGTGAACGACATCATGAACGAGATGAACGCCGCGACCGTGCACGCCCAGTGCAACCGGAACGCCGGCACGCCGAACGCGGCAAACGTCTGTCGTGCGCCAGCGCGTAGCATGGCGGTGATCCTATGGCTTGGCCGGCTGCAGGCCCGTGCTGCCGCCCGGAGGTGCGTGATGGATGTCGTTGAGGCGATCCGCGAGCGTCGCACGATCGGCGCGTTTCGCGATGATCCGGTCCCGCGCCGCCTGGTCGAGGAGCTGATCGACAGCGCCGTCTGGGCGCCCAATCACAAGCACACCGAGCCGTGGCGCTTCCACGTCGTGCAGGGCAACGCCCGCGACGCCCTCGCCGACGCCGTCTGGGCCGAGCTCGACGCAGCAGGCGCGAGCCCCGCGAAGGACCCGCGCAACAAGCTGAAGCGCGCCCCGCTGTTCGTCGCCGTCACCCAGACCGCCTCGCCCAACGACCCGGTGCGCGACCTCGAGGACTACGCCGCCTGCTGCTGCGCGACCCAAAACCTACTGCTCGCCGCCCACGCCCACGGCCTCGCCGCCAAGTGGAGCACCGGCGCGCTCGCGCTCTCAAGCGCCGCCAAGCGCTGGTTCGGCATCGACGAGCAGGACCGCATCGTCGGCTACATCTACCTCGGCTACGCCCCCCAGGGCGTCCGCATCCCCCCCGCTCAACGCTCCTCCAACCACGTCTTCTGGCGCACCTAGAAATCCTCCGAGCACTTCGCCCCCTGAGGGGGAGATGCCGAAGGCAGAGGGGGAGTACGTCGCAACCAACCGGCGCTACGCGCGGCCGCCCCTCCCGTCACCCCTGCCTCCCCGGCGTCATCCCTGCGCCCCTCCCGTCACTCCTGCGCCACTCCCACCATCCCCGCGCCACTCCCGTCATCCCTGCGCCCCTCCCGTCACTCCTGCGCAGGCAGGAATCCAGGCGACCGCCCAACCCTCGCCACGGCACAGGACTGGCGACGGCCTAGCCGCCATTCGCCCACGCGCCGTCGCACATTCGAGGCCGAACACTCCCATCGTTCGCCTGGCTTCCTGCCTGCGCAGCGCCTGACCCCCCCCTGCGCCCCCCCCGCACCATTCCTGCGCCCCTCCCGTCATTCCCGCGCCCCCTCCGTCATTCCTGCGCAGGCAGGAATCCAGGCGACCGCCCAACCCTCGCCGTGGCACAGGGCTCGCGACGGCCTAGCCGCCATTCGCCCACGCGCCGTCGAACATTCGAGGCCAAACACTCCCGTCATTCGCCTTGCTTCCTGCCTGAGCAGAGCCTGCCCCCCTGCCCCCCTGCCCCCCCCGCGCCCCCTCCGTCATTCCCGCGCCCCTTCCGTCATTCCTGCGGAGGCAGGAATCCATGCGATCTGAGGGCATCGCGAGGGCTTCGATCGTCCGACGGCGCTTGATCGCCCAGCGCGCGCCTTCGATACATCGGTGGAACGTCGAGAGCGCCGAGGCGCCAAGGGTTGTTGGGAGGTCGAATGGATTCCTGCCTGCGCAGGAATGACGGAGGGGGGGCAGGCTTCGGCATCTCCCCCCGCAAAGCGGGGGGGGGGGGGGGGGGGGGGGGAGAGAGTTTTTTTGGCGAGCCTTCTTAGCTGAGCGCGCCGATGAAATCCGCGATCGCGTCCGCCGCGCTCTCCAGATTCTCCTGCTCCGTCACGCCCGAGCGCTTGCGCGGCGTCAACCCGTGGTCGCCATCGGTGATCCAGTGAACCTGGATATTCGGCGACAGGTTGTAGCCCGACACCTCCTCGCGCGAGCCGTACTGGTCCCGCTCGCCCTGCACCATCAGCGTCGGCGTCGCAATCCCCCGCAAGTGCGCCGTGCGGACCGGCCCATCCCGCCGCGGCGGATGGAACGGATAGCTCACGCAGACCAGCCCCAAGACCTCCGCCGCGTCGGCCACGATCGAAGCAACCCGCCCGCCCAGCGAGCGGCCACCGATCACCAACCGCTTCGGCGGCAGCAGTTGCCGAATCGCCCCGATCCAGGTGCTGGTCAGGACATCCTCGTCGTCCGGCGGCCAGGCCCGACGCCCCACCTCCGCCGCGCGCCGCATATACGGAAAGTCAAATCGCGCCACCGATACCCCATGCTCCCCAATCAGCCGCGCCAGCTCCGCCAGCGACGGATGGCTGGACGAGGACCCTGCTCCGTGCGTCAGCACCAGCACCCGGTCGCGCACCCCAAACTCCGGCCCATCAAACGTCAGCGGCGGTTCCATCGCATCGTCCTCCAGCTTCCCCCTCACCACATCGAGTGGTCAGCGGGATCCGATCCCCTTCCAATATCGCCCCCTGAGGAGACCTGCGCGTAATCTCCATTTCTCATCTCCCCCCGCGCAGCGGGGGGAGATGCCGAAGGCAGAGGGGGGCAACCCCTTGCGGAGCGCGGCAGCCCCCCTCTGTCACTCCGTGACATCTCCCCCCGCGAAGCGGGGGGAGAGTCATTCAGAGGTTCCTTAGGTCGTCTTCGCGATCACCTCGCGCGAGAAATCGGCAATCAGCTCACGCGCCCCAGCCGGACTATGCGCCGCCAGCGCCAGGTGGTTGATCCCGTGAGCCTCGGCCGCCTCGACCTTCTCGATGATCTCCGGGCCGCTGCCGATATACCCGTGCCGCACTCGGTCGGGATCAACGAACTGTTCCTCGCCCTCCTTGAGGTACGAATAGTGCCCCTCGTGGACATCGAGATAGAGGCGATCCGTCGGTCGCCCGCGCGCCACGGCGTACTCGCTGATGTACTGGTGGTAGCGGCCCGCTGTGTCCGCGTCGCTCGCCGGCAGGTGCGAGCCCCAGCGCCCGTGCGACATCTCCCAGAGCGTATGCGCCGCGACCACCGCCCAGGGCCCGACGCGCTGGACCACCCGCGGCGAGCTGATCGTCTCGCCCTCGCGCAGCACGCAGGCGCCGTCGAGCGAGACGGTGTAGGGCTTCTCGTAGGCTCGTCCGACACTGGCGGCGCCCTGCTCGATGATCGGGAAGCCTGCGGCGACAGCGGGACCGCCTCCCGCCGTCACCCAGCCGTCGCCCAGCTCGCCCACCACCGCCATCGCCCTGGGCCCGTTGGCGGCGAGGTAGAGCGGGATCGGGTCCGCGATGTTGATGAAGTCCTCGTGGTTGGGATGAATCAGCCGGATCCAGCGCTCTGCACCCGTGACATCGTCCTGAAACAGCACATCCTCACCCGCGAGCAAGTCCTTCACTTGCTGCGAGTACTCGCGGAACTTCGCCACCGGGTAGGACGGCAGCCCCATCGTGTTGCGCCCCGTGTAGCCGGTGCCCAACGCCAGAATCACGCGCCCCGGCGCCAGCTTGTTGATCGTCGCGATCGCCGAAGCCGTCACCGGCGCGATCCGGTTGCTCGGGATCGAGACCAGCGTGCCCAACTTGATCGTCGACGTGCGTTCGGCCGCCAGCGCCATTGCGGCGTAGGTGTCCGACCAGATCAGCTGCGAGTCGGGGAACCAGGCGTGCGTGAAGCCGGCCTCCTCAGCCGCGACCACCTCGCGCCACATGTCGATATAGGTCGGGACACAGAGTCCGTAATCCATCTGTTCCTCCGTCCGGTTCAGCCGCTCATGGGCCTGATCACTTCGCGTGCGAAGTCTTCGATCAGCTCGCGCGCGCCTTCGGGATCGTTGGCGCAGAGCGCGATGTTGTCGACCCCCTCAGCCTCAAGCGCTTCGAGTTTGCCGATGATCTCGGGCCCACTGCCGATCAACGTGCGCGACATCACGTTGGTGTCGATGAAGCGCTCCTCGCCGGGCTTGAGGTAGACCATGTGTCCCTCATGCACATCGAGGTAGAGCCGGTCCTCCGGCGTCCCCTTCTCGCGCGAGTATTCGCGGATGTAGTTGTTGTATTCGCCCGCGAGGTCGGGATTGCTCATCCCCAGGCTGGCCCCCGGACCGTGCGCCGCCTCCCACATCGCATGCACGCCCGGGACCATCCCCGGGCCGACCCGCCGGAGCACGCGTTCGGAGCTGACCGTCTCGCCCTCGCGCAGCACGAGACCCGACGAGAGGCCCACGGTGTACGGCTTCTCGGTGCTGCGCCCGGCCGCCTCCGCGGCGGCGGCGATCACCGGGAACCCGGCCTGCGCGTTGCCGCCCATCCCGGTCGTGACCCAGCCGTCACCCGCCTCGCCGACCACGCCGAGCGCGCGCGGCCCGTTGGCGGCGATGTAGACAGGGATGTGATCATCGAGGTTGAGGAACTCGGAGCGGTGCCCGTGAATCAGGCGGATCCAGCGCTCGCGCCCGGTCACGTCGTCGGTGTAGAGGATGTCCTCACCGTCGAGCAGTCCGCGCAGCTGCTGGGCGTACTCGCGATAGCGACGGATCGGGTACGCCGGCAGCCCCATCGTGTTGCGCCCCGTGTAGCCGGTGCCGATGCCGAGGATCACACGCCCCGGCGCCAGCTTGTTGATCGAGGCAGCCGCCGCCGCGGTGACCGGCGCAATCCGGTTGCTCGGGATCGCGACCAGCGTGCCCAGCTTGATCGTCGAGGTGTGATGCGCCGCCAGCGCCATCGTCGCCCAGACATCGGAGTAGATCAGCTGCGAGTCATAGAACCACGCATGCGTGAACCCCGCCGCCTCCGCCGCCACCACTTCCTTCCACGCATCGATCCACGACGGAATCCCAATGCCATAGTCCATGCTGCGCCTCCTCCGCGGATCACTCGTGTCGCAGTGGAGCGTAAGCGATGGTCCGCTCCGCGCCCGAACAGGCGCTCAGCTCTTCGATCTGAGCCGATAGCTCGGCGCCCGGCTCCAAACCTCTGTCGGCGCTGACTCCTGGCGGGCGATTTGACGGCGCTGCTTGTCGCGCTCGAACCGCTTGGCCTTGCGAATCACTGCGTCGCGCTCGCGCTGCTTGCCGCGCTCGCGCTCGACGGTCGACGCACGCCGCGTCCTGCGCACCCCGCGCGACTGACGCACCACGCCCGACTTCACCATCGACTTCAAGTGCGCCTGCACATTCCCGTCCGCGGCCCGACGCAGACGCTTGTCGATCGTGTCGCCGTAGATCGCCTCCATGATCTCCCACGAGGTCTTCGGCTCGCCGCCCTCGAGCTGCTCAAGCACCTGGTTCTCGCGCATCTGCCGATGCGCCACATACATCTCCAGGCGGCCGCGCGCCTTCAGATCCTCCGTGTCGCGGATCAGCGGCCCGTGGCCGGGGCACAACACCTTGATGTTGGGCAGCTCCAGCAGCCGCCGTAGCGACGCCATGTAGCTGTTGATGTCGCCCACCACCGTGGTCGTGTTGCCCAGGATCGTGTCGCCGGTGAACAGGACGCCGTCCTCCTCGATGTAGTAGCAGAGCGAGTCGACCGAATGGCCCGGTGTGGCGATCACCTGGATCCGCACTCCGCCATCGAGGTTCAGCGTCTGGCCATCGACGAAGGTCCGCACGCCCTCCTTGGGCAGGCGCCCGCGCAGCAGCTTGACGCCGTTCTCCGGCACAGCCACCTCAGCCTTGAGATGCTCACTGACGTTCTTGAGGTTGCCCGAATGATCGAAATGGTGGTGCGAGATCGCCGCCAGACCGATCTCCGACTGATCGATCGCTGCCAGATAGCCGCGCAGCATCCACCAGAACTTGTCGATCGCCTCGCCCGAGTCGATCGTCAGCACCTGCCCGCCGGGCTGGCCGACGATGTAGATGTTCGTCTGCGTCGGCCGCATCGGTTCGTCTTCGGGAACCGGGACGATCCGCACCGTGTCGCTGACCTGCATGACCTGCTCCCTGTCGCTGGAGGCTAGAAGCCCGGGCTGCGGATCCCCAACAACGCGCGCATCGTGACCACCATGCCGAGATGCGTGTTGGCGTGCGCGATGCAGGTCTGCATGATCTGCTGCGACTTCGCCTGATGGCCGAACTGCACCACCCGCACGGTCGACGCGAGCTCTGCCTCGCCGCTATCGCGCACGTAGGGGATGACATCGTCGTGCACATCCTGCGCGTATTGCAGGAGCGCCTCGACGCTGGGCACGCGCAGCTGCAGCGCCTGCTCGTCGGACATGCCGGTGCCCTGATCGACGCGCGGCAGACCCCATGCCTCGTCCAGCCCCTGCCGCAGCCAGACGGGCCGCTTCCGATCCTGGCAGACGAAGTTGATGATGTTGTCTTTGGTCCGCACCGCGTGCCAGGTGTGGAAGGCGATCGAGACCGTGTCGTCGGAATGGCGCCAGTGGATTTGCTCGTCATCGAGTTCGCGGAGGCAGGTTTCAAAGCCCTCGTGCAGCGAGCCGAGGAAATGGGTCAGCAGTTCTCCAACAAGCATCAGCTGTGGTCCCCAATCTTGATCCCGGCGACCTGCGGCGCCACCGCTTCAGCGAGGAACCGGGGCACATCGTCGCGGTCGAACATGAAGTGCTGGAACTGGATCTCGGCCAGGCCCGCCTCCGCCAGCTGGCCGATCGTGTCGACGATCTCGTCCGCGCCGCCGACCAGCCCGCCGCGCTCGCGGAAGCCGCTGAGGAAGTCCTCCAGCGACTCGCCGGGCTGACCGAACGCCTGCTGGGCCACGCGGCCGCCCGCGTCACGCAGCTCGGGCGGCCCGACGGCGTGGAACAGCATCTCCGAATGCACGATCTCGTTCGGATCGCGGCCGATCGCCTCACACGCGCGGGCCAGCACGTCGCGCTTGTGCTTGTAGACCTCAACCGTCATCGTCACGCCGTTCCACTCATCGGCGTACTGAGCAGCCAGCGGGAGCGTGCGCTTCTCGCCGCCGCCGCCGATCAGAATCGGCGGCCGTCCCGCGCGCGGCTTGGGCAAACAGTCGGCGCCGTCCAGCGTGTAGTAGTCGCCCGCGTAGCTGGCCTCGCCGGGCGCCCAGAGCGCGCGCAGCAGCTGAATCATGTCTTCGAGCCGCTCGAAGCGCTCGCGGGTCGGCGGGAAGTCCAGCCCGTACGCGTCGTGCTCGGCCTGGTTCCAGCCCGCCCCAAGGCCCATCACGAAGCGTCCGCCGCTCAGGACATCGAGTTGCGCAGCCATCCGCCCGACATCAACCGGCCGCCGGAAGGTGACCGGCGTGACCATCGGCCCAAAGCGCAGGTTGGACGTCTCCGCGGCGGCGATCACGAACGAGAGGAACGCATCGAGCGAGTTCTGCTGCACCGGACCGGTGAAGTAATGATCGGAACGGAACACCGAAGGAAACCCGAGCTCCTCAGCCAGCGACAAGATGTGCCGCCAGCCCTCCCAGGTAAGTCCATTTTGCCCCTCAACCATCAACGCAACGCGCATATCCACCTCCCCGCGCGATAGTAGTTGCCCGGCCCACAGCCCGCCCGCGTGGGGCCGAGAGAGCGAGCGACACCCGGCGGCCTCCCCCTCTGCCCCCTGCCTGCGCGCGGGCAGGCTTCGGCATTTCCCCCGCAGGGGAGACCTGCGCGCGATCCCCATTTCCCCTCTCCCCCCGCACAGCGGGGGGAGATGCCGCAGGCAGAGGGGGGCTCCCGTCCCGACTCACCGGCGTCGCTGTATCTGGTCCGGCACGGTCGGGCCCCCCTCTGTCACTTCGTGACATCTCCCCCCGCGGAGCGGGGGGAGAGGGGAAATGGGGATTACGCGCAGGTCTCCTCAGGGGGAGAAGTTGGGACGGCCGACGATTGCTCCCCCCGAGGGGGAGCTGGCGCGCAGCGACTGTGGGGGAGGGTCCGGAGGTCATGCAGCGCCCGAAGCCCCCCTCTGTCACTTCGTGACATCTCCCCCCAAGGGGGGAGAGATGGGAGGTTAGGGAGGTTCGTTGACGATGGTGACGGGGCCGGCGGTGATGATGCTGGGGAGTGCGTCGATGTGGCGGGGGCGTCGGGGCGGGGAGGTCAGGGGCGGGCTGGTGGGGGGATCGAGGGATGGGGCGGGTTCGTGTGGGTTGGGCGTCGGCATGTGCGAGCGGGGGTTGTGGTCGATCGGGGAGGGGTGCTTGAAGCGGGGGATGGTGGGAGTGGGGAGGCGGGGGAGCGGGTCGCGCGGGGTTGGGTGGGGGTTTGGGCGGGCTGCGGTTGGCAGCTGGGCTGGCAGTTGGGTGGGGGTGGCAACTGGCAATTTGGTTTGGGCGTCGCGTTGACGGATTTCTTCGAGCTCTTGTTCGCTGGCGGGCCAGACGTTGATCATTTCGATCCGCGGCTCCTCGGGGTTGCGTGGGGCGATCGGGCCGACGATGCCGAGTCCGCGGGAGAGGACGTAGACGGCGCTGAGACGGGTTGCGTCGGACCTGGTTGAGTTGGCGAGGCGGATCAGGCGGTTGCGGATGTGCTCGGGTCCGAGGATGCGACCGAGCACGTTGAGGGCGGACAGCCGGCGGCCGTCGGAGGGGGCGTGGTCGGCGATTTCTGTGATCGTGCCAAGGGCGAAGTCGACGGCGGCGGCGTGACTGACGAGGTCATCGCTGTCGAGGTCGAAGTCGGAGGGGTCGCCGGGCACGAGCTCGGGGCTGAGGATTTCGATGAGTTGGTCGAGCCGAGCGAGGGCCTGGTCGTCCGAGAGACGCGAGAATTCGAGGTCGAGTCCGTGCCGGTCGGCTGGGCCGTGCGTGGTGGTCATGGCGCGATCAGGTAGACAGCGTCGCCGTCGGGGTCGATTCCGGGGAAGACGTTGGCAAGCTCCTCAGCGCTAGCGATGCGCACGTTGTTCGGGGAGTTGAGCGGGGGCGTGAGCCCGATGATGCGGACGGGCCGGTGGAGCGCCTGGAGGTGTTGGGGGCGCTCGATGCGGCGTCCGCGGGCGCGGCGGTCGGCGGCGCTGCGGCGGGTGTCGTCGAGGTCGATCGCGGGATCGGGGAGCTGGCCCGGTTCGAGCTGGGGGAGGCGTTGTCGGAGCCAGGTGAGGAGCTGGTCGATGGTCATGTGGGGGATGGTAGCAGAACATCTGTACTGTGGCGGGGGCGGGGAGTGTTGTGGGGGTGACGTTGGGTGGTGTGGGTTGGGGAACCTGCGCAGCAGGGGGGGGGCGGCCGGGTTGGGGAGGCCCCCCTCTGTCACTTCGTGACATCTCCCCCCGAGGGGGGAGAGATTTAAGATTCCGCTGACCACTCAATGTGGTCAGCGGGGGGAGAGGGGAGCCGGCTTGTCCAGACGATTCCTGGATTCGAGCTCAGCCGTGCCGCGGGAACGCGATCGCGGCCTCGGTCACGGTGATTGCGACGGCTTGGCCGGGGGCCCAGGCTTGGGCGCTGTGCAATCGGGCCTCCAGCTCGAGGCCCGAATCGAGGCGGACGCGGACGAGCTGGTCGTGGCCGTAGTACTCGCTGCTGATGATCTGGCCGCAATGTTGGGGCGGCGCGTCGTGCGGGGTTTGCAGCGAGATCTGTTCGGGGCGCAGCAGGATGTCGAGCGGCTCACCGGCGTCGGCGTCGGCGCCGCTGCCGGTGATGCTCAGGGCGCCGATCGGGGTCTCGGCGCCGTGGCGGCTGCGGTCGCCGTGCAGCACGTTGGCGTTGCCGACGAACGACGCGACGAAGCGGTTCGCCGGATGGTGATAGGTCTCGATCGGCGTGCCGACCTGCTCGACGGTGCCGGCGCGCATCACTGCGATGCGGTCGGCCAGGCTCAGCGCCTCGTCGCGATCGTGGGTCACGAAGACGGCGGCGGTATCGGCGGCGCGCAGGATCTCGCGCAGCTGCAGACGCAGGCTGGAGCGGAGGTTCTGGTCGAGATTGGAGAACGGCTCGTCAAGCAGCACGGCGGCGGGCGCCGGGGCCAATGCGCGGGCCAGCGCGACCCGCTGCGCTTCGCCGCCGGACAGCTCGTGGGGGTAGCGGTCGGCGAAGGCGGCCAGGTCGACCAGCTCAAGCATCTCCTGCGCGCGCGGCGGGATCGAGCCGCGGCGGAACCAGCGGCGGGTCAACGACGTGACCCGCTGGTCGAGCCCGAAGGCCACGTTCTGGCCGACCGTGAGGTGCGGGAACAGCGCGAAGTCCTGCGGAACGATCCCCACACGTCGTCGTTCGGGAGCGACCCAAACGCCGGGCCCGACGACGCTGCGGCCGTCGATCTGGACGAGTCCGCGGTCGGGCCGCTCGAAGCCGGCGATCAGGCGCAGGGTGGTGGTCTTGCCGCAGCCGCTGGGACCGAGCAGGGCGAGCAGCTCGCCGCGCGGGGCGACGAAGCTGGTCGCGCGGACGGCGGTCGTCTCGCCGAACCGCTTGGTCAGGTCGACCACGGTGATCGCGGGGGCGTCAGCCACGGAGGAAGCGTTCCCGACCGAAGAGCAGCGGCAGTGGCAGCGCGGCGCAGACGAGCAGCAGCAAGCCGGCCGCGGCGGCGCGCGCGAAGAAGGCCTCCTCCTGCTCGGCCCAGACGCGGGTGGCGAGCGTGTCGAAGCCGGTGGGCGCGAGCAACAGGGTGGCGGGAAGCTCTTTCATGGTGGTCAGAAATACGAGCGCGAAGCCGCTGATGACGCCGGGTGCGATCAGGGGCAGCGTAACGCTGAGCAGCGTCTGGCGCGGGCTGCGTCCGAGGCTGCGCGAGGCCTCCTCGAGACTCGGCGGGACGCGCACGAGCGCCGAGCGCAGCGCTCCGGTCGCCTGCGGGAGGAAGAGCACGGCGTAGGTGAAGACCAGCACCGCAAGCGTCTGGTAGAGGCCCGGCACGACGCGCAGCGAGAAGAAGATCATCGCGAACGCGACCACGACGCCGGGCAGCGCGTAGCCGGTGTAGGAGGCGCGGTCGATCAGCGCGGACAGCCACCCGGGGCGACGCACCACCACGATCGCGATCGGCAACGCAGCGGCGACCGCGACGGCCCCAGCCAGCGCGGCGGCCTCGAGCGAGTGCAGCACGGCGGGGGCCAGCCCGCTAAACGTCTCGCCCTGCGTGAGTCCGCGGGCGAGCCAGTGCAGCAGCACGCCGAGCGGGATGATCAAGGCGACGGCGGTCAGCAGCGCGAGGAAGCCGGTCGCGGTCCAGCGATGGCGGCGCAGGCGCACGATCCGCGGCGAACGGGCCGCGCCGCTGCCGAGCCGGTAGTAGCGCCCGCGGCGGCGCTGCGAGAGCTCGACGGCCAAGACCAGCGTGACCAATCCGACCAGCACGAGGCTGAGCACGGCCAGCGACGAGCGGTCGAATGTGGTGGCGAAGCGCGCGTAGATCGCGCGGGTGAAGGTGTCGTAGCGCATCATCGAGACGGCCCCGAAATCGCTGATCACGTAGAGCGCGACCAAGAGCGCGCCGGCCGCGAGCGGGACGCGGAGCTGGGGCAGGGTGACGCGCAGGAAGGTGTGCCAACTGCTCTTGCCGAGCGAGCGGCTGGCTTCCTCAAGCGCCGGGTCGAGGTCGCGCAAACCGGCGCGCAGGACCAGCAGGATGTAGGGGTAGGTGAAGAGCGTGAGGACCAGCCATGCGCCGGCGAAGCCGTAGAGCTCGGGCAGCGAATCGACGCCGAGCGGCGCGAGCAGCCGCTGCAAGGATCCCGAGGGACCGAGCGCCGCGATCACCGCCAGCGCGGCGACGTAGGAGGGGACGGCGAGCGGGACGACGGTGATCGTGCGCCACCAGCGCGCGCCGGGCAGGTCGGTGCGCTCGGTCAGCCAGGCGCAGGGGATCGCGATCGCAGTGGCCGCGGCGGTGACGGCGGCGGCGAGCGCGACGGTGTTGAGCAGCAGGCGCACCGTGTCGCCGCGCAGCACGCTGCTCCAGGTGTCGGCGTCGGCTTGGGCGGCGCGGACGATCAGGTAGATGAGCGGGACGCAGGCGGCGGCAGCGGCGATCAGGGCCGTGGTCCAGAGGATCGAGAGCCGGGGCCGCGCGAGCAGCGTGAGGACCGGCGAGCGGGACTGCGGGTTGCTGAGGCTCAATGCTCGGTGGCCTGCCGTCCCTCAGTGGCCGAGTCGCTTGCGTGAACCTCAGCGTAGTTGTGGATCGGGCCGGACGGGAGGGGAGGGCGGCGGATGGAGCGGTGGGGGCGTTCGGGGATGACCATCGGGCTTCACTACTGCGTCGGCGCGGCAGGCCCCCCTCTGCCTTCGGCATCTCCCCCCGCTCCGCGGGGGGAGAGGAGAAATGGAGATTACGCGCAGGTCTCCTGTTAGGGGAGCGCGCCGACCTCCTGGAGCAGCTTCAGCGTGCCCTCGAGGTCGGCGAGCGAGGTGAGGGCGAGCGAGGGCGGGTTGAGCTGATCGAGCGGCACGAGCTCGGGCCGTGCGGCGATGCCGGCGGCCAGGGGGTACTCGCTCGTCTGATCGCGGAAGTACTCCTGCGCCTCCTCACTGAGCAGGTACTCGATGAAGCGCAGCGCGGCGTCGCGGTTCTGCGAAGCGCCCAGGATCGCGACGCCGGCGACGTTGATCAGGGCACCCGCCGCGCCGGCGTCGGTGAAGTGATTTGCGGCCGGGAAGTCGGGGTCTGCGGCAAGGAAGCGGTAGAGGTAGTAGTGGTTGACCAGGCCGATGTCGAGCTCGCCATCGCCGACGGCCTGGACCTGGGGGGAGTTCTTGGGGTACTCGCGCACGCCGTTGGCGATCATGTCGCGCAGCCATTGCTCGGTGATGTCGTCGCCGTGAATCTGGCGCATCGCGGTGACGAAGGCCTGGAAGGAGCCGTTGGCCGGGGCCCAGCCGACGCGGCCTTCCCACTCGGGCTCGGTCAGATCGAAGATCGACGTCGGCGGGTTGGGCACGCGCTCGGGCGAGATGACCAGCACGCGGGCGCGGCCGGAGGTCCCGACCCAGTGACCGTCGGTGTGGCGGAACTCGGCGCCGACGAGGTCGGTGATCGCGCTCGGCAGGGCGACGAGCGCGCCGGCATCGGAGAGTGCGCCGAGCGCGCCGGCATCCTGCGCGTAGTAGACGTCGGCCGGGCTGCGGTCGCCCTCTTCGAGGATCGCGACGGCCAGCTCGGCGGTGCCGGCGTAGCGCACCTTGACACGGATGCCGGTATCGGCCTCGAAGCGCTCGATCAGCGCGCCGACCAGGCTCTCGCTGCGGCCGGAGTAGACGGTGATTTCGCCGGGCTCTGGATCATCGGGCTCTGCGCGGGGTGCGCTCGATTCGGCTGCGCTCTGGGCCGCACGATCGGCGGCGTCCGCCGCGCGGTCGGCGGCGTCCGCGGCACGCTCGGCGGCTTGCGCGGCGGCCCTGCTGGCTTCGTCGTCGGAGTCATCGGCTGGCGGGGCGGGCGGCGGCGGCTGCTCGTCGTCGCGTTCGGCGGCGGCCGCGGCGTCCTGCGATGCGTCAGCGGCGCGGTCGGCTGCCTGAGCGGCGCGCTCCGCGGCCTCGGCGGCGCGGTCGGCCGCTGCAGCGACACCGTCGGTGGATTCAGCGTCGCCCGAGCAGGCCGCGAACGCGAGCGCGGCGACGAGTGCGACGAGCGCGAGCAGCGCGACCGGGCTGATGCGTGGGATGGTGTGGATCATGGGGGGCTCCTGAATCGCCAGCTTCGTCCAATGGGACGATTATGACCCTTGATCGCATTTTGTGCAACTAATGGAAGAAACTCGGTCGGGGAACGAGCAGAGCCGCGGCGCGGGCGGGCGGGGTCAGCGGTGGGCTACCAGGAGGACTTGCGGACGCCGGGGAGGAGGCCGAGCGAGGCCTGCTCACGGAAGGTGATGCGCGAGAGACCGAACTTGCGCATGTAGCCGCGCGAGCGGCCGGTGACCTGGCAGCGGTTCTTGAGCCGCGAGGGGCTGCTGTTGCGCGGGAGCTGCTGGAGCTGCCAGTGGAGGCGCTGCTTCTCGGCCGGGTCGGGCGCCTCTTTGATCTGCTGCTTGAGCTGCGCGCGGCGATCCTTGTACTTCGCGTGCAGTTTCCGGCGTTTCAGATCACGGTTGATGTTGCTCGTTCGTGCCACACAGCGCTCCGTTAGTTCCGGGGATATCCAAGTGAGCGTAACTCAGTCGGGCGCTCCGCGCTTTTGGATCTTGCGGCCCTTGCGCTCTTCCAGGCGACCGAGCGCGCGGCCCTTGTCGGGCGTGGGGTCGGGTCGCACGCCATAGGCGGTGCGGCCTTCGTGGTCGAGTGGCAAGTACTCCGTGATGGGAAGACCTTCCTCATCGCAGAAGAGCAGTCAATGGCAGTATTTCCAGCGCTGCATCTCCTCGCAGGGGCAGATCCATTCGGAGGACTTGGCCTCCTCGGCCTTGTCCTCGTAGAAGTTGCAGGGGCAGAGCGGGCGGCCGACCTCGTCGATGTGCTTGGCCAGGCCGATCACGAGGAATTCGGTGATCTCCTCCTGGGGATGCAGCCAGGTGCCGCTCTTGTTCGCGAAGGTGCGAACGAACTTCCACATCTTGTCGAGGTTCTTCTGTGAGGCTTGCTCGCGATCGGCGTCGCTGGGCTGCTCAACCTGGACCATGGCGATCCTCCCGCCCGGTTCTGTGGGAACTAGTTGTCGGGGTCCTGGCGCTGGCGCAGGAAGTTCTCGAGGCCCTCGATCAGCTCGTCGGCGGAGGGCAGCTCGGATTCGTGTTGTTCGGCGGCCTGCGACGGCGGCGCGACCTGTTCGAGCCGTGCGACGTAGCGGCGCAGGTCGTCGTTCTCGCGCAGCGCCTCTTCGAGCTGTTGGTGAAAGCGGGCGATGGCGCCGTCGAGCGGATCGAGGTCGAGGGAGAGGTCGGTCATCTCGGAGAGGACCCGCAAGAGGGCTCGCGCGCCGACGGGGTTGGCGATGCCGGGCAGATAGTGCGGCACGGCGGCCCAGAGCGAGACACCACCGACGTTCTGACGGCGGCAGTGGTCGTGGAACACGCCGACGATCCCCGAGGGGCCCTCGAAGCGCGATGGCCGCATGTTGTAGCGGGCGGCGAGGTCGGCGTTGTTGGCGGAGCCGGTGACCGGCACGGGCTGTGTGTGGGGCGTGCCCGAGGCGACGGCGCCGAGGCTAATCACCAGCTTGGCGTCGATCGCGCGGACCAGCTCGGTCATCGCGGCGAGGTAGCGCTTCCAGCGGTGATGCGGCTCGATGCCGAAGCCGACGACGACATCGCGGCCGCCGATCCGCCCCGCTCCGCGCAGGCGGACGAAGTCGGTGCCGGGCCAGACGATGACACGTTCGCCGTCCTCGTAGCGGGCCATTGGGCGAGCGTCGGTGAAGTCGTAGAATTCCTCCGGGTCGATCGTCGCGAAGGGCGTCCCGCCAAGTTGTCGCGTGAGGAACTGCGCGGCGGTGGAGGCGGACTCGCCGGCGTCGTTCCAACCCTCCCAGGCCACGATCAGGATCGAGTCGTGGAGGTCGGGGAGGGACTCGAAGGTCAGATCGGACTGGTCAGCCATGCCATCAGTCTACCCGACGGCCGAATCGGCCAGCCGATGAGTGCGGCGGCGGCAACGCGCGCTGAGGCGTGGGCGGCGGCGGTGCGGGGCAACCGCGAGCAGGCCGAGCGGCTGCGCGAGGAGCCCGACGCGGGCGACCACTACGCGCCGATCGCGGCCGCGTTCCGCGCTGATCCGCGGCGGACGGACGACATCACGCTGGCGGCGCTACAGGAGATCGCCGAGCCCGACGATGTCTGGGTGGATGTGGGAGCGGGGGCGGGGCGGTTCGCGCTGGCGCTGGCGCTGTGCGTGCAGGAGGTGATTGCGATCGAGCCGAGCGCGGGGATGCGCGCCGAATTCGAAGAGATTCGCGCAGCGCACGGGATCGGGAATGCGCGGGTGATCGACCAGCGCTGGCCGACGGCGGATCCGCCGCGCGGTGATGTCGCGATGATCTCTCACGTGGGCTACGACATCGAGCCGATCGGTGAGTTCCTCGACACGATGGAGCGCTCGGCCGCGCGCGAGTGCGTGGCGGTGATGTACGAGCAGGCGCCGGGCGGGCTGTTCCACGAGCTCTGGCCAGCGATTCACGGCGAGCCG
Source organism: Dehalococcoidia bacterium (assembly GCA_965218115.1). Classification (GTDB taxonomy): domain Bacteria; phylum Chloroflexota; class Dehalococcoidia; order Bin125; family Bin125; genus CATQGW01. The sequence goes on along the minus strand of OZ244584.1, from coordinate 1,293,757 downwards.
CAGGTCCAACTGCCCGGGCTCGCCGCGCTGCTCGAGCTGTTGGAGGCGCGAGGGGCGGATGTCAGCGTGAACCGCTCGCAGCGGCGGCGCTGGAGGTACCGTTCACGCGAAGAGGCGGAGGCGTTCGCGCGGCGACGGCTCTGGCTGAAACCCGACTCAGCGAAGCTCGCCAAGCTGCACGAGGCGCTCGACGAGCTGCTGGTGAGCGACGACAACGAAACGCTAGCAACGCCAACGACGATGACCCAAGGCATCGTGCGCTGGCGAGGAAGGAACGAACGATGAACCGAGTTGACCCGCTGACCCCGGAGGAGCTGCTTGAAGCGGCGCCATTTCTGAAGCCGCTGGCGGAGGCCGGGGCGACGATCCCGACGGCCTTTCACGTGATGGGCTATCGCCCGCGCATCCTGGAACAGTTCCAGGGCTTCTTCGGCTCGATCATGCGCGAGGGCGACGTGGACCCGGGGCTCAAGCAACTGATCGCCAACGTGGTCTCGCGCAGCGCCGGATGCCGGTACTGCGAGGCGCACACGGGACACTTCGCGCACATCACGACCGGCGTTGAGCTGTCGAAGATCGAGGCGGTCTGGGAGTTCGAGACGTCGCCGCTGTACAGCGACGCGGAGCGGGCGGCGCTGCGGCTGGCGCTGGCTGCGGGCTACATCCCGAACGGCGCGACCGACGAGCACTTCGACGAGCTGCGGAAGCACTACAGCAACAGCGAGATGGTCGAGATCGTCGCGGTGATTTCGATGTTTGGCTGGCTCAACCGCTTCAATGACACGCTTGCGAACGAGCTGGAAGACGACGCGGTCGCGTTCGCCGGCGAGCATCTGTCGGAGGCCGGCTGGGAGGTCGGGAAGCACGCCATCGCGGCGGATTAGCGCGGGGGGGGGGGTTCCGGCTGCGCAGGGATGACGAAACCGAGCCGGAGGCAGTGCGCTTCAACGCTGCGTCAGCGGGATGGGCAGCCACAAGGGCTGCCCCTACGGGGACCTGCGCGTAGGTCCCACTGCTCCGACCTTCCCCCCCGGTGGCGGTCTCACGAAGTGACGGTGGGGAGCTTCCGCTATCTGGTGAGGGCGCGCCCGAAGCCCCCCTCTGCCTGCGGCATCTCCCCCCGCGGAGCGGGGGGAGAGGGGAAATGGAGATTGCGCGCAGGTCTCCTGAGGGGGGAGCGATTTCCGATCGGGATTCCCCAATTCTCCCCCTGAGGGGGAGATGCCCCGCAGGGGCAGAGGGGGAGACCTCCGCGCGTCGCCGCTATTCGCGCGGTTGGGAGCCTCCCCCTCAGTCGCTGCGCGACAGCTCCCCCGCGGGGGGAGCGATTTCCGATCGGGATTTCCAACTTCGCCCCCTGAGGAGACCTGCGCGTAAGTCCGACTGCTCCGACCTTCGCTGTCGGTGGCGGTGTCACGAAGTGACGGTGGGGAGCTTCCGCTATCTGGTGAGGGCGCGCCCGGAGCCCCCCTCTGCCTGCGGCATCTCCCCCCGCTCCGCGGGGGGAGAGGGGAAATGGAGATTGCGCGCAGGTCTCCTGAGGGGGGAGCGATTTCCGATCGGGATTCCCCAATTCTCCCCCTGAGGGGGAGATGCCCCGCAGGGGCAGAGGGGGAGTGCGTCGCGGTCAGCGGAGGCCGGCGCAAGCCTCCCCCTCAGTCGCTGCGCGACAGCTCCCCCGCGGGGGGAGCAGTTGGGATCGGGATTCCCAAATTCTCCCCCTGAGGAAACCTGTGCGTAAGTCCCGCCGCTCCGACATTCTCCGCCGGTGGCGGTGTCACGCAGTGACGGTGGGGAGCTTCCGCTATCTGGTGAGGGCGCGCCCGGAGCCCCCCTCTGCCTGCGGCATCTCCCCCCGCTCCGCGGGGGGAGAGGGGAAATGGGGATTACGCGCAGGTCTCCTACGGGAGGTAGTCGGGCGCGCGTGGGAGCGTTCGATGGGACGGGATCGGCGGAGCGTCGGTCAGCGCTAGCGGATCACGCCATCGAGGATCAGCTTGGTGAGCTCGGCCTCGTCGAGCTGTAGTTCGTTGCGAAAGACCTCGTCGTTGTGCTCGCCGAAGAATGGGGCGCGGCGGATTGGGAGGCGTTGGCCGTTCCAGAGGAAGGGCTGGTTCTGGGCCATGTACCTGACGCCGACGGGATGATCGAACTCGTGGAAGAAGCCGTTGATCGCGGGGTCGGTCTCGACCAGGTCCTCGATGTCCTCATTTGGTCCGGCCGGGATGCCGGCATGCTGGAGCAACTCGGCCGCCTGCCAGAGATCGTGCTGGGAGGTCCATGCCGTGACGGCGGCCTCGAGCTCGTCTTCGGCCGCTTTGCGGCCCGTCAGCGTGCGGAGATCGTCACGGGCGGCGAGGTCAGCGCGGGCGATCACGCGGCAGAGTTCGAGCCAGTCGACGGTGTGGCGCACGGCGATCGCGAGCCAGCGGTCGTCGCCGGCGCAGGGGAACAGGCCATGCGGCGCCAGCTCCGGCGACCGATTGGCGCGCCGCTGCGGGGTCACGCCGTTGGCGAGCTGCTCGATCAGCTCGGTGTCGAGCAGGTGGATGCCGGCCTCGTACTGGGGGATCTCGATCTCCTGGCCCAGACCGGTCCGCTCGCGCTGCAGCAACGCGGCGCCGATCGCCGTGGTGGCCAGCGGGGCCAGCGTGAAGTCGGTGTGGAGCAGCACGCCGGTCGGCTTGTTCTGCGGCGCGCCGCTGTGGGCGGCCAGGCCCGACATCCCCACGACGCTGTTGCCGATCCCGCGCCACGACGCCTTGGGGCCCCAGGTGCCCATGACCGGGAAGCTCGCGACCACGATCCGCGGGTTGACGAGCTTCAGATCGTCGAAGCCGAGCCCCAGCCGCCTCATCACGCCGGCGGAGAAGTTGTCGGTGACCACATCGACGAGCCGAACCAGGTCCCTGGCGACGCGGATGCCATCCGGCGAGCCGAGGTTGAGGGTGATGCTGCGCTTGTCGGTGTTGCAGTCCTGAAAGAATGCGCCGGTCTCGATCGTGGGCGGATCGACGGGCTGCACGGCGTTGCGCAAGGTGTCGATTCGCGCTTCCGACTCAACCTTGATCACATCGGCGCCCAGATTGGCCATGAGCTCGGTCGACAGCGGTCCGGCAGCCTGCCAGCAGAAATCGAGCACTCGCACTCCGGCGAGGGGGAGCTCGTCGCGACGCGGCGGCCCGTCGCGGCGCGGCCTCGCGGGGGCCGACGGCGGTTGGGGCCGGCTGGGTGGGCTTGCTGCGGCGTCAGGGCCCGCGACGATGCCGCTCGCGCGGAGCCGCGCGAACTCGTCGGCGTCGACGCCGGCGAGTTCCGCGAGCGCGGCAGCGGAGTGCGCGCCCAACGGCGGCGCGGGGCGTGCGACCGGTTCGAACGCGGTCGAGCGGATCGGCAGGCGCGGGAGCTCGAGGCTGCGGCCGAGCTGCTCGTGCTCGACGGAGACGAAGCAGCCGCGTTCGCGCAGGTGCGGGTCCTCGACGATGTTGGCGACCGTGTTCACGGGCACTGCGAGAAATCCTCGGGCTTGACCCTCCGCGCACAGCTCGTCCCTTGGCAGCGACGCGCATGCCCGAATCAAGGCGTGGTGTGTGTCGCTGCCGTAGGCGGGGGCCCAGACATCGCCGGGGAACTCGGCGCCGATCAGCCCGTCGTAGCCGGCGCGCTCGTGCAGCCACTGAGCGAACGCCTGGAACCGCGCGGGGGTGTTTGGGGTGATCCCGAACGTCAGCCAGCGCCCGTCCTGGGCCTGCAGCAGGGTCGAGATTTCGCCGCCGCGGCGTTTGGGCTTTTGGCCCAGCAGGCGCCACATGTTCTGGTTGGCGAAATGAATCGTGGTCGAGAGGATCGCCTCCTGCAGCGAGACGCAGACATGGCTCGGGGGGGCTCCATGGCGAGTGGCGTGGAGCATCGCGGTCGCGGTCGCGGCACCGACCAGACTGGCCTGCTTGTAGGCCAGGCGGCCCGCGGGGTAGTCGGGCGCGGCATCGGGGTAGCCGAGGCCCTGCATGATCCCGCCGGCGGCCACTCCAACCAGGTCGGAGGCGGGCAGATCTTCGCCGCCGCGCTTCATCACCGGGTCGATCAGGCCCAGGTGGGGATGGACCCGGCGCAAGCGCTCGGCGGCCAGGGCCCGTCGCGCCTCCGGCGACTTCTGCAGCGGCGCGATCACGATGTCGGCGCGGGCCAGCAGCCGGTCGACCAGGTCCCAGGCTGCCGGCGCGTCGAAGTTGAGCGCCACGCTGCGCTTGCCGGCGTTGTGCAGCAGGTGGCGCAAGCCGCTCTCGGGGTCCAGCCGGTCAGCGAGGTGAGGCCCGGCGATCCTGAGTGCGTCGCCGGCTGCCGCCTCGACGCGGATCACCTCCGCGCCGAGGTCCGCCAGGAAGCGGCCCGTGAGACTCAGGCACTCGTCGCTCAGGTCGATGATGATCGCTCCGGTGAGCGGGAGCGCGGATGTGTCCATCAAGGGTCGTTGGGCTCGTACGGGTGCTGGCGGTAGAGGTCGGACATGCGGTGGCCGATCAGCTGCATCCGGAGGTCGTCGTCGAGGCCGGGCCAGAGCGAGCGGTTGAGCGATTCTTTGAGCACGCCGAGGTAGCCGTGGCGCTGTTGGCCCATTTCCGCGAGCCGCTCGGCCAGCTCGGTGACCTCGTCGGCGAGCGCACCGGGCGCGGCGACCTTCGTGATCAGGCCCAGCTCGGCGGCCTCCTGCGCTGACGTGAAGCGGTCGTCGAGGATCAGCCGCGTCGCATGCTTGAGCCCCACGTACTTGGGCAGGAACGCGGTCGCGCCGATGACCATGCGGAGCTGCGCATCGGGGTCGGCGATCGCGTAGTCGGCCGCCAGCATGAGGTCGAAGCCGGAGCCCATGCAGTAGCCCTGGACCTGGGCGATCACCATCTGGGGGATGCGGCGCAAGAGCGGCTGCAGGGCGAAGTAGGGGTGCCGCTCCAGATTGAACGCCGCGATGTGCAGCGCGTGGTACGGGTTCGGCCAGGGGTAGTCGGAGATGCCGCCCTCGGCGCCCTCCTTGACATCGTCGCCGGAGCAGAAGGAGCGGCCCTTGCCCGCCAGGACCAGGACCTGCACGGCCGGATCGCGGCCGACCTTGGTCACCACGTCGAGCATGGCGTCGCCGACCTCGGTGTTGATCGCGTTGTGGCGTTCGGGGCGGTTGATCGTGAGCCGGGTGATCGGCCCATCTTCCACAATCAGTTCGTCGTGCATGGGTGCCTCCGGGGGCTCGTGCGCTCGGTGTGCGCGAGCGGGTGTTTCTCGCTGCGAGGGTAGATCGCGAAGATCGAGATTGAAACCACCGCGCGGCGGGAGGCCGTTGCGTGGTTGGATCGGGCGACGGGTGCGTGCGAAAGGGCCAGGAGGCCGTCGTGGGGACTGCGGCGATGGCTGGGTTGGGTGGTCGCATGGATTCCTGCCTGCGCAGGAATGACGGGAGGGGGGCGGGAATGACGGGTGGGGGGTGGGAGTGGTGGAGGGGGGGGCAGGAGTGGCGGAGGGGGGCGGGAATGGTGGAGGGGGCGGAGGAGTGACGCGGAAGGGAGGACTGGTCCGGATGTGCGCTGGTACCTTCGCGCTGGGCGTCTGAGCGCTGGGAGGATTGCGATGCCGAAATACGTCATGCTGCCGCCGATCGACGACGACATCCGTGCCTGGGCGCGGCGGATCGAAGAGGCGCTGCCTGAGCTTGAGGTGGTGATCGCAGAGGACGAGGCGGCGGCGGAGCGCGAGCTGGTCGACGCTGATGCGGCCTACGGCGGGGTCTCGGCGGATGTGCTGCCGAACGTGGAGCGGCTGCGGCTGCTGCAGAACCCGTTCGCGGGCCCGCCGCCGGGCTACTACTACGAGGAGCTGGCCGAGCACCCGGTCACCGTCAGCAATCCGCGGGGGATTTACTCGGACCACATCTCGCAGCACATCATGATGTTCATGCTCGCGCTCGCGCGCGGGCTGCCGTACTGGAGCGCGGCGCAGGCGGAGGGTCGCTGGGACACGAAGGCGCGCAAGCGTGGCTACGTGAATCTGGCCGACGCGACGGTGCTGGTCAACGGGCTCGGCGGGATCGGCGCGGAGACCGCTCGGGTCTGTGCCGCGTTTGGCGCGCGTGTGATCGGCGTCGACCCTCGTCCTGAGCACGACGCGCCCTGTGAGGTCGTCGCACCGAGCGCACTGGACAGCCGCCTGCCGGAAGCGGACTTCGTGGTGACGACCGTGCCGCACACGCCGGAGACGGAGGGGATGTGGAACGCGGAGCGCTTCGGCCTGATGAAGAACTCGGCGTACTTCATCAACATCGGGCGCGGGATGACCGCGACCCTGGATGATCTGGTCGCGGCGCTGGAGAGCGGGGAGATCGCCGGGGCGGGCCTCGATGTCTTCGAGATCGAGCCGCTGCCGGAGGGGCATCCGCTGTGGCAGATGGAAAATGTCATGATTACGCCGCACATCGCGGTGGCCGACGCGGAGGACATCCCGGAGCGCCGCTTCGAGCTGATCCTCGAGAATGCGCGACGGCTGATCGATGGCCGCGAGTTCGTCAACGTGGTCGACAAATCGAAGTGGTACTGAACCCAACGAACTGGAGCTGTCATGCCGGAACGACTGAACAAAGCGATTGAGCTGATCGAATCGGGCAAGCCTGCATTCGGACCATTCATGCAGCCGGGATCGATTCCCGATGCGACCTGGATCGCGTCGTCGAACTACGACTTCGTGGTCTACGAACTGGAGCACGCCGCCTTCAGCCTGACCGACCTGCGGCTCTCGCTGCAGTTCATGCTCGATCGGCGGGAGATCGCCGAATCGGGGAGCGTTGCTCCGCGCGTCACGCCGTTCGTGCGGATCCCGGTGAACGGGCGCGAGCAGAGCCAGTGGATCGTGAAGCAGGTGCTGGACATCGGCGTGTACGGGATCGTCTTCCCGATGATCAACACGCCGGAGGACGCGGTCGCCGCGATTCAGGCGGCGCGCTACATCCAGGCGGCGGACGCGCCCGATCAGGAGCCGGTGGGTCGTCGGGGGCATGCGCCGGGCACGGCGTTGCGCTATTGGGGGCTCGACCAACCGGAGTACTTCGAGCGCGCGGATGTCTGGCCGCTCGATCCCAACGGCGAAATCTTGCCGATCCTGCAGTGCGAGACGATCCAGGGGGTGGAGAATCTGCCGGCGATTCTTGAGGCTGTGCCGGCGCCGGGGCTGATCCTGATCAGCGAGAGCGATCTCTCGGTCTCGATGGGGCTGAAGGGGCAGCCGGGGCCGCTGGTGGATGAGGCGGTCCAGCGGGCGCGGCTGGTCTGCCAGGAGCGCGGGGTGCCGTATGGCTCGCCGCAGGTCAGCCTGGCGAACGTCGAGCAGCGCATCGCGGAGGGGTTCAGCTTTCTGATGCCGGGGCCGACGCGGGAGTCGGCTGCGCTGAATCGTGGGCGGGAGCTTGCGGGGCGGTAGGGGGTGTTGGAGGGTTGGGGGGTGCGGCGGCCTCCCCCTCAGTCGCTGCGCGACAGCTCCCCCGCGGGGGGAGCGTTTGGGGATTGCGTTGACCGGTCCCATCTCGCCCCCTGAGGGGGAGATGCCGTAGGCAGAGGGGGAGTGCCTCGCGGTCACCCGGAGGTATGCGCGGGCCTCCCCCTCAGTCGCTGCGCGACAGCTCCCCCGCGGGGGGGAGCATTTGGGATCGGACTCCGTTGACCGGTCCTATCTCGCCTCCTGAGGGGGAGATGCCGTAGGCAGAGGGGGAGTGCCTCGCGATCAACCGGAGGTACGCGCGGGCCTCCCCCTCGGTCGCTGCGCGACAGCTCCCCCGCGGGGGGAGCATTTGGGGATTCCGTTGACCCGTCCCATCTCGCCCCCTGAGGGGGAGATGCCGTAGGCAGAGGGGAGTGGCTCGCGGTCAACCGGAGGTATGCGCGGGCCTCCCCCTCAGTCGCTGCGCGACAGCTCCCCCGCGGGGGGAGCATTTGGGATCGGACTCCGTTGACCGGTCCTATCTCGCCTCCTGAGGGGGAGATGCCGTAGGCAGAGGGGGAGTGCCTCGCGGTCACCCGGAGGTAGGCGCGGGCCTCCCCCTCAGTCGCTGCGCGACAGCTCCCCCGCGGGGGGAGCGTTTGGGGATTCCGTTGACCGGTCCCATCTCGCCCGCTGAGGGGGAGATGCCGTAGGCAGAGGGGGAGTGCCTCGCGGTCACCCGGAGGTACGCGCGGGCCTCCCCCTCAGTCGCTGCGCGACAGCTCCCCCGCGGGGGGAGCGTTTGGGATCGGATTGCGTTGACCGGTCCCATCTCGCCCGCTGAGGGGGAGATGCCGTAGGCAGAGGGGGAGTGCCTCGCGGTCAACCGGAGGTACGCGCGGGATGGGGAAGGCCCCCCTCTGTCCCTACGGGACATCTCCCCCCGCAGAGCCGGGGGGAGAGGGGATCCGGATTCCGCTGACCACTCAATGTGGTCAGCGGGGGGAGAGAACGAGCGGGCGCGATGACGCTCTCAGCACTCTGTTAGCGGGATTGGCCGCGGGTGGGTAGGCCGGCGGCGCGGTAGACGTTGTCGATTGTGCGCATGCTGATCACGCCGTCGGCGGCGTCGGTTGGCATTGGCTCGCCGCCGGCGATTGCGTTGGCGAAGGCGCGGAGCTGGAAGGTGAATGTTGGGGTGAGGGTGAGCGTTTCGACGACGCGGCCGAACCCGGTCTGGAGTTCGATTACGTGGCCGCGCTGCGGGGTCAGGGGGTCGACCACGCGCATCGTGCCGGCATCGCCGACCACGCTGATCTCGACCGAGCGCGGGGTGCCGGGCTTCATGCCTGAGGCGGAATGGGCGATCACGCCGTTGGGGAAGCGCAGCTCGGCGAGCATGGTCAGGTCGATCACGTCATGCACGATCTCCGCGGTGGCTGAGACGACCTCCGGCTCGGCCTGGAAGATGTGGCGCAGCATGTGCAGGGGGTAGCAGCCGAGGTCCATCGTCGAACCGCCGCCCAGTTCGATGCGGTAGCGGATCTGCTGCGGGGTGTCGTCGACGCCGCTGCGGAAGTGCCCGGCGGCCGAGCGCACGCGGCCGAGCCGGCCGCTCTGCACGATTTCGCGCATTCTTTGCGCGACCGGGTGATACCAGTAGTGAAACGCCTCGACGCAGACGAGGCCGGTCGTGCGGGCGGCGTCGGCGATCTGCTGGGCCTCGGCCTCGTTGAGCGCCAGCGGCTTCTCGCAGAGCACGTGCTTGCCGGCCTCGAGCGCGCGCAGCGTCCATTCACGGTGTCCGCTGATCTGGAGCGGGTTGTAGACCGCGTCGATCTCGGGGTCGGTGACGACATCCGCGTAGCTGTCGTGCACCGTGGCGATCCCGTGCCGCGCGGCGAACTGCTCGGCGCGCGCACGGTCGCGAGCGGCGACGCAGGTCAGCTCGATGTCGTCCATCGCCTCCGCGGGCGCGATCAGCGCGCGTGGTGTGATCGCGGCCGCGCCGAGCACGCCGATTTTCAGTGTCATGTCGTCTGCGCTCCTGCCTCTCCGGCCATGTCCACCATGTGTCCGTTGGGGTTGCTTACCAGAAGGGCGCGCCGGCGCCGAGGCCGAGCAACACGCGTCCGGCGACCGCGTAGTTGGCGACGCCGATCACGACGTGCTGGTTCATCGCGTGCATGTCACGCAGCCGGCGGTCCAGCGTCGAGCGCTCGGTGTAGAGCGCGGCTGAGCCGGCGATCGCGTAGAGCCGCTCGACCACCGCGAGGCATTCCTGGTGGATGTAGGTGATCGCGAGGCGGAGTCCGGCGCGGTTGCGGTCGGACAGCTCGCCGGTGGCGCAGACCTCGCGCCAGGCCGTGTCCGCGGCGCTCAGTGCGTAGGCGCGGGCGGCGCCGATCCGGGCCTCCGTCTCGCCGAGCGTGGCCTGCGTGAGGGGATCGTCGCGCAGGACGCCGCGGACGGCGACGCGATCGTGGGTCAGCGCCAGCACCTCATCGTGCGCCGCGCGAGCGACGCCGAGCGGCACGCCCATGTGCTTGGGCAGCAACCAGGCCGGGTGGCGCAGCGGATCGTCGACCGCGGGTCCTCCGCTGGCGCGTCGGGGAATGCAGCGCTCGTTGGGCACGAACAGATCGTTCAGCTCGATGTCGTAGCTGCCGGTGCCGCGCATCCCGGTCGTGCGCCAGGTGTCGAGCACGGTCACCTCGTGGCGCGGGACGACCAGCCGCACGTAGGAGGGCGCTGCCTCGCCGGCGCCGGTCGCATCATCGACGACCTCGAAGATCAGCTGGGCCCAGGCCGCATGGGTGATCCCGCTGAGATAGGGCCAGCGGCCGGTGGCGCGGTAGCCGCCCTCGACGGGCACGGCCTTGCCGGGCGGAAAGGCCGCGCCGCAGGTGACGGCGTCTATATCGGCATACATCTCGCGCGCGACGCGTTGATCGAGCTCGCGGGAGAGCAGGCCGCCGTCGCAGCCGATCATCACACACCAGGCAGCCGACGCGTCGGCCTTGGCGATCTCCTCGATGAAGAGGATCTGGGTCACCGGGTCGGCGTCGTGGCCGCCCCAGGACCTGGGCTGGATCATCCGGAAGGCGCCCGCCTGCCTGAGCAGCTGGACGACGTGGTCGGGCAGCTGCCGGGCGGCCTCGATCTCGCCGGCCGCGTCGCGGATCTGCGGCGCGATCCGGCGGGCGGCCTCGAGCAGCGCCTCGCGCTCCTGCTGCGTCGGACCGAACGCCGTGACCATCAGCGGATCCTGTCTGGCGCGGGCGCCGGGGTGTTCAGCCCGAGATGACCGGATTGCGCAGCACGCCGATCCCGTCGGCCTCGATCTCCACCACGTCGCCGGCCGAGAGGCTCGCGGTCGTGCCGGGCGTGCCGGTGTAGACGAGATCGCCCGGCTCGAGCGTCATCGCCTGCGAGATGAAGGAGATGCACTCGCGGATGCTGAAGACCAGCTCGCTGGTGTGGGCGTCCTGCACCGTCTCGCCGTTGACCCGGGCGCGAAAGGCGATGGCTTCGGGGTCGAGCTCGGTCTCGATCCAGGGCCCGACGGCGGCGAACGTGTCGGACGACTTGCCGCGCCACCACTGCACATCGCCGCTCTGCCAGACACGGGCGGAGACGTCGTTGCCGCAGGTGTAGCCGAGGACGTGCGCGTCGACCTGATCGACGCTGATCTGCTTGGCGCGACGGCCGATCACCGCGACGACCTCGCCCTCCTCGTCGACGCGCCCGGCGTCGGCGGGCAGCACGATCGGCTGGTTCGGGGCGAGCAGCGCCGAGGGGGCCTTGAGGAAGGGCTGCGGGATTGCGACGGGCTCGCCGTGGCTGCGGTAGTTCACGGCCATCGCGAGGATCTTGGTGGGGGTCGAGGGGCAGAGCAGGTTGGCGCCCTCGAGCGGCACGCGGACGCGCGTCGCGGAGTGCTCGCCGAACGCGTCGCCCTCGATCAGTGCGAGCTCGTCGCCCTCGACGATCGCGTAGACGGGGCTGCCTTGATGCTGGATTCGCGCGAGGCGCATCGCCATCCTCCTCGAAGCTGCTCGATGTAGGGGATTCGTTGCGAGCGATTCTAGGCGCGCCGCGGGCGCGGGCGGCTGCGGAGCGGGGAGGGCTACCATCCGGGGGTGAAAGTGAGGCGACGCGATGGAACTCGGAGCCGTGTTTCCCCAGACCGAGATCGGCGATGACCCGGCCGCGGTGCGCGATTTCGCGCAGGCCGTTGAGGGCATGGGGCTGACCCATCTGCTGATTTACGACCACGTGGTCGGCGCCACAGCCGACCGCTTCGAACGCCAGGCGCCCTATACCAAGGACTCGATGTTCCACGAGCCGTTCGTGACGCTCGGCTACCTCGCGGCGTTGACGACGACGATCGAGCTGGTGACGGGGGTGATCATCCTGCCGCAGCGCCAGACGGTGCTCGTGGCGAAGCAGGCCGCGGAGGTCGACGTGCTCTCCGGCGGTCGTCTGCGCCTCGGGGTGGGCACCGGCTGGAACCACGTCGAGTTCGAGGCGCTGAATGAGAACTTCCACAATCGCGGCAAGCGTCAGGAAGAGCAGGTCGCGCTGATGCGCGCGCTGTGGGCCGACGAGCTGATCGACTTCGAAGGCAACTGGCACTCTGTGCGGCGGGCGGGGATCAACCCGCGCCCGAAGCGGGCGATCCCGATCTGGTTTGGGGGGCGCGACGACCGGCTGGTCACTCGCGCGGCGCGCATGGGCGACGGCTGGATGCCGCAGGTCTCGGCCGACGAAGCCGCTGGCGCCGTGGCGGACATCCTCGACCGCCGTGAGGCGGCCGGCCATCCGCGCGAGGGCTTCGGCATCCAGGTCCAGGCGCGCCTGGGCGAAGGCAACGCCGACGGCTGGGCCGCGACCGCCGAGACCTGGCGCGCCGCAGGCGCCACGCACATGTCCGCCACCTCGATGAACGCTGGCTTCACCAGCCTCGACGCACACCTCAGCGCGATCGAGACCTGGCAGCAGGCCGTCGGCGGGTGAGACCCGGAAGGATCGTGATCGCCTCATGACTGAACGCAGCACTGCCGATCTGTTGGCCCGCCGCGAGCGCCTGCTGGGCGTCGGGATGGCCACCTTCTACGAGGATCCCGTGCACATCGTGCGGGGTGAGGGGGTCTGGCTGTACGACGCCGACGGCCGCCGCTACCTCGACCTGTACAACAACGTGCCCTGCGTGGGTCATGCGCACCCACATGTCGTCGAGGCGATGCAGCGCCAGACCGAGACGCTGAATGTGCACTCGCGCTACCTGCACGAGGGCATCCTCGACTACGCAGAGCGCCTGACCGAGCTGCACGCCGAGCCGATCAGCACCGCGGTCTTCACCTGCAGCGGCACCGAAGCCAACGAGGTCGCGGTGATGATGGCGCGGGCGGCCAGCGGCGGCCGGGGACTGATCTGCACGACGGGCGCGTATCACGGCAACTCGACGGAGGTGCGGAAGCTCTCGCGGCTGCGCGGCGACGGGGACTCGGAGTTCCGCTCGATCCCGGTGCCGCAGCGCTACCGGCCGATCGAAGAGGGGCTTGATGACGAGGCGCTGGCCGACGTGTATCTCAACAGTCTGCAGGGCGAGATCGACGGCTTCGCGGCCGACGGCGTGGCGTTCGCGGGGGTGATGTTCTGCCCGATCCTCGCGAACGAGGGGCTGCCTGAGATCCCGTCCGGGTTCATGGCGCGCGCGGCGGAACTGGTGCACGAGGCCGGTGGACTGTTCATCTGCGACGAGGTGCAGGCCGGGTTCGCGCGGACCGGCCGCTGGTGGGGCTACGAGACCTCGGATTTCGTGCCGGACATCGTGAGCATGGGCAAGCCGATGGGCAACGGGCTGCCGCTGGCGGGGGTGGTCGCGCCGGCCGAGCTGGTCAACGCCTTCCGCGACAAGACGCGCTACTTCAACACCTTCGCCTCGAGCCCGCTGCAGGCCGCGGTGGGGCAGGCCGTGATCGACGTGATCGAGCAGGAGGGCCTGCTGAGCAGCGTGGCGGCGGTGGGCTCGTACCTGCGCGACAACCTGCGGGCGATCCAGGAGAGCTGCGAGCCGATCGCCGATGTGCGCGGGGAGGGCCTGTTCCTCGGCCTCGAGTGGGTCAAGGACCGCCGCAGCAAGGAGCCCGACCCGGCCGGCGCGGACGTGATCGTGAACCGGCTGCGGCAGGCCGGCTTCCTGATGGGCCGGGCCGGCGAGCACGGCAACGTGCTGAAGCTGCGGCCGCCGCTGGTCTTCCAGCAGGAGCACGCCGACAGCTTCCTCGAAGCCTTTGAGGCCGCTGTCGCCGAGCCTGTCTGAGACGATGCCGGAGCCGACCAATCTGAGCGACGACGAGCTGCGCGCGATCGCCGAGCGTGCGCTGCCGCACTGGGGCCTCGAGCCTGAGCGGCTGGAACTGTTCTCACGCAGCGAGAACACGGTCTTCCGGCTGGACATGCCGGACGGGCGGGCCTACGCCCTGCGCGTTCATCGGCCCGGCTATCACACGTTCCAGGAGCTGGAGTCGGAGCTGCTCTGGACGCAGGCGCTGAACGACGCGGGCATCCACGTGCCGGTCGGACGGCGCACGCTCGACGGGCCCGGCTACGCGACCATCGCGACTCCCGATGGGGCGTCCAGCCGGATCGTCGGGCTGGTGGACTGGATCGACGGGGTACAACTCGCGAGCGAGATCGAGCAGGAGTCCGACCCGGCGCGGATCGCGGCGCACTTTGAGTCGATTGGACGGGTCTGCGCGGCGATCCACAATCAGTCGATCGGGTGGGCGCCTCCGGCCGGGTTCGCGCGCCACGCGTTCGACGTGCCCGGCTACGTCGGCGATGCGCCGTTCTGGGGCCGCTTCTGGGAGGCGCCGTGTCTTGAGCCTGCGCAGCGCGAGATTCTGACTCGGGCACGCGACCGGATCGAGGGCATTCTCAGCGACTACGGCTACGACGGCGGGACCTACTCGCTGATTCACGCGGACCTGCATCCGCACAACATTCTGGTCGGCGACGGGGGCGCGCTGCACGTGATCGATTTCGACGATTCGGGCTTCGGCTGGCATCAATACGAGCTGGCGGTGGCGCTGTTCAGCTACCAGGACGAGCCGTGGTTCGACGCGATCAGTGAGGCGCTGCTGGCGGGCTATCGCTCGGTGCGCGGGTTTGACGAGCGGGCGGCTGAGCTGCTCCCGCTGTTCTTGCTGATCCGCGCGCTGGTGATGATCGGCTGGATCTGGGATCGGCCGGAGCTCGGGTACCACGAGCGGCTGGTGCGGGTGATCGAGGAGGCGTGCGAGCGCGCGGAGGCGTTTCCGTTCTGATGTGCTGAGTTCCGAGTGCGCTGAGCGCACTTGACGCGCTGGGCTCGCGTCCCGATGCCCAGAGCGTTAGGAAAGCTCTGAACAAGCCGGATCCGCTCTCCCCCCGCAGAGCGGGGGGAGATGTCCCGTAGGGACAGAGGGGGGCCCGATCCTGTCCGACCAGATACAGCGACGGCAGTGAGTCGGCGCCGCAGCCCCCCTCTGCCTTCGGCATCTCCCCCCGCAGAGCGGGGGGAGAGTTGATCAGAGGGTTCTTAGGTGGTCGAGGCGGTGGCCTGGAGGACGCCGACGATCACCAAGCGGTGCGAGTAGGTGTGAGTCTTCGGGTTGAACGCGCCGGTGCAGGTGATCAGCGTGATCACCGACTCGTCGGTTGCGGCGAGATAGCGCGCAGCGCTGGAGTCGTTGGGGTCAACGGTCGCCGCTTCGGTGACTTCGTAGACCCAGGCGATCTTCTGCTCCGCGTCGCGGATGATCATCTGGTCACCGACCTTGACGCGGTTCAGCTCCCAGCAGACGCCGGTGCCAACGTTGCCATCGATGTCTTCGTAGTCGCGGTGGCCGGCGAGGATCGCATTGCCAGGCTCGCCGGGCTCGGCGCCGACGTTGTACCAGCCGATCACGAACGGGTTGTCGGGCGCGCCGATCGCGCCGCGCGGGGTGCGGCCGACCTGCACGATGTCGGCGCGGATCCGGGCGGTCGGCAAGAGCAGCTCCCAGGAGGTCGAGTAGTCGGGACCGCTGGACGGGACGATGCCGTTGTCGATCGGCAGAATCGCCCCGCGTTCCTTCTCGATCCCGTATCGGAAGGTCGATTCGTCAATCTCCTCGACCAGCACGTCATCAAGAGGCGGCAGCGCCTCTGCTTCGACCGGCTCATCCACCTCGGGGTCATCGGCCTCAGGCCCGGCTTGATCAGTTTCCGCGTCGTCCTCAGCGGTCTGCGCGACCTCTGGGCGCTGCTGCTCGGTTGCGGACGCGCGGTCGCTCGATCGGGTGGTCGCGACCTGCTGCGCTTGCGCCGCGGCGTCGGGCTCGCTCTGGACCTCCACGACGGCGGGAGTCGCCTCGGTCGCGGGGGGCGACTGTCGGTCGGCGGTGGTCTGCGGGTCGCCGCCGCCGCCGCTGGAGAGCAGCCAGATCAGGGCGAAGGTGACGCCGAACACGACCGGGGCGACGACCGCTGCGGCGACGGCGTAGGGATTGCTGTGCCAGAGGTCCTGCAGTGCCTTCATGGACGGGTGAATTCCGCGATGCACTCGACGATCAAATCCAGGGCCGCTTCAATGCCGCGCCTGAGCGGCAAGGGTATCGGACTCTCTCCGACCTTACCGCCGCGCGTCAACCGGGTGTGGAATATGTGTCGCGTGGGTAAATCGGGCAGCGCTGGCGCCTCGCTCGGCGCACACGTACGCTGGCGAGCAGCCGGAGACCGTGGGGCTGTAGCTCAGTTGGGAGAGCGTTTGACTGGCAGTCAAAAGGCCGGGGGTTCGAGTCCCCCCAGCTCCACCACCCTGTACGCGATCAAGAACCGATTCGGTCACATTCATGCGGGCCTCCGAAGCGCATCGCTCGCGTCCGAAGCGAGGAACGAGCGCCCTGCCGAAGGGGCCGCCGCTCACCGACAACAAGCTGGTCGGGCGCTGGCTCGCCTGCTTCGATGCAGGACCGTAGGGGATGACGAGGGGCACGGCGGTCGAACGGCCTCGTGACCAATTCCGGCTGCATGGGCCAAGCTGCCAAGCGGCGGTCGGGAATCCGGATCAGCGTGTCATTGTCGCGGCGCCGGTCGCGCCGTCCGTCCACGCCCGGCTCAGCCACACCGCACACTTTCAGCAGATGCGACATTCTGTCTTGCGCCGGCTCCCAGACGGCCATCGAATAGTCGATCGAGCAACATGGGGCATCCCACGCCTTGCCCTCGACCAGCGCTGAGCGCCGTGCCAGCCAGGTGACCGATCAACCCTCGGGCGCGAGTTCTGTCAGGGCTACACGGCTTCGCAAGCGTGAACGGAGGGAATACACACTTGCGCCATATGATTTTTGGTAATATCCGCCAAGCCTTGCTACCCAGTCAGTTTCGACGAGTTCGTCTCTGGTCTGGCTGAGGGATGATGCCGATGAGTTCTGATGGAACCCAGGCCCCGTTTGAGCTGTCGCTTCGATGCTGGGGCGTTGAGTACCGCCCTGCTGCCTGCGCGAGCAGGGCGAGGGACCGCGACTCGCTCGATGGCTGTTCCATCGTGGGTTGGAAGGCTGCGTCCCGTGGCGAGTCGGCCGGCGAGTTCAAGTGAGGGAGGAACTCATGCGTGTCGTTTCCTGGAAGGCCCTGCTGGCAGTCGGGCTCGCGCTGCTCCTGTTCCCCCTGGTCCTCGCCTGCGGTGGCGATGACGACGGCGAACCGTTCCGGATCGGCGTGATGGAATCGGCGACCGGTCCCGGCGAGACCTACGGAAGCGTCGCAATCCAGGCCAAGCAGATGGCCGTCGCCGAGATCAACGCCGCCGGCGGGATTAATGGGCGCATGCTCGAACTGATCGTCGAAGACTCGAAGTGCAGCGCCCAGGACGCCATCACCGCCTACAACAAGCTGACCGACGTGGACGGCGTGAAGATCATCCTCGGCACATCTTGCAGCGGCGCCATGCTCGGAGCCGCTCCCCGGGCCGAGCGCGACGGCGTCGTCATGTTCTCCGGACTGGCTACGAACCCGGACATCGCCGAGGCCGGCGACTACATCTTCCGCACCTCGCTGAATGACATTCATGTCGGGACCGCTACCGGCAACCTGCTCTGGGCCGACGGCGTGCGCAAGTTGGCCACAATCACCGAATCGACTGATTACGCCGAGGGCGTGCGACGCACCACCGTCGAGCAATTCGAGAAGCGCGGCGGTGAGGTCGTTGGCGAAGAGCGCTACGTCTCCGACGCCACCGATTTCCGCACCCAGCTCACGAAGCTCTTCAGCGCCAACCCCGACGCCTTGCATGTCGCGGCCCAATCGGAGTTCACCGGTGGCACCATCGTCAAGCAGGCGCGCGAACTTGGCTACAACGGACCGATCTACGGCGAGATCGTCGTGGTCGGCACGACTGCGCTCGAGATCGCGGGTGACGCCGCGGCCGGACTAAAGGCTGTGGTCGCCGAACTCGATCCGGCCCACGCCAAGGGTCACGAAGTGCTCGCCAAGTTCCGCAAGAACTATGGCTACGTCACGTTGCCTTGGTATATCGCCTCCGCCTACGACAACGTCTACATCGCCGCCGAGTGCCTCAAGCAGACCGGCGACGACCAGGACGCCGACGGCTTCCGCGACTGTCTCTACGAGATCACCTGGAGCGGCGCGATCGGAGACGACTACAGCTTCGACGACCAAGGCGAGGTGGTCGGCCTGATCAACGCGGTCGTCGAAGTGCTGCCTATGGCCGAACAGACCACCGGGAACTACGGCTACAAGGTCTTGGGCCCCGCTCCGAGCGAGTAGCATCGGCCAACCGGTTCGCCGCTCGGCGCGTTGACCGAGCGGACGATCCAGGGCGCGCGGGGAGGAGCCCTCACCCGTGAGCGTGTGGCTTGGCCGTCAAGGCCGTCTCGATCCAACCAGCGTCCTCGGCCGCCCGCGCGACCTGCTGGCGATCGTCCTGACAGTGGCGGTCGTCGGCTACCTCGCCTGGGCGATCAGTCAATCGCCGCAGCAGGCCCTGCAATTTGCGTTCAACGGGGTCTCGGTTGGGGCGATCTACGCCCTGCTGGCGATCGGCTTCACGCTGGTCTACAGCACGGTCTGGTTCTTCGACCTCTACTACGGCGCTGCCGCCGCGATTGGCGCGTACGGGATCTTCTACCTGCGCTCGGGAGAGGCGCTGGGTGGTCAGTACCACGTCAACGACCCGGTGGTGAACGTTGTCTTCGCGCTGGTCACGGCGGGAGTCGTGTGCTGGGCGCTGCGCGAGGTCTACCATCGCCGACTGCGCGCGCGCTTTGGAAACAGATCCGCCGTCTACGCCGAGTTGCTGATCGCCGGCGGGTTCGGCGCCTACATGGGCGTCGTCCTGACCTGGCCGAACGATCTCAACATCCTCTTCGCCCCGGCGATTGGGGTCGCGGCGGCAGTCGCCAGCTCGTGGATCCTGCGCCGGGCTAGCTCACACCGGACCCTGCAGGCGAACGCGACGGCCATCCGGATCGGAACTGCGATCGTGGCAGCGGCCGTCGGCGTGGGTTGCGGCGTGCTGCTGGCCAACGCCGGCGGCTCACGGCTCTATCTCAGCTGGGTCGTCTCCTGCCTGCTCGCCGGAATGGTGGGCCTGGCCCTCTACCGCGGCCTGTACGTGCAGATCATTCAGCGCACGCGCTCGCGGCTGATCATGTTGGTCGCGTCGCTGGGCGTCCTGTTGGCGTTGACGGCGCTCACGGTCATCGTCTTCGAGAGCGCTCCGCGCCCGCTCCCCGACGTGTTCGGCAGCACACCATGGGAACTCGGCGGCGCGACGATCAAGGGCTTCAACGTCTTCACGATCGGCGTCGCGATCGCCGCGTTCGTGGGCCTCCTGCTGCTGCTCAAGCGGACCGCGTTCGGCAAGTCGGTCCGGGCGATCGGCGACGACGAGGAGGTCGCCAAAATTGTCGGGATCAACACGACGGTCGTGATCGCGATCATCTTCTTCCTCGGCGCGGTATTCGCGGCGCTGGCGGGGCTGCTCAGCGGGCACGACACGGCGATTCAACCGCGGATGGGCCTGCTGCTCCTGCTCAAGGGCTGGATCGCGTCGGTCGTGGGCGGGATCGGCAATCTCTACGGCGCGATCGTGGGCGGCTTCGCGCTCGGCATGATCGAGCAGTTCGGTATCTGGAGCCTGGCCGGCGAGTGGAAGGATGTGATCTCGTTCGGGGTGTTGATCCTGTTCCTCTCGTTCTGGCCCAGCGGCCTGTTGCCGAGACGCTAGGCATGCGTCGATGATCGCCCAGGCAATCCGCGAGTTGACGGCTCGAGTCCGCGCTCCCAGCGCGCTGCGTCAGATGCCGCGCGCCAACATCGAGCGGGTAGCGACGGTGCTGGTGCTCGGCTGGGCGGTCGCCTTCATGCTCTGGCAGGGCGTGGGCTTCACCGTCACCCTGACCACCGTCTTCGCGATCTGGGCGATCCTCGCCGTCAGCCTCAACCTCGTCGTCGGATTCACCGGGCTGCTCTCGGTCGGACACATCGGCTTCTTCGGGATCGGCGCCTACACGATGGCGATTCTCGCCTCCGACGCCTCGTATGACCAGCTGCGCACGGAGGCGATCCCGACGCCCGGCTGGCCGTTCTTCGCCGCGTTGCCGATCTGCGTGGCGCTGACCGGTCTGGTCGCGCTGGGCGTGGGGATCGTGTTCAACCGCTTCCGCGACGATATCTTCGTGCTGGTCTCGTTTGGGTTCGCGATCATCAGCTTCAGCTTCTTCCTCAATCTTCGCGGCCTCACCCGTGGCGCGTTTGGCATCCACGAGATTCCGCGGCCGGCGTTCGGCGGCTGGGTGCTCAATGGCGAGGTCGAGTTCCTGATCTTCGCGCTGGTCTGCCTGGCGCTCGTGGTGTTGGCCTGTTGGCTGATCGTGACTTCGTCGTTCGGGCGGGTCCTCACCGCGATCCGCGAGGACGAAGATGCGATCGCGGTCTTCGGCTACCAGGTGACGCATTACAAGTTGGCGGTCTGGGTGTTGTCGGCGATGATGGCCGGCCTGGCTGGGGCGCTGTTTGCCAGTTGGACCAGCTTCATCGACCCCAACTCCTTCATCCTGCTCGAATCGATGCTGCTGATCGCGATCGTGATCCTCGGCGGGCTGGCGACGATCGGGGGATCGTTGCTGGGCGCGATGGCGTTCGTGCTGCTCGAGGAGGGCATGCGTTTCCTACCATTCCTCCCAGCGGAGTTCGTCGGCCAGTCGCGCCAGGTCGTGCTCGGTGTGCTCCTGGTGCTGTTGATGCTGTTCAGACCCCAGGGACTGGTCGGGAGGTACAAGCTGTGACAGAGACCGCGCCGGACCGCGACAACCACGCGATTGAGACGCTCGAGATCTCAAAGCACTTCGACGCCGTGCGGGCGGTCGACGAACTGACCGTGTCGATCCCCAAGACTGGCATCACGAGCATCGTCGGACCGAACGGATCGGGAAAATCCACCTTCGTGAATCTGCTGAGCGGCACGCTGCCGCTGGACGGCGGCATCGTGATCATCGATGGCGTCGGCCTGCGGGTCGTCAAGGCGCACGAGTCGCCGAAGCACGGAGTGACGCGGACATTTCAGGAGGTGCGGCTGTTCGACCAGATCAGCGCCTGGGACAACATCATGGTCGTGCTGACCGAGCGGCGGCTGGTTCCATCGCTCTTCGAGCGTGCGAGGGCGAGTCATCGGGAACGGACCGAGCGCATCCTGAAGCAAGTCGGGATGTGGGAGAAGCGAGAGGCGATGGCTGGCGAGTTGTCCTACGGCCAGCGCAAGCTGCTCGAAATCGGCCGGGCGATGGCGATGGACGCGCAGACCTACCTGTTCGACGAGCCGTTCGCCGGGCTGTTCCCGCAGATGCTCGAGCGGGTGAAGGAGATCGTGATCGGGATGCGCGATCAGGGACACACGCTGATTTTCATTTCGCACAACATGGACATCGTCCGAGAACTGCCCGATCACCTGATCGTGCTGGACAGCGGCAAGCTGCTGACGGAGGGAGAGGTGCACGACGTGTTGAGCCGCGAGGAAGTGATCAAGGCATACCTGGGCACCTAGCCCTTGGCAGATCGAACATGAACGAACCCGGCGACACACGGCTGGAATTGAACGAGATCGCAGTCCACTACGGCGCCGTCCGCGCACTCGACGGGGTCTCGCTGGGGATTCGTGAGGGCGAAGCTGTCGCCGTGATGGGTCCCAACGGCGCTGGCAAGTCGACCGTGTTGAAGGCGATCATGGGTCTCGCGCCGGTCGTCGCCGGTGAGGTGTACTGGCGCGGCCAACGACTCGAGGCTGCGACACACGAGATCGTCAAGGAGGGCATCTGCTTCGTGCCTCAGGGTCGGCGCGTGTTTACGCACCTGACGATCGAGGACAACCTGGAGATGGGCTGCCTGTATCTCGGCGATCCCGCAGAGAAACAGCGCCGCCTCGAATCGGTGATGGAGCTCTTTCCCGTCCTGCACGACAAGCGTCGCGACATGGCCAGCCAGATGTCCGGCGGGCAGCAGCAGATGCTGGCGATCGGTCGCGGGCTGATGGGCGCTCCCGACCTCCTGCTGCTCGACGAACCGACGCTGGGCCTCGCGCCGATCGTCGTCGGCGAGGTGTTTCAGAAGGTGCGCGAGATCAGCGACCGGCTGAACACCACGATCATGGTCGTCGAGCACAACATCAGGGGCGTGCTCGACATCGTCGATCGCGCCTATGTGCTCGACAAGGGACGGGTCGTGCACGAGGGCTCACCGTCGTCGATCCGCGAGTCGAACATCCTGACGGACGTGTTCCTCGGCCGTGTCAACCCCGAGCAGGAGGATGAAGAGGCCGCGGAGTCATGAGCTGAAGCACGCCACGTCGCTCGCGCCGATTCCGGCGGCCACAGCCGAGCGCGCTTATCCGCCCCCTGCTCCCGCCCCTGGCGACCAGCCGTAGATCTGTTGCAGCGTGCCGCCCATCAGCGCCGCGCGCTCCGGATCGGAGAGTTGGTCGGTCAGCCGGAACGCCTCGACGCCCTGCTCGTAGTTCAGCAAGTTCACCGCCCGGGTCCAGTCGGTGCCCCACATGCAGCGCTCGAAACCGAACGCCTCGAACAGCCTGCCCAGCGGCGCCCAGATGTCCGCGTAGGGAAACTGCTCGTGCGAGAGCGTGCAGGCCCCCGAGATCTTGATCGCCACGTTGTCGAACTGGGCCAGCGACGCCACGTCTTCGAGGTCCGCCCACGGCTCCGGCGGCGCCGGTGGCTCGAACGGCTGCCTCAGCCCGACATGATCCATGATCAGCTGCGTGTTCGGGTGCCGCCGTGCGAGTTCCCGCATGACCGCGGTCTTGCCGGCGCACAACAGATTGATCGGCACCCCGGCCCGCGCGCCCGCTTCGAGGATCCGGTTGAGCCCCGGCTCATCGGCATCCACGTCCACGACGCCGAGCATCACCCTCGCCCCCACCACACCGGGTCGCGCAGTCCACTCGTCGACCTCGTCCGCGACCGTCTCCGAAAGCGGATCGAACGGCTTGACCAGGCCGAAGCGGTCCGGGTGCTTCGCGTAGACCGACAGCACATAGCTGGGGTCGTAGCCGTAGATCGCGAACGGTGAGACCAGCACCGCCCCGTCGACGCCGACCGCGTCCATCGCCTCCACCATGTCGTCGCCCGTGACCTCGTCCGGCCCGGTCAGGAAGGCGCGCCACGGCTTCTCCGGCGTGTTGCGCTCGTACGCGTGAACCTGGCAGTCGATCGTGGGAGTGGTCGGCATAGTTCCTCAGCCTCGTTCGTCGCAGCCCCTGATTCACGGCGCGCCGCAGTGTCCGCGCAGCCGACTTGGCCGATCGGAGTCTAGGGAACCCGCGCGATCCCGCGGCAAACCAGCTACCAGCGCGTCCATTCTGCGCTCCAGGACCCCTCGCGATGCGCTGGGCCGAGGCATGTTGGACATGTTGGGTGGGGTGGGCAGGTTGCTACGCTCGGCCACCACACCACGCCGAAGGAGCGCACGATGTCCTACACCGCGATCCAGTTCGAGACCGATGGACCGGTCGCAACCATCACGATGGACCGGCCCGGGAAGCGCAACGCGCTCAACCACGCCCTGCTCGATGAGCTCCTCCAGGCGCTCAACGTCGTCGCTGATGACGACGCGCTCAAGGTCGCGATCCTGCGCGCCAACGGCCCCGCCTTCAGCGCCGGTTACGACATCGACGGCAGCCCCTACATCAACCCGCCCGACGGCGGGCCCGAGTGGAACATCGTCAGCGGCCACAAGCACCAACGGATCATGCGCGGCATCTACGAAGCGATCTGGGACAACCCCAAGGTGATCATCGCGCAGGTACACGGCCACTGTCTGGCCGGCGGGATGTACATCTCGATGCTCTGTGACCTCGTCGTCGCGGCCGCCGACGCGAAGATCGGCGAGCCGTTCATGCGCATGGGCGGGGCCAGCTCGATTCCGTTCTGGAGCTACCTCGTCGGCCCGCGTCGCGCCAACGACATGCTCTTCACCGGCCGCGTGCTCTCCGGCACGGAGGCCGAGGAGTGGGGCCTCGTCACCCGCTCAGTGGCGGCCGACCAGCTCGACGCCACGGTCCACGAGATGGCCGCCAGCGTCGCCGAAGCGCCGCTCGCCAGCCTGCTGATCAAGAAGGAGATGTGGCACACGCAGGCCGACATGCTCGGCTGGGGGGCGCAGTTCCGCTACACCACCAGCCTCAACTCCTGGCTGCGCATGGCCCCACCCCCGCCCGACAGCCAGGGCGGCATGCGCGACTTGATGAACGAGCGCAAACAGCGGATCGCGCGGGGCGAGTCGACCGACTACTAGCCGACGAAGCCAAGACGCGACGACGCGGCTGCGATATGATTGTGATCTGAAGTTTAGGTGCGAACGCGAAAGCATGCTTGATCCATGGTCATCAACGCCGCGACCAGCCAGGCACGAATCGAGGCCGCAGAGACCCATGAGCAGATCATCGATGCGCTGCGCGAGTGTGGGCTGACTGCGATAGCTGTTCGGTTGGCGTATCTGAAGAGTCTGGACTACGACGATCCGGAAGAGCAATCGATGGATCTGGAGTCGCTGCGCGGGGCGTCGTCGTTGCTGGTTGAGCACCCTGAATGGCCCAAGCCGGGGATTGGAGTGGGTCCGGACGGACTCGTGGGGATTGAGTGGGACGTTGCCCCGACTGGTCTTCTTGCGATGCTGTTCAAGCCATCGGGGCTGATTTCGTTCGCGGCAACATCGGGGCCACGAGCATTGGGACCTGATCGTCCGAGTGTCAGCGGTACCGGCGCCGCTGACGACGCGGTCGCTGCGCTCGCGTCGTTCACGAGGCACTTGCGAACGCGATGACAGGCGATCGGCTGCCGGACGCTCACCACGTCGCGCGGTATTGCAGCCCTCGGCAAGTGGAGAACGGCGTGCCGCGCTGGCTTGCGTTCAGGCCCCGCCCGGGCGACGAGTATCTGTCCGTGAATTGGTTGGAGTTCTTGGAGGCGGGCGACCTGTCGACGGCGGTTGGCGAGATGCGCGTCCTGTTTGGCGGCGCATTTCAGCTGAGGACGAGTGGGCGGTTCGTGGTGTTGAACGTCGGTGATGTTGGGGCGGCGGTCCGCGATGCGACGGGCCGACCCGTTCACGCAGAGCACCGTCCGACCGACCAGAATCCGTCCCATTCCGGCGTCGTCGGCTACTCCGCGGAGGACACCGCGGTTGCGCACGCGATTGCGGAGATCGTCATGTCTGAGGACGTATACCCGGCAGTCGTTTGATCCCCCGGGGCGGAGGCCCACACTTCGCTCTACAATTCGGGTGAATCGGAGAGCCTGCGATGCCCGACGCCGCCATCCATCCGCAAGACCCGGTCACAGTCATCGCCGCTGCAGAAACACACGGTGAGATCATCAGCGCTCTACATGCATGCGGACGCCCCGAAATCGCCCAGCGCCTCCGTGAGCTCCGCACTCTTGATGAGCAGAACCCGCCCGACGAGCTGCCCATGGGCCTGGAGTCTCTGCGCCGGCTCGCGCACTTTCTGGTCAGTGAGGATCAGTTGCCCCGACCGTGGATTGGTGTGAATGCCGACGGCTTACTTCAAGTGGAATGGGATGTGCGTCCGGAGGGAACTCTGGCCATGGAGTTTCAGCCATCGGGCATGATCGGATTCGCTGGAGTTTGTGGGCCGCGCGCACTTGGTGACAGGCGGGTTCGAGTGAGCGGAACGCTCAGCCATCGCGACACTGTTGCCGCTATTGAACCATTCGTGCCCCGACTCTGCGACGAATGACCGGGGACCAGCTTCCGGACAACGATCATTTCGCTCGCTACGGCCGCCCACAACAGATCCGAGAGGGGCGGCCTGCGGTCAGTGCGTTCGTGCCGAGAACGAATGAAGACCATCTGTCGGTGAACTGGCTCGAGTTCTTCGATGCCGACCCGCTCGGTGACGCTGTGGCTCGAGTACGCGAGGACCTCGGAGCGATCCTTCGCTTGGGTGTGGACGGGAGATTCGCCGTACTGAACGTCGGCGCCGCAAGGTCAGGTGTGCTCACGGCGACAGGCCACCTGATCCGGATCGAACACGCGCCTCTGGGTGGCAATCTCTCGCATGCCGGCATCTACGAGTATCCCACGGATTTGAGAGCTGCTGCGCTCGAACTGCGGGAGCTGGCTACGGCGGAGAACATCCACCCGGCTGTGGCGACATGAGCCGAGCTCGCGATCGCGACTTGACGTGACCGAAGCTCAGACCGCCGGGTGACGCGTGAAGTCGGTCGCCTGCTCGTAGGCGTAGCCGGCGCGGCAGAGCGCCGCCTCGCTGCCCAGCGGGCCGACCAGCTGCAGCGCCATCGGCAGACCCTCGTCGCTCCAGCCGTTGGGCAGCGTCAGCGTGGGCGCGCGGTTCATATCCCACGGCGCGGTGAACTGCATGCGCCACGAGTCGAAGTCACCCGGACCGTCGTCGTACATCATGTCTTCCGTGATCCGATGCGGCAGGGTGCCTTGCGCCGAGCAGGCCAACATGTCGATCCTCGCAAACGCCCCCGCCAGCCGGCCGGCCAGCTCGGCCCGCGCGTTGCACGCCTCGGCGTATTCGACCGCCGTGACCGACGCGCCCCGCGCCAGCCATGCGCCGAACCACGCCCCATAGTCGTCGGCCCGGCTTGGGTAGTGCTCCGTGTGCGCCGCCAGCGCCTCGACCGCGCAGAGCGTTGGCCAGGCCGCCATGTAGGGCCGCATGTCCGGCAGCTCCAGTTCGACGATCTCCGCGCCCAGCGAGGCCAGTACCTCGACCGACGCAGCGACCGCCTCCGCGATCGGCGGGATCACGTCCACGCCCGAATACGCCCGGTCGTAGCCGATCCGCATCCCCGCCACGCCGCCCGCGATGCCCTCGAGCATCACCGGCGCCGCCTCCGGCAGCGTCGTCCCGTCGTCCGGGTCGTTCCCTGCGATCACCTCCAGCACCGCCGCGCAATCCCACGTCGAGCGCGTCATCGGGCCAACGTGGTCCAGCGACTCGGCCAAAGCCAGCACGCCGTAGCGACTGACCCGTCCCCAGGTCGGCTTCAGCCCCACAATCCCGCACGACGCCGAAGGCGAGCGAATCGAGCCGCCGGTGTCGCTGCCGAGCGACGCGTAGCAGAGCCCCGCCGCCGTCGCCACGCCCGAGCCGCTCGATGACACACCCGTCCAGCGATCGGCCGCCCACGGGTTGACCGGCACCTGGCGCGCGCGGTTGTAGCCCGCCATCGCGCCCTCGGTCAGATTCAGCTTGCCCAGCAGCACCGCGCCCGCGGCGCGGAACCGCGATACGACCGTCGAATCAAAGTCGGGCACGAAGTCTTCCAGCACCTTCGTCCCGCCCATCGTCCGCGTGCCGTCGGTGTAGCAGAGGTCTTTGACCGCGATCGGCACGCCGTGGAGCGGCCCGCGGTACTCGCCCGCGGCGATCTCGGCCTCCGCCTGGTGCGCCTCGGCAAGCGCCGACTCCGCCATCACGGTCGCATAGCTCTTCAGCCGCCCGTCGGCGGCTTCGATCCGCGCCAGCTGCGCCTCTGTCAGCTCGACGGGCGACACATCGCCTGCCGCGATCCGCGGCGCCAGTTCCTCGATCGTCGCGAAGGCCAGATCCTCGTTCGTCATTGCCGTCCCTCATTCGTCTCACGCTCGCTGTCCGCAACCTACCGCCAATGGCTCAGCTCCGTTCGCCGGCCTCCTCCGGCGACATGATGGTCCGCGTGCTCGGCTGGGGCGCGCAGTTCCGCTCCACCACGAGCCTCAACTCGTGGCCGCGCATAGTCTCCCCGCCAGCCGACAGCCAGGTCGGCATGCGCGACTTCATGGACGAGCGCAACGAGCGGATCGCGCGGGGCGAGGCAACCGACTACTAGCCGACGAGGCCGAGACGCGACGACGCGGCTGCGCTATGATTGTGACCTGAAGTTCAGGTGCGAACGCGAAAGCGTGCTTGATCCATGGTCATCAACGCTACGACGAGCCAGGCCCGAATCGAGGCCGCAGGCAACCACGAGCAAATCATCGAGGCGCTGCGCGAGTGGGGCTTGGCGGCGGTCGGCGAGCGTCTTCAGTATCTGAGAAATCTGGGCGCGCACGACTCAGCGGAGCCGCGAATGGAAATTGAGTCGCTACGCGCGCTGGCGCGATTCCTGATCGGCGGCCGTCAGCTACCGGATCCGGGGATCGGCGTAACGCCGGATGGGCATCTGATGGCCAACTGGCGCGTGCCACCTGAAGGCCTGGTGGCTCTTGAGTTTCGGCCAGACAGCCTGATCCGTTTTGCCGCCATCTCGGCGTCGGCAAAGCATGCGGCTGATCGAACGAGCATCAACGGCGAGCTGCCAATCGACGAGGCGCTTGCCGCGCTCGCTCCCTTCACCTCGCTGATCGCACGTCAATGACGGGCGATCCGCTTCCCGACAGCGACCACGTCTCTCGATATTGCCGACCCGGCACGATCGAGCAGGGGCGCGCGGGGCCGGATGCGTTTATGCCGCGAGTCGGAGAGGATTACCTGTCGGTCAACTGGCTCGAGGTCTTTGATGCAGTTGACGTCGCCACGGCGGTCGAGCTCATGCGCGCGGTGGTGAGCCGGAGCTTTGACGTCCGTCCGAACGGGCGATTTGTCGTGCTCAATGTCGGCGACGCGAAACGCGGCATTGGTGACAGTGCCGGGCTAGCGCTGCGGATCGAGCACTTGCCGACTGCTGTTGATCAGTCGCACTCCGCGATCTTCATGCCACCTGAGAATTCTGTGGCTCTCGCCGTGGAGCTGGCCACTTTGGGCGAGTCGGAGGACACGTATCCCGCAGTGGTCTGACCTCGGGTGGCTATAGCTCACACCGCCGGGTGACGCATGAAGTCGGTGGCCTGCTCGTAGGCGTAGCCGGCGCGGCAGAGCGCCGCCTCGCTGCCCAGCGGGCCGACCAGCTGCAGCGCCATCGGCAGACCCTCGTCGCTCCAGCCGTTGGGCAGCGTCAGCGTGGGCGCGCGGTTCATGTCCCAGGGCGCGGTGAACTGCATGCGCACCGGGTCGAACTCGACCGGCGTGTCGCCGTACAACATCTCTTCGGTCACACGGAAGGACAGCGCGCGCTGGGCCGGGCAGGCCAGCATGTCGATGCCTTCGAAGGCGCGTGCCAGGCGGCCGCGCAGCTCGTCGCGGGCGTGGCAGGCTTCGGCGTAGTCAACGGCGCTGACGGCGCCGCCGCCCGCGAGCCAGGCGCCGAAGAAGGCGCCGTAGTCGTCGGCGCGGCTGGGGTAGTGGTCGGCGTGGGCGGCGAGCGCTTCGACCACGCAAAGCGTCAGATAGTGGGCGATGGAGGGGCGCAGATCGGGCAGCTCGATGTCGACGATCTGGGCGCCGAGCGCGGCGAGCGTCTGGACCGAGCCGGCGACGGCCTCGGCGATCGGCGGGCTCACGTTCTCGGAGGCGTAGCGGCGGTCGTAGCCGATCCGCATGCCGGCGACGCCGGCGCCGATCTCGTCGAGGATCGCGGGGGCCGGCTCGGGCAGCGTGGTGGGGTCGTGGGGGTCGTCGCCGGCGATCACCTCCAGCACGGCAGCGCAGTCCCAGGTCGAGCGCGTCATCGGTCCGACGTGGTCGAGCGACTCGGCGAGGGCCAGCACGCCGTAGCGGCTGACGCGTCCCCAGGTCGGCTTGAGCCCGACGATCGCGCAGGAGGCGGAGGGCGAGCGGATCGAGCCGCCGGTGTCGCTGCCGAGCGACGCGTAGCAAAGCCCGGCGGCGGTGGCGACGCCGGAGCCGCTGGAGGAGGTGCCGGTCCAGCGGTCGGCGGCCCACGGGTTGACGGGCACCCGGCGCGCGCGGTGGTAGCCCGCCATCGCGCCCTCGGTCATGTTCAGCTTGCCCAGCAACACCGCCCCCGCCGCGCGGAACCGCGCGACCACTGTCGCATCAAAGTCGGGCACGAAGTCTTCCAGCACCTTCGTCCCGCCCATCGTCCGCGTGCCGTCGGTGTAGCAGAGGTCCTTGACCGCGATCGGAATGCCGTGCAGCGGACCGCGGTACTCGCCGGCCGCGATCTCCGCCTCCGCCTGGCGCGCCTCGGCCAGCGCCGACTCGGCCATCACCGTCGCGTAACTCTTCAGCCGCCCGTCAGCGGCCTCAATCCGCGCCAGCTGCGCCTCGGTCAGCTCCACGGGCGACACATCGCCAGCCGCGATCCGCGGCGCCAGCTCCTCGATCGTCGCGAAGGCCAGATCATCGTTCGTCATTGCCATCCCTCACGCGTCTCGTGCTCGCTCAACCTACCGCCGTAGGCTCAGCTCCGGTCGCTGGCCTCGTCCGGTGACATGATCGTCCGCTCGTCGTCGCCGGGCCTCACCTGCACCTCCGCTGAACAGCACGCCCTCCCGCGACGCCCCGATCCACCAGTGATCGATCAACGCCCCCCGCGATCACGCTCGAAAGCGCGGCGGCTATCGTATGCCCCGCCGACGACCCCGAATGGAATTGAGGCTGCGCATGGGCCACTACGACACACCCGAAGACGCCTACTTCGCCTTCTTCGAACGATTCAGCGCCGAAGACGCCGCCGGCTGGGCCGCGTGCATGAGCTATCCGCACGTGCGCGTCGCCCCGCCCCGCGAGGGCGTCGACCCCCGCACCACCGCGCGCTACTACCCCACCCCCGAGGACTACGCCGCCGCCGCCGACTGGACGCCGTTCAAGGCCGCCGGCTGGGTCCGCACGCAGGGGGTCGAGCCCGTTCGCCTGCACGAATCCGACGACATGGTCCACCTGCTGGGCGGCTGGACGCGCTACAACAAGGACGACGAGCCGATCGTCTCCAATCGCGTCACCTACCTGCTCACCCGCCTCGAGACGGGCTGGGGCATCCAGGCCCGCTTCGGGATCGACACCTGGCTCGAAGACGGCGACACCAGCGCCGCCGAGCAGGCCGCGCTGGGCGTCGTGCAGTCAGCGATCAACCACGGCAGCGCCGGTGACTTCGTGGGGCACTCCCAGACCTGTCACTTCCCGCTGACCATCGTCGGCCCCGGCAGGGTCATGCAGATCGAGTCGGCCGAGGAGCTGATTCAGTTCGAGACGTCCCGCGACCGCGAGGTCGCTGAGGTCGAATCCAGCCTTCGCGCCGTGCAGGCCGGCCGCACCGCTGTCAATGTCGCGATCGAGCTGAAGCGCGGCGACAGCACGACCCACGAACTGGTGCTCATCACCCAGCGCAAGGGCAGGTGGGGAATCACCGGCGCATCCGCCATGCAGGTCTAGCAGCACTGCCAGCGCACGGTGAGAGAGGCGCACCGATGAGCAAGCTCGGCGACGACCCCCGAATCGACCCCAGGATCAAGGCGATCTTCGGCGGCATGGACACGCCGGCTCAGCCCAGCGCCGCGAACCGCGACGAATTGCTCGCCATCATGAACGACCCCGCGCAGGCCGCAGCGGCCGAGGGCCTCCTGGCCTTCCTCGCCACCGCCGACACCGAGGAGATCGCGCCCTCCGGCGGTCTGGAGATCAGCACGGTCACCTTCGAGTCCCAGCCCGACGGCAACACCGTCAACATCCAGTTGATTCGCCCGGAGGGCGACGAGCCCGTCCCCTGCGTCTACTACATCCACGGCGGCGGCATGATGATCATGTCCGCCTACGACGGCAACTACCGCGCCTGGGGCAAGATCATCGCCCAGAACGGCGTCGCCGTCGCCATGGTCGATTTCCGCAACTGCGTTACTCCGTCCTCCGCGCCCGAAGTCGAGCCCTTCCCCGCCGGTCTCAACGACTGCGTCGCCGGCCTCCGCTGGGTCTCCGCCAACGCCGACGAACTCGGCATCGACGCCGACCGCATCATCGTCGCCGGAGAGAGCGGCGGCGGCAACCTGACCCTCGCCGTCGGCCTGCGCCTGACCCGCGATGGCGACACCGGTCTGATCCAGGGCCTCTACGCGCTCTGCCCCTACATCGCCGGCAGCTGGCCGCGCGACGAGTACCCGTCCTCAACCGAGAACAACGGCATCCTGCTCAACCTCTGGAGCAACACCGGCGCAATGGCCTACGGCATCGAAGAGTTCAACAACGAGAATCCGCTCGCCTGGCCCGGCTTCGCCAACGAGGAAGACGTGCGCGGCTTCCCCTCGACCGTGATCTCCGTCAACGAGTGCGACCCGCTGCGCGACGAAGGGATCGCGTTCTATCGGCTGCTCCTCAGCGCCGGTCAGACCGCCCGCTGCCGCCAGGTGATGGGCACCATCCACGGCACGGAGGTCTTCCCGATGGCCTGCCCCGAAATCTCTCGCGACACCGCGCGCGATCTCGCCGCCTTCTGCCGCGCAGACTGACGCCCCTGTCGACCCAATCCCGGTTGTTGGGTGAGACACCGATTCCCCAGCCCCCACACGTGCAAGTCACGCCGGATCGCGCTACGATCGGCGGACACGAGCACGAACGGAGCGTCGCATGGTTTCGGAGGCCAAGCTGACCTGGGAAGAGCGCTGCGAACTCGATCGCAAGCGCCGCATCGAAATCGCGCTGGAACTCGGCGATCCGGCGTACGTCGAGTATTGCCGCACGATGGAATACGGCACCGAAGCCGAAGACGCCGAAGACGCCCGCCTCTCCGCCGCGGCTGTCGCCGCCACCCCGGACTGGCGAAACCAGCGCGACTTCAACGACGAGCTCGACGAGATGTATCCCGAGGACGCGCGCCTCTTCAACCAGCTCGACGACGCCTTCCCAGGCTGGGAGACGCATCTGTTCCGACTCCCCGAACAACATCCCGAGGAGGTGGAGTTCCTCCGCCGGCTCGACGAGCGACTTCCCGAAGCCGCACAGTTCTTCCGCGAGTCGCACGAGGAGCTGCGCCGCGAGTGAAATTTCGCGTCGTTCGTACGGACGAGGCGCAAGAACAGATTCGCGCGCTCAGTCCGATCCCGCACCGTCTGGTCAAGACCGCCATCCGCCAGCTGCACAATGGGCCGCGCTTCCCCGGCTCCGCGCCGTTCGCCGACCAGGACATCATCTGGCGCGTGCGCCTGAACAAACGCTGGCGCCTCCTCTTCGAACTCGACCAGGCGCAGCGGCTGATCGTGATCACCCGCGTCGGCCTCCGCGACAACATCTACGACGACTACCCCCACCCACACCGATCACGCTGAACATGCTCGCCCCGCCGCGCTACGATCGGCGGACAGGAGCACGAACGGAGCGTCGCATGGTCTTGGAAGCCAAGCTGACCTGGGAAGAGCGCTGTGAACTCGACCGCAAGCGCCGCATCGAAATCGCGCTGGAACTCGGCGATCCGGCGTACGTCGAGTATTGCCGCACGATGGAATACGGCACCGAAGCCGAAGACGCCGAAGACGCCCGCCTCTCCGCCGCGGCTGTCGCCGCCACCCCGGACTGGCGAAACCAGCGCGACTTCAACGACGAGCTCGACGAGATGTATCCCGAGGACGCGCGCCTCTTCAACCAGCTCGACGACGCCTTCCCAGGCTGGGAAGAACACATCGATCGCCTGCCCGAGCAACACCCCGGCGAGCTGGCGTACCTGCGCCGGCTCGATCGAGAGTTGCCCGAAGCCGCCCAGTGGTTCCGCGAGTGGCACGAAGAGCTGCGCCGCGAGTGAAATTTCGGGTCCGCCGCTCGGCGGGGGCGCAGGACCAGGCGAACCAGCTAAACCACCTCCACACCACCCTGCTCCCCTCTCCCCCCGCTCCGCGGGGGGAGATGTCACGGAGTGACAGAGGGGGGCCCGCCCCCGCCCGCCCAGATACCGCGACGGCAATGGATGGGCGCCGCACGCCCCCCTCTGCCTTCGGCATCTCCCCCGCGGGGCGGGGGGAGAGGGGATCAGCGCCTTCCTAAATCCTGCGACTCGCCGGCGCTGAAGCGCGCCATCCGACAGTCGCTCAGCGGGCCGCAGTCTCGAGCCTCGGCGCCACTCGCCGGCCCCAATACCCTCCATCCGTCATAATCTCACCAGCCCATCAGACCACGGAGACCCCATGAGCAAGATCAGCGAAGACCCCCGCATCGACCCCCGACTGAAGGCTCTGTTCGGTGAATTCCCCGAGTTCACTCAACCCGACGCCGCAAGTCGCGAAGAAATGCTCGCCCGCGCCAACGCCCCCGAAGCCCTCGCCATGCGCGAGGGCATGGAGGCGTTCTTCGCCCCCTCCGACACCGAGGAGGTCTCGCCCTCCACCGGCCTCGAGATCAGCACTGTCACCTTCCAGTCCCAGCCCGACGGCAACACGATCAACATCCAGCTGATCCGCCCCGAGTCGGACGAAGCGCTGCCCTGCGTTTATTACATCCACGGCGGCGGCATGGCCTCGAGTTCGTGCTACGACCCCAACTACAAGGCCTGGGGACGGATCATCGCCCAGTGCGGCGTCGCCGTCGCCATGGTTGACTTCCGCAACTGCGTCACCGCGTCCTCCGCGCCCGAGGTCGAGCCCTACCCCGCGGGCCTCAACGACTGCGTCTCCGGCCTGCGCTGGGTCTCCGCCAACGCCGACGAGCTCGGCATCGACGCCAGCCGCATCGTCGTCGCCGGCGAGAGCGGCGGCGGCAACCTCACGCTCGCCGTCGGCCTCAGTATCACCCGCTCCGGCGACGCCGGTCTGGTCAGCGGGCTCTACGCGCTCTGCCCCTACATCGCCGGCAGCTGGCCGCGCGACGACCTGCCCTCCTCGACCGAGAACAACGGGATCCTGCTCAACCTGCACAACAACAACGGCGCCCTCGGCTATGGAATCGAGGCCTTCGAGGCCGAAGACCCGCTCGCCTGGCCGCTCTTCGCAAGCGAAGAGGACGTCACCGGCTTCCCCGACACCGTCATCTCAGTCAACGAGTGCGACCCACTGCGCGACGAAGGCATCGCGTTCTATCGTCTGCTCTTGCGCGCCGGCCAGTCTGCCCGCTGCCGCCAGGTCATGGGCACCATCCACGCGACCGAGATCTTTCCCATGGCCTGCCTCGATGTCTCCCAGTCCACCGCCCGCGATCTCGCCGCCTTCACCAGCGGCAACTAGCCAGGGAAGCCATACATGCCCAAGATCAACGACGACCCCCGCATCGACCCGCGAATCAAGGAGGCCTTCGGTCAGATGCCGCCGGTGCCGCGGTCGAGCTTCTCCAGCCGCGAGGAGCTGGTCGCGGCGATGAACACACCCGAGGCGCTCGCCGGCATGGAAGCGGCGTTCGGCATGACTAGCGAAGCGGACATGGAGGCCGTCGCGCCGACTGAGGGCTTGACGATCACCACCGAGACGTTCGTCTCGGAGCCCGATGGCAACACGATCAAGGCGCTGGTCATCCGACCCGAGTCCGACGAACCGCTCGCCTGCGTGTACTACATCCACGGCGGCGGCATGGCCCGGCTGTCCTGCTTCGACTCCATGTACCAGTCATGGGGACGGATGATTGCGCATCAAGGCGTCGCAGTGGTGATGGCCGACTTCCGCAACTGTGTGACCCCGTCATCCGCGCCCGAGATCGAGCCGTTTCCCGCCGGGCTGAACGACTGCATGTCGGGCCTGCGCTGGACGATCTCGAACGCCGACGAGTTTGGCATCGACGTCGATCGAATCACCGTGGCGGGCGAGAGCGGCGGCGGCAACCTGACGCTCGCGGTCGGCCTCAAACTGGTCCAGGAGCGCGCAACCGACCTGATCACCGGCGTCTACGCGATGTGCCCCTATATCGCGGGCAGCTGGCCGCGCGACGACCTGCCCTCGTCGATCGAAAACAACGGTCTCATCATCGATCTGCACAGCAACTTCGGCGCGATGGCCTACGGCATGGACGCGTTCGACGCCCAGGACCCGCTCGCCTGGCCGCTGTTTGCGACGGAGGAAGACGTGCAGGGCTTCCCACCCGCCGTGATCAGCGTCAACGAATGCGATCCGCTGCGCGATGAGGGCATCGAGTTCTACCGCTTGCTGCTGCGCGCGGGCCAGACCGCTCGCTGCCGCCAGGTGATGGGCACGACCCACGGCGGCGACAACCAGGTCCTGCCCTGCACCGACCTCGCGCGCTCGACCGCCCTCGACCTCGCCGCCTTCGCCCGCGGCGACTAACGCCGGCCTTCAGACCCTCCCCTGTAGGAGACCTGCGCGTAAGTCCCACCGCTCCGACGTTCCCTGCCGGTGGCGGTGTCACGAAGTGACGGTGGGGAGCTTCCGCTATCTCGTGAGGGCGCGCCCGGCGCCCCCCTCTGCCTGCGGCATCTCCCCCCGCGGAGCGGGGGGGAGAGGGGAAATGGAGATTACGCGCAGGTCTCCCTGTAGGGGCAGCCCTCGTGGCTGCCCTCCCCGCTCGCCGCAACACCGATGGACATTTCGTAATGTGGCGGCCCCCGCCCCTACCGCTGCCGCGCCTGCGCCCGACGCGACATCGGCTGCCGCGGATTTCGCTGCGCCTCCACCTCCGCGATCTCCGCCTCGCCAAAGCCCAGCTCCGCCATCACCTCGGCCGTGTGCTGGCCGAGCTGCGAAAACCACGGCTTGGCGCTCGCCGGCGTCTCCGAGAACTGCACGAACTGCCCCGCCATCTGACGCTTGCCCACGCCCGGCACATCCTTCTCCACGATGTACCCATTCTCCAGCGCCTGCGGGTCGGCCATCACATCCTCGTAGTCGAACACTCGCTGGTACATGATCTCCTCGCGACGCTCATCGAAGAACGCCTCCCACTCATCCGTCGTCCGCGTCAGCATCGCCCGCGCCACGTGCGGGCGCAGCTCCCGCGAGCGCTCGACCCAGCGGAAGTCCTGCATCGGCGAG
Organism: Dehalococcoidia bacterium; assembly: GCA_965218115.1. Taxonomy (GTDB): domain Bacteria; phylum Chloroflexota; class Dehalococcoidia; order Bin125; family Bin125; genus CATQGW01. The sequence continues at coordinate 1,256,977 of OZ244584.1, read as the reverse complement.
CGCTTCTCAAACATGTCCCAGCGTGGATCGGCGCCAATCTCAGGGATCCCACCGATTTCGCAGAAGTCCCGCCACGCGTCGTTGCTCGTGATCCCCACGCAGAACGCCCCGCCGTCCGATGTCTCGTAGATACCCACGATCCCCGCCACGTTCGGGTGGTGCGGACCGTCCCGGGTCAGCAGCGTGCCCGAGACCGAAGAGTGGTTCAGCTCCCAGCCCTGCATCCAGACCATCACCCCATACGACGAGGTGCGCACCTTCTGTCCAATGCCGTGCAGCTCACGGCTGGCGAGCGCCGTCATGATCGCGAGCGTCAGGCCCATCGCCCCGCTCGTGTCGCCGATTACCGTGCCCGGAATCACTGTCGCTGAGCCCGGCTCACCCGTCACGCTCGCAATCCCGCTCCGCGCCTGCGCATACTGATCGCTCATCCGCTTGTTGCGATCCGGCCCCTCATGCCCAAACCCGTTGGCGATCGCGTAGATCAGCCGCTCATTCCGCCCCGACAGCTCCCCGTACCCCAGGCCCAGGCGCTCCAGCGAATCCTCGCGAAAGTTGCTGACGAAAATGTCGGCCTGCTCCACCAGCCGGTACAGCACGTCGCGCCCGACATCGGTGTGAATATCGAGCGCAATCGACCGCTTGCCGTGCGACACCGACAGAAACTGCGCGCCCGGCGTCTCCGGCCCGTGTTCCCAGTTCACCCCCGTGTGCCAGCGATTCGGGTCGCCCCCCGGCGGCTCGACCTTGATCACATCCGCGCCCATATCCGCCAGAAACCCACCAGCCAGCGGCCCCTGAATCGCAATCGCAAACTCAACCACCCGAATTCCCTCAAGCGGCTCCATCGGCTACCCCCTTACGCATCTCCGCGATGGTAGTCATCCCCACGAAGTCCCAGGAAGGCTCGATTCACTCTCCCCCCATTTACTCTCCCCCCGCGGAGCGGGGGAAGATGTCACGGAGTGACAGAGGGGGGCCTGCCGCGGCCTGACCAAATGCAGCGACGGCATCGAGCCGGGACCGCAGAGCCCCCCTCTGCCTGCGGCATCTCCCCCCGCAAAGCGGGGGGAGAGTGGAAAACGCCAGCGCATCGATTTGTCAGCACCCTGCTAACGGAACGGCTTGTCGCCCTTGATCGTCACCCGGATGCCCGAGCGCGTCTCCGGGAAGTAGTCCCAGATCGCCATGTGCTGCGTGCAGCGGTTGTCCCACATCGCCACCGAGTGATCGGCCCACTGGAAGCGGCACTGGAAGTTCACGTTCTTCACGTGGTCGGCGAGGAAACCCAGCAGCGCCGCGCTCTCGTCGCGCGACAGCTCGTTGATCCGCTTCGTGAACACCTCGTTGACAAACAACGCCTTCTTGCCCGTCACCGGATGCGTTCGCACCACCGGATGCACTGCGCTCGGGGACTCCCGCTGCGGCTTGTGCCCCCCGTACTGCCCCGAATAGTCGGAGGCGTGCAGCGCCGTCATCGGCTCGAGCAACTCCTGCATCGCCGGCGACAGCGCCTCATAGGCCGCGTACATGTTCGACCAGCACGTGTCCCCGCCGCTCGGCGGCACATGGTGGATGTGCAGGATGCTCGCCATCGGCGGCTCCAGATCGGCCGACACATCCGAGTGCCAGCGCTCGCCGTTGTTGCGGAACGAGCTTTCGTCAGTGTGGATGATCATCAGCTCAGGGTTGCCCTCGGCGTAGGGCGCCGCCGGGTGGATGTGCAGATCGCCGAAGCGCTGGCCGAACGCCAGATGCTGTTCGGAGTTCATCGGCTGGTCGCGGAAGAACAGCACGAGGTGCTCCATCCACGCCTCGTTGATTTCCGCCATCACCGCGTCGTCCAGCGGCTCCGTGAGGTCCACCCCCTCAACGGTCGCCCCGATCGTCGGCGTCAACGGCTCAACTCGAATGTGTTCGTAGGTCATGGCTTGACTCCCCTGCGGACTGGGCGTGCCGTGTGAATGGAAGATAGGGCGGATACGGCAGGGCTGTGATTCGGCGGCGTGCGCAGCGTCAGGCGATTTTACGAGTAGCCTCGGGACGAGGGGTCGAACGGCCGCGCCGCGCGTCGACGAGCTTTATCTCCCAGCGAAAATCCATCGCGCGAGCGGCCAGTTCAAGCGTTTCGAGCTTGGGACTGTGGGTGCCCGCCTCGAGGCGGCTGACGACGCCCTGGCTGACACCCATCCGTTCGGCCAGCTCGTGTTGCGTCAGCTTGCGCTTCATCCGCGCCCGGACGAGCGCCGCGATCGCGGCGCGACGCGGTCCCAGGCGCGCGTATTCCTCGCGGAGTTGCGCGCTGCCCTCGCCGAGCAGTCGGTCCCTAACCTCCGCGTGCGTTGGTCCTCTCGAGTTCGTCATGTGGGCTGGTCCTCCCCCTGTTGCGCCTGGTCATCTAGTCGGCTCCCAGCGCGCGCCGGTAGTTGCGTCGCGCCCGATTCAGAGCCGCCGGGTCGAGTCTCTGCGTGCTCTTCTTCCACGCGTGAAGCAGGATGAGCTCGCCGGCGACCGGGACGTAGGCAATGCGTTGTCCTCCGATCCGCAGTTCCCAGATGCGCAGCCGGCGGTCGATGATGCGGCTGAAACGGGTTCCCAGTTCCTGTGCCCCGGCCATTCCGATGTCCGCCAGCAGCTCGATCGCATCAAGCATCCGAGCCGCATCGTTGCCCCGTCCGTTGCGGTCCAGCGATGCGATGTACTCCTCCACCGGAAGTGACCCGTCCACGTCCCGGAAATAGCGAACGGCCGGCATGCCTCAGATCATAGCATTAATGCGATGCTGGACGGCCTTGTCGAGAGTAGGTCACCGGGGCTGACGGCCTACTCCCATTGCGAGCCGTTCGGCGTGCCGGCCGTTGCGGGAATTGCGAAGTCGCCGGAAATCCACGGGGTCCTGGATGTCAGCCCGATCAGCGTCGCGAACCGCGCCGGGTTGCGTTCGACCATCTCCGGCGTCGCCGTCGCCCAATACAGCTCCTGCGTCTGCACGTGGTCGCGCACGAACGGCATCACCAGCGTTACCCGTTGACCCTCCGTCGTCCGAGGCAGCGCCCCGTGCCACAGACTCCCGTGCCACGCGATCACCGATCCCTTCGGTACCTCCAGCACCTCGAGGTCGGGATGGTCGTGCGCCTGCTGCAGCTCCGGGGGCACGTTGATCCCCCAGCGGTGCGAGCCGGGCCACACGCAGACCGCGCCGTTCTCGCGCGTGTAGTCGCCGGTGATCCAGTTCAGATTGCAGTACTGCGCGGTGATCGGCCACGGCGTCGGGAATTTGAAGCTGTGATCGGCGTGGATCGTCAGCGGCGGCGTGCGCGTGTCCTTGACCAGCCCCGTGACCTGGCTAATCTTCGCCCGCCAGCCCAGCATGTATGTCACCAGCGTCAGCGGCACGGGCGAGGTCAGCACCTCTTCGAAGACAGGATCGCGCGGCAGCAGATGCTGCAGCGTGCGGCCCAGCCCGGGGCGCAGCGGACCCTCATCCTCTCCCGCAATCCGCAGGATCGCCTCGCGAATCCGCTCAAACAGCTCCAGCGGCGCAGCCTTCTCCGGCGCGATCACCGCGTAGCCCTTCGTCTCCAGGCTCGCGACCTCAGCCTGCAGCTCGTAGCGCTCGATGTCCTCCCAGAGCCGCCGCTCCGCCTCTCGCCCCGCCGGAAGCGGATCGTCGGCGAGCTTCGCGGCCGCCAACTCCCGCAGCCCGTTCAGATCCCGCTCAAGCGCGAGCGCGTCGATTGCCATTCGTGCACCTTTCCACAAGGCCACAGTGAAGTGTCTTTCGCGCAGGCTAGCCGAAGGCGGATCGTGCCGAATTGGTGTCACGCGTCGCCGGTTGGATCGTTGAGTAGCGCCTTGACCTGTTCCAGGAGCAGAGGAAGGCTGGTCTGAGCTGTCGCCCAGACGCGGTTGTGTCGGACACGTTCGAATCGATGTACCAGCGCATTGCGGGACTTGATGATCCTTCGGCGGTCGGTAATTCGCTGCGCTGTGTCCCAGTCGAGCCGCTCCAAGCGCCGCAGCGCCTCACCAATGGTGATGAGCTGTCGCTCGACCGCCGCAGACCGCAGATCGTCTTCGATGTACTCGCCGTATGTCACACCTTGGGTGTAGGCAATGACTCGCCGGCCCGCTCGGCTGATGTGTTGCAGGCACTCACGAGCATCAGGGCTCATACAATACGACTCGTCGCTCGGCTGGACGCTCGCAGAATCTGTCCGCTGCCGGGGAGCCTTCCATGGCCAGACCGATTTCGTGGCCATAGATGGCCTCGAGCAGCGCGGCCAATTCCGTGTACTCAGCCATCCAAGGCAGGCTGAAGCCGTCTTCGTAAGTGACGATCAGCTCGGCATTGCGCTCGTCAACCTCCAGCGGGCCCTCGTCAAGCAGGCTAACCAACTCCAGTCGCTTCACGCGGTATTCGCTGCACACCGTCTCCAGCAGCCGCTGCTTGTTGATCGTGTACTGCTGGTTGACCTCGCTGAGATCGTCGACCTCGCTGGTCATGATCACGGCTCCTCGTGTGTTACGCGCCCACCTTCGTTGACCTCCAGTATGCCTCGTCCGAGGGGAAGACGGTTGATGCCCTGTTGATCTCGATCTCGCCCTCGAGCGTGTCCGAGACCGCCGCCCAGGCCGCGTAGTGCGGCGCCTCGCGGTGCGCCCCGAGCGCCGCCTCGTCTTCGTACACCTCATAGAAGTAGTACGTCAGCTCGTCCTCGGCGTCCTGCAGCACGTTGAAACGCACGCAGCCGGGCTCGTCTCGCTCCGAGCCCAGTGCATCCGTCTCGATTCCGGCCAGGAACCGCTCAAGCCCCTCCGGTCTGACCCGGACTTTGACCCAGATCGCGATCATGCAAACTGGTCCTGACCTGGAGCGATCATCTCCGCGATCTTGTCCGCCTTGTCGACCGACTCGCGGAACGGGTAGGGGTGGTCGTAGCCGAGGATCTTGTGCAGCTCGGGGTAGCGCTCAAGCCGATCCGGCGAGACCGCGCCTTCGTCCCACATGTTTATCCGCTGCATGTAGGAGCGGATCCAGACGAGCACCATCGTGACCCGCAGGCCGGTGCTCATGCGGTTCATCGCCCCGTGCCAGGTGTTGCCGCCCCAGACGGCCAGCGAGCCCGCCTTGGCTGTAATCGAGACCGGCTCGAGTGTCGCGCCCTCTTCCCAGAACTTCGTCTCGTGCGGCGCCGGCGCGCGGCCCCAGCGGTGCGATCCGGGCACGAACACGGTCGGCCCGTCCTCGCGCGAGTCGTAATCGGTCAGCACCCAGCTGGTGTTGACCAGGTGCGTGTAGGCGGCCTGCGGCGGCGGCACGCCGTGCGTGTCGTTGTGGATGGCGAGGTAGTTCTGCTCGTGCGGCGGCTTGATGATCGAGGACGTGCCGCCCAGGATCGCGCTCTGCCCGCAGTGCCAGCGAGCCATCGTCAGCACGACCGGATTCAGCACAGCCTCGGTGATCACGTCGTCCTCGTCGACCAGCTGCCAGGCGCGCTCGTTGGGAGCCGGCAGGTCAGCGGTGCGCCAGTCGTCGATCTCGACATCGTGGCGGCGCTGATAAGTGTTCAGGATCGCGTCGCGCAGGCGGTCGGCGAATCCCGGCGAGGTGCCCATCTTCTCCGGCGGGATCACGGTGAAGCCGTAGGCGTCAAGCTCCACGATGTGGCGCGCGAGGTCGTGCTCCATGATCGTCTTGACCAACGGGTCGGCGTGGGGTGATTTGCCCAGTTCAGCAATGTTCATTCCGAGGTCCTTTCCCTGCCCGAACAGTCGTCACGCAGTCTAGCCCCCCGGCGATCGGCGTCGCGGGCCCCTCTCTCATTCCTGCGCTCCTAAGAACGCTCTGAACAAGTCGGGTCCCCCCTGACCACCCAATGTGTTCAGGGGCATCCGATCCCTGCACGCCCTGCGGAGACCTGCGCGTAATCCCCATTTCCCCTCTCCCCCGCGGAGCGGGGGGAGATGCCGCAGGCAGAGGGGGGCTCCGCGCGCCCCCTCACCAGATAGCGGAAGCTCCCCACCGTCACTTCGTGACACCGCCACCGGCAGGGGGGGTCGGAGCAGGGGGACTTACGCGCAGGTCCCCTCGGGGGGAGCCATTGGGATCGGATTCCGTTGAGCACTCAATGTGCTCAACGGGGGCGAGATGCCGCAGGCAGAGGGGGAGTGCGTCGCGCTCAGCCGGCGTTACCGCGCGCGGCTTGGCGTCCAATCAGCCTTCCGCCCTCCCCCTCAGTCGCTGCGCGACAGCTCTCCCCCGTTGAGCACATTGAGTGCTCAACGGAATCCGGATCCCTGCACCCCCTGCGGAGACCTGCGCCTAATCCCCATTTCCCCTCTCCCCCCGCCGAGCGGGGGGAGATGCCGCAGCCTGCGCAGGGGCAGGCAGGGGGCAGAGGGGGAGTGCGTCGCGCTCAGCCGGCGTTGCGGTGCGCGGCTTGGCGTCTCATCAGCCTTCCGCCCTCCCCCTCAGTCGCTGCGCGACAGCTCCCCCTCGGGGGGAGCCATTGAGAGCGGGGGGACAGTTATTCAGAGGATTCCTAATCCGTCATTCCCGCGCTCCCATCCGTCATTCCCGCGCTCCTATCCGTCATTCCTGCCTGCGCAGAGCCTGCCCCTGGCTTGGACACGGGAATGACGGAAGGCGTAGTTGACTTCGCCGATCGGCTACCATCGCACTGCAAACCCTCCGCGCTCTGCTGCGCGCACCACGGCTCGAGAGAGAGGCCCACACCATGGCACTCGGTGGATTCGCCAATCGCGTCGCTCGCATCGATCTCACCAACCGCACCATCTCCTACGAAGGGATCAACGAGGAAGACGCGCGCAAGTACATCGGCGCCCGCGGCCTCGGCGTCAAGTATCTGCTGGACAACGGCCCCGAGACCGACGCCAACAGCCCCGACAACATGCTCGCCGTCGTCAACGGTCCGCTGACCGGCACCGAAGTCACCATGAGCGGGCGCCTCGCCTTCGTCACCAAGTCGCCGCTGACCGGCACCGTGACCGACTCGCACATGGGCGGCTGGAGCGCCGCCCGCCTGCGCTGGGCCGGCTTCGACGCCCTGCTAATCACCGGCAAGGCCGACTCCCCCGTCTACCTCCACTGCGAGAACAACGAGGTCGAGATTCGTGACGCCTCCGACGTCTGGGGCCTCGGCGTCCACGACACCGTCAAGCACTTCGGCTCCGCCAGTGGCAACGCCACCAACGTCTCAGTCATGTCCATCGGCCAGGCCGGCGAGAACGGCATCCTCTTCGCATCGATTATGAACGAAGACGACCGCGCCGCGGGCCGCGGCGGCACCGGCGCGGTCGCCGGCGGCAAGAACCTCAAGGCGGTCGTCGCCGTCGGCACCAACGCCGGCCGCTGGCGCCCCGAGCGCGGCGAGGAGCGCGACAAGTTCCGCGCCGCCCAGCGCACTCACCTCGGCCTGATCCTCGAATCGCCCGTGACCGCACCCTCCGGTGTCAATCCCGACGGGACGCTCAAGGAGGGCTCCGGCGGCCTCTCCGCGTTCGGCACCAACGTGCTGATGAACGTCGTCAACTCGATCGGCGCGCTCGGCACCAAGAACTCGCAGATGACGCAGACCACTCCGGAGGCCGCCAACGCCGTCTCCGGCGAAGTGATGCGCGACGAGTTCCTGACCGCCGAACCGACCTGCCACGCCTGTCCGGTTGCCTGCAAGAAGGAAGTCGAAATCACCGAGGGCGTCCACGCCGGCCTCAAGATGGAGTCCTTCGAGTACGAGCCGGCCTGGTCGCTGGGCTCAAACTGTGGCAACGACGACCCCGCCGTGATCGCCAAGGTGATCGACCAGTGCAACGACTTCGGGATGGACGCGATCGAGATCGGCAACGTCCTCTCGATGTACATGGAGGCCTCCGAACTCGGCTACGTCGACACGCCGCTGGACTGGGGCGACGGCGCGGGCATGGTGCGGGTCACCGAAGAGATGGCCACCCGCAGCACCGCGATCGGCAACACGCTGGCCGACGGCACGGCCAAGGCTGCCGCCGCTTGGGGCCACAGCGAAATCTCGATGACGGTCAAGGGCCAGGCCGTGCCGGCCTACGACCCGCGCGGCGTCAAGGGCGAGGGCCTCGGCTACGCCACCAGCAACCGCGGCGCCTGCCACCTGCGCGGCTACACCCCCGCCTCCGAGCTGCTCGGCATCCCGGTCAAGACCGACCCGCTCGAGTGGGACGGCAAGGGCCCGCTGCTCAAGATCTTCCAGGACCTGCACGCCTTCAGCGACTCCCTCGACCTCTGCAAGTTCTCCGCCTTCGCGGTCGGCGCGCCCGAATACGCCGCCCTCTACGAATCCGTCGTCGGCCTGCCGATGTCCGAGGAAGAGGTCATGGTCGCGGGCGAGCGCATCTACAACCTCGAGCGCTACTTCAACAACCAGGCCGGCTTCGGCGGCGACGACGACTCGCTGCCGCGGCGCTTCCTCGAAGAGCCCGCCAGCGGTCCCGCCGCCGGCCACGTCTGCGAACTCGACCAGATGAAAGAGCAGTACTACGACGCGCGCGGCTGGGACGACGGCGTGGTGCCCGACGCCAAGCTTCGCGAACTCGAAATCATCGGCTAGCGCAGCAAGCAACGGCCTCCGGCGTGGAAATCCGCTTCTACGCCACACTCCGCCCGCTGGTCGGCGGCCGCAGCGTCCAGCTCGACTCGTCGCCGCCGACGGTGGGCGCCGTGATCGACCGCCTGATCGCCGAACATCCCGCGCTCGAGGAGCGACTGCTCGATGAGAGCGGCCAGGTCCGTCGCTTCGTCGCCGTGATGCTCAACGGCCGCGATGTCCGCCACCTCGAGGGCCTCAACACTCCCGTCCCCCCCAACAGCGACATGGACATCTTCCCCCCCGTCGCCGGCGGCGCGCTCCTTTGATCGACCGCCTCCGCGAACTCTTGCGCTACGACCTGGCCCGACAGGCCGCGATCGCCTTCACGATCGGCTTCGTCGTCATCGGCGTCATCATGATCGCGATCGTCGCCAGCACCCCGTCCTTTCGCGCCGGCACCTCGAAGGTTGGTGAGGAAGCTGCACAGCTCAGCGGCGAGGGCCGCGGGCGCTACCTCGCCTCCGTCGTGGCCAGCCGCGAGGCCCGGCCGATCGGCAAGCAGGCCGCCGCCGCAGATCTGTCCGGGCTGCTCGAGTCAGGCGATCGCGACGAGGCCTACGAACTTGCCTACGAGTTCGCCTGGAACGACGCGATCACCCAGCTCACCCGGCGCCTTCCTCGCCAAACGCTCGACCAGGAAGAGGGCACGCAGTGGATCGAGCTGCTGCGATGAGCGAACGACGCGGCCGTCCATTGCGCGGCTGGGGCGAAGTCGAGGCTGACCGCGTCGGCTGGCGGCGCAACCGTGACTGGATCGGCCGGCACACCATCATCGCGGTGATCCTCGGCGGCGCGTTCGCCGCCCTGCTCGGCATCCTGGCCACCACCTTCATCGCTCCGCTGAGCACCTCCCCGCAGGGCCGCATCGCCGAGATCGAACGCGAGGCCCGCGGCGCCGCCTTCGAAGCGGCCTGGGAGGGCGCCCTCACCGCTGCCGTCTTCGACGCGCGGATCGTCGCGCTCGCCGACCTCGTCGTCAACGACGCTCAGGGCGGCGATGCCCCCTGGGCCGTCGGCTTCCGCAACGGCTGGGCCGACGGCTGGAACGACGCCCTCGAAGCAATGCGCGACGCCTCGCTCGACGCCGGCGCCCGCGACGGCTCGCCCGAAGTCAAGATGCTCGACGACATCCCCCGCCGCACCGGCTCGCTCCCCTAGCCCGCCTCCGAACATCCCCTCTCCCCCCGCTTTGCGGGGGGGGGATCGGGAATCGCTCCCCCCGCGGGGGAGCTGTCGCGCAGCGACTGAGGGGGAGGCCCGCACTGACCTCCACTGACCGCGAGGCACTCCCCCTCTGCCTGCGGCATCTCCCCCTCAGGGGGCGATATGGGAGGGGAGCGGAATCGGGATCGGGAATCGCTCCCCCCGCGGGGGAGCTGTCGCGCAGCGACTGAGGGGGAGGCCCGCACTGACCTCCACTGACCGCGAGGCACTCCCCCTCTGCCTGCGGCATCTCCCCCTCAGGGGGCGATATGGGAGGGGAGCGGAATCGGGATCGGGAATCGCTCCCCCCGCGGGGGAGCTGTCGCGCAGCGACTGAGGGGGAGGCCCGCGCTGACCTCCGCTGACCGCGAGGCACTCCCCCTCTGCCTTCGGCATCTCCCCCTCAGGGGGCGATATGGGAGGGGAGCGGAATCGGGATCGGGAATCGCTCCCCCCGCGGGGGAGCTGTCGCGCAGCGACTGAGGGGGAGGACCGCGCTAACCTCCGCTGACCGCGGCGCTCTCCCCCCGCGCAGTGCCGGCGGAGAGTTGTTCAGAGGATGCTTCGCCCGCCCTCAGCTGACGCCACGAGGACGCAACCTACAGTGCATCGGTACGGAGACGACGTGTCACAACCCCGTGGAGTCCGCAGCGTCGAGCTGCGCGGCGTCCCCATCTGGCGCCTGCGTGACTACCTCGAAGACCTCGGCGCCGTCGATGCCGAGCCCGGCCTCGCCGACCCCGACGGCGCGGTCCGCCCGCACGGCGCGATGCGCGGCGACGGCTGGGAGGTCGTCTGGCGCACCGAGCAGCGCCCCTTCCACCCCCGCCTCAGCACCACCATCGACGAGCACTACTTCACCTTCTCCGCCAGCAATCAACAATCCGTCGACACCGTGTTCGATCGATTCATGCTCAAAGCCCAGCGCGGCGGCGGCTGAGCGCGCGGGCTATCCTTGCTCCGAGGCAGGCAGACTCATGTCAGAACAGACAACATCCCGCCAGCCGCGGCGCGACGCCGACGGAATGCCAATGCTCGCCGATGGGACGCGTGCGCGTCGCGATTGGACCCAGAGGCCAATCCCACCCGGTCGAGATGAAGGCGTTGACCGCGGCCCGCCTCCGCCATGGGTCCTCGCAGCTGAGTTGTGGCGAGAAGTGGTGTCTCGGCTGGTGGCTAGAAACTCACACTGAGAGCGAGCGCACCGAACAGCAGGATGTCGACCGCCCAGAGCGCCAGCGCCGCGGTGAGAAATCGTGACTAGAGCCTGATTCGAGCTTCGTTGGCCACAACGGCTTGCATCATCTCGCTCGCCACCCACGCGCGAGTCGTGGCCGCATCATTGAGTTGGCTGACTTGACGCAAATCCTCCAGATTCGGCCGGAGTCGAAAACCACGATCGAAGAAGGCCACGAACGTCATCACCGTCAGCAGGACGTAGACAGCCGCCGCAGCGGCGGCAAGCCCGATCGTCATCGCTGAGTTCAATCCACTGAAGTCCTGAAACGCGACGAAGACCACTCACAGCGCTGTCGCCCCGGCGAACACGCCGACGAGCCGCGAGTTCAGCTCCTTCACCTGATCGACCTGCTCTTGCAGCCGCCAGTGCGCCATCGCATAGAGAACATCGTCCGGCATCGTGTCTCCCGCGCGCAGCGTACGACGCGCATATTATTGGTCCGGATCGGAGAGTCGCCAATGTCGCAATCGTCGCCTGGCCCGCTCGATGGTGTGCGCGTCTTCGACATGACGCTCTGGATGGTCGGCCCCTGGGCCTCGACCCAGCTCGGCGCGCTCGGCGCAGACGTGATCCACATCGAGCAGCCCGGCGTCGACCCGCGCACGCTTGGCGCCGGCGTGCCGCCCTCGATCGACGGCACCTCGATCGGCTACATCACCTGGAATATGAACAAGCGCGGCCTCTTCCTCGACCTCAAATCCCAGGCCGACCGTGAGACCGCCTACCGGCTGCTCCAGACCTGCGATGTCTTCCTCGTCAACATGCGCCCCGGCGCGGCCGACCGCCTCGGCATGGGCTACGAACAGGTCCGCGCCGCCAACCCCAACGTCGTCTACACGGCGATCACCGGCTGGGGTGAAACCGGCCCGATGCGCGACAGCCCCGGCGCGGACGTCCAGTGCCAGTACTTCACCGGGTTCTGGTCGACCAACGGCGCGCGCCGCGGCCGCCCCGAGGTCTATCGGCACTTCACCCAGATGGATGCAAGCACCGGCAACGTCGCCGCCCAGGCCGTGCTGATGGGCCTGCTCGCGCGCCACCGCACCGGCCGGGGACAGCGAATCCACGTCGGCATGCTGCGCGCCGGCATGGCTCTGCAGAGCGCCCGCATCGCTGAGTATCTCGCCACCGGCGAGCTGCACCAGCCGCTCGGTTCCGCCGGCTTCGCCGCCGCGCCCGACCAGGCCTTCCGCTGCCAGGACAGCCAGTGGATCGGCGTCTCGGCCACCAGCGAATCGGAGTGGGAACGCCTCGTCGGCGCGCTGGAACGCTCCGAGGCCGTCGGCCTGCCAGCCCTGCGCGACGACGCCCGCTTTGCCACCAATCGTGACCGCGTCGCACACCGCGACGAGCTCGCCGCCATCCTCGATCGAGCCCTGTTCCAGCGCCCGCGCGACTACTGGATGATGCGCCTCACCGCCGCCGGCGTGCCTTGCGGCTACCCGCTCTCCTGGGACGTCCTCCGCAACCATGCTCAGGTCATCGAGAACGGCTACATCCGCGACGTCCTGACCTCCGGCTGGGGCAGCGTCCAGACGGGTGGGCCGCCCTGGACCCTTGAAGGCACCCCGGCCCGCTGGACCGGCACTCCGCTGCCCGGCGAGCACACCGGAGAGATCCTCGATTCGCTCCCGGCCCGCATCCCCTCGCTCCAGGCAGCGGGAGACTGAGTCCCCCGATGCCAGGACCGCTGGACGGCTATCGCGTCGTCGAAATCTCCGAAGGGGTCGCGGGCCCCTACACCGCGATGTCGCTGGGCGACGCCGGCGCCGACGTGGTCAAGATCGAATCCCCCGCCGGCGACCGCTCCCGCGGCTGGTGTCCCGCCCTCGGCGACAACTCGGCGGCCTGGCACGCACTCAACCGCAACAAGCGCGGCATCGTCCTCGACTGGTCCAACCCCGCCGATCTCGACACGGCCCGCCGGCTGCTCCGCCAGGCCGATGTCGCCGTGGTCGACAAGGTCGGCCTCCCGCCCGAGCTCGCCTGGGACGCGCTCGGCGCCGATCAGCTCGTCTACTGCGCTATCTCCGGCTGGGGACCCAACGGCCCCTGGGCCGACCGCGAGGCCGGTGAGCTCGCCGCACAGCTCGCCAGCGAGGCCACCACATCGCTCGGCTCGATCGGCGAGCCACCCGTCCGGCTCGGCAACGACGCCGGCTCGATGTACGCCGCCAACTACGCCATCCAGGGTGTCTGCGCCGCCCTCTACGCGCGCGACGTGAGCGGTCGCGGCGGCCAGCGTCTGGAAGTCTCGCTCTTCGGCAGCCTGCTCGCCATGCGCTCTACCCTCTGGGTCGCGCTCTCCAATCCCGACGAATGGTGGGGCTTCCACCTCGACTCCTACATCAAGCCGCCCGACCGCGGCTACCAGTGCGCCGATCTGCCGATCTACTTCTCGAAGGCCCGAATGGGCCGCGACGCGCTCGAAGGCCTCATCGATCAACTCGACATGACATGGGTCCGCGACGACCCGCAGTTCGGCCTGCTCCTCCGCGACGGCGCCGGCGGCGCGGGACGATGGTCGCACGAGCTCAAACACCTCTGGGAGCGCGGCTTCGCCAACTGGACCGCCGCCGAGGTGATCGAAAAAGTCGAGCGCAGCGGCGGCTGGGCCTTCCCGATGCACGACTACCAACGCCTCGCCGCAGACCCCCAGGTCGCCGCCGTCGGCGCCATCATCGAAGTTGACGGTCTCCAACAAGTCGCCCCACCCTGGGACTTCGAATCCACCGCCACACGCATCCTCCGCCCCGCCCCCACCCTCGGCCAACACACGCTCGAGGTCTTGGCGGAGCTAGCGTGATCGAGTCTTGGTATCCTGTCTTCGAATCCCGGAAGGAATCGTTGTGAAGTGGCTGAAGCGCTTGACGAGGGGCGGACGTGCGACGGTCGGGCAGCAACGCAACGGCGCGGGCGACCGCGCCGATGGCGTGCGACAAGCCGAGACGCCCGATGAATCAGTGGCTGTGCTAGGTCGGCCCATCATACGTGGCGATCAGATCCGCGGCCGTGATGGAAAGTGGCGTCCGCTCCCTCGCACGATCCAGAGGCGTGGCCTCTAGCCGGATTCCAGCGCGCTGACGATCACGGTGGCCACCAGTAGTGACAATTGCAGAGCCAGCGCATAGAGCGCGACCTGCAACCAGCGTCCCTTCTGTTCGATCACTGCTTGGTTGCGCTCGAAGTCTTCCACCAGCGACGCCAGCGTCGCATCCTCCATTTCGCGCCGTGAGGCGCCGCCGAAGGCGCGAGCCAGCGTCGCAACGTTGACCCCGCTCCCGACATCCACAGCCCGATACGCCACCCACGAGCAAACCCAGGTGACGACTGACGAGCCGAACGCAACCACCGTCAGGAGAGCGAGCGGGCTTGCGTTGATGCTGACATCGCCGATGATGCCGACCGCGGCAACCAGCAGCACGCTGATGCTGAACGCAGTTCGCGTGCGCACATCCTGGGAGTCCATGAACAACAGTTGTTCTTTAACGCGTTGGCGCGCTTCCGCGAGCAGGTACTGAAGTGCGTCCTCCGAGAAAGCGGCGGGCGACCAGTCCATCCCGCCATGCGGCTCTATCAGCCTGGGCGGCCAGAGCTCCCGCAAGCGACTCATCGAGGCCGCCAGGTCGATAGTCTCGCGTCCGATGTGCGCGGGGCGTTCACCCGCTGGGCTGGAAAAACGGCAGCGTGACCGTCTCCGTCACTTGCTCAAACGTGACCTCAACCGCCAGCTCACAGCGAATCTCGTCCGGCTCCACGTTCACCAGATTCGTGTAGATGTACGGCCCCTCTTCGAGCTGAATCAGCCCGATCGTGATCGGATACTCCTCCGGCTCCCAGCCGGGGAAATACCGCTGGTACATCTGAATCCATGACCAGACCGTGCCGCGGCCGCTGATCGTGCGCCACTCCCAGTCGTCGAGCAGGCAGCGCGGGCAGTTCTCCGCCGGCGGGAACCACGGCTGCTCACAGATGTTGCAGAACTGAATCCGCAGCTCACCCTCGCGGCAGCCATCCCAGAACGGCTTGGTCAGCCGCGTCATCGGCGGCAGCGGTTTCAGGTCGGTGCTCTGAGTCATGATCACGCGCCGTCCCGTTTCAGAATGTGTCCCGTCGCCAGCGGCGCCGCACAGGCATAGAGCCCATAGTCGGCGTTCGCCACCTGCCGTTCGCCGCACTCTCCGCGCAACTGCCGCACCGCCTCCACATGCAGCGCCCAGCCCTGCATGTACGACTCGCTCGTGTGCCCGCCGCCGGTGTTCAGCGGCAGCTCGCCCGCCAGGCCGATTCGCTCGGGCGTGATCCAGTCGCCGCCCTCGCCCTGCTCGCAGAAGCCCATGCCCTCCAGCGTGAACAGCATCGACGGGGTGAAATTGTCGTAGAGCTGCGCGAACGCGAGGTCTTCGCGCTGCGCCTCGGAGGTCGCGAACAGGTCGTCCGCGATCTGCGACATCGGCTCGAACCAGAAGTCGTCCGCGACGTACACCGGCGTGATATCCGCCGCCTGCGACGTCGCGTGAATCAGCACCGGAGGATGCGGCAGGTCCCGCGCCCGCTCCGCCGAGGTCACGATGAAGCAGACCCCTCCGTCGTTGATCAGGCAGTAGTCGAACAGCCGCAGCGGCTCCGCGATGAAGCGACTGTTGAGGTAGTCCTCCATCTCGAGCGGCTGTTGCATGACCGCGTTCGGATTCAGCGCCGCGTTGCGACGATTGCTGATCGCCAGATGCCCCAGCGCCTCAACCGGAGTGCCGTAGCGATACTGGTGCCGGCGGAACATCAACGATGTCACCGCGCCCGGCGAGGTCATCCCGAACGGCGCCTCGAACATCGCCTGCGTCGAGACGCCGCGATTCTCACCGCCGTAGCGCGCCCCCGTCGAGCGCCCGTTGTTCCCGTAGATGCAGGCCACCGCCGTCGCCAACCCGCTGGCCACCGCCATCGCCGCATACTGCAACGCGATGCCCGACTGCCGACCCTCGCCCGGCAGCACGTTGACGAAGCGCGGGTAGCGGATCCCCAGCACCTCACACATCCGCCCGTAGTGCGGAAGCCGCGACACGATCACCCCGTCGATCTCCGACTTCTTCAGCCCCGAGTCCTCCAGCGCCTCGCGAAACGCGATCATCCCCAGCTCATAGGCCGAGCGCTCCGGATCGAGGTCCCGATAGATCGCCCCAAACTCCGTGGTCCCCACGCCCACGATCGCCGTCTTGTCCTGCAACCCTCGCAGTCGTTCAGTGTCTGTCATGCCCCAGATTCTAAGCCCAACCCGCAGGACTCAGCCCCGCCGCGACCCACAGGCTGGACAGTCGCAGCTGCGGTAGTCGTGTACCAGATGGACCAGGCCGTGAATCGCGTCGCCTTCCGAGTCAAAGGCCGGTAGCAGTCGGTCAAGCACCGAAGTGTCCCCATGCTCGTACGCCCGATACACCCAGTGCGCCACAAAGTCGGCCAACTGCACCAGCCGGCTCGCGCGGCTGTCGACGAACAATGGCACCTCCGCATACGCGGCCATCCGGCCGATCGCCGCGCCAGTTGAGGCGCCGCTCGTGCGCCACGTTCCCATGAGTCGCTGGATCGTCGCTGCGGGGCTGCTCTTGTCCGCGATCACGACGCAGCGATGCGGATCGCCACCGCTCGCAAGCCTCCCCAGAAAGCCGTTCGGTCTCGCGAAGAACTCTTCGTAGGTCCGCTCGTTTGGGTCTTGATGCGGAAACGATTCGCGATGTAGGACGACGGCGAAGAGTACCGGCGCGCGAGCAGACGCGGGTAGCCCGCGCGTCAGCAGCGAGGCAAGTTCAGCTTCCAGTTCGCGTCGCGCGCTCCTCTGGAGCGCTCGCCATCCGTCCGACCCCCTGCGTATGGGACCAGCGTGAAACTCAGCGCCTCGTACTCGGTCCGGCAGCTGATCCGCGAGCTCGTCGAGCGCGAACGCCATCGGCGCTGCATCCTGCTCATGCACTGCGAAGCCCGCCACTACAAAGTGGTCGCGATCAGGCGGCCCGGACTCGTCCATGTAGAGGAGATACATCGGAGGGGAGGAAGACAGCGGACGGGCTAGAAGCCTGGCCCCCGAAAAAAGTCGGAAGCGCTCGCCCCCTGTGCTGTGATTGTGTCCCGTTTCCTTCCAGGTGTCAAATCGCTCCGCCTGTCGCGTCGCGCTCAGCTCCATGTGAGTCGCCGAGACGACCGAAGGAACATCCAACGCCCCCAACGAGCGAACACCGGTCCGCTTGGGCTCGATGACTTGATTATCGCGTTACACTCTTCAAGCGTCAACCCAGCTTTAGCAACCCACCCGCATTCCCGCCCAGCACCGCCTCCACCTCCGCATCGCCCAGCCCCGACCGCAACAGCTGATGAATCTGCGGGCGCTGATCCCCGCTCGGCGCATCCGAGCCGAACAGCACCCGCTCCACGCCGATGTCACGAATGATCCGCGCCGCGTCACTCAGCGTGCACGCCCGCCGCCCGTCGCGCGCACCGTACCCCTCCTCGTCAAACCCGCCGGCCGTGTCGAACAGCACCTGCGGATGCGCCCGCGCGATCCGCAGCCGCTGATCCCAGTACGCGCTCGGCATGTGCGCCATGATCAAGCGCAGCCGCTCGAACCGCTCAAACACCGGCAGGAAGTGGTCCGGCATCCCGTACACGTCCTCGCCCGGACCTCTGCGCAGCGAGCCCGTGTCGCTCAGAATCGGCAAGCCCGCCTCCTCCAGCCGCGCGTAGAGCGGGAACATCCGCGTGTCGCCGGGGAAATAGCGCCCCAGCCCCGGGTGCATCTTCACGCCCATCGCCCCCAGCTCGATGCAGCGCTCCAGCTCGTCGATCAGCGTGTCGGTGTCGCGCCATGTCCCGATGTCGCAGCACACAAACGGAATCACCCGCGCATCCGCGCGCTGCAGATCGAGAATCCACGTGTTGAAATCCCGCACCCGACCGCGCAGCTCATCCCAGATCTGATGCTCCGCCGCTTCCGGCTCACGCGCCCGGCGCTGCTCGAACATGTCCGGCACGACCATGTAGTTGACCGCCACGATCGCATCGATCGATGCCGCGGTCAGGTACTCCGAGACCCGCTCCTCGTTCGCCCAGCGCCATTCGTCGGGATAATCCGTCCGCGGAAACACCAGCTTCTCCTGCCGCGCCGTGCGCGTCAGATGCACATGCACGTCGATCACCGGTGGGAGCACGGCGTCACCTCTCGGTTGGCAGACGATCCGCCAGATATTCGGCGTAGTGGCGTGTCTCGTGGCCCATGCCGGCCGCCTCCGCGCCCGCGCCGAGGTGCAGCACACAGCCCGGATTGTTCGTGATCAGCGTCCCCGCGCCCGACTCCCTCACGCAATCCAGCTTCCGCTCCAGAATCCCCCGCCCCACCTCCGGCGCGGTGATCGAGGTCAGCCCCCCGAAGCCACAGCACGTCGTCGCCTCCGCCAGCTCCTCCCCCTGCGCGCCCGTCAATCGCGCCACCAGTTGACTCACCACATCCCCCTGTCCCAGCAGATTCGTCGCCTGGCAGAAACGATGCACCGTATACGTCCCGTCCGCGCCGCCCGCCAGCGCCCCGTCGGGCAGCCGCGCCGTCGTCTCCAGATACTCCGCGAGATCATGCGTCCGCCCCGCCACCGCCTGCGCCCGCTTCAGCCATGCCGGGTCATCCTCAAACAGCTCCGGCCACTGCCGCTGAATCGCCACCTGACAGCTCGCCGCCGGCGTCACGATGTCCCGCTGCCCCCGCGACTCCAGCGCCTCGATGCTCTGCCGCGCCATCCGCCGCGCCGTTTCCCAATCACCCGCGTCGAACGCCGGCAGGCCGCAGCAATGCTGGCCGGCTGGCACGTGCACCTTCGCGCCCGCCGCCTCCAGCAGCCGCGCGCACCCGTCGCCCGCATCGGGCAGCAGCGTGTCGGTCAGACACTGTAGGAACAGGTCCACATCGCGATCGCTCGCATCGGTCTCCGCGATCGCCGCGCCTGCCGCGCGCGCCCGAATCCGTTCCCGCGCCGTGCGCAAGGGGATCCGCGGCACGCTGCGCCAGCGATGCCGCGTCGGCAGCGGAACCCGCCGCAGCACCGGCGATGCCAGGGCTCCCAACCCCATCAGCAGCCGAAACGCCCAACGCCGCGACCACACCTGCAGCGCCAACCGCTCCCACAGGGGCGCATGGGTCTGCCGGCTCCGCAGCCGCAGAATCTGGTCCGGCAGCGGAATATCC
Source organism: Dehalococcoidia bacterium (assembly GCA_965218115.1). Lineage (GTDB taxonomy): Bacteria > Chloroflexota > Dehalococcoidia > Bin125 > Bin125 > CATQGW01. The sequence continues at coordinate 1,237,671 of OZ244584.1, read as the reverse complement.
ACCGGGCACACCTGCGCGCACGCCCCGCACGACACACACAGGCTCTGCGGACCCGCCGCCTCCTCCGGGCCGTGGTGGAACGGCGTGTTCACCAGCCCGATCGCACCCGTATAGATGTGCCCGAACGCGTGGCCCCCGACCACCGCATACGGCGGGCAGACGTTCGCGCACGCCCCACAGCGAATGCAGCGCAGCGCCGACGCGATCTGCGGATCAGCCGCCATCCGCCGACGCCCGTTGTCGAGCAGCAGAATGTGCATCTCCTTGCCCGGCTGCGCCCCGGTGATGCATGTCGTATAGGTGCTCAGCTGCTGCGCCGTCGCCGAGCGCGGCAGCAGCTGTAGTTGCCGCTGCGCATCGGCCCAGCTCGGCACCAGCTTCTCGATCCCCGCCGTCACGAAGTGCACGCCCGGCAGCGACGTCGCCAGCCGCGCGTTGCCCTCGTTCGTGACCAGCATGATGCTGCCCGTCTCCGCGACCAGCGCGTTCGCCCCCGTCAGCCCGGCGCCGGCGCCCAGAAAATGCTCGCGCAAGCCGCCCCGCGCGCTGGCCACCATCGCCGGGATGTCGTCGGGATCGAACTCCTGGTCAAGTTCCTCGCCCAACAACTCCGCCACGCGCTCCCGACGCTGATGAATCGCCGGCATCACCAGATGGCTTGGGCGCTCGCTCGCGAGCTGTAGCAGCCACTCCCCGAGGTCCGTCTCGATCGCCCGAATCCCCTCCGCCTCGAGGTGATGGTTGAGCTCGATCTCCTCCGAGACCATCGACTTGCTCTTCACGACCAGCGAAATCCCGCGCTCGCGACAGACCCGCGTGATGTATTCGAGCGCATCCTGCGCCGTCGCCACCTCAACCACGGTCGCCCCCGCCGCCTCGGCTGTCGCGCGGAACTCGGCGATGTATCCGTCCATCCGTTCGTGCGTGTGGTCCTTCGTCGCCGCGAACTCCGCCCGCAGCTCGTCGAAGCTCGAGCCGCTCCGCCGCTCCAGCACCGCCATCTGCCCATCCCGCGAGACACGCCACGAGCGCTGAAAGTCCAGCAGTCCACGCCGCAGATGCGGGTCCGCCGCCGCGCGCCGATACCGAGTCTCAAAGCTCGTCATCGCCTGATGTTAAGCGAGAGCGGCGAGGCTCAGTCGGCGGCCGCTCCGATCGGGCCGGAGAGCTCCGCCGCGACCTCGCGCACGACCGCGTCCATGTCCTCGCGCGGGCGATCAAGGAACTCAACCTCTTCGCCGATCAAGGCGAGCAGCGCAAGCTGGCGCTGTAGCCCCGAGTCCAACCACCCAGCAAGGCTGTAGGGCCCCTCAAACGCGAGCACGTCGTCCACCGTCGCCTCGCCGCGCAGGTACGCTTCGAGCAGCAGAGCGAGTTCCGCGCGCACTTGGTTGTTCTCGTCCATCAGAGGCTCTCCATGCCGGCACCGAGTGTGAGGATACAGGAATACGAACTCGCCGATCTGTATGCGGCGCTGAGGATATTCGATCGAATCGCCGAAGGACGCCTCGTTGAGACGGTCGAGCCAAACACGGCACGCCCCGCGCGGAGATGCAGCCTTGCCGGTGAGTCCTACTTCACGCATCTGTGGGATGAGTCTGGAAGGAAGGTCGGACGGGTCCACTATCTCCGCTGTGGTTTCGGCCACATCATCGGCGTCTACCCATCTGCGCTCATGCTTGATGAGGTGACGCTCTTTCGCCGAGGTCATCAGCGTCGTCCCGCCGAGGACTGAGAATCCTGAGTGATAAGGCGCTCTCGCCTCGCCCAGCCTCAGGTTGACTCGCGCTGACCTGAGCGTCACCGCAACGGTCGCTATCGGCTCATTGCGTCACGCCGACGTTCCCCCCAGTATCGCCACCGTCAGCCGGCTGGGGCCCTGCACGCCGATCGTCAGCGACCGCTCGATATCCGCTGTCCGCGACGGTCCCGTCACGAACGTCGCATAGGCCGCCGCCCGCGGCTGCGACGCCAACCACTCAAACGCCTCCGCCAGCGTCGCCACGATCTGCTCCTCGCGAACCACCACAATCAGATGCCGCGTCAGCAGCGACACGTAGCGGTCCACCGGGTCCGGCTCCACCAGCACCACCGAGCCCGTCTCCGCCACCGCCAGCGCCGCCCGCACGATCCCCACCGCACGGTCGGCGATCCCCTCGATCGTGGTCGGCTTCTCGACCGCGTCAAGCGGGATGTCGCGGGTCGCGATTGGGTTGCGATCGATCGTGCGAGCGTGCTCGAGCAATCCGGCCCACGTGTCGACGCGCTCAACCTCTCCCTGAGCGGCCGCCAACGCGCTTGCGAAGCTGGCCGCCAGGTCGTCTGCGTCCATGGGAGCTGTACGAGCCTGTCGGTCAGTCGGCTGCGGCTTCGACGGCCGGCGTCTGACCGGAGAGCTCGGCAAGGGCTTCTCTCACGGCGGAGGCGAGCGCCGCAGCGGGCGCCCAGCGACGATCGACCTCGCTGGCGACCACGGAGAGGCGTGCCATGAGTTCCCGCAGCGCGGGGTCAATGTCGTCGTCGCGACAGCGCTCCATTTCGAATGCGTAGATCTCGTCGGCGCTGCAGCGGCCATCCAGATAGCCTGTAAGCAGAGCGATCAGTTCGACACGGGTCGGCTCGTCACTGAACATGGGCATCTCGATTGGCCAGACCTCCGAGCCTCAGAATAGCCGAATACGAACTCGACGATCTGTTCGCAGAATTCGAGATCTTCGCAGGCATCGCCGACGGCCGATTCAGCGAGACGCAAGAGCCTGGCACGGTTGGGCCGGCCTACCGATGTAGTTGGGGTGGCATCTCGTACTACACCCGAGTGTGGGATCAGGAATTGGAGCCGCTAGCTCGGATCCACTACGTCACCTGTGGCTTCGGCCACGAGATCGGGAGCTGGCCCGAGGCGTTGTTCCTGCCCACGCTGACATTGTTTCGCGTAGGGCACCAGCATCGCGGCCAATCCTGACGACCAGGCGAGGCGCATCCGGCGAGGACGCGCTCGCCACGATGCCCGCAAGACTAGCCCTCCGATAAGCTGCTGCCGTCCGCGCAGCCACGAAATCGGGAGCGTCTGATCGCATGACGGAGGACGAAGCGGTAGCCCTGCTCGGCGTCCGGCCTGGCGCCGACGTGACGGTCGTCAAGCAGGCCTACCGCAAGCTCGCCTTCGAGCATCACCCCGATACCAATCCGGACGACGCCGCTGCCACGCGACGCATGGCCGACCTCAACGTCGCGCTCGATCTGCTGACTACCCAGGCCGCCTCCCAGACCGCAGTCACGCCCACCTCCGCCCCGCCAGCCCGTCCTCAGACGCCCGAGCAACGCGCCCGCACCGAGGCTGAAGAACGTCAGAAGCGCGAAGCGACGCAGCGCGCCTGGCGCGAGGAATCAGCCCGCTCGCGACGCACCGAGCGCGAACGTGACGCTCGTCGCCGCAGCCGCCGACGGGCGCAACGCGCCGCGCGCGCCACAGACACCAACGCCGGCCGCGAGGCCGAGCAGCGAGCCCAACGAGCACGCGAGGCGGAGGCCATTCGTCTCGCTGACGAACAGCGCCTCCGCGAAGCCGAAGAAGACGCCCGCCGCGAGGCGCAGGCGGAAGCCGCTCGCCTCGCCGAGGCAGAGCGTCTGCGCGAAGCGGAGCAAATCGCCCGCCGCGAGGCCGAGGCGGAGGCCATTCGCCGCGCCGATCAGCAACACCTCCGCGATGCCGAAGAACGGCTCCGGCGCGTCGCCGAGGCCGAAGCGCGCGACCGCCACGCCGAACCCGCCTGGGTCCGCCGCCATGAGGCCGAATGGGCCCGCCAGCAGCAAGCCGAACACGCTCGCACCACGCAGCCGGATCCCGACCTCGCCGCCGCCGCAATCGATCGCGTGCTCGACGCGCTGTTGGACTCCGGCTGGGACGATTCCGTCTCAACCGATGGCCCGATCGTGATGTCGCTGCCCGTTGACGGCGTCGTTCACGACGTCGCCGTCGTGCTGATCGACCCCGACATCACCCTCGCAACCGACCTGCTTGACCGCGCGATCAGCCACGCCGAGCAGCTCGGCGTCCCCTTCGCGTTCGTTACCAACGGCGAGGCCTTCCGCCGCTCCAACCTGCTGAAGCGCACCCGCACTCACGCCATGCCGATGTCGTACTTCCCCACGCCCGATCAGCTCGAGCACGAGCTCGTCGGCCACTTCACCAGCAGCGAAACCACCCCGCGCGAGCGAGAACACTTCGGCCGCCTGTTTCGCCGCTAGTCGTCGTATCGAACGAACCGAGGACCCCATGGTCGAGCTCACTGAGGCCCAACAGCTACTCCGCGGCGTCGTCCGCAACTTCGCCGACGCCGAAATCGACCCGATCGCCGACGAGATGGACCGCGACGACCGCTGGTACCCCCACCTCTGGCCGATGCTCGGCGACCTCGGACTCCACGGCGTCACGATCGACGAACGCTACGGCGGCTCCGACGCCGGCCTGCTCGCTGGCGTGATCGCGACCGAGGAGCTCGCTCGCGTCTCCGCTTCCGTGGCCCTCTCCTACGGCGCCCACGCCAACCTCTGCGCCAACAACATCGCCGCCAATGGCTCCGAGCAGCAGAAGCAGCGCTACCTGCCCGGCCTCTGCCGCGGCACCGAGGTCGGTGCGCTCGCCATCACCGAACCCGAGGCCGGCTCCGACGCCATCGGCATCCGCACCACCGCCGTCCGCGAGGGCGACATCTACCGCCTCAACGGCACGAAGATGTTCATCACCAACGGCTCCGTCGCCGACACCCTCGTCTTGTACGCCAAGACCGATCCCGAGGCCGGCTCGCGCGGCATCACCGCCTTCATCGTCGAGTCCTCGTTCGACGGCTTCTCGGTCGGCCAGAGGCTCGACAAGGTCGGCCACCGCGGCTCGCCGACCGCCGAGCTCCTGCTCGAGGACTGCATCGTGCCCGCCGTCAACGTGCTCGGCCGCGAGGGCGGCGGCGCAGCCGTGATGATGCAGGGCCTCGCCGTCGAGCGCTCCTTCCTCGCCGGCGAGCCGCTCGGGATCGCCCAGGCCGCCCTCGACGCCGCCGTCGCCTACGCCCGCACCCGACGCCAGTTCGGCCAGCGCATCGGCGACTTCCAACTCATCCAGGCGATGCTGGCCGACATGTACACGGAGCTCGAAGCCGCTCGCTGGCTCGTCTACCGCACCGCCTCGCTCGTTGAAGACCGCGCCGCCCGCGGCGAGCGCACCAACAGGGAAGCCGCCGCCGCGATCCTCTACTCCGCCGAGATGTCCAGCCGCGTCGCCGACAAGGCCGTCCAGATCCACGGCGGCTACGGCTACATGTCCGAGTCGCGCGTCGCCCGCTACGTGCGCGACGCCAAGCTGCTCGAAATCGGCGCCGGCACCAGCGAAATCCGCCGCCTCCTCATCGGCCGCGAACTCGTCGGGCCGGAGTAAGCGCCCCGCGTGAGCCTCGCAGCCTCGAGATCTCGGGCCGGCTGAACGCCAGCCGCCGCGACATGATCCGCACCGCGGCCGGGCTGTGGTCGACCAGATAGTACCGGCGACCACTTCGGGCCGCCGCCTCGCCGGTGGTGCCCGAGCCCGCGAAACAGTCGAGCACCACATCTCCGGGCGATGAATGGACGCGCACGATCCGATCCAGCAGCGCCAGCGGCTTCTGCGCCGGGTAGCCGGTTCGCTCCGCACTCCTCGGCGGCAGCGCCGGCTGCCGCCACACATCGGTCACAGGCCGCCGCCGCCCCCGATCCGACCGCTTCACCCGCTTCGTCTCCTCGGCCAGCTGTCGCCGCGCCTCCTTGAGGTTGAACGTGAACTGATCGGGGTCCTTGGCGTACCAGAGAATGCTGTCATGCTGCGCCGCCCAGCGATCCGACGGTCCGCGTCCGCTCTCGTACGCCCAGATGATCTCGTTGATAAAGCTCGAGCGCCCGAACAGCTCATCCAGCAGCACCTTGCAGTGATGCGCCTCGCGATGGTTGAGATGCAGGAAGAACGATCCCTGCTCCGACAAAATCCGATACGCCTCCCGCAGCCGCGGCGTCATGAACGCCGGAAAGTCCGCGAAGCCGTCCTGAAACCAGAAGTCGCCGAGACTCTTCGTCCGCTGTCGATGCCGTCGTTTGCCCTTGTTGAAGGGAGGATCGATGTAGATCAGGGGTACCGACGCGTTGGCGACCGTCGCCAGCGCGTCGAGATTGTCTGCCAGCACGATTCGATTCATGGTTGGTGTCGCTGACTGAGCGTTGGATCGCTCGCCTGAGGGTCTGAATGACAACCTGCAGGACCGAGAGTCGCATCGGCGCCAACGGCGCCCGCACATCGCCAACAGCCCAAGACCCGATTAGCCAGGCCAGCCGCGCAGCCGCGATCCTCGGTCGTCTACCGCCAGATCAGCTCGCCGAACATCGTTCCTCATCCCAACCCCAGTCGCCGTCGTGCGACAGCCCAAGCCTACCAGCCGTCCCACCCGCCGCGCCGCGGCCGGAGATCCGTAAATCGCTCCCCCCGCGGGGGAGCTGTCGCGCAGCGACTGAGGGGGAGGCCCGCGCCGAGGTCCCCTGACCGTGGCGCCCTCCCCTCGCACCGCGGCCGGAGATCCGTAAATCGCTCCCCCCGCGGGGGAGCTGTCGCGCAGCGACTGAGGGGGAGGCCCGCGCCGCCGTCCGCTGACCGCGGCGCCCCCCCCCGCACCGCGAGAGGACAAGCCGGATCCCCTCTCCCCCCGCGAAGCGGGGGGAGATGCCGAAGGCAGAGGGGGGCTCCCCCGAGCATCTCGGTGAGAATTCACACCTGGGAGTGCGGAGCCGGCCCCCCTCTGTCACTCATCTCCCCCCGCAGAGCCGGGGGGAGAGGGGATCCGGCTCGCCCCAACCCACCATCTTCACTTCCCCGCTGCGACCCCCAGCAAAATCCGCACCCCCTGCGCGTAGGCCGCTGACGCACGCGCCGCCAGCTCATCCTCGCTCGCGCTCCCGATTGGATGATCCACCAGCGCGAACGAGAAATCAGGCAGACTCAGCGTCCGCGCGATCATCCGGCTGGTCGGCTGGAACGGCGTCGTGCAGATCGCCAGCGCCGGCTTCTCATGCTGCTCGAAGGTGATCGCGTCGTGCACACTGCACGTCGAGCACGAGCCTCAATCACCCACCGCGGTGATCAGAAAATCCACATCGTGGCTCAGGTCCCGCAGCACCTGCGGGTCGACAATTCGCGACGCGTTCTGCTTGGCCGTATCGCAGACGATCTCACAACCGTGATTCGCCACGAAATGCTCCGCCGTCATCCGCAACAGCCGGTCGGCGTTGACCTTGCCGTTCGACAGCAGACCGATTCGGAGCCCATCGAGGTCACGCAAGCGCGGCGCGTGCGCAAAGCCCGTCTGCGGCGTCTGTCCCGTCGGATCAAGTAGTTCGAACGCCATCTCACTCACTCCCATGCACTAACGCTGATGCGCTAACAATCGAGGCAAACCCCGATCGCCTTGGTCTGATACAGCGAGTTTCGCCCGCGGCTCCACGATGGCAGAAACGCTGAGTGCCCGCCTGCCTCGCCGCCCGCCACGACGATCAAGATGTCCGCATGCTCACGCCCGCGATGAAACTCTTCGGCGCCCTGCTGGACACCGGGCGCGAGGCCGTCGACATTCCGGTTCGCCGGCCACTTCCCGTGCGCGACCAGCTCAGCGCGCGAGCGCTGCGCCCGCTCCAGCAGATAGCGCTGTACATCCTCGCGCGTATAGCCCGACGACGCCACGATCTGCGCGTGCTCCGGCGCCATCACGATCAGCGACTGGCCGTCGGTCAGAGCGCCGAGCGCTGACATGGTGTCGGCGAAGTTGTCGAGCAGCGTGTCGGGGTCGGCGGTGTAGTGGTTTTCGACGTTGTAGAACCCCGACGCCGCGAACGTCGTGACCGTGCTCACCTCCGGCGGGAAGCCCAGCTCCACATGCAGCGGCGCCCAGGGGCTGTAGTTGATGTTCTCCCCGATGCAGCACGAGTACTTGCCCGGCCAACCCGTCGTTGAGCGGTCCGCGATCCCCGGCGTCATCTGGAAGATGTTCAGAATCACCAGCCGGATCGCGCGCCCGATCGTCGCGTTGGCCCGCGCCCCCGGCCCGAACACGTTCACGCCCACATTCAGGCTGATCTCCTCCTGAATGTCGCCCGACACGATCAGCACCGGTCCCGACCCGCCGGTCGAGGCGGTCGAACCGTGGAAGTTGTACGCGTCCTCGTTTAGCCCCTCCAGCGCCGCCAGCACCGTCGGGAAGTAGTGCGGCAGGCAGCCCGCCATCACCGCGTTGATCGCCGCATCCTGCACCGAGCAGTGGCGCCCCGTCGTCCCATGGCTCGCCACGATCTCCTCCGGCGGACGCCCCGCCGCCGCCAGAAAGCGCTCCACCCGCTCCCGCACCGGCGGCACCACCGGCAGCCCGTCCGTCCAGCCCTTTTCGTAGCACCAATCGATCGCCGAGAGCTCGTCGTCAAGATGATGTGTCGTGGTCATGCACCGATTGTAGAGCCGCTCGCCCCGAGTTGGTCGTAGGATTGCGCTGTGGACGGACGCCCGACGACTCCTGAGTGGCTGGTGAATCGGTGAGCGCCTCGCCGCGCTCAAGCATGGGACCGGCCGACGATCGCCCGCTCGTCAGTGGGCCCAACCTCGGACCAATCCCCTACCGCTGGGTCGCCGCCGCCGTCGTCTGCGTCGGCATCTTCCTCGGCGTCCTCGACAACTCGATCACCAACGTCGCGCTGCCGACCCTCGCCGACGAGTTCGGCAGCCGCGAAGAGGACGTGATCTGGGTCGCGCTCGCCTTCATCGTCGTCAGCACCGGGCTCTCGCTCACGATGGGACGGCTCGGCGACCTCTACGGCCGCAAGCTGCTCTACACCGTCGGCTTCGCGATCTTCACCATCGCCACCACGCTCTCCGCCTTCTCGGGATCGCTCGAAGAGCTGATCAGCGCTCGCGTCCTCCAGGCCATCGGCTCGGCCATGACGATGGCCAACGGCGCGGCCATCATCACCGCCTCCTTCCCCCCCTCCAAACGCGGCACCGGGCTGGGGATCATGGTCTCCACCGTGGGCGCCGGCTTCGCCGCCGGCCCCGTGCTCGGCGGCGTCCTCGTCGAGTGGCTCGACTGGCGCGCGATCTTCTGGACCCGAGCCCCCTTCGGTCTGGTCGGTGCGTTCCTTTCCTGGAGGCTGCTCGTCGACGCCCCCGCCGCATCGCGACCGAAGGGCCTCGACGTGCCCGGCGCCTTCCTGCTCTTCGGCATCCTCGGCGCCCTCACGCTCGGCATCAATCGCGGCCGCGACCTCGGTTGGAGCAGTCCCTTCATCCTGTTGTTATTCGCGGGCTGCGCGGTCTTCCTCGTCTCCTTCATCATCGTCGAACGACGCAGCGTGAGCCCCGTCGTCGACCTCGGGCTCTTCAAGGGACGGGGGTTTTCGACCGGCGTCGGAGCGGCAATTCTGCAGTTCATGGGCATGTCCGCAGCGATCGCCCTGGGACCCTTCTTCCTGATCGACGCCCGCGGCTTCAGCACCATCACGACCGGCCTGCTGATCATGCCGATGCCCCTCGCGATGCTGCTGATCTCGCCCTTCTCCGGCATGGCCTCCGATCGGTTCGGCTCGCGACGCCTCTGCACGCTCGGATTGTTGCTCGTCAGTGGCTCCCTGCTCTCGCTCGCGATGCTCGACGGCGACGCCCAGCCGATCGACTTCATGTGGCGTGTGCTGATCCTCGGGATCGGCACCGCGATCTTCAGCTCGCCCAACACGGCCGTGATCATGTCGGCGGTACCCGCCAACCGGCTCGGCACCGCGTCCGCCGCGCAGACGACCGCCCGCACGATTGGCAATGCGATCGGCTACGCCATCGCCTTCGCGCTGTATGCCAGCGCCGCGGTCAGCTTCGGCGCCGAACACGGCGTCGCGCGCGACTCCCCCGGCGCGATCATCGCGGGCTATCGCCTCGCGGTGCTGGTCGCCGGCCTGATCACCGTGCCCGCCATCGTGCTCGCGTTCATCGGCGGGCAGCGCGGCATCCGCCAGGCCGCAGCGACCGTCCAGCGCCTGGTCGGTGTGCCCGTCCTGATCGCCGCGGCGCGCCCGCAGAAGGACGCGGCCCGCACCGACGAAAGCTGGATCGACTGATGACATCAGAGCAACGCCGCGTGATCGTCGTGGGCGCCGGCAACGCCGCGCTCTGCGCCGCGATCAGCGCCCGCGAGCAGGGCGCCGAGGTCCTCGTGCTCGAAAAGGCCCCCGAGGCCGAGCGCGGCGGCAACACCTACTTCACCGGCGGCGGCTTTCGCTTCCCCTACGGCGGCATGCCCGATATCCAGCAGCTGATCCCCGACCTCAGCGAGGCTGAGATCGCCCGCGTCGATGTCGGCGCCTACCCCGCCGCGCAGTTCCGCGACGACCTCGCCCGCGTCACCGAGGGCCTGATCGACGACGGGCTCGCCACCCAGCTCGTCCGCGAGGCCGGCCCGACCCTGCGCTGGCTGCGCGAGCGCGGCGTCCGCTTCACCCTCATGACCGGCCGCCAGGCCAACGAGGTCGATGGCGTGCTCGTCTTCTACGGCGGCCTCACCGTCGAGGCCGTCGGCGCCGGCAAGGGCCTCTCCGACCAGGAGTTCGCCGCCGCCGAGCTCATGGGCGTCCAGGTCCGCTACGGCGCGAAGGTGACCGGCCTGCTGCGCAGCGGCACGCGGGTCAGTGGCGTCCGCGTCTGGACCGATCACGGCGAGGAGCAGATCGCCGCCGCCGCCGTCGTGCTCGCCGCCGGCGGCTTCGAGGCCAACGCCGAGATGCGCACCCGCTACCTCGGCCCCGGCTGGGACCTGGCCAAGGTGCGCGGCAGCCGCTTCAATACCGGCGACGCCATCCGCGCGGCGCTCGAGCTCGGCGCACAGCCCTTCGGTCACTGGTCCGGCGCGCACGCCGTGGCCTGGGACCTCAACGCCCCGCCGACCGGCAACCGCGTTGTCGCCGACCTCTATCAGAAGCACTCCTACCCCTACGGAATCATCGTCAATCTCGACGGCCGGCGATTCGTCGACGAGGGCGCCGACCTGCGCAACTACACCTACGCCAAGTACGGCCGCGAAATCCTCAAGCAGCCGGGCCGCGTCGCCTTCCAGATTTTCGATCAGCTGACCGTCGGCCTGCTGCGCGATGAGTACCGCGTCCGCCAGGTCACGATGGCCGAGGCCGACACGATCGCCGGCCTGGCCGAGCATCTCGGCGTCTCCGTCGTCGGGCTCGAACGCACCGTCGCCGACTTCAACGCCGCCTGCGTCGGCGGCGACTTCCACCCCTCGCTGCTCGACGGCCTGCGCACCGACGGCGTCGAGCCGCCCAAGTCCAATTGGGCGTTGCCCATCTCTCAGCCGCCCTATCTGGGCTACGCGGTCACCTGCGGGATCACCTTCACCTTCGGCGGCCTCAAGATCGACCCCCGCAGCGGCCAGGTGCTCGACACCGAGGAGCGCCCCATGGCCGGCCTCTACGCCGCCGGCGAGCTGGTCGGCGGCCTCTTCTACGACAACTACGCCGGCGGCTCCGGCCTCATGGCCGGCTCCGTCTTCGGCCGAATCGCCGGCCGCGCCGCCGCCCGGTCAGCCACATTGAGCGCCTGACCGAATCCGGCGATCGCCCCCCAGATTCCGCCTCCCTCCCCCCACTCTGCCGGCGTAGATGCCGCCCGAATCCCCTCCCGAACATCCCGACCCAATCGCTCCCCCCGAGGGGGAGCTGTCGCGCAGCGACTGAGGGGGAGACTCCCAACCGCGCCAACTTGGCCCGCCGCTCGGATCCCCTCTCGCCCCGGTCGGCCACAAGGAGTGGCCGCCCGAATCCGCGGATCGGCCGCCCAGATCCCCTCTCCCCCCGCTCGGCGGGGGGAGATGCCGAAGGCAGAGGGGGGCTCGGTGCGGACCTCGTGGGAGCGGGAGCCCCCCTCTGTCCCTCGGGGACATCTCCCCCCGCTCCGCGGGGGGAGAGGGGATCTGTTTAACCCACACTCGGTTATCGAAGCCTTCTCCTTCCTCACCGACGGCGGCAAAGTCACCCCACTCCTACCCCCCACCGCACCGGCCCAGATCGCCCGCCTGCACGAGGTCCACCACCGCGCCATCGCCACAGCACTGCGCGAATACCGCCTGATCCTCCGCGAGCTCCGCCCCGCCGCCAAAGCCCGCGCCCTGGCCGAGGCCGCAGCCTTCGACTTCCCCGACGACCAACTGACCGACGCCCCGCGACCGAAGAGCCTCCCCGACCCCACCAAGCCCCCCGAAACCGAAGCCGAACTAGGGGCCCGCATGCACGCCGAACTCGACATCCTCGAACAAGCCGCCCTCAAACGCTTCCCAGAACTCGCCCAAACCGACTAACCAGCACCTCGGGAGACCTGCGCGTAAGTCCTCCTGCTCCGACCTTCCCTGCCGGTGGCGGTGTCACGAAGTGACGGTGGGGGGGGGCTTCCGCTATCTGGTGAGGGCGCGCCCGGAGCCCCCCTCTGCCTGCGGCATCTCCCCCTGCGGAGCGGGGGGAGAGGGGAAACGGGGATTGCGCGCAAGCCCCCAACGGGGGACTGGGATCAGATGTCGATCACGCCGTCGTTGCGGCCGCGGCGGAAGGACAAGACCCGCGCGCCGAGCCGGCCGGGACCGCGCGTGAGCACCCACAGCGGCCCGACCACGCCCGCCAGCGCGAGCAGCATCAATACCGCCGCCGTCGCCGCGACCACGAACAACGCCATCAGAGCACACCCGCCGATGATCGCCAACGAGATCGCCACACGCTTGCTGACCTGTTTCATCATCGCCTCACACGCAGGTCGGCCATGACGCGAGCGTCTTGGTCTGACCGGCCGGCGGCGGCACGACCGGGAAGCGCCGCACGCTTTCGAACAGCCAGCGCCGCGTGTCGGCCGGGTCGATCACCTCGTCCAGGTTCATCAGGCCGGCGGCGCCCCACGGCTCGTGGCCCATCGTCCACTCGTCGACCAGGCGCTGGCGCTCAGCGTCGGGATCGGCCGCGCTGGCGATGTCGCGGGCGTGCACCACATTCACGCCGACGCCGGGGTCCATGAACGAGATCTCGGCGCCCGGCCAGGCGGTCATCAGCGCGTTGCCCATGCTGTTGCCGGAGAGCGAGAAGTAGGCCAGCCCGAACGCCTTGCGCAGCACCACCGTGAAGCGCGGCACCGTTGTCAGCGCCAGCGCCTCGAGGAACATGATCGCCTTGTGCAGCAGCCGGTTGTGCTCGGGCTGACTGCCGACGATGAAGCCCGGCACGTCCTGCAGGAAGATCAGCGGGATGTTGAACGCTTCGCAGAGGCACAGAAACTGCGTCCCCTTGTCACACGACTCGGGCGAGAGCGCCCCCGCGTTGAACATCGGATTGCTCGCCAGAATCCCCACCGTGCGGCCCCCGATCCGCGCCAGCGTGGTGATCAGCGAGCGTCCGAAGCGCGGCTTCAGTTCCAGCAGCTTGCCGTCGTCAACGATCCGCGCCAGCACCCGGTGCATGTCGTTGGCGCGCTGGCGGCGTGTCGGCACGAGCTCGGCCAGCCCCGGATCGGGCTCGGCCTCGTCGTAGCCGGCGAGCGCCGGCGGCGTCTGCCAGCAGTTGTCCGGCAGGTACGAGAGAAAATCCTTGAGCAGCTCGATCGCATCATCCTCGCATTCCGCGACCTGATCGATCTGCCCGGTCCGATCGAGGTGCACATGCGGGCCGCCGAGGTCGTCGAGCGAGATCTGCTCGCCGGTCGCGATCTCGATCACGCGCGGGCTGGAGACGGCCAGCGAGGTGCCCTCTACCTGCACGACGAAGTCGGAGAAGGCGGCATGAAACGAGGAGCCGCCGAACGATTCGCCGACGATCGCGGTCGCCAACGGGATCCGGCGCCGGCGTCGCGCCGACTCGAGCGCCGGCGGGATCTTGCTGAACCCCTCAGACCCCAGCGCGTCCGGCAGCCGCGCGCCGCCCGTCTCACCGAAGTAGACATACGGCACGCCCTGGCTCAGCGCCTGCTCGTAGATGCGCTTCATCCGCTTCCCACCGACCACCGACGAGGAGCCGTGCAGCACCGTCATGTCGTCGCCGCACGCCGCGGCGGCGCGGCCGTTGATCTCCCCCCAGCCCCCGATCTTGCCGTCGCCCGGCGTGCGGTCGCGCACGTTGGCGACCTCGGAAACGGCGAACGTGCCGATCTCGCGGAACGAGCCGTCGTCGAAGAGGCGGTCGAGCCGCTCGCGGATCGTCAGACGGCCGCGCGCGTGCTGGCGCTCGATCCGCTCGGCGGAGCCCATCTCGTTCACGATCGTCTCGCGGCGGGCCTGCAACTCGTCGCGAATCTGCTGCGGGCTGCGAACGGCATCAGTCATGGCTGGGACTCGTCTCCGGGTCTGGCAATCCGACCGATCGCGCCTCGCCGCTGTGCGTGTAGAGCAGCCAGGCCTCGCGGACCTGAGCGCCCGCGGCGCTCAGCATCTCGGCGTAGAGCGCGACCTGCTGTTGATAGCTGCGCTGCAGCTCTGCGTCGAATTCGCGGTCGCTCTTGAAGTCGACCACGACCCAGCCCTGCGGCTCCTCGAAGACGAGGTCGGCCTGTCCCTCGATGATCTCGCGACTGCCGTTGCTCGAACGCTGCAGCACAAGCGGCATTTCGAAGAAGTGCTGCGCCGACTCCCGGGCGCGATCGAGCAGCGGGTGCTCCAGCGTCCGCTCCAGGTCGGCCAGCACATCGTCGAGCGGGACATCGCGGCGCTCGCAGACGCGCTCGGCGCGGCGCAGCGTTTCGCCCGGGTCTTCGGCGACCGAGAGCGCGAGCGCCTCGTGGATCGCGTTGCCGCGGCGCATCGCGAGGCTGCGGGCTTCGGCGGCGGCGACAGGCGGTTCGGCTTCGCCGTCCTCGTCCTCGCGCTCGGTCGGCGGGTCTTCGAGCTCACGCTTCACGTCGTCGTGGCCGATCGCCGAGGGCGTCAGCGCGCGCAGGTCGAGGGCGCCGTTGACGAGCGCCTCGGCGCGGCGGGCTTGCCACTCGGCCGTGATCGCGGCGGCGTCGAGCTCGACCGGCGCTTGGGGAATCACCGGCGCCGGGTCGAACGTGTCGGCGCGGCGGACGATCGTCGAGTCGTCCTCGGCAATCGAGTCGGCGTTGTCCTCGGCCAGCCAGTTGGGGATCGCGTCCTCGAAGTACTCGTGGAAGCCGAGGCTGCTGCCGCGCTGGAAGATCGGCACGACCAGCCAGTCCTGCGCGCGGGTCGTGGCGACGTAGAGCAGGCGACGCTGCTCGGCGTCGCGGTAGGCCTGCTCGCGCTCGGCCGCACGGCTGAAGCCCTCCGTCTCCCAGCGGTCCGACCGCGGCCCGATCGCGAAGTCGATCCGGTTCTGCTCGCGGTCGACGATGAAGGTGCTCTTGTCGATCGTGCCGGAGGCAAGCTTGGGCAGGATCACGATCGGGAATTCGAGGCCCTTTGCCTGGTGCATCGTGAGCACGCGCACCACGTTGTCGGCGGCCTCGGAGGTCGCCGATTCGGCCTCCGGCAGGTCGGTCGCCGAACGCTCCGAGAGCCAGCGCACGAACGGTCGCAGGCTGTCGTCGCCGGCCTCCGCAAAGTCGCCGGCGCGCTGCACCATCATCAGCAGGTTGGCGGCGCGCAGCTGCCCGCGGGGCATCGCGAACTGCGCCTCCAGCAGCCGCGATTCGCGCAGGACGTGGCCCACGAAGTCGGGCAGCGAGCGGTCGCGCAGCGCCGAACGCATCTGCCTCAGCTGGTCAAGCGCATCGCGCAGCGGCCCGTCGTAGCCGTCCGGCACATCTTCCGCCCGCAGCGTGAAGCGCGCTCGTTGACCCCGTTGAGGTCCGTCGCGACCCTCCCCTGTAGGGGCAACCCTTGTGGTTGCCCGCGTCCTCCCCTCAACGTGACCGCCTCGGTCGCCGCCCGAGCGCGAGTAGTCGAACAGCTCCTGGTCGGAGGCCGACCACGGGGGCGACTTGAGCGAGGCGACGACGGCGACCTCGTCGGAGGGGTCATCGAGCGCGGTGAGGATCGCGGTCAGGTCGCGGATCTCCTGGCGGGTGAAGAAGCCGCGCCCACTGTCGTGGTGGTAGGGGATGCCGGCGGCCTCGAGCTGGTCGATGTAGAGCTCCAGCTTCGTCCGGTTATTCACGAGGATCGCGATGTCGCGGAAGCTCGGCGGCCGGCCGTCGAGCAGTGCGAAATCCGTGCGGCCGTCGACCATGGCGCGGATGATCCGGGCGACCGCATCGGCCTCGTCCTCGCGCGCCTCGTCGAGGTTCGCGTACTCCTGCTTGGCGCTCGGCACGACGACCACCCCCGGTCCCGCTTCCTCGCGGTGCGGCTCGAGGATCTGGTGCTGCGCCTGCGCGGTGGGCCAGGTCTCGTCGGCGCGCAGCACCTGCGCGTGGGTGCGGTTGTACCAGGCGATCAGCTCGGGCCGGGAGCGGAAGTTGACGCTGAGGCGCGTCTCCGCCGTGCCCCCGGCGTTCGCTTCGGCGGCCTGCTCGAAGAGGCTGCGGACCTTCGTGTAGGTGTCGATGTCGGCGCGGCGGAAGCGGTAGATCGCCTGCTGCGGGTCGCCCACGACCAGCAGTCGGCCGGGCGCCGGGCTGGCGTTCGTCCAGTCGTCGGTGTCGTGCTCGGATGCGAGCAGCAGCACGATCTCCGCCTGCAGCGGGTCGGTGTCCTGGAACTCGTCGATCAGGATGTGCGAGTAGCGTTCGCGGAAGAAGCGCCGCGCCTCGGCGCTGGCCACGAGCAGCTTGCGCGCCTCGATCAGCAGATCTTCGAAGGTCAACCGTCCCTCGCGGCGGCGGCGCGCGGCATCGTCACGGACGAACGCGCCGAGCACGGCGAGCACGTCGTTGAGGATGTGCGCGCGCAGCGACCTGGCGTAGGCGGCGCGCTGCGCGGCGAACTCGTCCCAGCGCTCTCTGAGCGCGACCAGCGCCTCGCTGCGGCCGGTCGGTTTGCGGGTGCGCGCGGGAGTCAGCAGCAGGCGGCGGAGCTCGTCGGGGTCGTCCAGCGGCATCTCGCGCAGCCAGCCAACCAGCGTCTCCGGCTGCGCGGCCTGCTTCGAGCCGAGCTGCTCGTAGTCGTCGCGCAGTTGCTCGGCGGTCCGCAACCACTCGGCGTGCGTCTCGTGGGGATCGGGCGGGGGCGGTGAGCCGCGCGGCGGGTCGAGGTCGCGGTTGCGGGAGAGCTGTTGGGCGGCTTCGCGGAGCCGATCGAGCGGCATGTCGAAGCGCAGGGCTCGCTCGATCGCGGCCTGCGCGCGGGGCTCCTCCTCGCGCCACAGCCAGCCGTGCCAGGCGTCGGTGAAGTCGAGGTCCGCGCCGAGCGCGTCGAGGATCTCGAAGCCGGGGTCGATCCGGGCGTCGAACGGGCGCTCCTTGAGCAGGCTCGAGGCGAAGGCGTGGATCGTCTCGATGTGGGCCGCGTCGACCTGTCGCAGGGCGTCGTCGAGACGTCGTTGTTCGGCCGCGTCGGCGACTCTGCCGCGGGCCTTGGAGAGGGCAGTGCGGATCCGCGCGCGAAGCTCGCCCGCCGCCTTCTCGGTGAAGGTGATCGCCACGATGTTGCGCAGCTGGGCGTGGTCACGGCGGACCAGCTCGACCACCCGGTCGACCAGGATCCGGGTCTTGCCCGCGCCGGCCCCCGCCTGCAGGAAGAACGAGGTGTCGAGCTCGCTGAGCAGACGGTCGCGCACGGCCTGGTCGGACGGCGCGCGGCTCATCGCTTGCTCGGCTTGTTCGCGCGCATCACGACGAACGGCTTGACGGTGTCCAGATCAGAGCGCTCCTTGTAGGCGAAGCGCGCGTTGACATCCGAGCTGCAGGCGGCGCTGAAGTCGCAGTAGGTGCAGTTGTCACGCGTCTTGCGATTGTCCCCGGCGAAGGGGAAGAAGCGGCCCCCGCGCACGCCGTCATTGATCGTGCGGAGCGTGCTGGCGAGCTGGTCGGCCTCGGTGGCGGCGTCGGGGCTCTCGGAGGTGCTGCGGACGAAGTCGGCGCCCTGGATCGTGTCGATCGCGAAATGCCCCCGGTCCGTGACGAAATGCAGCGCCGCAGCCGAGTCGGCCATCCTCGCGGGTCGCTCGGCCGCGCGCCCCAGGGCGTGCATGTAGAGCGGCAGCTGCAGCGCGGAGCCGTTGTAGTGGCCCAGCAGATCGCCCGCGCGGCGCTTGCCGGTCTTGTAGTCGATGGCCCGCAGGCGCCCGCCGGAGTTGGCGTCGATTCGGTCGATCCGTCCGCGCGCGCTGATGCTGTCGCCCGCCCCGATCGGCAGTGAGACGCCGCTGAACTCGCGCTCGACGGCGAGCGGCGACCAGCCGAGGGCCGCGTCGGCCGCCTGCATCCGGCGGTAGCGCTCGAGGTCGCGGAGGACCTTCTCGCGCGTCGCTCTGGCGGACGCCGGCAGGCCCAGGGCCTGGTCTTGTTCGGCCTGCTCGAGCTCTTCAGCAGCGACATCGTGCAGGGCCTGGGGATCACCGACGTAGTCGCGCCAGCGCTTGTGGTCGGGTTCGTCAAGCCACTCACGGACCCAGCGTTCGAGGATGCGGTGGATCAGCGAACCGCGCTCCAGCGGCGAGATCTCCGCATCGTCGCCCGGCTCGCTGACGGCGTTCAGCCGCAGCACATTGCCCAGGAAGTAGCGGTAGGGGCAGGTGGCGTAGCGCTGCAGGGCGGAGGCCGACCAGTTCTGCGGCGTGACCTGCTCGTCGCCGAGGTCGATCACGCCGTCGTATTCGGTGAAGGTCTGGGCGTTGCGCCGCAGTTTGGCGGCGAACGCGCGCTCCGCGCCGGGCCAGAGCGCGGGCAGCAGCCGGCGCGGCTCGACGCCGGGCGTGGTCAGCAGGGCGAGATGCAGGTCGGCCTCGTCGATCGCCCGGAGCGGAGCTTCGATATCGCGCGCTCCGTCCTGCGCGTCCTGAGTCGTCGGATCGACCTCGGCGCGTGGGCGACGCGGACCGGCCGCGCCTGAGACGCTCGCGGGGAGGTGGTCGATCCGGCCCTCGGCGACGAGTGTGTCGGGGCCGTCGAGCAGGCCGGCCATGCCGCCCACCGCGCTGAGCAGCAGCGGCGAGGGTCGGCTGGGCGCGCCGACGGTGCTGGAGCGTCGCGCCCAGGAGAGCGTGAGCCGCTCGCGGGCGGCCTGGCGGATCAGCTGGAAGGCGAGCCGGTCGGTCTCGGCCCGCTCGTTCTGCAGGCGCAGCGCTTCGGCCTCGAGGAACTCGTTGAGGTCGCGGCGCTGGGGATCGGAGAGCAGCGGGTCCTGCCGGGGTACGGCGGGCATCGTGCGCTCGACCAGGCCGGCGATGAAGATCGCGTCGAAGCGCACCGAGCGGCCCGCGCCGTTGGCGTCGCCGATGTAGACGCCGGCGGAGAGCGGTCCGGTGTCGCGGCTGACGGCCTTCTCCAGCGCGCGCTCGGCTGCGCGGCGGAAGTCGTCGTCGGCGAAGGGGATCTCGAGTTCGTCGAGCCGGCCGAGATTGCCGATCGCGCTGCGAATCACGCCGGCGGCGAGCTCGTCGGCTGCGGAGGGCGTCTCGATCCACTCGTTGAGCGCGGCGATCAGCTGCTGCGCGGCGGCGCCCCAGGTTTCGGCGTCGCGGGCCAGCTCGGCGCGCTCGCTGAGGACCTTGATCCGATCCAGCAGCTCGCGAGTCAGCCGGCGCTCGTGGTCGAACAGATCGTCCTTTTCGATGTGCGTGCGCAGCTGGGTCGACATCCGGTCCCATTCGCTGACCAGTCCGGCGCTGCGCGAGATCCTCTCCCAAAGGATCGGCTTGGCCTCGATTTCGCGCTTGATCGCCGGGTTGGCGAGCAGTTCGAGCAGTGTCGAGCGCGTCGGGGTGTCCCAGAGCAGGCGCAGCAACTGGCGGGTGGCGCGCCCCGCGGCGGTGCGTCGCAGCGACAGGCCGCGGGCGCGGTAGACGGGAATTTCGGCGCGCTGCAGCGCGGCGGCGAGGCGCTGGTCGGCGGCCGGTCCCTGGCGATGAAAGATCGCGATGTGGTGGAAGCGGACGCCGGAGAGCGCGAGGTCGAGGATGCGGCGCGCGATCTCCTCAGCCTCGGCCTGCGGGTCGGCGGCGGAGAACGCGTCGGGTACGACATCGGGCGCGGGCGAACCGCCGGGAGCTTCGCTGGCGGTCGTGCCGGTTTCGCGGCAGAGCCGGCGGACGGCGCGGCGCGCGTAGGCGAAGTCCTGATCGTCCGGCGCGAGCGCGACGAAGTGCACCTCGGTGACGCGCGCGGCCTGGCGGATCAGCAGGCGCTGGAGGCGGGTCAGGTCGTAGATGCCGGTCACGATCAGCGGCGCGCCGCCGAGCGTCTCGCGCCAGATGTGCGGCGGCGCGTCGAGTGCGGCCTGGTAGACGGCCGGCCGGTCGCTGAAGTCGAGCGTCGCGAGCAGCGCGCGCCAGCGTTCGTAGACGAGCGCGAGGTCGCGCGCGGGCTGCGTGCGGGCCAGCGCCCAGGCGGCCAGCTCGTCGGCGTCGATGTCGGCGTCGCGCAGGTCGCCGAAGGTGCGGGCGAGCGCCGCGGGCAGGCCCGGCTGGTCGGGCCGGAACTGCTCGAGGCGGCCCTGCGGGGCGAGGTCGTAGAGGACGCGTTGCAGCAGCGCAACGTCTGCCCCATCGGGCAGCGGCGGCTTGGCGGCGCTGGGGCCGCGAGCGGCGATCTGGCGAGCGAGGTCGAAGGGGGTGAAGAGCGAGACGTTGGCCAGCGCGCGGCGTGGCGTGTCGGGCTGGTCGGCAGGTTGGTCGGCCAGTTGAGTGGCGAGGCGGCGCTGGGTGTAGCGGCTGGCGATCCCGGAGCCGACCAGGATGTTGATCCGGTGCAGCGGGCTGGGCCGCAGGCGGCGGACCAGTTCGGCGGAGTGCTGTTCGGCGTGGTCGAGGTGTCGGCAGAGCGCGACGTGCAGGGCCATGCGGTCAGGGTACTGGTAGGGCGGAGCGGCGATTGCCGGACGGGGAGATCGCCAGGAATGCTCTGAATAGCGGCGTGTAGGGGCAATCCTGGTGGTTGCCTTGGTCGTACCCGACCCAGATCGAGGCGGGATTCCGCTGGATCCCTCCCAATATCGCCCCCTGAGGAGACCTGCGCGTAAGTCCCACTGCTCCGACCTTCCCTGTTGGTGGCGGTGTCCCGTAGTGAAGCTGGGGAGCTTCCGCTACCTGGTGAGGGCGCGCGAGGAGCCCCCCTCTGCCTGCGGCATCTCCCCCCGCCGAGCGGGGGGAGAGGGGAAATGGGGATTACGCGCAGGTCTCCTCGGGGGGAGCGATTTCCGATCCCCTTCCCAACTTCGCCCCCTGAGGGGGAGATGCCCCGCAGGGGCAGAGGGGGAGACACCGCGGTCAGCCGGAGTTACGCGCAAGCCTCCCCCTCAGTCGCTGCGCGACAGCTCCCCCTCGGGGGAGCGATTTGCAATCCCCTTCTCAACGTCGCCCCTCGAGGGGCAGAGGGGGAGACCGCCCCGCATCGCCACTATTCGCGCAGTTGCGGGCCTCCCCCTCAGTCGCTGCGCGACAGCTCCCCCTCGGGGGGAGCTATGGGAAGTCGGATTCCGCTGACCGCATTGAGTGGCCGACGGAATCCGGAGGGCACCCAGACGGAGCCTGTCTCATAAGACCCAAAATCGCCCCGTCGCCTACCCGCAGCCCACCTGGTAGGGCCCCGAGCATCCCGCCGAATCGGGACTTTGAGTCTGGCTCCAAGAAGCGCCCCTACACGGAAGGACAGCCATTGTGGCTGCTGTGGGCGCACGCAGCCCACATCCAGACCTTGTTCAGAGGGTTCTTGGCGTTCCGAGCGTGGACGCGAAGCGGGGGCTGACCGCACGACCGAAGTCGCGGGCGCCCCCGCTCCAACCGGTCCCCGCGGAGGGGGGTCGGCTGTCGTTGCTAGACGGCGGCCGGCCCCCGTTCGCGAGTGCGGACACGGACTGCATCCTCGACCGCGAGGACGAAGATCTTGCCGTCGCCGATTTGGCCGGTGCCGGCGTTTTCGACGATGGCCTCGATCACGGAATCGAGCGGCGTGGTGTTGATCACGATCTCGATCCGGATCTTGGGCAGGTAATCCACGCGAACCTGCTGGCCGCGGTACTCCTGAACGATTCCGCGCTGCGCGCCGCGCCCGCGGACTTCGGTGATCGTCATGGAGACGATGCCGATCTGTTCGAGCGCGTGCCGAACGATCGAGAGGCGCTCGGGGCGAATGATGGCGATGACCATCTTCATGTTGTGAGCCTTTCTGGGTCTCTCAGCTGCGTCTCACGGCTGAGGGGTGGGAGCGGCCGCAGCATCGCTGCGGCCGCTCCCGACTTGCCGGATCGAGGCTAGTCGCCGCCATCCGGGGCCGTAGCGAGCGGAGCCTCTTCGATCGCCGAGATTTCGACCGCGGTCCCTGGGGCGACCGTGGGGAACTCGGGGTAGGCGCCGATGCCGTGCTCCTGGACATCGAGGCCGGCGAGCTCTTCAGCTTCGCTGACACGCAGGCCGATGGTCTTCTTGATGATGAAGAACAGCGCGCCGGCGGTGACGATGGTCCAGGCGAAGACAGCGAGGATGCCGACGATCTGCACGCCAAGCGCCTCGATGTTGCCGCCCATGAAGAGGCCGTGGGAGGGAGCTCCCCAGGCCTCGGCGGTGGCGGCGGTCGCGAACAGGCCGACCGCCAGAGTGCCCCAGATGCCGCAGACACCGTGGACGGAGATCGCGCCGACCGGGTCGTCGATCTTGATCTTGTCGAAGAACGCGACCGCGAAGACGACGAGCACGCCGCCGATCGAGCCGATCAGGATCGCGGCCCAGGGCTCGACGAAGCCGCAGCCGGCGGTGATCGACACGAGCCCGGCGAGCGCGCCGTTCATGGTCAGGCCGAGGTCGGCCTTGCCGTAGCGGATCTTGGCGGTGGTCATCGCAACAACGGCGCCGGCGCCGGCTGCGAGGGTGGTGTTGATCGCGATGTAGGCCGCTTCAGCGGCGAGGTCGCCGGTCAGGCCGAGGGTCGAGCCGGCGTTGAATCCGTACCAGCCGAACCAGAGGATGAACATGCCGAGCGCGGCCATGCTCATGTTGTGGCCGGGGATCGCGGTCACGGTGCCGTCGGAGGCGTACTTGCCGATCCGCGGGCCGAGCAGGAACGCGCCTGCGAGACCGGCCCAGGCGCCCACGGAATGCACGACGGTCGAGCCGGCGTAGTCCATGAAGCCCATCTCACCGAGCCAGCCGCCGCCCCAGGTCCAGTTGACCACGATCGGGTAGATCAGGCCGGTGATGAACACCGTGTAAAACAGGTAGGCGGAGAACTTGGTGCGCTCGGCGAGCGCGCCGGAGACGATCGTCGCGGCGGTCGCGGCGAAGGCCCACTGGAAGAAGAAGACGGCCGATTCGGGCACGCCGTCGGTCTCCGCGAGGCCGCCGAGGCCGGGGAAGAAGGAGTACTCGCCGATGAAGCCGTTGGAGCCGCCGAAGGCGAATCCGAAGCCCACGGCCCACCAGACGACGCCGCCGACGGAGGCGTCGAGCACATTCTTCATCAGGATGTTGGTCGTGTTCTTGACCCGCACAAAACCGGCTTCGAGCATTCCGAAGCCCGCCTGCATGAAGAACACGAGCACGCCGGCGACGATGAACCAGATGGTGTCGACGGCCTTAATCAGGTCGAGGACCGCCTCCGATTCCTGTGCGCCGACGATTCCGATGGTGGCGAGCAACGCCGTGAGCAGACCGGCCGAGAGGCCGATCGCCGCCCTTCTGACCGACCTGCTGGCTCCTCGAGGGAGCCTGACTCCGACGGGGAGCCGTGCGGTACCGGGGTGAATCATGAGTCCTCCGTTCACGGGTCCGGTTTGTGATCCGCAAACTATGGAGGCGTCGGGTCAGAGGGGTTACGGCTGATTTACGCGTGCATGTCGCGCGTGTGTCAGCGTGTTTCGGACGTGTTTCGGCGATGCTCTAGGCTGCGTCGGGTCCGGATCCTGTGGGCTCCAGGAGCCCTCAGGTCGCTGGATGCGCTGTCCGGAGCCGCCTCATGAATCATCGACTGATGCGAATCATCACCGTCCTGCAGAGCCCGCTGTTCACGTTGTTCCGCGGGCGCTTCATGGTTCTGCCGACGCTGCGGCTGACGGCGACGGGGCGGCGCACGGGGCGCGACCGGCGCGTGCTGCTGCTCTTCGGGGTGGACGGCGAACGGCTGGTCGTGGTGGCCTCCGCGGGCGGCGCGCAGTCCGATCCGCAGTGGTGCAAGAACCTGCGGGTGGATCCCGAGGTGCGGGTCGAGCGTGCCGGTCACGCGATGCAGCGCTACACGGCGAGCGAGGCGCAGGGCGAAGAGCGCGAGCGGCTGTTCGCGATCATGACGGAGTTTTATCCGCGCTATCCGAAGTACCAGCGCAACGCAGGACGGTTGATCCCGGTGGTGGCGCTGACGCCGGTCGAGGCGTAAGGGAGCTCCCCCCAATCGCTGCGCGACTGCCAGGAAACCCCTGAACAAGTCGGATCTGCTCTCCCCCCGCTTCGCGGGGGGAGATGTCACGGAGTGACAGAGGGGGGCGGTCCCGCGCGGCCAGATACAGCCACGCCGGTGAGTCCAGACCGCAGCCCCCCCCTCTGCCTTCGGCATCTCCCCCCGCACGGTGGGGGGGAGAGTTACTCAGAGTTTCCCTAGCCGCGACGCGGGGGAGCGCGGAACCGTTCGGGGACGTTGTTGTGGCGTGGGGCGCAGAGGCGTTTGGCAGGGGCTGATAGGGTTGCGGCAGCCGATGTGAAGGATTGCTTTTGAGTCTGCTGAAACGACTGTTGGGACGAGACGAAGAAACCGTGGCGGCGTCCCCGCCGACGCGGCGGGCTGAACCTCCGACAAATCCGCGCCCGTTGACAAACTCCGCGCCCGCTGAGAACGGGAGCGAGCCCAGGCGGCGCCGTGCCCGCAAGCCGCGCTCGCAGCGTCGCACCGCTGCGGCGTCGGCGACGACCGCAGCGGCGCCGGCTGAGCGTCGGCGGCGGTCGGATGGGCCGAGCGAGCGAGGACCGCGCACGGAATCAGACGGCGAGCGTCGTCGCGACGGCGCGGAGCGGCGCGAGCGGGCCGAATCGGGCGGCGAGCGTCGTCGCGATGGCGCCGAACGACGTGGGCGGTCCGAATTCGATAGTGAGCGTCGCCGCGATGGCGCGGGGTCGGGGCGGCAACAGCGACGTAACGGGGGCCAGCGCTCCCAGCGTGACAGCGGCGGACGCGGTGGTCGTGGGCAGCGCGGCGAGCGGCCGCGGCGACCACGGAGTGATGGCGGCCAGATGTCGGCCACGCAGAAGGCGTTGCTGTCGGGCGGGTACGACCTGCCGGACCTCGCGACGGTCGATGCGGTAGCTGAGGACGACTGGTCACCGGCGTTTCAAGAGCTCGGCATCACGGAGCGGATGCTCTCGGTGCTGTCGGCGTTGGGCTTCGCCGAGCCGACCCCGATTCAGGCTGAGGCGATCCCGCTGCTGCTTGACGGTCGCGATGTCGTCGGTCAGGCGCAGACCGGGACGGGCAAGACGGTCGCGTTCGGGATTCCGGCGGTCGAGCTGTGTGACCCCACGATGGGTGAAGCGCAGACGATCGTGCTGGTGCCGACGCGCGAGCTGGCGGCCCAGGTGGGGACGGTGCTCGAGTACTTCGCGCGCGCCGCGGGCCTTGAGGCGACAGTGCTGATGGGCGGCCGGCGGCTGAAGGATGACTTCGCAAACCTGGAGCGCGGGCCCCAGATCGTGGTCGGCACGCCCGGTCGGATCATTGATCACCTCGATCGCCGGACGCTGAACCTGACCTGGGTGAAGCTGGCGGTGCTGGACGAGGCCGATCGGATGCTCGACATCGGCTTCGAGCCGGACATGCGCCGGATTCTGCGGCGCTGCCCCGAAGAGCGGCAGACGGCGCTGTTCTCGGCCACGATTCCGACCCCGATCAAGACGATGATCTGGCGCTACATGCGCGAGCCGCAGGAGCTGCACATCGCGCCCGAGGCCGCCACCGCCGACGGGATCAACCAGCGCTACTACCACGTGGCGGGCCGCGACAAGTCGCGCGCCGTGGAAGAGCTGCTGCCGGAGCTGGCGGGTCGCACGCTGGTCTTCTGCAACATGAAGGTGACGGTCGACCGTCTGGTCGCGCGGCTGCGTCACGCGGGTCTGAACGCGGACGCGATTCACGGCGACCGCGACCAGAACAAGCGCGACCGGGTGATGACCAGCTTCCGCTCCGGCGAGCTGCAGTTCCTGGTCGCCACGGACGTGGCGGCGCGCGGGCTCGACATCCCCGATGTGACGCACGTGGTCAACTACGACCTGCCGCAGACGGCGGAGGACTACGTGCATCGCGTCGGTCGCACCGGTCGGGCCGGCAAAGAGGGCAGCGCGGTCAGCTTCGTGGGCGAGTGGGACCTCGAGCAGCTGGACAAGATCGTGAAGCTGGTCGGCGACGACCTACAGCACGCCGAGTTGGAGCTGTATCGGGGCTAGCTCCGCGCACTATCCTCGGCGCGCGAGCCTGCGAACGCGCAGGCCGCTTGAGCAGTCGGTCCGAGGAGGTTCGCGATGGGGCGTCTTGATGATCGGGTGGCGGTGGTGACCGGCGGGGGACGCGGGATCGGTCGCTCGATCGCACTGGAGATGGCTCGCGACGGGGCGAAAATCGTCGTCGCTTCGCGGACGCTCGAGCAGCTCGAATCGGTCGTGGCAGAGGTCGAGGCAATCGGCTCCGAGGGGCTGGCGGTCGTCGCGGACGCGCTGGACCGTGAAGCGTCGAAGGAGCCCGTGCGGGCCGCGATCGCGCAGTTTGGCCGGATCGACATTCTGGTCAACAACGTGGGCGGCGGGGCGCCGCTGCGCGGCAGCCAGAACGTGTTCACGCACGACGACGACGTGTTCGAGGCGAACCTGGCGCTCAACCTGACCTCCGCCTATTGGACGACGCGCGAGGCGCTGCCGGCGATGCGAGATGCCGGCTTCGGGCGGATCCTCACGATCGGCTCGGGCTACGCGAAACGCAGCGGCGGCGGCCTGGCCTACTCGGCCGCGAAGCACGGCCTGATCGGTCTGACCCGGGCGTGGGCGCATGACACCGCCGCGTACGGGATCACCGTGAACTGTCTGTGCCCCGGCTGGACGAACACGGCGCTGGTTGATTTCGAGGCGATGGGCCGGGCGATGGGGATCAGCGGCGAAGAGGCGCACGCGATGCGGGCGGCCGAGAATCTGCAGAATCGGGTCCTGGAGCCCGACGAGCTGGGGCCGATGGCGTCGCTCCTGGCGGCGCCGGAGTCGGCGGGGATCACCGGACAGGTGATCAGCGTCGACGGCGGCTACAAGGTGTAGCAACAGGGTTTAGCCACAGGCCTCCTTGTCTTGGAGGGTGTCGCGAAGCAGCCCGTCCCCCGGCCTGAACGGGGAGCGAGTGGGAGACCGCCGTGGGGAGTACAGCATGAACGTAGGATTTATCGGCCTTGGCCACATCGGCGCGCCCATGGCGTTGAACGTCGTCCGGGCCGGACATCGGACCACGGTCCACGACATCCGTCCCGAGGCCGCAACCGACCTGCTCGAGGCGGGCGCGATCTGGGCCGAGACTCCCGCCGACGCAGCCCGCGGGAACGAGGTGGTGTTGGGTTCGCTGCCGGGACCGGCCGAGGTCGAGGCCGTCGTAGTCGGAGACCAGGGGGTGCTCGAAGGCGCAGACGAAGGCTTGGTCTACGTCGACCTTGCCACGAACTCTCCCGCCGTCGCCCGCAGGCTGCACGAGATCTGCGCGGAACGCGGGATCAGATATCTCGACGCTCCGGTCAGCAAGGGCTGGGGCCCCGATTCGGCCGACCTGGGTCGGCTGACGGTCATGGCCGGCGGCGATCCAACGACACTGGAACGCGTCCGGCCAGTGCTCAACGCCATCGCCGATCCGGAGCGGATCTACCACTGTGGTCCCGTCGGAGCGGGCATGGTGACCAAGCTGTGCAACAACATGGTGGATCTGATCAGCTTGAGCGTCTGGGCCGAGGCGCTCACCGTCGGACTCAAGGCCGGCGTACCGCTCGAGACGCTGTCGGAGGTCATGCGCAACGGAAGTGCGTCTACTCGGAAGCTCGATCGCTTTCGCTCGGTGTTCGATGGTGACTTCGATCCGGCCGGCTTCTCGTTCCTGAAATCGGACGCCAAGGATGTCCGGCTCGCGATCGAGCTTGCGCGCGAGGTCGACGTACCGGTGGAGATCGCTGCTACGGCCGACCAGAAGTATGTGGCCGCACTGGCGGCGGGAATCGGCCTCCTGGGCGGCAACGCAATCGTCCAGGTTCAGGAGCTGAGGGCAGGTGTGGAGTTGAGGAGCTAGGCAATCACGAGACCAGTTGTGTTTCCGCTTCCCTCAAGAGCGCAGGGAACGCAGGAACCGGCGATAATGCGATCCAACAGCGGAAGGACTCAGCCACCGTGACCTACGAAGACCTCCGACTGGAAATCCAGAACCACGTCGCCATCGTCACCCTGCAACGGCCCGAGAAGATGAACGCGATGGGTCCCCGGCTGGTCCATGACCTGCTCCACGCGCTGGAGTCGACCGCTCGCGATGATGCGGTCAAGGCGATGGTGATCACCGGCGCCGGTCGCGGATTCTGCGCGGGCGCCGACGTGTCGGGCGGCGCCGATGCGCGGGCGCTGAGTCAGCAGCTCGACGAGGCCGACAGCTACCGCCGCCACAAGGCAGCCCCGATCGGTCATTTCGGTGTGCTGTTCGAAGCGCTCTCAAGCTGGCCCAAGCCGATCATCGCCGCAGTCAACGGCGCCGCGGCCGGGGCGGGGATGTCGCTCGCGCTGGTCTGCGACATTCGGATCGCCTCGAGCGAGGCGCGCTTCATCTCGGCCTTCGTGCATCGGGCGATCAATCCCGACACGGGCAGCACCTGGTACCTCCCGCAGATGCTCGGCAAGGGCCGCGCGCTGGAGATGATGTACACCGGCGAGCCGCTCTCCGCGCAGGAGGCGGAGCGCTACGGGATGGTCAACCGGGTGGTCGACCCCGAACAACTCCTGCCCGAGTCGCTGACGCTGGCGGAGAAGATCGCGAAGGGCCCCTCGATCGCGATCGAGCTGACCAAGCGTCTGGTCAATGAATCGGCTCCGACGTTCAAGATGCAGGTGGAACGCGAGGCCTGGGGTCTGGGCGTGAGCGGCCAGTCGGAGGATCGCGAGGAGGGCATTC
This sequence comes from Dehalococcoidia bacterium, assembly GCA_965218115.1. Lineage (GTDB taxonomy): Bacteria > Chloroflexota > Dehalococcoidia > Bin125 > Bin125 > CATQGW01. The sequence goes on along the minus strand of OZ244584.1, from coordinate 1,208,393 downwards.
GCTCCTTCCTCGAGCGCCGCCCGGCCGAGTTCCGCGGGCGCTAGGGGCGTCATCGGAGCACAGGATGCCGTCCTCATCGCGTGCGGCGCTAACTGAAGGGGATGGCTGTGGCGAACTGTAAGTACTGCGGGGAGGCTGCGGGACTTCTACGCTCGCGGCACGGCGAATGCCACAAGGCATTTCGCGCGGCACGTATCCAGGTCGTGGACGCCGTCTACGCGGCGATGCGCGCCCCGATCGCTGATCTGGAGCCGCTGCGCACCACGCTCGCCGAGGTCGCCACGCGCGGTCGGATGAGTGATCAGGCGGTGAAAGAGGCAGTTGCGGAGGGGTGGTCGAGCGTTCTCAAACAGACGCTTCTCGATCAGAAGAAGGCGGTCGACATCGTCGAAGTGAGTGTGGAGGAGGAGAGAAGGGCGGTGCAAGTCGCAGAGGCATTCGGGCTAGCTCTCGATGCGCCGAACCGGTACGTCGACGCAGTGCGGCGTCGGATCGAGCACGTCGGGGTGCGAGTGGCACTGGCAAACACCGACGATTCATCGGGGCTTGAAGCTTTTCAGGCGATGTTGGCCGCCTCCATCTTGCGATCGCCCACGCAAGCCATGGTGCCCGTGAACGTCTTCACGTTAGCGGTCGAACAAGCGCTGAATGACGGCCTGCTGCCGGTTGAGGAGGAGGACGCGTTGATGCGCTGGGTCAATCACTTCGACATTTCGGATGAGCTGAACAACCGCGAAAATGCACTTATGCGGATGTCGAAGGCGGCGACGCTTCGCCGGTCGATTGACGGCGATTACATGGATCTGGTCGGGGCAGCGCGCACACAGGGCCACTCCATCCCGTTCAACCTCATGAAATCGGAGACACTGGTTTGGCTTGAACAGGGCGTCAAGTATCACCAGACGAAGACGCGGCGGGAGTTTCGGGGCAGCTCGCAGGGCCTGAGCATCAAGGTGACGAAGGGGGTGTACTACCGGCCGAGCTCGTTCAAGGGGCGCAGCGTCTCGTATGAGGAGACCGTGCACGCCGACACGGGGCTGTTGGGCGTGACGACGAAGCATCTCTACTTCCACGGCGAGCGCGAGCGATTCCGGGTGCGCTACGACCGGATCGTGTCGTTCGAGCCCTACTCGGACGGGATCGGGATCATGCGCGACAATCAGCGCGCCAAGCCTGAGTCGTTCAGCACCGGCGACGGCTGGTTCATCTGCAACCTGGTCACGAATCTGGCGCGGCGATGAGTTGAGAGAGGCCTGGAGTCTCGGAGTCATCAGCAACTCCGAGGACCGGCAAGAAGGCATCGGGAGCGTTCTCGAGAAGCGCCCCGCCCAGTCCCGCGGCCGCTAGGATCGTTGTTCACCGACGCCCGCCAGAGCCTTACAGAGAGACTGAAGCCCCATGGCTCAATGTCTATTTTGCGGAAACGCGATGACCGGCCTGCTCCGCTACAAGCACGAGCAGTGCGGCAAGAACGCTCAAGCAACTGCCGTCTCAATTATTGAGGTCGCAGCTGAGGCCGCTCGTGGCTCGGACATCCAGTCCGCTGCCGTGCGCATTCGTGCCGCGGCGGAAACACAGGGGATCGACCCTTCAGAACGCGATCGGACGGCCATTGAAGGCTGGGGCGACGCTCTTGAAGACGATGGCGCTAACCAAGAAGAGCAAGCTGACTCGGCTTGGCGACTCCGCCTGCTCCTGCTCAATCTAGACTCAGAGGAGGCTATCTCAGAGCAGGAGTTCGTCGAACAAGAGCGCTTCAAGACGGCATGGACTTCCTGGCTCGTCCGCGCGGTGCATGACTTGATCGATGGGTCCGAGGGTAGATTGCGCGCCCTCGCCAAGGGACTGAGCGAGAGCGGGTTCACGCGTGAGGCCGCAGACCGACTCCTGCTCGCGGCCTGGTCGGCCGGAGCAGAGGAGATGCTGAGCGACCACATCATCGACGAGCAGGAATACTCGAAGCTGATGCGCTTCGCGGGATTCTTCCGGCTGGATGAAGAGCAGTTGAAGCAATACGAAACGTACATGCGCGTGCGTCTTTCCGCGTACATCCGCGATATTGCCATGGGCAACGCGAGGGAAGCCGATCGCTCCGCGCTGACGCGACGTGTGCGACTCTCCCGCGACGAACGGCTGCTGTACACCTTCCCCAACGCCGAGTTTTCAGAGATGCAGCGCAGCGTCCGCGGACAACTCACCGATCGAATCGTCGATCGAATTGGACGTGGTGCGGGTGGGTACCTCTCACCAGCCATGGCTGGAGACTTTGATTTTGGACTCAGCTCAGAGCTTTCGGGCTCCGTTCTACATGGCACCTTGCACGTGACAAATTGCAACCTCTACTTCGATAGCCCGGACCACGCCTTCCGCATCGAGTTCCAAGAAGTCGTCGACCTTGAAATGGGGCGGGCAGGCATCATCATCCGGCTTCGAGGCGGGGAGAATTCCACTGCCTATTTCAAGACTGGTGACGGCTGGGTGGTTAGCAACGTGTTGACAGCGGCGCTTGCCCAATATCGGCAGGACGTAGGGAACAACCGATAGACTTGTAACGGCAGCCGCAACCTCACTGGCGCGGCAATGAGTTGAGAGGGGCCTGAGATGAAGATCACGAATGTCTCGGTGGATGTGTTTGGCTGGGAGGTAGAACCGTGGCGGGTTGGCTCGGGGATGCGCTTTGGCGGCCCGCGGTCGATCGGGGTGGTGACGGTGGAGACGGATCAGGGGATTTCCGGCAACGCGTTTTTGAGCCGCCCGGAGCATCACGCGCAGTCGCTGATCGACGTGGCGGCGCCGCGGGTGCTGGGCTGCAACCCGCAGGACATCGGCTCGATCTGGGCCGACCTGTGGAAGCAGAATCGGGCGATTCAGACATCGGTGATGGGCGCGATCGATATCTGCCTGTGGGACATCAACGGGAAGATCGCGGGCCAGCCGATTCACCGGCTGCTGGGAACCTGCAAGACCGCCGCGCCGGTCTATTCGAGCACGGCGTGGTGGGAGACGCCCGAGGAGTACGCCGAGGAGGCGCTGCGCTTCCAGGCCGACGGCTGGCCGGCGCACAAGATTCACCCGCATGCCGTGCCCAAGATGGACATCGAGATCTGCCGCGCGGTGCGCGAGGCGGTCGGCGACGAGATGATCCTGATGCTCGATTCGATGTGGTCCTACGGCTATGAGGACGCCGTGCGGGTGGGACGCGCGATCGAGGAGCTGAACTACTACTGGTACGAGGATCCGCTGGTCGAGGAGGATATCTACAGCTACGTGAAGCTGCACCAGAAGCTGGACATCCCGATCATGTCGACGGAGTACGCGCCGGGGCGCTACTACGGGATGACGCAGTGGATCACGCAATACGCGACCGACATCCTGCGCGGCGACGTGGCGGTGACGGGCGGGATCACGCCGCTGGTGCGGCTCTGCCATCTGGCTGAGGGGTTCAAGATGAGGTGCGAGATTCACCACGGGGGCAACTCGCTGAACAACGTGGCGAATCTGCACGTGACGATGGCGGTCCCGAACTGCGAGTTCTTCGAGTATTTCCCCAGCACCGGCTCGAACATGTTCGGCCTGGTCGAGGACATCGACATGAGCGGTGGCGTGGTGCACGCGCCGACGCAGCCGGGGCTGGGCTATGAGATCGATTGGGACCTGCTGCGTCGCGATGAGCAGGGCCGGTTGGAGGTTGCGGCGAGCTAAGGAAGCGGTCCCAGGAGTCCCGATTCCGCGGGATGCTCGGTCCGCCACCGGATAGGCGGCGCGTGGGCGACCTCCGGCGCTGCGATTGACACGTTTGTAACGGTGAACGGGGAGGGCAACCACAAGGATTGCCCCTACAGGGATACCGGATCGGCAGTGCGTGGGCGACCTCGGGCGCTGCGATCGACGCGTTAGTAACGGTGAACGGGGAGGGCAACCACAAGGATTGCCCCTACAGGGCTACCGGATCGGCGGTGCGTCGGCGACCTCCGGCGCTGCGATCGACGCGTTTGTAACGGTGAACGGGGAGGGCAACCACAAAGATTGCCCCTACACGGATGCCCTGGGTAGTCGCGAGGACCCTCGTGCGGACCTCGACCGTTCCTGTAGGGGCAGCCCTTGTGGCTGCCCATTCCGTGTTCGGCGGCGGCGGCGACACAGCGATGCCGGGGAGTGCGAGACAGGCTCTGAGGCCCGCTCACTCACTGTCGCCGCCACCGCCCTCCTCGCCCTCCGATTCGAGGCAACCGGCGTCGATCAGTTGTTGCCGCACCTGCGGGTCGAGGTTCGCCTCGGCGGCCTGCAACGCGGGGAGGGCGGCGAACGCGGGGATGACCAGCTCGAACAGGTTGAGCGGGTCATCGGCGGGCTTGCCGTATGCGAGCGTCGCAAGTGAGGTGAAGAGTCCGATCTGCGCTTGATGAAGCTCGCTGAGTTCAGGCGGCGGTTCAATCGACTTCATCGAGGTGATGCCTGCATCCAGGGCCGTGAAGACCAGTCCCCACGTCGGAAGATCGTCATCGTCTTCGAGGCTGTCAAGCAGCTCAAGCCCGCCGCCGATTTGGCCTTCGGGGTCCGCGCAGAACTCGAGGTAGCCCGCCAGGTCGAGCGTGCGAGATGGCTGCGTGTCGTTGGTGTAGCCCGGTGCATCCTCGATCTGACTTGAGATGGTCAGAGGGCTGCTGTTCGCCCAATGGTTGACGAAACCCGAGGCGGGGAAGAAGCGGCGTTGTGGGAGTAGTCGCTCGCCCCAGGCGCCGTCGGGCTGACGCTGCTGAAGGGCGAACTCGACGCGGCCGCTGTCGAGCCGCTGGGCCGAGATGCGGACTTCGGACTCGGCGGTCTGGGTGGCGGCCTGGATGGTGTAGGTGGCGACGCCGCCGATCAGGGCGGCGACCAGCGCGACGATGAGGATGGTTCGTGACATGCGGGCTCCGGCTCGGCTGGGCCCCCGACGCCGGGGGTGTGGCGGCGACGATAGCGGGCGGTGGTTCGGGGGGAGCGGCCTGCTCAGTCGCGTTGCGACAGCTCCCCGACGCAGCGGAGGAGCAGGCTCAGCCGGTGAACCGGATGATCGCGGGGATGATGATCGCGGTGACGGCGAGGGTGACGATGATCGCGGTGAAGAGGGCGTAGCGCATGCCGTAGTTGGAGAGCAGCGCCGGGTCGTAGTACTGGTCAACGTCGTTGTCGGCGTACATGGCGACGAGCCCGCCGAGCAGCATGCGACGGGTGCGGCGGCCGAGGATCAGGGCGGCGACCGCGAGGGCGTTGAGCAGCACGGTCAGGGCGATGAAGACGGCCAGGACGAGGTCGTAGGTGTTGGTGGCGTTCTCTTCGGCGGCGGCGACCGAGACGGACGCGTTGATCGCGAGCACGACCAGGTTGAACACGATCGCGGTCAGCACGAAGATCGCGTCGGTGCGGCTGCCGTCGCTGAGTTCCTTGACGATGTGGTCGTGGGCCTGGCTGAGCACTGCTATTCCTCTCGACAGGGCACTGAAAACGTCTGCACGCTTGCGCTTACTTCTCTCCCACCGCTGTGAAGGCGGAGATGCCTCTATCCCCTCTCCCCCCGCAAGGCGGGGGGAGATGCCGGAGCCTGCCCCTGCGCAGACAGGGGGCAGAGGGGGGCCCCGATTCCCGCTCGATGGTGTTGCTGTATCTGTCTAGGCAACGCCGGGCCCCCTCTGTCACTCCGTGACATCTCCCCCCGCCTTGCGGGGGGAGAGGGAGACAGGAGCGTTCACCTCTCTTGTAGCAGCCTGCTGGGAATGGCTGTCAAGCCGGGCAGCATCTCTTCAGGCGTCTTGCCCGTCAGATCGAAGTAGACGGTGTCCGGGCAGATGTCGATCTCATCGCTCCAGGCAACGGCCCCGAAATCGTCGATGTGGACTTGCTCGAAGAACGCACGATCCCGCCATGGCTTGCAGATCTCCCACTCGGCCATGTGTGACAGGTCGATCTCACCGTTCAGGCCATCGTCGTATTCGAGCCAGATGCAATGGCCGTCGCGGGCTTCGACTTTGGTAATGCGGGGTGGGTTGGGGAGCTTCGCCAGCTCGGCGTCCCAGGTTGCGTCCTGCTCTTCGAGACTGACGCCCTTGAGGTCGGCGTAGAGCTGGTCTGCCCAGATGCGGAGTTCGTCGCTCCAGGCGATGTAGACGGGTCCGTCCACGTGCACACGCTCGAAGAAGCTGCGGTCGTTCCAGGCGGGGTAGCGGTGAGCGCGATCGGAGAGGTCCACCTCACCACTGAGGCCGTCGTCAAACTCTATCCAGATCTGAAAACCGTCGCGAGGTTCGACTCGGGTTGGAACGGGATGCATGCGCCGATTCTAGCTGATTTCGGTGTGGACGATTAGTCGAAGACGATCACGCCGCGGCCGTCCTTGCCCTCGGCCAGGTCGTCGAAGGCTTCATTGATCCTGTCGAGGGGGTAGTGGCGCTGGACGATGTGGTCAATGTCGATCCGGTCGTTGACGTACATGTCGACGAGCTTCTCAAAGGTGCGGTGCGGGCTGGCGGAGCCGTAGTAGCTGCCGACCAGGGTCTTCTGCTTGCGCACCATGTCGACGAGGTCGACGGAGCCGCGGGCCTCAACGGGGGCGAGGCCGACGATCACGGCGGTGCCGCCCTTGCCGGCCGATTCGAGCGCCTGGTTGGCGGTCTCAGAGGAGCCGAAGGTGTCGAAGGCGAAGTCGACGCCGCCGCCTGAGAGCTCGCGCACGGCGGCTGCGGCATCGACGTTGCGTGCGTTGACGGTGTCGGTCGCGCCGAAGCGCCGGGCGAAGTCGAGCTTGTGGTCGTGCACATCGACAGCGATGATCCGCGAGGCGTTGAGCATTCTCGCGCCCTGGATGGCGTTGAGGCCGACCCCGCCGGCGCCGATCACTGCGACGGTCATGCCGGCGTGAGCGCTGGGCTGGTTGATCACGGCGCCGACGCCGGTGGTGACGGAGCAGCCGATCAGCGCGGCGACGTCCATCGGGACTTCATCGGGGATCGGGAAGCAGGCCTGCTGCGCGGTGACGACGTGTTCGCCGAAGACGCCCAGCTTGCCCATCTGATAAATCTCTTCGCCGTTGCTGTCGTGCAGCCGAACGCTGCCGTCGAGCAGTCGCGAGCCGGTCGCCTGGTGCAGGTCGCAGAGCTGCGGCTGGCCCTTGCGGCAGGTGGGGCACTGTCCGCAGGGGGTGACGAAGGAGAGGATGCAGCGGTCGCCGGCTCGGAGGTCGCGGACGCCGGGTCCGACCTCCTCGATCACGCCGGCGCCTTCGTGGCCGAGCACGGAGGGCAGCGGGAAGGCCGCGGTGCCCTGCATGATGTGGTGGTCGGAGGCGCAGACGCCGGCGGCGCCCATTTTGATCCGGACTTCCCCATATTGCGGCTCGTCCTGGACAAGGTCTTTGATTCTGAGCGGAGTGTTGGGTGCGTCGAGGACGGCAGCGCGCATGGTTGGGTTGTTCCTCAGCTTGGCGGGGTGTGTGCGGCGATGGTAGCGGGGCGAGGCGCTCACTCCCGCGGATCGGCGATCTCCGTTCCCCCCGCGAAGCGGGGGGAGATGTCCCGCAGGGACAGAGGAGGCTTCCCGCCGCCCGGTGGACCGACCGCGGAGAGCCCCCTCCGTCATTCCTGCGCAGGCAGGAATCCATGCGACCTCCCAACACCCTGAGACGCTTCGGCGCCCTCGACGTTCCACCCATGGATCGAACGCGCGCGCCGGGCGATCAAGCGCCGTCGGGCAATCGAAGCCCTTGCGATGCCCTCAGATCGCCTGGATTCCTGCCTGCGCAGGAATGACGGATGGTTGGGAATGGCGCAAGTCGCTGAGCTGATCGAGCGCGTCCTGGAGCCGCGCGGCGCTGTCTTCCGCCGCGCCTTCGGAGAGGCCGCCTGCGAGGGTGGTGCGTCGCGGTCAGCCGGCGTTGCGCGGGAGCCTCGCCCTCAGTCGCTGCGCACAGCTCCCCCGCGCGGGAGACTTGCGCGTAATCTCCATTCCCCATCTCCCCCCGCAGAGCGGGGGGAGATGGGAACGGGAGCGGCGATGGCTATCCGTCGTCGCGGACGAGCGTCCAGACTTGCTTGAGGGGAATTTCGGCCTGGATTTCTTCGGCCAGGTTGTCGTAGGCGGCGTAGATGGCCTGGATGACATCGTTTGCGTCCCAGAGCCGCGTGTTGAAGTAGCACTGCCTGGCCTCCAAGCGCGCTGGTCTCGTGAACCCGCCCAAGCTGACGAAGAGGCACTGATCAGCGCCGAATTTCTGCATGGCGCCCTGGAGTTCACGCACGACCTTGACATCGGCCGCGCTGGAGGTGGCCTTGACTTGCACGCAGAGGCGGGGCGAGCCGAAACCGAGTGCTCCGCGACCGGCGAGGATGTCGATTCCGCCGTCGGGACCGAGCGGAGAGAGGGGTGTCGTGTATCCCTGCGCGCGGATGATCGCATCGACCAGGCGAGCGAACTCGTGACCCCTGAAGCGTTCGCGGATATGGTCGTGTATCTCATCGCGTGCGATCTCTGCGATCGGGTTGAGATCGTCAACGCCGGACTCTTCAGCATCGTGCGCGATGGCCGCATCCGGCTGCGCTGTGATCAGTCCCGCGCTCTCGGAGTGTCCGTCGGCAATCGCGACGAGCCGTTGTGCGGCGTTCTCGGTCGTGATCTCATACACGGTTGGCGGGCGGTTTACGGATTTTCGAAGGTCCAGCGCAAGGTCGATTCGGGCCACGTCGTCGCGGAGCCACTGCACAGGCCGCGTGTGACGCCCGACGCCGTTTAGCTCGCGGTATTCGTATTGACCGGACACCGTGCCGACTGCGAGTTGGCCAGGCCGGGTCTTGAGCGGTAGTACGACGATGTCATCAGATCTGATCAGGTTGATGAGCGCGTGCAGCTGTCCGGTGTGGTTGCCGCGAGCCTTAGGTGACCGATCCGGCTCATCCTGGTTCACCTGTGCTGCGATCTTTTCGCGCGTGTTGCGGTTGCTGAGATTACCGATTTTGTGGAAGCCGATGATTGCGATGCCGTCGCGGAGGACGGCGTCCTCATCCTCACCGCGCTTGCCGGCGCGAACGACCCAAGCTGTCCGCGGGCGTTCTTCGTCGCTATTGGTCATGGTCATATGGCGTCCTCAGCGCAGCGCGACAGCGGGGTCGCTGGGGCGCGGCAGGTTGTACCAGGCGTTGTCGCAGAACTCGAGGTCTTGCTCGGTGAGTTCGAGCGACTCGTAGTTGAGCGAATCCTCGATCTGGCTGGCGCGGCTCGCGCCGACGATGGCGGAGGTGATGCCGTCCTGGGCGAGCACCCAGGCGATCGCGGCGTGGGTGATGGAGCGGCCGGCGAAGTGCTGCTGGAGGCTCTGGACCTGTCCGAAGTGGGCGTCGTCCCAGTAGCGCGCGCGGTAGCGCGGGCCGGCGTTGCCGAGCGTGAAGCGGGTGTTCTGCTGGAGGTCCTCGGTGTTCGCGTATTTGCCGGTCAGGAAGCCGCCGGCGAGCGGGTTGTAGGCGATGATCCCGACGCCCTGGTCGCGGCAGAGCGGCAGCAGGTCGGTTTCGATGTCGCGCCAGAGGATGTTGTAGCGCGGCTGGTCGCAATCGAAGCGGGTGATGCCGGCGCGGTCGGAGGCGGCGAGCGCGAGGCCGAGCTGCCAGCCGCGGAAGTTGGATGCGCCCGCGTAGCGGATTTTGCCCCAGCGGCGCAGGTCGTCGAGCGCCTGCATGGTTTCCTCGATCGGCGTGCTGGGGTCGGGCGAGTGGAGCTGGTAGAGGTCGATGTAGTCGGTCTGCAGGCGGCGCAGGGATTCGTCGACGGCGGCGAGGATGTGCTGTCGGGACGCGCCGCGCTGGTTGGGGTCGCGGCCCATGGCGCCGACGCATTTGGTGGCGAGCACGATCTGGTCGCGGGGCTTGCCCTGCATCCAGTTGCCGACGTAGTCCTCGGTCGTGCCGACGTTGGGCGCGCCGATCGGGTAGACGTCGGCGGTGTCGATGAAGTTGACGCCGCGGTCGAAGGCGGCGGACATGATCTTGTGCGATTCGGGCTCCTCGGTCTGGAAGCCGAAGGTCATGGTGCCGAGGCAGATTTCCGAGACGCGCAGTCCGGTGCGTCCCATGCGGCGGTACTTCATGTGGTGTCCTGTTCGTTGGATTCTGCGCGACGCGCGCCCTTATGCCGTCGGCGCGGCGCAGCGCGGACGCACGCTGACCCTACTGCGCGCGGGTGTGCCAAGAATCCTCTGAACAAGTCGGACCCCATCTCCCCCGGAGAGCGGGAGGAGATGGGTGACAGAGGGGGCGCCCCCGCTCGGCCAGGTACAGCCGCCCGGCGCGTCGGGTCCGCAGCCCCCCTCTGCCTTCGGCATCTCCCCCCGCAAAGCCGGGGGGAGAGTTATTCAGAGCGCTCCTAAGCGTCTCCCACGCTTCTTCGCCGGACTATTCAGCCGAGCAGTGCCGAGGGATGGGGAGTGCGCTAATCGGGGTACTTGCGCTCAAGCTCTTCGAGCGTGATGAATTGACCGCGTCTAAATTGCTCGCGACCGCGCTCGATCGCCGCGAGGTCGGCGGCGTCCTCTTCAGGGGTCGATTCGAGGTCAACGGGGACCTTGCGCATGAGTTCCTGAATTTGCTCCCGGGAGAGCTTCTCGTCGATCTGCTCGGAGGCCATGCGGATCCTCACCCTCGTGGTCAGGCCAACATAGCATGTGGGTAAGCGGCGGCCAAGAAACGGGCGGGCGGGTGCGTCTTGAGTTCGCCAGCGAGGCGTCGGGAGGCTTCGGGTTCGTCGGTCAGGAAGCCGAAGGTCGTGGTGCCGAGGCAGATTTCCGAGACGCGGGGTCCGGTGCGCCCCATGCGGCGGTACTTCATGCGTGTTCCTCCGGACACGAGAGTAGCGGCGTCGTCGCAATCGCTCCCCCCGTCGGGGGGAGCTGTCGCGCAGCGACTGAGGGGGGCTCCGCTGCGAACCGCCAACCGACGTCCCTGCGCTAGCCGTCGAGGGCCACCGCGATCGCATCGAGCACGTCGTCCATGCGGCGCATGACGTCGTCATTCCAAAACCGCAGCACGCGAAAGCCGCGTTCGCGAAGGTACTCGTCGCGCGCCCTGTCGTAAGCACGCTGCTCCGTGTGCTGGCCACCGTCGAGCTCGATCACCACACGCCGGGCCAGGCACGCGAAGTCCGCAACGTAGGGGCCGACGGGGTGTTGCCTGCGGAACTTGTGGCCGCCCAGTTGGCGCCGACGAAGGTAGTGCCAGAGCAGGGCCTCGGCGTCGTCGCAATCGCTCCCCCCGTCGGGGGGAGCTGTCGCGTAGCGACTGAGGGGGGCACCGCTGCGAACCGCCAACCGACGTCCCTGCGTTAGCCGTCGAGGGCCACCGCGATCGCATCGAGCACGTCGTCCATGCGGCGCATGACGTCGTCATTCCAGAACCGCAGCACGCGAAAGCCGCGTTCGCGAAGGTAGTCGTCCCGTGCCCTGTCGTAAGCAAGCTGCTCCACGTGCTGGCCACCGTCGAGCTCGATCACCACACGCCGGGCCAGGCACGCGAAGTCCGCGACGTAGGGGCCGACGGGGTGTTGCCTGCGGAACTTGTGGCCGCCCAGTTGGCGCCGGCGTAGGTAGTGCCAGAGCAGGCCCTCGGCGTCGTCGCAATCGCTCCCCCCGTCGGGGGGAGCTGTCGCGCAGCGACTGAGGGGGGCTCGTCTGCGAACCGCCAACCGACGTCCCTGCGCTAGCCGTCGAGGGCCACCGCGATCGCATCGAGCACGTCGTCCATGCGGCGCATGACGTCGTCATTCCAAAACCGCAGCACGCGAAAGCCGCGTTCGCGAAGGTACTCGTCCCGCGCCCTGTCGTAAGCAAGCTGCTCCGTGTGCTGGCCACCGTCGAGCTCGATCACCAGACGCCGGGCCAGGCACGCGAAGTCCGCGACGTAGGGGCCGACGGGGTGTTGCCTGCGGAACTTGTGGCCGCCCAGTTGGCGCCGACGAAGGTAGTGCCAGAGCAGGCCCTCGGCGTCGTCGCAATCGCTCCCCCCGTCGGGGGGAGCTGTCGCGCAGCGACTGAGGGGGGCTCCGCTGCGAACCGCCAACCGACGTCCCTGCGCTAGCCGTCGAGGGCCACCGCGATCGCATCGAGCACGTCGTCCATGCGGCGCATGACGTCGTCATTCGAGAACCGCAGCACGCGAAAGCCGCGTTCGCGAAGGTACTCGTCCCGCGCCCTGTCGTAAGCAAGCTGCTCCGTGTGCTGGCCACCGTCGAGCTCGATCACCACTCGCCGGGCCAGACACGCGAAGTCCGCGACGTAGGGGCCGACGGGGTGTTGCCTGCGGAACTTGTGGCCGCCCAGTTGGCGCCGGCGAAGGTAGTGCCAGAGCAGGCCCTCGGCGTCGTCGCAATCGCTCCCCCCGTCGGGGGGAGCTGTCGCGCAGCGACTGAGGGGGGCTCCGCTGCGAACCGCCAACCGACGTCCCTACGCTAGCCGTCGAGGGCCACCGCGACCGCATCGAGCACGTCGTCCATGCGGCGCATGACGTCGTCATTCCAAAACCGCAGCACGCGAAAGCCGCGTTCGCGAAGGTAGTCGTCCCGTGCCCTGTCGTAAGCACGCTGCTCCGTGTGCTGGCCACCGTCGAGCTCGATCACCACACGCCGGGCCAGGCACGCGAAGTCCGCGACGTAGGGGCCGACGGGGTGTTGCCTGCGGAACTTGTGGCCGCCCAGTTGGCGCCGGCGAAGGTAGTGCCAGAGCAGGCCCTCGGCGTCGGTCAGGGGTCGGCGCCGAGAGCGGGCGAAGTCGATCGCGCCGGGGGGAGCGTGGCGGTGCTTGTGCATGGACTGGACGTTAGCACATTGCAGGACGGAAGTTCTGTTCGCGCGCGTCGCGCGTTGCGCCTGCGGGGAAGCCCCCCTCAGCCTTCGGCAGCTCCCCCCAAGGCGGGGAGCGATTGGGGTACGCGGCGCCCTGAGCGTTAAGCGAACTTGGAGATGACTTCTTCGTCCAGACGCTGGAAGTAGTCGGGATCGTTTTCGCCGCGGCGGCCGAACATGATCTCGTCGATGCCGTAATCCTGGAACTCGCCGATTCGCTGGATGATTTTGTCGGCGGAGCCGTTCAGCGTGCCGGGGCCGATGCGCTGCTCCCACTCCCTGGCGGCGGTTTCGTCGTCGGTGAGCAGGCAGGGCATCAGGGCGGTGATCTTGATTTCGGCGGGGTCGCGGCCGACGGCTTCGCAGTGGGCGTGGAGGATGTCGACCTTTTCCTTGAGCAGCTCGACGGACATGCCGCGGCCGGCCCAGCCGTCGAGGTTCAGGATGTCGCCGTACATCGCGAGGGTGCGGAGGGTGCGCCTGGGGCCGGTGCCGCCGACCAGGATCGGGATTGGCGCGGCGTAGGAGCCGGGCGAGAGCGGTGCGTCTTCGAGCGAGTAGTAGTCGCCCTGGAAGTCGACGCGTTCGTCGGCGTGGAGCAGCGTGCGGAGCAGCTTGCAGGCTTCCTCAAAGCGGTCCTGGCGCTCCTTCATTGGGGGGAAGTCCCAGCCGTAGGCGCGGTGTTCGCGTCGGAACCAGGATGCGCCGATGCCGAGCGTGAAGCGTCCGTGCGAGATGTGGTCGATCGAGCCGGCGATTTTGGCGACGAGCCCGGGGTTGCGGTAGGTGTTGCCGAGCACGAGATGTCCGATGCGGAGGGTGTCGGTAGAGGCGGCGACGGCGGCGGCCAGCGTCAAGGCTTCGTAGGCCTCGCGGCCCTCGACCTCGACGCCGCGGTTGGGCGGGACGAAGTGGTCGGCGAACCAGATCGAGCTGTAGCGTCCCGCGTCCATGGTCTGGGCGACGCTGCGGATGTCGTCCCAGGAGGTGAGATAGGCGCTGACCTGCGCTCCGAATTGCATGGGGTCTCCTGTCCGCCGGGGTTGGGTCGATCATAGGTGCACCTAATGTGCAGGCAGGTGGGATACTGTCGGCGGACTGGAGGGCTGAGATGCGTGTGCTGGTGATGCCGGGGCTGACGCTGCCGCAGGTGACGGAGGACGACTTGGCGCGGATTCGAGCCGCGGCGGGCTCGGACGCGGAGGTGGTGGTCGCGGAGAATCTCGAAGACGGACTGGAGCAGATCGGCGAGGCGGAGGTGCTGCTGGGCTACCTGACGCCGGAGCTGTTCGCCGAGGCGAAGCAGCTGAAGTGGGTGCATGCGACCGCATCGGGCGTCGACGGCTACCTGTTCGACGCGTTCAAGGCGGCGGACATTCCCCTGACCGGCGAGAAGGGGCTGGTCGGCCCGCATCTGGCGGACCACGGGTTCGCGCTGCTGCTGGCGCTGGCGCGCTCGCTGGGCCCGGCCCTGCGGCTGCGCGGCGAGGCGTGGGCGGAGCGCGTGCCGATGCGCCGCGCGGCGTTCGAGCTGTCGGGGCTGACGATGGGGATCGTGGGCTTCGGCGGCACCGGGCGCGCGATCGCGCAACGAGCGAAGGGCTTCGGCATGAAGGTTCGCGCCGTCGATGCGCTGCCCGTCGCGACGACGCCCGATGTGGGGATGGTCCTGGGCATGAACTCGCTGACGGACATGCTCGCGCGCTCGGACGTGGTGGCGGTCTGCACGCCGCTGACGGCTGAGACGCGCCACCTGTTCAACCGCGAGCGGTTCGCGCAGATGAAGCCGGGTTCGGTGATCATGAACGTGACGCGCGGCGAGATCATCGAGCTGGAGGCGCTGCTCGAGGCGATCGAGAGCGGACACCTGCGCGGCGCGGCGCTGGACGTGGTGGAGGGTGAGCCGCTGCCGGCGGACCACCCGGTGTTCTCGTTGGACAACGTGGTGATGACGCCGCACACGGCGGGCGCGAGCCAGCTGCGGGCCGGCCGCAATCTGGATCGATTCTGTGAGAACCTGCGCCGCCACCGCGGCGGCCGCGAGCTGGTCGGCCAGGTCGACAAGCAGGCGGGTTTCTGAGCATCGCCCGCGTGTCCTACGCGCAAGAGCTGGCGGCGGCTCGGGAGGCGGCGCGGGAAGCGGGCGCGATCCTGCTGCGCTACGCGGAGAGCGGGGCGCGTTACGGCTGGAAGCCGGGCGATCGCTGGGGCTCGGAGCTGGTCTCGGAGGCCGATCTCGAAGTCGATACCACGCTGCGCAAGAGTCTGTTGGGCGCGTTCGGCGATGATGGCTGGCTGAGCGAGGAGCATCCCGACGATCGGGAGCGGCTGGGGCATGAGCGGGTCTGGATCGTCGACCCGCTGGACGGGACGCGGGAGTTTCTACAGGGAGTGCCGGAGTACGCGGTGTCGATCGGCCTCGCGGTCGGCGGTGAGGCGGTGGCGGGGGTGGTGTTCAATCCGGCCAAGGATGAGCTGTACGCGGCGGCGCTGGGCGGCAAGGACGGCCAGGAGGGCGAGCTCGCGCTCGATGACGCGCAGTCACTGGCCGAGGGATACATGCTGGCGGGTCGTGGGGAGTGGCGCTTCGGCGACCTGCCGCCGGTGCCGAACGGGACGCAGTTGCTGCCGGTCGGCTCGATCGCGTATCGGATGGCGCTGCTGGCGAGCGGGACGGGATCGCTGATCTTCACGGTGGGGCGCCGCAAGGAGTGGGATGTGGCGGCGGGCGCGGCGCTGCTCTCGGCGGCCGGCGCGCAGGTGACGGACGTGGATGGCGAGGCGCTGCGTTTCAACCGTCGCGATCCAGCGGTGCGGGGTCTGATCGCAGCGCGCCCCTCAATCCACGCCGAAGCCCGCAAGCTGTGGGTGAGGTCGGGGTGGCGGCTGGAGTGAGGCGGCGAGCTAACACTCAGCTGACACGGTTGCTTCACTTCCACTGACGGAACGAATGTCGCCGACACATCGGCCGATCTGTCCGCCGTGAGGCCACAGAGGGGAACGCCCTAATGTTCGAAGTCGTCTCGACCCACGAGATTCTGGTGACTGCGATCATCGGAGAGCATCAAGCGGTGAAACCGGCGTGGCTGCGCCCTGGGCAGACGAATATGCCCGTTGTCGCGACGAACAGGTTCCGTTGTAGCGTTAGCGGCGAAGGCCAGTATCTTGGCGAGGTCATAAACGAGGTCCTCGAAGAAGGCGACGTCAGGCAGGCAGAATACAGAGCCGACGGGTTTTTCCATGTGCTGCGAGACGACGCACCGATGGCTTGGGGTTCCCGCACGGCCGCCGCTGAGACAAGCGCCTAACGCCACGGGAGCAACGAAGCGATCGCAGATTCTCAGTCGAAGATGCGACCCTGCGACTGTGCGACGACCTCGTCTAGAGAGATTGGGAAGTCGTCGAGTGGGACGACGGCGAGTTCGCCCGGTTCGATCTTGTGTAGGCCGCCGCCGTAGACGCGGCCGGCGGTTATCATCGCTTCAGGACTAATATCGTTGAGTTGTCGCCAGATCGCGTGCAGCAGGTTCGGATCACGCTCCATTGCTTCGCCGACTGGTGGGCGGGGATACATGGTGAGATAGACGTTCGGGGCGGTCGCACGCGAGTGATTGAGAATGAAGCGAAATGGGCCGCGACCGTTTGCCGTTGATCGCCCCATGTATGTGCAGAGCAGTGGCGCGGGCGGCCTCGCCTCTTGCCGATACCACGGCGTTCGGTGGCGGCACAGGTAGCGGTTGCTCACGGTTGCTTCGCCTGCCTGTAGGTAACTCCACAGTTGGGGGAACTCCTCGCGGACCTGCTCCGGCGGCAGAGTGCAGTCGATCAGGAAGCGCGGTTCGGGAAGTATCGGCAAGCCGTCTTGATCGGCGCATACTTCGTCGCCGCCCACATGTCGAGGACTTGGGAGGATGGGTCTGAGGAATTCGGGCGGCAGACGGCGTTGGCGGGCGGTCTCCGCGCTGACCACGAAGAACGAATTGTCGCCGGTGACAATGCCCCGCTTGATCCAGAACGCATCTCCGAGCGTAAGGCGCGGGCGCGGATTCGCGTCAACTCGGCTCGTCGGCAAGCTTGTCCATTTGCGCGTCCGACGCAGTTCCTCACGGCTGACCATCCTCGTTTCGCGGGGCGACTCGAGCGGTCCTCCGACGGACATCTCGACTTCGTGGTCGGCGGTCGGTGCGCGGTTCGACAGAACGACCACAGCGGACGATACAAGGGCATCCGTGAATTGCACGTCGTCTGTATCGTACCGGTGAATACGCTGCAACGCGACACGGTCCAAGAGATAGCGTTTGAGCTCCTCTCCGTAGTTCACGTCGAGAAACTCGCTGGGTATCAGCCACGCGCCGAGCGCGTCCGCACGCATCCATGGGTGCGCCAGCAACATAAAATGACAGTAGAGCCCAGCCAGTCCGGAAAGGCGGACTCCGGTGGCTGCGCACGATGCGTCCCGTAGGCGGGCCTTCGCGGCTCGCGACAAGTGGTGATGGCGAACGTATGGTGGATTGGTCACGATCAGATCGAAGCGCTTGCCATCCGACGCAGGAGGGGCCGCGGTCGTGAAATCGGCGTCGTATACAGTGATCCCTTGATCGTTCCACAGCGCAATGGCGTGGTTCGCTACCGCGGGATCGATTTCAAACCCTACAGCTCGACTGATGCGATTCGAACCTGCTGCTTTGATCATCGCCGAGTAGAAGGCTCCGGTCCCCAGCGCAGGTTCGAGGAATGAGACGGTGTTTGCGTCTGCGACGCGGCGCATCACTTCATCTGCGATCTG
The DNA here is from genome assembly GCA_965218115.1 of Dehalococcoidia bacterium. GTDB lineage: Bacteria > Chloroflexota > Dehalococcoidia > Bin125 > Bin125 > CATQGW01. Next base: position 1,190,752 of record OZ244584.1, on the reverse strand, counting down.
TCGCGCCAGTTCCGGCGGCGTTGCGAACTGGCCCCGCGCGTTTCGCTCTTTGGGGGAACTCGCGTTGTCGAGCGTCGCCTGGATGCTCAGCCGTTCGGCCTCGAGTCGAAGATGAATGTCCATGAGCTACAGACCGATCTTCTCAAAATCATCAGGACGATGCTCCCAGACCCAATCGATGCGTTCGGCGGCTTCGTAGCCGAGATATCCCGAATCGAAATAGCCGCCGAGGAAGAGCACCAGCTGGATCCGGCGTCCATATGCGCGTCGGAGTTGATTGACCTTGGCGGCTTCTTCCTTGCGGCGTTTGTTGACGTTGGTGAAATCGCCGGCCGACTTCGCTTCGAGCAAGATCGGGTAGTCGCGGGTAGTTGCGCGTTGCGGCATGATCGCGACGTCGACTGGAATATTGACATCTCGATCGTCCGTAAGAGCCGCTGGAACGTTCGCGCGAATGCGGAACGTTCCCGGCGCCATCGCGTCGAACCGAAAGTCGTCGTCATCGGCTATGTCGCGGTACTCGCGGGCCTCCAGCCAGTGGCGGATCGACTCGAGCTGGCGCCGTTCTTGCGCGCCTCGCAAGGCCGGATTCGTGATCGCGCCGGTCATCCGATCGGCGACCACCGACGCAGCGCGCTCGATCTCGGCAGTGGTCGGCTCGCCGTTCCGCTGCAACCAAACGAAGAGATCGCGGTCTAGCAGGCGGCAAATGATATCGATGAGCGCGCGCAGATTAGCGTCCAGCTCGTCGGTTGTCTGTCGCGTCGGGAGCGCGTTGACTTTCTCCATACGTTTGACCATGTTGCTCGGCACTTGTGCCAGCCCGATCAAGCGGTCAACGGCGATTGGCGGCGCGGTGGCCATCCGCAGCGTCGCGAGGATCGCAGGATCATTCGACAAAGTGGAGACGCCGATGTCGCGGAGGTTGTTGGTCGCCGCGATGGCCGCACGAACCGTCGCCTCAGCGGTCGAGCGGACCTGCCGGAACGCGAGCGGCGCGGCTTCCAGGAACCACGAGTTGTAGAAATCCACCGACTGCGCGATGTCGGCGTTCCAGCGATCCGGCGAGTCGTTGTTCGCACTCATGCTGGCTATCTTCGCACATGTGAGCGCTTTCGTCTCACGCGAGAACCACAGACAGTTTCGGCGGCACATAAGGGCGGCTTAGGCGCCGATCGGCTAGCCTGCGGAGGCGTGGCTTTTGGCTGCGTGTCTTTGCTGTACATGGGCGCGGAGAGTCTCCGCGCGAGGGCGCGTCTGTGCGGCGTGCTGAAAGAGGAGCTGGAACGTGGCAGAACTGAGTGGGGCGCAGATCGTCGCCAAGTCGCTGAAAACGCAGGGGCTGCAGGAGATGTTCGGATTGGTCGGCGTGCCGGTCGGCCCGATCGCGTACGCCTGGCAGACCGAAGAGCAGATGCAATACGTGGGCGTGCGGCATGAGCAGGCCGCCGGCTACGCGGCGCAGGCGGCGAGCTACATGCACGGCCGCATCTCGGCCGCACTGGTGGTTTCGGGCCCGGGCATGACCAACGCCATCTCGGCGCTCGGCAACGCCGAGGCGAACTGCTGGCCGATGCTGCTGATTGGCGGCGCGGCCAACGTGGCGCTGTCGGCGCGGGGCGACTTCCAGGATGCGCCCCAGGTTGAGGCGGCCAAGCCGTTCGTGAAGTGGGCCGACCAGGCCCGCGACACGCGCCTGATCCCGCGCCTGATCGCGCAGGCGGTGCGGGTCGCGATCAATGGGCGACCGGGGCCGGTCTACCTGGACCTGCCGGGCGACGTGATCGACGCCAAGGTCGACGAGTCAGAGGTGCAGTGGGAGCAACGTGTCCCGGACCCCGCGCGTCCGATGGTCTCCGCGGAGAACGTCGAAGCCGCGATCGAGGCGCTGAAGACGGCGTCGAACCCGCTGGTGATCGTGGGCAAAGGCATGGCCTGGTCGAAGGCCGAGCAGGAAGTGCGGGAGTTCGTCGACAAGACCGGCTTGCCGTGGCTGTCGACGCCGATGGGCGCCGGCGTGGTGCCGGCGGACGCGCCGAACAATGCGGCCGCGGCCCGCACGCACGTGTTGCGCAACGCCGACCTCGTGGTGCTGCTGGGCGCGCGGCTGAACTGGATTCTGCACTTCGGCCTGCCGCCGCGCTTCAAAGAGGGCGTGCGGATCATCCAGCTCGACATCGAGCCGGAGGAGATCGGGACGAACGTGCCGACCGAGGTCGCGCTGGTCGGCGATGGCAAGGCCGTGATGGGCCAGGTCAACTCGTTCCTCGATGAGAACCCGTGGCGGTTCGAGGACAACTCCGAGTGGGTCGCCTCGATCAACGCCGAGCTCGAGCGCAAGGCGGTCGATCAGAACGAGTGGATGGCGTCGGACGAAGCGCCGATGAACTACTACCGACCGCTCAAGGAGATCAACGACCGGATGCCGCGCGACGCGGTCTTCGTCACCGAGGGCGAGAACACGATGGCGATCGCCCGCCAGGTGATTCAGTCCTACGAGCCGCGTTCGCGTCTGGATGCGGGCACCTGGGGCACGATGGGCGTGGGTCCCGGCTTCGCGCTGGCGGCCCAGGCGGTCAACCCCGGCAAGCGGGTGATTGCGCTGGAGGGCGACGCCGCCTTCGGGTTCGGCCCGATGGAGGTCGAGACGGCCCTGCGCAACAAGCTGCCGATCACCTGGATCATCTTCAACAACAACGGGATCGGCGGCGGTCCGGACGAGCTGCCCGAGGGCCCTCCGCCGACGAACGCGATGACGCCGCGGATTCACTACGAGCAGATGGCCGAGATGTGCGGCGGCAAAGGCTATTACTGCGTGAGCCCTGAGGAGTTTGGGGCGGCGCTGGACGACTCGTTCGCGCAGGAAGGCTCGACGGTGATCAACGTCGAGATTTCGACCGGCGCGCAGCGTCGCAAGCAGCAGTTCGCCTGGTTGCAGCGCTAGGGCTCCGGCCCGGGAGGACGGCCAAACGGCCCCGCTTCGGCGGGGCCGTTTGCGTATGCGGGGGGGATCGGGAGGGCGGATTCGGGCGGCGGCGCGAGGGCGACGGCCAGGGAAGCTCTGGATCCCCTCTCCCCCCGCGAAGCGGGGGGAGATGTCACGGAGTGACAGAGGGGGGCTCGCCCGCTCAGCAACAGGTCGGCCCCCCTCTGCCTGCGGCATCTCCCCCTGCGGAGCGGGACGAGAGGTCGCGAAGTGACAGAGCAACGGTGTTGTAGATCAACTCAGTCGGCGCTGTTGGCGCCCTGTCCGTCATTCCTGCGGAGGCAGGAATCCATGCGACCGCCGAACCGTGCGACGAGCTCCCATCCGCCCGACGGCGCACCAGAGCCCCCAGCGCTCCGCGCGTGATCCGGCGCCGTCGAACATTGGGAGTGCCCTTGACCCCCACAGGTCGCCTGGATTCCTGCCTGCGCGGGAATGACGGAACCAGCAGCTCCCGAGCCGGCACGAGGCTGGCGGGGGAGGCCCCCCTCTGCCTGCGGCATCTCCCCCCGCGCGAAGCGGGGGGAGAGGGGAATTCCGGCATCTTCCCCCCGCGGAGCGTGGATTCGCTCTTGCCCTGCGAAGCGGGGGGAGAGGGGATCGACCTGTTCTGACCGTTGCTAGCGAACCTGCGTCCAGGTCTCCGGGTGCTCGAGCTTGAGCCAGATGGCGCCGCCGGTGCTGATGGTCTCGAGGGTGTTGATGAAGTCGGGGCCGTCGCGATGCCACTGGAGGTAGCGCTGCAGCTCGTTGTCCCACAGGAACGCGCTGATGACCGAACTGAGGCCGGCGAGGGCATCGCTCAGGGGCGCGTCGGGACCGTGCCAGGAGACCAGATTCAAGCCCGCCGCGAGCTCGAGGCTGGGCGCTGTCGGGGCGCTGCGTGCGCGCGGCAGCCAGGCGACGCCTTCCTGGACCTTCCCGAGGATCGCGTCGCCGCGCGTGAGTTCGATCCGCGCGACCTGATCGCTGCCGGGTATGCCGGGGTGGTAGCTGTGCCAGCTCTGGGTTTGACGATCCCAGGTGAAGAGGCTGGTCAGCGTGGCGCCGTGGCGGGACCAGACCGCGCCGATCGTGGTGTCGTATTCGACCGCGAAGCTGCGCCAGCCGCCGGTCACCGTGCTGACGGGGCGTCGCTCGGGCGTGGCCGCGGCGGTCGTCGGCTCGGACTCGGGATCTTCCTCGGAGTCGTCTACCTGCTCCGACGATTCGTCTTCGGAGTCGCCGGCCGTCGAGTCGGCGGACTCGGCCCCCTGCCAGCCGAGCCGGTTGGTGGAGATGAAGCGGGTCCCGGCGTGCTGGTTGTAGCTCGTGTCGTAGAACAGCTCACGGCCCTCGATGCGGTACGCGCCGGTGAACGGGACCGTGCGGCCGAGGTAGCCGCCGCCGGCGGAGTGGTGGACGGCGTAGTGAATGTGGGCGAGGCCGCCGTTGTTGCCGTAGCCGGCGTGCCAGACGGTGCCGACCCGTTCGCCAATCGCGACATCCGTGCCGCGATAGAGGCCGGCGGTCGGCTGGATGTGGCAGAGCAGATGCTCCATGCCGGCGGCGTCGCGGATCGAGAGGCAATCGTTCGAGGAGTAGCTGACCGTGCCGCTGGTGGGCGAGAGGACGGCGCTGCCGCCGGACTGGCTGTCAAGCCGGACGATATCGATGGCGTGCGGATCTTCGTTGTCGGCGTCGGAGTGGCTGAAGGTGTTGTAGCCGGCGGCGATCTCCCACTCGCTGCCGGCCTCGGCGGGGATCGGCACGCCGGAGTCGGCGCGCGCCTCGTCGAGGCCGAACGACAGGCTCGCCACGACGCAGATGGCTGCAACGATCGCTGCAATGGCGGCCGCGCTGAGGGCTGCGGCGAGGATGCTCGGATGGCTGGGCATACATCGATCTTCCCGCATCTCGGGGCTCGCTGTGTTCTGCTGACTGCATGAGGGCGTAAAATCGCCGCAGGGCCGCGATCTCGCGCGCGCATGGCATGGATGGCCGACACTGACGCGTGGCACACACGCTTGGCACGAACGGCTGGTACACCCGGCCGGCGCGGAAGGATGTGGATGTGAAGTACCGACGCTTGGGCAACTCCGGCTTGCAGGTTTCGCTGGCGGGGCTGGGCACGAACAACTTCGGGGGGCGGCTCGACTACGAAGGGACGGCCTCGGTGGTCGATGCTGCGATCGACGCGGGGATCAACTTCTTCGACACGGCCGACATCTACGGCGGCGGGCTGTCGGAGGAGTACCTGGGGCGGGCGCTGGGCGGGCGTCGCGAGGATGTGCTGATCGCGACCAAGTTTGCGATGCCGATGGGTGAGGGCCCGTTCACGCGCGGCGGCTCGCGGCACTACATCGAGCGCGCCCTCGCGGCGTCACTGCGGCGGCTGGGGACCGACTACATCGACGTGTACCAGATGCACCAGCCGGACGCGGACACGCCGATCGAGGAGACGCTCGAGGCGCTGACGGATTTGGTGCACCGTGGGGTCGTGCGCTACATCGGACACTCGAACTTCAGCGGCTGGCAGATCGCCGACGCGGACTGGGCGGCGCGGAGCAAGGGTCTGGCGCGGTTCGTCTCGGCGCAGAACGAGTGGAGCCTGCTGCAGCGCAAGGCTGAGGCGGAGATCATGCCGGCCTGCCGCGAGTTTGGGCTGGGCCAGCTGCCGTTCTTCCCGCTGGCGAGCGGATTTCTGACCGGCAAGTACCGGCGCGGTGAGCCGCTGCCGGAGGGCACGCGGCTGGCGGGCTGGCGGCAGGCGATGCCGGCGCGGATCGATGCGCTGACGGCCGACGCCAACTTCGACACACTGGAGGCGCTGGAGGGCTACGCGGAGGAGCGCGGGCACACGATCCTCGATCTGGCGCTGTCGTGGCTGGCCAGCGACCCGGCGGTCTCGTCGGTGATCGCCGGGGCGACGAAGCCGGAACAGATCGAGGCGAACGTGGCCTCGACGCAGGCCTGGGAGCTGAGCGCGGAGGAGTTCGCGGAGGTCGACGCGCTGGTCTCGGGTGGCTAGGCCGCGCAGCTGATGGGCGCCTGGACTCGGGCCATCGCGGCGGCGGCTGCATTGGGCGGCGGGCTGGCCGCCTACGCGTGGTGGGAGTCGACGCAGGCTGAGGCGACGAGCCGGACCGTGATCGTGCCGGGGCTTCCGCCGGGGCTCGATGGGCTGCGCGTGCTGCATGTCAGCGACACGCACTTCCCGGCCGATGGCGCGTCGCTCGAGCGGTTCGGGGCGCTGGTCTCCGAGCTGGAGTACGACATCGTGTTCGCGACGGGCGACTACGTGGAGACCGCGGCGGGTTGGGACGCGGCGCTGGAGGCGTTTTCGCTGCTGCACGCGCCGTTCGGGGTCTACGCGACGATGGGCGCGCACGACTATCTGGCGTCGGTTGCGACGCCCGGCGAGTGGTTCGCAGCGGCGCGCGAGCGGCTGTTGGGCGGTCGGCGTCGGTTGGTCGATGTGGCCCCGTTCGCGGAGCGTCTCGAGGCCCTGGGCGTGCGGGTGCTGCGCAACCGCTGGGAGCAGGCGGAGATCGGGGGCGAGACGCTGCGGATCGCCGGGGCGGGCGATGACTCGGTGGGGATGGCGAGGCTGGAGCGGGCATTGCCGTCGGACGACGAAGGCGGCGGCCTGACCGTGCTGTTGACGCACAGCGCCGACGCCCTGTTGCGGCTGGAGGCGCCGCCGCCGCTCGTCTTTTCGGGGCACACGCACGGCGGGCAGATTCGGGTGCCCTGGTACGGGGCGCCGGTGCGGCACTCGAAGCTGGTCACGCGCGAGCAGGCGGCGGGCGTGTTCGAGCGGGCCGGGTCGCAGGTGGTAGTCAGCCAGGGCTTCGGCACGGCGGTCGTGCCGCTCAGATTTCTGTGCCGCCCGGAGGTCTGCGTGGTGGAGCTGAGGGCCGCGAGGGTCTAGGAACGCTCTAAACGAGACCTGAAGGTGGGCTGCCAACGATCGAGGCAGCGACCCGATCCCACTGCTCCCCCCGCGGGGGAGCTGTCGCGCAGCGACTGAGGGGGAGGCGCCCAGCCCCGCCAGCCTTGGCCGCCACAGCCCCCCCTCTGCCTGCGGCAGCTTCCCCCCGCGGAGACCTGCGCGTAATCTCCATTTCCCCTCTCTCCCCCGCTGACCACATTGAGTGGTCAGCGGAATCGGGATCCGGATCGGATTCCGTTGAGCACCCAATGTGCTCCGCGGGGCGAGATGCCGCAGCCTGCCCCTGCGCAGGCAGGGGGCAGAGGGGGGCTCCCCCGCCCGACGGCGCCTCCCCGACACCGCAGAACCCTGCTACCATCGTCTCAGAACAGGAGTTCCGTTCATGCGCATCCCTCGCAACCGCGCCGACGCCTCCGCCAGACCGGCCGGATCGACCCGACCCCGATCACCGCGCCTGATCCTCACTGAACCCCGCCAAACGAATCTGATCGCCCCAACGCCCCCCGACCAGATAGGAACAACCCCCAGAATCCGTCGGAAACCGAAAAATCCCCCCGAAACTGATCACCGCCGCCCACGCTCCCCTCTCCCCCCGCGGAGCGGTGGGGTCGGATCCCCTCTCCCCCCGCTCCGCGGGGGGAGATGCCGCAGGCAGAGGGGGGCTCCCCGCCCGACCCCTCATCCCCGACACCGCAGAACCCTGCTACCATCACTTCCGAACAGGAGTTCCGTTCATGCGCATCACGCGTGACCGCGCCGACGCCTCCCCCAGACCGGCCGGATCGACCCGACCCCGATCACCGCGCCCGATCCTCACTAAACCCCGCCAAACGAATCTGATCGCCCCAACGCCCCCCGACCAGATAGGAACAACTCCCCAAAATCCGTCCCAAACCGAAAAATCCCCCGAAACTGATCACCGCCCCCCACGCTCCCCTGCTCCCCCCGCGGAGCGGGGCGAGAGCGGAAACGGAGCTTACGCGCAGGTCTCCCGCGGGCGGGGCGGTTACCGAGCGAGCGGTAGGCGAGCCCTCTTGCATCGACCGCCTCAGCGCGCGCTCCACCACCACGCCGCCAGGCTGCTGCGCAAACGCCTCTCAGCCGCTGTCCTTCAGACCGTTCCTGGTGCTGCGAGCCGCTCCGCGGAGGCGTTTTCGGAGGGGGCGTTCAGCGTTGTTAGAATGAGGCTGTCACGCGGCCGAACTGGGCCGGCTCGGGCTCCCATCGGGTCCGAATCGGCGCAGGCGGGGGATCCACCACCCGGGGTGCAGCAGGCTTCGGCCTGTCGATGACCTGAACATCGAACCCGACAGCTAACCCCGCAGGCGCATTCAGGGCGGGCGGCGGTTCACGGCCGAATGCGGTCGAGCCGAACCGCCAGGCCTTGGCTTGTGGTTTTTCGGCCGGTCCTGCGTGGGTGTACTGAATGGAGCCCTTGATGCCGAGTACCCAGACCACCACCACATCGGGCAGCGCCGTGCCCGAGGCGCCGGCCGCCGAGCTGCCGGTGCTCGCGACCGACGACTTTGCGTCGGAGCTGTATCAGGCGATCAATATCCACAATTTCGAGAAGCTGCCGCAGATCCAGGCGCTGCCTGACGAGATCATCCACGACATTCACGTGGTCGGCCGGGTGTTGCCGTTCAAGTCGAACCGCTACGTGGTCGACCATCTGATCGGTTGGGACAACGCGCTCGAGGACGGGATGTTCCGGCTGACCTTCCCGCAGCGTGACATGCTGGCGCCGGCGGACTTCGACCGGATGGCGGCGGCGATCGACAGCGGCAAGAACGCGCGCGAGCTGAAGGTCATCGCGGACGAGATCCGGATGACGCTGAACCCCCACCCGGCCGGGCAGATGGAACACAACATGCCGCAGCTGGACGGGGTCCCGCTGGAGGGGATGCAGCACAAGTACCGCGAGACGGTGCTGTTCTTCCCCTCGCAGGGACAGACCTGCCACGCGTATTGCACGTTCTGCTTCCGCTGGCCGCAGTTTGTCGGGCTGGAGGGCAAGAAGTTCGCGATGCGCGAGGGTGAGCGGCTGGCCGGCTACGTCGCCCAGCATCCTGAGGTCTCGGATGTGCTGTTCACCGGCGGCGACCCGCTGATCATGAAGACGAAGACGCTGCGCGAATACATCGAGCCGCTGATCGAGCAGAAGGACGAGCACCACCTCCGCACGGTGCGGATCGGCTCGAAGGCGATCGCCTACTGGCCGCACCGCTTCATCTACGACAAGGACGCCGACGATCTGCTGGGGCTGTTCCAGGAGGTGGTGGACTCCGGCCTGCAGCTGGCGCTGATGGCGCACTTCAACCACCCGGTGGAGCTGCGCACGGAGGTGTCGCTGGAGGCGGTGCGGCGGATCCGCGCGACGGGCGCGCAGATTCGCACTCAGACGCCGCTCTTGAAGCACATCAACAACGACTCGCAGCTGCTGGCGGACATGTGGGCGGAGCAGGCGCAGGCCGGCTGCGTGCCCTACTACCTGTTCGTGGCGCGCGACACCGGCGCGAAGCGCTACTTCGAGCTGCCGCTGGTCGAGTGCCAGGAGATCTTCCGTCAGGCCTACAACCGGGTCAGCGGCGTGGCCCGGACCGTGCGCGGCCCGAGCATGTCGGCGACACCGGGCAAGGTGCAGATGCTGGGCGTCGCGGAACACGCCGGCGAGAAGATGATGGTGCTGCGCTTCCTGCAGGGTCGCGACCCCGACTGGGTGGGCCGACCGTTCTTCGCGGCGTACGACGATCAGGCGTCGTGGCTCGACGAGCTGAAGCCGGCGAGCGGCGACGAGTTCTTCTACGAGCCGCGGCTGAACCAGCTGCTGGAAGAGGAAGGCAGCCCGTGGGCGCGGACCAACACGCGGCTGTTGCTCGACGGCGCGGCGGCGGGCAGCTGAGCTCGCCGCTTGCCCAACGTCTGACAGCTGCCGCCGAGGCCTTCGCGCCCGGCTCCGCAGAGCGGCTGGTGCTGCCGGGCATGCGGTCGTTCGTCTGCATCGCGGATGAGTGCGAGGCGCTGTGCTGCCGGGCGCCGTACCGGGTCGATCTGGATGAGGTCGAATCGGCGCGGCTGATCCCGCTGGCTGAGATCGAGGAACACGGCGCGGTTGCGCTCCTGGCGCAGCGCAAGTCGGGCGCGTGCGTGCTGCTGCGTGATGATCTGCGCTGCGACGCGTACGCGCTGCGTCCGCGGGGCTGTGAGCAGTATCCCTATCTGCTGCATTTCGAGGGTGCTGATGGGCTCGGCGTCGATCAGCTGGATGCGGCGATCGAGGCCTGGGCGGACGGCGAGGGCGGGGGCGATGTGACGCCGTTGCTGATGCGCGATCTGGCCTGTCCGGGGTTCGTGGGCGATGCGATCTCGCAGGCGGAGTGGGGCGAGCTGTTGCGCTGGGTCTGGGGTCTGCAGCGGGTGCTGCCCAGCTCAGTGCGCGGCTCGGCCTCGCTCGTTTCTGCGCCTCCCTCGGTCGCTCCTGCGCTCCCTTCTGTCACTCCTGCGTCCCCCTCCGTCATTCCTGCGCAGGCAGGAATCCAGGCGGACTGAGGGGTGTCGGGCGTAGGTTGGATGTGCGACGGCGCTGGGACGGTCCGATCGCGCGTGCGGACGGATCGGTGGGCCGTCGGGGGTAGGGTGCTGCGGGCGGGTGTTGGACGGTCGCATGGATTCCTGCCTACGCAGGAATGACGGAAGAGGGGGTGCGGATGCCACGGCGGTTGATTGGGATTGACTTGGCCTGGGGTGAGCGGAACGGAACAGGCTGCGCGGAGCTGGGCTGGCGCGGGGACGAGCTGGAGCTGCGGCGGATTGACGTGATGGGCACGCTTGATGAGATCGTGGCCTGGATCGAGCCGCAGCGGGGCGATTGGGTGGTGGCGGTTGATGCACCCCTGGTGGTGCTCAATCAGACGGGGCGACGGCAGGCGGATGCGGATGTGAGCGCGAAGTATGGGAAGTTCGAGGCCGGGGCGTATCCGGCGAATCTGAACAATCCGAATCTCGGCCCGGCTTCCAAGGCTGGGCGCCTGTTGTCCGCGCTGCTGGGGGAATGCGGGACGCTGGTGGACCGTGCCGAGGATGCGAACAGCGGCCGGCTGATCTTCGAGATGTACCCGCATCCGGCGATGGTCGAACTGTTCGCGCTGAAACAGACCATCAAATACAAGAAGGGCCTTGTTGCGCGGAAGCGTGCCGGGCAGCGGGAGCTGGCTGAGGCGATTCGTGCACATCTCTGCGCGGCTGAAGCCAGGCCGCGACTACGCGTGAATCAATCGTTGGACGATCTTCTCGACGAGCCGCCGGAACCACTGAAGGGGCGGGCGCTGAAGGGTCGCGAGGATCGGCTGGACGCGTTGGTCTGTGCCTACATCGCGGCGTGGCTCGACGCGGGCAAGCCGCTCCAAGCGCTGGGTGAGGTCGGCGCCGGGGTGGTGATCGTGCCGGAGGTGCCTGGGATCTGCGCGCCGGCGCAGTGACGCCACAGCAGGGTCACTGACCGAACACCGGGACGAACGATTCCCGATCGGCCGCGTATGATCAGCTTCACCAGGCACGCCCGTGCGCGGATGCGCCAGAGAAGGATCTCCGAGGACGCCGTGGCCGCCACGCTCGCCGCTCCCCTTCTCAGCTATCCGGCTCCGGTTCGAGGGCGCAGCCCGGCGTGCACGGTGTACGAGGGACAGATCGAGGGCCGCCGTTACAAGGCCTACGTACAGGACGGGACGGACCCGCCAGTCGTCGCCACCGTCGCAGTACGCGGGGAATAGAGCGAGAAAGGAAGTGGCCGATGAGCAGACCAGACGCGGTCGGGGTGGATCAGGCCGCGGATGCGCTCTACGTGTACCTGGCGGACGCTCCGGTGGCCTCAACGCGGGATTTCGGTGACCTGTGCAACGTTGACTATGACGCTGAGAATCAGGTCGTGGGCGTGGAGCTGATCGGAATCGCCGGCGGCATCAGCCTCGCCGGTGTGCCCGAAGCTCGGCGCGTTGGAGAAGCGCTCTTGGCTCATGGTCTCGGAGACCGCATCATCGAGGCGCGTCCGAGCGGCCCGAACTAGCTCCAGCGTGGCGGCGGCTCAGCACTGAGCCCGTCTGCTGTGCGTGGGATTGGCGCGTAGTTCCTATACATTTGGGGCCTGAGGGCGAAGGAGGCGTCGAATGCTCGACGGCGACACGATCGCGGCTCTGCGGCGCGAGCGGGCGGAGTGGGACGGACGCGTGCAAGCGGAGGGCCGGGAGCGGCCGGGGCCGTTCATGACGGTCTCGTCGCGGCCGATTGAGCGCCTGTACGACGCGACGACGCTGGAGGACTCGGGCTGGGATGTGGAGCGCGACCTGGGCCTGCCGGGCGAGTACCCCTACACGCGCGGCGTGCACCCGACGGGCTATCGCGGGCGGCCGTGGACGATTCGGATGTTCGCGGGCTTCGGCAGCGCGGAGGAGACGAATGTGCGCTTCCGCCGCCTGCTCGACGACGGGCAGACGGGGCTGAGCATCGCCTTCGACATGCCGACGCTGATGGGCTACGACCACGACGATCCGCTGGCGGCGGGAGAGTTCGGCAAGTGCGGCGTGGGCGTCTCGTCGCTGGCCGACATGGAGCTGCTGCTCGCCGACTTGCCGCTCGACCAAATCACGACTTCGATGACGATCAACTCGCCGGCGCCGCTGATCTGGGGGATGTACATCGCGGCGGCGGAAAAGCAGGGGATCGACCGCTCGAAGCTGGGCGGGACGCTGCAGAACGACATTCTCAAGGAGTACATCGCGCAGAACGAGTACGTCTTCCCGCCGCGTCCGTCGATGCGGCTGGTCACCGACACCGTCGAGTTCGCGAGCGAGTGGATGCCGCGCTGGAACAGCATCTCGGTCTCGGGCTACCACATCCGCGAGGCGGGCTCGACGGCGGCGCAGGAGCTGGCCTTCACGCTGGCCGACGGGCTGGAGTACGTGCGTTGGGCGCTCGAGCGCGGGATGACGATTGACGAGTTCGCGCCGCGTCTGTCGTTCTTCTTCAACAGTCACAACGACTTCTTCGAGGAAATCGCGAAGTTCCGTGCGGCGCGGCGCATCTGGGCGCGCGAGATGCGCGAGACGTTTGGAGCGGAGCACCCGCGCTCGTGGTGGATGCGCTTCCACACACAGACGGCGGGCGTCTCGCTGACCGACGTGCAGCCGGAAGTCAACCTGCTGCGCGTCACGATTCAGGCGCTGGCGGCGGTCCTGGGCGGCACGCAATCGCTGCACACCGACGCGATGGACGAAGCGCTGGCGCTGCCGAGCGAGAAGGCAGCGCGCCTGGCGGTGCGTACCCAGCAGGTGATCATGCACGAGTCGGGCGCGATCAACACCGTTGATCCGCTGGGTGGGTCCTATTTCGTGGAGCAGCTGACCAACGAGATCGAGCGCGAGGTCTACGAGTACTTCGAGCAGATCGAGGCGCTGGGTGGGGTGATCGCGTCGATCGAGACGGGCTACTTCCAGAAGGAGATCACCGACGCGTCGGTCCGCTTCCAGCGCGAGATCGAGCGCGGCGACCGCACGATCGTGGGCGTGAACGATTTCGGGATCGAGGAACCGCTGGAGATTCCGATCCTGCAGATGGATCCGGAGGGCGAGGCGCGGCATCTGGAACGCCTGCGGCGGACGCGCGCCGAACGCGACGCCGACGCCGCCTCGGGCGCCCTGATGGCGTTGCGCAACGCCTGCCGCGACCCGCGGGCGAACACGATGCCGTACATCCTCGACGCAGTGCACGCGTACTGCACGCTGGGCGAGATGATGAACACGATGCGCGAGGTGTTCGGCGAGCACCGCGAGAACATCGTCCTGTAGCTCGGGAAGCTTTGAATAACCCTCCCCCCGCGACGCGGGGGAAGAGGGGATCGAGAAACGCTCCCCCCGCACGGCGGGGGGAGCTGTCACGGAGTGACAGAGGGGGGCTCCCCCGCTCCGCAACGGGCGGCCCCCCTCTGCCTTCGGCATCTCCCCCCGCGAAGCGGGGGGAGAGGGGATCCGACTTGTTCAGAGGATTCCCAGCACCCCACGAGAGGGGGCCGCATGACTGCTGCACTGAACGGGATCCACGTGATCGAGTGTTCGACTTGGGGCTTCGGTCCGATTGGTGGGATGATGCTGGGCGATCTCGGGGCGGATGTGATCAAGATCGAGTCGCCGACGCGTCCCGACGCCGCGCGGTTCGTGCAAAGTGTGGCGGGGATTCCGAACGTCATGCCCGACGGCCGCTCGGCGCTGTTCGAGGCGGTCAATCGCAACAAGCGCTCGCTGGCCCTGGACCTGAAGACCGAGCGCGGGCAGCAGATCTTCCGTGAGCTGATCGTCGATAGCGACGTGTTCATCGAGAACTATCGGCCGGGCATCTTCGAGAAGTTTGGGCTGAGCTACGAGGCGCTCTCGGAGCTGAATCCACGGCTGATCCACGCGGCGACGGCGGGCTATGGATTCAAGGGCGCGGAGGCGCAGCTGCCGGCGCTCGACGCGGTCGGGCAGGCGCGGAGCGGGTTCATGTATTCGATGGGCGCGCCGGGCGATCCGCCGAACTGGAACACGCTGGGGGTCGCCGACGTGATGGGCGCGACCTGCCTGGCCTACGGCGTGCTGGCGGCGATCGCGGCGCGCGAGCTGAACGGCGGCCTGGGACAGCGGGTCGAGGTCTCGCACATCATGGCGACGATGTGGCTGTCGTTCTGGGGGATCAGCGTGGCGACGCTGCAGGGTCTGGACGAATGGCCGCGGTTCGATCGCAGCCAGGCGGCGAATCCGCTCTGGAATCTGTACCAGTGCGGCGACGGCGAGTGGCTGATCCTGGGCATCCTTGAGGCCGAGCGCGACTGGGCCTCATTCTGCCGCGCGACCGGTCTCGAGCAGCTGGTCGACGACGAGCGCTTCACCACGCTGGCGGCGATCGGCGCGCACTGTGCTGAGCTGATCGCGATCCTTGAGCAGCGCTTCGGCTCGGCCCCGCGGGCGGAGTGGGAAGCTAGGCTGGCGACGGAGCCGAACCTGATCTTCACGCGGGTGCAGAAGGTCGGCGACCTGGTGACCGATCCGGCGGTGGTGGCGAACGGCTACCTGGCGCCGCATCCGCATCGTCACTACGGCGACGTGCCGACGCTGCGCTCCCCGGTGGACCTGCTCGGCACGCCGGCCCGGGTCACGCGTGACGCGCCGGAGCTCGGCGAGCACAGCGCCGAGCTGCTGCGCGAGCGGCTCGACCTGAATGACGCAGAGATCGCCGACCTCGCCGCCAGCGGCGTGATCGCCTGAGAAAGTCCTCCGACCATGGTCACGACCCGACGCCTGCCCTACACACCCACCGAGACCATCGTCGAGCCGACCCTCATCCGGTTCCCCGACGAATTCCCGCTCACCGACCACCTCCTCATGCGCCTGAGCGATGTCAACGAGATACTCCGGCTGGAACGCGACGCGGAGGGAAGACTGATTGTGAACATGACGGTCGGCGCAGAGAGCAATCGTTACGAGAAGGAATTCAGCCGACAGCTTGGCAACTGGTGGCGGCAGGATCGCATCGGCCTCGACTACAGCGCCGGCGTCGGACTTCGCCACCCCGACGGCTCCGTCCGCTCACCCGATGCCGCCTGGGTCGGCCCCGAGCGGCTTCGCGGCATCACCAGCGACCAGCTTCGACGCTACCCGCCGCTCTGCCCCGACTTCGTCGTCGAAGTCCGCTCCCCATCCGATTCCCTGGTCAGTCAACAGCGCAAAATGACCGATGTCTGGCTCGCCAACGGCGTCCGCCTCGGCATCCTGATCGACCCGGACAACATCAGAGTGTTCGTGTACCGCCCCGACCAGGCAGTCGTTGAACTGGATCAGCCGGACGAACTCTCCTGTGACCCGGAGGTCCCAGGCTTCACGATCGACTTCGAGGAGGTCTGGCGGATCATTGACGACGCGCCGTAAGGGAACCCTGTCGGCGCTGCGGCCGCGCCGCGCGCTACATGCCCATCGGCATGGCCTCGCGGACCTCAACCTCGCAGCCGGGGCCGAAGTGCGGGTGGCCGACGACGAGCGCCTGTGCGGCCTCGATGCTCTCGGCCTGGACGGCGCCGAGATCGCCGAACTCGCCGCCAGCGCCGATCGAAGCGGGAATCCGATGGATCCCTCCCAATCTCGCCCCCTGAGGGGGAGATGCCGCAGGCAGAGGGGGAGGACCTGGCGGTGCAAGCAGGGGTCACCGCGGCCCCCCCTCAGTCGCTGCGCGACAGCTCCCCCCCGTTGAGCACATTGAGTGCTCAACGGAATCCGATCCGGATCCCGATTCCGCTGACCACTCAATGTGGTCAGCGGGGGCGTAGCAGAGGACGATGTACTTGTTCATCGGTCAATCCCTGCGACTGTGTGCGCGATGGTCGGGCGGCCGCGCGATCGGTGCATTCGAGAAGGATTGCTCATCGTCGTGGGACACAGATCACCGGCGCAAATCGCGGCGCTGACCGGCCGCTACGATCAGAGCGGTGTCGAAGGAGTGCGAGCAATGGTGCAGTTGAGAGCCCGCGCGGATGTCGGGGCAGCGGTCAAAGCTCCCATGAACTGGCTAGACGACTGGCCGGTCGCGCTCGCCGTGGTGCAGTTCCCCGAGGAGTGCCCGCTGACCGACGAATTGCTGATGCAGCTCGGCGAGCTGAACACTTACTGGCAGTTCGAGCGGACTGCAACGGGAGGCCTGCAGATGAGCTTTGCGGTTGGCGGGATCGGCGGTGAGCTCGAGGCCGAAGTGACGTGGCAGCTCACCAATTGGTGTAAGCGATCCGGCATGGGCAGGGTCTACAGCGCCAGCACTGGCTTCAACCTGCCGAATGGTGCGATGCGGATGGCCGATGGCGCTTGGGTCAGCGACGAGCGGCTCGCGGGGTTGACTCCGGAGCAGCGCCAGGGGCTGCTGGAGGTTTGCCCCGACTTTGTCTTCGAAGTGCGTTCGCCCAGCCAGCGGCTTGACGACCAGCAGGCGAAGATGGAGGAGTGGCTGGAGAACGGGGTTCGCGTGGGAATGCTGGTGTCGCCCGACGAGCGGCTCGTGTTCGTCTATCGGCCCGGGCGCGACCCCGAACGCCACGAGCATCCGGGGAGCCTGACGGCCGAGCCCGAGCTCGCGGGCTTCAGCGTGGACTTCGCCGAGGCTTGGGCACTGATCTGAACACTGATCTGAAGGGATCGATCATGACGATGCAGGACCAGGACTGGCCGGACGCGCCGCGGGCGCTGGCGGATGGCGAGTGGCAGGTGGCGCTCTGGGAGATCAGCGATGAAGGGGTGCTGGCGATCACGATGAACCGGCCCGAGCGGCTGAATGCGCTCAGCTTCCGGCTGCTGCACGAGCTGCAGGCGCTGATCGACTTCGCGGCACTGCGGCCGGATATCCGCGTCGTCACGCTGCGCGGCGCGGGGACGCAGTCGTTCTGCTCGGGCGACGACCTCTACGGCATGGAGCCGGTCAATCCGATCGACGGCAGCATCACGGTCCACCACCCGTTCCTGCTCTCGCTGCGGGCGCTGAACAAGCCGGTCGTGGCGCTCGTCACCGGCTGGGCCCTGGGCCACGGTTGGGAGCTCGCGTCGGCCTGCGACATGCGGCTGTGCGCGGACAATCTGGAGGTGGGCGACCACCGCGTACAGCGCGCGATTGGGATGAACGGCGGCACGAGCTGGTTCGTGCCGCGGATCGTCGGTCGCGGCCGGGCGCTGGAGCTGTTGGTCACGGGCCGCCACCTGTTCGCCGCGGAGGCGCTGGAGTGGGGCTGGGCGAACCGCGTCTGGCCGCTGGAGGACTTCGAGCAGGAGTCGGGGCGGTTCGTCGCGGAGCTGGCCAAGCTGCCGACGCTGAACGCTTCGGCGTTCAAGGAGATGATCGACTACGCGGCGGAGCACTCGCTGCGCGACACGCTCTCGCGCGAGGTCGAGGTCTCCGACCGCTATCGGCGGACCTACGACGCGGACGAAGGTCGGCAGAGCTGGCGCGAGAAGCGGGCGCCTGTGTTTCGGGGGTATTAGGAGTCCGCTGAGCAAGTCGGATCCCATGTCCCCCCCGCTGCGCGATGCGAGAGTAGATCGGGATCCACTCTCCCCCCGCAACGCGGGGGGAGATGCCGAAGGCAGAGGGGGGCTCCCTGCCGTGAGCCGGAGGGAGCGGAATAGGATTCCGCTGACCACTCAATGTGGTCAGCGGGAGGGAGCGGAATAGGATTCCGCTGACCACTCAATGTGGTCAGCGGGGGCTGGCTGCTACCCTCGCCTGAAGATGCAATCGTTGGGGTTGATGGCGCCCCGCGCGAAGGGAATTCGCTGATGACGACGCCGGTCTACATCCTGGGCGGCTACCAGACGGACTTTGCACGTAACTGGCGCAAGGAAGAGTTGAACCTGCGCGAGACGATGGGGGAGGTGGTGCAGGGCGTGCTCGAAGCGACAGGAATGGAGGCGCATGAGGTCGGTACGGCGCACGTGGGCAACTTCGCCGGCGAGCTGTACGCGAAACAGGGTCAGCTGGGCGGCTTTTTCGCCGAGATCGACCCGGACTTCGGAGGGACGCCGACGTCGCGGCACGAGGCGGCCTGCGCCTCGGGCTCGATTTCGATTCTGATGGCCGCGGCCGAGCTCGAGGCGGGCCGCTACGACACTGCGCTGATCGTGGGCGTCGAGCAGATGAAGACGGTCAGCCCGGTCGAGGGCGGGGACTTCCTCGGCACGGCCGGCTGGTATGAGCTGGAGGCGGCCGGCGTCGACCTGCCGTTCCCGAAGCTGTTCGGGCGGCTGGGCGATGTCTACGAGGAGCGCTACGGGCTGGACCCGGCGCACCTCACGCGCCTGGCGGAGATCAACTACGCCAACGCGCAACGCAACCCCAACGCGCAGACGCGCAGCTGGCTGGGCGACGTCTCGGAGCTGCGCGAGGGCAAGTACGCGATGGAGATCACCGGCCGGCTGGCGCTGCGCGACTGCTCGCAGATCACCGACGGCGCGGTGTCGCTGATGCTGGCCTCGGAGTCGGCGGCGGCGGCTTGGGCCGAGCGGCGCGGCATCGAGCTTGAGGATGTGCCGCGAATCGAGGGCTGGGGCCACCGCACGGCGGCGCTCACATTTGACACCAAGATCTCGCAGGCCGCGGGCGACCCCTACATCCTGCCGCACACGCGGCGGGCGGTCACCGACGCGTTTGAGCGCGCCGGCGTCGACGATGTCTGGGACCTCGACGCGATCGAGACGCACGACTGCTTCACGACCTCGCACTACATGGCGATCGACCACTTCGGTCTGACCGAGCCGGGGCGCTCGTTCGAGGCGATCGAGGACGGCGTGATCGACTTCGAGGGCAAGCTGCCGATGAACCCGTCGGGCGGCCTGATCGGCGGCGGACACCCTGTCGGCGCGACCGGCGTGCGCCAGGCGCTCGACGCCTACCGGCAGGTCACGGGCACGGCCGGGGACTATCAGGTGCCCGACGCGCGGCGGGTGGCGACGCTGAACATCGGTGGGTCCGGGACGACCTCGGTCTCGCTGGTGATCGGTCGCTAGGCAGGCGGCTTGTCGCGGAACGCGGCGACCCATGTTGCGCATCGGTAAACCGGCGTGCCGCCCAGCTGGCTCGAGGCCTGCCTGGCGCCGGCCGGCGCTGCCCGGACTCCGCTCCCGGAGGCATCGCTGCGCTGCGCGCGTAAACACTGCTGGGGCTCGCACGCGACGCAGCGCGGTATCTGGTCACGGATCGCGGGTGTGACAGAACGAGAATCGAACGCAGGTCCGCGATCAGCGGAGTTTACGTTCGCAGCAAGCCGCATCCTGTACATTGCGGACTAGTCAAACGCCGAGAGTTCTGCGATGCTTCGGGCGAGATGGCCGGAGCCGACAGCACAGGAAAGAGAATGGAGCGACGGATGAGTAAGCCTCGATTGATGGCGGTCGTTGGAGCGATGCTGGCTGCGCTGTTGATCAGCGCCGTCGCTCTCGCTCAGAATCCGCCGCACACGTTCTTCGGATTCAGCGGGGATACCACGGTCGACGGCGAAGCTGCCGACGGAGCGACGGTCTCGGCCTGGGCCGGCGGCGCGGAGGTCGGCTCGGCGACGCTCGACGCGAGCGGCGCTTGGTCAATCGAAGTCGACGGCGGCACGATGGGCGTTTCGTTCTCGGTCAACGGCATGGCAGCTGACGGCAGCTACGACGCGGACCCCGGTGGTAACACCCGCGTGACGCTCGCAGTCACGACGCCTGTCGAGGAGCCTGCGGGCGACCTTGAGGGCGACGATGGCGCCATGGAGGGTGACGACGGCGCCATGGAGGGTGACGACGGCGCCATGGAGGGCGACGACGGCGCCATGGAGGGCGACGACGGCGCCATGGAGGGCGACGACGGCGCCATGGAGGGCGACGACGGCGCCATGGAGGGTGACGACGGCGCCATGGAGGGCGACGACGACGCCATGGACGACGACGACGCCATGGACGACGACGACACCATGATGCCGAGCACCGGCACCGGTGGCCTTGCTGACAGCAGCGGCTCGAACAGCTGGGCCTTCGGCCTGGCCGGCGCGCTGGCGCTGACTGCACTGCTGGGCGGCGTGGCCATCCGGCGTCGCGTGCAGAGCTAGAGCCCAGGGGTTCAGCTCAACTCGACCCACCAGGATCGAGCTAACGAGGGCGGGGCTTCGGCCCCGCCCTCTTTGCGTCTCCGCGCTTCACGCGCATCTGACGCGGCTTCCACCGGGTTCGGTGGGGCGTTGGCGGTGGGTGTGGCGCAGATCGCGCGGTGAACATCAACGTCGCGTAAACCACTGCCGCAGGGCCAGCGTGCCGATCACAGTCCGCACATACACTGGAAACGCGATGGCGGAGCGGGCACGGTGGCGGAGAGGTCGGCGACGATGGCTACGCGTCTGCTTGGCGCGCTCGCGCTGGCGGCGGCCTTCGCGCTCACTCTCGTGGCCGCCGGCTGGACCACCGGCCTGCCCATCGCCTTCGCTGCCGCCCAGGTTGACCAGCTCGAAATCAGCGCCAGCCGCAGCAGCGCGTCGGCCGATGGCGGGCGCGTCCAGATCACCGTCCGACTGCCGGCCGTGCGTGGCGGCGCCTCGCCCTCGGTGACGCTCACGACCGACCTGGGCGCGTTCGGCGCGGACTCCGGGCCGGCGCGCGTCGTTGTGAACCCCCGCCCGAGCGCCGGCGGCGCCGGACTGCAGGCGTCGGTCGCGCTCGTCGGCGACGGGCGGGCGGGCATCGCCGCGGTCACGGCTCGTTCGGGGACGATGGTGGCGGCCGTCACAGTGACCTTCATCGGGCCGCCGGCTGCAATCACGATCCTCCGACCGGTGTCCGCCGGGCCGCTCAGTGCGGCGCGCTCCCACGTGGTGCAGGTCGACGTGCGCGACAGTCTGGGACGGCTGGTGCCGGGCGCTCCGGTGCGGCTCGAGGCGGTGGGCGCGGAGGGCGCCACGGCCCCCACGTTGCGCGGACCGGCCGGCGGCGAGGGCTCGCTGATCGCACTGCGCGCGTCGGTCAACGGTCGCGCAAGCGCTTCGCTGACCGCGCCGGCCGGGTCGCTGCTGCTGCGCGCGGTGAGCGGCGACGCCGTGGCGTCTTCGCAGCTGACGTTCCACGGCGAGGCGGCGAGCCTGAGCACCTGGGCGCTGAACCCGGTGCTGGAGCGGGGCGCCGAAGGCGGCTCCGCGATTGTGCTGGTGCGCCTGCACGACGCCGACGGTCGCGCCGTGCCGCGCGAGACGATCTCGGTCAGGACCGAAGCGGGGTCGGGCGTGACCCTGACCGCGGACGGTGATCCGGCGTCGCTGGTCACGGACGCGGGCGGCCAGGTGGTGGTGCGCGTCAGGGCGTCGTCGGCCCCATCCGGCGACTACTGGATCCAGGCGCAGCACCTGGCCAGCGGACTGAGCGACATCGCGCACGTCACGGTGGTGGGCGCCCCGTCCACGATCTACATCGCGGCGACGCGGATCCCCGCGCTGGAGGAAGCGCAGGCCAACGCGCAGGAGTACGTGTTGCGCGCGGAGGTGGTCGATCCAACAGGCCGCGGGGTGGCGGCGGGCTACACCGTGAGATGGCGCGTCGCTGTCGAGGAAGGGACCGTGGAGCTGGGCGACCCGTCGTCGCCGGTGCTGCGTGGGGTCGCGACAACGCGTCTGCGGATTGAGGATGCGGGACCGGCGCCGGTGCTGCATGCGTCGTTGATCGAGGCGCCGCAGGTGCAGACGCAGGGCCTGCTGGCGGATGTCGCGGCGGCCGGACTGCCGCTGCGGCCGGGTCTCCAACCGATCACCTGGGTGGGGGCGCCGAAGTCGGTCGCCAACGCGATCGCGTCGATCGCGCATCTGGATGTGACGGTCTGGCGCGCGCGTAGCGATGGCGCCGGTTGGGACTCGTTCACGACGGTGGCGGAGGGCCTGAGCGACGACTTCGAGCTGATGACCGGCGACCGGCTGCACATTCGCGTCGCTGCGGCGGCGCGCTTGCCGGGGGCGGCGCGCTGAGCCTGCGCGTGCGGACGCCGCAGCTCGCCCCTCTGCTGGCCTTGTTGGTTGGCGCGATGTTCGTCGCGAGCATCGCGCTGCTGACGCTCCTGGCGCTTGTGGGTGAGGCGTCGGCGCAGGGCGACGAGCACACCTGGATGGTGACGACGAGTGAGGATCCGGGGCCCGACGAGTGCGCCGCGGTCTGCAGCCTGCGGGCGGCGATCGCCGCCGCGAATCAGTCGGACGGGCCCGACCTGATCCACTTCGACATCCGCGGTTCGACCACGATCAGCCCGCAGAAGCCGCTTCCGGCGCTGCGCGACGACGCGACCGAGATCGACGGCCGCACGCAGCGCGGCTGGCTGTCAGGCCGCCCGCCCGTGATCTATCTGGATGGGCGTCGCGCGGGGGCGCACGCGGCGGGGATCATCGTGACCGCAGCCGACGCCGAAATTCGCGGACTGGGCGTCGGCGGCTTCGCTCGCTACGGCATCGGAGTACTGGGCGCGGCCGCGTTGCGGGCCGTGGTCGAGGCCAACTGGATTGGGATGAGCGCCGACGGCCGATCGGCGGCGTCCAATCGGCTCAGCGGCGTGGCCGTGCTGGGCGGGGCCGCGGATGCGCAGATCGGCGGGGCGTGCGAGGGCTGCGGCAACCGGATCGCCGGCAACAGCAGCCCGGGACAGACCGGGCACGGCGTGGTGATCGGAGGCGGTGGGACGACCGGGGCGCTGGTCGTGGGCAACGTGATCGGGCTCGACCGCGATGACGCCGCGCTCCCCAACGACGACGGTGTGCTGGTCGTCGATGCGGCGCAGGCTGAGGTGCGCGGCAACGTGATCTGCGCCAGCCGCGTGGCGGGGGTGGAGGTACGCGACACGGGCGTGCCGAGCTCGATCGACGACAACTGGATCGGCGTGACCAGAAGCGGGCTGGGCGTCGGGAACGATGTGGGAATCTTCCTCGGCCCGGGCGCGGCGCGGGTCAGGGTGGGTGCGCGGGAGCGCAACGTGGTCGCCGGGAATCGGGTCGGCATCGCGGTTGAGCAGGGCGCGCGCGAGGTGCAGGTCCGCAACAACTGGGTCGGACTGGTGCCCACGACGGGCGGTCTGGAAGATGCGCTGGGGATGCCGAATCGGGAGAAGGGCATCTCGGTGATCGCGGGAGCGGCGGAGGTGCGGCTGGTCGCGAACCAGGTGCTGGCGGGCGAGCGAGGCATCGTGGTGGCGGGCGCGGGCACGACCCACGTCAGCATGCAGCGCAATCTGCTGGCGTCGCAGGGTGCGGGTCTGGTCGGAATCGAGGTGCGCGAAGCGCACTTCGTGACGATCGGCGGCGAGTTCGGGCTCGGCAACTCGATCGCCGGCGTGCAGATCGGGATCGTGCTTGTCGACGTGGAGGAGGCAGTCGTGGCCGACAACTCGATCGGCCGCGACTTCGCCAGAGTCGGGTTCAGCGCGGCGCTGGAGACCCGCGTGGGGATCGAACTTGGCGCGGGCGTGCGCGCCGCGACCGTTGAGCGAAACAATCTGGGCGGTCTCGACGGCCCGGCGATCGCGGTGACGGGGCGCAACGCGAGAGACAACCGATTCACGCGCAATGTCTTCGGGACGAACGCGGCTCTCGACATCGATCTGGGCGGCGACGGACCGACGCCAAACGACGAGGGCGACCGCGACTCCGGGCCGCACGGCCTGCTCAACACGCCGGTGATCGAGAGCTACCACGTCGAGCGGGAAGCCTCGGGCCGCCTGCGAAGCATCATCCGCGGGCGCGGCTTGCCCGGCGCGACCGTGGAGGTGTACTCCACAGATCCCAATCAGCGATCGTTCTGGGCGCGAGGCCGAGTGGGCGCCGATGGCTGGTTCGAGGCCGTGACCCTCAGGGTGCCCACGGGCGATGTGCGAGCGATCAACGTCGCCAACGTCGGTGGGACGTCGGAGTTCTCGGCGCCGTTCCCCACGCCGGCGCGACAGTATGTCGCGGAGGGTCAGCAGTGGCTGGCGATCGTGGGCGATGAGCAGCCGGTCGGCGACGCGTTTGAACAGCTGGGGTCCAGCCTCGAAGTTGTCTGGCATTGGGACCCGGTCGCTCGCACGTGGCTGTACTGGTCGCCGCGGGCGCCAACGGCCCTCGCGACGCTGCGGACCGTGCAGGGCGGCGATGTGGTGCTGGTGGGATTCGGACCGAATCCGCCGCGCAACTGGTTCGCTGCCACGTCACTCGACGGAGCTGGCGCGGCGATCCCACTGGTTCGCGGGCAGAACCTGGTCAGCTGGACGGGCGGGTGGGAGTCGGCGCGGGCCGCGCTCGAGCGGCTGGAGGCCGCGCAGCCAGGGCTGGTCGGACGGGTCTGGCAGTGGGACACGAGCGACCCCGGGGCGCTGCGCTGGCGCTTGATCTGGCCGCTTGAACAGGCCGAGTGGGACCCGGGCGTGTGGGCCGCGCCGGTGCTGACTGTGACGGCGACGCGCGACGGGGTCTGGGACCAGGGCCAGTAGCGCGACGCTCGCGGGGCCGCTCTGTTATCTGGTCAGCACCCGCGACCGTGCACGACTTGTGTAGAGAACTCATGTTCGACTAGGCTTCGGTATGGCAATTTTCGGTGAGCCCCTGATTCCTGACCAGATCCATCGCGCGGCCGATCTGAGCGACGACCTGATGCTCGACGGCATGCTCGCGATGACCCGCGACGGCGACACGCCGCCGGCGGTGCGGCTGCGCGCCTGGGAGCTGCTGGCCAAGACCCGAGGCATGTTCAGCGATCGCAAGCAGGAGCCGACGATCAACATCGTGCAGGTGACGCCGCCGCTCAACCGCCCCCCAACTGAGCGAACGAAGAGTGCCGATGACCGCAACAACTGACGCTCCAGAGGCCATGGCGGAGGAGCTCGAACTCGCCTTCTACCCGACGAGCCGCCAGCTGGCGCTCTGGAAGGCCGTGGCGGCGACGCCGCGCGACGGCCTGTCGATCGTGGGCTACGGCGGGGCGATGGGCGGGGGCAAGACGCGGGCGCTGGCGGAGCTCGCATTCTCGACCGCGCTGGCCTTCCCCGGCACGCGGATCCTGGTCGCGCGCTTGCGCTACAGCGACCTGATGTCGACCACGATGGCCGAGTTCATGCGGCGCTGTCCGCCCGGCGCGATTTTCAGCCGGCGGCAGTCGCCGCCGGAGTCGGTCACGCTGCATCGCACCGGCAGCCATCAGGCCGCGCGCTCGACGGTCCACTTCCGGCACCTGACCGACTGGAGCGGGCTCGGCTCGCAGGAGTACGGCGCGGTGTTCGTGGACGAGGCGGGCGAGGTGCCCGAGGACGCGGCGCGGATGCTGTTGACGCGTCTGCGCCACCCGGCGCAGCCGCAGCGCTACTTCGTGGCGGCCAGCAATCCCTGGCCGGGCTGGTTTGAGCGCTGGTTCGTGCGCCGTGAGCTGCCGGTCGACGGGCTGGACGAAGCGGGTGTTCGGCTGGAGTTCATCCCGGCGCGAATTCGCGACAATCCCTGGCTGCCGGCCAACTACGAGGCGGCCCAACGCCTGCTGCTGCCCGACGACTGGGTCGACCGCTTCGTCGAGGGCAAGTTCGACTCCTTCCTCGGGCTGGTCTACGGGCGCTTCGACCGCGTGGGCCACCGCTGGGAGGGCGAGCTGCCGCCGTTCGCCCGCTACGTCGGCGGCCTCGACTTCGGCGGGCCCGCCGAGCACCACCACATGACAGCGGGCATTCTCGCCGGCCTCACCGACATGCGCGCCGATTGCGGACCCGATGTGCTGATCCGGCTCGACGAGTTCGAGGATCGCGGTTCGGCAGTGTTCGAGCGTCTGGAGCGTTGGATGCGTCACTGGCAACAGCGTCTGCGCAGCCGCATTCACTGGCGCGCCGACCGCAGCCAGATGGCCTGGATCGACTCGATCGCGCGGCGGGGCGCGACGGTGAACCCGTCGCACGGCGGCCCGCACAGCGTCAACGCGGGCATCGATCTGGTTCAGCGCAGGTTGAAGTGGGGCGCAGACGGTCGGCCGCGCTCGTACTACGTGGCGACGATGCGTCAGTTCCCGGAGCGGATGGCGACCTATCACTGGGCGCCGCCGGCTGAGCAGGACGGACCGACCCCGACTGTCGTCAAGCGGGACGACGACCTGATGGACGCCGACCGCTACATGCACGAAGAGGCGGAGCGCGGCCGGCTGCGCGGCGGGATGCGCGCGAGCGTGCCGCTGCAGACGCGTCGATGACGAATCGAGCCGACGAAGCCGAATCTCAGCCCGCCGGGCTGGCGACAGAGCGAAGGAGCGGAGCGTGAGCAAGGTGACACCAAACCAGTTCGCATCAGCAGCGATCCGGGCGACGTGCCCAAACTGCGGTCGCTTCCTCGGCCGGATCGCCGGCGCCGCCGAGTTCCCGCCCTGCCACAACTGCGGTTGGCAGACCACGCTCGCCCCACCCCGCCGCTGAGCGCCTGGCTTGGTACATTTCTCAGGTAGGAGGGCCGAGATGGAGGAGCAGGGCTACGCACCGGGCAAGGGTGTGCTGCCGCACCCTCCGCACTTCTCCCCCTCAGTCGCTGCGCGACAGCTCCCCCGCAGGGCGAGCGATTTCCGATCCGATTTCCAAATTCTCCCCCTGAGGGGGAGATGCCCCGTAGGGGCAGAGGGGGAGGCCGCCCTGTGTCGCCACTATCCGCGCAGTTGGGAGCCTCCCCCTCAGTCGCTGCGCGACAGCTCTCCCCCGTTGAGCACATTGAGTGCTCAACGGAATCCGATCCGGATCCCGATTCCGCCGACCACTCAATGTGGTCAGCGGGGGGCAGAGGGGGAGACCTCCGTGCGTCGCCGCTATGCGCGCCGTTGGGAGCCTCCCTCTCAGTCGCTGCGCGACAGCTCCTCCTCGGGGGGAGCGATTTCCGATTCTTCCCACTTCTCCACCTGAGCGGGAGATGCTCTGTGAATCGTGGCCATGTCGCGGATGATGTGAGGCTGATCATCGAGAATCCTGACGACGGCTCGATTCGGACGACCGATCGCGACGGGGTCGCTGCGATGCTGCTTGAGCGCGGCTGAACGGGACGCGGCGTTAGACTCGCGCGCATGAGTGGGCCGCTTGACGGGGTGCGGGTGCTGGACCTCGGGCAGGGGGTCGCGGGCTGCTATGCGACCAAGCTGTTCGCCGATTTCGGGGCGGAGGTGGTCAAGGTCGAGCCGCCCGCAGGTGATCCGCTGCGAGCGCAGGGCCCGTTCAAGGACGACGTGGCGGGGCCCGACCGCTCGGGCACCTTCTTCTGGTTCAACACCAACAAACGCGGCGTCGTGATCGACCTGACCGCTGCCGGTGCCGGCGCTGTGTTCGACCGGCTCGCGGAGTGGTGCGACGTGGTGCTGGAGACGGGCCGGCCGGGCGAGCTGGAGGCTCTGGGGCTCGGCTGGGAGCGGATTCACGCGCTCAAGCCGAGCGTCTCGCTGGTTTCGATCACGCCGTTCGGGCAGGAGAGTCCCTACCGCGACTATCTGGTGTCGGACCTGGTGCTCTACGGATTCGCGGGCGAGATGTACACGATCGGCACGCAGGACCGCGCGCCGGTCAAGATGTTTGGCACCGCCTCGCTGGTCGAGTCGGGCGCGGCCGCGGCGACGGCGGTGCTGGCCGCCGTGACGGTCTCAGAGCTGCAGGGGATCGGGCAGCGGGTCGATTTCGCGATGGCTGACGCGCAGTTCAACGGCGTGGACCGCCGGCACGCGACGACGATGGGCTGGGAGTTCGCGGGGCGTCAGTCGCTGCGGCCGCCTGGACCCGCGGCGGGGATGCTGGCCGGCGTCTATCCCTGCGCCGATGGCTACGTCGAATTTTCGGGCGCCGCGATCCGGATCGACCGCTTCGACCAGATGATGGGCAGCCCGGCCTGGTTGCAGGACCCGAAGTGGTGGGAGCCCGGCGCGGGCGCGCGCGTCGAGCTGCTCGACGAGTTCAACGTGAATTTCCTGCCCTGGCTGATTGAGCGGGGCAAGCGCGAGATCTGGACCGCGGCGCGTGAGGCGAAGGTACTCTGCGCGCCGCTGCTGACGGTCGATGAGCTGTTTGACGACGACCACTTCGCGCAGCGCGGCTTCTGGCAACACGTTGAGCGCGAGGAGCTCGGCGAGTTTCGGATGCCGGGGCGGCCGTTCACAATGGGCGCGTCGCCCTGGTCGCTGCGGCGTGCAGCGCCGCGCCTCGGGGAGCACACCGACGAGGTGCTCGGCGAGTGCGGCTACAGCGCCGATCAGATCGCCGAGCTGCGCGTGGCGGGGGTGGTCGGATGACCACGATCAAGCCGCTCGCCGGCGTGAGGATCATCGACCTCACGGTCGTCTGGGCGGGCACGTTCGGGGCGACGCTGCTGGCCGACCTCGGCGCCGAGGTGATCAAGGTCGAGAACATCCACGTCTGGCAGCCGATGACGCGCGGCGCGGTGGCGCGTCCGTCCGCGGCCTCGATCGCTGCCGGCGCCGGCTGGGGGACGGGCTATCCCTACGGCGTGCCCGGCGAGCGGCCCTGGAACTATCCGCCGACGTTCGTGCAGATGTTCCGCAACAAGTATTCGGTCACGATCGACCTGCTCGGCGAGGGCGGTCGCGAGGTCTTCGGGCAGCTCGTCGAGCGCTCCGACGCGCTGATCGAGAACAACGCGGTCGGCACGCTGGAGAAACTGGGGATCGGCCCCGATTTCCTGCGCGCGCATCGCGAGGACCTGATCGCGATGCGGATGCCGGCCTACGGCGAGACGGGGCCGTACCGCGAGGCCCGCGCGCTGGGCGTGCACTTGGAGAGCGTGATGGGCCACACGCTGCTGCGCGGCTATCCCGACCTCGACCCGTCCTATATCACCTCGATCTTCTCCGGCGACTACGTGGCCGGCACGCATGCGGCGTTCGCGATCATGGCGGCGCTCAGGCACCGCCGGCGCACCGGCGAGGGGCAGTTCATCGAGATGGCGCAGGCCGAATGCGCCGGCGGGATGCTGGCGCAGGCCCTGATGGACTACTCGCTGAACGGGCGCGTGCAGGAGCGCGTCGGCAACCGCTCGCTCGAGGATGATGTGCCCCACGGCGTCTACCCCGCGCGCCCCCCACGACTTGGGGGCGACGCGTCGGACGGCGGCGACCGCTGGATTTCGATCTCGGTGATGAGCGACGAGCAGTGGCTGGGTCTGCGCGCGGCGCTGGGCGAGCCCGAGTGGGCGATCGGCGCCGAGCTGGAGACGATCGAGGGCCGGCGGGCGGCTCGCGCGACGATCGACGCGCGGATCGCGGAGTGGACATCGCAGCGCGACGACTACGAGATGTTCCACCTGCTGCAATCGCACGGCGTGCCCGCGGCCCCGGTGCTCGCGGCCTCACGCGTGCACGACGACGCGCACGTGCAGGCGCGCGGGCTGAACGAAGAGCTGACGCTGGCCGACGGCGTTGGCCCGTTCCGCTTCAATCGGCCCTTCTATCGCTTCTCGGAGACGACGCTCGACATCTACAAGCCGCCCGTGGCGCTGGGCGAGGACAATGAGTATGTCTACGGCGAGGTGCTCGGCTACTCGGCCGACGAGATCGCGGCGTTCGAGGCGGCCGGCCAGATCGGGCGCGACTACGACCCGCAGATCCCCTGAGCGCCTGACAAGAACTTGCCGGAGTCTGATCACGGGGCGCGAACGGGCATTACACGCGCGGCTCAGATTGGGCATCAACGGGGTGGCAGAGGGCTCTCCCGCGGAGCGGAGCAGAGACCGCGATGCACGTACGAGGGCTGGCCGGCCGGGCGAAGTCAGCGTCGGTTGATCGAGATTGTCAGACTGTGGTGGGCCTCGTCGGCGAGGCCGGGAGCGGCGCGGTCTAGGCCCCGCCGGACGACGGGAAGGAGCGCGAGATGGAGACGATTCTGGTCGCGGACGACGAAGCCAACATCCGCGAACTGGTCACGCTGTATCTCGAAAAGGAGGGCTTCGGCGTGATCACCGCGTCCGACGGCCGGGCCGCGGTGAACAGCGCGCGCGAGTTTCAGCCCGACCTGATCGTGCTCGACCTGATGATGCCGGAGCTGAGCGGCTACGAGGTCTGCCGCGAGCTGCGCCGCGACTCCGACGTTCCGATCCTGATGCTCACGGCGCGCGGCGACGATGTGGACCGGATCGTGGGCCTCGAACTCGGGGCCGACGACTACCTGGGCAAGCCGTTTCACCCGCGTGAGCTGACCGCGCGGGTCAAGGCGATCCTGCGCCGCTCCGGCTCGGCCACGCCGCGCGACACGGGTAGCGTCGTCGTCGGCCCGCTGAGCATCGACTGGCGTCGGCACGTCGTGACGCTGGATGGCGGGGAGGTGCGGCTGCGCAACAAGGAGTTCGATCTGCTGCGCCAGCTCGCCGAGCACGAGGGCATCGTGCTGAGCCGCGAGCAGCTGCTGGAGACGGTCTGGGGCTACGACTACTACGGCGAGACGCGCACCGTCGACGTGCACGTGAACCAGCTGCGACGCAAGCTGACGACCGACGCGATCGCGATCGAGACGGTGCGCGGCGTTGGTTACAAGCTGGTCCAGACGCCCGCCAGTTGAGCGGTCGAGCAGTCGGGTCGTTGAGCAGTTGAGCGGCTGAAGCGATGCTGCGCGGGTTGTTCGATCGGGTTGAGCGGGCCGGCCTGGGGCTGCGCATCTTTCTCGCGTTCGTGCTGGTCGTGGGCTTGATGGTCGGCGTCGGCGCGTCGGTCTTCGTCAGCCTGTTGGGCGGCTACCGCGAGGCGATCGATCGCCAGGAGCTGAACTCGGTGGGCGACACGATCGCGATCGACATCGCGCGCGGTGTGAAGGAGGCGCAGCCGGCCGATGAGATCGCGGAGCTGATCCGCCGTCACGCCGAGAGCACGCACACAATCGTCTTCCTGCTCGACTCCAGCGGCGGCATCCTCGAAGGATTCGAGCCCTACTCCACGATGCGCGGTCACAGCCTGCCGATCACCTGGCAGATGGTCTCATCCAACGAATCCAGCGATGGCTGGTTCCGTATCGATGTGGACCTCGACGGAGAACGCCAGCCGGTGATCTCGCGCGTGCTGGCGACGTTCGCCACGCGGCAGGGCGGCAGAGACGCGATCCTGCTGGCGGTTGGGTTCGCCGACGACCGACCGAACGCGGCGGTGGCCGATCTCGCTCCGCGGCTGCTGATGTCGGGGCTGGCGGGTCTGGCTGCCGCGGCGCTGCTCGCGCTGGTGCTGTCGCGCTCGCTGGTACGTCCCCTGCGCGACCTCACGGGCGTGGTGGCCGAGTTCGGGCGCGGGCGTCAGGAGGTGCGCGCGGAAGCGGTCGGTCCGGCGCAGGTGCGCGAGCTGGCTGCGGCCTTCAACAGCATGGCCCAGCGGGTGTCGGCCAACGAACGCGCGATGCGCGGCTTCATCGCCGACGTGAGCCACGAGCTGCGTACCCCCCTGACCTCGATCCGCGGCTTCACGCAGGCGCTGATGGACGGGACGGTGACGGCGCCCGAGCGCCAGCGCCACTCGATCGAGGTGATCCATCAGGAGGCCCGACGGATGCTGCGAATGGTTGAGCAGATGCTCGATCTCTCGCGGCTCGAGGCGGGCGAGCAGCCGCTCGAGCTGAGCGACGTCTCGCCGAGCGAGCTGGTCGATCACGTCCACGAACTGTTCGGCCCTCGCGCCGAGGAGCGGGGCGTCGAACTGCGCCGCAGCGTCGCGGCGACCGCTCCGCTCGTTCGCGCCGACCACGATCGGCTCGTGCAGGTGCTCGCGAATCTGGTCGAGAACGCCGTGCGCCACACCGAGGCCGGCTGGATCGAGCTGCGCGCGCACGGCGACAGTCGGCTGAGCGCCGCGGGCGATGCGGGGAGTCTGGTGCTGGAGGTCGAGGACACCGGCGAAGGGATCGCGGCCGAGCGGCTGCCGCATCTGTTCGATCGCTTCTATCAGTCACGCGACCGCAGCGGTCCGGGCGCGGGTCTGGGGCTGGCGATCAGCCAGGAGATCGTACGCGCGCACGGCGGGGAGATCGGCGCGACGAGCGTGGAGGGCGAAGGCACGACGATCCGCATCCGGCTGCCGTCGAGCGCAACGGGCGACGACGTAAATCGCGCGTAACCGCGATCGCGTGCTGGACGTGCCCGCTGGCATAAAGGCCGTACAGTGCGATCGTGCGGTAGGGGCTCCTCGGGCCGCTCGCGGCCCGTCTGTGGGCGCTGGATGACGAGTTTCATCCCATCCCGATGGGTGCTTCTTGCGGCGTTCAGCATCGCCGCGCTGGCGGTGGCCGCTGCGTGGGCGCTCAGCCCAATGCGCATGGCGCGGGTGGCGCACGCGGAGCAGCCGGGCGAGATCGAGCTGTCGATCTCGCTGGCCAACGACTTCGACGGCGTCGTCCAGGCGGGCGACCGCGTACAGGTGCGCGCGGAGCTGCGCTTCCGCGTGGAGCCGCAGGACCGCAACGGCGACGGTGCATACGACATCATCACGCACAACGAGCTGTTGCGCGGGCAACCGCTCGATCCGGGCCGCTCGTGGCTGCGACTCTCCGGCGGGCACACGTGGAACGGCAGCGATTCCAGCGCGTCCTTCCGGGAGCAGCTACAGCTCAACCTGAGAGACGAGGCGTCCGTCGGCAGCGATCTGGCGACAGTCAACGCCAGCGACCTCGAGGACAGCATCGTCGCGACTGACGGCGAGACGATCGTCTTCGGCGCACCTAACGCGTCCGTTGACGGCGTATCGGCGGCGGGCGCGGTCTACGTGCTCGACCGCGACGGCAAGCTGCTGGCCCGCCTGACCTCGCCCAACGCGGCGGCGAACGCCCGCTTCGGCGCGGCAGTGGCCGTCGACGGCGAGACGATCGTCGTCGGCGCGCCGCAGGAACCGACCCGCTACAAGAACGCTGCTGCGGTCGCGTCGATCGCCGGTGAGCAGGTCAGCCACGGCGGCGCGGCCTACGTCTTCGTGCGCCCGGCGCGCGGCTGGAAGTCGAACTCTTCGCCCCTCGCGACGATCGTGGGGCATGTGGACGAGAGCCGGGCGCTGCCCGCCTCGCGACGCGCCGGGGTGTTTGCTCGACTGCGCGTGGGCTCCAGCGTCGCGATCGACGGTGGCGTGCTGGTCGTGGGCGTGCCGGGCTTTTCGGCCTACCGCGTGCGCTCGGGCGGGATCGCCTACGCCGAACGCGACGGCGCGGCCTTCGTGTTCACCAGGCCGTCGCGCGGCTGGGCGCACGTCTCGACAGCGGACGCCACTGCAGTGCTGGTCGCGCAGGACGGCGCTGATCACGACGAGCTGGGCGCGTCGGTCGACATCGCGCCGGGCGGCGGCTCGATCGTCGCGGGGGCGCCGGCTGCGGGCGATGGCGTCGGCGCCGCGTATCTGTTCATCCGGCCGAGCAGCGGCTGGAGCGGGATCGGGTCGCTGATCGGTGGGGCGGCGGCGGTGAAGCTGGTCGCGGACGTGGAAAACGACGGCGCGGGCCTCGGGAGCTCCGTCGCGGTCGAAAACAACACGGTCGTGGTGGCGGCCCCGCGCGCGGACTATCAGCTTCGTAGCGCGCACGGTGTGGCGTACGTCTTCACGCGACCATCCGGTGGCTGGACGCAGCTCGACCAGACCGATGTGGCGAACAGCGAGACGAGCCAGCGCGCCGTGCTGGGGCGATCCAGCCGCGGCGAGAAGGGCATCGAGTGGGCCAAACGGGTCGACATCAGCGGTACGCGCATCCTGGTGGCCGGCGAAGCGGGTGCGGTGCAGCTCTTCGAGCGCTCCTCGCGCGTCTGGTCGGGCACGATTCGCCCGAGCCGCTCGATTCGCGAGACGCGCACGCTAAACGGTCTGTCGCACGGCGACGGCACGACCTGCTCGCAGGGCGCGTTGAGCGGCGAGCTGCTCGTTGCTTCGATCTGCAATAGCGGGCGGACGCTCGGCTACGCGGTTGATCTGTCGGGGACGCAGCGTTACTACCTGCACTGCCTGAGCATTCCCTCAGCGGGCGAGAAGGAAGCGGTGGCGACCTGTGTCGTCTCGACCAGCTCAACGGGGCCCTCCGTCGCGCAGAACGCGGGCGGCGACCGCGCGGCGATCCTGCGCGCCTTCGCGGCGCTGCCGCTACCGACCGTGGTGATCCCTCCGGCCACTGACGACAGCGAGTTCACGATCAGCGCCCAGTTCGCCACGGCCGACGACGGACCGATCGTGGGCAGCTATCGCGTGACCGATTCGAGCGGCGGCGGCTCGCGGACCCAGACCGTCAGCGGCGCCGCGCGGGTGTCCGCGTCGCTGCAGGTGCAGGTGGGGCAGGTCGATGAGGTGACCACGGTGACCTTCGCCCCGGCCGTTCCGGGGCAGGACTCGATCGACTCGGGCGGCGAGGCAGAACTGGTGCTGAGCGCGCTGAACGAAGCCGGTTCGGGCAGCGACCCCTCGTCGCTGCTCTCGATCGTGCTCGTCACCACGGGCGGCAGTCTCACGGCCCCGCTGTCGGGCCTCGACTGCGCTATCACCTGCGTGCTCTTCGAGAACGACCTGGAGCGTCTGAGCGGGATCGGCGACGGTACGGCGGGGCGGATCTCGTTCACGCTGCGAGCGACCGACGAAGCAGGCGCAGCGTCCGTGCAGGCGCGTGTGGTGTCGGGGGTGGGCGAGCTGTTCGAGCCGCCGCCGCTGGCGTTCACGTTCACCGGCGAGCAGCAGCAGCTGGCGCTGGGCCCGGCGCCGAACTCGCTGCTGTATCGAGCCGCCGCCGGCGACGGCGATCAGACGCGGCTGGAGGTCACCGCTGTCAACACGAGCGGGCAGCCCACGATTCCCGCGAGCGACCTGACCATGCGGATCACGGGGCCCGGCGGCGAGACGGTCGCGGAGGCCGACATTCGTCGCTCGGTCGTGCGCGAAGGCAGCCGCCGATACGTGCAGCTCCAGACGACCGCCACGCGCGCGCTGGAGACTGGCCGCTACACGCTGCGCGTGAGCCGCGGCGCGGCGGCCGCGACCCAGACCTTCATCGTGGCCGGCGAGGCTGCGCGGATCTTGCTGCGCAGCGCGGCAGGCTCGGATGTCGCGGCGGGTGAGATCGTGAGCCTGATCGCGACGCTGACCGACCGCGAGGGCCAGCCGGCGGCCAACACTGATGTGAGTTTCGAGGTCCGCACGGTCGGCGGCTCGCCGGCGCTGATCTCCGCGCAGTCGAGCGCGCGCTCGCGGGGCGGGACGGCGAGGATCACCTACTTCGCCGCGGGCGCCGGCCAGACGGTCATCCGTGCGGTCGCGGGCCGCGTCAGCGGCACGGCGGTGCTGACCGTTCGCGCCAACGGGCAGGCGAGCGATGTGTCGTTGGGCGGGTTGACATCGACCGAGCCGTCCTCGTTCGCGGCCTGGACCGGGAGCGAGCCGGTGCGCGCTTCGACGCTGCTTGGCCGACTCTCCGGCGTGCGCGCGCTGCTGCTGCTGAGCGGCGACAGCTGGACCGGATTCGGCGTGGCCGGCGGCCAGATCATCCCCGGCTCAGTCAACTTCAGCGCTCGCTACGGCGACATCCTCTGGCTCGCTGAGTAGGCGACAGCTCGTCGGCATGCTCGCGATATGCTGCCGGCGATGGACCCTCGTCAGCAACTCACCTGGATTGGCGCGCGGCTCGCGGCCGACGCGCTGAGTTCGAACCACGCGATCGACGCCGAATACGACGCGCCGTCCGCGGCGGCGACGCAGACGACGTTCCACGCCGGTGGGCTCGATGGCGTCGTGGCGGTCTCGCCGCTCTTTCCGATCGAGGCCGACGGCGAGACGATGCGGCGCAAGGCGGAGCTCGAGGAGCGGCTGCATGCCTACGGCGCGCGCGACCTCGTGCTCTGGGCGCCGCCCGGCGCGCGCCTGCCCGACGACGCCGACGCGGCGGCGGGCCAGGTCGTGGCGGCCGCCTCTGAGCTGCCCGAGGGTGGACGCGGCGAGGTCGCGTTTGCGGTCAAGGTCGGCATCCGCAAGACGGGCGCCGACGGCTCGTACATGAGCGTGCTGGGCGGGCTCTCGCATCACTGGGCGAAGTTCACGACGCAGGTGATGGGCGAGTATCAGCTCGACAGCACCGCGATCCACCGCCTCCCGGAGGACCCCGAGAAGATCACGCAGCTGGTCGATTTCCTCGTGCTCGTCGCCAACGGGCTGCGCAAGTCGGGCGCGACCACGACGGTCAACAGCGAGGATGTCTGGACGATCCAGCGCATCCCCGGCCTCGAGCAGCCGATCGTGGTGGCGGCCGCGCCCGACGCGATGGTCGATGGCCGGGCCGTGCGCCGGCTGATGCGGCGCGGGTTGCGCGAGGCCGGCGCGGAGGTTGACCCGACGGCGCAGGTGCGAGTGCACGTGTTGGTCGGCCTGGTGCCGCAGATCGAGACGGAGACCGCGACGATCGCGCTGCGCGGGATGGACGCGATGCTGGTCGGCGGCTGGGACTTCATCGCGCTGGGCGCGGATGGTCAGCTGCGGCCCTTGTTAGGTCCCGCGCCGCCGCTGGCGTAGGTCACGGAACTGCTTGGACGTTCGCGCAGGCTCGGGACCGGTTGGTCGCTGAATCGAACGGGGTGTGGCGGCCCGATCGACCCAGGCATCCTCTGAACAAGTCGGATCCCCTCTCCCCCCGCAGAGCGGGGGGAGATGTCACGGAGTGACAGAGGGGGGCGCCTCCGCTTGGCCAGATACGGGCACGCCGGTGAGTCGGGACCGCAGCCCCCCTCTGCCTGCGGCATCTCCCCCCGCAGTGCGGGGGGAGAGGGGACCCGGATTCCGCTGACCACTCAATGTGGTCAGCGGGGGGGGGGGGGGGGAGTTATTCAGAGCTTTCCCGGCGGCTCTTCATGCCCGGCGTTGGCCGGCTCAGGCGCGCTCGAGGATTGTGACGCGGCCGTCGGCGCCGTTCACCTCGATCCGGTCGCCGCTGCGGATCGCCTCGGTGGCGTGCTGCACGTTGACCACGGCGGGGATGCCGTACTCGCGCGCCACGACCGCGCCGTGCGAGAGCATCCCGCCGATCTCGGTCACGACCCCTGCCGCGAGCGGGAAGATCGGCGTCCAGCCGGGGTCGGTGAAGCGAGCGACCAGGATTTCACCGGCAGAGAGCTGGCGTCCCTCGGCGGGCGTGGTCGCCACGCGGGCCGTGCCCGTCGCCGTGCCGGTCGAGGCCGCGATCCCGTACATCGCACCCTGGCGATCGGCCCGGGGCTTGCTCGCAGCCGGCTGCTGGATTGGCGCGCCGTGGGGGTCGCGAACCGGCGCCGCCGGGCGCGCCGCCCACTGTTCGTACTGCCGGCGGCGGCGGCGGATGCGGCTGCGCATCCGGCCGACCAGCGGCTCGTCGTTGATCCGCCGGCGCAGAACCAACGTCTCGTCGCTGAGCAGCCAGAAGATGTCCTGCGGGTCCTCGAGCGCACCGTGCGCGTGCCAGCGTCGTCCGAGCTCGAGATAGATGCGGCGCTGCTCGAGGTTGAACTGCAGGAAGACGTACTTGGGGTTCTCGCGCAGCGGCTGCATCGCTTGCGCCTCGTGCATCTGAGCGCGGAAGAACCACCAGCGCAGCGGCAGCAGGCGCTCGATCCAGCGCGAAGTGAGCGCCTGTTTGGCCTCGCGCTCGGCCTCCTCGCGCGCCGCCACCTGGCGCTCGTGCAGCTGAGCGGCGCTCGATTGCTGAGGGTTTGCGACATAGCCCTGAAAGGTCGCCAGCAGCAGTGCGGGCTGTTCGACCCAGCGCGGCTCCGAGAGCTCCAGCTCGGTGGCAGCGCGGTGGCCGTGCTGCTCGAGGAACTGGTTGAGTCCCGTTGCGAGCCAGGCCGTCTCCGGATCGGCAGCCAGCGTCTCCAGCAGACGCTCTGGCGCTGCGGCGGCGACGGTCACGGCGGCGGCGGGATCGTTCGCCGCGCGGTCGGCCAGCTGCCAGAGTTCGAGGTTGCTCTCGGCCGTGAGCACACCGGGGAGGCCCTGGAGCAGGCGCAGCGCCAGCTCGCGATTGCCGACCCAGGACTCCGAGAGCCAGAGCAGCAACTGGATCTGACCGAAGGTCGAGGTCTGGCACTGCATCAGGTACTCGACGAACTCGGCCGAAAACTGACCGGACGAGACGACGGCGAACAGCAGCTCACGATCGGTGCGCGCATCGAGGTCGAGCGCACGCAGCGCATCGCGCTCGGCGAGCGCGCGCTCCCGCTCGGCCTCCCAGCGGCGGCGCAGCGAGCGTTGCTTGCGGACGCGGCCCAGGATGAACGGCAGGTTGGTGAGCATACGGCGGAGGTTGACCCGCTCGGTGACGGGTTGGTGCGCCTCGGGCCCGCCCATCGCCAGCAGGAAATGGCTTGTGAGCATACCGAGCCGGTCGGTGATCAACTCGAGCATCAGGCCAACGTTGAAGTAGACGTAGCCGTCGTACAGCGCGACGAAGCGGCGACCTTCGGTCAGGTGCTCCCACGGCGCGTGGAAGCCGTCGTCGAGCGCGTCGCCGGTCAACGACCAGGTCAGCGGCGTCATCACGACGGGCAGGACCTCGCCGGCGTTGGCGCGTGACCACTGGTCGCGATCGTGCGCCTCGATCTTGCCGTGCCCCCAGGGCAGGGGCAGGTCGAGCGGCTCGAGCGACTCGAAGTCGACATCCTGGCGTTCGGCGCGCCAGCGCAGCTGACCGGGCTCGCCGAGGTCGTGTTCGAGTGCGATCACGCGATCGCGAATCTGATCGATCACCCGCTGGTCGTGTTCGCCCAAGTCTTCGACCGGCCCCCGCCGCGGCACGAGCAGGTGGTCCTGCAGGTCGAAGTCGACGCGCGTGGCCCACATCAAGGTCCCATCGGGATCCTCAGAAAAAGCTGAACCATGCACGATGTTCATAGCGGCAGTCTACTTATCTTTTGACTGCGAGACGTGGGCGGGACACGGCGCCGCAATGGTGCGCGCTTGGCCCGGTCGTAGCCATCAGCGAGGTTGTTGATCATGGATTCCGATGCACTCGCGCTCGGTAAGGCGCCGCCCGAGTTGTTGGCTGCGCTCGCCGGAGCAGCTGACCGCGATCTGTTGCAGGGCCCCGGCATCGGGCGCGACGCGGCGATCATCGACTGGGGTGATCGGGCGCTGGTCGCGACTGCCGATCCGATCACGTTCGTTGACGGCGGGGCGGCGCGCCTGGCTGTGGCGATCAATGCGAACGACATCCTGGCCGTGGGCGCCGAGCCGCGCTGGCTGTTGGCGACCGTGCTGGCGCCGGTCGGCACATCGCGTTCGGAGCTGCGGGAGTTGTTGGACTCGCTCCGCGATGCGTGCGCTGAAGCGCAGATCGCGCTGGTCGGCGGTCACACGGAGGTGACCGATGCGGTCTCGCGGACCGTCGTCTCGTGTGCCCTGATCGGCGTCGCGCCGCGCGGCGACATCGTGCGGTCGGACGGGGCCGAAGCCGGCGACTTCGTCCTCCAGGCCGGGGCCGCGGCGGTTGAAGGCACGGCGCTGCTGGGACATCCTCGGCTGCTTGATGAACCCGGCGTCAACATCGCTGGCGCGGCCCGGGCGTTGCGCGGCGTCGCGGGGGTACACGCGATGCACGACGTGACGGAGGGCGGGATCGCGACGGCGGCCGGCGAGTTGGCCGAGGCGGCCGGGTTGGGTCTTGAGCTGAGCCTCGAGGCGATCGACTGGCTGGCGGAGACGCTGGACGTATGCGAGGAGCGCGGCCTCAACCCTCTGGGCCTGTTGGGCTCGGGGACGCTGCTGGCGTCGGTCGCGCCAGGCGCGGTTGATGCGGGCCTGGACGCGCTGTCGCGCGCCGGTGTACGTGCAGCCGTGGTGGGGCGAATCGTCTCGGAGCCGGCTGCGACGCTCGTTGACGGCGCGGCACGGCAGCCGTTGCCGCGCTTCGCGCAGGACGAGGCGCTACGCGCGCTGGCTGCGAATCGCGACTCGCCGCCGTCGTCGTGAGGCCCAGCCGGCGATCCCAGCTCACGCCACGGGCCCGATCTGAGCCTCTTCGCGGCGGGCCGCGGTCGGCAGCTGACCGCTGACGAGCGCCCGTGACCGGGCAGGGCGACCCGCTATCATCTGGCGAGCCACGCGACGCCTACGCATCCCCGCTGCGACCGGGCGAGGCGCAGCAATTCGGTGGCGAACCGCCGCCCGATCGCCGAGAGGGGGACCGCGTGACCGCTTCGCCTAGAAGATCGACTGGACGACTGCCCGCAACGGTGGGTCAGCTTCGGGAATCCGGCTATCAGACCAAATCCGTCCGCGACGAGATTCGCGACAACCTGATCGAGCGGCTCGGCACGGGCGAGCCGATGTTCCCCGGGATTCTGGGCTACGAGGACACGGTTGAGCCGGCGCTGCAAAATGCGCTGCTGGCCGGGCAGGACGTGATCTTTCTCGGCGAGCGCGGGCAGGCCAAGAGCCGGATGATTCGCCAGCTCGTGGGTCTGCTCGATGAGCAGATCCCGGTGCTCGACGAGGTCGAGATCTTCGAGGATCCGCTCGACCCGATCAGCGTCGAGGGCCGAGCCAGGGTCGCCGAGTTCGGCGACAACGCCCCGGTTCGCTGGATCGACCGCGACCAGCGCTACGCCGAGAAACTGGCCACACCGGACATCACGATCGCCGATCTGATCGGCGAGATCGATCCGATCAAGGTCGCTGAGGGGCGCTACCTCTCTGACGAACTCACGATTCACTTCGGCCTCGTGCCGCGCACGAACCGCGGCATCTTCTGCATCAACGAGCTGCCCGACCTCGCCGAGCGCATCCAGGTGGGCTTGTTGAACATCATGGAGGAGCGCGACGTCCAGATTCGCGGCTTCCGCGTGCGGCTGCCGCTCGATGTGCTGGTCGTGGCCTCGGCGAATCCCGAGGACTACACCAACCGCGGGCGGATCATCACCCCGCTCAAGGACCGCTACGGCGCGCAGATTCGCACCCACTACCCCGAGGAGCTCGAGACCGAGATTTCGATCGCGCTGCAGGAGTCGCGGCCGATCGGCGCCGCCGGGCGGACGGTCACCTGCCCGCGCTACATGGAGGAGATCGTGGCTGAAGTGACGCGCTTCGCGCGCCGCAGCCCCGATGTCAGCCAACGCTCCGGCGTCTCGGTGCGGGCCACGATCGCGTCCTACGAGACGCTGATCGCCAACGCGCTGCGCCGCGCGATCGCGGCCGACGAGAGCCACGTCGCGCCGCGCATCTGCGACCTGTACCACCTCGGTCCCGCGCTGCTCGGCAAGA
Source organism: Dehalococcoidia bacterium (assembly GCA_965218115.1). Lineage (GTDB taxonomy): Bacteria > Chloroflexota > Dehalococcoidia > Bin125 > Bin125 > CATQGW01. The sequence continues at coordinate 1,149,093 of OZ244584.1, read as the reverse complement.
TCGAGCTGGAGTCGGTCGACGACGGCGCCGACGAGCTGATCGTGGAGAAGCTGATCCACGCCGCGATCGCCGTCGTATTCGGCCGCTACTTCAACGTCGCCGAGCTCGACTACGTGGTCGAGCAGTTCAAGACCGGTCTCGCGGTTGAGGTCGGCGAGCAGCTCGCGACCACTGACTACGCGACGATCGTGCAACGGATCGAGGGCGCGCAGGCTGCGCTGCAGCCGCTCGACATCGGCGAAGACGCCGCCAGCCTGGCCGCGGGCGTCGAGTTCCTGCTCGAAGGCCTGCACCTGAACAAGCGGCTGAACAAGGACACGATCGGGCGCGGCGCGTTCTACCGCGCCTGATTTCAGATCGAGCGCGTTCCGCGGGGAGCGCCGACGGGAGGCATCGGCCATGCCCAATCGGTTCCGCTACCGACAGTGGGACGGCACGCAGGACATCGCCGAACTCGACGCGGACGACATCCTGAAGAGTCTCTCCGACGACCTGCTCAACTTCGGTGACCTGCAACAGGCGCTGCGCAGCATGATGCAGCGCGGCGTGCGCTCGCCCAACGGTGACCGCTCGGACGGGCTGCGCGACCTGCTGCAGCGCCTGCGTCAGCAGCGCCGCGAGGCGCTCGACCGCTTCGATCTCACCTCGGTCTTCGACGACATCCAGCAGCAGTTGGACGAGATTCTCGATCTGGAGCGCGGGACGCTCGACGAACGCCTCGAGGAGGTCGGCCCGCGCCCGCAGCCGCCGCAGCCCGCGGAGGGCGAGCAGGCCGTCGGCGAGCAGTCAGGCGAGCAGCAAACCGACGAACAGCAGACAGGCGAGCAGGGCGCGCCTCGAGCGGGCCAGCAGCAGCAGACGCAGCAGGGTGGCGCGCAGCAAGAATCGGGCGGTCTGACCGATGACGAGAAAGAGCGCCTGATCGAGGCGCTGCGCCAGCGCCTGGAGCGCAAGAACGAGCAGCTCGAGTCGCTGCCCGAGGATGCGCCCGGACAGGTCTCCGGCCTGCGTGAGTATGAGTTCGAGAACAGCGAAGCGCAGGAGCGCTACGAACAGCTACTCGAACAGTTGAAGCAGGCGATGATGAACACCTTCTTCAACGACCTCTCGCAGATGCTGCAGGACATGTCAGAACAGGACATGGACCGCACGCGGGAGATGATGCGCGACCTCAACGAGATGCTGGAGCAGCGCAGTCGCGGCGAGGAGCCGGACTTCGAGGGCTTCATGGACAAATACGGCGACATGTTCGGCGACAACCCGCCGCAGTCGCTCGACGAGCTGATCGAGCAGATGCAGCAGCAGGCTGCGCAGATGCAGAACATGCTCGATTCGCTGCCCGCCGACATGCGCCAGCAGCTCAATCAGCTGATGCAGCAGCGCATGGGCGAGATGGGCATGGATGCCGAGCTGGCCCGCCTCGCGCAGAATCTCGAAGCCAACTTCCCGATGCGCGACATGCGCAATCAGTACCCCTTCCGCGGCGACGAGGACCTCAACCTCGAGAGCGGCATGAACCTGATGGAGTACATGCAGCAGCTCGACCAGATGGAGCGGTCGCTCGAACAGGTGCAGTACGGCGGCGACCTCAACAACATCGACCCTGACCGGCTCGAGGAGCTGCTGGGAGACGAGGCGCGAGACATCCTCGAACAGCTCAAGTCGCTGCTCGAGCTGCTCGAAGAGGCCGGCTACATCCGCAAGAACGGCAACGCCTGGGAGCTGACCCCGCGCGGCACGCGCAAGATCGGCGAAAAGGCGCTGGCCGAGATCTACGCCAACCTCAAGAATCAGTCATTCGGCAAGCACAACGTGCCCGAGACCGGCCGCTACGGCGACCGCGCCGACGACACGAAGCTCTACGAGTTCGGCGACCCCTTCCACCTGCATCTCAAGGAGACGATCGGCAACGCGATCTTCCGCACCGGCCCGCAGGTCCCGGTGCAGCTACAGCCCGACGACTTCGAGGTCTATCGCGCCGAGACGCTGACCCAGACCGCGACGGTAGTGATGCTCGACCTCTCTTGGTCGATGGCCCTGCGCGGCTCCTTCCAGGCGGCCAAGAAGGTCGCGATGGCGCTGAACAACCTGATCAGCATGCAGTACCCCCGCGACAGCCTGTATCTGGTCGGCTTCAGCGCCTACGCGCGCGAGCTGAAGGCGCCGGAGCTGCCCTACGTGCGCTGGGACGAGACGGTGCTCGGTACCAACATGCACCACGCGCTGCTGATCGCACAGCAGCTGCTCGGCAAGCACAAGGTCGGCACCCGGCAGATCATCATGATCACCGACGGCGAGCCCACCGCGCACCTCGAGCGCGGCCGCTCCTATTTCGCCTACCCGCCCAGCCCCGTGACGATCCGCGAGACGCTCAAGGAAGTACGGCACTGCACGAAGAAAGACATCGTGATCAACATCTTCATGCTCGACCGCTCCTATTACCTGAAGGAGTTCGTCGGCCAGGTCGCGCGAATCAACCAGGGCCGCGTGTTCTACACCACCCCCGACGAGCTGGGCGAGTATCTGCTGGTCGACTTCGTGACGCACCGACGCAAATCGCTCACGCACGTCTGACCGGTGCGCAGACCGTCTGGCGCTCGTTGGCCCCTTCGACCGCGCAGCGTCGTGAGCCGCCGCGCGATCTCGCTGGTGACCGGCGTGCCCGAGGCGGGCTTCCTGCGTCTGACCTGGGCCGCCGCCGGGCTACTCGTGATCACCGGTGTCGGCGTGCTCGGCTACCACTTCATCAGCGGCTTCAGCGTGTTCGACGCGCTCTATCAGACCGTGCTGACGCTGACCACGGTCGGCTTCCAGGAGATCCATCCGCTGGACCGCGCGGGGCGCGCGTTCACGGTCGTGCTGGCGGTCTTCGGCGTGACGACCGCCCTCTATCTGATGGCGGCGGTCGCGGCGAGCCTGCTCGAAGGCCAGCTGTATCGTGACCTGCGAGGCTGGCGTATGGCGAGGGAGCTGGACACGCTCGACGGGCACGTGATCGTCGCCGGCGCGGGGCGCGTGGGCCGCGGCGTCGTCGACGAGCTGGAACGACGCAAGCGGCCGTTTGTCGTACTCGACCACGATCCGGGCCAGGTCGAGCAGCACCAACAGCGCGGCCGGCTGGCCCTGCACGGCGACGCCAACCAGCGCGAGACGCTGCTGCAGGCGCGCCTGCCCGTAGCCCGCGCGCTCGTCGTCGCGACGGGCAACGACGCGCAGAACACCTTCATCACCCTGACCGCGCTGGGCATCGACCCGTCCTGCTACATCGTGGTCCGCTGCAACGAGCCGGAGTCCGCCTCGCCGCTGCGCCAGGCCGGCGCGGCGCGAATCTTCACGCCCACCGAGATCGTCGGCCGCCAGCTCGCCGCGGCGTCGCTGCACCCGAGCGTGATGGAAGCAGCGCAGAACGTGCTCGCCCTGCCCGGCGCGCCCGACGTGCTGCTGCGCCTCGACGTGACGCCAGGCTCGATGGCTCAGGGCCAAAGCGTCGCCGCGGCGCTGGGCCGCGCCGCGGGCGTGCAGATCCTCGGCCTGCGCAGCGCCGCCGGCGTCTTCACCGTCGGCGTCTCCCCCGACCAACTGCTCCACGAGGGCGACGCGGTGCTGGTGCTCACGACCCACGACGACATTGACGAGCTGGAGGAGCACTGGTCGCGCATCATCTGAAGTTCATGTATCATGTCGGCATGTCAGTGTTCGACCGACTCAAAATCTTCGACGCCTTCACCAATGCCGGTCTTCCCGAGCAAGCAGGGCGGGACCTGAGCGACGTGCTGGAAGAGGGCGCGGAGGCGCTCGCGAAGCAGACGGACGTGGACCGGATGCTCGACCGAGTCCATCGCATGTTTGCCGAGCACGAGACCAGGATGGTCAACCAGATGTCCAAGATGATGCTCGCCCATACCGGGTTCGTCGTGGCTGTGTCGGGGTGGCTGTGGCGATCATCGTCGTCTTCGTCGACAAGTGACGCGGTCGGCGGGAGAAATTACCGATCCCTCCCAATCTCGCGCCCCCGCTGACCACATTGAGTGGTCAGCGGAATCCCGATCGGAAAATGCTCCCCCCGCGGGGGAGCTGTCGCGCAGCGACTGAGGGGGAGGCTCCCAACTGCGCGAGCGTTGGCGATGTGTGCGGCCTCCCCCTCTGCCCCTGCGGGGCATCTCCCCCTCAGGGGGAGAATTTGGGGAAGGGGATCGGATTCCGTCGGCCACTCAATGTGGCCGACGGGGGGGAGCGTTTCCCGACCGCCCCGCGACGTACTCCCCCCACCGCGACGCGAACAGCTTGAGACCGCTGCGGTAGGCGGGCATCTGGGCGAGGACGTTGCCGAAGAAGACGCCGGCGAAGTAGCCGCCCAGCACCAGCGTCAGAATCGCGAACACCTTGGTCCAGCTCGGCAAGACCATGATCAGGCCGATTGAGACGCCCGTCGCCAGCAGGATCCCCAGCCAGGCGCCGCTGTGCACGAACAGCGCCTCACGCTTGCGCTTGGCGACGTAGATCTGCGCCAGCTCACGGTCGATCTTGTCCAGCGGAGCCGTGCTCGCGGTCTGCTCGCCGCAGACGTCGCAGCCGGAGCGGTCGCCCAGCGGCGCGCAGCAGTAGCCGCAGAACCGGCCAATGTTGGGCGCCTCGCCGGCGCGGATTTCGTGGATCAGCCGGTCGAGGTCGCGCGAGAACGGCACCTCGCGCGAGGGCACGAACTCGCCCTGCTCGAAGCGCGGCAGCGCCGTCGTCATCTGATCACCTACTCGGGCCAGTCGGCCGGGCGGCGGCCCGGCAGCCACTCGTAGAACTGCAGCAGCACCCCGCCCGTGTCGCGCGGGTGGACGAAGAACTGCCGCCACTCGTAGTCGCTGAACGGCTCGCTGAGCGGCTCGACGCCCATCTCATCGCGCAGATGAGCGACCGCCTGGTCAATGTCCTCGACCTCAATCGTCATGTGGTGGAACCCGGGGCCGCGCTCGCGCAGGAACTTGTGGATGAACGAGTGCTCGTCGAAGGGACCGATCAGCTCCAGGCCGGCCTGCCGCTTGGGCAGGTGGAACTGGGCGACGCGGAAGCCCTCGTCGGGCGAGATCGTCCAGTGGTCGAGCTCGGCGCCGAGCAGCCGCGACCAGAACTTTCCCGCGGCGTGCGTGTCCTCGGTCGCGATCGCGACGTGGTCAAGCCGCTTCCAGCCGAGCGCCATTTCGCCGCCTCCTCGCAGGCCGCAGCTTACACCGCGCGTATGATCTGCCCATGCCGACCCATGCGACGCACAATGCGACGCTTCATGCGGCCGACGCGCCGATCGCGACCGGCTCGCTGGTGTTCGTGGTCAACCCCCGCGCGCGCCGCGCCCTGCCCGCCGCGCTGCTCGCCGAGGTCTTCATGGAGGCCTGCCAGCCCTGGGGATTCGCGCCGCACGTCGTCGAGACGCGCAGCGCGGCCGAGGCCGAGCGGGTCGCCGCGGTCGCCGAGCAGGCCGGCGCCGCGGCGATCTTCGGCTGCGGCGGCGACGGCGCGCTGCACGCCGTCCTGCAGGGCCTCACGCCCGGTTCGCCGCTGCCGCTGGGCTGCGTCCCGCTCGGCACGACCAACGTCTGGGCGACCGAGGCCGGCGTGGCGACCACGCCCATGGCGGCCGTCCGACGGCAGCTCGAGGCGCTGCTCCGGCCGCCGACCTGGATCGACACCGGCCGGGTCAGCTCGCCGAGCGGCGTGCGCCGCTTCCTGCTGATGGCCGGCTACGGCCTCGATGCGGTCGCGGTGGACCGCGTCAACCAGCGCGCCAAGCGGGTCTTCGGCAAGTGGGCCTACGGAATCGCCGGCGGCCTCGTCCTGCTCGGCGACCGCGGCCTGCCGCTGCGCCTGACGTTCGACGACCAGCCCGGCTTCGACGCCCGCGTAGGCATGATGACCCTGGGCAACACCCGCCTCTACGGCGGCGTAGCAATGCTCACCCACCTGGCCTCGGCGGTCGATGGCGAGCTCGACGCAGTAATCTTCCGCGGCTGGGCCGCCCAGGCCCTCGCCACCACCCCGCTCGCACTCCGCGCCCTGCACCCCAACGCCCCCGGCGTCTCCTACCACCGCTTCCGCCGCCTAATCATCGAGGGCGGCCCAGCCCTGGAGTCGCAGCTAGACGGCGAGGTAGGCCCCCAGGAAGCGCGCCTCGTGGAGGTGGAGCCCTGGTCCCTGCGGGTGCTGGTCCCCGATGCGGGCCAGGAGATTTTTGGGGCGGCGGGGGCGTTGGGGTGAGGGGGAGCCCGTTGATCTGATCCCATTTCTCCCCCTGCGGGGGGCGAAGTCGGGAATCCCGATCGGAAAATGCTCCCCCTGCGGGGGAGCTGTCGCGCAGCGACTGAGGGGGAGGCTTGCAACCGCGCGGATGATGGCGATGCGCGGCGGCCTCCCCCTCTGCCCCTGCGGGGCATCTCCCCCGCAGGGGGCGAGTTTCGGAATCCCGATCGGAAAATGCTCCCCCTGCGGGGGAGCTGTCGCGCAGCGACTGAGGGGGAGGCCTGCGCTGGCCTCAGCTGGTCGCAACGCCCTCCCCCTCTGCCCCTGCGGGGCATCTCCCCCTCAGGGGGAGAATTTGGGAGGGGGATACCTGCGTTGGTAGGGTGCCGCCCATGGGGCGGATGCACATTCGGGACTTCGCGCGCAGCCTGCGTCGCTCGACGACGGAGATTGAGGCGCTTGTCTGGTCGCGGCTGCGACGGCGACAGCTTGGCGGCCACCGGTTCCGCCGCCAGCACCCGATCGGCCGCTACGTGGTCGATTTCGTCTGTCTCGAGCAGCGCCTCGCGATCGAGTTGGATGGCGGTCAGCACGCTGAACGGGCGGAGTACGACCGTGCACGCGACGACGCCATCCGTCAACGCGGCTTCCGAGTGCTGCGCTTCTGGGACAGCGAAGTGTTAGCCGACCTGGACGCGGTGCTCGACACAATCCTCGCCGCGCTCGAAGAGCCCGATCCCTAATGCTCAACGGAATCCCGATCGGAAAATGCTCCCCCTGCGGGGGAGCTGTCGCGCAGCGACTGAGGGGGAGGGATCCGGATTCCGCTGAGCACTCAATGTGCTCAACGGGGGGGCGAATTTCGGAATCCCGATCGGAAAATGCTCCCCCTGCGGGGGAGCTGTCGCGTAGCGACTGAGGGGGAGGGATCCGGATTCCGCTGAGCACTCAATGTGCTCAACGGGGGGGGCGAGTTTCGGAATCCCGATCGGAAAATGCTCCCCCCGCGGGGGAGCTGTCGCGCAGCGACTGAGGGGGAGGCTCCCAACTGCGTGAATGGCGGTGAAGCGCGGCTCTCCCCCTCTGCCCCTGCGGGGCATCTCCCCCGCAGGGGGAGAAGTTGGGAAGCCTACACAGGAACCCGGCGCCGCGTTTTGATCTGCGCTCGGCGGCGGCGGCGGGCGGCGCGACGCTCGGCTTGACGCTGCTTCTCGCGGTTCGAGATGAAGCGCCGCCGACGGCGCGACTCCTGGAGCACGCCGTCGCGCTGGACCATCTTGTTGAAGCGCCGCAGCAGCGCCTCGGGACTCTCGTGATCCTTACGCGTCACCAGCAGCATTCGTGCGTCGCCCCCTCATGTGTGTCTCGATGTCGTCGCCGCAGGATATCACGCGGTCAGGGATGGGAGAGAGGGAGGCCCCCCTCTGCCTGCGGCATCTCCCCCCCGCTGACCACATTGAGTGGTCAGCGGAATCCGGATCGGGAGGCCCCCCTCTGCCTGCGGCATCTCCCCCCCCGCTGACCACATTGAGTGGTCAGCGGAATCCCGTCAGCGGGAGCACGCAAAGAGGGCGGGGCCGGAGCCCCGCCCTCTTGATTGGTCGTCTGGTGTTCCGCCGGCCACTGGTCGTGGCCGACGGAGATTGTGCGGGAACTAGCCGCTAATCCAGATGACATCGCCGTCGCGAACGGTGAAGTCGCGCGAACCAGGGATGACCTGTCCGTCGACCACGCCGTAGCGCTGCCAGGAGTCGCCGTCGTAGTACAACACGCCGGAGGCGCCGGAGATGCCGGCCAGCAGCTCGGAAGCGCTGACTGAGCCCTCACCGGACCACGAGGCGAAGTTGTTCAACTGGGTCCGCGAGAGACCATCGACGGGCTCGGGGTCGGGCTCGTCAACCGCGGCGGCGCCGGTCACGATGACCACGACATCGGCTCCAGTCCCAGATTCAACGGTGACGAATCCGGTGCCTGCAGCAACAACAACGTAGTTTGCGGTGGCCGCACCGTCCTTGGTCTTGCCGGCTTCCTTGGTGGCCGCGAGCGTGGTCTTGCTCTCGGTCCAGGTCATCGGCGTGCCGTCGACAGCGGGGTTGCCATCGGCGTCGGTGACGGTTGCGGTGACCGTGATTCGGCTACCGAGGGTGGTGCCACCCTCATAGCTGGCTTCCACGTTCGCGGCGTCACCGGCAACGATGAAGCTCTGCACGGCTTCCAACTTGCCGCTCTTGAGCTCGACCGTGTAGTCGCCAATGTCGAGTGGCTTCTTCACATCGGCGTCGACGTCGAGGGTGACGGCCCCCTTAGTGAGGTCCTTGGCGTCACGGGCGTATGTCGCGCTGATCCCCTTGGCCGTCTTGCCGTCCGGGTCGAGGACCTTCTCGGTGAAGCGCGACGGTAGGTTGGCGGCGTTGCCCGCGTTGTCGGCGGCCGAGACGGCCAGCTTCAGGATGTCGCGATCGTCATTGGTTTCCTCAGCCTTAGGGTCGCCGATGGCAGTGGTTTCACTGCCTTCCTGCTCTGCGGCCGGGTCGTGGACACCAGTGCCGAAGTTGAGGATCGATGCGGACGCCTCGTCGATCTCGATCGACTCGGCGTTACCCGTGAAGGTGACTTCGACCGAATCCGTGTGGCTGGTGCCGTCCTTGCCGTAGACCGTTGCTGACACCGTCGCAACACCGGTCGCTGCTGAACTGACCGTGACAGCGATCTTGCCGCTGGTCTTTTCGGTCTGCATGCCCAGTTCGTCGGATGCGGGCGAGCAACTGAGGGCTGGGGTGCACTCGAGGGCTGTGACAGTCGAACCCGGGAGGTTGGTGGACAACACGATCGCGGCAAGCGAACTGCCGTCAACGCCGTCTCCCGTCTCACTGAGGATCGAGAGGTCCAAGCCCACGGAGTTGCCACGGGCTGCCTTCTCGGTGCCGGTCTCGCCCTCGCTCAAGCTGAGCGCGACATCACTGATAGGCGGTGCGTCGCCGATGGTGATGACCAGCGACTCTGCGGTCAAGGTGCTGACCTCTTCCTCGTCGTCGGTCACCTGATTGTCGGCCGCCTCGGTGACCACGATGTCATCGGTGCTCACCGTGATGGTCCCTGAGGATCCCTTGGTGATTTGGATGGTGGCGGCGTCGAGCGAGACGGAGCAGGTGAAGGTCGTGACCCCGTCGGCAGTCTTGGCAGTGCTCGCGTTGTCGTCATCTACGCAGTCTCCCGTTTCGAAACTGGGATTCGCGACGATATCGACCGTGTTGGAATTTGTGTCGCCGAAGGACCAGGGGCGGCCCACGATGACCTCGGACGCAGCCCAAGAGAGCCTGGGCGGGAAGTTCGCGTGCACGTCGTCAGACTGGAGGTTGGTGAGATCTTCGTCATCCTCCGTGTCGTCCGTCAGCTCACCGGCATCGGTGACGGTATTTGCGGTCTTGTCGACCGTGAACGTCGCCGTCAGCAGGACTGTGATGTCTGTGTTGTCCGCCTGGACGATGTTATCGGCCTCGTCCAAGAGCGAGAGAGTAAACGTCAGGTCTCCCGGCGGCGCGGCTTTGACAGGCGCGAACGCGTACGCGGCCGCGGCGAGCAGCGCGATGAGCGCCACTAGCGCGAGAAGCGGGGTGCGCCGTCCCGCAATCCAAGTCAATCCTTGACTCATGGTCTCTATGCCTCCTTCAGGCTGAGATGCTTGCGGTCCGTCGCTCACACGGCGCACGTGACCTTGAGGGGGAGGGTATCCGACCTGGGGGAGGTCCGGCAACGTGCCTTTACACGTGGTTGACACGTGGGCGGGGCTGGCCGGCGGGCCCCCCAGTCCGGCCAGCCGACAGGATAGCGGCGGCGGGGTTGGGGGGGGATCGGATTCCGCTGACCACTCAATGTGGTCAGCGGAATCGGGATGCCGATCGGATTCCGTTGAGCACTCAATGTGCTCAACGGGGGGGAGATGTCACGGAGTGACAGAGGGGGGCCTTCCTCCCCCACTCCCAATGTTCGACGGCGCGCGGTCACGCGCGGTGCGCTCGGGCTCCGGTGGTCCGTCGGGCGGATGGAGGCTCGTGGCACGGTTGGGCGGTCGCATGGATTCCTGCCTGCGCAGGAATGACGGAGGGGCCGCTGACCACACGGAGTGGTCAGCGGAATCGGGATCCGGATCGGATTCCGTTGAGCACTCAATGTGCTCAACGGGGGGGGAGAGGGGAACTGGGGAGCGGGGGGAGCCGGCTCAGCCGAAGAGTTTGAGCAGCGCCATGGCGGCGATGATGATGGTGGTGGCGGCGCCGATCGCGGCGATGATGCGGAGGTCGTGTTTGGCGAAGGCGGTCTCGACGATATCGCGCAGTTCCTGCCTGGAGCCTTTGTCGGCCAGTGCGTCGAGGAGTTGTGTGGCCACCTCAGCCGCCGAAGACTTTGAGCAGGGCCATGGCGGCGACGTTCAGGCCCATGGCGAGAATGAACCAGCGGATGATGCGGAGGTCGTGTTTGTCGAGCGCGGCGTCGATGATGTCGCGTAGTTCCTGATTTGAGGAGGTGTCCGCGAACGCGTCCTGGAGTTGCGCAGCGGTGTCTTCCGCCGCCCGCGCGGAGAGGCCGCCTTCAAGGGTGGTGCGTCGCCAGTGGAGCGGGTTGAAGGAGGGCATGGCGGAAGTGTACAGCAAATGTGGCGTGGGGTTCAATATCAGATCCCCTCTCCCCCCCCGCTGACCACATTGAGTGGTCAGCGGAATCCGATCCCGATCCGGCCCCCCTCTGCCTGCGGCATCTCCCCCCGCGCGACGCGGGGGGAGAGGGGAACGGGAGCGGGGGGAGAGGGGATCCGGATCGGAAAATGCTCCCCCCGCGGGGGAGCTGTCGCGCAGCGACTGAGGGGGAGGCCCGCGCCGGCCTCCGCTGACCGCGGCGGTCTCCCCCTCTGCCCCTGCGGGGCATCTCCCCCTCGGGGGGAGAATTTGGGAAGGGTCACCGGGTCCTCACCCGAAGAGTTTGAGCAGGGCCATGGCGGCGATGTTTAGGCCGGTGGCGAGGAAGATCCAGCGGACGATGCGCAGTTCGAGCTCTTTGAGGTCGAGTTTGGTGGCGCGATCGGCGATTTCGCGATCAAGCGCGTTGGCGAAGTCTTGCGCGCCCTCCTCCGCGAAGCCAAGCCGCCGCATCAGGGCTTTCCAGAGGGGGATGTTGATGTGGGTGAGCTGGGCCATGTTGAGTGGTCAGTCGACGGTGATGATCAGGGTGGTGCAGATCGCGAGGGCGGTGAGGTTGATGGCGGAGATGGCGACCATGAATTTGATCAGGCGATTTTCGAGCTTGGCGTTGGCGGCGTCCACGATGTCGTGTACGTCCTGCCTGGTGGGGAGCAGGCTGAAGACGTTGTGGAGCAGGTTGGCGGTTTCGTCAGCGGCGGCTTCGCTGAGCCCGCCTGCGATGGTGGTGCGTCGCCAGTGGAGCGGGTTGAAGGAGGGCATGGCGGAAGTGTACAGCAAATGTGGGGCGGGGTTCAATAGCTGAAGGCGGTTGGGGGGAAGATCCCCTCTCCCCCCGCGCGACGCGGGGGGAGAGGGGGGGGCGACGGGACATCTCCCCCCGCGCGACGCGGGGGGAGAGGGGAATGGCGAGCGGGGCCGGCAGCGTCAGTCGACGGCGATGATGATGGCGGTGCAGATCGCGAGCGCGGTGAGGACGATCCCGACGGCGATCCAGAGCGTGTGGTGGAAGGCAGTTTCGCGTTCGGCGCCTCGGCGCGCATAGTCGGCGATTGTCACATGCAGCGCCGCGATTGCCAGTTCCAGCTTGTGGACGTCCTCCTTGGTGGCGAGGCCGGTGTGAGATTCTTCGATCTTCTCGTCGATTGACTCTTCGAGTTGATCGGTCAACGTCTCGGCTTCCGGCTGAGGCAGACCGGAGCGCGTAAAGACGCTGCTGAGCCCGAAGCTGGGGAAGGCCATGCGAGAATGCTATCCGAGGATCGGGTTGGAGTGCAAGGTTGGGGTGGGGATGGAGCGCCCAACCAAATGCTCCCCCTGCGGGGGAGCTGTCGCGCAGCGACTGAGGGGGAGGCTCCCAACTGCGCGAATCGTGGCGATGCACGGCGGCCTCCCCCTCTGCCCCTGCGGGGCATCTCCCCCGCAGGGGGAGAATTTGGGAAGGGGCGGCGGGGGTGCCGGCGTCAGTCGACGGCGATGATGATGGCGGTGCAGATCGCGAGCGCGGTGAGGACGATCCCGACGGCGATCCAGAGCGTGTGGTGGAAGGCAGTTTCGCGTTCGGCGCCCTGGCGGGCGAAGTCGCTGATTGCCAGCATCAGCTGGGCGACGGCCAGCTCGAGTGCGTGGGTGGTCGCGAGGCCGCTGCTCGACTCCTCGATCTTCTCGTCGATCGACTCTTCGAGTTGATTGGTCAACGTCTCGGCTTCCGGCTGAGGCAGACCGGAGCGCATAAAGACGCTGCTGAGCGAGAGGCTGGGGAAGGCCATGCCACAATGCTACGCGGTTCCGGGGTGGTGGTGCAAGGCTGGGGTGGGGAAAGGCCTCGCTCTGTCCCTACGGGACATCTCTTCCCGCGGAGCGCAGATCCCCTCTCCCCCCGCGCAGCGGGGGGAGATGTCCCGTAGGGACAGAGGGGGGCCCTCCCCCTCCGCGGCACGCGACGATCCGGCCCCCCGCTGACCACACGGAGTGGTCAGCGGAATCGGGATCCCGATCCGGCCCCCCTCTGCCTGCGGCATCTCCCCCCGCGCCGCGCGGGGGGAGAGGGGATCCGGGAGCGGGGGGGGATGTCCCAGAGGGACAGAGCCCCCTACTGCTTCCCCAGCACCGCCGGCGAGATGCCGACGGGCGCCTCATCTGGGCCGAGGTCGAAGGGGCCGGTGAGGCCGAACTCTTCGCCCATCTCGCGGACGGCGGGGAGGACCTCTTCGCCCATCAGGCGCAGCGAGCGCATCGTGTCTTCGTGGGCCATCGAGCCGTCGCCGTCCCAGAAGGTGATTGAGCCGGGGCGCAGGTATTCGAGCACGTGGCGGATCTTGGGCAGGACCGTCTTGGGCGTGCCGGAGATGATGCTGTAGGACTCTTCGAGGCCGCGGTAGGTGTCGTCGGTGGGCTGGAAGCCGGTGGCGGCGTCGAGCGTGAGCGGCTTGTAGTCGGCCGGGTTGACGGTCCCGCGCGACTCCTCGACGTGGCGCACGCCGGCGGTCGGCAGCAGGCGGCGGCGGTCGATCATGCCGGGCAGGTTCTGGATGTGGCGCTTGACGTCGCCGCGCGAGCCTTCGAGGAAGATGTTGCCGGGGCCGGTCAGGTATTTGCGGCCGACCTCCTCGGCGAGCTCCTCGGTCTCGTCGACGTGGACCTTCCAGAGGTAGCCGCGGTGCTGGGGCCCGGCCTCGTAGCCGAATTCGCGGGCGATCTGGTCGTAGTAGCCGAACGAATCGCGGGTCGGCTCGAGGCGGGTGGCGAGCATGATGTAGGGGTAGTGGTGCTCGGCCGCCCAGGCGACGGTGCGCTGCGAGACCGCGCCGGGGATCCAGATCGGCGGGTGCGGCTTCTGCAGCGGTTTGGACCAGGGGTTGACGTAGCGGTAGTCGTAGTGCTCACCCTCCCAGCGGAAGGGACCGGGATCGGTCCAGGCCTTGACGATGAAGTCGTGGGCCTCCTGGTAGCGCTCCCAGTTGTAGGGCGACTGGGAGTTGTGGGCGAGCGATTCGCGACCGGTGCCGCGGACCCAGCCGGTCACCAGCCGGCCTTCGGAGATCATGTCGATCTGGGCGAGCGTCTCGGCCAGCCAGAGCGGGTCTTCCCAGATCGGCAGGATGTTGCCGAGCAGGCAGATCTTGACGTGGTCGGTGATGCGGGCGAGGATCGCGGCCTCGACGTTGATCACCGAACCCATGCAGAACGGGGTCGAGTGGTGCTCGTTGAGCACGATCCCGTCGAAGCCGGCGTGTTCCGCGGCGACGGCCTCATCGAGGTAGCGGTGGTAGAGGTCGGAGCCGAGCCGCGGGTCGTATTCTTCGTTGGAGGAATCGAGGTCGGTCAGACGGCGGCCGGTGCGGCCCCACCAGCTCGCGTTGGGGTCCTGATACGGGCGCTCGGTGAACCAGGAGATGAACATGCGTAATCCAAAGACGTGTGTGCGGTCCCTGTGGCGTCAGGGGCGCGTGTGAGTGTCGGGCTCTGGCACGCCCGGAGGGACTCGAACCCCCGGCCCCCAGGTCCGAAGCCTGGTGCTCTATCCGCTGAGCTACGGGCGCGTGCGGTCAGGGTACAGCGGTCGTGAGCAGGGCCCTCGGCCGGCCCGACGCGGCGGCGGTCTGGGATGTGGTGGCGCGGGTCGACGCGGACGATCTGGAGACGGCGGCGGCGCTGCTGCGGGCGCTGCATCCGGCTGATCAGGCGGATGTGCTGGCGGCGCTCTCGACGCACGATCGGCGGCGGGTGCTGGACCGGATCGATTCCTCGGCGCTGGCCGGGATTCTGGAGTTTCTGACGCCCGACGAGCTGGAGCATGTCGCGCCGGACGTCGAGGTGCAGCAGCTCGCCGAGGCGCTGGACGATGCGCCGGCGCAGCGCGTCGCGGATGTGCTGCAGGCGATTCCGGCGGACGCGGCGAGCGTGGTGCTCGAGCGGCTGCCGAACGCGGACTTCGTGGCGCCGCTGTTGCTGCACGACGATCATTCGGCGGGCGGGATCATGGCGCCGGAGATCGTGGCGCTGGGTCCGCACATGCTGGCGCAGCAGGTGATCGAACATCTGCGCGCGACGCCGGGGTCGCCCGCGGTGCGCGATCTGATCTACGTGGTGGACCACGCCGGCCTGCTGCTGGGCAGCGTGCATCTGCACGAGCTGATCGTGGCGCGCCCGCTGACGCCGCTGCGCGACCTGATGTCGGAGGCGGGCCCGACGGTGACGACGGATGCGCATCAGGAGGAGGCGCTGCAGACGCTACAGCGCTACGGATTGCACGCGCTGCCGGTGGTCGACCCGTCGGGCCGGCTGGTGGGGGTCACGACGGCGGATGATCTGCTCGATATCGCGCAGCAGGAGGCGACGACGGACATGTTCCGGCTGGTCGGGCTGGTCGATGACGAGGCGTTGACGGCGCCGGTCACGACGGCGGTCCGCCGGCGCCTGCCGTGGCTGGTGCTGAATCTGGCCACGGCGTTCGCGGCGGCGGCAGTGATTGCGGCGTTCGAGAGTTCGCTGGCGCGGGTCGCGGCGCTGGCGATCTTTCTGCCGATCATCGCCGGGCAGGGCGGCAACGCGGGGATGCAGGTGATGACGCTGACGGTGCGGGCGATGGCGCTGGGCGAGTTCGACCGGCACTTCCATCGCACGGTGCTGCCACGCGAGCTAGCGATCGGCGTGGCGACGGGGATCGCGCTGGGGGCGATCGTGGGTGCGATCGGCTGGGTCTGGCAGGACAATCCGTGGCTCGGCGTGGCGGTCGGCGGGGCGATGCTGGCGACGATGATCGTGTCCGGCATGTCGGGCCTGGTGGTGCCGGTGGTGCTGCGTCGCACGGGGGCCGACCCGGCGCTGGCGGCGAGCATCTTCGTGACGACGCTGACGGATGTGTTGGGATTCCTGTTCTTTCTGGGGCTGGCGACGCTGCTGATCGATCGGATTGCCTGAGTTGCGCCGTGATACGCTCGATCGCGCGTCGGCGCGCGATCCTGAGGTCGCGCGTAGATGCGGCATGGTGGGCGTCGCCTAGAGGCCTAAGGCGCCAGGTTGTGGCCCTGGTATTCGCGGGTTCGAATCCCGCCGTCCACCCCACCCACGGTTTTCAGCAACGCCGGGACGGCTACATACGTATGGTGACGCTTCGCTCCGGAGTTCTGCTGGGGCTGACGGCGCTGATCGCGCTGCTGGCCGGCCTGGCGGCGGCGGCGTGTGACAGTTCGGACGATGAAGAGCGGCTGGCGGCGCAGCGGCTGTTCCGCAACTATCTGGTGCAGAGCGATCGCACGGCGGTGGCCGACGTGCGGATTCAGGGCGCGGTCGACGAGCTGCCGCCGAGCTTCCCGGAGCGTGAGTCGCTCGAGCTGTTGGGTTCGGCGTTCACCGACACAGAGAACACGCGAGAGTTGATCTTCGGCTGGCAGAGCACGGAAGAAGACGCCGACGATCTGTACCTGTGGTACCGCTCGCAGCTGGATGTCGCGCCGTGGTCGGTCGAGTCGGACCCGCGGCACGTGAACATCGACTTCATCAGGTTCCGCGACGCGGATAATCCATCCTTCCGCGGGGAGCTGCGGATTTCGCAGGAGGGCGACCGTGCGATCGTGATTCTGATCGCCACGGAGGACCTGCGGCGTCGGGATGAGACCTAGCCGCGCGTCGTGGGTGGTGGATCTGGTCAGCTGATGCTGGCTAGCCGAGGAAGTGGTCGATCAGCTGGGCGATCGTGATGGCGATGGCGGCGACCGCCAGCATGAAGAGCATGAGCCGGCGCTCGAGCGCGTGGATCCGATCGTCGACGTGCTTGTTGGAGGCGCCCTGGGCGAGGTCGTCGTTGAGCGGGTGGGCAATTTCCTCAGCTGATTGCAGCGAAAATCCGGCGCGGCGCAGCATGTTGATCCAGAGGCGGAGGTTGATGCGCGGTACGTGGAAGCTCATGGCGTCAGTGTACTCGGGAAACGGTGTGGCGTCCGAAAGCTGTGCGTCGCACGGCCCCGTCGGCCGCGTCGCGACGGCTACCCGAGGTAGTGGATGAAGAGCGCGACGATGATGCCGGTGGCAATCGCGAGCGCCGTCAGGGAGATCCCGAGGGTGGTCAAGATTCGCTTGTTGAAGCTGGCCTCAAGCCGGGCTTCCATGGCCTCAAGCCGGGCTTCCATGGCGTCCATGCGGGCGTCGGCGTGCTGGAAGCCGAGCTGCATGGCGTAGAGCAGGCGATCGAAGGCGCTGTCGTGTTCGTGCTGGGAGACGAGGCCGTCAACGGTTTGATCGACCTCAGTGGCGATCTCGGTGGCTGCGCCGGCGGGAGCGCCGGCCCGACGGAGCATGCCGGTCCGGCGGGGGATGCTGATTGCCATGCAGAGAGTCTACCCAGAGTCCGAATGGTGATGCAAGAGCTGGTGGAAGGCGTAGCCCACAGCCGAGGGCGCCCTGGCCGCGTCTCGAAGGCGCTCTGCGACACGGCGGCTATCCGATGTGCCGGATCAAGAGCGCGACGATGATGCCGGTGGCAATCGCGAGCGCCGTCAGGGCGATCCCGAGGGCGGTCAAGATTCGCTTGTTGAAGCTGGCCTCAAGCCGGGCTTCCATGGCGTCCATGCGGGCGTCGACCTGTTCGAAGCGGGCGTCGACTTGTTGGAAGCGCGCGTCGATTTGTTGGAAATGCGCGTCGATCTGTTGGAAGCCCAGCTGCATGGCGTAGAGCAGACGGTCGAAGGCGCTCTCGTGCTCCTGCTGGGAGACGAGCGCGTCAATCGTCTGATCGACCTCAGTGGCGATCTCGGTGGCGGCGCGGGCGGGAGCGCCGGCCCGACGAAGCATGTCGGTCCAGCGCGGGATGCTGATTGCCATGCCGACAGTTTACCCAGAGTCCGAACGGCGACGCAAGAGCTGAGGTCAGGGTCGTCGGGTCGGAGGACGCCTGCTCCGCCGCGCGAGAATGGCGCGCGGTTAGCGCGCCACGAACTTCATCACGACCGAGACCTGCACCTGGTCGTCCCCGGGGCTGATGAAGCGCGCAGTTGCGGCCGCCGAGTCGTTCGCGTACTCCGCCTCCTCCTCTTGCGCGAACGCGACGGGGCTCAGGGCGCTGGCGACGGTGACTTCAATGGTGTCGAAGATCTCTTTGCCGATCTGCGCGACCATCGCGTCGGCGGTGGCGCGGGCGTCAGCCATGGCGGCCAGCAGCACGTCGCGCTCAGCGGCGGCGCGGCCGGATGCGGAGAACGAGACGCTGTTGATCGAGACGGCGTCACCGCCGGCGCTGACAATCCGGTCGATCAGCTGACCCGCACGATCGGTGCCGTCGACCTGGAGGGTGAGCGACTGGCTGTAGCGGAAGCCGAGCGAGACGCGGCCCTGCTCGGTCCAGTCGTATTCCTGCCGCAGCGAGACTCGCTGCGTGTGCAGCTGATCCTCGTCGACGCCCGAGACGCGCAGACGCCACGCGATGATGCGTAGCGCTCGCTCGCCATCGCGAACCGCGTCCAGGGCGCTTTCGTCGAGCGCGTTGACCTCGAACTGGATCGTGGTCTGGTCCGGCGTGAGCGCCCGCGTGGCAGTCCCCTGCACCGTGAGCGTCGTCGTGCCCGTCTCGACCGCAGCCGGCTCGCTTGGTCCGGGCTCCTGGGCCTGCGCGCCGGCGAGACTCCATGCGGCCACGGCGATCGCGATCATCAGCGCGAGAGCGGATGGCCTCAGCGCTTTGCCTGGCTTCGGAATCGTCATCTCGATCTTCCTCTCACTGTCGCGTGGATGCGGCGTGGGTGACTGCCGATAGCGCGGAGGGCTAGCGCGCGACGAACTTCATGACCACCGAGACCTGAACGTCGTCCTGCCCCGCGCGGATCAACGACGCGATCTCGGCGGCGGCCGGCTCAACGCTCGTGGCTTCCGCGCTCTCGACAGTCGCCACCGGGCTGAGGTTGCTGGCGACGGTGACCTCGATGGTGTCGAAGATCTCCTTGCCGATCTGAGCGGCCATCGCGTCGGCGGTGGCGCGGGCGTCATCCATCGCCGCGAGCAGCACCTCGCGCTCGGCTTCAGCGCGGCCGGTGGCGAGAAACGAGACGTTGTTGATCGAGACGGCGCCGTCGCCGGCGCTGACGATCCGGTCGATCAGCTGGCCGGCGCGGTCGGTGCCCTCAACCTGGAGGGTGAGCGACTGGCTGTAGCGGAAGCCGAGCGAGACGCGGCCCTGCTCGGTCCAGTCGTACTCCTCTCGCAGCGAGACTCGCTGCGTGTGCAGCTGATCGTCGCTGACGCGGTAGGCGCGCAGGCGCGACTGGATCGAGCGCAGCGCCCGATCGCCGGCCCGGACCGCGTCCTGAGCGGTCTCGTCGAGCGCGCTGACCTCGAACTGGATCGTGGTCTGGTCGGGGGTGAGCGCGCGGGTGGCGATGCCCCGCACGGTCAGCATCGTCGTGCCGGTCTCGACCACCGCCGGCTCGGATTGCTCGACCTCCTGTGCCTGCGCCCCGCCGAAACTCCAGACAGCGACCGCGATCGCCGTCATCAGCGCAAGTCCCGCCGCACCAAACATTCTCGTCCGCATCGACATCAGAGCCTCCTGGCTACGGCCACGGTCACGGCCGATCGTCGTTCTCAGTGTATGGACGCTGGAGGGTGCGAAACGGTTCCCGAATGTTGCGGCGGCTATGCAGACAGGTGCTCAGAGAGGAACGCCAGCATGCGCCGCCAGCTGTCCTCGGCGGAGTCGTGGTGGTAGCCGACCGACATGCGCGCATGGCGCATCAGGGCCTGCACGGGCCGCGGCATGTCGTGTTGATTCATGTAGGAGTGGCCGGCGTCGGGATAGACCTCGATGTCGTGCGCCACGCCGAGCCGGTCGAGATGCTCGCGGAGGCGCGGAGGCTGGCCAAGGAACATCTTGTCGCGTCCGCCGTAGCCGGCGACGACCGGGCAGATGCCGTCTAGTTCCTCGATCGTGCGGGGGACGCGTGCGTAGAAGGCCGCCGCCGCGCCGACGGGCGCGCGCACGGCATGGAGAATCGCGAACGAGCCGCCCATGCAAAAGCCGGCCACGCCGACCCGCGACTGATCGACCTGTGGCTGTTCCGCTAACCAGCGCTGCCCCGCATCGAGGTCGTCGAAGACTCGCCCGCTGCCGCTGTTCATCGCCTGCATCGTGCGCAGGATGCAGATCGGTCGCGGCGGGCCGACCGAGTAGAGGTCGGGCGCGAGCGCCGCGTAGCCGTTCTCGGCGAAGCGAGCCGTGATCCGGCGGATATCGTCATTGAGGCCGAACAGCTCGTGCAGCACCAGCACCCCGGGGACGGTCCCCTCCGCGTCATCGGGCAACGCGAGCGCGGCGCGCATCTGGCCGCCCTCGACGGGAACGCGCACGTCCCGTGTGGTCACCATGGGCGCTCCTCGATTCGCGGCGAGCATAGGGATCGCCGATAGACTGGCGGTCGAACCCGACGATCTCAAGCGAAGGAACAGTGCGATGCCGGACTACGAAACGTTGGCCTGGGACCTCAACGACGGCGTGGCCACGATCACGTTCAATCGCCCGGAGGCGGCGAACGCGCTCACGATGACGATGGGCGAAGAGCTGATGGACGCGTCGATTCGCTGCGACGACGACCCAGAGATCCGCTGTGTCGTGCTGACCGGCGCGGGCCGGATGTACTGCGCGGGCGCCGACCTCAAAGCGATGCCACACGCCGGCCCCGCGATGGCGACGGAGATCAAGCTGCTCACCACCTACCTCCACGCAGCCATTTCGCGCTTTGCTCGGATGGACGCGCCGCTGATCTGCGCGATCAACGGCACCGCCGCAGGGGCGGGCTTCAGTCTGGCGTTGATCGGCGATCTGGCGATCGCCGCCGAGTCGGCCCGCTTCACGATGGCCTACTCGCGGATCGCGCTGACGCCCGACGGCTCATCGACCTACTTCCTGCCGCGGATGATCGGTCTGCGGCGGTCGCTGGAGCTTTCGATGACCAACCGCATGCTCTCAGCCGCCGAGGCGCTCGACTGGGGAATGCTGAACCGCGTGGTGCCCGACGCGGAGTTGCAGGGCGCCGCGGCCCAGCTCGCCGCGCAGCTCGCGGCCGGTCCGACCACGACGATCGGCGCCGCGAAGCGGCTCTACCACCAGTCGTTCAACGACACGCTGGAGTCGCAGATGGAGCAGGAGACGCGCGCCATCACCGACGCCGCGCGTCGCCCCGAGGCCGTCGAGGGCCTCGCCGCGTTCCTCGAGAAGCGCGACCCCAAGTTTCACGACTGATAAGGCTCGAGGAAAGCTCTGAACAAGTCGGATCCGCTCTCCCCCCGCTTTGCGAGCCTGTCTCAGAAGTCGAGGCGACGCTTAGGGTGAACGGTGCGGGCGGCCAGTGGGGCGGCCGGCGTGGTAGCGGGCTGGGAGGCTGAAGATGCCGTGGCGAGCGATCGAGCAGGGCTGGATGTTGCCGCCCTCGCTCGATGAGCTGCTGGCGGACGACCATCCCGCGCGGGTGGTGGCGGCCTTCGTGGACGGGCTGTCGGCGGCGGACTGGGCGGGGCTGGGCGTCGACCTCGGCGGGCAGGCGCTGGGCGGGCCGGCCTATCACCCCCGCGCGCTGCTGAGCATCTGGCTCTACGGCTTCATGAGCGGGACGCGCTCCTCGCGGCGGCTGGAGGCGGCCTGCCGCGAGCAACTGCCGATGCTCTGGCTGAGCGGCTCGCAACAGCCCGATCACAACACGCTCTGGCGCTTCTACAAGCAGCACCGCGAGCGGATGCGCGGGCTGCTGCAGCTGACGGTCCGCACGGCAGTGCGGCTGAACCTGGTCGATTGGGCCGTGCAGGCGGTGGACGGGACCAAAGTGGCGGGCGCCGCGGCGCCGCAGCGGACGCTCGACGCGGAGCAGCTGGAGCGGCTGCTGCAGCGCACCGAGCGCGCGATCGTGGAGCTGGAAGCGCAGAACGAAGCGGGCGAGGGCGCGGCGGCGCCGCGGCTGCCGGCGCAGCTGCAGGCAGCCAAGCGGCTGCGCGAGCAGGTCGAGGCGGCGCGTCGGGAGCTCCTGGAGTCGGACCGCCGGCATACCAACCTGACCGATCCGCAAGCGCGCCTGCTGCGCGGCCGCGACGGCTGGCTGACCGGCTACAACGCGCAGGCGATGGCGGCGCCGCTGCGGGGCGGCGATCCAGCAGATAGCGACGGGGCCGCTGCGGGCGGGGGCGGCGCGCTGGACGAGCGGCCGAACGGCGCGGCTGACGCAGATCACGGTCAGCCGGGCGACGCGCTGCAGCCGGGCGGCTCGAGCGGGGGCATGCTGCTGCTGGCCGCGGAGGTCAGCCAGGATCCGGCCGACACGGCGCAGCTGTTGCCACTGATCGAAGCGGCTGAGGCGAGCGGCGGCGGCCGCCGCGCCGCGCTGACCGTGGCCGACGCCGGCTACTTCGCGGCCGCCAACCTGAGCGCCTGCGCGGCCCGCGGGGCAGCCGTGGTGATCCCCGAACCACGCGCGCCGAGCAACCCCGACTACCACTACAGCCAGTTTCATTACGAGCCCGCAGCGGACTGCTACCGCTGTCCCGCAGGCCAGCCGCTGCAGTTCCGCGGCCTACAGCGGCGGCGCCGCCGCACGCCGGCCCGCGTCTACGCCGCCAAGCCGGCGGTCTGCCGCGCCTGCCCCGCGTTCGGACGCTGCACGAGCAGCCCGCGCGGTCGCCAGATCAAGGTCTCGATCCACGCCCAGGCGCTGCAGGCGCACCGCGGCTGGATGCAGACGGAGGCGGCCCGGCAGGCCTTGCGAAGCCGCCAGGGGCTGATCGAACCGGTCTTCGGGATCATCAAGGAGCAACAGGCCGGGCGCCGCTTCCTGCTGCGCGGGTTGGCCGCGGTCAGCGCCGAGTGGTCGTTGCTGGCGGTCGCGTTCAACCTGCGGATGCTGAGCCGGCGCTGGCCGCACCGCCGCGCAGGCGGCCCGCCGCAGCGCGGCCGCCGCAGCGCTGCGCCGCCCGGCCGCCGCCACCGGCCACGCACACCCGCTCCAGCCGCTCGCCGCACAACTCGCTGCTGCCGACACCGCCCGCGCCCCCGCCGGTTCGCTCCCAGACACCGCTCACACCCCCAGCCGCCCTCCTGAGACAGGCTCTTTGCGGGGGGAGATGTCCCGTAGGGACAGAGGGGGGCTG
The DNA here is from genome assembly GCA_965218115.1 of Dehalococcoidia bacterium. Classification (GTDB taxonomy): domain Bacteria; phylum Chloroflexota; class Dehalococcoidia; order Bin125; family Bin125; genus CATQGW01. Next base: position 1,126,054 of record OZ244584.1, on the reverse strand, counting down.
CCCCGCTCCGCAACGGGCGGCCTCCCCTCCGCCCCTGCCTGCGCAGGGGCAGCCTTCGGCATCTCCCCCCGCTTTGCGGGGGGAGAGGGGTTCAGAGCCTTCGTAGCCCGACGGCGCCGGACGGGGCGCCCAACGGCGAGCGGGTTGACCATGGGTGGCTAGAATGGAAGGCACGTCAAGCACTCCCCGGACTGGGGCGATGAGAGGGATTCGTTGTGAAAGCTGCTGTGATGGAGGCCATTCAGGCCCCGTTGGTGGTACGTGAGTTTGATGATCCGACGTTTGGACCGCGGGATGCCCTGGTCCGCGTCGAGGCCTGCGGCGTCTGCCGAAGCGACTGGCACCTCTGGCAGGGCGACCTCTCGTGGGTCGGCTTCCAGGTTCCCATGCCCGCTGTGCTGGGGCACGAGTGGGCGGGCACCGTCGAGCAGGTCGGCTCCGACGTGGAGCACATTCGGCCCGGCATGCGCGTGCTGACGCCGTTCCACAACGGCTGCGGTAATTGCGACCTGTGCCGTCGTGGGTTCCCCAACATCTGCGACAACAACGCGGCGTTCGCCGGCGGGTTCGCGCAGAAGGCGACCATCGCCAACGCCGACTTCAACGCGATCCCAATGCCCGACAACGTCTCGTTCGAGGCCGGCGCGGCGATGGGCTGCCGCTTCATGACCAGCTACCACGGCGTGGCCGACCGCGGGTCGGTGCGCGGCGGGGACTGGGTCGTGGTCAATGGCTGCGGCGGGATCGGCCTCTCGGCGGTCCAGGTGGCCTCCGCGCTCGGTGCGCAGGTGGTGGCCGTCGACCTCGATGAGGCGAAGCTCTCCAAGGCGCGCAGCGAGGGCGCCGTCGAGACGCTGAACGCCAGCGACGGCGATGTCCCGGAGCGGGTCAAGGAGATCACCGGCGGCGGCGCGCAGGTCTCGGTCGACGCGCTGGGCATCCGCGCCACGATGCTGAACTCGGTCAACTCACTGCGCAAGGGCGGCGTGCATGTACAGATCGGCATCACCTCGGCTGCTGAGGCGGGCGAGGTGGGCCTGCCGATCGACCTGATCACGATGAGCGAGATCGAGTTCCGCGGCTCACTGGGACTTCCGAATCAGAACTACCCGACGATGCTGAACATGGTCGCGTCGGGCAAGCTGCACCCCGAGACGATCATCGGCGAGCGGATCAGCCTCGACGACGTGCCGGCCGTCGTCGAATCGATGACCACCTTCCAGACGATGGGCTTCACCACCATCACAGACTTTTCGTAGTCGATGACCTGCGCAGTCTGCGGTTGGTCCGGCGACGAGCGCTACTGCCCCGCTTGCGGCGCGACGCTTCGCGCGGAGCGCGACGCAAACGAGTGCGCCGTCGTCATCTCATTCGATGTCGACGGCGCATCGGGGATGATCAACCGCGATCCCGGGATTGAGCATCGCCCGTCGGCGCGGTCGTTCGGCGACTATGGCCCGGCCGTCGCCGTGCCGCACGTGCTCGCGATGCTCGCCGAGCGCGGCGTCCCGGCTTCGTTCTACATCCCCGGATGGGTCGCCGAACGGCAACCGTCCGTGGTTGAGCGGATCGCCGCAGACGGTCACGAAATCGGGCATCACGGCTATCTGCACGAACCGCCCGCAACGCTCTCCGCGGAAGAGGAGGCGGAAGTCCTCGACCACGGCAGCGAGATTCTGAGCGGCATCACCGGCGAAGCCCCCGCCGGCTATCGATCGCCGTCGTGGGAGCTGAGCGACCACTCGCTCGACCTGCTGCGCGAGCGCGGCTTCACGTACGACTCAAGCCTGATGGGCGGCGACGCGCCGTATTGGGCCGGGCCGGGGCTGGTCGAGCTGCCGATCCACTGGGCGCTGGACGACTATCCCTACTTCGTCTTCGCGCCGACCGATGGGCGGCGGCTGATGGCGGCGCCCGAACACGTCTACGCCGCCTGGCGCGACGCGTTTGACGAGCTGTACAGCCGCGGCGGCGTCTTCACGCTGACGATGCACCCGTACATCATCGGTCGCCCCGGCCGCCTGCGGATGCTCGACCGCCTGCTCGACCACATTCAGCGCCACCCGGGCGCGACGTTCCATCGCGCGATCGATCTGGTGGCCGAGTTCGCCGAGCGTCACGGTGATGTCGGAACGGCCGCCGCGGATTGAAGATCCGGTCCCTCTACGCAGTGGTTCTGGTTCTCGCGACGCTCCTGGCGGGAGCCGCCGCCGCGGCGCAGGCGCCCGGCGGGGTGACGTTTTCTGGGGGGCCCGGCTCGGTCACCATCAACGGCGTCGCCGCGCCAGAAGGCACGTGGATTGTCGCCCTGACGCCAACCGGCTGGGGGACCGCGGTGAGGGTCGCGGCCGATGGCTCGTGGGCGTTCGGATTTGTCACGGGCCCGACGCCGCTCACGCTCACGGTCGATCGGATGCCCGTGGCGGGCGGACCGGTCGACCGCTCAGAGGCTGGAGAGCGCCAGCTGACGCTGGCCGCGTCAAGCCTCGGCCTTCCACCGCCGTTGCTCGTGGAGTTCCACGGCGCCGCGGGTAGCACCACGATCGGGGGCCAGCCGGTGCCCGAGGGCGCCGAGATCGCGGCATGGGCGAACGGCAAGATGTTGCGTAAGGCAACCGTCTACGGGGGCGCGTGGGAGATGCCGATCCGCGCAGGCATGACCGGGATTCGCTTCACCGTCGACGGGCTGCCCGACGCCGGCGGCCCCTACAGCTCCTCGCTGGAGGGCGTGCCGTACTGGATCACGCTTGCCACGCCGGCGCCAGGGACAGACCTGGGGACGACGCGTGTTCGAGGTGCATTCGGCAGCCTGCTGACGAGCGGCTTGAGGGAGCCCGCGCGCCTCGGGGCGCTGATCTCGGCCACCTCCGACGGCCGAGTTGTGGGGCGAACGACGGTCCGGGTGGACGGCCGTTGGTCGATCGAGGTCCCCGTCGGCACGTTTGACCTCCACTTCGAGGTCAATCGTGAGCTCGACCTAAACGGCCCGTACGCAGCGACTCACCCCGACGTCGAAACCTCCATCCAGCTGTGCTCGTACGCAATCGTGCCTCGTTTCGAACGCGACGGCGCGTTCGACGTGGCGCCGCGTGACCCGCTCCAGCACGAGGTCGAGAGCACACACCGCTTCAGCGGCAGCGGGTTTCCGGTCGGGAGCGTCCGCGTCCTCGATGAGATCTCCGTGTATCCCGGTGCAATGTCGATCACCTACGGGGGCGCAGAGATCACGAGCGGCTCGTGGTCGTTCGCGTTCTCGCCCGACGACATCCCGTCGCTGGCGTTGGAGCTGCAATCCGGCGGCGTGACCTATCGGAGCGCGCAGCTCACCCTGCAGGCGGGCGGGGCGACCGCGTTGACGCGGGCGGACTTCACGCCCCTCCCGCTGCCGCACACGTTCCGAGGGGTTGAACTGCGGTCGGGCTACGTGCACGCCCTCCACGCCGACGCCGGCGGAGACGGCGCGGAGATAAGTCTCACGAGGGGTGGGGCGTGGGTATGGAGCCCGCAACCAGACATCGATCGTCCGGGGGCGATCCGCTTCTCGGCGCAGATCGGCGGCGAGTGGCGCTGGACGCACGAGTATCCGCTCACGCCCGGCGCGGAGACGCGAGTCTCGACCGACGAGTTCAGCATCACCTCCAACCCTTTCCCGCCCGAAGGCGAAGACGACATGCTGGAGGCGTTGGGCGACGTACCGGAGTCGGTTGAGATCCGGATCCGGGCCCGACCGCGGGCCGACGGCCGAATCGAGCTCGGCGTGCGCATCGAGGGGGATGCCGAACCGCTCACGATCGACCGCCGATTCCTGTCCGCGACGCCGAGCGTGAATCGGTGGTTGCTGAGCACCCGGATTCAGCTGAACAAAGCGGTCGAAGGGCACGTCATGGCGCGTCGGCTCGCAGATGGCCGGACTGAGTTCGGCTTCCGCGTCACCCGTCGGGGCGACGTGTTCCCTGAGTCGAGGTTCGTGCCTTCGGGCGCTGAGACCGGCCGCTGGTTGAGCAGTAGCGTGATCTCGATACGGTCGGTCGTGAGCACGGAGTAGGAGCGGCCCTGCGTGAGCGAGTTCGTCGATCGGCCGCGCTTCGATGCCGCCATCGCGGCGATCGATGCGGCGAATGCGGATGACCCGTTCACGCTTGAGATCGATGGCGTGGCGCTGCCGAAGGAGCTGACCCACGCCGAGATGATAAGCCGCTGGGTGCGATTCCTCCACCCGGACGCGTCGGAGGAGCTGCTGCTGGCGGCGCGCGCGCACCACGTGCGGCGCTGGATGATCCCGCGCACGGCCTTCCCGGCCGGCCGCAGCGGGTATCTGCGCTGGCGACGCGCGCTGCATCGGGTCCACGCAGAGCTGGCGGCGGCGATGCTGGAAGACCATGGCTACGGGCGCGCGGCCGTCGAGCGGGTCTTCGCGCTGATCGCCAAGGAGCCGCTCCTACAGCAGGGCGACGCGGATGCGCAGACGCTTGAGGACGCCCTCTCGCTGGTCTTCTTCGACACGCAGCTCGCGCCGATCGTGGCCGAACTCGATGAGCGGCGGCTGCGCCGGGTGATCGGGCGGACCTGGCGCAAGATGAGCGCGGCGGGCCAAGAGGCGGCGCGCGGGCTGACCTTCGATGCGGCGTCGCGGGACGCGCTGGAGCGCATCATTCCCGACTTCACCGAGGCGTCAGGCGATGGCTGAGGGAACCCGCGAGCGATACACGCATGGCCACCACGCCTCGGTGGTGGCGCAACACGCGCGGCGGCGCGCGGAGGTTGAGGCCTGGTTTCTGCTGCCGCATCTGCGCGCCGGTCAACGCCTGCTCGATGTGGGCTGCGGGCCGGGCACGGTGACGAGCGGCCTCGCGCGAGCGGTGGCGCCGGGCTTGACGACGGGTCTCGACGCGGCCGCGGATGTGCTGGTCACCGCGCGCGAGCACGCCGTTGAGCTGGGCTCGGACAATCTGGAGTTCGTTGACGGGGATGTCTACGCGCTCGGCTACGCCGACGCGAGTTTCGACGTGGTCTATGCCAACCAGCTGTTGCAGCACCTCGCGGACCCCGTCGCCGCGTTGCAGGAGATGCGGCGGGTGTTGCGACCGGGTGGTCTGCTGGGCGTGCGCGAGGCGGACTACGCGACGATGCACCCGGCGCCGAAGTTCGCCGAGTACGAGCGCTGGGGCGCGCTGTATCACGCGGTGGCCTACGTAAACAACGCGGAGCCGGACGCGGGGCGATACCTGTCGGGCTGGGTCCGCGCGGCCGGTTTTGACGAGGTCGAGCTGCAGCCCAACGTGCAGTTGCTCGAGGGCGATGAGGCGCGAATCTGGGGCGAGGCCTGGTCGCAGCGCATCCTCCACTCGGCGGTGGCGAGTCAGGCGCTGGAGTACGGGCTCGCAACCCAGGCGGAGCTCGACGAGCTGTCGGCCGGCTGGCTGCGCTGGTCGCAGCAGCCCCTCCCGCTCTTCATGTTCATCCAGATTGCCGCCCTCGCGCTCAGGTAGCGGACACGGCTCAGCCCGATGCAGCCCACAACGCCTGTTCGGATGCTGTCCGGGCCTGCGTGGCCGTTTCGACGCGTTGCATTGCAGCCTGTCCGCCGAACGCGGAGAGGCCCAGCCCGGAACGGCCCGTCTCGCGGTCGATGGCGAGCATTTCGTCGCGTTCCAGGTCGATGGAGACTCGGTAGCCGAAGTCGTCAGCAATCTCCACATCGACGGGACCGTCGTCGATCCAGTCTTCGCGGTCGTCGTGAAAGATCAATGTTGTCGCCTCGCCGTCCATCGATCGCTGGCGTGATCATTGACGACTCGGTCGGATTCTGTCGCCGCGAACACAGCGTCATGCTGCGAGGCCGTTGATGAGCGCTCAGCTACCGGGCTCGGCCGTTCGCATGATTTGCTGCTCTTGCTCGGCCGAGTCAAGGTCTCCGACTGGCGTGAACAGCCGCCCTGTACCGCCGGTGAAAGGGGTTGGCCAGTTGCCGGGATTGTCATTGGACTCGATGCCGGACACTCCCGACAGATACGCCATCGATCCTGATGCAACGGCCAGCCACTCGGGATAAACGGAGAACGGCGAATCCGAGGCGATCCATGGCGTGATCTCGCTGAAGAGGTTGGTTCGCGCGATGTGATCGAGCGCGGCTGCCTTGATGAATGCGGTGGCTGAGGTTCCCGCTCGCTCGACGGCTGCTTGAAGCGCGTCTAGCTCTCTCGAATCGAAGTGGATCGACACGAATGCGCCGAGCTCATCGCTGACTTCGATCATGATCTCTTCGGCGTCGTCGTCCCAAGTTTCGTCCGAGGTTGTCATCGTCGTCGGCCCTTCGCATTGCGGTAGCGCGTTTGTTGGCCCTTGTTCGCTACCCAGCCCGTGACGATGTGGGCGATGCCATCGTCATCGGGGTGTTCAAGGATAAACGTCAAGAGCCGGCCGGAGCGGTCGGGGCCCACCATCTGAATGCGTGCCGGTCTGCGCCGAAGCTCGCCGCTATCCGCGATCTCGTCGCGTGCTTTCTGGTTCTCCATCCAGGGCGCCCGCCTCAGGACATGACGAGCATCGAAGGGTGAGAGTCCATGACCTCCCAGCTTCGCCTCAGTCGTCGCGTTCCAATCGAGGTCACGAATGCGTGGGGCCACGTATCGGTTCAATCGCCTACGTTGTTGATCTGTGAGGGCGGTCGTGCACTATCGTAGACACAGAGAGGCGGTTGCGGATGCAGATTGACGCGCTGATGTTGTGCAACAGCGCGGAAGTCCGAGACGGGCTGCTCTACGTCCTCGGAGGTGGGTGGACGCGCTGTTGGCCCGAGCCAGGGCGCGAATTCCCGCTCGCGCGGCCGTTGGGCACAGTGTTCGCCGCTCGCATCGCCTACGGCGAGACGAATGAGCAACACACGTTCCGCCTGGAGGTGCGGGATTCGGACGAGAACCCGCTCGGACCGGAACAGCGCGAGGGTGGCTTCAGAGTTGGTCGTGACGCTGATCTCTCGCCCGGTATGAGCCAGGTAGTGCAGGTCGCGGGGTCACTGACGGTCCAGATACCGGCGCCGGGAATCTACTCGCTAGTGCTGAGCGTGAACGGGCGCGAAGAGAAACGAATCGCGTTCGAGGCTTTGGCCGGCGCACCCGGCTGAGCGCGGTTAGAGCCGCAGCTCAGAAGACCACTTCGATCAGGGGCGACCCGTCGACCCACTCCTGGACGTTGTCCTCGGTGATGAACTCCTTGAGCTTGGGAGCGTTGAGGAACACGGCTCGCTTGGCCGCGGGGTCTGTGACGGCTGTGGCGGTGGCGGCAAGGTCGGCCTGGGCGGACTGCTTGAGGTGGAACGTGATCGCGGAATTGACCAGCACGTTTGCGTACCAGGAGCGCGGGCCGGCGCGGCCGGTGATGTAGTAGCGGCCGTCGACGACGTGGTACCAAATCTCCAGCCGGTGCTGCGCGCCGCTCGTGCGGCCGGTGGTGGTGATGTCGATGATCAGGTCGCTGGCCAGCGCGGCGGCGACCTCGGGGTCCTGATGGTTGCTCATGCTGTGCCCTCCGTGGCTGTGACTGTGGCGCTGTTTGTCGCGCCGATTGAGGCGCCGTGCCGGCGTTCGTGGTCGAGGAACCACTGCTTGCGGTCGAGCCCGCCGCCGTAGCCGCCGAGCGAGCCGTCGGCACGCACGACGCGGTGGCAGGGTACGGCGATGCCGGCCGGATTGCGCCCCGTGGCGGTGCCGACGGCGCGGACCGCGGCCGGCCGCCCGACGGCGCGGGCGATCTCGCTGTACGACGCGGTGCGGCCGGCCGGAATCTCGCGGATCGCCTGCCAGACCTCGCGCTGGAACGGCGTGCCTGAGAGGTTCACTTCGATCGTGTCGAGGGCGCGGACATCGCCGTCGAAGTAGGCGCTCAGCGCGTCGCGGATGGCGCAGGCGGCGACCGAGAGCTCAGGCGTGTCGTCGGCCCGGCCGTCGCGCGCGTCGCGCGCCCAGATGTCGACGAACCCCGCCTCGCGCAACGCGCCGTCCGCGACCTCGAAGTAGAGCGTGCCCAGCGGTGTCTCGACCCAACCGTGCTCGGTGTTCACGTGCGTTCCCTTCGCTAGCCGTGGCCCAGTCGTGGCTCGGCGGAGCGTATCTGGTCAAACCATAGAACGCAAGTGCGATGCGGTGGTCAGGCCGCGTTCAGCATCGGTCAGGATCGTTCAGCCCGGGTCGCTACCCGGGTTGCTAGCGGTCGGGCACGATCAGGCCGCCTGTGGTGCGTCGCATGCCCTCGGGGGTGGCCGCTTCGCGTGCCCGCCCGGCCGCTTGTGCGATCGGGTCGAGCTCGCGCGGGCCCGGCGGGGGGCCGCGGCGCGATCCCTCGGGCGGCGGCGGCGGACGCCAGGGCTGCATGGTGCCCGGCTGCGGCTGCGGCGGATTGAGGCGCGCTCGGCTGGGCCGAGACTGCACCATGCCGACGTACTGCGCGAGCTCGATCGGGTCGACGATCCCGGCGATCGGGTATTGGTCGTCAACGAAGGTGGTCGGCACCACCGCGACGCCGGCGCGCTGCGCGAGCGGCGCGAACTCGTCGATCATGATCACATCGGTCTGCAGCTTGGGCGAGAGCAGCGATGTCGCCCAGCACAGCAGCGCCGCCTGGCCACAGACGGGGTCCTCGGGGGAGGCGAAGAGGCGCAATCGGCTGGGCCGGCGCAGCTTGCCGAGCGCGCGCTTCAGCTGCGCCGACGGCTGTCCCGAGCGCGTCGAGGCCAGCACGATCGCGCGTACGAGGGCAACGAAGACGTGCCCGTTGGGTAGGCCATAGAGGCGCAGCGGGCGATTCAGCTCGCCGCGCACGACGGCGCAGGGCACGTCCATCGCGTCTCGCTTGGCGGCCATTTCGGGCTCGTCGGCGAGTTCGTAGACATTGAGCGTGAGCTTGTCGGAGAACGCTGCGAGTTCCGTGTAGAGCTCGATCGCGAGTTCGCAGGTGGGTCGCTCGGGCAGACCGGGCACGACGACCTTGCGCTTGCGCTGGTGGAAGTAGTCGATTTTGATCGGGCCTTCGACCGCGCCGAGTTGCTGGCGCAGCTGCGCGCGGTCGGTTCGTCCGAGCGCCATGGCCGCGTCCTCTCCCGCTGCATAAATCCTAGTCGGCGACGGTCGTAGCGGGGCGCTACTCGCGTTGGGCGCGCCAGCGGGCCAGCACATCGTCGACATCGAGCGCCAGCTCGGCCTCGGTCACGGCGCCCTCGTAGGAGGCGTAGATGCGGCCCGCGTGATCGATCACGAAGACCCACGGCTCGCTGGGGAGGTCCCACTCGAGGAAGGCCGCGGCCTCGCGCAGCAGTTCGGGCTGGTGGGGATTCTCGAAGACCTCGACGTGGACCGCGAGCAGCTCGCTCGCGCGCGGTCGCCAGACGGCCTTGACGACATCGAGGACCGGCGCGCAGCTGCGCGAGTGACAGAACGCAGGCGTCGCGAAGGCGAGCAGGAGCGGCCGCGCTTCGCGCAGCGCTTCGTCGAGGCTGAGCTGGTAGAGCGCCGGCTCGGGCGTCGGGTCGGAGGTCAGCTCGTCGAGCGAATCGACGTCGGCCAGGGTGCGGCTGACGGAGGCGCGGGCCTGTTCGCCCTTGGCGGGCGCCGCGGGCCGCTCACGCACGCTGAAGCGGAAGCGGACCTGCTGCCGCGTTGCGCCGTCGGCGCTGCTGATCTCGAAGGCGATGCCCCACTCGCCGGCGCGCGAGAGCCGGACCGGCACGAGATAGACGCCGCGACCCACGGCGGGGATCTCGTCGGAGACGCTGAACCCGCCGACGTGGCCGTGCGGCGTGAGCGCCGGGGCCGTCGCGTTCGGCCTGACGAACTCGACGAAGCGGGCGAACTGCGAGGAGACGGCCGTCTCGCGGTCGGCTTCGAGGTCGAACAGGGAGGCGCGCACGCGGGGCGGCGGACTGTCGGGATCGCCGCCCTGCAGGGTGAACGCGACGCGGGTGACACCGACCGCGAGATCGCGGGTGGCGAGCACGGGCAGCCAGGTGGCGTCGGGCTGGGCGGCGGCGAGCCACGGATCGGCGGCGGGCAGGTCCGGCTCAGCTCCGCCGCAGCCGGCGACGGCGATCAGGGCGGATCCGAGCAGGAAGAGGGCGGCGCATGCGCGCGCGTGGACAGCTGGTGGACAGCTGGTTGACAGGCGAGATTGCAGGTGTTTGAATAGACGGCGTAATCGCGTAGGCGCCTGATCAATATCAGGGCCAGAAAGGTTCCACATGGCTTACTCCCGCGTCAACGCCCGCGGCCAGACCTACTACCTGCACAGCCGCGAGGTCGCGCTGCGCAACAACCGCCTGCAGCGCATCTACTTCTTCGCAAAGACGATCAAGGACGGCGCATTGGACGCGATGCCCGCCGGCTACGAGATTGTGGAGAACCAACGCACGGGGCTGCCCGTGCTGCGCAAGGCGACCACCGCCACGGCCGCGAACTAGCACGCTGGTCGCATGATCCGCGTCCGCGCAAGCGCGCTCGCGGGCGCGGACCAGGTAGCTGTTTGTCATCTGGTCAGAGGGTCGGCGAGGGCAATTATCGCCGCCGCGTGGAGTTGCGGCGTCGCGGCCGCCAGGGCGTGCTCAGCGTTGTCGAGGCTGAGCGGCTCGCCGGTCCAGTCGGAGATCATGCCGCCGGCGCCGCGCACAATTGGCACGAGCGGCAGGCAGTCCCAGGGCTTGAGTGAGGCCTCCGCGACCAGATCGACATAACCGCTGGCGAGCAGGCCGTAGGCGTAGCAATCGATCCCATAGCGGACCCGCTGAAGCTCGCCGCTGAGGCGATCCCAGGCCTGCAGGTCCGCGCCCTCGAACTGCTCAGGGGATGTTGCGAAGCCAATTGCGGTGTGAATTTTGGCTGTGGATGATACGTGGATGGTGTGTGCATTCAGCGTGGCGCGACGTGGTAGCCCTGACCAGGTGACGCCGAGCCAGCGCTCGTTTGAGATGGGCTGATCCAGCACTCCGAGCACCGGAACGCCCTCATGCAGCAGGCCGATCAACGTCCCAAAGGTAGGTACGCCTGAAACGAATGCACCCGTTCCGTCGATCGGATCGATCACCCAGACCCACTCAGCGCCGCGCTGGTCGGCGCCCCACTCCTCGCCGACCACGCCATGACTGGGGAAGCGCTGCGCGATCCGGTCGCGAATCGCGGACTCCGCCTCGCGATCGGCGCGGGTGACGGGCGAGCCGTCGGCCTTACGGTCAACCGTCAACGGAGCGCGGAACCAGGGGCGGATCGCGGCGGCGGCGGCGTCGGCCAGCTCGTTGGCGAATTCGACATAGATGTTCGCCACCACGTCTCGCGGGTCGGGCATGTCGCCAGCCTACTCGCTGCTATCGTGAGCTACTCGCGGTCGGAGAGTTCTCGACATCACGAGGCGCGAGCTCCCCGTTCGGCGGCTCGCGGAGCCACCGACGCGGCAGCACACTGTCGAGCGCGCCCGAGAGGAACCAGGCATGGGAACGATCAACGTCGCGATCATTGGAGTTGGCAACTGCGCCTCGTCATTGGTGCAGGGCGTCACGCTCTATGCCGACGCGTCGGAGGCTGACGAGATTCCGGGGATCATGCATCCGGTGCTCGGCGGCTACCACATCTCCGACATCAACTTCGTCGCCGCTTTCGACATCGACCGCAACAAGGTGGGCAAGGACCTGTCGGAGGCGATCTACACAGAACCGAACAACACCTACCGCTTCACCGACGTCGCGCATCTGGGCGTGCCGGTCGAGCGCGGGATGACCCACGACGGGCTCGGCAAATACCTCTCGCAGGTGATCGATAAGGCTCCCGGCTCGACGGCCGATGTCGCCCAGATCCTCAATGATCGCGACGTCGACGTGGTGATCAACTACCTGCCCGTCGGCTCCGAGGAAGCGACCAAGTGGTACGTGGAGCAGGTGTTGGAGGCCGGCTGCGCTTTCGTCAACTGCATCCCCGTCTTCATCGCGCGCGAGGAGTATTGGGCCAACCGCTTCCGCCGCGCCGGCTCGCCGATCGTCGGCGACGACATCAAGAGTCAGGTCGGCGCGACGATCGTGCACCGCGTGCTGACGCGGCTGTTTCAGGACCGCGGCGTCCACATCGACCGCACCTACCAGCTCAACTTCGGGGGCAATACGGATTTCCTCAACATGCTCGAGCGCGAGCGGCTGGAGTCGAAAAAAATCTCCAAGACCAATGCGGTGACCTCGCAGATCGACTACGAGATGCTGCCCAGCGAGGTGCACGTTGGTCCTTCCGACCACGTGCCGTGGCTGGAGGATCGCAAGTGGTGTCACATCCGGATCGAAGGAACGACGTTCGGCAACGTGCCGCTGAATCTGGAGCTGAAGCTCGAGGTCTGGGACAGCCCGAATTCGGCGGGGGTCGTGATCGACGCGGTGCGCTGCGCGAAGCTGGGGCTCGACCGCGGCGAATCCGGGCCGCTGCTGGCGCCGTCGGCGTACTTCATGAAGTCGCCGCCGGAGCAGTGGACTGATGACCAGGCGCGCGACGCCCTCGAAGCGTTCGCCGCGGGCGAGTAACGCGCGGCGTCAGGCGCTCGTCGGCAGCGCGCTCTACCTCGGCTACGCATCGCTCGGTCGCGCCGCGCGGCTGTTGCCGCGTCCCAGCGCGTACGCGGCCGCGCGGATTATGATGCAGGCCGTCTGGCTCGGCTGGCCCGCAGGCCGCGCCGCGGCGATCGAGAACGCGTCGGTGCTGCTGCCCCACGTCGATTGGCGCGGCGATGCTGCGTCGTTGGCGCGGGCTCAGTTCCGCCGCTACGGCGAGTATCTGGTCGACGCGGTGCGGCTCGACGAGCTCACGCCGCAAGCCTGCTTTGCAGCGGTGGACGTCCCCGCCGAGGCCTGGCGACGGCTGCGCGAACGCTACGGATCGCGTCCGACGCTGTTCGCGCTGATGCACATCGGCAACTGGGATGCCCTGGGCGGGGCGTACACGCACGCCTGTGGACGTTCGCACGTGCTTGTGGACCCGATGGGTCATCCACAGCTCGACACGGCCGTGCAGGGGCCGCGCGATCGGCTGGGGATGACGCCCGCGGCCGGGGCGCCGGGGCTGCGGCGGGTGATCGAGGCGCTGCGCGGCGGGGGGACCGCAGCGGTGCTGTTCGACCGTCCGCCGGCGGCTCGGGATCTGGGCGTGGCGGTGCGGCTGTTCGGTCGCGAGGCGCGGGTCTCGAGCACGCTCGATCGGATCGCGCGGGCCGCGGATGCGACGGTCGTGCCGTTGGCGGCGGTTCGGGTGCACCAGGGTGAGTTTCGGTTCCGCGCGTTGTTTGAGCTCGACGCAGCGATCGACGGCGCCGGCGAGCAGGTCACGCAGCGCACGATCGAGCGGTTCGAGCCGTGGCTCGCCGCGCATCCCGACCAGTGGTACCAGTTCGGCCGCTTCTTCGGGCCGGCGGACGACGAGGCTCTAGATCACCGCGATCACGGCGACGGCGATCGCGAGACCGGTCAGCATTAGGCCCGTTCCGAGCAGCACCAGGCGGCCGATTCGGACCTCGGCCTCCGCGATCATCTGACTCATTTTCGCGTCGCGCAGTTCGCCGTCCTTGCGGGCAGCCTCGCGCGAGAGTTGATCACGCTCGCGCATCTCTGCGCGGGTCTGTTCGTCCCGTTCGCGGGCTCGTTCGTCTTGCTCGCGCAGCGCGTCGCGCATTTGTTGGTCACGTTCGCTCATCGCTCTGAGCATTCGCTCATCGCGACGATGCATCTCTTCGCGCATCAGGCGGTCGCGCTCGAGCGTGTCCGTGCGCATCGCGGCGAGTTCGGCTTGCAGAGTTGCGTCCCGGTCGGCCAAATGTTGGAGGATGGCCGCGTGGCGCTCTGCAGCTTCAGCCCGGGTCGTCGCAGAGACTTCGCGTATGTCCGCGTCAACACGTGCGAAGCCCTCGCGCATTTCCGTGTCGACGCGTGCGAAGCCTTCGCGCATTTCGGTGGCGAGGCTTGCGAAGCCTTCGCGCACCTCGCCGCGGAGGACCGCGACATCCTCCTTGGTGGCGGCATTGCCGCGGAGTTCGGCGAACTCGGCACTGAGCAGCGTCACGAACTTCTCCGCTTCTTCAGGCGGCAAGTTACCGTGCTCGAGGATGGCCTGCATCTCGGCTGCGTGCTCCATGCGCCGAGTATACAACGGAAATCTGTAGTGATGTGCCGATCTGAGAGTGGGTTTGGCTGATGGGCATCGCTGCGGCGCTGCGGGCGCTCGAGCTGCTGGCGGGGGTGCTGCCGGAGGAGGCGCTGTATGCGCTGGCGGAGCGACTTGCCGTCGTGGCGCTGCCCGCGGCCGAACGGCGCCGGCTGCGCGTGCGCAACAATCTGCAACGAGTGCACCCGGAGTGGGAGCTGCCGCGCCTCAATCGCGCCGTGCGCCGCGTCTTCGAGGAGGCGGCCCGCTACTACGTGGACCTCGCGCTGCTGCCGAGCCTGACGCCGAAGCAGATCCTCGATGATCGGCTCAAGCTGCGCGGGCTCGAGCATCTACAGGCGGAGATCGCCGGCGGGCGCGGCGTGGTTGCGACATCGGCGCATCTGTCCAATCCCGAGGCGGTGGTCCGAGCGATCGCGGCGCTCGAGATCTCGGCTACGGCGCTGATCGAGCCGCTCGCCGACCCTCGGCACCGCGAGGCGGTGGAGGCGCGCCGCGGCGGCGCCGGCGTTGAGTTCGTCGAGGCCAACGCTCGCGGAATCGCGACCTGTCTGGAGCGCCTGCGGGGCGGCGGGCTGGTCGCGGTGCTGTGGGACCGCGACATCCAGGGCGGCGGGGCCTGCATCCCGTTCTTTCAGCGCCAGGCGCGCTTTCCGGTCGGCGCGGTGGACCTGGCGATCCGCACCGACTCGGCGCTGATTCCGATCTGGCAGCGTCGCACGCGGGGCCTGCACTTCGAGGTCGAGTGCCTGCCCCCGCTGCAGTTGCTGCTGACCGGCAATCGGGCGCTCGACGTGCGCACCGGCCTGGCCGACCTCGTTGCGCTGTTCGAGCCGATCCTGTTCGAGCATTGCGAACAGTGGCGGATGTTCGAGTCGCCCTGGGCGCCCTGCCACGACACGCCGTGGGACGACCCACGCGCGCACCGCGAGCGGAGCGTCGTATGAGCGAGCCGATCGCGGCTCACTGGTCGGCCGCGGACCTGCACGCACACACACGCGCGTCGGATGGGATGGACAGCGCCGAGACCATGCTCAGCGCAGCGGTCGAGGCGGGGCTGGACTGCATTGCCATCACCGAACACGACCAGATCGACGGAGCACTGCGCGCGCAGTCGGTTGCGATCGAACGGGGACTGCCGATCACAGTGATCGTGGGCAGCGAAGTGACATCGCGGCAGGGGCACATGGTGGCGCTGTGGCTGACCGAGCCGGTCCCGGCATTCCGCTCGGCGGCCGCGACGGTCGAGGCGATCTGGCGGCAGGGCGGTGTGGCGATCATCGCCCACCCCGCGTCGATCGTCCCGCCCAGCCTCCGGGTGAAGGAGATCGATCAGCTGGTTCGCGATCTGGCCCCGGCGCAGCGCGATTCGCCAGAGCTCGTGTTGGGCATCGAGCTGGTCAACCCCTCGTTGACCGCGCGGCTGCGCGTGCTACCTGTCGCACTCGCCAACGCCGAGCGCTGGAGGCTGCCTGAGACGGGCGGCAGCGACGCACATTTCGCACCACACGTCGGCGCGGCCGTCACCCGCTATCTCGGTAGCGGCTCCGACGCGCTGCGTGCGGCGTTGATCGCCCGCGAGACGCGCGCCGAGGAGCGCGAACATCCCTCACTGCTGAGCGTCGGCCCGCGGCTGCTGCTGCAGCCGCTGCTCGGGATCTCGGCCACGCCGCGGGCGCTGACGCGGCGCTTCATTCGGCGCGTCGGCGGGCGCTGAGCGGCGGGCACGGTGCGGATCGCGCTCGTCTTGCCCTACGACCTCGCGCGGCCCGGCGGCGTGCGCACGCACACGCTGGCGCTCGCCGCATGGCTGCGGCGAACCGGACACGACGCGCACGTGATCGCGCCAAGCTCGGACCCGGCCGCGGCGGACGAGTCGTGGCTGCATGATGTGGGCCGGCCGCGCGCCGTTCGGGTCGGCGGAACGGTCGGCAGCCTGACGCTGAGCCCGAGCGTGGTCCGGAGCGTGCGGAACCGGCTCGATGCGGACTGGGACATCGTCCACATCCAGGAGCCGCTCGTGCCGGCGATCGGACCGGCGGCGCTCCACCGCGCCCTCGGCCGAGTCCCGACGGTGCTCACATTCCACAGCGCCGAGGCCGTCGCGGCCCGGCTCTACGGAGCGATCGGGAGGGCGATCCGCCCACAGATCCGCCGCGCCGATGCCCGCATCGCGGTTTCAACCGCGGCACTGGCGATCGCCGCGCCCGCGCTGGGCGGGCCCGCGGCGTTGATTCCTCCATGCATCGACTGCAGCGGCACAGCGGGGCCGGGCCAGAGTGAGGAGACGAGCGCGCCGGTCGTGCTCTTCGTCGGACGTGATGAGCCTCGCAAAGGCCTCACCGTGCTGCTCCGCGCGTTTGCGCGCGTCGCCGACCGCGTGGCCGACCGCGTGGCCGACCACGGGCCAGTGCTCCATGTGGCGGGGGCTGTGCGTCCCGACACGCTGCAACTGATCGAGCGTCTCGAACTTGCTCAGCGCGTCCATCTGCACGGCGCCGTCGGCACCTCGGAGGTGCGGCGGCTGCTCGCGGAAGCGTCGCTGTTCTGCGCGCCTGCGCTGGGCGGCGAGGCGCTGGGCCTGGTGCTGGTCGAGGCGATGGCCGCGGGCGTGCCAGTCGTCGCCTCGGATATTGACGGCTATCGGATCGCCGCCCGCGCCGGCCGGGCCGCGCTGCTCACGCCGCCCGGCGATGTCGCCGCGCTGGCCGCCGCGCTTGAGCGAGTCGGATCCGACCACGCGACGCGCGTGCGCCTGGTCGCCGCCGGCCGCGCATCGGCGCGCCGCTTCGATGTCTCGGTCGTGGGAGCGCAGCATCTCAAGGTCTATGAGCGAGTGCTCCGCTCTGACCTCCGCTGACCACATTGAGTGGTCAGCGGAATCCGATCGAGCCCCCCTCTGCCTGCGGCATCTCCCCCCGCCAAGCGGGGGGAGAGGGGATCCGGATCCGCGCTTCCCCGGCGGGGCGGGGGGCATTGGGGGGGGTCGGCGGAATTCGAATCCTCTCCGTCGCGCAGCGACTGAGGGTGTGGCCGGCGGCCGCGTCCAACCATCCCGCGGCGTGGCGCGGACGGGAAGTTTGACTCTCTGGTGATGGGGGTGGCGGCCCAGATTCGATACCGTGAACGCGCTGGCGCCTGAGCCCACGGCGGGGCTGACCGAACACACCCGTGTCTCTGCTCCCACATGCCTTATCGCAGTCGATCTCCGAGCGTCTCGGGCGCGTCGTCGCGCGCACGGGCCTGACGCCCAACACGCTGACGATCATCGGTCTGTGCGGGATGGGCGGGGCCGGCTACCTGGCCTCGAGGGGCTGGTTTTGGCAAGCCGGCGTGGCGATGCTCGCGGCCGGCGCGTTCGACCTCTTTGACGGCGCCGTGGCTCGAGCGACTGGCAAGGCGACGACCTGGGGCGCGATCTTCGATGCCGTGAGCGACAGGCTCGCGGATTTCGCGATCCTCTTCGGGCTACTGTTCTGGTTCCTCGGTGAGGAGCACTTCAATCGCGAAGCGATCATTCTGATCATGCTGAGCCTGAGCGGCTCGATGCTGGTGAGCTATACGCGGTCAAAGGCAGCCGAGTACGGCGTGCAGATTCGGTCGGGCCTCGGCACGCGGTTGGAGCGGGTGCTGATCATGGCGATCGGTCTGCTCGCCGGGCAGGTGCTCGCGGTGCTCTGGCTGCTCGCGGCCCTGTCGAATCTCACGGCGTTGCAGCGCTGGGTGATGACCTGGTTGGCCACTCGACAGCTTTCGCAGGTAGAGGTGCAGCAGACAGCCGCCGACGAGCCCCCCTCAGCGGAGGGCCCGTTCGGCGGAAGCGGGTGAGACCGAGTCGGCGTTAGGCGCCGGCCAGCTCGACGATCTCGTCGACCGTGGCGTCGCGCCACGAGGCCCACTCGTCGGAACTCTGGAGGTCGCGATAGGCGGAGCCGATGCGGGCGCGCATCGCCTCCTCGGACTCACCGTCCTGGCGCGAGAAGAGCTTCTGCATGTTGGCCATGTGCTCGTTGGCGACGGCCGGGCGCTCGATCCAGTGGCCGATGTACTCGTGGTCGATCGTGTAGAGCACCGCGGTCGGGATCGACTCGTGGAGGCCCTCCTTGAGGAACTCGGACATGATGTCGTTGTTCTCGTCGCGTGGGAAGATGCGCAGCTCCCAGCCGGCGGTCGAGGCGATCTCGGCCAGCACGGGTAGGCCGCGGTAGACATCGGGGCACCAGTCTTCGCCGAGCACCAGCATCTTCAGGCGCGGCAGCGACTGCAGCGCCTCGCGTCCCGCTTCCGACACCTGCCAGGAGCCCATGTTGCGCACGAACCGCTCAACGTTGGCGTCGCCGCGCGGGTTACCGCCGGGCGTGGGTCGCTGATGGTTCTCCTCGCTGTTGATGTATGCGAGGTACTGGTTCCAGGTCATGCCGCTCTTGAATCGCTCCAGCGTGACCACCGAGTCTTTGATCGCAGTCGCCATCTCGAGTTCCCTTCATCGTTCGTTCAATCGAGGGCCGCCGTCGGCGCCGACCGGTTCAGGCTATCACCAGGCGCCGGCGCTCAGTGGTGCTCCTGGTGACAGGGACACGAGCACTCGTCGAGCGAGTAGCGCATGACTTCCATATAGGTGGATTCGGCGAGGTGTTCGGCGAGTGGTTCAGGCAGAGGAACACCGCCCTTCTCGCCGGCTTTGCGAATCGCCGCGAAGGCGTACGCCGCCATCGCCGCCGAGCGGTCGATGACATCCGCGATGTCGCTGCGGATCACTCCCTCTTCGCCGGCGTGCCGTTCGTCCACCACCATGGCGACCTCCCACCGGCCCGATGATGCGCGATGCAGTGCGCGTTGGTCGCGTCGCGCGGGGCCAGCGGATGTAGGATACACGCGCAGCAGGCCTCCATCCGACCGACTTGCGGCGCTGCAGGCCGCGTTGGAGACGCGCGACGCAGAGGAGTGTTTTCACCATGCCGCGAATCGAATTCGGCGCTCAGATCCCCGCCTGGCACTGGCACTGGGATGTCTCCGAGGTGCGTGACTGGGCGCAGGGCGTGGAAGCGATCGGGCTCGATTTCATCTCGATGGCGGACCACGTGATCTACGCGTACGAGTTGCCCGATCGGCCGATCAACGGCCCCTACCAGGATGACGTACACCAGCACGAGGTGATGATCACGCTGGCCTGGATCGCCGCGCTGACCAGCCGCGTGGCGCTGCAGACCAACGTGCTCGTGCTGCCGCAGCGTCAGCCGGTCTTGGTCGCCAAGCAGGCGGCCGAAATCGACATTCTCTCCGGTGGCCGCTTCCGGCTCGGCATCGGAATCGGCTGGCAGGTCCCGGAGTTTGAATCACTCGGCGTGCCGTTCCGCCAGCGTCCCTCGCGGATGGAGGAGGCGATCCACGTCCTGCGCGCCTGCTGGACGGAGGAGCCGGTCAACTTCGAGGGCCGCTACACGACGATCCGCGAGATGAGCGTGATGCCCAAGCCGGTCACGCCCGGCGGTCCGCCGGTGCTCTTCGGCGGTTACTCCGACCTGGCGCTGGATCGCGCCGCTCGTCTCGGCGACGGCTGGATCGCGTCGGTGCAATCCGACACCGCTCAGCTGATCGCGGCCACCGAGAAGATTCGCGCGGCGCTTGAGCTGCACGGTCGCTCGAGCGACGAGTTCCCGCTTCAGTGGCTGCCGCCGCTGGACACGGACATGGCGAGCACGCGCCGCACGCTGACCGCCGCCCGCGACGCCGGGTTCACCCGGATCGGGATCGGCATGCCCAATTACGACCGCGAGGCGGCAGTCCCCGTCGATGACTACCTGCGCCACATCGAAACGACATGGCGCGAAGTCTGGCCCGAGCTGCGCGGTTAGGCGTCGGGTTGGTCGCGCCAGACCCTGCTGAGGTCGACGACAAGGCCGGGCAACACGTCTTCGCCGGAGAGTGAGTTGGGGCGCTGCAGGAGTTCGGGTTCTCGGTCAGGCCGGTAGATGTGAGCGGTGTCTGCAAACGGGTCGATCAGCCATCCCAGTCGCACACCTTGCGCCATCCAGAACCGCATCTTGCGTTGCTGGTCGGGCAGACGGTCGGACGGCGAACGAAGTTCAATGACGAAGTCTGGGCAGAATCGAGGGATTCCCTCGTCGTCCGGCTCCATCAGCGCGAGGCGCTCCGGTGAGAGCCAGGATACATCTGGGATTCGGATCGACACACCGCCGATCCGGAACGCGCCATCGGCCCCGCCCGCTTCGCCTCCTCCGCCGGCCATGATCCAGGCGTAGATCTGCGCGGCGATGGCGATCGCGCGTCTGCTGCTGCTGAAGCCTGCGCCAGGCACGATGCTGAGCCTTCCCCGTTCATCGATTTCGAAACGCAGCCCGGGGTTGAGCTCACACAACTCAATGAAGAGCTCGTCCGTCAGCTCCCAGTCCGGCGGTGGCTGGAGCAGAATCGGCGCAACAGGACTGCTGATCGGCGCCACGCTCGGCGCTGTCGGGGGCTTGGCTCTCGTCACCATGGTCGCCCCAGTGTAGGTCGAGGCCGGCCGCGCGCGTTGACAGCCGTGCCATCGCCAACCGTATTGCGGATGCCGACAGTGTAACTCACGATCGCAAATATAGAGGAGCGCTCCCGATCCAATCGCAACCCCCCGCGGGGGAGCTGTCGCGCAGCGACTGAGGGGGAGGCTCCCAACCGCGCAAGCTTGGGGCGCTCCGCGGCCTTCCCCTCAGCCTTCGGCAGCTCCCCCCCCTCGGATGAGACGTGCGCGTAATCTCCATTTCCCCTCTCCCCCTGCGGAGCGGGGGGGAGATGCCGCAGCCTGCCCCTGCGCAGGCAGGGGGCAGAGGGGGGCTCCGGGCGCGCCCTCACCAGATAGCGGAAGCTCCCCACCGTCACTTCGTGACACCGCCACCGGCAGGGAAGGTCGGAGCAGTGGGACCTACGTGCAGGTCTCCTCAGGGGGAGAAATTGGGGGCGGGCATCGGATTCCGCTGACCACTCAATGTGGTCAGCGGGAGGAGCTGTCGCGCAGCGACTGAGGGGGAGGCTCCCAGCCCCGCTTGGCAGAGGGCGCGCGGGCTCCCCCTCAGCCTTCGGCACCTCCCCCGCGGGGGGAGCATTTGTTGGGGGGTATCGCGCGTCTGTTCTTGCCCGAGCAGGTTTCGCGACCCCGGGATCGTCACCGCGGTTGACGGGGAGATGCGGAGCTTTGGGGGGTCAGATTGATCGAAGTCCCGCCGACTTGCGCAGGGCGTTGGCGGCTCGCTCGAAGCTGGGGAAGGTGGGGATTGACTCCTGCTGGAGGCGTAGGCGGGCGTCCAGCGCTTCGGGCTCAACGTGGCTGGGGTGCAGCGCCGTGAGGAACGGCTTGTCGGACTCCGCCATGAACCGCTTCAGCGAGGTGATCAGCCGCTCGAATTCCTCCGGCTTGTCGCGCCAGCGGCGCGCCATGAAGGTGGCTGAGAGCTCCATGGCGACGGCGTCAACATTTTCGTCGGCGTTGAGGATGTCGAAGATCGTGTCGAGATGCTCGGGCGACTGGCCGATCGTGCCGGCTGCGTCGAGCGGGTTGCGGTAGGAGCCGCCGATGATGTTGAAGAACTCGGCCAGCTGGGCGTAGGACGCCTCTGTCAGCATCGGCACCTTCCAGCCGGCCTTCTCGAACGCGTCGGTCAGCACCACCGACTGCCCGCCGGTCATCGCGATCAGGCCGAGCCGGTTGCCGCCGGGCCGGCGGGTCAGCAGCGTCGCCTTCACCACGTCGACCATCTCGTCGAGGTTTTGCACCGCGACGGCCCCGACCTGGCGAATCACCGCGTCCCAGATCGCCTGGTCGCTGGCCAGTGAGGCGGTGTGGGAGCGGATCGCGCGGCCGCCGCCCTCGGTCTGGCCGCCCTTCCAGATGATCACCGGTTTGCGCGTCGCGGCGGATTTCAGTGCGTCGAACAGACGCCGCCCGTCGCGCGCGCCTTCGATGTACATCGCGATCACTTCGGTGCGCTCGTCGTCGGCCAGGTAGTCGAGGTAGTCGGCCGCCTCGAGGATGATCCCGTTGCCGAACGAGACCAGCGAGGAGCAGTAGAGCCCGTTCGCAGCGCCGGTCAGCGAGAAGTTCATCCCGTGCGTGCCCGACTGCGAGATGAAGCCGATGTTGCCCTCGACATCATGCGGCTGGTCGCGGTTGAAGCGCACGCCGAGCCGCGGGATGTGCACGCCCATGCAGTTGGGCCCGATCAACGCGAGGCCCGAAGGACCGGCGATCTCATGAATCTTGTTCTGCAGCTGGAGACCGAGCTCCTCGCCGGTCTCCTCGAAGCCGCTGGTGAACAGCGTCACGCCGCCCACATCGGCGTCGACGCACGACTGCACGATGAACGGCGCGACGTTTCGCGGCACCGCGCAGACCGCGAAGTCGACGCGATCGGGGATGTCCGTCAGGCTGGCGTAGTTCTCGATTCCCATCGCTTCGATCCCGGGGATCTCATTCGGGTCGACCTGCACCGAGTAGAGCTTGCCGGTGAAGGTCTGCAGCGAGCGCAGCCAGTTGTAGCCGCTCGCCTGCTTGTCGCCGATCACGGCGACCACTTCGGGGTTGAGGGTGCGATGCAGTCGTTCGCGGGTCACGGGCATGGTCTTGGCTCTCCGCTCAGGCGTCGCTGGGGGTGAGCACGATGCGCGCGTCGACCGCGATCGCGCCGTCCGCGCGGGCGAACACGGGGTTGAGGTCGAGCTCGGCCACTTCGGGGTGGGCTTCGGCGAACGTGGACAGTTGCAGCAACATCGCTTCGAGCGCGCCGAGGTCGGCGGCGTCGGCGCCGCGGAAGCCCTCGAGCACGGGGAAGCCCTGGATTTCGCGAATCATCTCGCCGGCGTCGCGCGGCTCCAGCGGCACGACGCGGAAGGCCACATCCTTGAGGACTTCGACGAAGACGCCGCCCAGCCCAAACATCAGCACCGGTCCGAACTGCTGGTCCTGCGTGATGCCGAGGATCACTTCGGTACCCGGCGGCGACATCGGCTGGACCGAGACACCCGCCGCCCTGACGCCGGGCACCGCGGCGGTCACCGCCGCGTGGATCCGCTCGGCCGCGGCGCGCAGCTCGTCGGCATCGGCGATGCCGAGTTCGACGCCGCCGACGTCCGTCTTGTGCGTGATCTCGTCGGCCACGACCTTCAGCGCGACCGGATAGCCCAGCTCGTCGGCGATGCTGAGCGCTTCGTCGATCGAGGTGGCCAGGCGCGTGTCGGTCACGGCCAGGCCGTGTTCGGCGAGCATCGCCTTGGCTTCGACCTCGCTGAGCAGGGCCCGGCCCTCCGCTCGCGCCCGTTCCACGATTCCGGCTGCTGTCGTGCCTGTCGTCATCGATGTCCACTCCTGCACTGCATCCCACGCCTGCGCGAGGATATGAACGCCCACGAACGAGTGTCAATTCGGCGCGACAATTCGGGTCGCGCGGGCGGCTGGGCGCGGATTGCCATCTGAGCGTTGTTCTGTATAGTCAATTATGCAGTTGTGCGGCGGCGCGGCTCAGAACCGGGCACTGATCTCACATGACGACACGCGATGATCCGTTCGACGGCTGGTCAGACCTGGTTGAAGCGGCGCGCGAGCTGCAGATTCATCCCCAGAGCCTGCGACGGCTGATCAAGCAGGGCCGCGTGCCAGCCACGATGTTCGGTGGCAAGTACATGATCGAGCGCGACAAGCTCGACATGTTCAAGACCAACTACGACCGCCGGCCGGGCCGCAAGCGCTCGGCGCGGCTGATGCTGACGCCGGCGTCATCGCCCGCCCCGCCGCCGCCGGCGCGCCCGAGTTTCGGCCAGTGGTTTGACATCGTCGAGGCCGCGCGCGAGCTACAGATTCACCCGCAGAGTCTGCGCCGTCTGATCAAGCAGGGCCGCATCGCCACGCGCTTCTTCGGAGGCAAGTACCTGATCGCCCGCGATCAGCTCGAGATGTTCAAAACCAACTACGACCCCCGCCCCGGCCGCAAACGCTCCGCCCGCCTGATTTAGCTCCCTCCGAAACGCTCCCCCCGCGGGGGAGCTGTCGCGCAGCGACTGAGGGGGAGGCTCCCAGCACCGCTCGTCGTGCGGCGCGTGCGGCCTCCCCCTCTGCCTGCGGCATCTCCCCCTCGGGGGGCGGTATTGGGATCGGAAAATGCTCCCCCCGAGGGGGAGCTGTCGCGCAGCGACTGAGGGGGAGGCTCCCAACCCCGCTCGGCGTGCGGCGCGTGCGGCCTCCCCCTCTGCCTGCGGCATCTCCCCCTCAGGGGGCGATATTGGGATCGGAAAATGCTCCCCCGAGGGGGAGCTGTCGCGCAGCGACTGAGGGGGAGGCTCCCAACCCCGCTCGTCGTGGGGCGCGCGCGGCCTCCCCCTCTGCCTGCGGCATCTCCCCCTCAGGGGGCGATATTGGGATCGGAAAATGCTCCCCCCGAGGGGGAGCTGTCGCGCAGCGACTGAGGGGGAGGCTCCCAACCCCGCTCGTCGTGGGGCGCGCGCGGCCTCCCCCTCTGCCTGCGGCATCTCCCCCTCAGGGGGCGATATTGGGATCGGAAAATGCACCCCCCGAGGGGGAGCTGTCGCGCAGCGACTGAGGGGGAGGCTCCCAACCCCGCTCGTCGTGGGGCGCGCGCGGCCTCCCCCTCTGCCTGCGGCATCTCCCCCTCAGGGGGCGATATTGGGATCGGAAAATGCTCCCCCCGAGGGGGAGCTGTCGCGCAGCGACTGAGGGGGAGGCTCCCAACCCCGCAAGCTTGGTGCACGCCGAGGCCTCCCGCTCAGCCCTCGGCAGCTCCCGCGCGGGGCCCGGCTAGCGCGAGGAGAGGAACTCGAGCAGCCCGATCAGCGCGCCGACGGAGCCGAAGCCGATCGCCATCCCGCCGTAGACGATCCGGCGCATCCGGGACTCGTGCTCCGCGTTGGCCGGGTCGCGCTCCCGGTCGCGCTCGCGGGCTTGCTCCAGCCAGCTATGCCATGAGCGTTCGCGTTCACGTTCGCGTTCGTCGCGGTATCGCTCACGCTCGATGTCGGCTTCGACGCGCTCTCGTTCACGTTGATCGCGCTGGCGCTCCCGTTCGTCCATCGCCTGAATGAAGCGGTCGATGGTGACCTTGAGCTCGGCGATCGCTGCCTCGGTGCTGTCCCTCATCGCCAACGGCTCCACGACCGATTCGACCGCTTCACCGATCACGTTCGCCACGCGATCGGCCGAATCCGCGTCGCAGATCTCCTCCTCGACGAGGGTATCGCTGACTCGTTGTCGACCGAATGTGACCACGGCGCTCCACTTCCGACTTTGCGACGCCGAAACAGGATAGGCGGTGATCCCGCGGCTCGCAACCCGAGCGGGCGTTCCAGACCGACGCCGGGTCGATGGCGGATGCTAATGAGCGTCGGTCACACCCTCGATGATCGCCTCCACGACCTGTGGCTCGGCCAGCGTCGTCACGTCGCCGACATCGTCCGGGTTGCCCTCGGCGACCTTGCGCAGGATGCGGCGCATGATCTTGCCCGAGCGGGTCTTTGGCAGGCCGCCGACGAACTGCAACCTGTCGGGCGTCGCGATCGGGCTGATGGCCGTGCGCACGGCGCGTTTCAACTCGGTGGCCAGCTCGGGGCCCGGGTCGAAACCGTCCTTGAGCAGCACGTAGGCGTAGATGCCCTCGCCCTTGATCTCGTGCGGGTAGCCAACGACCGCCGCCTCGGCGCAGCCTGAGTGACCGACCAGCGCGCCCTCGATCTCGGCCGTGCCCAGTCGGTGGCCGCTGACATTCAGCACGTCATCCACACGCCCCGTCAGCCAGTAGTAGCCGTCGGGGTCCCGATACGCGCCGTCGCCGGTGAAGTACTTACCCGGATATTGCACGAAGTAGGTGCTGATGAACCGCTCATGGTCGCCATAGACGGTGCGCATCATGCCCGGCCAGGAGCGCGCCATGCAGAGCAGGCCCGCCTGCGGGTCGCCTTCGAGCTCGTGGCCGTCCTGGTCGACGATCACCGGCTCGATCCCGAAGAACGGCAGCGAGGCCGAGCCGGGCTTCATCTCGTTGGCGCCGGCCAGGCCGGTCAGCATGTGGCCGCCTGTCTCGGTCTGCCAGTAAGTGTCGACGATCGAGCAGCGCCCTTCGCCGACCACGTCGAAGTACCAGCGCCAGGCCTCGGGATTGATCGGCTCGCCGACGGTGCCGAGCACGCGCAGCGAGGTGCGCTCGTGCGCCTTGACCCATTCGTCGCCCTCGCGCATCAGCGCCCGAATCGCCGTCGGCGCGGTGTAGAGCGTGTTGATTCCCAGCCGGTCGACCATGTCCCAGTAGCGTCCCGCGTCGGGGTAGGTCGGGATCGACTCGAACATCACCGAGGTCGCCCCGTTGCCGAGCGGCCCGTAGACGATGTACGAGTGCCCGGTGATCCAGCCCACATCGGCCGCGCAGCAGTAGATCTCGCCCTCGCGGTAGTCGAACACGTAGCGATGCGACAGCATCGTGAACAGCAGATAGCCGGCCTGCGTGTGCAGCACGCCCTTGGGCTTCCCGGTCGAGCCCGAGGTGTAGAGAATGAACAGCGGGTCCTCGGCATCCATGATCTCCGGCTCGGCCTCGGCCGGCTGGCGAGCGACCGTCTCGTGCCACCAGATGTCGCGACCGTCCTGCATCGTCACGTCGCCGCCGGTGTGCTGGTGGACCAGCACGAACTCGACGCAGTCGACGCTCTCCAGGGCCGCGTCGACGTTGGCCTTGAGCGGCACCGTGCGACCGCCGCGCTTGCCTTCGTCCTGCGTGATGATCGCCCGGCAGGTCGAATCGGTCACGCGGTCGGCGATCGACGCGGCGCTGAAGCCGCCGAAGATCACCGAGTGCATCGCGCCGATGCGCGCGCAGGCCAGCATCGCCGCGACCACCTCGGGCGTCATGCCCATGTAGATCGCCACCCGGTCGCCCTTGCCGATCCCGCGCGAGCGCAGCTCGTTGGCGAGCCGGCAGACCTCGGCGTGCAGATCGCTGTAGGTCCAGGTCTGGTTCTCGCCCGGCTCGTCGCCCTCCCAGATGATCGCCGCCTGGTCGCCGCGCGCCTCGAGATGACGGTCGAGACAGTTCACGCTGACGTTCAGCTTGCCGCCGATGAACCAGGCGATCTCGCCGGCCGCGAGGTTCTCCTCAACGAGCGTGTCCCACGGCTTGTGCCACTCGAGCAGCTCGTTGGCCGCCTCGGTCCAGAAGGCCTGCGGGTCGTCGAGGCTGTGCCGCCAGAGCCGTTCGTACTCCTCGCGGCTCTGCACCATTGCGCCGTCGCGGACGCGCGCCGGCGGTTCGTAGCGTTCATCGATCGGGAGTGCGGCTGCTGCGGAGGTCATGGTGTCAACTTCCTGTCTGATTCGTGCTCTCGACCGCGCCAGAAGGGGCCCATTGGGTCGTCCCGGCCGCGGATCGTCGCTGGCGGAATGATACGATCCAGGCAACCCTCAGGCAGCAAGCCTGAACTCCGCAGCACAGCCACAGGGAGCGCCTCGATGCCCCAGACCGCCGAACCCTTCCAACGCATCTCCGTCGAGGATGCCGACGCCAAACGGCTCGAAGGCGTGCCGATCATCGACACCCGCGAGCTCGACGAATACCAGGATGGACACGTCGTTGATGCCCCGCTGATGCCCTACATGAGCCTGATGACGCGCGCCGAGGAGCTGGAGCAGATCGCCGGCGCGAAGGACGCGCCGCTGATGTTCATCTGCGCCAAGGGCCAGCGCAGCGCGGTCGCCTGCGAGTTCGCCGCCGCGCTCGGCTTCACCGACCTCTACAACATCGAAGGCGGCACCGACGAGTGGCGCGCTGCCGGACTGCCGATCGAGTAGTCGAGCAGCAATTGAGCCACTCGATCAGTCGCATCCGGCGCATCCAGCCGACCGCAGGGTGCCCGGCCGCCGCGACCGAGCCGTCAGCGTGCTGAGCCGGCTCGCGCGTCTCTCCGGCACGCAGGGCTACGCGATCTTCGTCGCGATCGTGGTCGTCGTCGTGCTCGTCTATCTGTTCCTCTCGGGCGCGCTCGACAGCGGCGGCAGCGACGACACGGACCAGGAGACCCAGCAGGCCACGCCGGTCGAGGTCGAAGCAACCACCGCGCCGAGCATCGTCGCGTTCGAGCAGTCGGCTCGAGTCGGGCACCTCGACATCGCGATCGAGAGCGTCACCTGGACCGGCGAGGTGCGCAGCCAGGGGCGGACGCAGCTCGCGACCGAGCGTTTCGCGATCCTCCGCCTCAGCGCGGTCAACCGCGGCGCTTCGCCCTACCAGCTCCAGCCCGACCAGATTCAGATCGTGGCCGCCGACGGCCGCAGCTTCGTGCTTGATTCGCTGCTCTCGATCGGCGCCGCGCAGTACGAGCCCAGCCCCACGCTCGCCCCGCCGACCACGCTGCAGCCGGGCCTCGCGGTCTCGCTGCTCGTCGTCTTCGCGTTGCCCAACGACGCCGGCGGTCTGACCCTGCGTATTCACGGCCACTACGTCGACTTCGCGCTCTCCGACGACGATTAGGCGACTCATGGAGAAGCCGGGCACGATCCTGCTGTTCGACATCGATGGCACGCTCGCCGTTTCGCAGGGCGCTGGGTCGCGCGCGATGGCCCGCGCGTTCAAACAGCACTCCGGGATCAGCTTCTCGCTCGCGAATGTCGACTTCGCGGGACGCAGCGACCGCTGGATTGTCGGCACGGTGCTCAGAGACGCGGGCCGAGACGACGGTGAGGAATCGCTGGCACGATTCCAGGACGCCTACATCCCGGCGCTCAGCGAGGAGCTGCGCGCCCGCTCATGGCTGCTCCCGGGGGTGTCCGAACTGCTCGCGGCGCTGAGCGAGGAGTCGGTCGTGCTGGGACTGGGTACCGGCAACTTCCGCCGCGCGGCGGAGGCCAAGCTCGACTACCTCGGCGTTTGGGCTTGCTTCGTGGACGGCGGATTTGGCGACGATGCGGCGAATCGGACGGAGCTGCTGGCCGCCGCGCTGCCGCGACTGCGACCGCACGCCGACCCGAACGCCGAGGTGATCGTGATCGGCGATACCTACCACGACATCGAGGCCGCCCGCGGGATCGGCGCCAAAGTCGTCGCCGTGCAAACCGGCTTCGCCCAACCCGGCGACCTGATTACCGCCGACCACCTCCTCGCCGACCTCAGCAACACAGCCGCGGTGGTCGAAATCCTCGTCGGCAAGTCGCCGTAAGTGCCGCGCGCGCTGCCAAGAACCCTCTGAACAAGTCGGATCCCATCTCCCCCCGCTGACCACATTGAGTGGTCAGCGGAATCCGGATCCCCTCTCCCCCCGCGAAGCGGGGGGAGAGGTCCCGTCGGGACAGAGCAACTGTGTTGCGGATCAACGCGGTGGGCGCTGGCGCGGGCGAATGGTCACCATCGACTCCGAAGTCCGCACGCCCGACCATCTCAACGACGTGCGCCATTCCCAACCTTCCGTCATGCCTGCGCCCCCTCCGTCATGCCTGCGCCCCCTCCGTCATTCCTGCCTGCGCAGGAATGACAGAGGGGAGGCGGTCCCGTCTGGCCAGGTGCAGCGTCAGCGTTGAGCCGGAAGCGGATGCCCCCCTCTGCCCCCTGCCTGTGCAGGGGCAGGCTTCGGTATCTCCTCCCGCTCTGCGGGGCGAGAGTTGTTCAGAGCCTTCCTAATGCGTAATGCTGACGCGCGCCGTTGGCGCCGGCTGCGGTAGCCTGAGCACATGTCCGCAGGCGTGATCGTTGGCATCATCATCATCGTGCTGGTCCTGGGCGTGCCGATCGTGCAGGCAGGCCTGCGCAGCGTCCAGCACCGACGCTCGTTGCGCGCCGAAGGCGTCAGCGAGCTCCTCCCGGCCGCGATCGCGTCCGCCGACCTGCCCTCGGGCTTCGCGATGTCGGAGCGGCGCGCCATGAGCTCCGAGATGATCGCCTGGGGCGCCTCAAGCCCCGCCGACACGATGCGCGAGCTCGACGGCGCCGGACACGTGATCTCGTTCCGCCAGCAGTTTCGCGACCCGCGCAGCTTCGGCGAGCTGATCGATGTGCTGCTCACGCACACCCTGCGTCGCAACGCCCCCCATCGCCGCGTCGAGCTGACCCTCAGCCGCTACGAAAGCGCCGAACAGGCCGCGGCGGCGCTCGACAACCAGCCCGAGATCGGCGAGCAGGACGCCAACGTGCGCGTTGAGGACCTCAGCAACGGCGATGACCTGCGCGCCCGCGAGTGGACGCGCCTCGACGGCGAGACCCCAACCCAGCGCATGCTCGAGCTGCGCTGGGCGCAGGGCGCCGTCCACGCCGAGCTGGTGGGCGACTCCGAACCGCCCGGCGCGCTCGACGACACGACCCTCCGCGAGCTGGCGACGACCGTTCGCTCGCGGCTCCGCTAACAGGCGCCGCGATGTCCCAAGCCGATCGCACCGAGTGGCTGAGGCGCTACCGCGACGCGCCCCGAGCCCTCCGCGAAGAGGTCGCCGGAGCATCGCTGGCCCAGCTCGACGGTCCCGACCCCGACGAAGGCTGGACGGCGCGCCAGATCGTCCACCACAGCGCAGATATCGCGATCATGGGCGCGCTGCGCCTGCGTCTGATGCTGGTCGACGTCACGTTGGACTACTGGGACTACGAACAGGATTCCCTCCAACAGGCGCTGAGCTACCGCAAGCGCCCCGTCGGTCCGTCGCTGGCCCAGATCGACGCGCTGGTCGAAGCCTCTGCGCAGATCCTCGATCGCCTGCGCGACGAGCAGTGGTCAATCCCCCACCGGCTTCCAACCGGCGAGGCGTTCACCGTGCTCGACTGGCTCCGTGCCAACGCCGCGCACCTCGAAGAGCACACTGCCCAGACCCGTTACGCCCTGACAGGCACCTGCTGAGTCGCCGCGCAGCCTGCGTGAGAATGCACTCGAGCCAACGAGAGAACTGCTGATGCCCACCTATACCCACGACGATATCGAGGCACTGGTCAGCAAGATGGCCGCAGAGCGCGGCAGGCTGATCGTCGCCGCCGAGCGCCTCAGCGACGCTGAAGCCAACGCCGTGCCGACCGACGCCGTCGGCGAGGAGCAGTGGACCGCCAAGGAGCAGCTCTCGCATCTCTGGGAGATGGAGAAGTCCTACATCGCCTGGTGCCGGGCGGCGATCGAACAGGACGGCGCTGATCTCGCCGGCGTGCGCGGCGATCCCGTCGGCATCCCGATCGAAGACGCGCCGGCGCACGCGGTCCGCGAGCTGCTCGACGAACTGATCGCCGAGCGCGCCGCGACCAACGAGTTCATCCGTAGCCTCTCGCTCCACGAATTCCACCGCACCGCGCGCACCGACGCCTTCGGTGAGCTGACGGTCATGCAGTGGCTGCGCTCCTTCTACCGCCACGACCGCCAGCACGGCGCGCAGATTGAGGGCCGCCAGTCGGACTACCAACCAAACTTCCAGAGCGGCGTCGAGCCGAACCAGCGCACCGCGCGCATCCAGCAGGTCGCCCAACGCCGCGGCGGATGAGGAGCCCGCCGGCCGCATTGAGTGGTCAGCGCAATCCGGTTCTCCTCTCGCCCCCGCTGACCACATTGAGTGGTCAGCGGAATCCGGTTCTCCTCTCGCCCCCGCCGGCCGCATTGAGTGGTCAGCGCAATCCGGTTCTCCTCTCTCCCCCCGCTCTGCGGGGGGAGATGTCACGGAGTGACAGAGGGCGGCTTCTTCAGCACCCCGTTAGGAGAGCTCCGGCTTCGCGCAACGACCGAGCAGCCCCCGCTCTATCCTCAGTCGCGCGCCCACTGAGGGTGCGCAGCGAGCGGAGCCGCCGATGCCACGGATCTTCGTCACGCGCGAGCTGCCCGGCGAACGCTTCGTCGCGCTGCGCAACGATCCCGACTTCGAGCTCGACATCTGGCCGGGCGACTTCCCGCCCGGGCGCGACGACCTGCTCGAACATGTTCGCGGCGTCGACGGCCTGATCTGCCTCATCACCGACCGCATCGACGAAGCCGTGCTCGAGGCGGCGGGACCGCAGCTCAAGGTGGTGTCGCAGATGGCCGTCGGGGTCGACAACGTCGATCTCGCGGCCTGCGCCGCGCGGGGCATCCCGGTCGGCAACACGCCCGGCGTGCTCACCGAGACGACCGCCGACCTCGCGCTCGCGCTGATCCTCGTCTCCGCTCGCCGCGTCGTCGAAGCCGCCGAGTACGTCAGCCGCGGCGACTGGAAGACCTGGGGCCCCACAATGATGGCCGGCTTCGATGTGCACGACGCGACGCTGGGCATCGTCGGCTTCGGCGCGATCGGCCAGGCGATCGCGCGCCGCGCTCGTGGCTTCGGGATGCGCACGCTCTACTGGAACCGCACGCCGCGTCCCGAGCAGGCCGCCGAGCTGGACGTCTATCTGCGAAGCTTCGACGCGCTGCTGGCCGAGTCCGATTTCGTCTCGCTCAGCGTCGCCCTGACCGAGGACACCCACCACCTGATCGACGCCGAGGCGCTCGCCAAGATGCAGCCGCACGCGATCCTCGTCAACACCGCGCGCGGCCCGATCGTCGACGAAGCGGCGCTGATCGACGCGCTCCGCTCCGGCAAAATCGCGGGCGCGGGCCTGGACGTCACGGAGGTCGAGCCCGTCAGGGCCGACAGCCCGCTGCTCTCGATGCCGAACGTCGTCGTGCTGCCGCACATCGGTTCCGCGAGCATGGCGACGCGGGGCAAAATGGCAGATATCGCGGTGGCCAATCTGCGCGCCGCGCTCGCCGGCGAGCCGCTCCTGCACCAGGTCGGTTAACCGGGCGGTTCAGGGGAGACGCCGCGACACCATGTCCGACTCGAAGCCCGCCTGGACGCCGCAGCCGCCCGAACCCGGCAATCTCTGGCTGGCGCACGCGCTGTGGGACTCGGGCGCGATCTCGTTCGGCCAGTTCGACCTCGGCGCGACGCTCGATTCGCCCGTCTACATCAACGTCCGCCGGTTGATCGGCAACCCCTGGGCGCTGCGCCGAATCGGCGAGCTGCTGACCGACGAGACGCGCACGCTGGGCGGCATGCTGCGCCCCCACATCGCGCCGTTCGAGCTCGTCGCCGGCGTGCCGATGGGCGGCCTGCACCTCGCCACTGCCTTCTCGCTGACCGCCAACGTGCCGATGATCTATCTCCACCCGGACTCGCAGACGCGTCATCTGCAGGAGGAGATCGAGGGCGCCTATGTGCCCGGCCAGACGGTGCTGTTGGTCGACGACCTGATCACCGGCGGCGCGAGCCTGCGCGACACGACCGACATGCTGCGCTCGGCCGGCTTGGTCGTGCAGGACGCCTTCGTAATGATCGACCGCGGCGCCGGCGGCGCGGAGTCGTTACGCCGCGAGGGTGTCAAGCTGCACAGTCTGCTCACGCTCGACCGCTTGCTCAACTACCTGCTCAGCCGCACCGTCATCACCGAAGCCGACTACGCCCGCTGCCTCACCTGGCTGGAACAACGCCGTCACGCCGACTAGCCTCGCGTTGGCCTGCACCGCTGCAACCGAACGGGATAGCCGATGACCGCTAACGATCGCATCCATGAAGCGCTGATCGCGTATGCCCGTTCGAGGACGCGCAACAACGCCCGAACCGTTCTGCTTCAGATCGACTGGGATGAGACACCAACGCCGGATTCGAAGGCGCCGAGTAAGCGGTTAGTCCGGGCGCTCGTCGCGTGGCGAGAGAGACGTAGCCGGGCCAATGCGCAGGCAGTACTCGGCACCCTCGACTGGTCCCCGTTGGCGGATCAGGAGTCGGTTCGGCGCGCTGCCGAACTGCTGCAATACGCTGCTACGTGGATCGTCTCGCAGCCGCTTCTGCCGGCGGGAGCAACAGACGAGCACACAGTAACCGCACGTCCGGATGGCGCTTCGGAGCGCCTGAGCCCTCAAACCGCGGATCATGCGAGCCTCAGCCGCGCAGAACAGATCAGCGGGCTCGCTCAGACGCTCGTCCACGACCTGGCACAGGCTCGCACGGACTGGGAGCGATCGGAAGACGACAGCCGGGCGAAGCAGCAGGAGATTGATCGGCTCGAACAGGAGCTGGCTGGCGCTCGCCTGATTCGCAGCCAGTCGGAAGACGACAGCCGCAGCAACGCCGAGCGAATCAGTCTGCTGGAGGCTGAGCTGACCCGAGCCCGCGCCGATCGGGAAGAGTCCGAAGACGACAGTCGGGTGAAGAGGTTAACGATCACGCATCTCGAAGCCGAACTGCACGAGGCGCAGACGCGCTACGAACAATCGGAGCAGGACAGCCGCGAGAAGCGGGAGCAGATCGAGCAGCTCGAGCGAGATCTTGGTCAAGTCCATGAGATGTATGGGCAATCGGAGCAAGACAGCCGCGAGAAGCGGGAGCAGATCGAGCAGCTCGAGCGAGATCTTGGTCAAGTCCATGAGATGTATGGGCAATCGGAACAGGACAGCCGCGAGAAGCGGGAGCAGATCGAGCAGCTCGAGCGAGATCTCGAGCGGATGGTCGCCGAGCGAGGCGAGTCGGAGCTCATTGCGACGCCAGCCGAAGACGAGTTCAAACGGCATCTGGGCGAAATGACGAGCCATTGGCAGCGCTCAGAAGAAGACAGCCAGGCCAAGCGGCGCCAGATTGACCAGCTCGAACGGAATCTCGAAGAGGCGCGCGAGGCGTGGCAGCGGTCTGAACAGGACAGCCAACAGAAACAGCGACAGATCGAGAACACGGAAATCGACCTCGAGAGCACGCTCGCAGATTGGCAGCAGTCGGAGGACGACAGCGAGCGCAAACGCGAGGAGATCAGCCGCAACAACCTCCAGATCGCCGTTCTCAACGAGTACGTTCGCCATCTAGAGGGCCAGATCGAAGCGCTGCGCTCGCAGTCCCGGCACCACTGGTCCAAGGTGCTCGCGCCGCCCTCGTTCGCGTTGCTGGTCACCGCCGCCCAGCGCCACCTCAACGCGCTCGTGGTGCCGGGCGCGGCGGTCCGCGATCTCGACAAGCTGGATCGACAGAAGGAACACGCCACTTGGGTGCGTGATGCCTGGAAGGCTCTCTGCGCCCTGCAGGCCTATGCCGAGCAGGGCCGCTCACGGGGTGGCAACTTTGCCGACTGGTGTCTCAAAGGCGAGAGTGAGCATGTCTGGTATCCCGACCGTCTCGCTCTCCATGAGTCGGACAGCACGATGTCAACGCACGGCGATAAGCGCGTCTTTGCGGTTGACCGCCGCGTTGAAGAAACAGGCGAGACTGTCATGGAGGCCCACATCAAAGTAACGGTGCAGGGCAACGAGAACATCCCTCGCATTCACTTCCACGATGACACGAGCGGCGTCACCAAGCGCATCCACATCGGTTTCATCGGCCCCCATTCCCTCGTTCCCACGGCCAATTTCTGAGCTGCCGCCGTGCCCGACACGGCGCACGGCATCAATAGCCACGTCACGTGGCGCGATCCAGGGGGCTGGCTCCAGTGCGTATTGATACTTGCGCCACACGCGCGATTGGGCGCCGCAGGTGAAACTGTCGATGCCGACCATGATCTCCCGCTCCGGCGCCACGATTGTTTCCCGAAACTTGGGCTCGCGCACGATGAACGGGTCCTTGCGGCCGCACAGGTAGACGTTGTGCTTCAGCTGGCCCTCGTGTCAGATGCGCTTGGTCGAGCTTTGGTGGCGATGCGACACCGCGATCGCGTTGACCGCGATGCCGACGGGAGCGCTCTCGGTTCGTCGGTTTGCCAACCGGGGCGCGACGGATTCCGTCGCCCACTCAATGTGGGCGGCGGGGCGTGAACTGCTCGCAGGCGGGCATGTCGGAGGGGGACGCGAACACGCCTGAGGCCGGGTGCGCGCACCTACCACGGGCCAGCAGCGTGTCGCCCGGGGCGACCCACTCCAGGCAGCTCCCGCACTCGCGCGGGAGCGGTCGGGGCGTCGGGGCTGCGAGCCGGCTGTTCAGCTCGCGCTGGTCGCGCCTCGCCTCGCGGCGGCTCTCGGGATGAAACAGCCGCGGACGCTGACCCGGCCTGCGACCCTTGCGGTTGCGGCGGGGCATGCGCTTACTCGGCCAGCCATGACCAGGTCGAGCGCAGGCGCTGGCGCCAGCTCGGCGTCGCCTCCTGCGGCCGCCGGTCCAGCGCGTAGCGGTCCGCCGCCAGCAACATCTCCAGGGCCGACTGCCAGCGGTCGCGCACCACCGCGTAATCGCGCCGCGTGCGCCGTCCGCGACGATTCGGCGTGCGCATTCCGTAGGCCCAGCCGCTCCGCATGCCGGCCGCGCCGAAGATATGATCGGCCCGCAGCGTGCGGTCCGCCTGCGGCGCCCAGCGCACCCGCATCCGCGCCCGCTGGCGGCGCCCGCGACTGTCCTCCCAGTCGACGATCAAGTCACGCGCCTGCGCGCCGCGCACGCGCCGGATGATGCGCGTGGGCACCTCGAGCAGCGGCCGGCCGTCCTCGGCGTAGAACACCATCCCGTCGATCCCCAGCGCCAGGTCGCCGATCCGCGAGGTGAACGGCCCCGGCCGCACCCACGTCGCCGCGTCGCGGCTGGGCAGCGCGATCTGCGGCGTCGCGGCGACATCGGCGCCGCAGTGGTGGCAGGTCGTGCGGCCGTCAAACGTCTCGCGGTGGCAGAACCGGCAGATCTTCATCGCGCGCTCCCCGCACGCGACTAGGCCCTGGCCGGCTGCAGGCCGAAGCGCTCGAACAGCTCCTCGGCCACGGCGACCATCGAATTGACGACCTCCGTGGCGGGACGGATCGCCTTGATCAGCCCCGCGCCGTTGCCGGCCGGGCCGCCGATCAGCTCCTCGATGTGCGCCTCGCGCGCGCCGCGCAGCGCCTCGCCCACCAGCAGACCCTGCAGCGGCATCGGTAGCGTCGCCGGCGCCTCGGGGCGCTCCCAGGCCTCGGTCCATGCGTTGTACATGTGCCGCATCGTCTTGCCCGAGTACATCCGGCCGATCCGCGTGTCCTCATCGACGGCGGCGACCAGCTTGTCGTGCTGCACCTTGCGCGTCCAGGCGTCGGTCTCGCCGCGCTCCTCGGCGTCCTGGTATGCCTCCGGCGTGGCCAGGAAGGCCGTGCCGCACCAGATCGCCTCTGCGCCCAGCGCCAGCGACGCGACCAGCCCGCGTCCGTCGACGATCCCGCCGGCGGCGATCGTCTTGATCGGCGCGATCGCATCGGCGACCTGCGGGACCAGCGCCAGCGTGCCGATCCGGCCGGTGTGCCCGCCCGCCTCGGTGCCCTGCGCCACCACGGCGTCGACGTTGGCCGCCGCCACGCGACGCGCGTTGCGCGTGTTGCCGACCAGGCCGATCACCTTCATACCTTGCGCGTGCGCGTCGGGCACCATCCAGCCCGGGTTGCCGAGCCCGGAGGCGAAGACCGGCACGTTCTCGTCGAGAATCACCTCGACCTGCTTGCGGAAGTACTCCTGCGTCAGCGGCGGACGGTCGGGCAGCCGCGACGGGTTGGGAATCTCGAACTCCTCGACCAGATTGTCGACGTACATCCGGTGCTCGGCCGTGATCTGAATCTCGAGGTCCTCGCGGTTGCCGGAGTCGGCGATCGAGGACGGCAGCAGCAGGTCGACGCCGAACGGCTTGTCGGTCAGTGAGCGGACCTTGGCGATCATCCCGGCCAGCTCATCGGGCGTGTAGCCGGTCGCCCCAACCACGCCGAGCCCGCCGGCCTCGGACACGGCCGCGGCGAGCGCCGGCCCGGCCGCGCCGCCCATGCCGGCGAGCATGATCGGCAGTTCAATCCCCAACATGTCGCAAAGTTCAGTCTTGAGCGGAGACGCCACGAGAAGCCCCTTCGGTGCGTAGCTGCGAAGCCAAGTTTGTCCCTAGAGCTTACAGCCGCCCGTGCTCCCAGTGCGGCGGCGTTCGAACGCCCTCCGTTAGACTGTCCAAATCATGGTCACGACGCAGAAATCGCCGCCCGCGAGGCCGTCCCTGGCTGATGTCGATCGTGTGGTCCTGACTCTCCCGTCGGACTGGGCGATGACTGACGACGCGTTCGCGGAACTCCTGTCGCTGAACGAGGAGTTGCGATTCGAGGTCGATGAGGCGGGAAGGCTGATCATCATGGGCAGCGGTGCATGGATCAGCAGCTCGGTTGTGATGATGATCGGGGCGGAGTTCCAGAACTGGGCGGATCAGGGCGGTGGAGGTGTCGTCAGCGGTGAGGGCGGCTACATCCAGGTGAGTGAACTGGGACGGCGCGCGCCGGATGTCGCTTGGGCGTCGGCAGAGCGCGCGGCTCAGATGTCCCCCACGCGGCGAGGGCCGGGCCAGGTAGTTCCCGATCTGATCGTGGAAATTCGCTCGCCGTCTGACCGGCTCCCCCCGCTACAGGAGAAGATGGAGATGTGGATCACCCGTGGCGCCCAGCTCGCGTGGCTGATCGATCCCGATCACACGACCGCCCACATCTACCGCCCCGGCCAGCCGCCCGAAGTCCTCGCCAAGCCCCAGTCCCTCAGCGGCGAACAAGTCGCCCCCGGCCTCACCGTCGACCTCACCCGAATCTGGCCGCCTGAGTAGCCGACCGCTCCCCGAGTGCGTCCGCGCTCGATCGCGCGCCGGTACACTGCCCGAATCATGGTCACGACGCAGAAATCGCCGCCCGCGGAGCCGTCCCTGGCTGATTCCGACTGTCTGGTCCTGACACTGCCGTCGAACTGGGCGATGACCGACGACGCGTTCGCGGAACTCCTGTCGCTGAACGAGGAGTTCCGATTCGAGGTGGATGAGGCGGGAGGGCTGATCATCATGGGCAGCGGCGCATGGGTCAGCAGCACGCGAGCGGTCAAGATCGCCACTCAGGTCCAGAATTGGGCCGACGCAGCCGGCGGCGGCGAGGTCTCGGGAGAGATGGGCTATTTCCGCGTGGGCGAGCTCGGACGCCGCGCTCCCGATGTGTCGTGGACATCGCCGGAGCGCATTCCCGAGATGGGTGCGGAGACGACGGGCCCAGGCGAGGTCGTCCCCGATCTGATCGTCGAAATCCGCTCGCCGTCCGACAGTCTCACGCAACTACAGCAGAAGCTGGACCTGTGGATCACCCGTGGCGCCCGCCTTGCGTGGCTGATCGATCCCGATCGCAAGACCGCCCACATCTACCGCCCCGGCCAGCCGCCCGAAGTCCTCGCCAAGCCCCAGTCCCTCAGCGGCGAACAAGTCGCCCCCGGCCTCACCGTCGACCTCACCCGAATCTGGCCGCCTGAGTAGCCGACCGCTCCCCGAGTGCGTCCGCGCTCGATCGCGCGCCGGTACACTGCCCGAATCATGGTCACGACGCAGAAATCGCCGCCCGCGGAGCCGTCCCTGGCTGATTCCGACTGTCTGGTCCTGACACTGCCGTCGAACTGGGCGATGACCGACGACGCGTTCGCGGAACTCCTGTCGCTGAACGAGGAGTTCCGATTCGAGGTGGATGAGGCGGGAGGGCTGATCATCATGGGCAGCGGCGCATGGGTCAGCAGCACGCGCGCGGTCAAGATCGGCACGCAGTTCCAGATCTGGGCGGATCAGGGCGGTGGCGGTGTCGTGTCCGGGGAGGGCGGTTACATCAAAGTAAGTGAGCTGGGACGGCGCGCGCCGGATGTCGCTTGGGCGTCGGCAGAGCGCGCGGCTCAGATGTCCCCCACGCGGCGGGGGCCGGGCCAGGTGGTTCCCGAACTGATCGTGGAAATTCGCTCGCCGTCTGACCGGCTCCCCCCGCTACAGGAGAAGATGGAGATGTGGATCACCCGCGGCGCCCGGCTCGCGTGGCTGATCGATCCCGATCACACGACCGCCCACATCTACCGCCCCGGCCGGCCGCCCGAAGTCCTCATCAAGCCCCAGTCCCTCAGTGGCGAACAAGTCGCCCCCGGCCTCACCGTCGACCTCACCCGAATCTGGCCGCCCGAGTAGCGGACCGATCCGTCCGCGTCCCCGTCCGCGGGGCAGATCACTCATTCATCCTCGCCGGCTACCTGACCCGACAGATCGAAGGAGAGTGACATGACGAGCAGAAAGGTGTCCGTCTGGTACGACGAGGAGGGGGACATGCTCGAGGTCCTGTGGGCCCTTCGCGAGGGCTACTTCACACCGACCGCGGATCAGCGCGTGCTCAAGCGGCTGGACGATGACGGCGAGGTCATCGGGTTCTTGATTCATGAGCTGAGCACCCTGAAACAGCCCAGGCCCGTCGAGTTCGAGCTGGCGCCCGAAGCGCCCGCCGATGATGTCGCCAACGTGACTGTGAGCCGCGCGGCCGCCGAGCTGGGCGTTTCGGATGGTCGCGTGCGTCAACTGGCCCGCGCGGGTCGGGTGCGCTGAGCGGTCAAGGCCGGGCATGAGTGGCTCATTCCCATGCCCGTCGAGCTGATTCCAGGCGCCCGCGGTCCCGCCGGCGTCGCCGGACGCGATGACGCCGCTCAGTCTGCCGCTGTCGCGGTTGAAGGGCGCAACGCCGACCAGGGCGCCGATCGCGCGGCGGTCCAAGCCGGCCCAGCTCGGGCAGCTCGGGCAGCTCGGCCGGCAGCGTCAGTGAGAGTTGCTCGCCCACACCCGGCACGCTGCGCAGCAGCTGATCACGCCCTCCTCCTTCCGTCACTCCCGCCCCTTCCGTCATTCCTGCGGAGGCAGGAATCCATGCGACCGCCCAACCGTGCGACGAGCCTCGATCCGCCCGACGGCCCACCAGAGCTCCCAGCGCGCCGCGCGTGATCGGGCGCCGTCGAACACTGGGAGTGCCCTTGACCCCACAGACCGCATGGATTCCTGCCTGCGCAGGAATGACGGACAGGGGGCAGGAATGACGGAGAGGAGCGCAGGAATGAGGGAGGCGGCGCAAGAATGACGGGGGCACCGGTCTGCCGCACCCCGGTTCGACTAAGAAACCAACAGCTCCTGAGCCAGCGCGAACGTACAAGGGGGGCGGCCCCGCATGGCCAGAGACAGCCAGGCCGGTGAGTCGGGACCGCAGCCCCCCTGTGCCCCCTGCCTGCGCAGGGGCAGGCTTCGGCATCCCCCCCCCCCCGCTTTGCGGGGGGAGAGTTATTCAGAGCTTTCTTACGTCCCCGCCGGACCCACGATCGTGATCTCCTGACCCAGCGCCGAGAGGCCCAGCGAGTGCCGCAGCTCGTCCGTCTTCCAGGCCATCACGATCCCGCCGGTGAGGTCGCGATAGAGCCGATCGATCTCGCTGCCCCGCACGTAGCCGTGCGCCCCGGCGACCGACATCGCACCCTGCGCGACCTCCTCCGCCATCCGCCGCAGGTGATACGTCGTCCGCACCTGGAACCGCACCCACGACTGGCGGTCGGGGAACGGCTCCTCGACCTGACGCAGCGCGTCGTACAGCAGCGAGCGGCCCGTTCCGAGCCAGTGCTCCATCTCGCCGATCGCCATCTGCGCCCAGGGCTGCTCCGAGCGCAAGCCGTCCAGCGCGCCGAACGCGCGGCTCGACGCGAGGTAGCCGTGCCGCTGTTGCACGTAGCTCACCACCTCGTCGAACAGCGCCTGCGCGTTGCCCAGCCAGATCGCGAGGATTCCGAAGCCCGGGTAGGCGCGCCGCTGCCACTGCTGCTGCGTCTGCATCTGATCCGCCATCTGCAGCAGCGCCTGCGGGATGATCAGCGCGTCGGCCCGCGGCATCCGCAGGTTCTCGACCGAGATGTCGTGCGACGCCGTGGCGCGCAGCCCCATCCCGTCCCAGTTGCCGTGATTCGTGACGCCGTCAGCGTCGAGGTCGGCCAGTGCGATCGCGAGATCGGGCTGCCGCTCCTCGCCGTGATCGATCTGGCCGCCGAGGACCACGAAGCGCGCCGCGTCGCTCATCGAGGCGAAGCCCGCCCGCCCGTTCCAGAGCAGATCCGTGCCCTCCTCGGTGGCTGCGTAGCCGCTCGTGCGGTTGTCGAGCTCGCGCAGAGGAATCGA
Organism: Dehalococcoidia bacterium; assembly: GCA_965218115.1. Taxonomy (GTDB): domain Bacteria; phylum Chloroflexota; class Dehalococcoidia; order Bin125; family Bin125; genus CATQGW01. The sequence goes on along the minus strand of OZ244584.1, from coordinate 1,083,987 downwards.
GCCCGGCGCGCAGCACCACGCGCCCTCTTCCGCCACCGCCTTCAGCACCGCGTTGCGCCGCGGGAACGGCGGCACCAGCCCCAGCAGCGACGTGACCAGCAAGTGCATGTTGACCGCTACCGCGGTCGAGGCGTCGCCCCAGGCGATCTCCTCGATCACCCGCACCGCCGTCGCCCCGCTGTGGCCGCGACCGCCCAGCGACTCGGCGACCATTAGCCCCGGCACGCCCAGCTCGCGCAGCGCCGCCGCGTTCTCGTGACCGAACTGCCCCGTCGCGTCCGCCTCCGGGGCCCGCTCGCGGAACGGCCCCCGCGCCAGCTCGCGCACCTGTGCAATCAGCTCCTGCTCGGCTTCGGTCATGGCTCGCCTCCTCGCAGCCGACGCTAACTCGCGGCAGGGTCATGGCGTTAGGATCGGGGCCACACATCCGTCGCATCCAGGGACGACATCGAGGCGGGAGACGCCATGGCCACCATCAACACGCTGCGCGGAGCACTCGACACGTCGGAGCTCGGCCGCACCCTGATCCACGAGCACATCGGCATCCGCTCTCCGGGCATCGCCGAAAACTGGCCCGAGCTGTGGGACGAGACCGCCTGCGTGCAGACTGCCGAGGAGAAGCTGACCGCGCTCGCGCAGCGCGGCGTTGGCACCGTCGTCGACCTCTCGACCGCCGACCTCGGCCGTGACATCGGCTACCTCCAGAAGGTCGCCGCGGTGACCGAGATCAACGTCGTCCTCTGCACCGGCATCTACTGGCTGCGCTCGATGTACTGGCGCGGCCGCCCGCAGGAGGAGCTGACTCGCGTCTTCGTCAGCGACATCACCGAGGGCATCGCCGGCACCGAGATCAAGGCCGGGATCATCAAGCTGGCCTCCGACGAACAGGGCGGCGGCGTCGACGCCTACAACGAGAAGTGCCTCCGCGCCGGCGCGCGCGCGCACCGCGAGACCGGCGTGCCGATCGCCACGCACAACGGCCCGCCGACGCTCGGCGCCGAGCAACAGCGCGTCTTCAAGGAGGAGGGCTGCGACCTCAGCCGGATCGTGATCGGCCACGTCGGCGATACCGACGACACCGACTACCTGAAGTCGCTGATGGACGCCGGTTCATACATCGGGATGGACCGCTTCGGGCTCGACATGATCCTGTCCTTCGAGAAGCGCGTCGGCACGGTCGCCTCGCTCTGCGCCGATGGCTACGCCGAGCGCATCCTGCTGGCCCACGACGCGAGCTGCTGCCTCGACTGGATTCCCGATATGAATCTGATGCAGGAGCAGGTGCCCAACTGGCACTTCAATCACATCCCCGACGACGTAGTCCCAGCGCTCAAAGAGCTCGGCGTGAGCGACGCCCAAATCGACGACATGCTAATCAACAACCCGAAAACCCTCTTCGACCACACCGCCGCCTACTAGGGAGTTGCAGGAGTAGATTCGGAGTCTTCTCGCGGTGCCCGGTGGACGCGGTCCACACGATCGAGCCGCCGGTGCATCGCGCTGATGAACGCGAGCCACTCGAACGCCTCGTCGTGATCCATCGGGTACTCATCTGCGTGCGTTGCAACGTTTCGGAGCGCTAAGGCAAGACCGATAGCGAGGTTGCGGTAGCCATCGTGTTCATTACGCTCGACACGCGTGATCACGCGGCTAAAGCTGAGTCGTGGCGCCTCCCGCGCGAATGCCGCAGCCATCAGAGGGACTCCGTCCTCCTGGTCCCCACGCTCGTCCTCCCCCGCATATACGAGCCCGGAGACCCGATTGATGAAGCGTTGTGCGGCGCGTCGCACCGCCTCGGTTCCGTGTCCGTCGATCAACAGCCCATGCGCGAGCTGGGTATCGGGGTGCAGCCGTCGAGCTGCACTGACGAAGCGTCGTGGCGGTCGCTCGATACTCACTCAACCAGCGAGGACGCCAACTCGCGCGCCGCCTCCGTGCCGATCAGCCGCAGTCGAATCTGGCGATTGTGTTCGCCGCGCTTGCCCCGCAACGCGACCTCCGGCATCGCACTGATCGTGTTGATGAAGTTGTTCTTGTCGAATTTGCCCAGACCGTCGGCGGCACTGCGTACATCGCCGGTGCCCGTCTCGATGCCTAGCGCGTCGCGCGCCGCCGCGACCAACAACACAATCTGGCGCAGAGCGGGCCGCTTTTGCGCCTCGAGCGCGGCTGGATTCACCTGCAGGTGAGGTTTCTCAGAGGTCAGATCGAAGAGGTCGCCGGCCTGCTCTGGCCGGAGTCGGAGGTAGCTGGCGACTGCATCGATCCGTTGTTCTTCTGTCGCGAACGTGTCGTCGATCAACTGCGCCGAAGTGGCAGGCCGACCGTTCCCAGCGTTCGATGGCGTCGATGCAGTGTCGCGTAGCAGGGCCTCGAGGATCCGTGCAAAAGCGATCGGTCGTAGGTCGCTGTCTGTCTGCGGATCCAGACCTGCGACTGCGTCTCGTGCGCGGTCGACCAAGCCCTTGAGGTCATCGGTACTTGTCACCATCTCAATTCTCCCTCGCGATCAGCCTACCGGCGGGTGAGCGGCAGCACAAGTGTGCAAGTTGTCGAGCTATTTTGCGTTGAAGACGTTCATCGTCTCCTCTGCGGGATGGCCCAGGAGATGGATCGCGGCCTCGGCTGCGCGTAGCTCTGCCTGGTGCAGCAGCTCCCGCTCCGCCCTTGACGGGTCCGAGAGCAGATGCGCTGCGACATCCTCCGGGTCATGCGACGGCCGCTCGCCCACGATTGGCCGGCCCACCCCGATCCGGACGCGGGGGAACGTCAGCTCGCCGATGGTGTTACGGATCGAACGCATCCCGCGCTGACCGGCGTCCGACCCGCTCGCTCGCACCCGAATCCGGCCCGGCGCCAGGTCCAGCTCGTCGACCAGCAGAATCAGACGCTCCGGGTCCGCCCGATACAGCGTCAGCAGCGCCTGCACCGCTCGACCGCTCTCGTTCATCCAGGTGCGCGGCAGTACCACCGCCACCGGGCCGTGCTCAGTCTCGCCCTGCGAGATGCGCAGCAGCCGCTCGCGCTGGGGCTGTGCCAGACCAAGCATCCGGCGCACCTGCTCCGCCGCGCGGATCCCGGCGTTGTGGCGGTTCTGCGAATAATCGGGCCCCGGATTGCCGAGACCCACGATCAGCCGCGCGCCGGCCAGCGGCGCGAAGCCGCGATTGCGCAGCTTGGGAACCCGCAGACGCCGCGCCATCGCCTATGAGTCCTGCGCAAAGGCCAGCGCCCGCGTGCGTAACGCCGCCATGATGAAGTGCTGCGCGTTATCACAACGCAGACTCGACCGATGCAGCGCGCTGCGCACCGCCCCGATCTGCTCGTCGCCGCCGATCAACGGCGCGTCCGACGCGTCCACCGTCAGCTGCAGCAGAAATCGCATCGCCGAGCGCAGCGCCGCCTCGTATCGCGCCTCGCGCTGCTCGTCGCCAACCCGACGCGCCAGCCCCAGCGCCGCCGCGATCCCCTCCGCGTATGCCGCCGTGCCGATGCCTGGCGTGTCCTGAAACGCGCCGCGCCAGAGCGGATGCCGATGCTCCGGCCCGTGCTGTGACTCCAGCGCCCAGTCGGCCATCGCAAAGCCGTACTCCGCCACATCGTCCCCGCCCTCGAGGTGATGCCAGCTGTCGCAGGCCTGCAGCATCCAGGTCGTGAACGACAGGTCGCGCTCGTCCGCGTCGGCCCAACGCTCGTGGTAGTGAGCGAGCGCCCGCCGAATCGCGCGCGCATAGCGGTCACGCTTGCGCAGCCCGTGCAGACGCGCCAGCGCCAGTACCACCTGGCCCGCGTAGTACGTCTCCGAGCCCTCCAGCTCGAGCCCGCGCGCCGTCACCCCCAGCCGGCCCGAGGGCTCCTGAATCCCCAGCAGCGTCGCTGCAAGCTGGTCGACGACCTCGCGCGAGACCGTCGCCGCCTGCGCGAGCTCCGCGATCGCCAGCAGCAGCAGCGGGATCGCGCCCAGCCGCGGCGGCTCGCCCTGCGCCGCGAGGTAGTACAGCCGCCCCGGCCCATCGCGCTTCAGCGTCGTGCGCAACAGCGCTTCGACAGCTCCCGCCGCGGCCCGCGAGATGTTCGGCTCGCGTCCCAGCCGCCCGACCAGCGCCACCGCCCAGGCGCAGCCCGACTGCCGCACGATCGAGTCCGCGTTCGACCACGATTGGGTCGCCGGCAGGAACTCATACGCGAAGAATCCGTCCTGCCGCTGGTGCCGCAACAGCCACGCCGCCGACTGAAACGCCGCCCCGATCATCCGGTCCGGCAGCACCTCATTCGGATCGACCACGCGAAATCCCGCCAGTCGCGGCGCAACGACCTCATCCTCGTCGGTCACCGCGACGGGCCCCATCGCCTCGATCGTGCCAAACCGCTCGATCGAGGTCGACGAGGCCAGCCGCGCCCCCGGCGGTCGCGCCCGCCGATTCAGCTGCTTCGCCCACGCCGCCTGCCGACCCTCGGTGCGCAACGCGTCGAACGGCCAGCCGCGGGCGATGTGCTCCCCGTCGCGTAGCAGCAACCCCTCCGGGCTGCCCAGTGTCGATCCGATCAGCCCGCTGAGCCCCTCCACCTCGATCGGTCCGCGTTCGGCGACGGCCTCGACAAGCACCGATGCGTCGCTTGCGTCTGATTCCATCAACCGCGCCGCCGCGGCGCGCGCCGCCGCCAAGGGATCGGGCCCGCTCGCTTCCGCGAGTGTCAACCGGGAACCCGAACGCCACAGCGACACACGCGCCACCGCGTCGCCGCCCTCATCAACGGCGCCCGTGGCCAGCCCCGAGCGCGCGGCGTCCAGCAGTTCGTCAGTGTCAATCATGCAGCGAGGCTACATCGCGACCGGGCTTCGTCCCCCGTAGACTCGATCGATGCCCCAGGTCCGCGGGGCCCAGCCCGAGCGTCGATGACGAACGATTCGCTCCTCGCGCCGCTCTTGCCGGCGGTCGCCAGCCAAATCCCCCGGCTCGGCCAGCCCGAGACACTCGGCGTGCCCGACGCCGCCAAGCCCGCCGTGGTGGCGGCGCTCGCTGCCCGGCACACGGGCCCCGTCGTCGTCGTCACCGCCTCGCCGCGCCACGCCGCCGAGCTGCTTGAAACGCTCCCGACCTGGTTGCCCTATCTCCAGGCCGACCGCGTGATCCCGCTGCCCGCGCGCGAAACCGCCCCCTACGAGCGCCAGTCGCCCGATCCCGACGTGATCGAGGCGCGGCTCGCCGCGCTCGACGCGCTTGCGCGCCGCGATCCGATCGTGATCACCGACGCCGATGCTGTCACCCAGGCCACGCTGCCCGCCGGGGTCAGCGGCGTGAGCGTGGAGCGCGGCGAACGGATCAGCCGCGACGGCGTGATCGCCGCGCTCGAATCGTCGGGCTACGAGCGCGCGACGCTCGTCATGCAGCCCTCCAACTACGCCGTCCGCGGCGGGATCATCGATCTCTGGCCGCCGGGCGACGATGCCCCCGTGCGGATTGAGCTCTTCGGCAACGACGTCGAGAGCTTGCGCCGCTTCGACCCGGCGACCCAGCGTTCGCTGGAGCCGCTCGATCGCCTCCAGCTCGGCTTCGCTCGCGAAACCAGCGCCGAATCGCGCGCCCGCGCCGACGAGCTGTTCGCCGAGATTCGCCGCAACGACGACGACTCCGAAGCAGCGTCGCTCGCGGAGGCGCTGCGCGAGCTCGCCGACGGGCGCCATCCTGAGCGCGGCGACTTCTGGGCCCCGTTCATCGCCTGCGGCGACTTCTGGGCGCACGTCTCGCGCAAGGCGCTGCTGATCCTGGACGAGCGCAACGACATCCTCGAACGCAGCGGGCATCGCGACGATCGCGCCCACGACGCCCGCATCGAGCTCGAGCACGCCGGGCGCATCCCGCGCGGCTTGCCAGCGCCCTGGCAGGACGCCGAGGCGCTCGAGTGCGCCCTCGATCGGATCGATCGGCGCGTCGAGCTCTCGCGCATCGCCGGCCCGCCGCATCACACCCGGCTGCCCTTCCGTCCCGTCGACCGGCTCGCCGGTAAGCTCGGGCAGCTGATCGAGAACATCCAGATCCCCCGCCGCGGCGAGCGCGTGATCGTCAGCCTCCAGGCTGCGCGGCTGACCGAGCTGATCAGCGACCACGGCCTCCCGATCGCATCGCTCGAAGAGCGCAGCAAGCTCGTCGGCGACGACCGCGTGATCACCCTCGCCCGCGCCTCGTTGCCCGAGGGTTGGCAGCTGCGCGACGCCCAGACCGACGCGGCGCTGCTCAGCGTGATCTCGGACACCGAGATCTTCGGGTTCGCCAAGCAGCGCACCCGTCGCCCCCCGCGACATGCGCCCACCGAGCAGCCCGACGAGCACCTGCTCGACCACATCAAGCCTGGCGACTACGTGGTCCACGTCGAGCACGGCATCGCCCGCTTCCAGGGCCTGGTCCAGGAGCGCATCGGCGACCGCGAGCGTGAGTATCTCGACCTCCGCTACGCCCACAACGACCGCCTGCTGGTCCCCACCGACCAGCTGCACCGCGTCCACCCCTACGTCGGCGCATCCGACCAGCGGCCCGCGCTGACCCGCCTCGGCGCGCAGCAGTGGCACCGCGCCAAGCGCCGCGTCGAGGGCGCGGTCCGCGACATCGCCGAGCAGCTGCTCGATGTCCACGCCCGCCGCGACGCGCTGCCCGGCATCGCGATGGGCGCCGACACCCCCTGGCAGATCGAGCTCGAAGCCAGCTTCCCCTACGTCGAGACGCCCGAGCAGCACCGCGCGATCGAGGAAGTCCGACGCGATCAGGAGGCCGCCAGCCCGATGGACCGGATCGTGATCGGCGATGTCGGTTACGGCAAGACCGAAGTCGCCGTCCGCGCCGCGTTCAAGGCGGTCACCAACGGCTATCAGGTCGCGATCCTCGCCCCCACGACCGTGCTCGCGCAGCAACACGCCAACACCTTCGCCGAGCGCCTCGCCGCGATGCCCGTCACCGTCGAGATGCTCTCGCGCCTGCGCACCGGCGCCGAGCAACGCGGCGTCGTCGACCGGCTCAAGTCCGGCGGCCTCGACATCGTGATCGGCACTCACCGCATGCTCCAGGACGACATCGGCTTCCACAACCTCGGCCTCGTGGTGATCGACGAGGAACAGCGCTTCGGCGTCGAGCACAAAGAGCGTCTCAAGTCGCTGCGCCGCGAGGTTGATGTGCTCACGCTCTCCGCCACCCCGATCCCGCGCAGCCTGCACCAGGCATTGACCGGCATCCGCGACATGTCGACGATCACCACGCCGCCCGAGGAGCGCCTGCCGATCACCACGCACTTGCTCGAGCGCGATTCGAGCGTGATCCGCGAAGCGATCCTGCGCGAGCTCGAACGCGAGGGGCAGGTCTACTTCCTCCATAACGAGGTGCGCACGATCGAGCAGCAGACCGCCGAGCTGCGCCGCCTGGTGCCCGAGGCCCGCCTGCTCTTCGCCCACGGGCAGATGCCCAGCGCCGTGCTCTCCGAAACCATGCGCGAGTTCGTCGCCTACGAGGCCGATGTGCTCGTCTGCAGCACGATCATCGAATCCGGGCTCGACATCCCGCGAGTCAACACGATCGTGATCAACCACGCCGATCGGCTCGGTCTCGCGCAGCTCTACCAGCTGCGCGGGCGAGTCGGTCGGGCCGCCGTGCGCGCCTTCGCCTACCTGCTTTACGAGCCCTGGCGCAGCCTCTCCGAGGTCGCCCAGAAGCGCCTCGCCACGATCCTCGACGCCACCGACCTCGGAGCCGGCTTCCAGGTCGCGATGCGCGACCTCGAAATCCGCGGGGCCGGCAACCTGCTCGGCGCCGAGCAGAGCGGCCACATCGGCGCCGTCGGCTTCACCCTCTTCACCCAGCTGCTCGCGATCGCCGTCGAGCAGGTCAGGGCGGAGCGTGACGGCAAGCGTCCCGAGCCCCCGCGACGCGGCCCGATCGTCAGCGTCGACCTGCCGATCCCGCGGCTGATCCCGACCGGCTACATCGACGTCCTCGCGATCCGCGTCGGCTTCTACCAGCGCCTCTCCGAGGTCGAGACGGTCGAGCAGGTCGAGGAGATCGCCGAGGAGCTGCGCGACCGCTTCGGCCCGCTACCGGCCGACGCCGTGCACCTGCTCGACAGCCTGCGCCTGCGCTGCCTCGCCGCCCGCATCGGCGCCGCCTCGGTCCAGCACGAGGACGACAGCGTCGTCGTGCGACTCGTCGACGGGATCAGCTTCAGCGAGGCCCACCGCCGCCTGCCCGTCGCGCCCACGATCAACATCGGCCGCCGCCTCCTGCGCTACCGCCCTGCCACCATCCAACCCCTCCACCGAACCCTCCGCGATCCCAACTGGCACAACGACCTCACCGACGCCCTCAACGCAGTGGCCAACGCCTGACGCCGAAAACGTCGCCCGACTGCTCGGCTGGCAACGCTCTGAACAACGCTGCTCCCCGCTTCCCCCCGAGGAGACCTGCGCGTAATCTCCATTTCCCCTCTCCCCCCGCGGAGACCTGCGCGTAATCTCCATTTCCCCTCTCCCCCCGCGGAGCGGGGGGAGATGCCGCAGCCTGCCCCTGCGCAGGCAGGGGGCAGAGGGGGGCTCCCGGCGCGCCCTCACCAGATAGCGGAGGCTCGCCACCGTCACTTCTTGACACCGCCACCGGCCGGGATGGTCGGAGCAGGGGGGACTTACGCGCAGGTCTCCCGAGGGTGACTTGCGCGTAATCTGCATTTCCCCTCTCCCCCCGCTCGGCGGGGGGAGATGCCGCAGCCTGCCCCTGCGCAGGCAGGGGGCAGAGGGGGGCTCCGGGCGCGGCCTCACCCGATAGCGGAAGCTCTCCACCGTCACTTCGTGACACCGCCACCGGCCGGGATGGTCGGAGCAGGGACCCACCCGCACGTCTCCTGAGGGAGAAGCCGCCGAAGCCTGCCCCTGCGCAGGCAGGACGCTGAAGGGAGAGTCCCGGGTCGGGCGCCAACGGGAGTTTTCCAGACCTCGCCTAGCTCCTCCCGCCGCGAAGCAGCTGTCCGGGCGTCGCGCCGGTGCACTCGCCATCCTCGAAGGTGATCTCGCCGTTGACGATCGTCCAGCGGTAGCCCTCGGCCCACTGCACCCGGCGCCACTCGCCGCCGGGGAAGTCGTACACGACCGAGCCGACCTCGAGGTCCTCCGGCTGAATCTTCAACGCATCGAGGTCGTAGACCACGATGTCGGCGGGCGAGCCCTCGCGGATGAAGCCGCGGTCCTTGAACCCGGCCGCCGCCGCCGGCAGATAGCTCAAGCGGTAGTGCGCCTCCTCGAGGCTCAACACACCCTCGTCCCGCACCAGCCAGGCGAGGAAGTCGGTGGTGTATGAGCCGCCGGTAAAGAACTTGGTGTGCGCGCCGCCATCCGACACGCCGGGCACCGTGTACGGGGAGGTGATCATCTCGGCCATGTACTCCGCGTTGTGGCCGCGGCTCTGGCCGACGAATTCGACGCGCAACCCGCCCTCGAGCGAGAGGTCAAGCATCATGTCGATCGGGTCCTTGCCCTCGCGCTCCGCGAGGGCGCCGACCGCCCAGCCGACGTAGTGCTCGAGCTCTTCAGCGTTCTCGCACTGGTCGACCGACTGCACCACCAGGTCTTCGATCGGTCCGCCGACGGCGTTGACCCGCCGAGACTCCTCGATCGCCGCGGCCGTTTCCGCCTTGATCCCCTCGCGCACCTTGGGATCGGCGAGCTTCAGCAGCTTCTCCTCGTAGGTCCCGGTCGTCGCGTAGTTCCATGCCGGGCTGGAGTCGTAGAGGTTCCAGTGCTCCATGGTGAACGCAAAGCCGGGGCGAATTGTGACGCCCTGACCGTAGATTCGCAGCCCCTCGTCGTTGCAGCGGTCCAGCCAGGCGAGCCGCTTGCGGTGCATCTCCGGGTTCGCGCTGTTCACGCCGACCAGGTTGTGGATGATCGGGCGTCCGCTGATCTCCGCCAGCCGCTCCTGCACCGCCAGGTCAACATCCCGCTGACCGGTGAAGCTGTTGTTGATCTGGATGAAGCCCTCGCCGCGCTCGCGCAGCACCTCACCCAGGGCGTAGATGTCCTCTTCCGCCATGGTGTCCGTCACCATCGGCGTGCCGTCGAAGTCGGCCTGCGCGGAGTTCGGACCGAGCCGCTGCAACGAGAACCCGCAGGCGCCCGCCTCCATCGCCTCGTTGAGCAGCCGCTTCATCTCCGCACGCTCGGCCGGCGTCGCCGGCCGACTCTTCGCCGCCTCCAGGCCCATCGCCCAGATCATCAGCGGCGCGAGCGGCACGTAGCTCAGACAGTTCACCCCCTTGGGAATACGGTCGAGCGTGTCGAGGTACTCGGGGAAGGTGATCCAGTCCCAGAGCATGCCCATCTGCATCGATTCGAACGGAATCGCCTCGGTCCGCGACATCGTCAGCATCGCGCGGTCGCGCTCGTCGGCGCGGACCGGCGCGAAGCCGAAGCCGCAGTTCCCCAGCACGACCGAAGTCACCCCGTGCCAGCCCGAGATCGTGCACCAGGGATCCCACTGGATCTGCGCGTCGTAGTGCGTGTGCAAGTCAACGAATCCGGGCGCGACGATCAGCCCCTTCGCATCCAGCACCCGTTCCGCGTCCGATTCCTCCAGGCGTCCATCAATCTGGAGCACCTTCCCGTCCTTGATCGCCAGGTCCGCCCGATATTTCGGGACCCGCGTTCCATCGACAATCGTCCCGTTCTTGATCAGCAAGTCATATGCAGCCATCGTGGCGCTCCTTTTGGACCGGCGAGAGTTCCGTCAGTTCGTAGGAAATTACGCGCTCGCGCGAGCGTTGTCGAGTTTTTACAAGATCGTGGGCCGCGCCCCTTGAACAGAGCGCCGAGCGTCTAGCTCCGGCCCGTCTCGACCTGTTTCTCACGCGCGCCGACCGGCCGGCAGCGGCCCGCTCACGTCGGCCCCGCCGAGCCCCTCACGGACATCGCCCACGCGACCCTTACCCGACACCTGCGTAGGCTGAGACGGATGTAATTCCGCTCAGCCTGGACGCTGATCCTCGCGGCGCGGGCCGATCGTCAGCGTCGACCTGCCGATCCCGCGGCTGATCCCACCGCCCTCTTCCCATCCCCGCCGCCTCCAGATCGGCCGAAGGGTGCTCCCGTACCACATCCAAAGCGGCCAACCGGTCCATCAATTGCTCCGCTACCCCGATTGAATCACACTTTGAAAGCGCTTGCGTCTGCCGTAGTACACTAGTTCCCACAGGAGATGGCCGATGGTTGCGGAGCAGCGCGCGTCCTTGGTCTCGCAAGTCGCCGGCCACAGTCCCATGAGCAAGCTGGTGGCCGAGGCTTGGGATGCGACGAACGTCGTTGCCGAGCAGGTTGACCAGGCAACGCGCGAGGCAGCCTTCAGGCTGATCTTGGAAGCTTTGCTGCGAAATGGGCAGCCGTCGCTGCCGCCCGGATCGACGCACGAGTCAGCGGGGACCACATCGGCTCAGAATGATGTTGCACTCGATGCCGGATACGCCACGTCCGATCAGCGGGCCTACGCGATAGCGGACTATCTCAACATCAGTTATGACGATGCGCTCGACCTCTACGACGTTGACAGCGCGGAGCCGGTACTGCATGTGCACCCGTCAAAGCTCGCCGACGGGCGCGCGGCCGCCACGCGAGAGATTGCGCTGCTCGTCGCCGCGGGGCGCGCGGCCCTCGGTCTCGACACTGGCACGCAACATGTACGTGACGCTGTCGGGCGCTACAAGAAGCTCGACTCCACCAACTTCGGAAGCACGCTGAGCAAGATGGATCAAATCTCCGTGCGCGGAAAGACCGGCAGCCAGAACAGGCTGGTTCGGCTTCGAGCGATTGGAGTGGAGGCAGTTCGTGAGCTGGCCGCGGGGATTGCCGGCGAGTGACCGCCCCCTCCGAGCCGCGCTCCGTTTCAGTTTCGTTCGAGCGCTCCGCGGTGAGTGAGCACGCCGGGAACCTCTATCGAGATGGCTATCCGCGCGAAGCGATTCGGCATGAGGCGGAGCGCCTCTTGCGTCGTATCCAAGCCGTGTCGCAGCGGCCTGACCTTGATGGCCAAAGCCTCGTTCAGAACGCCTTCAACGAAAGCAACCCGGCGCTAACGATCAACGATCGGAGGACGCCCCTCGATCGCAACGAGCACGCTGGGTTCCTCTACCTCACGCTCGGGGTTACCCGGGGCATCCGGAACGTCTTTACGCACGATATCGAGGCGGAGGTCAGTGTGGAGGACGGTGCGATGTGGCTGTGGCTGCTCAACCGACTCCATCGGCAGTTCGACCACGCCGAGGAGGCCGCAACGCGCCAGGGTGAATCAAGCGCAGCGCCATCTCCTGACTAGCGGAGCTGCCCCGCGATCCACCCCTTGGACGCACTCACAGCTGCAGAGGCGGGCAGCCAGGGCGACTATCGCTGGTGCGGCGCGAATCGCCGGCGCGCGACCGTTGTTCGGATACTGCGTAGGCTGAGACGGATGAAATTCCGCTCAGCCTGGACGCTGATCCTCGCGGCCGTCGCGCTCGGCCTGCCCGCGCTGATCTTCCGGCTCGGCGGCGTCCACATCTCGACCGAGTTCGACGTGGCCATCTTCGGCCTCGGCATCCTCTCCGCCGCCTTCCTGATCTCGACCGGCGCGGAGGCCGCGCAGCACGATATCCCGGCCGCGCTCGCTGTCGCCGTCGTCGCCTTCATCGCCGTACTGCCCGAATACGCGATCGACCTGTTGCTCGCGTGGGAGGCTGGCAAGGGCATCCCCGGCAAGGATGAGCTCGCGCTCGCCAACATGACCGGCGCTAATCGCCTGCTGCTCGGCGTCGGCTGGGCCACCGTGATCTTCCTCTTCGCCTGGAAGCGGGCGGGTCCGCGGCAGCTCGCCGCCTCCGCCGCGCGCAACGTCTGGCGCAGCCTGCGCCGCCGCCCCGCCGACCCCACCGAGCCCGTGCTCGCGCTGCCCGGCGGGATCGGCCTCGACATCGGCATCCTCGCCATCGCCACGATCTACTCGTTCTTCATCGTCGCCAAGGGCCGGATCGCGATCGAAGACACGATCGTGCTCGGTCTGCTGTTCTTCTGGTACGTGCTTCGCCTGACTCGCTCACCCGTCGAAGAGCCGGAGCTGGAGGGCCCCGCAGCAACAATCGGGGGCCTCCCGACCGCCTGGCGACGCGCCGCCGTCACGTTCGTGATCGCCTACGCCGCGGCCGTGATCGTCACGTCGGCCGAGCCCTTCGTGCATGGACTTGAAGCGATCGGCCGCGATCTCGGGATCGGCGAGTTCTTCGTGATCCAGTGGATCGCCCCGCTGGCCTCGGAGTCACCGGAGTTCTTCGCGGCCCTCTACCTCGTCTGGCGCGGCTCCGCCGGCTTGGGGATCAACATGCTGGTCTCCAGCAAGGTCAACCAGTGGACGCTGCTGATCGGCTCGATTCCGGTCGCCTTCATGGCCGCCGGCGGCTCGATCGAGGGGCTGATCTCCAGCGACCTGCAGCGGGCCGAGGTCTTCATCACCGCCGCGCAATCAGCCTTCGGCGTGATGCTGATCATCGATCGGCGGCTCACTGCGCGCGCCGGCTTCGTGCTGCTCGGCCTCTTCCTCGCCCAACTGCTCACTCAGTTCTTCTTCCAGGACAACAACCTCCCGCGGATCATCTTCGGTCTGATCTACCTCGCGCTCACGGCGTTGATGGTCACCCAACACTGGCGTAGCATCCCTCTCGTAATGCGTGAGGCGCTCCGATTTCGCGAACAGGTCGCGGATGGGGCCTCCGCCACGGGAGCAACCCCAGCGAATGACCACCACGACTGACTGGACCGATCTGGCCGGGCAGCTCGAGCGCGCGCTCGGCCTGGCCAATGCGCCGCTTGCCATCACCTTCCACAGCAGCACACCCGACGGCGTCCCCGCCTTCGACGATCCGATGCCCACCCCCGCCGACGACGGGCGCACGGGGCGCGTCCCGGCCGGCTGCGTCTTCTGGGTCAAGTCCGCCAACCGCACCTTCTCGACCGTCGCCGCCGACCACGCAAACTGCAGCGTCGGCAGCGTCACCCACGGCTTCCTCGGGCTCGGCGACGTGCTCGAGAACGGCGACGTCAGCGCGCTGCTCGAATCGGGCTGGGTCGACGCCGAGACCGCGATGCAGATCCCCGTGGTCAGCGAGACGCCGGAGTCGGTCGTCTACGGCCCGCTCTCCGAGACGCCGAGCGACCCCGACGTGGTGCTGCTGCGAATCACCGGCCGCCAGCTGATGGTCCTGCACGACGCCTTCCCGGGCCTGCGGATCGAGGGCAAGCCGCAGTGCCACATCATCGCGATCGCCAAGGAGCAGGGCGAAATGGCTGCGTCCGTCGGCTGCCAGCTCAGCCGCGTGCGCACCGGCATGCCCAACGCCGAAATGACCTGCGCGATCCCCGCCGGCCAGCTCGGCGACCTGCTCGATCGTCTCGCCGCGACCGCCGCCGCCGACAACGCCGTGGCGCGCTACGCCGCCGACGACATGGGGCGCTTCGAATAACGGCGCGAGCTAGCGACTGAGGCGCGAGGCGCGGGAGGCCAGCCGATGGCCGGCAAGTACTTCGAAGAGCTTGAGGTCGGCACGACGTTCGTGCACCAGCCCTCGCGAACCGTCACCGAGACCGACAACCTGCTCTTCACGACGCTGACCCACAACACCCAGCCGCTGCATCTCGACGCCGAGTTCGCCTCCCGCCAGCAGTACGGGCAGATCCTGGTCAACAGCCTCTACACGCTCGCCCTGGTCGTCGGCCTTTCGGTCACCGACACCACCCTGGGCACCACGATCGGCAATCTCGGCTTCGAAGAAACCAGCTTCCCCACCCCGGTCTTCATCGGCGACACGCTGACCGTCGAGACAGAGGTCGTCGCCGCGCGCGCCAGTAAGTCGCGCCCCGACCGCGGGATCGTGACCTTCGAGCACCGCGCCCACAACCAGCGCGGCGAGTTGGTCTGCCGCTCGCGCCGCCCCGCCCTGATGATGCGTCGGCCGGCCGAGGGCTGATCGCCCCGCGCCTCACCCGCCTCCAAACGCGATCAACAGCCCGATCACGATGCCGCCAATCGCGACCAACAGCCCCGCGAGATAGAACCCGACCCGCCAGACCTGCTCGCCCAGGCGCGCCTCGGATGCCGCCAAATCCGCCTTGGTCGCCGCATCACTTGACGCTGCGTCCACCACATCGGCAAGCTCCTCGGCCGCCGCCGATGGCGCGCCCATGTCGCTCACCAGAATGTTGTGGAAACGCAATTTGTTGAGAGCCATGCCGGCAGCATACCACGGGGCTACCCTCGCCGCGCCGAAGGCAGTGGTACGCTGCCACACGCCCTCAGACGTGTCGGAGCGTGGCGCAGCTTGGTAGCGCACTTGACTGGGGGTCAAGAGGTCGCCGGTTCAAATCCGGCCGCTCCGACCACCGCACTATCCTGCCCGGGGCAGGCGAACCATGCGACTCTCCGAGCCACGCATCCGGCCCGTTCAGGACGACGAGGCGACCGACGAGCAGCGCGAAATCCTCGCCGCCGCCTCGGTTTCAGGCCGCCCTCCGCTCAACGTCCAGCGCACCACCGCGCAGTATCCCGACCTCGCCCGTGCGCGACAGGCCTTCTCGTCCCACATCATGCGCGAGACGTCGCTGCCCCCGCGCGAGCGCGAGCTGCTGATCCTGCGCACCGGCTGGAACTGCCAGTCGGAGTGCGAGTTCGCCCAGCACGCCCGCTACGGACGCTCCGTCGGCCTCAACGACGAGGAAATCGCCCGCGTCGCAGCCGGTCCCGACGACGAGGGCTGGGAGCCGTTCGAGGCCAGCCTGCTGCGCGCCGCCGATGAGCTGCACGACGACGCCTTCATCAGCGACGCCACCTGGGACGCCCTCGCCCGGCGCTACTCGGTGCAGCAGCTGATGGACGCCGTCTTCACCGTCGGCGCGTACCACATCGTCTCGATGGCGTTGAACAGCTTCGGCGTCCAGTTCGAGCCGTACACCACCGACCGCTTCCCCACATCACGCCGAAACAGCTCCGAGGAGGAACCATCGTGACCACCGCTACCGCCCCCGCAACCGTCGTCCTCGTCCACGGCGCCTGGCACGGCCCCTGGTGCTTCGACCGGGTGGTGGCCGGCCTCGAAGAGCGCGGCGTGCCGGTCGTCAACGTCGAACGTCGACGCCTGCACGAAGCCAGCGGCGAGTTGCGCGGCGTGACCAACTCCGACGAGAACGAGCAGATCGTCCGCGCAGCCCTCGCCGAGGTCGAAGGCCCCGTCGTGCTGCTCGGCCACTCCTTCGGCGGGGTCGCCATCACCACCGCCCCGCTCGGCAACAGCAACGTCAAGCACCTCGTCTACCTGACCGCGATCATGCCCGACACCGACCTGGCGATGCCGGCCGATCTCGCCAACCCGGCGCTGGCAAATGCGATTCAGGTCGGCGAAGATGGCTCGACGACAGTCCAGCAAGACATCATCCGCGACACCTTCTACGGGCAGTGCTCGGACGAGGATGTCGAGCGCGCGATGAGCGAGCTGGTGCGCGACGAGGCGCCCATTCCGTTCGACGCCCCGCGCGACACTGCCTGGCGCCAGGTCACTACCACCTACGTCGTCTGCACCGAGGATCAAGCGCTGCTGGCCCCCGGCCAGCGCGGCCTGGCCAGAAACGCCGACCGGATCGCCGAGTGGCCCACCGACCACTCCCCCTTCTTCAGCAACCCCGGCCTCGTCATCGACCTGCTGGACAGTCTGGCCCGCGAATACGCTGAGTGATCGGGGTCTATGACTCCGCTCGCCGTGGTCGGCGGTCGCTCCGGCTTGGGGGGTACGACTACGGCGAGTGGGGCCCGTATTTCGTCTCGATCGTGGTTTACGCCTGCCAGGAAAGCTCTGAACGAGACGGATCCCCTCTCCCCCCGCAGAGCGGGGGGAGATGTCCCGTAGGGACAGAGGGGGGCCCGATCCTGTCCGACCAGATACAGCGACGGCAGTGAGTCGGCGCCGCAGCCCCCCTCTGCCTTCGGCATCTCCCCCCGCGAAGCGGGGGGAGAGTTGTTCAGAGGATTCCCAGGCGAAGTGGTCGATGGGGAGCTGCGGCTGAACGACATAGGGGAAACGGCCCAGATCATCCCCGACGACAGATCGCTCGAACGGATCCGCGCCTACATCCTCGATAACCCCGTGCGTTGGCCAACTGACCCTGAGAACCCGTTCACCGTTACAAACGGGTCAATCGCAGCGTCGGACGGCGCCCGCGAGGGCCGCCCCGACGCGGATGTGCGTCGTGCTACTCCTCCTCATCGAGGATTGCGTCCAGCAGACGCGTCGGGCTCGCCGGCAGGCGATTCATGCGGATGCCGGTGGCGTTGTAGATCGCGTTCGTGATCGCCGCCAGCGGCGGCACGATCGGGACCTCGCCCACGCCGCGCACGCCGTAGGGGTGGCTGGGGTTCGGCACCTCGACCAGGATCGTCTCGACCTCCGGCAGGTCGAGCGCCGTCGGCATCCGGTAGTCGAGCAGACTTGCGTTCAGCATCTGGCCGTCGTCGTTGTAGACGTACTCCTCGGTCAGCGCCATGCCCGCGCCCTGCGCGACGCCGCCCTGCACCTGGCCCTCGACGTATGACGGGTGGATTGCCGTGCCGACATCCTGCACGGCGGTGTAACGCAGCACGTCAACCTTGCCGGTGTCGCGGTCGACGGCGACATCGACGATGTGGCAGCCGTAGGCGGGGCCGGGGCGGTTGGGCAGCACATCGGCCTGGCCCTGGATCATCCCGCCGGTGTCCTGCATCCGGCCGCACAGCTCGTTGAACGTCAGCTGCTGGTCATCAGGACCGCGCACCACGCCGTCGCCGCCATAGGTGACGTTCGCTGCGTCGGTGTCCCAGATCAGCGCCGCGCGCTGCTCCATCTGCCGGCGCACGTCGAGCCCCGCCTCGTGGACGGCGATACCCGTCGCATAGGTCACGCGGCTACCGCCGGTGACGTGCGTGTAGCCGATCGAGTCGGTGTCGACGACCTGCGGCCGGACCTGTTCGTACTCGATCCCCATGGTCTCGGCGAACTGCATCGCCAGACCCGCTCGCTGCCCGCCGATGTCGACGGAGCCGATCGACAGGTTGACCGAGCCGTCGGAGTTCAACGACGCGTACGCCGCCGACTCCATGCCCGCGTTGGTCCAGAAGCCCATTGAGACCCCGCGCCCGACGTCCTGGCCTTGCAGCTCGGAGCGGTAGTGCGGGCTGTCGATCGCGGCCTGCATCGTCTCCGTCGCGCCGATCAGCGGCATGACCACCCCGTCGGCGCGGCGGCTGCCTTCGCTGGCGGCGTTCTGCGCGCGCAGCTCCATCGGATCGCGGCCCAGCCGCTCGGCCAGCTGGTCCATCAGACACTCGATCGCAAACGTGCCCTGCGGCGAACCCGGCGCCCGATACGCCTGGCACTTCGGCTTGTTCGTCACGACATCGAGCGCGTTCACGTAGAGGTTGGGGATGTCGTAGGAGGAGAGCATGCAGGTCGCGCCGGCGCCGACCGGCGAGCCGGGGTACGCGCCGGCCTCGTAGGCCAGCGTCGATTCGGCGGCGATCAGCGTGCCGTCGGACTTCGCGCCGAGCTTCGCGCGCACGTAGGTCGAGGAGGTCGGCCCGGTCCCGATCAGCACTTCCTCGCGGTTCATGTACATCTTCACGGGGCGACCGGTCATCCGCGACATCAGCGCCGCGATCGGTTCCATGTAGGCCGGCAGTTTGCCGCCGAACCCGCCGCCGATCTCCATCGGCACGACCTTCACCTGCGAGAGCGGGATGTCGAGCATCTTCGAGAGCGTCGCCCGCGCCACGAACGGGCCTTGGGTCGAGACCCAGACGGTCAGTGTGCCGTCGGCGTTCCACTGCGCGGTGCCGTTCTGCGGCTCGATGTAGCCCTGATGCGCGGCGGCCGTCTCGAACTCGCCCTCCACGATCACGTCGGCTTCGGCGAACGCCGCCTCCGCGTCGCCCAGCTCGAACTGGAGCTGGCTGGCGATGTTCGAGAAGCGTTCGCCGCGACCGTCGCCGGCCACGAAGCGCGCGACCATCTCGACCGTGCGCATCGACTCGTGCAGCAGCGGCGCGCCCTTGGCCATCGCGTCGTGCACGTTGAGCACCGGCGGCAGCAGCTCGTATTCGACCTCGATCAGCTCCAGCGCGTCCTCCGCGATGTGCGGGTCGGTGGCGCAGACCGCGGCCACGGCGTGGCCCTGATAGAGCGCCTTTTCGGAGGCCAGCGTGTTGTCGAGGGTCCACTTGTAGGGCGAGACGCTCTCGCCGAGGTCGACGATCTCGTCGGTCGCGCCGGGCAGATTGTCGTGCGTCACGACGCAGCGGACGCCGGGCAGCGCCTCAGCCTTCGAGGTGTCGATGCTGACGATCCGTGCGTGCGCGTGTGGGCTGCGCTTGATCCGGCCGTGGAGCATCCCCGGCAGCGAGATGTCTGCGCCGTATTGCGCGCGGCCGGTGACCTTCTCAACGCCGTCGGGCCGGACGGGCCGGGTGCCGACCACGTGGTAAGCGGGCTTCGTCTGCGTCGTCATCTTGCTCTGCCTCTCGGATGCTCCACCGTCGGTGGGCTTTCGGTGGATTGTCTCAGCTCAAGTTGTTCACGGGCAGAATATGCGCTGGCGCGCCGCTCGGCACGCGCGGCCCTCTGCGGGCCGCCGCGCTGCGCCATAAGCCCAGCAGGGTGCTGAGAAAGTCCGCCTGTTGGCGCTCGCCTCTCTCCCCCCGCTGTGCGGGGGGAGATGCCGAAGCCTGCCCCTGCGCAGGCAGGGGGCAGAGGGGGTCTGCGGCCCCGACGCAACGGCGTGGCGTATCTGGTCCGGCACGGCCGGGCTCCCCTTGTATGTTGCGGCGGCCGTGGGAGCTGCTGGTTCCGTCATTCCTGCGGAGGCAGGAATCCAGGCGATCTGTGGGGGTCAAGGGCGCTCCTAATGTTCGATGGCGCCCGATCATGCGCGGTGCGCTGGGGGCTCTGGTGGGCCGTCGGGCGGATGGGAAATCGTCGCACCGTTGGGCGGTCGCATGGATTCCTGCCTACGCAGGAATGACGGACAGGGCGCCAACGGCGCCGACTGAGTTGATCTTCAACACAGTTGCTCTGTCCCTACGGGACATCTCCCCCCGCGCTGCGGGGGCAGAGGAAGAGCGGACGCGATGACCTCTTCAGCAGCCTGCTAGCGCTGAGCGTCAGAAGCCCGTTCGGGCAGCGTTCGTCGACGGTTGCGCTGCAGCCGGCCAGCGCCAGGGCCGTGACCAACGTCGCGACGATCGTCGAACCGACTCCGATGCCGCGGGCACTCACGCGGGCGTCCGCCGGCGCTTCGTCAGCGCCCCGCCGCTCATCGCGGGCAGGATGTGCAGCTCGGCGCCGGCCGGGACGCGCGCGAGCAGCCCGAGCGGCTGCATCTCGCTGTTGACTGCGATAGAGAGGCCGCGGCGCAACCGATCGTCGTCGACCAGCGAGTCCCAGAACCCCGGGAAATCCCGCTCCAGCGCCTCCACGACCGCACGGACCGTGGCGCCGCAGACCTCTACACGTCGCGCGCCGCCGCATAACGTGCGCATCCCCGTGGGGACGAACACCGTCACCGCCGTGGTTGGTTCGCCGGCCATCGCCCCCCTCTGCCCCCTGCCTGCGCAGGGGCAGGCTTCGACCTCTCCGCCCGCGAACCGGGGGAGAGGGGATCCGGCTCGTTCAGAGGTTTCCTAGAGCCGGACGCTGCCTTCGGCAACCACGGCGATCACGCCGTTGTCTTTCTCGACCCAGCAGAACAGGTTGCGGCGACTCGGGTCTTCCTCGTTCGCGCCCTGCAGGACGCCGCGCACGCGCACCGTCTCGCTGGGCCAGACGATGTTGGCGAACTTGATCAGCAGCTTGCCGCTTGAGGCCCAGGCCGCGCCGAAGCGCTGGTCGAGCAGCTCGCCGATCAGCGACATCGTCATCTTGCCGCCGACCACGACGTCGGTGAAGCCGAGCTCGGCCGAGGCTTCCTTGTCGGTGTGGTAGTTGCGGTCGCCGTGGAAGAAGCTGCCGCACATCTCGAGCGTGATCTCGCGCTCCAGCGGCCCGAACTCCTGGCCCTCCGGCACGTCGAACTTGCGCGCGCCCTCCTTCTTGGAGGGATCGCGAAGCGTGACCTCGCCCTCGCTCTGATAGAGCACGAACGACTGGTGGTGGCGCTGCACGACGACGAGATCGCCGTCCGGGTCGCGTAGCTCCGTCTCGGTCAGCACCACGGTGCGGTCGCGACGCTCGTAGATGTCGAGCGACTTTGCGCTGGCGACGTAGCGCTTGCCTGTCTCCAGCGGGGCGCGGAAGTCCCACTCTTGGCGCAGCCAGAGGTTGCCGAAGTCGTTGGTGAAGTGCATCCGGGTTGAGAGGTCGGCGTTCGCCGCGACCATCGTCGGCACCGGCGCTCCGACCTGCCGCTCGAGGTTGAGTCCCTCGTAGTAGTCGCTCAGCGCCGTCTCGTCGATCAGCACCTCGGCTGACCCGAGGTCAACGCCGGCCTTCGGCTCGTCAAACTTCGTGATTGAAACCATCGCCCACCCCCTTGATGAAATGCGTCCAACGCACCTCCATCATAGTGGCGGGTCAGGAGCGCTGCGACTGGGGGGCGGCCCCTCCCCACGCCTGGGGTCCTACGGCAGCCCCAGCGGCTGCGGCCACGTCACTGTGCCCTCGCCTTCGACCAGCAGCCAGACCACATCGGCGGTTGCCAGGTGCGTCAGCGTGTTGATCTGCGCCGGCACGATCGGGCTGAAGCCGCGCCAGCGCTGATCCTGCTCGTCCCAGACATAGGCCAACCGCACGTTCGCCGCGATCGGCGCCAGCGCCGCGGTGATCCGCGTCGGCCGGCCCTCCCAGGTGACCGAGTTCCAGCCCGCTCGCAGCGTCACCCGGCGGAACGTGTCGTAGACATAGGCGTCGCGCAGGCTGGTCGCCCGACCGTCGGAGCGCAGCACTGCGATATCGGTCGCCCCGAGCCAAGCGGTCGGCGGGGCCTCGATTTCGAGCCGGCTGTCCGTCGCCGACAAGACCAGCGCCTCCGCGCCGCCGACAAACACCCGTGGCGGCTCGCTACCGATCCTGAAGCGGTGGCCCACGACGATCAGCGTCTCGCCGCCCGCGAATCCTCCGATGTCCGGCGTCACGTCGGCGATCCGCGGCATGGGGGCCGCGGCCCAGCCGACGCTCGCGCCCGTTGCGTCGCCACCGGCATCGTGCGCGACCACCCAGAACCGGTCGACCTCGCCGACGCTGAAGCGCTCGAAGCTGAACTGCCCCTGGCTCGCGGGGACGGTCGCCAGATAGCGGGCCGCCGCCTCGCCGGTCGCGCCGTACAGATCCACGGAGTCGGTCCCGGGCGCCAGCCCGCGTACGATCGCCGCGCCGCGCACGAACGTCACTTCGCGAATCTGCGGCGCTTCGCTCGAACCGCCCTCCAACTGCACCCAGCGACCGAGGTTCGACCAGATCAGATTGCCGCGCACCGTCGCCGCCCCGGACCCACTGGCGACCACGACCGCGGGGCCCGCGTTGTTCGCGATCCAGTTGCCCGCGGCCTCGTCCCATGCTTGCGCCGGGGTCGCCCGCTCGCCGCGCAGCAACAGCTGCGAAGCGCTGCCCGGCTTGAAGTCAACGCGCTGCTCCAGCGGCACGCCGTCGACCGAGAAGCGGATCGCCGTGCCCGGCCCGGCGATCGTCGCGTCGAACCAGGCGCTGCGGCCAGCCGACACGAGCCCCGCCGAGCGACGGTCCAGCCAGAGTTCAATCACGCTCCCCGCCGGGGCCGGCAGCCCGTCGACGAGCAGCACGCCGGTGACACGGTGCACCCCACCGGAGCGCTGCTCGAGCTCCGGCAGCCCCAGCGGCGCGATCGGCGCTGCGACCGCCGCTGCGTGCGTAGCGGCGTTGGCGACGCCGATCGTCAGGCCCGACGACTGCGGCTCGACTACGACCCCCGGCCCACCGTTGCCGTTGGCGCGCCCGTCGCGTTCTACGCCGATCGAGCTCGCCGTGATCGTCGCGCTGCCGCCGCTGCCCAGCACCACGCCGGGGCCGCGGTTGGCGACTGCGACGAGGTCTTCAACGCTGACGTTCGCCCCGCCGATCGCGAGGCCCCTGCCGTTCGCAGCGACGCGAACCCCGCGCAGCTGCGAGTGCTCGCCGTTGACGATGATCCCCGCGTCCGCGGCGCCGATCACTTCCAGGCCCGCGACGAGGACATCGCGCCCGCTCAAGACCAGACCAACCGCGACGTTGCGCGCATCGAGCCGCCAGCCTGCGGCGTCGAGCACCGCGCCGTCACGCCGCAGCGCCGACAGCGGCGATTCAAGCACCACCTCTCGCCGCTGGAAATCAGCGGCGAACGCGATCACCGTGCCCGCGCCGCTGTTGACCGCGTCGATCGCCGCTCGCAGCGTGCCAGGGCCTCGGTCGCCCGCCGATGTCACCATCACGACCGCGCTGCGCGCCGCCGCGATCGCGGCTTCGGCGTCGATTCGGCCGGCCCCGGCCTGTGGATCCAGGCCGGCGGGTCCGACATCGATCGCCGTGCCGAGCAGCAGCTCGCGCAGCAGCTCGCGCTCGATCGCCGCGGTACCGCCGTCCGCCGCCATCAGCATCGGCTGCGCCTCCAGCACGAGCGCGGCGACGGCGGCCACGTGCGGAGCGGCGGCGGAGGTGCCGTAGAAGCGGCTGCCGAACTCCGTTGCGCCCGAGATGCTCACGCCGTCGACGGCGGCGATATCGGGCTTCGACGCCCCGTTGTTGGTCGGGCCCTGGCTGCTGTATTCGGCGACTCGGTCGAGGCCCTCCTCGTCCTGGGTGATCGCCGCGACCGTGATCACGCCGCCGCCGGCGTCGGACTGCGCCAGCAAGCTGCTCTCCGCGGTGGCGACCTCCAGCGACGCGCGCGAGCGGTCGCCCGAGCCGAGCACGAAGAGCTCGAGCCGCAGCGGCGGCGCCGCGCCCCGCCAGTTCTGCACCACCACGCCGAACCTCCCGGCGCCGCCCTCGTTCGTGTAGACGAGCACCTCCTGAGGGTCGACCGAGTCGACCGCCTGGCGTCGGCGGCTCGATGCCACCAACGTGCCGCTGGGATCGAGCAGGTGCAGGTCGAAGTCGTGGCTGGCGAGACCCCAGGGATCGTCCCAGTGCAGCGCGATCACGACCCGCTCGCCGGCCGCGAGTTCGAAGCGATTGACCGCTCCGCCGCGCCACCAGACGTGAACCGGACCGGGATCGGGCAGCCCAAGCTGCCCGCCGTCGGCCCCCGCCACGAAATCGCCGGACCAGTGCGTGCGCGCCCAGTTGCCGGCGGCCGTGACGTAGGCGCGCAGCGGCCAGTCGGGATTCGCCAGCGCCGCCGCGGTGTTGCGTGAAACCTCGCTCTGTTGGTCGTCGGGGAAGAGGAAGCCGACGTCATCGACGATCACGTCGACGCGCTGCGCGAAGAAGCGGACGGCCGCGATCATGTCGGCGTCGGTGGTGACCGCGCCGAACGAGAGCGACGCGCCGGGCGCGAGGTCGTGGACCAGCTCGATCATCGCCGTGCCCTCGGCGCCGCGATCGAGCCGGCCGGCCCCGAACGCCCTGGCCTCGACCAGCTCGGGCGCGTCGCCGCGCTCCTGCGAGAGCTCGATCCCGAGGATCCCGTCGGAGATCACCGCCACTCGCACTCCCGAGCCATCCACTCCGAAGCGCTCGCGCGCCGCTGCCGCGCCGAGCGCTTCGTCGCCCTCGGAGAGCACCGAGCCCGCGGCGAAGAGCGCGTAGTTGGGCCTCGTGACGCCGCGGATGCCCACGATCGCGTGCAGCTCGGCGAGGCGCGCGGGGTCGATCCAGCCCTGCACGCGCCCCAGATCGGGCAGCGCCAGCTCGACATCGAGGCCCGCGTCAACCAGATCGTTGAGCGTCGTGCCGGCGGCGAGGCGGACTTCAACGTGGATCGGATCATCGGCGCGCGCCGCGCTCGGCCCCGCGACGGCGACTGCGACGGTGACTACGACCAGGCAGGCCGTGAGCAGGCGGCGGAGCGGGCGGAGCCGGGCTGCGAATCTGGAGGCGGGCCGCGTTTGGGGCATGCGGCGCACGGTAACCAACGCGCGGCCGCGGGCGGGTCCTGCGATAGACTGAGTTTTGTGATCCGCGACCGCACCACTCCGACCGCGTTTCGTGGATTCCCCTGGTGGCTGCCGCTGATCACCGCCCTGGTCGGCGCGCTCGTGGCGCTCGCCATCGCGGGCTCCGCGACCGCCAGCTGGGTGGTCGATGTGCGGCTCTGGGTCCGCTCCGATGTGAGCCAGAGCGCGGCCCTCAGCGACGCGTTACGCGACCCGCAGGTGCTGCAGACGACGCTCGAACTCAACGGCTCTGACTGGACGCCGGATCAGCTGGCGGCCGCCACCAAGGTGGTCGCCAATGATGGGTTGGTCACGGTCACCGTCACGGCGCGGAGCGAGAGCGAGGCGGAGGAGCTGGCGACATCGCTCGCATCGGCCGCGATCGAGCAGCACCGCAACCGCGCGCGCGGCGCGGCGTTCGTTGAGCCGCTCGGTCTGACCTGGCCCGGCGCGCAGCGCACGTCGCCCCACACCGCGCGAAACGTTTCGCTCGCCGCCGTGGCCGGACTCGTGGCCGGGATCGCGCTCGCCGCCGCGCTCAGCGTGCGCGCGCCTGCCGTAGCGCCGAGCGCGCTGACGCTGCTGGGGCGTCGCGGCTGGCGGCCGCTGGCGTTGATCCCCGAGCGACAGCGCGAGAGCCGCGCCGCGCCGCCCTCCGCCGCGCAGCTCGCGGACGCGATCGCTGCGCGTCTGCAGGACGCTCCAGTGACCGCGTTCGCCTCGTTGCATTCGCGCGCCGAGGCAGGCATCCCCGCGCTGCAGGCGGCGCGAGCGCTGGCCGGGCGCGGCGTCACGACGCTCTGGCTCGACGCGCGGGTGGAGCGCCCGGTGCTGATCGCGCTGCCCGGGCTCGACGGCTTCGCCCCAACCCCGGTCCAGCTCGCGGACCCGGGGGCCGGCTCGGTTCCGCCCTGGCTGCACGGCCTCTTGCCGCCCTCCTGGGCGGAGCAACTCGGCTCGTTGATCGCCGCGAATCGGCTGCGCTTCGAGGCGATCGTCGTGGTCGCCAGCCAGCTCGGCGACGATGAGCGGGCGCGCGACGCCGTCGCCGCCTGCGATCGGGTCGTGCTCGCGGCGCGCGATGACTTCGACGGCTCCGAAGCGGTGACCGACAGCGCGGCGGCTGCGCTGCGGAGCACGGGCACGCCGATCGTCGGTGTGGCCGTCACCCATACCAGCGAACGCCGCGCCAGCGCCTTCAGCGCTGCCGCCGAGGCGGTCCAGGCCGAGGATTGAGGCGACCGTGCATGTTCAGCTACCCGACGAACTCAGTGACCTTCAGGACCGGCTGCTTGCCTTCGTGGCCGAGCAGATCGACCCGATCACCCGTGGCGCCGACCCCGAATCGCCGTCGCGTGAGCTGCATGGCCAGCTGCGTCGGGAGATCGCTCGGCTGAGCGAGGCGGCCGGCTTCTATCGGCTCTCAGTTCCCCTGGGCGACGGCGGCCTGGGGGCCGGCGCGCTGACCCTGACGGCGGCGCGGGAGGCGCTTGCCTGCTCGGGCAACCCGTTCGCCGGGCTGATCCTGGCGCGCGGCGCGGGGATCATGCGGCTCGCCGACAACGATGCGCAGCGCGAGGAGCTCTACGCGCCGGTGCTCGCGGGTCAGCGCAGCGCCGCCTTCGGCTTCACGGAGGCCCGCGGGGCGCAGCGCACGCAGGCTGTGCCGTGCACGCTGGACGGCGGCGAGCCGGGCTTCGCGGTGACCGGGCGGAAGGCCTTTGTGACGGGCGGCGACAGCGCCGACTGGATCGTGGTCGTGGCCAACGTCCCGCCCAACACACACGCGGACGCGGAGGCCGGCGGCACGGCGCTGCTGGTCGTGGACCGCGATGCGCGCGGGGTCGAGCAGGGCGAGGTGGGAGCGTCGATCGACGGCGCCACGCATTGCCCGTTCAGCTTCAGCGAGACGCCGGTGCCCGAGTCGCGGCTGCTGGGCAAGATCGGCGACGGCCTGCCCAGAGCGCTGGCGAACATTGACCAGATGCGGCTCAGCGTCGCGGCCTCGGCGGTCGGCTATTCGCGCTGGGCGAACCGCGCGACGCTGAAGCGGATCGAGGGCCCGCACCGCTCGGGCACGCCGCTGGCGGAGCGCGAGCAGGTGCAGGCGATCTTCGCCGACAACGTGACCGAGACGTATGTCGCCCGCGCCGCGCTCTACGGCGCCGCGCGAGCGCTGGAGCTCGGTGCGCCGAGTGCGAGCACCGAGGTCGCGATCGCCAAGTCGACCGCCACCGAGACGCTCGGCCGCGTCGTCGACCGCTCGATCCAGCTGCACGGCGCGCAAGCGCTGCTGCGCGGGCATCCGCTGGAGCGTTTGCTGCGGATCGCGCGCTCACTGCGGATCGCCGAAGGTCCGACCGAGCTGCTGCGGCTCACGATCGCCCGCGACGCCCGTGGCAGTGGCCCCGACGCGCTGTAGGTCCCGCGTCAGTCGGTCTGGGCGAGTTCGGGGAAGCGTCTGAGGGCGGCTTGCTCGAGGATGTCGAGCTGTGCGTGCATGCGGGCTTCGAGTTCGGCGTCGGTTTCAGGGCTCTCGGGGGGTTCGGTGGTTGGGGTGTCGGGGGGAGTTTTGGCGGTCGCCGGTTCGAGTGGCTGCCTATCTGGTCGGGCTGGTTGGGGTTGGTCAGGATTGGTTGATCTTGTCTTGCTGCGTTCGTAGTCGCCGATGATCGAGAGAGTGGCGCGTTCGCGCTGCTCGGGGGTTTGGGCCGGCTCGAAGGTTGGTGGGCCGACTGGTCGGAGATGGTCGGGTTCGTTCAGCGTTGGTTGGGTTTCGGCGGGATCGGGGAGGTCTTCGGGGCGTGGGGCGTCGACCAGTTGGTCTTCCGCGAAGTCGAAGGCTTCGGCCTCGGCGTCGGCGAGCGCGCGGGCTTTGGCGGCGGGGCGGAGCTCGCGGAGGGTCAGGCGGTATTCGCGCAGGGCGGTGGCGATGGCGCGGTGGTGGATTTCGTGCAGGCGGGCGATCTGGGCAGGGGCGGTATGGGGCAGGAGCGGGGTGACTTTGCCGACGTTGGTGAGGAAGGAGAAGGCTTCGATAGCCGAGCGTGGGGAAAACAGATCCCCTCTCCCCCCGCGCAGCGGGGGGAGATGAGTGACAGAGGGGGGCTTCCGCTCCCACGAGGTCAGCACCCAGCCCCCCTCTGCCTTCGGCATCTCCCCCCGCTGTGCGGGGGGAGAGGGGATCCCGGGCGGCGGATCTCCGGATTCGGTCGGGCAATCCCCGGATTCGGTCGGCCACTCCTTGTGGCCGACCGGGGGGAGAGGGGATCCGGGCGGCATCTTCACCCGCAGAGTGGCGGGAGAGGGGAGCGAGGCGGCATCTTCACCCGCAGAGTGGCGGGAGACAGGAGCGGGGCCGCCGATCCCCGGATTCGGTCGGCCACTCCTTGTGGCCGACCGGGGAGAGCGATTGGATCGGGGCAGTGCGGGAGCGGGCTGCCTAGTTGGCGACGCCGAGGCCGGACCAGCGCTGGCGTTGGTGGAGGCCGACGCGGTCGGTGAGTTGGCGGTTGGTGGCGCGGAGCAGGCGGGCGAGGAGGCGGAGTTGTTCGACGGCGCTGCCGGCCTTGAGCACTTCCTGCTTGACCGATGGGGGCGCTTCGACTCGCGAGCCGATGTGGTTGATCAGCCGGATCGGCCGCGCGGGCAGGCGGAAGCGGCGTTGCCAGGAGTTTTGCAGCGCCAGCGCCATGCGCAGGTGCTGGCGGTAGAGCTCGGCCGTCTCGGTGCAGGCGGCGTAGGCGTCGTCGCTCTCGCTGTCGCCGGGGTCGTCGAGGAACTCGACCTCGGCGATCCAGTAGGGCGCGGCGTCGAGACGCTCAACGATTCGGAAGCGCTGCTCGCCGCGGCACATGACGTTGAAGCGGCCGTCGGGGAAGGGCTCGGTCTGCTCGATTCGGACGGTGCAGCCAATCTCGTGGGTCTCCTCGGCCTGGGCGCCGCGGCGAAGCAGGGCGATCCCGAAGGGCTCGCCGGCATCGTTCATGTCGCGCACGAGCTGGCGGTAGCGCGGCTCGAAGATGTGCAGCGGGACCTCCTCGCCGGGGAAGACGACGATTTGGAGGGGGAAGAGCGGCAGCCGCGGCATCTGCGGACTCCGATGGCTTATCTGGAGAGGCCGGCCATGCGACCGGCCAGACGCATGACGCGGCGAGCGCCGCCGTTCTCGTTGAAGGCGCGGAAGACCTGCAGGCGCTCGGCCTGCAGCGAGCCTTCTGCGTGGATCGCGAGCACCTCCTGATACGCGCCGTAGTCGGAGGAGGTGAGGTCGCGCACGAAGTTGAGCAGGCGCATGCGGCGCTCGCCGTCGACCCCGTCGCGGCCGGCGAGGTACTTCTGCAGGAAGGGTCGGAGCTCCTCGTGCTCCCAGTCCTCGTCGCCGGGGCCGGTGACGAGGATCCCGCCGGCGATCTCCTGGACGTGCTGGACGGCCTCGTGGTAGCCGTGCGCGAAGTAGCTCTTGGCCAGGTTGACGGTCATCGGGTCGGGCGCGACCTGGTTGTTGGGCTTGTCGATGCAGCGGTCGGCGGACTTCTCGAGCAGCGCACGGGTGGTTTCGGCGTAGGCGATCAGGTCGACGAACTTCTCGCGCACGTGGCCGGCGCCGATGATCCCGTTGTAGTCGGCGGCCAGGGCTGCGCAGCCGCCCAGCGCGTCGACCAGCGGGAGCTTGTAGGAGACGGCGGTGAAGCGGTGGTACTCAACGAAGGTGAGCGCGAGCGTGCCGGCGGCGTCGGTGTCGCCATCGAGGAAGATGCGCTCGTTGGGCACGAACACGTCGTCGAAGATGGTGATCGTCTCCATCATCTTGCGGACGGCGGAGATGGGGCGCTCGCCGGGGTGGTCTGCGCCGTCGCCGAAGGGGCTGGCGATCAGGCGCAGGCCTTCGGTGGCGACCGGCAGCGCGAATGCGATGCTCCAGTCAGCCTCTTCGGGTCCCATCGCGCGGGTCGGGAGGACGATCACCTCATTGGTGTTGGTCACGACGGAGGTGTGGGCTTTGGCGCCGCGCACGACGATGCCGTCGGGGCGACGCTCGACGACGCGCAGGTACATGTCGGGGTCGGTCTGCGCGCTGGGTCGCTTGACACGGTCGCCCTTCATGTCGGTCTGGGCGACGGCCAGGGAGAGGTCGTTGTCGCGGCAGTGCTTCCAGAAGGCCAGCGCGCGTTGGTGGTATTCGGGGTCTTCGAACTCGGCGGTGACGGCGAGCAGCGCGAACAGCGCGTCGGTGCCGATCTCCTTGATCAGCACGACCAGCGTGTCGCCCTCGGCGGTGGCGGCCTCGATTAGCTGCGAGCGCTTGCGCAGGTCGTCGGCGGTGCGCGGGACCTTGAAGTAGCGGCTGTGCTGCTCGCCGTCTTCCTCGTAGGTGGCGAGTTCGCGGTAGTGCTCGGACTCGGCCATCTCGTAGTCGATCACGGCGTGGCGGACGGCCTTGCCGATCACGGGGTGGGTGGTGACGTCGTCGACGCGTTGGCCGCGATACCAGATTTCGCGGCCGTCGCGTAGCGACTCGACATACTCCGCCGGCGTTCTGAGGCCCACAGCGCCCTCCGCTCGATTCAGCTCTTGCCGTGATCCTAGCCCTACCGCCGATCGCGTTGCTGCCGGTGGGGGGAGTTGGCGAAGGCTGAGCGCGAGGTGCTACCTCTGCCGGGGTAAGCGATGTTGGGTTGCTCCCCCTCAGTCGCCGCGCGACAGCTCCCCCGCAGGAGACTTGCGCGTAATCTCCATTTCCCCTCTTCCTCCGCGGAGCGGGGGGAGATGCCGCAGGCAGAGGGGGGCTCCGGGCGCGCCCTCACCAGATAGCGCAAGCTCCCCACCGTCACTTCGTGACATCGCCACCGTCAGGGAAGGTCGGAGCAGGGGACTTACGCGCAGGTCTCCGCAGGGGGAGCAATGGGATGGGGGTGCGGGCGCGGGGCACTCCGTCCAGATAGCGGCTCAGGAGATGACCTTGTTGAGCGGGTAGGTGACGAGGCCGCTGGCGCCGGCGCGGCGCAGCTGGGGGATGATCTCGCGCTCCTGACGCTCGTCGAGGATGATCTCAAGCGCGACCCAGGTGTCGTCGATCAGCGGGGAGACGGTCGGGGCGTGCTCGCCGAAGCGGCCGATCACGGCGAGCACATCGTCGAGGCTGGAGCGGGGAGTGTTGAGCTTGAGGCCGACCTTGGAGGTGGCGGCGATCGCGCCCTGCAGGAGCGTGTTGATCGCGTCGATCTTGTCGCGGCGTGCGCTGTCGGCCCAGGCGTCGCGGTTGGCGATCAGGCGGGTGGTGCTTTGCAGGACCGTGGCGATGATGCGGAGGTTGTTGGCGCGGATGCTGGAGCCGGTCTCGGTGACGTCGACGATTGCGTCGATGATCCGCGCCTTGACCTCGGTCGCGCCCCAGGAGAACTCGACGCGCACATCGACGCCGCGGTCGGCGAAGAAGTCTCGGGTGGTGCGGACCAGTTCGGTGGCGATGACGCCGCCGGCGAGCTGCTCGACCTCCGTCACGGGGCTCTCGGCGGGCACGGCGACCACCCAGCGGGTCGGGAGGTTGGTGGCGCGGCTGTATTGCAGCTCGGCGATCTCGACGACGTCGGCGCCGGTCTCCTTGACCCAGTCGTGACCGGTGATGCCGACGTCGATGACGCCGTCCTCGACATAGCGGGCCATCTCCTGGGCGCGGAACATCGTGCAGGAGATGTCTTCGTCGTCGATCTCGGGGAAGTACGAGCGGCTGGGGGTGGTGATCTGGAAGCCGGCCCTGCGGAACAGTTCGAGCGTTTGATTCTCCAGCGAGCCCTTGGGGAGGCCGAGCTTCAGCATGTTGTCTCTTCCGTCGCGGCCAGCTCCGTTGCGGGGCCGCCTCTGACGATCTTGTGGCCATCTTGCGGCCATCTTGTGATCAGCTTGAGTGATCATCGCGGTCTCCGGTGCTCCCGTGTAGCCCCGTGTGGCCCGCGGCGCCCGTGGCGTGTCGCCCAAGCCACAGGCAAGTCGCTGGAGGGCGCTTGAGCGGCGGGATAAACTGCGGGCATGACGACTGCTCCGCAGGTCCCGCTGACTGAGACACGCCGCGAGCGCGTGCGCGAGATGATCGTTGACGAGCTCGAGGCGGCCTGGCTGTACGACAAGCTGGCGGAGCGGTCGGACGCTGAATTGTCGCGGTCGCTGAGCGCGATGGCGGCGTCGGAGCGGGAGCACGCAGCGCACTGGTGCGGGATCTTGGGCGACGATTCGCTGCTGAGTGAGCCGGTCACGCCTTCGCTGCGGCGGCGCATGATGGCCTGGCAGGCGCGGATCGGCGGCTTCGGTTTCGTGATCGCGCAGCTGCGCCAGGACGAGCTGACCGACATCTACGTGTATGAGGCGGACCCGGACTCGGGCAATCTGGCCGAGGAGGAGCGGGAGCATCGGGCGGCGCTGGCGGAGCTCGAGGCCGGTGACGAGGTGACCGACGGGCATGGCGGGACATCATCGGGCGCGAACACGTTCCGCGCGACGCTGTTTGGTCTGAATGATGGCGTGGTCTCGAACCTCGCGCTGGTCGCCGGGGTCGCCGGCGTGGCGGTGGGATCGGACGCGGTGGTGGTTGCGGGGATCGGCGGGTGGCTGGCGGGGGCGTTCTCGATGGCGGCGGGGGAGTACATCTCGGTGCGCAGCCAGCGCGAGCTGCACGAGCATCAGATTGGGATGGAGCTCGAGGAGCTGCTGCTCGATCCGAAGGAGGAAGAGCGGGAGCTGGTGCAGATTTATCGGCGCAAGGGGCTCTCGCAGGAGCTGTCGGAGCGGGTCGCGGGGGAACTGATGGCGGACCCGAAGACGGCGCTCGACACCCTGTCGCGCGAGGAGCTGGGGCTCGACCCGACCAGTCTGGGGTCACCGACACGCGCGGCGATCGGGTCGTTCACGGCGTTCTCGCTGGGCGCGATTGTGCCGCTGCTGCCGTTCCTGATCGGCCACGCGGCCGGCTGGGATGTCGGCTGGTGGGCGCTGATCGCCGCGGTCGGGGCGGCGACGGTGGTGTTGACGCTGGGCGGCCTGCTGACGTCGGTGATCACGAGCCGAAACCCGCTGTATGCGGCGGGTCGGTCGGTGGCGGTGGGGTTAGTCGCCACGGCGATCACCTTCGGGATCGGGTCCGCGCTGCCGTTCGATCTGTAGGGCCAGGGTTTATTCGGTCGCGGGATCCAGGCCAAAGTCGGCCAGGTCGGCGAGCGGGTCGTAGTTGTCGATGGCAGTGGAGCGCAGACGGCCCGGCAGGGCATAGGTGAATGCCCCGAGGTCGTCTTCGAGGTCGAACGTCTCGATCCAGTCCGCCTGGTGATACGGCCCGGCGATCCACTCGCGGAAGCCGATCATCGCGAAGCGGCGGTCGGCGTCGACGCCCTCGACGCGCAGGGCGGCCATGTGCTCGAGGTAGCCGGCGTCGTTGCTGACGATCAGGACATCGCAGCGGCGGTCGATGAGCGCCGCGAGGTCTTTGTAGATCGCCTCATCCACGACCGGTCGCCGCTTGCCCTGGCGCTCCGGCCGGGGGTCGTCTTCGGGGGCGAGGATGATCGGCACGATCTCGAGCTCGTTGCGCAGGAACTGGGCGAAGCCGGTGAGCCGGTCGTTGTCCTGGAGGAACGACTTGATCAGCACTTGGCCGCCGTTTGCGCGGCTGGTGGCGAAGCGCTTGATCGCTTCCCAGCGGGGTCGGGTCTGTTCGTCTAGGCGGAGCGGCTCGATCATGGTGCCGAGCGTCCAGTCGATGTTTTCGTGGTCGATCAGGACGAGCTGTGGGCGGGGGCCGGCAGGAGCGGCGCTGGCGGCCGGTTCGGGGGCCTTCCGAGCCAGGTCTGCGGGCGCATCGACGAGGGCATCGCGGAGAGCCGATGCGAGCGGCGAGGGAGCTTGCGCGGCGGCGCCGGGCTGCGGGTAGCCGGCGGGATAGGGGTCCGTCGATGGGGCTGCCTCGTAGATCCGGGCGGGTAGGGCGCCCACGTCGCGCACGAGGTCGAACGTCTCGAACTCGGCGGCGTCGAACTGGGTCTGCCTGTCGAAATGGGCGACGACGACGCGGCGCGGGGTCCCATCGGGCCGCGTGCCGAGGTCGCGCAGCGCGTCGGTGATCTCGCCGGAGAAGGCATCGCCGCCGACGAACATGACATCGTCGGAGGTTCCGGTGAGCCCGCGCAGGGTCGCCGCGATTTCGGATTTAACCGTCCGCCAGCCCTCCATGTAGGGGGTGAGCACGCAGTCATAGCCGATGGCGTCGAGCGCGGTGTAGAAGGGCGTGGCCATGTCGTGGCGGCGTTGGTGGTATGTCGCGGTGACGAGGTAGCCGTCCTCGTGGAGCGTCTGGGCGAAGCGATAGATGCGCTGATAGTCGAGCCGCTCGTCGCGATTCGGCGGTCGGCCGAGCACGTCGCGGATAGCGATGTAAAGGTATTCACCGTCAACGATTAGGTTTAGATGTTTACTGTCAGGTCGGGATGTCATCTGAGTTCCGGTCGGTGTGTGGTAGGGGACGGCGGGCGCCGCGGGTCGAGGCGCTGCGGCTACGAACAGGCAGGCGCTAGGAACGCTCAAACAACTCGGCCCCCGCAGAGCGGGGGGAGATGCCGAAGGCGGAGTGGTCAGCGGAATCTCAAATCTCTCCCCCCTCGGGGGGAGATGTCACGAAGTGACAGAGGGGGGCTCCCCCCACCATGAGCCCCCCCCGCCCGCCCCCCCGTCATTCCTGCGCAGGCAGGAATCCATGCGATCTGTGGGGGTCAAGGGCACTCCCAATGTGCGACGGCGCCCGATCACCCGCCGCGCGCTGGGGGCTCTGGTGGGCCGTCGGGCGGATGGAGGCTCGTCGCACGGTTGGGCGGTCGCATGGATTCCTGCCTGCGCAGGAATGACGGACAGGGCCCCAACAGCGCCCACTGAGTTGATCCTCAACACAGTTGCTCTGCGCCTCCAGCTTCGTCGGTCGGCTTGCCGTGCCCGGCGCTTCCGCAGCGCCGACGCGCCGCGAAACTAACAGGTCGCGGGCGGTGGTTGCGGACGGCGGATAGAACGGGGGGTTAGGCGGGACGCACGGTGACGCGCTGGATGGCGGTGTCGCTGCGGGTGAGGCGGTGGGCGGCGGCGCAGTTATGGAGGATCGGCAGCCAGACCGCGCCTTGCGGCACATCCTCCGTGACCTCCGCCCGAGCCTCGACTCTGGTCTCCCCGCTCGCGACCGAGACCGGCGCCCCGTGCTGGATGCTGAGGTCGGCGGCGTCGGCGGGGTGGATCTGGAGGGTCTCGCCACGGTGCAGGAGGTCGGCGTTTGTGTCGCCGCGCGCGGCGGAGAGACGATCGGTGTAGAGGTCGCGGCCGGTCAGCAGAGTGAGGCCTTCGCCCTCGGGAGCGGCGCCGTCGACCGAGAGCATGCGGAGCGTCCTGGCGCCGTTGGTGGGTTGTCGGGACTGCGTCAGGGGGTTGCCGGCGAGGGCGCTGTAACGGGCGTCGGCGGCGGCGATCATGGCGCGCGCTTCGTCGTCGTTCTGGGGCATCGCGGGGGCGGGGACGACGGTTGGCTCTGCGTCGTCGTCCGCGGCGGGGACCGTGGCGTCGACGGCGGGCAGGGCGTCGGCGAGCGCGGTGAGCCAGGCGTTGAGATTGTGGCCGTTGCGCTGCGCGGTCGCGCCGGCGCGGAGGCGCAGGATCTGGCGGTCAGCGTTGGTGACGTGGCCGTCTTTGGCGAAGGAGGAGACATCGGGCAGCACGTGGGTGGCGAGTTCGACGGTTTCGCTGGCGACCTCATCGATCACGACGAGGAGGTCGAGCGCCTCGAGGGCGGTGCGGGTCTGGTCCTGGTTGGGATGCAGGAGCATCGGGTTGTCGCGGGCGACGAGCAGGGCGCGGAGGCTGCCGCTGCGGGCCGCTTCGAGCATCTCGCTGACGCCGAGGCCGGCGTCGCCGGGGGTGATCCCGAGGTCGCGGAGGCCGACGCTGTTGGCCTCGGGCGGGAGCACGTGGAGGCTGGCGGGCGCGGCGTCGACGCCGGCCAGGACGATGGCGAGGTTGGCGGCGGCGCGGACCTGCGCGCCGGCCTGCGCGGCGTTGCCGCGCGAGGGGGCGACGACGATGGCGACCGACTGTGCTTCTGCACGACGGCGGCTGAGCGTGCTGATCGCGTCGGCGAGACCCTCGCGCGGGGCGGCCGTGACGTCGGAGAGGCCGTCCACGTCGGAGAGCGAGGCGCGCACGTCAATGTCGCGGAGCAGGCCGACCGTGAGCGCCTGGGTCACGCCGGCGAGGTCGCCGTCGGACGGATGGATCGCGTGCTGCTCGTCGACGGCGTAGTCGGCGAGCGGGTTGTGTCGTGCGGAGATGCTGACCAGCGAGGCGCGGTTGCTGGCGACGGCGTCCTTGATGCGGACGCCGAGCACGTTGTTGGAGGCGGAGATGTCGTCGCCGATCGCGACGATCAGGTCGGCGGACTCGACGGAGGTGAGGCGGGAGGGCAGGTGTTCGCTGCCGAAGGCGTCATTGAGCGCCGCGCCGATGGCGGCGGTGACGGGTCCGAGCGAGGAGTCGAGGTTGGCGACGCCGATGCGCCGAGCGAGGGTGCGCAGGGCGAGCAGCTCTTCGACGGTGGACTGGCCGGAGCCGAGGATGCCGATCGCGCCGGGGCCGTGGGAGGCGAGAATCGCGGCGAGCTTGGCGGCGGCGTCGGCTGCGACCGCGACGCCGTCCTGTTCGAAGGCGTCCTCACCGCGGCCGATGGTTGCGCCGCGGAGGCGGTCCTTGTCGCGGGTCTGGTCGTAGCCGAAGCGACCGCGGACGCAGATCTGGCTGCGCGAGACATCGTTGCCGTTGCCGGGACGGACCTGCACGCCGCGTCCGTCGCGGACGCCGAGCTGGATCGTGCAGCCCATCGAGCACTCGGTGCAGGTGGTCGTGACCCACTTGTCGGGGCGCGCGACCCACTTGTTCGGGGCTTCCATGAGGGTGGCGGTGGGGCAGACATCGATGCAGGCGCCGCAGAAGTCGCAGTTGGACTCGTCGATCTGGCCGCCGGCCCCGAAGGCGATGCGGGTGGTGAAGCCGCGCCCGGCGAGGGTGATCGCGGTGGTGTGGCGGAGGTCGTCGCAGGCGCGCACGCAGCGGGTGCAGATGATGCACATCTGCGGGTCGAATTCGAAGAAGGGGTTGGCGCGGTCGGGCTCGGCCTGGTCGAAGCGGTAAAAGGTGCGGGCCTCGTCGATGTAGGGCTCGACGTTGGCGCGGCCGACGTCGGCGGTGTCGCAGGTGGTCTGCAGTTCGCAGCGGTAGTTCTTGGAGCAGGTCACGCAGCGGTGGGTGACCTCGTTGTCGCGGAGGCAGATCTCGCCGGTGCGGCAGTGCTCGACGCGGTGGCAGGTGAGGCAGCGGTCGGAGTGATTGGCGAGGATGACGGCGAGGACTTCCTGGCGCATCTCGGTCACCTCGGGGGTGTCGGTGCGGACGACCATGCCGTCGGTGATCTGGGTGGTGCAGGAGAGCGGGAGGCCGCGCACGCCCTCGATTTCGACGGCGCAGGTGCGGCAGCCGGCGTAGGCGGGCAGGCCGTCGAGGTAGCACAGGTTGGAGATCGGGAAGCCGGCGTTCTTGATCACCTCGACCAGCGGCGCGCGGTCGGGAGCGTCGATGGATTGGCCGTTGATGGTGATCGTGACCATGCCTGGTCCTCCCCTGCAATGGGCGCGAATAGTCGCGGCGCATTGTACCAGCAGGATGCGCGGGCTCCGGCGAGTGTGGCGGAATGTGGGATTCGGGGGCAGGGGTTGACAGGCGGGCGGGCGTGGCATATTAAACCATCAGGTTATTTTACTGATTGGTACATGACTGGTGAACGACAGTGGCGACCGCTCACTCCCTCCGCGATCCGCTCAGCTTGACCTTCGCGGCGCTCTCGGATCCGACTCGGCGGGCGATCCTGACGGTGCTGGCTGATGGCGAGGCGACGGTGACGGCGTTGGCCGAACCGTTCGACATGACGCTGCCGGCGGTGTCCAAGCATCTCAAGGTGCTGGAACGGGCGCACTTGATCGAGCGGAGCAGCCAGGCGCAGTGGCGGCCGTGCCGGCTCGCGCCGGAGCCGCTGAAGGACGTCGCCGACTGGGTGGAGCACTATCGGGACCTCTGGGAACAACGCTTCGATCGCCTCGATGACTACCTCAGCGACCTGCAGGGGGGCGCCGGAGCGGACCGGGAGCGGAAGCGACAAACGCAGGAACGAACGAGAACGAAGGAGAGCGACAGTGACGACAAGTGAGACCGCTGGTGATGGTGCGAGCGAATCGGTCACGACGACCGACGAGCAAGGACTGCTGATGGAGCGCGTCTTCGATGCGCCGCGCGAGCTGGTCTGGAGCGCGTGGACCGAGCCTGAGCACTTCGCGCGCTGGTACGGCCCGCACGGCTTCACGGTTCCGACCTGCGAGATGGACTTCCGGGTGGGCGGCGCGTATTCGCTGGTGATGCGCGCGCCGAACGGCTTCGAGATGGCGAATCACGGTGTGTTCAAGGAGATCGTGCCGCTGGAGCGGTTCGTCGCCAGCATGGCGGCGGATGTCCATGACGAGACGACCCTGACCGTCACGCTGGAGGAGCTCAGCGACGGCCGGACGAAGATGACGATGCGCCAGGCCGGCTGGCCGAGCGCGGAGATGGCCGAGGGCGCCGGCGGCGGCTGGGGCCAGGCCTTCGAGAAGCTGGCTGTCGAGCTGGCCGCGGCTTGACGTCGGAGGGGCATGCGCTCCGCGGCGGGGAGGGGGTCCTCCCGGTCGCTGCGAGAGGCGGGATGGGCAGCCACGGATGGGCAGCCACAAGGGCTGCCCCTACAGAGACCTGCGCGTAATCTCTATTTCGCCTCTCCCCCCGCGGAGCGGGGGGAGAGGCCGCAGGCAGAGGGGGGCTCCGGGCGCGCCCTCACCAGATAGCGGAAGCTCCCCACCGTCTCTTCGCGACACCGCCACCGGCAGGGAAGGTCGGAGCAGTGGAAGTTACGCGCAGGTCTCCTACAGGGGCAGGCTGTGCGGTGTTGGCCTTGGTCCTGCCGGACTGTCGGCGGCTCCGCTAGCTTGTCGATGAGGGCCCGGGGGGAGGCAGAGCGGGGGTCGCGGATGCGGCGGTGTGTGACGCCTGCGATGAGTGAATGGCGACGACTGCTGCTGCTGGCGGTGGTGTGCGGTCTGGCGGTCGTGGGGGCGCTGGTGGTTCACAGCGGGCCGGCAGTGGCGCAGGGCGAGGTGCAGTCGGCGGTTGTGGTGGTGCAGGTTGATGTGGGCAGGGCATCCGCCTGCGTGGTGACGGTGGAACACCGGCTGATCTGCGGCGGGAATAATTGGTACGGCCAAACGGACGCGCCGGTGGGCCGGTTCATGCAGGTCAGCGTGGGTGGGGATCACAGTTGCGCGGTGGGCGAGGATGGCGCGGTCTCCTGCTGGGGCTGGAGTGGGTCCGATCGAACGGATGCTCCGCCCGGCCGCTTCGTTCAGGTCAGCGCGGGCGTGGATCACAGTTGCGCG
Organism: Dehalococcoidia bacterium; assembly: GCA_965218115.1. Lineage (GTDB taxonomy): Bacteria > Chloroflexota > Dehalococcoidia > Bin125 > Bin125 > CATQGW01. The sequence goes on along the minus strand of OZ244584.1, from coordinate 1,044,299 downwards.
CTGGGCGAGGATGGCGCGGTCTCGTGCTGGGGCTCGAACGTCTCCGGTCAATCGGATGCTCCGCCCGGCCGCTACGTTCAGGTCAGCTCGCGCTGGGATCACAGTTGCGCGGTCGATGAGGATGGCGCGGTCTCCTGCTGGGGCTCGAATCGGGATGGCGAAACGGATGCGCCGGCGGGCCGCTACACGCAGGTCAGCGCCGGGTGGAACCGCAGTTGCGCGGTGGCTGAAGATGGAGCGCTGTCCTGCTGGGGAGCCAATGATTTTGGCGAAACTGAGCCGCCGTTGGGCCGGTACACGCAGGTCAGTGTGGGCAGGGATTACAGTTGCGCGGTCGGTGAGGATGGCGCGCTGTCGTGCTGGGGCTATTCCCCGTGGGGAGGCGCGGAGGCGCCGGCGGGCCGTTACACGCAGGTCAGCGCGGGGTTGTATCACAGTTGCGCGGTGCGGGAGGATGGCAGGCTGTTGTGCTGGGGGAGGGGCGAGCATGGCCAGACGGAGGCGCCGTTGGGCCGCTACGCCCAGGTCAGCGCCGGTGTCGAGCACGGTTGCGCGGTCGGTGAGGATGGCGCGCTGACTTGCTGGGGCTGGAACGCTGACGGGCGAACGGACGCGCCGTCGGGTCAATACACCCAGGTCGGCGTGGGCTGGGGCTACAGCTGTGCGCTGCGAGATGATGGGGCGCTCGCGTGCTGGGGCTTGGATGGGAGTGACGAAACAGACGCCCCGTCGGGCAGTTACAGACAGGTCGGTGTGGGCTGGGCTCACAGTTGCGCGCTTGGTGAGGATGGGGCGCTGTCGTGCTGGGGCCCGGAGGAGTACAACCGCGGAGCGGCGCCGACGGGTCGTCATACGCAGGTCAGTGTGGGCGGGTACCACGGTTGCGCGATTCGTGAGGACGGCGCGCTGTCGTGCTGGGGCGGGATCGAGAACGCCCCAATGGAGGAGCCGTCGGGCCGCTATGTCGGGATCAGCGCGGGCGGATATCACAGTTGCGCGGTTCGGGAGGATCGCGCGTTGTCATGTTGGGGCTTGAGTTGGGCGGGTCAGACCGACGCGTCGCCCGGCCGCTACCGACAGGTCAGTGCGGGCGTGCATCACAGTTGTGCGGTGCGTGCGGATGGCGTGTTGTCGTGCTGGGGCTGGAATGACTTCGGTCAGACAGATGCGCCGTCGGGCCGGTACCGACAGGTCAGCGCGGGCGAGGTTCACAGTTGCGCGCTGCGCGAGGATGCGGCTGTGGTCTGCTGGGGGGCGGATTGGTTCCATGGCACGCCGCTGGCGCGAGGCGCCGGAGCGGTCGTGGAGGGCGTCCAGGGGCGGATCGTGGCGCGGTTGCTTGAGGATGGCCGGCTTGAGTTTGGCTTCCAGCTTCGGGGCGGCGAGCGAGTTTCGCCCACGCTGCGATTCGTGCCGATGGACGCGCGAGTCGGGCGGTGGCTGCGCTCGAGTGAGGTCGTGCTGGACGGGGTCGAGCTGGGGCAGATCGTGGCGCGCCGGCTAGCGGGTGGGGGAGTTGAGGTCGCGTGGGTGAGTTCGGGAGGCGGGCGATTTGCGCCGTCCAATCCCTATTTCGATTTGACGAGCAGGAGCGGGTGGCTGGCGAGTGGGGCGTTCAGCGTCGCGGGGGAGGGCGGTGGTTAGTGGCAGCGGGGGGATGGGCAGCCACGAGGGCTGCCCCTACAGGAGACCTGCGCGTAATCTCCATTTCCCCTCTCCCCCCGCTCCGCGGGGGGAGATGCCGCAGGCAGAGGGGGGCTCCGGGCGCGGCCGCACCAGATAGCGGAAGCCCCCCACCGTCACTTCGTGACACCGCCACCGGCAGGGGGGAATGAGAGCGGCCAGACGGATGCGCCGACGGGCCGCTACATGCAGCTCAGCGCGGACAGAGATCACAGTTGCGCGCTGCCTTCGACCTGGACCGTGACGATGTCCACGCCGTGAAACTTCTGATGACGAACAGCGGAGGCATGGTGACGCAACAGCCGAAGCGACAGACTATCCGCCGTGGGCACCGTGGCTTCGTCAGTGAGGTACGCCAGCTGATCCTCGATGTTCTCGTGACGCGTGGTGGCGACGAACTCCAACTCGACCGCGCTGCCATGGGGCCGGGCGATGACGACCAGGCGCGGACTGTCCGATTCATCGGTCTCGGCGCCAGGAGCAAGCAGGCTGGCGAGCGTCTCCTCGCCGGCTGAGCGCAGCCGCAGGGTGGACGGTTCGTCCCACTTGAGATTGGACGCCAGTCGAGCGAGGAACTCGTCGATTTCAGGCAGTGACGCGAAGTCGAGCGTCACCTCCAGACGCGAGACCTTCAGCCCGGTCGCGGCAATGAAGAGCGTCAAGGCGATGGCGACGACGGCGCCGATCATGACGCCGTTGGCCAGCAGTGCGCCCACCTCCGAGCCGAGTACGTCTTGCATGACGGAGTGGTTGTGGAGGCCAAGTCCCAGCGTCAGCGAGAGCGCGACCACCAGAGCGCGCGGCGGATCGAGCCCATCTTTGACGATCGTCTGCACTCCGCCGACGAAGAAGATTCCCATCGCGAGCATCAGGTATGCCGCCAGGACGGGACCGGGAATCGCCAGCAGGACGGCGGCGAACTTGGAGAAGAAGGCGAGTACCAGGAAGACAATCGCGATGGCAAACCCAACCCGTCGCGCTGCGACGCCGGTGAGCCGGATCAGCGAGAGGCTGAACGGGGAGTACCCCAGCGTGGGCGGGGTCCCGGCAATTCCCGCGAGCAACATGCCGAGGCCGTTGGCGCTGACCATCCCCTGCACCTGGCGAAAATCGATCGCCCTGGGCCGCCGCCTGGATGCCTGTTGAATCACCACGCTGTCGCTGATGGTCTGGATCCCGAGCACCAGGGTGAGGATCGCAAACGTGGGCAGGAGCGCCCAGAACTCTTTGCCGGGTGTGAGATCGAAGCCGAGCTCGGGCAGCTCGGGAACGCCGAACCAACTCGCATCCGCAATCCGTTGCGGATCAATCGCCCCAAAACCAGCGGCCACCGCGCATCCCGCCACAATGCTGATAAAGGGAGCAGCCAGTCGCCAGCGTCCGGAGGCGCGCAGCGTCATGATCACCGACACGAGCAGCGTCACACCGGCAACCGCCGGCCCGGCCCCGGTGGAAGTGCCTGCGGGAAGAGTCTGGATGTTATCGAAGGCAATCGGCAGGACGGTGACGGCGATCAGGATCATCACCGTACCGGAGACGACCGGCGTCACGATTCGGCGAAGCGTCGGGAGCCACCAGGCCAGCGCGACCTGAATGACGCAGCACACGACCAGCAGGCTCGCCAGGGTGGACGGACCGGCGGCGGAAACCGCCGCCACTGTGATGCCGATGAACACGGTCGTCGGACCCGTGATGACGATGTGACCGCCCCCGAATCGCCAGACCTGGAACGCCTGCAGCGCGGTGATCGCGGCGTTGATCAGGAGCGCGGCAAAGACGCCCCAGGTCAGGTAGGTATCGTCCAATCCGGAGGAGCGGATCGAGATGGCGACGATCAGCACGGTCGGCGCGAGCACCAGCGCCGCGCCCTGCAGGCCGACTGCGATGGCTACGTGAGGCGGACAGGGATCGTCCACTTCGTATTGAAGAGGCTCAGCGGCGTCTCTGGCGGCCAAGATCTCGTCGCTCTCTCAGCGCGTCGTCCGCGCGACTAGCAGCGTGCTGAAAACGTCGCTTGACGCTGCAGGGGCGTCGCTTCGCAGCTTCTCGAGCCTCGTCTGACCAGATGCGGCGGCAGCCCGAGAGTGAGATCAGAGGGCGCCGAGACACCACACGCCTGACCATTTCAGCACCCTGCCAGGGCCTGTACACGCTTGCCGGAGTGCATCGTCGATAGGCGCAAGGTAGACGAATCTGAGGTAGATGATGTCCAGCTTGTCTAAGCGTGCGTGCATGCGGCGGAAGCGCTTGAGGCGACGAAAGAGCCGCTCGATGCAATTGCGGCCGCGGCAGCGGGTGGCTGGCAGGTGGGGCGTTCCGCGTGGTGAGAAGGGACGGTGGTTCGTGGCAGCGGGGGCGTTGCGCGAGGCGGGATGGGCAGCCACGAGGGCTGCCCATCCGGGGACGGACGGGGTTGATCGGTCAGGGTGCGGTCCAGGTGAGGACTTCGTTCTGGCCGGTGAGCATTGCGGCGCCGGGCATGACGCGAAGTCGCCAGGGCGTTAGCCGCAGCACGGCGAACGCTGGGCTGTCGGGGCCCTCCCACCCGGGGATGATCGCCGGGTCGTAGCCGACCGGCGGCGGTCCCGATTTGAACAGGTTCCAGACCCGCTCGCGGGCGGCCAGGTCGAAGTTCCAGTCGGCCTGGCATTCGGCGACGCAGGTGTCGTGGTTCTCGGCCCAGTAGTTGCAGGAGACATGCGGGCTGTTGTCGAGGTGCGCGCGCTTCAGCGGGGTGGGGCCGGTGGCGATCCAGCCGGTCAATTCGCCGTCTTGCCATTGCCAGATGGGGTGCAGGATCCGGGAGCGCGGGCGCTGCTTCGCGTCGACGGTTGCGACCGAGCACCAAACGATGCGATGAGCCATGGCGACGAAGGCCGGTGCGACCTCGGCGAGGGTTGATGGCATGGGGAGTCTCCGGTATCTCGGGTGGGTGTTTAGCGTGGCGGAGGCGGGCGGGGGTAGCAGCGGCGGGCGTCGTGAGCGGCGGGATGGGCAGCCACAAGGGCTGCCCCTACACGGACAGGGTGTGCGGCGGCAAGGCCTCTCGCGTGGACGTCGACAGTTCCTGTAGGGGCAATCCCTTGTGGTTGCCCTCCGGGTTCGCTAGGAACGCTCTGAACAAGAGGCTATTGGTCGGACTTCGTGCTGACTGGCCGCGGGCGGTTGCGTCGATGCGGTGAGTTGGCGACCGGGGCGATGGGTGGGGGCGGTGCTGAGGGTCCGGTGGGCCGCCTGTGTGGGGCCGAGCCGGGCGAAGGGCGCAGTCCGCCCCGGTTCAGGCCAGTTGCGACTCGGCGATCAACAGATTGGCGAAGCCGAGCAACAGGGCCAGCCGCTGGTGATTCTTGGCCAGACCGCGGTAGCGCACTTTGTCGTAGCCGAAGCGCCGTTTGATGTAGAGGAAGGGATGCTCGACCTTGGCCCGCAGCGAAGCCCGCTCACGCTCGCGCTGGGCGAGTGGGCTGTGCGGCGCGAGTTGCCGGCGGCGTCCGGGACGCATCGCGACCCGCCACTCGACCTCCGAGTCTGCCAGTTCGGGACGCCGCGCCGCGCCCTGGTAGCCGGCGTCGCCCCAGGCCTCGCGTTCGCCGCCGCGCAGCAGCCGATGCGCCTCGGTCACGTCGGCGCGGTTGGCCGCCGTCGTGCTCAGGCTGTGTGTCACTCCCGTGGCGGCGTCCACCCCGATATGCAGCTTCATCCCGAAGTGCCACTCGTTGCCCTTCTTCGTCTGATGCATCTCCGGGTCGCGCCGGCGACGCTGGTTCTTGGTCGAGGACGGCGCCGCAATGATGCTCGCGTCCACGATCGTGCCGGCCTGCAGCCGCAGGCCCCGGCCTGCCAGCTGCGCGTTGATCGTCGCCAGCAGCGCCTCGCCCAGCTGATGCCGCTCCAAGAGGTGGCGGAAGTGCAGGATCGTCGACTCGTCGGGGATCGGCCCACTGAGGTTGAGTCCGCAGAAGCGGCGTACCGACTCGGCCTCGTAGAGCAAGTCCTCGATCGCCGGGTCGCTGAGGTTGTAGCAGAGCTGCACGCAGTGAACGCGCAGCATCACGGCCAGGCGGTACGGCCGCCGTCCGCGCCCCGGCTTGGGATAGACCGGTTCGACGCGGGCCTCCAGCGCGGCCCAGGGCACCAGCGACTCGAGCCGCTCCAGGAACCGTTCCCGCCGGGTCTTCCGCTTCTTGTGCGCAAACTCCAGGCTGCCAAACGTCGGTTCCTGCATCGAGGCGCTCCCTTCGACGGTCGCTGCCCCGATCGTAACCAGCCCACATCCGTGCCTTGTTCAGAGCGTTCCTAGTGGTGCTGGCGCTGTTCGGGGGGGTGGACTGACTGGGTGACGGCGCGTTGGCCGTTGGGGTAGACCCAGTCGTGCTTTTCGAGGTACTCGTTGGCGAGGCCGATGAGGTTTTCTTTGTCGTGGTAGAGGTCGTTGGGGTTGGTCACGACGTTGGTGTAGCTGCCGCCGACCTGGATCGCTTCGTAGGGGCAGGCTTCGGCGCAGAGCCCGCAGTACATGCAGAGCCGGAAGTCGATTTCGTAGCGGTTGACGAGGAACGAGCCGTCTTCGCGGGGCTCGGTTTCGACCAGGATGCAGCCATCGGGGCAGGCCTGGGCGCAGGTCGAGCAGCCGGTGCAGCGCTCGACGAACCAGACGAGGTTGGTGCGGGCGCGGGGCGGGATGGCGCGCTCCTGTTCGGGGAACTCCACGGTGACGGGCGTGCGGCCGACGTGCTTGATCACGGTCAGGAGACCCTTGGCGATGCCCTTGCCGAAGACCATGCGCTGGTGTTCCTCTCGGCGCTGCGGCGCTAGCGGCTGGAGTAGAAGTTGAGGTCGTGCGGGAGGGCGCCGGTGCGGGGGTGGCGCTCCTCGCCGGCGGCGGAGAGGAAGGGCGGGAAGAGCGATTCGAGCTCGGCGCGAATCGGGTCGCCCTCGGGCAGCATGCGGGAGAAGTCGCCGGTCGGTTCGGGGCGGCGCTTCTGGTGTCCGTTGTCGTGCTCTTCCTCGATCACCTGCTGGAGCAGCATCAGACCGGCGAGCAGCGATTCGGGCCGGGGCGGGCAGCCGGGCACGTAGACGTCGACGGGGACGACGTTGTTGACGCCGGGCAGGGTCGAGTAGCCGTGGGCGAAGGGTCCGCCGATGTTGGAACAGGAGCCCATCGAGATGACCCACTTGGGCTCGGCCATCTGGAGGTAGATGCGCCGGACCGGCGGGGCCATCTTCCAGGTGACGGTGCCGGCGACGATCATCAGGTCGGCCTGGCGCGGGGAGGCGCGGAAGACCTCGGCGCCGAAGCGTGCGAGATCGTAGCGGGCGTTGGCGGTGGCGATCATTTCGATCGCGCAGCAGGCGAGGCCGAACATGGCGGGCCAGAGCGAGGAGCGCCGCGCCCAGCCGAAGACTTTGTCAACGGTGGAGACGAGCAGTTGGGAGCGGAGCTCGTCCTCGATGTCGGTGTTGGGTTCGAGCAGGGGGATGGGTGCGCCGCCGGTGTCAATGGTGCGTTGGACCACGGTGCCTCCTTGCGGGGTCTGGGGGAGGATAGCAGGCGGGTTTGGTGGGGCTTGGCTCGCGGCTGCGAATCGACGGTCGGAGTCAGATGCTGGTGGATCGTCCGGCTACGCCGGTCGTGCGTCGCGCATATGTCATGTAGGTCCTCCGCGACGCCTGTTCTCATATTGTGGCTGAGCGTGTGCTGCGATGTCGGCCAACCAAACGAGCCCCGGATGCCGCGACAGGACCATCAGGCCGCAAAATGAGCGAGCGAGGACGATTTCGAGGGGCCCGCGAGCGGGCGGGGATGGTTCCGCCGCCGCCCGTCGATCCTGACCCGCACATCGGGGAGCACTTAGTAAGACCGCTTCTCGAGTGGTGCCTTCTGGGCGGCATCAGCACCACCGGCGGTATGATCGGCGGCCTCACCGATCGCGGTAACCGGATGTGCGTCGCGGTACGTGTCGCCGCACCGAAGGTACAGGAGCTCAATCGGAAGGTGATCTTGCAACCTGACATCCTGATCGACATGATTGACTGGTTGGTCCGCGAGCATGCACCAACGGCCCGCGAACCGCGTCGGCGCCCGCCTGCGGGTATGCAGGACGTGGGAGCTTGGCTCGCCGACCTTGACAACTTGCTGGAAGCTGCAGGTTCGGCTTGGACGGTGGACCTGGAGATACCGGGCTTGACGCAGCGAGTCAGCGTGGCCGAACGGGACGATTTTCATCGCGCGACATCGGTGGAGGATGCTGCGACGGAATATCTGCGTGAGGCGTGGGCCGCTGCATGGCGTGCTTCGCCTGACGGTGAGATGGCATACGACAAGGCGATCAAGGCCCTTGAGGCCATGTTCAGGCCCGTGGTCGCGCCGAAGAACGCGGGCGCGACCTTAGGCCAGATTGCTGGCCATCTAGACGACAGGCCAGAAAAGTGGAGCGCCCGCATGGACGACGCGCGGGATGCGAGCGATGCGCGACGGCGGGCGGATGCAGGTGTGTCGCTGATCGAGAGTGTGGCTGGGACCATCTTCGCTGGGAATCACAGGCACGCGGGAGCGGGGACTCATGCTGCCAACAGCCTCGACGAGGGCCGTGACGCAGTGACGCTCGCCGTGGCGCTGATCGCGATTCAGAGGCGGGGATTCGTGACGCGCAAGTGACGCCAGGTCGATTCGGGCGCCGCTCAGTTGGGCGACAGGGAACACGGTAAGTAGTCTGCGCCCGTGCTTGAGACGCTCAGGCCCGGATGCTCACGACCTGGGCTTTGCGAAGATGCTATCAAGCCGGGATCGTGCGTTCGCCTCCAGTGCGCGAGCTTGCCGTATGCACTCAGCCTCGTCCAGCAGGCGCTTCGCCAGCCGCTCCACGTGTCCATCTAGGTCTCTCTCAAGGGCGTCGTCGTCTTGACCGAAGTCGATATCAACATCCTCGTAGACCCTCACGCGGTCCTGCGCGACCGGACTCAGATCGGCCCCCAGGTCGAGCGTGAGGCGGCAGTTTCGCACGAGCCCCTGTCGCTTCGCCACCTCGCAATCTGAGGCACCGTACAACTGGATACCGGCGGTGAAGATCCGTCCGTCCCGCTCGATGGTGTGCGTGGGCATGACACTCTCCTTGATCGCTCACCCGACTGAATTTCACAGTACGGCGGTCCGTGACTGATGGCTCCAGCTGGTTACGTCGTTAAGGGGGAGCCGAGGCGCGGAGGAGGGGGATGTTTTGGCGGATGGCTGACGCTAGCCGCTCTATGTGCTGAGCGGTGTTGGATTGGTCCAGAGAGAGGCGGAGGGCGCTGTGGGCGTCCACGCGCAGGGCTGTCAGCACGTGGTTGGGTCTGGGGCCGTAGGCGGCCCCGGTTAGCGCCAGATCCGCGACAAGTCGATCTCCCAATCCTCCGACGCTACTGAGACGATTAGGCTGAGCGGCCGCTCGACGCGCTCGGGCTCGCTCTCCTCCCCGTGCACCCAGACCACCGACTCAAACGGATCCACCAGCCAGCCCAGGCGCGCGCCCTGCGACTGCCACATCTCCATCTTCGCCTGCAGCCGCGCCAACCGATCGGTCACCGAACGCACCTCGACCACGAAGTCCGGGCACACGGCCCAGACTCCCTCGTCCCCCGGTTCTATGCCGGCGAGGCGCTCATCGCTGATCCAGCACGCATCCGGCGCGCGGCGCCAACCGTTCGGCAGTCGAAACATCACCTCGCCGAACGCTCGGCCGACTTTGTTGGCGAGGCTCAACGCGAACACCTGCGAGCCGATGTCCATCTCCCGCTCGCCGCTCTGCGGTGCCGGAGGCGGCATGATCAGCAAGCCCCCCGCCGCGTCGGCCTCCACGATCCATTCCTCATTGATCGCGGCCAGCTCGAGCAGCACGTCATCCGTCAACTCCCAACCCTCGGGCACGCGGAGCAACAGCGGAAACTCAATCCCCGCCCACGACTGAGACGGCGAGCCAGCCTCAATGGGTTTCTCAGGAGCCGAGACCATCGCGCACCCTCCGTCGTCTACAGGCTAGCTGGCCTACGCAGGCGCCAGCGCCCGGAGGCGGGAGATGATTTGGGGGATGGCGATGGCTAGCTGCTCTATGTGAGTCGGCGTGTTGCTCTGGCCGAGCGAGAGGCGGAGGGCGGAGTGGGCGGTGTCGGGGTCGACGTTGAGCGCGGTGAGGACGTGGCTGGGCTCGGTGCTGCCGGTGCTGCAGGCGCTGCCGCTGCTGGCGGCGATGCCCTCCATGTCGAGCTGCAGCAGGATGCTCTCGCCTTCGACGCCGGGGAAGCAGACGTGCAGGTTGTTGGGCAGCCGGCGCGACCAGTCGGCGGGGCCGTTGAGGCGGATCGGGTGGACGCGCTCGCGGAGCTCGCGCCAGAGGGCGTCGCGCAGCGGCCGGACGTGCGCGGTGCGGCTGTCGCGCTCGTCGGTGGCGAGCTGCAGGGCGCGGGCGAGGCCGACGCTGGAGGCGACGTTTTCGGTGCCGGCGCGGCGCTCTTCTTCCTGGCCGCCGCCGAGCATGACGGGCTCCAGCGGGGTGCGGCGGCGTTGGTAGAGCAGGCCGACGCCTTTGGGTCCGTAGATTTTGTGCGCGGTCAGCGACATGAGGTCGACGCCGAGGATGTCGGGGCGGATGTCGACGGCGCCGACGGCCTGCACGGCGTCGCTGTGGACGACGGTGCGCCGGTTGCGCTGTTTGACGGCGCGGCTGATCTCGGCGATCGGCTGGAGCGTGCCGATTTCGTTGTTGGCGGCCATGATCGAGACCAGGATGGTGTCGTCGCGGACGGCCGCCGCGACGGCTGCGGGGTCGACGAAGCCTTCGGCGTCGACGGGCAGGACGGTGATTTCGAAGCCCTCGTCTTGCAGCGCCTCCATGGGGTGGAGCACGGCGTGGTGCTCGATGGCGGAGGTGATCAGGTGGCGGCCGGCGTAGCCGCGGCTGCGGGCGACACCGCGGATGGCGAGGTTGTCGGACTCGGTGCCGCCGGAGGTGAGGATGATTTCGCGGGCGGAGCATTCGAGGCTGGCGGCGATGGCGTCGCGCGCGTCGTCGAGCAGGCCGTGGGCCTTCTGGGCCTCGCGGTAGACGCCCGAGGGGTTGCCCCAGCCGTCGCGCAGGACGGGCAGCATGGCGTCGAGCACGCGCGGGTCGAGCGGGGTGGTGGCGGCGTGGTCGAGGTAGGCGCGGTCCATGCGGTCAGGATAACTTGTACGGAGTCGCGCAGTTCGGCCGCTGAGCTGGGCGGCTGCGAGTGGCGTTGGGTGGACCGCTGGGCTATGCTGGGCGGGCCGAACAGATGCTTGGGAAGGGATGCCTCATGGTCTTTCAGATGACTGAGATGTTGGATGTGACCGACCTGGCCGCGGAGAAGGCCAAGTCGCTGCTGGTCGAGAAGGGCTTCGCCGATGGCGCGCTGCGCGTCTTCGTGGTCGGCGGGGGCTGCTCGGGCTACCAGTACGGGATGGCGTTGGCGACCGAGGCGGAAGCTGGCGACATGGTGATCGAGAAGGCCGGCGTGCGGTTCCTCGTCGACGACGAGAGCGCGCCGCTGCTGACCGGTTCGCGGGTCGACTACATCGACGACGTGATGAAGCAGGGCTTCAGCATCACGAACCCGAACGCATCGCACTCGTGCGCCTGCGGTTCGTCGTTTGACACGGCGGACAAGGGCGGCGCGTCGCAGGCTCGGTCCTGCGTCTAGGTTCGCGCTGAACAACGATTCTCCCGGTTCGTTGGTCACACGGAGTCGGAGGCCCCCCTCTGTCACTCCGTGACATCTCCCCCCGCTTTGCGGGGGGAGAGTGGTTTGTGACAACTCGTCGCGCAGAGTGGGGGGAGAGCGGATCTGGCTTGCTTCGTTTGTGCTGCCGGTCGTGCGGCGCCCAGATGGGGACTTCGTGACGAGGATTCCGGAACTGTTGGCGGCGGGTCCGACGCTGTCGTTTGAGTTCTCGGCGCCGCGCGACGCGGCGGGGGTGACGCGGCTGGAGCGGACGCTGGGGCGTCTAGCGGAGCTTAAGCCGGCGTTCATGTCGGTGACCTACGGGGCGGGCGGGGCGACGCGCGGTCCGACGCGCGAGTGGGTGTCGCGGATTCGTGAGGTGCATGGCGTCGAGGCGATGCCGCATCTGACCTGCGTGTCGCACACGCGGGCGGAGGTGGCGGCGATCGTCGATTCGTACGCGGCGGACGGGATCGAGAATCTGCTGGCGCTGCGGGGCGATCTGCCGAGCGGCGGCGGGGAGCTGCCGCGTGATTCGTTCGCGTATGCGCGGGAGCTGGCGGAGTTCGTGCGGGAGCGGGCGTCGATGTCGATCGGGGTCGCGGCGCATCCGGAAGGGCATCCGCTGGCGGTTTCGGGAGAGGCGGATCGGGCGCATCAGGCGGCGAAGATCGGGGCGGCCGACTTCGCGATCACGCAGTTCTTTTTCGATGCCGAGCACTACTGGCGGTTTGTCGAGGAGATGGCGGCGCGGGGCGTCGAGCGGCCGATCATTCCGGGGCTGATGCCGCCGACGAATGTGGCGGGGATCGCGCGGATGTCGGAGCTCAACGGGATCGTGTTTCCCGCCGCAATTCGGGCGCGTCTGACGGCGGCGGGGGAGGACGTGGCGGCGCGCCGGGCGATCGGGGTGGAGGCGGCGGTGGGGTTGGGTCGCGAGTTGCTGGAGGGCGGGGCGCCGGGGGTGCACATTTACACGATGAATTTCTCAGCGGCGGCGGCTGAGATCGCGGCGGCGTTGGGGTTTGGGTAGGGGCTTGGTGGCCAGGAATCCTCTGAACAAGTCGGATCCCCTCTCCCCCCGCGAAGCGGGGGGAGATGCCGCAGGCAGAGGGGGGCTGCGGTCCTGAGTCACCGGCGTGGCTGTACCTGGTCCGGCACGGTCGGGCCCCCCTCTGTCACTCCGTGACATCTCCCCCCGCTCTGCGGGGGGAGAGAAAGAGCCCGCGCGGTGTGGGGGAGAGAAAGAGCGGACGTGTTGGGGTTTTTCAGCACCCAGTTAGGTGGTGCTGGTGGCGGTGGTGCGGAGGGCGGCGAGGACTTCGAGGTCGCCCTGGTGGAGGCTGCGGGCGATTTCGCGGACGCTGATCCGGCCGCGGAAGCGGTGGTGGGCGCTCTGTTCCCACTCGCGGCTGCTGATCATCGAGAGCACGCCGGTGATCTGGCCGCGGAGGTCGGCGAACTGACGGACCTGCTCGTAGGCGTCGGGGATCTGTTCGTGGCGCTGTTCGAGCCATTCGAGGCTGTGTAGCGGGAGCGGGTCGGCGTCGCGGAAGATCAGGTGCGCGAGCTGCCAGCCGGCGATGGTTTCGCGCTCCCAGGCGTCGCGGATAAGCAGTTGGATATGTTCGGCGTCTCCGAGCAGAGCGTTGACGAGCAGCTCGCGGACTTCGCCGGAGGCTTCGTGGAGCGCCTTGATGATCCAGCGTTCGCTGTCGCTCATGCTGCTCGCCCCTGGGGCACACGGCTTGCGGTGTGTCCCGCTGTGTGGAGATTGTGACAGATGCCGAACGGACTCCGCGCGGGTAGGATCGGGAGGTCGTGTGCGCGGGCAGCGGAGATCAGGGGGAGCGAGCGGATGCTGACCGAACTGTGGGAATCTGACGCGTTCACCGAGCGCAAGGACGCGTTGCTCGACACGCTCGAGAGCGACTATCCGTGGTCGAAGGGCGATGTGCTGCGCTTCCGTCGCGGGGGTCGCAACGATCGCTACCGGGTGCTGCGGGTGCAGGTGGAGGTCGGCGATGAGGGCCTGCGCCGTGAGATTCTGCTGCTCAAGCTGGCGGATTGAGGGCGCGGGCGGCTGCGGGTCGTTGAGCGCCGGATGTTGAGCGCCGCGTGAGGCCGCAGTGAGCGCCTCCTCAGGGCTGCCGTACACGCTGTTTCTGATCCTGCTGGAGCTGGGGATCGGCGGCGTGCTGGTGATGCAGGTCGTGGACGTGCGCGGGCACGCGACGCGCGGCTTCATCCGGGCGACCACGGTGATGCTGCCAATCGTGCTGGGGCTGGCGTTCTGGGTGGCGTTCACGCTGGGCGGCGACGTGGTGGAGGGCTATCGGGTGGCGTCGGGTCCGCGAGCGTGGCTGGTCGCGCTGCTGGGGGCGGCGACCGGGCTGAGCGTGCTACATAACGCTGCGCTGTACACGGAGCGGGTCGAGCTGGCTCGGAAGATCGGTTGGGTGCTGAGCGTCGCGGCGCTGGTCGTGCTGGGGCTGACCGCGGCGATGCTGGAGGGGTCGCCGCGCGGGTTGTTGGCGCTGAGTCTGTTGGCGGGCAGTCTGGCGGTGGGATTGGCGGCGGTGGGGCTGACGCTGGGGCACTGGTACCTGGTGACGCCGCGGCTGCCGGCGCGGCCGCTGAACGAGCTGACGGGGGCCTTTCTGGCGGTGGTGATTCTGCAGCTGATCCTGTTCGGCGTGGCGCTGGTGGTGGCGGTCGAGACGCCGATTGGCGGACGGGATCGGGCGTTGTTCAGCGACGTGACGTTCTGGCTGCGGATCGTGGTGGGGTTCGCGCTGCCGCTGACTTTCGGCTGGATGGCCTGGACGACCTCGCGGATGCGCTCGATGATGGCGGCGACGGGGCTGCTGTATCTGACGACGGCGGCGGTGCTGGCGGGTGAGATCGCGGGCTACGCGTTGATGTTCGACAGCGGCCGGCCGATCTAGCGCGCCGTAGGGCCAAGAATCCCCTGAGAAGTCAGATCCCCTCTCCTGCCGCGAAGCGAGGAAGCCCCCCTCGTATGTTCGCGCTGGCTCGGGAGCTGCTGGTTCCGTCACTCCTGCGCCCTTCCGTCATTCCTGCGCAGGCAGGAATCCATGCGACCGCCCAACCGTGCGACGAGCCTCCATCCGCCCGACGGCCCACCAGGGCCCAAGCGCACCGCGCGTGATCGGGCGCCGTCGAACATTGGGAGTGCCCTTGACCCCCACAGATCGCCTGGATTCCTGCCTCCGCAGGAATGACGGACGGGGCGCCAACAGCGCTGACTGAGTTGATCTTCAACAACGTTGCTCTGTCACAGAGCTTCCGTAGTGGTGCGGCCTACTCGACGGTGTCCTGGTGGTCGACGCGCAGGTTGAGGCCGGGCGGCAGCGGGGGGAGGTCGAGATCGTGTTCGCCGCGCCAATCGGGGCGGCCGCCTTCGAGCAGGTCGGCGACTTCGCGCAGCGCTGCGGCGGTGCGGACGCCCCACCAGGTGAGCGACTGGCCGTCGCAGAGGTGCACGCGGCCGGCCCTGGCAGCAGGGATGCGGTGCTGGGCGAGTAGCTCATCGCGGTGATGTTTGCCGAAGCGGTAGGGCTCGTCGGGCAGCAGGATCAGGTCGGGCGCGAGTTCCGCGAGCTCGGCCAACGTGGTGCGCGGGTAGCGGTCGGCGGAGCGGTGGGTCTCGAAGACGTTCGTGCCGCCGGCGAGGCGCAGCAGGTCGCCGATGTAGGTGTCGCCGCCGGCGGCCATGTAAGGGTTGCGCCAGATCAGGCAGGCGGCGCGGACTCTGGGGCGGAGGCGGTTGAGGTGCTCGTGCTCTTCGAGCGCCTCGTCGAGCGCGCGGGTCTGCTTGAGCGAGACTGCGCCGAGGAAGGTGGCGAGGCGGCCGATCTCTTCGCGGACCTGGGCGGCGGTGCGGACGTCGCCGACGTAGACGGCGAGGCCGGCGTCGCGCAGGGCGAGCACGTCGTCCTCGCGGTTTTCTTCGCGGTTGGCGAGCACGATGTCGGGCTCAAGGCCGATGATGCGCTCGATGTCGGGATTCTTGGTGCCGCCGACCTTGCGGATCGCGGCGGTGACGTCCGGCGGGTCGGTGCAGAAGCGGGTGACGCCGACGAGTCGTTTGGAGAGTCGCAGGGCAGCGACGAGCTCGGTGAAGGAGGGAACCAGCGAGACGATCCGGCGCGGCACGGCGGCCAGCTCGATCTCGGTTCCGAGGCCGTCAACGGTTGAGGGCATGGGCGGAGCGTATCAGCGAGGCTTCGGCGATCCGCTAGCGGTCGTCACCTGCGATGATTGCTGCATGAGTGACGCCACAGTCGTTTCGGCGCCGGTCGCGGGGGCTGCCGTGCAGCTGCGTGGGGTCAGCGTGGGCTATGGCGGGGAACCGGTGCTGGAGGGGTTGGACCTGGAGATTCCGCCGGGGGCGTTCACCGCGCTGATTGGGGGCAATGGGTCGGGAAAGTCGACGCTGCTGAAGACGATCCTGGGGACGTTGCGTCCGGAGCGCGGCGAGGTGCAGATCGACGGCGCGCTGCCGAAGCGCGCGCGCGGGCGAATCGGCTACATGCCGCAGGCCAACGAAGTCGACTGGCGCTTCCCGATTCGGGTGCGTGAGGTGGTCGAGATGGGTCGCTACCGCTTCGACTGGCGGCGGCGCTTCCGTCGCGGGCCGCTGGCCGACCCGACGCACGCGGTCGACCGGGCGATGGAGACGATGGACGTGAGCGATCTCGCGGAGCGGGAGATTTCGGAGCTGTCAGGCGGGCAGCAGAAGCGGGTGTTGATCGCGCGGGCGCTGGCGCGGGAGCCGTCGCTGCTGTTGCTCGATGAGCCGGCGGCGTCGCTGGATGCGGCGGCGGATGATGATCTGGTCGAGACGTTGTGCGACGTCGCGGAGGCGGGGACGACGGTGGTGATCGCGACGCATGACCTCGCGTCGGTGGTCGATCACTATGCGCACGTGGTCTGCCTGCGTCGGGGGATCATCGCGGCGGGCCGGCCGACGGAGGTGCTGACGGAGGATGTGCTGCGGCGGACGTTCGGTCGGGAGTTGGCGATCGTGTCGCGCACGGGCAACGGTGGCGCCGGCTCGGCGGCGCTGGCCGGGGAGCTGCGGTTCCACTTTGGCGATGATCATGATCACCACGAGGGGCATCCTCACGGTGAGGAGCATGGGGCGGGGCGGGCGTAGGCGCTGGGTGGCCGCGGCGTGACGGCCGTTGGGGCGCGCGAGCCCGGTCAGGAGACGTGGCGGGCGATGCAGATGTGGCGGCGGAGGACCATCTCGAACTTGTGATCGGCGGCGCGGCGATCGAGGTCGCGGCGCCACTCGTCGAAGCGGCGGGCGCGGATCGCTGGGCGCTCGACGACGAGCCAGCGGCGGATCGCGCGGAGTTGGTCGGAGGCGAGGGCGTTGGGTGCGAGCGAGCTGGCGCGAATCGAGACGGAGCGTAGGTCCGTTGCGATCATGCCGGCCGCTTCGACGGCGTCCGTGATGTCCGACTTGACCGAGGCTGTGGAGCTGTCGGACCAGCGCCGGACGAATTCGCGGGCGACGTCGGGGTCATCGCTGTCGAACCAGAGCGCGGGCCAGTCGGACTGGACGATCACGATTGGGCCGCTGACGACGCGGGCGAGCTCCTGCACAGCGGTCGCGGGATGTCGGAGCCACTCGAAGGTGTCGACCATTAGACCGGTGGCGAATGAGGCGTCGGCGAAGGGCAGGCGTTGGGCGTCGGCGAGCAGGCGCGCGGTGTCCGGCGGGCCGTGCCAGCGCTCGACGGGGATGCGGTCGATCGCGACGGCGTGCAGCGGCGTGCCGGCGGTGATCGCCTGGAGGGTCGTGCCGTCGGCGCTGCCGACATCGAGCAGCGGGCGGGCCTCGCGTGGATTGCGGCCGTCGAGCAGGGTGTCGTAGAGCTGGTCGTAGTGGGCGCGCAGCTCGGGGTGGGGCAGCGCGTCACGGCGGGTCGGCAGGGCGATCGCGCGGTGGTGCGGCAAGCCTAGGCCCAGTCCTCGGCGGCGATCCGGCGGCGTCCGGCGAAGCCGTCGGCGATCTCGTGCCACCAGCTGATGGTGCGCTCGCCGATCTGCCAGCAGAGATAGACGTGGCGTCCGTCACGTTCGGCGATCCAGTCGACGAGTCCGCGCCGAGGGTCCTTGAGTTCGACGCCGAGGCCGATGATGTGCTCGAGCAGGACCTGGGCCTGGCCTTCGAGCTTTTCGATCTCGGCGCGCAGGGCGGAGTCGTCGGCGGTGGCGGGCTGGCCGTCGGTGGCGCTGCTGCGCGCGAGCGAGCTACAGAGCGCGTTGAGCTGATCGAGCCGCTGCATGCGGCGTTGCAGCACGACGCAGGGCGCGGCGACGTTGGGCAGGGAGCGTCGCGCCTGGGCGAGCGTGAAGACGCGGGTGGGCATGGGCGGAGTCTAGGCGCAGCCAGAAGGATCGGATTCCGCTGACCACTCAATGTGGTGAGGGGAAGGAGAGGGAAGTCCCATTCCGCTGACCGCGCAATGTGGTCAGCGGGGCGGCGGCTCGGGCGGGTGCGGGAGGAACCACCACTGGGAGCGCCCGGCGGCGCTGGAGGCGGCGAAGCAGGCGCGGACGGCGCTCGCCTCGTCGGGCTCGGCGAGCACGACGACGAGGTCGTTGGCCTCGAGCCGGACCGCGCCGCGGGGGATCACGACCTCGCCGCGGCGGTGGATCGCGGTGATCACGGCGGCCTCGGGCAGGCTGAGCTGCGAGAGCATGCGGCCGACGGCGGAGGAGCTGGGCGCGACGTTGGCCTCGATCTGCACGGCGCCGCTGAGGCGGCGGACGGGCGCAGTTGCCGCCGCGGCGCGCTGTTCGGCGGGGCGTTCGTCGGGCGTGGCGATCTCGCGCAGGATGTCGCGCTGGGTGAGCATCCCAAGCAGGCGGGCTGAGTCGTCGGGCGCGACGACCGGCAGCTGACGCACATCGTGCTCGACCAGCAGCGAGAGGGCGTGTCGCAGCGAGTCTTCGGGATGGACGGTGATCGGGGCGACGACGGCGAGGTCGCGGGCGGTGCGGCTGAGTTCGTTGCGCTCGACGGCGGAGGTGACATCGGTGGCGGAGATCAGGCCGATGAAGCGTCCGCGCTGGTCGGCGACCGCGACGACGTTGCCGCGCGACTGGCTCATCGCGTTGGCGAGATTGCGGATGTCGGCGGTGCGGTCGACGATCGGCGTGTCGGTGCGCATGGTGCTGGCGACCTGCAGGGAGTCGAGCTGCGAGCGCTCGGGCTCCTCGCGCACGTCGAGGCCGGCGCGGCGCAGGCGGACGTTGTAGATCGTGTCGCGGGTGAGCAGTTGGGCGGCGGCGGTGGCGAGCGCGACGGCGGCCATCAGCGGGAGGAAACCGTCGTAGCCGGTGAGTTCGAAGACGATGAAGAGGGCGGTCATGGGGGCGCGGGCGGCCGCGGCGAAGACGGCGGCCATGCCGACCACGGCGTAGGCGCCGAGCGGCCCGACATCGCCGGGGATGACGTTGTCGAAGCCGAGGCCGAGCAGCGCTCCGCCGGCCGCGCCGATGAAGAGCAATGGCGCGAAGGCTCCGCCGGAGGCGCCGGAGCCGATCGTCAGTGAGGCGGCGAAGAGCTTGAGCATGAGCAGGATGCCGAGGGTGAGGGCGGTGAGGTCGCCGGCGGCGAAGCCGCTGATCTGCTCGAGGCCGGAGCCGAGGATGCGGTCGTCGATCAGGGCGAGCGCGCCCACCGCCATGAGCGCGAGGACGGGGCGGGTGAGCATCGGCAGGGCGAGGAAGTCGAAGAGGTCCTCGGTGAAAAAGCGGGTGCGGACGAAGAAGACGCCGAGCAGGGCGGCGCCGACGCCGACGAGCGCGAGCAGGGCGACCTGCATCCCGGTGTCGATGACGTAGGCGGGCAGGGCGAGATCCTGCTGGTCGCCGACGAAGAGGATGGCGGTGAAGTTGCCGACGACGGCGGAGACGACGACGATCGTGAAGTTGCGGACGTTGAAGCGGCGCAGGATCACTTCGAGTGCGAAGAAGGTGCCGGCGATCGGGGTGTTGAAGGTGGCGGCGATGCCGCCCGCGGCGCCGGCGGCGACCATCAGGACGAGCATGTCGGAGGGCTGGCGCGTGATGCGCCCGATCGCGGAGGAGAGCGACGCGGCGATCAGGACGATCGGTCCCTCGCGGCCGGCCGCGCCGCCGCCGCCGAGGGTGAAGGCGGTGGCGATCAGCTTCGCGGGGGCGACGATCGGCCTGATGAAGCCGCCGGTCGTTTCGACCGCGATCATCGTGTAGGGGACGCCGGCGCCGCGAGACTCGGCCGAGACGCGGGTGACGATGAAGGCGACGGGAAGCGCGGCGATGGCGAGGACGAGGATCAGGGTCCAGCCGCCGGCGAGGTCGTCGAGGATGACTCTGAGTTCGTTGAAGACGGTGGTGAGTAGGTCGACGGCGGCCTCGAGCGCGATGGCGCCGAGCCCGGCGGCGATGCCGACCGCGACGGCGAGCAGCAACGGGATGAGGTTGCGGGGCAGTCGGAGGGTGCGGAGGCGACGCGGCAGCCAGGGGATGCGGATCGGTCGGCTGCCGAAGCGGCGCGCAGGGCGGGAGACGAGGGACATGGCCGAGGCTCAGGGGCGCGTTCCGCGGTATTCGCGGCCGCGCCGTGTCCACGCTATGTGCGCGCAGGGGCGCGAACAAGACGCGGATCGTGTTCCGCGCAGGGCCGCGGCGGGGGCGTTGAGCAAGCTCTGAACGAATCTCACCTCGCAGAGCGGGGGGAGATGACGCACTCCTCCATTTCTCCCCCTGCGGGGGAGATGCCGCAGGCAGAGGGGGAGGCGTGGCGGTCCGCCGAGGTCAAGCGCAAGCCTCCCCCTCAGTCGCTGCGCGACAGCTCCTCCCGCTGACCACATTGAGTGGTCAGCGGAATCCGATTCCCGCCCCCAGTTTCTCCCCGTGAGGAGACCTGCGCGTAAGTCCCACTGCTCCGACCTTCGCTGCCGGCGGCGGTGTCACAAAGTGACGGTGGGGAGCTTGCGCTATCTGGTGAGGGCGCGCGGGAGCCCCCCTCTGCCTGCGGTATCTCCCCCCGCGGAGCGGGGGGAGAGGGGAGATGGAGGTTACGCGCAGCTCCCCCGCGGGGGGAGCGATTTCCGATTCGGATTCCGCTCCCTTCCCAACTTCTCCTCCCGCTGACCACATTGAGTGGTCAGCGGAATCCGATTCCCGTCCCCAGTTTGTCCCCGTTAAGAGACCTGCGCGTAAGTCCCACTGCTCCGACCTTCCCTGCCGGCCCCTGCGCCGGCAGGGGGCGGGGGCGACCGCACATCCCCGACACCGCAGAACCCTGCTACCATCGGTTCAGAACAGGAGTTCCGTCGATGCGCATCGCACGCAACCGCACCGACGCCTTCGGCAGACCCACCGGATCGAGCCGGCCCCGATCAACGCGCCTGATCCTCACTGAACCCCGCCAAACGAATTTGATCGCCCCAAGCCCCCCCCGACCAGATAGAAACAGCCCCCAAAAACCCTTCCGAAACCGAAAAATCCCCCGAAACTGATCACCGCCGCCCACGCCCCACTGCACCCCCGCTGACCACATTGAGTGGTCAGCGGAATCCGATTCCCGTCCCCAGTTTCTCCCCCTGCGGAGACCTGCGCGTAGTCTCCATTTCCCCTCTCCCCCCGCGGAGCGGGGGGAGATGCCGAAGGCAGAGGGGGGCTGCAGGCGCGCCCTCACCAGATAGCGCAAGCTCCCCACCGTCACTGCGTGACGCCGCCACCGGCAGGGAGGGTCGGAGCAGGGGGACTTACGCGACAGCTCCCCCTCGGGGGGAGCGATTTCTCACCTCTCCCACCGCTCTGCGGGGGGAGAGCGGGGTGGACTAGCCGGGCTGGGCGACTCGGGAGACTTCGACCAGGGCGTTGGCCTGGACGGTGAAGGTGAAAGTGAAGCCCTCGCCGGTGTCGGGGTCGAGGCCGACGACGACGATGTCGCGGACGCCGTCGGCGGTGCGGTCGGCGAGCTCGACGGTGGTGACGCTATCGACCAGCGTGTCGCTGCCGGTGATCGTGCGATAGCCGTCGCCGCTGCTCTGAATCACGTAGAAGGCGCTGGTGCAGGTCGCGCCGGCGCAGGCGACCTCGCGCAGCGTGATGTCGCGGATGTCGTCGCCGGTGAGGTCGAAGTCGCCGAGCGTCTGGAGGCCCTGGACGTTGCGCCCGTAGGCGAGGCGGTGGTCGTAGGCGATGCGGTAGAGGTCGGCGCGGCCGGGCACGGGGTCGTAGATGACAAGGTTGGAGAAGGGCACGGCGGAGCCGAAGGAGTTGGGGTCGGTGTAGATCATCGTGATCGAGAAGGCGCCGTCGCCATCGGAGTCGATCAGGACGATGCGGTCGTGGCCCTGCACGAGCGGTGGCATCGGCCAGGCGTTGAAGAGCGGCAGGATTTGGTCGATGCCGCCGCGGCCGTGCAGCCAGGGCAATGCGGCTGCGCCGTATTGAAGAAAGTTGGCCGGGGGACTGGGGATGGTGTCGGTGGTGCGGGTCGGTTCGGGGTGTGCGAACTGCGAGGCGGAGGTAGAGGTCGGCGTGGCGATCGCGACGGCGGTGTTGGGCAGGGTGACGGTTGGAGTCTGGACCTCGTCTGCTGGCTGCGCCGCTTGCGCTTCCGCGTCGTCACTGGCGCTGGAGGGCCGGTCGGCCGGGGTCCCGGCGGAGGTTGACGCGGCCGGTTCGTTGGAGGGGATGCGGAGGACCTGACCGACACGCACGAGGTTGGGGTTCTGGATGTTGTTGAGCTCGATCAGGTCGTCGAGCCGGACGCCGTGGGCGATGGCGATGTTGGCGAGCGTGTCGCCGGGTTGCACGATGTATTGATCGGGCGGGGGCGGCTGTTCGGCCTGCTCGGCCTGCGGCTGGGTTTGCTGCTGTTGGCCGGTCTGCGCGTCGTCGGTGGTGGTCACGGCCTGGGGTTGGTCGGGCTGCGCAGTCTGTGCTGCTGCGGGTTGGGCCTGGGGTTGGGCGTCGTCGGACGCAGGCGGCGGCTCGGGGGCGGTTTGGGGTTCGTCGTCGCCGCCGAACAGACAGCCGGCGAGCGTCAGGGATGCGGCGAGGAGGGCCATTAGGCCGAACAACAACACGCGCGAGTTGCCAGATTTGGAGCGGATCATTGCCCTGCCCGCACCCCGCCGAAATCACTGTAGCGCGGCGGCGGTTGTGTGGGTGGGGTCACAGCCGGGCGAGCTGCTGGCCGGCCCAGACCGCGGCGAGGCCGGCGGCGGGGGTGAGGAGCGCGTAAAGCAGGGCTGTGGGCCATTCGCCGCTGTCGAGGAGTTGGAGGACTTCGAGCTGGATAGTGGAGAAGGTGGTGTAACCGCCGAGCAGCCCCACGGTCAGGCCGAGGCGGACGGCTTCGGGGGCGTTGGTTCGCTCAAGCAGGATGGTAGCGACCAGGCCGAGCAGGAATGCGCCGGTGACGTTAACGACGATGGTGCCGAGCGGAAAGCGGTCGAGCTTGCCGGTGCCCTCGGCGATCAGGTAGCGGAGGACGGAGCCGGCTGCGCCGCCGAGGGCGATGGCGAGCAGCGTCACGCTCAGCGGCCCGTCGAGCCGAAGCCGCCGGCGCCGCGCTCGGTCGGGTCGAGCGTCTCGACCTCGAGCACGTCACACCATGCGACGGGGGCGACGATCAGCTGGGCGATGCGCTCGCCGTGGCGGATTGGCCGGACGCGCCCGGCGGGGCCGCGGAGTGCGAGCGTGACGAAGAGTTCGCCGCGGTAGTCGGCGTCGATCGTGCCGAACGGTTTGTCGATGCCCTGGCGGGAGAAGCTGGAGCGGGGACGGATCTGGGCCTCCATGCCGGCCGGCGGCTGGATCGCGATGCCGGTCGGCAGCATGGCCATCTGCGAGCTGAGCGGGAACGACTCGCCCTCGCCGCCGAGGTCGGCGTAGAGATCGAGGCCGGAGCTGAGCTCGGTGCCGCGGGTGGGCAGCCGGGCGGTGGGCCGGAGGCGCTGGACGAGTAGTGGAGGCGTCGCGTCGGCGGCAGTCGGGAGCCAGCGGAAGGCCGGGAAGGTCTCGAGCGGGGTGGCGGCGAGCTGCTCGGGGGTCCGGCCGACGGCGAGGCGCTGCAGACGGGCGGCGTCGGCGATGGCGGCTGAGACATCGACGCCGAGATACGCGGGAGCGTAGGGGGCGAGTCGCTCGACGCCGCTGGCAAGCTTGATCTGGAGGCCTTTGGGGTTGTGTGTGGCGCGCCAATGGTGGAGGCCGGCGGCGAGCAGGATGATGCCCTGCCAGAAGCTGCGGATCGGTCGGCGCTCCTCCTGCCAGATGTCTTCCCAGGTTTCATGAGCGTCGAAGAACTCAGCGGCGTCCCACTGTTGGGCGCCGCGGGCGAGCAGCAGCCGGTGCTCGGCGGGCACGGTCGGCTCGAGCGCGAGCTGCTCGGGCCGCGTCGGGACGATGCTGACACGCGCCACAGACATGCCTTTCCCGACGGTCCCGGAGTTGCCGCCACAACGCTGGTCCGACGCTCGTCTACCGTGCGCGCAGGCTAGTCGAGAGCGGAGC
This sequence comes from Dehalococcoidia bacterium, assembly GCA_965218115.1. Taxonomy (GTDB): domain Bacteria; phylum Chloroflexota; class Dehalococcoidia; order Bin125; family Bin125; genus CATQGW01. Next base: position 1,020,335 of record OZ244584.1, on the reverse strand, counting down.
CGGCTCATGGCGACGACCGGAACGGGGGCCTCGCTGCTGGCCGAGTTGCGGGCCAACTTCGATGCGCTGGCGGCGCTGCTTGATGGGTTGAGCGAGGACGAGCTGGGGAGTCGGCTGGCGCCGGGCGAGTGGTCGGTGGCTGAGATCCTGCTGCACGTGGTGCATGCGGAGCGCTGGCTGCAGCCGCAGCTGTTGGAGCTGCGTCGCGCGGTCGCGCCGGCGGCGGCGGTTCCGAGGGTGGGCGGGGTGACGCTGCCGGACACCGAATCGATGCTGAGCGTGGCGGAGCTGCGCTGGGCGTTGACGGCGGTGCGCGAGGACACGGTGCGGCTGATTTCGGGGCTGGATGGCGGACAGCTGCGGGAGCCGGCGAATGTGTCGGTGGACGGCGACGTGCTCGATCTTTCGTTGCGCACGACCGCGTTGACGGTGGCCGACCACCAGCTCTTTCACGTGCGGCAGATCGAGCGCACGCTGGGTCGTCAGATGGCTATCGTCGAGGCTCCAACCGGATCCGCGAAGGAGGAGGAGGAGTGATGAGTGACGCGCCTACAGGCGGTTATCCAGCGCGGCTGGAGGTCGATTATCCGGAGCGGTTGAATCGTCTGACGACGCTGCTGCGTCCGATTTTGGCCATTCCGATCTTCATTCTCGCCTCGCTGCTGGTAGCGGTGGTGATTCCGACCGTGCTGATGCTCCTGTTCCGCCGGAAGTATCCGCGCTGGTGGTTCGATTTCAACGTGGAGCTGACGCGGTTTCAGAGCCGGGTCAACGCGTATGCGTGGCTGTTGACCGATCGGTATCCGTCGACCGACGAGCAGCAATCGGTGCATGTCGAGGTTGACTATCCGGACGCGGCGACGGAGCTGAGCCGTTGGCTGCCGCTGGTCAAGTGGTTGCTGGCGCTGCCGCACTACATCGTGCTGGCGCTGTTCAACTACCTGACGTTCCCGGTGCTGCTGATCGCGTGGATTGCGATTCTGGCGACAGGGCGGTACCCGCGTGCGCTGTTCAACTTGATGGTGGGCTACGGGCGCTGGAATCTTCGGGTGGGGGCGTACACGACGCTGTTGGTGACCGACCGGTATCCGCCGTTCCGCCTGGGGGCGTAGGGGCTGGTGGTTGGGGGGCGGTGGGGCGGCCCCCCTCTGTTCCTACGGAGACCTGCGCGTAATCTCCATTTTCCCTCTCCCCCCCCGCGGAGCGGGGGGAGATGCCGCAGGCAGAGGGGGGCTGCGGGCGCCCCCTCACCAGAGAGCGGAAGCTCCCCACCGTTACTTCGTGACACCGCCACCGGCAGGGAAGGTCGGAGCAGTGGGACTTACGCGCAGGTCTCCTACGGGACATCTCCCCCCGCCCCGCGGGGGGAGATGGGATCAAGGATGTTCAGAGGGTTCGTAGGCGGCTAAGCGGCCAGGCGGAGGGCGCCGTGGAGTTCGATGCGGCGGAGGAAGATCAGGAAGGCGCTGAGGTTGAGGGCGAAGAGGGCGACGAGGGCGCCGAACTGGATGCCGACGGTTTTCCAATCGACCAGGAACTGAAGCGGGGGCACCACATCGCGCCCATCGGGGGTGAGGGCGAAGAAGTCGAGCAGCACGTGGCCGGCCTGGGTGCCGACGAGTACGCCGGCGCCGAGGCCGACGATGATCACGGCGATCTGCTCGATCGCGATCAGGCCGAGGACCTGGCGCACGCTCATGCCGATGCTCTGACAGACGGCGAACTCGATGCGCCGGGCCTGGGCGGTGACGGACATCAGCACGACCAGGCCGAATGAGGCGGCGACAGCGACGGCGGCGAGGGCGCCGATGAAGACGCCGTTCCAGGCGGCGACGAGCAGCGGGTCTGCCTCGATTTCGGCGCGGGCTGATTCGACGGTGATGATTTCGAGTGAGTCGAGCGGGACTTCGGCCGCTTCGACGAGATCGACGAACTCGTGCAGCGGGGCGTCGACCCAGAGTTCGTCGAGCACAGGCAGCGAGGTGCCGGCGGCGGCGCTGGAGAAGATGCGGGCGAAGAGCGCGTCGCGGTCGACGACGAGCAGGCCGGGATCGATGCCGGGGTCCCAGGTGGGGAAGTGCTCGAAGACGCCGGCGACGCGGAAGACGATCGGCATGGGGCCGACGCGGATGCGGATGAGGTCGCCGACTTCGACGCGTCCCTGGTCGGCGGCGGTCTCGCTGAGCAGGACCGGCAGTGGCTCCTGAGCGCCGGCGTAGCGGATGCCGCGCAGGGAGGCGACCTCGCGCGTCCAGCTGAAGCGGACGGCGCCGCCGCGAGCGTCCCCGATCGCGGCGCTATTGGGCGACAGCTGCGAGAGCCGGTCGACCGCTTCGACGCCGACTTCGAGCGGGGCGGGCTGCCAGGGATGGCCGGCGTCGAAGCCTTCGAGCACGCGGCGTTCGCCGTCGAGGTCATGGGCGATCTCGTCGACCGCGATGCTTCCCTCGCCGCGCACGCCGGCCATGTCGATCGAGATCAGCGTCAGCGGAGCGACGGGCCGGAGCTTGATCCCGGGCCGGAAGCGGCCGCGGCCGTCGACCTCCTGCGCGCCTTCGGGGGCGAGCAGGTACGAGGGGGGCTCCTGGAGCGAAACCTGCACCTCATTCCATTCGGCCAGCTCGTCGCCCTGGGCGACGCGTTTGCCGAACCCATCGGTCAGCGCGGCCGTGATGGCTGGTCGTTCGCCGCTGCTGACCACCGTCGTCCTGGTCGTCGAGCTGCCCGTGTTGCTGTCTACCGTCGTCGTGCTGGACGTCTGGCCGGTCGAAGAGCGGTTGGCGGCCTGATCGCTGACGATTGCGAGGAAGTACTCCCAGTAGCGCCCGTTGGCGTCCTGGAAGCGAGCGCCCAGCGCCCATTGTCCGCTGAACTGCTCGATCCGCACGCGCACGACCAGGCTGCCGCGCAGTTCGTCAATGACGGCGCGGTCGGTCGACTCCGGCTCGACGGGCAGGGCGCGGAGCAGCGGGGGCGTATCGGCCCAGGCGTCGGCGCCGTCGTCGAACTGAGCCGCGACGATCTCGGCGTTGAGGGCGAGCATCTGGAGGCGGCCGGAGTCCTCGTCGCCGTCGAAGGCGGCTGAGACTCGCTGGACCTCGGCGACGGAGCGGCCGGTCGCGGCGGCGATGTCTTCCGGCGCGATGATCTCGGAGACGGGTTCGAGCAGGCGGGTCTGGGAGCCGGCGGCGTGGAGGGCGCGGTCCGCGTAGGAGGACTCGAGGGTGCCGCGGAAGGAGCCGGCGAAGACGGCGAGCGCGCCGGCGATGGCGAGCAGCAGCACGGTGCGGGCGTAGTGCGTGGGGGTGCGGCCGAGGTACCAGGCGCCGAGCAGAGGGGTGAGCCAGCGCCAGGCGGTGGCGAGCCGCGCGGCGATCCGCATCAGCGCAGGGAAGAGGCGCAGCACGGCGAGGCCGACGACGGCCATCAGCACGGTGGGAGTGACGACGGCGAGCCACTCGAGGCGGGTGTCGCCGACGAGCGGAGTGTCGATCGGGCCGCCGGAGAACTGCAGCTCGAAGATGAGCAGCGCGCCGAGCGCGACGATCGCGACATCACGAGGACGCGCTGGCGCCAGGAGTCGGGTGCGCGGCCGCGTTCGCGGCGCGTCGAGACGATCGTCTGGCCGGTCGCGCGATAGGCGGGGATGGCCTGGGCGACGAGCGCGAGCGCGCCGGCGCCGAGCGCGACGTACCAGGCGAGAGCGGGCAGGCGAACGGGCAGCAGGCCGCCGCCGAGCGCTTCGTCGAACGGCGGCACGAGGCCGAGCAGCGAGACGAGACCCATCCCGATCAAGGGGCCGAGCACGACGGCGGGCAGGGTGAGGACAGCAGCTTCGACGATGTGGAGAAGCGCGATGTCGCGGCGCCGCGCGCCGCGGCTGCGCAGCCAGGCGGTGTCTTCGGTGCGCTGTTCGGCGAGCATCGCGGCGGCGATCACGGTGTAGACGAGGACCGCGCCGACGAGCTGCAGCACGACCATCATGAGGGTGCCCTGGGCGAACTTGAAGCGGTCGCGGAAGCCGACGAGCGTGCTCGTGAGCGCGGAGCCCTGCGCGAGGCCGGGCAGCTGCTGGGCGAGCCGGGTCTCCATGATTTCGAGGCGATCGCCGGCGGCCTCGGCGGATTGAGCGCCGAGCTCGGAGGTGTCGAGCCGATAGCGCTGGAGCAGGGCGAGGCGGAGCGTCGGCGACTGGTCGGCGAGGCGGCCAAGGATGTCGTCGCGGCCGGTCCAGAGGCGCAGCTCGGTGTCGCGGGCGGAGATCGGCAGGAAGCTGACATCGAGCGTCGACCAGCTGCGGACGTCGGTGGGCGGGTCGAAGATGCCGACGACGATGACGCGGCTCTCGGCCGGGGTGCCGAGCCAGAAGGGCTGGGCGATGATCTCGTCGCCGACGGCGAGGCCGAAGGCCCGGGCCTGCCGGCGCTCGACGGCGACCTCGATCACGCCGTCGGCGCCGGCGGGCTGGGGCAGCCGGCCGGCGCTGAGCTGGGCGCGCTGTTCGAGGTCGGACTGCGAGGCGAATGCGCCGTGCAGGCGCTTGGATTCCTCCAGCGATTGAGCGGCGGGGCGGACGATGTAACCGCCGGTGCGGAGTGCGGCGGTCTGGCCGACCAGCAGACTGCCCGAGGCTTCGATCGCCTCAGCCGCGAGCGCGCGCTGGACCTCGCCGACGGATTGCTCGGTGGCGGCGAGGCCGGACTGGATGAAGCGCAGGTCCATCTCGGCGGGGTCGGCGTCGCGGAGCAGCTGGCGCAGGCCGAGGTCGCGGACCGCCTCGATGAAGATCGGCGCGGAGGCGGCGAGGCCGACGGCGAGCAGGGAGCCGATCAGCAGGACGGCGGAGAGCCGGGGCGCGGACATGACGCGGCGCAGGCCCAGGCGGATGACTTCGGCGACGAGACCACCGCGCATCTCAGTCCTCCCAATCGCGGAGCAGCGACGAAGCATCGCGGGCTTCGACCCAACGCGCCACGAGCATCACGCCGGCGAGTCCGCAGCCGACGAGCACGGCGATGCCCAACGCGGCGACGACCCAGTCGACGGAGACGGACATCGGCGGGGCGGCGCGCACGCCCTCGGCGGTGACCTGGAGGAAGCCGAGCAGGGCGCCGGCGACAGCGCGTCCGAGGGCGACTCCGAGGGCGACGCCGATGATCAGGACGAGCACGACCTCGACGGCCGCCTGCAGGCGCATCGAGACGCGTCCGTAGCCCATCGTCTGCAGCAGGGCGAACTCACGGGCGCGGTCCTGGCCGTCGGAGGCGAGGGTGAGGAAGAGCGTGGTGGCGCCCATGACGAGCAGGCCGAAGAATCCGACGACGAAGAGGGCGGCGATGCCGCCGGAGCGGAACGGGTCGGAGCGAGCGTCGTCGAGCGAGAGCTCGGCGTCGAGCACGACGCTGGAGAGGTAGACCTCGTCCATGAGCTCGCGGACGACGCCGCGCATGGCCGTGCTCGAGGTGGTGGCCCAGACCTCGGTGACGGGCAGCACCGCGCGACTGGCGGCGACCAGCGAGGCGACGCGGAGCGCGGCGATGTCGGCGATCACGAAGCCGCCCTGGGCGGGGTTGAGGGTGGGGAAGTAGTCGACGACGGCGGTGATCCGGATCGGCACGGCCGCGCCGCCGACGAGGATCGGGACGATGTCGCCGATCTGCAGGTCTCCGGCGATCAGCGTGTCGCGGTCGAGCGCGGCGCGGACGGGGAGGTTGGGCGACTCGCGGACGATCAGCAGTTCGTCGTTGGCTTCGAGTCCGGTCCAGGCGTAGGCGAGGGCGGCGTCGCCCTGGCGCGCCGCTTCGGGGAGCAGCTCGACGCGGTCACCGCCGGCGATGCCGATCGCCGAGCGCCAGGGCGCGCCGGCGTCGAAGGGTTCGAGCGAGACGAAGCCGTCGTCGGTCTCGATCCGCATGTCGTCGAGCCAGAAGGTGCCGGTGGGCGCGCGGACGATCCTGGCTTCAGGGCGCAGGATCAGGGCGGCGAGGCGGAGCGGACGTTCGAGCGGGCGCTGCGTGGTGGAAGCGACGGAGGCGCGGATCTCGGACCACTCCGTGCCGACTGGGCCGAGGAACTTGCGCTCGGTGACTCGTCCGTAGCGGTCGAGCACGCGGGCGTAGAGCTCGAGGTTGGCGTTGGCGGGCTCGGTGCGGGCCCAGACGACGAGCGCGTTCGCGTCGTCGGGGATGGGCTGGCCGGGTGAGCCGGGTTCGCGTTCGATCGCGGCGAGCAGGTCGGTCCCGGACATGCCGAGGTCGACGGCGTCGAGATCGACCAGTTCCTGCATGCGCCCGGTCTGGACGCCGAGCAGGATCACGCGGCTGCCGCTCTGGTCGCCGCCGATGCTGCCGATCCCGCGGTAGGCGGCGGAGGAGGCTTCGACGCCGGCGCGGGAATCGAGCGGCTCGGTGACGCGTCCGACGGAGGAGTTGGAGAGGTTGCTGCCGATCGAGACGCCGCGGACCTCGCTGCCGACGGCGTAGCGGATGCGCTCCTCCTCGGTGTTGCGGATCGTGGCGGAGTAGGTCGCGGAGATCAGGCCGACGGCGGTGATGAAGGCGACGAGCACGATCATCGACATCGCGGCGGCGGGTCGGCGGGCGGCGGTCTGAAAGGCGAGCAGGATCCAGGTGGGCGCGCGGGTGCGGGCCATGGCGAGGGCGATGGTGTCGAGCACCCGGGGCGCGATGCGGATCAGCACGAGCGCCGCGCCGAGCAGCAGCAGACCGGGGCTGAGCATCAGCAGGGGGTTGATCCCACCCTCCTCGAACGCGGCGAGAGCGCCGCCGGTGGCCTGGGAGCGAAACTGGAGAAAGAGCACGGCGGCGAGGACGAGCAGCGCGACATCGAGCCAGGCGCGCTGGATGATGCTGCGGCGTTGCGGTCGGCCGCGCTCGCGCAGGTCATCGACGCGGCGTCGCGCCTCGAACCAGGCGGGCGCGGCGAAGGCGAGCCAGGCGGCGAGCGCGCCGACGAGCGCGAGCAGCCAGGCCTCGGTCGTGAGCCGGGTATCGAGGGCGACGCCGCCGCTGACGCGGGCGACGGCGTCGAGCGCGCCGGCGTGGTGCAGGGCGAAGGCGGCCAACGGCGCGCCGAGGACCGCGGCGGGCGCGGCGATCCAGAGGCCGAGCATCGCCTGGGTGGCGGCCTGCTGCCAGGCCCGCGCGCCGCGGGCGGCGAGACGCTCGCGGTCGTCGGCGGTGCGCGCGGCGACACGGCGTCCAACCAGGGCGACGGCGAAGAGCGCGACGGCGACAAGCTGGAGGCCGGCCAGCAACGACTGGCCGGCGCTGAAGTCGGCGCGGCGTTGGAAGTCCTCAAGGACGGTGAGCATGAGGGCCGAGGCGGCCCCGTTCTCGAGCTGGTTGAGCTCCTGTGTGTAGGCCCTGAGAGCCTCGACGACGTGGTCGACGTCGTCGCTGTTCATCACTGTGGGGTCGAGTCGGGTGCGCATCTGGTGCAGCAGCGGGACGCCCGGGGCGCGCTGGGGGAGCGTGCCGAGCAGCACCTCTTCCTCGATGAAGAGCGAGAAGTAGAGGAGTTCAGCACCGCCGAGGGAGATATCGCGCTGTAGGTCGAACCAGATGTCGGTGTCGTGGAAGGCGAGCAGGTCGTCGAACAGCGGCTCGATCAGGCCGACGATCTCGAGTTCGAGCGCGCCGCCCCAGAGGAGCACCGTGCCGACTTCGAGGCCGATGGTTTCGGCCAGCGCAGCGCCGGCAACCACCGGGATGGGGCCGCTTGCGAGCTCGGCGGCTGTTTGCACGGACCACCGGCCGTCGACCAGCCGGGCGTTGGTTCGCAGCGCTTCGGCGGTCAGCAGGTAGCCGGGCAGCGCCTCGTTGAAGCCGGTGTCGACGCGCAGCCAGCGCATGACCGCCTGGGGCGTCTCGCTCATTCGGCGGGTCTCGCCGACGATCGGGCCGACCGGGGCGAGATGTGTCGCGCGCGCGCGGGCGGCCAGAGCGTCGACCGCCGCGATATCGACGCTCGTGGGGGGGCGGCGGGAGCGCGAGTGATTGGTGTGCTTGACGGCCCTGGGGCTCTGCTCGATCGTCTCGCTCAGGGCGAGGTCGGCGGAGGTGGCGCTGTAGACGATCGGCAGGGAGGAGAGCGCGGCGGCGAAGATCAGGACAGCGCCGGCGACCAGCAGCAGGCGCCAGCCACCGCGCAATTCTCGAATCGCCGCGAGACGCACCAGACCGAACATCGGTCACGCTCCGTTGTCGTCGGTTGCGACCGACTGCTTCTGCGAATAATCTCACACCGTAAAGTTCGACCAAGTGAAAGCGTTGCGCGTGACGACACAAACCGAGACCCATTCCGAGACAACCGTTGAGGTTGTCGGCAAGAAAGTCCGTCTGCTGCAGGAAGGCAGCGGCCCGCCAGTGGTGGTGCTGCACCACTCGACCGGCAACATGGGCTGGATCCCGTTCTACGAGCAGCTGGCCGCGGGGCACGCGGTGAGCGTTCCCGACCTGCCCGGCTTCGGGCAGTCGGAGCGACCCGACTGGGCGCGCTCGGTGCGCGACATGGCGGTGCTGATGCGGCGCGCGATCGCGAAGCTCGAGCTGGGCCCCGTGAACCTCGTGGGGCTGGGCTTCGGCGGCTGGATCGCGGCCGAGATGGCGAGCCAGTCGGACCACGACCTGGCCTCGCTGACGCTGGTCGGCGCGGCCGGCATCCAGCCCGACGAGGGCGAGATCGCGGACGTGATCTTCTACGAGTTCGAGGAGTACGTAAAGCTCGGCTTCACGTCGGACGAGGCGTACGCCGAGGTGTTCGGCGAGGAGGCGGCCTCGGAGCTCAAGGAGCTGTGGGACTTCAGCCGCGAGATGACCGCACGGGTGACCTGGAAGCCGTGGATGTTCGACCGGCAGCTGCCGCACCTGCTCAGCGAGACGAGCGTCCGCACGCTCTTGCTGTGGGGCGAGGACGACCGGGTCGTGCCGGTCGACGTGGGCCGGCGCTACGAGGCGGCGATGCCGAACGCATCACTGCAGGTGCTGCCGGGCCTCGGCCACCTGCTGGAGCTGGAAGACGCGGAGGGCGCGGCCGCCGCGATCTCTGCCTTCATCGCAGGCGGATAAGCGAACCGAGCGCGGCCCGGCGCGCACTGACGCGTTGACTGGCGCTATTCTGCAACAGGCCGCCGCCGGGGGCGGGGGACCTGAGACACGTGAGAGGCGTGGGACATGTTCATTGGCTATTTCACCGAACGTCCCTATCAGGACTTTGAGTCGGGCTGGGTCGGCTCGACCGGTCGCGAGATCGAAGACCTGGGGATGACGAACGGGGACTACAACCCGCGGATCGGGGCGGATCTGTACAACCGCTACCTCGACGAGAAGGTCTACGCCGAGGAGATGGGCTTCGACGGGCTGATGCTGAACGAGCATCACTCGACGCCGTTCTGCATGGGCGGCGTGATGAACGTCGAGGCGGCGATTCTGGCGCGGATCACGAAGAAGGCGAAGATCGTGCTGCTCGGCAACGTGCTGCCGATCTGGGAAGACCCGCTGTGGCTGGCCGAGGAGCTGGCCGAGATCGACATGATCTCGCGCGGCCGTCTCGTCTCGGGCTGGGTGCGCGGCACGGGCCGCGAGAGCGTGGCGCACAACTCGCAGGCGCCGTTCAACTGGGAGCGCTTCCAGGAAGCGCACGACTTCGTCGTCAAGGCGTGGTCGACTCCGGGTCCGTTCCGCTGGGAGGGCGAGCACTACCAGTACCGCTACGTGAACCCGTGGGCGCGCCCCTACCAGGAGCCGCACCCGCAGATCTGGATCCCCGGCGTGATGTCTCGGAACACCGTCAAGTGGTGTGCCGAGCAGCGCTACCCGTACATCATGCTGGCGACCGAGCTCGAGCCGACCAAGAAGTCGTTCGAGTACTACGACGAGGTCGCGACGGAGCAGGGCTACGAAGCCAGCACGCAGCACCACGGCTACCTGTTCAAGGTGCACGTGGACGAGACCGAAGAGCTGGCCGAAGAGGCGGGCCGCAAGTACATCGCGGGGCCGGCGAACCCGTTCCTCGAGGGCAACCAGGGCCAGGTTCGCGCGAACCTGCAGAACCTGCCGGGCCTGACCAGCCGCACCTCGCTGCTGCCGACCGTCTCGACGTTCGCAGCCGCGGCGCGTGGACGCTCGCTGGTCCCGGCGGGCGCCGACATCCCTGAGACCCCTGAGACGGACGAGCCGGCTGACGCCTTTGGCACCTATGAACAGCAGACCAAGAAGTACTCGATCATCTCGGGCACGCCGACGACGGTGATCCCGAAGATCAAGCACGTGCTGGAGACGCTGCGACCGGGCTCGATCTTCTTCTGGGATGGCGATGGCGCGATGACCCACGAGGACTCGATGCGTTCGCTGCGGCTGTTCGGCGAGGAAGTCATCCCGGCGGTCCGCGAGATGAGCAAGGAGCTCGATCTCAAGGGTCCGTTCGAGGTCGACACGCAGACCAACGAGCCCTTCGAGGCGTAGCCTCCGCGGCTTGCGGCCATGCTGCTCTGACGCTCTGAGCAAACCAACCGCCCGGGCATCGTCCCGGGCGGTTGCGTGTCTGGAGCGCTGTCCACAGCGGCGCTCGGCGGTAGCCTGAAGGCATGAGTGACGCGCCGCGAGCAAGCCTGGCCGACCGGCCAGACGCGCCGATTGTGGTGCTCGGCGGAGGGCCGGCGGGTTCGACGACGGCGACGCTGCTCGCGCGCCAGGGCTGGGATGTGGTGCTGCTGGAACGGGAACGGTTCCCGCGCGAACACGTGGGTGAATCGCTGTTGCCGGCCTCGATCCCGATCCTGGAGACGCTCGGCGTGCTCGAGGAGGTGCAGGCGGCGGGCTTCGTGCCCAAGTATGGGGCGACGATGGTCTGGGGGCGCGACGACGCGCCGTGGTCGTGGCATTTTCGCGAGACCAACGAGCGCTACCCGCACGCGTATCAGGTGTGGCGGCCGCGCTTCGACCAGATCTTGCTGGAGAACAGCCGTCGGGCCGGTGTGGATGTGCGCGAGGGCTGGCGGGCGCTCGATGTGGAGTTCGAGGGCGAGCGGGCGGCGCGGGTGCGCTGCCGGCCCGAGGCGGCCGGCAAGGCGGGCGGTCAGGAGGAAACGATCGAGGCGGGCTGGGTGGTCGATGCGACGGGACAGTCGGGGCTGATCGGCCGGCGGCTGTCGCTGCGCGAGCCGGACGAGTTTTTCCGCAATCTGGCGGTCTACGGCTACCGGCGCGGCGCGCGCCGGCTGGAGGGGATCGATTCAGGCAACATCTTCATCGAAGCGTTCGAACATGGCTGGACGTGGGCGATCCCGCTGCCCGACGACGTGATGTCGGTGGGGGTCGTGGTGGACGCGGCCTGGGGCGCGGAGCGGCTCGGCGAGGCGTCGCCGCAGGCGTTTCTGGACGCGCAGGTTGGGCGCACGAACCACACGCGCGAGATGCTGGCGTCGTCGGAGCTGGTTGACGAGGCGCGGGTCGTGCGCGACTGGTCGTATGTCTCGCAGCGGCTGGTGGGCGAGGGCTACATCCTGGTCGGGGACGCGGCGTGTTTTGTCGACCCGCTGTTCTCGTCGGGTGTGCATCTGGCGCTGTCGTCGGCGGTGCTTGCGTCGGCGTACGTCACGAGCGCGTTGCGGACGCCGGAGCTGCGCGAGCCGGCGGCGGAGGTCTACACGCAGCTCTACATGCAGCAGTACCACCAGTTTCGCGAGATGGCCGCGCTGTTCTACGCGAGCAATCGCAGCGCCGACTCGTACTTCTGGGAGGCGCGGCGGATTGTCGGCGGTGACGACGCGGTGACGGCGCGGGAGGCGTTTATCGCAGCGGTGGCGGGTCAGCCGCCGCAGGGCTACGAGCGCGTCGTGCTGGAGCGAGGTGAAGCTCCGGCGGATTTCGTGGAGGGCGTAGCGGAGGTCGAGCAGGAGCGGGGCCGGCGGGCAATGGCCGTGGAGGGGCTGATCGATGCAGAGCGGCCGGACTGGAGCTCGCTGCTGGACCTGGTGCCGAGGCTGGCGGAGGGGGTCGGGCTGGAGCGCAAGCCGGTGCTGGGCGTGGGGGAGTTTGAGTGGGGCGCGGTGGTGAGCTCGCCGCGGCGTCCGCAGGGTGCGCCGATCAGCCTGGTGGTGGCTCGACTGGTGCAGGGCATCGACGGCCAGCAGACGTCGCGTGAGGTGATCGACGAGCTGCTCGAGCGGGTCCCGCCGGAGCAGCGCGATCAGTTGCTGCCGGGGCTGCTGAGCGCGCTGCGCGTGCTCTACGTCGACGGGATGATCGCCAGATTCAGCGCGCGCTGACGGGCGTGCCTAGACTTGCGAGAGCGCGCGTACGCCTGGTTGTGCGTGCGAGAGGGGGACCGCGATGGCCGCAGCAGAGGGACGAATCGAGCAGCTCAGCGTGTCGCCCGGGGGCGTGCCCAAGCGGGCGGTGCCGGAGGCGATCGTCAATGCGTTCGGGCTGACGCGCGACCGTCAGCGCGACCGTCGCCACCACGGGGGACGTGAGCGTGCGGTGTGTTTGTGGTCGGCGGAGGTGATTGATGCGCTACGCGGGCACGGGGACGGGATCCAGGCGGGCGCGGCTGGGGAGAACGTGACGGTGCGGGGCCTGGACTGGCGCAAGATCGTGCCGGGCGCGCGGCTGCATCTGGGCGACCAGGTGATCGTGGAGGTGACATCGTACGCGGCGCCGTGCAAGACGATCGCGCACTGCTTCCGCGACGGTGATTTCAACGTGATCAATCAGCAGGTGGCGCCGGGGCGCAGCCGGGTCTACGCGCGGGTCGCGCGTGAGGGCGTGATGCGACCGGGCGACCGGGTGCTGCTGGAGGCGGACGACGCTGGCGATCGTGCGGCGCGGGTGCAGCCCCGGACGCTGCGCTGGAAGCCGCCTGCCGAATAGCCGCGCGCTGGTGATAGGATTGCGGCTGCCGCCGGCTCGGTTGGGCGGTGATCGTGCAATCTGATGAGGGGTAGGCGACATGGCGGCAGAGGCACGTGATCGACAGGCTCAACTGATCGCACGGCGCTACCCGCGGCGCGCGACGCTGCGCGGGGGACGCGAGATCGACGTGCGGCTGATGGCGCCGACGGACAGGCCGCGCTTCCTTTCGTTTGCACGCGGGCTCTCGCACGACGACCTGATGTATCTGCCGTGGGATATCACCGACGAGCGCGTGGTCGACGAATGGCTGGGCAATATCGCCGCGAACCGGACGACGACAGTGCTGGCGATTGAAGGCGATGCGGTGCTCGGGGAGGCGTCGCTCGTACGCAACGACGCGGGCTGGAGCGAGCACATCGGCGAGATCCGGGTGACGGTCAACAGCCAGGTTCGGGGCCAGGGGCTGGGGCGCTTCATGGCTGAGGAGATTTTTGCGATCGCCGACAGCATGGGCCTGGAGCGGCTCTCGGCGCGGATGACGTTTGACCAGCAGGGTGCGCAGGCCGTGTTCTCGAGCCTGGGCTTCCAGCCGGTCGCGACGCTGCCGGGGTGGGTGACCGACCGCCAGGGGCGGATGCGTGACCTGGTGGTGATGGCCTACGACCTGCGGGCGCGTGGGGCTCCGGCCCCTTCAGATCGCTAGGTCCGGCGGACCACACCAACGTTCCCTCGATTTACCCTACTCTGGCTGCGCGCCGCGCGATTTGCGGCGCAGCCACATGACAGGATGACCCATGACGACGCTGACCGACGCCCAGGCCGAGCTGTACCAGCGCGGCCTCGAGCACCTCTGGATTCCCACGCAGTCGTACGCCGACCTCGCGGCGGACGACGGGCTGCTGATGATCCGCAAAGGCCACGGCATTTTTCTGGAGGACGATCAGGGCCGCGAGTACATCGACGCGATGTCGGGGCTGTGGCTGGTGGCCGTGGGGCACGGTCGCGAGGAGCTGGCAGATATCGCGCATCGGCAGATGTCGGAGCTCGCCTACCAGAACACGTTTGCGTACGCCAATGAGCCGGCGGTTGAGCTGGCCGCGAAGCTGGCGGAGCTGACGCCGTCGCGGCTGCGCAAGACCGTGTTCGTGAACGGCGGTTCGGAGGCGGTGGAGACGGCGCTGCGAATCGCGAAGCACTACCACCACCTGCGCGGCAACTCGAAGAAGTTCAAGACGATCTCGCGGATCGGCTCGTATCACGGGATGACGGCCGGCGCGATGAGCGTTAACGCGGCGATCTACGCCAACCGCGTGCCCTATGAGCCGCTGATGCCGGGTTCGCTGCACGTTCCGGGCGTGAACTGCGACCGCTGCCCCTACGAGAAGACCTATCCGGAGTGCGACGTGTTCTGCGCGCGCACGATCGAGGATCAGATTCGGGCGCAGGGCCCGGACACGATCTCGGCGATGATCGCCGAGCCGATCTCGACCGCGAACGGGTCCTATGTGCCGGCGCCGGCATACTGGCGGACGCTGCGCGAGCTGTGCGACAAATACGACATCGTGCTGATCGCCGACGAGGTGATCAACGGCTTCGGTCGCACCGGCCAGTGGTTCGGGATGAACCACTTCGATGTTGAGCCGGACATCATGACGTTCGCGAAGCAGCTCTCGTCGGGCTACTCGCCGATCGCGGCGACGATCGTTTCGGATCAGGTCGCGCAGACGTTTGAGGACGCCGGCTCGGACGGCACGATCGGCGGCATCACCTGGGGCGCGAACCCGGTGTCGACCGCGGTGGCGCTGGGCAACCTGGCGATCATCGAGCGTGAGGGTCTGGTCGAGAACAGCGCGCGGGTTGGCGAGCACGTGCGCTCGCGACTGGTCGGGCTGAAGGAGGAGCACCGCACGGTGCACCAGACGCGCGGCACGGGCCTGATGCAGGTGGTCGAGCTGAAGAAGAACCCCGCGACCGGCGAGGACTTCGAGGAGTCGGACCAGGTCCAGCAGCGGATGACGCAGTATCTGCGCGACGAGGGCGTGCTGGCGCGCGCCGGGACGAGCATCCCCTACGCGCCGCCGCTGTCGATCAACCTCGAGGAGGCCGACGAGCTGGCCGACCGGATCTCGCGGGCGATCGGTCGGCTGGAGACGGAGCTGGGGCTGTAAGAATCCTCTGAACAGATCGGATCGCATCCCCCCCCGCTTTGCGGGGGAGATGCGATCCGATCTTCTCTCCCCCCGCAAAGCGGGGGGAGATGTCACGGAGTGACAGAGGGGGGCTCCCCCCGCGTAACGCCGACTGCCCGCGAGGCCAGGGAATCGGATTCCGCTGACCACTCAATGTGGTCAGCGGGCGTTGAAGAGGGAAGTTGAGGCGGCGGCGCCGTAGGGGCCGCGGCTGTCGTGGAGGGTGGCCTGGGCGACGGCGATGCCGTCGGTGGCGTCGCGGGTGGTGACGCTGATGCAGTGCCACTCGCCGACGGGCGGGCGGTGGAGTTGCAGCGTGATATCGGCGTCCACATAAGCGGATGCGCCGTCGCCCATGTTGGCGAAGGGGCTGACGAAGTCGGCGATCGAGGCGGCGCGCACGGCGGGGCTCGGTTGGACACCCTGAAGCACGGAGGCGTCGGCGTGAATCCAGACTTCGGCGGGCTCGCTGCCGCCGGGGTCGCGGTGGAAGCGCATGTCGAGCGTGCCGGGGTAGGAGACCCAACGATTGCCGCGGCGGTCGAGCCGGCGCTTGGGCAGCGAGTCGTGCGTCGGCGGCATCGGCAGCGGGTGGTATCGGGGACCGTCGCCGTGCACGGGCGGATCGCGGCGCAGGCAGAGCGCGGTAGCGTAGGTGAGCGGGTTGCCGTCGGCCTCGATGGTCAGGCGGTAGACGGCGACGCGGCGGCCTTCGCGCGATCGTTCGAGGATGACGCTGAGCGGCGCGAAGGGGACGGGGCGACAGAGGTCGACGGTGAGGCGGGCGAGCTCGAGGCCGTCCGGCCGCTCCTGTTCGACGACGTGCGCTAACAGGGCCGCGACGGGCGCGCCGTGCAGCGCGTCGCGCGACCAGGGGCCGCGGGAGCGGTCGGTCGGGAGGTAGCGGCCCGCTTCGAGGCGGAAGAGGGCCTCGCTCATCGGGGCATCGCGCGTGTGCGGCCGAGCGCTACTGAATCGGCGAACGCGGTGTGGCGTTGAGGCGGGTCACGACGGTCCCCTCGCGGTCCATCATCTGACCGACGGAGGGCGCGATTTCGTCGCGCCAGTAGTCGCTGTTATAGACGGCGTCGTAGAGCTGCTCGCGCTCTGCCTCGGAGCTGAAGCGGCGAATCCAGATGTAAGAGTCTTCGTCTTCTTCGTTGACGAAGGAGCCGAGGATGACCATGCCCTGCTGGACCTGGAAGGGGATGATCTTCTGTTCCATCAGTTCGACGAAGGCCGCGCGGTGGCCGGGCTCGATCTTGTATTGGCGTAGCTCGAAGAGCATTATTCGGCGCCTCCGCCGGAGACCGATTCGCTTGCGGACGCGTCTGAGTCGGCAGCAGCCGCTTCGGGATTCGCTGCGGCGGCGGGCTGGCGCCCGCGCGGGCGGACGCGTCGCCAGCGGTTACGGCCGATGTTCTTGACCGAGCCGCGGTCCTGGAGTCGATTGAGGGTCGACTGGAGCACGTTGCGGGCGTTGCCGCCGGGCGTGTTGCCCTGTTCGGCGAGATGCTCAAGGATGTCCGTGGCGTGCAGCGCACGCGGGTGGTGTGAGTCGAGGAAGTCCTCGATGGCGGCGCTGATCGTGCCCGGTCGGCTCTGTGCGGTCCGGCGGCGCCGGCCGTTTGTCGGGGGCGCCTTCTCCGCCGCGGCGGGCTTGGCGGGTTGGGCGGCCTGAGCGGGTTGGCGTCCGCGGCGACGCCGGGGGGCCGGCGGCGGAGCGGCGCCGGGCAGCGCGGCGAGGGCGATCTCCAGCTGGGCCGCGTCGGCCTGTAATTTGTCGATCTCGGCCTGGATCTCGTCTCGCGCGGTCTGGAGCTGCACCCGCGCTTGTTCGATTGCATTACCGCCGGGCATGGTTGGCCAGCCTTCCTCGATATGTGCCTACGTTATAGCATACCTGAGTACTCATGCGTATTGCCGCCCAACGCTACGCGACCTCGGACGGCGTGCGTTAACCCTGCGTCTACAAGTGCGCTGAGCGCTGCTTCGATCTCGTCGATCGGACGCCCGCTCGCGGTCGCGACGGTGCGCAGCAGGTCGTCGCGGTCGAGTGGCGAGTCGATCTGGCGCAATACCCGCATCAGCATGCCGCGCAGCTCGCGCTGCGAGCCGCTGAAGGCCGGCTGAGCGCGCAGCGGTTCGGCGCGCTCGCCGGCGGCGAAGCGCGGCCGCGCCGCGCACAGATGCGCGAGCGGGCAGTCGTGGCAACGCGGGCGCGGCGTGCAGACGGCGCCGCCGAAGTCCATGACGGCTGGATTCCAGCGCTCCGCCTCGCGGCGCGGCATGAGGCGCTCGGAGATGCGGCGGATCTCGCCCGCACTCGATTCGCGCGCGGGCTGCAGGTCGCCGAGGACGAGGCGGCCGAACAGGCGGGTCACGTTCGTATCGACCGCGGCCGAGTCGACGCCGAATCCGAAAGCGAGCACGATCGCTGCAGTGAACGGGCCGACGCCGGGCAGGGCGAGCAGCGCGGCTTCATCGCGCGGCAGTGCGCCGTCGTGCCGGGCGACGCACTGCTGGGCGGCGCGCCGCAGGTAGAGCGCGCGCCTGGGATAGCCGCCGCGGCCCCAGACGCGCAGGGCTTCGGCCTGCGATGCGCGGGCCGCGTCTTGCAGGGTGGGGAAGCTGGCCATCCAGCGTTGCCAGAGCGGGAGGACGCGTGACATCTGCGTCTGCTGCGCGCAGACGGCGGCGACGAGCGCCGCCCAGGGGTCGCGCACGGTGCGCCAGGGGAAGGGCTGTTGGTGCTCGTCGTACCAGTGCAGCAGCCGGCGGCGGATCGCTCCGACCCGCTGCGGCGTCAGCGAATCGGCGGTGTGTTCGCTCATCGCGGCAGATGGGGCGTCAGGTGAGCGCGCACATGTCGTCGTAGTAGTCGCGACCGACGGGCGTGACATACACGCGGAAGAGGCCTGCACCGGCCTTGGTCATGTCGACCAGGCCGAGCTGGGCGAGCCTGGCCAGGATGTCGGGGTGGTAGCCGCGCCGGCGCAGGGCGGGCTGAAAGGCGAGGCCGGCGTCGCCGACCGCGTCCGCCACCAGGACGCGCGGTCCAGCCGGATCGTCCTGCAGGTCGATGAGGTCTTTGAGCATGGCGCAGTGGTACTGGTTGAGGCGAGCGTGGCGGAACTGGATCATCAGTGCTCGCCTTCTCCGGCCAGGCGGCGGCGGACGAACTGGTGCACGTCGCGCGCGATCTCCAGGGCCCGCTGAGAATCGATGCCATCGTAGGCGTCGTGGGGGACGCCGCCGGGCAGCGCGGAGGGGTAGCGAGCGCCGAGGAAGTGCTTGTCGAGCAGCAGAGCGACGGACTTGATCACGTCGAACGAGGGGTCGAGCGCCATCGCGTCCTCGCAGAGGTCGGCGAGCGCGTTGCCCCAGACGCGTTCGGCGCCGCGGGCGATCAGGTAGGCGGTGACGGACTTTTCGGCGGCCTGCTGGGCGAGGAAGCAGGCGACCGCGTGGAAGTCGCCGCTGCGGCAGTGGTCGGCGGCATCGAGATCGAGCTCGGCCTGACGCAGCCAGCGCGCGGTTTCGGGGCCGTAGTCGGCAGCTGCGTCAGACATCGATCGGGTCGCCCAACGCCACGGCGCGACGGATGTGCAGGTCGGAGTGCTGGTAGCGCTCGAACTCGTCGGGTGTGTAGACGAGGAAATGCACGCCGACGCGGGGGCGTAGGTGGGTGGAGAAGAAGTCGGCGCGGCGGTGGTAGGGCTGGTCTATGTCCTTGACGATGATCAGCTCAAGCTCGGAGTCGGGCTTCACCGTGTCGGCGGCGAGGTCGCCGGAGAGCCAGAAGCGTTCGGCGCCGAGCATGCGCAGCTCGCCGGCGATGCGCAGGAACTCGGCCTCCAGGAAGTCGCGGCGATGCTGCGAGAAGCCGAAGAGCATCGGCATCGGACGCGCCCGCAGCCTGCGGCGGGGCTAGGTCGTCGACAGGGTCGGCGCGACGGGCTCGGGCATGATCTCGTGTTCGCTCAGCGGGTAGGCCTCCTTCTGGAAGACCTGGACGCGGTGCGAGCCGAAATCGCAGATGTAGAGCTTGTCGCCGGCGATCGTCAGGCCCTGCGGGTGGCGCAGGTTCTGAATCGGGTCGATCGAGGTCATCTCGCGCAGCCGCAGCGTCTTCTGGTTGGCCATGATGTAGGAGCGGCCCATCTTGGACAGCGTGGCCTGGCCGGTGAACTGCTGCACGTAGCGGCCGGTCTTGTCGAAGAGCAGCACGCGGTTGCGGTCGCGGTCCGCGACGTAGACATCGCCGTGCTGATCGACCTGAATGCCGGTGGGGCGCGCGAACTCGACGCCGATCGTCGCGTGGCCGTCGATCGTCATCAGCTGCTCGCCCGCGGTAGTGAGCTTCTGGATGCGGTCGTTGCGCCAGTCGCTGACGTAGATGTCGCCCTCGGAATCGATGGCGACGCCCCACGGCATGTTGAACTCGCCGGGGCCCTCGCCGAAGCCACCGAAGCCGCCGAGGTACTCACCGTCCTTGGTGAACTGCTGCACGCGGTGGTTGAGCGTGTCGATGATCCAGAGGTTGCCAGCGTCGTCGAAGGTCATGCCGGAGGGGCGGTCCAGCTGGCCGGGTTCGGAGCCGTGCTCGCCCCACTGGCTGAGCTGTTCGCCGTCGGGCGAGTAGCTGGTCACGTTGTGCGTCGCCTCGTCGAGCACCAGCAGGTTGCCGTTCTCGGGGTCGCGCAGCAGCGCGACCGGCCAGGTCAGGCCGGTGTCGGCGATCGTGCCGAGGTCGTCGTCATCCAGCGAGACCATGCGGATGAAGCCGCCGACGCTGAGTTCGCTACGGCCGATCGTGTAGATGCGGTCGTCGCTGATCGCGATGTCGACTGGGTAGGTGGTGACGCGTCGCATCCCGAGGACGCGAACGTAGGGGTAGCCGGCGCGCAACAGCGCGTGTGGGAATGGCATGGCGGGACCTGTTCTGTTGCTCTGCTGCTCCCGGGCTTGTGCGGCGGGCGGCGCTAGTTGGCGACCAGCGTCTGCTTGAACGGGTGCACCTGCTCGTAGTCGCCAACGACGATGTCGTGCGGGTCCTGGCCCATCCACTGGTCGGCCATGGTGCCGAAGATGCCGCGGAAGTCGATCGTGTGCTCGAGGTCCTCGCCCTTGGCCCAGTCCTTGGGGTCGAGCGAGGGGTACTCGGAATAGAGCCCGCCCTCGACGTTCTCGCCGATGATGAAGTAGCCGCCGGCGGAGCCGTGGTCGGTGCCGGAGGCGTTGTCGCGCATGCGGCGCCCGAACTCGGTGAAGACGAGGATCGCGACCTCCTCGGCCGCCTCGTGCTCGCGCAGGTCGGTCATGAAGTCGGCCAGCGCGCTGGTCGCGTCGCGCAGCAGCCCGGGGTGCTGATGGGGCTGGTGCGAGTGGGTGTCCCAGCCAACGTGGTTGGTGTAGAAGATGCGGGTGCCGACGCCGGCGGTGTGGATGCGGGCGACATCACGCAGGGCCTTGGCGATCGGGTTGGAGCCGTACTCGACGGAGGATTCGTACTTGCCGGGCACCTCGGCGAGGATGTCGGCGCCGGCGAGCGAGTCGATCCCGGTCTGGCGCAGATAGTCCATGACCATCCCGGCGCCGATCGCGGGGGTGTACATGCGCTTGAAGATCTCGAGGTCGCGGTTGCGCTCCTCTTCGACCTCGATGTCGGTCATCAGGCCGTAGGTATCGAGGTCGCCGACCGAGGTGGCGGTGACGCCGGGCGCGACCATCGCGCGCGGCAGGCCGCGGCCGATGTTGACGGCGGTCAACGGGCGCTCGGAGTCGGGGTCGAGCCGCTGGGTGAGCTTGGCAACCCAGCCCTCGGTCGAGATGCGGTCGGGCTCGCAGGTGTGGATGATGTCCATGCCGCGGAAATGCGAGCGTGACGAGTTGGGGTAGCCGACGCCCTGGACCACGGCGACGTCGCCGCCGTCGTAGAGCTCCTTGAGGCGGCTGGCGGCGGGGTTGAAGCCGAGTTCGCCGTTGATCGGCAGGACTTCATCCTCGGGGATGTTCACCAGCGGCCGGGAGTCGTAGTAGTGGCCCTGGTTGAACGGGACGAGGGTGTTCATGAAGTCGTTGCCGCCGGAAAGCTGGACGACGACCAGGACGGGGTCTTTACCGTTGCTGCTCATTCGTTGGGTCCCTTCAGGTGCGCTGGCTGTGCGCTGCGTGTCGCTGGCGTGGTTGCTGCGGCGGGTTTAGGCGAACTGGTACTCCGGGGAAGCGAGCACGAGGCGGAGCGTCTGGGAGACGCGCCGGGCGCTCGCTTCGCGGCCTTCCTGGCTGTCGAAGGCGAGGTCGCCGTCGGCCTGGGCGGCCTCGACGAGCGCCGAACGGGTCGCATCGCTGACGACCATCGGGCCCGCGTATTCCAGCGTCGCGTCGACCAGCTGGTCGGGCGTGGCGTGGTCGCCGGCGGCTTCGGCGAGGCGGCTGGTGAGCGCCTGCACGCCGGGCGTGGCGGGGTCGGAGACGAGCTTGGAGGCGAAGTTGATCCGCTCCATGAGGGTGCCGCCGTCGATCCATTCCTTGCCGGTGTGCCAGCCCTCAACGCTGGGCGGGTCCATCAGGAACTGGCCCATCGCGCCCATCTGGTAGTGCAGCGACCACATGGTGGGCTGAGGGATCGTGAGGGAGCCGGCGAGCTTGTAGGCACCCGCGACCCATTCGGCCGGTGACTTGACGCGCTCGTAGCGCGCGGCCTTGAAGAAGTCGGAGTTGAGCAGCTCGCGCATGACGGCGCGGAGGTCGCCGCCGGACTCAAGGAACATGCTCTGCAAGCGCCCGACGGCGTCGGGGTCGCGCGGCTCCTGGACGCTCCAGGCGGAGACGCCGGGCTCGTCGGCGACGAAGAAGTTGTAGAGGTGGCGGCCGATGAAGTTCCCGGTCGCGGGCTGCTGGACGATGATGTCGATGATGTCACCGCCGTCGAGGTCGCCGCTGTGTCCGAGGAATGTCTTCTCGGAGTCGTCGTGCAGGTCCTCACGGAAGATGAAATGGGCTGGGTAGCCGCCGTGCGGGTAGAGCGGCAGGGGCTGCTCGAAGGTCCAGCCGGTGAAGGCGCGGGCCGCGGCCTTGATGTCGTCCTCGGAGTAGTTGCCGACGCCCATCGAGAAGAGCTCAAGCAGCTCGCGGCCGTAGTTCTCGTTGGGCCGCACGTTGAGGTTCTCGCAGTTGTCGAGCCAGGCGATCATCGCCGGATCGCGCGAGAGCTGGAGCAGCAGGTCGCCCATGTTGCTGAGCCCGTACTGGCGGAACATCTCGACCTGGCGCGGCAGCGAGGGGCCGTGTTCGGTCTTGAAATAGGCCGTCGCGAAGATGTGGTGCCAGAACAGCGCCATCTTCTCGCGCAGCGGGTGCGCGCTGTTGACCATCCAGTAGATCCAGCGGCCGCTCCAGGGCCAGGAGGTATCCGAGTTGGCCAGGGCGGGCATGTAGCGGAAGATCAGGTCGTCGTCTTCGTCGGGCGCGTGGCCCGGGTTGATCAGCTCTTCGACCAGGTCTTCATAGGGTCGCTCGGCGAGCACGTCGAGCTCCTCGGCGGTCGCGCCGACGCCGGCGCGGCGCATCAGGTGCGCCACCAGGCTGCGTTGTTCCTCGGTCGCCATAGGGTTGCCTCCGCTGCGCAGTGAAAGGGTCTGTCTGCTCTGGCAAATATAGGACATGGCGCGAAGGTTTGGCAGCCGCGGAGGGACGAAATGGGCGGGTTCCTCGCTATACTGACCGGCGTCCACGCGAACATCCGCGCGTGGTCGAGGAGGCATGATGGCTGTGACGGCGTCGATCGACCGCGAAACGGCCGCGATCTACGATCGCTACCGCGAAACCGTGTTGGGTCGCGACAATCACGGCGCGACCGAGATCGCATTCGACTTGATGAAGCGCGGGCGCGCGACGACCGAGATCCTGTCCGAGACAATTCGCGCGCACGCCCCCTACACGCACGTGCCGTATCACCAGCGGATCGACGCGGGGATCGTGCGGTTTGTGAACAATGATCACTGCCTGGGCAGCTCCCGAGCGACGCTGCATCTGCAGAATCTGGTCTCCGAGGACCTGCGCCGGCTGCCGCTGACGCAGACCGTCTGGTACGTGCCGACGGGGTTGGACATCTGGAACCAGCTGCTGGGCCGGATGCCGGGCCACTATTCGCGGCGGACCTACGACCCGGCCAAATATCCCGACGGCCCGATGCCGCTGATGGCTCACTGGGCGCAGCCGGAGCCGGAGCCGTGGACGGGCAGCTACGAAGAGGGACTGAACGAGTGGCTGACACGCGTGCAGCGCGGGGACGTTGACGGGGAGTACGCGCTGTTCCTGGGATTGTGGCAGCAGAAGCAACGGCGCTCGGAGCTGTTGGCGCAGATGGTCTTCGCGGGCCTGATCGACGTGCAGGACCGGATGTTCTGGAACCGCTCGTACACGACGGGACATAAGTCGTTCCGGGCGCGTGCGACGGTCGAGCTGGGCCGGGCGATCGGCTGGGAGAACGCGGACCACGTGCTCTACGCAGGGGTGCCGGACATCGCGGTCGGGCCGCGCTGGTATTCGCTCTACGAGTCGGCCTGCCAGCTGATGATGTACCACCTCGATGAGCAGGCGCCCGATTCGTCGCTGGCGGCGACTTCAGTGAGCGGTCGCGACGCTGAGCTGTTCGCAAACGACACGCCGCTCTCGGAGCCGGAGACTGAGGGTCTGATCCGGGCGATCATCCGTGACCCCGAGGAGGCCTACATCGAAGACCTGACGGCGCTGCTGCGGGCGGGGCGCTCACCGCGTTCGATTCTGGATGCGATCCAGATCGCGGCGGCGCGTGTGGTGCTGGAATGCGGCGAGCCGGCCAACTTCTCGATGCCGCAGCACGGCTCGCAGTACTGCAACACGCTGGGCTGGTTCTACAAGAACTTCGAACACCCGCACCGCACCAAGCTGCTCTATGTGGCGGCGAACTTCATCAATCAGTGCGCGCACTGGGTGCGCAACTCGAAGGGCAACCGGACACGCGGCACGGCCACGTACATGGCGGGCTACGCGAAGAGCGAGGAGTTCGAGGCGATGCCGCAGGGGCGGGTGCTGGAGAACCTCTCGGAAGCGCTGCTGGCGCTCGACACTGAACAGAGCGTCGCGTGGACGCAGCGCTATCTGGACCAGGGCTACCCGCGGGCCGCCCTGGTGGAGACGCTCGCGGGCGAGATCGCGAAGCAGGGCAACGATCCACATAATCAGGACATCGGGCTGTGCATGCTGGAAGACTACGGTCGGACCGGCTCCAGCCAGCGAGACACGCTGCTGTTGACGGCGGCGCACCACACAGCCGGCCACATGAAGTACGGCGACCAATACGTGCCCTACCGGCGCTATGCGGAGGCGTTCGGCATGTCAATCGAAGACGGCGCGCTCGGCGAGGCGGATATCGTTGAATCGCTCGCCGATGACGTTGAGGCCGAGCTGCTCGTCGACGAGCTGAGCAAGGTGTAGAGGCCAGATTATTTCACCCACCACCCAGAGGTCGGCGATTGCACGCGCCAGACGAGCCGTACCGTCGCGATACGGTGAGGATGCAATGGACCCCAACGCTCCGTTAGACGACCCGCCGGCCGAGATGATGCAGCTGCGTGACGGCCGGACGCTGTCATGGGCTGAGTACGGTGACCCGACCGGCGATCCGCTGTTTTTCCACCACGGTCTGCCCTCGTCGCGGGTGGCCGCGGCGCCGCTGGCCGGCGCGGCCGCGCGAAACGGTGTGCGGCTGATCGCGCCGGAGCGGCCCGGGTTCGGCTTCTCCGACCCCAAGCCGGAGCGCACGATCCTCGATTGGCCCGACGACCTGCGCGAACTGGCCGACTATCTGGAACTGGGCACGTTCTCCGTCTCGGGCATCTCGGCGGGTCTGCCGTACACGCTGGCCTGCGGTCTGAAGCTGCCGGAGCGCATGGACAAGGTCGCGCTGATTTCGGGGCTGGGGCGGATCGACACGCCCGAGACACTCGAGGGCATGAGCTACGAGTGGCGGTTGATCTATTCGCTGTTCCAGAAGTCGCGGCGGCTCGCGAACATCTGGATGCGGGGCTACGGTCGCGCGGCGTTGCGCCGGCCCGAGCGCGTGGTGGCGCAGCAGATCAAACGGATGCACGACGTCGACGGTTCAGTGCTGGGGCGACCCGACGTGACGGCGAACCGAATCGCCGACCTACAGCAGGCGTTTCGGCAGGGTCCGGTCACGGCGGGCGAGGAGGCGCGGATGCATCTGGAGCCGTGGGGCTTCGAGATCTCCGATGTCGAGACCGATGTCTACATGTGGCAGGGCACGCTCGACGAGAGCCACCCGATCTCGATGGGGCGGACGATCGCATCTGAGCTGCGCAGTTGCCGGCCGGTGTTCGCCGAGGGCGCGGGGTCGCTGGGCTTCATCCTCTATGCGGACGCGATCTTCGCCGACCTGTGGCCGGAGCGGACGGCCCCGAGCGCGGCGCTCGCGAGCGACGCGGTGCGCCGGCCGGAAGACGTCGCCGCAATCAGCCTGGAGATGCTCAGCGAAGCGGCGCGCAGCGACCCCTCGCAGTAGCGATTGGGCGGGGGGGGGGGCGGCCCCCTCCGTCATTCCTGCCTGTGTAGGAATGACGGAAAGATGGGAGTGACGGAAGCTCGGGATCACTCCCCCGCCCCCGCTGACCACATTGAGTGGTCAGCGGAATCGGGATCCGGATCGGATTCCGTTGAGCACTCAATGTGCTCAACGGGGGGGAGCTGTCGCGCAGCGACTGAGGGGGAGGGCGGAAGCCTGATGAGACGCCAAGCCGCGCACCGTAACGCCGGCTGACCGCGACGCACTCCCCCTCTGCCTGCGGCATCTCCCCCTCAGGAGACCTGCGCGTAATCTCCATTTCCCCTCTCCCCCCGCAAAGCGGGGGGAGATGCCGAAGGCAGAGGGGGGCTGCGATCCCGACTCACCGGCGTGGCTGTATCTGGACAACCGGGGGCGGCCCCCTGCGCAGGAATGACGGGAACTCGGGATCACTCTCCCCCCGCACAGCGGGGGGAGAGTGGATCCGGCTCGTTTATATCGTTGTCAGCCGCGCGACCAGTTGATCGCGTTGTGGAGGAGCTGCTTGTATTCCTCGGTCTCCCAGGTGAAGCGGAGGATGCGGGGCATCTCGCCGTTCTCGCGGGCGTTCTCTTCGACGAACGGCTGCGCGTTGGTCAGCGGTGAGTGGCAGTGGCCGAGCGCGATGTAGCAGACGCCGCCCTCGCCGATGCCGCGGGTGAAGCCGAAGACGCGGGTCACGCCGTCGTCCTCGAGCGCCGTGTCTTCCTCGTAGTCGAAGCCGAAGTCGGGGTAGTTGTCGGGGCCGATCGGGGCCGTCAGCAGGATGTCGGTGTTGGGCCGGTCGGTGACCTCGATCATGTAAGGCTCATCGATCACGTCGAACTGCGCCGGCAAGCCTTCGAGGATCGGTGAGTCGACCTGCTTGACGTCAACGGTGAAGCGCTTGATCGGCGGGTGGTTGATGAAGAAGCCGCCGAGGGTGAGGTGGTGGTTCATCTTGACCATCTGGCGGCGGCCTTCGCCCATGCGGGCGGCCTTGCCGCCGGAGGTGCCGTGCAGGCCGACCCAGTGGCCGCCGTTGCCGATCCAGTCCTTGAGAATCTCGTTTTGCTCGTCGTCGGCGAAGGGGCCCGCGGTGTAGGTGACCAGCACATCGGTGACCTGCAGCCACTTCCACATGTCGGTGAAGTCGTTGCCGGTGGTGGTACGGGCGTTGCCGTCCTCGTAGAGCATCTCGAGCAGCTTGAGACGGGCGAAGTCCATGTCGTGGCCGCCGTGGGTGCCGGGCGGGAAGCCGCCGGTCACGACGTGAACTCGGGTCGGTGCGGAGGCGGCCATATTGGGTTCCTTTCGCGACGAACGCGCAGCTTCACGCGTCTCTTCGGTCGATCAGTGGGCTGATGATAGGCGAATGATCGGCGCGTGATGGTCGGAGGGCGGCTGCGCTCGGGAACCGAAGGGAGCTGCGCGTCGTTCTAACGGACAAGGCCGCGCGGGAGATCGGAACAGGAGCCGGTTCTCAGTCGCGGCCCCGGAGGTAGAACGATGAGACGAGCGAGCACCGATGCCGGGCGGCGACGCAGGCGCAACTGGATCGGAGGTGTGGCGGCGCTGATCGCCGCGGCGATGTTGCTGTTGGTCGTCGTCGCCTGCGGTCCTGGCGATGACGGCGAGCAAGCGGCCTACTCGGAGCAGGCGCAGGCGCAGGATCAGGAGCAGGTTGCGGCGCAACGAGAGCCGGCGGAGCGTCAGCGACCGGCCCGGCCCGCGCAACAGGAGCAACAGCAAGCCGCGCAGCAAGCGCAGGCGCAAGAGCAGGCGGAGGAGTACGAATCACAGTCGGTGGCGGAAGCGGAACAGCAGTCCTACGCCGAGGAGCAGGCGCAGGAGCAGGAGGCTGCATACGAGCAGGAGGCCGAGGAGCAGGCTGCGGAGCAGACCTCGGCGGCGTCATCACGAAGCAGCAGCTCCGACTCGTCTTCGAGCAGCCAGCCGCCGCCGCGCGACACGACGTTCCGCGACTACCAGCGCGCCGGCTTCGCGGTGGCGTCGGAGGACAACACCTCGACGTTCAGCCTCGATGTGGACCGCACCAGCTACCGGCTGGCGCTGAACTGGGCCGAAGCGGGCTTCGTGATCGATCCCGACTCGGTGCGCGCCGAGGAATGGATCAACGCGTTCAACTACCGCTACGAGCCGCCGGCCGGCGAGGACTTTTTCGCGATCACGACCGATCTGACCGATCACCCGCTGGATCGCGATCTGCGGTTGGTGCGGATCGCCTTCCAGGCGCCGGAGCTGCCCGATGACACGCCGCTGAACGTGACGTTGGTGCTGGATGCGTCCGGCTCGATGGCCGACGGCAACCGCGTCGAGATCGCGCGGTCGGCGGCGGAGAGCCTGCGCCGCGGTCTGCGCGACGACGACCGCATCGCCGTCGTTCAGTTCAGCACCGGGGTCGTGCGCAACCTGACAGTCGAAGGCACGCGTCCCGATGACCGCGCTGTGCGCAACTCGATCGACGCGCTGTACCCGCGTCACAGCACCAACGTGCAGGCCGGGCTCGACCTCGGCGTGCAGCTGGCCGACGAGATGCGCCGCGATCGGCCCGGATCCTACAACTACATCATCCTGATGTCGGACGGCGTGGCCAACGTGGACGCGACCGACCCGTTCAGGATCCTGCGCCGGGTCGGCGATCGCGACGACCAGAATCCCCTGCGGCTGATCACGATCGGCGTGGGGATAGCGAACTACAACGATTACCTGCTCGAACAGCTGGCCCAGTACGGCAACGGCTGGTACCGCTACCTGAGCTCGGTCGACGAGGCGCGCGACACCTTCAGCCGCGACAACTGGCTGGCGCTCTCGCGTCCGTTCGCCGACCAGACGCGCGCCCAGCTCACCTGGGACGCGGAGATGGTCGGCGCGTGGCGGATGATCGGCTACGAGAACCGCGTCACTTCTGACGCGTCGTTCACCGAGAACCGGCGCGAGTTCGCCGAGATTCCGGTCGGCGCCGCGACAACGGTCTTCTTCGAGGTCCGCCTGACCAACGCGGCCGAAGCCGCCGACGTCGTCAACCTGGGCCGGATCGAGGTGCGCTGGGTAACCCCGCTGGAGCGCGAGCTGCGGGCGCAGCGCGCGGAGATCGGCGGTCGGACCGACGCGCGGATGGGAGCGGAGTCGAGCGCGTTGCTGCGGCTCGGCGCGCTGGTCGCGCTGGCTGCCGACCGCTACAGCGCCCTGCCGTTCGCGGAGGATCGCGACGGTCCGGCTGTGCGGAGCGAGCTCGAAGAGCTCGCCGACGAGGTTGGAAGGCTGGACGGTGAGCTTGGCTCGCTACAGGCCTTCCGTGACTTCCGCTTCCTGATCGACCACCTGATCGAGGGCCTGCCGGATGACGGCGACAGCGGGTACAGTCGCTAGCGACTGGATCGGCGCGAATCTGCGGCGGCGCGCAGCCTGAATCGAATTTCACGGCTGTGCGCCGCCGCCAGGCCGGCCCCGTGCGAAGCGTCCACGAGAGGATGATCAGATGCACCGATTCGGCGTGGCGCGACTGCTGATCCTCGGCCTGGTTGGGCTCGCGCTGGCTGCGGCGGCGTTCGCGACTGGGCCGAGCGCTGCGGCGCATCCGGGCATCACGACGACGGAGGCTTCGATCGATGTGGTGGGCGCGATCACGGCGCGGCATCTGCCTGATGGCCGCGTCGAGTTCGCCTTCAGACCCAGCGGCGGAGCGCGGATCCTCCCGGAGCAGCGGTTTGTTCCTGCTGATGCGGCGTTGAACAACTGGTTGGTTTCGTCGGACGTGACGCATGTCGACGCCACGCTGGGACGGATCATCGCGCGGCGGCTGGACGATGGGTGGATGGAGTTTGGTTTCCGCGTCGAGGGCGGCGACGAGCTGTTGCCGGAGCTGCGGTTCGTGCCGCCGGGGACGAGCGGGGGATGGCTGGCCAGCTCGGAGCTGAGCTTCAGCGTTGCTCCGCCGGACCTGAGCCCCGAGTTCTCGGCGACGCTGGGGGATCAGACGTTCAGTACTTGGGACGCGACGACTGAATTGACGCTGCCGGCGGCGGCGGGCGGTGATGGCGCGCTGACATACACGCTGCTGCCCGCGGTGCCTGGCCTCAACTTCGACGCGCAGCAGCGGCAGCTGGCCGGCACGCCGAGCCGGGTCGGCACCTACCTGATGGTCTACCGGGTGTCCGACGCCGACGGAGACGTCGATGAGCTGCGCTTCATGCTCGACGTTGTGTACGGGTACGAGGAGTCGGATCTCGAGGACAGCGCTGCGGAGGAGGAGGAGGAGGCGGCGGAGGCGGAGGAGGCGCCGGCGATGGAGGAGGATGCGGCAGTCGACGAGGAACAGTCATCGGACGCGGAAGCCTCAGTGGGAAAAGGAGGCTCCGGATCGCCGTTACGCCCGTCCAGGCCGAGCGACACGACGTTCGTCGACAACCCGCGCTCCGGCTTCACGGTCACCGCGGAGGACGCGACATCGACGTTCAGCCTCGACGTTGATCGCACGTCGTATTTCCTCGCCCTGAATTGGGCCAACGCGAGGTACCGGATCGACCCGGATTCGGTGCGCGCGGAGGAGTGGGTCAACGCCTTCGACTACGGGTACGAGTCGCCGACGAGCGACGATCGGTTCGCGATCACGACCGAGCTCACGGCGCACCCGAGCGCGGCGGGCCTGCATCTGGCGCGGATCGCGTTCCAGGCGCCGGAGCTGCCGGACGACGCGCCGCTGAACGTGACGCTGGTGCTGGACGCTTCGGGCTCGATGGCCTGGGGCAATCGGGTCGAGATCGCGCGCGCGGCGGCGGAGGCGATCCGCGGCGGGCTGCGCGAGGGCGATCAGATCGCCGTGGTGCAGTTCAGCGACAACGTGCTGCGTCGCTACACCGTCCGTCCGACGCACCCGGACGATGAACGAGTCTCGGCGTCGATCAAGGGCCTGCGGCCGACGTACAGCACGAACGTGCAGGCGGGGCTGAACCTCGGCCTGTGGCTGGCCGGGGGGATGCGGCACGAACGGCCCGACGCGATCAACTACCTGATCCTGATGTCGGACGGCGTCGCCAACGTCGATGCGACCGATCCGTTCGCGATTCTCGAGGCGACAGGCGACCGCGATCCGAGCAATCCGATCCGGCTGATCACGGTGGGCGTGGGGATCGAGAACTACAACGACTACTTGCTGGAGCAGCTCGCCCAGCACGGCAACGGCTGGTACCGCTACCTGGACACGCCTGAGCAGGCGCGCCAGACGTTCAGTCGCGCCAACTGGCTGGCGCTCTCGCGTCCCTTCGCCGACCAGACGCGGGCGCAGGTCGTGTGGGACAGCAGCGCCGTCGCGCAGTGGCGGCTGGTCGGCTACGAGAACCGCGTGACCTCGGACGAATCGTTCACGGAGGATCGCACCGAGTTCGCTGAAATCCCGTCCGGCGTCGCGGTGACGGTCTTCTACGAGCTGGAGCTGACCGAGGGCACGAGCGCGGCGCAGGTTGACCTGGGCGGGGTTGAGCTGCGCTGGCTGACGCCGCGGAGCGGGGAATCGAACAGCCAGGCGGCGCGCATCACGAGCGCCGATGACCGCGATGCGAACATCGTGGCGCGGCGGGAGCTCGGCGCGTTGGTCGCGCTGGCCGCCGACCGCTACGGCAGCCTGACATCGGTGGACGACGCCGCCGGCGCGGATGTCCGCGCCGAGCTGGAGCTTCTGGCAACGCAGCTGGACGGGTTGGAGCCGGAGCTTGGTTCGCTCCAGGCGTACGCCGACTTCCGCCTGCTCTTGAGCCACCTGATCGCCGGGCTTCCCCCGCCGCCGGAGGAGAGCGGCTATCGCCCCTAGGAAGGCTCCGATCATGGCCTGATCTGGGCTGGCTACGACCGATGCAGCCACACGGGCTGCTCCCGCCTCCCCAGCAGCTCCCCCCGAGGAGACCTGCGCGTAATCTCCACCCCCCCTGAGGAGACCTGCGCGTAATCTCCATTTCCCCTCTCCCCCCGCTCCGCGGGGGGAGATGCCGAAGGCAGAGGGGGGCTCCCCCGCCCGACGGCGCCTCCCCGACATCGCAGAACCCTGCTACCATCGCCTTAGAACAGGAGTTCCGTTCATGCGCATCACGCGCAACCGCGCCGACGCCTCCCCCAGACCGGCCGGATCGACCCGACCCCGATCACCGCGCCCGATCCTCACTGAACCCGGCCAAACGAATCTGATCGCCCCAAGCCCTCCCGACCAGATAGCAACAACCCCCCAAAATCCGTCCCAAACCGAAAAATCCCCCGAAACTGATCACCGCCGCCCACGCTCCCAATCGCTCCCCCCGCGGGGGAGCTGTCGCGCAGCGACTGAGGGGGAGGGCCGCGCCGACGCCGGCTGACCGCGACGCACTCCCCCTCTGCCTACGGCATCTCCCCCTCAGGGGGCGATATTGGGAGGGATCCAGCGGTATCCCGCCTCAATGTGTGCTGGCTACGACCGATGCAGCCACACGGGCTGCTCCCGACTCCCAATCGCTCCCCCCGCGGGGGAGCTGTCGCGCAGCGACTGAGGGGGAGGGCCGCGCCGACGCCGGCTGACCGCGACGCACTCCCCCTCTGCCTACGGCATCTCCCCCTCAGGGGGCGATATTGGGAGGGATCCAGCGGTATCCCGCCTCAATGTGTGCTGGCTACGACCGATGCAGCCACACGGGCTGCTCCCGACTCCCAATCGCTCCCCCCGCGGGGGAGCTGTCGCGCAGCGACTGAGGGGGAGGGCCGCGCCGACGCCGGCTGACCGCGACGCACTCCCCCTCTGCCTACGGCATCTCCCCCTCAGGGGGCGATATTGGGAGGGATCCAGCGGTATCCCGCCTCAATGTGTGCTGGCTACGACCGATGCAGCTACACGGGCTGCTCCCGACTCCCAATCGCTCCCCCCGCGGGGGAGCTGTCGCGCAGCGACTGAGGGGGAGAGCCGCGCCGACGCCGGCTGACCGCGACGCACTCCCCCTCTGCCTACGCCATCTCCCCCTCAGGGGGCGATATTGGGAGGGATCCAGCGGTATCCCGCCTCGCTGGGGGCTGGCTACGTCCAGGGCAACCACGCGGGTTGCCTCTACACGCCGTCGTTCAGCGGGTTCCCAGCGTCGTCGTCGTGGCGGCGGGGTCGTGGATGCGGGGGCGGCGGATCGCGATGCTACGCTGCCCGCGCCGCCGCCCAGACCGCTGATTTTGAATGGAATTTACCGTGCACGTCGTTGACCTGCGCTACTACATCGTTCACCCGACCGCGCCGGACACGGGGCAGCCGGACCGCTACATCGCGGGCAAGAACCTGATCTTCGTGCGGCTCGAGACGGAGGACGGCCTGCACGGCTGGGGCGAGTGCTACACGCAGTCGGACCGCGACGTGCAGATTGGGGCGCATCTGGACCAGCTGAAGCGCTACGTGATCGGCTGGGACGCGCGCAAGATCAAGCCGTTCACCGACGCGATCTACAACGACTTCGGCAATCGCCGCGGGGCGATGGACCTCTACAGCGCGGTCAGTGGGATCGAGCAGGCGCTCTGGGACCTGGCCGGCAAGCGGGCGGGGATGCCGGTGCACGAGCTGCTCGGCGGGGCGCTGCGCGAGCGGCTGCGGGTCTACGCCAACGGCTGGGCGCGGATGGACTCGCTGGAGGAGCTGGCGGCGCGCGCGGAGGCGATGGTCGAGCGCGGGTTCACGGCGCTGAAGTTCGACCCGGTGCCCGGTCGCTGGCGCAGCTGGATTTCGCGCGAGCAGGAGGAGCTGGCGGTCGAGCGGGTGCGGGTCGTGCGCGCGGCGGTCGGCGACCAGGTCGACGTGCTGATCGAGGTGCACCGGCGGCTGGCGCCGATGCACGCGGTGCGGCTCGCGCGGGCGGTGGAGCAGTACCGGCCGTTCTGGTTCGAAGAGCCGGTCTGGGCCGAGAACGTCACGGCGCTGGCGCAGGCGACCCGGCAGATCGACATCCCGACCGTGACCGGCGAGGAGCTCTATACGAAGTTCGAATTCCGCGAGGTCTTCGAGCAGGGCGCCGTCGACATCATCAATCCGGACGTGGCCAACGTGGGCGGGATACGCGAGCTGTCGGAGATCGCGGCGATGGCGGAGGTCTACTTCGTGGCCGTGGCGCCGCACAACTACAACAGCACGACGGTGGCGCTGGCGTCGACGCTGCAGGCGGCGTCGACGATGCCGAACTTCCTGATCACGGAGTATTTCGTCAACTTCGAGCCGTGGGGCCGCGAGGTCGCGACGCCGCCGTTCGAGATCGAGGATGGCTACCTGAGGGTCCCCAGCACCCCCGGCCTGGGCATCGATCTGGATGAGGCGGCGCTAGCCAACTACCCCGCAGCCGATTTCCCGCAGCGCACAATCGGCGAGTAGGGCGGTGGCGTCCGGGGCCTGGCAACGGTCGCCGACGGGGCGAGAGCAGATCCGGCGTCTTCGGAGGTTGTCTAGATGGCTGCGAGGAGCTTGCGGCGCAGACCGCGCGGCTCGCTGTGCTCGATGACCAGCTCGGTGGCGGCGTGGAAGGCCATGAAGCTGCGCATTGCGGAGGCGAGGTCGGCGATCAGGGCGTCATCGGGCTGTAGCCCGTCTTCCAGATACAGGCGCTTGAGGTGCAGCGTGCCTGTGCGACGCTCGAGCTTGGGGTCGAAGCGTCCGATCAGCTCGCCGCAGTGCAGGATGGGCAGACAGAAGTAGCCCCACTCACGGATGGGCGCTGGTTTGTAGGCCTCGAGCGTTTGGCGGAAGCCCCAGAACTGCATGTCACGGCCCTGGGACCAGAACAGGCTGTCAAACGGCGACAGGAAGGTAGTGTGGCGCGGCGTGATGTCTCCGTCCGCGGCGCGCTCCAGCAGCGGGAGGTTGTCGCGGTGGACGACCTGCTCGGCCACGCTGCCGTCAAGCGTTTCGGCGTTCACACGGACGAGTGTGCCGTTGTCCAGCATGCGCTGCACCAACGGCTTGGCGGGTGTGCGCTTGCCACCGCAGTAGTCGGCCAACTGCGCCGCGGAGCAGATGCCCAGCGAGCGCGCCGACTGCTCCAGCAGCGTCAGGTTGGCTTCCTCCTCGGTTGGAGCCGTGGTGTCGACCCAGCCGGGCAGCACGTGTTCTGTCAGCCCGTAGATGCGCTGGAAGTTGACGCGGTTGGCGATCGTCAGCTCGCCGGTGTTGTAGAGCTGCTCAAGCGCGATTTTGGCGGGTTTCCAATCCCACCATGTGCCGCGCCTGCCGTCGCTGCGCTTGAAGTCGGCCGAGCGCGCCGAGCCGTTCGTGCGCACATATTCGCGCACGGCGTCCAGCAGTGCTCGGTTCGCCGCATCTTCGAGCCATTCGCGGCGGCGCTTGCTCATGGCACGGTGGCGCATCGTGGGCAGCACATTGCGGTAGAGGGTCAGCGGGATGATGCAGGCGGCGTGCATCCAATACTCGAACAGACGCCGCTCGTTGTCGCTGTCCGCGGCGTTGTCGATGCCGCCATCGCCGAATACCAGCCGGTCGAGAATGGCGGTGTCATACGCGCCAAGCCTGCTCCAGAGGGCCAGGTACTGGCTGCGGTGCACCACCTGGAGCGTGTCGAGCTGGAGCCAGCCGATGCGTTCCACCATGTGATAGATGGCGTCGGCGTCGGGTGCGGCGTTGGGCGGTGGCGTGTCAAGTCCTTGAGCATGCAGCGCAACAGCCCGCACCGCGCTCAACGGATATGGGGCTTGCGTATTCGTCATGCGCTCATGGTAAGCGGAACTTGGGTTCCTCGTCGCTTTTGCGTGTGCGTGGCGGTTGCTGGCGGTCAGCGGTTAGGTGAGGGCTTCGTAGGCGTGCTTCTGGAAGCGTTCGGCAAGGTCGGCCATGGGGTTGAACTGGTAGAGGAAGACGTGGGTGAAGAACAGGCCGATCAGGTCCTCAACGGGATCGACGAAGAACCAGGTGCCGGCCGCGCCGCCCCAGCCGTAGGTCCCGGCCGAGCCGGGCACAGCGCCCTTGCCGATCGTCTTCAGCGTGCAGTAGCCGTAGCCGAACCCGTAGCCCGGACCGACGGCGAGGTCGATGTCCCAGTCGCCGATGTGGTTGGCGGTCATCAGCTCGATCGTCTTGCGGCCCAGGATCCGCCGGCCGTCCAGCTCGCCGCCGTTGAGCAGCATCTGGGCGAAGCGGGTGTATCCGGCGGGCGTCATCAGCACGCCGCCGAAGAGGCCGTTGCCGGAGACCTGGCGGCCGAGCGATTCGCGGACCTTCTCGGAGTCCTCCGGACGCTCGCGCGGAATCAACGCGCCGTCGGGTCCCCAGTGGTGGTTGGTGACGAGCCGCGAGGCGAGCTCGGGCGGGCAGTAGAAGCCGCAGTCCTCGAGCCGCAGCGGCCCGAAGATGCGCTCCTGCAGCAAGGTGTCGAGCGACAGGCCGGTGGCGCGCTCGAGTAGCACGGTCAACACGTCGAAGTCGAAGCCGTATTCCCAGCCGGCGCCGGGCTGACGGGCGTTGGGCAGCGCGGCGCAGGCGACGACCATGTCCTCGTGCGTCTTGTCGCGGTCGGCCTCGCCGAGGTCGGTGGGCGAGAAGCCGGAGCCTTCCCAGACCTGCGCGAGGAACGGCCAGAGGTTCGCCGGCGTGTTGCCCATGCTGGGCAGACCGGAAGTCATCGTCATCAGGTCGCGAATCGTGATCTGGCGCTCCATCGGCTCAGTCACGCTGAGCTGCAGCGGGACGCCGCGGACGTGCTGCGAAGCGCTCAGCGGGGCGGCCACCTGGCGGCCCTCGAATTCGGGCAACCAGTTGGTGATCGGATGGTCGACGAAGAACAGGCCTTCTTCCTGCAGCTGCATGGTCAGCGCCGCGACGACCGGCTTGGTCTGGGAGTACATGCGGAACAGCGAGTCGAGCTGCAGCGGCGTCCGGCGCTCGATGTCGAGGTAGCCCTGCACGCCGCAGTGTGCGACCTGCCCGTGACGCAGCACCACGGTCACGACGCCGGGCACATCGCCGCGCTCAACCGCCCCCGCCACCGTCGCGTCAATCCGCGCCAGCCGCGCCGAGTCGAATCCCACATCCTCCGGCGTCGCCACCGGCAGACCAGCGAATTCAGACATTCGTCACCTCGTCTTTCCTCAGCCGCAGAATACGGAGGATCGCCGCAATGTCACGAGCGGGTAGCCTGCGGGCCGATTAGCACGCAGCGGGGCAGGTGGCCGACATGGCTGACAATGGCTTTGATCACTCGATTCGCGACGCGGTTTGTGTGATTGGGGTGGGCGAGACGGAGTACACCAAGCACGGGCAGATTGGGCGGCCCGAGTTTCAGCTGGCGATCGAGGCGATCCTCGCGGCCTGCGCGGATGCGGGGCTGGACCCGCGGCAGATTGACGGATTCTCGTCGTACTCAGGCGACCGCAACGATCCGAATCGGCTCTCGACGGCGCTCGACCTGCCCTACTACGGCTTCGCGAGCATGGTCTACGGCGGCGGGGGGGGCGGCGTCTGCGCGGCGATCGGGAACGCGGCGGCGGGGATTCACGCGGGCTACGCGCGGTTCGTGGTTGTTTATCGGGCGTTGGCGCAGGGCGAGTTCGGGCGCTTTGGACTGAATCGTCGGGCCGGGCGGCTGCGCGGGCCGTACGCGTTCAACGTGCCGCAAGGGCTAATGTCGCCGGCGCAATTTCTGGCGATGCGGACTCGCCGTCATATGCACGAGTACGGCACAACCTCGGCGCAGCTGGGGCAGATCGCGGTGGCGGCAAACAAGCACGCGCAGCGCAATCCGCGGGCGGTGATGAACGGCCGGCCGATCACGCTGGAGGACCACCAGAATTCGCGGATGATCGCCGATCCGTTTCGGCTCTACGACTGCTGCCTGGAGACGGATGGCGCGGCGGCGATGATCGTGGCGCCGGCGGAGGTCGCGCGCGACTTCCCGAACCAGCCGGTGTATCTGGCCGGCTCGGTGCAGGGCTCGGGTCATCGGCAGCTCGGTGTGGTGGACGGGTTCTGGCATCCCGACTTCATGGGCTCGAACTACGGCACGATGGTGGATCGGCTCTATGCAGCCGCGGGCATGGGGCCGGAGGAGATCGACTGCGCCCAGCTCTACGAGAACTTCACCGGTCAGGTGCTGACGACGATCGAGGACCACAGGTTCTGCGAGCGCGGCGAGGGCGGGCCGTTCGTCGAGGGCGGGCGTCTGGAGCACGTCGACGTGGCGGACCCGGGCGCACCCCACGCTGGGGAGTTTCCGATCAACACCAGCGGTGGGAACCTGGCCGAGGCCTACACGCACGGGTTTAATCTGGCGGTGGAGGCGGTGCGTCAGCTGCGCGGTGATTCGCCGAACCCGATCGAGGGCGCGCGGACGTGTCTGGTGGCGGCGGGCCCGGCGTCGGCGCCGATTTCGTCAGCGATCTTCCGCAACTAGGAGTTCTGGCACGGTGCTGAAAGCGTCATCGCCTCCGCTCTTTCTCTCCCCCCGCCCGGCGGGGGGAGATGTCCCGGAGGGACAGAGGGGGGCGGCCGCCGTACCAGCAGATGTGAGTTCCCACCGCGATGTTCGTGGCAGACCCCCCCCTCGTATGTTCGCGCTGGCTCGGGAGGTGCTGGTTCCGTCATTCCTGCTGAGGCAGGAATCCATGCGACCGCCCAACGGTGCGACGAGCTCCCATCCGCCCGACGGCCCACCAGAGCCCCCAGCGCAGCGCGCATGATCGGGCGCCGTCGAACATTGGGAGCGCCCTTGACCCCACAGATCGCCTGGATTCCTGCCTCCGCAGGAATGACGGACAGGGCGCCAACAGCGCCGACTGAGTTGATCTTCAACACAGTTGCTCTGCCTTCGGCATCTCCCCCCGCAGAGCGGGCGGAGAGGGGATCTGACCTGTTCAGAGGATTCCCAGGGCTTCGGCAACCAGGGGGCCGCGATCAGCGGCGTGGGAGGATGGCGGCGACGGAGGGGCCGAGGGTGGGGGCGCAGACGGCTGGGGTCGGTTCGGCGCCCATTTCGCGTGCGGCGATTGCGGCGCCGATCGCGGCGCCGATCAGGTCCTGGCGCTGCAACGAGATGCCCCATTCCGTCTGTTCGGCGGCCATGATCGCGACGACGTAGCGGGGGTGGCCGGCGGCGTCGAGCCAGATTGCGGCGCTGTTGAGGCGTAGACCCTCGCGCGGCTGCACGAACTGACCCGTCTTGACCAGCGCCGACCAGCCATGGAGCGCTGCGGGCGGGTCGGCGGCGCCCCAGCGTTGGGCGTCGACCACGCCGCGCAGCAGCTCGAAGCCGTCTTCGCGCACCGCCGGGGAGATGTCGCCGGCGGTGGCGAGCACGGCGAACGTCGTCGCGACATCGGCCGGCCGGCCGCGGCCGCGTCCCCAGGAGAACTCGTCGAAGTGTTCAACCATGCCGTCGAGCTCGTGGGCGCGGTAGAAATCGTCGAGCGCTGGCAGCCCGCCGATGTACTCCAGCATCAGGGGGACCGGTTCGTTGTCGCTCCAGGCGATCATCTGCTGCAGCTTGAACTCAAGCGTCGCGGAGAGGGCTTCGCCGCGGCGTTCGGCGGCGTCGAGCGTGAGCCAGGCGATGGGCGCCTTGGCGACGCTGTGCAGCGCGAAGGTGCCGGCGTCGCCGCCGACCCAGAGTTGGCCGTCGACGAGGTCGATCGCGGCCACGCCGATGCGGTATGAGGTGCGATTGACGAGCACCTGCGCGTGGTTCGAGAGTTCGCAGAGCCGGTGCTGGCTCCAGCTGGCGCGGTCGGGGTAGATCGGCGGTTGGGGCGGCGTGGACCAGAGGTCCCAGCGCTCGGCGGGCGGGAGCGATCCGGCGCTCGCGACGCGCGGGCCGTCGGACGAACTGAAGCCGCTCACGGCCGCGATGGCGACGAGCGCGCAGAGCGTCACGCCGGCCAGCAGACCGGTCAGGAGATGTGTGTGCCGTTTGGACCGAAACGCCGCCATCGTGGCCGAGCGTATCCGCGTCAACCCGCGTCAATCCGCACGTTGATGGTAGCCTGCCAGCGATTTACGCATGCCTAATCCAGCGCCCGGTCCCGATTTTCTTGAGGCGCCCTTCTTCCCCGAGGGCATGTCGCAGCCGGATCCCGAGGATCCGATCTCGCGCGGCTATTGGGCGGCGGCGGCCGAGGGCCGGCTGGTCGTACAGGAGTGCAGCGCCTGCGGGCAGACGCAGTATCCGCCGGAGCTGAACTGCCACGCCTGCTACGGCTTCGAGCTGGGCTGGCGCGAGGTCAGCGGGCGCGGGACGGTCTGGTCGTGGGTGGGCGTGGCGCATCCGGCGCATCCCGCGCTGCGCGAGTTCGGGCCGTATGTCGTCGCGCTGGTTGAGCTTGAGGACCTGCCCGAGATCAAGCTGATGGGCGCCGTGGTGGACGGGGACGCGGAGACGCTGGCGATCGGCGACCAGGTGCGCGTCGTGTTTGAGCGGACGGCCGACGACCTGGTGCAGCCGCGCTGGCGTCTCGTGTGAGCGCCGCGGCGGGTGTGGCGCCGCAACTCGGATCGCGCCGTCGCTGGGTGATTCTGATCGTGCTCGCCGGCGCGCAGATGCTGGTGCAGCTCGACGCGACGATCATCAACACGGCGCTGCCGGCGATCAAGCGCGCGTTCGAGCTCACCGAGGCACAGTCGCTGTGGGTGGCCGACGCGTACTTTGTGACGTTCGGCGGCCTGTTGCTGCTCGCGGGGGCGCTGGGGGACCGGTTTGGTCGGCGTCGCATCCTGGTGATCGGGATGTTCCTGTTCGCGGCCGCGTCGATCGCGGTGGCGTTCTCACCGGATGCGAACTGGCTGATCGTCGGGCGGGGCCTGCAGGGTCTGGGCGGAGCGCTGGTGGTGCCGCAGACGCTCTCGATTCTGACGGCGGTGTTCCCGCGCGAGGAGCGGACGCGGGCGTTCGGCATCTGGGCGGCGGCGATGGGCTTCGGGATGGCGTTCGGGCCGTTCGCCGGCGGGATTCTGATCGACAACATCGGCTGGCAGGGCGTGTTCTGGGTGCCGGCGCCGATCGCGTTGCTGGCGATCGTCGGCTGCGTCGCGGTGCCGGAGTCGCGTTCGCTGATGCACACGCGGCTCGATGTGCCGGGCGCGGTGACGGGCACGATCGGGATGGTCGCGATCGTGTTCGCGATCATCGAAGGGATTCAGCGCGGCTGGGGCGACCCGATGATCATCGGCTCGTTCATCGTCGCCGCGGTGGGCTGGACCTCGTTCGTGATGATCGAGCGGCGGACCGAGCAGCCGTTGCTGCCACTGGCGTTCTTCAGGCAGCGCGACTTCACGGGCTCGATGGTGGGGATGTTCTTCATCATGTTCGCGCTGATGGGGGTGATGTTCTATCTGCCCCAGTTCTTCCAGCTGGCGCAGGGAGTGAGCGCGACGACGTCGGGCCTGCGGATGATGCCGCTGGCGTTGGCGATGATGATCGGGGCGCCGATCGCGGCCAAGATCCTGCCGAGGGTGGGGCCGCGGCTGATGCTGTTTGTGGCGCCGGCCGTGCACGGCGGCGGGGCGCTGCTGATGCTCAGCTTCATCGGTGTCGACACGCCGTACTGGATGATCGCGCCGGTGCTGGTCTTCCTCGGACTGGGCGGCGCGATGCACATGCCCGCCACCACCGATACGGCGATGGCGGCGGTGCCGGTCGATCTGGCCGGCAAGGCCTCGGCGGTCAACAACGCCGGCCGGCAGCTGGGCGGCACGCTGGCGATCGCGATCCTGGGCAGTTTCGCGGCGGCGATCTACGCGTCGGGGACGCGTGACGGCCTGGCGGGGCTGCCGATCGACGCGGCGACGGTGGACACGATGGCAGGGGGGATCGGAGCGGCGTTCCAGCTGCTGCCCACGCTTGATCCGGGCATCCAGCAGGCGACGCACGCGGCGCTCACGTCATCGTTCGTCGACGCGATCACGCAGACGATGCGATTCGGGGTGATCTTCGCGGTGATCTCGGGGGTCGCGGGCTGGGTGCTGGTACCGCGGCGGCAGCGCACGGAGCAGGTCACATCGCTGTCCGACCCACGTCTGGGCGGAGCGGTCGCGCCCGTCGCGCCCGTCGCGAGCGGCGCGTCGGTTGAGCTAGTGACGGTGTCGACGAACGGGGCGGGCGCTGCGAGGATGAACGGGGCCGGCGTGACTGCGACGATCGCGCTGGTGCGGCCGCAGAAGCCGGGCGTCGAGTCTCACTTCGATTGACCGCAGCCCCCCTCTGCCCCCTGCCTGCGCAGGGGCAGGCTTCGGCATCTCCCCCCGCAAAGCCGGGGGGAGAGTCATTCAGAGCTTTCCTTGGGCGCTCAGCCGGCGCGGGAGAGGTGATCGGCGATCCGTTCGCCGATCATGATCGCG
The DNA here is from genome assembly GCA_965218115.1 of Dehalococcoidia bacterium. Lineage (GTDB taxonomy): Bacteria > Chloroflexota > Dehalococcoidia > Bin125 > Bin125 > CATQGW01. Next base: position 978,344 of record OZ244584.1, on the reverse strand, counting down.
GTGAGGTTGGTGTTGCAGGAGACGATGTCGGGCATGATTGAGGCGTCGGCGACGGTGAGATTGTCGACGCCGAAGAGTCTGCCCTGCTGATCGACGACGGCGAGCGGGTCGTCGGCGCGGCCCATGCGGGCGGTGCCGCAGATGTGCCAGGTGGTGCTGGTGGTGCGGCGGACGTAGTCGGCCAGCATGCGGTCGGAGGCGATCACTTCGGCCGAGGGCGTGATCACGCGGCCGACGTAGGGGGCGATCGCATCGGAGTGGATGATCGCCCAGCAGAGCCGGGCGCCGAGCATCAGGCGGCGCAGGTCCTCGGGGTCGGAGGCGTATTGCATGTCGAGCTCGGGCTGCTCGTTGGGGTCGGCGCTGCGCAGCGAGATCCGGCCGCGGGTTTTGGGGCGCTGGATCACGGCGCCGATCCCGAAGCTGGGGTGTTGGCGCGGCGCGTCGGTCAGCCCGCGGACCTGCTCGCTGTCCCAGATCGTGGAGATGGAGAGCTGCATGTCGTTGAACTGGTCGGAGCCGGGCGAGGTGTAGCGGGCGCCGACCTCGGTGACGACGCCGGGGTCGTGCTCGACGCCCTCGACGGGGAAGGCCTGGATGCCGGTGCCGAAGTGGTCGATCAGGTTTTCGCCGACGCCGGGCAGCGTGACGGTCTGCGCGATTCCGTGGGGCCGGAGTTTTTCGCGCGGTCCGATGCCGGAGCGGAGCAGGATCGCAGGGGAGACGGCCGCGCCGGCGGAGAGGATGACACGGCTGCTTTCGACTCGCTCGCCGTCGGCGAGCACGACGCTGCGGGCGCGGCCGTCTTCGACGATGACGCGGTCGACCAGCGTGTCGTGGCGGATCTCGAGGTTTTCGCGGTCGCGGATGTCGAGCAGGTAGGCCATGTTGGTCGAGACCCGGTCGCCGTCGCGGCGGTTGCGCGGCCAGGCGCCGACGCCGCTGGCGTCGGGCAGGTTGTGGTCGCGCACGTCGTCGAAGCCGGAATCGCGGCAGGCGTCGTAGAAGGCGCGCTGGAGCGGCTGCCAGGAATCGATCTGCGGGCGCTCGATCGGGACGGGCCCGTTGGTGCCGTGGAAGTCGCCGCCCTCGGGGTCGTCTTCGAGCTTGCGGTACCAGGGCAGGACAGATTCGAAGTCCCAGTCGTCGCAGCCGAGCGCGACCCAGGCGGCGAAGTCGTCGGGCACGCCGCGCAGGGCGATGGTGCCGTTGACGGCGGAGGAGCCGCCCATCACCTTGCCGCGGTGCAGGCGAATCTCGCGGCCGGGGCGGGCGTTGGCGTGGAAGCCCCAGTCGTGGTCGCGCCAGGAGACCCAGGGCTTGAGCAGGTCGCGGGGCATCTCCGCGACGGAGCGGTAGTCGGGTCCGGCCTCGATCAGCAAGACGCGCCGGTTGGGGTCCTCGGAGAGCCGCGCTGCGATCACTGCGCCGGCAGAGCCGGCTCCGACCACGATGTCGTCATACGTCACGATGGCACTCCCCGCTCTGGGCTCTGTCTGGCTCGCGCAGCGTAAGGCGGGGCGAGGTTGGGGAGGTGGTCGGTGTTGGGAGCTGGTGTACCCAGCGCTGGCCGCAGGGCGTGTGTCTATCTGGTGAGGGTGGTCAGGGGTGATTGGCTTTGGTCGGCCGCCGTGTGTGGCTGACCGCTGCTGACCCCGTCGCGACGTGGAGCGCTTAGGAATCCTCTGAACAAGTCGGATCCCCTCTCCCCCCGCGAAGCGGGGGGAGATGTCACGGAGTGACAGAGGGGGGCGCCCTCGCTTGGCCAGATACACCCACGCCCGTGAGTCGGGACCGCAGCCCCCCTCTGCCTGCGGCATCTCCCCCCGCAGAGCGGGGGGAGAGTCATTCAGAGCTTTCTTAGCAAGGGCGCGCTTCCGCGTCGCGAGGTGATCGATCGGGCCCGTGGCGAACGACTGGCGGGTGGGGTGTGCATTAGCCTGTGGAACACTGCGTACGCGCGGGACGGCTCCTGTGCGCGCGGGTGAGTTGTTCATGCAGCCTGCCTTTGACGGACTTCGGGTCGCCGACCTGTCCGCGCGTCTCTCTGCCGCCTTTGCGGGCCGGCTCTTCGCCGACTACGGGGCGGATGTGGTGCTGGTGGAGCCGCCGGAAGGTCATCCGCTGCGCTTGGAGCCGCCGTTTCTGGACGAACAGGCAGGCGCCGGGGGTTCGGTGCTGCACGCCTACGTGAACTGGAACAAGCGCTCGCTGCGCCGCGGTGCGGCGGCGATCTCCGCGGTGGTCGGGTGGGCGGATGTCGTGATTACCTCCGAGCCGCTCGCTGATCTCGATCTGACGGCGCTGCGCTCCGATGCGGTCCATCTGTCGATCACGGCGCATGGGCTTGAGGGCGACCTGGCCGGGGCGCGCGGGAACAATCTGACCGGCTCGGCGCGGTCCGCGTGGGCGCACGTCAACGCGTACGCCGATGAGCCGCCGCTGCAGCTGCCGTCGCGCCAGGCGGGCTACGTCGGGGGGCTGGCGGGGTTTGTGGCGGCGTCGGCGGCGCTGTGGCGCCGGGCTGACGCGCCGGAGCCGGAGCGGGTGGATGTCTCGGAGCTGGAGGCGCTGGCGGTGACCTGTCAGCCGTGGGGTCTGGCGGCGATCTATGAGGCGCGACCGTACTCGCAGGGTCCGGCCGGCGGGAAGCGGCGCAGCGAGCCGGGGTCGCTGTACCAGGCTCGCGACGGGAAGATCAATTTTGGCTTCGGCGACTGGCACAACTGGCCGCAGGCGATGGAGCTGCTCAACCTGCCCGACCAGGGCGCGCGCGAGGAGCTGGTTCCGCACGGCGGACGCTACGTGCACGACATGTCGGCGGTGCAGGCCGGCGCGGCGCGGGAGCTGATCGGGATCGACCGCTGGCCGCTGTTCCACTCGCTGGCGAGGCTGCGCTGCATCGCGGGTTGCCTGCAATCGGTCGACGAGCTGGTCGAGAACGAGCAGCTGAACGACCGGGGCCTGTTCGTGGAGACGCAGGTTGACGGTCGGACGCTGCGCGCGCCGGGTGCGCCGGGCCGGATCGAGCCGCCGATCTGGTCGCAGCGGACAGCGGCGCCGCGATTGGGCGAGCACACCGATTCAATCGTCGCCGCGCTGGCTGTGCCGCCGGTTTCGGCGGCGACGCCTCGCGGGACCGGTCCTGCGGGCCCACTCGACGGGGTACGGGTGCTGGCGTTCACGCAGGCCTGGTCGGGCACGCTGGCGACGCAGCTGCTGGGCTTGCTGGGGGCTGAGGTGGTGCAGATCGAGGCGCTGCAGCGGCCCTGCATCTGGCGGACGGTGCGGCCGACCGTGCCCCGCGCAATCGCCAGCGAGGAGCGCACGCAGCACCCGCTGAACACGCAGGGGCTGTTCAACGCGGTCAACCTGAACAAGCTGGGCGTCACGCTGAATCTCAACACCGATGAGGGGCTGGAGATCTTCTGGCAGCTCGCGCCGAAGTTCGACATGGTGGTGGAGAACTTCCGGCCCGGCGTGCTGGACAGATGGGGGATCACGATCGAGAGCCTGAGCGCGGTCAAGCCGGACGCGATCCTGGCATCGATTTCGGGCTACGGCGTGACCGGGCCCTACTCGACGTACCCGGCGAACGGCGCGACCACCGAGCCAATGTCAGGCTTCTCCTCGATCCACGGCTACGCGGGCGAAGACGGGATGAACTCCGGCGGGCTCTACCCGGACCCCGTCTCGGGCTACACGATGGCCGGCGCGCTGCTCGCGGCGCTGCACCGGCGCGAGCGGCTGGGCGGGCCGCAGCGGCTCGATCTCTCGATGATCGAATCGGTGGCGGTGGTCGTGGGTGATGCAGTGGCGGAGTTCGACGCGACGGGCTGCGTGCCGCGGCCGCTGGGCAATCGCGACCGCCGACACGCGCCGCACAACATCTATCCCGCGCGCGACGAGCGCTGGCTGGCGATCGCGGCGGAGCGCGACGAAGACTGGCGCACGCTCGCCGGCCTGATCGGACGGCCGGAGCTCGCCGGCGATGCCCGATTCGCTTCAGCGAAGGCGCGGAAGGCGAACGAAGACGAGCTCGACGCGCTGATCGGGGCGTGGAGCCGGGGGCAGGACGCGCTTGAGGCTGAGCGGCTGCTGATCGGCGCGGGATTGATCGCGGCGCGCGTGGCGACCTATGGCGACCTCTACGCAGCTCCCGACGCAGACTTCGCGCGCTCGGGATTCGTGCAGCACGTCGACCACCCCGAGGTGGGACGGAGCTGGCTGGCCGGCGCTCCGTGGCGCCTGAGCGGCGCGGCCGACACCGCGCTGCGGGCCTCGCCATGCCTCGGCCAGCACACCGAACAAGTTCTTGCCGATGAACTCGGCATTGGCCCGGATCAATACGCGGCGCTGGTCGCGGCCCGCATCTGCGGGACGCTTGACGAGGCCGCGCCAGTGCGCGGGAGCAGCAGGAGGAATACCGATGGCAGCAACTAAGCGCGTGCAGAGCCTGTTGATCGCGAACCGCGGCGAGATCGCGATCCGGATCGCGCGAGCGGCGACCGACCTGGGCATCCGCACGGTGGCCGTCGCGACGGCGGACGACGCAGCAAGCCTGCACGTGCGGATCGCCGACGAGAGCGTGGCGCTGCCGGGTCGCGGTGTGGCCGGCTACCTGGACATGGATGCGCTGATCGACGCGGCGCGGTCGAGCGGCTGCGATGCGATCCACCCGGGCTACGGATTTCTGGCTGAGATCGGGGAGTTCGCGCGGCGTTGCCGCGACGCGGGGATCACATTCGTGGGGCCGACGCCGGAGCTGCTTGAGCTGTTCGGCAATAAAGTGCGGGCGCGCGTAGTGGCGATCGAGGCGGGCTCCCCGGTGCTGGCGGGCTCCGAGCGCGCGGTGACGCTGGACGAGGCGCGTGAGTTCATGGCGTCGCTCGGCGACGGCGGGGCGATGATGATCAAGGCGGTCGCCGGCGGCGGCGGACGCGGGACGCGGGCCGTGTTTGGAGCCGAGGAGGTGGGGCCGGCGTGGGAGCGTTGCCGTTCGGAGGCTGAGTCGTCGTTTGGCAACGGGGCGCTCTATGTGGAGCAGCTGATTCCACGCGCGCGTCACATCGAGGTGCAGATCATCGGGGATCTTGCGGGCGACATCGCGCATCTGGGCGAGCGTGAGTGCAGCGTGCAGCGGCGCTTCCAGAAGATCGTCGAGATCGCGCCTGCGCCGAATCTGGACGGCGAGCTGCGAGAGCGGATCATCGAGGCGGCGCTGAGCATCAGCCGGGCTGCCGGATATTCGTCGCTGGGGACGTTTGAGTTTCTGGTTGACGCATCGGCGCAGCCGGCCGCGCCGGGCTTCGCGTTCCTTGAGGCCAACGCGCGACTGCAGGTCGAGCACACCGTGACCGAGCAGGTGACGGGGGTTGACATCGTGCAGTCGCAGCTGCGTATCGCGAGCGGGGAATCGCTGGCGGAGCTTGGGCTCTCGGGTCACGCGCTGGCGCAGCCGCGCGGCTACGCGATTCAGACGCGGGTGAACATGGAGACGCTGGGTGCGGACGGCAGCGTACGTCCGGGCGGCGGGACGCTGACGGCCTATGAGGCGCCGTCGGGACCCGGGGTGCGGACGGACGGCTTCGGCTACGTGGGCTATGAGACCAGCGTGGCGTTCGACTCGCTGCTGGCGAAGGTGATTTCGCACTCGCCGACGCCGCGCTTCGAGGATGCGGTGACGCGCGCGACGCGGGCGCTGAGCGAGTTTCGGATCGAGGGCGTGCAGACGAACATCGCGTTCCTGCAGAACGTGCTGGCGCACGGCGAGTTCGCCACGGGCGGCGTGCACACGCGCTGGGTCGACGCGAATATCGCGGAGCTGGCCGGGTCAAGCGAGAACCACCGCCGGCGCTACCTGGCGACGGAGACGGTTGAGTCGTCCTCAGGCTTCGCGGGAGCGCGGGTGGACACGAGCGATCCGCTGGCGCTGTTCGCGCACGACCAGCAGGTGAAGGCGACGCAGACGGCGGTCGCGACGACCGAGGCGCCCGATCTGTCGGGTCCGGACGGTTCGGTCGGGCTGGCGGCGCCGATTCAGGGGACGGTCGTGGCGGTGCTGGTCGCCGAGGGCGACGAAGTGCGGACGGGGCAGGACCTGGTGGTGCTTGAGGCGATGAAGATGGAGCACGTGATCCACGCGGATCGGGACGGCGTGATTCAGGCGGTCCCCTGCGCGGTGGGCGATGTGATGCGGGAGGGCTTCCCGCTGGTCTACATCAAGGAAGCGCAGGTCAGCGTCGCGGCGCTGGCGGCCGCCGAGGTGTTCGACCCGGACTTCATCCGCGGGGACCTGCAGGAACTGATCGATCGCCACGCCCACACGCTGGACGAGAACCGTCCGGTGGCGGTGGGGAAGCGTCGGGCGCGCGGGTACCGGATGCCGCGGGAGAATATCGAGCAGTTGGTCGATCCGGGCTCGTTCCAGGAGTATTGGCCGTTGATCGTGGCGCGCCAGCACCAGCGCAACACCGATCAGCAGCTGCGCGAGAACACGCCGGCGGACGGGTTGCTGGCCGGCACGGCGACGATCAATGGGGACCTGTTCGACGAGACCGCAGCGCGTGCGATCGTCGTGCACTACGACTACACGGTGCTGGCGGGCACGCAGGGCGGGCGCAACCACTACAAGCAGGACCGAATGTTTGAGATGGCGAACCGCTACCGCTTCCCGCTGGTCTTCTTCACCGAGGGCGGCGGCGGGCGTCCGGGCGACGACCGCACGGGGCCGGGCGTGGCGTTCGACACCTACACGTTCACGCAGTTCTCGAAGCTGAGCGGGCTGGTGCCGCTGGTCGGCGTGACCAATGGGCGCTGCTTCGCGGGCAACACGGCGCTGCTGGCCTGTTGCGATGTGATCATCGCGACCGAGGGCTCGACGGTGGCGATGGGCGGGCCGGCGATGATCGAGGGCGGCGGCCTGGGCGTGTACACGCCTGAAGAGGTGGGCCCGATGTCCTTCCAGGTCCCGAACGGGGTGGTCGACATCCTGACCAAGGATGAGGACGAGGCGACCGAGGTCGCGAAGAAGTACCTGAGCTACTTCCAGGGCGCGATCGACCAATGGGAAGCGCCCGACCAGCGGCGGCTGCGGCACGTGGTGCCGGAGAATCGGCTGCGGCTCTATGACATGCGGGAGATCATCGACACGATCGCCGACGAGGGTTCGGTGCTGGAGATACGCGAGAAGTTTGGGATCGGCATCATTACGGCCTTCATCCGCGTTGAGGGCCAGCCGCTGGGCGTGGTCGCGAACAATCCGCACCACCTCGCGGGGGCGATCGATTCGCCGGGCTCCGACAAGGGAGCGCGCTTCCTGCAGCTTTGCGACGCGTTCGACATCCCTGTGCTGAGCCTGATGGACTGTCCGGGGATGATGGTCGGTCCCGATGTGGAGGCGACGGCGCTGGTGCGTCACTGCGCGCGGATGTTCAACACGGGCGCCAACCTGTCGGTGCCGCTGTTCGGCGTGGTGGTGCGCAAGGCCTACGGGCTGGGCGTGCAGGCGATGTGCGGGGCGAGCGCCCTGGTGGGGTTCTTCACGGTGGCCTGGCCGACGGCGGAGTTCGCCGGGATGAACATCGAGGGGTCGGTGAAGCTGGGCTACCGCAAGGAGCTGGCCGCGATTGACGATGTCGAGGAGCGGAAGGACGAGTACGAGCGGCGGGTGGAGCGCTCATACGAGAACGCCAAGGCGATCAACGCCGCCGCGGGCGGCGGTCTGGACGACGTGATCGATCCGGCGGACACGCGCCAGTGGATCGTGAACGGTCTGCGACGGTTGCCGCCGACGCCGCTGAGGACGCAGAAGAAGCGCCCGTATATCGACACCTGGTAGGCCGATCAACGGGCGCTGCTTGTTGAGGAAGAGCGAGGGTGGCGACCCCGAGCGGATTCGAACCGCCGGTCTCCACCTTGACAGGGTGGCGTGTTAAGCCGCTACACCACGGGGCCGTAGGTCGAGTGTACGCGGATGGCGCGCGCGCCGCAATTCGGCGACCTGGCGGTGCAGATGCGATAACGTGACGCCGAACACACGAGGAGCGGACCATGGCGCGAGGCGGACGAGGCAGTCGGGGCGGGCGAGCCAGTCGGGGCAACCGGGCCGCGCGCGGCGGAGCAGGGGCGGCCCGCGCTGGTCGGGCGGCGAGCGCGGCGCGGCCCGGGCGCGGGCGTCCCAACCCGGAGCTGCCGACGGCGCAGCCGGGCGCGGGCGCTGCACCACTGGGCGCTTCGGTGTTCGGGGCGGGCAACATCACGGTTCAGCACCCGCGGATGCCGGTCGAGCGGCCGCGCGGCGGTCCGCAGGGGCGCACCGACCGCCGGGCGCGGGCCGCGGCGGCGATGCACGACTTCCGCTACGTGGGCGCCGACCTTCGCTGGATCGGGCTGACGACGGTGGTCAGCGTGGCGCTCGTGCTGACGCTGTGGGCGGTGACGCGGCTCTAGCCGCAGCAAGTTGAGCCAGACGCTCAGTCGCCCGGCGGATCGACCATTGCGAATGTGAGCGTGCCGGAGGCGGCGACTTCGCCGTCGACCGTCGCGGTGGCCGTGGCTTTTCCGACCGGTCCGCGGATGCGGTCGAGCGTGACTTCGAGGCGCAGCTGATCGCCGGGGATGACCTGGCGGCGGAAGCGCACGCCGTCGATCCCTGCGAAGAGGCCGAGCTTGCCGTGGAACTGCTCGGCGCTGAGCGCCGCGACGGCGCCGGTCTGGGCGAGCGCTTCGACGATCAGCACGCCGGGCATGATCGGTTGTTGGGGGAAATGGCCCTCGAAGAACCACTCGTTGCGGGTGACGTTCTTGATCGCGACGGCGCGCTTGGCGGGCTCGAGCTCGATCACCCGGTCGATCAGCAGCATCGGGTAGCGGTGCGGGATGATCCGCTGGATGTCGCGGGCTTCGAGGGGTTCCATCAGCGGGCTCCGCTTCGTGTGGCGGCGCAGGCTGCGATGAACGCCTGGGCGCCGTAGGTGGGTTGTTCGACGGCGCCGGGCTCGATCTCGCGCTCGTGCAGGCCGTGCCAGTCGGAGCCGGCGGTCGGCATCAGGCCGGCTTGACCGGCGAGTTCGAGCGAGCGAGCGATGCGCTCGGCGTCGTCGTTGCGATACCAGACCTCGATCGAGTCGCCAGCGGCGGCAGCGAACCGCTCGACGGCGGCATCGATGTCGCGCGCGCGGGTCGGGTGCGCGAGGCCGGCGAGGCCATCGTGATCGTGGATCAGCTGCACGGCGTGTTCGAGATCGAGCAGGGCTCGGCCGACATACGCGGGACCCTCGTCGTGGAGGTACTGGTTGAAGGCTTCCTGGACCGATGGGACATGGCCGGCTTCGACGAGCGCGCGGGCGATGTGGGGGCGTCCGACGGCTGCGCCGTTGGCGATGCGCTCGACGCGCTCCCAGCCGACTGGGACGTCGAGTTCGTCGAGCCGATCGACGATCGCTCGGGCGCGGCTGAGCCGATCATCGCGGTAGCCCGCGAGCACGGATTCGATCGTGTCGATCGCGGGGTCACCGGGTTCGGAGATGCGCGGGAAGTAGCCGAGCACGTGCAGTTCGCCGAGTGCGCCGTTGCGGGTGCCGAGCTCGACGCCGGGCAAGACGCGCAGGTCGGCGGCGCGGCCGGCGGCCAAGGCGGCAGGGACGCCGTTGAGCGTGTCGTGGTCGGTGAGCGCGAGCAGCGTCGCGCCGTTGGCGGCGGCGCGGCTGACGACCCACTCCGGCGTGCGGACGCCGTCGGAGTGGAGGCTGTGCGTGTGCAGGTCGACCCGCACGATCCGGCCGGCCGCTAGCGGGCGTACTCGGCGGCGCGGGTCTCGCGCATCACGGTGACGCGAATCTGGCCGGGGTACTGCAGGTTCTCTTCGATCTGCTTGCTGATGTCGCGCGCCAGCCGCATCGCGCCGAGGTCGTCGACCTCCTGCGGGTTGACGACGACGCGGACCTCGCGGCCGGCCTGGATCGCGAAGGCCTGGCCGACGCCGGCGAACGAGGTGGCGATCTCCTCGAGGCTGCGCAGCCGCTCGATGTAGCGGTCGACCGACTCGCGCCGGGCCCCAGGGCGGCCGCCGGAGATGGCGTCGGCGATCTGCACGATGATCGCTTCGACGGATTGCAGCTCCACCTCGTCGTGATGCGCCTCGATGCAGTGCGCGATCGGTTCAGGCATCTTGAAGCGCCGCGCGAGGTCGCCGCCGATCAGCGCGTGGGTGCCCTCGACTTCGTGGTCGATTGACTTGCCGACATCGTGGAGCAGCGCGCCGCGGCGGGAAATGTTGACATCGGCCTTGATCTCGTCGGCGATCATCGCGGCGATGTGGGCCGTCTCCACGGCGTGGCGGAGCTGGTTCTGGCCGTAGGAGGTGCGGAAGCGCAGGCGTCCGAAAACGTCGACCAGGCCGCGCGGGAGTCCGCTGCAGTGGGCCTCAATGGCCGCTTCCTCGCCGGCCTCGCGGATGATCGCGTCAACGTCGCGCTGGGCCTTCTCGACCTGCTCCTCGATGCGCGTGGGGTGGATCCGCCCGTCGGCGACGAGCCGGCTGAGCGAGAGTCGGCCGACTTCGCGGCGGACCGGGTCGAAGCCTGAGATGGTGACCACGTCGGGCGTGTCGTCGATGATCAGGTCGCAGCCGGTCGCGCTTTCGAGGGCGCGGATGTTGCGGCCTTCGCGACCGATGATGCGGCCCTTCATCTCCTCGTGCGGCAGTTGCACGACGGAGACGGTTGATTCGGTGGTGACCTCCGAGGCGACGCGCTGGATCGCGGTGGCGACGACGTTGCGGGCGCGTTCGTCGGACTCTTCGCGGACGCGCTGCTCGGCCTGACGGACGAGACGGTCGGCCTCGTCGCCGATCTCGGTCTCGACCTGCTGCATCAGAATCGCACGCGCCTCGTCGGCGGTCAGGTTGCCGATCTGTTCGAGGCGGGTCTGCTCTTCGGCGGCGAGCCGCTCGACCTCCCGCTCGCGGTCGTCGAGCTGACTCTGGCGGCCCTTGAGCTGGCCGTCGCGACGGTCGAGGTCGCGATTGCGGGAGTCGAGCGACTCCTCGCGGCGGATCAGGCGGTCTTCGCCGCGCTGCACCTCGGACCGCATATCGCGGACTTCAGCTTCGAGCTGTTCACGTTGCGTTAGCGACTGTTCCTGCGCGGCGATCAGTCGTTCACGAGCCTCCTGCTCGGCTCGTTGGACGATTCGATCGGCTTCTTCGCGGGCCTCGACTCGGGGGTCCGGCCCACCGCGCAGGAGCCTCAGCAGGGCTCCCAACATGTTGTCCTCGTGTCATGGTCGTAGTCATCGGCATAGCCGTGCGACATTGTCTGAATCCGCCCCAGAGGGAGCGGGCATTCGCTCTGCTGTCATCTTACGCGTGATCGAAATCGTGCGCCAGCGTCGGGATCACTCCGGTCGAGGCGCTCTTGCCATGCGGTGAGCACGGCGCGGGAAGCGGTCGCGGGGCTGAAACCACGGCGTTGCAGGCGATCTCCGCAGCGTCGTTGGGCGCGTGCCCAGTCGGAATCGCTGCCGCTTATGCAACGTCGTGCGAGTTCGAGCGCGTCATCTTCGTCGTTGTGTTCACCATCGACCTCGATCCGCTCCAGCACGTCGAGCGCGGCTTGACGGGGGACGCCGTTCTGAAGCAGCCGGGCTGCGAGCTCGCGGCGGCTGCGGGGGCGCTCCAGCAGTTTGCGCGCGAGATGTTCGGCCAGGTCCGTCGCCGCCGTCGCGCGGATGCGATCGAGCACGATCTCGTCGATGTCCTGCCCCTGGCCAAGCTTCAGCCGCTGGGCGAATTCGCGAGAGCAGGCGAGCGTCGGGGCGCTCTCGAAGCTGACGGTGCAGACGCCCGCACGGCGCTGGAGGTCGGTGATCAGGACCATGAGGCGTTTCAGGCGCTGCGCGCCTGAACCCCTCTGCGGCCCTTCTTGGCGCGCGGCGGCGGCTTGGCGATCGGCGAATCGCCGGAGCTTGCGGCGGAGAGGTCGATCAGCGCCGGCAGGCCGCGTTCCTCGCGGATCAGGTCCTCGATCTCTTCGGCGATGTCGGGGTTCTCGCGCAGGAACGCCTTGGAGCGTTCACGGCCCTGGCCGAGGCGCAGGTCGCCGAAGCTGTAGAAGGTGCCCATCTTGCGGATGATCGGGTCGGCGCCGCTGTTGGGAGCGGCTTCGATGCCGAGGTCGATCAGACAGCCGGCCTTGCTGATCCCGTGCTCGGCGTCGGTGAACATCATGTCGAACTCGGCGGTGCGGAAGGGCGGGGCGACCTTGTTCTTGACGACTTTGGCCTTGACGCGCGAGCCGATCACGACCTGGCCGTCCTTGAGCGTTTCGGCGCGGCGCAGTTCGATGCGGACCGAGGAGTAGAACTTGAGCGCGCGACCGCCGGGCGTGGTTTCGGGGTTGCCGAAGACGATCCCGACCTTTTCGCGCAGCTGGTTGATGAAGATCAGCACCGCCTTGGAGCGCGAGACGACGGCGGTGAGCTTGCGCAGGGCCTGCGACATGAGGCGGGCCTGGAGGCCGACCTGGACATCGCCCATCTCGCCTTCGATCTCGGCCCGTGGGACGAGCGCGGCGACGCTGTCGACGACGATCACATCGATCGCGTTGCTGCGCACGAGCGCTTCGGCGATCTCCAGCGCCTGTTCGCCGGTGTCGGGCTGGGCGATTAGCAGGGACTGGATGTCGATGCCGAGGCGCTTGGCGAACTCGGGGTCGAGCGCGTGCTCGACATCGATGTAGGCGGCCTGGCCGCCGAGCTTCTGCGCTTCGGCGATGACGTGCTGGGCGACGGTCGACTTGCCGGCGCTCTCGGGGCCGTAGACCTCGACGATCCGGCCTCTGGGCAGGCCGCCGATGCCGAGCGCGACATCGAGCGAGAGCGCACCGGTGGGGATGGCGTCGACGATCAGGCTGCCGGCGGTGTCGCCGAGGCGCATCAGCGCGCCGGCGCCAAAGCGGCGTTCCATCTCGTTGACCAGCTCTTCGACCTGCGCCGGCATTTCCGGCAGCTCGTCGGGACCGGTCTTGCTGGCCTTGCTGTTCGTGTTGCTGGCGGTCTTGAGTTCCGTGACGTTGTCTTTGGCCATGTCAGCGCGCCTCCTGTTTGAGATTGTTGTGACCACCGCGACGGAGGGAGTCATCCGCCGCGATGATCGGAACAAGTGTGGCGAACGTGAGTGCCAATGTCAACCCCTTAAACGGAGGAGACCAGCACGCGCGACAGGATTGTGAGGGTCAGCAGGACGACGATCGGCGAGAGGTCCATCATCCCGAAGGTGGTGAAGCGGCGGACGGGGGCGAGCACCGGCTCGGTGACTCTGATCAGCGCGTTGACGATCGGGTTGCCGGGGTCGAGCGGGCGGCCGGTGAACATGGGCACCCAGCCCATCAGCACGCGGCCGAGGATCACGAAGCTGTAGACCTGAATGACGACCGCGATGATGCCGACGACTTCTGTCACGATGACCCCAGATCGACTGCGCGGGCGTGGGCGGCGGCGACGGCCTCGATCAGGGCGGCGCGCAGGCCGCGGTCCTCGAGGACGCGGAGGCCGGCGGCGGTCGTGCCGGCCGGCGAGGTGACGGCGTCGCGGAGTTCGGCGACATGCGCGTCGGAGGCGGCGGCGTATTCGGCGGAGCCGATCACGGTTTCGAGCACCATGCGCCGGGCCTGGGGGCGGCTGATGCCAATCTGGACGGCGGCGTCCATCAGCGCTTCGAGGAACATAAAGACATAGGCGGGGCCGGAGCCGGAGACGGCGGTGGCGCGGTCGATCGCGGCCTCATCGGCGACGTAGAGCTGCTCGCCCATCGCGCCGAGCAGCGTGCGGACGCGCTCGCGCTGCACTTCGCTGACGCCCTCGGCGGCGGTCCAGACGGTGTAGCCGCGCCCGACCTGGGCGGGGGTGTTGGGCATCGCGCGGACGACGCGGCGGTGGGCCAGCTGGGTCTGGACCTGCGCGAGCGGGATGCCGGCGAGGATCGAGACGACCAGCTGCGACCGGTCGAGATGGACATCGTGCAGCGAGCCGAGGTCTTGCGGCTTGACCGAGAGGTAGATGAGGTCGGCGCCCTTGACGGCTTCGGGCATGGAGTCGGTGACGGCAAGCCCGAGTTCTTCGCGCAGCCAGTTGGCGCGGGCGGGGACGGCCTCGCAGACGCAGAAGTCGGCGGATTCGGCGATGCCCGCGCCGGTGAGCGCGCGCACGAAGGTGGCGCCCATGGTGCCGCCGCCCACGACTGCGATGCTCGGTTGGGTCACTGTCGCTATGCCGTCCGCTCGCCCCGTTGGTGACCTGGGCGATCACCGAAGATCGCTCGCCCGATTCGCACGATGGTCGCGCCTTCCTCGATAGCTACATCGTAATCGTTTGACATGCCCATGCTGAGTTCCCGTAATCCGAGCGCGTCGCGCATGTCACGCAGGCGGCGGAAGACGGGGCGGACCGCTTCAGCGTGTTCGACGAGCGGGGCGATGGTCATCAGACCGTTGACGTTGAGCTGGGGGAGCGCCGAGATCTGGCTGAGCGCGGCCTCGACGTCGTCGGGCGCGAAGCCGTCTTTTGAGGCTTCGGCGGCGACGTTGACTTCGAGCAGGATGTCGAGCGGGGCTTCGAGATTGCGGGCGATCGCGGCGGCGAGACGGATGCTGTCGACGCTTTGCACGGAAGCGAAGCGGCCGGCGAAGCGGGCCTTGTTGCGCTGCAGGTGACCGACCAGGTGGATGCGGGCGGCGCTGCCGGCGAGCTGCTCGAGTTTGTCGAGGCCTTCCTGGACGCGATTCTCGCCGAACTCGAGCTGCCCGGCGTTGAGCGCTGCGCGGATCGCAGCGACCGGCTGGGTCTTGGAGACGGCGACCAGCGTGACCTCGCCGGGGTCGCGGCCGGCGCGCTCGCAGGCGGTCGCGATGTCGGCCCGCACGCTGCTGAGGCGTTCGGCGACGGAGGCCTCGGACGTGGTCACGGGATCACCTCGCGTTCACCTCGCGCTCGTCACGCCCTCAGCTGGTCGGACGGGCGAGCAGATCGAGCGGGATCAGCGCCGCCTCGGGGACGTAGGAGGGGATGTGTTCGCCGCCGCAGACGCCGCAGAGGTTGCAGCCGATCTCGGGTGGTGGGCAGGCGATGGTGGACTTGAGGCGGGTGTGCTTGCTCCACTCGCGCTCGAAGAAGCGGGCGGTGATGCCTGTTTCGACGGCGCTCCAGGGGACGGGTCCGCCGCCCCAGGGCTGATCGCCGTCGAGTCCCCATTCGCGGCTGGCGCGGAACCACTCGCCGGCGGAGGGTCGCTCCATCTCCAGGATGGCGTGAGCGAGGCGCTGGTCGGAGCGCGAGCAGATGTCGTCGATGCGCGCCCAGGTGGGCGAATCGCCGCGCAGGCGAATGCCGGTGCCGCGGAACGCATGCTCGAGGATGCGCTGCCGCTCGCGCACCAGTTTGGCCGAGGATTGGGCCAGCTCCTGGTAGG
Source organism: Dehalococcoidia bacterium (assembly GCA_965218115.1). Classification (GTDB taxonomy): domain Bacteria; phylum Chloroflexota; class Dehalococcoidia; order Bin125; family Bin125; genus CATQGW01. Next base: position 962,878 of record OZ244584.1, on the reverse strand, counting down.
CGGTGGCCGGCTTGGGGACGAGCGGGCCGACGCTCATGACGAGTTCGGTGCCGTGGCCGGCGGCGTCGAGCCGCCGCTTGATCTCGGCGCCGAGCTGGGCCATCTGGATGACGTCTTCGTCCTCTTCGTCGGGCAGGCCGATCATGAAGTAGAGCTTGAGGCGTCGCATCGCGGCGGCGCCGACCTTCTCGGCGGCGTCGATGATCTGCTGTTCCGAGACGGCCTTGTTGATCCGCACGCGCATGCGCTCGGAGCCGGCCTCGGGGGCAAGCGTGACGGTGCGCGTGCCGCCGCGTGAGAGCACCTGGAGGAGCTCGGGCGCGAGGTTGTCGACGCGCAACGAGGAGACGGAGACGCGCGCGCCCATCGCATCGGCGGCCGTGGCGAGGTCGGCGAGTTCGGGGTGGTCGGCGACGGCCGCGCCGAGCAGTCCGATGCGCTCGGAGCGCTTGAGGCCGCGGGCGACCTGCTCGACGAGCGAGCTGAGCGGTCGGTAGCGGGGCGGACGGAACACGTAGCCGGCGATGCAGAAGCGGCAGCCGCGACCGCAGCCGCGCGCGGCCTCGATCAGGGTCATCTGGCTGAACTCGGTGTCGTCGGTCAGGACCTGCGAGATGGCCTCGGTGGTCGCGATGTCGCGCACCCACTGGCGTTCGACGCCGCCCTCGCCGGGGCCGAGCAGCGGCACGAAGACGCCGGGAATCTGCGCGAGCTGATCGAGCAGCTCGGCGCGTGAGGCGTGGGCGTACTCGACGAGGCAGTCGACGAGTTGGTCGAGGATCGGCTCAGCTTCGCCGATCACGAACGCGTCGAAGCAGTCGGCGAGCGGCAGCGGGTTGGTGATCACGGAAGCGCCGCCGGCGATCACGATCGGCGCGCCCTCGTCGCGGTTGGCGCTGAGCGGCGCGATCCCGGCGGCCTGCAGGGAGCGGACCACGTGGTAGTAGTCGATCTCGTAGGTGAGCGTGTAGGCGACGACGGGGAAGTCGGTCAGCGGGCGCTGGGATTCGATCGTGATCGGCCCGAGCGAGCGGTCGTCGCCGCGCTGGTCGGCGGGCGGCGGATCGTAGAAGGCGCGTTCGCAGACCACATCGGATCGGGCGTTGAGCAGCGCGTAGATCGCCTGAAGGCCCAGATTCGACATGCCGAGGTAGTAGGAGTTGGGATAGACGAGCGCGAGCGGGAGGCGACCGCCCCAGTCTTTGGTCACGGCGCCGGATTCGGCGGCCAGCCGACGGCGGGCGGTGGCGACCGACTGGGAGAGCGTGTGTTTGGCCATATCTGCTCAGTCTAGGCGCGCACCGGGCTCAGCGGGCGCGGAGCGGCTGCGATCTGTGTGTCAGAGCCTATCCGCCCCTGCGCTTGATCCGCCCGATGACGATGGCGCGGCGGCAGCCCGCATCGAACACTGACGACGCCCGCCTCCAGTTGTACACCGTGGGCCGCGACACGCCGACCGATTCGGCTGCCTCGGTGATCGTCGCGCCGCCCGCGATCAGCTCGATCACCGCCGCGGCCTTGCGCCGGTCGGGCAGATCGGGACGGGCCTCGCGCCGGCGCTCACGCGACGCGGCGAGCTCGGCGGCGAACGTGGGGCATTGCTTGGCGTGGCCGCCGATCCGCTGGCGCGCCACCCCGACCGCCGCGGCCGCGGCCGTGTCGCTCAATCCCGCGTCGCCGATCAGGGCGACGACGCGGCCGCCCCACCGCGCGCACGAATCGCCGACGCAATCGCGGCCAAGAGTCGAGGTCGTCATGCGAGTCTCCGTGCCGGCTCCGAGGGCTGGTAGGCGGCCTGTCGCTCCCTGGCTGGTGGGGTAAGGGACGGGAACTTGCTCGGGGCTGTGCTCGGTTTGACCGCCGATCAGTTCGAGCGCGTGAAGCAGGATCGGCTCGATCGCGGCGAGGTTCTCGCGCACGGCCCGCTCGGAGCCGGGCAGGTTGATGATCAGCGTGCGGACCGCGACGCCGGCCACGCCGCGGCTGAGCGCGGCCATCGGCGTATGCGCGAGGCCGGCGGCGCGCATCAGCTCGGCGATCCCGGGGGCCTCGCGGTCGATCACGCGGCGGGTCGCCTCGGGGGTGTGGTCGCGCGGGCCGAGGCCGGTGCCGCCGGTGGTGACGATCAGATCGAGCCGATCGTCGACCCAGGCGCGCAGCGTCGTTTCGATGGTTTGCGGGTCATCGGGGATGATCGCAGTTTGCGCGACGACGACGCCGATGGCGGCAAGGCGTTCGTAAATCGCCGGTCCCGAGGTGTCCTCGCGCTCGCCGCGTGAGCCTGCATCGGACAGGGTCAGGACGCCGGCGCGCGGGGCTTGGGGCGTTGCGGGCATCTGGTCAGACCTCGCGCGGGCGGTTCAGCGTGGGGCGTTCATGCGGAACAGGTTAACTCCGCACACGATTTTCTCGGGGGGACTGGACAAGCCCGGCGGACCGTCGTTGACATTCGGGCGCGGGCGTGGGTAAGGTACCCACGCATGGGAGACGTAATGGGGAGAAATGGGACAGATGTCAGTTCCCACGACCTCCGCTTCCGTGCGACCGGTTTGAGGGCATACCAGTGGCCGAACACTCCTTCACCGGCACATACGAATTCACGATTGACGATCGTGGGCGGCTCGCCGTTCCGGCACTCTACCGCCACCGGTTCGAAGCTGGCGGGCAGCTCGCTGAGGGTCCCGACGGGGCGCTCGAGCTCTACGACCTGCCGGGCTGGGACGAGATGATCGCCCAGCGCGTGCCCAGATCGACGAACCGCCGCGCCGACCGGCAGCTGCGCCGGCGGATCATGCCGAAGGCGCAGCCGGTCAAGCTCGACGCGCAGGGGCGGATTCTGATTCCGTTGAAGACGCGCGAGAAGCTCGACCTGCAGGGCGGCGTCGCGATCGCGGGGATGGGCGAGTTTCTGGAGATCTGGGACCTCGACACCTGGAACCAGCTCGAGGAAGCAGACGACGGGCCGAGCTACGCGGACTTGCTCGAGAGCCTGGAGACCGACGAAGGCGCCGTGGAGGCGACATCGTGACGACGCCACAGCCGGCCCACATCCCGGTGATGACGCGCGAGGTGCTCGGCTGGCTCGAGGTGCGGCGGGGCGGTGTCTACATCGACGCGACCGTTGGCCTCGGCGGTCACGCCGCGGCGATTCTCGAAGCATCCGCGCCGGATGGACGCCTGCTCGGGCTCGACGCCGACCCGCAGGCGCTGGAAGCGGCGCGGGCGCGGCTCGAGCCGTTCGGCGGGCGCTTCACGCTCGACCAGGCCTGGCTCGACGACTGCGCGGCGCACGCGCGGCGGCACGGCTTTGACGCCGTCGACGGCGTGCTCTGCGACCTCGGCGTCTCCAGCCTGCAACTCGACGATGCGCAGCGCGGGTTTTCGTTCCAGAACGACGGACCGCTGGACATGCGGCTCGGCCCGGGGGCCGATCGCACGGCGGCCGACATCGTCAATCACTACCCGGAGTCGGACCTCGCCGACGTGATCTATCAGCTGGGCGAGGAGCGCCGTTCGCGGCGGATCGCCAGCGCGATCGTCGAGCGGCGCCCGATCGAGACCACCGCCGAACTCGCCGAGATTGTGCGGGCGGCGGTGGGCGTCACGGGACGCCGGCGGATTCATCCGGCCACGCACGTCTTCCGGGCGCTGCGGCTGGAGGTGAATCGCGAGCTGGGGCGCTTGAGCGATTTCCTCGGCTCGACTCGTGAGCTGCTCGCCCTCGGCGGGCGGCTCGTGGCGATTTCATTTCACTCGTTGGAGGACCGGATCGTCAAGCGCTTCATGCGCGAGGCGTCGAGCGGAACCGATGCGCCCTTCCGGGCGTTGACCAAGCGAGTGATCCGGCCGCGCAGCGCCGAAGTGCAGCGCAACCCGCGTGCGCGCAGCGCGCGTCTGCGCGCGGCGGAGGCCGTCTGATGCCGACTCAAAGTTGTCTACGTCGCCGCAGTCCCGCAGGGGGTCGCCGTTTCACGGCATCGACCCGCGGTGGGATCAGGGGCGAGCGAATTCAGAACGAAGCAGAATGGAGTGTTGTTGCCAGGCCATCGGGCAGACCGCGCACAGGGGACGTCCTACAAGCTTTTCGAAGTAAAGGAGAAGCCCCGCCGCCACAACCCAAGTCCACGTTGGTTCCGCGACTCGTTGCGGGATCGGCGTGGCGTTTGTCCCCTTTCTACAGTGCACGGTCTGCCCGATGGTCTGGCAGCAGCTCCCGACTGCGCGTCGGGAGTTGCTCCCGTCCGCCCCAGTATGACAGCGCGTTTCCCGATTCGTGGAGGGGACGCGCGAACCGTGGGTAAATTGTCCAGCCCCTTGCGTTGGCCGCGATTGGCGGGTGGGAGCGCAGCGGGGTGAGCGCTCTGGCGATGCACGTCCGTGATGGACGGCGGCACCTCCCGCACGCGCGGCTGCCCGCCTGGGCCTGGATCCTGATCGTCACGCTTTGCGCGGCAGCGGTGCTGCCCGTCTTGCAGTCGTCGAGCGCGACCCAGACGGGAGCGCGGCTGGTCGCGCTCGAGGCGGAGCGCGAGCGGATGCGCTCGGAGATTCGCCACCTTTCGGCGCATGTCGGCGAGCTGGCCTCGCTGTCGCGCGTGGAACGGCACGCGCGCGGCCGCCTGCGGATGGTCGACGCGACGCCGACGGTGACCGTTGAAGTTGATCGCGCGCCCCCGGCGCGCGTCGTGCCAAGCCGATTCCTGCCGGCCAGCGAGCCGGTTGAGCGCCACGAGCGTGCGCGTTGGCAGGCGCTGCTCGACTTCCTGATCATCGAGTAGTCATCCGCCGCGAGTCGCCTCGGCGGCGCGCGGTGGCGTCAGTCCGTCGCGAGACGCGTGCACGTGAGCCGGCAGGAGCGCGGGAAGGCAGCGATGGCGAACGGGAAGCTCAGCCGCGCCCGAATGCGAGTCGTCGCCGTCGCGATGGTCGTGCTGGCGCTGATCATCGTCGCGCGCCTGGTGATGCTGCAGGTCGTCGAGCACCAGCACCATGAGGCGGCGGCCGATCGGTTGTCGAGGATCGAAACGCGTGGGCCGCGCGGGACGATCCTCGACCGCAACGGCTTCCCGCTGGTCACCAGCGTGGACCGCTGGGAGGTCCACGTCGACACGCGCCTGTGGGGGCAGAACGGATTCCAGCCGCACGCGGCGTCGGCGCGGCTCGCCTACCTGTTGCGCGCGGAGGAGTCGCTCGTGCTGAGCCTGGCCGCGCACACCGATGGCCACGATGCGCTGATCGCGTACGTGCAGGACTACATCGGGGCGACGATCTACGCCGAGCAGCTCTACGGCGTGACGATTCGCAAGACCAGCAGCCGGCGGCACGTCGAGGGGCAGATGGCGGCGCCGGTGATCGGGATCGTGGGGCGCGACGAGCAGGGCCTGGCGGGCCTGGAGTACGCGCTCGACGGCGATCTGCGTGGGCAGTCGGGCCTGCTGATCTACGAACAGGACGGGCTGGGCCAGCCGATCCCGTTTGGGGCGCGGCTCGAGCTGCCGTACGAGGAGGGCGCGGACATCGTGCTCACGATCGACCGCAATTTGCAGCGGATCGCGGAGCAGGCGCTGGCCGACGCCGTGCTGCACTGGCAGGCCGCGGGCGGCGTGATCATCATCATGGACCCGCGCGACGGCGACATTCTGGCCGTGGCGACGCTGCCGACCTACGACCCCGAAGGCCTCGACCTGGCCGACGACTCGTTCGATATCGGCGTACTGCGCAGCCGCTCCGCGTCGGACGTCTACGAGCCCGGCTCGGTCTTCAAAGTGATCACGATGGCGGCGGCGCTCGACGCGAAGATCGTGACCCCGGAGACGACGTTCGTCGACACCGGCGCGGTGGTGATCGGCGAACGGACGATCCGCAACTTCGATCTGTCCTGGCACGGCGAGCAGACGATGACGCAGCTGCTGCAGCGCTCGCTCAACACCGGCTCGGTCTGGTTGATCGAACAGATGGGGGCGCAGATCTTCTATCGGTACGTGAACGCGTTCGGGTTCGGCGAGGTGACCGATGCCGGGCTGCCGGGCGAGAGCCAAGGGCTGGTCACGCCGATCGGTGACCTGCAATGGTCGCCGGTGCAGCTGGCGACGAACTCGTTCGGACAGGGCATCGCGGTGACGCCGTTGCAGATCGTGCAGGCCTATTCGGTGATCGCGAACGGCGGCCAGCTGGTGCGCCCGCGATTGGTGCGGGCGCTGATTAGCGATGACATCGTGCGCGAGCTCGAGCCGGTGATTGAGCGGCGCGTGATCTCGGAGGAGTCCGCCAAGACCATGACGTACATGATGCAGGCCGTGGTCGACGGCGTGGCCGCGCATCCGGCGCAGACGCCCGGCTGGGGCGTGGCGGGGAAGTCGGGCACCACCGACGTGCTGATCGACGGCGAGTACCGCGACGACACATCGCTCGCGTCGTTCGCCGGCTTCGCGCCGGTCGATGACCCGCGGATCGTCGTCTTGGTGCGGATCGACCTGCCACAGGGTGAGACCTTCGGCGGGATCGTGGCCGCGCCGATCTTCCAGCAGATCGTGGCTGAGGCGCTGCCATACCTCGGCGTTCCCCCGACCGACTACGTCGCCGCGCCGGAGACCTGGGACACCGGACCAGGGACGATCCAGTCGCGTTACGTGCGATCGGACGGTTCGACGGTTGATCAGGGCGAGGAGGCAGGGGGCGAGGAGGCAGGGGGCGACGGCGCGGCAGCGCAATCCGAGCGCGTGGCGGTGGTCGACGAATGATCTCCCCGCGCCGGCTCGCGGAATTGCTCGAGCTGCCCCAGCCCGGAGCGACGGCGCCGTTCTCGGCGGTCGTGATCGACTCGCGTGAGGCCCAGCCAGGGTCGCTCTTCGTGGCGCTGCGCGGTGAGCGGACCGACGGGCATCGCTACGTGGATGATGCGGTCTCGCGCGGCGCGACGGGGCTGTTGGTCTCGCAGCCCGTCGACGCGGCGGTGGGCGTCGATCTGTTCAGCGTCGACGACACGCTCGCGGCGCTGCAGCGGGCGGCGGCGGCCTGGCGGAACCAGATGGCGGCGACGGTCGTTGGGATTACCGGAAGCGTGGGCAAGACGACGGTGCGCGAAGCGACCAGCCAGCTGTTGGGCCAGCTGTTGGGCGCGCAACGCCGCACGTATCAGTCGCCGCGCAATTTCAACGGCGACATCGGTCTGCCGATCGCGCTATTGGGACTGGGTCCCGAGCACGAATGGGCGGTGCTGGAGCTGGGACCGTATTCGCAGGCCGAGATGGAGCTGCTGGTCTGCACCGCGCGAGCCGACGTGGGGGTCGTGACCAACGTCGGGCCGACGCATCTCGAACGGTTCGGGACGCTCGACGACACGGAGCGGATCAAAGGGCTGTTGCCCGCGAGCCTGCCGAGCGACGGTCTGGCGATTCTCAACGCGGACGATCCGCGCGTGCTGAAGATGGCGCGCCGGACGTCGGCGGAGGTGCTGACCTTCGGTCGCTCGGCAGACGCCGACCTGCGCGCCTCCGACGTCGATGCGCTGAGCTTCGACGGCCTGCGCTTCGAGCTCCACCACCGTGGCAAGTCGACGACCGTGCACACGCCCTTGGTTGGCGAGCACCAGGTGATGACCGTGCTCGCGGCGGCGGCGGTCGGGCTGCGGGCGGGGCTGTCGCTCGATCAGATCGCCGCTGGAGCATCGTTGCTGACGCAGGGGTCGCGACTGGTTCGCCGCTTCGCGCCGAATGGGGCCACGGTGATCGACGACGCCTACAACGCCGCGCCGCTCTCGGTGCGCGCGGCGCTCGATCTGTTGGCGCTGCAGGCGCCGCGGCGTGTCGCCGTGCTCGGCGACATGCTGGAACTCGGCAGCGAGGAGGCCGCCGCTCACCTGGAGGTCGGCGCGTACGCGGCGTCGCGCTGCGACCGGTTGCTGACGGTCGGCCCGCGCGCCGTGGCGATCGGTGTGGCTGCGCGCGCCGCCGGGCTGGCTGAGGTGACGACGCATACCGACCCGGCGGACGCCGCGGAGACGCTGCTGGCGGAGCTGCGCAGCTCCGACACGGTGCTCGTGAAGGCGTCGCACGCCATTCAGCTCGAGCGGCTGGTCGAGGCAGTGTTGGGCGCGCCGGCATGACCACGTTCTCACTGGCCACTGCAGGCATCGCCTTCATCCTGGCGCTCGCGATCGGGCGCCCGGTGATTCGCTGGACCCAGCGTCGTGGGCTGGGCAAGGCGATCTCCGACGAGGGGCCCGCCGGCCACATCGTCAAGGAGGGCACGCCGACGATGGGCGGGATCATCTTCGTGGTCGCGATCGTCGTGCTGACGATCGCCGCCAACCTGGTCGAGGGCGACCGTTGGTCGATTTTGCTGCCGCTGGTGGGCGTGCTGGCGCTGGCGCTGCTGGGCTACGTCGATGACACGGGCACGATCCTGGGGCGCGTGCAGGGCGGGTTGTCGTGGCGGCTCAAATTCGCGCTGATCGGCGTGTTTTCGCTCGCGGTGGGTCTGGTGCTCTACTTCGCGCTCGATGTGCAGAGCCTCAACGTGCCCTGGGCGGGGCAGTTCGCCCTCGGTCCGGCGTACATCGTGATCGCGACGCTGACCGTGTTCGCGACGATCACGGCCGTCGCCGTGTCCGACGGGCTCGACACGCTGACGGGCGGGACGGCGGCGATCGCGATCGCGGCGTTCGGCGTGATCGCGATCGGGCAGGAGCAGGACTTCATCGTTCGCTTCGCGTTCACGACGGTCGGCGCGGTGCTTGGCTTCCTCTGGTTCAACGCGCACCCGGCGCAGATCTTCATGGGCGATACCGGCGCGCTGGCGCTGGGCGGGGCGCTTTCGATCGTGGCGCTGATGACGGGACACTGGTTGCTGCTGCCGGTGATTGGGATCGTCTTCGTGCTCGAGCTGGGCAGCGACATCATCCAGGTGGGCTACTACAAGTGGTCGGGCGGCAAGCGGGTCTTCCGGATGGCGCCGCTGCACAACCACTTCGAGCTGGGCGGCTGGTCGGAGCCGCAGATCGTGACGCGCTTCTGGCTGATCGGGATCGCGGGCGCGATCGTCGGCGTCGCGCTGGCATTGCAGGCGCCCGCATGAATCTTCCACAGCCGACACCTGCGCCCCAGAGCTTCCGCGGTTGGCGCGTCGCGCTGGTCGGTGTGGGCATCGAGGGCCGCGATGCGGCGCGATTCCTCCAGCAGGAGAAGGTCGCGGCGCTGCACATCGTCGATCGCCGAGCGGCCGACGTGATCGAGGCGGAGCTGGCGGCGGTCGATGTCGCCCCAACCACGATCGGCGCGGCCGATCGGTTTGGGCTGCTGGAGCGCGTGGATGCGATCGTCGCGAGCCAGGGGATTCCGCATGACCTGCGGCTGCTCTGCGCGGCGGCGGAGCGCGGCATCCCCGTGTTCGGTCCGGTCGGCGTCTTCCTCGAACGTTGCCCCGCGCAGGTGATCGGGATCTCGGGCAGCGCCGGCAAGACCACGACGACGACGATGGTGGGGCGGATGCTCGAGGCCGACGGTCGCGCTCCGCTGGTCGGCGGGAACATCGGCCGCGGCCTGCTCGCCGACCTGCACGAGCTGGACGCCGACTCGACGGTGGCGGCGGAGATCAGCCACGCGCAGCTGCTGCGCACAACTCGCAGCCCGCAGATCGCCGCGCTACTCAATGTGACGCCGAACCATCTCGACCAGTTCAGCTGGGCCGAGTACGTCGAGCTGAAGCGACGCCTGGTCTCGCGACAGGCGGTTGGCGATACCGCCGTCCTGCCCTGGGACGAGCCGAACGCCGCCGCGATCGCAGAGGACACGCGGGCGACGAAGGTCTGGTTCGGCTGCGACGGTCCGCCACCGGCCGACGCCGATGCCGCGTGGCTGGAGGGCGAGACGCTGCGCGTCCGGGTCGGCGGGCAGACGCACGATGTCCTGGGCGCCGGGGAGCTCGCGGTGCCCGGCCGGCACAACGTTCGCAACGCGTTGGCGGCGATCGCGATCGTGGCGCCGCTCGGAGTGCCGATCGCGACGATCGCCGAGACGCTGCGACGCTTCGAGGGCGTCGCGCACCGGTTGGAGACGATCGCGACGATCGATGGCGTTCGCTACATCAACGACTCGATCGCGACCGCGCCGGAGCGCACCCTGGCGGGCGTCCGCGCGATCGAGCAGCCGCTGGTGTTGCTGCTCGGTGGGCGTGACAAGAAGCTGCCGCTCGAGGGTCTGCTGGCCGAGCTGACGGACCGCGTGCGCGCGGTGATCTGCTTCGGCGAGGTCGGCGCGACCTGGAGCGCTCAGGCTCAGGCGGCGGCGTTGCCCTGCGTTGAGCGGTGCGACGACCTGGAGGCCGCGCTCGGCGCCGCCCGTCGATGTGCGGAGGCGGGCGACGCGGTGCTGCTCTCGCCGGGCGGGACGTCGTTCGACGCCTACCCCAATTTTGAAGCGCGCGGCGAGCACTTCCGGCGGCTGGTGGAGGCGTTCAAGTGACGGCGCAAGCGCCCGGCGTGCGTACCCCTCACGTGGTCGGTCGGCGGCTCCCGACGGTCGCCGACCTGCGGCCGGCCGCGGGCTCGCCCGACTGGCTGCTGATCGGCGGGGTGATCGCGCTGACCGCCGTCGGCCTGGTCTTCATGTACTCGTCGTCGATCGCCACGTCGCAACGGCTCTACGGCGAGACCGACCACTTCGTGATTCGTCAGCTGATCGGTCTTGGCGTCGGCTCGATCGCGTTCGTCGGCTTCGCCCTGCTGGACTATCGGCTGTGGCGGCGAGCTTCGTTGTTGTTGATGGTGGTGGCCGTGGTGTCGCTCGCGCTTGTCGTGATTCCGGGGATCGGGTTCGAGCAGAACGGCGCGAGCCGTTGGCTGCAGTTCGGCGGGTTGCCGCCGCTCCAGCCCTCGGAGTTCGCCAAGCTGGCCATCGTCGTCTACCTCGCCGCCTGGCTCACGTCCGAGGGGCGCGACATCCGGCGGATCTCGTTCGGCCTGTTGCCGTTTTCGGTGGTGATCGGCGGGATCGGATTCCTGCTCATGGCCGAGCCGGATCTGGGCACGTTCATCGCGATCGCGCTGATCGGGATCGTGATGTTCTTCCTGGCCGGGGCCTCGATGCTGCACATGGGGATGTTGGCCGGCGGCGGCTTTCTGACGCTGGTGATGATCGTGGTCGGGGCCGGCTACGGGATGGAGCGCGTGCGCACCTTCCTCTCGGCCGAAGACGCCCCGCAGGCCGCGGGCTTTCAGATTGTCAATCTGGTCCACACGCTCGGCTCGGGCGGCCTGACCGGCGTCGGGATCGGCGCCAGCCGACAGAAGTTCTTCTACGTGCCCTCCGCGCACACCGACGGCGTCTTCGCGATCATCGGCGAGGAGACGGGCATCCTCGGGGCGCTGATCGTGCTCAGCCTGTTCGGGTTGATCGTCTATCGCGGGATTCGCGCGGCGATGCACGCGTCGGACCGCTTTGGCATGCTGCTCGGCTTCGGGATCGTGAGCTGGATTGGTCTGCAGGCGTTCCTCAACATCGCGGGGATCACCCGCACGATCGTGCTCACGGGGATCCCGCTGCCGTTCGTCTCGTTCGGGAGCTCGGCGCTGATCGCCGCGCTCGCCGCATCGGGGATTCTGGTCAGCATTTCGCGGCAGACACGGGTCGATGATCCAGCGCCGATCGAGGCCGATCCCGACGCGCCCGCGCGCGACTACGCACCGGCAGTTCCGCTCGACAGCCCCTTCGAGACCAGGCAGGGGAGGGCGCGATGATCCGCGTCCTGCTGGCGGGCGGCGGTAGCGGCGGGCATGTGTTCCCGGCCCTGGCCGTCGCGTCGGCGCTGGAACAGGCCGTCGCACAGCCTCCGGCGTTCCTCTATGTGGGCACGTCCGGGGGCGTCGAAGCGGAGCTTGCGACGGCGGCCGGCGTGCCGTTCGCGCCGATCTCGGCGCGGCCCGTGCGCGGCCGCAACGTGGCGAGCCAGCTTGTCTCGGCCGCGGCCATCGCGATGGGCATGCTCGACGCCGCGACCGTGATTCAGCGATTCCGCCCCGATGTCGTATTCCTGACCGGCGGCTACGTCAGCGCGCCGGTTGGCGTGGCGGCCTGGCTGCTGCGGAAGCCCGTCGTGCTGTTCCAGCCGGACGTGGCGCCGGGCTGGGCGCTGCGGATGCTGGCGCCGCTGGCGCGGCGCGTTTGCCTGACGCATGAGCGCTCGCTGGAGCGCTACGGGGAGCGCGGCGTGGTGACCGGCTACCCGATCCGCGAGGGCTTCCGGGACCTCGATCAACCGCTCGCGCGCGCTCATTTTCAGCTCAACGGCGGACCGGCGCTGCTGGTCACCGGGGCGGTGCGCGGGGCGCAGCGGATCAACGCGGCGATCGCCGATCGGCTGCCCGAATGGCTGGAGATCGCGCAGCTGATTCACATCTCCGGCGAGGCCGAATATCAGCGGCTCAACCGACTGCGCGAACAGCTCGAACCGCGACTGGCGAGCCGCTACCGGCTCTACCCGTACCTGGCCGAGGAGATGCCGCTGGCGATGGCTGCCTGCGACCTGGCGATCTCTCGCGCCGGCGCATCGGTGATCGGCGAGTATCCCGCCGCCGGCCTGCCATCGGTGCTCGTGCCGCTCGGCGAGGCGGGTGGCCACCAGCGCTTCAACGCCGAGGCGCTTGAAGCTTCGGGGGCGGCCGTGGTCGTCGACAACGAGACAGCCGGTCGCGACCTCTTCGACGCGGCGACCGGGATTCTCGCCGATCCGGAGCGGCTGGCCGCGATGCGCGAGCGCGCGCTCGAGCTGCGCCGTCTCGACGGCGGCGGTGCAATCGCCCGCGCGCTGTTGGAGGCGGCCCGATGAGCGATCAGCATGCTCCCGATGCACAGGGCGCGGGTGGCGCACACGTCCACTTCGTCGGGATCGGCGGCATTCACATGAGCGCGCTGGCGCACATCCTGCTCGACGATGGGCAGGTCGTGAGCGGCTGCGACCGGATCGACGCGCCGATCCTGCAGCCGCTGCGCGAGCGCGGCGCACAGATCGAGATCGGTCACGACGCCTCGCACGCTCGAGGCGTCGAGCGCGTGGTTCGCACCGTCGCGGTGCCCGCGAGCCACCCAGAGATCGCGGCGGCGATAGAGTCCGGCATCCCCGTCGCGACGCGCGCCGAGCTGCTCGCGGAGATCGCGGCCCCGCGCGAGGTGATCGCGGTCGGCGGCGCGCACGGCAAGACGACGACGACCGCGATGCTCTCGCTGGCCGCTCGCGCGAGCGGCCGCGATGTCGGCTACGTGCTGGGCGGCGAGGCGGCCGACCTGCCGCGCCACGCGCTGCGCGGGTCGGATCCGTGGCTGATTCTGGAGGCCGACGAATACGGCCGCGCGTTTCATCACTACACGCCGCGGGTCGCGGTGATCACGAACGTCGAGCCCGACCATCTGGACTACTACGGGACGGCGGCGCAGCTCGAGGACGCCTTCCTGACTTACGCCCAGACCGTGCGACGCGACGGCGTACTGATCGTCGGCGCGGAGTCTCCGGCCGCGGCCAGCATCGCGGCGCGCCTGGCTGAGACGCGGCCCGACGTGACGATTCTGACCGCCGGCCTTGGGCAGGCAGCCGACTGGAGCGCCACTGTCGAGTCACACTCGGCGCTCTCGACGAACTACCGGGTGACGCCGCCGGACGGGAAATCGTGGGCCGCGCAGCTGAGCATCCCCGGGGATTTCAACGTCGCCAACGCGATCGTCGCGCTGGCGGCGCTGGACGCCGCCGGGTTCGATCCGCGCGCCGCCGCTGAGGCGCTGTCCGGCTTCCGGGGGGTCGCGCGTCGCTTCCAGACGCACGGTGAGGCGGCGGGTGTGTTGGTGCTGGACGACTACGCGCACCATCCGACGGAGATCGCCGCCACGATCCGGGCGCTACGTGAGCGCTACGCCGACCGTCGCCTGCTGCTGCTCTTCCAGCCGCACACCTACAGCCGCTCGCGCTATCTGCTCGAGGGCTTCAGGACCTGCTTTGCGGGCGTCGACGAAGTGTTTCTGTGCGAGACCTACGCGGCGCGCGAGAATCCCGACCGCGGCTTGAGCGCGAGCCAGCTCGCCGAGCAGATCGAACATCGCCATGTGACCGACGCCGGCACGGTCCGCGCCGCCGCCGGCGTGGTCGCGCGGGCGGCGCGGCGCGGCGATGTGGTCGTGACGGTCGGCGCGGGCGATGTGGATGCGGCGGGCCCAGCGATCCTCGAGTGTCTGGCGTCGCGAGCATGAGCGCATTCGACAGCCTGATGTGGCGTCTCGGTGGGCGCGCCGACGAGCCGCTGCGTCGCCACACGACGCTCGGCATCGGCGGGCCGGCTGACTGGTATGTGACCGTCACGTCGAACGATGCGCTGGCCGAGGCCGCGCGGGCGGCGCGTGAGGACGCGCGGCCGATCTTCCTGCTCGGCTCGGGCTCCAACATCCTCGTCGGCGACGCGGGCATCCGTGGGCTGGTGATTGAGGACAACGCGACGGAGGTTGGGATGCCCTCCGCGGACGGGTTGGCCAGCGACGCGATCATCTCTGCCGACGCGGGCGCGCCCTTCGCGCGCCTGTCGCGGGCCACGGCGCGCGCCGGCTGGTCGGGGCTCGAATGGGCCGCGGGCATCCCCGGCTCGCTGGGCGGCGCGGTGATCTACAACGCCGGCGCCTACGGCGGATGCCTGGCTGATGTGCTCGAAGAGATCGACGTGATCGCGCCCGACGGGCAGGCGCAGCGGCTGGGCGCGCACGAGCTGGCGCTCGACTATCGACGCAGCGATTTCACGCGCGGGCGGCTGCGTGAGTACATCGTCACGAGCGTGCGGGTTCGCCTGGAGCGCGGCGACGCGGCGGCGAGCCTCGAGCGCATCGCCGAACTCGAGACGCGGCGTAAGGCGTCGACCCCGCCGGGCCGCAGCGCCGGCTCGACGTTCCGCAACCCAACAGGCCAGGCCGCGTGGTGGCTGATTGACCAGGTAGGCCTGCGCGGACGCCGCGTCGGCGGCGCGCAGGTCAGCGAGAAGCACTCGAACTACTTCATCAACGCCGCCGACGCATCGGCCGCCGAGATGACCGGCCTGATGCGGCTGGCGCAGCGGCGCGTGCACGAACAGTTCGGCGTCCAGCTCGAGCCCGAGCTGACCAGCGTCGGGGAGGGCTTCGCATGAGCGAGCGCCAGAGCAACGAACCCCGGAGCTTGGCCGTGATTTTCGGCGGTCCCTCGGTCGAGCACACGATCAGCGTGCGTTCGGCGCGCGCGGTGATCGCCGCGGCCGACAGCGAACGCTGGCGGGCCGTCCCGATCGCCGTGACGCGTGAGGCGCGCTGGTTGTCCCCGGCCGACAGCGTCGCGCTGCTGGCTCGGATCGACGCCGGCGCCGCGGAGGAGGTCGAAGCGGAGCGGACGCTGAGCGCGCTCGAGGCTGCGCCGCATGTCGCGGCCTGTGATGCGGCGTTCCCCCTGGTTCACGGCGCGTGGGGCGAGGACGGAGTGGTGCAGGGCTTCCTTGAGACGCTCGGCGTGCCCTACGTCGGCGCGGGCGTCGCGGCCTCGGCGTTGGCGATGAACAAGGCGGCGTCGAAGCCGATCCTGCGCGCCGCCGGCATTCCCGTCGCGCCGAGCATCAGCGTGGCGCAGGCCGGCTGGCGAGAGGACCCGCTGGGCAGCCAGCGCGCGGCCTCGGAACTCGGCTACCCGTTGTTCGTGAAGCCCGCCAACGGGGGCTCGAGCATCGGCATCTCGCGGGTCGAGTCGCGCGAGGAGCTCACCGACGCCTTCGAGACCGCGTTCGAGTGCGACCAGACGGCGCTCGTCGAGCAGGGGATGGTGGACGCGCGGGAGATCGAGTGTGCCGTGCTGGGTGGAGTGCGGCCCTCCGCGTCGGTGTTGGGCGAGATTCGCACGACCCGGAGCTTCTACGACTACGCCGCGAAATACGAAGACCCCTCAACCGAGCTGATTGTGCCCGCCGAGCTCGATCCGGTGATCGCCGAGCGGATTCGCGAGTACTCGTTGGCCGCCTTCGATGCGATCGGCGCACACGGGATGGCCCGCGCGGATTTCCTGCTCGGTCCCGACGCGCAGATCTGGCTGGGTGAGCTGAACACGATCCCCGGCTTCACCAGCGTGAGCATGTATCCGCTGCTCTGGGAGGCCTGCGGGGTGCCGCTGCGCGAGCTGATTTCGCGCCTCGTCGAGCTGGCGCTTGAGCGCAAGGCCGCGAGCGGGGCCGTGAGCGGGGCCGCGCGATGACGCAATTCCAGACCGCGCCCGAAGCGGAGCCCCGGCGCTCGCGTTTCCCGACGCCGTCGTGGCCGAGCCTGATCGTGACGCTGATGGTCGCGGGGGTGATCGTGCTGGTGCTGGTCGTGCTCAATTCGCCGCTGCTGGAGGTGCGCACGGTCCGCGTGAGCGGGGCCGAGTCGGTATCGCCGCACGCCGTCGCGCAGCTTACGCAGCTGCAGGGCGAGAACCTCCTGCTGGCCGATCTCGACGCGGCCCGTCAGCGTCTGCTCGAGCAGCCGATGATTCGTAATGCGAGCGTTGCCAGGCGGTGGCCCAATCGGATCGAAGTTGTCATAGTGGAGCGCAGGCCGTGGGGCCGGTGGCAGTCGGGCAACACCGTGTGGCCAATCGATAACGAGGGCGTGATCCTTGAGGGGGTCGCGCCTCCCGCCGACGGCCCGGTCGTGCATCAGGTATCGGCGCTGCCGGCGCTGCGCGCGGGCGCGCGCGTCGACGCGACCGTTGTCCAGCTGGTGGCTGCGATCCACGAGCGCGGCGCGCCCGTTGAGCTGCCGGAGATCGTCTCCTACGAGTGGGCGCAGGACAGCGGCCTGACGGTGGTCACGCAGCACGGTGAGATCGTCTTCGGCGACGCCGAAGCACTCGACTTCAAATACGACGTGTGGACGCAGCTCGAGCTGGTCGCGCAGCAGCGCGGCGAGCCGCTGCTCCGCGCTGATCTGCGCTTCGGACTGCGCCCCCGCGTCGATATCGGACTCAACGTCGGACGCGCCGTCCGCATCGAACACCGCTAGGGAGAGATCGCTATGGCCCGTCAACAGCCTGTCGCTGCGATCGACCTTGGGAGCAGCCGGATCACGACGGTGGTCGGCGAAGCGAATGAGCATGGCGCGCTGCAGATTCTCGGCGTCGGGATCGCTCCCTCGGCCGGCGTCGACCGCGGGCAGATCAACCACGTCGCCGATGCGACGCGCGCGATCACGGCGTCGGTCGAGCAGGCTGAGCGGTCCTCGGGCCGCCAGATTCTCTCCGCCTCCGTGGGCGTGACCGGCGGACATCTCGAATCGCTCAACAATCGCGGCGTCGTCGCGATCCCCGACCTCAACGTGCAGATCGACGACGACGATCTGCAGCGCGTGATCGACGCGGGGCGAGCCGTCACGCTCGACTCGTCACGCACGGTGCTGCACGCCGTGCCGCGCTACTACATCGTTGACGGCCACGATCGGGTCGCCGATCCGCGCGGGATGCACGGGCAGCGGCTCGATGTCGAGATGCACCTGGTGACCGCGTCACGGGGCGCGGCGCAGAACGCCTACAAGTGCGTGACCGCTGCGGGCGTCGATGTCGAGCTGGTCGCGGCGCAGCCGATCGTGGCCTCGCGCTACGCGCTGCGCCGTGAAGAGGCGCTCGAAGGTGCAGTCGTCGTCGACCTTGGCGCGGGCACGACCGACCTCGCGGTCTACGTCGACGGCGCGGTGATCTTCACCACGTCGCTGCCGATCGGCGGGGCGTTCGTCACGCGCGACCTGATCGTCGGGCTGCGCGCGCCCGCCGAGGTCGCCGAGGAGGCCAAGCTCAACTTCGGCCACGCGCTGCCGGAGCTGGCGCCCGATGAGCCGGTCACGCTCGACGGCTTCACCGACCAGCGCGACCGCCAGATCTCGCGGCGGCTGAT
Source organism: Dehalococcoidia bacterium (assembly GCA_965218115.1). Taxonomy (GTDB): domain Bacteria; phylum Chloroflexota; class Dehalococcoidia; order Bin125; family Bin125; genus CATQGW01. The sequence goes on along the minus strand of OZ244584.1, from coordinate 944,970 downwards.
CGCCGAGATCGTCCGCGCTCGCGTCGAAGAGATCACCGTGATGGTGCTCAAGACGCTCAAGCGGGCCAAGCTCGACCAGCACATCAACGGCGGCTTCGTGCTCTGCGGCGGGGGCAGCCAGCTGCCGGGATATGTGGAGCTGTTCGAGGGCCTGAGCAAGGTCCCGACGCGCGTCGCCACGCCCGGCGAGCTCTACGGCCTCGCCGAGCAGGTCTCCGACAGCTCGGCGATCTCGATCCTCGGGCTGTTGCACTGGGCGGCCAACTCGGGCGACAGCGTGGGCGTCCGCCGCGCGCCGACACGGCGCGAGGCAGCCAGCATCGGCGGGTTCGCCCGCGGGGTGCTGAACTTCGGCAAGGTCTTCCTGCCGAGCTGAACTGCGAATCATCGCGCGCGCCAACCTGCGGCGCGTGCGGGAGTCAGAACGGGGCGCGAGCCCACCAGTCCGCTATGAAAGGGACCGCCATGTCGCACCGAATCTCAATCGACGGAGTGCCACCGATCAAGGTTGTCGGCGTCGGCGGGGGCGGCTGCAACGCCGTCAACCGAATGATCGAAGCTCAGATCCGCGGCGTGCAGTTCGTCACGATCAACACCGACGCGCAGCAGCTCGAGTTCTCCAAGGCGCCGGTCAGCATCCGGATCGGCGACATGGAGTCGGGCGGGCTGGGCGTGGGCGGCGATCCGGAGCGCGGCACGAAGGCGGCCGAGGAGAGCCGCGAGGAGCTCGTCAGCCACTTCAAGGGTGTCGACATGGTCTTCATCGCCGCCGGCATGGGCGGCGGCACCGGTAGCGGCGCCGCGCCCGTCGTCGCCGAGGCGGCGAAGCGCTGCGGCGCGCTGACCATCGCCGTCGTCACCCGCCCGTTCAGCTTCGAGGGTGAGCGGCGCAGCGATGTGGCCCAGGAGGGCATCGAGCGGATCGAGGAGTTCGCCGACACCGTCATCGTGATCCCCAACGACCGGCTGATCGACAAGGACGACGCGAGCGTCACGGTCGTGGACGCGTTCTGCAAGGCCGACGAGGTGCTGCGCCAGGGCATCCAGGGCATCTCCGACGTGATCACGGTGCCAGGCCAGATCAACCTCGACTTCAACGACGTGAAGAAGGTGATGGGCGCCGGCGGCCAGGCGTTGATGGCGATCGGTCGGGGCAGCGGCGAGAACCGCGCGGTGCAGGCGGCCGAGCAGGCGATTCGCAGCCCGCTGCTGGAAACGACGATCGAGGGCGCGACGCGCGTGCTCTACAACGTCAGCTCCGCCGGCGACCTCGGCATGCTCGAACTGAGCGCCGCCGCCGAGGTGATCCAGGGCATGGTCGACCCCGAGGCCGAGATCATTGTCGGTACGGCGATCGACGAGAAGCTCGGCGCCGACGTGCACCTCACAGTGATCGCGACCGGCTTCGCCCCGCGCGGGCAGCAGAGCGACTTCCCGGCGATGGCGCGTAACGACTGGTCGGCCAGGCTGCTCGACGATCTCGACGTGGGTTCGCCCAGCGACTTCTCGACTCCGGCGTTCCTGCGCCGGCGCGAGGCCGCAGCGTCGCGCAACGAGGCGCACTGGGACAGCGGCGCTTCGGTCCCCAACGGCGCGCATCCGCCCACGTTGGGCCGCTAGGCAGCCCGCTCGCGAACGCCCAACGCAACGTTCGGAACGCCGCGCCGTGCGCATCGACATCGTCTCGATCTTCCCGGAGCTGATCGCGGGCGCGTTCGAGGCCAGCATCATCCGTCGCGCCCGCGACGCGGGGGTCGTGGAGCTTCAGCTCCACGACCTGCGCGAGTTTACGACCGACCGTCACCGCACGGTCGACGACGCGCCCTACGGCGGCGGCCCGGGCATGGTGATGCGGCCGGAGCCGTGGTTTCGCGCGGTCGAGCAGGTTCAGGAGGCTGCGCCGGCCGGCCGCGTGATCCTGCTCACGCCGCAGGGCCGACGGCTCGATCAGGCGAGCGTGCGGCGGCTTGCGACTGAAGAGCGGCTGATCCTGCTCTGCGCGCGCTACGAAGGGATCGATGAGCGCGTCCGCGAGCATCTCGCCGACGAGGAGATCTCGATCGGCGACTACGTGCTCAGCGGCGGAGAGCCGGCGGCGGTGGTGCTGGTCGACGCGCTGGTGCGGCTCCAGCCGGGGGTGCTCGGTTCGGCGCAGTCGCCGATCGAGGAGTCGTTCTCCGAGTCGCTGCTCGAGTACCCGCACTACACGCGGCCCGCCGAATACCGCGGCTGGCGCGTGCCCGATGTGCTGCTCAGCGGCGATCACGGCGCGATCGCGCGCTGGCGCCGCGAGCAGCAGATCGAGCGCACACGCGAGCGTCGCCCCGATCTGCTGGAGCAATTCGAGCAACGCCCGCTGCACCACACCGGGCAAGACGGCCCGCAGGGCACTTAGCCGGATCCGTGCGTACACTGGCAACACGCAAAGGGGAACGCCGATGGACCGCTCCGATCTCCTGACTCTCGAACGCAATCCCCAGATCGAAGAGTTCCAGCCCGGCGACACGGTGCGGGTGCACGCGAAGGTCGTCGAAGGCGAGCGCGAGCGCACGCAGGTCTTCGAGGGCGTCGTGATTCGGCGCAAGAAGCTGGGCTCATCGAGCAACTTCACGGTTCGCCGCGTCACGCAGGGCATCGGCGTCGAGCGCACGTTCCTCTACTACTCGCCGCGCGTCGAGCGCGTCGAGGTGACGCGCCGCGGGCGCGTGCGTCGCTCGCGTCTCTACTACCTGCGCGGCCGCACCGGCCGCGCCGCGCGCATCCCCGAGAGCCCGCGCAACGCCAAGCGCGCGATTCACTCCTACTAGCAGCGGCGAGTACTCGTAGCGGCGAGCTGCGGCCCCCTCCGTCATTCCCGCACCCCTCCGTCATTCCTGCGCCCCTCCGTCATTCCTGCGCGCCTCCGTCATTCCTGCGCAGACAGGAATCCAGGCGATCTGTGGGGGTCAAGCGCACTCCCAATGTTCGACGGCGCCCGATCACGCGCGGTGCGCTGGGGGCTCCGGTGGGCCGTCGGGCGGATGGAGGCTCGTCGCACGGTTGGGCGGTCGCCTGGATTCCTGCCTGCGGAGGAATGACGGACAGGCCCCCCCACAGCGCCGACTGAGTTGATCTTCAACACAGTTGCTCTGTCACTCCGTGACATCTCCCCCCGCAGAGCGGGGGAAGAGGGGATCCGCCCTGTTCGGAGGATTCCTAGCCGCTGTGCAGCGCGATGGCGGAGGCGACGAGCGAGCGCAGGGTCTCTTCGGGTAACGGTTGATCGCAGTGGACCTTGAGGTGGCGCATGGCTTTGCCCGTGCCTTCAAGCGCGGAGGTGGGGTCGTCGAGCTCGGCGCCGCGGAAGAACTGGAGCCTGACGTAAGCGCTCGCGCCCATGATGCTGCACATGTTTCGGCCGCCCCTGGCGCCCAGCACCCACGCCGCGTAGCCCCACTTGACCGCTTCCTCGGCCTGCGGGTCGTGCTCGCGCACGACCTGTCGCACAAGGTCGCGAATCGCCAGCGCGGTCGTCCGTTCGGGCTCCGCCAGTTCGTCAAAACAGGCTGCCCAGCGTTCCGCTTCAGACGTCGCGGACTGCGCCATCACCGATCGTCTCCGTCTCTACGGCATCGATCGGCACGGTCGGCTCGACGACGACCGTGAGCCCGTCCATCTCGACAACACGCACGGGGATCGAACGCGGAATTCGATGCGATGCGGAGCGCGCCGACCACAGCTCCGCGTCCAGCTGGACCGTCCCACTTCCGCTCACGACCGTGTGCGTCGTGCCGACGTGCCCGATCAGGTTGGAGCCCACGCCGGCCGGCGTCCAGGCGGGCTTGCGCCGGTCGACCGCGAGCATCAGTCCGAGGATCAGGATCAGCGAACCGGCGATCGAGCCGACCACGGCCAGCGCCCAGATCGAGACGCCCTGCGCATCGACTGACGTGTCGCTGAACAGAATCAGCCCGCCGAGCAGCAGCGAGATGATCCCGCCGATCCCCAGTACGCCGAAGCCGGCGACGAAAATCTCGGCCGCGAACAGCACCAGCGCCAGCACGATCAGGGCGATGCCGGCCGGGTTGGCGTCGAGCGGCCCGAGCGCGAAGAAGCCAGCGATCAGCATGATCACGCCGAAGATGCCCGGTCCCACCAGTCCCGGCGACCACAGCTCGATGATCAGCGCCAGCTGCCCGAGGCCGAGCAGGATGAACGCGACGTTCGGATTCGCGATCACGTCGAGAATCTTCTCCGCCACCGTGTAGTTCGTCTCGACCCGCGGCGCGTTCGCGATCTGAAGCGTGACCAGCGGACCATCGGGACGCACCTGGACCTCCCAGCCGTCGATCTTCGCCAGCAGATCGTTGAGGTCGTTGGCCACGAGGTCGACCACGTTGAGCACGACCGCTTCATCGCCGGTGATCGAGACGGACTCGCGCACCGCCTCTTCGGCCCACTCCTGGTTGCGGCCGCGCACCTTGGCGATGCCGCGAATGTCGGCCGCCGTGTCGTTGGTGATCTTCTTGTTGAGGTCGCCCTCAATGTCGTCGCCGCCGCCGGCGACAGGATGGGCCGCCCCGATCTGGGTGTTGGGGGCCATCGCCGCGATGTGCGAGGCCATCGTGATGAAGGTGCCCGCGGAGGCCGCCCGCGCGCCCGCGGGGCTGACGAAGACCACGACCGGCACCTCGGCCGCGAGGATGCGCTGCACGATTTCGTCGGTCGAGGTGATCAGTCCGCCGGGCGTGTCGAGCATCAGCACCCAGGCGACGGCTCCCGCATCCTCCGCGCGGTCCAGCGCGCGATCGATGAAGTTCTCCGAGACCGGGCCGATGTCATCGGCGAGGCGCGAGACGTGCACCGCGCCCTGGGGCGTCTCGTCGCCGCAGGCGGCGAGCGTGATGCCGAGAACGATCAACAGCGACCAAGCTGCCAGTCGCGCGCGTCGCAGGCGCGCTCGAGTTGTGCTCATACGCCGAGCATAGGTCGGCGCCAGCGGGATGGCGGATGGCGCTCCGCCCGCAGGGCGAACGCGTCGTCGTACGCTCCGATGCCTCGATCCAGTCGGCATGCCAGCTCGGAATCGGATGGCGCACTCTCGCTGAGCCGGAGCGGTGCGTCGTCGCCTGACTCGGCGGCGAAATACTGATTCCATTCGCCCTGCAAGAGCCCCCGACCGTTGCCCCCGCGATAAACTCCACCCATGCCGGCTCTCGTGTCCCACATGATCGCGGCCTGTCGCGCGGGTGAACGGCTCGCTGCGCAGCGGCTCGACGCCGCCAACGGCGAGTTCCTGCTCGGCGCGACCACGCCCGACATCCGCGTGATCACGCGCTGGGACCGGGAGCGCACGCACTTTTTCGACATCACCGACGAGGGCCACCAGGACAGCGTGGCGGCGTTCTTCGAGGCCCATCACAGCCTGCGCGACGCCGGCCGGCTCTCGCCCCAGACACGCGCCTGGGTCTGCGGCTATCTCACGCATCTGATCATGGATCAGGAGTACGTGACCGCGATCTACCGCCCCTATTTCGGGCACCGCTCGCTGCTCGGCGGCGATGGGCATGCGAACCTGCTCGACCGCATCCTGCAGTACGAGTTCGACCGCCGCGAGCGCGAGCGGGACCAGACGATGCACGACCTGCGTCAGGCGCTGTTTGCCTCCGCGCTCGATATCGACGCCGGCTTCATCGACCGCTCGACGCTCGAACAGTGGCGCGACACGACCGCCGCGGTGACGGAGCATCCGCCCGACTGGGAGCGGTTCACCTTCATCGCGTCGCGGCACCTCGACCGCGCCGGGATCCAGGATGAGCATGGGCTGAATGAGTTCATGCAACGCGTCCCGGAGCTGCTCGACCAGACGCTCGGACACGTCGATCAGGCGACGCTGGACGGCTTCTTCGAGCTGACCGCCGAGCGCACCGCGCAGGCGCTCGGCGCGTGGCTCGGCGACGGCGCATGAGCGACGTCATCCCGATCTGGCGCGGGCTCGAAGCGGCGCGCGCGGCGCTGCTCGCGCATCGTCAGCCCGACGCCGGCGAGCTCACCCCGGCCGAAGCGGAGACGCTCAGTCGATTGTTCGATGACGCTCCGACGTTCGAGCAAGCGATCACCCGCATTGTTCAGCAGGTCCGCGATGGCGGCGACTGGGCGCTGCGGGAGATCTGCGCGGCGATCGACGGCGCCGCGCCCGATCAGTTCAAGGTCTCGGAGGCCGAGTTCGCCGCGGCGCGAGACTCCGTGCCGCCCGATCTGCTGAACTCGCTCCAGGTTGCCGCCGAGCGCGTGCGCTCGTACCACGAGCTACAGCTGCAGCACGCCGCCAAGTCGTTCTCGCAGGATGGGCTGGGGCAGGTCGTGCGCCCGATCGTCAGCGTGGGACTCTACGTGCCGGGCACCGCGGCGGTCTATCCCTCGTCGGTGCTGCACACGGCGATCCCCGCGATCGTCGCGGGCGTTGAGCAGGTCGCGATCGCCAGTCCGGCCGTGCCCGGCGCCGATGGGTGCGCGACGGTCTCGCCGCTGAAGCTGGTCGCGGCGGACATCGCGGGGGTGCGCGATGTCTACAAGGTGGGCGGAGCGCAGGCGATCGCGGCGCTCGCGTACGGCACCGAATCGATCCCCGCCGTTGACAAGATCTTCGGCCCCGGCAACCGCTGGGTGACCGCGGCCAAGCGTCAGGTGTTCGGGACCGTCGGCATCGACGCGATCTACGGACCGACGGAGACGGTGATCGTGGCCGACGACTCAGCCGATCCGGCGCTGTGCGCGGCGGACCTGCTCGCGCAGGCCGAGCACGATCATTTTGCGGCGCCGATCCTGATCACACCGAGCGAGACGTTCGCCCTCGCCGTCCGCGACGAGATCATCGACCAGGCCGCAACCCTGCCGCGTCGCGAGATCGCGCTGGGCGCGTTCCAGCGACGTGGCGGGATCGCCCGGGTGCCGACGCTCGACGATGCCGTGCAGCTGGCCAACGACTACGCGCCCGAGCACCTCGCGCTGGTGACGCGCGATGCGCAGGAGCGCTCTGAACAGGTGCGGAACGCGGGCGGGCTGTTCATCGGCGGCGCCTCGCCCGAGGCGCTCGGCGACTATGTCGCGGGGCCCAGCCACGTCATGCCGACGGGCGGCTCAGCGCGCTACGCGTCGGCGCTCAACGTTGGGGAGTTCCTCAAGATCACGACGGTCGTCAACGTCGACAGCGACACGCTGGACGCGATCGCGGCCGACGCCGAGCGGATCGCTCACGCGGAGAATCTCGTCGCCCATGCGCGCTCGCTCGAGCGCCGCCGCGTCGATCGCTAGCGGGCGCGCGATGCCCGACAGTCCACCGCCGATTCGTCCTCACCTCGCCGAGCTGCCCGGCTACGATCCGGTCGTGCCGCTGGCCGAACGCTGCCGACGCGTCGGCATCCCGGTCGAGCAGGCGCTCAAGCTTGACGCCAACGAGAACCCGTTCGGCGCTCACCCGGCGGTCCGCGCCGCGCTGATCGAGGCGGTCGGCGGTAGCGACCTGCTCTCGATCTATCCCGACCCGCAGCAGGTTGAGCTACGCGGCGCCCTGGCGAAGCATCTCGCGATCCCGGCCGAGCAGATCATCGCCGGCGCCGGCGCCGACGAGCTGCTGGACCTGGTGATGCGCGCCGTCGTGCAGCCCGATCAGACCGTGGTCAGCTCCACGCCGACGTTCGGGATGTACAGCTTCCTCGCCGATGTCAACGAAATTCCGCTGGTGGAGGTCCCGCGCGGGGCTGAGTTCCACATCGAGCTGGAGCCGTTGTTGGAAGCCGCGCAGAGTGCAGGGCTGGTGATTCTGACCTCCCCGAACAATCCGACCGGCGACCTCTTCCCGCAGGCCGCGCTGCTGGAGCTGCTCGAGACCGGCGCGACGGTGCTCGTCGACGAGGCCTACGTCGACTTCGCGCGGGCGTCGGCGATCGACCTGATCGACCAGTACCCGCAGCTGATCATCCTGCGCACCTTCTCCAAGTGGGCCGGGATCGCCGGGCTGCGGCTCGGCTACGCGATCTGCCACCCCGAGCTGGTTGGCGCGCTGATGAAGATCAAGCAGCCGTACAACATCAACGCCGCCGCCGCGGCCGCGGGCCTCGCGGCGCTGAGCGTCGCGGACGCGCTCAACGAGCAGGCCGACCAGATCATCGCCACGCGCGACGATTTGATCTTCGCGCTCTCGGAGCATCCCTCGCTGCGCCCGTATCGCAGCGAGGCCAACTTCGTGCTCGTGCGCGTGGCCCCGCTCGGCGAGGACGCCGGCGCGACGGCCTCGGCCGGCCGGCAGTTCCACGACGCGCTCGCTCAGGAGGGCGTCTTCGTTCGCTTCTACGCGAACCGCCGGCTGCGCAACTGCGTGCGCATCTCCGTGCCGACGCCTGAGCAGCTGCCAACCCTGCTTGAGCGAATCGAGCGCGTCCTATCCTGACCGCCGTCAAGGAGTCCAACCATGCGTCTCAGTAAGCCCCGGCTCGAACCGCTCGATCCCGCCAGCGCCGAAGGCCTCGCCCGGGAGCAGCTTGAGCGCGCCGCCGAGCGCGGCCGCGTGCTCAACATCACGCGCACGCTCGCGCACTATCCCGAGCTGTCCGCGGCGTGGGGGCAGTTCTCGAGGCACGTGCTGGGCAACTCGTCACTGCCGGAGCGCGAGCGCGAGCTGATCATCCTGCGGATGGGCTGGAACTGCCGGTCGGGCTACGAATTCGGCCAGCACCGGCGGATCGGCCAGGCGGCCGGCCTGACGCTTGAAGAGGTCGAGCGCACCAAGCAGGGCCCCGAGGCCGACGGTTGGAGCGACCACGAGCGCGCCCTGCTGACCGCCGCTGACGAGCTGCACGGCGACGCCTTCCTCTCGGACGCCACCTGGGCCGCGCTGTCCGAGCAGTACAACACGCAGCAGTTGATGGACGTCGTCTTCACCGCGGGCCAGTACAACCTCGTCTCGATGGCGCTCAACACCCTCGGCGTGCAGCTCGAGCCCGGCACCCCCGGCCTCGAGCTCGACGCCTAATCCACAGGTCTTTGCCATGCCCGGACCACTCGACGGACTGCGCGTTCTTGATTTCACCTGGGCTCTTGCGGGGCCCTATGGCTCGATGATCCTGACCGACCTCGGGGCCGACGTAATCAAGGTGGAGCCGGCCGGGATGGACGAGCGGAGCCGCGGGGCGGGGCCGTTTGTGCATGGCGTCTCGACCTACTTTTTCAGCGTCAACCGCGGCAAGAAGTCGCTCACGCTGGACCTCAAGACGCCCGAGGCGATCGAGATCGTCCACGACCTGATCGATCCTGCGAACGGCGCGATCGACGTGCTGACCGAGAATTTCCGGCCCGGCGCGATGGCCCGGCTGGGGCTCAGCTACGAGGAGCTGGCGGCGATCAACCCGCGGCTGATCTACGCCTCGACCTCGGGTTTCGGCCACACGGGGCCGTACACGAACCGCCCGGCCGTCGACGTGATCGTGCAGGGCATGAGCGGGATCATGAGCATCACCGGGCATCCCGGTGGGCCGGTCACGCGGCCCGGCTACAGCATCGGCGATATGGCCGGTGGGATGTACACGGCGATCGGGGTGCTCGCGGCGTTGCACGAGCGCGAGACCTCGGGGCTCGGCCAGCACGTCGATGTGGCGATGCTCGACAGCCAGGTCGCGCTGCTCGAAAACGCCGTCGTCCGCACCGCGAACACCGACGAGGTGCCGGGCCCGATCGGCACCCGTCACCCGCTGGTGACGCCGTTCCAGGCGCTGCCCACGACCGACGGACACTGCGTGGTCGCCGGCGTGAAGGACTGGCAGCTGTTCTGCGCCAAGATCGAGCGCCTCGACCTGTTCGACGACCAGCGCTTCCAGACCAACGCCGACCGCACGCGTCACCACGCCGAGATCGAGCCGATTCTCTTCGAAGCGTTCGCCAGGCGCAGCACCGCCGAGTGGGAGGCCGAGCTGGAGGGCGTCTGCATCGTCGCGCCGCTCAACACGCTGCCGGACATCGTCAACGACCCGCACATCGCGGCGCGCGAGATGATCGCCGAGCTGCCGGTCGCGAACACGACCGAGACGATCAAGGTCAGCGCCAGCCCCGTCCATCTCAGCCGCACGCGGATCGAGCTCAAGCGCGGCGCCAGCGCGCCCGCAGAGCACACCGCGGAGGTCCTCGCCAGCATCGGCCGCAGCAAGCCGCAGATCGCCGCGCTCGCGGAGTCGGGCGTGATCTCGCTGCCCGAGGACCCTGCGTCAGCCGTCGAGAGCGACGCCGCCTCATAACCGCGAGGGCGATCCGCCGCGTCGGCGCCATCGCCCTCCTCGCCGCGGTCGCCTCCGTGCTGCTGCTCGCCACAGTCCGCCCAGCGTCAGCCGCGGACGATGAGACGATCACCACCACGCTGTACCCCGGTTGGAACCTGATTGGCTGGATCCACGAGGAGACGGATGCGAGCGAGGTCTTCGAGCAGCTCCCGGCGCTCACGTTGATCCGCGGCGACGCCGGTCGGGTCGTCCGTGGCGCCACTCCCGACGGCCCCGCGCGTCCGTTCACGCTCCAGACCGGTCACGGCTATTGGTTCCGGATCGGCGGCGATCGGGCGGTCGACTGGCAGCGACGCTACAGCGGCTCAGTGACGCAGATCAAACGCGATGCCGGGCGCCACTTGATCGCATGGGGTGGACCGGATAGAACCGCGTTCGACCGTGCCATGCGCGGAGTCGCGGAGGCAACCCGGCTTGCCTGGCGCTGGGATGCGGCGCATCAGCAGTGGCACTCGTGGGCGCCGAATATGCGGTCGACCATCGAGCTGGCGTCCCCGCTCAACCGCGGTGATGCGTTCGGGATCTCGTTCAGCCGGTCGGTCGACTGGCGGCAACCCACCGGCATCCTCCCGACAATCAGATTCCTCGGCGATGTCCCTGACGTGATCCGTAAGCAGGTCGTCGCGGACGTCCGCTACGCGATCGCCTATTTCGCTGATCGCTTCGGTGTCGAGGCGAATCCCGAGCGGCTTGAAATCCTCGTCTTTCGCACGGTCACCGACCTGACAGGGCAAGAGCTGCCAGAGGATCAGTACATCACGGCCTCCGCGTCGCTCGCGCTCGATCCCGATGGGCTCAGCCACATCTTGATGCCGATGGGCGCGTGGGGACCGTCTCTGCTCGACCGAAAGACCGGCGAGAGCATCAACGCTCGAATCGTCCTCATTCACGAGTACTTTCACATCGTTCAAGGCCAGCTCGCCGGGCACGCCTTCCCCACCGTTCCAGATTGGATGGGCGAAGGCGGTCCTACCTGGCTGCAGCGTGAGTTGGGATATCGGGCCGGGCAGTTGGACCCATCCCCGGCGGCCCAGATTCGGGAAGCGAGCCAATTCGTCATCTCCGAACGAGAGCGGATCGCAGAGGACGAGCATGACCACGCGCTCGGCTTTGCGGCTACCCAGTGGCTCGTCGAGCGGTTCGGCCACGATTCATATTTCGACTTTTGGCGAAACATGGCCGCCAAGGAGGGAGTCAGGCCAACCTGGCGGCAGGCCTTCACGACCACGTTTGGCATCTCAATCGGCGACTTCTATCAGCAATTTGAACAGTGGATTCGCCGTCTGCACCCGTTCGTCGAGGGCACGGTGACCGTCCCCGAGCACATTGGCGCGGAGCATGTTCGCGTATACGTCACGCCGATCAGCGGCACAGCGAGCGCATCGGCGTTCAACGTCGGCGAGAGCTTCCGCATCGCCGTGCCCGCCAACAGCCCAAGCTGGGTGATGGTGTCGGTGCAGGAGCTTGGGTGTCGGGGATACCGAACGGACGGCGGCAGCGTGGGTCCGCTGGACGCTGCGACGGAGCTGGACGTCCGCGCCGAATCGATCTCAGGAATCGATATCAACATCCCTGACCACTTCTGCTCCACGCATCTACGCGGCCAACTCAGCGGCCCCGATCCGGACATGATCGCGCGGCTCCGACTCACCGCGTGCACGCTCGAGAGCCTGTGCACAGCGTCCAGCGTGGCGCCCAATGGCGCCTTCGATTTCATCATTCCGTTGCCCGGCCGTTACATGATCGAGCTAGCCGATACGACGGGCAGATGCGCCGCCTACCACCGCGACGGATCGACGACCGCGCTCCGAGACCGCGCATCCTTGATCGAAGTGGGCGATGAGGACCTTGAGCAGGTCCAAATCCGAGTGCCGGCGTCGCTGTGTGGCTGGGCCATTGCGGGACGGTTGATCAACCTTCCGTCGAGCGGCGTACGGTCGGAGATGATTGGTCGAGCAGCCAATTCGCTCGACATGTTTGCATGTCCCGTAAGAGGCGGGCGCTGCACGTACGCGACGTTTGCCGACGACGGAGCATTCTCGATCCCTGTTGCAAGCCCCGGGTCGTACGAAGTGAGGCTACGTCCGAAATTCCAACCACAGGTCCGATCCCCTCTCAAATGCGAGATCTATTTTTCGGGCAATGCGGACGTCCACGAGACTGATGCGACGGAGATTGTCTGGGAGGTGCCGCAGGACTTCTGCCGTTGGCGAGTTGAAGGCGTTCTGACCACTCCCGACGGGACTCCGCTAGTCGATTTTCTCATCTGGCTGTGTGACTCCGAGTCGTCGTGGATGCGGCACAAGTGCGGCGCTGGGCAGCGGACGAACAGCTACGGAGCCTTCGCCATCTGGGTACCGTTCGACGGCCCGTTCTATCTCATGCCGGGCGACGCATACCGATGCCCCGGCGGCGGCAATCCGGCATACCACCTACAGGTCGAACTGCAGGGCGCTGACCGAACCGGCGTCCAATGGTTCCTCCCGGACGATGTGTGCATGGTCACCAGCAGCCTGAAACGCGGCGAAAACTGGGATCCGACATCTCCCGACCAGCCCGAAGGAGCGTACCAATGATCAACCGACGTGAATTTGGCGAACGCAACCGCTCGGCGAAGACCACCGTTGCCCCCGCCTGCCTGGACCCGCTGACGGGGCGGTTGATTGAGTCGCGTGGCTTCGAAGCCGCCTACATCGTCGGGGCGAATGGGCGCCTTCCGCCCGGCGCCTGCGCAAGCGAGTACTCGCCCGGTCGTGGGCCCTAGGCTCTCGCCCGATACGTAGTCTGGCGTCATGATGCCTACGGGCGCTCGCCTCCGCATCGCCGTCGTGGCCACCGTCGCCTCCGTGCTGCTCCTCGCGGTGATCCGTCCCGCTTCGGCGGCCGCGGACGATGAGACGATCACCACCACGCTTTACTCCGGTTGGAACCTGATTGGCTGGATTCACGCGGAGACGGCTGCCAGCGAGGTCTTCGAGCAGCTGCCTGAGCTGGAATCGATCCACGACGGTGCGTTGGTTGACGGCGAGGCGCCTGACGACTCGGACGCGGTTCAGCAGCTACAGCCGGGTCGCGGCTATTGGTTCCGGATCAGAGACGGGGATGCGGTTGACTGGGTCCGACCGGCGACGCCCGCCGGCCGACGCTTCCAGCTCGAGCCGGGACGCCAGTTGGTCGCCTGGGCGGGCCGTTCGGATATCGGGTTGGCCGACGCGCTGGCCGGTCTGGCGGAGCAGCTGACCAGCGCCCAGCGCTGGATCGCCGCCGAGCAGCGATCGGTGCCGTGGCCGCCTGATCCTTCGCTCGAACCCGTCGACATCCCAGCGCTCCGCCGCGGCGAAGCGATCGAGGTCACACTGACCGAGGCAGTGGAGTGGCTGCAACCATCGGGGGTGTATCACCGGGTCGCGTTCGCGGGCGGCCTCCAGCTTCAACTACCCGACGACTTTCGCGAGACCGTCGAAGCCGATGTGGCGTGGGTCGTGGAGCTGTTCGCGTCGCGCTTCGCGTGGGAGATGGAAACGCGGCGTCTGACGGTCCGGATCGCCACCACGCCTGAGGCGCTCGCCCGCCTACAGTCGCGACGGGGTGCAACCACGAGCGCGTGGGCGCGATCACCCGTGACGCGGGCGGGGGTGAACGAGATCGTGATGTCGGCCAGCTTCTGGACCGGTGGCTACAGGTCGGCCGGCGGGGTCAGCTACGCCCGCGCGGTCCTGGCGCACGAGTACTTCCACATCGCGCAGTTCGAGATCGCCGGGCCTGCCCGCCACCGTACGCCCGGCTGGCTGACGGAAGGCACCGCGACGTGGTTCGGCTGGAGTCTCGATGGGCAGCCGACGAGCGTGAGCGAGGCGCAGTTCTGGACCACCGAACTCAACCTCGCCAACCGCTACCGGCCGTTCGACTACGCGCACTTTGTCGGGCTCGCAGCGCTGACGATCCTGATCGAGCGGTCGGGCGCCGATACCGTCATCGACTTCTGGCGCAACCTGGCGCCGCGCAACGGCGTCACGCGGAGCTGGCAGACCGCCTTCCGTGAGACGTTCGGGCTCTCGTCTCAGGAGTTCTACGAGCTGTTCTATGAAGTCCGACGGCCGAACTTCACCGTCATCAGCGGCGCGATCAAACGATCAGGCGCCGCTGCCCTGCCGCGGCTCTCAGTGGAGGCCGAAACTGATCGGGGCCGACGGGAATCCGTCGACGTTGAGCCCAACGGGTCGTTCGAAGTCACGCTGCCACGGTTCGACAGCGCCGGGGCGGGGACGCTCAACTACGGCATCGCGGTGGTCCGGCGGGATACAACGTGCCGTGGCGAGGTTGACCTCGATCAGATGCTCACGTGGCCCACATCGGGCGATTCGCGAGCGCCCCGGCCGTTCTCGACGAGCGAGCCATCGGTGAGCGACTTCAACATCGTCGCACCCGCGTCATTCTGCCGCGAACAGGTCCGGGTGCGTACGACCGGAAGCATCAGAGATGTGCCCAAGGATCTCGAGATCTCGGTGTGCCGTCCAGACGGCACGGGCTGCACCGAGGCCGAACAGAGGCGCGGGAGCCGCACCTACACCGCGACCGTGCCGATTCCCGGCGACCACGTGATCGCGTTCTCGACTCCGCAAAACCGCTGCACGTCCTACGCCGCTGCTGACGGCTTCACGCGCGACCCAAGCGAGGCGCTGATCGTGCGGTCCGCGGTGCGCGCAAGGACAACCCAGATCCGGTTCGAGCCGCTCTCGCAACTCTGCGAGCTGGTGATCAGTGGCCAGCTGCTGGGCCGCGACGAGGCGTGGGCGCGTAACCGTCGCATCGGTGCGTACTTGGAGGGGGGAGGGCGGCACGTCACGACGCAGCTGCAGGCTGACGGGTCCTTCAGGCTCGCCGTCTCGGAGGCCGGGCCCTATCGATTCACGATCAGCGCTCCAGTGCTCCATGACGGCATCACACTTGGGTGCGAGATCGTCAGCTACAACCCGCAACAATGGGCGTCACGTGCGACGACGCGGGCGCTGAGCGTTAGGGGCATTCGCGTCACCGGCGACGGCCCCACTTCCTTGCGGTGGGAGATCCACTCTGGCGCCTGTCGCTACGCCGTTGAGGGACGCGTGATCGACTCGGAGGGGATGCCGGTTGCGAGCTGGGGCTTCGTCGCGTGCCCGGACAGCGGCTTGTGCCAGAATGTGGCCACCGGCGCCTCGGGCGAATTCGTCTTCGCGGCGACGAACACAGGCGAGATGAGTCTGCGGCCGCGCTTTGGCGACTGCGGGAAGCAAACGTTTCCGACCGAACGTCGCAGCTACGTGGTTCGAGCGGCCGATGACAACTATGTCGAATGGGTGGTTGACGGCTATCCGTGCGCCCCGTGAGCGACGCCACTAGCATCCGCGCATGACCAACCGACATGACTTTGCTGAACGGATCCGTTCGGGGCAGACGACGTTTGCGCCGGTCTGCCTCGATCCGCTGAGCGGGCGGCTGATTGAATCGCTGGGGTTCGATGCCGCCTACCTCTCCGGCGGCGGCTTTGGATTCCAGCTGGCCGTCTCCGAGGCGCTGTTGACGACCACGGAGATCGCGACGCTGACGCGGCAGATCACGGCCCGCTCCAGCGTGCCGCTGATTGTGGACGGCGGCGTGGGCTTTGGCGACGCGGTGCACCTGACCCGCGCGATTCGTGAGATCGAGTCGGCGGGCGGAGCGGCGATTGAGATTGAGGACCAGGTCTCGCCCAAGCGGGCGCATCACCACAAGGGCGTCGAGTTCCTGGAGCCGCTGGAGGTGATGGTCGACAAGGTGCGCGAGGCGGTCGGAGCGCGCAGCGATCCCGACTTCCTGATCATCGCGCGGACCGGCGCGGTGCGGAACGAGTCGTTCGAGCGCGCGATCGAGCGCTCGCTGGCCTATCGCGAGGCTGGCGCCGATGTGCTGATGATCTTCCCGACCGACGACGCGCAGATCGCGCAGGCCGGCGAGCTGCTCGGCGGCCCGCTCGCGATCATGGGCGCGGCGGGGCGCCAGGACCCCGAGATGCTCACCTCACACGGATTCAATCTGCAGATCGATCCCTTCACCGGGCAGGTCGTCGCGTTCGGCGCGATGCGCGAGGCCTACCGCGCGATCCGCGAGAGCGGCGCGAGCGGCCACGAGATCGGCGACCTGATGCGGCTCTACCGCGACGTGCAGGACGCCGCGGGGATGGACGAGCTCTACGAGATCGAGGCGCGGACTACCGTGCGTCCCGACGGCTGAGTAGACCCGCTCTCAATGGCTCCCCCTGAGGAGACCTGCGCGTAAGTCCCACTGCTCCGACCTTCCCTCCCGGTGGCGGTGTCACGAAGTGACAGTGGGGAGCTTCCGCTATCTGGTGAGGGCGCGCCCGGAGCCCCCCTCTGCCTGCGGCATCTCCCCCCGCTCCGCGGGGGGAGAGGGGAAATGGAGATTACGCGCAGGTCTCCTCAGGGGTGAAGGGATCCGGATTCCGTTGAGCACTCAATGTGCTCAACGGGGGAGAGCTGTCGCGCAGCGACTGAGGGGGAGGCTCCCAACTGCGTGAGCGGTGGCGATGCGCGCGGCCTCCCCCTCTGCCCCTGCGGGGCATCTCCCCCTCAGGGGGCGACATTGGGAAGGGAGCGGATGCCCCTGAACACATTGGGTGGTCAGGGGGATCCGACTTGTTCAGAGGATCCGTGGAGGAGCGCTTCGACTGTTCCGTCACGTCTATTCGACGATTCCAGTTTAGTTCGCGCGAATCGGTGGACAGTCGGCGCGGGCTGAGGCAATGTGCATGTATGCGCAGCGCACGTGTTGAACGGGTCACCAAAGAGACTGAGATCAAGCTTGAGCTGGAGCTCGACGGCTCGGGCGCGGCTGAGATCGAGACCGGCGTGGGGATGCTCGATCACATGCTCAACCAGCTCGCCCGGCATGGCGGGCTCGACCTGACGGTCAAGGCCAGCGGCGATCTGCACGTGGACGCGCACCACACGGTGGAGGACATCGCGATCTCGCTCGGCCGCGCGATCAACGAGGCGCTCGGCGAGCGCGCGGGGATCGCCCGCTTTGCCGACCGCACTGTGCCACTCGACGAATCGCTGATCCATGTCTCAATCGACCTCAGCGGCCGCCCCTACAGCGCGATCGGGCTGGAGTTCCCGAGCCCGATGATCGGCCAGCTGCCGTCGCACATGGCGATCCACTTCCTCGAGACGGTGGCGCAGGAGGGCCGCTTCGCGCTGCACGTCCGGCAGCTCGCGGGGGAGAACGATCATCACATTCTGGAGGCTACGTTCAAGGCGTTAGCGAGGTGTCTGAGGGATGCGGTGCGGGTCGTTGATGGGGCGGGGGCTCCGAGTACCAAGGGAACGTTGGGTGGGTGAGGGGGGAGCGGGGAGCTCCGCGCAGACGTTCGCGTTAGCTCGGGAGCTGCTGGTTTCGTCATTCCTGCGGAGGCAGGAATCCAGGCGGTCTGTGGGGTCAAGGGCACTCCCAATGTTCGACGGGGTTCGATCACGCGCGGTGCGCTGGGGGCTTTGGTGGGCCGTCGGGCGGATGGAGGCTCGTCGCAGGGTTGGTCGGTCGCATGGATTCCTGCCTGCGCAGGAATGACGGAGGGGGCGCAGGAATGACGGAGGGGGCGCAGGTCGCACGAGGCGGGTGGGAGGCCCCCCTCTGCCTGCGGCATCTCCCCCCCGCGGGGGGAGAAATGGAAGCGCTGAGTCCGCGACCCCCGACGCCGGCTCGCCGCCGAGCGGGAGGCCCCCCTTTGTCACTCCGTGACATCTCCCCCCCGCGGGGGGAGAAATGGAAGCGCTGGTGGCACGAGGCTGGCGGGAGGCCCCCCTCTGTCACTCCGTGACATCTCCCCCCCGCGGGGGGAGAGATGGAAGCGCTCAGTCCTCGACTCCTGGCGCCGGCTCGCCGCCGGAGGTGAGTTCGACGCGGAAATCCTCGATGACGGGATTGGCCAGGAGCTGATCGCTCATCTGCTCGACCTGGCGCTGGGCTTCGGCGTCGTCGGCGGCTTCGAGCCAGACCTCGATGAACTTGCCGGCGCGGACCGCCGAGACTGCCTCGAAGCCGAGGGCGTGGAGGCCGCCGCGGATCGTCAGGCCTTGCGGATCGTTGACCGTCCGCTTGAGGGTGACGTAGATGTCCGCCTTGAAGGACCTGCTCTCGGCCACTAAGCGCCGACCAACAGCTCGCGGCCTGTGACGCGCTCGAACGCGGCGCGGTAGCGCTCGGTGAGCACGGCCGCGACCTCGTCGGAGATCGGCGGGCCGGGCGGCTCCTTGTTCCAGCCGGTGGATGTCAGCCAGTCGCGCAGCGGTTGCTTGTCGAAGGAGGGCTGCGACTGGCCCGGCTTGTAGACGCTCGCATCCCAGTAGCGCGACGAGTCGGGCGTGAGCGCCTCGTCGATCAGGATCACCTCGTCCTCGCCCTGCTCGTTCTTGGTCACGCCGAACTCGAACTTGGTGTCGGCGAGCATGAAGCCGGCCTGGCGCGCGCGCTCGAGCCCGAACAGATAGAGCGCCATCGAGCGCACCTTGACCGTGTTGGCCACGTCTTCGCCGACGATTTCGACGGCCTGCTGGTAGGTGATGTTCTCGTCGTGGCCGACATCGGCCTTGGTCGAGGGTGTGAAGATGGCCTGGGGCAGCGCGTCGGACTCGCGCAACCCGGGGGGCAGGGGAATCCCGCAGACCCGCGAGTTCTGCTGGTACTCGGCCCAACCGCTGCCGGCCAGGTAGCCGCGCACGACCGCCTCGAGCTTGACCGGCTCGGCCTTGCGCACCAGCATCGAGCGGCCCACGTATTCGGGGCCCAACTGCAGCGGCAGGTCGGGATTGTCGGTCGAGTCGATCACCCGGATCATGTGGTTGGGCACGACCGAGGAGGTCGCCTCGAACCAGTAGGCCGACATCTGGGTGAGCACGCAGCCCTTCTGAGGGATGCCGGTCGGCAGCACCACGTCGAACGCCGACACGCGGTCGGTGGTCACGATCAGCAGTTGTTCGCCAAGGTCATAGATATCCCGCACCTTGCCGCGCCGCAGCGGCGCCGCGAGGTCAGATTCCAGCATCACGGTCATCTCGGTCCCTCGTTTCACGCCAATCAAAATTACAACGGCTCGCAGGCAGCGTGAATGCAGCTCCGCGAACTCGTTCCGTTAGCTCAGCGTGCTCAGCCGTGTCGGGGAGTCGGCAGGTCTCGACTGCCTGCCGGATGGCGGGCGGGAAGAGGGTGGTTGGGGCTGGCTGCATGGGAGTGATCGGTTTTTGGGGATTTTTCGATTTCGCTTCGATTTTGAGCGCCTGTCCTATCTGGTCAGGTGATCGGAATCGATCGGTTTCGTTCAGCCCTGATCGGTTTGATCGGTCCTGATTGTGGGTCAGGAGTTCGGCGACAGGCAGTTCAGGGCTGCGACGAGTGGGGTGATCGGATCTGGGGATCGCGGCATGCGCATGCATGTTCTGATTAGAGACGGGATCGCTCGGGATGTCAAGTCGGCTGCCTGGTGAGGTTGCCGCGTTGCAGCGGCGCCGCGAGGTCAGACTCCAGCATCACGCGCATCGCGGTCCCTCGTTTCATGCCAGGCAAAATTACAACGGCTCGCAGCCAGCGTGAATGCAGCTCGGCGAACTCGTTCCGTCACCTCAGGGTGCTCAGCAATATCGGGGAGTCGGAAGGTCTCGACTCCCTGCTGGATGGAGGGCGTGAAGAGGGCGGTTGGAGCTGGCTGCATGGGAGTGATCGGTTTTTGGGGGATTTTTCGATTCTGACTCGATTCGAGCGCCTGTCCTATCTGGTAGGGGTGATCGGAATCGATCGGTTTCGTTCAGCCCTGATCGGTTTGATCGGTCATGATCGTGGGTCTGGAGCTCCGCGACGGGCAGTTCAGGGCTTTGACGAGTGGGCTGATCGGACCTGCCGATTGCCGCGTGTGCATGCATGTTCTGATTAGAGGCTGATCCGCCCAGGACGTCAAGTCCCATGCGTCGCACGGGCGCTCAGTGCGCGGCACTCTCAGGACGGCTCTGAATGACTCTGCCAACGCGAAGCGGGGGGAGAGTTTTTGGGAGCTTCCCAAGTCTCGTGCTGCCCCTGTACGCGAGGTTGAGGGGCGGGTCTTTCAGCTGTGTCCAGCACGGCGGCCGTCGACACTTGTTGCGCTGCGCAGGGCTGGGCGATGGCCAGTTCGCGTGGCCGAAGTGATCGTCCCGTTGGCTGCGCGCTAGAGAGCGTGGGGTCACATGGTGCGCGTGCAGGCCTCGTCAACGCATCGCTGGTGTCTTAGACGCCGTCGGTCACCGCACGAAACACGGCGTCAGCCAGTTGCGCCGCCGTTCCGCGCGACCACGCGGCGGCGGGATCGCCGCTCGACATCCGCGTTGTCCAGCGGAGCGTCTCTGAGTCGCGCCAGGTTCCGCTTGGTGGAGTCTCGTAGGAGACGGCAAAGACGATGGTGGCGGGGTCGCGTCGGATGATCGCGTCCATCTGCTGAATCGCGCGTTCATCAGGGGGGGAACTGCCCTTGATCTGGAGTGCTACCGATACTCCGTCATGCTGCACGAAGAAGTCCGGTCCGACGCCCCGTTCAAGGTGCTCGGATTCCGCTGAAACTCCTCGCTCGGCCAGGAAGGCGCGTACTAGCGAGACTATTTCATGCTCGATGATTCGCCTGAAGGATACGTCGACGTGTATCAGGAACGCCGCCGGGTCGAACAGTCCATCCAGCGCCGACCTATCCAGCACGGAGGTGATCGTCTCATCGGCCTCGAGGCGGGCGCGGAAGTCGGATTGTTCGTCCCACGCGGCGAGGGCGTGGGTTTGCACGCGGCGGAAGGCTTCGTCGCGACCCATGCCCGCCTCGGTCAGCGCCAGCAGGACGCGCTGGGAGAAGACCAGGCCGTGGGAGCCGCCGAGATTTTGCAGCATCCGGTCGGCGTCCACGATCAGGCCGTCCATGACCCAGGTGAAGAGGTCGAGGATGTAGTCGAGCGCCTGGCAGGCGTCGGGGATCAGGATGCGCTCGGCGCTCGAGTGCGAGATATCGCGCTCGTGCCATAGCGCCACGTTTTCGAGCGCCGTCATCGCGTTTGCGCGGATCGTGCGGGCGAGCCCGCAGACCCGCTCGCACTTCTCGGGGTTGCGCTTGTGCGGCATCGCCGACGAGCCGGCCTGGCCCTCCACGAACGGCTCCTGCACCTCGCGCACCTCGGTGCGCTGGAGGTGGCGAATCTCCGTGGCGAAGCGCTCCAGCGATGCTGCGACCAGCGCCAGCGTCGAGACGAAATGCGCGTGACGGTCGCGCTGCACCACCTGCGTGGACACCGCTTCAACGCCGAGGCCGAGTTCGGCGCAGACGCGGTCTTCGACCCACGGCGGTACGGTCGCGTGCGTCCCCACCGCGCCGGAGATCTTGCCCACTGCGATGCCGCACTTGGCGTCGGCCAGGCGGACGCGGTTGCGCCGGACTTCGTCGACCCAGGACAGCAGTTTGAGACCGAACGTCGTCGGCTCCGCGTGGATTCCGTGCGTCCGCCCGGCGCAGACCGTGTGGCGGTGTTCGTTGGCCCGGCGCGTCAGCACCCCTTCGAGACGCTCGAGATTCTGCTCCAGCAGCTCGGCCGCATCGCGAATCTGTAGCGCCGAGGCCGTGTCCCAGACGTCGTTGGTGGTCAGGCCGTGATGCACCCAGCGCGACTCCGGGCCGAGGCTGTCGCCGACCGACTGCAGGAACGCGTGCGTGTCGTGGTGCACCTTGATCTGGTAGCGGTCGATGTCGGCCGTCACGAAGCTGGCGTTCGCGGCGATCTTTTCGGCGTCCTCGCGGGGCACGACGCCCTCGTCGGCCCAGGCCTGCACGACCGCGATCTCCACATTGAGCCAGCGGCGCCACTTGGCGTCGTCGGTCCAGAGCGCCGCCATCTCGGGGCGTTGGTAGCGGGGGATCATCGGTTGATGTACTCGTCGCGCTTGGGCGAGAAGATATCGAGCGCGACCGAATCCTCGAGCGCGGTGACCTCGTGGGGGACCTCGGAGGGGATGATCCAGGAGTCGCCGGCCGAGATTTCGCGCTTCAGCTCACCGAGCTCGAACAGCACCCGGCCGCTGACCAGGTAGCCGATCTGTTCGTGCGGATGGGTGTGCATCGGCACCACGCCGCCTTGCGCGATCTCGATTTCGTGGATCGAGGTGTGCTCGCCGTGGTTCAGCGTGCGCATCGTCACGCCCTCGAACATCTCGACCCGCTTCGTCTCGTCGTGGTCCTGCAGATTCGCGTCAGCCATGCTTCGCCTCTCGTTCGCGCTCGAACGCCACCAGCTTACCGGCGCGAAGCGTCCAGTTCGCGCAGCGCGATGTCGCTGCGGAAGAAGCCGCCCTCGAAGCTGATCCGGGCGACATTGTCGTATGCGATCGCACGCGCTTCGGCCAGATCGCTCCCGCGGGCGACTACCGAGAGCACGCGCCCGCCGGCCGTCACGATGCGGCCCTCGTCATCCAGCGCGGTGCCGGCGTGGAAGACCTCGACAGCATCGTCGACGGCGTCCAGGCCCGTGATCGGTGCGCCCGTGGCATACGGCCCCGGGTATCCGCCGCTTGCCATCGCGACGGCGACGGTGGCCTCTTCGCGCCAGGTGATCGCGCGCTCGGCGAGCGGCTCGCCGCTCGCGGCGGAGGTGAGGGCGGTGAGCAGATCGCCCTCGATCCTCGGGAGCACCGCCTGCGACTCGGGGTCGCCGAAGCGGCAGTTGAACTCGAGCACGTTGACGGCGGCGCCGTCGACCATCAGGCCGGCGTACATCAGGCCTCGGAACTCGCGGCCGATCGAAGTCAGCGCCTGCGCGACGGGCTCGTGCACGCGGGTGAAGACGTGAGGTTCATCGCTGAGGAAGCCAGGCGGCGAATAGACGCCCATTCCGCCCGTGTTGGGGCCGGTGTCGCCGTCGCCGACGCGCTTGTAGTCGCAGGAGAGGGGGAGCGGGATGACCGACGTGCCTGAGACGATCGCCATCGCTGACGCTTCTCGGCCCGAGAGCCGATCCTCAATCACGATCCGCTCGCCGGCGGCGCCGAACTTGCCGCCCATCAGCTCGTCCACCGCCTGATGCGCTTCGTCGAGGTCGGCGGGGACGATCACGCCCTTGCCGGCGGCCAGGCCGTCGGCCTTGAGCACGGGCAGGTAGGCGGGGTGATCACCGAGGTACTCGACCCACTTGTGCGCGGCGGCCGCGCTCTCGAACAGCTCGCCGGCCGCGTGGGCGACGCCGGCCTGCTGCATCACGGATTTGGCGAACCACTTCGACGATTCCAGCTCGGCGGCGTCGCGTCGTGGACCGAAGGCGAGCACGCCGCGCGCGTCGAGCGCGTCCACCAGTCCTGCAGCCAGCGGCGCCTCGGGGCCGACGACGAGCAGATCGATCCGCCGGGCCAGCCCTGCGTCGACGAGGCCGGCGATGTCGGAGTCGGGGATCGAGAGGTTTTCGCCGAGCGCCGCAGTGCCCGCGTTGCCGGGCGCGCAGATCAGCTCGTCGCAGCGCGGGCTGCGCGAGATCGCCCAGGCCAGGGCGTGTTCGCGACCGCCGCCGCCGACCACCATCACGCGCATGCGCTCAGTCCCCCGCCGGCGCGAGCGCCGGTTCGATGCGTGGCCCGATTTGGGTCAGGTCGCCGTGCAGGATGATCGGGTCCATTGCGAGCATCTCGCTCGCATAGGTCGTGTCGGGGACGGGCTGCATCATGTAGATCGGCAGCTCGAGGACGTGGGCGAAGCCCATCTCGAGGAACGTGTTGCCGCCGATGTGCGCGGGGCGGCCCGGCAGGTCCTCGTTGACCACCAGAATCGCGTCCGAGCGCTGGATCTTGCGCCAGTGCTCGCGGATCAGGTCGTAGGAGCGCTTCTGCTCAGCCCGCTCGAGCGTTGACGCGCCGACGTAATCGAAGCCTTCGGTGTCGACTGGTGTGAAGACGACGTGGCCGGCCGTCTCCAGTTCGTCCGTCAGCGCGGGCAGCCGGTCGCTTAGCAGCATGCTCATGCAGATCGTGATGTTCACGGCGCTACTCCCACTCGATCGTGCCGGGCGGCTTCGAGGTGATGTCGTAGACCACGCGGTTCACCTCTGGGATTTCGTTCACGATCCGATTCGCGATCCGGCCGAGCAGGTCGCCGGGCAGGCGCGCCCAGTCGGCGGTCATCGCGTCGTCGGCGGTGACTGCGCGGAGGGCGACGACCCAACCGTAGGTCCGCGCGTCGCCCTGCACGCCCACGGTGCGTGTATCGGTCAGAATCGCGAACGACTGCCAGAGCTCGCGTTCCAGGCCGGCCTCGCGCACCTCCTCCACGACCACGGCGTCGGCGGCCTGTAGGACCCGCACCTTCTCGTGGGTGACCGCGCCGATGATGCGGATTGAGAGCCCGGGCCCCGGGAAGGGCTGACGCTGCACGATCTCGTCGGGCAGGCCCAGCTCGCGGCCGACCGTGCGCACTTCGTCCTTGAACAGATAGCGGAGCGGCTCGACCAGCTCGAAACGCAGGTCGTCGGGCAGCCCGCCGACGTTGTGGTGCGACTTGATCGTCGCCGTCGCGCCGCCGGCGCCGGTGCCGGCGCTCTCGACGACATCGGGGTAGGTCGTGCCCTGGACCAGGAAGTCAACGGCGGCGCCGGCCGCGCCCAGCTCGCGCGCCGACTCCTCGAAGACCGAGATGAACGTCTCACCGACGCGCTTGCGCTTGGTCTCTGGGTCGGTCACGCCGGCCAGCTCCTCGAGGAAGCGGTCGCCCGCCTCGACGGTGCGCAGATTGATGTGGAGCTGCTGCGAGAAGGTCTGCTCGACCTGCTTGCGCTCGCCGCGACGGAGCAGCCCGTTGTCGACGAAGACGCAGGTCAGCTGGTCGCCGATCGCGCGATGCACCAGCGTCGCCGCGACGGCGGAGTCGACGCCGCCGCTGAGCCCGCAGATCACGCGGCGCCGGCCGACCTGAGCGCGGATCTCCTCGATCGTCTCGGTGACGAAGTGCTCCGCGGTCCAATCGCCCGAGCATCCGCAGATGTCGTGCACGAAGTTGCGCAGCAGCTCCGGACCGTCGGGGGTGTGCACGACCTCGGGGTGGAACTGAATCCCGTAGAGCCCGGCGCCGTTGGTCATCGCCGCGATCGGAATCGTGGCCGTCGAGGCCAGCGCCTCGAACCCGGCGGGCAGCGCCTCGACGCGATCACCGTGGCTCATCCAGACCGGCAGCGGCTCGGGCAGTCCGCGCAGCAGCGCCGAGCCATCGGCCCGCGCGGTGACGGACGCCGAGCCGAACTCGCGCTCGCGGCCCGGCGCGACGCGGCCGCCGAGCTGTTGCGCCATGGTCTGCATGCCGTAGCAGATGCCGAGGGTCGGCAGACTGCCGTCCAGTGACCACTGAGGGGCTCGCGGAGCGCCTTCATCGTGTACCGACGACGGCCCACCGGAGAGGATCACGCCACGGGCCCGCAGAGGTTGGATGTCCGCGCGGGTAGCCGTGGCGGGCACGAGCTCGCAGTAGACGTTCAGCTCGCGGACCCGACGCGCGATCAGCATCGCCGTTTGCGAACCCAGGTCCACGATCACGATCGATTCGTGCGGATGTTCTCGCGACATCTCGTCCTGCAACCCTGCGCGATCCACTGGCCCTCAGATTATGCGGTGTACGCTCAAGGTCCCGCCTACCGCTATGTTCCCCAGCGACAGGGAGCAGACGCGCCCCCGGTTTCTCAAGGCGCACCCGTGAGTCCTGAGCCCCTGCACCGAGCCGTTGACCTGCTTTCGCGCGGCGCGGTCGTGGCGATGCCGACCGACACGCAGTATGCGCTGAGCGCGGTCGCGACCGATCGCGACGCCGTGGCCGCCGTGTTCGAGATCAAGCAGCGCCCGGCCTTCGAGAATCTGCCGATCCTGATCCCGTCGCTCGACTGGCTGGAGCGCGTCGCCGGCGAGCCGCCGGAGCGCGTGCGCGGCCTCGCCGAACGGGTCTGGCCCGGCGCTGTGACCCTGATCCTGCCGAGACACCCGTCGTTTTACACAATCGCGGTCCAGGGCGAGACGATCGCCGTGCGGATTCCCGACCATCCCGTCGCGCTGCAGATCCTGCGCGAGCTCGATCAACCGCTGACCGGCACCAGCGCGAACCTGCACGGGCAGCCGGCGGCGCTAACGCCGGACGATGTTCGCGCGCAGCTCCGTGACTCAGTTCACATAGTGGCGCCCGGCCCGCGGCTGCCTGCGGGCGCCGCCTCTACTATTCTCGATCTTGCCGGGCCGATCCCGCGCGTCCTCCGCCAGGGACCCGCGCTCGATCCCCGAATTGGCGATTGGCTCGTCGAGCACTGGGGCATCCCTGAGCCTGACGCGGCCGGCGCCTGAGCCGCACGCGCCACCACGCTGGGACCATCACGTGCGCATCGCGATCGGTAGCGACCACACCGGCGTCGATCTCAAACGAATGCTCAGCCAGCGACTGCGCGACGCCGGCCACGAGATTCACGACTTCGGCACGCATTCCGACGAGTCGGTCGACTATCCCGACATCGTCGCGCCCCTCGCCGGCGCAGTCGTGAACGGTCGCGATCAGCTCGGGATCGTGCTCTGCTCGAACGGCGTGGGGGTCAGCATCGCGGCGAACAAGGTCAACGGCGTGCGGGCCGCGCTGTGCGCCGACCCCTGGACCGCCCGTCGAGCCCGCCAGCACACCGACGCCAACATCCTTGCGATCGGAGCCTGGGTGACCGGCAGGGCGCTCGCTCAGGAGATCGTCGACAATTTCGTCAATGCTTCGTTTGAGGGCGGACGCCACGTGCGGCGCCTGGCCAAGCTCGCGGCGATTGAGAACGAGCAATCGGAGCCAGCGGCTGAGCCAACGATCGAACAGCCCGCAGCCAGCGACGCTGAAGCCTCTCCGGCCGGACCCGCTCGCTAGACCGCCGCAAGGACCCGAGCCATGACCAAGCGCTCCGTGCGCGACCTCACACTTGCAGGTCAGCGCGTCCTGCTTCGGGTCGATTTCAACGTCCCGCTCGACCACGCCCGGATCACCGACGACACCCGGATTGCGGCCGCGATCGCCACGATTCGCTACCTGCTCAAGTCGGGCGCTGCGGTGATCTGCTGCTCGCACCTCGGCCGCCCCAACGGCGTCCGGGATCCCCGCTTCGATCTCACGCCCGCGGCCGTGCGCCTCGCCCGGCTGCTGCAGCAGAGCGTCAAGATGGCGCCCGACTGCATTGGCGAACTCACCTCCGAGATGGCGACCGCGCTCGTGCCCGGTGAGGTGATGGTGTTGCAGAACCTCCGCTTCCACCCCGAGGAGGAGGCCAACGACGCCGGCTTCGCTCGCCAGCTCGCCTCGCTCGCGGACTACTACGTCAACGACGCCTTCGGGGCGGCGCATCGCGCCCACGCCTCGACCGACGCCATCACCAAGTGCCTGCCCTCCGCGGCGGGCCTGCTGCTGCAGCGCGAAATCGACGTGCTCTCACCGGTCGCCAGCGCCAAGGCGGGGCGCCTGGCGGTGATCACCGGTGGCGCGAAGGTCTCGGACAAGCTCGGTCTGCTCGACAGCCTGGTTGAGAAGGCGAGCGTGCTCTGCATCGGCGGCGCGATGGCCAATACCTTCCTGCATGCGCGGGGCGAGCAGCTCGGAAACTCCCTGCTCGAGGCGGATATGGCCGAGCAGGCCCGCCGGATCGTCGTCAGCGCCGCGGAGCACAAGTGCGAGCTGCTGCTTCCGGTCGACGCGGTGATCGCGGGCGGGGCAGACCAACCGCCGCGCGCGCGCCCATTGATCTTCGCTGACGAGGAGGTCCCGCCGCGCTGGCAGGTGCTCGACGTGGGGCCGGCGACCGTCCAGCTGTTTAGCAAGGCCGTGGCGGATTGCGACACGATCGTGTGGAACGGCCCGCTCGGACTGTTCGAGCGCGAAGCCTTCAGCGGCGGCACGCTGGCGATGGCCGAGGCGATCGCCCCGCTCGAAGCGAACACGATCATCTGCGGCGGCGAGACCGTCGCGGCGGTGGCGCGCAATCGCGTTGCGCGCAAGATGAACCACATCAGCACCGGCGGCGGCGCCGCGCTCGAGTTCCTGCAGGGCATCGAGCTGCCCGGGATTCGCGCCCTGCCGGAATCCGACCACTGAATCGAGAGTCCCCGCCATGACGCCCACCCGCACGCCGGTCAGCGCCGGCAACTGGAAGATGAACGCCAGCGCCGCGGAGGCGCGCGAACTCTGCGACGGTCTCAGCGGGATCGAGCAGATCGACGGCGTTGATGTCGTGCTCGGCCCCGGGTTCCTGCAGCTCGCGATCGTGGCCGACGCCTTCGGCGCGAGCAGCGTCGGCGTGGCCGGCCAGAACATGCACACTCAGCCCAGCGGCGCGTACACCGGCGAGGTCTCGCCGGCGCAGCTCGCCGAGCTCGCCGATTGGGTGATTCTCGGCCACTCCGAGCGGCGGCAGTTCTTCTGCGAAGACGACCTCGCGCTGCAGGCCAAGCTCGTTGCCGCAGCGGGCCACAAGCTCAAGCCGATCCTCTGCGTTGGCGAAACCGAGGCGGAGCGCGAGAACAAGCGCACCCGCACGGTCCTGACCCGCCAGATCAGCATCGCGCTCGGTGACAACCCCGCGCCGCCGGGACTCGTCGTGGCCTACGAGCCGGTCTGGGCGATCGGCGCCGGCCAGCCCGCCAGCCCCGAGCAGGCGCAGGAGGCCGCCGGCCACATTCGCGCGTTGCTCGAGCAGGTGCTCGGTGAGGAGATCGCCGCTCAGACACGCGTCCTCTACGGTGGCTCGGTGAAGCCCGACAACGTCGCCGACTTCGTCCGCGAGGACGATGTCGATGGCGCGCTCGTCGGCGGGGCCGCGCTCGACCCCCATGCCTTCCTCGAAATCAGCCGGCGCATCGCCGGCGCCTGACCAGCCGGCTGACCAGTTGGCCGTCCTTGCCGTCGTGGGACCGACCGCGTCCGGCAAGTCGGGCTGGGCGCTGCAGCTCGCCGAGCAGCTCGACGGTGAGATCGTCAGCGCCGACTCGCGTCAGCTCTACCGCCGCCTGAACATCGGCGCGGCCAAACCGACCGATGCCGACCGCGAACGCGTCCCGCATCACTGCCTTGATCTGCGCGATCCTACTGAGCCGATCTCACTCGCCGAATACCTGGCGCATGCACGCGCCGCGATCGCCGACATTCAGGCCCGCGGTCGCCTCCCGGTCGTGGTCGGCGGCTCCGGCCAATATGTCTGGGCGCTGCTTGAAGGCTGGCAGGTTCCGCCGGCCCCGCCCGACCAGGCTTTCCGCGAGCACATGACGCTCGAGGCCGAAGCACGCGGGGCCGACGCGCTGCATCAGGAGCTCAGCCGGATCGACCCGCAGGCCGCGGCCAAGATCGACCACCACAACGTCCGGCGGATCATCCGCGCGCTCGAGGTCTACGAGGCGACCGGCCGGCGGATCTCCGATTGGCAGCGCGAGCGCCAGCCGATCCGCTTCGCGGCGATCGCCCCCGCCCATGAACGGCAGGCGCTCGACCGGCGGATCAACGAGCGCACGGTCGCCATGTTTGGCGCCGGCTTGCGTGACGAAGTGCTCAGCCTGCTCGCGGACGGCGTGCCCCACGACGCGCCCGGCTTCGACGCGATCGGCTACCGCGAGGTGCTCGCGCAGATCCGCGGCGAACTCTCGCTGCTTGACGCGATCGTCGCGGTCGCGAGCGCCACGAAACGGTTCAGCCGCCGGCAACACGCCTGGTTCCGCGTCACCGATCCGCGCATCCGTTGGTCGCCCGAGCCACCCACAGCACAGGAGGTCAACGCGCAAATCCAGTCGCTTGGGTAAGATGAGTTCACCGCGTGCCGCTCGCCGCGGACACTGAGCGATCACACATGTCGATTCCATTTCTCAAAGTCCAGGGCGCAGGCAATGACTTCGTGCTGGTCGACGCGCGCGGCCCGCTCGCCGAGCGCCTGCGACTCGACTGGGCGGCCGCGGCCCCGCGAATCTGCGACCGGCACTTCGGGATCGGCGCGGACGGCATCCTGCTGGTCGAGGACACCGAGGCCGCCGCGGCGCGGATGACGATCGTCAATGCCGACGGCTCGGACGGCCAGATGTGCGGCAACGGCTTTCGCTGCTTCACCAAGTACCTCGTCGAGCGCGCGGGGATCGCACCCACCGATGGTCGGCTCGCGATCGAGACTGGCGCCGGCGTCCTCCATGCAGAGCTCGGCGACGCGGCCGCCACGATCGACGAGGTGCGCGTGGCGATCGGCCCCGCGTATCTGCACCCGGACGAGATCCCGGTCCGCGCGGCGGGCCCCGGACCGGTGCTGCACCACGAGTTGCGCGTGGCCGACCAGAGCTTTTCTTTGACCTGCGTCGGCATGGGCAACCCGCACGCCGTCTGGTTCACCGACGAGGACATCGATACGGTCCGGCTCAACGAGATCGGCCCGCTCGTCGGGCGTCACCCCGACTTCCCCAACCGCACCAACTTCGAGATCGTCAACGTGCTTGCCGCCGACCGGCTCAAGATGCGCGTCTGGGAGCGCGGCGTCGGCGAGACGATGGCCTGCGGCACGGGCGCCTGCGCCGTGCTCGTCGCGGCGCAGCTGCGCGGCTTCGCCGGTCGCAGCGCGACCGTGTCGTTGCCCGGCGGCGACCTTCAGATCGCCTGGGACGGTCCTGACGACCCGACCGCATCGGTCGAAATGACCGGACCCGCCGAGTTCGCCTTTGAAGGCGCGATTCCGAGCAACTGGATACGAACGACTGGATCATGAGGATGCCGAATGGTTACGCCTGACTACACCGCATACGACCAGGACCGCACCCCGGGACTCATCCGGGAGCTGCATGAGAACCTCACCACCGGGCAGATCACCTTCCGCAACCAACCGCTGCGCGACTACGGCCAGCTGGTCAAAGCGACCCGTCTGCTCTCCGTCCAGTGCGACGACGGCTACGTGATCGGCCTGCCCTACGGCCGCCACCTGCGGCTCTTCTACGAGTTCGACACGATCAACCACATCCGGCTGCATCTGACCAACCTGCTCAACGACATCGGCGAGCTCGCGCTGCAGCACTCCGAGTGCGAGCTGATGACGCTGGACTACAACGACTTCCCGCACCGGCACTACGTCGAGCCGATGCTGATCGGGGCAGCCTTCCCCAGCCCTGATGAGGTCTCGGTGATGCGCTGCCGCGACGTCCGCGAGCAGTCGCTGCCCGAGACCAACGCGGACGTGAGCGTCCGTCAGGCGAGCGAGGACGACGCCGCGATCATCGCCGAGCTGGAGCAGAGCGCGGCCGGCGAGGCCGCTCACGCGCCGCCGCTCAGCCCCGAGTTCTTCGGCAGCGCGGCGTGGGTCGGGATCGCCGAGCTGGATGGCCAGCCGGCCGGCTACATCCACCTCTCCGAGGCGGAAAAGCGCGGCCTCGCCGCCGAAGAGCTGGTGATCGGCGCCGACCAGCCATTCTCGGAGATCTCCGGTGCGCTGCTCGCGGCCGCGATGTCGTGGGGCGCGGAACAGAACCGCCGCGGGCTGACGCTGCGCGTCGCCGGCGACGCGGTCGGCGACCCGATGCTCAGCGCCTTCGGCTTCCGCCACGTCACCAACGAGCTCTTTTACCAGCGGCCCGCCGATCCCGCCGTGATTCAGCGCCAGCGGGACGAACAGGTGGTCACGCGGGTGAAGGTCGGCAAGATCTGGGGACGCTTCTAGGATGCGCAGCGCGCAACGCGTCCAGTCACTGCCCCCCTACCTCTTTGTCGAAATCAGCCGCCGGATCGCCGAGCAGCGTGAGAAGGGGGTGCGCGTCATCTCGTTCGGGATCGGCGACCCCGACCTGCCGACGCATCCGCACATCCTCGAAGCGCTGCACGACCACATCGACGTGGCCGCCAACCATCGCTACCCCGAGACCGAGGGCCTGCCCGAGCTGCGCCAGGCGATCGCGACCTGGATGCAGCAGCGCTTCGAGGTCGCGCTCGATCCGGCCAACGAGATTGTGCCGCTGATCGGCGCGAAAGAGGGCATCGCCAACACCGCGCTCTGCTTCATCGACCCCGGCGACATCGCGCTCGTCCCGGATCCGGCCTACCCCGTCTACGCGATCGGCACGATGTTCGCCGGGGGCAAGGCGCACCAGCTCGCGTTGACGGCCGAGAACGACTGGCTGCCCGACCTCGATGCGATCCCGGCCGACGTTCGGGAGCAGGCGCGGGTGCTCTGGATCAACTATCCCAACAACCCCACCGGCGCGACCGCCGAGATCGACTTCTTCGAGCGCGCCGCGCGGTTCGGCCTGGACAACGATATCGCCGTGCTGCACGACAACGCCTACTGCGATGTCACGTTCGACGGCTACGACGCGCCCGCCTACCTGCAGGCAGCCGGCGCCCGGGAGGCCGGGATGGAGTACTTCTCGCTCTCGAAGTCCTTCAACATGACCGGCTGGCGGGTCGGCTGGGCCTGCGGCAACGCGGAGATGGTTGACGCTCTGCTGCGCGTCAAGTCGAACATCGACAGCGGCATCCCGCAGGCGATCCAGCAGATGGCGATCGCGGCGCTGCTCGGCGATCAGTCGGTGATCGAGGCGAACAACGCGATCATCGAGCGGCGTCGCGACAAGGTCGTGGCGGCGCTCCGCGCGATTGGTCTGGAAGTGACCAACCCGAAGGCATCGCTGTACATCTGGGCCAGAATTCCCGAGGGCGACAGCTCCGCGGGCTTCGCCAGCCGCTTGATTGAAGAGCAAGGCGTGGTCGTCACCCCGGGCAACGGCTACGGACCCTCGGGTGAGGGTTACATCCGGCTGTCGCTGACGCTGCCGGACGCGGAGGTCGACGAGGGCGTCGAGCGCATCGCGGCGTTCACCCGGGACTAACGCGCCGGTAGGCCCGGTAGGCTCCCCGGCAGATCCGTCGCGGGTGCGGCTACACTGGGTAGCCGAATCTGGACGCACCGCTGCGCCTCTGCCGAAGGAGTTGAGCTGGGACATGCGCATTTAGTTTCCGTCACGCCCCACTGGCTAGACTGAATCGCGCCCGGCTGCGTGCTCCGATGCGGGCGGGCGTAGCGACGGAGACTGCAATTCCACGCATTCGCAACCGCGGCGGACGCCGCAACCATCACCCGACCCGCCCGCCGCGCGAACGCGCGATCCTGCTCTGCGTCGATTCCCGCCGCGCCAACCACTGGAACGCTGAAGCCTCGGTCGACGAGCTCGCGCAGCTTGCCGAGACCGCCGGCGCGGTGCCGCTTGCCCGCGTGATCCAACGACGCCCGCAGCCCGACCCGCGCTCCTGGATCGGCAAGGGCAAGCTGGACGAGATCGCGGCCATGCGCGACGACCTCCGGGCCACCGTCGTGATCTGCGATGACGAGCTCACGCCCTCGCAGCAGCGCAACCTCGAAAAGCGCCTCGACTGCAAGATCATCGACCGCACCGCGCTGATTCTCGACATCTTCGCCCAGCGCGCGAGAACCCGCGAAGGCGCGGTCCAGGTCGCGCTCGCGCAGCACGAATACCTGCTGCCGCGGCTGGCCGGCCAGTGGGAGCACCTCGAGCGCATGGAGGGCGCGATCGGCTCGCGCGGTCCGGGCGAGACCCAGCTGGAAACCGACCGGCGGCTGATCCGCAATCAGATCAAGCGGCTCAAGAGGGACCTCGAGCGTGTCCGCACGCATCGCCACGAGCAGCGCCAGCAGCGCGACCGCGCGGGGATTCCGCTCGTCGCCCTGGTCGGCTACACGAACGCCGGCAAGAGCACGCTGATGAACGCGCTGACTGCGGCCAAGGTTCCCGCTCGGAACCGACTCTTCGAAACGCTCGACCCGACCACGCGGCGCTGCCGGCTCGACGATGTCCACACGGTGCTGCTGTCCGACACCGTGGGTTTCATCCAGAAGCTGCCGACCCAGCTCGTGGCCGCATTCCGCGCGACGCTCGAAGAGCTGCTCGAGGCCGACCTGCTGCTGCACGTCGTTGACGCCACCCACCCGGACGCCGTCGAACAGGCCGAGGCGGTCCATGCCACGCTCGCCGAGCTCGGTGTCGACACGAGACCGACGATCACCGTGCTCAACAAGATCGACCTACTTGAGGGCGCGGCTCCCACCACCGGCGTGGGTATCCCGGTGTCCGCTGAAACCGGCGAAAATCTCGATGGCTTGAGAGCCTCGATCTCGCAGATCATCCCGACTCTGCCCAGCATCCAGGTCGTTCATGGGCGGGTGCTCAACGGGGCGTCCAGCTAGGCGGCCCCCCTCTGTCACTCCGTGACATCTCCCCCCGCTTTGCGGGGGGAGAGGGGATTCGTAGGATCACCCGCAGGTCTCCTGCGGGGGGAGATGCCGGAGGCAGAGGAGGGGGTCTGCAGCGCCGACGCAGCGGCGTGGCGTATCTGGTGCGGCGCGGGCGGGCCCCCCTTTGTATGTTCGCGCTGGATCGGGAGCCGTTGGTGGCTGAGTCGAACCGGGGTGCGGCAGACCGATCCCCGCGTCACTTTTGCGCCGCCTCCGTCATTCCTGCGCAGGCAGGAATCCATGCGGTCTGTGGGGGTCAAGGGCACTCCCAATGTTCGACGGCGTTCGGTCACGCGCGGTGCGCTGGGGCTCTGGTGGTCCGTCGGGCGGTTGGAGGCTCGTCGCACGGTTGGGCGGTCGCATGGATTCCTGCCTGCGCAGGAATGACGGAAGGGGCGGGTGTGACGGACGGGGTCTGCAGACCGGACGCAGCGGCGTGGCGTATTTGGTCCGGGGCGGGCCCCCCTCTGTCACTTCGTGACATCTCCCCCCGCTTTGCGGGGGGAGAGGGGCGCGGTCAGCGGAGGTCAGCGCGGGCCTCCCCCTCAGTCGCTGCGCGACAGCTCCCCCTCGGGGGGAGCGATTTCCGACCCCCCCGCGGAGCGGGGAGAGTGTCTTGGAGCGTCCCTAGGCGCGCCTACGCTCCGGGCAAGCGGGCGATGAACTCGGAGCCGTCCTCTAACCACTGATTCCTGATCGCCATCGAGATGTGGCCGCCGTCATAGAGCCTTACTTCGGCGCCTGGCCAGCGGCGTCCGAGCTCGGCCAGACTCTCCGCGGTCGCGAGACGATCCCAGCGGCCGCCCTGTAGCAACACGCGCGATGCGCCGAGCGCCGGCGGGCCGACGGGCGCGAGGCCGTGCAGGACCATCTCCACCTCCTCGCGCGTCACGCCGCTCGCCTGCATGTGCTCGCGCATCGGCGCTGTTATCGGCGATCCCCACGCCGAGCCCGCGCGGATCGTGGGCTGCGCCAGTACCGCCCATGCCAGCCGCGCGTCGCGCTCGGCCGCCAGCGCCGCGATCAGTGCGCCGATGCTCAGGCCCCAGACGCCGACCGATCCGTACTCGTTGCGCAGCCAGACCGCCAGCGAGCGCACATCGCGCACCGCCTGCGCCACCGCACGCACGTAGGTGAACAGGTCGCCCTGAAACATCTCGTGGCCCGAGATCTCGCCCGCCGGGGCGCGACTCTCGTGCAGCGGCAGCTCGATCCGGGCCGCGACCAGCCCCAGAGCCGTGAACGCCTCCGCCACGCGGGGGTAGAGCCGCTCGGCGCCGTTCCATGGCGCGCCGGTCAGCGCGCCGGGCACCAGCACGACCGCGCCGCGCGGCGTCCCCTGCGGCTCATAGAGCCGCCCGCCCGCGACCTGGTCATGGCGCTGCGCGAACGGCTCCGATGACGCGAACTCGAACCGCCGGACGTCCTCCACCTCCAGCAGCGACACGTCCGGCGGCCCCGGGTCGCCCATCCAGGGAACGCGCCACGATCGCGTCCGCAGCCGGTCGATGTCTTCGGGCAGCGGCCAGGTCGTGCGCCGACGCAGCTGCGCCGCGTGCACCTGCCAGCGGAAGAAGACCGCATCGATCGTCTGCGCCGCGAAACGTCGCATACCCCGAAGCTATCGGCCTTGCGCCATTGGGCCTCCAGTAGCATGCGCCCGCAAACGAGGGGATTGGCCATGCCCATCGCAGCCGCCCGCGGACCGCTCGCGCCCTTCCGCGTCCTCGACCTGACTGACGAACTCGGCCACCTGGCCGGACGGATGCTCGCCGAGCTCGGCGCGGATGTGATCAAGCTGGAGCCGCCGTACGCCGGCGGCGCGCGGCTCGCGCCGCCGTTCTACCACGACGAGCCGCACCCCGAACGGTCGTTGCTCTGGTGGACCCTCAATCACTCCAAGCGCAGCATCACGATCGACCTCAGCAAACCGCACGGCGCCGAACTCTTCCTGCAGCTCGTCGATCGATCCGATTTCATCGTCGAATCGACTCCGCCCGGCGCGATGGAATCCGTCGGTCTCGGCTGGGATCTGATTCACGAGCGCAACCCGCGCCTGGTGATGACCTCGATCACGCCGTTCGGACAGGACGGGCCATACGCCGACTGGCGAGCCACCGACCTGATCGGCGTCGCGATGGGCGGCCTCGCCTCGCTGTGCGGCTCGCCCGGCCGGCCGCCGATCCGGCCCTCGGCCGCGCAGGGCTACACGCAGGCTTGTGCGCAGGCCGTGGTCGGCACGATGATCGCGCACTTCCACCGCACGCGCACGGGCCGCGGCCAGCGCGTCGACCAGTCGATGCAGGAGGCCGTCACGTTTACGCACGACAATGCGATGCCGACCTGGGACATCCGGGGGATCAACATCGGGCGGCCCGGCAACGGACGCAATATCGGCGGCTACCAGAGCGGGCAGTACGTCTACGAAGCCGCCGACGGGCACGTCGCCGCGCTCTCCTACGGCGGGCTGTTCGGCCTGACCGCCCGCCAGACGGTTGAGTGGCTTGACCACCACGGGATGGCCGAAGATCTCACTTCCGAGGAATGGCTGGCCAAGCTCGATGCCACGCAGGGCGTGCTGCTGCCACCCGGCGGCCCCGACGGCGACCATCTCAACGACGTGCTCGTGCGCTTCTGCAAGCGCTTCACGCGCGCCCAGCTCGTCTCGGAGGCGCAGCAGATCCGCAACGGCTGGGGGATCGTCCACACGCCGGCCGACCTGCTGGAAAACGAACACCTCGCCGCCCGCGACTACTGGGTCGAGGTCGAACACGAAGACATCGACGAGCGCGTCACCTATCCCGGACCGTGGGCCAAGCTCTCCGCGACGCCGCTGGCCGTGAGGGGCCGCGCACCGCACCTCGGTGAACATAATCACGAGGTCTACGGCGACCTGCTGGGCCTCTCCGACGACGAAATCGACCAACTCGCTTCGGATGGCGTGATCTAACAAGAACCAGAGGCTGCGACGATGACCGACTCCGCCGATCTGCCGAACGACGTCTTCGAGGGCATCCGGGTCGCCGACTTCGCCTGGGTCGGGGTCGGACCGCTCGTCTCGAAGTACCTCGCGGACCACGGCGCCGAAGTGATCCGGATCGAGAGCAGCGTGCGCCCCGAGCCGCTGCGCCGCGCTCCGCCGTTTGTCGACGACCAGCCGGGCCTCGACAACAGCGGCTACTACGCCGACTTCAACTCCTCGAAGCTGTGCTGCTCGCTCAACATGCAGCACCCGCAGGGGATTGAGCTGGCCAAGCGGATCGTCGCCCAGTGCGACATCGTGACCGAGTCGTTCACCCCCAAAGCGATGCGCGCGTGGGGCCTCACGTATGACGATCTTCGGGAGGTCCGGCCGGACGTGATCATGATCTCGATGCCGATGTATGGCTCTACCGGCCCGTGGTCGATGTGGCAGGGCTACGGGCACGTGCTGCAGGCCGCCGCGGGCATCTCACACCTGACGCACTACCCCGGTGAGGAGCCGATCGGCACGGGCGTCGCCTACACCGACTTCCTCGTTCCGCACTTCGCGGCGATCGCGGTGATCGCCGCACTCGACCATCGTGAGCGCACCGGCGAGGGCCAGAACATCGACTTCGGCCAGATGGAAGCGGCGATCCACGCCACTGAGTCGATGATCCTCGACTACACGGTCAACGGTCGGGAGCAGGTCGCGCTCGGCGCGCGCCATCTCGAGCACGCCCCGCACGGCACATACCAGTGCGCCGCGCGCGGTGAGGATGACGACGACCGCTGGATCGCCATCGCCTGTAGCAGCGACGAGGAATGGCAGGCGCTTGCCGGCGCTGCCGGTCACCCCGAGTGGGCGAGCGACTCGCGCTTCGCGACGCGCTTCGACCGCCTCAGCAACCAGGACCGGCTGGACCGGATGATCGCCGCGTGGACCCGCACGCAGCCCGCCGAGCAACTGATGCGCGAGCTCCAGGCAGCAGGCGTCCCCGCCGGAGTGGTGCAGACCCCCGAAGACCTCCGCAATGACCCGCAGCTCGAGCATCGCGGCCACTTCTGGATGCTCGAGCATCCGACGATGGGCCGCCGCGCCTACGATGGCCCTTCGTTCCGCCTCTCGGAGACCCCTGCCAACCTGCGCAAGGCCGCGCCGCTGCTCGGCGAGGACAACGAATACGTCTGGAAGGAGATCGTGGGGATCGACGAGGATGACTACGTCGAACTGCTGATCAGCGGGGCGTTCGAGTAGTTCGCGTCGCGCGGGTCCGGTTCGCCAAGAGTTCCCTGCAGGCCGCGATGCGCACCGAGTTCTACGACGCCCGCCACATCCTCACCCCCGCCGGCGGCTACCTCGCGGCCTATGACTACTCGCTCAACCCGTGGCGGGGTTGCAGCTTCGGCTGCTCCTACTGCTACGCCGCCGCCTTCCACACCCCCGAGCGCCGGCAGGCCTGGGGCGAATGGCTGCTCGTCAAGCAGAACGCCGTTGACAAAGTCCGCCGCCTGCGGCGCGACCTCCGCGGCAAGCGCATCTACCTCAGCAGCGCCACCGACCCGTACCTGCCAATTGAGCGCCGCCTCGGCCTCGTCCGCGAGATCCTCGCGATCCTGGCCGAGCGCGGCGCCCATCTCACGGTCCAGACGCGCAGCCCGCTCGTCACCCGCGACATTGAGCTGCTCCGGCGGTTCGAGGCCGTCTGCGTGAACATGACCGTCACGACCGACTCGGAAGCGACCCGGCGCATCTGGGAGCCGACCTGTCCACCGATTCCGGCCCGGCTCGCGGCGATTAGCGAGATCGCCGCTGCCGGCATTCCCAGCGCCGTGACGATGACCCCACTGCTCCCGCTTGACGACCCCGCCGGCTTCGCGGAGCAGGTCATCGGCACGGGCGCGCAGCGCTTCGTCGTCGAACGCTTCCAACCGCCGCGCGGACACTTCAGCGGCGGCACCCGCCCCGAAGCGCTCGGCCAGGCCGCCGAGCTCGGCTGGGACGACGCCGCGTACGAATCCTCGCGCGAGATCCTCGCCCGGATGCTCCCCAACCTCCGCGAAGGCCGCAGCGGTTTCGACCCCGACTGGCTGTTCGGCTCGAGGCTGCGGACTCCGAGCGCCGATGCTATTCTGATGTAATGAGCAATCTTCAGGTCAGGAACGTTCCGGAGCAGTTCCACGAGGAGCTGCGCGCAGAAGCCGCGCGCACGGGCAAGACCATCCGCTCGATCGTCCTCGAAGCCATCGAGCGAGAACTCACGCGGCGAGAGTTCGACCGCCGGCTGCGCGAACTGCCGAGCATTGATATCGGCGTCTCAGGCGCGCAGCTGATCGAGGACGGACGAGCGGAGCGCGACCGAGAGCTCGGCTACGAGTGAGGCGATACGTCATCGACGCATCGGCAGCAGTTGAGCACCTCCTCCGTACACCGCTCGGTCGGAGAGCCGCGCTACGAGCGCTCTGAACAAATCAGATCCCATCTCCCCCCGCAAGGCGGGGGGAGATGGCGAAGGCGGAGGGGGGCGGCGACCCGTTGCGGAGCGGCCCCCCTCTGTCACTCCGTGACATCTCCCCCCCGCGGGGGGAGAGATATTCAGAGCCTCCCCAATGCTCGGTGAGGCCGAGTTGGTCGCCCCCGAACTCATCGATGCTCAGCTCATGCATGCGCTGCGGCGTCGCCGGCTGTTCGGTCGAATTCCGCTGCCCACGCGACGCCGCTGCCGGCGACGTGTTGCACTGCGAACTTACCTCCAACGTTCGCGAGGGCGAGTCGGCCTTCAGGCCGGACTTTCTGCTGAGCAGTCCCTCGCCACGGTGATCATCGCGTCTGCCACGGCATCGGGACGGCGCATTGGGATGAAGTGGTCCGAATCCGCGACCACGGTCTCAAACGCGTTGGGAAACACTTCGACCGCGTTCTGACCGGTCGGAGAGCCGTGGCCCAGTTTCTCGCCCGCCCTGAGAATCAGCGTCGGCTGGGAAGCTTGAGCCATCTCCGGCCACGGATCGACCGTCGCAGCGTGCTCGAAGCACCACGCTTCGACCTCTGGGTCGCAGGCGAGTTCCCATTGGCCCAACCGACCGATCGGAGTCAGTCCATAGCGGACATAACTCTCGACGAGCTGCTTAGGCCAGTGCGTGAACGCGCCGCGGCCCGTCAACGACTCCGCCATCTCCGTCGGGCTGCTCCAGATCCGCCGCCGCTTGCGAGCGGCCACAGCCAGTCCGTCGGGCGGCATCGGCGGCATCGGGCCGCGAGGATTGAAGAGCACGGGGTCAACCAGCGCCAGCGCTTCAATCCGATCGCCCGTGGCTGCAGCAATCGTGCAGATGCAGCCGCCCATCGAGTGTCCCGCGGCGACGATATCGGTCAGATCGCGCTGCGCCAGCAATTCGTTCAGGTCGGCGGCCAGCTCGCGCCAGTCGGCGCCCGCTTTGTCGGGCGGCGCTTGCGAAGCTCCGTGCCCGCGCATATCGAGAGCGAACACTCGCCAGTCCTCGGGCAAGAGCCGTGCCACCGCGTCCCAGGTCCGCGCAT
Source organism: Dehalococcoidia bacterium (assembly GCA_965218115.1). Classification (GTDB taxonomy): domain Bacteria; phylum Chloroflexota; class Dehalococcoidia; order Bin125; family Bin125; genus CATQGW01. The sequence continues at coordinate 903,838 of OZ244584.1, read as the reverse complement.
GGAAGCCGGTTGCGTGGACCAGCGCGGCCGTCCGCGCGGGCTCGCCCGATGCAGGCCACTCCCAGACCCGCAGCGCGTAGCCGCGAACCTGCGCGGTCGAAGCCGTCGGTAGCGGTCGCATTGCCGCCTAGGTGCGGCGGCGGATTGCGCCGCGACCGTCGCCGAAGGGATCGTCGCGCCATTCCAGCGCGACCTTGAGGCCCTTCTCGCGTGAGATGCGCGCGAACTCGGGGATGGTCGGGGATTCGTGCCAGATGGCGTCGAAGTCTGCGCCCTCCATCGCCGCGACCCGTGCGCCCATCAGCTCGAACCAGCGGTTGGTGTTGTGCTTGTGGACGGTCAAGCCGTCCAGCGGCAGCTGCGCGATGCGCTGGCAGTAGTCCATTGTTTCGGCGTCGAGCTGATCCTCTGGGATCGCCCGATTGATCATCCCGATCCGCTCCGCCTCGATCCCGTCGACCGTGTCGCCGCTGAACAGCAGCTCTTTGGTCTTCAGCATGCCGATCTTGATCGGCCACATGCCGAGCGTGGGCGGAATCCCGATCGCCCGACCGGCGGGGTGGCCGAAGCGAGCCGTCTCGGATGCAAACACGATGTCGCAGGCGCCGATCATTTCGCCGCCGCCGGCCAGGCACCAACTGTGGACCTGGGCGATGATCGGCTTGCGATAGGACCACATCCAGAGCCAGCGGTCGACGCTGACCCGCAGCCCCTCGCGGTCGAGCGAGATGCGGGATTCGCCCAGCTCCCAGGCCTGGTCGCCGGTGCGCTGATTCGGGCGCCAGTTGAGCGCCCCGCGTTCCGGCGTGAGGTCGTATCCGGCGCAGAACGCCCGGCCGGCGCCCTTGAGCCGGATCACCCGCACCGCATCGCCCGGATTGAGTTCGCGCAGCGCCGCCTCCAGGTCATCGCGCAGCGCGCCGGAGATCGCGTTCAGCTTCTCCGGGCGATTCAGCGTGATCGTCGCCACCGGCCCATCAACGTCAACCAGCACGTTCTCGTAGTCGGTCATGCCTGTTCTCTCCTCGACTAGTCAGCGGTCTGCTTCAGGCGCACGGCGAACTGGGCCGCGCGGAGGCCCAGCGCTCGCGCCTGCGCGCGGTCCAGGTCCGTTGCCTCGCCGTGCGCGGTGGCGCCATAGTAGGAGCCCGACTGGCGCATCGCCTCCGTCCACGGCAACCCCACGAAGACCATCCCGTGTCCGATCAGCAGGTGGAACATCTGCAAGAGCGTGGCCTCGGTGCCGCCGGAGCGTGACCAGCCGGCGGTGAAGCAGGCGCCCACCTTGCCCTCCAGCTCGCCGGTCTCCCAGAGGTCGCCGGTGTAGTCCATCCAGTGCTTCAGCTTGCCCGTGATCCCGGTCCAGTTCGGCGAGCCGAGAATCAGGGCGTCGCACTCCAGCAGCTCCTCCTTCTTCGCCTCATCGACCGGCCGGTCCCAGACCTCGACCCCTTCCGCCGACGCCGCGCCCTCGATCACCGACGCGACGAGCTCGGCCACGACGCCGCGCGAGTCGTACAGCACCATCACCCGCGTGGTCATAGCGTCCCCTCGAACCATCCGGCCTGGCCCGGCATCTCCTCGACGCCGACGCGCAGCGTCACCAGACCGCTCGGCCCGTCTGACGCCAGCTGTTCGGTCAGCCGACCCGCGATGTACTCCGCCAATCGCTCCGCGGTGGTGTTGTCGATCGGCAGCGCGGCCACGTCATGCTTCGGCAGCCGATACGGCAGCTCCGACTTGTACTGCACCTCGAAGTGCGTCCCCTCGTCCCGGATCGAGAGCACGCGCGACTCCATCTGTAGGAGGAACTTGTGGTCGAGCTCCTCGCAGACGGCCCGCGTCAGCCGTTTGAGCAACGAGAAGTCGATCACCCACGACTCGTCGGTCAGCGCGCCGCCGACCTCCACCATCACGTCGTAGTTGTGGCCGTGGATCGGCTCGAGTTCGTCGGCGAAGGTTGCGAAGTGTCCTGCGGCGAAGCGGAGCCGCTGGCGTTCAACGGTGACTGAGTGCGACATGCGCGCAGCGTATCGCGCATCTCTCGGATTGAGTCGTAGGCGCGCCCTCGTCCAACATCGCTCCTCCGTCCATCACTTCGTCATCCCGTCCGCCCCACTCCGCCGTTCCCGCGCAGGCAGGAATCCAACCGACGACCCAGGTCCCTCCGACGCCTCCATCCCGCCGGCGGGCCACGAAGCCGCCGGAGGGGGCGCTCGGACCTACGGGAGGCCGTCCAGCATCGGCGCTGTTCTCGAATCGACGCAGCTCGCATGGATTCCTGCCTGCGCAGGAATGACGGGAAGGGGCGCAGGAGTGACGGAGGGGGGGCGGATGCGCGCAACCCGGAAGTGGGTCGAACCGATCTCGCCTGTTGCATGGTCATGGGCTCCACCTGGTCTGCTCCGATGCCCCTGCTGCAGGCTGCCTGACGCCTGCGTCCCGCCAGCGGACCACGAAGCCGCCGGAGGGGGTGCTCGGACGTACGCGAGGCCGTCCAGCATCGGCGCTGTTCTTGAACCCACGCAGCTCGCATGGATTCCTGCCTGCGCAGGAATGACGGAGGGGGGGGCGCAGGAACGACGGGGGGGGTGCAGGAATGACGGAGAGGGCGGAGGGATGACGGAGAGGGCGGAGGGATGACGGAGGGGGCGGAGGGATGGCGAGGGGGCGCGGGAATGACGGAGGGGGCGCAGGGATGGCGGGGGGGGGGCGCGGGAATGACGGAGAGCGGCGCGGGAATGACGGAGGGGGGCATGCGCGCAACGCCGAGGTGTGTCGAACGGATCCCGCCTGCATGGACACCGGCTGCACCTGGCCTGCTCCGATGCCCCTGCTGCAGGCTGCCTGACGCCTCGATCCCGCCAGCGGGCCACGAAGCCGCCGGAGGGGGGGGGCTCGGACGTACGGGAGGCCGTCCAGCATCGGCGCTGTTCTCGAACCCACGCAGCTCGCATGGATTCCTGCCTGCGCAGGAATGACGGAGGGGGTGCAGGAGTGACGGGAAGGGGTGCAGGAATGACGGAGCGGGCGCGGGGATGACGGAGAGGGTGCGGAAATGAGGGAGGGGCGCGGGAATGAGGGAGGGGGACTCGGGAATGGCGGGGGGGGGGCGCAGGAAGGGCGGAGGGGTAGCAGGAATGGCGGAGAGCGGGCGTAGGAAGGGCCGAGGGGGAGCAGGAAGGACGGAAACCGGGAGGAAATGACCGAGAGCGGGCGGGAATGACGGAGGCGGGCGCGGAGGAATGACGGAGGAGGCGGAGGGATGACGGAGGGGGCGCGGGAGTGACGGAGAGGGCGGAGGGATAACGGAGGGGGCGGAGGCGCGCAACTCCGGGGTGTGTGGAGCCGATCTCGCGTGGATGGACACGGGGGCCGCGTAGCCTGCTGCGATGCCCCTGCTGCAAGCCCGAGTGAGCGACTGGCTGGGTACCTGGTGGCCCGCGGTGCTCCTCGGCGTCTTGACGATCGGCGCTTACGGACTCGTGCTCTATGGCTTCGGGATCATCGCGGGGCCGATTCAGGAGGAGGAGGGCTGGTCCTCGGGCGCGACCAACGCCGCCTTTATGGCCTCGTACCTGCTCGGCGCAGCCGCGAGCATCGTCTCGGGGCGCGTGCTCGATTCGATCGGACCGCGGCCTGTGCTCGCTGTCGGCCTGATCGGCGGCACCGGCCTGCTGGTCGCCGCCTCGTTCGCCGGCAGCGTCTGGCTCTTCATCCCGCTCTGGGGCGCCGGCGGCGCGATCACCATCGCCGGCCTCTTCTACAACGTCACGATGCCGATCACCGCGAGGCTCTACCCGCGCCGCCAGATCGCCGCGATGTCCGTGCTCGTCACCACCGGCGGCTTCTCGGCGGTGCTGTTCATGCCCCTGACCGGACTGCTGACGGACGAGTTGGGCTGGCGCTGGGCTGTTCGAATTCTGCTGGCGCTTTCGGCGGCGCTCGTGATCCCGGCCCTCTTGACGGTGCGGCGGCTGCCCCCGATACCGGCCTCCAGCGACGCGGCGGCGCCGGGACCGTCGCGGAACGCGCCTCGCGCGGGCTACGGCACGGTCCGAGAGGCGCTGCGTTCCCCCGAAGTGCTGTTGATGCTGGCGGTGGTGGCGGTCTCCTCGTTCGGCCTGGGCGCGCTGCTCAACCACTTTGTGCCCGCAGCGACCGCCGCAGGCCTCTCGCTGACGGCGGGTGGCTACCTGACCGGCCTGCGCAGCTTCTTGTCGATCCCCGGCCGCGCCCTGATCGGACCGATGGCTGCCTTCCTCGGACTGCGGCCCGCGCTCGGCGTCGGCTACGCGGTGATGCTGTTCGGCACGATCGCCCTGCTCGCGGCCGGGCCGCTGTACTGGATCTACGTCTCAGCGATCATCGCCGGGCTGGTCTGGGGACAGACCATGCCGCTGCAGGGTCTGATCGCGTCCGACACGTTCGGGCTGCGCCGACTCGGCACGCTGATGGCGGTGCAGACGGCGATCGGCAACGTGGCGCTGGCGATCGGGCCGTTCGCCGCCGGTCTGCTGCGCGACGCGACGGAGAACTATGGGCCTGCGCTGATGGCGATCGCCGCGGTCAACTTCGTCACGCTGCTGTTGCTGATCGCGCTGATCGGTGTTCACCGCAGGTCTACAGGCAGCCAGCCGTTACCCTGAGCATCAATCACTGCGGCTGCGGCGATGGCTGCCACAACAGCTGGCACAACAGCGGCGAGGGCTGTGAGGAGATTCAATGGGACGTCTAGACGGCAAGGTTGCACTGGTTACCGGCTCGGCGCGCGGGATCGGGCGCGGGATCGCCGAACAGCTGGCCGCTGAGGGCGCCAGCGTGATCATCGCGGACCTCCTGTTCGCCATGGCCGAGCAGACTGCTGCTGAGATTCACGGGCAGTCCGGGAACCACACCCTCGCTCTACCACTCAATGTCACTGACGAAGCGTCGATCGAAGAGGCCATCGAGAACGCTCTGGCCCGCTTCGGCAGGATCGACATCCTGGTCAACAACGCCGGCGTGTTTCCGGACCACAGGGGAGAAGATGAGCAGGAGTCCGACTGGGACGCCTGCTTCAACGTGAATCTCAAGGGCATCTGGAAGGTCTCCGCCGCGGTGATCCCGACGCTGCGCGCACAGGGCGGCGGCAAGATCGTCAACATCGCCTCGATCGCAGGACGTCAGGGCGGCGGCGCTGCCGCGTATAGCACCTCCAAGGCCGGCGCGATCAGCATCACGCAGTCGCAGGCGACCGAGCTTGGCCCGCACAACATCAACGTCAACGCGATCTGCCCCGGCCTGCTCTGGACGGACCTCTGGCGCAAGATTGAGGGCCTGAATCGCGGCGACACGGCCGAGGAGGTCGTTGAACAACGGCGCACCTTCGAATCGACGTTGGCAGCCCGGTGCCCGCTCGGGCGTGAACAAACCCCCGAAGACATCGGCAAGGCCGCCGTCTTCCTCGCCTCCGACGACGCGCGGAACATCACGGGACAATCGCTCAACGTCGACGGCGGGATGCGGATGAACTGACCAACCACCAGCAACGCGAGCCACCAGCAACGCGAGCCACCAGCAACGCGAGCCACCAGAAAGGCCCCACCCATGAGCGACGACGCAGTTCTGTACGACGTGCAGGGGCATGTCGGGATCATCACCCTCAACCGCCCAGAGAAGCTGAACGCGTTCAGCAATGAGATGCTCGAGCTCTGGCAGGGCTACATCACCAACGCCAGCCAGGACCAGGGCGTGCGCGTGGTGATCGTCACCGGCGCCGGCCGAGGCTTCTGCTCCGGCGCGGACGTCTCGCGTGAACGCGCCGGCGCCGACGTGCTGGGCGGCGACCCGAACGCCCCCGCCGCCAATCGCAACAGCCTGCGCAACTCCGTCCAGCGCGTCCCGCGCGCGCTGTTCAACATGGAGAAGCCGTACATCGCGGCGGTCAACGGCGCGGCTGTCGGGGCCGGCATGGACATGGCCTCGATGGCCGACCTGCGCTTCAGTTCCGAGCGCGCCAAGTACGGCATGGCCTACGTCCGGATGGCGCTGATCCCGGGCGACGGCGGCGCCTACTACCTGCCGCGCATCGTCGGCATGTCCAAGGCGCTCGAACTGATGTGGACCGGCCGGATCTTCAACGCCGAGGAAGCGCTCGCGATGGGCTACGTGACGCGGGTCGTGCCCGGCGAGGAGCTGATGGAACAGACCCTCGATTTCGCCAACGACATCTGCAAGATGCCCGCCGTCTCGGTGCAGCTGATCAAGCGGCTCGCTTATCGGTCAGCCGTCACGGGCCTCCATGAGGCGCTCGAGATGGCCGACCACGCGATGGTGATCGCGAGGTCCACGCAGGACGCGATCGAGGGGCCGAAGGCCTTCTCGGAGAAGCGTGAGCCTGTGTTCAAGGGGTTCTGACCCCTGGTCCGTCTGACCAGATACCAGCACATTATTGAGTCTGGGACGCGGCTCCCCTTGTATGTTCGCGCTGGCTCGGAAGCTGCTGGTTTCTGAGTCGAACCTGGGTGCGGCAGACCGGCGCCCCCTGCGTCATTCCTGCACCCGTGCGTCATTCGTGCACCCCTCCGTCATTCCTGCGCAGGCAGGAATCCAGGCGATCTGTGGGGGTCGAGGGCACTCCCAATGTACGACGGCGCCCGATCACGCGCGGTCCGCGCGGGCTTCGGTGGGCCGTCGGGCGGATGGAGGCTCGTCGCACGGTGGGGCGGCCGCATGGATTCCTGCCTGCGCAGGAATGACGGACAGGGCCCCAACCGCGTCGACTGAGTTGATCCTCAACACAGTTGCTCTGTCACTCATCTCCCCCCGCGAGGCGGGGGGAGAGAATGAGCGGGCGCGATGACTTTTTCACCACGCTGCTGGTGGCTGCCCGTACAGGGACACTTGGCCCGCGGGAGTTAGGGCGTCCGGCGGGGCGGGGTCAGTCGTCGGAGATGTAGACGGTTTCGTTTGAGACTCGGGTCCGGAAGGTGCGGATCTCGTCCGGCTCGATTTTTCGCTTGATGAAGCCTGGCGGCGGCGGCATCAGCTTGTGGATCGTGTTCCACATCCCGGTCGGCAGCCACTTCTTCGTCTGGCCCGATCGCATGTCGAACTCGGAGTCGTGCCAGGGGCAGACGATGTGCGAGCCCTTGAGCGCGCCGACTGAAAGCGGCGCGAACAGGTGTGGGCACTTGTCCTGCACTGCGAACACCTCGCCGTGCACGTTCGCGACGCAGACCCGCTGGCCCTCGATCTCGGCCGCCGTGACCGATCCGGGCGGCAGCTCGCTCAGCGCACACACTGCAACTTCGGCCACCTGCGGCTCCCCTCGTCACGTGACAACATCCCGCGCGCACAGCATCGCCCGCTACAAGTCTGCGGTCAACGCGGGCATACACTCAGATTGAACAGGAGGCCCAGCACATGGAGCGCATCGACCTGCAGGAAATGCTCTTTCCGCCGAGCGTCGCGGTGGTTGAGATCTCGGGGCAGATTGGCAGCCGGCTGAACGCGCGCGAGGTTTCGCGGATGCTTGATGGTCTGCGGGGCAATGCGCGCTTTCCGGCCGTCGTGCTCGACATCGATTCGCCCGGCGGCGGAGCGGCCGCCTCGGAGTCGATCTACCTCGCCGCCCAGCGACTCGCCGCGCGCAAGCCTGTCGCCGCCGCGATTCGCGGTGTCGGAGCCTCGGGCGGCTACATGGTCGCCTGCGCCGCCAACCCGATCTTCGCCCTACCCACCTCGATCGTCGGCTCGATCGGGGTGATCATGGTCCTGCCGATGGTCGCCGAAGCGCTCGAACGGCTCGGCGTCAAGATGCGCACGCACACCTCCGGCGAATACAAGGACATCGGCTCGCTGTTCCGCGACGCCACCCCCGAGGAGGAAGCAAAGCTCCGCGCGATCATCGACTCGATCTACGAACGCTTCATCGAGATCGTCGATCAGGGCCGCCCGGACCTCGCCCGCGACGAGATCGCCAGGCTCGCTTCGGGCGAGATGCACACCGGGGCTCGCGCCCGCGAACTCGGCCTCGTTGACCAGCTCGGTGACCTCGACGACGCGGTCGGCTGGGCGGCCAAGGCGGCCGGCATCCCGAAGCGCACCCAGGTGCTGCGCCCGCGTCGCCCGCTGCTGCAGATGTTGATGCAGCGCAGCGCCGATGGGATGGCCGAGGCTCTGATCGACGCCGTCGTGGCGCGGGTGGCCGCCGAGCCCGCTGAGCGGTTGTTGCAGGCGCGGCTCGGTCGCTAGGGAGGCGCTGAGTAGCTCTCGCCCGGCTTTGCGGGGGGCGGGGGGAGCTCCCGAGCCAGCGCGAACATGCAGGCGGGAGTGCGTCGCGGTCAGCCGATGCGGGCGCGGGCCTCCCCCTCAGTCGCTGCGCGACAGCTCCCCCTCGGGGGGAGCGATTGGGAATCGGATTCCGCTGACCACTCAATGTGGTCAGCGGGAGGAGATGCCGAACGGAGAGCTCCCGAGCCGGCGCGAACGTACAAGCGGGGGTGGGTCGCGGTCAGCCGATGCGGGCGCGGGCCTCCCCCTCAGTCGCTGCGCGACAGCTCCCCCGCGGGGGGAGCGGTTGGGAATCGGATTCTTAGCGCGATGACATCATCATCGGGCCGTTGACGATGGCGTCGGCGTGATCGTTGTCGTGGTTGGACAGCGCCTCGGCCAGCGACAGGGCGTTGGGGCGGAAGCCCATCGACATCAGCGCGTGGTGCTCGTCGAGCGCGGCGAGTAGCTCGAGCGTCCGCTTGCTGCCGGCGCGCAGGCGCTCGACCAGATCGGCCAGGCTGAGATCTGCGAGGGCCTGGAGCGCCAGACGGTTCGCCAGCGCGAGCTTGGGCCCCGGCTGGTCGGGATGCGGTTCGAACTCCGTCAGCGGCCGGTCGTTCAACGCGGCGATCAGCGCGTCGTGATAGCGCCCGTCCGACGCGGCGACATGGGCCAGCTGGTCGCGGCGGTTCCAGCCGGGCGCGGCGCTCGGCTCCAGCCAGCTGCGGGCCGGCAGGCGTTCGCCGAGCGTCAGGAGGCGCCGGCGCGCGCGCACCGCCCGGGTCAGCGGCACCCACAGCGCCGGCAGAAAGTCGTCCGCGTAGAGCGGGGGATCGAGACTCAGCAGCGGTCGGTCGTCAGCTTCGGCCATCGAGGCGCCATCGAGCTCCGGCCGCGCCGCGACCGAGCATTAGTCGGTCGGCGCGAGCGAGCGATAGGCGCCGCCGAAGAAGATGATCGGGGAAGCTTCACTCTGCCGGTCGATCGCCTCGACCAGCCCCACGATGATCTCGTGGTCGCCGCCATCCAGCACCTCGTGGACGTGGCAATCGAACACGGTCGTCGCGCAGGCCAGCCGTGGCCGGCCGGTGGCGCCGACCGTATACGGCGCGTCGTCGAACTGGTGCGGCGGCGCGGGTCGCGAACTGGAGGCGAAGAAGTTCGACAGATCCATGTCGGTGTCGGCCAGCACGTTGACGGTGAACGCGGCGGACTCCTTGAGCAGCGGCAGCACGCTCGCGCCCTTGTCGACACAGACCAGGACCAGCGGCGGATCGAGCGACAGCGATGAGAATGACTGCGCGGTCATCCCCACGAAGTTCGGCGCGTCGCCGGTCGTGACCACCGTCACCCCGGACGCGAAGCGGCCCAGCGTGTCACGGAACTCGCGGCTGTCGAACGCCATATTCGCCTCCAAACGCACGGCTCGCGCGGCACGCCGATGATACAGGCTCGCCCCCGCCCGCCCGCTGCCATCCCGTCGCGCCGCAGCTCCGCCGCTCTGTTGCCCACAGGTAAATCGGACGGCGAATGCACGCCCCGCTGGAGCTCGCGAGAGCGCCATAGTGGACGTAACGCCGCGAGGCGTTGTGGTGCGGCGGTGCACGATCCTTTCGGTCAACGGAGGCAGCGGTGCACCAGCGAAGCCGTCGCGTCGCGATCGCCATCCTGCTCGTGCTCTGCGCCCTCTTGGTCGCCGGCTTCGCGATCGCTCCGGCGAAGGGCGCCAACGCCGACCCGCTCGCGCTTGAAATCAGCTTCCCGAACGACGCTGACGGCGTCGTTCAGCCCGGCTCCACGCTCGTCGTCAAGGTCGCGCTGACGCTGCGCGTCCACCCGTCGTTCCTCGACGATGACTGGGAAGGTGTGATCGCGCCGACGCTGCAGCTCACCACAGACGCATCCAATCCGTTGATCAACGCGGTGAGCATCACCGACAGTCGGATCAACCCCGGTTCTTCCTGGCTGCGCCTCTCGGGCGGGCTGAGCTATCAGCTCGAGGGGGCTGAGTCCTCAACCGTCTTTCGCTTCGTCGGCGCCGGCTCGAGCGCGACCGGCGGGCAGCTCACCTGTCCGCGCGGCGTCGCCTCCGAAGGACCCGACCCGGCCATCGCCGAGTGCGTGATCACCAGTACGAACGACCTCGCCGAGATTGGCTCGCTCGGCGAGTTCGAGGGTCACTCACTGCCTCGCATCCGCATCCCCGCCGGTACAGCGCCGGGCACGTACACGGTCTCGGCGCAGCTCACGGCCGCCCAAACGTCGCATCGCTTCCTCGGCCGCTTTCTCGCCGCGGAGTGTCTGGCCAACGTCGACCGCTGCGGCGAGGTCGGCGACAACAGCTACGTCGCCGTCGCGACGTTCCGCGTCGGGGAGACAAGCGGCGTTCAGAGCGTCGGCCTGGCGCTCAGCGACCGCGAGCCCACCGACGACAACGACGCGACCACGTTCCCGGCGGCGATTCGCGCCGGCGGCAGCGCATTCACCGAGCTCACGCTCAGCGTCCTCGGCGAGGGCGGCGGTTCCGCCGAAGCCTCAGACATCGCCGGGATCCGGATCACCGCGACCGAAGGCACGCTCGAATATCGCGGCTGCGAGGAGTTCGGCCGCAGGCCGCGCAGCTCGACCTGCACCATGACTCAAGCGGCGATCGCCGGCTTCGCCGGCGGCGCCACCGGCGAGATCGATGGCCTGCGCCTCTACTCCGGGTCGCAGGCCGTCGAGTCGAGCGTGATCGCCACGATCGACCGTCTGGGGGGCAGCTCGCTGGACTCAGATCCGGTTCGGGTCACGTTCAGCGGGGATGTCTCGCGCCTGGAGATCGATCCGCCCACTTCCACGCTCTACTACGACGGCAGCGGCGACGGGCGCGACATCCTCAGCCTGACGCTGCGCGGCGTCGACCCGACGGGCCGCGACGTCGGCGTGCCCACCGTTCAGCTCTCCGTCACCGACGCCGCAGGTCGGCTGGTGCCATCCTGGCGGCTCGCGGCCGAACAGGACGGCGACCGGATCGAGCTTGAGGTCTTCGAGGAGCTAAACCTCGGCGCCTACATCGTCCACGCTCGCGACGGCGAAATCACTGCGCAGCGCGCCTTCGTCGTCAGTGGGCGCCCCGCCCTGATCGCGCTCACCCTGGAGCAGACCGGCCGCCTCGATCCCGGTGACCGTGTTCGCGTGCAGGGTCGTGTCGTGGATCAACAGGGCGCCGACGTGGCCGACGGCACGTCCCTGCAGCTGAGTATCGACAGCATCCCCGCCTCAGCCGCCGCCGTGCTGTTCTTCCCCCAGGGAGGCAGCCGGATCGTCACCGAGGACGGTCGCTTCGAAGCGAGCTTCTTCGCGATCGGCCGCGGCCGAGCGCTGATCAGCGCGCGCGCAGACGCGGTCACTGCGGGCGTCGAAATCAGCACGACATCCGCGCCGCCGGCCGGACCGGGCATCGAAGCCCTCAGTCAACAGAGTCCCGGCGACTTCGCGAACTGGCGCTCGCCCCGTCGTGGCCGCGCGTCTGAGCTGTTCGCCGGACTCGCCAGCCGCGGCGTTGCGTCGTTGATGCTCTGGAGCGGCCACTACTGGTTCATCTACAGCGAGCGCGAGGGCACGCCAACCCCAGGCTCGGTCGACTTCCAGATCGAATCCGGCGACCTGCTCTACCTCGGCGGCTAGGCATCCTCGGAACGAATCGGATCGGCTCTCCCCCCGCGGGGCGGGGGCGATGTCACGGAGTGACGGTGGGGAGCTTCTGCTATGTGGTGCGCGCGCGCGCGGAGCCCCCCTCTGCCTGCGGCATCTCCCCCCGCTCCGCGGGGGGAGAGGGGAAATGGAGATTACGCGCACGTCTCCTGCGGGGGAGATGCCGCAGCCTGCCCCTGCGCAGGCAGGGGGCAGAGGGGGAGAGCGCCACGGTCAGCGGAACTCAGTGCGGGCCTCCCCCTCAGTCGCTGCGCGACAGCTCCCCCTCGGGGGGAGCGATTTCTGACCTCGCCCTGCTCTGCGGGGGAGGAGCGGATCGGGCTTGTTCAGAGCGTTCTTAGCGCAGCGGCAGGTCCAGAACCGTCGCCAGCCCGCGGCGGGTGTGGGGGATCACCCGCGCGGCACGCAGCACCGACGCGATCGTCGCGTCGTCGCCGAATACGCCGCCCTCAAAGCGCAGCTTCAGGGGCGGGGTGCCGTCGACCTCGATCTGGTCGTACTCCTCGGGCGTCGCCCCGTTCGCCTCGAAGTGCAGCTCCACGACGTGCCCGTCGTAGGTCGCCCCGCGCAGCGTCTCCAGCGTGCCCTGCACCAGGCCGTCGGCGTCGGGCTGGATCGGCTCCATCGCGTGCTGCCAGTCGATCAGCTTCCAGCCCAGCGCGTAGGCCAGCAGCCGCGCACTTTCATGCAGCCCCACGTGCCCGAAGCCGCCTGCGTCTCGGCGCGCCTCCCACTGTTGGCGGGTGAAATCGAGCCCCACCTTCTGCTGAAACGGCTCGCGCCGCCGCCGAGGGTTCTGCACGCGCTCAACCCGCACGCGCCGAATGCTGTGCGAGATCGACGACAGTGAGGCGGGCAGCGCGTCCATCAGGAAGCCCGGGTTGACGCCCGCTCCGACCACCGTGCGATCGGCGCGGCGCGCCAACAGGTCGAGCCCCGCGGCGATCTCCGGATGGCTGTGCTGCGCGAAAGACAGCTCTTCACAGGTCGAGACGACATGCAGGTCCTGTCGCAGCGCCTCCTCGATCTGCGGGCTGACCTGCTCGAGGTACGAGCCGGTGCAGTGCAGCAGAATCCCGCCCTCAGCCAGCGCGTCAACCCGCGCCTGCGCGAGCGACTGGCGGATCACCAGGTCCGGGTGCACGCCCGGTGCGAACGATGCCAGCGGCTGATCCAGCATCTCCGACCGAATCTCGACCGCGCCGACCAATTCGAGAAACGGATCGGTCGCGGCAGCGGTGGCGAGGCGCAGTCCGATCGGGCCGAGGCCCTGAATAATCACGGGCAGGGGTGCGGACATCATTGGTCCCTTCCACGGCTTCCACGTAGCGTGAGCCTATTCGCGTGCGCGACGCGGTGTGCGACACAGTGCGAGAGGGAGGCGCAGCAATGCCCGACGCGGGCGAGTTTCCCGAATCGAATGCGGCATCGATCGACGCGTGGAGGATCAACGCCGAGTTCTGGGACGCGGCCCAGGGCGATGAGGGCAACTTCTGGCAGCGCGAGCTGATCTTTCCGCCGACGCTCGAACTACTCGAACCACTCCCGGAACGAGTACTCGAAATCGCTTGCGGCAATGGGAATTTCGCGCGAGCGCTGGCACGACGCGGCGTTGCGGTCACCGCCACGGATGCTTCCACGGAGATGCTCGCGCTTGCCCGCGAGCGGTCGATCGGACTCGCCACGCCGATCGACTGGCGGCAGGTCGACGTGACCGTTGCCAGGCAGCTCGCAGAGATCGCGGGCGGGCCGTTCGGCGCGGCGGTGTGCAACATGGCGCTGATGGACATCTCGGAGCTGGGGCCGCTGTTCCGGACGCTGCCGGGTCTGCTTGCGGCTGGAGCGCCGTTCGTGTTCTCGGTGCTCCATCCGGCGTTCAATCAGGGCGCCGAGACCGCGCTGTTCATCGAGCGCTACGAACGGCCCAACGGCAGTTTTCGGACGGTCCGGGGCGTGCGCATCTCGCGCTATCTCAGCGTCCGGCGTGAGGACGGCGCCGCGGTGGTGGGACAGCCGGTGCTGCAACCGTACTTCCACCGCCCACTGGAGGCGCTGCTGGGGGCGGCGTTCGAGTGCGGATGGGCGTTGGACGGGCTGCGCGAGCCGGTGCTGTACCGACCCGACGACGCTACGGACGGCCGACTCCGTTGGTCGGAGCTGCCCGAGATTCCGCCGGTGCTCATCGCGCGGCTGCGTCACATATCCTGAGCGGACAACGAAAGAGGGACGAGATGATCTACGAGCTGCGGATTTACACGGCGCACCCGGGCAAGATGGGCCATTTGATGAAGCGCTTCCGGGACCACACGATGGGGCTCTTCGAGAAGCACGGCGTCACGAACGTCGGCTATTGGCTGAACGCAGTCGGCGGGCGCAGCGACGAACTCTGGTACATGGTCTCGTTCGAGGACCACGGCCAGCGCGAGCGCGCCTGGGCCGAGTTCGGCGCGGACCCCGACTGGCAGGCCGCCCGCGCGGCCTCCGAGGCCGATGGTCCGCTCGTCCACCACATCGAGAACCGCATCCTCAACCCCACGGAGTGGTCGCCGTTGCCCTAGCGTAAACGGAAAGCAAGCCGTAATATGGCTACATGGTTCTGGACACGCAACAGTTCATCGAATGGCTCACGGGCGTCGGCATGGATGCAGACGACGCACGGAGCTTCGTTGACGCATTGAACGAGGATCGCGCGGAGCTGTTGACCGCGGCCGAGTTCACTACTGCGATCTCTGACCAGCGCGGCCAAATGGCCCAGCATCGCGGCGAGACGCGCGAACAGCTGGCGGAGATGCGTGAGCTGTTCGCGGGCCTGCGCGCCGAATTCGCCGAACTTCGAGCTGAATCTCGCGAGCAGCACGCCGAAACGCGGGGGATGATGCGCGAGATGCACGCGGCGTTGCTGGCGCAGATGGCCATGATGCGCGCAGAGTTGATTGAAGACAACGCCCGCACGGCGGAGCGGACAGCCGATCGCGCCGACGAGCAGATCAGCGCGATGCGAAATCAAACGATGTCGCTCGTCCGCATCGCCATGGGCCTCGGGCTGGCGAACTTCGCTGCGCTCGTTGCGGTCTTGATTCGCCTCGCGTTCTGAGCGCTGCGTCAGGCGTCCGGCAGCACGTGCAGGTGCAGCGCTGAGGGCGTCGGCCCGCCGCGGTGGATGTTGTTGATCGCCGGCTGCGCCTCCGTGGACGTGTTCGCGGGCTCCCCTGTGTTCGGATTCGGCATGAAGCGCGGGTAGTTGCTGCTCGATACCTCCAGCCGGATCCGATGGCCCGCATCGAATCGGTGTGCGATCGACGCCAGGTCGATCGTGACCTCCGCGACCTTGCCCGGCTCCAGCAACACCTCGTGGTCGAAGCCCTCGCGGAAGCGCGCACGGATGATGCTGTCCGTCAGCGAGATCGGCTTTCCGTCGGGATGCACATCGACCAGCTTGGCCGTGAAGTCGGTGTCGGGCCGGTCCGACGAGACGAAGAGGTCAACGGTGACCGGGCCGGCGACATCGAGTGGGCGCTGCAGCGGCTCGGTGCTGTAGCAGAGCACATCGTCGCGGCTCTCGGCTCGCGACTGGTCGCGCGGGCCGGGCGTGCCGATTGCGATCTGGAGGATCGAGCCGCCGTTGGTGATGACCGGCTTGTGGGCGATGTAGAGGTAGCTGTCCCAGCGGTCGTCCTCGGCCGGGCACTCGTCATCCAGCCGCCCGTCGCCGTAGTGCAGCGTCGCACCGCCGTTTGAGCCGAGGTAGAAGCTGCGAGGCTCGGCCTCGGGCGGTGGCCATGACGTTGAGGAACGCCACTCGTTGGCGCCCATCAGGAACCAGCGCACCTCGGGCAGCTCCGTGTCGCGGCCCTTGAGGTGGCGGTCGAGGAAGTGATTGATGTCGCCGACCACGTTGGCTGCCGCCGCCGCGCCGGTCGCGCCGAAGTCCAGCTCGCCCAGCCAGCGGTCGTAGTTCGTGTGCGCCCAGGGACCGATAATCATGTGCTGCGGCCCCACGCCCGCTGCCGTGAGCCCCTGGAAGTTTCGGACCGTGCCGATCCCGAAGATGTCGAACCAGCCGCCGATATGCAGCATCGGCACGCTGAACCGCGAGTAGTCCGCCGAGTGCCGCACGCCCTCCCAGAAGTCATCGCGCGTGTCGTGGCCGGTCCAATCGGCCCACCAGTCGGCGACGCCGGGCGCCGAGAGGCCCGGCAGGTCGGTCAGCGGGCGGTTGCCGAGGTAGCGGAACCCGTCGCCCAGCAGTCCGTCCTGCAGCGCCGGCATCGCATCCGGCGGATGTTCGTGCTCATGCTGCAGGTAGCCCGTCGCCGCCAGTCCCGCGCCCCACAGCCCGACGAAGCCCAGCTGGAACGCGCCGCCCTGATAGGTCCAGCCGTCGTAGTAGTCGTCGGCGGTGATGATCGGAATCGCGCAGCGCAGCGAAGGCGGCGCCTCGCGCGCGCCCAGCATCGTCGTCGCACCGACGTAGGACGGCCCGTAGATGGCGGTGGTCCCGTTGCACCAGGGCTGCGCTGCGAGCCACTCGATGGTGTCGTAGCCGTCGGGACCCTCCTGATGGAAGGGGTTGAAGTCCCCCTCGGAGGCGTAGCGGCCGCGAGTGTCGCAGACGAGCACCGCGTAGCCGCGCTCGGCCATCTTCAGCGCGTTGGGCATCACCGCCACGAGGCCGGCGCCCGACAGCTCTTTGTCGTAGGGCGTGCGCGTCACGACGCCGGGCACGGCGGCGCCCGCTTCGAGGCTGTCAACCGGGCGGTAGACATCGCCGCGCAGGATGGCGCCGTCGCGCATCGGCACGCGGACATCTTTCTCGACGATCACATTGTTCGAGGGCATGATTGAACTCCAGAGTGTTGCGTGACTGGAGTATGCTAGGCGCGCCGAACGGTCGAAGGAGGACGGGATGACGAGCAGTGTTGACACAGGCGAGCCGGGCATTCGCTTCAGCGAGGCAGCTCGGAGCAAGCTGGTTGAGGTCCTTCAGGGCTATCCCGAGGAGGTGGCGGGTCTGCGCCTAAAGATCATCGGGCGCAGCTCGGACGGCTTCGAACACGTGCTGACGATCGTCGAGAAGGGCATGGAGCCGGCGGGCGACGCCGTGGCCGACTACCCCGACTTCCGTCTCTTCGTTGAAGGCGAGCGGCTCGAGGACCTGCGCGGCACCGCGGTCAACTATCAGTTCAAGGGTCCCAACGTCTCGGGCCTCGAGTTCGACAATCCCAATCCGGTCTGGAGCGACCCGCTCGCGCTGCAGATCCAGCGCATCTTCGACGAACAGATCAACCCGCAGATCGCGGCGCACGGCGGCTACGTGCAGCTGCTCGATGTGCAGGGCAGTCGCGCCTACATCGAGATGGGCGGCGGGTGCCAGGGCTGCGGCATGGCCAGTGTCACCCTCAAGCAGGGCGTCGAGGTCGCGGTCAAGGAGCAGATCCCCGAGATCGAAGAGCTGGTCGACGTCACCGATCACGCCTCCGGCGACAACCCCTACTACCAGCCCTCCAAGAAGTAGATCAGCACGACATGTCGTAGGCGTACCAGTACAGGCTCTTCCAGGGCGTGTTCACCAAGTCCGGGATGTCTCCGGTGTTTTTGACCAGATAGCTCCGTCCGCCCGCGCGGTACACAAACGCGTCGCCCCCATCACTCCGGCTGTACCTGTCAATTAGTCGATCGACGTCAGCGCAGTTGCGAATGGTCACGATGGTTCCAGGCAGGTTGCCACTGCTCACGGGGCGCGAGCCGGAACTGTCGGCCGGCGACCCGTCTGAGCCGCCAGCGACGACGACAATGCCAAGAACGATGATTCCGACGGCGACCGCTACCGCACCCGCCCTCAAGCCCGGCTTGCCCGGTCGCTCGTCCGTCCGCGAGGCCGATTCAAGCCCGAGAGCCACTTCCTCCCTGCGCACCGCTGTCTCCATATCTTCCTGCGACGCGACGAACGCGATCATCGATGCGCCTGTGAGGGTCCAAGCGATTCCGTACAGCCATGGGCCGACATCCACCACCCAATTCAACACCGCGCTCACAACGAACCCAATGACAAACAGAGCGAATGCGCGGCCGTTGGCGTTGGGACTCGGCTGAACGCCCGCGTCCATCAATCGCTTGGTTCGCTCATCCAGGCTCAGAGATCCCACCCCAGCGATGGGCTTGTCGCCTCTCGCTTCGGGTCGTGGGTTGGCGTGCGCCACAGCGCGTGACGGATCGGCCGCGGAATCGCCGAGTCTGCGCCTGAGGTATGCCAGTAGGCGATTGCGGCGCTGTTCGAGCAAGATGAACGATGTGCGTCGGCCTTCGATGCGGATCTCGATCCCCAACGTTCCGACGGATCGGACTCTCTCGATGCCGTCGAACGACAACGACTGGACACTCGCAATAGAACTACCTGTTCGGCTCCGCCGCACGACAATCAGCCGGCGACCGGTTGCGGTGGCGACGACATGTGAGCCGCTGGCGATCTCCTCCGGAAGCTCGCCGGGCTCTAGCACTGTCAGAAGATGCTTGGTTTCTGGCAGATCGAGCAGACCCTGGTCGATCTCCTCGATTCGCCGCACGGCAGCGATGAGTTGGTCGGTGCCGATCTCGTCGCGCATATCGCGCCTCGTTCTTCGTCGACAGCACTCGCGTGTGTGCCAGCTAGGCAGCGGCTCAGGCCTTCTGGCCACCCGGCTGTGCGACGGATGGACGCGACCCGTATCCCCTAACCCGTATCATCAATGGATACCGATCCGCGTTGCCAGATCGCAGCAAGCCGTGGCGCAATATAGCGCCATCTGCGCGGATTGTCTGTCTGTTGAACACACGAGGAGAAGGATGCGGGCAAGCTGGTCTGTCATCTCGCGGCGGCCCCGCGAGGGCCGCCGAGCATGGAGGGGTGACTATCCGATGGTAGATCGGACCGGATCACCAGCTCACGATCCGCGCTGCTATGCACAGCTCGGCGCACCTCGTTCGATCCGGGCAATCGGGCTCCACCCGCGATCGTACCTGGCGCAGCGGTGTGGGGTCGCGAGGGGCCAAGTGTGCGTTCAGCGCAGAGCCGCTCGCAGCTCATCGACGCGCTTCTCAGCGTTGCGGAGAGCGGGCCGGAGCTCGTCGCGCCAACCACTGCTGGCTACGTCGACGGCCGACGGCGCGTGAACTTGGCAGTTTTGCTCGAATCGCGGGATTCCGGTGTCAAGCCAGCGCCAGCTCGGCTCGATTTGTCTATCCCAGAGGTGGACGGCCGACGCACCGTCTCCCCGATCGGCTGCTTCCGTCACCAACCCACTATTGACGCCGACATGCAAGATCCGCGCTTGTATCTCCTCGCCATATTCGATGCATCTGCTCAGCGACCAGCCTGATGGGGTGGCCGACGACGCCAGCGAGCCGCCACTCGAACGGGCTGGCGCACCTCGATCGTCGTCGGTTCCAGCGAGCCCTATCACGAGGCTGAGGATGATGATGCCCACGACGCCTGACACCAGCCCTAGCCCCAAGCCCGACTGACGCGGTCTCTCGTTCTGGCGCGGGGCTGTTTCAAGGCCGTGAGCTAGTTCTTCTCTGCGGACCGCGGATTCGGTATCTTCCATCCCCGCGAGGACCACGATGAAAGATGCACCTGCAAGCACCCAAGCGATCCCAAACGCCCACGGGCCGACATCCACCACCCAAGTCAACACCGCACCCACGATGAACCCGACGACGAACAGAGCAGTCGCAACGCCGTTGGACTCGGGGTTCGGCTTGACGCCCAACTTCCTGAGTCGAGCGGTGCGCTGCTCGAGGCTCAGGGGACTCGTGTCGTCAGCAGGTTCGCCCCTAGCTGCGTCTGTCAAGGGCTCGATGTCTTCTCTTGCGACGGGTGATGGGTCGACCTCGACACCATGTTGACTCTGGAGGTATTCGGTTATCGCGGTCCGATGGCTTCGGGGCATGGTGAACGAGATCCGCGCCCTTTCCGCGTCGACCTCCACAACGTCGGAGCCAACGAGCCGTACCTCCCTGACGCTGCCGAAGCGAAACGAGTGAACCAATGCGCTGGGCTCTCCTGCCCCGCCACCGCTCACAACGATCAGGCGACGATCGGTTGCTACAACAACGCCGTTCGGGCTGGCCGCAATTCGCGCCGGCATCTCACCGGGCTCGAGCAGAGTCAAAAGGTGCTTGGTTTCCCGGAGCTCGAGCAGCTCGCCGTCAATGGCTCCGATGCGGCGAATCACATCGACGAGCCGGTCGATATCAGCGCGGTCAGACATTCCGCAGCCGATCGTTCGTCGCCCGCATGGTTGCGGGCGGCGGTCGGTCCGTGGCGCCAGCGTTAGCGCAGCCCGCGAAGTATAGGCGGGAGTCCTCCCGTTGGCGGCCGGTTAGGATGACCGCGTGAGCCGCGTTCTGCTGATCAACACCTACGAACAGGGCCACCAGCCGCTTGGGCTGGCGGCGCCTGCTGTAGTGCTGCGCGCCGACGGCCACGATGTGCGGACGCTCGACCTCTCCGTCGAACCGGCCGACGAATCCGCCTACGAGTGGGCCGGCCTGATCGCCGTCTCGACCCCGATGCACACCGCCGCACGACTCGGGCTGGCGCTCTCGCGGCAACTCCGGCAGCGCGGCCTCGGGGACAAGGTCGTGCTCTACGGCCTCGGTGCGATGGGCATCCCCGGACGCACCCTGACCGGCGACACCGACGGCCAGCTGTTGGCGCTGGCCCGCGGCGACGCTCCCGCGGGAATCGCGTTCGACCGTGATCCGCGCGGCGTCCCCGATCGCTCCGGCCTACCGCCGCTTGACGCCTACGCGCGTTATCACGGCCGCGAAGGCGAGTTCGAGTTGTCCGGCTACGCCGAGGCCTCGCGCGGCTGCGCTCATCGCTGTACCCACTGCCCGATCACGCCGGTCTACGCCGGCCGCCTGCGGCTCAACGGCGCCGAATCGGTGCTCGGCGACATCGACCAACAGGCCGCGATGGGCGCTCGCCATATCACCTTGGGCGATCCCGATTTCTTCAACGCGCCCGGATACGGGCTGGAACTGCTCGAAGCAGCGCGGGGACGCCACGCGGAGCTGACATTCGACGTCACGATCAAGGTCGAGCACCTGCTCGATCACCGCGAACTGCTGCCCACGCTGTCCGATCTCGGCGTCACGTTCATCACCTCGGCGTTCGAGTCCGTTGAGGATCAGCTGCTGACCGTGCTCGACAAAGGCCACAGCGCGGCCGATGTCGGTTCGGCGCTCGGCCTGGTCGCCGACGCGGGAATCGCGCTCCGTCCCACCTGGCTGCCCTTCACTCCCTGGACGTCAAGTGACGACTACCTCGCGCTGCTTCGCTTCATTGAGCAGCACGCGATCATCGCTGCGGTACCGCCCGTGCAGCTTGGCCTGCGACTGCTGGTGCCGCCCGCCTCGCCGTTGGTGTCCCCGATTCGCGCGGCCGGCTGGCTTCGAGAGTTCGACGAGGACGGCCTGATCTGGCAGTGGCGTCACCCCGATCCGCGCATGGACGCGCTGCAAGCGGAGCTCGCGGCGCTGGTCGAACGGGCCGAAGGTGCGACGAGCGCGCAGGTCTTCGCCGCCGTCAAGCAGATCGCGTGCGAGCGGCTGAATGCCGCGCCGTGGCCCGACGCGCCACCGGGCCCGCAGCATGTTCCCGGCCTGACGGAGGCCTGGTTCTGTTGAGCGGAACCCACCACGGGGCAGTTCGCCTCGCTCTAACTCCACCGATCACCCTCGCCGCCTTCCACCTGCGCCGGAAGCGGACCGACGCTGACCGTTTCTGACCATTCCTGACCGGGTCTGACCGGGCCGACCGCTGTCCCAGCCAGCCTGACCCGGGGCTCGCGGAGTCGTGGCGGCCGAACGATCAGACGGAATCGCTCCCCCGGCGGGGGAGCTGTTGCACAGCGACTGAGCGACTGTGTTGAGGATCAACGCACAGGGCGCTGGTGGGGGCGAACGGTCACCATCGACTCCGAAGTCCGCATGCCCGACCAGCTCAATGACTCGCGCCACTCGCAACCCTCCGTCATTCCTGCGCAGGCAGGAATCCAGGCGATCTGAGGGCATCGCAGGGGCGTCGATCGTCCGACGGCGCTTGATCGCCCAACGCGCGCGTTCGATCCGTCGGTGGAACGTCGAGAGCGCCGAGGCGTCAAGGGTTGTTGGGCGGTCGCATGGATTCCTGCCTGCGCAGGAATGACGGCGGGGGAGGCGCAGGAATGACGGCGGGAGAGGCCCGCGATGACCACCGCTGACCGCGGCGCTCTTCCCGTCTGCCCCGTGCCTGCGCTGGGGCAGGCTGCGGCATCTCCCCCGCGGAGCGGGGGGAGAGGGGAAATGGGGATTACGCGCAGGTCTCTTCGGGGGGAGCTGTTGAAGGCAGAGCGGGGAGTGTTTGGCGGGTTGCGAGCTCACGGGCTTGGGAGCCTCCCCCTCAGTCGCTGCGCGACAGCTCCCCCTCGGGGGGAGCGATTTTGGGGCGGACGCTGGCGGGGGTGCGCTAGCTGAGGCCCTCCATTGACCGCAGGCGGGCGACCATCGTGGCGGCCTCGGAGATTCGCGCTTGCTGGTGCGGCTGTAGATCCTGACCGCCGGCGCCTGCGGCGTTGTCGCCCATTGGGTCGGCCGCGCCGGAGGTCTTGCCGCTTAGCTCCTCGACGACTGCGAGTCCGCAGAACGGCACATAGGTCGGCGAGTAGCCGCCCTCGTGCGAGAGCACGAGTCGCCCTTCGCAGAGCTCGTCGGCCGCCTCCATCAGCAGCCCCGTCATCTCGCGGAACGTCTCGCTGTAGGCCATCATCCGCCCCAGCGGGTCGTACATGCCGCCGTCGAAGCCCGAGGGCACCAGGATCAGGTCCGGCTTGAACGCCCGCAGTGCCGGCACGACCACCTGCTCGATCGTCGCGACATACGCGCCGTGTCCCGAGCCCGGCGGCAGCGGGATGTTGATGTTGTAGCCGTCGCCGTCGTCCTCACCGGTCTCGTGCATCGCGCCGGAGTCGCGCGGGTACCACTGGTCCTGGTGGATCGACATGGTCAGCGCGTCGTTGCGGTCGTAGAACGCCTGTTGGGTGCCGTTGCCGTGGTGCACGTCCCAGTCCAGCGTCGCGATCCGGGCGAGACCGCGATCGGCGAGCGCGTGCATCCCGGCGATCGCCACGTTGCCGAAGATGCAGAAGCCACGCCCGCGGTCGCGCTCGGCGTGGTGCCCGGGCGGTCGCACGAGCGCGTAGGCGTTGTCGATCTCGCGGTCAAGCACCGCGTCGACCGCGGTGATCGTGCCGCCGGCGGCGAGCAGGGCGATCTCGAAGCCGCCGTGGCTGAAGGTGGCGCCTTCGCCGCTCTCGCCGCCATCGGCCTCGCTCATCTCGCGGATCTTCTCGAAATACTCGGGCGTGTGGAAGCGCGTGACCTGCTCGAAGTTGGCTGCCCGCGGCTTCAGCGGGACCAGCTCCTCGCTGAAGTCCACGTACTCCAGCAGGTTGTTGAGCCGGCGCTTGGTCTCGGGGTTCTCATAGTGCTCCCAGGCCTGCAGCCAGCGCCGCATCGAGGGATCGAATGCGCGCATGCGGCCGGGGTCGTGCCACATATAGGCCTCGTGATAGACCCAGCCGGTGCGGCGCGTCGTGCCTGTGGTCATGACGAACTCCCTTCGGGAAAATGGTCGGTCGAAGGGTAGACTCCGCGGGTTGCGGCGGTGCAGTGGCACGGGCGCGATTGGCTGACACGGAATCGCATTTGTAGGCGGCGCGGCGGCGTGTGTTGGCGGTGCACGTGCTTCCGAGGCGTTGATACTGGGCTGGACGATCGTCTTCGCCTGCGCCGCCCTGCGCGTCTGGTTCGTCAGCGCCCGACCTCCGCGCACTTCGCCTCCCTCGATCATCGCTCGCCCTGCCGAGCAGCAAGTCGGCGGCGCAGGTCTGTAGAATGCAGACATGGCTGAGAAGAAACCCGCTGGATCGAGAGAGCCTCGTCGGGGCGCGAGCCCCGCACCGATCAGACCGCCGCCGCCGCGCCGCGCACCAAAGCGCCCGCCCGGCCCTGCGGTCGAGATACAGAAGCGCAGCATCTAGATCACAGCTCGTCATGCCCGTGAGATGAATAGCGCGACGACAGCCGAAACCTCAACAGCCGCGAGCGCCATGATGCCTCGGATGATGGCGTCGTTGCGTGCCATCGTTCGCACGTTCCAAGCGAACGCATCGACCTGAATCTCAGTCGTGGCGGCTCTCAGTGCCGTCGCATTCGACTCGTCGATCGAATAGCGGGCCAACCATGTTGGGAGCACCCCCGTTCTGATCGGATGCGGCCACATGATGACTGCCGCGCCGGCGAGGACGCCTACGAACGCAATCACCGCGATCATGGAGAGGCTGCTGGCGACGCTGTCCTCGGTGAACGAGATGCGGAGATCTCCAAGGACCCCGGTCGCGATGATCACGAGAGCTACGAATCCGGCAACTGCCCGCGCCTTCGCAGCTAATGCATCGATGGCCTGGAGTTGCTCGAGTAGGCGAGCGCGGCTCTCGGCGTACAGATAGTCGAGCGTGTCCAGATCAAGGGCCTCCGCCCATCCCATACTGAGCGACTCGTCGACATCAGATTGATGTTCACTGTTGGACATGAGTGCGAGCAGCGCTCGAAGTTTGGGCATGCTACGCATCGCTCGTGGGGTCAGGCGATCACGAAGGTGAGGCGGGCGTGGGCGTTGCGGAGGGCTTGCTCGACCTCGGCGGGGGTGTCGGCGCGGGCGAAGATGAAGCCGGGGTAGTTCGAGCTCTCCGGGAGCGGGACCAGGCGGTCGCCGATGCGCGCCTCGATCTCGATGCTGTCGATGCGCGGCAGCGCGCGCGCTTCGTCGAGACCGTCAACCGCCCGCAACCTGCCACGGCGCGGGACCGGAATCATCATCACGCCGGCGGCGCGCGTCTCGCGGTTGAGCGACTCCAGAGGCGCGCCGACCGCGTGCCGCAGCACGATCTCCTCGAGCGACATGCCGGCGCCGAAGTTGAGCGTGCGGGCGCAGAGGCCGCCGATGGTGCGCGCCGCGACGTCGACGGGCCAGGCCCCGTCGTCGTTGAGCCGCAGCTCGGCGTGCAGCGGACCATCGCGTAGGCCGAGGGCGTCCGCCGAGCGCTGTGTGGTCTCGGCGATCAGGTCCTGTTTGGCCTGGGAGTGACGCGAGGGCGTGACATAAAGCGTCTCCTCGAAGAACGGACCGTGGAGCGGATCCGGCTTGTCGAAGAGCGCAAGCGTGTGCAGCCGACCGTCGCGTAGCAGTCCCTCGAGCGCGACCTCGTCGCCGTGGATGTACTGCTCGATCAGGTATGAATCGGGGCTCTCCGTGCATTCGTTGCGTACGTCCGGCACCGAGAGGAGGAGACGCAGCCGCTCGACCGCCTGGGCGAACGCGGCCGGATCGTTGGCGCGGATCACGCCGCGGCTGCCGTTGAGCTCGAGCGGCTTGATCACCACCGGCCAGCCGATCTGCGCTTCGACGAGGGCGGCTGTCGCGCTCGCTTCAGCCTCGAATCGAGCGAGATGCCAGCGAGGCGAGGGAACGCCGCCCTCGGCGAGGCGCCGCCGCAGCACCGACTTGTCACGAGTCGCGAGCACGGCCTCCGCGCCATTGGTGGGCAGGTCCAGCGTCTCGCTGGCCAGCGCCGCGAGATGGATGCCGGGATCATCGACCGCGACCACCGCGTCGAGCGGGAAGCGGTCGGCATAGCGAGCGACGGCCTGTGCTCCGAGCTGCGGATCGTGATACGGCACTGTGAACCAGCGGCCCGGGTACATGTCGGCCAGCGGCTGATCGAGATCCGACGCGACCACGACGTCGAGTCCCATTCGGTCGGCGGCGGCCATGAAGTCGGGTGCGCGCCACGAGGCCGTGGGAATCAACAGCATCACACGCGTCACAGGCGCTCCATCCCGCTCACTCGTCGCCGCGAGTCTATCCCGCAGCGGTGTGCGGCGTCCGTACACTTGAGCAGCGATGAGCGTCTCGAAATCACCGACTCAGGGCGCGGCCCAGACGGTGCTGGCCGTCGAAGGGATGCACTGCGCCGCCTGTGTGCGGCGCGTCGAGCGCGCGCTCGTGCGCGTCGACGGCGTCAGCGCGGCCAGCGCGGACTTCCTGACCGGCCGGGCGATCCTCGACATCGACGGCGAATCGCCGGACCGTGAAGAGTTCGCCGCCGCGATCGAGTCCGCGGGCTACCAGCTCGGCGCCGGCGAGCGGTCAGCGGCCGAGGGCGGCGACCTCGCCCAGGCCTGGCGGTCGGGCGGCGCGTTGGCGCTCGGCTGGGGCATGTTCGTGGCGATGCAGGTCAATCGCTGGGCGGAGCTGGGCTGGGATCGCGACGTGCTCTTCATCGCGCTGTTCATCGTGGCCACGCCGGCGCTGATCGTGGTCGCAGGGCCAATCGCGATGCAGGGCCTGCGGCTGCGCGACGGGGCAAACATGGACACCCTGATCGTGCTCGGGGTGACCGCCGCCTGGGCCTACAGCGCAGCCGCGACGTTCGCCGGTGGCGCGTTCGAGGCGGCCGGCGCGTCGCGCGACGTGTTCTTCGATACCGCGCTGATCATCGTCGGATTCGTGACCCTGGGGCGCTGGCTGGAGACACGCGTCAAGCGGCGCACCGCATCCGCCGTCGCCAACCTGCTTGGCCTGCGGCCACCGACAGCTCGCGTCATTCGCGGCGGGGAGGAACTGGAGCTCGATGTCGACGACGTGATCGTCGGCGACGAACTCGTGGTGCGGCCGGGCGAACAATTCGCCGTCGATGGAGTGGTCGTCGCCGGCGTCTCGTCGGTCGACGAAGCGCTGCTGACCGGGGAGAGCGCGGTGGTCACAAAGGATGTCGGCGACCTGGTGTTCGCGGGCGCGATCAATCGCGACGGGCTGCTGCGTTACGAGGCGCGCCAGGTCGGCGCCGGCACGGCCCTCGCGCGGGTCGCGGCGGCGGTTGAACGGGCCCAGGCGTCGAAGGCGCCGATCCAGCGGCTGGCGGACCGGATCGCGTCGGTGTTCGTTCCAGCCGTGATCGGGTTGGCGGTCCTGGCCTTCGCGCTGTGGGCGGCGCTCGGCCCCGAGCCCGCCTGGACGCTCGGATTACTGACAGCGGTGGCGGTGCTTGTCGTCGCCTGTCCCTGCGCACTCGGGCTCGCCACGCCCGCGGCGATCGCCGCCGGCGCAGGGCGCGCCGCATCGACGGGCGTGCTCTTCCGCGACGCCGAGGCGCTTGAGCGAGCCGCACGGGTCAGCGTGGTGGTCTTCGACAAGACGGGGACGCTGACCACGGGCCGTCACCGCGTGGTCTCGGTTGAGGCGCAGAGCGGGAACGAGCGCGAACTGCTCGCGCTGGCTGCGGCGGTCGAGGCGGCCTCGGAACATCCGTTGGCGGCCGCCGTCCTCGATCACGCGCGCGAACTCGGGGTAGAAATCGCGCGGATCGAGGAGTTTCGCGCGATGCCCGGCCGTGGGGCAGTGGGCCGCGTCGGCTCGCGCGAGGTCGCGGTGGGCAACCATCGCCTGATGCGCGAGCTTGGCATCGAAGCGGACCAGCCGACGGGTCAGGGCGAGGCGGCGACCGGCGTGTTGGTCGCCGTCGACGGGACGCCGGCGGGTGTGATTTGGACGGCGGATGAGCTGAAGCCGGGGGCGGCGGAAGCCGTCTCGCAGCTGCGTCGCGCGGGCCTACGCGTGCTGCTCGTCACGGGCGACTCCGACGCGGTCGCGTGGTCGGTCGGTGACCGAGTCGGGGTCAGCGAGATCGTTTCGGAGGCGCTGCCCGAGGAGAAGGCCGGAATCGTGGCCGGTCTTCAGGCCCAGGGGGAGATCGTGGCGATGGTGGGGGATGGTGTCAACGACGCGCCGGCGCTTGCCCAGGCCGACCTCGGCATGGCGCTCCGCAGCGGCGCCGACATCGCCGTCGATGCGGCCGACGCGACGCTGATGCGCGACGACCCGCGGATCGTGGCGGCGGCGCTCGCGCTGGCGCGCGCGACGCGGCGGACGATCGGCCAGAATCTTGGCTTCGCCTTCGGCTACAACATCCTGCTGATCCCGCTGGCGGCGGGCATCGGCTGGCCGATCTTCAGCGCCGTCGGCGGAGTGCCGGGCGGCCTCGAGTGGGTGTTCGGCGAGCAAGGCACGTTCGAGCCGATCGTGGCGGCGGGGGCGATGATGCTCTCCAGCCTCAGCGTCCTGACCAATGCCCTTCGGCTGCAACGCTGGCGGCCCGACGCGCGACAGGCCTGATCCGACTGGGGACGCCCGGGCGGGCGTGGGGAGCCCCCCTCTGTCACTCCGTGACATCTCCCCCCCGTTGAGCACATTGAGTGCTCGACGGAATCCGATCCGGATCCAGATTCCGCTGACCACTCAATGTGGTCAGCGGGGGCGAGAGTGATTCAGAGCTTCCCTAGAAGGCGTCCCGGCGGGCTGGGTCGCGCGGGGCGACGGCCGGCTCGGGGGCGGGCGCGCCGGTCTGCGGGTCGAAGATGGTGAAGCGCCGATGCAGTTCGACGAGATAGTCGCGCCCGGCCTGGCGGGTCTGATCGTCCGACCAGCCCATCCGCGGTTGCATGATGTGTGCGGTCCGCGGCGCGGCCGCGCGCCCGAGATCACGCGTCAGGCCGACCGCCGTGCGGCGCAGCAGCACATCGGCGACGGTTCGCGCGCCTTCGCGATCGACGGCGAACGCGACCTGTGCGCCGATGTCGGTGTGGTGCGGCGAGAGTGGTTGGGCCAGCGCGGGGTCCGTCGCCGTATACGCCGCCACCTCGGGCGCGCGCGGACCGTAGGTTGCGCGCAGGTGCTCCTGGGTGTGCGCGGGCAGGAAGGTGGTGCGTGCCTGCGGCACAGCCGGCAACGCCCGGATGCCGCGGGCGCGGGGCCTTCCGATCACCGCCCCGACGTGCCGGGCGACGTGATCGGCGAGGTTGCGCGCGGTGGTGAGCTTGCCGCCAACGATCGAGACCATCCGTCCCACGCCTTCGGCCTGATGATCGATCACAAACGAGCGACGCGTAATCGCAGCCTCCGAGGCGTGGCCCGAGACGAGTGGAAGCGGGCGAACGCCTGAGTATGCGTAGAGCACGTTGCGCCGCTCGATGCCGATGCCCGGGAGCGCTCGCGACGCCTCGGCGATCAGGTAATCGATCTCCCAGGAATGCGTGCGGGTGTTCGTCGGGTCACCGGGATCATGCACATCGGTGGTGCCGATGATGTGGTGCTCGAGCCAGGGCACCACGAAGACCGGGCGCCCATCGGAGCGAGCCGAGAGCAGCACCGCGTTGCGCGGTCCGCGACGCTCCAGGTTGAGCACCAGATGTGATCCGCGCGTGCCCCCGACGCGTCGCTCGAGCGTCTTGCCGGTCGCTTCGAGCACCGCGTCGACCCACGGTCCGGCGGCGTTGATGACCAGCCGCGCGGCGGCCGAGGAGCGTCGCCCGGTCAGCACGTCGTGGAAGTCGACGCCGCGCGCGCGGCCGCGGTCGACGATGATGAAGTCGACCGCCGAGTAGTTGCGCAGGTCGGCGCCCGAGCTTCGTGCCTCGGCCAGATATTCCAGGGTCAGGCGCTCGGGCATCGTGACCTGGGCGTCGTAGAAGAGGTACGCCGCGTCGAGCCCGTCGGTCGAGAGCGACGGCTCGCGGCGCTGCAGCTGGCGGGTCGAGAACGAGCGGTGCCAGGGCGTGACCTTGCGCGGGGAGAGCAGGTCGTAGAGCAGCAGTCCGGAGCGAATCACCGCTGCCGGGCGTGGGTCGCCGCGGTAGACCGGGAGCAGAAAGCCCAGTGGCTGCACGAGGTGGGGACGCTCGCGCAGCAGTCGTTCGCGCGATTGCAGCGACTCGTGGACCAGGCCGGCGTCGCCCGTCTCGAGGTAGCGCAGTCCGCCGTGAATCAGCTTGGTCGAGGCGGATGTGGTGCCGGAGGCGAAGTCGCCCTGCTCGAGGACGAGCGTGCGATAGCCGCGCGCGCCCACGGCGGACGCGATCGCCGCCCCGTTGATCCCGCCGCCGATGATGATCACGTCGTACTGAGGGGTCATGCGCCTGCTCGCTCGGAGGCAGTGTATGTCGGGATCTGCGCTGCGGCAGCGCGCAGCGTTTGCCAGCGCTCATAGGCCGCGTCGAGATCGGCGCGCGGCTCGATCCGCGTGTAGTCGGGCTCGTGCGTGGGCGGATCGCCGAGGTCCGCACGGATCGCCAGTCGCGCGGCGCCGAGGGCGGTTGTTTCGAGGTTGCCCGGACGCAGCACGGGTCGCTGGAGCGCATCCGCCTGAATCTGCAAGAGCGCGCCGCTGTGTGCCAGGCCGCCGTCGACCCGCAGCTCGTCGATCGGGGTTGGCATCGCCTCGATGATCTCGCGCACGCGGAAGGCGATCGCTTCGAGGGCGGCGCGTGCGATCTGCGCCCGCGTGGTTCCGGTGGAGAGCCCGGCGATCATCCCGCGTGGCTGCGAATCCCAATGCGGCGCCCCGATCCCGGCCAGCGCCGGCAGCACGGCGACTCCGCCGCTGTCGGCGGCCGAGCTCGCCAGCCGTGAGAGCTCCGCGCCGTCGGCGGCGAGCCCCAGCTCCGACACCAGCCAGTCGATCAGCGCCCCGGCGGTGAAGACGCCGCCCTCGAGCGCGAGCGCCGCGGGAGAGTCCGCCGCCGCCGTCAGCAGCAGGCCGGCGGGCGGCGTCTGCCCGGCGCTCGCCCGCGTGAGCACGAACGCGCCCGTCCCGTAGGTCGCTTTGGCGGGCCCCGGCGCGTCACAGTGCTGGCCGAACAGCGCGGCCTGCTGGTCGCCCGCGACCGCGAGGATCGGCAGCGGCTCGCCGAGATGCTCGGCTGCGGTGGTGGCGAATTCGCCGGTGCTGGGGCGAACCTCGGGGAGCATCGCGAGGGGCGCGCGGCTCCACGCGGCGAGATCGGCGTCCCACGCGTCGGTCAACAGGTTGTAGATCAGCGTGCGCGAGGCGTTGGTGCGATCGGTCAGGTGGCTCAGGCCGTTGGTGAGCCGAGCGATCAGCCACGAATCGACGGTCCCGGCGAGGAGGTCGCCCTGCGACGCGAGGTCGCGCGCGCCGGACCCGTGATCGAGCATCCAGGCCAGCTTCGGTCCCGAGAAGTAGGCGTCGGGCGTCAGCCCGGTGCGGCGTCGGATCTCGTCGCCGTGCGCACGTCCGAGCGCCGCAGCGGCCGCTGCCGTGCGACGGCAGTGCCAGACGATCGCGGGTGCGATCGGGGTCAGGGTGTGCCGATTCCAGATGACCGCTGTCTCGCGCTGATTGGCGATCGCAATCGCGCGGATGCGTTCCGCACCGCCAACCGTCGCGACCACTTCGCGGGCCGCGAGCAGCTGCGACGACCAGAGTTGTTCAGCGTCCTGCTCGGCCCAACCGGGTTCGGGATGACGCGTCTCGAGCACACGTTGTGCGAGGCCGCGCAGCCGGCCGTGAGCGTCGAAGGCGAGGGCACGGACGCTTGATGTGCCCGAGTCCAGGGCCAGATAGAGATCGCGGCTCATGTCGCAGTTGATCGGGCGGCCGGTCGTACGATTAGGCCGCGGACGGCCCGACGTGACCCGCTCGTGGCGAGCCGCTCACCGCGTCGGGGAGAGTTCGGAACCGGGATGGAGCCCGGTCGGCGCTGGCTAGGCCTCGTCTTCGGCGTCGCGTCGGCGCCCCATGACGACGCGCGCGACGGCCGCGAGGAGAGCCAAGATTGCTCCGATGCCAACGATACGCTTCATCTGGCTGTCCATTCCTTGACGGCGCCGCCACGAGCGGCGCGCACGTGAGAATTGCTAGCAGGTTAGCACGGGCCAAGTGCTGCGTGGGTCAGTTTTGTTGCGTGGTTTCGAGTGTGACGATCAGTCGATCTCCCAGCCCAATTCCGAGTGCGTCGAAGCGTCCGGCGGGCACCTCGAGGGCGTAGGAGTACGGCTGCTGCGGCTGCCTGATCTCCCGTGACCGGGCCTCGAGCGTGAGTATCTCGATGATCCGTCCCTCGGCGTCGAGGAACGCGACGTGCAGGTCGATCGGCACGTTGTCGTTCCAGAAGCCCGAGTGCACGGGTGGGTCCTCGAACACGAAGAGCATCGCGTTGGCGGGGGGCAGCCCGCTGGCGTACATCAAGCCGCGACCTCGGCGCTCGGGGGTGTCGGCGATGAAGACGCCGAGTTCGAGCTCCGCTTCGTCGGTGACCATCGTCATCGAGGTCCAGTCAAACGACACCGCCTCCACCTCGTCGGGGAGATCGAGGAACGCCGAGAGGTCGGGCGCGCCAGGGTCCAGCTGCGGTCTGGGCGTGGGCGCCGGGGCGCACGCAAGCGTCGCAAACGCGGCGATCGCGATGAGGGCGATGGCTCGAAGCGTGGTCATGCGTCGAGGTTAGGCGAGGTATCCCGGATCAGCCCGGCCGCGGCCGTGCGACCAGGCCTTGCCCCCAGTCATTCGCCGCCGGCCCAGCGGTCGCCGGGCCAACTCGGGGGGTGCGCCGAGCTTCATTGTCTGCCTCCATCTAAGCGCGGGGACGCTCCGGCGCCAGGCAGGCCACGCCGCCGGGGCCGCGCGGTTAGACTCGCGGGCAGGCAGGGGCCGGTAGCTCAGGGGTCAGAGCAGGCGGCTCATAACCGCTCGGTCGCTGGTTCGAATCCAGCCCGGCCCACCAGCACACCTCTTCACGCGGACGGCCCAGCCGGTCGTGGTCAGCTCGGCCCAAAGGCTGTAGCTTTAACGGGCAGATCACCGCTGAACGGAGCCTCACATGTCCCAGCCAATTCGGGTGCACGTCGTCGCCGGAGGGTTCCCGCCGGGCAAGCACGCCGGACACGACATGGACTATGCGCGCCTGCGCATCCTCCAGGCGTTGCAGTCCAACGCGAACGTGCACGCCACCGTAAGCGGCGATTTCACCGACTGCCACAAGTGGATCGCCGACTGTCAGCTGCTGGTCTGCTACGTCGCGGGCCCGTTCGCCGACGAGCACCAGTGCGGCGTGATCATGGACTGGCTCGACGACGGAGGCCGCTGGCTCGCCTTGCACGGTAGTACCGGCGGCATGCCAGAGCGGACCAGCGATCGCGCAGACGGCCGCCGCCGCATGCTCAAGCTGCCGTACCACGAGACGCTGGGCGGCTACTTCATGACCCATCCGCCGATCCGCGAGATGAACGTCACCGTGGCCGATCACAACCATCCGCTGACGTACAACCTGCCCGACTCGTTCTTCGTCAAGGACGAGCCCTACATGATCGAAGTGATCCACCCCGACACTCAGATCCTGCTCACCACAACCGACGTTGAAGTCCCGGCGATTGTCGACGAGCTCTACGGCCGCGACCTGTCACTCTTGCCCGACGGCAAGTCGCACGCGCTCGGTTACGCGCGCACCGTTGGCGAGGGCTCCATCGCCTACATCGCGCCCGGCCATTGCCACACTCCGCTGACGCTGGGGGCCCGCCAGCCCCCGGCCCACGAGTCGATCTCCCCCGACGGTGTTATGCCACAGCTCTTCCGCGGTCCCTGGGAGACCGAGCCCTACGAGCAGTTGATTAAGAACGCGATTGCCTGGGGCACCGGGGTCGAGGGATAGACACAGGCACGCGGCCGAGAGGAAGCATCGGGATACGACTGCTGCGGCACGGGTCGAAGGGCCGGAGCGACGCGGTCACGACGGGCACGATGTTGTCATCGCGGCGGGCCCTGCAGCGGCACTACGCCACGACGCCTGCGTCGCGGAGATCGGTGATCTCTGCCGGCTGCAAGGCCAGGTCGGCCCGCAGCACGTCGGCCGTGTGCTCCCCCATCAGCGGGGCGCGGACGAAGGGCACGTTGCCGTTCGAGAGCCGCGGGGCGAAGCCCAACAGCTCGATCGCGCCGTGCTCGGGATGGTCGAGCTGCTGAATGAAGCCGCGCGCGCGCAGGTGCGGGTCGCTAAACAGGTCCTCCGTGGTCATCGTCGCGCTACAGGGGACACCGGCCTCGCCCAGGGTCTGCATCGCCTCCGCTTTCGTCCGCTGCAGCATCCAGGCGCCGATCTCCTCGGCCAGCGCCTCGCTGTGCTCGCGTCGCGCGGTGTCCGTCGCGAAGCGCGGATCGAGCGCCAGCTCGGGCCGCTCGATCGCGATGCAGAGCGAGTCCCACATCCGCTGGGTGGTGCACATGATGAAGACATAGTCGTTGAGGCCCTGTGGCTGGCAGGGGTACAAGCGCACCGTGGCCGGGCCAGCGCCGGAGCGATTGGGGTGTCCTCTGCCGAGGGCTGGGCGGGTGTTCCAGATCGTGCTCGAGACCCGCGTGCGCATGAAGAAGGTCATCGCCTCCTGCATCGAGATCTCGATCACCTGGCCCGCGCCGGTCCGCTGGCACTCAACGTAGGCCGCCGTAATCGCTAGCGCGAGCTGCAGGCCGGTGCCCGAATCACCGGTCATCGATGCGGGGTACACCGGGGGCCCGTCATCGGGTCCTGTGAGAGCGATCGCGCCGGCGGCCGCCTGCGCGATGGGGTCAAAAGCCTTGAACTGCGCGTACGGCCCACTCAGTCCAAAACCCTTGAGCCGCCCATAGATGATGCGCGGGTTGGCGCGCCGCACGACGTCGGGCCCGATGTCGAGCTTCTCAACGACGCCAGACGCGTAGTTCTCCACGAACACGTCGTAGTTGGGCGCGAGACGCAGGAGTATGTCCCGCCCCCGCGGGTCTTGCAGGTCGAGGACGATGCTGCGCTTGTTGCTGTTGAAGTTGAGAAAGTACGGCGAGTCGCCGTCGCCCGGCTGCACGTGGCGTCCGGGATCTCCAAGGAGCGGGGGCTCGACCTTCACGACGTCGGCGCCGAGCCAGGCCAGCGCCTGCGTGCAGGATGTCCCCGCTTCGCGTTGAGTCATGTCCAGGATTCGCATTCCATCCAATGCGGGCATCGGCGCTTCCTCTCCTCGAGCCGTTCGATGGGGTTAGCCTAGGAACGCTCTGAACAAGAGGCTATTGGTCGGACTTCGTGCTGCCTGGCCGCGGGCGGTTGCGTCGATGCGGTGAGTTGGCGACCGGGGCGATGGGTTGGGGCGGTGCTGAGGGTCCGGTGGGCCGCCTGTGTGGGGCCGAGCCGGGCGAAGGGCGCAGTCCGCCCCGGTTCAGGCCAGTTGCGACTCGGCGATCAACAGATTGGCGAAGCCGAGCAACAGGGCCAGCCGCTGGTGATTCTTGGCCAGACCGCGGTAGCGCACTTTGTCGTAGCCGAAGCGCCGTTTGATGTAGAGGAAGGGATGCTCGACCTTGGCCCGCAGCGAAGCCCGCTCACGCTCGCGCTGGGCGAGTGGGCTGTGCGGCGCCAGTTGCCGGCGGCGTCCGGGACGCATCGCGACCCGCCACTCGACCTCCGAGTCCGCCAGTTCGGGACGCCGCTCCGCGCCCTGGTAGCCGGCGTCGCCCCAGGCCTCGCGTTCGCCGCCGCGCAGCAGCCGATGCGCCTCGGTCACGTCGGCGCGGTTGGCCGCCGTCGTGCTCAGGCTGTGTGTCACTCCCGTGGCGGCGTCCACCCCGATATGCAGCTTCATCCCGAAGTGCCACTCGTTGCCCTTCTTGGTCTGATGCATCTCCGGGTCGCGCTGGCGACGCTGGTTCTTGGTCGAGGACGGCGCGGCGATGATGCTGGCGTCCA
Source organism: Dehalococcoidia bacterium (assembly GCA_965218115.1). GTDB lineage: Bacteria > Chloroflexota > Dehalococcoidia > Bin125 > Bin125 > CATQGW01. Next base: position 868,234 of record OZ244584.1, on the reverse strand, counting down.
CGATCGTGCCGGCCTGCAGCCGCAGGCCCCGGCCTGCCAGCTGCGCGTTGATCGTCGCCAGCAGCGCCTCGCCCAGCTGATGCCGCTCCAAGAGGTGGCGGAAGTGCAGGATCGTCGACTCGTCGGGGAGCGGCCCACTGAGGTTGAGTCCGCAGAAGCGGCGGACCGACTCGGCCTCGTAGAGCAAGTCCTCGATCGCTGGGTCGCTGAGGTTGTAGCAGAGCTGCACGCAGTGAACGCGCAGCATCACGGCCAGGCGGTAGGGCCGCCGTCCGCGCCCCGGCTTGGGATAGACCGGTTCGACGCGGGCCTCCAGCGCGGCCCAGGGCACCAGCGACTCGAGCCGCTCCAGGAACCGTTCCCGCCGGGTCTTCCGCTTCTTGTGCGCAAACTCCAGGCTGCCAAACGTCGGTTCCTGCATCGAGGCGCTCCCTTCGACGGTCGCTGCCCCGATCGTAACCAGCCCACATCCGTGCCTTGTTCAGAGCGTTCCTAGTGTCCTGAGTCGGGAATACGGTTGAGATAGCCGGCGAGGTTGTCGAAGATCTGGTCGGCGGTCTTGTGCCAGACGAAGGGACGCGGGTGTTCGTTCCAGTCGGCGACCCAGCGTTCGACGGCGTGGGTCAGGTCGGCGACGCTGCGGTGGGCGCCGCGCCTGAGCCATTTGGTGGTCAGTTCCGCGAACCAGCGCTCGACCAGGTTCATCCAGGAGCTGTAGGTGGGGGTGAAGTGAAAGCGGAAGCGGGGATGGCGCTGGAGCCAAGCTCGGATCTCCGCGGTGCGGTGGGTGGCGACGTTGTCCAACACGACATGCACCGCGAGTTCGTCGGGTACCTGCTCGTCAATCAGGTCGAGGAAGCGCCGGAACTCGCGGGCCCGGTGTCGCGGAGTCAGGTCGGCGATCACGTGGCCCGAGGCGACATCCAGCGCGGCGTAGAGATTGGTGGCGCCGTGACGGACGTAGCCGTGGGTCTGGCGGCGGGGCACGCCCGGCAGCATCGGCCGCGTCGGCGCCGTACGGTCGAGCGCCTGGATCTGGGTCTTCTCGTCCACGCACAGCACGACCGCCGCGTCGGGTGGGTTGAGCTAGAGGCCGGCCACGTCGCGCACCTTGTCGATGAACTGCGGGTCGGGCGACAGCTTGAACTGCTCCACCAAGTGCGGTTTGAGGCTAAAGGCGCGCCAGATCCTGGAGATCGCGGTCTGCGACATGCCCAGCTCGGCGGCCATCGAGCGGGTCGACCAGTGGGTCGCGTTGCGCGGCTGCTGTTCCAGCGTCTTGACGATCACCGCTTCCACCTGCGCATCGCTGATCGTGCGGGGCGCGCCGGGACGCGGCTGATCGCTCAGCCCATCCAGCCGACGCTGGGCGAAGCGTCGCCGCCACTTGCCGGCCGTGACCGGATGGCAGCCCAGCGTCGCGCCGATCTCCGTATTCGCCTGCCCGGCCGCCGCCGCGAGCACGATCCGGCTGCGCAGCGCCAGGGCCTGCGCCGTGCTCGGCCGGCGCGCCCAGCGCTCCAGCGTCTCTCGTTCCTCCGCACTCAGCACGATCGTCACCGTGGGGCGGCCCAGTCGGGTACTCATCACACTCCAGCGAAAGCCCCGGACGGCCACACCGGCTCCATCAACACCATACCCCGTTGTTCGCCGCATTAGCGACTCGGGACACTAGAGGGCGTCGCTCGGTCTTCGTTGGCACCCACCGCTCGCCCCGTAGGCAAGAATCTTGCCGAATCGATTGTTCCCGCATGGCGCCGCTCATGTACACGCCGATTCAGGTACGCGTCGCCGCCGCGGGCTTTTCCCGGCGGTAGACTCACGCGCAGCGAGCGCGCCACAAGAAGGGCTACAAGCAGGAAGGTGGCGAAGATGCCTCGTGTTGAATTCTGGTCGGGCGTCGGTCGGTGGAACGTGAGGCAGGACGCGCAGCGCGCCGAAGCAGTGGGTTGGGACGGGATCAGGTTCGGGGATTCGCAGAATCTGCAACCCGACTGCTACATCGCCCTGGCGCTGGCGGCGGACGCGACGACGACGCTGAAGCTGGGCACCGGCGTGACGAATCCGTTCACCCGTCATGCCTCGGTGACGGCGTCGGCGATCGCGACGATCCAAGCGCTGAGCGGCGGGCGCGCCTATCTGGGGATTGGGCGTGGGGATTCGGCGATGGCGCACCTGGGGTATGCGCCGGCGTCCGTGCCCGCGTTCGAGAAGTACCTGCAACAGCTCAGGGGCTATCTGCGGCGGGAGTCGGTGCCCTTCAACGAGGACGCGACGCTGGATGCGCTGAACCTTGCCCAGCAGCCCGATGGCAGCCGGCTCGAGTGGCTGCGCGAGAGCCAGGCGACGGTGCCCGTGGACGTGGCCGCCACGGGTCCACGCGTGATTCGGGCGGCCGCCCTCTATGCCGACGCCGTCACCTTTGCGGTAGGGGCGGATCCGGCCCGGCTGCGCTGGGGAATGGACGTGGCCCACGAGGCGCGGGCCGAGGCGGGACTGGCGCCGGAGATCCCGTTCGGTGCTTACATTATTGTCGTGGCGCACGACGACCCGGGAACGGCGAGCCGCCTGGCCGGGGGCGCGCTCTCCGTTTTCGCGCGCTTTTCGGCGATGCACGGCTCGGTTGTCGGACCAACGTCGGCGACCGAGCGCGAAGTCCTGATGCGGGTCCACGACGGCTACGACATGACGACCCATACTCGCACGGGCAGCCATCAAGCCGACTTACTGACGGACGAGTTCGCGGGCGAGTTCGGGGTGTTTGGGCCCAGCAGTTACTGCGTGGAGCGGCTGAGCGAGCTGATCGATTTGGGGTTGGAGCGGATCTTCGTCGTGGGGCCCACGGGCGACGCCGATGCGAGCGAGGCCCCGCGTGCCCGGCAGCGGTTCGCGGAGGAGGTGTTGCCGGCACTGCGCGAGAGGTTCAGCGACGACTGAAGCGATTGTGAATGGGTGGCTTGCACCGCGCGCGAGAGGCCGGCGCCATCGGGCTGCAACCGCTCCGATCGGCTCTGCAGTGCTGGACCGAAGCGGTGCCGGGGCCGCGCGGACGCGCTCGGCGTCGGGCAGCTGCGGGTGATCCGGGCGCTGGTGTGGCTCCTGGTGCGTCGGGAGGTCCCGCGGCGCGACGATGGCGCCCACACCGTGGCGCTGCGCCGCCTGATCGATCAGCCTCTCCGCTGGGAGGGCATGATCGAATGATCCTGACAGGTTGGCTGTCCCTAATCGATCACCCGATCGTGCTGACGTCCCTACCCGCGAGTCGCGAGCCAAGGATCGTACGGGTAGAGCATTGGGTACGGGAAGCACGGGGTGTCACGTGGCGGGCGGCGTCGGCGCCAACCGTCGTGCTTCTCTTCGGGCCTATCGCGGTCGGCAAGACGTCGGTCGGCGAGGCACTCGCGCAGCGGACGGCGCTCAGACTCCTCCGCGCGCACATGACGATCGATCTCGTCACGCAGTTCTTTGAGTTGGGGAGCGATCCGTTCCGCCGCGTCAACCGGGCGATCGTGCACCTGCTCCTCCAGTAACTGCTGGCCGCGAGGCGCGGGGCCACCGTCACGTACATCTGAACCATCGAGGATGCCGCGAGCACGACGGGGGTCACCGACCTGGACCGCACCGGCACGTCGTGCGGTGGGTGGCTTGGCTTCGCCGAGCTGCAGGCGCCGTTGTCGGTACGGCTCTTGCGCAATCGGTCCCCTGCGCGCCGGGCCAACAAGGATGTCTCGTGGGCAACCGACGAATACCTCCGAGAATGGGATGCGCAGCATCGCACCGCGAGCGGCGGGGACTTCCCCGACCCCGAGCGGCGCGTGCTGATTGACACGATCCACTTTGGCCCCGACGAAGCGGCCGAACTGATCAGGGCGCACTTAGATCTGAGCTAGCCGGTCGTTCCTCATGATGTTGTCATCGTGGCGGGCCCTGCACCGGCACTACGCCACGACGCCCGCGTCGCGGAGATCGGTGATCTCTGCCGGCTGCAAGGCCAGGTCGGCCCGCAGCACGTCGTCGGTGTGCTCGCCCATGAGCGGGGCGCGGACGAAGGGCACGTCGCCGTTCGAGAGCCGCGGGGCGAAGCCCAACAGCTCGATCGCGCCGTGCTCGGGATGGTCGAGCTGCTGAATGAAGCCGCGGGCGCGCAGGTGCGGGTCGCTAAACAGGTCTTCGGTGGTCATCGTCGCGCTACAGGGGACACCGGCCTCGCCCAGGGTCTGCATCGCCTCCGCTTTCGTCCGCTGCAGCATCCAGGCGCCGATCACCTCGGCGAGCGCCTCGCTGTGCTCGCGTCGCGCGGTGTCCGTCGCGAAGCGCGGATCGAGCGCCAGATCGGGCCGCTCGATCGCGATGCAGAGCGAGTCCCACATCCGCTGGGTGGTGCACATGATGAAGACATAGTCGTTGAGGCCCTGTGGCTGGCAGGGGTACAAGCGCACGGTGGCCGGGCCAGCGCCGGAGCGATTGGGGTGTCCTCTGCCGAGGGCTGGGCGGGTGTTCCAGATCGTGCTCGAGACCCGCGTGCGCATGAAGAAGGTCATCGCCTCCTGCATCGAGATCTCGATCACCTGGCCCGCGCCGGTCCGCTGGCACTCAACGTAGGCCGCCGCAATCGCCAGCGCGAGCTGGAGGCCGGTTCCCGAATCACCGGTCATCGATGCGGGGTACACCGGGGGCCCGTCATCGGGTCCTGTGAGAGCGATCGCGCCCGCAGCCGCCTGCGCGATGGGGTCAAGGGACTTGAACTGCGCGTACGGCCCACTCAGCCCAAACCCCTTGAGCCGCCCATAGATGATGCGCGGGTTGGCGCGCCGCAGGACGTCGGGCCCGATGTCGAGCTTCTCAACCACGCCGGGCCCGTAGTTCTCCACGAACACGTCGTAGTTGGGCGCGAGACGCAGGAGTATGTCCCGCCCTCGCGGGTCTCGCAGGTCGAGGACGATGCTGCGCTTGTTGCTGTTGAAGTTGAGAAAGTAGGGCGAGTTACCGTCGCCCGGCTGCACGTGGCGTCCGGGATCTCCTAGCAGCGGCGGCTCGACCTTCACGACGTCGGCGCCGAGCCAGGCCAGCGCCTGCGTGCAGGATGTCCCCGCTTCGCGTTGAGTCATGTCCAGGATTCGCATTCCATCCAATGCGGGCATCGGCGCTTCCTCTCCTCGAGCCGTTCGATGGGGTCAGCCTAGAGGGCGTCGCTCGGTCTTCGTTGGCACCCAGCGCTCGCCCCGTAGGCAAGAATCTTGCCGAATCGATTGTTCCTGCATGGCGCCGCTCATGTGCACGCCGATTCAGGTACACGTCGCCGCCGCGGGCTTTCCCTGGCGGTAGACTCACGCGCAGCGAGCGCGCTACAAGAAAGAAGGTGGCGAAGATGCCCCGTGTTGAATTCTGGTCCGGCGTCGGTCGGTGGAACGTGAGGCAGGACGCGCAGCGCGCCGAAGCAGTGGGTTGGGACGGGATCAGGTTCGGGGATTCGCAGAATCTGCAACCCGACTGCTACATCGCGCTGGCGCTGGCGGCGGACGCGACGACGACGCTGAAGCTGGGCACCGGCGTGACGAATCCGTTCACCCGTCATGCCTCGGTGACGGCGTCGGCGATGGCGACGATCCAAGCGCTGAGCGGCGGGCGCGCCTATCTGGGGATTGGGCGTGGGGATTCGGCGATGGCGCACCTGGAGTATGCGCCGGCGTCCGTGCCCGCGTTCGAGAAGTACCTGCAACAGCTCAGGGCCTATCTGCGGCGGGAGTCGGTGCCCTTCAACGAGGACGCGACGCTGGATGAGCTGGACCTTGCCCAGCAGCCCGATGGCAGCCGGCTCGAGTGGCTGCGCGAGAGCCAGGCGACGGTGCCCGTGGACGTGGCCGCCACGGGTCCACGCGTGATTCGGGCGGCCGCCCTCCATGCCGACGCCGTCACCTTTGCGGTGGGGGCCGATCCGGCCCGGCTGCGCTGGGGAATGGACGTGGCCCACGAGGCGCGGGCCGAGGCGGGGCTGCCGCCGGAGATCCCGTTCGGTTCTTACATGATTGTCGTGGCGCACGACGACCCCGTAACGGCGGGCCGCATGGCCGGGGGCGCGCTCTCCGTGTTCGCGCGCTTTTCGGCGATGCACGGCTCGGTTGTGGGACCAACGTCGGCGGCCGAGCGTGAAGTCCTGATGCGGGTCCACGACGGCTACGACATGACGACCCATACTCGTACGGTCAGCCATCAAGCCGACTTGCTGACGGACGAGTTCGCGGGCAAGTTCGGGGTGTTTGGGCCCAGCAGTTACTGCGTGGAGCGGCTGAGCGAGCTGATCGATTTGGGGTTGGAGCGGATCTTCGTCGTGGGGCCCACGGGCGACGCGGATGCGAGCGAGGCCCCGCGTGCCCGGCAGCGGTTCGTGGAGGAGGTGTTGCCGGCACTGCGCGAGAGGTTCAGCGACGACTGAAGCGATTGTGAATGGGTGGCTTGCACCGCGCGCGAGAGGCCGGTGCCACCGGGCTGCAACCGCTCCGATCGGCTCTGCAGAGCTGGACCGAAGCGGTGCCGGGCCCGCGCGGACACGCTCGGCGTCGGGCAGCTGCGGGTGATCCGGGCGCTGGTGTGGCTCCTGGTGCGTCGGGAGGTCCCGCGGCGCGACGATGGCGCCCACACCGTGGCGCTGCGCCGCCGGATCGATCAGCCTCTCCGCTGGGAGGGCATGATCGAATGATCCTGACAGGTTGGCTGTCCCTAATCGATCACCCGATCGTGCTGATGTCCCTACCCGCGAGTCGGGAGCCAAGGATCGTACGGGTAGCGCATTGGGTACGGGAAGAACGGGGTGTCACGTGGCGGCGTCGGCGCCAACCGTCGTGCTTCTCTTCGGGCCTATCGCGGTCGGCAAGACGTCGGTCGGCGAGGCACTCGCGCAACGGACGGCGCTCACACTCCGCCGCGCGCACATGACGATCGATCCCGTCACGCAGTTCTTTGGGTTGGGGAGCGATCCGTTCCGCCGCGTCAACCGGGCGATCCTGCACCTGCTCCTCCAGTAACTGCTGGCCGCGAGGCGCGGGGCCATCGTCACGTACATCTGAACCATCGAGGATGCCGGGAGCACGACGGGGGTCACCGACCTGGACCGCACCGGCACGTCGTGCGGTGGGTGGCTTGGCTTCGCCGAGCTGCAGGCGCCGTTGTTGGTACGGCTCTTGCGCAATCGGTCCCCTGCGCGCCGGGCCCACAAGGATGTCTCGTGGGCAACCGACGAATACCTCCGAGAATGGGATGCGCAGCATCGCACCGCGAGCGGCGGGGACTTCCCCGACCCCGAGCGGCGCGTGCTGATTGACACGATCCACTTTGGCCCCGACGAAGCGGCCGAACTGATCAGGGCGCGCTTGGATCTGAGCTAGCCGGTCGTTCTTCACGATGTTGTCATCGTGGCGGGCCCTGCACCGGCACTACGCCACGACGCCCGCGTCGCGGAGATCGGTGATCTCTGCCGGCTCCAAGGCCAGATCGGTCCGCAGCACGTCGGCCGTGTGCTCCCCCATCAGCGGGGCGCGGACGAAGGGCACGTTGCCGTTCGAGAGCCGCGGGGCGAAGCCCAACAGCTCGATCGCGCCGTGCTCGGGATGGTCGAGCTGCTGAATGAAGCCGCGCGCGCGCAGGTGCGGGTCGCTAAACAGGTCCTCCGTGGTCATCGTCGCGCTACAGGGGACACCGGCCTCGCCCAGGGTCTGCATCGCCTCCGCTTTCGTCCGCTGCAGCATCCAGGCGCCGATCTCCTCGGCCAGCGCCTCGCTGTGCTCGCGTCGCGCGGTGTCCGTCGCGAAGCGCGGATCGAGCGCCAGCTCGGGCCGCTCGATCGCGATGCAGAGCGAGTCCCACATCCGCTGGGTGGTGCACATGATGAAGACATAGTCGTTGAGGCCCTGTGGCTGGCAGGGGTACAAGCGCACCGTGGCCGGGCCAGCGCCGGAGCGATTGGGGTGTCCTCTGCCGAGGGCTGGGCGGGTGTTCCAGATCGTGCTCGAGACCCGCGTGCGCATGAAGAAGGTCATCGCCTCCTGCATCGAGATCTCGATCACCTGGCCCGCGCCGGTCCGCTGGCACTCAACGTAGGCCGCCGTAATCGCTAGCGCGAGCTGCAGGCCGGTGCCCGAATCACCGGTCATCGATGCGGGGTACACCGGGGGCCCGTCATCGGGTCCTGTGAGAGCGATCGCGCCGGCGGCCGCCTGCGCGATGGGGTCAAAAGCCTTGAACTGCGCGTACGGCCCACTCAGTCCAAAACCCTTGAGCCGCCCATAGATGATGCGCGGGTTGGCGCGCCGCACGACGTCGGGCCCGATGTCGAGCTTCTCAACGACGCCAGACGCGTAGTTCTCCACGAACACGTCGTAGTTGGGCGCGAGACGCAGGAGTATGTCCCGCCCCCGCGGGTCTTGCAGGTCGAGGACGATGCTGCGCTTGTTGCTGTTGAAGTTGAGAAAGTACGGCGAGTCGCCGTCGCCCGGCTGCACGTGGCGTCCGGGATCTCCACGGAGCGGGGGCTCGACCTTCACGACGTCGGCGCCGAGCCAGGCCAGCGCCTGCGTGCAGGATGTCCCCGCTTCGTACTGCGTCAGGTCGAGCACGCGCATGCCGTCGAGAGCCGCCATGGCCCGCCTCTCTTCCTGGTCCGTAGGCTACCGGAGTGCGCGTCCCGCGGCGCCCTGCGAAGAATGGCGCACCCCACCAGCCGACACGATGGCGAGAGCGTTCCGCTCATGCTCGGGCCGGGGCGTCCGAAGGTAGACGACACAGTACACGGAAGCCAAACAGCCCCCCCGCAAACACCGCCGCCGCCTGTCGATCCCGTGGGTATCCCGTCCGGGGACCGGCAGGGTGCGGCTAGTCTGGCGGCTCGTCGCCTGTCACGCCGGCGGCCACGAGCGCCTCGTACTCGGCCCGTTCCATGCCCAGTTCCTGCCGGAAGATCTCAAAGCTGTGTTCGCCCATGCACGGCGACGGCCGCCGCAACGGCACCGACCGACCGCCGAACTTCCATGGAGCCACCGCAATCGTGTGTAACCCCGCCTCGGGGTGCTCCTGTTCCGTAACGAATCCTCGCGACACTGCCTGGGGGTTCGGCGACAGCACGACTTCCGGCAGCGTGGACACTCGCGCTGACGCGCAGCCAGCCGCGAGTAGCGCCGAGGCCGCCGCCTCGGCGTCCTGCTTCGCGCACCAGGCGCCGATCAGGTCATCGAGCGCTTCTTCGTTGGCCTTTCGGGCATCCGCGGTCGCGAATCGTGGATCCACGGTCAGGTCCGGCGTACCGATCCGCTCGGCGAGCGCCCGGAAGTCAGCGTCGTCCTCGGCGGACAGCGCCAGCCACTGGCCGTCGCGTGTCGCGTAGACCGCGTGCGGCGCGATGCGCGGGTGGCGGTTTCCACCCGGCCTACGCAAGACGCCGTTGGCCGACCATTCCATGACCGCATCGCCCAGATGCGACGCCATCACCTCCATCATCGACAGATCGATCCGCTGCCCCTCCCCCGTGCGAGCCCGGTGATGGAGCGCGGCTACGATCGACGAGGCCAGATACATCCCACCGATGGGGTCGGGGATCAGGCCACCCGTGTTCCCGGCCCGGTCGCCCTCATAGCCGTTGAGCGAGGACAGCCCCGACATTGGTTCGATCGTGGCGCCGTTGGCCGGGTAGTTCGTGTAGGGCCCCGTCGCGCCGTAGCCGGACAGCGAGGCGAAGATGATGTCCGGGCGCGCATCCTGCAGGGTCTCGTAGGTGACACCCCAGTTGGGCAGGACGTGCGGGCTGAAGCTTTCGGCGAAGACGTCGAACTTGGGCAGCAGTCGCCAGAAGATCTCTGCGCCGCGCGGGTCCTGCATGTCCAGCGTGATGGCGCGTTTGTTCAGATTCGTCGCGTTGTAGAGACCCATGGTGTTCCAGCCGCGCTGCCGGCGCGACGGATCGGCGATCCGCGGCGGCACCGGCGTGTTGTAGCCCGCGACGTACATGCGCCACACGTCCGGCCGCCGTCGCGCCTCTACCTGCACCACGTCCGCACCCAGCAGCGCTAGCAGCTCGGTCCCCAACGGCCCCGACCACGCCTGTGTGACGGTGAGCACACGCACTCCAGCCAGCGGCGTCTCGGACGGAACGGCGGCTCCGCGCCTGGCCGTGGGTCCCGCTCTACGACGCCACGCAGCCGCCTCGCTGGACATCTGACGTTCGCCCAGGCGCGGCGCGTCCCGCCTCAGCGCCCACGGGGATGCGGACAGCTTGACCTGTGGCCCCGGCCGTTCGACTCGTTGGCCGTCCACCGTCGTCTCCACGAAGTAGTCGCGGGCGCGCAAATGGGGGTTGTCCAACAGGTCGGACGTGTTCTGGACCACTCCTGCGGCACCGCGCACCTGCGAGAGGAGCTCGAATAGTTCCATCCGCGGGCGGCGCGCAACGGCCTCCTCGATTCTGCCCTGCACCGCGGCCAGGAGTTGGCGGCGCTGGTCCGGCTCGTCGAAGTCGGCGTCCGCCAGCTCAGCCAAGCCCAGCACAGTCATCGCGTCCCGCCAGAACGGCCCCTGACCCAGGACCACCACCATGTCCCCGTCCGCGGCCCGCAAGAATGGAGCGCGCCCGCGATCGTGCTTGTGCACGGTCTCCGTGTAGCCGCTGGGGTCGAAGATCAGGGCCAGCGACCACGGTGCGCTGCTGACGATCATCGCCTCCAGCTCGCTCACGTCGACCAGTGTTCCCTGGCCGGTCGCCTGCCGACGCAGCAGAGCGGCGGCGGCGCCGGAGAACGACGCCACTCCGGCCAGGAACTCCGAGGAGTGGCGTGGCAGCGTGAGCGGCGGCTCCCCCTCGTAGCCGCAGATGAACGACCAGCCACTCATCGCCGACAGCGTGAGATTGTTCGCCTCCGCCCCCGCCAGCGGCCCCTCCAACCCAAAGGGGGTGATCGACAGCACGACGGCATCGGGTCGCGCCGACCGCAGCGCTCCTCGCAGCCGCACGGGCCACGGGGCTTCCGTCGTCACGATCAGATCTGCCCCCGCGATCTGCTCCGTCAGCGCGTCCTCGCCATCGTCCAGCCACGACGTCTTGTTCGCGTTCACGTAGGCGTGCAGCAGTGATCGCTCAGGCCCCGGCTCCCCGCCGAGGAACGGCGGCTCGCGGCGCAGCGGGTGACCTCGCTCGGTCTCCAGCATTCGCACATCGGCGCCGAAGTCGCCGAACAGCCGCGCGCAGTAGGCCCCGGCCAACCGGGTCGACAGATCAAGCACCCGCACTCCGTCTAGCGCGCCTGTCATCGTCTACCAGGTCGGCATGCTGGGACGCCGGCCGCGCCGGATTGGCTCCGACTCCGGCGCGGCCAGCAACCCCTGCGTGATCCAGTAGCGAGTCTCCATGGGGTCGACAACGGAGTCCACCCGGAACGTCTCCGCCGCGCGCAGCGGCCCGCCTCGCTCGTACGCTTCCGCCACCAGCTTCTCGTACAGCGCCGCCCGCTCTTCGAGATCGTCAATCGCCGCCAGCTGATCGCGCGCTCCAAGCCGGACAGCGGCTTCGAGGTTCATCCCTCCGAACTCGGCCGTGGGCCAGGCGACGGTGAAGGACGGCGCTCGTTCGTTGCCGAAGAGGATCGTGTTGGAGCCCAGGCCGTAGCACTTGCGCAGCACAACGCTGAAACGGGGCGTCTTGACGTTGCCCAGGGTGACGATGAGGTTGCTGGTCCGGCGAACCAAGGCGGTCTTCTCCGCCTCCGGGCCGATCATCATGCCGGGGGTGTCGACGAGCGTGCAGATGGGGATATTCCAGGAGTCGCAGAGCTTGGCGAAGCGGGCCGCCTTGTCGGAGCCAAAGCTCTCGATCGATCCGCCCAGATGCTCGTTGTTGTTGGCGATGATCCCCACCGGCCTCCCCTCGATCCGCACGAACGCCGTCACCATGCCGTTCCCGTAGCCCGTCCGCAGCTCGAGCATCGACCCGGTGTCGGCCAGCAGTTCAATCACGGCCCGCACGTCGTACGCGCTCAACCGATTCTCCGGCACTGCGTGGCGTAGCAGCCGCTGGTCGCCGCACTCCCAATCCTCGATCGACCCCTGGAAGTAGGAGAGATACTGTTTGGCCGTCGCGATGGCCTCGGCCTCTGTCTTGACCACGACATCGACGGTTCCCGCCGGGACCTGGTCCGACATCGGTCCGATCTCTTCAGGCAGATAGACGCCCATGCCACCGCCCTCGATGACAGCAGGGCCTCCCATGCCGATGTTGGCGTCCTCCGTCGCGATGATGACGTCACAGATGCCGAGGATCGCAGCGTTGCCGGCGAAGCAGCGACCGGCGGTCACACCCACGATGGGAACGGTGCCGCTGAGGCGGGCCATGTACTCCCAGGTGCGGAAGACCATGCCGGGCATGCCGTCGGTGTCGCCGGAGCGCCCGCCGGCGCCCTCCGCGATGAAGATCAGCGGCAGCGCGAATTGTTCCGCGACCTCCATGATGCGGTCGGTCTTGGAATGACCGCGGATGCCCTGTGTCCCGGCGAAGACGGTGTCGTCGTAGGAGACGACGACAGTGCGGGCCCGTTTCTCGTCGAAGAGGTCGCCGTTGACTGACCCGATTCCGGCGACCAACCCGTCGGCCGGCGTCTTGCGCACGAGTTCGTCCAACGGGTAGCGCTTGGACTGCGCCGCGATGACGAGGTCCCCGTATTCGATCCAGGTGCCGTCGTCGACGAGGTCGGCCAAGTTCTCGCGCACCGTGCGACGGTTGTTCGCGTGGCGCCGCTCGACGGCCGCGGGGCGGTGCTCGTCCAGCAAGAAGACCCGCCGGTCGAGCACCGCCTGCAAATCCGGGCGGATGTAGTCCGGGTCGGGCGCCGACGTGTCGTCCACGGCCGGCCCCCCGACGTCGGCCTCCTCAATGAACACCAGCGGGTGGTCCTCGTAGACGGTCTCCCCGACAGCCACGGCTACGTGGCGCAGGATGCCGCCCAGGTCGGACCGCACCAGATGCTCCATCTTGAGAGCGTCCATGATGCAGACCGTTTGCCCCTCGCGGACGATGTCGCCCTCGCCGACCAGCAGCTCGCGGATCGTGCCTTGGATCGGCGCACGCAGCGGTGTGGTGTTGGGTGGGCCCACGGGTTGGGGTTTGGCTCCGCGCGCCCCCATGGTGACGACTCCCCCGGGGTCGCCGCTGCGATAGAAGTCCAGCCCCGCCAGGGGGTCGGCCGGGCCCGACTCCGTCGCCGGCGGCTCGTCCTCGCCGGCCAGCAGGGCGCCGGCGTTCTCGTCGACCCAGCGCGTGTGCACGGCCCCGGCGACGAAGTCGTCGTGGTCGATGACGGCCCGCAGGAACTCGATGTTGGTTTCGGCGCCGGCGATCTGGAACGCCCCCAAGGCGAGCTCGGCTCGCCGCGCCGCATCCTTGATATCAGCCGTGGTCGTGTGTGCGATCACCTTGGCCAGCAGCGAGTCGAAGCTGGGATTCGTGGCGTAGCCCGCGTAGCCGTAGGTGTCGACACGGATGCCCGGCCCAGACGGCGGCTGGAAGACGCTCAACCCGCCGCCCGACGGTCGCACACCACCGTCAGCCTGCATGCGTTCGAGATTCACGCGCGCCTGGAGCGCATAGCCGCGCGGCGCGGGCGCCTCCGACAGGCCGATGCTGGCCAGCGACTCACCACCCGCGAGGCGCAGCTGCGCCTGCACCAAGTCGATGCCAGTTACTTCTTCCGTCACGGTGTGCTCCACTTGGAGCCGCGCGTTCGCCTCGATGAAGGCGTGGTCGCCGGTATCGAAATCGACCAGGAACTCGAACGTGCCCAAGCCGCGGTACTCGGCGGCTTGGGCCAGGCGCAACGCTGCGCTCGTCAGCGCCCGGCGCGTTTCGGCGTCGATCCAGGGGCTGGGCGCGATCTCGATCAGCTTCTGATGGCGTCGCTGGACGGAGCACTCCCGCTCGCCCAGAGCACAGACGGCGCCGCTGTCATCCCCGACCACCTGGACCTCCAGGTGCCGCGCCCGCGGCACGAGACGTTCCACGTAGATCGACGCGTTGCCAAACGCTGTCTTCGCTTCGGACTGGCAGCGTGCGTAGGCCTCATCGATCGCCGCGGCGTCGGAGACGACTCGCATGCCGCGGCCTCCACCGCCGCTCACCGCTTTCAGCAGCACGGCTCCGTCGGCCCCCAATCCTTCCAGGAACGCTCGGGCCTGAGCCGCGGTGACCGGCCCCTCACTGCCCGCCACGACGGGCACGTTGTGCTGCGACGCGAATGCCCGCGCGCGGGCCTTGTCGCCGAGCAGTTCCAGCGTCTCGACCTTGGGGCCCACGAACGTGAGTCCCGCGGCAGCGCACTTCGCCGCGAAGGCTGGCGACTCGGCCAGGAAGCCGTAGCCGGGGTGGACCGAGTCGCAGCCGGCGTCGACGGCAAGGGCAACGATCTGCTCAGCGTCGAGATAGGCGCGCGGACCGCTGCCATTGAGCGCCAGCGCCTCGGACGCTGCCCGGGCGTGTAGCGAGTTGGCGTCGTCCTCGGAGTACACCGCCAGCGCTGGGATGCGGAGCTCGGCGGCCGCCCGTGCGATGCGGACCGCGATTTCCCCCCGATTCGCAATCAGCAGGTGGGCGAGTGTCATGGAACCTCCAACTCAGCTGCCGCGCAGACGCGGGTCGAACACGTCGCGTAACGTATCGCCTAGCAGGTTGAAGCCCAGCACGGCCACTGTCATCGCGACTCCGGGGAAGACCGAGAGGTGCCACTCGCGCCAGAGCGTGCGCCCGTCGGCCAGCATGCGCCCCCAGGAGGGGGTGGGCGGCGCAATGCCGAGGCCGAGGAAGGAGAGGGCGCCCTCGGCCAAGATCGCGCCCCCGATCAGCGCGGTCATGTAGATCAACGCGGGCGGGCCCATGTTGGGCAGCACGTGGCGGATCAGGATGCGTGGCGGCGATGCGCCGACGACCTTGGCCGACTCCACGTAGGGATTGGCCAGCGTCGCGAGCGTGCTGGAGCGCACGAGTCGCGTCAGGTTCACCGCATAGAGGAAACCCAAGCCCACGGCCATCGCTTCCCAGCCACGGCCCACTACCTGCGCCATCAGCAACAACAAGATCAGTCCGGGGAAGGCCAGCAACATATCGATCAGCCGTTGCCCCAGCAGATCGACGATTCCCCCCGCGTACGCCGAAACCATGCCGATCAAGAGCGCCGCCGCCCCGCCAATCACCATGGCGCTGAGCGACAACGACATCGACACCCGCGCTCCGGAGATCACCCGGGCGAAATAGTCGCGCCCCAGCCCGTCCGTGCCGAACCAGTGTTCGCTGCTCGGCTTCTGCAGGATGTCGAGCGTGATCTCGTTGGGGTCCTCAGAGATGACGCCCCCGAACGCCGCCAGGAAGAGCACGATCGCGACCAGGATGAGTGCGATTACGCCCACCGGATGCCTGCCTGCTGCACGGACCAGGCGCCGCCCCCGGCTGACGCGGGGCACGATCGTGGTTTCGAGCTCGACTTCGGGGCTGGCGGCGACCTGCGTCATGTGAAGCGGATCCTGGGATCAAGCCAGCTGTAGCTCAGGTCGACGGCCAGGTTGAGCAGGATGAAGGCGGCGCCGAAGAGCAGCATCCAGCTCTGGACAACGGGCAGGTCATTGTTCGTCAGGGAGCGCACCAGATAGATGCCCATGCCCGGCAGATTGTAGATCTGCTCCGCGATCACTGAGCCGGCGAGCGCGCCGGCGACACTCAAGCCGATCACCGTGATTACGGGCAACGTCGCGTTGCGCAGGGCGTGCCGTAGCACCACGGTGCGGTTCTGCAGGCCCTTGGCGCGCGCCGTGACCACGTAGTCCTGACGCAGCACCTCCAGCATCTCGGAGCGGGTCACCCGGGCGAGCAAGGCGGCGCTCGCGATCGCCGTGATCGCCGCAGGCACGATCATCTGCTCCAGGTTGCGGAGCGGATTGTCCCAGAGCTCGCTGTAGGGCACCGTCGGGGCGTAACCCCACCACAACAGGGGCAGGATGATGGCCAGCGTGAACAGCCAGAAATTGGGGACGGCCAACATGAAGATGGTGAAGAAGCGCAGGCCGTAGTCCTCTGGCCGGTTCCGGCGCGTGGCGGAGATCACGCCGATGCCGATCCCGGTAGGGATGTATAAGAGCATCGTCAGGACCAGAAACTCGAGCGTGACCGGCATGCGCCGCTCGATCTCCTTCGTCACGGGTAGATTGGTCAGCCACGAGCGGCCCAGATCGCCCCTGAAGATCTGGCCCAGCCACTGCACGTAGCGCTCGTGCACCGGTTTGTTGAGCCCGAAGTGCTCCTCGAGCGCTTCGCGCGCGTCCGGCGTCACCGCCTCTTGCAGCGTGCCCAGGCGCTCGTCGATGACGCTCGACGGCACCAGTTGCAGCATGCCGAAGACGAAGATCGACAGCAACAGCACCGTGGGCGGCACCAGGAGCAGCCGGCGGATCACGTAATGCCGCACGGTCACCCCTTGCAGGAACAGATCGCTTGCTAAGTAAGACTCGGCTGCCTAGACTCCGCTGTCAAGAATTCGTTGCCAAGAAGTGGTTCGTGGCCTGATTTCGCAGGCCCGAATCACTGGGGTGGGAGTATACGTATGCGCGAGTCTTCGAACTACTGGCAGCGGATGCGTCGGGAGCGCATGTCACGCCGCGGTCTGCTCTCAGCCGCCGGCCGCGCCGGAGTCGGCGCAGCCGGTCTGGCGCTGGTGGGCTGCGGCGAAGGTGACGACGATGCCGCCGTCGCGCAGGTCGACGAACAGGCCCAGGCCGAACAACAGGCCCAGGCCCCGGCCGAACAACAGGCCCAGGAACAGGCCGAACAACAGGCCCAGGCACAGGCCGAACAACAGGCCCAGGAACAGGCCGAACAAGCCGAGCCGGCCGAGCAACAGGCTGAGCAGGAGCAAGCGGCGACCGAGCCCGTGGCGGGCGGCCCCGTGGCGGGCGGCATGTACAGCTACCCCAGCGGCGACGGCGGCATCTTCGACCCGGCCGTCGTCATTCACGGCGGCACCTCCGGCACAATCTGGAATGCCTACGATCGTCTGAACGGACAAGACGGCAACTATCGGATCACCGAGGCGATGGCCGATCTGGCGGAGGTCGTGGACGAGCAGACCTTCGTCTACAACATCAAGCCGAACGTGTTCTGGCACGATGTCGATCCGCTCAACGGTCGCCAATTCACGGCCGACGACGCAGCGTTCGGGCTGCAGCGCTTCGCCCAAGACAACCCCGAGTTCATCCACACCACCGCCTTCGAGCTGATCGACTCGTTCGAGGTCATCGACGATCTCACACTGCGACTGGGCGCCAGCGCGCCGTTCGCCCCGCTGCTCACCAGGGTCGCGTCGGCGTGGGCGCTGATGGTATCGCGCGACGCGGTCGATGCCTTCGGCGACACCGCGATCGCCTCCGAGTTCGATAAGCAGATCGGGACGGGTCCGTTCATCGCGGACGCCCGCACTGCTGATGCCGAAACGTCGTTCAGGCGCAACCCGAACTGGTATCGGGGCGAGCAGCCCTACCTCGACGGCACCCGCAACATCTGGTTCGCAGACTCGGCGATCCAGCTGTCGGCCTTCGTTTCGGGGCAGATTGACCAGGCGAGCTCCATGGTCGGGAGCAACCCCGCCGACCTCGCCACGGTCCAGGACGAACTGGGAGAGGACGAGGTCTGGGGCGTCCTCCGCTCGCGCACGACGCAGGGCAGCGGCGCCCACTTCAACGTCACCGAGGAGCCATACAACGATCCTCGTGTGCGGCTCGCGCTGCACCTGGCCGCGAACCGCGAGCAGCTCATCGCCGTCAGCCTCTCCACCAGGATCCCGCAAACGCTCGGCGGGCCTGTAGCCGAGGTCCTCCAGCCCTACGGCTTCACGAAAGACGAACTCGCCCAGATCCCCGGTTACCGCTCGGGCGCCGAACGCGACGAGGATGTCGCCGAGGCGCAAACCCTGCTCGACTCGACCGGCATCGACTTGGGGAATCTGCCGCCGGCGATTGTGTGGTCGGGCGGGGGTGGGATTGCCTCGAACATGACCCAGGTGATGCAGTCCAACTGGAACGAAATCGGCTTCAACATCGAGGTGCAAGAGGTCGGGACGGCCGACTTCCTCTCCATCCGCTCGAGCCGCGAGGGCTTCGCCTTCATCGTCGGCGGCCACTCCGGTGGCTCCGACCCGGATTACATGCATGAGGAGCACCACACCAACGGCGGTCAGAACTACGGCCATTACTCCGACCCCACGGCCGACGACCTCCTGATCAAGGGCCGAACGACCTTCGACATCGCCGAACGCAAGGACATCTATGACGAAGCCCAGCGCTACCTGATGACAGAGAACCCGCCGCGCATCTTTGCCGGCCACTCGTTCGGCATGGTGATCGCACGGAGCTACGTCAAGGGCTTCACCGGCGTGGCGCACTACGGCTTCACTGGCGTCCACCTGGCGAATATGTGGTTCGACGGCAAACCGACCTAGGCCGTCGGTTCACGAGGAAACAGGCCGGGGCGCCATCGCCCCAGCCTGCTCGTGCTCGCACGCTCCGCGGTGATCCCGCAACTCAATCCGGCTGCGTCCGATCGACGATTCGCCGCTCACGCGTGGCCGTGGCATCGTGGCAACGCTTGTACTTCTTGCCCGAGCCGCAGGGACAATCGTCGTTGCGCCCGACGCCCGGGACTGTCACGTCCACGACGCCACCGCCGCCGCGCTTGCCGTCGAACCCCCACCAGCCCTGGCGGGGGCGGCCCGAGGCGAGGTTGGCGGTGAGCGCTGCGGCGAGGAAAGTGTCGCAGCGGGCGGACCAGATCTGGCCCAGCTCGCCGGCCTGGATGCGGCGGCGGAGGGCCATGTAGCTGGGTACGTGGCGGAGCTGCTGGGCGACCATGAAGGTGACGCCGGCCTGCTCGGTGGCCTCGAGGATTTGGCGGCATTCGTCGATCGAGACGGCCATCGGCTCTTCGAGAAGGACGTGCTTGCCGGCGCGGGCGGCGGCGATCGCAAGCGGGGCGTGGGTGTCGTGGATGGTGCAGGTGTCGACGGCGTCGATCTGGGCGTCGGCGGCGAACTGGCGGGCGGCGTCGGCGCGGATGTCACAGATTGCGGTGAGGCGGACGCGATCAGGCGCGAGTTGGCAGACGGGCAGGTGGGCGCGGGAGATTGAGCCGGTGCCGATCAGGCCGACCTTGAGTGGTTTTGTCGTGGGCGCCACCGATCGCTGCGCAGCCGAGGATAGTGGCGCGAGGGCGGCGGGGGTGGGCGACTTAGACTGGATTCGGGCCCTTAGCTCAGTTTGGCAGAGCAGCGGATTTTTCATCCGAAGGTCCCTGGTTCGAGTGCAGGATGGCCCACCAAACTGGACAAAATCAAGAACCTTCGAGTTGCGAATCAGGTTGGTTCTGTGGAACCGACGCGCTAGCCGACTGGGTAGCAAGACCGTGCCCACAGCTACCTCCAAGCCCGTTAAGGGATCGACTTGTCCGCAATCGATTGGGACGTTCTGTCCGCAAGATCTGGCGACACATTCTGCTGTGACTTAGGACCATCGCGTGGCCTTGCCGGTCATGCTGTCGGACGCCGGGGCGCATGTGGCGGCGGTCTCGGACTCGCGCCTGGTCTCGTGGAACCTGGCGTGCCGGGACCGCTTGCTGATGCGCGTCGTCGCCATCCTGGTGGCCGCGCTGGTTGGCAGTTCGAGCTGCCGGCCACTGCCGCGAGGAGGGAAGCTTGATGACGGCAGGGAGCGACGGCGCGGTTGCGCGAGCGGTTGAGGCTCTTGGCTGGGTCGTGCTGCTGGTGTTGCTGGCAGCGGTTATGTGGTGGTTCGGCGGGGAGTTAATGAATGGCATAGCCACTTCATCCGCCTCGGTCCCGGCTACACAGACGCTTACGGCTACACATACGCTAAGGTCACACTGCCGGGTATTGAGTTAGCGATCGTCCCCCTCACGGCGGTCGCCGCCAGCAGACTGCGCTTCGGCGCGGACCGGATCCTGGCGCTCCGCGCGAGCCGCGTCGGCGCCTTGCTCCCGCTGCTGATGGCGGCCTCGCTGTTCGGATTGGTCGCGTATCTGGTGTGGACCTGGATGTCACCGCCGGCAGTGTACTGGTTGCAGCCTGAGTTTGGCCGGCTGCGCTGGCTGGGCGTCGTGCTCCTGGCGGGCTTCACCTGGGTCTGGCTGCCGCTCTTCCCCCGAGTCACCGCAACATTGGCTGGGATGATTGCCGGACCTGCGCTGTTTGCCATCATCGGTTACTCGTTCGTTCCCGAGTGCATGCCCGAATACGTGCGCGGGGGGCACGAACGATCATATGCTGCCGGCCTGATCTTTGCCAGCTCTTTCGCAATGTTCGTCTGGGCCGGGGGCGCACTCTGGCTGCGGGCCCGGGCGCGGACTGGCACTGAGACGCACGCTCCATCCCATTCGCTGCTCTTTGCGGTCTGGAGTGGCGTAATCATGCTGGCGCTAGCGCTACTCGGAACGCTTGCCTTTACAGCCTGTTGACCCTGATGCGCTTGCCGTTCGGGAGCACGCGGGGGGCGCCGGATCATCGCGGCGACCGCTTGCCGCCAGCCCCGCTGGAAGCCACGCTCGGGATGCGGACGTAGGCGCCGCCCGCGCGGCCAAGCAGCGGCAACGGCGACTGCGCACGCGGGTGCAGGGCGGCGTGCCGGTCCGGCCCGCCACTGTGGGAATGGTTCGCCCTTCTACGGAGGTCGATGCGGCTGGTCTCCGCGCTTCGTCAATCGGGGCATCGTTGCGGCCGCGTGGTCCGGGGTCGAGGCCGAGGAGATCGGGATGATCAATCATGCTGTCGACGAGGAACAGCTCGTCCAGACTGTCGCCGACTACTGCAACCGCGTCGCTCAGGTCCCGCTCGACCTGCTGACGGTCCACAAGCACACGACGAATCCCCGACGAGGACGGAGTGGCACAAGATCGCCCAGGCGAAGGGGCTGAAGCAGGCCCTCGCCTGGCGCGACGGGCCCTTTGGCGACGGCTGGGGCGCGAAACGCCCCCTTCGGAGTGGTTGACGGGCCAGGCCGACACGCCGCGGTCCCCTTGCCAGAGGAGACCTGCGCGTAAGTCCCCCTGCTCCGACCTTCCCTGCCGGTGGCGATGTCACGAAGTGACGGTGGGGAGCTTCCGGTATCTGGTGAGGGCGCGCCCGGAACCCCCCTCTGCCTGCGGCATCTCCCCCCGCTCCGCGGGGGGAGAGGGGAAATGGAGATTACGCGCGAGTCTCCAGAGGGAGTTCGCAGCGACGGGGATCGAAGGTGCGTCGGTCGCGATTCGGGGCCTGCATGATCAGCGAGGGCGATGAAGCTCAGGACCGAGTGGGCTGGCGGTCTCGATCTGCTTCCGACCTGGGCGCTCGATGGCCCTGGAGCGACGCGTCCACACGATGGGTTGATCGTGTCCGCCCGTGCAATCACGGGTGATTGAGCCAGTATGCCTCTCTGGCGCCGCGTCTAGAAGGACGGCAGTTGCGGATCGAGTCCCAGCCTCACGCGGCCTGCGCCCTCTTGCAGCCCTCGCCATTTCTCGAGCGAAGCGCAGATCGCGTGGGCATCCCGCAGACCGGCTTCGACGGGGTTCGCACTGGCGTAGAAGGCGCTCCCCATGAGCAGCAGGAGGTCACTGAGCAGCGCTCGCGTCTGATCCATGACCCAGAGCGACGTGGCGTACATCCGCGCCTGCGCCGCTTGGCTCAGCTCGCCCGCCTGGGCGTCGGCCCAGACCGCCTCCGCCATCGCCTGGAGGCCCGCGCTGTAGACGTCGACGGCCGCGGTCGCTTCGCCCAGGCGCTGGTGAAAGCTGACCCGGTCGCGCGCGATGATCGAACCGGACGTTCGCGCGGCGAGGCGCGTGGCCGTCTCGTCGATCGCCCGACGCGTGATCCCCACGATCATGGCAGCAGACGCAGGCGGGCCCATGTGCGCGAGCACCGGGATCCGGAAGACTGGGCGATCGATGACCACGGCCGGCTTGATCAGTGACCGGGTGCGGCCTTCCGGGACGAAGGCATCCGTCACCATTGCGGCGTCGCTGCCGGTCCCGCGCATGGCGCGGGCGGCTCCCCACGTGGATTCGACGGTGAAGTCCGTGGCGGGCAGGATGAACTGGCGTGTGTCCGGCATGCCGTCCAACTCCCGGACCGCCCCGTTCGCCTGGACGTCACCGTGGAAGAGCGCCCAGGGCGCGTCATTCACGCCGGTCACGAACGGGGCGCGTCCGCTTGCGCGATAGCCGCCCTCGACCGGCTCCCCATGGACGGTCGTGACACCGCCAAAGCCAAACGGGCCGGGCTCTGCGGCGAAGATCGGATCGCGGGCGTCGGCCTCCAGGTCCGCAGCCGCGGTGCACAGGGCGGCCGAGTTCGCGACGTGCCACGCCGCGCTGGGGTCCGAATAACCCAGCTCTTCGAAGACCGCGATCCCCTCGGGGAAGGCCACCTCGGCGCCCCCGACGTCGCGCGGTGCGGTCATGGTGAAGAGACCCACGTCGCGGAGTGCCTGCACCACCTCAGGCGCCATGCGGGAATGTTCGTCGGCCCACGCGCGGCCGGCGTCGAGCGTGCCTCGCAGATCGCGGGCAACCGCGACCAGCTCGGTGCTGTTCGCCACGATCGCCTCAAATCACTGCGGTGTCGGACTGCCAGCGAACTCCCCGCCGCGGCGGGGAGTCTAGTTGACTCACGCTCCGATTGTCGTCGCGACGAATATCCGCGCCGGGCCGCGGTCACGATGTCCGCATCGCGCCGTCGACGTGCGTGCCGAGCGTGCCGATCCACTCGATCCTGAAGCTGGCGCTCGCGTGGCTCGCCTCGCAGCCGGCGGTGGCTTCGGTCATTGCCGGCGCGACGAAACCGGCGCAGGTGCGGAGCAACGCCGCCGCCACGGCGCAGCGCCGTCGTGGTCGTTGCCGGAGCCGGACGCGGCATCGGCCGCGCTACGGCGCTCAAGCTCCCGCAAAACTGGTGCCCGTGTTAGCCTGCGCGACCCGAGGCCGGGACACTCACTGCTATCTCGGAGACGGTTCGACCTCTAAGAAGTGGCTCACGTGTCGCCGTTTCCAATGTCCCCGATCGCGCCGCGGTGAGTACGGAGATTGCAATGGACGTCGGCATCTTCACATGGACGAATGCCTCGATAGACCCGGCCGTGTTGGCGAAGCGGGCCGAGGAACTCGGCTTCGAATCCTTCTGGGTGCCAGAACTTCCGATCATCCCCGTTGAGGCGGACCGGGACTTCCCGACAGACACAATCAGTGGGGTCGACACGAGTTCGGCGACGGACCCGTTCGTGGCGTTGTCCCGAGCGTCGGCGGTCACCAACAGGATCAAGATAGGCACCGGGGTCTGCCTGGTACCGGAACATAACCCATTTCATCTGGCGAAGAAAGTGGCGAGCCTGGACCAGTTCTCGCGCGGCCGTTTTATCTTCGGCATCGGCGCCGGCGGACTCCGAGAACAGCAGGAGATCATGGGCGCCGACTTCGACCACCGCTGGACCCAGACCCGAGACGCGATGCTGGCGATGAAGCAGCTGTGGACTCAGGACGAGGCGGAGTACCACGGAACCTACTACGACTTCCCGCCCGTCGAGTTGTTCCCCAAGCCGGCCCAGAAGCCTTATCCGCCGGTGTTTCTGGGCGGCACGGCGAAGAATGTGCTCAAGCGAGTCGTCGACTACGGCGACGGCTGGATGCCCGCCCGCGCTGCCACAATCGTGTCCAAGGACCACGCAGACTTCGTTGACCGGGAGGAAATCGAACGAGGTCGGAAGGAACTGAACGATCTGGCTGAGGCAGCCGGCCGGGACCCCGCATCCATCCAGGTCCTGGCCTTCGGAGGCCCCCGCCAATACCGGACTCGGGCAGCGATCGACGCCCTGGCAGAGGCCGGGGCAGACCGGGCGACTATCTGGCTGAGGAGCGACACTGAGGGCGGAGCACTGGAAGAATTGGCGGAGCTCGCCGACGAGGTGCTGGACTAGGAGTCAGCGCCGCGTCAACGGGCCCCTTTGAGGAACTGTCTGACAATATGGAGGCCAAACCTTGAACGACGACGCAATCTCTGCTGCTGACTCCCACCCGCGGAAGCGAGTTCCCGTCGACGGAACTGAAATCTCCTACGTGGACATGGGCGATGGGCCCCCCGTGGTGTTCTTGCACGGGAATCCGACGTCGTCCTACCTGTGGCGCAACATCATTCCCCATCTGTCCGACTCGGCCCGCTGCCTGGCCCCGGACCTCGTGGGGATGGGGGACTCGGGCAAGGCGCCCGATGGCTCGTACCGCTTCGTCGATCACCGGCGTTACCTGGACGTCTGGTTCGAGTCCCTGGGCCTGGGCGACGATGTGACGTTGGTGGTGCACGATTGGGGTTCCGCTCTGGGGTTCCACTGGGCCTACCGGAACCAGGAACGGGTCAGAGGGTTGGCGTATATGGAAGCGATGGTACGGCCGCTGACCTGGGACGCATGGCCGGCGAGCGCGCGAGAGCTCTTCCAGGGCCTGCGGTCGCCCGCCGGTGACGAGATGGTGCTCGAGCAGAACGCATTCGTGGAGTTCATCCTGCCCGCCGGCATGCTTCGAGATCCGAGCGATGAAGAGATGTCCGTCTACCGGCGCCCCTACACCGAGCCCGGTGAATCCCGCCGCCCGACTCTCACCTGGCCGAGGGAAATCCCCTTCGATGGAGAGCCCGCCGACGTAGCGGAAATCGTCGACGAGTACTCCCGCTGGCTGGCGGAGAGCAACGTGTCCAAGCTGTTCATCAACGGAGAGCCCGGATCGATTTTGACGGGTCCCCAACGGGAGTTCTGCCGTGCCTGGCCCAACCAGCAGGAAGTGACCGTTCCCGGCTTGCATTACCTCCAGGAAGATTCTCCCGCCGCGATTGGTCAGGCCATCGCCCAGTGGCACTCTTCTCTGCCGCTCGGCTGATGCGGAGCGGAATCAGACGCTGCGCAGGCGGGGGTCCAGGACATCGCGAAGCGCGTCGCCCAGCAGGTTGAAGGCCATCACCAGGAGCGTGATCGCACCACCGGCGAAGACGCTCTCCCACGGATGAATATCCAGCTCCCCGCGTCCGGAGGACACCATCCTGCCCCAGGAGATCTCGCCGCGCGGCCCCGCGCCCAAGAACGAGACCGTCGCTTCGGCCAAGATGTAGGCCCCGATCCCAATCGAGAAGGTGATGATCAACATCGCACCGATGTTGGGCAGCACGTGCCGCAGCATGATGCGGAGATCGGAGGCGCCGATCACGCGGGCCGCCTGGACGTACTCCGATCCGCGCACGGCGAGCACCGCGGATCGGATCAGGCGCGCGGCGAAGGGAATCCCGCCGAAGCCGAGGGCGAACACGACGTTTCTCGTGGAAGGCTCCGAGATCTGCACGAGCAGCAGGATCAAGATCAGGAACGGGAACGCGTAGATCGCGTCCATCACGCGCTGGACGATCAGGTCGATCCAGCCCAGGTAGTACGCGGAGATCACCCCGATGATGAGGCCGGCGGCGACGGCGATCAGCGAGGCGCCGAAGCCGATGATCAGCGCGAGCTTGGCGCCGTGGATCACGCGGGCGTAGATGTCGCGCCCGAACCTGTCGGTGCCGAACCAATGGTCATTGCTCGGCGCTTGGTACTGCGCCACCACACGCGGTGAGCCGATGTCCGGATCCTCGGCGAGCTCGGCGATCGTGGGGTCGGTCTTAAAGTTCGGATTCTCCGCATCAAAGATGACGGTCGAGTTGTAGCGGCCCAGCGCTCCGGCGAACAGTGCCAGCACGCTGAAGACGAGGACGATCACGAGGCCGAAGGCGCCGAGTCTCTTCTGGCGGAAGAAGCGCCCCAGGGCTCGCGCTGCGCTCGTCACGCGCATCAACAGCGAGATGCGGTCCTCGAACGGCAGAGCGGAGGAGGCGTCGGGAGGTGTCACGCGAATCTCACACGCGGATCGAGCAGCCCGTAGAGGAGGTCGACGAAGAGGTTGGTGAAGACCACGACGAAGGCCACGACCAGGACGAGGCCTTCGAGCAGCGGCGTGTCACGCAGCGTGATGGCCTGGAAGAGCAGCCGGCCCACACCGGGGACGTTGAACATCTGCTCGAGCACAATCTGGCTGCCGATGATCGTGGCTACCGTCAGGCCCATGACCGTCAGAACGGGCAGCCAGGCGTTGCGCAGCACGTGGCGCAGGATGATCGTGCGCTCCTGCAGTCCCTTCGCACGGGCCGTGACGACGTAGTCCTCGCGCAGCACTTCGAGCATCTGGGAACGCAGCAGCCGCATGGTCGTCGCGGTGCTCGCGATCCCGCCTGCGAACATGGGGATCAGATACCACTGGAGGGCCAATCTCGGGTCCTCCCAAAGATGGG
Source organism: Dehalococcoidia bacterium (assembly GCA_965218115.1). Classification (GTDB taxonomy): domain Bacteria; phylum Chloroflexota; class Dehalococcoidia; order Bin125; family Bin125; genus CATQGW01. The sequence goes on along the minus strand of OZ244584.1, from coordinate 841,823 downwards.
GCTGGCCGTCGACATCGATCTTGAAGAGGTTCCACTGCAAGACAAGGATCACGGCGATCGAGGCGGTCCAGAAGACCGGCGCGGCGAGGGCGAAGATCGCGCCGCCGCGTAGGAGATAGTCGGGTATCTGATCCTGCTTGACGGCGCTGATGATGCCGACCGGGATGGCGATCGTGAACCCGACCAGGACGATCAGGACGCCGAGTTCAATGGAGTAGGGCACGGCGCGGCCGAGCTCGCTCCAGACGGAGCGCTTGGAGCGGAACGACTCGCCGAGGTCGAACTGCACCAGATCCCAGAGGAACGTGCCGTACTGCTCGAACACGGGCTTGTCGAGCCCAAGGACCGCCTCGGCCCGTGCGATCGCCTCGGGGGTCACGCCGCCCAGGTTCGCGCCGGCGAACTGCTGGGCCGCGAAATTGCCGGGCAGGACGTGCACGGCGAAGAACACCAGCGTCGCCACGATCCAAAGGACGAAGATGTTCAGAATCGCGCGGCGAAGGATGTACTGCTGCACCGGTCCGTTGGCGGTCTCCTAGCGGAAGACGAGGAGAGGGGCCGGGCGGAAGCCGACGGTTCGCGTCCCGGCCCCCAAGTGATCTCCTCGCGTCACTCGTCGCCCTCTAGAGCGGACGCGGCTCCGGCTCCGTGCGGCCTTCGATGCTCGGGTCGTCCGGGTCGATCCACGAGTTGAGCGCCTGCAGGCTCTCCGACTCGAAGGTGTAGCCCTCGGTCTCCGACTTCAGCGCGGGGTGCAGGTAGTTCCACGCGACCGTCGGCTCGACGGCGTTGTAGATGATGTGACGACCAAACTGGCCGTTCTCGATGATGAAGTCTTGGACTTCACGCACAAGCCCGTTCGCGGTTTCATAGTCGAATTCCTGGATGGCGGCGTCGAGCTTGGCATCGATCTCGTCTGGCTCGCTCACACTGAAGTAGTTGCCTGGCGCGTCGGTTTTGAACGCTGCGGCCAGGTCCGCTCTTCCGTCGGGGACCGTCAGGTTCGGAATCCAGGAGAAGAACGTGGTGAACGTCTTCTCGAACCAGGCGGGGAAGATCACACCATAAGTTTGGTTGACGCCTTTGAACTGGTCGGTGCCGAACGCCTGGTTGAACATCTGCGCGACGGCCTCCGTCGATCCCGGCCGCGTTGCCTCATAGGCCTCCGAATTGACCCAGTCGATGTCGCCCACCTCCGCGCCGCCGGCCGCGCTCCAGAGTTCGTTAGCCTCTCGCAGGGCCGCATCGCGATCGAGGCTATAGGCCGCGTAGTCGGTGAGCTCTTCCTGCGGAATCGCCCAGGCTTCCTGCACCCATGGCACGGGTCCGCTGACCTTCCCCAGTCCTTGTGCGAGTTGCTGGATGAGCGCTCGTCGATCGATGGCGAGGTCGATCGCCTTCACCATGCGCGGGTCGGTCCAGGGTTCGAAGATCCGATTGACGTAAGCGGCAATCGGGAAGGCGCTGCCCTTATAGGTGAGGAAGGTCGAATCCGGGGCCCCATCATGGATCGACTGGAGCAGTTCCGAGCCGCCGGTCAGCAACGAGTCGACCTGCTTCTGCTCGAAGGCGATCCGGTAGGCCGTGGGATCCTCGAACGACTGGTTCCAGACCCAGTTGTGCGCCCGCGGGCCGGGGCTGTGGTAATCCGGGTTGCGAACGGCGGAGATGCTTTCGCCGGGCAGCCACTCGGTGAGGATGTAGGGCCCGGTCCCGATCACCTTGTCGGCGGAGACCTCGACGGCTTGCGGTTCGATGCCGATGAGGAGTTCGGGCTGGCCCATGAGGTTGAACTCGTTGGCGAGACCCTGGAGGAATGCCGCATTGGGGCTGGCCAGGTTGAGCGTCATCGCGCCGGCATCGATGTCGATCGACGCAACGCTGCTCCAGTAGCCCTTGCGGCCGAACGCGCCCTCCGAGCCGTCCTGCAGCAAGCCGGCCTTCTGCCGTTCGATGTTCCACGCGAGGTCTTCGGCGGTCAGCGGGCGTCCCGCGGTGGAGGCGGGATGGTCCGCGCCGGGCCCCTCAGCGTGCCAGTTCACGCCCTCGCGGAGCTGCAACACGACGGTCTGGCCGTCGGGCGCCTCCCATCCGGAGGCGAGATCACCGGTGAGTTCGCCCGAGTCCGGATTCGCGAATCGCAAGAGCTTCGATTGAATCCGGCCGAGCACCCGCAAGACCTCGCTGGACACGCTCTGGCTGGCGTCGGCGGAATCGAAGATGACGGCCGTGATATCCACGATCGTGCCGCCGTCAACGGGTGTCTTGTCGAAGCGGGAGACCGCGGCCTGCTGCCCGGCCTGTTCGGTCTGTTCCTGCGCCTCGACCTGCTCCGCCTGTTGCTCGGCGGCTTGCTGCCGCACCTGTTGCTGGGCCGCTTGCTGCTGCGCCTGGGGCTGTTGAGCCTGCTGCTGGTCCTGTTGTTGTGCGGCTTGCTGCTGCTCTTCCGGCTGGTCCTGGGTCTGCGCCACTGCGTCGTCGTCATCGTCGTCACCGCAGCCGACCAGGGCCAGGCCGGCCACGCCCACGCCGGCGCGTCCGCTCGCCTGCAGCATCGTGCGGCGGGAGATCTTCCGGTCCCGCAGACTCGACCAGTAGTTGCGCTCGTTCATTGGCTGTACTCCTACCTCCGCATGTGTCTGTCGAGACCCCTTCGGGTCGTCGCAGGCTACAGAGAACCGGGCAGACCGGTCAAAGAGTGCGCTTATTTGTTCATTGTTCGCTCGGGTCGACGTCACGAGCGCCGGCGCCGTCCGTGATTACCTGGTGCGGCTGGTCGCCGAACAGGAGGTCGTGAGAAGTCTGACCGATCCGAAGACCGGATGGCGCCCGGGAGATCGATGTCCAGCAGCTCCTGCTCTTCGCTCGCCGCGAGGAGGTCGATTCGCGCGCGCAGCTGCGCCACGGACGCCCGGACGGATCGCCCGAGGCGCACGCTGGGGATCTCCCCGAGGCGGATCAGTTCGTAGCATCGAGCCCGCCCAAGCCTCAGCGCGTCGGCCACCTCACTGACCGTGATCAGAATCTTCGTCTCGTCGGGCTCCGCGGGAGTCCGATCGCTTGCAGGAGCGAGCACCCCGTCCGGGTGCCGCACTACGCCCACAACAAACGCCTGACGGCCCTGGTGCGGCCGGAGGTCCAGTCGCAATTGGCCGGCATCGAGGCCGGCGAGATCGACATGTTGGTGTCGCTGGGCCGGCTGATCATTGACTCGATCCTCAACAACGACTGCCCGATGGTGCAGGCGTCGATCATCGTGCTGGCGGCGTCGATCGCGCTGGTGAACCTGCTGGTCGACGGCCGCTTCCGCGTGGCGCGGCTACGGCGATTCGTCGCGGATTCGTCCAGACGGGAGCTGGTTGTCCCGCACACACCGCTCACACCGGAACAGGTCGCGAGCGGGCTTGGTACGTCCGGCATCTTCACCGTCGTTGAGCCGCCCGATCTGGACCTGTACCGCTCCTACATTCCGGATCCGCTGCGCATGCCTGTGGCGCCCGAAGTCGCCCTGACCCTGGTCGACGCGTATGTCGGCGAGTTGCTCGACCTGCGCGCCTCGGCCGAGTTCCTCCGGCCATCCCCGGCGCCCAGTCGGTCGAGCTCGCCGGCGCCCGTCACATCGCCGACCTCGAAGCCAGCGAAGCCCTCGCCATCCTGGTCCGCAACTTCGCCCTCGAGGACGTGACGGCTCGAGGCCTTGGGCATGACGCGCGAGGCCACAAACGCCAGTTGGCGCAGTTCTGCCTACGTCATTGCCCCTCGGCCATTCGTAGCCGGAAAGAGGGTCACTCGCCCGCCCTGGTGGATGGAACCAAGTCGGCTGGGGAGACGTCTTCCTGGTATGCGACGTTTGCGGCTCCGGACCCTCGGGCTGCTGGCCGTCTTGTCGTTCATTGCGTGCAGCGCAACGGCCCTTGCTGATGATCCCACCCCGTTGACGCTCGCTGTGAGTTCCAGCCGGGAGACCTGCACGCTCGGTTCGGTGACTACGCTGGATTACTCGATCGAAGGAGGAGTCCCGCCCTACCGCGTGACGGTCGACGGCCGCGTCGTTGAGCGGCTGTCAAGTCCGGACTACATCACCTGTCGCCGATCTGCGATCTGGTCACCGCTGGAAGCCCTGGCGGCGGCAGCGTCCAGCGAATCAGCGTGAGTGTGAGCGACCGCTCGGGCGCTCGGGTCTACGCGATCGCAGAGCTTCGGCTCGTGCCACACCTGCCCGCTCCCACGCACCTGAAGGTGACCAGTGGGGCGCTGGGATACTCCGACGCATTTTTGTCGGCCGAATGGTCGGTTCCCTACTTGCCGACAGACTACGGGTCCGACGAGATCGCCATCCGTTGGCGTTTCACGGGAAAGCGCGAATGGACAGTTGAACATCTTCGTGGACGGAAGACTCGCACGGGGTCCTACCGGGCTGGTTGGAAGATCGATCCGAGGCAGGGTGGAGAGCAACGCGAGGTGCAGGTCGCCCAGCTTCGGCACACGCTCGATATTCAAATGCTGGAGTCGCTGGCCTGGTCGCCGACAGCGCTGGTGACAATCCTGGATCACCCGCACGAACTGCAGGCCGAAGCGACGCACGACACCATCAGCCTCCGATGGGGCCCGGACGCGCCTGGTGTCGCCTATGTCGCCAGGCTCTCTGAGGCTGAGGACGATTGGTATGGCGGCCGAAAGGAGCTTCGTCTCACCAGTGGTCCGTTGTACGAGGCGCACTTTGGTGATCTGCTCCCGGATACGCTGTATCGAGTGGAGGTATACCTGGACGAAGGGCGAGCGTTCGGCTATCCCCTCAAAGATCATCGCTTCGAGCTGCGCACCGAACCTGAGCCCGACGGATGGACCCCCCTGTCCAGGTCGCCGACCGAGATCCTGGCGATCGCCGTCGGCGGCGTACTGGAGGTGACATGGACGCCGCCTCCAACAGGTGTACGCCACAAAACCCTCGTGCGCGCATATCCAAGCGAGAATTCGTGGGGGCAACAATGCGTGACCGTGAGGCCAGGTCAATCCCGGGCACGCCTGCCTCTAGCCGGACCCGGCCAGGGTGGCACGTTTCAGATTCAGGTTGACACGCTCACCGCTCCGCGCGGGACGGGCCAGGCAGAAATACACGTGCCGTCCTATGACCTCAATCTGCCCGCTGGCGGCGTGACACCCGCAGCGCCCCGGTTCATGGAGCTTCGCTGGGCGTACAGCTATCGGAGCTACATCGGCACAGTGGGAACCTGGAAGTTTCAACGGGACCATCAAGGCGCCGATTTGGCCGAGGTGTCCTGGCAGCAGCAAGGTCGCAGCATGGTTCGCGAAGTGCGCGGCGGAGAGTTCTCTCTCAGCCTGGGGGTTGGGAAGGCGCCGGAGGCTGTGCGAGTACGGCTGCTCCGGGACGAGGTCTGGACGCCCTGGTCGGCGCCAGCCGACGTTCCGCAGCTCACCAGTCCGCCCCGCAAGCTTCGATTCGGTGAGCGGCGAGATGCCTTGGAACTCCGCTGGGACGCACCGACAGGCGGAGTCCGGGATCTCATGTATCGGCTCTACGTCCAGCGCGACCACGGTGCGGAAGAAGTCATCGACGTTGGCCGACAGACCAGCGCGGAGATTCCGATCGGGCCAAACGATGAGGAGTACTGGGTGAGCGTCGGTGTAGTCATCGAGGACCATGGGGAGGTAGGCCGCAGTGAGCCAGAGTGGTACGGGCGGCAACCGCTTGAGCTCAGCATGTTTGCGCAGTTCTCTCCATGTCCACCATCGAAACAGGCGCCCCTGAGAGTTCAATGGCGCATCATGGGAGGGGCGCCCCCGTTCACCTTGTCGATCGGCGACGCGCTGGGCTTCGAGACCGACGAACGCGACGGCTCAAGCGTGGTCGATTGTCGAACGGGGGCCGATGGCACGCTGCAGGACATCCGAGCATGGGTCATCGATGCGTACGGACAGACCGACGTAGACACACTCGGTTCCGGCGATTTCTGGTCTCTCTCGTCTGACTGGGAGGAAGACCCGTTCAGCGTCCAACCCGGCCTGCGCAGTGTCCATCGTGAGCGCGTCTTGCTGAGCTGGAATTGCCGCTACTGGCCCTTCACGGCGGTACTGCGTTGGCGTCTGCGCGGCGATCTTGGTTGGACCTACGCACCCGACATTACGCAAGCACGCGACGACGACTGGCGTTGCCGCGGATCGTGGGGGGGTCTGGAGCCCTTCACGACATACGAGTACCAGCTCGCCCGATACGACCGACCTGGCCAGCTTCGCCAGCCTGAACGGCTGCAGAGGACGAAGTCGGAGACCGTGACGACGCTCGGTGAAGCACAACAGCCGGCGATCGAACGAATCGACGAGACAGTGACGGTGAGTTGGCAGCGACAGCCGGATGCCTGGGCCTATGTCGTCGGACTACGGGCTGAAGGGCGCTCCTGGTGGAAGCGTTACGAGCCCAGCGGTGAGTCGAGGGAGACAATCTACTTCTACCGCGTGCCGCGCGGTCTCAGGCTCAGCGTTGAGCTCGTCAGCCCTCCACTGGGAGATGGCGAAGAATCGAGACCGACGGGGTTTGACCCCAACGTCGCTTACGGGGAATAGCCAGCTCCCACGTTCGGAACTTGCAAGAGTTCCCACTCTTGCTGTCGCTTCCGGAGTAGCTGCTACAAACCCCGCGCAAATCCACCGTGCACATTCCAGAGCTGCGCACTGTATCGTGCTCGTGCCCTGCCGCAGAGCATTCCGGAAGAGAGATGGGCGATATGGGTATTTCCTCATCGGCGGAGCGTCTCGTGACCAACTTCGGACTTACCCTCATCAAGCGAGGAGTCGTCACCGGCGACTCGTTGCTCGAAGAGATGTACGACCTGACCCGCCGCGTCGACGAGGACGAACGCTGGACCTCGGTCTGGGTCGGCGACTCGATCACCGCCAAGCCTCGATGGAATTCCCTCTCACTGATGAGCGCGCTGGTTGCTCGGACCGACGGTCTCGGCGTTGTGGGCCCGGTTGCTTCGCCACGGCGGTCGTTCCTGGCCTTGCGCGGAGCGGCAGGTCAGGTCGGTTCGCGCTTGGCGACCAGCTGCAGGCCCGCGGGCAGGCCCTCGTTGAAGCGCTGGCGGAAGTAGCGGTTGATCAACTCTGGTCCATCCAGGAACCAGGCGACCCAGACGCCCTCGCGCTGGTGATAGAGCGCGTCGGAGCCGAGGCTGCGGGCGCAGGCCAAGAGCTCGTCGACGCTGCCGCCGGCGTAGCGGACCGTGCTCAGCCGCTCCGCGGTCAGACCGGTCAGGCAGTGCTGGATGCGGACCCGGTAGAGCTGCGAGCGGCTGGCATCGGCGGAGCTCACCCTGACCGTGATCTGCTGACCGTCGCGCACGTCGACCTGATGACCGTTCTGCGGGTCGGCGTCGATGTCGTCCGGCTCGATCTCGACCTGCGCCTGGTCCTGTTCGGGCTTCAGCTCGATGGTGGTGCGGCCGAGCGCGGCCGCGGCGGTGACGCGGTACTCGGTGCGCTGGGGCGAGAACTCCGCCAGGCTGAGGCCGCTCAGGCTGAGCGCGGCCAGCCGCGCGTCGAGCGCGTCGGGCATGTTGTAGGTGTAGACCCGGTCGTCCTGCTCGTCGGCGACGAAGATCACATCGGCGTCGGACCAGATCCCGCGGGCGGCGCCGTTGCCGGCCTTGAGCAGCGAGCGGAAGGTGAACTCGAGCTGCTCGTGGCGGATCAGTAGGTCGTCCTCGATGCGGTAGGCGAACAGTCGCTTGGCCCCGTCGTCGGAGACCCAGAACGTCACGCCGTCGGACCAGAGTCCGCGCGGGCTGCGGTTGAGCTGGTCCAGGGGGTACTCGGCCAGCAGTTCACCCGATTCGAGCTCGTAGGCGAACAGCGCGTCCTTGACGCTGTCGAGCACGTAGAGCGTCTCGCCGTCGGACCAGATCCCGCGCGGGTCGCGGTTGTCTTCGTGCAGCTCGATGTCGCGTTCTTCGAGCCGTTCGCCCGATGCAAGCTCGTAGGCGAAGAGTTGATCCTGGCCTGAGTCCGCGATCCAGACCGTCTCGCCGTCGGACCAGATGCCGTGCGCGAAGCGGTTGCGCCGGTCCAGCTCGAACTCCCGCTCCGATTGACGTTCGCCGCTGTCGAGGTCATAGGCGAACAGCCGGTCGGGGCCGCTGGCCGCGTTCTCCAGCACCCAGAGCGTCTCGCCGTCGGACCAGAGACCGGTGGGCAGGTCGTTGCCGCCGTCCAGCGCCTCGATGTCGCGGGTCACGTTCCACTCGAACTCGACCTCGGAGGGGATCGGAACAGGAGGTGGTCCGCCGCCGCCGCCGCCACCGCCGGACGTGCGCGGCTGCGCCTGGCTCGCGGTGTCGAAGCTCGCGGACCGGACGCCTCCGTCGAAGGTGCCGTCCAACGATGCCTGGACGTCGTACTCGACCCCGGGTTCGAGATCGGTGAGCTCAAATGTGACCGTACCTCCCGCGCTCACGGTCTTCGTCTGGGACGGATAATCCTGCCATGTGCCGGGCGAAACGGCGCGCAGGGACCGCTGGGACGATGCTTGGCCTTCGGCTGCCGCCACCCGGTAGCGCACATGGACCGTCACCTCTTGCTCAGTATCCAAATTGGCGATGTCGACCATCACGCTCACCGAGCCCCCGCGCTCGTCGCTGAGGGTGACGCTGGAAACGCCGGGCTCCCCGTCCACGAGCGTCGAGAAGATGCGCGACTTCAGGCCGACGGGGTGGAAGTCCTGATCAAGCGACGCCTGCAGCTCGTACTGCCCGCCTGGAGTCAGCCCGCCCAGGGTGGTGCTCGCGTTCGTTGTGCTCGTATCTTCAGTTAAGGGTTGAGTCGGCTGCCATGGATCCGTTGTCGAGCCATCCCTGCGGTAGCGCAGGTAGACCGTCTGCATCTCCATCAGCGGGTTGATGGTAGTGATCCCAGCCGTCGCCTCAGTGTTCGCGACCCCTGTGATCGCAATTCGCGAGACTCGTTCCATTTCGTGCCGCGTGACAGTCAAGGTATAGATCCGTTTCACGGCAGGGTCCTCCGCCGTCACCCGGATCTTGATCACGTTCTCGCCTTCGTCCAACGCGACCTGGTGTCCGTCCGCGGAATCGTCGGCGTCTAACAGGTCATTGCCGTCGACGCCGATAAACTTGAACTCGGCCTTGCCGTTGTTCGGTTCGGCCGCGATTGTGACTTCGTTCTCAACAAAACGCACGTCGACGGAGTAATCATCCTGGACATCGTCCGGTTTGACTGAATGTATTTTGGCGTCCGACGTGACTGTTAACTCGTTCAGGTCGGCATCACCGGACAGCCTCATCACGCTCACGATGTATTCCCGCTCTGTGACGCCATCTTGCGCTGTCACGGAGACGCTAATCTCGGTCGTGCCATTGCCGATGTCGATTTGATGCCCTTGTGTATGCGCGTCGGCATCTTCATACTTTTGGTCATCGCGCAGGAACGCAACCGCTGCATTTTGATCGCTCCGCGTCGCCATGACCGTGACGCGTGTCACGGCGGAGGCCACCTTGGCGGTGTAGTCATGTGTCCCGCTGCTGAACTGCGGAATCAGCGCCCCCGGATTCAGCTCCAGGCTGCTCAACGTGGCGTCGCTGGATGCGGCCGCCCGCGTGACCGTCACCGTGTAGGTCCGGGTCGTGGTCCCGTCTTGGGCCGTCACCTTGATCTCGATCCGATTCGGGCCCTCAACGAGGGGCACCTGATGACCCGCGGCGGTGTCGGCGCCCGTGGAATTGGGGTACTCAACCGTTGCATTGCCGTCGTTCCTCGTCGGCGTGACGGTGATCTGATCGGTCGCATAGTCCACGTCCGCCGTGTACGTCTCCACGCTGCTGTCGAACTCCGGATTCAACGTGCCCGCGCTCAGCGTCAGCTCGCTTAACGCGGCGTCGGTGGAGTCCGTCAGCTGGTCGCTGGCGCTGATCCTCACGGTCGTACTGGCCGTGCTGACGAAGATCTCGCTGTTGGTCGCTGATGACCCCGACGAGACCGGGGCCATCGAGACGCTGAAGGTCTCCTCGTCCTCCCGGAGAGCATCGTCCACGATCGCGACGGTCGCCTGTTTGCTGGCCCGATACACACCGCCGCCGACCTGTTGGAAGTCGCTCGCGTCGAACTCAAGCGTCGCGTCGGCCGTGCTCGGCGCCGTGTAGTCAGCTGACGTTGCCGTGCCAGGGGTGACGACGACCATGATCGCGCCCCCGTCCGTGTGCGGCAGCTCGGCGCGCGCCGTGGTGATCGTGACGGTCGCTGACAGCGGGTTATCACCCTCGCCGACCGTGCTCGGCGAAACACTGAGCACCGCCGTCGCCTCGGGGAAGTCGTCGTCGCGCACATCGAGTGTGGCGGAAGCGGCGCCGGACGAGATCGTGTAGGCGCTGTTGGTCTGGATCGTGGCAGTGATCGCCGAGTGCTCTTCCCAGGCTGAATCCTGCGCGGTCGCCACGCTCAAGCTCGCCGAGGATTGGCCGGACTGAATCCTGATGATTCGGTCGCCCGTGCTTGTCAACACGGATCCGCTCTGGCTCAACGCCACCGTCACGCTCAGCGTCTCCGACCCGGCCCCGTTGCGGCTCACGCTGAACTCTGCGGGGCTGCCCTCGGTGACATCGCCGGCGGCGGTGATGCTGACCTCAGGTACCGCCCGCGTGACCGTCACGGTGTAGGTCAGGGTCGTGGTCCCGTCTTCGGCGGTCACCTTGATCTTGAAGATGTTGTTCGACCCCACATTGAGGTCTACCTGGTGACCCGAGGCAACGGTGTCGGCGTCGGCGAGAGCGCGGTCGGAGCTGTCGAAGTACTCAAGCGTCGCGTTGCCGTCACTCTTCGTCGGCGTGACGGTGATCTGGTCGAAGGCATAGCTCACGTCCGCCGTGTACGAGTACGTGTTGAGGGTCGGGAAGGTCGGACTCAACGTGCCCGCGCTCAGGGTCAGCCCGCTCAGCGTGGCGTCGCTCGATTCGACCGGCTGGTCGCTGGCGCTGATCGTGACCGTCGCGCTGGCCGTGCCGAACGAGATCGCGCTGTTGGTCGGCGATGGCGCCGACGCGACGCTGGCCATCCTGACCGTGAATGTCTCGGGCGGTTCGGTCGTATCGTCGTCCGTGATCGCGACCTGCACAGACTTCCGGGCGCGGTAGACGCTTCCGCCGCCGCCGACCTGTTGGAAGTCACTCGCGTCGAAGTTGAGTTTGCCCGTGTCGGTCGTGAGCGCCGTGTAGTCCAGGCCGGCCATCGCACTGCCGTTCGCGGTGCTGAGCTGGATCTCTCCCCCGTCGGTGTGCGGCAGCTCGGCTCGGGCCGTCGTGATCGTGACCGTCGCCGTCAGCGGGTCGTCCTCGCCGACCGTGCTCGGCGAAACACTGAGCACCGCCGTGGCCTCCGGGAAGTCGTCGTCCTGGATCTCCCGCGAAGCTGAACGTTCCCCTGTCGCGATCGTGTAGGCGTTATGCGTCTCGATCGAGACCGTGATGGTCGAGTGCGTTTCCCAGGTCGAGTCGTCGACCGTCGTCAGCGCCAGCGTCTGGGACGCGTCGCCGTCCCCGATGCTGACGGTCCTGGGGCCGATCCCAACGCCCATCGCTCCGGTCTCAGCGACCGTGACCTGCACGTCGAGCTGCTCGTCGACGGCCGCACTGCGTGAGATCGTGAACAGCAGGTCGCTGCTGCCGGAGAACAGGCCGGTACCCTCGGTCAGCACCGCGGGATCGCTGCTGTCGGGCGTGCCGAAGACGACGCTGACTTCCGGCTGGGCTCGCGTCACCGTCACGGTGTAGGTCCGGCTTGTGCTCCCGTCCTCCGCCGTGACCTTGATCTTGACGACGTTCGGGCCCACGGCCAGGTCCAGCTGCCGACCGGCGGTGACGTTGTCGGCGTCGGCGAGGACATTCTCGCTGCTGTCCAGGTAGTCCAGCGTCGCTTGGTCGTCGGATTTCACGGGCGTGACGGTGATGCGCGTCACGTCGTATCCCACGGACGCGGTGTACGTGGTCGTGCCGGCCGTGAAGTTCGGCGCGAGCGTGACCTCGCTCAGCGTCAGAGTGGTCAGCCTGGCGTCGGTCGACGCGGCCGTGCGGGTGATCGTCAGGGTGTACGTACTGGTCGTGGTCCCGTTCTCGGCCGTGACCTTGATCTTGACCACGTTCGATCCCACATCCAGGCCCATCTGGTAAACGCCGGCGTCGGCGAGCTCGACGTCGCTGCTGTCGAGGTAGGCAATGTTGGCCTGCGCGTGGCTGGTCGCCGCCGTGATGGTCAGCTCCGATACCGGGTACGGGACGGAGACGCTATATGAGGTCGTGGTGCTCGTGAACGTCGGCGTGAGCGTGCCCGCGCTCACGGTCAGGCCGCCCAGCGAGGCGTCGGTTGAGGCGGTCGGCTGGTCGCTGGCGCTGATCCTGACCGTGACGCGGTCCGAGTTGACTGCGAATGTGATCGCGCTTTCGAGCGCCAACGGTTCCGACGGCCTGGTCATCAAGACAGTGAAGCTCTCCACGCCTTCCTCTTCGATGTCGTCGGTGATCGCCACCGTCGCACCCTGCCTGGCGACCCAGCGCATCTCTCCGCCCTCGTTGGCTTCCCTCACGAAATCGCCGGCGTCGAACTCGAGCGTCCCCGCCGCGGTCGTCAGGGCCGTGAAGTCGGCGGCCGACGCGGTGCCGGCCGTGGTGCTGACCACGAGCGCGCCGCCGTCCTTGTGCGGCCTCTGATCTTCGCGGGTGGTGATCGTGACCGTCGCCGTCAGCGTGCCGCCTTCCGCGACCGGGTCGGGCTCGGCGCGCAGCCAGGCCGTCGCCCGGGGGAAGTCGTTGTCGAGCACCTGCTTCGAGGCCGTGGCTGCGCCGGACGCGATCGTGTACGCCACGTTGGCCGTGATCTCCGCCGTGACCGTCGAGTGCTCCTCCCAGTCGGAGTCCTTCACGGTCGGCGCCTCAAGCGTCTGCGAGGTCATGTCGGCCGCGATCGTGACCGTCTTGCTTCCCTCGTCGGCGTCCGAGACCATCGTGCCCGACTCGCTCACGACGACGATGACGTCGAGGGCCTCGGGCGCGGATTCGTCGCGGCTCACGGTGAACACGACCGGCTGCCATTCCTTGATCTCGTCAGCCGCCACTTCAATGCTGACCTCCGGCTGCGCCCGCGTCACCGTGATCGTGTAGGTCTGCGTCGAGGAGCCGTCCTCAGCGGTCAGCTTGATCTTGAAGACGGTCATCCCCACAGCCAGGTCGACCTGGAATCCGGAGCTGCTGTCCGCGTCGTCAAGCGCGTTGTCGTCGCCGTCGAGGTACTCGAGATCCGCGGTCGTGTCGCTCTTGCTCGGTCTGACGGTGACTTGATTCGTGCCGTAGCTCACGCTGGCGCTGTATTCGAACGTGTTGGATCCGAATCCCGGCGACAGCGCGCCCGGGCTCAGGGTCAGGCCGCTCAGCGTGGCCACGCCGGAGCGGTCGTTCTCGTTGATCGTGACCGTCGAAGCGGTCGTATCGACGGTGATCGCCGACACCGTCGCGTGCGAACCGGACGGCCGCCGCGCCAACGAGACGCTGAACGTCTCGGCGCCTTCGCTATCGCTGTCGTCCGTGATCTGGATTGGGATCTCTTTCTCGAAGCGGTAGCGGGTGGCTCCGCCGACGCTGTCCTGTGTGAACTCGCCGGCCGCGACCCTGACCCGCTGCGAAATCGACGTGTAGTCGCTGCCCGCCGTCGCCGTGCCGTCCGCCGTATTGACCTGGATGTCGCCGCCGCCGCGGTGCGGCATCTGGTTGGCCGCCGTGGTGACGGTGAGCGTGGCCGTGACCGTGCCGCCCTCCTCGACGCTCGCCGGCGACACGCTGAGGGCCGCCGTTGCGGAGGGGAACTCATCGTCCAGCACCTGCTTCGAGGCCCTGGCAGCGCCCGACGCAATCGTGTAGGTGTCGTCGCTCGTGATCGTCGCCGAGACGTCCGAATGCGCTTCCCAGGCGGAGTCGTCTTCGGTCGTGATGGGGTACGTGGTCGACATCTGATCGGCCGAGATCGTGACAGTCCTGTCGTCTTCGTAGGTGCCGTCCTCCACCATGTCGCCGTTCTCGGTCACGTTGATCTTGACCTCCAGCGCTTCAGCCACCGCCGCGTTGCGAGTGACCGTGAAGTCGAACCGGTCGCCCTCGGTCACCGTTACCGCGTCCACGCTGATGCTGACCTCCGGCTTGGTCCGCGTGACCGTGATCGTGTAGGTCTGGGTCGTGTCGCCGTCCCCTGCGGTCACCTTGATCTTGAAGACGTTCTCGCCCACCTCCAGGTCCACCTGGTGCCCACCGCCGCCGCCGGAAGGGTCAATCAGATCGGCGTCGTTGCTGTCGAGATATTCGTGGCTCGCGTCGCTGTCGTTCTCACTCGCCCGGACCGTGATCCGCTCGGTTCCGTATCCGACGCTGGCGCTGTAGACGAGCGTGCCGCTGTCGAAAGCCGGTGTGAGCGTGCCCGGACTCAGGCTCAGGCTGGCCAACGTCGCATCATTCGATTGGTCGTTCGCGCTGATCGTGATTTGCTTCGAGGTTCGTATCACCGTGATACCGTTGGCCGTCGGCGAAGCGCCCGGGCCTACTGGTACTGGTGCGATACTGGCGAAGAGCAGCTCGTCCCGGTCCTCTTGCTCCGTGTCGTCGACGATCAGCAGCGTCGCCGTCTTGGCGGCGCGGTAGCGCATGTCGCCGCTTCCGATATCGACCAGGCTGAAGTCACCCGCGCCGAAGTTGAGGTTTCCGCCGCCGGGCACGTTCAAGTCCCAATCCGAATCCGACGTTTGGATGTTCCTGATACTGATCTGGATCTCGCCGCCGTCCGCGTGCGGCTGCTCGTCTCGCATGGTCGTGATCGTGACCGTCAGCACGATCACGTCGCCCTCGTCGACATTGGTTTCTGAGACGGTCAGTTCCGCCGTCGCGGACGGGAAGTCGTTGTCCAGCACCTCGATCGAGGCGGCGCCCTGCGCGGAGTTGATTGTGTAGGCGTCCTCCGCATCGACGATCGTCGCCGTGACCGTCGAGTGAGCCTCCCAGACCCGGTCGTCGGCGGTCGGCACGTCGAAACCGGCCGAGGTCTTGTCCGCGTCGATCGTGACTGTCTTCCGGCCCTCTGCGTGGGGCGGCACTATCAACCCCAGCTCGCTGATCGAGACCTTCACGTCCAGGCTCTCGTCCACCGCCGCGTTGCGGTGCACGGTGAACACGAGCTGGGTGCCCTCGAAAATCTCCAGCGCGCGGACGCCAATGCTGACCGCCGGGCCAAAGCCGATGCTGACCACCGGCTTTGTCCGCGTGACCGTGACGCTGTAGGTCCGCGTGCTCCCGTCGGGCGCCGTCACCTCAATCTGGATCACGTTCGGCCCCACGTCCAGGGCGACCTGGTGACCCGCCGCGTTGGTATCGGCGTCCGTGGTGCTGGGATAGTCGACCGTCGCGTCGGTGTCGCTCGTCGTCGGCGTGACGGTGATCCGTGTGACCGCGTAGGCCACTGCCGCCGTATAGAACATCGTGCTGCTCGAAAACGCCGGGTCGAGCGTGCCCACGCTGAGACCCAGGCTGATGAGCGTGGCGTCGCTCGATGCGGCGGCGCGCGTCACCGTCACGCTGTAGGTCTTGGTCGCGGTTCCGTCTTCCGCCGTCACCTTGATCTGAATCTCGTTTGACCCCTCGGCCAGGTTGACCTGGTGACCGGTGGCAACGGCGTCTGCGTCCGAGGTGTTGGGCCAGGAAACGCGCGCGTTGCCGTCGCTCTTCACCGGCGTGACGGTGATCCGCTCGGTCTCGTAGTCCACCTGCGCCGTGTATATCAGCACGCTGCTGCTGAACCCCGGCGCCAGCGTGCCGGCGCTCAGCGTCAGCCCATCCAAGTCGGCGTCGTCCGAGGCGGTGATCTGGTCGCTGGCGCTGATCGTCGCCGTTTTGACGCCGGTCGGCACGGTGATGCCGGGGGCGGTCTGCGATGACCCCGTGTCGACGGCCGCGATCGACACGACGATCGTCTCCGCCGGCTCCTGGATCGAGTCATCGAGAGTGGTGATGTTCACCGTACGGCTGGCCTGGTAGCGCATCACTCCTGCGCCGGTGTCGACTCGGCTGAAGCTGTCGTCGAACTCGACCGTGCCCGTCGCCTCGGTGAGAGCGGTGTAGTCCGCGCCGGCCGTCGCCGTCCCGTTGGTGGTGCTGACCAGGATCTGACCGCCGGCCCGGTGCGGCATCTCGTCGCGCGTGGTCGTGATCGTGACCGTCGCCGTGATCGGATCGCCCTCCCCAACCGGGTTGGGCGGGAGGTCCAGGGCTGCTGTCGCGTCGGGGAAATCGTCGTCCTGGACCTCGAGCTGGGCTGTGCTCGTCGCGATCGTATAGTCGCTGATTATGGGCAGGATTGTGGCGGTCACGGTCGAGTGGGCTTGCCAGGTCTCGTTCCCGGTGGTGGTGGTGACGCGCAGGCTTTCCGAAGCTTCTCCGTCCTGGATCGTGACGTACTTTGTGCCCCCGCTGTCCATCGACACCATCGTCCCCGTCTCGCTCACGAAAATCCTCACGCGCAGCTTGTCCGGCACGGCCGCGTTGCGGCTCACGATGAACACGGCGCGGCTGCCCTCGCTCACGTCGCCGGCGGAGGTGATGCTGACCTCGGGCGTCGCCCGCGTGACCGTCACGCTGTAGGTCAGGGTCGTGGACATGTCCTCGGCCGTCACCTTGATCTTGATGACGTTCGGGCCCACGCCCAGATCCACCTGCTGACCCTCGACGTCGTCGTTGGCGTCATCGATGGCGGCGTCGCTGCCGTCGAAGAACTCAACCGTCGCGCTGCCGTGGTTCTTCATCGGCGTGACCGTGATCTGATGGGTCGCGTAGTCGACGTCTGCCGTGTACACGAAGATGCCGCTGCCGAACCCCGGCGCAAGCGCGCCCGCGCTCAGGCTCAGCCCGCTCAGTGTGGCGTCGGTCGAGGCGGCCGGCTGGTCGCTGGCGCTGATCGTGGCGGTCGCGCTGCTGGTCCCCAGGCTGATCGCGGCGGCCGTCGGGGAGGTCCCGCTGGTCACGGCGCCGAGCGTGAAGACGATCGTCTCCGCGTCCTCCTGGTCCACGTCATCGACGGTGGTCGTCGTGACCGTCTTGGTGGCGCGGTACAGGTCCGTGCCGTTGACGTCGGTCTCGGCGAAGTCGGCGAGGGCGAAGTTCAGCGTCGCGTCTGCCGTCGTGACCGCGGCATAGTCGGAAACCGATGTCGCCGTGCCGCCCAGCGTGACGAGCAGATCGCCGCCGTCCGCATGCGGCTCCTCCAGCCGCGCCGTGGTGACCGTGACCGTCGCCGTCACCGAGTCGCCCTCCGCGAGAGTCGCCGGCTCGACGCTGATCTCCGCCGTCGCCGCGGGGAAATCGTCGTCCTCGACCACTACCGCGACCGAGCCGGCTGAAGCGGAGACCGTGTAGGCGCTGTCGGCCACGATCGCGTGCGTGACCGTGGAGTGTTCCTCCCAATCGGAGTCCCCCTGGGTTGTCACGAAAGTCGCGAACGTCGGCACCAGCGAGTTGGCCGCGATCGTCAACGTCATCTCGCGTTCGCCGGCATCGACGATGACGTCGCCGCTCTCGCTCACACTGACCGTCACATCGAGCGCCGCGTCCGTGCTAAAGCTGCGCCGCACGGTGAGCGAGAAGCCTCCACCCTCTGTGATCGTCGTTTTGCCCGCGCTGATGCTGACCTCCGGCGTGTTCGGCGTTCCCGTCTCCGTGGCCGACCAGGGACCGTCGCCGGCGCTGTTGGCGGCCCGCACCTGCACGTCGTAGGACTGGCCCGGCTGCAGGTCCTCAATCTTGTACGAGCGTGAGCCGGCGCTCGTCGAGGCGTCGTCCACGAGCGTCCAGTTGGCGTCGGCCGTCTCGTCCGCCGAGGTCAGGATGTAGCGGACGTCGTAGCCGCTGATCGTGTAGCTGGCGGCATCGGCCGGCGCCGACCAGGTGACGTTGAGCGACGGCTCGCCGTCGACGGCGTCAACCATGACCGAGCGCGGCGCGCTTTGCGGCGTCAACGACTGCGGCGTCGCCTTCCTGTTGGCCGACCAGGGCCCGGCGCCGATCCGGTTGCGCGCCCGCACCTGCACGTCGTACTCCTGGCCGCCGGTCAGATTCTCGATCGTGTACGCGAACGCGCCGCCGCTCTGCACGGTTCTGACATTCTCCCGCAGCGTCCAGCCGCCGGAAGTCCCGGCGCGGCGATATTGCACGTCGTAGGAGGTGATATCGCCGCTGCCGGTGTCGGAGGGCGCCGACCAGTCGACGACGATGAGTCCAATGTTGGCCGTCAAGCTGACCGACGGCTTCGCCGGCGCGGCACCGATCTCGACCACGTACGTCTTCGTCGTCATCCCGTCCTGCGCCGTGACCGTGACGGTGACCCGGGTACTGCTCTCCAGGTCCACCTGGTGTCCCTCCATCGACGCGTTGGCGTCGGCGGGCGTGATCGCCGCCTGGGCGCGGAAGTGGCGCGTCTGCGCCGCGACCGCGACCACCGCCGACAGGTCGTCGGTCGCCAGGGTCGGCGAGGTGTCCTGCGGGTCGAAATCCGGGTTCTCCCCGCCGTCCAGGCTGAGCGAGCGCAGGTCGGCGTTCGACGAACGCGGCATCACGTACGACCTGATTTCAGCTTCGCCGCCGCTGGCTCCCAAGGCCCACATCGTCTCGCCGTCCGACCAGATGCCCCACACGGGCGCACTGAGCGTCCGGAAATCCTTCGCGGGCAGATGGTCCTTGGTCAGCATGTCGTAGGCGTAGATCGTTTTGTCCCTGTCCGCCACCCACATGATCTCGCCGTCCGACCAGATGCCCACGGGCTCGTCGTTGCCGGCGGCCAGTGTGTTGAAGTCCTCGCTCCGGACGCGCTCGTTGTCCAGGGTGTAGGCAAAGATCTTCTTCTTCTTTTCACTCGAACCGGCGATCCCGTCGTGGGCTACCCAAATGAAGTGGCCGTCGGACCAGATCCCTCTTGGCCTGGTGTTCCGGGCGTCCTTTGTAGCGGTGACATCGTCGCCTTGCGCGCGCCTCCAGCTCGAAGAACCGGGGTCGAATCTGTAGGCGAACAGCGTGGGAATAGTTGTGTCGCCGTTGCTGAGCAGCATCAGCCCGTCGCCGACCCAGATCCCCTGGGGGGCGTAGTTGGTCGGCGCGCCACCCCCCGCTTGGGTGAGGGCGAGCACGTTGACGTGCCCGGAGGTGTTGGGCGCACCGGTCGCCATGTTGAACGCGTACACGTAGTCAGTGGGGCCAGGCGACACGACCCACATGGTCTCGCCGTCGGACGCGATCCCGCGCAGGGTTCGCGATCCAACCATGAGCTCCGGGATGATCCCGATATCGTCGACGAGCTTGTGGCCGTACTCCACGAAGCGCACGATCGTGACCGTGTAGGTCTTCTCGGTGGTGCCATTGGCGGCCGTGACCTCGATCTCGACGACGTTGTGGCCCTCCATGAGGGTGACCTCGAGCCCGCTGCCGCTCGTCACCCCCGTGCCGCCGATGCTGATCGTCGCGCCGGAGTCACTGGCGGTCGGCGTGACCGTGGCCGTCGTCACCGAGTTCGCGACGCCGACGGCGTACTCGGTGGTGTCCTTGTCAAAGCCCGCGATGGTCCCGGGGCTGACCGTCAGCGCGCTGAGCGTGGCGTCGCTGGCCTGGGCCGAGGCCGGCAGGATCAGGAACGCCCAGGCCGCGATCGCGCTCAGCCCGACGAGGGCCATCCCGGCCACCGAGCGTCGCCAGCTGCTCGGGATCATCGCCGCTGCAGCCAGAGCCGGCGGCAGGCCCGCAGCGGCCGATCAAGGCAACCCGGACCGGCACGCGATCCGATTCGGAAGGCCTCGCTCGCCATCAAATCGGCTCCTTGCTACGGCTGGCGGAGCAGTGACCGCCAACCATACACGCCAGTGATGAAGTTCTTGCGATATCTGGTGGAGACAATGCGATATTGCTGTGTCATTGTGGAGGACGCGAGGACATTCGTCCAGTCGAGCGCAGTGTCCGGCGAGCGAGCGTCTCGAAGGAATTGGCCAATCGAGGCGGCAGCACGGGCCGCCGGCTCTCAGTTGGCGGCGTCGCCGGGTTCGGCCGCAGGCGCCGGATCGCGCGCGGCGATCAGCTCCAGGTCCGCAGCTACGCCTGCGGCGAAGCGCTGCCGGAAGTGCTGGTTGATCAACTCGGGTCCATCGAGGAACCAGGCGACCCAGACGCCCTCGCGCTGGTGATAGAGCGCACCGACGCCGAGGCTGCGAGCGCAGGCCAGGAGCTCGTCGACGCCGCCCGCGCCGAACCGGACCGCGCTCAGCCGATCTTCCGTCAGCCCCGAGAGGCAGTGCCGGATCTCGACCCGGTAGACCTGCATCCGGCTGCCGTCCGGCGAGGTCACGCTGACCGTGATCCGCTGACCGTCGTGAAGCGCCGCCTGGTGTCCGTTCTCTGGGTCGGTGTCGAGGTCGGCCGGGTCAAACTCGACCTGCGCCAGAGCCTGCGCGGGTTCCGCCTCGACCCTGGTGCGACTCAGCGCGGCCTCGGCGGTGACGCGGTATTCGGTCCGCGCGGGCGAGAACTCAGCCAACTCGAGCCCGCTCAGGCTGAGCGAGGCCAGCCGCGCGTCGATCGCGTCGGGCATGTTGTAGGTGTAGACCCTGTCGTCCTGCTCATCGAGCACGAACATGACGTCGCCGTCCGACCAGATCCCGCGCGGACTGCCGTTGCCCGCCTTGAGCAGCGAGCGGAAGCTGAACTCAAGCTGCTCGTGACGAGCCAGCCCCTCGTCCTCGATCCGGTAGGCGAAGAGGCGTTTGGCGCCGTCGTCCGAGACCCAGAGCGTGGTTCCGTCCGACCAGAGGCCGCGCGGGCTCTTGTTGAGCCTGTCCAACCGGTACCGAGCCAGCCATTCGCCGCTCTCCAGCGCGTAGCCGAAGAGCTCGTCCTTCACGCTGTCGAGCACATAGATGGTCTCGTCCTGCGACCAGATGCCGCGCGGATCGCGGTTCTCCTCGTGCAGCTCGAACTCGCGCTGCTCGGCTCGTTCCCCGCCTTGCAGGTCGTAGGCGAACAGCCGGTCCTGGCCGCTATCGGCAATCCACAGCGTCATACCGTCCGACCAGATCCCGTGCGAGAACCGGTTGCGCCGGTCGAACTCGAACTCGCGCTCCGCTTGGCGTTCGCCGCTCAACAGGTCGTAGGCGAACAGCCGATCGGAACCGGCCGCCGCGTTCTGCACGACCCAGAGCGTCTGCCCGTCCGACCAGAGCCCGGTCGGCAGGTCGTTGTTCGGGTCGAGCGCCTCGATGTCGCGCGTCACGTTCCACTCGAACTCGACCTCGGAGGGCACCGGCTTGGGCGGCGGCCCACCACCGCCACCACCGCCGCCGCCACCCGCGGAGCTGCTCGTGCGTCGTGGCGGATCGGGCGGTGGGTCGGCCGCAAGAAGCGGCCTGCCGAGAGCGGTCGACGACCAGACCCCCGCACCCGCAGCGGTCACCGCGCGAACCTGCAGCTCGTAGGTTGAATCGTTGCTGAGCTGCGTCAACGTGTACTGAAGCGCTCCGCTGCGCCACGCGCCGGCCAGCAGGGTCCAGTCCAGGCCCGGCGTCTGAGCCGCAGGTTCCGGCCGGTAACGGATGTCATACGCTGTAATCTGAGCGCCGCCGTCGCCGAGCGGCGGCTGCCACGAGAGCCGAAGTTCGGCGTCACCGGCCGATGCTGAGACGTTGCGTGGTTCCGTCGGAAGGCCCCGCTCAACCACCCGGATGCTGTACTCGTAGAGGGGCGCCACGGCGAGGAGTTCGTGCCTCACCTGAAACGTGACGTCGCCGGCATCGCAGACTCCAATCACTAACGATTGATTGATCGCCCGGCGCCAGTGGATGACTCGCTCGTCGGCCGTTTCGCACTCTTGAGCGACCGGCGGAGGATCGTTGCTGAAAATTGGTCCTGAGACGAGTCCGACGTTGTCAGTTCCGAATCCGAGCACGCCCACGTGGTCTTCGTGGTACACCGTGACGTCGGTGCGGAATCTGAACCGGTACCATTCGCCGGCATACATCGGGAAGGATCGCGGATCGGGGTCCATCCACGCCGCCGCACCGGCTTCCGGCGGCGCCAGCACCGTTTCACCGATCGCCAGGTACCTGGTCATCGCAAGGTGGGTCTGCGCGGTCGCCAGTTCAACTTGCCCGCCGGGCGCCGCATCGTCCGGCCGGGCGATGCTGATGTCGAGCGCGTATGTACCGTATGAGTCGAAATGCGGCGGGCAGGCGTCATACAGCTTGACGGTGAAGACGACTCTGCTGTCGTCGACCGTGATCGGGATGTCTCGACCGGTATCGTCGCCGTTGCAACGGTGCTCCGCGACGGCGTCGAACGGTGTGAGCTCGGCGCGGAACACGACGGTCGAGTAGCTCTCGGGGTCGAGGTGCTCGAGTGTGACCGTGCCAATGATCTCCGTCGCCATCGGCACGGTGTGCCCGGGGGACAGCCGGATCGAGATCGTCGGCGAGGAGCCGAGCTGCTGAGCGGCCTCGCTGCGCGGCTGTTGCGGCCGGTCGCGCGCGGCCGGGCCTGGTCCGGAGCGGGCGCCCTCACCGCTGGCGGCGCTGGCGCGGATCGCAGCAGTGGGCTGATCACGCAGATCGTGATCGCCGGCCCCGACCGGCGAGAGGAATCCGCTCGCGACCGCGGCGATCAGGCCGAGCGCAACCAGCAGCCCGCGGAGTCTGTCCATGGTCGGCTCCGTGCCACACCGGGCGCGACATCGGTCCACGATCAGGCGATAATGAGGGGCACGATGTGACATATAGCCCATTGATGTCTCGTTGATGTGGGACATGGAGGACTAGAGGCAGTATAGAGGGGATATTCATGGATTATCTCGTGACCAACATGTGATCGTGACGAGAAACGGTCAGTCGCCCGTCAAATGCTGCTGCGCTGTCGGGAAATCGGGCCGGCTACGGCGGAGCATGGCCAGGATCACCTCGCAGCGTCGCCCAGCCCACGATGCGAGCATGATCCTGATTTCATCGACGCGATTGCGGAGCGATACCGCATCCACGGCAGGTGGGTGATTCGGGTCGATCCATCGGCCTTGAGCGGCTTGCGCGAACCGGCGACGCCGCGTCGCCGCGCTGATTGGCGGGCTCTGTTCTGCGGGTCGTGATTCACTTCTCGTCGCGGCCGCGGCGCTTGCGCGTGTAGAGTGTGACAATGCCGCACCTCGTGGATCGGCTTGTGATCAGGGAACACATGAGGGCGGCTGGTACAAGCCTGCTGGAACGGGGGAGCGCATGGTCAGGGTGACGCCGTTTCGCGGGCTCCGCTACAACGCGGATGTGATCGGCGACTGGGGCGCGGCCCTGGGCCCGCCCTACGACATTCTCGACGCCGCCGAAGCCGAACGGCTGAAGGCTGCGAACCCGTATCAGATCGCTCACGTGGAGAGCGCATCCGGCGAAGCCGGGATCGGCGCGGCGGCGCTGCTGCTCCGGAACTGGCGAGAATCAGGGGTCTTGGTGCAAGACGAGCAACCCGCATTTTATCTGCATGAACACCGCTTCGGCGCCGGGCAGATTCGCCGAGCGCTGTTCGGCCTGGTCGAACTCACGCCCTGGAACGAAGGCGGCGTGATGGCGCACGAGCGGACCATGCCGGGGCCGAAGCTGACCCGCATGGCGCTTCGCTCAACCGCCGGCGCCGATATCTCGCCGCTGATGGCCTTCGTGCCCGACCGAAGTTGGCGACTCTCACGTCTGTTCGGCCAGGCGCGGGCTCAACCGATCCTCGACGAAGGCATCGACCCGAGCGGCGACTCGCACACGGTCCGCCGAATCAACGATCCCGAGATGGTGGCCAGCATCTCGGCGGTCTGCGCCGGCGAGCGGCTCTACATCGCAGACGGGCATCACCGATACGAATCGGCGCTCGAAACGATCGATCGGCGAGCCGGTTCGCGTAACGTACTGATGGGAATCGTTTGCGCGACCGATCCGGGGCTCGTCGTCGGCGCGACTCATCGCATGATCCACGCCTCGACTGGGTCTGATCTGTTGGAGCAGCTGCAAGAGCGGTTCAACGTCGTTGAGACCTCGGTTGAGAAGCTACAGGCGAACTTGCCGGACGGCAGTTCAGCGATGGGATTGATCACCGGCGAAGGCACGTGGCTGCTCAGAACCACCGAGAAGGTACGAGCGGCGATGCCCGGCCATATCCCCGTCGCATGGCGCAACCTCGCGCCGGCCGTCCTTCAATACGCGGTGCTCGAGCCGCTGCTCGGAATCGACGCCGATGCGGTGGCCGGCGGTCGCGCCCTCAGCTACACGCACGACATCGATGAGCTGCTGGCGTCGGTCAACGGCGGCGAGGCAAGCGCGGGCTTCGTCCTTCCCGCCCCGACCCTGCAGGACGTCATCGACACCGCCGAAGCCGGCAGCTTCATGCCGCAGAAGAGCACCTATTTCGTGCCCAAGCTCCCAACCGGCCTGGTGATCCACTCCTTCGCATCCTGATGCTGTGACAAGGCGGATTGGGCGCCTCTCGATCGCGTTCCAGCCGCGCCGAACCGGAACGGGGCCTCCCCGCCGCCGGAGCGACGGGCTGCAGGTCCGTTCGCCTTCAATTGTGGCGGGTGTTGAGCGACTCGCTGGTCGTCAGCAACTGACGGTGTCAGCCTCAATCGGAGGCATCCGGTAGCCCACTCGAGGCTCGGTGAAGATGAACGTGGGATCGTTGGCGTCGTCGTCAAGCTTGCGCCGGAGCCGCTTCACGACGGCGCGGACCAGGCGCGCGTCGCCGCCCGCGCTTACGCCCCAGATGCGTCGTAGTAGGTAATCGTGGCTGACGACCCGACCGGCCTGCGTCGAGAGTTCAGCGAGCACCGCGAACTCGCTCGCGGTCAGCGTGAGCTGCTGTCCGCCAAGGTAGACGTGCCGTTCCGGGTAATGGATCCGGAGTTGGCCCTGCTCGAATGGTTCGGTCCGTTCCTCGAGCGGAGGCGCACTGCGCTTGCGCAAGGCCGCCTTGATCCGGGCCAGAAGCTCAGTCGGCGAAAAGGGCTTCACGACATAGTCGGCGGCGCCCATTTCGAATGCCTTGGCGATGATCTCATCGCGACCATAACCGGAAATGAAGATCACCGGAACATCGGAGATATCGAGCAGTTGCGTCATCAGCTCGATGCCGTCCACGCCGGGCAACATCAGATCGAGCACGATCAGGTCGGGCTGATTCGCGGTGAGCAGATCGGGCGCCTCTTCGGGATCGGCAGTGACGACCGCTGTGTAGCCGGCCTGTGCGAGGATCTCGCGCACGTAGCGCAGGATTTGAGGATCGTCATCGACGATCAGCACACACGGTTGGTCACGCTGTTGGCTTTTCGAGCGGACTGGAGCGCGACTGCGAGTCGGGGCGCTCCCGGCCGACTCCTCGACCGCCGGAAGCGTGAACGTGAAACAGGCGCCCTTGCCGAATCCCTCACTCTCGGCCCAGATCCGGCCCCCGTGGGCTTCGACGATGCCCTTGCAGATCGCCAGGCCAAGCCCCGCGGCCGCCGGGTTCGCCTGCGTCGCTCCGCTGTCGATCATCGAATACTTGCGGAACAACCGGGGCAGTTGCTCGGGAGACAAGCCCTGGCCTTGATCGGCCACCGTGAAGGCCACGTGAATCCCGTCCCGTGCCGCGCTCAGGCGAATCCTCACTCCCTCGGGCGAGTGGCGGGCCGCGTTCTCGAGCAGGTTGTTCAGGACCTGCACGATACGCGATTGGTCGGCCATCACCTGCGGCAGACTGGGCTCGACGTCGAGCTCGAGCAGCTGTCCCTCACGGCCCCTCAGGAACGCCTGGCGGGACTGTTCAATCAGACTCACCGGCGCGGTTGGCTGAGGCGCCACCGGGAGCGTGCCGGTCTCGATCCGGGCGTGGTCCAGCAAGTCGCCCATCAGGTCCCGCATGCTGTCCGCCTGCGCTTCGATGACGCGGAAGAACTGGAGCATCTCGGCCTGGACGAGCGGAGCGGTGGCATCCAGCACCGTGGCGGTGGATCCCTTGATCGCGGCCAGCGGGGTTCGCAGTTCGTGGCTCACCATGCCAAGAAACTCGACCCGTTGGCGCTCAAGCTCCTGTAACGGCTCCAGATCCTGCAGGGTCACGACGATCGACTCGACGTCACCGCTTTCGGCGCAGATCGGAGTGGCGTTCGTCAGTGTGGTCACGGTCCGGCCGTTGGGCGCCCGCAGCGCAATTTCCTCCGAACGGACGGTCTCGGGCATGCTCAGTGCTTCCGCGGTGGAGAGCTGGTCCAACGAAAACTCCCGCCCGTCGGCCCGAGTGACGGTCAGCACCTTCAGGAGGTCATCCGCTCGTTGTCCGGGATCAAGTAGGCCGCTGACGATTCGCCGCGCCTCCCGATTGGCCGATACGACTGCTCCCGTACGGGCGTTGAAGACGAGCACCCCGAATGGTGACGTCTGAATCAGCGTCTCCAGATCGCTGCGGGCGCGTTGTTCCTCCCGGTAGCGGCGAGCGTTGGTAATGACCAGTGCCGCCTGCGCTGCGAACATAACCAGGATTTCTTCGTCCTCCTGGCTGAACTCCCGCCCGGCGGGAAGCTCGCCGACGAAGATATTGCCCACCCGAACGCCCCCGTGGCTGATCGGCGCGGCGAGGAACGACAGCGCCGGGCTGACCGCGAACGGCGCTCGAAACTCGGGCAGCCCGAGCGTTCGAAGATGACCTTGAAGGTTGCCCAGCCGGAGCGGTTCCCTGATCCCGGCGAAGTACCCCAACCACTGCTCGCCCTCCGCCATGTCCCATAACGCGCGCGACTCGTCAGTGCTCATCCCGGAAGCCAGGAAGTCGGCTGGATCCGCGGAGTCGTCGACCAGCGTGAGCACCCCGTAGCGGGCGCCGGTCAGCGAACGCGCGCTGTCCAACACACCTTGCAGGACCACGTCGAAGTCGAGCGATTGATTGATTCGCCGTGCCGCCTCGCACAGCCGGGAGAGGCGTTCGCGCAGCGCAGTCGTCTCATCGCTATCGGTCACAACTCCCCCTCCCGATCCGTGTTCCAGCTACACCGAACCAGTGTCCCCGACCCGGGCCAAGAGTGTCTGGCGGATCAATCGTAGGCTCCGATGCCGATTGTCGCAACGATGTCGCGGGTTCGGCGGCGTTTTTGCATTCTGGGGTCACGTCACGCCGTCCGGACGAGATTCGAGCTGGAACGGCCGTGCGCCACGTCAACCGAGTCGATGTCAGCCGATCCCAGCCATCGCCGGGAGCCGTCGGCCAGTCGTCGGCCCAGCCCGAAGGCCGTTGAGCAGAGAGCGCCCGACGGTTCGCCGGGTCGTCAAGCTGCTCCGTTCGTCGGAGCGATGTGCGAAGCGAGGAGAAGCGTTGTGCCTTCTGTCGCCATTGATCACCATTCGGTCGCTGGCGCCAGTCAGCTGGTCAAAGACCCTGTCTCGAGGATCGGGGCGGAGCACACATGTACCGCGCGTCCGTGGGGCGGTTCGCGGTGATCACGAATCTGATCCGGCGGTAGCGGGCGAAGACCAGCTCGCGGAGGTCGATCGACTGCACCACCGTGAAGCGATGCACTCCAGGTCAAGAGTGGAAGGCTGCGTAGCCGAATGTTTGGCCGCGGAAGCTCTTGCCCAACCGATCCGGTCCGAAGAGCAGGACGTGCGAGTTACAGCCCGCCGTCTCGACGACGGACGTGTGGCGGTCGCGATCCAACAACGCCTGGAGGGGGGGGGGGGATGTGGTCGGAGCGCCAGCTGCCAGACCAGCGTATCCTTGCGGCCGACGCTAAACCGGTATGTGGTATAGGCGCAGCGCGACGGCGGTTTCAGTTACACCAGGCGACACGACGACCGTTGTTACGGCCGTTGACCAGCAGTGCCTCTGTTGCCTGGTCACCCACGAAGGTCCCGAGGATGAGGCGTTGTGGAACGTCATCCGGATGCTGGCGCATCGCCGGCAGGTCTATCACCCCGATATCAGGGTTGGGCTGATGGGCGCGAAGGACCTCGCCGATCAGGCTGAACTGGCGCGCCAGTGCGTCGCCGATCGCGCCGTCGCGATCGGCGCCACCTTGGTGGCCCCGGAAGCCATGGCCGAGGCGCTGCTCGAAGCGTGGGCCGCCGGCGTCAGCGTTGCTTCGTGCAGCTCCGGCGTGCAGGACTTCCAGGATGTCGGCTCGATTCGCCGCGTGAGCGTGGACGAAACGCGCGCCGGAATGCAAGCCGGCGAGCGCCCAGACCTCGGTCGTCGCATGTGTGTCGCCGTTCTTGCTCCGGGTCTGCTGGTCCCCGGGGCGGTCTCGGTCGGAGCTGCGCCCTCTCGCTGCTGAGATTCGGATTGGCGGCTCCACGTGATTTCGATGCGATATACGAGACGATGAGCGGGTCAGCGACAAGACAGATTGTCCGCTAACCTCACGCCGACCGAGCAGAGGCGGCGCGAACGGGCCAGACGAACGATCGAGCCGCTCTTGTCTCCGTCCAACGCGCGACAAGACTGACGTCAGGGCAAGGTTCAACCCGGTTCCCGCCGGACTGAGGAAGCGAGCGTGACGATGACAGAGCGACGGCCCCGGACCAAATTGGAGATGACTGAGGCGATTGCAGCTCGGTGCGCGGTGCCCGGCGCCGACGTCACGCGCGTCCTGGAGGCGTTCGCCGACGTCGTCGTCGATGATCTGGCCGAGGGCGGGACCGGCTCCGCCAGCATTGTCGGGCTGGTCAAGGTCGACGTCGTGCCGCAGCCGGCGCGGGCGGAACGACAAGGATACAACCCGGCCAACGGCGAGCCGCTGACAATTGCCGCACGGCCGGCGCGCGAGCGGGGCCGGCTGCGCCTGCGGGCTCGGAAGCGGCTGCGCGACGTGCTATAGGCCGGCCCCCGAAGCTCGGGCAGGGCAGGCGGGACGGCGCGAATCGGCTGCTGACGGCCGATCAGTTGGTGTTCGGTGTCCCGGCCTCTGTCACTAGAGCTACCCCGCGATTGGCGATCAATAGTTCGCCCGGCGGCGGACCCTCTGGGAAGCGAGTGCGGAAGGGTTGGCTGAGGAACTCGGGCGCGCCGGGGAAGAGGAAGAGCGCGGTCCAGACACCGTCGCGGTGGTGGTAGAACGCGTCGATACCGAGGCTCCCAGCGCAGGCTTCGAGTTCACTGAGGCTGCCGCCGGCGAACCGGACTTCGCTCAGCCGCTCGTCGGTCAGTCCTTCCAGACAGGGCGGCCTGCTGACCTGAACCCGGTAGGTCGTGGTCCGGCTGCCGTCCGCTGACGTGACTGTGATGATGATCGCCGTCTCGCTGCTCAGAGTGACCTGGTGCCCATTCTCCGCGTCTCCATCCGCGTCGAGCGGTTCGATCAGCACCGATGCGGCCTGCTGCGTCGCTTGCGCCGCAACCGTCGTCGCAGCGGCGTCGTGCTGGGCGCTGACGGCGTAGTCGTGACGGTTGGCCGCGAACTCCCCGATATCGATGTCGCTCAAACTGAGCGACGCGAGCTGAGCGATGGTCGCGTCAGGAATGTTGTAGCTGTAGACCCTGTCGTCCTGCTCGTCGGCGACGTAGATGACGTCGCCGTCCGACCAGATCCCGCGCGGATTGCCGTTGCCGGCCTTGAGCAGCGAGCGGAACGTGAACTCCAGATCCTCGTTTCGCGTGAGCGCCCCATCGTCGAATTCGTAGGCGAACAGCCGCTTGGCGCCGTCGTCGGAGACCCAGAGCGTGACGCCATCCGACCAGAGTCCGCGCGGGCTCTGGTTGAGCTTGTCGAGCGCGTACTCCGCCAGCAGTTCACCCGTCTCGAGGTCATAGACGAAGAGCGCGTCCTTGACGCTATCGAGGACGTAGATCACGACGCCGTCGGACCAGATGTCCCGCGGGTCGCGGTTGTCCTCGTGCAGCTCGATGTCGCGTTCTTCGAGCCGCTCGCCCGATTCAAGCTCGTAGGCGAAGAGCTGGTCCTGTCCCGAGTCCGCGATCCAGACGGTCTCGCCGTCGGACCAGATGCCGTGTGCGAAGCGGTTGCGCCGATCCAGCTCGAGCTCGAACTCGGCGATGCGCTCGCCGCTGAGCAGGTCATAGGCGAAGACTCTGTCGGGGCCGGTGGCCGAGTTCTCCAGCACCCAGAGCGTTCGTCCGTCCGACCAGATCCCGCTGGGCAGGTCGTTGCCGCCGTCCAGCGCTTCGATGTCGCGGGTCACGTTCCACTCGAAGTCCTTGTCCGAGGGGATTGGAATCGGTGGGGGTCCGCCCCCGCCGCCACCCCCGCCGCCGGTCGCGCGCGGGCGGGGGATCGCGACGGTGATCGTGACCTCAACGCTCGCGGTCGCGCCGTCCCGGTCGCGGGCGGTGACCCTCACGGTGTAGGTGGCTTGAGTCTCGGGGTCGAGCACAGCTCCCGTGCGGACCGTGATCTGGCCCGTATCGGGGTCGATCACGAAGGACCCCGCGTGGAGCCCGGAGAGGCTGTAGGTCAACGTGTCGCCGTCGACATCGGTGGCCGCGACCGGCGCGCCGACGGC
Source organism: Dehalococcoidia bacterium (assembly GCA_965218115.1). Lineage (GTDB taxonomy): Bacteria > Chloroflexota > Dehalococcoidia > Bin125 > Bin125 > CATQGW01. The sequence goes on along the minus strand of OZ244584.1, from coordinate 811,246 downwards.
GGTTCCGGCCTCCGCGTTGGGGGCGACGCGGCGCTCAGCCGTGGCGGCGGCGAATACCGGCGCGTCGTTGACTGGGCGAATGGTCACCGAGACCGCGCCTTCGTCGGAGAAGCTGCCGTCGAAGACGGTATAGGTGAACCTGTCGGCGCCGTGGTAGTCCAAGCTGGGCGTGTACGTGATGGTGTTGTCGGCTTCGATCGTCGCTGTCCCGTGCGCGGGCGCGGTGCGCGAGACGATGCTCAGGTCGTCCCCCTCCGGGTCGCTGTCGTTGAGCAGCACCTCGATCTCCACCGGCATGTCCTCGAGGGTCGTGGGCATGTCGCCGACTGCGATCGGACGCTCGTTCACGTCCGTGACGGTGATCGTGACGAAGATGCTGCCGCTGTCGGTGGAGGGGTCGGTGGCCGTGACGGTCACGAAGTAGGAGTCGGCGTTCGCGTCTTCGTGGTCCAGCATCGCGCCGTCGGCGACGCGGATCTGGCCGCTGGAATCGTCGATAGTGAAAAAGTCCACATCGCCGCCGGTGAGGCTGTAGGTGAGAGGGTCGTCGTTGTCGTCGGTGGCGCTGACCGGCTCGCCGACCGCGACGCCCTCGCCGGAGTTCTCGGCGACCGAGCGGGTCGTGCTCGTGTCGGAGAACTCCGGCGGGTAGTTCACCGGCGGCGGCGGCTCCACCGCCGCGTCGGTCGCTTCCTGTAGGCGTTTGCCCGAGCCGTGCCCGTCGGTGTAGTCGACCGTCGCGCGCAGGTAGTGGTTCAGATCGGTCTCGACCGGGTTGTAGCTGTTCGCCGTGGCCCCGCTGATCTCGCTCCAGCTGCTGCGGTTAGTCGAACGCTGCCAAGACCACGACTCGTTACTCACGCGGTCCGGGTCGGTCAGCGTCGCGGTGAGGAAGGTCCCGACCAGCGGCTGCTGCGAAGAGAGGCTGAGCGTTCCGTCCTCGTCCTCGTTCGTGACCGTGACCGTCACGTCGAACGTTTCGCTGTTCGGGCCGTCCGAGGCGCGCAGCCGCAGCGAGTACTCGTTGTTGCGGTTCGCGTCGGCGGGAGTTTCGAAGTCGGGCGTGGCGGCGAAGCTCAGGGCGCCGTTGTCGAACCTGAACTCGTTGCGGTCGGTTCCCTCTAATGGCCGCCATGTGACGCTGCGGTCCTCCGGGTCGCTGGCGCTGTAGCGGGCGACCGTGCCCGTGCGCAGTTCGGCGAAGGCGACCGTGGCCTCGCCGCTGATCACGGGCGGCTCGTTCACGTCCGCGACGCTGACGGTCAGATCGAGCGTGCCCGTCTTCGTGCCGTCGGAGGCGCGCAACCGGACGGAGTACTCGTTGTTCCTACCGCCGTCAGTGGGAGACTCGAAGTCGGGCACGGCCGTGAAGCGCAGCAGCCCCGCGTCGCTGAGCTCGAACTGACCGGCGTCGCCGCCCTCCAGGGCCAGCCAACTGGTCGCCCCGCCTTCCGGGTCGCGCGCGCGGAAGGTGGCGAGCGTCCCGTCGTGGTTCTCGTCGACCACGATGTCGTCCGCAGGGGTGATCTCCGGTGGTTCGTCGACGTCGCTGACGGTGACGGTCACGTCGAGCATGTCGGCCAGGACACCGTCGGAGGCGCGGATGGTCAGGGCGTACGTGGCCCGGGCTTCGTGGTCGGGCGGTTCCTTGAACGTCAACTCACCCGCGTCGCTGATCTCGAAGAATCTGGCCTCAGTTCCATCGAGCGACCACTCGATCGGCGCCTCCTCCGGGTCGTCGGCGTCATAGAGGGCGACCCGGGTAGTGTCGTTCTCCTCGTATTCCACCGCCTGCGGCCCGCTGAGCTCGGGCGGTTCGTTCTGATCGACGATATCTACGTGGACCGTGGTCACCACGGCGCCGTCCGTGTCGGTGGCGGTGACGCTCAGCGTGTGGCTGGGCTTGTCCTCGTGGTCGAAGCTGACGCCGGCCTTGGTGCGCAGCCGGCCCGTCGCCTCGTCCAGCTCGAACGAGCCCGCGTCGGGGCCGCCGAGGCTGTAAGTGACCGCGCCGCTGCTGGCCGCCGGCGCGATCGGCGGCCCAAGCTCCACGACCGCGGTCGGGTTCTCGGCCAGGCTGCGCTCGGTCTCGAGCGACTCGAGCGTGAACGAGAGGCCCGCGATCGGCTCGGTCGAGAACGGGCCGGTCCCGCGGATGCTCGTGATCACACCCCGCGGGATGGTCTCGTTGCTGGGTTCGAGCGCGAAGTCCGCCCCGTTCTCGGTGCCCGCGTCCCAGGGATAGAGCTGCAGCTCGTGGGCGCGCAGCCAGAGACCATCGGCGTTGAGCAGCGGCAGCCCGGAGACGCCCACGAACCAGTCGTGGCTGGGCGCGATCATGGTCGTCAGCGTGACCCGCGGGTGCGTGCTGGCGAGTTCCGCGGTCAGCGTCTCCGCGGTCGTCGGTCCGATGTTGTCGGTCTCGCCGACCAGAACTCCGAGCGCGTTCGCGGCGGCGTTCAGAATCTCATCGCGCAGGGCCGTCCAGCCCCCGACCTCGGCCATCGACTCGACCGCGGCGCTGGCCCGGCGGCCGCTCTCGAGGAAGCGCACGCCGGCGTTGTGGACACCGCCGATCAGGCGCGAGAAGTGCGCTCCGCCGGGCACGCCGCCGGGCGTCACAGCGGTCCTCCACTGACCCTGGAAACGGACGCTGTAGGTGGCCGTCGAGGCGAACGGGGCGGACGGATCGCTGCCCGCCGGCGGGCTCAGCGATCGGTCCTCCGCCGTGCGCGTCAGGGTGACCGTGTAGGTCCTGGTGGTGGTCCCGTCCTGAGCCGTGACTTTCAGCTGGATGACGTTCTGGCCCACCGCAAGGTCGACCTGGAATCCGCCGGCGGGGTCGGCGTCGCTGAGTGGTATGTCATTGCCGTCGAGGTAGACGAGCGTGGCCTGGTCCTCGTTCGTCGTTGGCGAGACAGTGATCCGCTCCAGGGTGTATCCGACCGACGCCGTGTACGAGGTCGTGGCGCTGCTGAACGCCTCGTTGAGCCGCACCCCGCTCAGGACCAGCGCGCTGAGCGTGGCATCCTGCGAGGCGAGGGTCGTGCCCTGCCCGCTGGCCGACCAGAGGCCCGCGCCGGCGTCGCTCCGGGCCCGCACCTGGACGTCGTACTGGACCCCGTCCGCCAGTGCCGTCACGGTGTATTCCAGGGAGCCCGAACTCCAGGCGCCGAGATGTTCGGTCCAGTGGGCGTCGCTCTTGTCGCCGGCGTCGCTGCGGATCTGGCGCAGGTCGTAGGCAGTGATCGCCGAACCGCCGCTGTCAGCCGGCGCGCTCCAGGCGACCGTCAGACTGCGCCGGCCGGCGCTGACCGTCCCAACCGTCGGGATGCCCGGCAGGGTGCGCGGCGTGCCGGTTGAGGTCGCCGACCAGTCGCCCGCTCCGACATCATTGACCGCCCGGACCTGCAGGTCGTACTGCGTGCCGTTGCTCAGGCCCGTGAGCGTGTGTTCGAGCTCGCCTGAAGTCGAAGTCCACGCGCCGGCGCTGACGCTCCAGTTGGCCTCCACCGTCTCGTCGGCGCTGGTCTCGATCGCGCGCACGTCGTAGGAGGTGATCTCCGCTCCGCCGTCGTGGGCCGGCGCCGTCCAGTTCAGTTTGAGCGCGGCGTTGCCCGCTTCGACCTGCGTGATCGTGGGCGCCTCCGGCGCGACGGCCGTGGTCGCCGCCTTCAGGCTCTCCGACCAGGGACCGGCTCCGGCCTCGTTGACCGCCCGCAGCTGCAGTTCGTAGCGCCCGCCCGCGGCCAACCCCTCGAGCTCATACGACAACGATCCCGAGGACCAGACTCCGGTCCGCTGCGTCCACTCGCCGCCCTCCGCCTGACCCGCCGCGTCGCTGCGCCGGTAGCGCAGGTCGTAGGAGCTGACGTCCGTCGCCCCGCTGTCGACCTGCGTCCGCCAGACGACCAGGATCGCACGGTCGCGGGGCTGCGACCCGGCCAGCTCGGCGAAGCCCGGCCTGTAGCCGTGGCCGTAGACGGTCAGCTTCCAGGAGTGGAGTGTGGCGGGACCAACGGCGCCCTCGTTGACGATCTCCAGGGTCCACTCGCCGGCCGCGCTCTCGCCCAGGTGCTTGGCCGAACCGAAGCGCGGCGTCGCCTTCACCCAGGGCTCGATCTCACCCCTGACGGTGATCGGAAAGACGAGCGTGGACGTCTCCCCGCTGGGAGAGGTCAGCTTGATCCGCAGACGTTGGTAATAGGAGTGACTGATTTCGGGTTCGACGGCGATGAACTCAACGAAGTCCACATAGGGATCGAGCGTGATGCTGCTGCTGCCGGTCCGGCCACTGCCAAACACGATCTGCTCGTTGACGGTCGCGCTGAGTTCACGGAAGTCGGGCGGGCTGGTCCAGTCGTCGGCCAGCGCCATCGCCGCCCCGGCGTCGACCACGCCGAAGCCGTAGCTGTGGCTGAACCAGTAACGCTCGTCGGTCGAGCCGTGCTGCAGCGCGCCCTCTTCCCAATGGCTGTGTTCAGGGTTGTTGCGGCGCGCCGAGCCGGCCAGGATCAGCTTCAGATCGCGCCAGCTCAGGTCGGGATGGGCGGCGCGCAGCAGCGCCGCCACGCCGGCGACAATCGGCGCCGTGGCTGAGGTCCCGCCGAAGATATGTGTGTAGCGATTGGAGTTGTCAGTCGTGGTGATTAGCGGGAGGAAGCTGAAACCGCCGGGCGAGGACGGAGCGCAGACCCAGAGGTTGGCGCCCAGCTCCGAGTAGGCCGACCGCGTGTCCAGGTAATCGACGGCGCAGGCCGCGGTGATCCCGTAGTGATTCGCCTTTGAGTCATAGTTGGCGCTGTCGCCAAAAGCGGAGCCGTTGCCGGCGGCCCAGACGTAGAAGACGCCCTTGCCGCCGTAGCCTTCCCGCACCCCGCGCTCGACCGCCATCTCCCAGGCCCTCCCCGCGTAGTGGTACTGGCCATTGTCCTCGAACCCGTAACTGTGGTTCGAGACCGCGACCTCCTCCATCCGGTGCACCAGCGCGTCGATCCGATCCCCCCCTGTGCCCAGCAGCGCGCGAAAGCCGTAGAGCGTCGCTCTGGGCGCGATGCCGCGAACCCCGAGGGCGTTGTCGCGGGCGCCGATCACGCCGCCCACATACGTGGCGTGCCAGTCGGTCCTGCTATCCCAGGGCGTCCCCGGCGTGTAGTCGTGACTGCCCTCCAGGCTGATGTTTGCGCTCAGGTCTTCGTGATCGAGCTGCAGCCCATCGTCGACCACGGCCACGTTGACGCCCGCGCCCTTGTTGGTCGCCCAGATCTCCTCGACATTGATGTCCTGCCCGGCTCCACGGCCGAACTGCCCGGTGTTGTTGAGGTACCACTGGCAGCCGTACAGGGGGTCGCTCTGTGAGGAGCCGCGGGACAGGCAGTCCCGCTCCATGTCTTTCGTCTCCGAATCGAGCTGGGCCACGAGCGTGTACGCCTGTGTCCGATCGCCGCTCATCGTCACCCGCAGGTGGTAGACGCCCGCGCCCAGGCGGATCATGCTCGCGACGCTGGATGGGCCCAGTCCATATGAGCCGCAGCCGATCCCCCGATTGACGCTGATGCTGACGGGGTTTCCATCCGCGTCGGACAGCGCCATGTTGAGCCGGAACCGCTCGCGGTCGAATTTGAGGGCGCATAGCGTCACTTCGGCAAGCGTGGGCACGCTGAGGCTGAAGTAGTCCTCGTCCCCGGCCGGTTCGATCCGGCCGGCTGCCGGTAGGTCGAACGTGAGTGGGGTGGCGGCAGCGATCGAGTCGCCGGGATCGCCCGCCGCCGCCGTGTAGAGGATGTACGGCCCGTCCTCTCGGGCAGCGAAGCCCTCGACCCGGATGTAATAGGTACCTGCATCAACTTGTGCGCGAAGGTTGAACCCGAGGTAGTTCCCGGGCAGCGAGCCGTCGTCTGAATCGGCGATCAGTTCGTCGGCGGCGTCGTACAACTCGCCCACCGTGTCGGTCGCGCCGATCGACATCACCCAGACGTCGATGGCTTCGGTCAGCACAATCTTAAATCGGTCGACCCAACCGCGCCGGACCAGGCGAGCAGGCGTCAGCGAGCCCAGCTCGACCGTCTTCGGGGTGCTGCTGCCCACGGCCTGCACCGCGACGGCGTGCAACCGGTAGTCGACCGGCGCTGCGCCCTGTTGGCCGCGAACGATCACGTAGTAGGTTCCGGCGTCAACTACCTCGCGCAAAGAGAAGTTGCGCGGATTGGGCGGCAGCTGGCCGTCGCCATTCGAATGCAACAAGGTGCCGCCGCTGGTCAGTTCGCCCGCGGTATCTGCCTCGCCCGTCGTATAGAGCCACAGATCGGTCTGCTCTTGGAGTACGATCCTGAAGCGATCCTCGTCGCCGCCGGTGTCGATCCGCCCCGGGAGTGACCTACCCAGCGCCAGCTTCGTGGCCGTCGCGTCGGCGCCGCCGTGGTCGCTGGTCGACGCCGATGTCGTGGCCGACCACTCGCCGGGACCGACGCTGTTGACGGCCCGCAGCCGCACGTCGTAGGCGACCCCGTCCAGCAGCTCCGCGAGCGTGTAGCTGAGCGCACCGTCGCTCCAGACGCCCGTCACGAGTGTCCAGTTGGCGTCGGCTTTGTCCGTCGCGGCGCTCTCGATGTAGTGCAGGTCGTAGGACATGATCGGCGAGTCGCCGTCACTCGCCGGCGCGGTCCAGCCGACGATGAGCCAGTTTGTCGTGGCCGTCAGCATGATCCCGGTCGGCGCCGCCGGCACGACCTGGGCGCGCGCCTCATTGGCCGCCACCCAGGCCGACAGCGCGCCGACAATGATGACCGCGAACGCGACCCAAGCTCTCATCGGAGCGCGATCTGCGATCGCCAGTCGGGACTGGCGATCAGCACGCCGTCCTGCTCGGCCAGCGCGTTGGCCAGCTCCAGCGAAGCGAAGCCGGGCTCGGTCGCCACCAGGAAGGCGTTGTCGGCGAAGGCCTGCGGCGTCACGCGGCTGGCCTTGATCGCGTTGGCCGAGAAGAAGCGGTTGATCCTGCTCTGGTCCCAGCCCGGGTCGAGCACCAGCAGCACCCCGCCGGGCAGCGTCACCAGCGATCCGCCCTCGTTGCGGAAGACCGGCAGCCCGCCCGCGGCGTGCCGCGCGCGGCGCTCGACGATGCTCTCGCGCCCGTCGTCGCGCAGCACCACGTCGCCCTTGACGTTCGCGCTGCTGGGCTGGAGCACGAGCTGGGGCTGCAGCCGGACGCGCCCGGTGCGCTCGCCGTCGCGCCAGGTATAGAGCTCGCCGCGCTCCGCCGCCTCGGGCTGTTCAGAGGAGTTCTGCTCGCCCGCAGGCTCCGCCTCGTCGGCCGGCGGCGCGTTCCTGCCGCCCGTCGCGACCCCCACGCCGTTCGCGCCGGCGCCCGCCTCCTCGGCCCCAGCCGCCGCAGGGTCCTTGACAGACGGCTGCGCCGCCGCGCTCTCGACCTCGTCAGGCTCGCCGGTCGGCGCGTCCTCCGCAGCCGCCGCGCGCACCGCGGCATGCTGCGCGGCCGCCCCGCCGCCGGGCTCCCCGGCGGCGCCCAGGATCAGCAGTCCGCTGAGCAACCAGAACACGATCGATCCGACCCAGAGATAGACCGCGCTCGCGCTCATCCCGGCTGCTCCGTTCCACGCCCGTTGCTCGGGGCCAACCAGTGAGTAGAAGTCTAGAACATGGATACGATTTATGTGTGATATTTTGACACTCAACTGGGCTTTTTCTGCGATATTTTGGCCGAACCCGTGAATTGGCCCGCCCATCCCCGGAATGGAGGCTGCGCTCGCGCGCCTCAGTGCTGGAGGCACGAGCCGGGTCTCGTTCTCAGCTGGGCCGGCGTTCACGCCGGCCGCTCAGCGCCGCCGTCCGCTCCGCAGCGGAGCAAGGTTGGTCCGAGTCATCACAGGGATCGCGCAGGCTGGGTTTCGGTGTCGCGCTCAGATCACATCGCGCCGCCAGCCCGGCAGTCAGTTGCGGCTGGCTGCGCGCGGAGCGGCGGGTCAGGCCGGTTCGCGCTTGGCGATCAGCAGTTCGCCGGGCGCTAGACCGTCCGGGAAGCGATCGCGGAAGGGCTGGGAGAGGAACTCGGGCAGGTCCGGGGAGAGGAACAGGGCGGTCCAGACCGCGTCCAGGCGATGGTAGAGCGCACTGACATCGAAGCGACGCGCGCAGGCTTCCAGCTCACTCACGCTGCCGCCGACGAACCTGACTTCGCTCAGCCGCTCGTGGGTCAGTCCTTCCAGACAGGGCGGCCTGCTGACCTGGACCCGGTAGGTCGTGGTCCGGCTGCCGTCCGCTGACGTGACCGTGATGGTGATTGTCGTTTCAGCTCCCAGCGTTACCTGGTGGCCGTTTTCGGGGTCGCCGTCCGCGTCGGCGGGTTCGATCGTCACTCCCGCTGCCTGCTGCGTTGCTGCGACCGCGACGGTCGTTGCCGCCAGATCGTGGGCAACAGACCCTGCGTATTCGAAACGGTTAGGCGAGAATTCTTCGAGCTCTAGATCGCTCAGACTGAGCGAGGCGAGCTGCGCGATGGTCGCGTCAGGGATGTTGTAGCTGTAGACCTTGTCGTCCTGCTCGTCGGCGACGTAGATGACGTCGCCGTCCGACCAGATCCCGCGCGGATTGCCGTTGCCGGCCTTGAGCAGCGAGCGGAAGCTGAACTCCTCCCTCTCGATCCGCTGTAGCTGCTGGTCGCCGGGTCGGTAGGCGAACAGCCGCTTCGCCCCGTCGTCGGAGACCCAGAGCGTGACCCCATCCGACCAGATCCCACGAGGGCTCCGGTTGAGCTGGTCCAAGGGGTACTCGGCCAGCAGTTCACCCGTCGCCAGGTCGTAGGCGAACAGCGCGTCCTTCACGCTGTCGAGCACGTACATCACTGCGCCGTCGGACCAGATGCCGCGCGGGTCGCGGTTGTCCTCGTGCAGCTCGAGGTCGCGTTCTTCGAGCCGTTCGCCCGTCTCCAGGTCGTAGGCGAAGAGCCGGTCCTGGCCCGAGTCCGCGATCCAGACGGTCTCGCCGTCCGACCAGATGCCGTGCGCGAAGCGGTTGCGCCGGTCGAGCTCGAACTCGAACTCGGCGATGCGCTCGCCGCTGTGCAGGTCATAGGCGAAGACGCGGTCGGGCCCGCTCGCCGAGTTTTCGATCACCCAGAGCGTCCGTCCGTCCGACCACATGCCGGTCGGCAGGTCGTTGCCGCCGTCCAGCGCCGCGATGTCGCGGGTCACGTTCCAGTCGAAGTCGAGGTCGGACGGGATCGGCTTGGGCGGCGGTCCGCCCCCGCCGCCACCACCGCCGCCGGTGGTAACAACGACCGGGTCACGCTCATCATCCGGCTCGTCGGACCCGGCAATCGTCAGCTGCACGCGGGCCGGAGGCCGTACGATGCCGGCCGGAGACACCGTCGCGATCACGTTGACGACGATCGGGGTGATGCCCGTGATCTCAACCAGCCCGGTGCTCTGCGTCTCGTTCGCCGCGAAACTCAGGACATTGTTCTCACTGATCGTGAAGTGCCCCAGCACCGGCGGGAACGCCGCCGCCCAGATGTTCAGCGTGAACGCGATCGGCGAGGCCGGCGACACCGTCGCCGTGACGCTGCTGACTTCGCCCGGCAGAATCGAGGCCGGGCTCAGGACCAACGACACCACCGGCGCCAGCGCGGTCTCCGCGCGGCCGGACAGCGACCAGGCGCCATCGCCTTCGTCGTTCCGTGCGCGCACCTGGATCTCGTAGGCAGTACCTGGCGTCAGGCTGTCAATCGTCGCCTGAGTACGAGTACCCGTCACGGCCTGTGGTCCGTCATCGAATATCGCCGCGTCCGTCTGCTTGTAACGCAGGTCGTAGCTCTTGACCGGCGGTCGGTCGGGGGTGGGGGGCGCCGTCCAGATCACCTCCAGGCTCGACGGGGACGCCGGCGTCGCCGTCGGCGCCGGCGGGGCATCGGGAGGCTCGTCCACGTCGTCCACCATGATCGTCACGTCGATCGATGCCTCGGCGACGCCGTCCGAGGCGGTCACCGTGACCTCGTACCTCGACTTCGCCTCGTAGTCATAGGCGACCCCGGACCGCGTCCGGATCTGCCCGTTGGCTCGGACCACGGTGAATGCGCCGGCGTCCGGGCCGCTCAACGAATAGGTCAGCGTGTCGCCTGGATCGACGTCCGTGGCTGTGAGCGCTCTGCCCACATTCTCATTCGACGCTGCGTTCTCCGCGAGCGAACGTGGGGCGCCAAGGCCCTCTTTGAATGCTGGAGGGTTGTTGGTCGGTACGGGCGGGGCGTCGCTGGCCGCGATGATCATGTTCCCAATGGCGATCGCCGTGTCAATCCTGGCACTCGCCACGATCTGCTCTGAACCCTCCTCCTCCGTATCGTCCACGATCTGGAGAATGACGCTGACCGAGCGGGCGCCCTCGGCGAGGCTGAGCAGGTACGGGGCCGAGAGCGTTCGCCCCTCGGCATCTTCGACGACGAAGTCGATTCCCGCTGCGGCGCTTGAGCCGTCAAACTCGAGCTCAAATGTCCGCTGTGCGGCGAAGCTGGCGTCGCCCGCCAGGCTCACGGTCAACTCCACGCTGGCGCCCTCTCGCACCTCAGCGTCACTAATGGAGAGTCGCAACATGGCGTGGTCGGTGTCATCGATCGTCACCGTGGTCGAGGGGTGGTCGCCCGGCGCGACCCCCTCCGGCAAGTCCCCGATCGAGAGCGTGACGGTTTCGTCACCTTCGATCAGCGCGTCGTCGCCGATCGGCATCTGCACGGTTCGCCGCGACTCGCCGGCTGCGAAACCCACGTTCCCCGGGTGGCTGTAGTCGGCGGCGGAAGCGGTCCCGGTCGCAGCCACGAGGATCGGAACGATCAGCTTCTGCAGCCCCTGGTAGGGGGCGCTCAGGCTGACGCTAATGGCGGCCGCCTCGCCTTCGGCGGCGCTGAACGCCGCCTCCGTGAAGGAGACCCTGAGCGGCGGCGCGATCACGTAGGGCGCAGGCACGCCCGAGAGCGTGGTTCCCTCGCGGGTGCAAATCCCGCCGTCGGCGCACGGCTCGCCGGCGCGGAGCTCGAACGTGATCTGTCCGTCGCCGGCTGGGGTCAACGTGAACAGATAGGCGTCCGCCGCTTCGCCAGCAACGAGGTGCGGACTGACCCCGGCGACTGTCGCGTCCTGGACGATCACCGAGGGCGTATCGGCGGGGAAGTCCGCGACCGGTTCGCTGAACGCGACCACGACCGTCGGCGCGTCGCTGGCGCCGAGGCTGAACGTCGACGAATATGCGCTCTCGGGGAGCGCCGCCGCCAGCGCTTCGGGTTGCTGCGCCAGCGCCTCGAAGGGCAGCGCGTACGAGCGGGTGTTGAGCGGGGGCGTGCCGCTGCCGCCGTCGCTCAGGGTCAGCGAGAGCAGTTCTTGCCCGGTCGTGGGGTTGTATTCCGTGACCGACGTGTCGGGGCGGTGGTCGGCAGGTTTCCCTTTGGGCGGGGTCCAGCCCCAACTGATCAACCAGTTCTGGTTATCCATCGACTCGACGATGCCCTGGTACTGAGTGAACCGGTCAAAGCCGCCGTGCAGGGAGTGATGACGGACAAAGGTTGCGGTGCCGCGATCAAGATCGAGCGCGTATTCGACCACGCGGCTGAAGCGGGAGTCCGGCCGGCGTGGCTTGCCCGTCTGCGGATCGTCCCGGCAGCGTCGACCGTTGTCGAAGAGCAGCAAGTGGCCATTCGGCAACAGCTTGGGCGAGTGCTGCCCGCAGAACTCCGCATAGGGATCGCCGACGATCTTCAGCGGCGGCGGCACGCCTCGCGCCTCCCATTCGGCGTCGCTGCGGGTGCTCCGGCCCAGCCGCCACTCGACCGCGCCGGTCGTCCCGTCGATCCGCAGCACCTGCCCGCAGTTCCGGAACGATGCGACGATGTCCCCATCCACCAACTGCATGTTGTTCAGGTGCGCATAGTTCGCGGGAAACTGATCCAGCATGCAGTCGCCGAGATACATATGGTCGTAGGTGTTCCAGAGGAAGACCTGTTCTCCCTGCGGCGTCACCTCCTCGATCAGCGAGTCCTCCGCTTGCTCGTCGACGCTGTACGGGTCGCCATTCGGGCCAATGAACTCGCTCAGATCGTGAGCGGCGGGCTCGTACGCCATGAGGATGTAGTTGCCGTTCTGCTTGATCAGAAAGTCGTGTTGATCGGTGTGCTGGATCGCCGCCGTCGTGGTGACCCTCCGCACCTCGTCGAAGTTGGGGTTGAGAATGGCGATCTCGAAGTCGCGCCGCGCCCCCCACGGTGAGTGGAACCGGTCAGGCAGAATCACCGCGTAGGAGTACGGGTGCTGTTGGTTCGCCTGGGTTCGGAAGTGGTTGACGCGCGGGCTGGTGATCCGGCGGTGCACCCGGGGCACTCCGTTGCTGTCGATCACCAGCACGTGTCCCTTCCCGTACAGGTTCACGCTGGCGGTCAGCAACTCGGCCGAGCTGCCCGCCTGCTTCGTGATCTCGATCACGGGGTCCCCGGCAGTCATACAGTGCACGACGTACGTCGTGTGGGCCCCGTCGGCGTTGCTGAGCACGATCTCGATGTCGTCCTCGCCGTCCAGCCCCGCGAGCTCGACCGCCGCCTTCTGGCTGACCTGCCGGATCCCGTCGACCGCCAGCCGCGTCGACTGATCCTTGGTCGACAGCGTCATCCTCACTCGGGCCGTGTCGGAGCAGCCGACCGCGTAGTGGAGGATGCCCGGGTCGAACGCGGGGTACATGCGCAGTCCGACGCCGGCCACCGACAACGACGCCAGCTCGAGCCGCAGGGGGCTGGCCCGGATCGTCATGGTTTCCGTGCCGAAGACGGCGCCCTCCCGGCTGGCGGCGATGGTGATCGTTTCGGCCGGCTCACTGTCGGCGTCGTTGACGGTCGTGATATGGACCGCGGCGGCCCGCTCACCCGCGGGAATCGTGAGCATGTAAGGAGCCGAGAGCGTTCGCCCGCTGGTGCTGACCAAGGCGAACTCATCCGCCGCCGCTAAACCGCTGAGCGCGAGCGCGATGCTCTGGGCGGCCGCGAGGGTCACCCCATTGGTGATCTCGACCACCAGCGTTCCGCCTCCGCCTTCCGTGACCTCGGCTGGCCCAACACGCAGCGCCAGGCGCGCCACGTCGTCAACCACGATGAGTTCGGCAGACGCGGCGTCTGCCTCCGTGAGGTAGTCGGAGCTCGGAGTGATCGTCACGCTGACGATGCTCGGATCCTCAACCAGGTCGTCGTCGTCGGTCGCCACGGTCAGCGTGGTTTGGCTGGCGCCGGCCGCGAAGGTCGCGCTCGCCGGCGGCGTGCCCAGCAGCATCGCGCCGCTCTCTGCCACGCGCACGCCGACCGTCAGCTCCGCCGTCACCGGCCCGCTGCGATTCAGCCTGAACGTGGCGTCCTGACCCTCGGTCACCTGGCCCTCAGTGACCCCGCTCACCGGGGTGATCGTCACGACGGGCGTTTCGGGGACGTCGCTCGGCGAGATCGTCACCGTGCGCGTGCCGAGCGAGGCGTCGGTCAGGGCCAGCCTGGCGCTCACGATCACGGTCTCGGCGCTCGGCTCGATCTCCGCGTCGTCAGCGGTCCGCAGTGTGGCGTCGACCGAGGTCGCCCCGGCCGGGAAGGCGAGCGCGTAGGGAGCCGACAGCGTGCTGCCGCCCCCGTCCAAGATCGTGAAGTCGTCCCCCGGCGTGGCCGAACCGCCAAGGGTCAGGTCGATGGTCTGGTCCCGCTCGAAGCTGACGCCGTTGGTGATCGCGAAGGCGAGGCTCGCCTCACTGCCTTCCTCGACCTGCTCAGGGGCCAGCGTGAAGCTGATCTCGGCCTGGTCGGCATCGGTGACCGTCACCGTCGAGCTGGCGGCGGCGGCGCCCGCGGTCACGCCGTCCGGCAGTGCGCCGAACTCAAGCACGGCGGTCTCTGAACCTTCGACGAGATCGTCATCCGCAGCCTCGAAGGTGAGCGTCTTCTGCATCTCGCCCGCAGCAAAGGTCACACTGTCCCCCGCCGTGACATCGGCGGCCGAGGCGCTGACGCCCGTGGTCAGTACGACAGGGACGCTCACGCCGCGGACGCCGCGGTGGGCCGCGCTGAGCCGCACGCCCACGGCCAGCGTGCGCCCTTCAGCAACGCTGTACGTCGCCTGATCGAACGTGACCGAGACGGGTGGCCCGATCACCACCACCGCGGACGTCCCCGTCAGGGCCGTGCCGTCGGCCGTGCAGATGCCTCCCTCCGCGCAGGTCCATCCGATCAGGAGCCGGAAGGTGATGGCGCCATCCCCGGCGGGCGCGAGCGTAACCAGGTACGAGTTGGCCGGCTCACCGGCGACGGGGTGGGGGCTGACGCTCGCGACGGTCGCGCCCGACACCACCAGCGACCGCGAGGTCGTGTCGAAGTCAACGACCGGGCGGCTGAAGGCGACCACCACCTGCGGCGAGTCGCCGGCGCCGCTGTGGAAGACCGAGGTGTGCTCGCTGGCCGGGAGGCTGACTTTCAGGGAACCGGCCCGTGGCGCCAGCGCATCCGCCGGGACTGGGCTGGCGATCAGGTTGGGCCGCGCCTCCGGATTGGCCGCCGTAAAACGGATCGCGAACTTCTCTCGGCCCGTGGCCGGATCGACCTGCGTGACCGCCTCTTCCGGGGCCGGCTGGCCGCGCAGATTTCGGCCCCAACTGACGAGCCAGTCTCCATGGTCCATCAGCACGACCTGCCCGCTGGAATAGCCGAACGCTTCGCGATCGCCATGCAAAGAGTGATCGCGGACGAAGACCGCCTCGCCGGCGACGTGATCCAGCGCATACTCCAGCGCGCGGCTGTACACCCCGTCCGTCCGGACCGACTGGCGTGTCCAGGGATCGATCAGGCACGCCGTGCCGTTGTCGTAGAGCAGCAGATGGCCGTTCGGCAGAATCGTCGCGGAGTGCTGACCGCAGAACTCGCCCTCGGGATCGTTGACCGGCAGGATCGGCGCCGGGCCGATGTTTCGGGCCGCCCACTGATCGTCGCTCAGGTTGGTGCGCCCCACTCGCCAGGCCACGGCTCCGCTGCTGGCGTCAATGGCGAGCACCTTCGAGCAGCCCCGGAACGATCCGACGACGAGGTTGCCGACCTTCTGGATTGAATTGAGATGCGCATATCCGGGGATAGGTTGGGTTCGCGCGAAGCGATGCTGGACGCAATCTTCGAGCGGCATCTGCCCCCAGGAGTTCCAGGTGAACAGCGCCTCGCCGGCCGAGCTGGTGATCTGAACCGCCGAATCGGTCAGTTCCTCCATCGTGCCGTAGGCGCCACCGTCCTGGTCCGTGAATGTCAAATGGCTGAGGTCTCGGCTCACGGGTCCCTCATAGGCGATCAGCAGATAGTCGCCGTTGGGCAGGATCCCGAAGGCGTGGTGGTCGGTGTTGCTCAGCGGCAGCGCCGTGCCGACCCGCTCGTCGATCGTTTGCAGGTGTTGATCCAGGACGACGTGCCTCATTCCGCTCAGCGTTCTCATGGGGAATGCGTACCGATAGAGCCCACCCGGATCGACTCGGAAGAACCAGGCACGCGACACCGCATCGCTGTGTCTCCGCCGGTGTCTGGGCACGCCGTCGTTGTCCAGCATCACGAGATAGCCACCGTGGAGCAGCATGAGCAGGCCGTCGAATACGCCCTCGGCGCCTGGCTGCCGGACGGTCTCGAAGTGGTAGAGCACGTCTTCGAGGCAGTGCACCCAGTAGACGCTGTGGGCGCCCTCCGCGTTGGTCACGCTGATGCTCACATCGCTCGTCTTGGTCACTGCAACATCGACGCTGCCGCCGTTGCTCGCGACCAGCATCCCTTCGACAGCCACGCGCGCGCTCGCGGGCGCGCTCAGGCTGACCCGCATCGTGTCGTGGTCATTGCAGCCGACGGCGTAGTGCAGCGTCTGAGCAGCGAACCCCGGCGTCAACGCGTGCGTCGCATCCGCTGTGGCGTTGCCGGTGCTGACCCGAAGCGAGTTCAGCAGCGGCCCCGTGACCACGTTGGCGGTCGATTGCTCAATCTTGTGGCCGGAATCGTGCTCGTCGTTGTACGTCGCCGTTACGCGCAGGAACGCGTTCGTGTCGGCGGCGACCGGCGAGTAGCTGGCCGAGGTCGCCCCGCTGATGACTGTCCAGGCGTTCGGCTCCGACGAGCGTGCCCATTGCCAGGTGACCGTACCGGCGCTGACCTCGTCGGGGTCCGTGAGCGTCGCAGTCAGCGCCGAGCCCATCCTGGGCCGCGCCGTGGAGAGCGAGATCGCCCCCGCCTCGTCCACATCCCCCACCGTAACGGTCAGCGCCAGAGATGAAGTGGTCGCTGAGCCGGCGCTGGCCTGCAACGTGATCGAGTAGCCGTTGTCCGCGCCGCTGTCGTCCGGATCCTCGAAGTCGGGCAGCCTGGGGAAGATGTTGGGCGAGACGGGATCGATGTGGAAGCGCAGCGCGCCCGGCGGAGTGTCGATCGTGAAGTGCTGCGCGTCGTCGCCGCTGATGGTCCATTGCACGCCGTCGCGGTCATCGTCGGAAGACGCGCTGAAGCTGGCCACGCGAGTCGCGCCGTTCTCGGTGAACGAGACCGTTGTCGGTCCGCTGATCGCCGTGTCCAGCTCGATCACGTTCTGCAGCGTGACGACCAGGTCCGCCGTGTCGCTATTCGTGCCGTCGCTGACCTGCACGCTGACCTCGTACGACCCGTCGCCGCCGGCGTCGTCCGGGGTTTCGTAGTCCTTGGACGAGGCGAAGGCGAGGACACCGCCCGAGCTCAGCGTGAACACGGCCTGATCGGCGCCGCCCGTCTTCGACCAGGTGAGGTCGTTGGGATCGGTGTCCGCGTCGGTCGCGCTAAGGCTGGCGACCGCCGTCGAGCCCTCCGCGACCGTGTAGGGTCCGGTGCTCGTGATTTCGGGCGCGGCGGCCCGTGCGTCGACCTCGTCGCGCAGGCCGCCGCCGACTCCGTCCTCGGCCCGCGTCTCGACGGTAACGTCGCCCGATGCAGGGCCGACCCCGTGCTCGTTGAGGGCCCTGATCCGGTACACGTAGCGTCTGGCGGGCTTGACCGTACGGTCGGTGTAGCTCGTCGCCGGCGAGCCGGTGTCCGCAGCGACGGTCGCGAACGTGCCCTCTGGGTGGATCGCTTTGTCGCGCCGCAGGATCACGTAGCCGCTGATGCTCTCGTCCTGGGGGTCGTTCCAAGTCAGCGTCACGGCGTCGTGCGAGACATCGGCGGCCAGGCCGGTCGGCTTGGCCGGCGCCTTGCCGTCGTGGCCCTCCTGCGCCTGCGCCGGAGAGCACAACAGGGCCAGCGCGACCGCCGCCAACGCGGCGAGCGGGGCGCACAGCAAGGCGCCCGATTGCCCCGGGCGGCGTGCGCCGCGGCCCCGGAATCGCTTCAACGCCGACACGCCGTCACAGAGCCGGGAACTCGCTCGTGGCATGACCGCCGTCGCCCTATCTCTGGATCCCGAGCTGCCGGGACCGGCTCGACCGGAGTTGCGTCGTCACGTTGCCGAGCGTCAGGCTAGCAATGCATCGGGCCATTCATGGGATAAACATTTGACATCAAGCGATATGGATGCGACAGATTGGATGATGTTCCACGCGCCTACCCGCCGGCGTCGCCGACGCCGGGACGCTGAGCCGATCGTGACGGCGAGAGCCGGAGGGTGTGGTCAGATGCGGGCGGAGTCCGCGGTTTGAACGGCTGCTCCGTCACATCCTCAAGCCCGAGCCGGGGAACCTCGGCGGGCCGCTCAGCGTCCAATGGGTAGCGCGGGCCCGTCTTCCCGCACAGCTGGTACTCACCGCCCCTGATCGACGATCCCGGCCAACAGCGAGTTGTGACAGCGATCACATCGCTTCCCGTCCTGGCTTGCGCATGTCGCGCCGCTGCGAGATGCATAGTCTGACCTCGCAAGCGCCTGTCAAGCGCCGTGGAGACGGAGCTCGAGATGAAAGCAAGATTGAGCCGAATCAGGCTGCGCGACCTGGCCCTGTTCGTGGTCGTGGCGGGGGTGGTGGCCGTCGGGGCGGTGTTCGCGGCCCGGGAGGCGGGCTGGGAGGGCGGATTCGCGGGAGCGACGGGCGAGCGACTGAGCCTCAGCCTGAGCGCGTCGCAGCAGATCTGCGAGACTCGGCGGGCACGGGTCGATGGCGAAGCGGAGTCGTACCAGGACGAGGATGGCAACTGGGTCGAGCGCCATACGATCTTCGGCTGGTCGCGGATTCCCAGCGTGCACGTGGGCTGGCGGGTGAGCGGGGGTCAGGAACCCTACACGCTGGTGATCGACCACGAGAGCCGCGACAGGGCGCGCGAATACAGAGGCGCGTCCGGGACGGCGCAGGTGGGCTGCGCCGACGCTTCGGTGGGCACTTCCTTCGACTTCGGTTATCGCCTCTACGCCGTCGACCCAGAGGTGGACTCGGGCTGGAAGACGGTCCGCGCGGTCGTGACCGACGCCAACGGCGACACGGCGGAAGCGGCCACGCGGCTCTATGTGATCCGGGTTGATGCGGCGATTTTGACTCGAGGCGAAACCTATCGCGTGTTCGGCCATCTGATCACCGCGCCAACAACACATGATCTGCGAAACGGCAGCATTGCCGACCGCGAGTGCGACGACGCCGGCTCGCGATGCGAGACGCAAATCCAGCTTGCGCTGTCGACAACGGACGTGGAAGCTCGCCTCTATCTCTTCCTGAGCGACGGCACCGAGTCGGGTCGCTGGCAGGTCTGGTCTGACGGGACCAGCTTCAGTGGCCGCAACCCCGGGCCGACTGGCGCCGCAGGCGGAGACGCCGTCGACCAAGCCTTCGACGCGGTCGTCGAGTCAGTTGGAGCGATGCCCCGGAACGAGGGAGGCTCTCCTTGAGATTACTAGTCTTGGCGACCATAACTGGGCTCGCGCTGGCCGGCGCAGTCCTCGGACTGGGTACCGCGTCGCACGGGAGCACCGCGGGAGGTCGTGCTCGTCTATCTTCCTTGCGATCCCGATCGCAGCCCAGGGGGTTCCATGGACTACGGCATCGCCTTCCCCTCGTACATCGATGCGTGGCGCGACGCGGCCGCGGCTGAGGCGGCGGGCTTCAGCCACGCCTGGTTCTTTGATTCGCAACTGATCTACAGCGACGTCTACGCCACCATGGCGTTGGCGGCGGAGCACACCACCCGGATCAAGCTGGGCACCCTGGTGGCCATCACCAGCAACCGCATCCCCGCGGTGACCGCTTCCGCCATCGCCACGATCAACTATCTGGCGCCCGGACGAGTCATTCTGGGCCTGGGCACCGGCTACACCGGGCGCAACACGATGGGCCTGCCTGGAGTGCCGGCAGCGGAGTTCCGCGAGTACACGCTGCAAGTGCGCGGCCTGCTGCAGGGCGACGAAGTGCTGATCCGCGAGGGCGCGCGTGAGCGTTGGATTCGGCTGCTGCATCCAGATCGCGGCGGCTTCGTCAACATCGAGGACGCCATCCCCATCTACCTCGCCGCGAACGGGCCCAAGGCGCTCGCGGCGACCGGCGAGCTCGCCGACGGCTGGGTCACGGGCGCGCTCACGCCCCAGCTCGCGACCGGCTTCGAGGCGATTCGCGCTGCGGCCGCCGCGTCCGGCCGGGCCACTGACAAGCCCTACACGGTCGGTTTGACCGGCGGCTGCGTGCTGCGCGACGGCGAGTCGTTCAGTTCGCCACGCGTGGTCGAGCGGGTGGGCCCCAACGCGCTGGGGAGTGCGCATGCAGCGTGGGAGTCGCACTACGGCCCGGGGGCGAACCTGGGTATCAGGGACCCCGACGCCGCGGCGGCTTTCAATCGGTACATCGAGGAGTACGGCGACGCGCGCGGCAGCAAGCCCGATCGACGTTACCTGGATGTGCATACGGGGCACATGGTCTTTCTCAAGCCCGGCGAAGAACAGTTCATTAGCGAGACCTCGATTGGCGGCACGCTGACCGGCACGCCGGCGCAGATCATCGAGCGGCTTGAGCAGATTGAGGCGGCCGGGATCGACAACATCGCCATTGCCTGCACGGACGCCGCCGGGGCACGCGACCTGATCGCCGACTTCGGCAGAGAGGTCATCGCCAAACGATCCCCCGCCTAGGGAGACCTCCGCGTAATCCCCATTTCCCCTCTCCCTCCGCGGAGCGGGGGGGAGATGCCGCAGGCAGAGGGGGGCTCCGGTCGAGGCCTCACCAGATAGCGGAAGCTCCCCACCGTCACTTCGTGACACCGCCACCGACAGGGAAGGTCGGAGCAGCGGGACTTACGCGCAGCTCTCCTAGTGGGACGGGTTGCCCCCCGGCCGTGAGGTTGACGGATACCATCCGGCGCCCGGTAGCCCTCGCGGGACACGATCAGTTCATCGTGCGCGCAGGCGCTGAGGCCGTGTTCGTTTGCCGCGTCCCGGGCGCTCGTCTGAGCGCGTCAGAAGCCCTCGCCGGCGACGGTTCGGCGCGTGAGGTCGTCGAAGTCCAACACGACCGGAGCCTCGCGGGCGAGGACGTGCTCGACGCGGCTGCGGACGATCTCGTCCCAGGCGGGATGGGGCAAGATGTAGAAACGGTCGCTCTGAATCGCCTCGAAGACGATCTCGGCGATCTCCGCGGGCTGCTTGGCGTGCGGCAGCACCGAGTCGATGTTGGCCCGGCCGCCGGCGTTGGACTCGGGTGAGCCGCTCGCGAACTCCTCGGGGCGGTTGCGCTCGGCTTTGAAGATGCGCGTGTTGACGAACCCCGGGCAGAGCACAGAGGCCCCGATCCGGGCGTCGCGCGCCTTGAGGTCGCGATACAGACTCTCGCTGAGCGCCAGCACGCCGTGCTTCGTCACGCCGTAGGGGCCCCCGCCCGGGATCAGCCCGGCGAGCGACGCCGTGTTCACGATATGGCCTTCCTCGCCATGCTCCAGCATGTGCGGGACGAACACCTGCAGGCCGTAGAGCACGCCCCAGAAGTTCACGCCCACCAGCCAGTCCCAGTCGCGTTGCGGGATCTCCCAGACACCGCGCGCGCCAGCTGCCCCCGCGTCACCGCGATTGATGACGCCCGCGTTGTTGCAGACGATGTGGACCTTGCCAAACTCATCGATCGCACTGCGGGCGAGTGCCTGCACGGAGTCGCGCGACATCGTGTTGGTGACCACCCCGATGACCCGATGCTCCTCCTGCTCCAACTCCCGCACCGCCGTCTTGAGCGCCTCCTCTTCGATGTCGGCGAGCACCACGCGCATGCCCTCGCGGGCGAAGCGCTCCGCGAAGGCGCGGCCCATGCCGCTGGCGGCGCCCGTCACGACGGCGGTTTTGCCTTCGAACTCGCGCATCGCTGGCCTCCTCGTCTGCGGGGCGCAGTATACGTAGCGCTGTGGTCGTCCATCTGCACGATGCCGTCATCGTGCCGCCGTTGGCTACGCCCGTTACTACGATGAGCCACTGCACGATTGGTGGGACAGTCCCTTGCTCGTCCCCGGCCTGTGGGGCGCCAACACCTCATCCCCCCATATGCGACCGGCGCGTAATCCCCATTTCCCCTCTCCCCCCGCGGAGCGGGGGGGGATGCCGCAGGCAGAGGGGGGCTCCGGGCGCGCCCTCACCAGATAGCGCAAGCTCCCCACGGTCACTTCGTGGCGCCGCCACCGGCAGGGAAGGTCGGAGCAGTGGGACGTACGCGCAGGTCTCGATAGGCATTTGTTTCTGGGCGATCAGACCGATCGGAGATCGTCGCGAACGCGGCTCGGCGAACGACCGGTTCCATCGCCGCGCGCTCCTCCGATCTCGGCCGCTCGACGACGCGGGACTCGCGGTCGAGCAGCATCGTCCGGCGGCTGCGTGCGTCGAACCGGGGCCACTCCGCAAGTGCCCCCCCGCTGGGGTCGCCGGTCCGTGCGAAGTTGAGGTACGCGTCCTGGATCACCGCCTCGAACGCATCCACCTCTGCTCCGGTGCCGGCCCAGTCCGCCGTTTGCGGCAGGTTGCGCGCCCCGAACACGAATGGCACATCGAGCGCGTGGCAGGCGCCCCACGCGCCCCCGTCTCGTGGCGACTGCCAGTCGAAGCGGTAGGCGAAGGCCGGTCCGTGCGCCGCATGCGCCTCCAGGAGGTGCTCCGCCGCCACCCGGAAACCCTCCGTTTCCGCCGTCACCGCCACATCGGCCGGCGTCGCCCGGGCTCCCCGCGCCTCCAGCGCCTCCCGAATCACGCCGAAGGTCGTTCGCGCCCACTGCTCCGGATCCGCGAGCTCCGCGCCCCGCCGCGCGATCGCGGCGATCGCTTGCTCTGACGTCATCTCCCGTAGGCCGGGATTGCGCGCCAGCTGGCTCCGCTTCTCCTCCCCCGTGGTACCGGCCATGACCGGAATCCCGGCCGCACTGCCACCCGACACCGCCTCCAGGGGATGGCTCGGCAGGAGGTTGCCGCCGACGACCGGACGCAGCGAGAACGCCAGCGGGCTCCCAGCCCCCGCCGCCGGGTCTCCCCGCACCTTGCGCAAGCGCTGGTCCAGCGCTCGCTGCACCTCGAGGAATCGCTTCGCCGGCTCGGCTCGTAGCGCCGTCATCGATGCCTCCGCCACGCCGAACTCCCGCACGATCTCGCCCGCCGCCGCCCGCGCCTGCTCCAGCCCGATCA
The DNA here is from genome assembly GCA_965218115.1 of Dehalococcoidia bacterium. GTDB lineage: Bacteria > Chloroflexota > Dehalococcoidia > Bin125 > Bin125 > CATQGW01. Next base: position 788,630 of record OZ244584.1, on the reverse strand, counting down.
CTCCCTGCGCCGCCCCGCTCATCGCCACCGCCCGATGGAACAGCCCCGACGCGGCGGGGGTCCCGAGCAGCGCCGCCACCGCCCAGCCTCCGGCCGATTCGCCGAAGATCGTGACGTTGTCCGGATCGCCTCCGAAGGACGCGATCTCGTCGCGCACCCAGCGCAGGGCCGCGACCTGGTCGGCCAGGCCGAAGTTTGAGCAGGCGTCGCCTGCCCCGCCGATCTCCGCCAGGTACAGGCAGCCGAGAATGCCCAGCCGATAGTTGATGGTCACGACGACGACGTCGCCCCGCCGCGCCAGCGACGCGCCGGCGTAGACCGGCTGCGAGCCCGCCCCCAACGTGAAGCCGCCGCCGTGGATGAAGAACAGCACGGGCCGGCGCCCGTCGTCGAGCCCCGGCGTCCAAACATTCAGCGTCAGGCAGTCCTCCGAGACCGGCTCCGGTCCCATCGCCAGCGTCTGCTGCATGTGCGGGTTCAGCGCCTGGACCGAGACCGGCCCGAACTCGAACGCGTCGCGTGTGCCCGACCACGGCTCGGCGGCCTGCGGGGGCGCGAAGCGCAGTTCGCCGAGCGGCGGCTGCGCATACGGCACGCCCCGGAAGACGAACAGCCCAGCCTCGTCGCGTCCGATCAGCTCGCCCGATCTGACTCGCACTGCCGCTGGCGCCACACGGGGCCCCTTCCCTTGCGCGGCGAGTATAGATTCGGCCGACGCTCGCTATTCCCCGGCCACTCCGCCGGCCGGCCCCGACAAGCGCCGCTTCAGATACCGCCGCTCTTGACTATCAGAGCCATCCGATACCGTTTACGTTGCTTCTGGCGTGGGCAACGCCTCGCGCCGGAGCCGCACGGCTCGTGGTCGGCCCACGGAGAGGGCAAGACGTGATGGAATACCGGCGCCTCGGTCACTCGGATCTGCGGGTCTCGGTGGTCGGGTTGGGTTGCACGGACTTCGGTGATCGCGTCTGGGAAGAGGGCGCCCTTGACGAAGCGGCGAGCACGGCCGTCGTGCATGAGGCGCTCGATCAGGGCATCACGCTGTTCGACACCGCCGAGAGCTATGGCGCCGGCCGGTCCGAGGAGTACCTCGGTCGGGCGCTCGGCGCGCGCCGTTCGGATGTCATCATCGCGACGAAGTTCGGTCACTGGCTGGGCTTTGCGGAGCCGGGGATCGGTGGATCACGCGACTACATCCTCCAGGCCGTTGAAGGCAGCCTGCGGCGCCTCGGCACGGACTATATCGACCTCTATCAGATCCACCTGCCGGACCGCCATACACCGATCGAGGAGACGTTGGAAGCGCTGGATCGGCTTGTCCAACGGGGCGTCGTGCGCGCGATCGGATCATCGAACTTCAGCGGCGAGCAGATCGCTGCGGCGGCCCGAGTGTCGTCCGAGCGGAACCTCCAGGCCTTCGTGTCCGCCCAGAACGAATGGAGCCTGCTCCGCCGGGACATCGAAGCCGACGTAGTGCCGAGCGCCGTGCGAACCGGCGTCAGCGTGATCCCCTACTTCCCGCTCGCGGCGGGCTTCCTGACCGGCAAGTACCAGCGCGGCGTGGCCATGCCGGCAAACGCGCGCCTGACGCACTTCAGAGAGGATCAGGCAGCAGCGGCGCTCTCGGACGCTCGTTTCGACGCGCTGGAAGCGCTCAGCATGTTCGCGGAGCAACGCGGCCACACGATCCTGGAGCTGGCGTTGGCCTGGCTCGCCTCGCAGCCGGCCGTGGCATCGGTCATCGCCGGCGCGACGAGGCCGGCTCAGGTTCGCAGCAACGCGGCAGCCACACTCTCGTGGCGACTGGACGGGGATGCGATGGCGGAAGTCGACCGTATCCTCGCGTCGATCTCCTGAGCCTGGGGCCACGAGCTCGTCCTTGGCGAGGCGCAGAACACCGCTCAACATCCTCAGGACGTGAGCGGCGTCACGGTTCAATCGCGGCGCCGGGATGTGCGCGAGCGCTGAGGCTTCCCAGATGGTCTCGCTGTTGCGTCCAGGGCGCGGCCTGCTGCGTGCCTATTCCCTGACCGCGGTTTCCGGATGGAACGCTGCCCACGCGAACCAGAGGTGCGTGCCGTGCACGATCGGCGTGAGCCGCGTCCCCGCCAACGGGCCGCTCAGCGCCTGGCCAAAGATGTTCCAGACCGACCCGCTGCGCCGATCGCGGAACATCAGCGGGTCGTCCGAATCGGGACTGAACTGCAGCCGCTCCCCGTCGACCTCCGGGTCGAAGACGGCGAACGCGCCCACGTCGCGGCTCTCATCGATCCGCCGCTGATCGAGCGCGGAGCGCGTCCCGGGCGTCCAAAACACGACGATGGGTTGTCCCCCCACGACGTCCGCCACCACCCGACGCTCCATCAGCAGCGGCAACGGATAGGCGACTGCCTGCCCGGCGATCCGCACCCCCGCGACACGTTCCGCGAACTGCAGCCGCGGGTCCAGCTCGCCTGCGAATAGGCGGCGGTAGTCGCGGCGGTCGTCCACGGCGTCGTAGGCCGTGTACGGTGTCCACCCGTAGGCGATCGGCGTGCCCGTGTCCCGCGACAGCACCAACGCGTTGGGGAATGCATCGCGTAGTTGGCCGAACGAGACAATCGGGGCGGACAGCGGCGTCAGCGTCGCGCCCACCATGTCGCCGACCAGCGCCTTGCCGCCGATCTGCTGCCAGAGCGACTCCGTCTCCCGGTCGTACATCACCAAATCGCTGTTGCGGAGGATGCCGGACCCGCCGAAGAGGAGCGCCCGCTCCCCGACCTGCCGCTCGAACGCCATGGCGGTGTTGCACAGGGGGCAGTACGTCATCAGCACCGGCACGCCGCCCACCACGTCGTTGACGATCTCGTGCCATAGCAGGATCTCCAGCGGGTAGGCCCGCGCGTCAGCGTTGACCTCCAGGAGGATCATCGGCGAGCCGTCGACGTAGATGGTCTGCGCCTCCGTGAGCGTGATGTACTGCGGGTTGGTCAGCGGCACGATCTCGTCCCGCAGCAGCCGGGGGTTGAACTCATCAAAGCGCACGATCCGGATGCCGAAATTTGTGAGCCAGTCAAAGCCGAACAGTGCGGGACGGTGGTCGTCGCGGATGATTCGCTCGCCGTCCGGGGTGCGCTCGGCGGCGGGCGGCAGGAACGGCTCCCGCTCCGGGATCTCGGACTGGAGCTCCGCGATCCGAGCGGCGGTCCGCGGCGCGCGCGACGCGTCGAAGATGCCGGTGTCGACGTCCTCGCTGTCGGTCGGGGCCTCCGCAGCTCCGCACGCCGCGCCCAGCAGGCCGAACAACAACGCGACCGCGGCAGCGAGGATGGCATTTCGCGCACCGCGACGCATCACTGGCATGCTGAAGGTACGATCGTTCGCCCGCGAGGGATTGTGCCCCGTAATCGAGAAGTAACGCAACGGTAACGTATCCCCTGGTGCGCCGACGCGTAGCCCCGCTCGCTACTCGTACCAACCGTGAATGCTGAACCTGGCCGTCGTTGCGCTCTGACGCACGGCAGGACCAGGGCCGCCTGCAAACCGGCCGGTCCGCCGCCAATCATCGCGAGCTCGGTCCGCTCGCTGCCTGGGCGGCGGGCCGCGGTCCTCACGGCCGGGACCCGCCCGCGGGGCGCCACACGCCTCCGGCGGAGGGAGGAAGGGCCAGCCCGCTGCTGCCCGGCCTGGCAGGCGCCTGAGCGGTCCGGCCTGCTACCTCGCCAATCGTGCCGCTGGCGACGGTGGGGGGCCGGGGATCGTCCGGTTCGTGGTGGGCGTCGAGCGCGTATTGGGCCAGGCCGACTGGCGTGGTGACCCCGGCGAAGCCGAGCGACTGATTGACGAAGGTGAGCGGCGTGTGGGTCATGTCCAGATCGCGCACGAGCTCGGGGAAGCTCTCCATCGCGTAGACGGAGGCTTCGACTCGGGCGGCGTACGAGGCCAGCGTGTAAGCGACGATCGCAGCCTGCGTCGCGGGCGAGTGGCGCACCGAACCCACGACCCGCACCTGTAGCGGCTCGTCGATCTCGTCGAGGATGCGCGCGACTTCCGCCGGCGGCTCGCGGGGCTCACGCGCGACCTGGAGCATGGCGTCGAGCAGGATCGGGAGGAAGTGCCCCAGGGGCAGGCCGTAGAGGTACAGGCGGCGGCCACTTCCGCCGTTGACGACGATGCCCGGCACGCGATCGATATCGAATGCGGCGGCCAGCTCGGGGTCGTGGCCGAATTCGTGGACGCCCAACGAGACCGGGTCGCTGACGGCAGTCACCTCTTGCAGCAGTTCGAGCGTCGACCGGCAGTCGGGGCACGGGGGCAAGGCCGCCCGACCGGGAACGGTGAGCCGACTCGCGCTCGTTTGGAAATACTCGATCGTGACGGGCCCGGGCAGGCCCGCGAGCTGCTGCTCGAAGACATCGAGGACATCGGCTGGGAGCATCGCTCGTCCTCAGTCCAGCTGATGCGCTGCTAAGTGGCCGCCCGACAGCGCGGCGGACGTCAGCACTTCACGACGGCCGGACCAGCGCTCAGACGAGAGCCTCGTAGGTCATCTTCATGAAGCGCCGGGTCAGGTCCGCCATGCCGCCGGGCCGGTTCCCGTAGAGGAAGACGTGGTTAAAGAAGAGGCCCACGAGGTCCTCAAGCGGGTCGACGAAGAACCAGGTGCCCGCCGCGCCACCCCAGCCATACGTCCCGGCCGAGCCGGGGTAGAACGAGCGCTCCACCGACTTGCGGACCGCATAGCCGAGGCCGAAGCCGTAATTCGGGATCGGCAACAGATCGATCTCACGATCTCCGAGGTGATTGGTGGTCATCAACTCCACCGTCTTGCGGCCCAGGATCCGGACGCCGTCGAGCTCTCCACCGTTGAGCAACATCTGCGCGAAGCGGGTGTAGTCGGGCGCGCTGCTGAGCATGCCCCCGAACAGGCCGTTGCCGGAGCGCAGGTCCTTCGAACGCGAGCGCACCTTCTCTGCGGTCTCGGGTCGATCGCGAGTCACGAGCTTCCCCTCCGCATCCCAGGTGTGGTCGGTGACGAGGCGTGCTTGATCAGCGTCGTCGCAGTAGAAGCCCGAGTCGTCCATCCCAAGCGGATCGAAGACGCGCTCGCTGAAGAGTTCGTCGAGGTTCTTGCCGGTCAGCCGAGTCAGGAAGAGCGAGAGGACATCGAAGTCCGAGCCGTAGTTCCACCTGTCGCCGGGATGGGCGTACAGGGGCAGGTCGGCCATCGCAAGGATCATCTCCTCATAGCTGCGCGGCGGATCGTTGACCCGTGCGTCCCCGGGCATGAAGCCGGTGCCCTGGGAGGTTCGCTGGAGCAGCGGCCAGTAGGCCGCTGGAAGCCGACCGACTGCCGGCAGCCCCGACGTCATCGTCATCAGGTCCATGATCATGATCTCACGCCGCGCAGGCTCGACGTTCTGGGGCGGGAACGCACCCCGTACGCGATCGTGCGGCGGCGTCTCCGTCACCACCAGCCGGTTGGCGAACTCCGGAATCCAGCGCGAGATCGGGTCGTTGAGCGCGAAGGCGTCTTCCTCGAAGAGGCTCATCAGCACTACTGCCGTCACCGGCTTCGTCTGCGAGTACATCCGGAACAGGCTGTCCATGCCGAGTGGGGCCTCGCGCTCCACGTCGAGCGTGCCCGCTGCATGGGCATGGACCACCTGGCCGTGGCGCAGGACGACCGTGATCGCGCCGGGCAGCTCTCGGGCCGCCACCGCCGCGTCGATCGTGCGTTCGATGCGGGACAGGCGATCGGCATCGAAGCCGACGGCCCCCGGCTCGGTCGTGGGCAGTCCGTCGAGTGAACTCACGGGCAACTCCTTGTCATCGGGAAGCGCAACATAGCGACTCATGTCGTCGCCGTGCGCCGTGTGGGGGCGCTCTCTACTCTCCCCCCGCAGCGCCGCGGTAGACGCCCCCGATCCTCCTCTCCCCCCGCTCCGCGGGGGGAGATGCCGCAGGCAGAGGGGGGCTCCGCGTCCCAGGCTCAACAGCGTGCTGGCATTTGGTCAGACGGAACCGGAGCCCCCTCTGTCACTCATCTCCCCCCGCGGAGCGGGGCGAGAGAGGGAGCGGATGCGATGGCGTGTTCAGCACCCTGCTAGACGTTCTTCAACTTCTGCACCGCGAAGAGTTGTTCGTTGCCCCGCGACTGCACGGCGCCGGCGGGCCAGCGCACACCTGAACGAATGACCGAGGCGGTCTTAATCTCCACCAAGGGGAGCATGTAATACCCCAGGGTATGTTCGATGAACAACTGGCTGATCAACTCGCTCCGCTTGACCGGGTCGAGCTCCAGCCTTTGGGCCCGCGCGAGCGCCGTGACCGCGTCGCCGCTCCCGAGGGTGTAGACGCCCTCCGGCAAGACGGAGATGTTGACGGTTGTTTGGATGTCCGTACGCTGGCCGTCGATGAACCACCAGATCCCGGGCGCCCCGTCGGTCTTGCCGGCTCCCGCCTGTCGAATGCCAGCGTTGGTGAAGTACTCCGAGGCGGGATACTCCTTGATCGTCAGCCGGATGCCGATCGCCCCGAGGTCCTGCTGGACCGCGAGCGCCATGTCCGGGATGCCCGGGGAGAAGCCGACGACGATGTGGAACGTGGTGTCGAAGCCGTCGGCGTAGCCCGCCTCGGCCATCAGCTCCCGGGCCCGCTCGGGATCGTGCGCGAACCTCAGGCCCGCGGCCTCGATCTCCTCCTCCGTGGGATAGCCGAAGGCGGTGCGGCCCGTGAACAAGGGCTGTTTCTCTGTGCCCGTCAGCAGACCGTCAATGATCGCCTGGCGGTTGACCGCAATGTTGGCCGCCTCCCGTACCCGAATGTCCAGGAACGGATTGGGCGAGCCGTCCTCCATCAGCGGGTTGTTCAGGTTGAACCTGGGCAGCATCGTGGTGGCGCCCTGGTAGTGGATTGTATACGCGGGGTCCTCAATGAACCCCTCCACGTCCTTGGTCGCCAAGCCGTAGACCATGTCCAGTTCTCCGGCCTCGAGCCCGGCGATCTGCGACAGCACCTCCGGCCGCACCAGCACCTTGAGGTCCTTGTGGAAGGGCACGTGCTTCACGTTGACCGGGTGGTCCAGCGGGTTGAGGTGGTCGTCGAAGCGGGTCATCACGAAGTCCGTGTCTTCGCCGTGGCTGACGAAGCGGTAGGGGCCCGTGCCCATCGGCTCCCGGTCCATCACCGCGTCGCCCACGCGCTCCACGTAGTCCTGGGAGAAGATCGCCCCCACCGTTGAGGCGTTCGGCATTTGGTTGGCGACCCAGGCGGCATCGGGCTCGTGCAGCACCACCTTCCAGGTCCGCTCATCGACCGCTTCGCTGCGGACCCAGTGCTGCGAGCCGAACGAGGTGCGCGCGCTGGTCCAGCCGGCCGGGTGATCGGTCGTCTCGCCGCCCTGGTGGTACTCGGCGATGTTGCCCATCCGCTCGTACGTGAAGACCATGTCCCCCGCCGTGAGGATCGATCCATCGTGGAAGAGCGCAGGCTGGACGTCGGCCAGAATCGTCACATCGTCCGCGAACTCGAGCGCGACCATATGGGGCAGCGCATCGTTGTTGTCCGGATCGAACGCGATCCCGGAGTCGTAGACGTTGCCGTGGGAGATGTAGTTGACGTGGCTACCCGAACGGATCGGGTCCAGCCCGCCCCCGTCGCGGGCGACCGCGGTCGTGATCGTGGCGTCCAGGTCGACATCCTCAAAGGGGGCCGGAGCCACCGCCGCTTGCTCCGCCTGTTCGTCCGCCTGTTCTGCTTCGGTCTGCTCCTGCTGCGCGGCCTGTTGCGCCTGTTGCGCGGCCTGCTGCGCCTGTTGCGCGGCCTGCTGGTCCTGCATGGCCTGTTGCTGCTGGTCCTGCATGGCCTGCTGCTCGGCCGGCGCCTGTTGCTGCTGTTGCTGCTGCTGTTCGACGGCCGCCGCCGCCTGGCCGTCGTCGTCGTCGTCGTCGCCACAGCCGACCAGCGCCAGACCCGCGGCGCCGACGCCCGCGCGGGCACTCGCCCGCAGCAGCGACCGCCGGGACATTCGATCCCGCCTGATCCGCGTCCAGTAGTTTCGCTCGCTCATGTCAATCCCCCAGTTGGACCTCAGCGGCGCGATTGGGCGCCCCATTAGTCCAGATCGAAATATGTGGGAGCATCGCTTGCGCGCATATATTTGTCAAGGAACAGCAACCTTTGGCGCTGCCATCTGAAGCCGGGGCGAGCCGGGCGCCGTCCATATGGGGTGCGCTATAGGGTGCGCCCTGGGCTCGCGCCCTCGCGTGTTGACTTCGGTGCTGCCACGCCTGCTGAGCCGACGCGCCACGGGCTCAGGCGCGAAGGCATCGGAGCGGCGAACCGAGCCCGACCGCTGCGACTAGCATGCGGCGTATCGGTTCGGGCCTGAATGAGCCGGACTCGAGTCGGAGCGCACCGTGCAGTTTTGGAACTACCTCCTCGCCCGCCTGTTCCAGGCGTTCGTCGTCGTGTTCATCGTGGCGACCATCGTCTTCGTCGTCGCGCGCCTGGTCGGCAACCCGGAATCGTTCCTGCTGCCGTACGAGGCGACCGACTCGGAAATCGAGACGATCCGCGAGCATTTGGGCCTGAACGACTCGCTGATCGTGCAGTACGGCGACTTCCTCTGGGATCTCGCGCAACTGGACTTCGGGACGTCGTACCGCGGCGCGGGCACGTCGACGATTGCCGCCATCGGTGAACGCGCGGTGAACACGTTGAAGTTGACGGCCGCGGGGTTGATCTTCGCGGTCAGTCTGTCCGTCCCCCTGGGCGTCCTGGCGGCGCTGCACCGCGGCAAGTGGGATGACTGGCTGGCCCGCCTGCTCGCCGTGTTCGGGCAGGCCACGCCCAGTTTCTGGCTGGGCCTGATGGTGATCTTCTTTTTCGCCGTGGAACTGGGCTGGTTCCCCACCGGCGGGGCCGAGGGGATCAAGTCGCTGGTCCTGCCGGCGGTGTCGTTGGGGCTACTCGAGATGGCCGCGCTGATGCGCCTGACCCGCTCCGGGATGATCGACGTGATGGGGGCTGACTTCATCGTGACTGCGCGGGCCAAAGGGCTGCGGGAGCGCACCGTGATCACCCAGCACGCGCTGCGCCATGCGCTGCTGCCGGTCGTGACGATTCTCGGTCTCGGGCTGGGGCGCCTGATCGCGGGCGCGATCATCATCGAGGTGGTCTTCGCCTGGCCGGGGATCGGGCGGCTGATCATCGATTCGATTGTGCAGTCCGACTACCCGATGGTGCAGACCGCGATCATCGTGCTGGCGGCCTCGATTGCACTGGCCAACGCGCTGGTGGACGTGTCTTACCGCCTCATCGATCCGCGGATCCGCGTAGGAGCGCTCTGATGACCGAACGCGCGGCCGCGCCCATCGAGGTCGAGTTTTCCGGGCCGCGCGGCCCGATCCGCTGGCAACGTTGGCTTGGCCTGTCGCTGCCGCTGTCGATTGCGCTGGTCTTCGTGCTGGCGGGTGGGTTGGCGGATGTGCTCGCCCCGCACGATCCGAACTTCATCGATCTGTCCGCGCGTCTGGTGCCGCCTGTCTTTGATGGCGGCACCTGGGACCACCCCTTGGGCACCGACGATGTGGGCCGCGACATCCTCAGCCGGCTGATGCACGGGGCGCGCATCTCGCTGATCGTAGTGGCGATCGTGTTGCCGAGCGCGGCCTTGGTTGGGACCCTGGTGGGGATGACGTCGGGCTGGATGGGGGGCCGCACGGGCCAGATCTTGATGCGGATTGTGGACGTACAGCTCGCGCTGCCAGCGATCCTCTTCGCGGTGCTGCTGGGCAGCATCTTCGGGCCGAGCCTGCGCAACGTGATCATCATCTTGCTGATCTGGACCTGGTCCGGCTACGCCCGACTGGTTCGCGCGGAGGTCCTGTCGTTGCGCGAGCGCGACTTCACGACGGCGTCACGGGCGTTGGGGGCCGGCGAGTGGTGGATCATGCGCAAGCATCTGTTCCCCAACGTCGTGAACACGATCGTGATCATCATGACGATGGAAGTCGCGATCGTGATCCAGGTGGAGGCGGCCTTGAGCTTCCTGGGCGTGGGCGTGCCTGCCGGCACTGCCACGTGGGGCCGTATGATCACCGAAGGGCGCGAGGTCATGCTCGTGGCCTGGTGGCCCATTTGGATGCCCGGGCTGGCACTGCTGACGATCTCGCTGACGGGCAACCTGATGGGTGACTGGCTGCGCGACCGCCTCGACCCGCGCCTTCGGCACCTGCACTGACGCCCGGCGCCCGAATCCCACCCTGTGTTATAACCACAGGGACCCACCAACGCAGTCCCCATGGCCGGCGGCGTCCTCGTCCAGCTCAGCGCCGGACAGTAGCCGCCCCGGAGCGCTCATGCCGCCCGACCCGCCCCTCCCGCTCGACGGGATCCGCGTCTGCGACTTCTCCTGGATCGTCGCCGGCCCCCAGGCCACCCGCATCCTCGCCGACCTCGGCGCCGATGTCGTCAAGGTCGAAAACGAGTCCCACCTCGACTCCATGCGCATCGGCCTCCAGCAGGACACGGACCGGCCCTCGCTCAACCGCTCCGGCTTCCACTCCAACTTCAACCGCAACAAGCGCTCCATGACCGCCAACCTCTACCACCCCAAGGGCCGCGAAGCGGTCGAGCGCCTCCTCGCCGTCTCGGACGTCGTGATCGAGAACTACAGCGCCGGCGCCTTCGCCCGCATGGGCTTCCCCTGGGAGCGCCTGCAGGAGATCAATCCGTCGCTGATCTACGTCTCCGTCTCCGGCTTCGGCCACGTCGGCCGCGACGCCTCCTATCGCACCTGGGGCCCCAGCGCCCAGGCCATCTCCGGCGCCACCGCCATGTCCGGCCTCCCGGACCAGCCCCCCGCCGGCTGGGGCTTCTCCTACCTCGACCACTCCGCCGGCTACTACGCCGCCATCGCCGTCCTCATGGCCCTCCACCACCGCGCCCGCACCGGCGAAGCCCAGCACGTCGACATGGCCCAGATCGAAGCCGGCATGGTCGTCAGCGCCGTCCCGATGCTCGACTACCAGGTCAACGGCCGCACCTACGAGCGCATCGGCAACCGCTCCCGCCAGCCCGCCACGGCCCCCCACAACACCTATCCCTGCGCCGGCGATGACCGCTGGATCGCCATCGCCGTCGACGATGACGCCCAATGGGCCGCGCTCTGCGACGTCCTCGGCCTCGACGCCCTCCGCGACGCCCCCAGCTTTGCGGACACGGCCGCCCGCAAGGCTCACGAAGACGCCCTCGACCAGGCGATCGCCGCCGTCACCAGCGAGCGCGACCCCTTCGACCTCATGCTCCAGCTCCAGGAGCGCGGCGTCCCCGCCGGCGTCTGCCAGCGCAATGACGACAAGCAAGAGCGCGACCCCCAACTCGCCGACCGCGGCTTCTACCCCAGCGCCCCCCACCCCCAGCTCGGCGAGCACCGCTTCGAGGGCCTGCCCATGCAGTTCTCCCACGCCCGCTGGCGGATCGATCACGGCGCCGCCGTCCTCGGCGAGCACAACCACGCCATCCTCACCGAGCTGCTCGGCTACGACGATGAGGAGCTCGCCACCATGCTCGCGGAGCTCGCCATCTGATGCCCCCCTCGAATACCGCCCCCCAGCCAGACCCACCCAGCCCCGGCGACGAGCTCCCCGGCTCCCGCGAAGGCCCACTCGAAACGCTGCGCGTGCTCGAGATCGGCGACCGCGGCGAGATCGCCGGCAAGCTGCTCGCCGACGCCGGGGCCGACGTCATCCGCATCGAACCGCCCGGCGGCGGCCACAGCCGCCATGTCGGCCCCTTCGTCAACGACGACCCCGGTCAGCCCTCGCTGCTTCACGCCACCCGTAACACCAGCAAACGCGCCGTCACCCTCGACGTCACCGAGCCCGCCGGCCTCGAGATCTGGCGCCGGCTGGTCGGCCGCGTCGACGTCGTGATCGACGCCACCACCCCCAGCTTCCTCGACGCCCTCGGCGGCGGCTGGCAGTGGGCCGAAGCCCAGCCGGACCTGCACGCCTGCGTCTGGTGCAGCATCACCCCCTTTGGGCGCACCGGCCCCCGCCGCGACTGGGCCGCCAACGACCTCGTCCAGCTCGCCCTCGGCGGCCCCATGATGAGCAACGGCTACGACGACCACCAGCTCCCCCCGATCCGCCCCGACGGCGAGCACAGCATCGCGATCAGCAACGAATACGCCGTTGCCGGCCTGCTCGCCGCCCTCTGGATGCGAAATGCCGGCCACCGCGGCCAGCTCGTCGATGTCTCCATCCATGAGGCCGTCTCCGCCACCACCGAAGGCGCGTTTCCCAACTGGGAGTACTTCGGCCGCCTCGTCCAGCGCCAGACCGGTCGTCACGCCTCGCCCGACCTCTCCGCCCCCTGGCAATACCTCGCGGCCGACGGCCAGCACGTCTGCCTGATCAGCGGTGGCCTCCCGCGCGGCGTCCCCGCCTGGTCGGGCCTGCTCGACTGGATGGACGAGCACGATGCCGCGGGCGACCTCCGCGATCCCCAGTGGCAGGAACTCCTCTACAGCGACCCCAGCTCCCGCCCCGAGGCCCGCCTCCACGTCGCCGAGACGATCGGCGACTTCGTCCAGCGCCTGCCCGCCGAAGAGGTCTACCGGCGCAGCCAGTCCCTCCACTTCGCCTGGGGCATCGTCCGCCGCCCTGAAGAGAACCTGGACGACCCGCACTGGGCCGACCGCGGCTTCTTCTGGGAAGGCGAATGCCCCGGCGTCGACCAGCCCGTCCGCTACCCCGGCGCCCCCTACCGCTTCACCCGCTCGCCCGTCCGCCTCCGCCGCCGCCCCCCGCTGCTCGGCGAGCACAACCACGAGGTCTACGTCGGCGAGCTCGGCCTCACCACCACCGAACTCCGCGCCCACCTCGAAACGGGCGTCGTCTAGCCCTGGCCCCTGCGGTGCAGCCCGCGCGCTCGATCAGCTCCCCATCTCCCCTCTCCCCCCGCTCCGCGGGGGTAGAGGCCCCCGATCCTCCTCTCCCCCCGCGGAGCGGGGGGAGATGCCGCAGGCAGAGGGGGGCTCCGCGTCCCAGGCTCAACAGCGTGCTGGTATCTGGTCAGACGGGGCCAGCCCCCCTCTGTCACTCCGTGACATCTCCCCCCGCGGAGCGGGGGAAAGCGCGAGCGGATGCGATGACTCGTTCAGCAGCCTGCTACGCGGGCGCCAGCGCCGGCAGCTCGCAGGTGAAGGCGAAGTCGATGGCGGCGTGGACCGGATGCGTCGATCCGGCCAGGCCGCCGCTGAAGACTGCGGAATACATCCCGCCGCCACCGGCGACGATCAGCACGATGTCTTCGGGACCGCGCAGTGCCGGGAGGTCGCTGTCGCCGTCGCCGTCGCGCATGGTCCGCTTCGTGGCCCAGCCTCGCATGACTGATCGGGGCGTCACGGCCAGTTCCGCGAGGCGCTCACAGACGGCCTCGCGGCTGAGTCCGGCAGTGGCCAGGACACCGGCGTGGATGGGATTGAGGACGACGATCACGGGGCCATTGCCGATCTGCGTGTTGTTGGCCCCGGCAATGGCGATCGACCCGGCGACGACGCGGAGGATGCGCTCTGCGGCTTGGGGATCGTCGACGTCGGTCGTCATCATCACGGAGTGCGGTGCGTCGACGCCGACGAGGGTGACCGCGGACTGCTCGGCGCCGTAGCCGAAGGCCGTGTGCAGCGGCGGGAAGGGGCTTCCTTCCTCATCTTCGGCGAGGCAGCAGGTGAACTTGCCGGGCTGACCCAGAGCGGCCATGTCGCCGTGGCCCGGGCGGGCGCCGCCGATGTTCATCAGGCACAGGCGCAGCGCGCGGCCGATGCTGGCGTTCGCGCGATGCCCCGGGCCGAGCGCGCCCCAGCCGGAGGCGATCGGACCGCAGACCTCCCGCGCGGGCCCGTTGACGATGATCACCGGTCCCATCCCGTGTGTCGTCGACTGCATGTTGTCGATGTCGAATTCCGGATCGCCGACTGCCCGCACGGCGGCCAGCACGACAGGGAAGTGCTCGGGGCGGCAACCGGCCATGACGGCGTTGATCGCGATCTTCTCGACCGTCGCCTGGCCGGCGCCGATCATGCCGATGATGACGTCCGGGTCGGTCTCTACGCCGGCGAGCAGGGCTTGCACTCGCTCTTCGGTGGGGATCACGACCGGCAGGCCGTCGGTCCACTCGCGCAGATGGAAGACCTCGAGCGCAGTCGCCTCGTCCGGGGCCTGGTGGCGGGTGGCGCTCAGGGTCACAGTTTGCGACCCTCGAGCAGGTCGATGATGCGAGGCGCGGCCTCGCGGGCGACGCGGGCGAGGTTCTCGTCGCCGGTGCCCGAGCAAGGGTGGGGCAGGACGTAGCGGGGTATCGCGGGCATGCCCTCGGCCTGGGCGATGAAGGCGGCCAGCTCGACGAACGCCTCGGTAACGATGGCGACGGCGGGGAGGCCGGCTCTGGCGAAGATCGTTCCGTCACGCACGGTGCCGGATGTGCAGCCGCCTCAATGCCCCCAGGCAGCCAAGACGGCATCGCACTCTTCGGTGATGACCTCGGCCAGCTCGTCGGTCACGGGCGCGACGTTGGGCTTTTGGTAGCGGAGGAAGGTGGCCTGCGGCAACGCGGTCGCCAGTTCCGATTCCAGGTTGTCCATAAACTTGATGCCGTCGGGGAAGGCGTTCGCGAGCAGACCGATCTGGATCGGGCCGCTGGTGTCCGCGAAGAGTTCGTAGGCCTCAACGGGAACGCCACTTTCGGCAGTGGGATCGAGGAACGTGACGGGCATGGTGGGCCTCCTGGGAGGATACTAGGGGATCTCGCTCGGGGATTCCCGCTGGATGCCGAGCACCGCGAGCTGGCGGCCGCCGCCAACGAAGCACGCGACGCAGGTGGAGAGATCGAGGATCTCGTCGTCAGCGAACAGGGCCCGCAGGCCGACCCAGTAGTCATCGTCCATCGACGAGTGGTCGTAGCAGTACCGCTCGGCGAAGTCGATCGCGGCGCGCTCGCGAGCCGTGTACAGCGGGCTCTCGCGATAGTTCGAGACCTGCGCGTATACCTCTTCAGTCAAATCGTTCTGCATCGCCGATGCAGAGCGGGTGGCCAGTCAAACGGAGCATTGATTGATCTCCGCAATGCGCATGCGCACGACTTCCCGTTCGCGAACCGGCAGCTGGCTGTGCTGAAGGACCGCGCGGGAGAGCGCCGTCATCGCGGCCCCCAGCTCGGGGCGCGCCTGGAACAGACGGCTGCCTTCTGAGCCTTCACCCGGGGCGATGTCGATTCGTGCCATGTGTTGCTCCTTGTATCGAGGCGATCCTACCGGCGGCGACTCGCCGCCGCAACGCTCCGCCTTCCGCTACCCGCGCCACCGGCCTGCTCGCCGGGCCCCCGGTTGGCGGCCATGCCGCGGCATCAGGACGCCGCGGCGCCGGACTAGCGCGCGCGAGTGCCGCCGTCGACCGGGAAGATGCCGCCCGTGATGTAGGAGGCGTCTTCGCTGGCGAGGAAGGCCACCATCGCCGCGATCTCCTCGGCTTCGCCGTAGCGTCCCATCGGCGTCGACGCGGCGAGCCTCGTGTGTACGGCCTCCGGGTCATCCGGGTTAACGCCTCGCTCCATGGCGCGCATCATGCGCGTCTCAATCGGACCGGGACAGATGGCGTTGACGCGGATGCCGTCGCCGACCAGGGCCATGGCCGCAGACTTCGTCAGACTCACGACCGCACTCTTGGTGGCCCCGTATGCCGCCGCTTGGGAACTGGCTTGCAGCCCCGCGACCGAGGCCGTGTTGACGATCGCTCCCCCGCCCGCTTCCTGCATCACTCGTCCCACCGCCTGCAAGCCGAAAAAGACGCCCTTGACGTTGACAGCGAAGACCCGATCGAATTCGTCTTCCGGGTAGTCCAGCAGCGGTCCAACCCAGCCCTCGATCCCCGCGTTGTTGAAGAACACATCGATCTGCCCGAATTGGTCGAGTGCCGCTTGGACATACCCATCGACCTCGCCGGCGACGGTGACATCGGCTGGATAGATCGCGATTTGGCCGCCAGCCCGGTGTACCGCTGCCACCGTCTCGTCCAGTTCAGAGTCCGGCAAATCAACGGCCAGGATGCGGGCGCCCTCCGATGCGAAGCGGACGGCCGTCGCCCGGCCGATGCCCCCCGCGGCTCCCGTGATCACGACGACCCTACCCTCGAATCGGTCTGCCATCGGCAATCCTCGCTCCTCGCTCAGGTGGCGGCGGAGCATACCAGCGGGCGCCAGCGTCAGTGCACGCGGAGGGGCGCTCAAGGGCTTGCGCAACAGCCTCCGCCAGGGAAGCTCTGAAAACTCTCCCCGCGCAGGAGACCTGCGGGTGATCCTACGAATCCCCTCTCCCCCCGCAGCGCGGGGGGAGATGTCCCGTAGGGACAGAGGGGGGCCCGCCCGCGCCGCACCAGATACGCCACGCCGTTGCGTTGGGACCGCAGCCCCCCTCTGCCCCCCGCCTGCGCAGGGGCGGGCTTCGGCATCTCCCCGCGCAAAGCGGGGGGAGCGCGGCGAGCGCCAACCGGCGGCCAGCTCCAGCACCCTGTTAGGGTCGCCGCAGGATTCTGGAGGCTTTGGCATGGCCGACGTTCAGGTGGAGATGGGGATTGGGCCCCCGACGGGAGCGGCATTCCCGTCGTGGGAGCTCCGCGATCAGGCAGGGCAGGCGATCGATCTGACGGCGGATCGGGCCGGCCGGGGCGCGCTGGTCGTGTTCCATCGCAGTGCCGCCTGGTGACCGTTCTGTAAGACGCAGCTCGTGGAGCTGCAGAAGGTGGCGGCGGACCTGGAGGCCGAGGGGATCGCCCTCTATGCGATCAGCTACGACCCCCCGGACGTGCTTGCCGGTTTCGCCGAGCGGCATGGCATCAGCTATCCCCTGCTCAGCGATGCGGAGAGCGGACTGATTCGCGAGCTCGGCATCCTCAACGAGGAGGCGAGCGGGCGCGTCGAGGGCATCCCGCATCCCGGCGTGTTCGTCCTCGACACGGACGGCACGGTGACCGAGAAACACTTCTACGAGAGCTACCGGGAGCGCGACACCGGCGCGGGACTCCTGCAACAGGTCCTCGGGATCGCCGCCACGCACGACGGGCCCCGGACGCAGGTGGCGTCCGATGTGGTCCAGCTCCAGGCCGAATTCGACTCATCCAGCTATACGTGGGGGCAGCGGCTCTGGCTGACCGTCAGTTTGACCATCGCCCCCGGCTACCACGTCAACGGGCGTCCCATCCCGGTCGGCTACGTGCCGCTCGACATCGAGATCGATCCCCCGGATCGGGTGACCGTCGGCGCCCCGCGCTGGCCCACGCCGAAGCCGTTCCACGTGGAAGGGCTCGACGAGCAGTTGCACGTGTACAGCGGCGACATCCGCGTCTCCCTGCCGGTCACGTTCATGACCGTCGACGCCGGCGAATTGGACGTGCGTGGACGCGTCACACTGCAGGCCTGCACGGCCACGGAGTGCCTGTTGCCAGACTCGCTGAGCTTCGAGTTGCGGCTCCCGGAGGCGCCCCTGGTTGAGCGCCCCGCGCCCCGCAATTAGGAGTGGGCGCACGAGTTCGCACGCGATGGTGGGATCGTGGGGGCAGGGGGATCGTTTGTTGTCGGGCGGAAGCCGCTCCCGGCCGCGCCGCCGCTAAGAATCCTCTGCACAAGTCGGATCCCCTCTCCCCCCGCAAAGCGGGGGGAGATGTCACGGAGTGACAGAGGGGGGCTGCCGTCCCGACTCACCGGCGTGGCTGTATCTGGCCAAGCGGGGGAGCCCCCGTACTAAACTGTGCACCCTGCACGCACCGTGACCGGAGAGGTGATCAGGGATGAGCCTGTCCACGCACCCACAGTTCCTCCAGATGCATCAGCCCGATCCCGGCTGCGGTGGCTGCTTGAAGGCGTTTCCCCGGCCGTGTCGATGCGGCGGACAGATCCACGCGGAGGTCGGGGACGAGAGCGCGAGCGGAGATGTCTGGCTGAGGCGATGGTGCTCGCAATGCGGCGTCAATTGGGACTATCCGATTCCGAACAAGTCTTAACAAACCAACTCGGCCAACCATGTCAGCCAACCCAATCTTGGTTCTGCGACTCCGCTTCGGGCCGTGGCGCTCCCGGAGCCGCGACCGGCCGACCGGTTAGGGCTCCGGACGGAAGTGGGGGTGAGCCACAGCCTCATCGGGCCAAAGGAAATCGAATCCCGCTTTGAGCGCGTATTGGCGGTCGAGGTCCTCGCGGTCGCCGATGTGCAGATACACGTCCGCCTCAAACTTGGCTTTCACGTCCGGCAACATGTGTTTCGAGACCACAAAGTCGACCTCGATGTCGTGCGCGGCCCAGAGCGCGCGTTGACCGCTCAGCGTGCGATCGGAACAGCTTCCGATCAGGAAGCCCTTTTCGCGTACCCGGCGGACCATGTCCATCGTCAAGACGCCAGGCGGATCGCCGACTTCTAACGTGCCGTCGATGTCGAAGCTGATCAGAACCACCACTGGGCCACTCCTCGTCCTCGACCGTGACTAGTCGGGGCTGGCGCTCCACACGGTGTAGTTCCCTCCGACGGGCATCGGCCCACCCGAGACCCCCACTTCCGGCTTGACCCCGGTGACCTGTCTCGCGCCGGCGCGGCCTTGCAGCTGTTGAATGCAGTCCGTGTGCATCCAGACCCGGCTGCGGCCGCTGCCGACGTTGCCCCCGCTGGGCGAGACCGGGTTGGGGCCTTCGATACTGATGTCGGTCTGGTAGAAGTCCAGTGCCTCGCCGAATTTGATCCCGCGATAGCCCAGGCCTTCCAGGTGGAACTGATGGAAGAGCGAGAAGCCGTCGTACATGTTCTCGAAGGAGAGATCGTCCGCGCTGATCCCCGCGCCCTCGTAGATCTTGCGAGCGGTGCGCGCCGTGTCCGCTTCCACCTCATCGAGCGTGGGCAGCAAGCTGCGCGACCGGGTATTGCTGGACGCGTGATTGAGGATGTAGACCGGCTTCTGCTTCATGTCCGCGGCGCGCTCGGCGGTGGAGAAGAGGTAGGCGCCCGACATCATGATCGGAATGTCGTTGTCGAACAGGTTGGCGGGCTTGGCGATCCAGCGCGACGCGAGATAGTCCTCTGCTCCAAGCTCCTCGGGCCGGTGCTGCGCCCAGTAGCCCTCCGGGAACCTCAGCCCGTTGCGGCGCGAATTCTCCATGAACGGCGCCATCATCTCGTGCGTCTTGCCGTACTTCCGGCAATACTCCGCGAATTGCAGGGCCGTGCTGTACGAGGCGGGACCGCCCCACAGTTGGGTCATGGCGGTGGTGCCGGGCAGGGCCTCCCCGGCGTTCGCCCCGCCCTGGTAGTAGCGGCCCTCGAAGTTGTGCCAGCTCTTGACCACGAGGCAGGTGTGGGTCAGACCGTCGCCCACGGCCTGAGCTGTCACATTGAGCGCGTTCGACATACAGCCGGGGCCGTACATCGTGAACTGGACGTTGGTCAGCTCCGGCATGTTGGCCAGCAGCCACTCGGCGCTGAGCTTGGCGATGCCGTCCAGCGGGTCCTCCGTCTGCTGGAAGCTTTGGATCACGTCCATCGGCAGCGGCTTGCCCTCCTCCCAGAACGCGCCGGTCGTGGTGTCGCGGACGACCACCAGACCATCGATCTGCTCGGGCGCGACGCCCGCGTCGGCGATCGCCTGCCGGAGCGCCTGAATGCTGATCGCGCCGACGCACGTCTCGGGCTGGCCGTCCCAGCGCCGGTTCGTCGGCGCGTGCCCGACGCCGACGGCGGCGACCTTGCCGCGGTGCTCCCAAATCCCAAGCCCTTCGTCGTTGCGGTACATCGCAT
Organism: Dehalococcoidia bacterium; assembly: GCA_965218115.1. GTDB lineage: Bacteria > Chloroflexota > Dehalococcoidia > Bin125 > Bin125 > CATQGW01. The sequence continues at coordinate 768,814 of OZ244584.1, read as the reverse complement.
CCGGTGCAGTTGGTGTCGTCACTATTCGTACTCCTTGCCCTTGGGCAGTCAGGTGGGCCGTCGGGTGGATCGGGATCAGCCGGCAATCACGCGCCACTCGGGCACGAGCTGACCGTTCGCCGTGGGCTCGAAGATCAGCTCGACGGCCGCGCCGACAGGCACGTCGTCCACCGGCGTGCCGGGCAGGTGCGAATACATCTGGATCGCCGGGTCGTCCTCCAGCATGATCACGGCAAGGTTGAAGGGCTGATTCTCTTGCAGCAGTCGCACGGGACAGTCATGCACGACGCCGTAGTTATAGATCGTGCCACGCCCGCTGACGGGCTTCCACTCAAGTGGATCGCTGGCGCCGCACTCGCGGCAGACCTCCGCCGGCGGATGCTGCAACCGATCGCAGGCGCGGCAGTTCTGGATCACGAGACGCTCTTCGTTCGCGGCGTCCCAGAACGGCTGACTGAAGCTGTCCGGCGTGACGCCTTGCTTGGTCATCGGTTCCCCCTGTCGCTGCGCGGCGCTGCTCCACCGCCCGCGGCGTGGCTGCAGAATACAGGCAGCGGCGGAGCAGTGAGCGACAGGTCGCCTCGAAGACGGTCAAACGAGGCCTGCCGCAGTGCAATCGCCCGCCGCTGGCCCGGACTGCGCATCCTCCGCCGCTCGCGAAAGTCTCGCATGCGTTGGCGCAGCGTCACCGGAATATCGAGTCCTGACAGAGCAGTGCCTGCAGATCCGGCCTCGACTCACGGCAATGCGCTGGGCCGACCCCCTCAGTCACCTGCCGGACCAGCTCCCCGTGGAGACTTGCGCGTAATCTCCATTTCCCCTCCCCCCCCCCCCGCCCCGCGGGGGGAGATGCCGCAGCCTGCCCCTGCGCAGGCAGGGGGCAGAGGGGGGCACCGGGCGCGCGGTCTTGCGAGGGTGGGGAGATGTTCGCGAGGGCGAGGGGTTAGCTGGGAACAGGGGCGGCGGGGTGGAGCAGGCCGGCTGATCGCAGCTCTGGCCAGAGCTCGGCTGGAATCGGGGTCTCAATCATGCGCACGTTCTCTTCGACCTCGGCGACGCTGGCGGCGCCGGGGATGACGGCGGCGTAGGCGGGATGGGCGAGGATGAACTGCAGGGCAGCGGCCTTGAGTGGGACCTCGTGGCGGTCGCAGACGGCCTTGATCGCGCGGGCGCGGTCGAGCATCTCGGCTGGCGCGGCGCCGTAGTTGTAGCTGGCGTCGGCGTCGAGATTCGAGGCGAGGATGCCGCTGTTGTAGGGGCCGCCGCCGATCACGCTGATCCCGTTGGCCTCGCAGTAGGGCAGGAACTCGTCGAGCGCGCCCTGTTCGAGCAGCGTGTAGCGGCCGGCGAGCAGGAAGCAATCGAGTGGCAGCTCGCGGGCGAAGCGCAGTTCGAGCTGCCATTGGTTCATCCCCGCGCCGATCGCGTCAACGAGGCCCTGCTCGCGCAGCTCGATGAGCGCGGGGAACGCCTCGCGGAGGGCCTGGTCGGCGTGGTCGTCGGGATCGTGCACGAGCAGGATGTCGACGCGCTCGAGGCCGAGCCGCTGGAGGCTGGCCTCGAAGCAGCGCAGGACGCCATCGCGGGAGAAGTCGAAGCGCCACGGCTCGGCGCCGCCGGCGTCCTCCCCCAGGACGCGTCCGACCTTGGTGGAGAGCACGAAGCCGGAGCGTTCGAGGCGGGCGAGCGGCTGGCGGTAGCGGCGCTCGCTCTCGCCGACGCCGTACATGGGAGCGGTGTCGAAGTAGCGCACGCCGAGGTCGGCGGCGCGGTCGATCAGCGCTTCGGCTTCGGCGCGGGGCGCATCGCTGGCGAGAAAGACGCCGCCGAGCCCGAGCCGGCTGACGTGGAGCGAGGTGCGCCCGATCTGGCGGATATCGGTGGCCTTCACGGCGCGAATGATAGGCGTTGAGCGTCAGGCCGGCGCGGAGCTGCGAATCGTGTGCGCAGGCGGTCCCAGCGTGGTGGTTCGGCGCCGGGCGAGGCGCCGGCGATGTGGCCGTTGGGCTCGGAGGTTTCGTAGCGAGCGTCTCGCTGCCGGCAGCGCACGGCTGGCTGCTCGTGGCGCCTGTGCGGCGTTGCCCGATTCGGTCGTGCTTCAGATCATCATCGACGCGAGCAGCGTCGAGCTGTCGCTAGCTGCCGGTCACGACTGGCTGATCGGGCGGATGGCGCTCCTCGATGAGACCGGCGGCCTCGCCATCCTCGTCGGTCACATCGGCAGCCGCTCCTACGCGGTCTACGACATCCACTCAAGCGCAGTCGATCAGCTCGTCGTTTCCGGGCGCGCGAGCAGCCGGCGTCGCGGACACGTTGAACGCTGTGTTCGGCACGGGCGAACAGCCTCTGCTAGCCGACGGCGGGGAGGCCTTCGGCGCGGCGGACTTCGTTGATGGTCTCCATCACACGCTGCGCGAACGGGGCGTACTGAATTTCGAACTCCTCGACGAGACGCGAGTTGTCCATCAGATAGAGCCCCGAGCCCTCGTGCCCGCCCTCGTCCGCGTCGAACGTGATCTCTGCCTCGGGCAGGAACTCGCGTACGGTAGTTGCGAGGTCGCCCATACTCGTCGGGTTGCCGCCCGAGTTGTAGATCGAGTAGTGCGTCTCCTCGGCCAGCGTCACGCGCAGGAACACTTCGGCGATATCGTCGACGTGGAGTGGCAGCGTCATGGTGTCGCGATAGGGGAACTGGACGGGCTCGTTGCGCGCCGGAAGCACCTGGCACTGGACGTGGTTCATCGAGCCGCGCACCTTGTCCGGACCCGTGATGTTGGCGGGCCTGACGCCGGTGATGGCCATCTCGAACGCGCGGTTATACCAGTCGGCCTGGTGTTCGTTGAAGGTCTTCGAGACCGCGTAGATCCCGGTGCCAAGCCGAAGGTCCTCCTCGGTCACGGCGCGGTCGCCATGCAGGCGCTGCGGACCGTACACCGCCAGCGAGCTTGCGTAGACCACCCGCCGAACGCCGAGCATACGAGCCGCTTCAAAGCAGTTGTCCATGCCCAGGATGTTGATTCGCACCTGCGGATGCGGGTCGCGCTCGGAGGCGCCCAGCACATAGGCCAGGTTGATGATGCGGTCCGGCTTCGCGGCAACGAGCGCTTCGACCACGTCGTCCATCACCGTGATGTCGCCGTGCACGATTTCGATGTTGTCGCGCAGCGGGTCAAGGATCGGCGCGTTCGGATTGATGTCCATGCAATGGACCTCGTGGCCATGCGCTACCAGCTCGCGCATCACGCGTGGGCCAATGAAGCCGCTTCCACCAAGTACTGCAACACGCATCCCGCACCGCCCCCTTACCGATTTGCCTGCTGTCTCCCGGCCGACCTGCCGCTGCAGGCGGCGCCAACCTAGCACACCTACCAGCTCGAACGTTCAGCGTGCAGGCGCATCAGGCCCATCCACGGGCTCACCAAACTGGACAGAATCGAGAACCTTCGAGTTGATCCCCCCTTGAGCTCCACGGGAGCTCTGAACAACTCTCCCCCCGCCGTGCGGGGGGAGATGCCGCAGCCTGCCCCTGCGCAGGCAGGGGGCAGAGGGGGGAGGCTTCGCGCTTGCCACCCACCGCGCCGACCTCTCCCCTCTCTCCCCCGCTGACCACATTGAGTGGTCAGCGGAATCGGGATCCGGATCGGATTCCGTCGAGCACTCAATGTGCTCCGCGGGGCGAGATGCCGCAGCCTGCCCCTGCGCAGGCAGGGGGCAGAGGGGGGCTCCCCCGCCCGGCGCCGCCCCGACACCGCAGAACCCTGCTACCATGTCCTCAGAACAGGAGTTCCGTTCATGCGCATCCCTCGCAACCGCGCCGACGCCTCCCCCACACCGGCCGGATCGACCCGACCCCGATCACCGCGCCTGAACCTCACTAAACCCCGCCAAACGAATCTGATCGCCCCAACGCCCCCCGACCAGATAGGAACAACCCCCCAAAATCCGTCCCAAACCGAAAAATCCCCCGAAACTGATCACCGCCGCCCTCTCCACTCTCTCCCCCGCTGACCACATTGAGTGGTCAGCGGAATCGGGATCCGGATCGGATTCCGTTGAGCACTCAATGTGCTCCGCGGGGGCAGATGCCGCAGCCTGCCCCTGCGCAGGCAGGGGGCAGAGGGGGGCTCCCCCGCGCGACGGCGCCTCCCCGACACCGCAGAACCCTGCTACCATCGCCTCAGAACAGGAGTTCCGTTCATGCGCATCCCTCGCAACCGCGCCGACGCCTCCCCCAGACCGGCCGGATCGACCCGACCCCGATCAGCGCGCCCGATCCTCACTGAACCCGGCCAAACGAATCTGATCGCCCCAAGCCCTCCCGACCAGATAGGAACAACCCCCCAAAATCCGTCCCAAACCGAAAAATCCCCCGAAACTGATCACCGCCGCCCACGCTCCCCTGCTCCCCCCGCAGAGCGGGGCGATCGGATCCCCTCTCCCCCCGCAGAGCGGGGGGAGAGGGGAAATGAGGATCACGCGCAGGTCTCCTCGGCGGTACGGACCGCGACTCGGTGTGCGTAGCCCGGATGTCGTGGACCAGGCAGGGCCGGCGACGAGCGGCTACGTGCCTGCTACCAGGATCACGCTCACATCGGCTCCCGAGGCTGCCCGGATTGCTTTGACCTCGGCGTATTCGGGTGTTGTCAGGAATGCCCTCGCGCCCTCGACGCTCGCAAACTCGAGTACGGCCACTCGGTGAGGAGCCAGGCTGCCCTCGAAGACCTCAGAAGGAGCGTGCTCGACGCGATACGTCCCGCCATGCTCCGGCGCTCTGGCGACCAGCCTCGCCCGCGCGTCTGCGTAGGCGGAGTCATCCGCCATCTCCAGAACTGTGATGTAGGCTGCCATGCCGAGCCGCTGGGTGGTCTCAACCCATTTTTCAGGCACAGCCAACGCTTGGGGCATCGTTATCCGCGCAATCAACGACTGGCGCGCCGCCGGACGCGCAGGGACAGCGGGCCATCAGTCGCGGCGCTTCAGTCCCTGGAAATGAGCAAGGGCAGAGCCTGATGACGAGCAGCTCTCCGAAGCCCGAATTGCTCCTGTCGGTCCCGCCGCGCAGCAGGGACCGCGCGGCGAGACGCGGGACGCCGGAAGCGGCGCTGCGCGAAATCCCGGACGGCGCCCGGGTGGTCATTCCGCCGCTCGGCGGGACTCCGCTCGGCCTGCTGGCCGAGCTCGACCGCCTCCGTCACGGCTGGACGCGGCTCGAGCTGGCCAGCGGCCTGCTGCTGGAGCCGATCGCGCCGCTGGACCATCCCGGCGATCCGTTCAGCTTCATCACGTATCAAACCAGCGCTGCATATCGTCCCGCCGAGGACGCGGGAGTGCTCGACCACATCCCGACGTTCTACGTGCAGGTGTCGACCCTCTTCGAACCCGGCAGCGCGTTGCCGGCCGATGCCGTGCTGGTCCAGGTCAGCCCGCCCAACGAGGAGGGCAAGCACTCGCTTGGCCCCTCGGTCGGCGGCATCCTCAACGCGCTGCGGACGGCGCCACTGGTCATCGGACAGGTCAATCCCCGCGTCCCGTACACCTACGGCGCGTCGGAACTGCTCGCCGAAGAGTTCGACTGGCTGGTCGAGCTCGATGGCCGGATTCCCGAGGTCAACCGAGCGCAGCCGGGCCCGATCGAGCATCAGATCGCCGAGCACGTTGTCTCGCTGATCCCGGACGGCGCCACGCTGCAGTTTGGGATCGGCGCTGTGCCCGAGGCGATCATGGGCCTCCTCTCCAGCCGCTCCGACCTCGGTATTCACTCGGGCCTCTTCAGCGACGGCCTGATCGACGCGCTCGAGAGCGGAGCGATCACGGGCGCGCGCAAGGGCGCCGATGTCGGCGTCATCGTCGTCACGGAAGCGATCGGCACGGCCGACCTGTACCGCTGGCTCGACTACAACAATCGCGTCCTGTTCGCTCCCGCGAGCTACACCCACTCACCGATCGTGCTCTCGCAGCAACACCGGCTCGTCGCGATCAACTCCGCGATCGAAGTCGCGCTGGACGGAGCCGTCAATGCCGAAACGGTGCGTGGTCGCAGGGTCTCCGGGCCGGGCGGTCAGCCCGATTTCACGGCATCGGCGCTGATCCACGGCGGCTTGAATGTCATCGCCTTGCCATCAACGGCGGTGCGCGGTCGGGTGTCACGAATCGTGAAGGAGCTGCCGCCGGGCGCCGCTGTGACGACGCCGCCATATTTCGCCGACATCGTCGTCACCGAGCACGGCGTGGCTCATCTCCGCGGCCGCACGCTCGACCGGCGCGCTGCTGCTCTCCGCGCCATCGCACACCCCGACTTTCGATCCGATCTGTAACACTGATCTACGCCATTGATGTGTAGCCGACAGATTCGGCATTGATCTGATGACCTCCGCGCGCGTGGACCGGATCGTCGCCATCCTCACGGGCTACGGCTGGCAGGGATTGCGCGGCGATGTGCTGGGCGGCGTCGCCACGGCGGTGGTTGCCCTGCCGATGGCACTGGGGCTCGGGGTGGCGGTCGCCGCGAACTCGGGCGACGATCCCGGCGTCGGCGCTCTGGCTGGACTCTGGGGCGCGGTCGCGGTGGGATTCTTCGCCGCCGTGTTCGGCGGCACCCGCGGACTGATGTCGGGACCATCGGTGCCCATGACAGTGGCGATGACCGCCGTTGTCAGTCAATACAGCCTGGCCGAGGCCTTCACGGTCGTGCTGCTGGCCGGGCTGATCCAGATTGCGATGGGCGCCCTGCGGCTGGGAAGGTTCATCGCCTACACGCCGTATTCCGTCATCTCGGGTCTGGTCTCGGGCGTGGGCGTGATCATCGTGGTCCTGCATGTCGCGCCCTTCTTCGGCTCCGAGCTCGAGTCGGGAGGCCTCCTCCGGCAGTTCGCGGCTTGGCCCGGCGTCCTGCGCGATATCGACATGGCGGCGTTCATCCTCGGGACGGTAACGCTGCTGGTCGCGATCTTCTGGCCGGTCAGATTGCGGCCGTTCGTCCCGTCAACGCTCGCGGCGCTGCTCGTTGGCGCGCTGATCGGGGTCCTCTTGCTCTCCGATGCGCCGGTGATCGGCGATGTCCCCTCAGGCCTGCCCAGGCTGGATTGGCCCGCCTTCTCAGGCGACTTCCTGGTCAGCGCCCTGCAGTCGGCTCTGGTGGTGGCCTTGATCGGCGCGTTCGCCAGCCTGCTCAGTTCGCCGGTCGCCGATTCCATGACTCGCCAGGTGCATGACCCCAACCGCGAGCTGATCGGGCAGGGACTCGGCAACACCGTCTCCGGTCTGATCGGTGGACTGCCCGGTGGTGCGATCGTGCTGACCACCGTGGTCAACATCCGAGCCGGCGGTCGCTCGCCCATCGCCGGAGTGATCTTGGCCCTGTTGATGTTGGCCGTGGTCCTGGGCGCGGGATCGCTCACCGAACCGATTCCGCAAGCCGTGCTCGCCGGCATCCTGATCAAGAACGGCTGGGACGTGATCGACCGGCGCTTCATCCTCCGCGTCCGTCGGCTGCCTCGTGGCCAAGTCGCAGTGATGGCGATGACGCTGATCGTGATGATCTTCACGGATGTGATCACCGCGGTCGCGATCGGATTGATCCTGGCGGGGATGGCCAACGCCGCTCGACTCGAGAGGGCGGAGTTGAGCGACGTCATCTCGGTGCCGCTGTTGGAGGGGTCGTTGGACGACCCCTTCCTCGCCCGCGTCGGCCTGGTCCAGTTGCGGGGGCGATTCACGGTCGCCTCATCGAATGCGCTCGTGCGGGTGATCACCGACGACATCGAAGAGCACGAGGTGGTGATCTTCGACTTTACCCACACCTCGGAGTTCGATGACAGCGCGGTCCGGGTGCTCGAGCAGCTCTTCCATCGAGCCGAGGAGAACCACACTCCCAGCATCGTCGCGGGCCTCCGCGGAGCCCCGGCCGATGCGCTGGAGTCGATCGGCGCGCTCGACATGATCCCGAACGATCGTCGGGTCGAGACGCTGGACGAGGCCAGAGTGCTCGCCCGACAACTACTTCCAAAACTCAGTCCGTAGCACCGGCCAGGGACCACCTGGCTACCAAGGGAATCACCGCAACCGTAAGTCAGAATGTCATCGCCTTGCCAGCGACAGCGGAGCGCGGTCGTGCGTCCCGAATCGTCAGGGGGGTTGCCGCCGGGCGCGCCTGTGACGCCGCCGCCGTGTTTCGCTGACATCGTGGCCGCCACAACGCACGGCGCGGGTGATCTCCGGGACCGCACGCTTGATCGGCGCGGTTACGCCCTCCGCGCCATTGCGCTTTCCGACTTCCGATCCGATATGTGAGACTGGCCTACGCCATCGATGAGCAGGCGACGAAATCGGCAGTGATTGCATGACCTCCTCGCTCCAGGACCGGATCGTCGCGATCCTGACCGGTTACGGCTGGCAGGGGTTGCGCCGCGACGTACTCGGCGGCGTCGCGACGACGGTGATCGCGCTGCCGATCGCGCTGGCGCTAGGCGTGGCGGTTGCCGCGACCTCGGGCGACGATCCCGGCGTCGGCGCGCTCGCCGGGCTCTGGGGCGCGGTCGCGGTGGGGTTCTTCGCGGCCGTGTTCGGCGGCACCCGCGGGCTGATTTCGGGTCCAACGGTCCCCATGACGGTGGCGATGACGGCCGTCGTGAGTCAGTACGGGCTGGCCGAGGCCTTCACGGTCGTCGTGCTGGCCGGCTTAGTCCAGATTGCGATGGGCGCCTTGCGACTGGGACGATTCATCGCCTACACGCCCTATTCCGTGATCTCAGGCCTGTTCTCGGGCGTCGGCGTGATTGTCGTGGTCTTGCATGTGGCGCCCTTCCTCGGCTCGGAGCAGCAGTCGGGCGGGCTGACGAGCCAGTTCGCGGCCTGGCCTGACGTGCTGCGCGATACCAACGTCGAGGCATTCGTTTTGGGCTTGGTCACACTGCTGGTCGCGATCTTCTGGCCGGCTCGGCTGCGGCAGTTCGTTCCGCCGACGCTGGCGGCGCTGATTGTTGGCGCGATGATCGGAGTGTTGTGGCTCTCGGATGTGCCGGTGGTCGGCGATGTCCCGTCCGGCCTGCCTAGCCTCGATTGGCCGGCATTCTCAGGCGATTTCCTGGTCAGCGCGCTGCAGTCGGCTCTGATTGTGGCCTTGGTCGGAGCGTTCGCCACCTTGCTGGCTTCGCCGGTCGCTGATTCCATGACTCGAGAAGTGCATGACCCCAATCGCGAGTTGATCGGGCAGGGACTTGGCAACACTGTGTCCGGCCTGATCGGGGGACTTCCCGGCGGGGCTACCGCGCTGACCACAGTGGCCAACATCCGCGCCGGCGGACGCTCACCCGTGGCCGGCGTTGTCGTCGCTGTGCTGATGTTGGCCGTGGTCCTGGGCGCCGGGTCACTGACCGAGTCGATCCCGCAGGCCGTCCTGGCCGGCATCCTGATCAAGATTGGTTGGGATGTGATCGACTGGCGCTTCCTGCTGCGTGTCCGTCGGCTGCCTCGCGGACATGTCGCGGTGATGGCGGTGACATTGATTGCGATGATCTTCGCCGACTTCGTCACGGCCGTCGCGATCGGGCTGATCCTGGCTGGGATGGCCAACGCCGCTCGACTGGAGCGCGCGGAGTTGAGCGACGTCATCTCGGTGCCGCTGTTGGAGGGGTCGTTGGACGATCCCTTCCTCGCCCGCGTCGGCCTGGTTCAGTTGCGGGGGCGATTCACCGTCGCCTCGTCGAACGCGCTCGTGCGAGTGATCACCGACGACATCGAAGAGCATGAGCTGGTGATCTTCGACTTCACCCGCGCCTCGGAGTTCGACGACAGCGCGGTCCGGGTGCTGGAGCAGCTCTTCCATCGAGCTGAGGAAAACAACACTCCCAGCATCGTCGCGGGCCTCCGCGGAGCCCCGGCCGATGCGCTGGAGTCGATCGGCGCGCTCGACATGATCCCGAACGATCGTCGTGTCGAGACGCTGGACGAGGCCAGAGCGCTCGCCCGACAGCTACTTCCGAGACTCAGTCCGTAGCACCGGCCAGGGACCACCCGACTACCAGACGAATCAGCGGAGCCGTAGGCCAGAAAGAGTTCCGCAAGAGGGAGCGCCATCGGATAGGGGGCGCCGCTTCCACCGCGCGTGCCGAGCCATTTTGGGCGGTGTTCCACGGCGACTCAACCTGCTCAGGTGCGCTGCACCCGTGACTCCGCCGTGCGGACATAACGACCAGCACGCGCAGGCGCTCCTGGCGTCGATAATTGGCTCATTCTGATCAACAGAGTTAGCGAGTGCACGTGAGCAGGCGATCTATGGGCGAACTCACGCAGCGCGCGCGGCGTGTGTGCGTGGCGGTCTTCGGCATTGTCCGCCATCGCCCCACGTTGTTGCTCGTCGGAGTCGCAGGAGTTGCTCTGCTCGGCGCCTTGCTGTCCAGCTCTTGGTCCGCCCATGGCCAAGGCCTCGACATAGCGTCCGTCGACGGCGGCTCCCTCAGGAACGACCAGGACAGCGCGCACCTCCGGAGCGCGACAACTCCGAACTCTCCGCTCAACCCAGACCACGCCTCCGACGGCGTGCACAGCCAACCCACGTCTGGGCAGATACGCGCTGACTTCTCGTCCGTTACCGACACCGCCACGGGCGGTGGCATCGCACTCACTCAGTCAACCCAGCCTGAGGTGCTGGTCACCCCGACTTATCTGAGGATCGTCGAGGGCGGCAGCGGCAGATACTGGATCTCTCTGCGATCCGTGCCCAGCGCCAATGTCACGATCGTCGTCAATGCCGGCGTGGGCGTGACGGCCCACCCGTTGGAGGTCAAGTTCGAGCCGTCGAGCTGGGACACCTACCATCCGATCACGGTGACCGCCCCCGCTGACACGGATACAGACAACGAAAGAATCTTGATCACCCACTTAGTCAAAGTGGGTAGCGCACCCGAGTATCTGAACCTCGATGTGGAACGGGTGCAGGTGGAGATCGAAGATGACGACGACGCCGGGATCAGCGCAACGTCGACTCGGCTGCGGATCGCCGAGGGCCACTCGACGACGATCGACGTGAGGTTGGAGGCTCCACCGACGGCGGATGTGACGGTGACCGCGACGACGGAGACGACGACAGGCCACGACTGGCTGCCGACGTTCAATTCGTTGACGTTTACCAGCAACAACTGGAGCGCCACACAACAGCTCACGGTGTCTCCCCCGCAAGACGATGACATTAGCAGCGAGGGCATCAGGATCACCTTCTCGGCCACCAGCGCCGACAGCAACTACAACATCCCGAGAGGGCCCCGGGTCTACGTCGAGGCCGCCGACGACGACGGACGCTGGGCGTGCGTGCGAGTCCGCCCGCAGCGTCTCTACGTATCGGAGGCCGGGACAGCCACGTTCAATGTTGCGCTCTGCACCACGCCCGCGGCCAGACGCGCAGGTGGTTCGCCCGACGTCGGGATGAGCATCTCCGCTGGCGGGGACGTGACGGTCGACCCGAGCTGGCTCCGCTTTGACGAGTCGAATTGGGCGTCAGGGATCAGCGTGACCGTCAGCGCCGCTAGCGACGAGGACGGCGCCAACGACGAAGTCACGGTCAACGTTCGAGGCGGCGGCGGTGGCGATGAGCTCTACGACGGCACGGAGGCTCAGGTCCCGGTCATCGTCATCGATGACGACAGCGGCGGGATCATCAACCCAACCGACATCACGGTCCCGGAAGGCGGCCTGGGCTACTACAAGGCCATGGTGATCTCCGAACCCTCAGGTACGGTGACCATCTCCATTGCCACCGCCCCTGGTGTGACACTGAGCGCCACGCAGCTCACCATGACACCGTCTAACTGGGAGACGCCGCAGTACGTGATCGTCAGCGCGGCTGACGACTCAGTCGCAGAGGATGTTGGCGTCATTCTGACCCATTCAATCAGCAGCAGCTCAAGCGAATATGACGCCATCACGCTGCCTGATGTCATGGTCACGGTGGCCGATAGTGGAGCGGGTCCGGCCGATTTCGCCCGGGCGGATCAGGCCGAAGGCACCCAGCTGAGCTGGAACCCACCGCCGACGCCGATCAGCCCCGGCCTCCGCACCACCGTCTACCAGTACGAGATCGAGCGTTCCGTCGATAGCGGCAGTTACGGATTATTGAGTTGCGTCGACGCGGACTCCCGCAGCTACCTCGACGAGAGCGTCGAGAGCGGCACGGAGTACCGGTATCGGGTGCGCGCGGTCTACTACGCGACCACCCGCTGCGTCACGCCGCGAGACATTGAGCTGACGGCGGGGACGCTCGTGGCGAGATCCGCGGACGGCGTCTGGTCGGACGGCGAGACGATCTGGGTCGCGCACGAACCCGACGCCATGCTCTACGCATACGATCTGGCGACCGGCGCGGCGCAGGCCAACGATGACATCACGCCGCACAGTGACGCGAACGGCGTCCCGCCGGCCGACTACTCGGATGTGGATGGCGGCCTGTGGGGCGACGCTACGCGCCTCTGGACCGTGACCGAGAACTACCTGGAATCGATCAATACCTCCGAGGAAGTCGCGTTTGTTCCATACCGTCAGTCAGATGGTGTGTTCATCTCAAGCGATCTCGTGCAAACGGATGGCGACATGCGCCCATCCACGTACCACCCGCCGGGGGTGGACCGTGCACAGATTCCCGAGGCCAACGCGTTCTTCAGCGACGGTTCGACGTTCTGGGCCGCCGCGTCGGGCCGCGACACGTTGTTTGCCTATGACGTCAGCTACGGCCGGCGGGACTACAACAATGATATCGTCGTTCCCGTTTCAGTCTGTGAGCATGATCAGGTCGTAGGCATCTGGCACGACGCGTCGCGGAGCCTGTTGTACCTGGCGACGCAGTGCTCCACGAAGAAACTGTTCGCGCTTGATCTGTCGGACGGGCCGGCGAACGCGAGCCACAATCCCTTCTACGACATCATCCTGCGTTCCTCGCACGGCGAGGTCAGCGACCTGTGGTCCGATGGCGACATCGTCTGGGTCAGCTCCAACACCGGCTCGGCCACGACGAGGGACAGCCTGCTCGCTTACCCGTTGCACAACAACCGCCAGTATTCGCGCTGGTCGGCGCCGCCTGCCGTGGAGTCGGTCACGGTGGCCGAGGCTTCGATCGAGCAGACCGAGGCGACGGCCACGGTCACGGTCAGCGAGCCCAACGGCGGACTTGTCCACCTCCGTTACGCGGACACCACTGACCCCGAGAACTGGACCATCACCTCTCTGACGGCGGAAGTCGGTTCGACGACGGTCGACTTCCTGCTGACCGGACTCACCGCGGACCGTGAGTACACGGTGGAGGCGTCGTTCGACAGCAGCTTCCCGGCGGCCCGTACGAAGACGGCCACGTTCAGGACGCTGCCGCCCGTTATCGAGTCCGTCGGCGCGATCGCCACGACGCAGACCACGGCCACCATCAGCGCCCTCATCAGCGCTCCGAACGGCGACTCGAAGACGGTCCATCTTCGCTACCGGATCAAGGACGAGACGGCCTGGCAGGCCACGGAACCAGTAGATACGACCAATGATCACGCAGACTTCCCGCTCAGCGACCTGACCTCCGGGACCGACTACGAGCTTGAGGCCTCGCTCAACAGCAGCTTCCCGACCGACGAGACGATCGCCGGCAAGTTCGCAACCGAACCGCCCAGCGTGGACTCGGTCGTCGCGAGCGACGAAACCCAGACCGGCGCGAAGATCACCGTGAACGTCACGGAACCGAACGGCAGCCTCGTCTACATCCGATTCCGTGCCGGCGCGACCGACACCTGGCAGCCCGAATCGGCGGAGGTCGCGTCCGGCGAGTCCTCGCACGAGTTCACCCTGATCGATCTGACGTCGGATACCACCTACCAGGTCGAAGCGTCCTACGACAACACCTTCACCGACAGTGCCGCGATCCGCTCAGACAGCTTCACGACGCTGCCGCCGAGCGTGGAATCGATCGGCGTCGGTGATGAGGGCCAGACCACAGCAACCGTCACGGTTGGCGTTGCTGCACCCAACGGGAGCTTTGTACACCTGCAATATCGCACCGGAATCGGCGCTTGGCGGACGGCGAAGAAGGCCGTCATCGCCGGCGAGACAGCGGCGGTGTTCGCGCTGCGCGGTCTGACCTCCGACCGCGAATACGAGGTCGAGGCCTCATACGATTCCAGCTTCCCGGCCACCGACGCCACGCTGTCGGCGACCTTCAGGACCCTGCCGCCCAGCGTCTACTCCGTCATCGTTCGCGACAAGGCCGAGACGACCGCGAACGCCAAGATCAAGATCGCCGCGCCGAACGGTGACTCGCAGACGGTCCGGCTGCGCTACAGCCCCACGGCGGCGGAGAGCTGGAGCGCCGACCAGACGACCACCAGCACTGACGCAGACGCGACGATCCCGCTCTCGAGTCTGACCGCCGCCACGCAATACAAGGTGGAGGCCACGCTGGCCGGCGACTTCAGCTCAGGAGTGCGTTCGACCGTCTTCTCCACCCTGGGCGATGCCCCGATCGTCGAGGACGTCTTCGTCTACGACGCCGACATCAACCAGGAGGACGCGACGGCGACGATCATCATCGCCAACTCGGGCGGGACCGCCCATACGGCTTACCTGCGATATCGCACGGCCGGGGAGACGCCGGGCAGTTGGAGTACACCCTCACTGTTCGCTGACAGCGATCCAAACGACATCGCAGAGATCGAACTCACGAATCTGACCGCCGGCACGCAGTACGACGTGCAGGCGTCGCTGGACTCGACGTTTGCGACCGGCACTCAACAGACCACCTTTACGACCGACGGACCAGTTCCGGAGATCGCGAGCGTCGTCGCCACGAGCGATTCGTCGACCAGGGCCACGGTCACGGTCACCATCGACCACGCGGACGGCAGCACCGTCTACGTCGGTTACCGCACGACGGGCGACCCGCCCGGCTCATGGAGCGCGCCCATTGATTTCGCCGCCGACACGTCCAGACACTCGCTGACCCTGTCCGGCCTGTCTCCGTCGACCGAGTACGAGGTGACGGCGGTGTTCAGCATCCCGTTCCCCGCGACACCAACCGTGTCGGACACGTTCTCCACGCTGGCGTTCGATCCCACGCTCACAGACGTCAGCGTGACGGAGATCACGCAATTGGGGCCCGGCCCGGCCGTGAAGGCGACCGTCACCGTCACCATCCTCGACGCGAACGACCAGGCTCAGAGGATCTACTTGCGGTACCGCGAACAGGGTGCGGCCTCATGGAGCGACCCACCCCTGATCAGTACTGGTATCGAAACTGCCACGCGCGAAATCACGACCTTCATGGTCAGCACGACCTATGACCTACAGGCATCGCTCTATTCCGACTTCGCCAGTCCGGCGGAGACCACCTTCTCCACCCCGGACGTGACTGAGGTGAAGGTCGAGGGTGTGACCGACGAGTTTGCCAAAGCGATCGTCACGATCGGTGAGCCGGGTACTGCAGAGAAGACGGTGCACCTCCGCTATGGCCCGCTGTCTGACGAGCCAGGGGAGACGACCACCAAGGGCGACGTGGGCCTGGGGGCGACGGAGACTCACACCGCGATGGGGCACACGCCGGGCGACACGGCCGAGATCCCCGTGCCCAACCTGATCGCCGACCAGGAGTACGTGCTTGAAGCCTCGCTCGACGATGGATTCACGCGAGGCGTGGAGCGAATCACCTTCCGTACGGAGCGCGCCGCGCCGGGCAGGACTGGCGGCGGCGGCGGCGGCGGCGGCGGTGGTGGCGGCGGTCCACCGCCCAAGCCGGTCCCATCCGAAGCCGATTTCACGTGGAACGTCACCCGCGACATCGACTCCCTGCACGGGGACAACGACCAGCCCACAGGGATTTGGGGAGACGGTGAGATGCTCTGGGTCCTGCAGAATTCCAGCTCCGGCCCCGACGCCATCTTCGTCTACGACCTCGAAACCGGCGAACGCGTGGAGGAGCGCGAGTTCGAACTCGACCGCAGAAACCGTTTCTCCCACGGCATCTGGTCCGACGGCGAAACAATGTGGATCTCCGACAGCGGCCGCGACCTGCTCTTCGCCTACGACCTCGACACCGGCGAACGCTTGCCCGAGCTGGATATCGAACTCCACGAGGACAACCGTGACCCGCGCGACATCTGGTCCGACGGCGAGGTGATCTACGTCCTCGACAACCGCAGAGATTCGATCTTCGCCTATGACCTTGCAACTGGCGAACTGATCACCGAGTACGAACTCGACAAGCTCAACGCCGACCCGCGCGGCATCTGGTCCGACGGAGTCACGATCTGGGTCTCCGATGACGCCGCCAATCGTCTCTTTGCCTACCGCCTCAACGGCAAAGTGCTCGATCGAATCCTGGAGGAGGAGTTCAGCTTCCAACAGTTGCTGCGCGCAGGCAACGGCGACCCGCGCGGCATCTGGTCCGATGGCGGGGTGGTCTACGTCGTTGACGACGCGGACGACAAGGTCTACACCTACAACCTGCCCGACGCGATCGACGCGCGGCTCGCGTCGCTATCGCTGAGCGGCATCGTGATCGACGAGTTCTCACCGAGACGCAAGTCATACGCGGCGATCCTCAGCAGCGGTCTGACCGAGACGACCGTGCAGGCCATCGCGATCCAGGAGGAGGCCACGGTCACGCTCGCGCCGGTCGACGCTGATGCCGCCCCCGAGAACGGACACCAGGTGGCAGTATCGGATGGTCTGGAAATCGCTGTCACGGTGATCTCTCCCGACCGCAGCCGCACGCGGGTCTATCGGGTATCGCTCCGGCATTGCCTCTCCGGTCTGACCGAGGTGGGTCTCAGTCTCGTCACCTACGTCGGCGGCAGCCTGGCCGACCTGGCGGATTGCGCACGCGATCTTTCCGTGGGAATGCTCTACGACCACAAAGAGCACGGCTGGACCGGATTCTTCCTCCACTATCCCGTGTTCCTCAGCCAGCCCTTCCGCGACCGCTTCGCGGACGGCCTGGCGGCCGGCCAGGTGCTGATCGCCAACCGCGCGCCCGCCGCCAGCGGTCATTGCCTCTCGGGTCTCACTGATGAGCATCTCAGCGCCGTCACCTACACCGGCGGCAGCCTGGCTGAGCTGGAGGATTGCGCTCGCGATCTCTCGGTCGACACGCTCTATAGCCAGACGGCGGACGGCTGGACCGGATTCTTCCCCGGCTATGCCACGTTCCTCAGCCAGCCCTTCCGCGAGCGGTTCCCGGATGGTCTGGCGGCCGGCCAGGCGCTGATCGCGAAGCGCGCGCCCGCCGGCAGCGAGCGCTGCCTCCCCGGTCTCACCGAGGCGCCGCTCAGTGCCGTCACCTACACCGGCGGCAGCATCGCTGGGCTGGCGGAGTGCGCTCGCAGCCTCTCCGTCGACGCGCTCTACCACTACACAAGGGACGGTTGGACCGGGTTCTTCCCCGGCCATCCCGACTTCCTCAGCCAGCCCTTCCTCGACCGGTTCGCGGGCGGGCTGGCAGCTCGCCAGTCGCTGATCGCGAAACGCAACCCAGCAGCGATCACCACGCCGATCAACGGCAGCCCGAACTGACAGGCTGACAGCGGATCGTCGGACAGTGCGTGGTCGCCGCTGTTTACACTGTCGCCGTCGTCCCGCCTTCGCCTGACGTATATTCATCACACTTGATGGGGGGATGAACCATGGCCGGACAACTACTCGACGGCATCCGGGTGCTCGATTTCACGCAGTTCCAACAAGGTCCGTCGGCGACGGTGCTGATGTCCGACCTTGGCGCCGAAGTCATCAAGGTGGAACGACTGACCGTCGGCGACCCGTCGCGGCACGTTGCTCAGCGCGAGGACGGGTTCTCGCAGTACTTTCACACCCACCATCGAGGCAAGCGAAGCATCGCTGTCGACCTGCGCGCGCCCGAGGGACGCGACCTGGTCTGCGAACTCGTGAAGCGCGTCGATGTGGTCACCGAGAACTTCAAGCCGGGAGTGATGGATCGTCTCGGTCTGGGCTGGGACGAACTACGCGCGCGCAATCCGAAGCTGGTCTACGCGAGCGCGAGCGGCTTCGGACCGCAGGGGCCGCGCGCCAGGGCGACTTCGTGGGCGTCGGTCGCCGGCGCCGCCGGCGGCGGGATGTGGCCGAACGGCGTCCGCGGCGAGAACGGTGGCAGGCCGTACGCGAATGTGGCCGCGCCCGATCCTGACCAGACCGGCGGCATGATCTTCGCCTTCGCGATCGCCAGCGGGCTGGTCGCACGCGAGCGCACCGGTGAAGGTCAGTACGTGCAGACATCGCTGTACGGCAGCCAGATCTGGGGCCGCGCGCCGGCGATCAACGCGATCGCCAACGGCAACGTGGTGCCAATGGCGAGGAACATGCCGATCGCCAACATGTTCACGTTGCAAGCGCAGGGTTCCGACGGCGAGTGGCTGTTCGTCGGCTACATCACCGACCGCTGGGCGCCGATGTGCCGGGCGCTCGAGCGCGAAGACCTGGTCACCGACGAGCGCTTCGCCACGGTCGCCGACCGCATTACCAACCGCGAGGAGCTCAGACGCGAAGTCGCGGACACTCTCTGCACCCGCCCAGCCGCCGAATGGCCGGCCCGCTTCGACGACGAAGAGGTGCCCAGCACGCTGATCCAGGACTACCCGATGATCGCCGAGGACGAGCAAGCCGCCGCCAACGAGTACATCGTCCAGTTCGAGGACGAGCGCTTCGGCACGCTAACCACCGTCGGTTCGCCAATCCGCGCAAACGGCGTCCAGGGCCAGGTCAAATGCCTCGGCCCCGAGCTCGGCCAGGACACGGATGCCCTCCTGCACGAGATCGGCTGCGCCCCCGAGGCAATCGAGGCACTCAGAGCGGCGGGTGTCGTCGGCTAGCGCTTCACTCGAACTGCGCGATGGTCAGCACCGGGTTGATGCCGGCAGTTCGGGGATCATGCCATCGGCCACCTGGAGATTTCGCACGAAACAGATGATCTGGTAAGTCTCGTCGAGCGACAGGTCGGGCACGGGTGGCATGTTGCCGAACTGCCAATGGTGTTGTCGCACTCCGCGGGCGACCGCGATCACGAAGCTGGCATCGGGATGGTGACCTGGCTCGTAGTACTCATGGACGAGCGGCGGCCCCTGAGCAGTCCCCGATGCGTTCTCGCCGTGACACATTGAACAGTTGGCGATGAACAGTTCCTTTCCGACGACGGCGGCCTCCGACGCGTCGGCGCGGGTCACCGCTACGGGTTCTTGAGCCGGTGATTCGCTCGCCTCGTAGCCGTTCCCATCTCCGCCGTCACACGCGCCAACTGCCAGCACGCCAACCGCCAGCAGGGCGATCAAGACGGTGAACTGTGTCGTCCAACGGCGGAAGCTGATCGAAGTCAATCGAGCACCCTCGCGTAGAGGAACTGATCGATCGTCTGACCATCCTTGGTGATGCTGTTGCGCAATCGGCCTTCGAGGACGTAGCCGACCTTCTCCAGCACTCGCATCGAGGCCGGGTTCCACTCAAAGACGGAGGCGTCCAGCCGCACGATGTCGTGATTTGCGAAGGCGTAGTCGGTGAGCGCCCGCAATGCAGCCGTGGCGATGCCGCGACCCCAGAACGGCTCGCCCAGCCAGTAGCCGATCTCCGCCGATCGTCGATGGATGTCGTCGCGGAGCGTCAGCCCGATACCGCCAATCAGCTCGTCGGTTGAAGCGATGGCGAAGTTCACCTCCGGCGACTGCTCGATCACGAGGCTGATCCAGTCATTCGCATCGGACAGCGTGTACGGGTAAGGAAATGCGTCTCGCATGTTTCGCGAGATGTTGCGATTGTCCGCGTACTTGGCCAGAGAGGGTGCATCGTCTACGCGATAGCTCCTGAGCTGCCACTCGCCAAGGTCGATACGCATGCGTTGTCCCCTCAAACCATCGATTTGTAGCAGCCGATCAGGCGCCCTGTCAGATCCCGAGAGTGCCTGAACGGTGGGGCAGGGTGCTCACAGCGCCGACAACCGATCCTCCACCTGCGCGAGATGCTCCTCGCGGTGAGGCCAGCGCTTGATGGCGTATTCGAACCCCGCATCACGCAAGGAGCTGCGCTGCCCGTCTGTCAGGCTGCGCGCGGTTGTATCGAGCTGTTCGGCTGCCCCGACAGCCGCAGCTCCTGCTGAGTCGGCTCGGAAGACCGACGCCAGCGACTCCAACGTGGCGTTCGTCACCGTATCGTCGATTGGAAATCCTTCACCTCGCGCAAATCTCTGCAACGCGAAGTGTTGGCGCGCATCCCAGAACGCCAGGTGGGCGAGCGCAAAGCCGACCGTCCAGCCGTCCCCGAGCGCACGTTCCAAGTCCTTCTGTCCGAGTCGGCTGACCACGTCTCGCAGACGAGTGGTCGCCTCGGCGTTTCGATCGAGATCGCGGTCGAGTTCGCTCATGGGCGTCGCTTTCAGGGCAGGAGGGAAATCACAACGCCGCCAACTGCTCCTCCACCCGCCCGAGCAGTCGCGCCGCGTTCTCTCCTAGCCAGCCCTCCTTGACGTGGTCCTTGAGCGGCAAGTCCTGCAGCTCCGCGACGGCGCGCTGGAAGGGAATCATGTTGTCGGTGGCGAACAGCACCCGGTCGCTGAGCAGGGAGGCGTTGCCGTACCGCATCAGCGTCTCCCAGCCGGTGCCGGGCGTGCCGATGTACTTGGGCGCGACCGCGCCGATCTCGATGTAGACGTTGGCATGCTTCCAGGCGACCGCGACCAGCTCATTGACCCAGGGCCAGCCGCCGTGGTTCGCGACGATGATGAGCTCAGGGAAGTCGCAGGCGATCTCGCAGAGGTAGAGCGGGCGGCCGAACTCGATCGATCGGTCGTTGGAGAAGTTGATCGACGAGTGAATCGTGACCGGAACACCGAGCTCCTGGCACTTCGAGTAGAGCGCGTAGAAGCGCTTGTCGTTGGCCAGCACGCGGTACGAAAACGGTTGCAGATTGACGCCGCGCGCCCCGCGTTCGCGGACCTCGTGCTCGACCATCGCCGCCATGTTGTCGCCCGCGCCGGGATTGACGGTGACGTAGCCGGTCAGCACGTCAGGATGATCGGTGACGATCCGATGGACGGCGTCGTTCATGGCGCGGTAGTCGCCCGCGGCCCATTCGGCCTGGAGCACGGCCCGGTCGATTCCGGCCTCGCCGATCGCGGCGACCAGCGCATCGGCGTCTCGGCCGCCGCCACGCTCGCGCGTGTAGATGCGGTTGTAGTTGGCCAGGTAACTGCTGTCGCCGAAGCGGTTGTCCCCATCACCGGCGGGGTCGATCCATTCGCGCGGCGGCAACGTCACTCTGAAGTCGATGATCTCGGGCATGTGCGGTCCGCCTTTCGCTGCGGCACAGTGCCGGCGGGTGGTCCGCTCAGGGGATCACGCCGGCCTGCTTGAGGGCTGCGATGGCGTCCCAGTCGTAGCCCAACTCTTCGAGGACGAGTTCGGTGTGTTCGCCGAGCTCAGCGGCGCTGCTGTAGTTGGTGGTGGGCGCCTGGTCGAGCTTGAACGGCGCTCCCAGCACCTTGAACTCGATCCCGGATCGGTGCTGCATCGCGCTGACGTAGCCGTTGGCCTGGGCTTGCGGGTCCTGAGAGATCTCCAGCTCGTCGGCAGCCGGGGCCCAGGGGAAGTCGAGGGCGTCAAAGATCGCCGCCCAGTGGTCGCGCGGTTCCTCAGCGATGCGCTGCTCGATCAGCTCGACCAGCTCACGGGTGTGCCGGCGTCGCTCGGCGGTCGCCGCGAAGCGCGCATCCTCCGTGAGGATCGGCAGATTGATCGCCTCGGCGAACGGCGCCCAGAATCGTTCCTCCTGGATCATCGCGAGCTGTAGCCACTTGTCGTCGGCGGCGCGATACGAGTTATACAGCGAATTGAAGGCGCTGTAGCGGTCGCCCCGAGGAAAGTTCCGGCCGGTGGCCAATGCGCCCTGGACAGCGAAGCCGTTCGCCCAGATCCCGCCGCCATAGAGCGAGCAGGTGAGGAACTGTCCCTCGCCGGTCAGTTCGCGCTGGTAGAGCGCGGCGAAGATCGCGGCGGTGATGTTCATCGCGCTGGGCAGGTCGCCCATCGCGCCCACGAGCCGCACGGGGTCGTTGCCGGGTGCGCCGAGGATCGACATGAAGCCGCCGCGCGCCCAATAGGCCAGCTCGTCGAACGCCGGCCGGTTGATATCGGGGCCTTCCGTGCCGTAGCCGGTGGCGTGCGCGTAGATCAGTCGCGGGTGCTCCTCGCGCAGCGACTCGTAGTCAATCCCGAGCCGTTCGAGACCGCCGCGCCGGAGGTTGACGATGAAGATGTCGGCGTCCGCCAAGAGGCGCCGCATCACCTCGCCGCCCTCAGGGCTGCGCACATCGAGCGCGACGCTGCGCTTGTTGCGATTGGCCAGTTCGTAGACCCAGTCGACATGATCGCGGACGCGATGGACCAGTCCACGCATCGGATCGCCCCCGTGGGCTTCGACCTTGATCACATCCGCGCCAAGTTCGCCCAACAGGCACGCGCTCATCGGGGCAAAGAGCCAAGTGGCCATCTCGACGACCTTGAGCCCACGCAGCAGTGGCTTCGGCTGGGTTTGTTCTCGAGGCACGCGTTCTCCATCCTCGCTCAGGCTCGCGAACTCCGAGATTAGCCGACGCCGTCGGTCGTGCGTCTCAGCCGAGCAGCCCGGCGAGGACGGCGAGCGCCGCGATCAGGCTGGGAACCGCTGCGCGTGGGAGCCTGTTTTGGTTCATGGCCAGTTTCATTCTCGGTCGGCGCCGATGGCTGTGTTCACCCAGATGGAACCGGCTTTCCGACCAGCTGTGTGCGTGCTGCGCCGTCGTTTTTGGCACCGATATCGAGGCCGGCGTGGAAGCGCTCCTCAGTTTCATCCACGCGCCATTGAAAAGGATCGTCGGTCATTGCGTAGCGATCGTCCAGGGCCACTGGCCAGATAGGATGAAAGGGAGAGGCCCAGATCTCCTCCCAGGGATCAGTCGGGGCCTGGCCGCGCGCGCGAGACCGGTCGTTGCCTTCGCCGCCAGGCTGAGGCGGGGTTGTAATCAAGACTTCGGCTTCAACTTCCGGGACTCCGCGGTGCAACACATAGATTCGGTAATCCATCGAGGGCCAAATGGGGCGGAAGCTGCCGTACGATGTCCATTCCGTCTGGTCCGTCGATTTGCTGTCGATCTTGGTTCCGTCGCTCTCGTCGATTATCTGAACGAGATAGCTGGGCTCCGCGCCATCGAACGGCGGATCCCACTGCACGGTAATCCAGCGGTGTCCGGCAGTCGCACGCAGGTTTTGTGGCCCGCTAGGCAGCGGTTGCCAACTCTCTGGAGCCTCCTGTGTCCTGACCTCAAGCGTTCGAGAGACCGCGCCAAGTCCTAGAGCGCCATACGTAATGGTCACCTCATAGTCGCTGTCAGGGGGTAGATGCTCAAAAGTGAAGCTGAAACGGGTCGATCGGTCGTCGGGGTCTTCGTAGAAGTTTCGTGAAAGTGCACTGGCCCGAGCATCCATCGCGGTGATGGTCACGTCGCCATGCCTGCCGGTCAGCGGCTGCCGATCCCAACTGACCGTAACCGTGTCATGGGTAGCGACGGCGGTCGCATTTGCAGGCTCCTCGACCCGCGCGATCCGGTGGTTCTCGCTCCAGCGCAAGGCTTGCGGCGTCGCCTGTTCGATCGGGGCGCGCAACACCGCCATCTGAACGGTCATGTCGCCTGCAGGCAGCTCGATCCAGGCGACAGGCCCCGTCTGATGTTTCGCGTAGGTCCAGGCGATAGTGTCCTCCAGCCGGAATCGAATGGCGTACACGCCTCCCTTGCCATACCAGACGGCGGCCCGATGTTCTTCGGTTTCGGTCCACGCGATCGCAATCCGTGTCCCGAACGCTGACATCCAGATCAGAGGAGGGGGCGCCAGCGGCTCGACCAGTTCAATCTCGATTCGCTGACTGACGGAAGCGGTCGTCGGTTGCGAATCGGAAACTGTCGCAGTCCATCGCTTGCTTGATGCTGGGATCGGGTCCCCGGTCAGTGGATCTGTCGGGATCGGCCCGCAGTTGACACGGTGCGATTCAGCGTTGGCGGCGACCATCTCGCCGTCGATGGTCAGCGTGTAGGGCGGCTTCCCGCCCGTGATCATCCAGCTCAGTTCGGTCAACGTGTTGGCCGTGCACAGCTCGCGCGAACTGCTCAGCTCCAACACCAAGGGAGGCACGAGGACCCGGAACTCGGTCGTCACCATGACATCGCCCAGCTGCGGCTTGAGCCCCGGCCTCAGCGGCGGCCGGGCGGCAACCAGCTCGAATGTGATCAGCGTCGGAGCAAGCTCGTCCTCGCTCACCGTGAACGTGTAGGTCGTGCCGACTGGTGGGACGAGTCGCTCATGCGAGAGCGGTGAGGGCGACCCGGTCGGGCGCCGCTCAAGGTAGAACCGGCTGTAGCCGGCGGGCAGCGGTGCGGCGGTGACAACCGTGTACTGCCGGCCCCGCTCGACCTCGTAGCGGCCCTCGGCATCGGGGCTGAGCAGCCGTTCCGCCGGGATGTCCTGGACCTGCGCGTAGTCCTCCGGCGCGCCCAGGTAGACGGCGCGGATGCAGTCCAGGCCGGTGGGCGCAGCGCAGCGGTCCGCGGGCAGCGGCGTGAACGCCGCCGAGACTGCCGCGTCGGCGGCGCAGTCGGGCAGGTTCAGCCGGGCGAGATCGTTGGTTTGTACTTCGCGCAATCGGGGCGGCACGCAGCCGCTGAATCCGGCGTTGCCCTGGACGTACCGCCGCAGCAGGTTGCCCAATTGGGTCGGAATCACACCCGAGAGCTCGTTGCCGGCCAGATGCAGCAGCCCGAGGTTGCCGAGCCAGCCCAAGCTCGGCGGAATCACGGCCGTCAGCGGGTTGCGCCAGCCGAGGCGCAGTTCGCGTAATCCCGTCAGCCGGCCCAGTACCGGCAGGATCACGCCGTCGAGGCCCTGATGCTCCAGGTTCAGCACCGTCACCCGCTGGACGCCACCCGCTGTGCCGACCGTTACCCCCGTCCATTCGCTCAGCCCCCGGTCGCTGCTCCAGTTCAGCTCGGCGGTCCCGCGCAAGGCGTCCCTGGCCTCAAGCAGCGCCGCGCAGTCCGCCACCAGCGCCGGGTTGGCCGCCGGCTCAGGGACAGCCATCCCGTTTCCACAGGCGGTCAGCCATGCGCTCTCGACCGGGCCGGCCACGGCCGCTGTGCGTCCATCGGAGAGCAGCACCAGCGCTGCGCTCAGCGCGCCGAGGACG
Organism: Dehalococcoidia bacterium; assembly: GCA_965218115.1. Lineage (GTDB taxonomy): Bacteria > Chloroflexota > Dehalococcoidia > Bin125 > Bin125 > CATQGW01. The sequence continues at coordinate 743,593 of OZ244584.1, read as the reverse complement.
ACGAACAGACCCACTCGGAGCGCCGCACGACCTGGGCTTGTCAACGAGCTGAATGCCGGTCCCGGCAGTCGCGGTCGCCGCATCTTCCATGCTCCCCTATCCGCAGCAGGCTCACGCGCAGCATCGGTTGTAGCGTAATCCGAAACGTGAATTCAGCGTCCCCCTGAGCCGGGTGGCTCCCGCACCCTCACCCCCGCTACCGCGATGGCAGGCGGTCCTGGGCGTTCCAGATGCGATTGAGGATTGGGCGGCCTTCGCCGGCGGGGTCGACGAAGTCAGGCCGATAGGCCCAGGGGAGCTCGCTGCTGTGGGCCCCGATCACCACCGGGCGAATCCGATAGCCGATCAGCCGCTCCGACGTGAAGCCCAGCTCCATCAGCATTCCCTGCGTCGTCGCGACCGACCAGTTCTGGTCGAAGATGAAGTTGCCGAACGAGTAGGCCACCAGCGCCCCGAGCGCCCCGTGCTCGCCGTCGAAGTGCTCGACCGCCTGCACCCAGTGCGGATGGTTGCCGATCACCAGGCTCGCACCGGACTCGACCGCGATCCCTCCGATCTCGCGCTGGGATGCGATCGGGTCGGCGGTGTACTCGACGCCCCAGCCCGCCCCGACCACCACGTGATCGGCGAGTGCGCGAGCCGCGCTCACGTCCTCGCGGACGCTCTCGGCGCTGAGCGGCGCCGTGCCGGGAGTCTCGTCCTTCGCCGCGTACCAGGGCGCAATTGAGTCGTAGCCGAGGAATGCGAAGCTCACGGGCCCCTGCGCCGTCTCGACGCTGACCACGGTGGGCCTGCGGGCGGCCTGCAAGTCCTTACCCGCGCCGGCGGTCGCAATGCCCACCTCATGCAGCCGCGTCAGCGTGTCGAACAGCGCGCCCGCGCGCGAGCAGCCGCCCCAGCAGTCCAGCATGTGGTTGCCGATCGTCAGCACCACGTCGATGCCTGCGTCGGACAGCGCGGGGACGACGCGCGGGCTGCCCTGCAGGACGAGCGTTTCGACGCACGGCGTCGGCCCGCCCAGGTCCGTCAGCGCCGATTCGAGCGGCGCCACGGCGATGTCGGCTGCGAGGATGGCGTCGCGCACGCCGTCGAACATCGCGCCGTAGTCATCGAGCGCGGCGAGCACATGGTTGGTGCAACGCACCGGGATCAACTCGCCGGTGACCAGCATTCCCACCGGGTCGAACGTCGGCGCGACCTTGATGCCGGCCGCCGCAAGCAGCGCGATGGCGTCCGCGGCCGTGGGCGCGCGTACCCAGCCCAACAGACGCAGTGGCGACAGCCGCGCCGGGTCGCGGTACGGGTCGTAGCCGCTGACGGTGAGCGCCAGTACCCCGAGGCGCAGCCGCTCGGGCTCGATCAGCGCGAATGCGCCCGGCGTGGATTCGACGCGGTCCGTCAGCTCATCGTCCGGCAGCAAGTCCGCCGCCAGCTCGCTGAGCGGGATGCCGAGCGCGGCCGCGATCGCGCCGGCCTGCGTCGCTGGCAGGTAGACGCTGATCGACTGCGGGCTACCGCCGAACTCGGACCAGTCGCGGGCCTCGCCGCGCAGGATGCGCAACACGTCGCCGCGACGCAGGTCCAGCACGTCGCGCCGCTGATCGGTGATGGCCGCCCAGCGCGCGAGCACGACCATCCGCGAGCAGGGCAGCACCGCGCTCGCGATCCTTCGCTTCGCTACGACGCCGCTGCCCACGATCGGCAAGTCAGGCACGGTCGCGAGCGTCGCGTGCCGCCACACGCACTCCTTGGGGTCTGAGGCCAGGAATGCCGCCTCGGCATCGGGGGCCGGTGTGGCCGCCAGGGTGGCGCCAGCTTCTCCGGGAATGCCCGCGGCGCCGGCGACGGAACCCGGAAGCGCAACAAGCCCCTCAGCCACGCACAGCGAGGCGGCGATCAGCAGCCACACCGCGGTCCCGCGCAGACGCGCCGCCATCGTCATGGAAACATCGCAGGCCCACCCCGAAGCCACAGCCTAGCGTCAGACTTGCAGCGGGCCGTCGAGGCAGGTCAGCTTCGACGCAGCCAGCGCTGCCGCTGAGAGACGAGGAGTCACGAATGGCCTTCGGCATTGGGCAACGCCGCGCGAAGGCGATCGAACGGCTGAACGGCGCATCGGAGGTCGTCGAGACCGCGCGCGGGCCGGTCGAATTCGCGCGCCGCGGCGAGGCGCCGTACGTCGTGATCTTTCACGGCACGCCGCAGGGGCATAACGCCAGCATCTTCGGCGAGCGGTTCGAAGCGGCGGGATTCGGGACGATCACGCCATCGCGGCCCGGCTATCTGCGCACGCCGCTCGCCACGGGGCCCAGCTTCGCGGAGCAGGCCGACGCGGCGGCGGCGTTGCTCGATTCGCTCTCGATCGACCAGGTCGCTGCCTACGCGATATCGGGCGGCGGACCGAGCGGCATCGAGTTCGCCGCGCGCCATCCCGACCGCGCGAACGCGCTGATACTCGAAGTCGCCATCTCGCAGACCTGGACCGTCGAGGTCTCCGCCCTGGCGATGAATTTGCTCACCAATCCGATCGTTAGTTGGATCCAGGGCCAGATGCTGAAACGCCTCCCGCGATTCGCCGTGGGCCAGTTCCTGAAGATCGAGAGTACGCTGGGCGCGGCGGAACGGGCCCGCGTGACCGCCGATATTCTCGCAAGCCCGGAGAAACTTGGGTACTTGCGACGAATCGTGGCCGACGCTCCGCCCTTCGATCTGCTCCGCGCCGGGTTCGACAACGATATCGAACAGTTCGGCGCCATCGAACAGCTGCCGCTCGGCCAGGTGCGTTGCCCGACGTTGGTCGTGCACGGCACACACGACGGCGACGTGCGCTTCAGTCATGGCGAGAACTCTGCGCGCGAGATCGCCGGCGCTGAGCTCCACCGCGTCGAGAAGGGCTGGCACCTGCTCGCGCTCAGCGACGGCGCCGAGGAAACCGCCCAGGCCGAGCTCGCCTTCCTCCGCGAGCAGCTCGGCCCGTAGACACTGTCCGTATCGGGGGCGGGGTGGAATGGGGCGCCGATCGGCGGTCGGGCGGGTGACGCGATGCCAGTGAGCGACGCGCAGTCCCCGTGGATTCCGGGGCCCGCCTTCAAGCGATAACGACGCTCGATCTGCCCCGCGCCGAGGTCCAGCGCGGCCCAGCCGGCCGCCGCCGCCGGCCCAGCGATCCTCCGCTCTCAGCGCGGGCTGAAGCCGGGCCGTCAATAACCCGGCGATATCTGGTAGCCGTGGTCGTTAGGAATCCAACGTCGCGGCGTTGTGCGGCCGCGCCGCTGGTCGAAATATGGGTATCTGTTGCAAGTCGATATGGCCGTGCGCGTTGGCGTTGATCGCACTATACGGTGTAGCGCGACCTACCGAACCGAATCATTATTGGCCCGTGAAGCGGACGGACTTTACCGATTCACCGAGCAAACTATCGGCGTCCGCCTGGCGGCACATGATACGGTCGCAATTGAAGGCGTAGGCGCGCTAGCGATCGCGTCCTTGGTCGATCGCATTCGCTAAGCGCACATGGCCGGAGGATACAGCGCATGGATTGTACCGCCCGCTCATGACACGCCCGAGGTACGAGACAGCGCCTCTGCGTGAATCGTACCGCGGAGGGCTCGTGCTGGCGGGCAGCGTACGAAAGAAAACCGCATGCGCACGCTGATCAGGCCTCGATCGCGCTCGCGGCGCGGCCTTGGCGTCGACCGCTCAGCGGGGAGCGCGTCCGGTCGCCGCTGGGTGGTTCTCGCCGCTGTGTTGCTTGCGGCGCTCGTCATGCTGCCCAACCAGCACGCACGCGCAGGGACGGACCCCTGGTCAGCCGGCGCAGCGCCAGGCGACGACGCGGGCTCTCTGGGCGACGGGCCGACTGACCGCACGCGCGTGTACGCCGACCGGCATAGGCCGCTCGCCCTCCCGGGGTCCACCATCTCGCTCGATTGGGCGATCACCAGCACGATCGAAACGCCCTCCACTGCCGAGCAGCAAAACAACACACCGACGATCACGATCACGGACGGGCCGACATCAGTCACCGAAGGTGAACCCATCAACTTCACGCTCACTCGAACCGGGGATGCCGCGACCCAGCTCGACGTCAACGTTAGGCGGTCCGAGACAGGGGGGATGCTGGGCAGACCGTGGTGGAGTTCCGTGCGGTTTCTCGCCGGCGCCTCGACAGCGGTGTGGCAAATTCCCACCGCAAACGACACCGTGGCTGAGGAGTCCAGCGTGGTGACGGCCTCCCTGCGGCCGGGCCCCGGCTATCAGCTGGGATCGCCGTCCACGGCGGTCGTGACGATCCTCGACAACGATGCCGGAACGCCTCCGCCGATCCCTGACCCCTCCGATTCCGTCTGGTCGGCCACCATGACCGTGGCGGACATCGGTGGTCGTCTCGGCTATTGGGAGGGCAGCGGCGGGATGCTGAGCGCCGACACGTTCACCTGGGGGGGCGTGGAATACCGGGTCACGGCCGTTCTGTACAACTGGTACTTCAGCCAGGTGGACATCGACTTCGACGTCCTGCCCGCAGCGCCAGATCGCTTGACGTTGCACATCGACTGGCTCCGCCTGAATGTCGCCGATGCGAGCTGTTCCGGGAGGCGGTTCAGCTGGTTCTTCACGGAGGTGCCCTGGAGGGCGGACGGCGACACGGTAGAACTGCGCCTCACCGGCAATTACGGCCCATCCCAGAGAGAGTGCGGCAACGGCGGTGGCAGCAACGGTGGCAACGGCAGCAACGGTGGCAACGGTGGCAACGGTGGCAACGGTGGCAACGGTGGCAACGGTGGCAACGGCGGCAACGGCGGCAACGGCGGCAACGGCGGCAACGGCGGTGGCGGCGGCAACGGCGGCAACGATGGCAACGGCGGCGGCGGCGGCGGCGGCGGCGGTGGCGGAGGCGGAGGAGGCGGTGGCGGCGGCGGTGGCGGCGGCGGTGGCGGCGGCACCGCCACGGAGCCGACGGTAATGATCCAGGCCGGCAGCTCGGTCACCGAGGGCGCTGATGCGGTGTTCGTGCTCTCGCTCGATGCCGACGCGACCGAAGCGCTCGAAGTAGCGGTGGAGCTGACCGAAGACGGTGACATGATCGACAGTCCAGCTCCGACGACCGTCACGTTCCAAGCAGGAGCGAACACCACAACGCTCTCGGTCGCCACGGTTGACGACGGCGTGGAAGAGCCGAACAGCAACATCACAGGGAGGTTGAAGGCCGGCTCCGGCTATCAGTTGGGATCGATATCCGCCGCAGTCGTGACGGTCCTCGATAACGACGGCGACGACGATGACACGCCGCCGGTCCTGGTCGACGCGTCCGTCAACGGCGATCGGATCACACTGATCTACGACGAGCCGCTGGACTCGACATCAATGCCGAATGCCGCCAGCTTCACCGTGGCCGTGGTCGGTAACCCCAACCCGCCCGTCGTCACCGCCGTTGAGGTCAGCGGCATGACAGTGACTCTGACACTCGACGCACCAGTCGAAGCCGAGGCCACGGTCTCCGTGTCGTACCAGCCGTCGGAAAGTCCGATCCGGGATACCGCCGGTAATGAGGGCGCGGGGTTCACGGACCAAGCGGTCGAGAACGAGACGTCGGCGAGCAGTACGAGGAGCGCCCCGGCGTTCGCGGCGCCGCAGACGAAGCGGCGCGTGTTGGAAAACACGCCGGGGAACGAACCCGTGGGCCTGCCCGTCGTGCTGGCCAATGATCAGGACGGGACAGCGGTCTACACACTCAGTGGCGACGATGTCGATTGGTTCACGATCGACGCCGACACGGGCCAGATCCGCGTCGGCGCCGACGCCGACATGGACTACGAGGGCATCCAGAACAGCTTCAGCGTGGTCGTGACCGCGACGACCGCGTCCGCAAGGAGTGCGTCGATCGATGTGACGATCGACATCATCGATATCAATCTCGGCCCGTACGACGTGAATCACAACGAGAACATCGAGATGAACGAAGCGCTCGCGGCCGCGCGCGACTATTTCGACGAGATGCTCGATATGGCCGAAACTACGCGCATCGTGCGCCTCTACCTGTACCCGCAAGGCGCGTCATGACGAACGTCTGGACTGGAACCACTGTGATGAGCCAGGCGGCGCTCCGGGAGGCTACGACCTCCGGAGACCTTGGAGGTGAGACATGATCAGAGGCGTGTTGGCATCGTTCGTGGCGCTCGCGATCATCGGCGCAGGGATCGGACTCGGCGGGCCGTCGCACCCGAGCCCAGCGGAAGCGGCTACACATGTCATCCGATCGCTCTCCGATCACACGGTGGCGCCGGGGGGCCGACTGACCGTGACGATCAACGCGTCGCAGTACGGTGACTACGCCGAACTGATCGAGACGCTGCCGGAGGGCTTCAGCTTCGTATCGTCTGACCAGCCGCCGAATGCGCTCGAGATCACCGAAGCGGGCCGCGAGGTCCGGATCATTCTGCTCGGGCCAAGCCAGACGGTCAGTTACCGCATGAATGCGTCCCATGTGGTCGGGCGGCATACGATCTCGGGCCTGTTCCGTGATGAGGCCAAGCTCGAATCCATGGTCGCCGGGGACGACACCGTTGAGGTGATCGGTGACGCTGTCGCTGAGACCGGGCCCTCCGACAGTGAGGCCGACGGTGAGCGTGAAGGCGGCGTCGAGACTGACGGTGCAGCGGGCGAGGCTGAGCGCGGCGAGCTCGAAGAGGGCGAGCAGGAGGGTGGTGACGTGACCGCGGATGAGGCTGTTCAGAGCGACGGCGAAGACGGCGACGCGGAACCGGCGGTCGTATGGACGACCGCGGGGACGGGTGGTCGAGCCGACGTCTTACCAAGTCCTGGGACGCCCAATCCCGCGCTCGGGGGGGCGGCCGGTGAAGAGTTCCCATTGTGGCTGATGCTGCTCTTGGGCGTCGGCGGCACCATCGAGGTGGCGTTGATCATCACCGTGGTCAGAACTCGCATGTGGCTCGCGCTGCGCGCCCGATCGGCGCCCGCCGCGCGCTTCAGTCGGTGATGTAGGTGTGGGTGATCACTTCCCACACGTGGCCGTTCTCGCAGTCGAAGTAGAATCCGCGGCCCTGATGCCGGTGGTTGATCTTGCCGTCGGTGCGGGAGCCGGGGCCGCTGCCGAACGGGATGTCTTCATCCTTGACCCGCTGAAGCACGGCCTCGAACTCCTCGTTGGAGGCCAGAAACGCGTAGTGATTGGAGCGAATCTCCTCCGCATCGTCGAAGTCGAGCGTGAGCGTGTCGTTGATCTTGACCGGCGCGAAATGGCCCCAGGCTCCGTCATAGGTCAGCCCGAACATGCGGGCGATGAACTTCGCCGACCGCACTTTGTCGTGGGCCGGCACGATCGTGTGGTCGAGCTGCAATGGCATGGCGCCTCCTTCAGCGAATCAATGCGCTCCGGCTGATCCGTCCGCTGAGGCTTCAATTCTAGCGCCCCGGCCGAGGCCCTGAGGGAGCTCGCTCCGCCGGCGCGCTACGCCCGCTGCAGCTCCTCGAACGCCGCGCGAAAGCCCGGCGCGGCGCCCTCGAGCTCGCTCTGGGCGACGCAGTAGGAGATGCGGAAGTGGCCCGGCATCCCGAAGCCTCGACCGGGGACGACCAGCACGCCGTGACGCTGGAGCGCCGCGACCAGCTCCATCTCATCGGCCACGGGCGACTCCGGGAACATATAGAACGCGCCCTCCGGCTTGCGCACGCGGTAGCCGATCGAGGTCAGCATCTCGTACAGGTAGTCGCGCTTGAGCTGATAGTCGCGTACGTCGATCGTGACCGTCTGCAGCGTGCGCACCAGGCGCTGCATGATCGCCGGCGCGTTGACGAAGCCCAGTACGCGGTTGCAGAAGATCAGCGCATCCATCAGCTCGCCGCCATCGTCATACTGCGGATGGACTGCGAGATAGCCAATCCGCTCGCCCGGGAGGCCAAGGTCCTTGGCGTGCGACGTCGCCGTGATCGTCCGTTCATACGCAAGCTGCGGGAACGGGTAGATCTGCTCGTCGAACAGAATCTTGCGATACGGTTCGTCGCTGACGATGAAGATCTCCGTGCTCAACTCATCGCATTTCCGGTCGAGCAGCGCCGCCAGCGCTTCGATGAACGACTGCGGGTAGATCGCGCCCGAGGGATTGTTCGGCGAGTTGAGGATCACCAGCTTCGTACGCGCGGTGATCTTCTCAGCCAGCTCCGCGAGGTCGGGGATGAAGTCGCTGTCGCAGCCGACCACCACCGGCACGGCGCCGTGATTCGTCGCATAGAACAGATACTCCGCGAAGTACGGCGTGAGGATCACCACCTCGTCGCCCCGGTCGCACAGCGAGTGGATCACGACATTCAGCGCGCCCGCCGCGCCGACCGTCATCACAATGTCCCCGGCGCCGTAGGCCAGGCCCGTCTCGTCGGACAGCGCGTCCGCGACGGCCTGGCGGGTGTCCGGATAGCCCGCATTCGGCATGTAGCGGTGCGAGCCCGCTGCCGGTGCGGCTGCCAGTTCGCGCAGCGCGTCGAAGAACTCGACGGGCGGCTCGGCGATCGGATTGCCCAGCGACAGGTCAAACACGTTCTCTGCCCCGCGCTCCTGGCGCAGCGCGATGCCCAGCTCGAACATCCGCCGAATCCAGGAGCTGTCCGCCATCCCCCGTTGCACGTCCGCAGCGATCGCCATCTTCACCTCCGACGACGCAGATTCACGGCGCGCCGCATCCGCTGCACGCTAGCTCAGGCCGCCGCAGGCGGCGCGTCGGACGGGCCGACCGCTGAGACGCAGGGCGACCTGCGCCCAAGATTCACGAAGCTACCGTGGCTACGAGGGGAGGCGCGATCTGAAGCTGACCACTGAACAAGCCAGACGCCTGCGGCTTGAGGCGCAGATGCTTGGGCCGCGTCGGGACGCCGGCGTCGCTGAGCTGGCGCGCTCGATTGGGGCGGTGCAGGCGCAGGATGCGATGGGTGAGGTGCTGGCCGTCCGGGCGCGCTCGGACGATCTCACCGCCGCCGACGTGCACCGCGAGCGGGTCGAGTCGCGCTCGGTCGTTCGCACCTGGCTGATGCGCGGGACGCTGCATCTCGTGCCCGCGGCCGACGTTCGTTGGATGCTCGACCTGCTGGGGGCGCAGATGGATCGGAAGGCGCTCAAGCGGCGGGCCGACCTCGGCGTGACGCCCGAGATCTACGCCGACGCGATGACCCTGATCGGCCGCGAACTCGCAGGCGGGGCGCTCACGCGAGCGCAGATCGTTGAGCGCTTCCGTGGGGCCGGCCAGCCGTGGGAGGGGCAGGTCGTGCCACACCTGCTGCGCTCGGCTTCGCTGGCCGGCTTGATCTGCTTCGGACCGCTCGCCGACGGCGACGACACACACGTGCTGCTCGATGAGTGGCTGCCTGAGCGGATCGCGGACCCGCCGCATCCGGCTGCTGAGCTCGCGCGCCGCTTCTTCGGCGCGTACGGCCCGGCCACGCCCTCCGACTTCCGTACCTGGAACGGCCTCGCCGCGGCCGACGCGCGGGCCGGATTCGACGCGATCATCGATGAACTGGTGGAAGTGGAGGTGGACGGCCGCTCGATGCGGATGGCGGCGAAGGCGGCCGAGCGGATCGACGAGGTCCTGGCCGGATCGACCCCGGTCGTGCGGATGCTGGGCCCGTTCGATCCGTACCTGCTGGGATACGCCAAGCGTGAACTTGGGGTCAGCGCGGATCTGGTCCGCCGCGTCCACCCCGGCGGCGGCATGATTCTGCCGACGGTCCTCTCCGACGGCGTGATGATCGGCACCTGGACCCGTCGTCGCACCTCGCGCGGAGTCAAGCTCAGCGTCACTGCGGTGGAGGACCTCTCGGTCGACGAACGCGCCGGCATCGAAGCGGAGGTCGCGGCGATCGGCCGCTTCCTCGGTGTGCATGCCAGCTGGCAGCTTGAGGTGCGATGATCGAACCGCTTGGAACGCTCTGAACAAGAGGCTATTGGTCGGACTTCGTGCTGACTGGCCGCGGGCGGTTGGGTCGATGCGGTGAGTTGGCGACCGGGGCGATGGGTGGGGGCGGTGCTGAGGGTCCGGTGGGCCGCCTGTGTGGGGCCGAGCCGGGCGAAGGGCGCAGTCCGCCCCGGTTCAGGCCAGTTGCGACTCGGCGATCAACAGATTGGCGAAGCCGAGCAACAGGGCCAGCCGCTGGTGATTCTTGGCCAGACCGCGGTAGCGCACTTTGTCGTAGCCGAAGCGCCGTTTGATGTAGAGGAAGGGATGCTCGACCTTGGCCCGCAGCGAAGCCCGCTCACGCTCGCGCTGGGCGAGTGGGCTGTGCGGCGCCAGTTGCCGGCGGCGTCCGGGACGCATCGCGACCCGCCACTCGACCTCCGAGTCCGCCAGTTCGGGACGCCGCTCCGCGCCCTGGTAGCCGGCGTCGCCCCAGGCCTCGCGTTCGCCGCCGCGCAGCAGCCGATGCGCCTCGGTCACGTCGGCGCGGTTGGCCGCCGTCGTGCTCAGGCTGTGTGTCACTCCCGTGGCGGCGTCCACCCCGATATGCAGCTTCATCCCGAAGTGCCACTCGTTGCCCTTCTTGGTCTGATGCATCTCCGGGTCGCGCTGGCGACGCTGGTTCTTGGTCGAGGACGGCGCCGCAATGATGCTCGCGTCCACGATCGTGCCGGCTTGCAGCCGCAGGCCCCGGCCTGCCAGCTGCGCGTTGATCGTCGCCAGCAGCGCCTCGCCCAACTGATGCCGCTCCAAGAGGTGGCGGAAGTGCAGGATCGTCGACTCGTCCGGGATCGGCCCACTGAGGTTGAGTCCGCAGAAGCGGCGTACCGACTCGGCCTCGTAGAGCAAGTCCTCGATCGCCGGGTCGCTGAGGTTGTAGCAGAGCTGCACGCAGTGAACGCGCAGCATCACGGCCAGGCGGTACGGCCGCCGTCCGCGCCCCGGCTTGGGATAGACCGGTTCGACGCGGGCCTCCAGCGCGGCCCAGGGCACCAGCGACTCGAGCCGCTCCAGGAACCGTTCCCGCCGGGTCTTCCGCTTCTTGTGCGCAAACTCCAGGCTGCCAAACGTCGGTTCCTGCATCGAGGCGCTCCCTTCGACGGTCGCTGCCCCGATCGTAACCAGCCCACATCCGTGCCTTGTTCAGAGCGTTCCTTGAGCCGCTTTGATACCGTCGGGGCGGATTCGCGAGCGCAGCAACGGAGGCGCAAGATGGCCCAGGTCCGGTTCAGTTGCACGATGCAGGAGGGCGTCATCGGGAGCGATGTCCGCACCCGCTTGGCCGAGGGGCTGGTCGCCGTCACGGGGACCGTGCTGGGGACGGACGCCGCCGACATCTCGGTCGAGTTTGAGGACATCCCGCACGGCTACGGCTTCCGCGGCGGGGAACTCTCCACCACGTCGTTGGTGCGGGGCTCGATCGAGGGCGGAGTGGAGCAGCCCGTGCGTGTGCAGCTGATGACCGCGATCTCCGACATGTGGATGGAGATCAGCGGCTGCGGCGTGGACGATCTCGTCGTCTCGGCTCGCGACGCCTGATTGGGTAACATGGTTGGGTCACCTGCGGGCGTGGGTCGCCCGTGCTGAGGAGGAGCTGAGATGCCTTACTACCGCTTCGTCGTTCCCCCGGATTCGGTCGGACTTGAGCAACGCCAGGCCGTCGCCAGGGCGGTCACGGACATTCACTGTGGCTCGACCGGGGCGCCGCGCAGCTTCGTGCACGTCGTGTTTGACGAGGCGCCCGACACGCCCTTCGCGGAGTCTTACTACCTTGACGGATGGAATCGGGCCGGGCGGCCCGAAGAGGTCAAGCAGGCGCTGCTCAGCGACCTGCTCGGGGCCTTCACGGAGGTCACCGGCGTCGACGAGGCGCAGCTGGGCGGGCGGATCAACGAGGGGCCGGCGTCGTGGTCGATGGAGGGCGGGATGGTCCTCCCCGAGCCCGGCGAAGAGACCGAGGAGTGGTACTCCCACGGGGTTGCGGCGGCCGGCGGATAGGGCCCGTCGCGGCTTAGAGCTCTCCCTGACGGCTCCGTCGGCACCTGGGCCGTTAGGAATTCCTCTGAACAAGTCGGATCCCCTCTCCCCCCGCTCTGCGGGGGGAGATGTCACGGGGTGACAGAGGGGGGCGCCCCCGCTTGGCTAGATACAGCCGCGCCGCTGAGTCAGGACCGGAGCCCCCCTCTGCCTTCGGCATCTCCCCCCGCTTTGCGGGGGGAGAGTGATTCAGAGTCTTCTTAGTCAGTGCTGCGCAGCCGATCGGCGGCGCGCTCGATCGCCTCGCGGGCTGCGCGGGCCGCGTGCTCGAGCGGCTGCGTGGGCATGAGGATCGGGAAGTGCAGGTGGTCTGAGCGAGCGGCGCCGGGACTCGCTCGGCGCTCTGTCGCGGTACCTGTCGCTGGGCGCGGCATCCGCGGCGCATGCGGGAAACGTATCCGCACGGACGTACTGCGCGCAAGGCTGAGGTTCGCGCCGCGACTGAGCGCTCTTCCGGCGCGCCTTGCCCGCGGGCTCATGGTCCGTCCTGCGCGATCATCGTCGCGTGACCGGTCGGCGCGACCGTGAGCAGGCCGTTCGTTCCGAAGTGGAAGATCGCCTCGATCCCCTCGAGCACGTGCGTCTCGCTGACGCCCCGCGCGATCCAGGTGTGCGGCCCGCAGGTCAGGTCGACCCGCGCGATCGCGGGCCAGAGCAGCAGACGCAGATTGCCATTCTCGCTGCGATGCTCGATTCGCCAGAGCGGCCCGCTCGTGGGGTGGTCGGCGAGCTGTAGCTGCGCCTCGGCGCCGAACAGGGCGGCGATCTCGGGCACCGCCGTCTCAGGCAGCCCCGTGAAGCTGACCGGGGTCGCCGTCATGATCCGCGCCGCTCATTGAGCCGGGCCTCGGCGCCGTGCCGGGTGGCCTGGTAGAAGCGGCTGCCGCCCAGCGCGTCGGGCAGGTGCGCCTGATCGGGCGGCAGGGCGTCGTCGTAGTCGTGGGCGTACTGATAGTTCTTGCCGTAGCCGTGCGCGGCCATCAGGCCGGTCACGGCGTTGCGGAGGTGCAGCGGGACGGGCAGTTGGCCACGCTCCTGGATCGCGTTCGCGGCGTTTGAGTAGGCCGACATCGCGGAGTTGCTCTTGGGCGCGAGCGCCAGGTAGATCGTCGCCTCGGCGAGCGGCAGCTTGGCCTCGGGCAGGCCGATGAAGTGGGTCGCCTGCTGCGCCGCGACGGCAACCGCCAGCGCCTGCGGGTCGGCCAGGCCGACATCTTCGGCGGCGAGGATCACGATCCGGCGGGCGACGAACAGCGGGTCCTCGCCGGCCTCGAGCAGCCGCGCCAGCCAGTACACGGCCGCGTCGGGATCCGAGCCGCGCACCGATTTGATCAACGCCGAGATCAGGTCGTAGTGGGAGTCGCCGGCCTTGTCGTGATGCAGCTGACGCTGCGTGGTCAGCTCAACGGTCTGGAGGTCGACCAGATCGGTCGCGTCGGCGACGGCGAACTCCAGCGCGTTGAGCGCCACGCGAGCGTCGCCGCCGGAGAGCTGCACCAGCGCATCGAGCGCTTCGGCTGTCACCGTGACGCCCGCACCGCCAAGGCCGCGCTCCTCGTCAGCGAGGGCGCGCTGCAGCAGCGTGCGCACGTCGTCGGCATCGAGCGGATCTAGCGTGTAGACGCGGCTGCGCGAGAGCAGCGGGGCGATCACCTCAAAGGAGGGATTCTCGGTCGTCGCGCCGATCAGCGAGACCGCGCCGTCCTCGACCGCGTGCAGGATCGCGTCCTGCTGGGCCTTGTTGAAGCGGTGAATCTCGTCGATGAAGAGGATCGTGCGCGCGCCGCCGTGGCGACCGGCCTGCTCGGCGTCGGCGATCACCTGACGCAGGTCGCGCACGCCCGACGACACGGCGGAGAGCGTCGCGAAGCGGGCCTGGGTGTGCTGCGCGATGACCCGCGCCAGGCTTGTCTTGCCGCTGCCCGGCGGTCCCCAGAGGATGCAGGATGGCACGGCGTCGGCGTCGATCGCGCGTCGCAGCGGCGCGCCGGGACCGACCAGCCGGCGTTGGCCCACGACCTCGTCGATGTGGCGCGGCCGCATCCGCGCCGCCAGCGGAGCGCGCGGGTCGACCTCGTCAACAACGGCGAACAGTGAGCGCTGGTTGGGGTCGGGTCGCGCGGCCATTGCTAGATCAGCCGCCGGCCGTGGCTGCGCCGTTGTTCCTGCCAGCCGACCAACAGCATCTCGGCGCGGCCCTGGGCCTTCTTCCAGGCGCGTTCGGCGCCATGTTCCTGCACCTGGTCGGGATGCGCGGCGAGCCAGGCGTCCTGCGCCTCCTCCGAGCGCAGCTCGCCGACCATCGCGCCGCGCAGCAGGGCCGACCACAGGATCGCCGTCGCCTGGTCGGACGGCACGAGCGGGGCGCCGGCGACCTTGGGTGGCTGGAAGCGCGTCACGGCGACATCGACGAAGCCGATCAGCGAGTCGGCCTCGATCCCGCCGAGCGCCTCGAGAATCTCAGTGGCGGCGCGCTTCTCCTCGATATAGGGCTGCACCGCGGCGGCGTCGACGTGGATCTGGCCGAGCAGGTTCATCGTGTAGCGGCTGCGGCGCTGCGAGAGCAGCAGCATCGACCAGAAGGCGGGGTGGGCCAGATTCGAGACATCCCAGCCGTTCACCCCGGCTGCGCCGGAGCGGCCCTTCTTGGCGGGCAGCTGGCCGGCGAAGTCTTCGGCGGCGATCTGCAGCACCGCGCGCCGCTGGCGCCCGGTCTGGGGACGTCGATCGATCGCCTCGGCGATGCGGCGGAGGACCATCAGCGCGGCTCCTCAGTGCCTCTGTAGCGAGTGTAGGTGAGCCTCGCGGCGCAGTGGGCGGCGGCTGGCGGGGTGTTCGCGGCCACTCCCGGAGGTCGGTGGGTGCCAACGGGATCGTATCTGGTGGGGGTGGTCAGGGCCGGTCGGAAATGGTTAGGTGGTCAGGCGCCTAGCCGACGAGGTGGACGATGGTGACGCCGTCGCCGCCCTCCTTCGGTGGGGCTGTTTCGAAGCTGGTGATCAGCGGGTGGTCGCGGAGCATGGTGCGTACCGCGTTGCGCAGCGCGCCCGTGCCCTTGCCGTGCACGATTTCGAGCCGCTGGCGACCGGCGCGGTAAGCGTGGTCGAGGAAGCCGTCGACGGTCGGCAACGCATCGTCAGTGGTGCGGCCGCGGATGTCGCAGCGCCCGCCGGGGTCGGGCGGGGCGGGCGGGCGCTTGGCGCGCGGTTGCTCGATGTTCGTCTGCGAGGTCCGGCCGAGGCGCTCGATCTGGTCGGGGCGGACGCGCGTCCGCAGCGATCCGAGCTGCACCTCGATCGTGTCGTCGACGAGCCCGCTGAGCAGCACGCCGGGCTCGGGCAAGCCGCGCAGGTAGACCACATCGCCGGGCGCGAGCCGCTCAGGATCGGGCGGCGCGTCGGTCGTTGCGGCCCTGCGGCGTCGGCCCGAGCGCCGGCGCCGGGTGCGCAGGCGTTCGAGCCGCTCGCGGGCCTCATCGGCCCGCGTCTCCGCGCGCTCGACGTGCTCGCGGTATGCGGTCCGGGAGGCCGCACTGACGGTCTGGGAGAGCTCGCGATTAGCGTTGCGCAGGCTGCGGCGAAGCTGCGCGAGCTCGTCCTCCATCGCGCGCTCGGCCTTGCCCAGGATCTGGTCGCGTTCGACCTCGATCTGATCGCGCCGCAGCGTCAGGTCGTGGCGGATCTGCTCGGCCTCTTCGCGCGCGAGCTGCTCGGCGCGCTGGGCGACTTCCAGGCCGTCGCGCTGCTGCTGGAGGTCCGTCAGGAGGCCTTCGATGTCGGCCGTCTCAGGGGCGGTGTGGGCGCGGGCGCGTTCGACCACGGCCTCGGGCATGCCCAGCCGCTGGGCGATCGCGACGGCGTTCGAGCGGCCCGGCGAGCCCATCAGCAGCCGATAGGTGGGCTGCAGGGTCTCGGCGTCGAACTCCGCGGAAGCGTTCACGATGCCTGGCGTGGCGTGGGCGAAGACCTTGAGCGCGCCGTGGTGCGTGGTGGCGACGACGGTGGCCTCGAGTGCGAGCAGCTGCTCGAGCAGCGCCCGCGCGAGCGCCGCGCCCTCGGTCGGATCGGTGCCGGCGCCGAGTTCGTCGAGCAGCACCAGCGTGTGCGGGCCGGCCTCGGCGAGGATTCGGATGATGTTCGTCACATGCCCCGAGAAGGTCGAGAGCGACTGCTCGATGCTCTGTTCGTCGCCGATATCGGCGAAGACGTTCTGGAAGACGGGGATGCGCGAGCCTTGTTCGGCGGGGATCGGCAGCCCGGCCTGCGCCATCAGCGTCAGCAGGCCCACCGTCTTGAGCGCGACCGTTTTGCCGCCGGTGTTCGGGCCCGTGACGAGCACGCAGCGTTGATCGAGCGTGAGCGTGATCGAGATCGGCACCACGTCGCCGGTGAGCAGCGGGTGACGCGCCGAGAGCAGATGCAGCTCGGCGGGGCTGGCCGTCAGCCAGCTCAGGTCGTCGTCCTGCGCCGGCAGCGGTGCGTCGAGCTGGTGCGCGAGCTGCGCCTTGGCCTGCGCGAGATCGATCTGCGCGATGCAGGAGATCGCCGCCCGGATCGCTCCGACCTCCGCCCCGATTGCGTCGCCGAGCGCGCGCAGGATGCGCTCGACTTCGCGCTGTTCGGCGCGGCGCGCCTCGCGCAGGCGGTTGCCCAGCTCGACCACCGCGATCGGCTCGACGAACAGGGTTGCGCCGGAGGCTGAGACGTCATGCACCACGGAGGGGAGGCTGCGGCGGTGCTCGGCCTTGATCGGGATGACATAACGGCCATCACGCTCCGTGATCAGGTCCTCCTGCGCGATGCCATCGGTGACCGCGCGGCGCAGGATCGCTTCCAGCGCCCGCTCCAGACGCTCGCGCAGATGCTCGGCCTGCTGCCGGGCATGGGCGAGTTCGGGGCTCGCGCGGTCGAGCACCTCGCCGCGCTCGTCGAGCGCGTGCTCGATCTGCCGCAGCAGCGGGGTGAAGTCGGCAATCCGGCTCCCGATCCGGCTCAGCAGCGGCAGTTCGCGGCTGAGCGGCGCGACCTGATTGCGCACGTTGCGGGCCGCCCGCAGCGCCGCCGCGACCTCCAGAATGTCCCCCGCCGGCAGCGCGGCCTGTCGCGAGGCGCCGAGTAGATGCGGGTCGACGCGCGGGAGCGAGCCCAGCGCGAAGTTGGGCTTCAGCCGGCGCAGCACGTGCGCCTCCGCGGTCTGCGCGTGTCGGCGACGCGCCTCCTCGAGGTCCGACGTAGGGCGGATGTCCTCAGCGCGCGCGCGTCCCTGCGGCGTGTGGCAGAGCCGGGCCAGGCGCTCGATGATCTTGGGGAACTCCAGCGCGTTGACCGCTCGCGCGTCCAGCATCAGCCGCCCGCCTCGACGTTCAACAGTGCGGTGGTGTAGGCGACCCCCCAGGGGGCCTCGGCCGACAACAGCTCCGCGCTGACCTGCTGGTCGTGCAGAATGCCGCCGAGCATCGCGGTCGGCGCGACCACTGACTCGTCGACCTCGCGGCGCACCTGGGAGTCGAACGCAAGGATCGTGTCGATGTCCCAGGCAGCCAGCGCCGCGTCGAACTGACGCTGAAAGCCCGCCGCCTTCGGGTGGTAGCCCTGCGGACTCTCGGGCGTGAGCGTATGCACGCCGTCGCCGCTGGCGATCACGGCAGTCGTGCCGCGGGTGTTGGCGATCCCGTCGGCGATGGCGCGGCCGAGTTGGCGGTGTTCCCCCGTCGAGCGGAAACAGATGCTGACGACGGTCGTGGGCGTCTCGGCCAACGCCTCGTGCAGCAGCGTCAGCGGGACGACCATCGAGTGGTCATGCGGCTCCCACTCCTTGACCGGCATCAGCGGCCGCCGCGAGGTCGAGCGGTAGATGGCGGCGCTGAGCAGCGCATCGTTCGGCTGCTCGATGCGGCACTGGCCGCAGCCGAACGGCTCAAGCGACCCTGTCAGCGCGGCGCGCAGCAGGTGGAAGCGGTTGAGCGTGACGATCCCGTGGGTCGAGATCATCAGCAGGTGGTCGGGCGGGTTGGCGAGCAGGCGCTCGCTGATCTGCGCGTAGGCGTCGAGCGTGGCCTGCGCGGCGCGCTCGCGCCCGGCCCCGATCTCGGCGACGAGAATCGGTGGATGCGGAACGACGGCGGCCAGCGAGATGGGCATGGGGTCCTTAGATTCTCGCGCGCAGCTGCTCGAGCAGCATTGATTCCTGATCGGGCAACACCGTTCGCGGGTCGAGCTGCAGGTGGTCGTCGACCACGCGCGCGACGATCGGCGGGTTGCCCGTCCGTAGTGTCGCCGCCAGCTCGGGCTGTGGCAGCCTCAATACGTAGGTGGGACGAGTGTCGCCGGGCAACGAACCGCCGCCGATCGGCGACTGGTCGCTGACGACCGAGCCGCAACCGAGGATCGCGCGCCACGATTCGGCCCGCTCGCGCAGGTCGCCGGGCTGCGCCGCGATCATCCGCCAGACGGGGATGTGCGTCGCGGCCTCGCCGCGCAGGTAGTGCTGCAGGGTGGCGGCCAGCGCGGCGATCGTCGTTTTGTCGGGTCGCAGGACGCGCATCAGGGGATGCGAGCGAAGCGGACCGACAGCGGCTTCGCGGCCGACAATGATCCCGGCCTGCGGGCCGCCGAGCAGTTTGTCGCCGGAGAACAGCACCAGATCCGAGCCGGCCGCGACGCTCTCCTGCGGCTGGGGCTCGTGGCTGAGGCCGTAGTCGCGCGTCTCCAGCAAACAGCCGCTGCCGATGTCGTCGATCAGCAGCGCGCCGCCCTCGTCGGCCACCTCGCGCAGCGCGTCGAGCGGCGCTGCCTCCGTGAAACCGATCACGCGGAAGTTGCTGGAGTGAACGCGCAGCAGCGCGGCGGTCCGGTCGTCTAGCGCGTTGCGGTAATCGGCCGCGCGGGTGCGATTGGTCGTGCCGACTTCGACGAGCGTGGCGCCCGACTGACGCAGCACGTCGGGAATCCTGAAGCCGCCGCCGATCTCGACGGCCTGGCCGCGGCTGACGATCACGCCGCGGCCCCGCGCGTGCGCCGAGAGCGCGAGGTAGAGCGCCGCCGCGTTGTTGTTCACGACCACGGCCGCCTCCGCGCCGGTGAGCGCGCGCAGGAGCTGATCGAGATGGTCCGCGCGGCTGCCGCGCGCGCCTGTCGCCAGGTCGAACTCGAGGTTCGAGTAGTGCGCCGCGTCGCGCATCGCCTCGATCGCTCCGTCGCTGAGCGGAGCGCGACCGAGGTTGGTGTGGATCACGACGCCGGTGGCATTGATCACGCCGCGCAGGCTTGAGGCGAGCGTGGCGCTCAGGTTGGTGGCGACAGCCGCCGCGATGGCCTCAAGCTCAACGGGCGGTGCGTCGGCGCCCTTCTCGCACAACCTGTCGAGCAGCCTGCTGCGCTGCCGCTCGAGTTCGTCGCGCACCGCGGCGGTGATCAGCTCAGCGGGCAGCCGTAGGTCGCGCACCGAAGGGTGGTTGAGGACGCGGTCGACGCTCGGTAGTGCGCGCAGGGGGTGTGACATGTGTGGTCGATTACGTGTTCGAGCCGACGCGCATTGTGGGCAATCGGGTCGCTCGATATTGTCAGCTTCAGTGTGGCCGCGTCCGGGTTTTGCTCACCCCATCGTAAGCGGCGATCTCCACAGGCGCGCGACGGAGGCAGGCTGGATGGCGAATCTACGGATCCCCGGACCGACCCCATGCCCGCCCGAGGTGCTTGCCGCCGCGGCGGGTGAGATGATCAACCACCGCGGTCCGGCCTTCGCCGAGATGCTCGAGCGGCTGACCAGTGGCATGCGGCCGTTCTTCGGCACCGACCAGGAGATCATGCTGATCTCGGCCAGCGGGACCGGCGCGATGGAGGCGGGGATCGTCAACCTGCTCTCGCCCGGCGACGCCGTGCTGGCGGTCACGGTCGGCTCGTTCGGCGACCGCTTTGCGACGATCGCGGAGAACTACGGCGCCGACGTGACGCGTCTCGCGATCGAGTGGGGCGACGCCGCCACGCCTGAGCTGGTCGCGGAGGCGATCGCCGAGCGCGAGTACGGGGCGCTGCTGATCACACATAACGAAACCTCGACGGGCGTGACCAACCCGATCGCCGAGATCGCCGACGCGGTCCGCGAGGTCGCCGACCCACTGATCATCGTCGACGCCGTCTCCTCGCTGGGCTCGATGCCGATGGAGATGGACGCCTGGGGCCTTGACGCGGTGCTGACGGCCTCGCAGAAGGGCTGGCTCTCGCCGCCGGGAATCGCGATGGCGGCGCTGAGCGAGCGCGGCTGGGCCGCGACCGAGAGCTCGACGATGCCCAGCTTCTACTTCGACCTTAAGGCGCACCACGAGTACGCCTCACTCGGTCAGCCACCGTGGACGCCGGCGCTGCCGGTGCTCTACGCGATGGACGCCGCGCTGCCGATCATGGCCGCGGAGGGACCCGAGGCGATCTACGCCAAGCACCACCGCTTCGCCCGCTGGACGCGCGACGCGATGCGCGCGCTGGGTCTCAGGCTGGTCGCCGAGGAGCGCTACGCCTCCGACACCGTGACCGCGGTCTGGGTGCCCGAGCAGCTCGCCGTGGGCGACCTTTCGCGGCTGCTGCGCGAGAAGCACGATGTCGTGATCGCGGCGGGGCAGGGCAAGCTGGCCACGTCGATCTTCCGGATCGGCCACCTCGGCTGGCTGCAGGAGTCGGAGATGGCGGCTTGCTACGAGGCCATCCAGGCGGCCCTGATCGAGCTTGGCTTTGAGCCCGCCGCGGGGGCGCAGCTCCCGCAGATGCGCAGCGCCCTGACGGCAAGGTGAGCGGCGTCGGCGACCGCCCAGCCCACCGCCCAGCCCACCGCCTGGCCGACCGCATCCTGGTTACCGAGCCAGTCGCTGAGGAGGGCCTCGCGGCGCTGCGCACGGCGGCTCATGTTGATGTTCGCCGCGATCTGTCCACTGACGCATTGTCCGAGGTGATCGGCGACTACGACGGCCTGATCGTCCGCAGCGGCACGCGCGTCACGGCCGACGTGGTCGCGGCCGCCGATCGCCTGCGCGTGATCGGACGCGCTGGGGCGGGGGTCGACAACATCGATGTCGACGCGGCGACGCAGCGCGGCATTCTGGTGCTCAACGTGCCCGGAGGCAACACCGTGTCCGCCGCCGAACTGGCGGTGGGGCTGCTGTTGGCGCTCAGCCGGCATCTCGCGGCAGCGAACGCGAGTCTGCGCGCCGGGGCCTGGCAGCGAGAGCAGTTCGTGGGCTCGGAGCTGCGCGGCAAGACGGCCGGGGTGGTGGGGCTTGGTCAGGTCGGTTCGGCGGTCGCGCGGCGCCTGCAGGGGCTGGAGATGCGGGTGCTCGCCTTCGACCCGTTCGTGCCCGCCGAACGCGCCGTCGCGCTGGGCGTGGAGCTGGTCGAGTTCGACGAGCTGCTCGCCAACTGCGACGCCGTCACGCTGCACAGCACGCCGGCGCCGGGCGCGGAGCCGCTGATCGGCGCGCCACAGTTGGCGCTCATGCGCGCGGGGGCGCTGCTGGTCAACACCGCGCGCGGCAGCCTCGTTGACGAGACCGCGCTCTGGTCGGCGCTCGAAGCGGGCGAGCTGGGCGGCGCGGCGCTCGACGTGTTCGGCGCGGAGCCGGCGGCTGAAAATCCGCTGGTTGGCCATCCGCGGGTGCTGGCCACGCCGCACCTCGGGGCTTCGACGCTGGAGGCCCAGGAGCGCGTCTCGGCCGAGCTCGCGACCGAGATGCTGCGCGGCGAGCCGGCGATGCAGGCGGTCAATGCGCCGTTCATCGATCCGGAGACGCTGGAGGTCGTCGGTCCGTACCTCGAGGTGGCCTCGATGTGCGGGCGGCTCTGCACCCAGCTCGTGCGCGGACAGTGGCGCGACGTGCGGGTGCACTACCGCGGTGAGATCGCGAACCACGACGTGACGCCGCTGAAGGCCGCGGTGGTGGCGGGGCTGCTCGCGCCGATCTCCGACGAGCACGTGAATCTGGTTTCGGTGAACAACGTGATCGCGCACCGCGGCTGGCGCGTCGCCGAGGAGAAGCGTCCCGACGCGGAGCCGTACCAGGCGACGGTCACGGTCGAGCTGACGACATCGGCCGGCGGCATCTCGCTGACGGGGACGCTGGAGCACGGGCGGGCGGCGGTCGTCGAGATCGACGGCCTGCCCGTGCACATTGCCGGCCCGCGCGCGGGCGCCGACCATCTGCACCTGCTGGTGCTGCGCAACGAAGACCGGCCCGGCCGAATCGGCGCCGTCGGCGGCGAATTGGGGCGACGCAATGTCAACATTCGCGCGATGGACGTCGGTCACGACGCCTCGGATCCGTCCGCCGACGCGCTAATGGCGGTCACCATCGACCGCGCGCTGACCCCCGATGAGCTCAGTGCGATCGCCAGAATCGACGGCATCGACGAGGTCCACCAGGCCACGATGTAGATCGGCGGCGTGCGCCCGGCCCGGTCAGTCGAGCGCGTGCAGGACGACGCCGGTGGGGAGCTTGGGCACGAAGTAGGTGCTCTTCTGCGGCATGAAGCCGCCGGCGTCGGACGTCTGGATCACGTCCTGCAACGTCGCGGCGGGCAGGATGAACGCGGCCGAGGCGCTGGTGTTGCGCACTGCCGCGCTCGCCTCGCCGACAAAGTGGGTGTAGCTAACGGCCTGGCCGCCGGCCAGCGCCTCATCGCCGATGCCGAGCAGCGGTTCGAGGATCGCGTACTGCAGGATTGCGGGGGCGAGGTCGTGCCACGCGCTGGGGACGGTCGCGGGCATCGCGCTCGACGCGTCGGTCGGCTGCAGGAGGTAGGCGCCCGATGCTGTGATCAGGCCCAGATCGAGACTGCCGGGCTCGAGCGAATCGAGCGCTTCGGGGGATGCGTCCCTGACATTGAAACCGGCGGCGAGCCGCGCGGGCAGATCGGCGGGGATGTCCGCGTGGATCACTCGGTGCGTGGCGCCAACGTTGAGGCCCTCGTCGCTGTCGCGGAGAAGGCCCATCAGGACGAAGTTCGAGGCCGGCCGGTGGTCGCGCGAGGCGAGCGCCGACTCGTAGCGGTGGTGGCCGTCGGCCATGTAGACCTTGCGCTCCGCGAGGAGGTCCACGAACGCCTGGACGAGCGCGCGCTCGGAGACCCGGCGCAGGAAATGCTGATCGCCGGCGGCGTCACTGCCCTCGCTCACGATCGGCGACGCGTGCGCGTCGAACATCTGGTTGCCCAGACGGTGGTCGGGATCGGGCACGAAGGCCATCAGCGGCGAGACATCGGCGCCGACGAGTGAGCGCAGCGCGCTGCGCGTCGCCCTGGGGCCGGGCATCGTGCGCTCGTGGCCCATCACGCCGGCCGCGCCCCATTCCGACAGCTCGACCGCGGCGAGGAGGGTGTGGCGGATCCGTCGCCCGCGCGGCGTCTCCAGCCGTTGTTCGTGCAGGTAGAACGATGGCTCCTCGTCCTGGACGAGCACGCCGGAGCGTCGCCACTCGCGGAGCAACTGCGCCGCGGCGTCGATCTGCTCGGCTGAGGAAGCCGTTTCGATGTGCGCGATCTGGTGCGGGCTCGAGGCCTTGAGCGCCGCCGTCTGCTCGGCATCAACGATGTCGTAGGGCGGACCGAGCTGGGCGGCCCAGTCGCCGACCTGCGATGGCTCGTAGCGGAGACCCCGAAACGGTTGAACGTTGGTCATTTGAGACTTTCCGACGGGAGCATATCAGCGCGATTGATCGGGGCGGGCGGCGGTGCGACGCTTCGGATATGGCCGACGACGAACCACTGAGCGTGCGCGGGTGTGTCTTCTGCGGCATCGCCGACGGACGCGAGCCGGCGCTGTTCTTCCGCAACGAAGGCGGGATGTTCGTCGATTCGCGGCGCGACGCCCCGTCGGTCCCCTGGAGCGATGAGGTTTCCGGTGTCTTTGTCTTCGAGAACCAGTTTCTCTTCTTCGATCTGACCTCGCTGGTGATCCCGCGCAATCACGCGCCGACGGATGGGCGCCGCTTCTATTCGCAGCAGGTCGACCTGTGGCGCAACCTCGGTGAGGTCGGCCGTACCTCGCGCGACCACGCCGTGCGCACGCTGGGGCTGATGCAGGAACGGCATCCGGACCGAGCGGCGCAGGGCTTCCGCGTGTTCTGCAACTTCGGCGCCTACGGCGAGCAGAGCCAGTCTCACGCGCATCTCCAGGTACACGCCGGCCCGGAACTCGACGTGAGCCGCTTCGCGCCGACCGGCGAGCCGTGGCTGGACGCCGTCGAGCGCGCGGGCAGGCGGGTCGTCGCCGAGACGGAGTCGACGATCTTCTACGACGCGCTGCCGGTGTTCGAGGCGGGTCGCGGGGCGATGTGGAAGGTCACCGTCAACGTGGGATTCTCGGCGGCCCACCGCAGCCTGCCGCCGCTGGCGCTGCTTGCAGTGCCGCGTTCGGGCGTCAGCCAGTGGGAGCTGTGGCAGGACGTGGGACAGCTCGGCGCGGACGCGGTGGAACTCGGCGAGCGCGAGAGCCCCGGCGGCTTCCGTCTGATGGCCAACTTCCCCGGCCAGCAGCGCAACGAGGCCTGGGGTCCCGGCCACGTGCTGCTGATCGGCGGCGACTACCTCGGCCTCTACGCCGACTACTACTAGCAAATCTCTGAATTGCTCTCCCCCCGCTCTACCGAGGGAGATGTCGGTTCGGACCCCCTCTCCCCCCGCTCGGCGGGGGGAGATGCCGAAGCCTGCCCCTGCGCAGCCAGGGGGCAGATGGGGGCTCCCGCGCGTAACGCCGGCTGACCGCGACGCACTCCCCCTCTGCCTCCGGCATCTCCCCCTCAGGGGGCGACATTGGGAGGGATCGGATTCCGCTGACTACTCAATGTGGTCAGCGGAGCGCGCGCCGCCGTCCGGGTTGGCCCCCCTCTGTCACTCCGTGACATCTCCCCCCGCTCTGCGGGGAGAGAGGGGATCCGACTTGTGTAGAGGATTCCTTGACGCCGCCGCCCAATGACGGTCCGCGCGCAGCCGTGCTGCGACGGGTCGATGAGCGCTCGACGCCCACTCAGGCGAGGAAGGTGAAGATGAGCGCGTTCGCGCCGATGTTGAGCGCTGTGAGCGTGGCCATGATCTTGATCATGCGAAGTTCGAGGTCGCGCAGGCCGAGCGTCAGGTCGTGCTTGGTGGCGAGGGCGCCGAGTTCGCTTTCGAGTTCGGCGACGAACTCGGCGGCCGCCTCACGGGCGAGGCCAAGCGCGAGCAGGATGTTGGTCCAGCGCGGGATGTTGATGCGTGGGAGGCGAGCGCTCATCTGGGAATCTTAGTCCTTCGCTGTGGCCGCCGCTCCGCCGAAGTGGCGGAGTCCAGCGTGAGCCTCGCGCCGCAAGAAGTTGATCGCGCCGCGGGAAGTGCTGCGCGGGCGTCGGGGGCTATGACTGGATCATACCCGGTAAACGGCGTACTATCTGAAATCCGCCAGCAAACCAGCGGTTGAGCCGGGGTCCTCCACAATCGCGCGGTGATGGCGACGTCTGTCGGCGATCGCGGGATGCTCAGGCAGTGATCGCCACTTGCTGGGCCGCGAAGATCTGATCGAGC
Organism: Dehalococcoidia bacterium; assembly: GCA_965218115.1. Taxonomy (GTDB): domain Bacteria; phylum Chloroflexota; class Dehalococcoidia; order Bin125; family Bin125; genus CATQGW01. Next base: position 718,056 of record OZ244584.1, on the reverse strand, counting down.
GCGGCGCGGCCCGCGGCGAGCATCTGGTCGAGCTGTTCCGGGGTGAAGGGTGCTCGTTCGGCAGTGCCCTGGATTTCGACGTAGCCGCCGGCGTCGGTCGCGACCAGATTCAGGTCGACATCGGCGGTTGAATCCTCCTCGTAGCAGAGGTCGACCAGCGCTTCGCCCTCGAACAGGCCCACGCTCACGGCTCCTACAGCCGCCTTCAGCGGCAGCTCGCGGTATTGGCCCTGGCGCTGCAGCTCGCTGAGCGCGCGATGCAGCGCGACCCACGCGCCGTTGATCGCGGCGGTGCGGGTGCCGCCGTCGGCCTGTAAGACGTCGCAATCGATCGTGAAGGCTCGCTCGCCCAACGCGTCGAGGTCGGTGACCGCGCGCAGCGAGCGACCGATCAGCCGCTGGATCTCGTGCGTGCGACCGGATGCGAGCGCCCGCTGGCGATCGGTCCGGGTGTTCGTGGAAGCGGGCAGCATGTTGTACTCGGCCGTCACCCAGCCGGAGCCGGTACCGCGCAGGAAGGGCGGCACTCGGTCGGCGATGGTCACGGCGCAGAGCACGCGCGTGTGGCCGAGGCTGACGATCACCGAGCCTGCGGCGTGGCGTTGCACATCGAGCTCGAACGAGAGCGGGCGGAGCTGACCAGGCGTGCGACCGTCGATCCGTGATCTGCGTGGCATCGCACGAGTCTATGGCGCGCGGCTGGGTATGCTGCGACCCGATCCAGACAGAGGAGGGAATCGATGCCAATTCAGGGCTACAGCAACTACGACGCGGTGGGTTTGGCGGAGCTGGTGGCTTCGGGACAGGTGACGCCTGCGGAGCTGCTTGAGGAAGCGATCACCCGGGTCGAGCGCGTGAACGGCGAGATCAACGCCGTCGTCTACCCCTACTACGACGAGGCCCGCGCGCGGGCGCTGTCGGGATTGCCGGAGGGGCCGCTGCGCGGCGTGCCGTTCCTGCTCAAGGACCTCTACGTGCTCTACGCGGGTCAGCCGATGTCGAACGGCTCGCGGATGTTCGAGGGCTACGTGCCCGACCACGATTCCTCGATGACGACGCGCTACAAGGCGGCGGGGCTGAGCATCTTCGGGCGCTCGACCTCGCCCGAGTTCGGGATCACCGCCACGACCGAGTCGATCGTGCACGGCAAGACCCGCAACCCGTGGAACCTCGAATACACCGCCGGCGGCTCCTCGGGCGGCGCGGCGGCTGCGGTGGCCGCGGGCATTCTGCCGGCCGCCAACGCGTCCGACGGGGGCGGCTCGATTCGCATCCCGGCCTCCTGCTGCGGCCTGTTCGGCCTTAAGCCGACGCGCGGGCGGACGCCCTCCGGCCCCGATGTCGGCGAGGGCTGGGCCGGCATGTCGACGATCCATGTCGTCTCGCGCAGCGTGCGCGATTCGGCCACGCTGCTGGACGCCACGGCCGGGCCCGATCTCGGCGCGCCGTACTTCGCGCCGCCGCCTGAGCGGCCCTGGGCCGAGGAGGTCGGACGCGACCTCGGGCAGCTGCGCGTCGGCGTCGTGACCTCGGCGTTCAACGATGTCGAGACGCACCCCGACTGCATCGCAGCCGTCGAGCACGCGGCCTCGCTCTGCGAGTCGCTTGGACTGGCCGTTGAGCCGGCCGAGCTGCCGACCCCGGGGCATTCGGCCGGCTGGCTGTTCGACGTGATTCGACCTTCCACGCGAGTTGGGGTCGAGGATCGTGCCGCGGAGCTCGGTCGTGCGCCGAACCCGGAGGATGTCGAGCCGATCACCTGGCAGATGATCCAGGGCGACGACACGACGGGCGCCGACTACATCCGCGCGACCCGCGTGGTACACGCGATCGGCCGTGCCGTGGCGGCGTTCTTCGAGGACTACGACCTGCTCTTGACGCCGACGATGGCGGCGCCGCCGATGGAGCTGGGTCGGCTGGCGCTGGACCGCGAGGATGCACGCGCCCAGGGCGAGGACGTGATGTACACCGTCGGCTACACCTCGACCTTCAACTCGTCCGGCAATCCGGCGGCCACGGTGCCGCTCTGGTGGAACGACGCCGGCCTGCCGATCGGTACGCAGTTCGTCGCGCCCTACGCCGACGAGGCGACGCTGATTCGGCTCGGAGCGGCGCTGGAGCAGGTCCAGCCGTGGTTCGACCGCCGCGCTCCCGTACACTCGGACGCGTAGCGGCTGCCGATCAGCCGCAATTTTCAAGCAAATCCGGCGCTCAGAGCGCCCCAGGAAGGAACTGACTGTGAAGACCGCGAACGCTGTTGCGGAGATGCTGAAGCGAGAAGGTGTGGAGTTTGTGATCGGCTATCCGGTCAATCCGATCTTCGAGGCCGCCGCCGAGGCCGACATTCGCACGATCGTCGTGCGCCAGGAGCGCACCGCGATCCACATGGCCGACGCCTTCGCGCGGCTGAACTCCGGCGACCGGGTCGGCGTCTATCTGACCCAGAACGGCCCCGGCTCTGAGAACTCGTTCGGCGGGCTGGCGCAGGCCTACAGCGAGTCGGCGCCGATGGTCGCGATTCCGGGCGGCTACGCGCGCTCGCAGACCAACGTCTCGCCGAACTTCAGCGGCCTGGTCAACTTCCAGCACGTGAGCAAGTGGACCGAGCAGCTGACCGACGCCAACGACCTGTCGAACGCGGTCCGCCGCGCCTTCACGCACGCCAAGAACGGGCGGCAGCGACCGGTCGTGTTGGAGATTCCGGGCGACATCTGGGGCGCTGACATCGAGGAACCGATCAACTACACGCCGACGCCGGCGCATCGCTCCGGTCCCGATCCGTCCGACGCTCGCAAAGCCGCACAGACGCTGGTCAACGCGGAGCGTCCGGTGATATACGCAGGACAGGGCGTTCACTACGCCAAGGCCTGGGACCAGCTCAAGGAGCTGGCCGAGCTGCTGGAAGCGCCGGTCACGACCTCGCTGCAGGGCAAGAGCGCGTTCCCCGAGACGCACCCCCTGTCGTTGGGCTCGGGCGGTCGAGCGTTCCCGCGCGCGGTGCACGAGTTCATCCAGGCTGCCGACGTGATCTTCGGAATTGGCTGCTCGTTCGCCAAGACGGGCTTCGGTCTGCAGATGCCGCAGGGTCCGTACTACATCCACGCCACGCTCGACCCGGAGGACTTCAACAACGAGGTCGAGATCTCCGAGGGCGTGGTCGGCGATGCGGCGCTGGTGCTCGATGCGATCATCGCCGAGGTGCGCGAGCTGGTCTCTGGTCCGCGTGGCCGCGCCGATGCGATTGCAGCCAGGATTGCGCAGATCAACGGCGACTGGCGCGGTGAGTGGTCGCCCAAGAGCGACTCGGACGACACGCCGGTCAATCCCTATCGCGCACTGAAGGACCTTCACGCCACGCTCGATGAGACGGTCGGGATCGACAACGTGGTGGCGACGCACGACGCCGGTTCACCGCGCGACCAGATGTCGCCGTTCTGGAACTCGACGACCCCGCTCAGCTACATCGGCTGGGGCAAGACGACGCAGCTCGGCACCGGCCTGGGGTACGCCATGGGCGCCAAGGTCGCCCACCCCGAGAAGACCTGCCTGAACGTCTGGGGCGACGCCGCGATCGGGATGACCGGCATGGACTTCGAGACCGCCGTGCGCGAGAATCTTCCGATCCTGAGCGTGCTGCTGAATAACTTCTCGATGGCGATCGAGCTGCCGATCATGCAGACCGCCACCGAGAAGTACCGAGCCACCGACATCTCCGGTCACTACGCCGACATGGCCAAAGCCTTCGGCGGCTACGGCGAGCGCGTCGAGTCCCCCGGCGACTTGAAGGAAGCCTTCAAGCGAGGCATCGCCGCGACGGAGGACGGTCAGCCAGCGCTGATCGAGGTGATCACGTCGAAGGAGATCGGCTACTCGATTCATCGGTAGGAGACGCCATGCCGAACATCTGGCTCCTCCGCGCCAACTTCGGCGAACATACACAACGCTGCGTCGATGGTGGATTTCATGGGCTCGGTTGGGAAATGGGCGACTGCTCGCCCATACCCGACCGTGCGCGCTTGACCGAACGTTGGGAATCCGTTGCGCCTGCAGAGGACTCGCCGAGAAACAGGCGTGCTGTCGTAGGCATCTTTGCCCGCTTCCTGTTCGAGATGCAGGTCGGCGACTGGATCCTCACGCCAGAAGTCAACGCTCGCTGGCTCCGCTACGGTCAGATCACAGGTAACTATTGGTTCGAAGCCGATGCCCTTACCAACGACACTTGCCACTATCAACATCGGCGCACCGTCGATTGGAAACCGGATCCAATCGATCGCACAGCACTTTCGGTACCGTTCCAGAACACGCTCAAGTCAAACCTGACTCTGTTCAAGGTTCGACACGAACAGGAGTTCCTCACTCACATCGGCGATCCGACGTCAATACCGCAGAAAGGCAAGCATCAGGAACCGCCGATGCTGCCCTTTGAGCTGGCCCTTGAGCGCATCCTCATCCTCGGCCCGTCCGAATTCGAGCAGCTCGTTGGTCACTTACTCGCCGCGATGGGCTTTGAGATCGAAGTGAGCCAGCCCGTCGCTGACGGAGGTGTCGACTTCCGCGGCGTGCTCAACGTCTCCAACGCCGCGCAAGTCAGGATCACCGGTCAGGTCAAGCGCTACCAGCGTGGCTCGAAGATCACGGCTCGACCGATCCGCGACCTCCGAGGACGCATTCCGATCGGGGACCAGGGCACGTTCGTGACAACGTCGGACTACACAAAGGACGCACGTTCGGTCGCAGAACAAGATGGCTTCGCTCGCGTGGGTCTGATCAACGGCGAACAGCTCGTCGACCTGCTGACGCAGCACTGGCCCGACATCCCCACCGAGTTTCGCGACGCTCTCGGCCTGAAACCGATCCTTGTCCCTGCATGACCGATCTCCCCCCCGACCAGTGCTTCTGGGTCGTCCCGAACCGATTCCTCGCCGGCAACTATCCCAGCGACAACGATCCAGTCAAGGCCGCCGAGAAGCTCCGTCGCATCCTCACCGCCCGAGTGACTGCCTTCGTCGACCTCACACAACGTCGCGAACCGCTGCGCCCGTACGAGGAAGAGCTGGAGGCGATCGATCCATTGGTCGCGCGCGCGCACTTGCCGATCCGCGACATGGGCGTGCCGCAATCGCACGAGCAGATGCGGCGAATCCTGGACTTCATCGACGCCGAAATGGGCCGCGGCGGCCGTGTCTACCTCCACTGTTGGGGTGGGCATGGGCGGACGGGCACGGTCGTCGGCTGCTGGCTGCGCCGGCAGGGATTCGGTCCGGAAGAGGCGCTTGACGAACTCAGGCGTCTGCGGACACGGCAGGCGACATCGGAGTGGCAGTCAGAAGGGCCGCAGACTGCCCAGCAATTCGACTACATCCGCAACTGGTCCGAAGCAGGCTCGTAGCCGTTCACTCGATGACGCCCTCGGCCGCGAGTTCGGCGACCTCCGCAGGCGACATTCCCAGCCAGTCGGCCGCTACGGATTCGTTGGATTCGCCGAAAACTTCGGGGCGCTCGTAGCGGGTTGTCGGCGTCTTTGAGAAGCGCAGCGCCAGGCGGTCGCCTTTGATTGGGCCGTGCAGCGGGTGCGGGTCGGCGTAGTCGAAGAACATCCCGTTGTGGTCGAGCTGCGGGTCCCTCGACGTCAGGTCGTCGCCGGTCTGCACGACGCCGGCGGGGACGCCGGCCTGCTGGCACAGCTCCATCAGCTCGTAGGCGTCCCGTCGACGTGGAGGAAGCGTTCAAGCGAGGCATCGCCGCGACCGAGGACGGTCAGCCAGCGCTGATCGAGGTGATCACGTCGAAGGAGATCGGCTACTCGATCCATCGGTAGGGAGGCCATAGACCTCGCGGAGTGTTCGGAGGAATAGCCGGAAGCTCCGCGAGGTGTTGTGGTTGGGGTCGAGGCTCAGGTGGGCGGCGATAGTGCGCGCGACTTCCACTTTGGGCATTCGTGTGACGAAGTACCCTCGTCGAATGAGCTGGCGCTCCAGCCACTCCCACGCGTGGGGCAAGGAGTCGGCGGATTCGCCGGCTCGTAAGCGCATATCTCGACGCGTGATGCGCGGATATGCGGACCGCACAGCTACCATGTCTCCGATGAACCATGACTCGAGCTCTGTCATCGCGAGACGAATACGTAGCGCCGAGTCGGATGTCGGCTGACCTGGATAGATGAGGATTGCGGCGACGGCATCTGCGTGGATCCGAGCCTTCAGCGCACGGCAGTCGTCCATGTCGGAGTCGATGACCACGATGACCATGTCGGCGAAGCTGCCGCGCCTGATTGCCGCGAGCGTTGCACGGAGCTTCCCCAGCATGTTGGGCTTGCTACCGAAGAAGCGCGTGTTCCACGTATGCCCCAGCGCCTCGACGCGCAGGCGGCGCAGGAGCACGTCGACCGTCTCGGCGGTCGACTGATCTTCAACGAGGATCTCAGCGTGCACTGGCCAGCGAGGTCGGTTCGTCGAAGAGCTGCATCTGCCATGCCTCGCCCAGCACACCCCCCTCTGCGATGTAGTTCTTGACCATGGCGACTTTTGCTGCGCTTCTGACGCGCGTAAAGCCGTCGCGCTGGCGGTCGAGCACACGCACCTGTTCCGGCCCGAGGGCGTCCAGGAACTGCGGTGCGTGCGTGGTGACCAACAGTTGGGTTTTGACGGCTGCGGACATGCACTCCTCCGAGAGTGTCCGCAGCAGGCCGGGGTGGACGAAGTTCTCCGGCTCCTCAATTCCAACCAGCGGCGGCGGCTCGGGATCGTGCAGCACGAGAAGGTACGCGAGTAGCTTCATCGTCCCATCCGAGACGTTGCGAGCGAGGATTGGGTCCTCAAACATCTGGTCCTTCAGCTGGAGCAGCAGGCTTCCATCGCGTAGCTCCTCGGTGGTTACGCGTTCGAGCTGAGGTACGCGTGAGGCGAGCTTGCCGAACAGCTGAGACAGATGATCGGGGTTAGTCCCCTGGAGGTACTGCAGCACATTGGCCAGATTCTCCCCTGTCGCCGATAGCCGACGCTCGGGACCGGCGTCGCGAGCACGTCGGAGGCCTGGCGCGGTGAGGTACGAGAGATACCAGCCAGCGATGAAGCTGCGCAACGCTGCCACTCGTGGATGGCTCTGTAGCTGTCCCAGCGCACTCACTGCGAGCAGCGCAGGCGACGTCAAAGGCTGATCGGTCCGAGCAGCCTCTTCGTCGGGCAGATCGCCTTCGATCGCGTCACCCTCGCCGAGCTGATACGACAGGAAGCGGAACGGGCGCCCGTGGCTCCGCCCGCGACGCCACTCCAACCACTCCTCCGCCACCACCGGCGCTCGGTCATGCTCATCGATCGCCAGGTGGTACGTGATCAGTGGTTCGCGCGCCCGCTCACGGTATTTCACCTCGATCGTGATCGGGCCATCTTCTCCCCGCGAGCGTAGCTCGCGCATACCCCCACGGCGCCCCCAGGCGTTCGGGAGCCCACTCGCGAAACACTCGGCGAGGAATGCGAACACGTCGAACAGCGTCGATTTCCCACTCCCATTAGGCCCGATCAAGACCGTCAGCGGCGTCATCTTGTCAAGCTGCACATCGCGCAGGACGCGGTAATTTTTCACACGGAGCGTCTCGATGCGCGGAACAGTTCGCATGTCGTGCTCGGACATGGCAACCCCCTCGGCCATCACTACTCCACGATACCGTCAGCCTCGGCGGTTTGGACTTCGGTGGGCGACATCCCGAGCCAGTCATTGAGGACGGATTCGTTGGACTCGCCGAAGACTTCGGGGCGCTCGTAGCGGGTTGCTGGCGTCTTTGAGAAGCGCAGCGCCAGGCGGTCGCCCTTGATTGGACCGTGCAGCGGGTGCGGGTCGGCGTAGTCGAAGAACATCCCGTTGTGGTCGAGCTGCGGGTCTCTCGATGTCAGGTCGTCGCCGGTCTGCACGACGCCGGCGGGGACGCCGGCCTGCTGGCAGCGCTCCATCAGCTCGTAGGCGTCCTGGCGGCTGGTCCAGCTCGTGAGTTGACCGTCGAGCTCGGCTCGGCCGGCCCAACGCCCCTCCGCCGTGTTGAACTGACTGTTGCGCGCCCAGCTCGGCTCGCCCAACAACGAGCGCAGCGACGCCCACTGCTCGTCCGTCTCAACGGCGACCGCGATCCAGCGGTCGTGGCCGCGGCAGCGGTAGATGTTGTGCGGCGCGGCGATCCGCCAGGGCGGATCGTTGGCGAGCGGCTCGGCCGCGACGCCGTTGGCGAACCAGTCGAGCAGCGCCGGGCCGGAGAAGCCGACGCCGACTTCGAACTGCGACATGTCGATCCGCTGTCCGCGCCCGGTCTCGCGACGCGCCTCCAGCGCGGCCAGCAGCGCGACGGCGGCGTGCAGGCCGGCCATGTGATCGTTGTAGGAGAAGCCGATCCCGAGGTCGTTGCGGCCGGGCACGCCGGTCAGGTAGGTGAGGCCGGCGAGCGCGTGGACGGTCGGCGCGTATGTCACGTAGGAGGACCAGGGACCGCCGATGCCCATCCCCGACATCGCGATCGAGATCACGCGCGGGTTGGTCTCGGCGACCGTGTCCCAGTCGAGCCCCCAGCGGTCGAGCACGCCGACGGAGAAGTTGTCGATGATGATGTCGGCCTTCGCGGCCAGGTCGCGCGCGATCTGCTGCCCTTCGGGCCGGGCGAGGTTGAGCTGCAGCAGCCGTTTGTTGCGGTTCCACATGACGTGATAGGGCGACTCAGGTCCGCCGCCGGTTGCGGCGCGGCTGAGCGTGCCGATCTTGACGACGTCCGCGCCGAGGTCGCCGAGCACGCGCGTGCAGAACGGGCCGGCGAGCACGTGGGTGAAGTCGAGCACGCGAATCCCCTCGAGCGGTCGCGCCATCAGTCGGCCCAGCCGATCTGATCGAGGATGTCCTGGGCCGGCGCCGACAAGGGTTCGCTGGGGTCTCCGCTGATCGAAGCGGGCGTATCGACGAGCTGATAGGGCGCGCCCGGGCCGGGGACGCTGCCGTCGCCGACGGGATACTCGGCCCACCAGTCGCGCGCCGCGAGCTGTGGGTTCGCGGCGACCTCGGGGATCGGCATCACCCAGCCGAACGGATGGTGGCGGCGCTGGGCTTCGTGGAAGAAGGTTTCGACATCCTTCTCCGCCACCCAGGCGCGCAGCGCGTTCATGCTGCTTTCGATCAGCAGCACGAGGTTCTCGGGCTCCGTGTACTTCGGATCGAGCAGGTCGGCGTGCGCGTCCTCCTCGACCAGCCAGACGAGCTGCTTCTGGAAGTCGGGCGTCGGCGTGATCATGATCGAGCCGCCGCGCGCCTGCATCACCTGGTAGGCGCGCGACCAGTGCAGCGAGCCCTGGCGCGGCAGGTAGGGGCCGGCGGCGCTGGCGCCGAACGGAAGGGCATTGTCGTACCAGGCCCACATCAGGACGTGCTCCAGGACCGACGCCAGCGTCTCGTGGACGGCGAGCTGCACGACCTGTCCCTCCCCGCTGGCGCGCGCGTGGTGCAGGGCCGAGAGCGCGGCGACCGCGGCGTAGACGCCGGCGACGAAGGCGTACTGGTCGCCGAACAGCTTGAGCGGCGGCGTATCGGAGTCGCCGCTGGTCGCGGCGACTCCACCGAGCGCCTCCGCGACGATCGCCGGCGCCTGATAGTCGGCCCACGGACCATCCGGGCCGAACGATGAGACATCAACGATCACCAGCGCGGGATTCGCGGCGAGCAAGTCGTCATGCGCGATCCCGGCCGCCTTGAGCCGCCCGCAGTCGATCACGATCTCTGCGTGCCCCGCGAGCGCTGGAATGGTCTCGGCGTCGGAGTCGGAGCGCGCGTGGCTGCGGCTGCTGGCGAAGAAGGCGTGCCAGAGCGACTCCCCGTCCAACTGACCGTTCATGTGGGGCCCGCGGCGCCGCAGCGGATCGCCGGACGGCGGCTCCAGCCGCAAGACCTGCGCGCCGAGGTCGCCGAGCAGCTTGCCGGCGTAGATTGCGCGGTCGTCGGCGAGGTCGAGCACTCTGACTCGTTCGAGGGCGGCGGGCATGATCGGGAGTCTAGGCCGCGATCTGCTCTGGTACGATCTGCCCCAAATTGCGCGGCCTGGCGGAGGTGCCCGATGGAGTTTCGATTTTCGTCCGAGGACGAGGCGTTTCGCGGGGAGGTGGTGCAGTTCCTCGAGACGGAGCTCCCGCCGGGCTGGGCCGACATGTCGGAGGGCCCCGCCGAGGAGGGCGCGGCCAACGAGGAGCGCTGGCAGTTCACACGGTCATTCCAGCGTTCGCTCGCCGCGCGTGGCTGGCTGACGCTCGGCTGGCCGACCGAGCACGGCGGCGGCGGCGCCGGTCCGGTGCGCCAGGCGATGTTCAACGAGGCGATGGCGCACTACCGCGCGCCCGCCTACAACCAGGGCGTCGATCGGGTCGGGCCGACGATCATCATGTACGGCTCGGCCGAGCACAAAGAGTTCTTCCTGCCGGCGATTCGCAACGCGGAGATCACCTGGTGCCAGGGCTTCAGTGAGCCCGGCTCGGGCTCCGACCTCGCCTCGTTGCAGACGCGCGCGGTGCGCGACGGCGACGATTTCATCATCAACGGCCAGAAAATCTGGACCTCCGGCGCGCAGCACGCCGACTGGATCTTCTGCCTCGCGCGCAGCGACCCGGACGCGCCCAAGCACCGCGGCATCTCGTTCTTCCTGATCGACATGAAGACGCCCGGCATCACCGTGCGGCCGCTCGTCAACATGGCCAACCGCCACCACTTCAACGAGGTCTTCTTCGAGGACGTGCGGGTGCCCGCCTCGAACATGGTCGGCGAGGAGAACCGCGGCTGGTACGTCGCCACGACCACGCTCGACTTTGAGCGCTCCGGCATCTCGCGCGTCGTCAGCGGCGTGCGGCTGCTCGGCGAGCTGACGGAGCTGGCCTCGCAGCCGGGCCCCGACGGTCGCCGGCCCGACGAGGACATTCGCGTGCGCCACAAGCTGGCCGACCTGCAGATCGAGTTCACGGTCGGCCGCTGGCTGGCGTATCGGGTGGCCTGGATGCAGTCGCAGGGTCTGGTGCCGAATCAGGAGGCCTCGATGAGCAAGCTGTTCGGCACGGCGGTCAATCAGCGTCTGGCGGGGATGATCAACATGTTCGGGCTGCACGGCCAGCTCGCCGGCGACGCCGAGCGCGGCCCGCTGCACGGCCGCATGCCCGACGAATATCTCAACGCCGTCCCGCTCACGATCGCCGCCGGCACCTCCGAGATCCAGCGCAACATCATCGCGACGCGGGGCTTGGGTCTGCCGCGGGGGTAGGCGCATGTCCGCAGGTGTGCAGCACATGCCTGTGGGATGGCCGTCTACCGACGGGCGGGTAGGATGCTGTGCGTCTCGATGGTGGACTCGGTGACCGATGCGCGTGCGACATCGCGGTCTGCGAGAGTTCTATGAGACTGGTCAGCGGCGACGGCTGCGCGCTGATCAAGTTCAGCGAATTCGGCGTATCCTGACAGCGCTAGCTCAGGCGAGCGGTCCAGAGGGGATGCGTCTGCCCGGCTTTGACCTGCACCAACTCCGGGGTGACCGTGCTGGCTTCTGGGCCGTTTCGGTGAGCGGAAACTGGCGGATTATCTTCCGCTGGGAGGATGGGGAGGCGCGCGATGTCGATCTGGTGGACTATCACTGAGGAGCATGAGTGATGCCGATGAAGGATCCGTGTCATCCGGGCGAGATCGTGCTGCACGAGTGCCTCGAGCCACTGGACGTGAGCATCGAGGAGGCAGCGGCGCATATGGAGATCAGCGCCGATCTGCTCGCCGATATCTGCGCCGAGCGAGCCGGTGTTTCCGTGGATACGGCGCTCCGCTTTGAGCAGGCGCTTGGCAGCACGGCCGATGTGTGGTTGGGGATGCAGTGTGCATACGACCTCGCAAACGCGCGGCGCGGCGGCGGGCAGCGCAAGATCCCCCGGATCGTGCGCGCCGCCTAGCGAGGCCGCGCCCAGGCGTTTCCCAGCGCCCCCCAGCTCGCGACCAGGAAGGGGACGCAGTAGGTCAGTGGGACCTTCCAGGCGAGGGCACCGGGGAAATCGCCGTCGAACAGCATTGGGCCTTGATTGATTAGGGTCAGGATCGTGCCGACGACGGCGCTGGTCAGGATGCTGCGGCGCAGCATGCGGCGGTTGCGGAAGGCGCAGCGCCAGCAGTTCAGACGCGCCGCGCCGGCCACCTGCATGCGGAAGTGACCGCTTGCAGGCGGCGTCGAGAGGTGCGGACAGACCTGAGCCGGGGCTGCTTCGGACATTGGCGATACGCTACCGGCTGTGAATCGCGGACTGAACATCTTCTTCGATGTCGACGGCTGCCTGGTCTCCTGGAACCTGCATCTGCGCCCCTATGCGCGCGAGGTGCTGCAGCGGCTGCAGGAGCGCGGACATCATGTCTTCATGTGGTCGGGCTACGGCGCGCGGCGCGAGGTGGCCGACAAGCATGATCTCTGGCCGTTGCTGGCCGGGGTGATGGGCAAGCCGATCTTCCAGTACCGCGAGCGGCTGCATCTGTTCACCGACATCGAGCCGGACTTCATCATCGACGACCACCGCGAGATCGTGGAGGCGCTGGGCGGCGCCGTGATTCGCACGCCGCGCGAGCCGCTCTCGGAGGACCGCGAGATGGTGCGGATCTACCGGCGCATTCTGGAGTTCGAGCGGGAGTGGCGCCGGAGCTGGGCGTAGCGGGCGGCTGAGCGGCGCTTGGAGGTGTGCGGCGGAGCCCCCCTCTGCCTGCGGCATCTCCCCCCCCCCTCCGCGGGGGGAGAGGGGAAATGGAGATTACGCGCAGGTTTCCTCGGGGGGAGCACTTGTGTGCAGTGCGAAGGGGTGACTATGCGGGGTCGGGCGGGGTGCGGAGGTCGGCGGGGTAGGCGGAGGTCTCGCTGGTGTCGAGCCAGCTGGTGGCGAGGTGCTGCGTGGACCAGGCGTAGGCCAGCGCGCGCGGGTCGAGGTGCAGCCAGGGCTGCGAGACGCCCAGCTGGATGCCGTTGGCGAGGTTGTAGGCCCAGCCGGCGGCGCCGCCGCTGAGCAGCAGCTGCTGGACCTGGCGGCTGAGGTCGCGGCGGGCGTCGAGATCGAAGGTGCGGCGCATCTGCTCGATCAGATCGTCGAGCCCGGAGTCAGCCACGCCGCCGAAGTTCTGCTCGCCGGTTGAGTGCAGGCTCTGGCGCCAGCGGTCGGTCGGGTCGGGACCGTGCGGAGCCTCGCCCCAGCCGAGGAAGAGGAATCGCTCGCCCTGTTGCAGCTCGCTGAGCGCCTCGGCGAACGGGCGGAACTCAAGCTCGAGCGTGAGCCCGGTGGCGTCCTCGACCATGCTCTGCACGAACGGCGCCGCGCCGGGGAAGAAGCCCTCGAACAGGTCGGCGACCACGAAGGGGACGGCGGCGATCGCGTCCACGCCGCCGGCCGCGGCGATCAGCTGCGCGGCCTCGGCCTGATCGTCGGCCGGCGCGGAGCGATAGCCGGGATAGTTGGCGAGCTGATCGTCGGGCAGCGCCCAGCCTTCGAGATACCAGGGCAGCGGCCCCGAGACCCGACCGTGGCCCTGATAGAGCCGATCGATCAGTCGTCGCCGGTCGACCGAGGCCGAGATCGCGCTGACGACGCGGGGATCGCCGAGCGCGGCGAGCGGATCGGGCGCGATCGGGGCGAGCAGCTGCACCGGAGCGTCGAGCGGGAGGTCGAACGTGGTGTGTTCCGGCTCCTGCTCGCGCAGCGCCTCGATCGTGTCGTTGCTGAGCGGGAAGTCGGCGCGGTCGAATTCGGCGCTGAAGTAAGCCCGGATGATGTCGCCAGGCGGCCCGCCGGCGAGCGTGATCCCGTCCGGCAGCGCGCCCGAGCTGCGCCACCAGTTCTGCGAGCGGAGCAGCTTCAGCTCGGCGGATGGGTCGTAGCCGCTGGGGAGGTAGGGGCCGCTGCCCGAGACGAGCGTGTGGTCGGACGGGTCGACGCGCCAGCCGGCCGCGGTGTCGATCGCCTCGCTGCTGATCATCCAGGCGAAGGGCGAGGCGATGACGCTGCCCAGGAACGGCGCGTCGAGTTCGTTCGCTGCAAGGCTGAACGTGCCGTCGTCGCCGGGCGCGAACGTGGCGCGATTCCAGTCGCGGCGGCGGAACAGGTGGACATCGGGCGCGCCGTCGCTGTCGAGCCCCTGCTGCTGACGCTCGATGTTGAGCCGGATGTCGTTGACCCCGACCGCGCGGCCGTCGGTCGGCGGCTGGTCCCAAAACATCGCGCGCGGGTCCAGCGTGAAGACGTAGGTCGACTGATCGGGCATCTCCGGGAGCCCGCAGAGGTCGGCCTGCAGCTCGCCGGTATGCGGATCGGCGGGCTGCAGGATGCGGCTGTAGACGAGGCTGTGCATGTTCTGCGCGTAGCGATAGCGCGAGCGGTGCGGGTCCCAGGTGTCGAAGCGATCGATCGGCAGATAGCTGCGCATGATCCCGCCGGGCGTGGGTCGCAGCGGCGGGGCCTGCTCGGCGGGCTGCTGCTGCTGCGCGCTCGGCTGCTCAGCCTGCGCGGCGGCGGACGCTTGCTGCTGCTGTTGCTGCGTCGCGGGCGGCCGGTCCGGCTGTTGAGACTGTTGCTGCTGCGGCAGCGCGTCGTCGGGTTCGGGATCGTCGTCCGAGCTACAGCCGACCAGCGCGAGAGCGCTGGCGCCGAGGCCGACCGTGGCGGCGGAGCGCAGCAAACCGCGTCGACTGAGCGTGCGTCGCATGCCCGCGAGCTTACAGCCCGGCGGCCGTCGCGCAGCGGGCGAGACGGGCCGGCGCCCGAGGGTGGCGCGTGAGTGCCGCGCTTGCGATACTGGCGGCGCCTGACCCGTGTCGCGCAGGGGAGTGTGCAATGCCGCCGCTGGTTCCTTCGTTCATGTTGCCGCAGTTCGTCAAGGACCTTCCGCCCTTGATCCAGATGGCGCTGCTGTTGCCGGGCATGGTGGTGGGCGGCGTGCTGGGCGTCGTGGTGAATGCGATCATGGTCAACCTCGGCGCGGGCAATCAGCACCTCAGCAGCGCCAACGGCGGGTTCGACGCCTGGCTGCTGTGGATCATCGTCGGCGCCGGCCTGTTCATCGGGCTTGGCATCGGCGGCTTCGTCTACATCGGCGTGGGGCTGGGCGCGGACGCAGCGCTCGAGGACGAAGACGAGCACGGCGAAACGGGGATGCTGGAGCTGTAGCGGCTCGGCGGCTCGCCGGCGGCTCGCGGGTGCTGGGCGGTCAGGCCTGGTTCGGCTTGGTCGGACCTCGGTCAGATCCGTTCAGATTTGGTCAGGCCTGAAGTTCGGCGGCGAAGAACGCGGTCAGCTTGCTCCAGGCGTCGGAGGCCGCGTCCGGGTGGTAGACGCCGGCGTTGGTGTCGTTGAAGAAGCCGTGGTCGGCGTCGTCGTAGACATGCAGCTGATGGCGCACATCGTTCGCTTCGAGCGCCGAGCGGATCGACGCGACGGCGTCGGCGTTGACCCAGTCGTCCTTGCCCGCGAAGAAGCCGCAAACCGCCCCGGCGATCCCGGAGGCCGCGGCCATGCCCTCGCCGGGGATGCCGTAGAACGGCGCGGCGGCGCCGACCGCGGGGTTGTGCATCGCGAGCAGCAGCGACATCCCGCCGCCGAGGCAGAAGCCGGTCACCCCGATCCGGTCGGCGCGCACGTCAGCGCGGGCCTGCAGCGCCGCGACCGCGCCGCTCATGTCGAGCAGCGCCTGCGGCTCCTGCACGCCCATCATGATCTTCTCGGCTTCGCCGGGCTCGGCCGTGATCTGTCCGTGATAGAGGTCGGGCGCGAGCGCGACATAACCCTCCGCGGCGATCCGGTTGGCGATGTCGCAGATGTTCGGGTTGAGCCCCCACCACTCCTGGATCACGACCACCCCGGGGAACGGGCCGCCCTCGACGGGGCGCGCCAGGTAGCCGCCGGCGCTGCCGCCGTTGGCGGCGAAGGTCACGTATTCGTAGTTGAGGATCGCCATCGTGCTCACACTCCCTGCTTGCGCCGTGGGCTCGGGGTCAGGTCCGCGGCGCCTGGACCGGCCAGAGGTTGGTCTGGCTGGCGAGGTAGGACTGGGCGGCGGCGCGGTCGAGCTCGTCGAGCGTCCAGGACGGTCCGGTGGCGAAGATCGAGGACTCGACCCTGGGCTCGTTGTACATCCCGACCTCGTTGCCCCAGACGAGGAAGGTGCGGCCGTTGACGTTGGCCG
Organism: Dehalococcoidia bacterium; assembly: GCA_965218115.1. Lineage (GTDB taxonomy): Bacteria > Chloroflexota > Dehalococcoidia > Bin125 > Bin125 > CATQGW01. The sequence continues at coordinate 701,862 of OZ244584.1, read as the reverse complement.
CGGCGTCGCTGCAGAGCCAGACCACGAACGGCGAGACGTTTTCCGGCGCCATCATCGCCTCACGGTCGCCGCCGAACGCGAGACCGCCGGCGTCGCCCGAGGCCAGGCCGGCCGCGCGGGCGCGGCGCTGCGCTTCGGCCAGCTCCTCGGTCAGGGTCAGGCGGGTCCCGGCGCGCGGACGGATCGCGTTGGCGGTGACGCCGTAGCGGCCGAGGTCGCGCGCCAGCGTGCGGGTCAGGCCGACGATGCCCTCCTTGGCCGCGGCGTAGTTGGCCTGGCCCATGTTGCCCAGACCGGACTCCGAGGAGGTGCCGACGATCCGTCCGGAGCGCTGTTGGCGGAAGACCTGCGAGGCGTACTTGGTGACCGTGAAGTGACCCTTGAGGTGGACCGCGACCACCACGTCCCACTCCTCCTCGGTCATGTTGAAGACCATCCGGTCGCGCAGGATGCCGGCGTTGTTGACCAGGATGTCGAGCCGGCCAAACCCGTCCAGCGCCTGCTGGACCATCCGCTCGCCGGCGGCCATGTCGGCGACGGAGTCGTAGTTGGCGACGGCCTGGCCGCCGGCGTCTTTGATCGTCGCGACGACTTCATCGGCCGGCCCGGCCTCGCCGTCGAGCTCGCCGCCGGCGCCGCCGCCGTAGTCGTTGACGACCACCGATGCGCCCTCCTCGGCGAGCAGCAGGGCGTGTCCGCGCCCGATCCCGCGTCCCGCGCCGGTCACGATCGCCACCCGTCCGGCCAGTCGATCGCCCATGGTTGTGCTCCTCTGATCTGTGCGCGAAATCGCAGCCTTGATGTCTGACACAATACAGGCAGCCCGACGCTGCTCTACAGCGCTCAGGCGTCGCATGCCCGCCATCTGATACGGTCGCCGACACGAAGGCTTCCGCTTGATGCCGAAGCATCGAGCCGAATGTGGAAGGTCGCTGCCATGCCCGCCAAGAACCGCATTGCCGAGGACGCGCCCGTCTACGCGGCCCGGCCGCACGGGGCTGAGCGCGCGAACCGCAGCGCCGCAGGGCTGCGTGGCCGCCGGCGGACCAAGGACGAGTCGCTCGCGCATGTGATCGAGCGCCGGCGCAACCTGCTGATCCGTCTCGCCGACCGCTAACCAACGAAGCCATGCACGATGCCCCGGCTGCGCTATCTGGACGACAACGACGCGCGACAGGTCGTCACTGAGCTGACCTCGCGCGTCTTTCCCGGCTCGCCGGCGTTTCAGCTGCGTGGCGACGAGGGGCAGGCGGCGCTGTCCAGTGCGCTCGCGCAGCCCCAATGGCCGCATCACCGGACGCTGCAGCGCAAGGCGGCGGTGTTGCACTACCACCTCAACCAGAACCACCCATTCGTTGACGGCAACAAGCGGTTCGCGCTCACCGCGATGGAGTACTTCCTGGATATCAATGGGGCTGCGCTCACGGTCGGTGACGACGAGCTGTACGAGTTCAGCCTCGGAGTGGCGGCCGGCAGAATCGACCGCGACGAGTCGATCGCGTTCGTTGAGCGCCGCACATTCCGTCTGTCATGGCGAAACGACCGCCCACGGTTCGAGCGCTGGGCCGGGAGCCTGTCGAAGACCGACCTGACGGGCGTCCTTGCTTGGGTGGACGCGGATGACGATCGCTTCGCGGCGCTGGCGCGTTCGTAGTCGCAGCGCCCTACTTGACGAAACGGGGACTGGTGCTTCAGAGTCGGGACCGGCGACGGGCGCGGGCAACAGCACATGGTCCAGGCGATTGAGCGAATCCAGGCGCCGGCGCTGGCCGGCAGACCGCAAGCGACCCGAGCGCAGATCCACGAGTCGACGCGCTGCGCGATTCTGACCCGCAGCGGCGCGCTGCTGGCCCGCGGCCGGGTGGCCGACCGGGCGCCCGAGCACGTCGGCGCGGCTTACGAGCTGAAGCTGACCGAGGTGGCCCCGCCGGGCGCGCTGGAGGCGCTGTTCCACGCCAACCAGCCCGAGGTCGTGCTGCGCGCCGGCCGCGAGGCCGAGCTGGCGCTGCGGATCGATCACATCACCGGCCCGCCGGCCGGCCGCACCTTCTGGCTGCAGCCGGTCCTCGGCTGAGCGCCGCTCGTCCGGGCCGCTCGCGAGCCAGGCTCGGGGGGCCTGTCGGGCCGCCTGTCAACCTGAGGGTTGGCCAGCGCCGAGCCGACTAAGCTGCGCGCTGCGACGGCGCGACGCCGAGCCACATAGCGCGCGGCGCGCGATCGAGGTTGCGCAGGATGGAGCCGAACATGGTCGAATATCGCGAGCTGGCGAGTGGGCTGCTGTTCCCCGAGGGCCCGATCTGGCTGGAGGACGGCAGCGTGCTGCTGGTCGAGATCGCGCGCGGCACGCTCTCGCGCGTGCGGCCCGACGGCGCCGTCGAGGTCGTGGCGGAGACCGGCGGCGGCCCGAACGGGGCGGCCCTGGGGCCCGACCAGAGCGTCTGGATCACCAACAACGGCGGATTCCAGTGGCGCGAGGTGGGCGGCCGGCTGCTGCCCGGTCCGCAGGCCGACGACTATGCGGGCGGCTCGATCCAGCGCGTCGACCTGGCCACGGGCGCGGTCGAAGACGTCTACCGCGAGGTCGACGGACATCAGCTGCGCGGGCCCAACGACCTCGTGATGGACGGCGCCGGCGGCTTCTGGTTCTCCGACCTGGGCAAGAATCGTGAGCGCGACCGCGATCTGGGCGGGCTCTACTACGCGACGCTCGACGGCGGATCGATCCGCGAGTGCGTCTACCCGATCCCGGGCGGCGCGAACGGCGTGGGCCTCTCGCCGGCGGGCGACCGCGTCTATGCCGCGGAAACGCCCACCGGTCGGCTGTTCGGCTGGCAGATTTCAGCGCCCGGGCAACTGGCCGCGGACGCGCCCTCGGCTGGCTTCGCGGCGTTCATCGCCAACGCGGGCGGCTACACGCTGTTCGATTCGTTGGCCGTGGAGGCCGGCGGCAAGGTCTGCGTCGCGACGATCGGTCCGGGCGGGATCACCGTGATCGATCCCGACAGCGGGATGGTCGAGCATGTGGCGGTCGGCGACGACCCGCTGACGACCAACATCTGCTTCGGCGGCGCGGAGCTGCGCACGGCCTACATCACGCTCTCGACCAGCGGCCGACTGATCGCCTGCGACTGGCCGCGTCCGGGCCTGCGGCTGCACCACGCGAGCTGAAGGGCGAGCTGACAGGCACGGTGACGCTCGATCGCGGGCGCTCGCCGAACGCATCGCCCAACGCATCGAAGAGCGCCGACGCCGTACGCTCAGGCCCGCGCTTGTTCGGCTGGCGCTGCGGCGATAGCCTGCGCGACGGTCGCGGCCGCCGCGTCGCGGCTGCGCCTGAGTCCGATCGAGGGGCGACACGATGGAGCGGTTCGCGGGTCTCCTGCAGCAGCTGCCGCGCTCCAAGGGCGAGCTGCTGCGCGCGCTGCATCTGGCCCAGGAGCAGCTCGGCTGGGTGCCCAAGGACGCGATCCGGCTGATCGGCCGGCATCTGCGCATGTCCGACGCCGAGGTTTACGGCGCGGCGACCTTCTACGCCGAGTTCCGTCATTCGCCGCCGCCCCGGACGCTGGTGACCTGGTGCTCGGGTCCGAGCTGCCGGGTGGTCGGCGGCGACCGCATGAAGCGGATTTTGGAGGTCGAGCTGGGCTGCCGGATGGGCCAGAACGACGCGCAGGACGAGGTCGGGCTGTGGCTGGGCCAGTGCAACGGCACCTGCGAGCGGGCGCCGATGATCTGGGTCAACGGCCGCGTGGTCGGCCCGCTGACGATGGTCGAGACGGTCAAGCTGGCGCGCCGGATTCGCGCCGGCGAGGACGTCGTGGAGTGGCCGCAGCGTCCGATCAAGATCGCGCCGGCGGTCTTCGTCGGCGCCGAAGCGGTCTACGGCGTCGAGCCTGGGGCGGATCGGCAGACATGAGCGCCGCCTACGAGGCGCTGCGCGAGTCGGCCGAGATCGCGGCGGCGCCGCGCCGCGCGCCCGAGCGGCCGCTGCTGCGCGTCGATCTGAGCACCTCGTCGATCGCAGTGGGCGCGGATCTGCTCTGGGAGGCGCTCGAGGCGGCGATCGCGGCGAACGGTTACGACCTGGAGCTGGTCCGGGTCGGCACCCTGGGGATGTCCTGGCTGGAGCCGGTGGTGGAGCTCGAGCGCGACGGCGCGGCGCTGGTCTACGGACCGGTTGAGCCGTCCGACGCGGCGGCGTGGTTGGCGGCGGCGCTGGGCGCGGAGCCCGTCGAGGCGGCCGGGCGCTGGCTGATCGGCTCGCGCAGGGGCGCCGTGAGCGGCGCGCCGGCGCTGAGCAGCGGGCCGTTCTGGGCGTTGCAGGAACGCCGGCTGATGCAGCGCATGGGCGTGATCGATCCGGAGCGGATCGAGGAGTCGATCGCGGACGGCGCGTACGCCGCGCTGGACCGCGCGTTGACCCTGCAGCCGATCGAGATCTGCGACATGGTCGAGGCGGCGGGCGTGGGCGGACGCGGCGGCGGCGGCTTCCCGGCCGGACGCAAGTGGAAGTTCCTGCTGGGCGCGCCGGGCCCGACCAAGTACCTGGTCTGCAACGCCGACGAGGGCGACCCCGGCGCGTTCGTCAACCGCGTGCTGATGGAGTCCGATCCGCATCTGGTGATCGAGGGCATGGCGATCGCCGGCAAAGCGACCGGCGCCGCGTACGGGTTCATCTACATCCGCGACGAATACCCGCTCTCGATCGAGCGGATGGAGCTGGCGCTGAGTCAGGCCCGCGAGCTGGGCCTGCTGGGCGAGTCGGTGCTGGGCACGGACTTCGGGTTCGAGCTGGAGATCACGCGCGGGGCCGGCTCGTATGTGTGCGGCGAGGAGACCGGGCTGATCGCCTCGGTCGAGGGGCTGCGCGGGATGCCCAAGATTCGCCCGCCCTTCCCCGCCCAGCGCGGCGTCTTCGACATGCCCTCGAACGTCAACAACACCGAGACCTACGCCAACGTGCCGCTGATCGTCGAGCACGGCGCGGCCTGGTACCGCGAGTACGGCACGGAGGCGGACCCGGGCACGAAGATGTTCAGCATCAGCGGCTCGCTGCAGAGGCCGGGCATTCTGGAGGTGCCGTTCGGGCTGCGCATGGACCAGCTGCTGCTCGACGCCGGCGGCGGCCCCGAGCCCGGCCACACGGCCAAGGGCATCCAGCCCGGCGGGCCGCTGGGCGGTCTGCTGCCGGCCTCCGACCTGGGCCTGCTGCTGGAACGTCCGCCCTTCACCGAGCGCGGCGTGCTGCTCGGCTCGGGCGGGCTGATCCTGTTCGACGAGCGCGCCTCGGCGGTCGACCTGACGCTCTACTTCTCGGAGTTCTGCGAGGACGAGTCATGCGGCCGCTGCACGACCTGTCACGGCGGATCGCAGCGGCTGGTCGAGCTCTTGCAGCGGATCACCGAGGGCGGCGGACGCCGCGAGGACATCGAGCGGATCGATGTGCTGGACCGCACGCTGCAGAACTCCAACTGTCTGCACGGCCAGTTCACGCCCTACGCGGTGCGCGGACTGGTCAACTACTTCCGCGACGAGCTGGACAGCCAGATCGACGAGAAGCGCGATCCCGCGCGGGTCGCGCCGGGGCTGATTCGCTACGTGCTGACCGATCCCGAGGCGCCGGAGCTGGCCGAAGCGGCCGAGCTCTGCCCGACCAACGCGATCGTGCCGCGCGCGCACCGGCCGACGACGATGATCAGCCGGCGGCGCAGCCGAGCGGCTGGCGGATCGACGATCCGCTCTGCATCCGCTGCGATGTCTGCCGCGAGCTGGCGCCCGACGCGGTGCGCGTCGAGGATCGCTTCCTCGCGCTGCTGACCCCGGTCGACGCCTAGCCCGCCCGAGCGCCGCTTGTCTGCTTGGCACTCCTAGGCCGTCGCACCGCTACAGCCTGTCCGCGCGGCCCAGGCGCGCGGGGCGTTGCGACTGCGCCGGGCGGATCGGCGCGCGGCTCGACGGAACGGAGCCGCGCCGGACCCGGAAGCCGGTTGGCTCAATTGATAACCTGTCTGTACGCTTGAGGGCGGGCGAAGCGTGACGCTACACGGTACCGTGTAGCGTAGGCAGCGGAGCGTTGAGAGGTGGGCGGCGTGAGCACGCCGATGCGGCGCCAGTACCTGGAACAGAAGGCGCGTCAGCCCGACGCGATCCTGTTCTTTCGGCTGGGCGATTTCTACGAGACGTTCGACGACGACGCCAAGCTCGTGGCCGCCGAGCTGGGCATCACGCTGACCTCGAAGCCGATGGGCGGCGGCCTGCGCGCGCCGCTGGCCGGCGTGCCGGTCGCGCACGTCGAATCGCACCTGGCGCGGCTGGTCGCGCGGGGGCACCGGGTCGCGATCTGCGAGCAGCTCGAGGATCCGCGCGCGTCGCGCGGGCTGGTCCGGCGCGGCGTGGTGCGGGTGCTCTCGCCCGGCACGGCGCTGGAGCCGGCGCTGCTGGAGGCCGGCGAGCCCTCGGCCTGCGCGGCGCTGACGCTGCAGCGCGAGCCCGCCCGCGGCGGCGGCGGCCCCGGCCGCGGCGCCTGGCGGCTGGGTCTGGCGGCGCTGGAGCTCAGCACCGGGGCCTCGCACGCGCTGGAGCTGCGCGCCGCGGCGCTGCCCGAGCTGGCCGCGCCGCTGGCCGCCGAGCTGGCCCGGCTGGGCGTGCGCGAGCTGCTGCTCGGTCCGGGCCTCGCCGAGGAGCGCTGGGCCGTGGTCGGGGCGGAGCTGGGCGGGCTGCCACTGCGGCGCAGCGGGACGGATGTCAGCAGTCGGCGCGCTGAACAAGCTGCGCGCGCGTTCGGCGCCGCGCAGGCGCGCCGCGCGCTGGCGCAGCGCTGGGGCGGCGAGCTGGGCCGCGAACCGGCCGCGGCGCTCGGCCTGGAGGAGCGCCCGGCCGCGCTGGCGGCGCTGGGCGGCGTGCTGGAGCTGGCCGCGGCGGCGCTGCCCGCGGATCAGCAGGGCGCGGAGGACCGTCAAGCTGAGGGCGAGGCGCAGACGGCGGATCGGCTGGCCCACCTGGCGCCGCCGCGGCTGCTCGAGCCGGGCGCGCGGCTGCAATGGGACGCGGCGACGCAGCGCGCGCTGGCGATCGTCGACGACGCGCCCGGCGCCGCCGGCGGCGGTGGGTCGGACGCGCCGCGCACGCTGCTGCAGACGCTCGACCGCTGCGGCAGCGCGGCGGGCCGGCGCTGGCTGCGCGCCGCGCTGCTGGCCCCGCTGCTCGATCAGGCACGGATCGAGACCCGGCTGGACCGGATCGCGGCGCTGCGCGAACGCGCCGCGCTGCGCCGCGCGGTCCGCGAGTCCGCGCGCGCGGCGGCCGACCTCGAGCGGCTGCTGGGGCGCCTGGCGGCCGGTCTGGCGCGTCCCGCCGAGCTGGCGGCGCTGGCCCGCGGTCTGCTCGCGGCCGCCGCGCTGGCCGCGCGGATCCGCGCCGAGATCGGCGCAGCGGGCGAACCGGGCGAAGCCGGCGGAGATGCGGCCGCGGGGCCAGTGGCGGCCCTGGCGGCGCTGGCGCAGCGGCTGGGCCCGGCGCCGGCGGCGGCGCGCCGGCTGGCCGCGGCGCTGCTCGAGCAGCCGGAGGCGACCTACGGCGGCGGCGTGCTGCGCGCCGGGGTCGACGCGGCGGTCGACGCCGCCGCGGCGCGGCGCGCGGCCGGCCGCGCGCGGCTGGCCGAGCTGGAGACGACGCTGCGCGCCGAGAGCGGGGTCGCCGGCCTGAAGCTGGGCTATCACCGCAGGTGGGGCTACTTCATCGAGGTCACGCGCGGCCAGCTGGGCAAGCTGGCCCAGCCGGGCCGGCCCGACGCCGTGCCGCAGGGCTGGGAGCGGCGCCAGAGTCTGCGCGCCTCTGAGCGCTTCTCGGAGCCGCGGCTGCGCGCCCTGGCCGACGAGCTGTCCCACGCCGAGCGCGAGCTGAGCGCCGCCGAGCGCGGCTGCGTGGAAAGTCTGGCCGCGGCGCTGGCGGCCGAGGCGGCCCCGATCCGGGCCTGCGCCGGGGCGCTGGCGCGGCTCGACGCGGCGGCCGCGCTGGCCGAGCTGGCCGCCGAGCGCGACTGGCGGCGGCCCAGGCTGGACGCCGGAGTGGGGCTCTGGATCGAGGCCGGGCGGCATCCGATCGTCGAGGCCGGCGGCGCTCCGGCCGCGTTCGTGCCCAACGATCTCGAGCTCGACGCGGGCGGCGCCGGCGCGCCGCAGCTGCTGCTGCTGACCGGGCCGAACATGTCGGGCAAGAGCACCTACCTGCGCCAGGCGGCGCTGATCGTGATCCTCGCCCAGGCCGGCTGCTTCGTGCCCGCGGCGGCGGCGCGGATCGGTCTGGTCGACCGCATCTTCGCGCGGGTCGGCGCCCAGGACGACCTCGCTGCGGGCCGCTCGACCTTCCTGGTCGAGATGCTGGAGACGGCGCGGCTGCTGCACGGCGCCGGCGAGCGCTCGCTGGTGCTGCTCGACGAGGTCGGGCGCGGGACCAGCACCTGGGACGGCCTGGCGATCGCGCAGGCGGTCGCCGAGCGGCTGGTCGCCGGCCGCAGCGGCCCGCGCACGCTGTTCGCGACGCATTTCCAGGAGCTGACCGCGCTGGCCGGCTCGCTCGAGCGGGTCGCCAACGCCGCGGTCACGGCCGAGCAGGACGGCCGCGGCGGTCTGAGGTTTTTGCACCGCGTCGCGGCGGGCGCGGCGGACCGCTCGTGGGGCGTGCAGGTCGCCGCGATCGCCGGTCTGCCGCGGCCCGTGCTGGAGCGCGCCGCCGAGCTGCTGGCCGCGCTGGAGTCGGACGGGGCGGGCGCCGCGGCGCTGTTCGAGCTGGCCCCGCCGCCGGCGCGCGCGGGGGCCGAGCAGGACTCGGCGGCGGGCGCCGCGCTGGTCGACGAGCTGGCCGCGCTCGATGTCGACGGGCTGACCCCGCTGGAAGCGATCGCGGCGCTCTACGCGCTGCGTGAGCAGGCGCGCCTGGCCTGCGACGCCGCGGGGCCGCCGGTCCGGCCGAGCGCGCAGCCGAGCGCCCCGGCGGCGGCGCAGCAGCAGCTCAGCTGGCTGGCGGCGGGCGGCTGAGCGGATGACGACGCTGCGGCACAGCGCCGACGCGCCGGCCCGGATCCGCGAGCTGTCGGCCTCGGTCGCGGGCCAGATCGCCGCCGGCGAGGTCGTCGAGCGGCCCGCCGCGGCGCTCAAGGAGCTGCTCGAGAACGCGCTCGACGGCGGCGCGCGGCGGATCACGGTCGAGCTCGAAGGGGCCGGGCTGGAGCGTCTGGCGGTGCGCGACGACGGCGCGGGGATCCGCGCGGCCGAGCTGGAGCTGGCCTTCCGGCGCCACGCGACCTCCAAGCTGTCGCGCGCCGAGCAGCTCTGGTCGATCGACGGCTACGGCTTCCGCGGCGAGGCGCTGGCCGCGATCGCGGCCGCGGCGGGACGGCTGCTGGCCAGCTCGCGGGCGGCCGCGGAACCCGTCGGGGCGCAGATCAGCTATCGGGGCGGACGGCTTGAGGGCCTGGAGCGCTGCGCGCGCGGCCCGGGCACCAGCGTCGAGCTCTGGGAGCTGTTCGCGCAGCAGCCGGCGCGCCGCTCGTTTCTGCCTGGCCCGCGCTCGGAGCGGGCGGCGCTGACGCGGGTCGCGGCCGACGCCGTGCTGGCGCGTCCCGAGGTCGGCCTCAGGCTCGAGCTGGAGGGTCGCGTGACGCTGCGGCACGACCCCCCGGCGGCCGAGCGCGGCGGCGCCGAGCCGGCGCTGCGCGAGGCCTGGGCCTCGGTCTTCGGCGCCGAGCCGGCCGAGCGGGCGATCTGGTGGGCGGGCGAGGACGCGGAGCTGCGCGTCGAGGGTCTGGCCGGGGCGCCGCGCGACGGCCGGCGCGGACGCGAGGGGCTGCGGCTGTTCGTCAACGGACGCCCGGTGCGCGACCGCAGTCTGGCCTGGGCGCTGCAGGAGGCCTACCGCGGCTGGCTGCCGGCCGGCCGCTTCCCGCTGGTCGTGGCGCGGCTGAGCGCGCCGCCCGGGCAGGTCGACGTCAACGTGCATCCGACCAAGGCAGAGGTGCAGCTGCGCGAGCCGGCGCGCGCCTTCAGCCTGCTGCAGCGCGCGCTGCGCGCGGCCCTGGCCGGCCAGGCCTCGAGCTCGACGCTGCGGCTGCGCCGGCCCGACCGGGACCTCGAGTGGGCGCCGCAGGCGGAGGGCGGGATCGCGGACGCCGGGATCGCGCCGGACGCGGACGCGGAGCAGGGGAGGATCGAGCGCGCCGCCGCGCGATCCGGCGCGGCGGCCGCGGATCCACGCCGCGCGCTGCCGCGCGGGGCGGCCGCTGCGGCGCCGAGCACAGCGCCAGACGTGATGCCGGACGCGATGCCGATCGTGCCGCCGGGCGCGATCGGGGGTGCAGGATTCGGTCCGGCGCCGGGTTCTCCCTGGAGCGCGGCGAGCGGCGCAGCTGAGCCGCCGCCGGGCTCGATGCCGCGCTCGCCGCGGCGCGGATTGGCGCCGCTGCGGATGGTCGGTCAGCTGCACCGCACGTTCGTGATCGCCGAGGGCGAGCAGGGCCTGGTGCTGGTCGACCAGCACGCGGCGCACGAGCGGGTCGTCTACGAACGGCTGCTGGCGGCGCGCGCGGTCGCCGGCCGCCCCTCCGCGGCGGACGAGCGGGCCCGTCAGCCGCTGCTCGATCCGCCGGTCGTGGCGCTCGACGCGGCGGAGTCGGCGGTCTGGTCGCAGGCGGCCGAGGCGCTGGCCGCTCTGGGCTTCGAGCTGGACGAGTGGGGCGAGCGCGCGCTGCGGCTGCGCGCGGTCCCGGCCGGGCCGGGGCTGCTCGAGGCGGGTGGGGAGCTGACGGCGGGCGGGGCCGAGCGCTGGCTGCGCGACGTGCTGGCCGAGCTCGGCGGCGACCCGCGGCGGGCCCACGAGCAGCGCTTCGATCGGGTGGCGGCGTCGGTCGCCTGTCACGGCTCGGTGCGCCGCGGGGTCGTGCTCGACGCGCCGGCGATGGTCGCGCTGCTGCGCCAGCTGGAGGCCTGCGCGGACCCGCATTCGTGCCCGCACGGACGCCCCACGCTGGTCGAGATCGCCGCCGCCGACCTGCTGCGCGAGTTCGGCCGCAGCTAGGAATGCCCTGAATAGCTCTCCCCCCGCGCAGCGGGGGGAGATGAGTGACAGCGGGGGGGCTCCCCGGGCCTGCGACTCAACGCGGCCCGCGAGATCCAATCGCCTCCCAAGATCGCCCCCTGAGGGGGAGATGCCGAAGGCAGAGGGGGAGTGGGTCGCGGTCGGCCGGCGTCACGCGCGGGAGCCCCCCTCTGCCTGCGGCATCTCCCCCCGCCGAGCGGGGGGAGAGTGGTTCAGAGGATTCCAGGTGGTTCGTCGTAGTCCGGCGGCGCTACTGGGTGCCGCGCAGGCGCGGGTCGAGGATGTCGCGCAGGGCGTCGCCCATCATGTTGAAGCCGAACACGGCGATCGTGATCGCGAGGCCGGGGAAGAAGGCCAGCCACCACGCTTCGGTGGCGTAGACCAGCGCGATCTGGCCGGTGTCGCGACCCCAGGTCGGGAAGGGCGGCGGGATGCCGAAGCCGAGGAAGGAGATCGCGGCCTCGATCAGCACCGCCGCGCCGAGATTCAGCGAGGCCAGCACGATGATCGTGGCCATGATGTTGGGCATGATGTGCGCGACCATGATCCGCACGTTGGAGGCGCCCAGCGAGCGCGCGGCCTCGACGTAGGCCGCCGCGCGCGTCGCCAGCACCGCGCCGCGCACGATCCGCGAGTTGCCGGCGGCCAGCACGATCGCCACGGTCAGGATCACGATCGTGGTGCGGGGGAAGACCTGCCAGAACCACTCGTCGCCGATCTGAGCCTGCGGTCCGATGTCGGGACCGATGCCCAGGCCGAAGAATCCGTCGCCGCCGCTGCCCAGCACCGCCAGGATGCCGAGGATCAGGAAGATCGCGGGGAAGGAGTTCCAGACGTCGACGACTCGCTGGATCACCAGGTCGACGTCGGGCAGCGGCCCGGCGCGGGTCGGAACGCGGCCGAGCAGATCTTCGCTGAGATCTTCGATTCGCTCGCTGAACAGGTTGAGCGTGGCGAGGTCGGCGAGCTTGAAGAGCAGCTGCGCGGCGAGCGCCGCGACGGCGAACGGCAGAGCTGCAAACCACCAGAACGGGGTCGGTAAGCCGATCAGGATGCGCGGCCCGCGCATCGACCAGGACATCCCGGCGCCGGCGAAATAGCCCGAGACCAGTCCGATCATGGTCGAGAGCAGCGCGGTCGCGATCACCGAGCCGAAGCCGACCAGCACGGTGACCTCGGAGCCGTAGATGATCCGGGTCACGATGTCGCGGCCCTGATTGTCGGTGCCCATCACGTGCTCGGCGTTGGGTGCGACGAAGCGCTCGCTGAAGCTGGCCTTGATATAGGGCGCGACCCGCACGGCGGCCGGGTCCTGCTCGACGGTTTGCAGCAGCGGCGCGATCGCGGCGACGAGCACGCAGACGAACAGGATCGTCGCGCCGAAGGCGCCGAGATACTTGCGCCGCCGCAGCATCCACCAGGGCATCACGACGACGGCGACCACGAAGCCGACCGAGCCGGCCAGGATCAGCATCGTCACGGCGGTCAGGAAACCGAGCGGGCTGGACAGGGAGCGGTCGATCAGCAGCTGCGTCTGGTCGCGCAGCCAGCCGCCGATGTCGCGTTGATCGTCGTCGACGATGGCCCGGGTCCCGCGCGTCTCAGCCATCGATGCGGAGCCTTCCGTTAGGGCCCGACGCCGCGGCGTCGCTTAGTTGTAGCGAATCCGCGGGTCGACCAGTGAGTAGGCGATGTCGATCAGGAGATTGGCGACGATCACGACGAAGGCGATCACGACCATGATGCCCATGATCACCGGAATGTCACGGTCTTTGAGCGCCCGCAGCATGCGGAAGCCCATGCCCGGCAGGCTGAAGATCGATTCCATGATCACCGATCCGCCGATCAGGATCGAGGCCGAGAGGCCGATCAGCGTGAGCACCGGGATCAGCGCGTTGCGCATCGCGTGGCGCACGATCACCGACTGCTCCTGGAGGCCCTTGGCGCGCGCGGTGCGCACGTAGTCCTGGCGCAGCACCTCCAGCATCTCGCCGCGGGTCAGGCGCATCACGGGACCGGCCAGGCCGACCCCCAGGATGATCGCCGGGATGTACATCTGGCGCAGGTTCTCGCCCAGACTCTCGGTCGGATCCTGATAGACCAGCGGCAGCGGCGGTAAGCCGAGCTGGGGGAAGATCACGCGAATCATCAGCACCGCGAGCCAGAAGCCGGGCACCGAGAGGGCCAGGATCGCGGTGCCGCGAAAGACGTAGTCGGTCCACGAGTCTTGCTTGACGGCGGAGATGATCCCGACCGGCAGGGAGATCGCTACGCCGACGAGCAGGGCCAGCAGGCCCAGTTCAAGCGTCACCGGGATGCGCGTCTGAATCTCCTCGACGACGGTGTTGAAGCTGCCGATCAGCGAGGTACCGAGGTCGCCCTGGACGGCGCGCCAGAGCCAGTTGCCGTACTGCACGACCCAGGGGTCGTTCCAGCCCAGGTCCTCTTCCCACTTGGCGCGGATCGCCTCGCGGTCCTCGCCCTGCGCGACGTGGTCGGCGAGCATGATGTCGATGAAGTCGCCGGGCAGCAGCTCGGCGAGCAGCGAGACGATGATCGTGACGCCGATCAGCGTGGGGATGATCAGCAGGACGCGGCGAAAGATGTACTGGCGCACGGTCGCTTACTAGTGGTGCTGCTGCGGAAGTGTGGTGATCGCGAATCGGACATCGCAGCGCGGTCCGATTCGGCAGCCGCGAAGGGGGCGCATCCGGATCGCTCCGTCTGCGCCCCCTTGCCGGCTTCGCTGCGCCGGATTAGGTGTGCTGGTCCTTGATCTCCGGGTCGAGCATGAAGCTGAACTCGCTGGCCCCGCCCCAGGCGTAGGTGGCCTTGGGCCACATCCGCTGCGAGGCGTTTTCGATCACCGCGCCGGTGTTGACGTCGACCTGCTTCATCCAGGGGTTGAAGGCGTAGACGCCGGGCGCCGCGGGGTAGGGCACGAGGTACATCTTGGTCGCCATGTAGCGCTGGATGTCGTTGATGTACTCGATCCGCTCCTCGAGGTCGAGGATCGCCTTCTGCTCGTCGAACATCGTGTGCAGCCGCTCGTCGGTCTCGGGCCCGCCGCCGGAGATGGCGTTGGGGTGGCTCCAGAGCGCGGCGTTGCCGCCGGTGTCGAGCGCGGTCACGGAGTCCTCGGCGACGCGTCCGGCCGAGCCCCAGTTGTGGCGCCCGGAGCTGCGCGCGTAGCAGGCGGCGAACAGGTCCTCGGGGTCCGTCGCGCCGCCGTAGAGCGGCCCGATCGCGAGGTGGCTCGATTCGCCGTCCCAGCCGTCGGGGAAGTTGCCGCGGAAGATCGAGGCGATATAGGCGGCGTACTCCTTGAAGAAGAACTCGAACTGGAAGCCGGCCTCGGCGGCGGTCGAGGCGCAGGCCTCGTAGAAGTTGACCACGGTCGCGCCGTAGTCGGCGGTGCCGTGCAGCGTCGCCGAGATGCCCTCGGGGAAGCCCGCCGCGTCGAGCAGCTTGCGCGACTCGGCGATGTTGCGGTGGAACAGCGTGCCGGACGGCTCGCCCTCGAAGGTCTCACCGAACTTGTTGAGGTCCTTGGGGTCCAGCCAGTAGGGCGGCAGCTGTGAGATGCCGGAGTGCCAGCCGCCGCGCCCGGTGTCGTCGGTCGCCTCCAGCACGCCATCGCGGTCCATCGCCAGCGAGAGCGCCTGGCGCACCCGCGTGTCGTTCCAGGGCGGGATCGAGAAGTTGAAGTAGAACCCGCCGGGCACCGTGTTGAGCGTGAAGACGTAGCCGTCGTCCTCGATCTGCGGTGCGGCTTCGACGGCCTGCTTGTAGATCGCGGGCGAGAGCTGCGAGTAGTCCAGCGCGCCTTCACCGAGCGCCGGGATCAGCACGTTGGTGTCGCCGTTCATCGTGGCGATGATGTTGTCCAACAGCGGCATGTTCTGCGAGACGGCCGGGAAGTCGGCGTTGCGGTGCCAGTTGTCGCGGTTGTGCCGCCACTTCAGCGCCACGCCGGGCTCGAAGCTCTCGAAAATCCAGGGACCGGAGCCGACCGGGTGCTTGGCGACGGTGCCGTCGTCGACGATCTCGGGCGGGATGATCCACATGTGCTGCGAGGAGCCGGCCAGCGTCAGGAAGGGCGCGTGGGGGCGGTGCAGCTTGAAGGTGATCGAGCGGTCCTCGCCGATCGAGAAGTTCTCGACGACGTTGTCCCAGCCCGCCGCGTTGGCCGAAATCTCCTTGAAGCGGTCGTGTGTCTGCTGGATGTCGTCCATCGTCAGGGCGCGCCCGTTGAGCGGCTCGACATCGTGCCAGTTCACGTCGTCGCGCACGGTGAAGACGTAGGTGACCGGGTCGGGGATTTCGGGCAGGCCGGCCAGGTCGCCCTCGTACTCGGCGGTGTTGATCGGGTCGACGCCCTCGGCGCCGCTGACCGCCTGGATCAGCTTCGAGTAGTGGAAGGCGGACGGGATCTGCGAGCGGTAGGTGAGGTTCTCGTAGGGGTCGAGCGTCGGCGGGTCGCCCGAGTAGGGACCGACGAACGGTGCGGTGCGGGTGCCGCCGACGATCAGGTCGGAGGGCGCCTCGATGACCACCTGCTGCTGCTCCTCCTGTTGCTCCTGCACCGCCTGCTGCTGCACGGCCTGCTGAACCTGTTGCTCGGCTGCCACCTGCTGCTCGTCGTCGTCACCGCAGCCGACCAGGGCGAGCCCGGCTGCGCCGACGCCGGCGCGTGCGGAGGCGCCCAGCAGGGTGCGGCGTGAGACGCGACGCCGTCGCATCCGACTCCAGTAGTTTCGCTCTTGCATGGGTCTGATCCTCCTGTTGGGCTGTCGCCCGCTGGGTATGCCGCGGCCGGCGTGGATCACACGCCCGCGACCGGTGGAAGAATTCTACCCACGTGCGTCGATAGAGTCATCCGCGAGTTGGCGAATAGTTCAGCCGTGCGTAGCAGTCTCCGCGGCGGCCGCTTGCGCCGCTGCGGCCAGCTCGTGCGGGCTCAGCTCGGAGCTCGCCGTGAGGAAGCCGAAGCGCCGCAGCTCGGGGCTCAGATCGGGATGAATCTCGACCCGCATGATCGCCGGGTAGGGGATGAAGACCTGGATCGGCTGCTCGTTCCGCTCGGCCTGGGTATGCAGCGCCACCCAGCTGTCGGACACGGCCGAGATCGCGCGGATGTAGTGGCGCGCCCCGTCGGAGGTGAACAGTTGCACGAGCGGGATCGTGCAGGCAACCTGCGTGCAGTAGGCGCGGACCGCGCCGGGCAGGACGGACTCGAAGAAGCGGCGATCGAACGGCGCGCCGGAGGGCGGCGGGGCCGGCCGCTCGGGCGGCAGCACCGCGGGCGGCAGCACCAGCGGAGCAGGGTCGGTCATCGCTGCGCTCCCCGGATCCGGCGGCGCGCCGGACGCGTCTGGATGATGTGGTGGTGGAGACGGGGGAGAATCGAACTCCCCGTCCAGTCGGTCGCTCCCCGCAGCCTCTACGCGCGTAGCCGTCGCTTGTATTGTCCCCGGTCGCCGGCGCGTCGGCCTACCGTTACGACCAGGTGATCCGGAATGGTCTTAGCGCTGCGGTCCCGTCATCCCGCGGCGAGCGGCCAAACTGATGGCGCCGCACTCCCACCGGTTCGGCGGCGGACGGGAGGCGACGTCGCCGTGGTTAGGCGGCGAGAGCGAATTCCTTGGTTTCGCCAGTTAAGGAAGGGTTGGCGCGGATTAGCGAGGAACGCCACCTCGGCGCGCAGCCACAGATCAGTCGGCCGCTGTCGATCCCTTTCGTCCCCAGGTTGTGTCTCTGCGCATCGTTGCGCGTGGTCATCCTATCCCGAATCCGGGCATCGCGCGGCGCGGCCAGCCAGCGTGTGCGTGCCCAAGCGTTAGCCACGTCGCGTTCAGCGCCGCCGTGGCGGACAGTGCTTGGGGCAGCATGGCGAGAGATGTCCACCGGATCCCATCTCCCCCCGCCGGGCGGGGGGAGATGGGATCCAGGTTGGTCAGAGCTCTCCTAACGCGGTAGCCACTCCGGGGCGTGCGCGCCGGGCTTGACGGTGCGCGACCAGGCCGGCTCGGTGTCGGAAAAGCTGATTGGGAACTTCAGACGCGTCAGCGTCCCGTAGTCCGACTCGACATCCTCCGAGAACTGCGCCGCCAGCCGATAACCGATCTGCGGATCGCGCGCGGGATGATCCGCGCCAATTTCATGCGGCGTGCCCATGCGCAGGAACCACGCCGCCGTCTGGCCAAGCGAGACCGTGACGTGCCATGAGCCGCCCTCGGTCGCGCGGCGCTTGAGCGCCTGCAGCACGCCGTACGCGCCCCAATAGCCCGTGCAGTAGTCGTTCATCGCCATCGCCGGGCCCGCCGGCGCGAACTGGTCGGGCCGCTGGTGCAGCGACGCGATCCCGCTGGCCGCCTGCACGTTGCCGTCGAAGCCGCGCTTCTCGCGCCACGGCCCCGCTTGGCCGTAGGCGTTCTCCGAGACATAGATGATGCCCGGCCGCCGCGCCGCCACCGCGCCGAGGCCCAGCCCGCGGCGCGCCAGACTCTCCGCGCGGTACGACTGCGAGAACACGTCGGCGCCCTCGATCAGGTTCCAGATCGCGTCCACGCCCTCGGGCGTCTCCAGGTCGACGAACGCGCGACGCTTGCCGTGGCCCGTGTCGGCCTGCGCCGATTGCAGGTCGGGCACGTTCGGCGAGCCGACATGCAGGACATCGGCGCCGAGACCGGCGAGCGTGCGCGAGATCGTCGGCCCCGCCAGCACCCGCGTCGAATCGAGCACACGCAGGCCCGAGAGCGGTTGCGCGCCCTCCGGCAGCGGCGTGGGCGGGGCGTCGCCGATCCGCTCGATCCGCACCGCCGGCGCGTCCGCGAGCAGCCGCCCCTGGGGGTGGGCGGCCCACTGCTCGGTGTCGCGCATGACGACGCCGGTCAGCTGCGCCTCGACCAGCGCCGCCTCGAGCTCGGCGGAGTCGCGCTCCGCGACGTGCTCGGCGAGCCGCGTCACGTCATCGCAGCCGATCGCCTCGAGCGTCCGCTCGACGATGTGCGCGAAGCCGCTGAGTAGATAGAGATGCCGGCCGTCGCGGGTCGGGAAGATGCCCTGGCCGGGCGCCATTTGGTCGGCCAGCGCCTCGCCCGCGAGCACCCCGTTGACGCGCAGCACCCACATGCTGGAGATCGAGACGAGCGCGTGGCCCACATCGATCTGCGCCGACTGCGGCGTCCCGCCGGTCGCGGCCGTGATCTCGCTGACCGCGCCGGCGACGTTGGCGAGCAGCGCCGCCGTGCCCTCGCCGAGGCGCAGCGGCGAGGGGTAGGTCGGATCGTCGGGCCCCGTGAACTCGATCGGGATGGTCGTCGCCGGCACCCCGGCGGCTTCAGAAATCGCTTCAAGATCGGCGCGCTGCATGGCGAAATCCAAACTTGCTTCGGAACCTCACACCGCTCATCGGTCAGTCATCAGAGCTGGTGGCTCACCATCTGATCTTGTGTTCGGCGGAACCCGGCCAGCACGCCGCCCGCGACGATCAGTTGGTCTTCGTGAACGGCTACGGCACCGATCGATTTGGCGAACTCGACGGCCCAAAGTGCATGCCCGGAGCGGTCGACGACCTCAATCTGGTTGCCCCGCCACAAGTAGAGTCCTGCGCCGAAAGAGCCGACGTCGTCTGGCACCGACTCGCACTCGACGAGATTTCTCAAACGCACGCCGTCGAAGTAGAACAGCATGCCATCGCACCAGGCCGCCAGCAGCTCGCCGCTCGCATCCACAATTGGGTGCGCGGCACCCTCACCGAGGGCGTGCTCCCGAACTAGCGAGCCCGCGCTGTCGAGGATATGCACTCGGCCGTGATCCGTCCCGACGTACGTGTATCCGTTCGCCGCCGCCAGCCGCGCTACGAGCGCCGACGGCGTCGTGCGAATCACTGATATCTCGACGGTTAGCCCGCTCGCGCGGCCTGCGTCGCCATCCGACCCGCCAGCCATGATCGTTTCATATGCGCGGTGCACTTGTTGAAATTGTTCACCCGCAGACGCTTGGTCGCGGTGGAGATCGGGATGCGTCTCCATGGCACGACGGCGGTACGCTGACTTGACCTCCTCGATGGAAGCCGCTGGCGACAACGCCAACGCGGCGTACGCATCGCTCGTGGACGATGGCGAGCCGATATTCAAGCTGATGCGTTGAGCGGGGTCCACATCGGGCTTGGGTACCTCAAATGACCACTGCATCTCTCCAGCGGACGAAACGCAGAAGATCGTCCCGAAGCTCGAGAGCAGCACGCGATCGCCATCTGCCGCAACGTAGTAGGGGCATGGGCGTAGGTAGCGGTCTCCCTCGAAATCGAGCGCGTCGGGCATCCACCAAGTCCACAGGAGCGCGCCAGCATTCGAGAATGCGTAGAGGCCACCGTCACGGCAACCCACATACCAATTGCCGTCCCGTGCCGCTGCAATCCCAGCCGGAGCGTTGGGCAGCTGCGACTCCGCCAGCAGCACTCCAGCCGGCGACAGGAAGGCAAGCTGGGTCACGCATTCGTCAACAGGCCCTGTCTGGGTTGCGCCGATGGCTGCGCCCCCGCGGGCGAATTCGAGCACCCGATGACGATCCAGATTCTCGTTGCGACTGGTTTCGGTCCCGTCGTGCAGCGACCACTCGATCCACAGTCCAGACTCCCGACGGTGGCCCCAGCTTCTGCCGACGCCGGCGCCGATGGCGAACTCGCGAATCATGGGAGTGACACGCGTCTGGAACACGAGCTGCATCGCATCACCACCGCCGCGGATCGAGAATGCGGCGACATCCCGGCGACTCCGCTTCTCAAGCCGCGCGCGACAGCGCTCTAGGCGTTTCCGCATCTGTTCTTCGACGTTGCTCGGCAAAGAGCGCTCAAAGGCGGTCTCGATGATTCTGACCGTTCCGGTGTAATCGCGGGCGCGTTCCTTGTGCATCGACAACCGATTCGCTGTCGTCGGGTCGTTGCTGCCTTCGTCAAACGCCGCCTGCCAGATCTCTATCGCCTCGGGCAGCCGCTCACTACGTTCGAAGATATGACCAAGGACACCGGTGGTGGCCCAATATGCATCCCAATCGCCATCAGCTCTCGCTCGCGCAGCCGTGCGCCTGGCTATCGCTTCGGCGAACTCTGCATCGCCGTCTCGTTCCGCGGCTTCTGCGGCTCCGTGGAGGTAATCCCAAGCATGAACCTGATAGAAATCCATCTCGGCTGCGCGAATCGCCGCGTCGACGAGCCCCGGCGCATCCCGCCGCACAACCATGACCTCTCGGTAGGCGCGGTGTAAATCGGAATCCAAGGGTGTGATCTGCAGCCCCGTGCGGATCACCTCTTCGGCCTGCTGATCTTGACCTTCTGAGATGAGGAATAGCGCCAGAGCGTGGTGCGCAGCAGCTCGCACGCGATCTAGCTTTTCCGCGGTTGCCGATACGCCTGTCCTGAGAACTGCCTCAGCTCGCTTCGCGGCCTCAGCTGACCATTCCCCTCTTTCCTTGCGTTCTTCAAGCAGGAGCGAGTAGTCCGCACTAACTGCGGGAATGTCTGCCCCAGCAGCGATCGCCTCTTCAAGCACTTCCGCCGCTTCGTCCAGCCGGTCCTGCTCGACGAGAAACGCTCCTAAGCGTCCCAGAGCGTAGTCTGTCCCGTCCGGGTCAGATTCGCGGTATGCGGTCACGCCCGTTCGCAGCAATCGCTCAGCAGTGACTAGCTCACCGCTCTCCCATGCACTCAAACCTGCATCTACTACCTCATAGGCCCGCGAGCCGTTGCCATCGTGAGCGACCACTTCGTACGTACGTTCATGGTCATGAGAGGAATCTTCGCGACCCAGCAACCTCTTGAGCCATCCCATGGTGTCCCTCCGCTTTCGCCCGCCGTGCAGGAATTCTGGTGTTGCGTGGCCGCGCGCAATGGCGCTTGGCACAGAGGCTAGCGCCGTCAGACGTTGTTTTGGCGCAGGGCGCGAGCGATTTCGCGGTTGGTCTCGCGCTCGCGAATGCGCTGGCGCTTCTCGTGCTCGCGCTTGCCGCGTCCCACGCCGATCTCCAGCTTCACGAGGCCGTGCTTCAGGTACAGCCGCAGCGGCACCAGCGTCAGCCGGCGCTGCTCGAAGGCCGCCTCTAGCTGGTGGATTTCACGGCGGTGGACCAGCAGCCGACGGTCGCGGGTGAGCTCATGGTTCTGCTCGCCGGCCGGCTCGTAGCGCGCGATGTGCGCCCCGATCAGCCACAGCTGACCGTCGCGCGGGCGGCAGTAGGCCTCGGCGATCGAGCCGCGGCCCAGCCGCAGCGACTTGATCTCGCTGCCGCGCAGCTCGATCCCGGCCTCGATCCGCTGCGTGATCTCGTACTGCCAAGTCGCGCGGCGGTTGCGCGCGAGCACGCGGTTGTTCGCCCGGTCGGGGTCGCTCTGTGCCGCCCGCTGCGCGGCCCGCGCTGCGCGCCTCGCCTTGGCCCGTGATGTCGTCGCCATTCAGGGAGTGTATGTCGGCGTGGGGTCGGCGTTCGTAGACTCACGGCCGTGAAGCGTGTGCAGGATGCAGAGTGTTGGTGGGCGAGCTTGGGAATCCTCTAAGAATCCTCTAAATGACTCTCTCCCCGCTGACCAGATTGAGTGGTCACCGGAATCCCGCTCTCAATGGCTCCCCCCGAGGGGGAGCTGTCGCGCAGCGACTGCGGGGGAGGGCGGAAGGCTGGTCAGACGCCAAGCCGCGCACGGTAACGACGGCTGAGCGCGAGGCACTCCCCCTCTGCCTGCGGCATCTCCCCCTCAGGGCGCGACATGGGGAAGGGATCGGATGCCCTTGAACACATTGAGTGGTCAGCGGAATCCCGATCTCAATGGCTCCGCCTCAGGAGACCTGCGCGTAAGTCCCACCGCTCCGATCTTCACTGCCGGTGGCGGTGTCACGAAGTGACGGTGGGGAGCTTCCGCTATCTGGTGAGGGCGCGCCCGGAGCCCCCCTCTGCCTGCGGCATCTCCCCCCGCTTTGCGGGGGGAGAGGGGAAATGGGGATTACGCGCAGGTCTCCTCAGGGGGCGACATTGGAAGGGATCGGATGCCCCTGAACACATCGGGTGGTCAGGGGGGATCCGACTTGTTCAGGGCGTCCGTAGGCGACCACTGGTGACCTTGCGATGCGGCCGCTTACTCGGCGTCTTTCACGGGGATGACCTCACCATCGGGGCGCGGGTGATTGGCCCAGTGACCGGTCGGCTCGGAGCCGCGGCAGACGATCGAGTGAACGTTCCAGCCGTTGTAGGCGCGCACATCGGATGAGAGGTAGCGCATCGCCAGGCCGCAACGACGGCGGTTCGATTCGTTGGGCTCGGAGCCGTGCAGCAT
The DNA here is from genome assembly GCA_965218115.1 of Dehalococcoidia bacterium. Taxonomy (GTDB): domain Bacteria; phylum Chloroflexota; class Dehalococcoidia; order Bin125; family Bin125; genus CATQGW01. The sequence goes on along the minus strand of OZ244584.1, from coordinate 679,445 downwards.
CCAGTCGCTGTGCAGCGAGATCTGACCGGCTTGCAGCTCCAGCGCGACCGGCGGGTCGCCGTAGTCCTCAGGATTGGGCACGGTCTGGTTGAGCACGTTGTGTTCGTCGGCAGCGCTGTCCTGGAAGGCGACCTGCGCGTTGTGGTGCGAGCCGGGAATCACTTGCATCGCGCCGTTGCCCAGGTCGACATCGTCGAGCGCCAGCCAGGCGGAGACGACCTTGCTGGGCGACAGCGGCCAGTAGGACGCGTCCTGGTGCCAGCTGACTCGCATGCCGTCGCCGGGCAGCTTGGCGAACAGATGGCTGTGGCGCAGGATCACCGTCTCGCCCAACATGTCCTCCATGACGTCGATAATCCGGCTGTCGGTGACGACATCCCAGACGCCGCGGCAGTGCTTGTGCCAGTTGGTCAGCTCGTAGCTGTTCCAGCCGGCTGCCATGGCCTTGGGCAGCAGATCGTCGAAGTAGCCGCGGATCACTTCGATCTCGGACTTCGAGAAGATGTCGATCGGGAAGATGTAGCCCTTGTCGTTGTACTGCTGGATCTGCTCGGTGCTGAGCTGTCGCGGCTGATCGACGCCGAGCGGAAAGAAGCGCAGGTCGCGGTCGAGCTCGGGGTAGGCGTCGGTTCGCTGTGTCATGGGGGCTGATCCTCACCGGTGCATTCGCCCGCAGGTTAGTCGGTCGTCACCCTCACCAACGCCTCTACGAGGGCCGGTCAGCGCGGCGCGAACAGCTTGTTGGCCTGGTCGGCGAGCGCGAACGGGTCGGTCCCGGGGACGGGGGCGACGACCGCATCGCCGTCGGGCCAGAAGCCCTCAGGGATCGACCAGAAACGCAGGGCGCGCAGGCGTGGATCGCCGGCCTCGGTGAGCCGGCGGCCCATCTCGATGATCGCCTCGCCGAGCACCGTTTCGCCGAAGATCCACTCGTTCAACGCGCGATGCGACGGCGCCCGCGCGCCCGGCTGCCCGGCCGCGGCCTCCTGATAGAAGCAGCGCAGGTCCTGCACAAGGTGACGCAGCAGGAACGGCATCGGATGCGACCAGGCGATCTCAGTTGCCGCTTCGGCGGGATTCACGCCGGCCGGCTGCTCGATCGCAGGCGGCGTGTCGAGCGGCGCGCCCTCCGCGACGTTGACAAGCGCGGCAGCCAGCGTGTCGACGTGCAGCGGCACGGTCATCTCGCGGGCCGGTCCGTCGGGCAGCGGTGCGCTCGAACCCACCAGCGTGCGGCCGCGAGCGCGGTGCGTCTCGCGCCACCAGGGCGCGAGCCGCTGCGCTTCACCGCGCAGGCGGGCTCCGAGCGAGTCGGCGTCCGACGTTTCGAACGAGACCGGGCAGGCCCACGTGTGGGAGAACGAATCGTCCGGCGCCTCGACTGGATAGTCGACGATCCCGTGCTCGGTCAGCGTCGGTAGCAGGTCGAGCGCCGCGCGCAGCACGTCGCGCTGGAAATCGGGGTCGTCGGGCACGCCGAAGGGGCGGCCGAGGTAGAACGGCACCCACAGCGCGCGCGGCGGCTGCATGTATTCGCTGTGCTCGCGGACCAGGGAGATGCTGGTCGTGGCCACGCCTTCACGCTCGATGAAGTGGCCGAGCGCGCCGACGGCGCGCGTGCAGGCCGGTCAAACGGGTATCAACACGGCAGCGTCGACGCCATCGCGCTTGAGCAGGCGCGCCACCTCGCGGGCGTAAGGCTCCAGCCGCTCGGCGCGCGGGACCCCGCCCATGAACGAGTAGTGCCAGCGCGCGACGCCGCCGATCTCGCCCGAGTCAGCCAACTCCCTCAGGCGCTCGATCGGCAGCACGACGTTGAGATCCTGCGCGAGCGCCGCGCGGTCCCAGTTGGAGCTCAAGTGCGTAGAGATGACATCCGCGAAGTCAACGTCGCCGCGGATGATCCGATAGTCCACCGCGCCCGACGCGAACGGGACGTCGTCGCGGCGGTGCAGGCCCGCGGTGGTGATCAGGGCGATCGTCGACTCGGCCAGCGGCTTGGGCGTGATCCACTCGCCCGGCTCGATCTGAGTATGCGGCCAGCTCCTCAGATGCTCCGCTTCCTCTGGGTGGAGGTCGGAGAGGCGGACCATGAGGGCTCCTGTACGTGTCGGGGGCAGGGCGGCGTCAGGGCGAAGGTACCACCACTGGGCCGCGCACAGGCCGAGGCGGACGAGGCGTATCAGACGGTCGCTGAACTGTTGGCGGACACGCCCCGCGACCAGGAGGAGCCAAGCCAGAAACCGCGAAGGCTCTGAACAACTCTCCCCCCGCCAAGCGGGGGGAGAGGGGATCCGGCTTGCTCAGAGGGTTCTTAGCTCTCCGCGGCGAGGGCCGCGTCGATCCGTTCGGCTGCCTCCGGGGTGACGAACTTGCTCCAGACATCGCGATTGTTGCGCAGGTACCAGATCGCGCCCGCGTCGGGTGTCTCGTTGTTCTCGCCCATCCAGATCTCGGTGGCGACCTGCTGGGCGGCTGAGAAGTCCCAGGCGCGCAGGAACGTGATCACCTCGGGCGCGCGATCGACCAGGCTCGTATTGACCGCGATCCGCACCTCGGAGCTGGGATACGCGCAGCCCTGATCGCCATTCCAGCACTCCTCGGTCCACTCGGGCTCCTCGAGCCGGTAGAGGTCGAGCGTCGCCGTTGGCTTCGTCGGACCCCACATGTAGCCCAGCCACGGCTCGCCGCGCGCGTAGGCCGATTCGAGATCGGCGAACAGTGCTGCGCCGCTGCCCGGGTCGATCACGTCGACCACGTCTTCAAGGCCGTAGGCGACGACTTTGTTGGCGTTGACCTGCTCGCAGGCCCAGCCGGCGATACAGCCCACCAACCGCGCCTTGCCGCGCGAGTCGGCCGTCACGAACAGATCCTGGTAGTCGGCCAGGTCGGTGACGGAGACAAGCCCGGGATTCGCATCCTTGACGTACTGCGGGATGACCCAAGCCTCCCAGTTCTCGTCCAGGCTGTCGCCGAGCAGTTCAATCACGCCCGGTTCGAGGTCATCGATCCAGGGCTGCTGCGCCGGCCAGACCTCCATCGTCACCTGCGTGTCGTCGTTGGTCAGGCCGGCCCACAGCGAGACGGTGTCGCCGGCGATCAGGTCGGTCGGGTACTCGTAGCCATGCTCGACGATGTAGGCCACAATCCGCGTCTGGACCTCCGCCGAGAGCCAGTTCAGGTCGGAGAAGACGATCGGTTCCTTGGCCTCCTCGCCGCCGCAAGCGGCTGCGCCGAGCAGGACCGTGAGGCCGATCAAGCCCCCAATCAACCAGACCCTCGATCTTCGTAGCAGCTCGCCGATTAGCGTCGTCATACGATCCTCGCATTCTTTCCTTGCTCGCTGCCTACAGTCTGACAGGTGGGATGTCCTCTTCGCCACCGGCCTGGCGCCGTGCCGCGAACGACTGGGTGATGCGGTCGATGATGATCGCCAGGAATACGATCCCGAGTCCGGCGAGGAACGCGTTGCCCGGCTCGATCCGCCCGAGCGCGCGGTTGACATCCTCGCCCAGCCCGCCGGCGCCCACCAGCGACGCGATCACCACCATCGCCAGCGCCATCAGCGTGGTCTGGTTCACCCCGGCCATGATCGTCGGAATCGCCAGCGGCACCTTGACCTTGAGCAGGAGCTGAACGGGCGTCGCGCCGAACGACTCGGCGGCCTCGAGTGTCTCCGCCGGTAGCTGCCGGATGCCCAGGTTGGTCAGTCGCACGGCGGGAGGGATCGCGTAGATCAGCGTCGCGATCACCGCCGGCACGTTGCCCAGGCTGAAGAACGAGATCGCCGGGACGAGGTAGACGAAGCTCGGCATCGTCTGCATCGCGTCCAGCACCGGCCGGACCAGCCGGTCCAGCCGGTCGCTCTGCGAGGCCCAGACCCCGAGCGGGATCGCGATCGCGATCGACAGCGAGACCGTGACGAAGATCAGCGCGACCGTTTCCATCGTGCTGTCCCACAGGCCGAATGCGGCCAGCAGGGTCAGCGCCGCCGCCGAGCCGATCGCCAGCCCCCAGCCCGAGGTGCGCCAGCTCGCGACCGCAATCCCCGCGACGAACGCCGGCCACGGCAACCACAGCAGCGCGTCCTCGATCCAGACGAGGATCGTCAGCAGCACGTCCCGGATCGTGGTGAAGATGAAGCCCAGGTTGACCTTCATCCAGTCGACGACGTTGTCGATCACGAGGCCGACATCACGGCCGATCTCGACCGGAAACTCGTCGGTCGCGTCGGGCGCGGCGACGCTCAGGACCACCGCGAGCAGCGCCAGCAGCGCGGCCCAGCGCAGCCAACCGGGCAACCGCCCCCAGCCCGGGATGCCGCGGTTTGCGGCGTACAGCCGGTCCACCGCCGCGGCCAGATGGGGCCGGACCGTACTCACCGCACGGCCGCGGGAGTCGCCAGCGAGTTGGCGTCGTTCGCGGTGATCGCTTCCGCCAGTCGCGTCAGCGGGACCTCGCCGACAAGCACGCCGTCGTGATCGACGACAGGCAGCGGACGCTCAGCGCCAAGGCCGATCGGAACGAGATCGTCCAGCACGGCGTCCACGCTCACCGCCTCGGTGGAATGCAGCGTCAGTTCGGAGAGCGCACCGTCGGTGCCGCGCGCCGCGGCCTCGAGCTGCGAGAGCCGCACAGCGCCGCGATACCGCCCAGCCTCGTCGACGACGACGAGATCGTCGGCGTGCTCGGTGACCAGTCGCTCGAGCGCCACCGACGCGCGCACGTCCACGCGCTCCACGCGGACCGGCGCCTGCATCACCGCACTCGCGGTCAGCATCGAGTTGAGCCGCACGTCCTTGGTGAAGTCGCTGACGAAATCGTCGGAAGGGTTCAGCACCACATCGCGCGGTGTGCCCTCCTGCACCACCGCACCGTCACGCATGATCGCGATCCGGTCGCCGACCCGCACGGCCTCGCTGAGGTCGTGCGTGATGAAGATGATCGTCTTGTGCAGCTCCTGCTGCAGGCTGATCAGTTCGTCCTGCAGGTCGCGCCGGATCACCGGGTCGAGCGCCGAGAACGGCTCGTCCATCAGCAGCACCGGCGTATCGAGCGCCAGCGCGCGGGCCAGGCCGACCCGCTGCTTCATCCCGCCGCTGAGCTGATCCGGCATGCTGCCCGCCCACTCGGCCAGGCCGACCGCGGCGAGTGCCTGCACCGAGCGATCGCGCCGCTCGTGGCCCGCCACGCCGTTCACTTCCAGCCCCCAACCGACATTCTCGAGCACGCTGCGGTGCGGCATCAGTCCGTAGTGCTGGAAGACCATCGCGATCTCCGTGCGGCGCACCTCGCGCAGGTCCTCGTCGCTCAGCTGCATCATCTCCCGGCCGTCGATCCAGACCTCGCCGACGGTCGGCTCGATCAGCCGGTTGATGCATCGCACCAGCGTCGACTTGCCGCAACCGGACAGACCCATCACCACGAAAATCTCACCGCGCGCGACCTTGAAGCTGACGTCACGGAGCGCCAACACCGCGCCCGTCTCCGACTGGATCTCGTCCTTCGAGAGCCCCGCTCGGGCCTGCTCCAGCGCCGCGTATTCCTCGTCTCCGAACAGTTTGTAGACGCCGTGGACGGACACAGCCAGATCAGCGTTCGGCGCCCTGCGAGTATTGTCGAATTGTGTCATCGATGTACCGAATCTTCACCGCGTTTGGCGCAACGTACTCGCCTGCGGGTGTTCTGCTGATTCTATGTCTCGCCGCAATCGCACTGTCGGGCTGTTCAACCTGGGGCGCCGGTCACAGCGCCGAGGCAGCGCTGGGACTCGACCTGCAGGACCCCGACAAGGGCGTGCTCGTCCCGCTCGAACGCAACCTGGGGGTCGACGAACGGTTTTGGGTGCGCCTCGACCTCGCCGCGCCGACCGAGGCCGACCACGTGATCGTGCGCTTCGAGCTGGATGTCGGCGGCCGCTCCTACTTCGAGGTCCAGGATTACCGCTTCGAGGATCTGATCCCGCCCTGGGATGTCGCCGCGATCCCGCTCAGCATCTCCCAGCCCGGCGACTGGAACATCGCCCTGATCGTCAACTCTCGCAAGATCACCGATGTCAAGGTCACGGTGGAGCGCTGAGCGTGGGGTAGATTAACCGCCGCAGGGCAAGATCTCGGCCTGACGCGCCGGGCAGAGGGGTGACGGAATGCGGCGGATCGTGGACGTGGCGGCGGAGCTCGGCCTGGCCGACGACGAACTCGAACTCTACGGGCAATCGAAGGCCAAGCTGACGGTCGACGCGCTGGCCCAGCGCGCCGACGCGCCGCAGGGCAAACTGGTGCTCGTGACGGGCATGACCCCGACCACCGCGGGCGAGGGCAAGACGACCACGGCGATCGGGCTGACCCAGGCGATGCGCGCCGGCGGGGCGCGCGCGACCGTCGCTTTGCGCGAGCCCTCGATGGGGCCCGTCTTCGGGATCAAGGGCGGCGGGACCGGGGGTGGGCGCTCGATCATCGAGCCGTCCGACGACATCAACCTGCACTTCACCGGCGACCTGCACGCCGTGACCGCCGCCAACAACCTGCTCGCCGCCGCGATCGACAACTCGATCTTCCACGGCAACCCGCACCAGATCGACCCGCGCCGCATCGCCTGGCATCGCTGCATCGACATGAACGACCGCGCCCTGCGCGGCGCGGTGATCGGTCTGGGCGGCCAGACCGATGGCATCCCGCGCGAGGAGTCGTTCGATATCACGCCCGCCTCCGAGGTGATGGCGATCCTCTCAGTCGCCTCCGACCTCGAGGACCTGCACCGCCGGCTCGGCGACGTGATCGTCGGCTACACGCGCGAGATCCAGCCCGTGCACTGCCGCGACCTCGGGGTCGACGGCGCGATGGCGGTGCTGCTCCAGCAGGCGATCCGGCCCAACCTGGTCCAGACGCTCGACGGCGGCCCCGCCTTCGTCCACGGCGGCCCCTTCGCCAACATCGCGCTCGGCTGCAACAGCATCGCCGCCACCCGCGCCTCGCTGGCGACCAGCGACATCACCGTCACCGAGGCCGGCTTCGGCTCCGACCTCGGCGCGGAGAAGTTCTTCAACGTCGTCAGCCGCGTCGGCGGCTTCGAGCCGCAGGTCGCCGTGATCGTCGCCACGGCGCGCGCGATCAAGCGCCACGGCGGCCGCGGCCCGCGCGAGCTGGAGGTCGAGGATGTCGCCGCGCTCGAGGCCGGCCTCGTCAACCTCGACGCGCACATCGATAACGTCGAGCGCCACGGCGTCAGCCCCGTCGTCGCCGTCAACCGTTTCCCCAGCGATACCCGGGCGGAGCTCGACGCGGTGCTCGCGCACTGCCGGGCGCGCAACGTCCGCGCGGCGGAGGCGGACCCCTACGGCGGCGGCGCGGCGGCCTGCGCCGAGCTGGCCGAGACCGTCCACGACGCGCTTGACGCCGGCGACTCGCAGCTCCAGCCGCTCTACGAACTCGGCGATCCGCTCCACGAGAAGATCGAGAAGGTCGCCCGCGAGGTCTACGGCGCGGGCTCGGTCGTCTACCTGCGCCGCGCCGAGCTGACGCTCCGCCGCGCCCGCCGTCTCGGCATGGAGGCCTGGCCGATCTGCATGGCCAAGACGCAGTATTCGCTCTCCGACGATCCTGCCCTGCTCGGCCGGCCGAGTGACCACGAGTTCACGATCCGCGAGGTCCGGCCCGCCGCCGGGGCGGGCTTCGTGGTGATCATCTCCGGCGAAATCATGACCATGCCCGGCCTGCCGCGCGAACCCGCCGCGACCCGGTTCGCGATCGGCGACGCATAGCTCACTGAACTCGCTCACCGATTAGCTCAGGGGGTCACCCAATGCCCGAGCAGCGCAACACCTTCGCCGGCAACCCGCTCGATCGGGTCGCCGCGCAGCGCCGCGACGAGGACTGGATTCGCAGCCGCCTCGCCGACGAGTCCACTCGCTTGCTCCCGCTGTACCGGCTGGCCGTGCCGATCGTCGACGACGCCGGCACGCTGCGACTCGCCTGGGCGCCCGTCAGTGACCTCGAAGACGCCGACCCCGAGAGCTTCCCGGTGCTGCTCGGCGTCGACGACGAGCGCGGCGCAGCCCGGTTCGCGATCAACGTGTCGGGCTCGCCCGACCCACTGGCCGCGCTGGACCTCCCCGATGGCGCCGCCTTCGCCGACCTGCGCGAAGCCTCCGTCACGCTCGACGCCGACGACGCCGGGATCGCCGCCCAGGCCCGCTCGCTGGTCGACTGGCATTCGCGCAACCGCCACTGCGCCGTCTGCGGCGCACGCAGCGCGCCCGTCCAGGGCGGCATCTCGCGCACGTGCGTCGAGTGTTCAGCCGAACATTTTCCAAGAACCGATCCAGTCGTGATCACAGTCGTCAACGACGGACGGCGATGCTTGCTGGGACGACAGGCGAGCTGGCCCGCGGGGATGTTCTCCGCACTGGCCGGATTCATCGACCATGGCGAATCGATCGAGGACGCCGTACGCCGCGAGGTTCGCGAGGAGGCCGGCATCGAAGTGCGAGCCATCCGCTATCACTCGTCGCAGCCCTGGCCTTTCCCCGCGTCGCTGATGATCGGCTGCCACGCCGACGCTGAGACCTCGGCCATTGATATGGACGAGTTCGAGATGGACGACGTGCAGTGGTTCAGCCGCGACGAAGTCATGGAAGCGCTAGCGGGCCCGCCGGCGACCATCGTCGGCGAGCCCGCGCGCGGCGGAGCGCTCTCGCTCCCGGGACCCATGGCGATCGCGCACACCCTCATTCGAGCCTGGGCGGTGTCGTCGGGCTAGGGCCCCCATCGGCCCGCATCGCGATACGGTGAGCCAATGAAACCACTTCTGAATTGGGCGATGGTCGGCGCAACGGCACTGGTGATCGGCGCGCTCGCGCTGGCCGCCTGCGGCTCGGACGCCGATCAGCAGGCGCAGCCGAGCGCGACGCCGGCGGTGTCCGCGCAGACGCAGCAACAACAGGTCGCCGAACAACCGGCCGACGCGGACCAGCAGGAGCAAACCCCGCAACAGACGGCGCAGCAAGCGGACGAGCAAGACGAGCAGTCGGCCGCGACTGTGGACTCCGACGGCGGATCGCAGCAGCAGGCAGCCGCCGATCAGCAGAGCGGCGAGCAGCCGGCCGACGACTCCGCAGCCGACGAGCAACAGGCCGAGCAGCCCACCAAGGACGAACTGCAGGCTGACGAACAGGCTGACGAACAGGCAGAAGAGCAGGCAGCCGAGCAGGCGGAGCAGGCCGAGCAAGAGGTCGACCCCGCCGAAGCCGAGCGACTGCGATTGCGAGCGGAAGAGATCGCCGCCGATGCATCCGTCAGCGACCTGCGCGGGATCAACGCCTGGCTCAACGGTGCGGAGACCTCAATCGCCCTCGAGCTCGCCAAGGGCAACGTCGTCCTGATCGACTTCTGGACCTACACCTGCGTCAACTGCATCCGCACGCTGCCCTTCCTCGTCGAATGGCAGGCGAAGTACGGCGACCGCGGCCTGACGATCATCGGCGTGCACTCGCCCGAGTTCGAGTTCGAGAAAGAGCGCGACAACGTCGAGGACGCGATCGAGCAGTACGGCATCAAGTGGCTGGTCGCGCAGGACAACGACTTCCAGACCTGGCGCGCGTTCAACAATCGGTACTGGCCGGCCAAGTACCTGATCGGCCCGGACATGAGCGTCCGCTACCAGCACTTCGGAGAAGGCGACTATCTGGAGACCGAGCAGAAGATCCGCGAGGCGCTCGAGGAAGCCGGCTGGGACCTGAGCGGCATCGAGGAGGGCACCACCGCTGTGGCGCCACGGCGCGACCCCGTTTCGCAGGGCCAGACCCGCGAGCTCTACGGCGGCACCCAGCGCAACTACGGCCGCATCCAGTACGCCGCGCAGCCCGAGTTCTACCTCGCCGCCGATGTCGTGCAGGACTACACCGACATCGAGAGCGGGGCCAGCGGCCGGATGGCCAACAAGTGGTACTTGCAGGGCTTCTGGCGCAACACCGCCGAGGCGATCGTGCATGCGCGCAACACCAACGAACTCGAGGACTACCTCGCCTTCAAATTCACCGCGCGCACCGTCAACGTCGTGCTGACGCTCGACGACGGGGCGCAGCCCTTCGACGTCTTCATCGAGCTGGACGGCCGCTGGCTCCAGTCCTCCGAGGCCGGCGCCGACATCAGTTTCGACGCCGACGGGCGCTCCTTCGTGCGCGTCACCAAGAACGATCTCTTCCGCCTCGTGAAGCTGCCCGAGTGGAGCACCCACGAACTGAAACTGCGCTCGAACTCCAACCAACTGGCGATCTTCGCCTTCACATTCGGTTCCTACCTGGGCGGTGAGTGATGTCTCTGCGATTCCCGATTGGTGGCGCGCTGATCGCTGGCGCGCTCGTCGTTGGCCTGCTGCTCGCCGCCTGCGGCAGCGGCGGCGATGATCCGCAGCAGGCGGCCTCCTCCGCTCCCGCCGCGCCGGCAGCCCAACAGTCCCAGGACCAGACACAGCAGCAGGCCCCGGCCGAGGCGGCCGAAGCAGACGAGCCTGCCGCGCAGCAGACCGCCCAGCGGGACGACGCACAGGCCGACCAGCCGCAGACCGTCAACCAACAGTCCAGCGACGCGACGGTTTCCACGGTCAAGGCGCTGCAGCCCGTCCCCGTTGACGAGCTCAGCCCGCGCCTGGCGCTGCTGACCGACGGCGGCTACCCCGTCTTCATCAGCCCCGATGGGTTCTCCGTCGCGCTCGGCACGCCCGACCTCGGCCTTGGCCAAAACCGCGTCAGCATCGTCGTGGAGAGCGACGACGGCCTCGTCGAGTTCCCCGCCCTGGCGCTCAGCTACTGGCCCGTCGCCGGCGGCCCTGAGTCGGCCAGCGATGCGCTCGCCGCCTACACGCTCTTCCCCGACGGCATCCGCGGCTTCCATGTCGCACAGCTGACGTTCGACCAGGCCGGCGACTGGGTGCTCAGCATCCGCACGCCGAGCCTCGATGGCTTCATCGACATCCCGATCGCGATCACGGTGCGCGAGCAGACGCGGGCGCCCGCCGTCGGCGAACAGCCGCCGGCCTCGATCAACCGGACCCTGCGCGATGTCGCCGGCGCCGAGGAGCTCTCGACCGCCGCCGAGCCCGACGCCACGCTCTACGAACTCACGATCGCCGAGGCGCTCGAGAGCGGCGAGCCGTTCGTCGTTGTCTTCGCCAGCCCCGGCTTCTGCACCAACGCGTTCTGCGGCCCGCAGGTCGAAGTGCTCAGCGAGCTGCGCCTGCTGCACCCCGCCGGCGTCGCCTACATCCACGTCGATCTCTACGAAAACCCGCTCGGCGTCCGCCGCGGCGAGCCGCCCCAGGAAACCCCCTTGCTCGAAGAGTGGGGGCTCCACACCGACGAATGGACGTTCATCGTCGACGGCGACGGTCAAGTCGTCGCCCGCTTCGAGGCCTTCGCCCCAATCGAAGAGGTCGAGGCCGCCCTCGCCGCCGTGCTCGAGCGCGGCTAAGCAAGCTCTGAACAAGTCGGATCCCCCTTGACCACCCAACGTGTTCAGGGGCATCCGATCCCTTCCCCATGTCGCCCCCTGAGGAGACCTTTGCGTAAACGGTGTGCGGGCAGAGCGGAGCTGGCGCGCTGGGTGATCGGGGCGCGCCGGAGGCGCTGGCGGGGGCGGCGGTCGGCCACGGGGCGCCGCGCTGCGGACCGTTGGCGGCTGCGGCGCGGCTGTCCGGCGGCGCCGCGCGCGGTCCGACCGCCGCGCGGCTCAGACGCCGAACTCGAGCCGCTCGGCGCGGCGTAAGTTGAAGGCCATGCACTTGAACAGCAGCTCGACCGTGTTGCGCTGGAGCCCGATGAAGCGCACCCGGCGGTAGCCGTAGGAGCGCTTGAGCGTGCCGAAGACCCGCTCGACCGCCGCGCGCACTGGTTCGATCAGCTCGTTGCGGCGCTGCTGCCAATGCGGCAGCTGCGCTTGATACTGGTGCCGGCGGTGCAGGATGCGGTCCTTGATCCCGCGCTCCCGCAGCTGCGCGCGGCGCGCCTTGGATTCGAACGCGCGGTCCGCGTAGACGGCTCGCTCGTCGCCGCTGATCTGCGCCTCGGCGACCTCCGTCTCGTTCACGTTGGCCGGCTGCAGCTGCGCCTGGCGGATCAGGCCCGAGCCTTCGTCGACGCCCAGATGGGCCTGATAGCCGAAGTAGGACTGACCGCGTTTGCGCGTCCAGGCGGCGTCCCGGTCGCGCTCGCTGGCGGCCCCCAGGCCGGCCGCCGCAGGCGGCTTGCGGACCTGCGCCTCGACCACCGTGGCGTCCAGCAGGGTGCCCGTCTTGAGCACCAGGCCGCGCGCCTCGAGCTGCCGATTGAGCTCCCTGAACAGCTGCGTGGCCAGCCCGCGCGCGGCCAGCTGGGTGCGGAAGCGGCTGATCGTGGAGTGGTCCGGCGAGTCCTCATCGAGGCTCAGCGCGACGAAGCGGCGGAACGAGACGCGGTCCCACAGCGCCTCCTCCAGCGCCGCGTCCGAAGCCCGGTACCACTCCTGCAGCAGCAGCACCGTGACCATCACCAGCGGCCGGTAGCTGGGCCGCCCGCGCGGGCTCGCGTAGACGTCTGCGACGATCGCCTCCAGCGCCGCCCAGTCGACCAGCGCGTCGATCCGCTCCAACCGCGCGTTGCGCCCAAAACGGTCCGGCAGCATCGCATCGATGAATGTCTCGGCTCGTTGCGCACGGTGCATCGCCAAACTCCTTCGCTGACCTCGCTCTCCACATGATTAACCCTCGCGCAGGTTTACGCAAAGGTCTCCTGAGGGGGAGATGCCGCAGGCAGAGGGGGAGTGCCTCGCGCTCAGCCGGCGTTACGGTGCGCGGCTTGGCGTCTCATCAGGCTTCCGCCCTCCCCCTCAGTCGCTGCGCGACAGCTCCCCCCCGTTGAGCACATTGAGCGCTCAACGGAATCCGATCCGGATCCCGATTCCGCTGACCACTCAATCTGGTCAGCGGGGGGAGAGTTGTTCAGAGGATTCCTGCAGCCCGCCAGGCAAGCCGTGGCCAAGTTCTGGCCATCAACTCATCTAGCCGACGGAGCGAACCGCGTCCGCGACCGCCATCGCGAGGCCGTCCTCGAAGATGCTCGGCACGATCCGGTCTGGCGTCGGGTCGCTGACGAAGTCCGCAATCGCCTGGGCCGCGGCGATCTTGTGCTCGTTCTGCACGTTGGGAATCTGTCCATCAAGCAGCCCGCGGAAGAGGCCTGGGAAGCCGAGCGCGTTGTTGATTTGGTTGGGGAAGTCGGAGCGGCCCGTGGCGATGATCGCGGCGCCCGCCTCCGCCGCCTCGTCCGGCATGATCTCCGGCGTCGGATTGGCCATCGCGAAGACGAGCGAGTTGTCGTTCATCGAGGCCACATCAGCGATCGTCACCAGCCCCGGCCCGGCAAGCCCCAGGAACAGGTCTGCCCCCACCATCACCTGCGACGTCTGCGGAATGCTGCCGTCGGCGTTGTTGTGGTGCCCGGACCAGCCCGCCGCTTCGCGCTTCCAGGGGTTCAGGTCCTCACGGTCGATCGTCAGCAGCCCCTTGGAGTCGATCAGCGAGATGTCCTCGCAGCCCATCAAGCGCAGAATCGAGGAGCAGGCGATCCCGCTCGCGCCCGCGCCCAGCACGACGACGCGCAGGTCCTTGAAGTCACGGTCGGTCAGCCTCAGCGCGTTGATCAAGCCCGCCAGCGCGACCACCGCAGTCCCGTGCTGGTCGTCGTGCATCACCGGGATCGAGAGCGACTCGTGCAGCCGCCGCTCGATCTCGAAGCAGCGCGGCGCCGAGATGTCCTCGAGGTTGACGCCGCCCAGCGACGGCGCGATCGCCTCCACCGCGGCGACGATCTCGTCAACTCCGCGCACCGAGAGCGCGATCGGGATCGCGTCGACCCCGGCGAACTCTCGAAAGAGCACGCACTTGCCTTCCATCACCGGCAGTGCAGCCTGCGGACCGATGTCGCCCAGCCCCAGCACCGCGCTGCCGTCGGTCACCACGGCGACCAGGTTGCCGATCCCCGTCAGCTCTCGGGCCTGCGACGGGTCGCGCTCGATCTCGAGGCAGGGCGCGGCCACGCCGGGCGTGTAGACGATGCTCAGATCGTCGTGATTCCGAACGGTGACCTTCGACGCGTAGTCGACCTTGCCTCGCCACTGGCGATGGGCTTCGATCGCTTCCTGATCCACGCTGCTCATGTGTGCTGCTCCTGGGCCGACAGAGATGCTGAATGATCTCGCAATATCCTGCAGAATACCCCTGTGATCGCCCTCGATCACGTGGCCGCGTTACACGGGAGTGTCAGAGCAGCGTGCCTTCGAGAATGCCGCGGTGCGCCCGCAACACCACCGTGCCCTCCTCGCGGCGTTCCACGATCAGCGGCTTGCGGCAGCCTGCGCACGGCGTGGTTTCCTTGCGCCGCAACACGCCCTTCGGGGGCAACCGGGCGATCGTCGGCTCCTTGCAGTAGGGACACACCACAGCCCACCGTTTGCACGCGCGGATCCTCAACGGTTCCGCCGCCTTGCTGCCGCGCGAGACCACTAGATCGTGTTCGCAGCCCACACACTGCGTCACCACGCGACGAGTTCGGCCCGACTCCGGCGGCACGCCCACCGCCAGCGGCCGCTCACACTGTGGGCAGCGAATCTGTTTCGTGTCCATGCAGCGATCTTATCGGGTGTTGGGCATGGATACGTCGTGGACGACCCCGGCGTCCGCGTACGATGGGTGTATGAGTCGCATGCCGACAGAGGCGCGCGGAACCCGCGAGTTCTCGAGCCCCGAGGTTCGTGTACGCGGCGCGCGCGACTTTCCCTTCCGCCCCGACCGCCGCCTGCTGCTGCCCAACGAACGACGCCGGCGCCGCATCCCGCGCCGGCGCATCGCCCGCGCGCTGGGAACGCTGCTCGTCCTCGCCGGCGTGGGCGTGGGGGTCTATTACGGTGTATCGCTGCTGCTCGACCCCGACGAAGCCACGCCGGTCGCAGCGCCGACCGCCGCGCAGAGCGTAGCCGCCGAGGCTCAGCCACAGGCCAGCTCAAGCCAGGCAACCGCGTCAACCGCACAGGCAGCGCCGGCCACCGAATCGGCGACGGCTCAGCAGGCCCCTGCCGAACCGCAGGCCGCAGCGCAGCAGCAGGCGGCGGCAGCCTCAGCAGGCGCCTCACCCGCAGCGCCGGCCGTGCACCCCGCCCAGGCGGCCCCGTCGATCGCCGTCGAAGCCGTCACCCCCGCCGCGATCGGTGGAGCCCCGTTGGTCGCGGAGCGCCTGACCGCCGAGGCCGTGCCCGCGGGCATCCCCTGGCAACTCGCCGATGGCACGCCTTACGACCCGACCGATGTGACCACTGCGTTCTCCGGCGTCTGGCCAGTCGGCACGACGCTGCGCCTGACCCGCCTGGCTGGCACGCCGCTGCTCACCGAGCAACAGGCCGAGCAGGTGGTGGGCGCCGAAGCACTGGTCGTCATTCGCGGCTCGGAGGATTCCAACACCGACATCCAGTTGAGCGCCGGTGCGTTCGAACAGCTCGGCTTCTACGGCACGGAACGAATCATCGCGGTGCGCGTCGAAGTCGTCGCGCCGCCGCCGAGCTAAGAAAGCTCTGAATAACTCTCCCTCCGCAGAGCGGGGGGAGATGGGGTCCGACTTGCTCAGAGGATTCTTAGCGCCGCCGGCGCCGCCCGAACGGCATCCGCAGTTCTTCGCCGTAGTTGAGGAAGTCCCGCTCTTCGCCACACTTCGAGCACACGCCGTGCGAGATCTGCGAATCAGGACGACCGATCTGCCAATGGTGCTGACACGCAGCGGGCTCGGCCGGGTCGGCGTTCTCAACCGGTTTCGCCTGTCGGTTCTTCGAACGTGCAGCGGGCGACCCCGACCGAACACGCTTGCCCGCCTTGCCTTCCGCCACGGACCACACCCTTCATCGCCGAACGGTCGTTGCATAAGCGTAGCGCAGTGCGAAATGTTCTCGCAACGCGTGGAACGGAGAAACAGGGCTGAAACCGGCGCTCAGGCTTCGATCCGCTCGTAAAGCGTGTGGTATTTCTCGCCGCCCGCGATCGCCTGACGCATGTCTTCGCGGTCCAGCTCGAACAGCTTGCGCAGCGCCGTGCGCGCATCGTCCGCCGCTGTCTGGTCGCCGTCGCAGCGATCCAGGATCCGCTCGAACAGCCCTGCTGCCACAAACGAGTCCACCCGGCCGGCCCACGGAAAGAACACGAACGACTCCGGATCGCCGAAGCCCGGTCGCAGCTTACGCAGCTGCCGCACGCGATCCTGCGGTGACCGCACCGGCTCGACGACGCGCACGTAGGGACCCATCGACTCGTTCCGCCGCCCGTCGATCAGCAGCCGCTCGGAGAGCCAACCGAATCCGATCACAACCACGTCCGCCTCGCGGATCGCGCGCATCGTCGCTTCCAGATCGAACCCGTCGTCGTTCGCCATGGCCGCAGTATACGACGACGACGGTGGATATAGTGAGGCCGCAGGCGCGGCGCGGCGCGAAACGTCGGCCGCCTGCAAGCCGAGTGAGGTTTCGATGCGGCGTTCTCCCGCGGCCGTGAGCCGGGCTGATCAAGCAGAACAGACCGAGGCCTTCCGCGTGCTCTTTCAGCAGCAGGGCGAACGCCTCTGGAACGCCGACCGCGACATCGACTGGGACCGCGGCGCGCAGATTCCCGACGCCAAGCGCGCCTCCTGGCTGCGCATGATCAACACCTTCCACGGCCTCGAAGTGATGGGCCTGGACACAATCCAGGTGATGATGGGCCAGGCCACCCACCAGCTCCGCAACCCCAGCCTCAACCTCTACCTGGCCGCGCAGTGCCAGGACGAGGCGCGACACGTCTACGTGCTCGACCGCTACCTCACCGAAGTCAACGGGCACGGCTACATGAGCACCGCCGAGCGCTTCATGGTCGAACGCTTCGGATCGATGGCCTCCTGGGGCTTCTTCCGCGTTGAGAACTGGCTGATCTCGACCCTGTTCAGCGAGAACTTCGCCGCGTTGTTCCTCCAGCAGGCGCTTGAAATCCCCGACATCGACCCACTGGCCAAGCAGATCTTTCGCCTGATTCTGCGCGACGAGGTGCGCCATGTGAACTTCCTGCATACGATCCTGCCGCAGCTCGTTGACCGCCTCTCACCGTTCGGCCGCGCCTACGTCTGGCAGACCCAGATGCTGATCGCCGGCGCGAGTGCGCTGGGACTGCTCAGGATCAAGCGTGACGCGCAGACACTCGGCATCGACATCAACCAATACAAACAGACCCTGATCGCCAATCTCGACGCACAGTTCCGCGACGCCGGCCTGGATCGCATCCTGAGCATCGACCATTACAGCCGCATCCTCGACTTGGCCTTCTGACCAACCGGTGACCGACCAGTGACCGACCAGTGACCACCCGCCGCCGCACCAGCAACGGAAACGGCAACGAAGCAGTGAGGCTGGGGTGAGCGATCTCTGGGAGCGCCGATCGAGCGAACTGCTGGCCGACTACGGCTTCTTCAAGCTGCGCCAGGATGTCAACCGACACCCGCGTCACGGCCGCGACCACCGCTTCTTCATCTTCGAGTTCCCCGACTGGGTGAACATCATCCCGCTGACCGCCGACGGCGATGTGATCTTCGTCCAACAGTTCCGTCACGGCACCCGCGAGCTCACGCTCGAGGTGCCGGGCGGCATCGTCGACCCCGGCGAGACGCCCAAACAGTCAGCGCTGCGCGAGCTCTTCGAGGAGAGCGGCTACCGGCCTCAACCCGACGGCGCCGTCGAACTCGGTTGGGTCCACCCCAATCCGGCCCTGCAGGAGAACCGCTGCTGGTCCTACCTCGCGCAAAATGTCGAGAAGGTCGTCGCCGAAGACCACATCGTCGGCACCAGCTCGGAGGCGATCGACGTGTTCACGATCCCCCTCAGCGAGGTCCCCGGCATGATCAGCCGCGCCGAGATCACCCACGCGCTCACGATCGCCGCCTTCGACCACCACAACCGCTGGCTCGCCTCAAACCGCGACTAACGCCCGCGCCCCGCGCTCCGCCGAACGGGCAGCCACAAGAGCTGCCCCTACGGGGACGGTCGCGGTGCACGCGAAGGGGCCTCGCCACCACGCACCCCCCGCGCCGGCAAACGACGCCGTCTCCACGACGCACCCCATCCGTGTAGGGGCAATCCTTGTGGTTGCCCTCCCCCGTTCACCGCTCACCGTTCCAGACGCGGGCTAACCGCGCAGACTGTCCACGTCGAAGTCGTCGGGCAGCGGGATGAACAGGCTCCGCCGCGGAGCCTCGAGCTCGCGGGTGATGTGCCCCTGGCCCGTCAGGTCGTCGGCCAACAGAATGCCGCCGGCCCCGAGCTGACACTTCGAGCCGTCGCCGCACTCGACCTCAACGACCCCACTCAGCGTGATCACGAACTGCCGGCGCGGCGCGTTGTGAAAGTCCAGCTCACCGCCCACCGGCGTCTCGCGGAAGATCACCCCGGTGCTCGGGATCAGCTCCGACAGGCTGCCATAGCGGTCTTCGATGAGCGGGACATCGATCGTTTCGAAGTGCGACTGGTCGTCGTCGCCGGTGTAGACGCGGGTGATTTCCATGCTGCATCCTCTCGTGCGATTACGGGCCGAACTGGCGCGCCCAATGACGCACATCCCAGTCGTCGGCCATGCTGATCATCAGGCTCAGCCGTGGACCCTCGACATCGACGGACTTGTGGCCGGGACCCTCGACATCTTCGGCCATGCAGATATCGCCGGGCCCGAAGCGGCGCTTCTCCCCGCCGGTGAGTTCAACTTCGACCGCGCCCTGAATAATGATGATCATCACCCTGCCGGGCGCGTTGTGCCAGTCGAGCGACAGCCCCGGCTCGGTGCGTCGAAAGAACGCCTGACCGGGGAACACGCGACGCGACATCCCACCCAGATCAGTCAGGTGCAGCGCTACCTCGACATCCTCGAAGTGCGAGACGCCGTCGTCGCCCTGGTACATGCGAGTGATGCGCATCGAAAGCCCTCTCCTGGTCAATCGACCTGCTGAAGTCGCCAGCGTTCGGCGAGTTCGTCGAGCGACACGACCGTCAGCGTAGGCGACACGTCGTCCGGCGGCGCCTCGGCGTTGCGGTTGACCCAGACGCTGGGCACGCCCAGCGCCGCCGACGGGCGGACGTCGTGCACGATCGAAGCGGCGACGTGTAGCTGCTGGGCCGACACAATCCCGCGCGACGACTGGAGCGCCGCCCAGTGCAGCGGCGCCGGCTTGTAGGACTGCACATCCTCAGCCGTCACCAGCTGGTCGAACGGCGTCGCCAACGCGCGGACGCTGGAACGCAGACCCGCCAGCGTGACGTTCGAGAGGATCGCCATCGGCACGCCCAGCCGTCGCAGCCGCCGCAGGAACCGCGGCGCATCCTCGAACGGAGGCCAGTCATCCAGCGAGGCGGCGAACGCCCGCCCGACCGACGCCGGCAGCTCGACGCCGAACTCGGCCGCCGTGCGGATCACGCTCAACGCCAGGACCTCGTCGTAGGGGCGGTAGCGCTCATGCTCGACGATTAGCTCGACGGGAACGCGCCGCTCGACGAACCGATCGAGGTCCACGTCGGCCAGTTCCGGGATGCGCTCCAGCGCCGCACGAGCGCCGCCGCTCCAGTCGATCAGCGTGCCGTAGCAGTCGAAGCTGATCACCGCGGCGTCTCTGGGTTCGGGAATGCTCATGGCGTGGTCGCATCATCCTCGGACTCGCCGAGATGCACGACGGTCGGGCCGAAGCGCGTCTGCAGGTCGTCAACCGCGGAGCGCAGCGCCGCCGCGCGCTCGGCGCGAGCCAGCGCTTCGGGCGGCGTCGCGGCGGGCTCGCCGCCGGCGCTGAACATCGAGAGCTGCATCGCCGCCTGCGCCGCCTCCAGATTCGAGACGCCCACGCCGATCAGCCGGAAGCGACGCGCCGGCCGGCACTGTTCGCGCAGCAGTGTGAGGGCGGTCGTCGCGATCTCGTCCGCGTCGTCGCTCGCGGCCGCCAGCGTCCGCTGACGGGTGAAGGTGGTGAAGTCCGAGAGCCGCAGCTTGATCTGCACCGTGCGCGCCCGCAGGTCCGCCCCACGCAGCCGCCGGCCGACATCGCGCGCCTGGCCCCGCGCGACCTCGGCGAGCTTGTCATAACTCCCGACGTCCTCCGCGAAGGTCGTCTCCGAGGAGATCGACTTGGTCTCCCGCGTCGTGTCGACCTCCCGCGGGTCGATCCCCCGCGCGAGCTCGTGGAACCACTCGCCGCGCGCGCCGAAGCGGTCGATCAGCCACGGCAGCGGCCGCTGGGCCAGCTCGCCAACGGTCTCGACGCCCGCATCGCGCAGCCGCGCCGCGGTCTTCGGCCCGACGCCCCACAGCTCCGAGATCGGTAGCGGCGCGAGAAACGCGGCTTCCTGCCCCGGCGGCACGACCGTCAGCCCGTCCGGCTTGTCTCGATCGGACGCGATCTTGGCGATCGATTTCGTCGTGCCCATCCCGCAGGAGATTGTCAGCCCGGTCTCCTCGCGCACCCGGTCCTTGATCCAGCGCCCGACCTCCGCCGGGGTCGCGCCCGACTCGACGCGCTGCGAAATGTCGATGAATGCCTCGTCGAGCGAGAGCGGCTCGACCAGCGGCGAGACGCTGCGGAAGATGTCCATCACCTGCTGCGAGACTTCGCGGTAGCGGCTGAAGCGCGGCCGCACGATCTCCGCGTGCGGACACAGCCGCACCGCCGTACGCATCGGCATCGCCGAGCGGCAGCCGAACGCGCGGCTCTCATACGACGCCGCCGCGACTACGCCCCGCGACCGCGGCGAGCCGCCGACCAGCACCGGCTTGCCGCGCAGCTCGGGGTTGTCGTGCTGCTCCACGGAGGCGTAGAACGCATCCATGTCGGCGTGAATGATGTGCCGCCCGCGGGCCGCGGAACCGTCCTCGACGCTCATGGCGATACCGTATCCAGTCGGCGGGAGGAGCGGGCAGCGCATGGGGATTGTGCAGCGTCTACGCACACGCATGAGGGCGCGGTCCGCAGGCGCGGCGCGCCTGGAGGCGGCGACGGCGTTGCTCGCTCAGGCTGAAGCGCTCGTCCGCGACGCTCGCGGTATCGAGGCTCGGGCGCCCGCACGCGCCGCGCTGGAGCTGCTTCGCGAGGCAGGCGCGGCCGTCGAACTCGACCTGCGCCTGGGCGCCGCTCACTGCTTCGTGGGCGAGCTGGATGCCGCGCTGCGCCACGCGCGCGCCGCGGCGCTGGCGCGGCCCTACGACGTCGATTCGCGGCTCGCGCTCGGCAACGTGCGGCTCGTCCGCGCCGAACTCGACGAAGCGGCGCATGAGTTCGACGCCGTGATCGAGGAGTTCGGCGCGGATCCCGACACCGCCAACGGACGCCGCGCGACGATCCTCGCCCGCGGCGAGGCCCCGGTCGACGAGCTGGCCGTCGGCGACGAAGAGTGGGCCGCGGCGGCGCGATTGCTCGCGGGACTCTGGACGGCGGCCGGCGTGGCCGACGAGCGGATCACGTCGCTGGCCGGCGGTAATGGCGCGACGCTCCGGCTGCTCGAGTCGGCGCTGACCGAAGCAGCGATGGAGTCATAACGATGGGCCTGTTCGACGGCTTCCGCGCTCGCCTGCGCGCCATGCGCCCCTCGCCGGAGGTCGAAGCCGCGACCCTGGCCGATGTGGCGACCGTGCGTCGTGCGATCCGCGCAGAGTCAAATCGACTCGGCCGCCGCGAGCACCTCTCCGTCTCGATGCTGCTCGAGTTCGCGACCGAGGACCTACGCCGCGTCGACCTCTTCCACATCATCGCCCACCTCGACGCCGAGGGTGAAGTGCGCAACGTGGAGCAGGACTCCTTCGGCAACCTCAAATTCGACCTCGGCACGCTCAGCGAGCCAGACCAACGATCATGATCGCACTACCCATGTTATGTAGTCGCCAGGGCGCAAAATTGGCAAATCAACAACGCTCCCCCACGGCCCCGGGCTCGGAAATCGCTCCCCCCGAGGGGGATCTGTCGCGCAGCGGCTGAGGGGGAGGCCCGCGCCGGCCTCGGCTGACCGCGGCGTACTCCCCCTCTGCCCCTGCGGGGCATCTCCCCCGCAGGGGGAGAATTGGAGGAATGCGACCTCTCCCCCCCCCCCTCCGCGGGGGTGCGGTGGGGCGTGGGCGGCGGTGATCAGTTTCGGGGGATTTTTCGGTTTCGGAAGGGTTCTTGGGGGCTGTTCCTATCTGGTCGGGAGGGCTTGGGGCGATCAGATTCGTTTGGCCGGGTTCAGTGAGGATCAGGCGCGGTGATCGGGGTCGGCTCGATCCGGTGGGTCTGACGAAGGCGTCGGTGCGATTGCGTGCGATGCGCATCAACGGAACTCCTGTTCTGAACCGATGGTAGCAGGGTTCTGCGGTGTCGCCAAGTGACAGTGGGGAGCTTCCGCTGTCTGGTGAGGGCGTGCCCGGAGCCCCCCTCTGCCTGCGGCATCTCCCCCCCCCCCCCGCTCCGCGGGGGAGAGGGGAAATGGAGATTACGCGCAGGTCTCCTGTGGGGGAGCTGTCGCGCAGCGACTGAGGGGGAGGCCCCCGCTGACCTCCGCTGATCGCGGCGCTCGCCCCCGCTTACGGCGACCGCTCGAACACGATCTGGAACTCCATCTGCCCCGACTCCTCGATCGAGAGCACCCGGAACCCCACCGGCGCCTCGATGCCGTAGTCGAGCAGCACGATCTCCGTCGACCCGGAAACCACCACCAGCCCATCGACATACTGCCCGGCGAGTTCGATCTGCACGTCGTTGGTCACGCCATGGAGGTCGAGCGTGCCCGCGACGATGACCGACACCGCGCTCTCACCGGCAGGGATGATGTCGATCGGAATCGCTTCGGTCAGCACAAACGTCGCGAAGGGATAGGTGTTCGACTCGATCCCCCGGTCCTTCAGCGCACCGTCGCGGAAGCCCTGATCGCTCTTCAGCGTCCGCAGGTCAGCCACGATTTCGACCGCCGTGATCGCTGCACCGTCGAACTCAAGCGTCGCGGTGATCTCGCCCGTGCGGCCCACCGCGGTGGCCGTCCCGACGTTTGCGAGCACCTCGCCAATCCGGTAGCCGACGAACGACTCGCCGCGCTCCGAGAGCACCCAGGTCCCCACAAGATCGGCCGCCGCGGGCGGCCCCGTCTCGGC
Organism: Dehalococcoidia bacterium; assembly: GCA_965218115.1. Classification (GTDB taxonomy): domain Bacteria; phylum Chloroflexota; class Dehalococcoidia; order Bin125; family Bin125; genus CATQGW01. The sequence goes on along the minus strand of OZ244584.1, from coordinate 656,267 downwards.
GCTCTGCGACTCAGGCTCTCCCGTGTCCTCAGCGTCGACCTCGGCAGCGGATTGATCAGCGACCGCGCTGGGCGCGTCACCATACGCGCCGCCGTCCGACGAGCTGTCCTGCTGCTGCTGCGCCCCCGCCTCGTCAGCCGCCTGCTGCGCAGTCGCTGCGGTTGACGCTTCGGCCTGCGGCTGGTCCTCGGTCCGCGCCTGTTGTTGCTGGGTGGCGGCTTGCTGTTGGGCGGCTTGCTGTTGGGCCTGCTGATCGGTGCGCACCGACTCGACCGCGGCCTCAATCGACGCCGGCGGCGGCGCATCGCTGCGAATCAGGAAGTACCAGAGCAGCACGATCACCACGACGGCCGCAGCGACGACTGCGCCGAGCAGGATCATCCGCCGCGGCGTCAGCCAACCGAGAGCTGCGGGCATGGCGCTCCTCCCAGCGTCTCAGCCTACCCGCGTCCCACCCCTCCGATCCCCCTCGACGTCGTGGAGCGGCCAGGGGACCCTACGCATGCAGCGCCTCGCCGCGATGCAGACGCGCCGCCGTCTCGTAGGTCTGCCCCATCGAGCGAACAGTCGGTGCGTGCGCGGTCAGGAAGCGGCTGGCGCCGATCAACACGTCGTCCGCCTCGGGCCGGCCCTCGAAGCGCTCCGCCAGCCGCAGCGCGGCGTCGTAGATCTGGAACGAGTGGAACCCGGCGTCCTCGCGCAGCAACGCCGACCCCAGCACCCGAGCCACTTCCGTTTGCTGCCCGCCGGCGAGCAGGTCGGCGACCGTCTGGGCGGTCTCGTCAACCTGCTGCTGCCGGTCGAAGTGCCCCATCAGATCATCGGTCGAGGTCGATCCGCCGTTGGGCTCCGGTCGCGGCTGACGCGGCATGTTGAGGAAACGCTCCAGGTACACGGACGCCGCGCCATCGAGGATCGCGCGCGCCAGCTCGCGCGAGGGCGCGCGCTGCATCGCCCGGTCGACGGCGTTCGTGTAGGTGAATGTGTGGTGGACCGTGTTCCAGTCGCCGAATTCGTTGGAGATGTGGAAGTGCAACGGCCGGCGCGCCGCGGCATACGCGACCGTCGCGCTGAGCTCGCCGAGCGGCGCACCGGCCCGCGCGGCGTCGACGATCCGCCGCAGCGAGCGGTCCGGCGGCTCATCGAGGATCGACTCCGCGACCGGGCGATGCTCATCCCAGGCCTCGTTGCGCTCGCCGCCGACGGCGAGCGCTTCGTCGAACGCCTCCCCGGCCTCGTCGAGCAGCCGCGGCAGCTCAACGGGGTGTTGCCACGAGGAGGTTTCCTCCATCCGCGCCGCGCCCGTGATCGTCGGGATCACCGAGCTGAGCACGTCGGGCGCCGACTCCCAGCCCACCGCATCGAGCAGCTCGCAGGCCTTGTTGGCGAAGTCCAGCGTGTGCCCATCGTCCATGAAGACGTGGTCCGTCGAAGCGGCGAAGAGCAGATCGGCGAGCTGCCGCTGGTCGAGCCCCACGGCGGCGGCGGTACGCAGGCAGCGCTCGGCCGCGTCGCGCGATCGAACCTCGGAGAAGCGACGGAACCACGTCCGAAACTGCTCGGGCCGCTCTTCCTCGGTGTCGAGCGCGGCGATGTCGAAATCGGGCGGCTGCCCCTGCACGCTGCGGGCCACGTGCACGACCCCGTGGTAGAGCGCGCGCGGCCGGTCGACCGGGTCGAGGTGCGGCTGCACGTTGGCCATGGCGGTCAGAATCGAGAGCCCGCTCGACCACCCGGCTGCGCGATTCCTCACTCCGAAGCGCGCAGCCTCGGCCAGCACGAGGTCGGCGCGGCCGGCCTCGCAGAGCCCGATCACCGACTTCGCGATCACCAGCCGCAGATTCTGCTCAAGCCCCTCCGAGAGCTTGCGCGTCCAGTGCGCAACCGCTTCTTCCTCCTGCGGCGTCGGGTCAATCCAGACCTCGCCGTCGCGCACCTCGGCGCCGAACGCCGCCACATCGTCAGCGAAGAGATCAAACGCGCACCCACCCGAGAGTTCGAACTTCGCGTGGTGCCAGTGGCAGGTCAGGATCCCGTCGTCGACCGTCCCCTGACTGAGCGGAAACCCCATGTGCGGGCAGCGATTGTCGACGGCGAAGACCTGCTCGCGGTGCCAGTACACCGCGACGGTCCGCTGCCCTGTCGAAACGACCCGAACACCCTCGCGCTGGAGTTCATCAAGCGTGCAAGCCCAAACAGTGGCATTCATCGTGGACCTCTCAAACCGCAGCGCTACAGACCCGATGGGGTCAGCGTAGCTATGCGCGAGCGCGCCGGCAGGCCTCCCCTCATCCCCTCCGCCTGCGGCATCCTTCTGGCGTTGCGGGCGAACGGGGCACTGCCCTTACCATCGGCGGATGCAGTTCATTCATGTCGCCTGGACGCCCGCTGGAGAGCCGCCGTTTCCGACGCTGTTCGCCCTCCACGGGCACGGAGCGCACGCGCTGGACCTCGCGCCGCTGGCACCGCTGCTGGCGGCGGGGAAGGTGCAGGTGATTCTGCCGCAGGCTGAGTTCGCGCTCGATGATGCGCCGCTCTCCTACGGCCCGATGTTCACCTGGATGCGTCGCGAGGGCGACCAAGCGCTGCCGGGTGAGCTTGAGCGCGTCACGAACGACCTGAGCGCCTTCTTCGACGAGGCGTCGGAGCGCTACGCGGCCGACCCCGAGCGCATCGCGCTGATGGGCTTCAGCCAGGGCGGATCGCTGGCGTATCGGCTCGCGCTGAGCGCGCCGCAGCGCTGGCGCGGAGCCGCGATGCTCTCGACCTGGCTCTCCGAGGAGGCCGGCGCCGCTGTCCACTCGGAGGCGGCGGAGCTGCCGCTGCTCGTGCAACACGGGACCAACGACCCGCTCGTCACGATCGACAAGGGCCGCGATTCACGCGATCGTCTGGAGGCGCTGGGGCTCAACGTCGACTATCGCGAGTATCAGATGCAGCACGAGTTGGGCCGCGAGAGCCTGCACGATCTGTCCGCCTGGCTGACGGGGTTGCTGGGGAAGCTCTGAACAACTCTCCCTCCGCAAAGCGGGGGGAGATGAGTGACAGAGGGGGGCTCCCCGCGCTGCCGCCGTCGTACCGCGCGAGCAGCCCCGTTCAGGAACGGTCAGCTCTCGCTCAGCAGCGCATCGACGAACCGCGCCGGCTCAAACGGCGCGATGTCGCCCGCCTGCTCGCCCGTACCGGCGAATCGCACCGGAATCCCCAGCTGATCGGCGATCGCGAACACGATCCCACCCTTGCTCGTGCCGTCCAGCTTAGCCAGGCAGATGCCTGTCACCCCGGTCGCCTCCGCGAACAGACGCGCCTGGCTGAGGCCGTTCTGGCCGCTGGTCGCGTCGAGCACGAGCAGCACCTCGTGTGGCGCGCCCGGGCAGCGGCCCTCGATCACTCGCCGCATCTTGCCCAGCTCCGCCATCAGGTTCGATTGCGTCTGCAGGCGGCCTGCGGTGTCGACGATCACCACATCAACGCCGCGCGAGCGGGCGGCCTCGATCGCGTCGTAGGCCACGGCGCCGGGATCGGCGCCCATCTGGTGCGCGACGCACTCCACGCCGACGCGCTCCGACCAGGTCTGGAGCTGCTCGATCGCGGCGGCTCGGAAGGTGTCGGCGGCGGCCAGCAAGACCGAGCGGCCTTCTTCGCGCAGCGCGTGCGCGAGCTTCGCGATCGAGGTCGTCTTGCCCGAGCCGTTGACGCCGACGACGAGGATCACGTGCGGGTACGGCGGCGCGCTCTCGACCTCTGGCGACCACAGCGCGCCGTCCGAGCTGGGCCCCTCGAGCAGCTCCACCAGTTGCTCGCGCAGCCGCCCTCGGACCGCTTCCGGGTCGTCGCGACGACCGGTCGCATCACGCAGCTCCGCCACCAGCCGGGCGCTGGTCGCGCCGCCGAGATCGCCGAGGATCAGCGTCTCCTCGAGCGCCTCCCAGAAGTCGTCGTCGATCGTCGCGCCCCGGAAGAGGCCACCGAGCCGCCCCAGCACGCCCCGCCGCGTGGCCCGGGTGGCGCCCTCGTAGGCCTCGTCGAGCTCGGCGTTCTCGCTCTCGACGGGTCCGTCGGGCGTACGGCGAAACAGTCGCACCACGGCTGCACCTCGGCCCACTTCGGGGCATGCGACCGGCTGACTAAGCGGCGTCGATATCGTCGAGCCGGACAGAGAGGATCTTGCTCAAGCCGTCCGTGCCCATCGTGACGCCGTAGATGGCGTCGGCCTGTTCGATGGTACGGCGGTTGTGCGTAATGACGACGAACTGCATGTCCGCGGCGCGCTCTTTCAGCGCCTGCACGAAGCGCTCGACGTTCGCTTCATCGAGCGCGGCGTCGACCTCGTCGAGCACGCAGAATGGCACAGGGCGGATTTCGAGCAGCGCGAAGAGCAGCGCGATCGCCGTCAATGCGCGCTCACCGCCCGAGAGCTGCGAGAGGTTCGCAACGCGCTTGCCGGGCGGTTGGGCGCTGATGTCAACGCCCGGCGGCGGCGCGTCTACTTCGGCCTCATCGTCGTCGCCGCCGTCGGACTCCGCCGGCCCCTCATCCGTGAGCGTGAGCCGCGCGTGGCCGCCGCGGAACATCAGCCGGAAGTAGCGCCCGAACGCCGCGTTCACCTTCCCGAACGCCGCCCGGAAGCGGGAGTCGATCAGCGTCTCCAGCTCACGTTCGGCGCCGCGCAGGCGCTGCTCAGTGGCTTCCAGATCGACGATCTGCTGCTCGATCGACTCGTAGCGCTCAAGCTCCGCGGCGTGCTCGTCGGCCGCCTCGGGCTGGATCGGGCCGAGCCGATGAAGACGCCCGCGAAGCTCCATCGCGGCGGCGCGCAACTCGCCGATGTCGCCCTCGGCGGCCGGCAGGTCGCTGAGATCGATGTGGTCATCCGCCGCGTCCGCGCTGAGCCGCTCACGCGCCGCCTCGGTCTCGCGAAGCGCGGCCTGAGCCTCCACGGCGGCGCGTTCGGCCGCAACCCGCGCGGTCTGCGCGGCCTCGAGCCGGACGCGGGCCTGCGCCCGCTCAGCTTCCGACTGACGAAGCCGCGCGCGCGCAGCTTCGAGGGCCGTGGCGTCGGCGGCGTTGGCGGCGGCCTCCACGACCGCCGTGCGGCGCTCTTCGAGCATGGCGCTGAGCGCCGTCAGCTCCTCGCCGATGGCAGCCAGGCGCGCGCTGGCCCGGGCCTGGCGACGCTCCCGCTTGACGGCCTCACGGGCGTCGCTCAGCGCGCCGGCCGCTCGGTCTCGGGCCCGCTCCAGGTTGGTGAGGTCCTGGTCGGCCGGCGGCGGTGTGACCTCCCCGGCATCCTGATCGACGACCGTGGCCTCGACGGCGTCGGCGCGCAGGCGTCGCAGTCGCGATTGGAGCCGCAGGGCGTCGCTGCGCAGCCGGTCGCGCTCCGCTTCGGCGTTCTGCAGCGCTCGCGACGCCTCTCGAAGCGCCGCGTCGGCGACGGTCTGGCGCTCCGCGCAGCGCCTCACGGCCGTGCGCGAATCCTCGTGCGCCCGTTGGGCCTGCTTCAGTCGGTCGGCGTCGGGCGTCGGTTGCTGGTCAAGTGCTCGCGCCAGCCCCTCGCGGCGTTCGCGCCACTCGGCGACGCGACGCTGCTGGCGCGCCCAGCTGGCGCTCTGCCCGCTGCGCGTCGCCACCACGCCGTCGCCGCGCAACAGGATGCCGTCGCGGGTCACGACGGCGCGCGGCGGCGCGTCGGCCGCGAGCATCGCCCGCGCGGCCGACGCGCCCTCGGCGATCCAAATCTCGCCGAGCAGCGCGCTGACGACGGGGCGCAGATGTGCCGGCGCCTCGACCGCGTCGGCGACGGTCATCGCACCGACCGCCGTCGCCGGGCGCGCGCCGTTGCCGCTCGCCGCGGCGCGCGGCCTCGCCGCCGGCGCAGCGTTGCGGCTGACGAGGTCGGCGGCGACGCCGAGCCAGGCCTGGCCCTCATCGCGAAGCGCGGCCTCGGCGCGGGCGAGCGCGGCGCTCGCCGTGGGCTGGAGTTCGGCATCGGCGGCCACCCCAAGCGCCGCCTCAACGGCGGCTTCGTAGCCCCTCCGAACCCGTAGCTGCGAGCGCAATCGCGGCGCGACGCCGTTGGCTGATCCGCCAGACACGCCGTTGCCGGCAGCCGGTGCGGCCAGCTCCTCCAACGCGGCGATCCGGGCGTCGAGGTCGTCGATCTCTCGTCGGATGGCGTCGCGCTTGGCGACGATCGCGGCGTGCGCATCACGCTCGCGCTGCAGATCGCCGTCGGCGCGGGCCTCGTCTGCGCGGGCCGCTTCCAGCGTGGTCACGACATCCGCTGCGGCCTCGCGCGCCTCAGTGCGGCTCTGCTCGAGGTCGTGGCGGGTGGTCAGCCTGGTTGGCCATGTTCGGCCGAGCGCCTGGGCCTCGCTCCGGAGTTGGGCGCGCTCGGCGTCGAGCCGTCGCGTCAGCGCGGCGGCCTCGGCCCGGCGCTGCAGCGACGCGTCGTGCTCGCGCAGCGTGCGATCACGCTGCTCGCGGGCGTCGTGAAGGCTCGCCTCCGCAGCCTGCAGCGCGGCATCGGCACTTACGAGATCAGGCGCCGGAGCGAGGGCGTCCTCCGCGGGGTCGCGGCTGGATTCGAGGCCGTTAGCCTCGCTCTGCAGCCAGTCGTGGCGACGCTGATCGAGCTCGAGCCCGTGCCGCAGCTCGTTGACCTTCGTCTCGGCGGCACGGCGGTCGGCGGCGGCGGCGTTCACGTCCGCGCGCGCGGCTTCGACGGCCTGCTCGGCTGCCGTGACGGCGGCGCCCGCCGCGCTGAGCTCGAGTCCGGCCTGCTGCTGCGCGGCAGCGGCGGATGTCGCCGCGTCAGCTCGCTCGGCGAGTTCGGCCGCGAGCGCCCGTGCCGAGCCTCCGTACCACGCCTCGAGCGCGGTGTTCAGCTCGGCCTGCAGCTCCTCGTGGCGGCGCGCGCGGCGGGCCTGACGCTCCAGCGAGCGCAGCCGCGGCGCGAGCTCGTCGCGCAGCAGCCGCGCGCGATCGAGGTGTTGCTCGGCGCGCTCACGCTGACGCCGCGACTCGATCATCTTGCGCCGGTGCCGCCGCACGTCGGCGACCTCCTCGATCAGCCGGCGGCGTTCCTGCGGCCGCAAGCGCAGCACCTCATCGACGAGCCCCTGGCCCATCAGCGCGTAACCGCCCGAGCCGAGCCCGCTGTTGTGGAAGAGCTCCTGGATCTCGCGCAGGCGCACCGCTCGACCGTTCAGGCGGAACTCCGACTCGCCGTCGCGGTGCACGCGGCGCTGCACCTCAACCTCCGCGGCGTCCAGGCCCAGCCAGCCATCGCTGTTGTCGAGCCGCAGGCGCACCTCGGCGAGCCCCGCCGGCGCGCGTTCGGCGGATCCCGTGAAGATCACCTCGTCGAGCCGCTTGACGCGCAGGCTCCGGTTCGCGCCCTCGCCGATCACCCAGCGCAACGCGTCCATGATGTTCGACTTGCCCGAGCCGTTGGGTCCCACGACCGCCGTCATGCCGCCGTCGAAGCGCAGCTCGGTGCGGACGCCGAACGATTTGTAGCCGCCGATGTCGATGCTGCGCAGTCGCATCAGCCAGCCTCCTCTGGCACAGCAAGCACGGCGAGCAGGGCGAGTTCGGCGGCGGCCATCTCGGCGGCCTGCTTGCTGCGCCCGCTGCCCTCGGCGGCGGGCCGGCCATCGATGCAAACCCGCACTCGGAACCGCCGGTCGTGCGCGGGACCGCTCGCTTCGATCGTCTCGTAGCGCGGCGTCACCCCGATCGTGCCCTGCAGCCGCGTCTGCAGCTGGGTCTTCGGATCGGTTCGCACGCCCTCCACGGTGATCGTTTCCAGCGCCCGCCGGACGAGCCGGCGCACGAGTCTCTGGACCGCGCGCTGCCCGCCGTCGAGCCAGACGGCGCCGATCACCGCTTCGAGCGCGCGACCCAGCACGACCGGCCGCGCGCGCGCGCCGACGTTGTCGATCCCCGCGCCCATCAGCAGTTCGTCGCCGAGCCGTAGCCCCGCCGCGACCTCGGCCAGCGCCTCGTTGCGCACGATCTGCGAACGCGCCACGGTCAACCAGCCCTCGTCGGCCTGCGGGAAGCGATCGAACAGCTCGCGCGCCACAATCGAGCCCAGGATCGCATCGCCGAGGAACTCAAGGCGCTCGTTGGAGAGCAGCTTGGGGTCATCGTTCTCGTTGATGAACGAGCTGTGAACCAGCGCCTGCCGGAGCAGCTCGGGCCGACCGAACTCATGGCCGATACGCTGCTCGATACGGCGCAGCCGACGGCGCGGCAGGGCTTTCGCGAGGCTCATGTCGCCTCTCCTGGGCGCTTCTGCGATCGTTTGAGCATTTCGCTCAACAGTCTAAACCGTTATGCAGCAAGGCTACGCTTCGGACAGGATCATGGCTGCGATATCAGTCGCTGAGCTGCCGGATCGAGTCGCACCAGTCATGCCTGCGGAGGTTCGCGCCGCCACGGCCTCACTATGCCACGTCGCCGTCGAATCGGGGCTCGCCGTCTATGTGGTAGGTGGATTCGTCCGCGATCAGCTCCTGTCCCGCGACCCCGTTCCAGTAGAGCTCGTCGACCTCGACCTCGCGGTCGAGGGTGACTTCTCACCGTTGCTTACCGCGCTCGGCGCAGCGCGACAGGTCGAGCATGACCGCTTCGGCACCGCCACGGTCACGCTGGGCGGGGGTTCGCGCATCGACCTCGCACGCACCCGCAGCGAGCGCTACCCCGCGCCCGCAGCGCTGCCCGTGGTGACCGAAGCGCCCATCGAACAGGACCTAGCCCGTCGCGATTTCACGATTAACGCCGCGGCCTTCGGACTAACCGGGCGCCACGCGGGGGAGTTGCTGGACCCCCACGACGGTATGTGGGATGTAAGGCGGCGCGAGATCCGGGTGCTGCACGAGGGCTCGTTTCGTGACGACCCAACGCGGCTCGTGCGGGCCTGCCGCTACGCGGCGCGCTTCCAGGGCCGGATGGAGACCGCCACGGCGCGCTGGGCGAGGGAGGCGCTGCCGGGCGTCGCCGCACTCTCGCCGGCCCGCTTCGGCGACGCGTGGCGGGCGCTGCTGCTGGACGAAGCGGCGCCCGACGCGCTGCGCCGCGCCCGTCGGCTGCGGCTGCCCAACGCCCGCGTGCCCGGCTGGACGATCGCCCCCAGCGTCGGCGTCGCGCCCGACGAACCGGAGCGCTTCTGGGCGGAGGTCGGCCTGACCACGCGAGACGCGACGATGATCGAGGCGCTGCCCGATGCCGTCGCGCTGCATCGCGCCGAGCGGGAAGCGCTCGTGAGCGGGTTCGAGCTACGGCGACAACGGCGCGCCATCGGTCGAGCACGGCGCGCGTCCGAGGCCGCAGCCACGTTCGAGCATGCGCCGCCGGCGGCCCTGCTCGCCGCGGCGGCTATCTGGGAGGGCGTCTCAGGTGAGTGGCTTGACGACTACCTGCAGCGTCACGACTCCGTCCGATCACCGCTCGATGGCGACGCGCTCCTGCGTCTGGGCGTGCCACGGGGCCCAGCGGTCGGCGCCTGGCAGCGCCGCCTCAAGCAGGCGATCTGGGACGACGAACTGCCGCGAGACCCGGCAGCGCGTATCACGCTCGCGGAATACTGGGTACGATCGTCCCCGCTCGATCCCCTCGCACCGATCGACGAGGAGCCATGACGCAACCCGCAGAGACTCCGAGCCAATGCGCCGTGTGCGGCGGACCGCTGAGCAGGAATGCCAGCGCCGACTGCTACATGTGCGGCCAGCTGTTCCACCTCGGACTCACGACGGACTCCGTCGTCGATGACTGCGGCCAGGTCTGGCTCGACGACGAGGTGATGGCGCTGCAGTTCGCCTGCAACTCATGTCTCGAGCAGCAGCGCGCCGAGGCGGAGGGCCCAGTCTCCGAGCCTGAGCCCGAAGCCGCGCCCAGTCCGCCCAGCCCGCCCAACCCGCGCCGTGCACAGCGGGCGGAGCCGGGTCGCAGCGCGAGAGAGATCGCGCGCCGCCGGCGCGGTCGCTAGCGATGCCGCGCCGCCGACGTCGGCGCCGGCGACGCGGCGGAGCGGCGCAGGCGTCGCAGCCGGCCTCGCCCGAACTCGCCGTCGAGCTGACCCCGCGCCGCCGCTGGCGTCCGCCCGCCGCGGTGGTCTTGGCGCTGTGTCTGGGTATCTGGATCGGCCTGGCGTTCGCAGACGGCACCACGGCGGCCCAGATCGTCCTCTGGATCGCCGTGATCGGCGCCGGCCTGGCCGGCGGCCGCATCCTGCGCCGCTGGCTGCAAGGCCGCCGCGGCCGCTAAGAAAGCTCTGAACAACTCTCCCCCCGCTCTGCGGGGGGAGATGTCACGGAGTGACAGAGGGGGGCTCAGCCCTCCCGCGTGAGGTTCAGCCCGCTGCCCGACACCTGGTCCAGATCGATCACCACCGCGATCCCCACGCGCTCCGGATCGCGCCCCTGCTCGAGCGGATGCTGGCCCTCCCAGATCGCGTCACGGTCGGACGGATCGTCCGTCACGCGCGCGCGGCCGCGGAAGACGAAGAACTTGCGCGCCGGCATGTTGGTGTAGGTCATCGCGACATGCGGATTGAGCGCGATCGCCTCCAGCGTGCTCGAGGGAGTGGCCCGCACCCAGATGGCAAGCGCGTCGTCGCCGAGCGTCTGGGTGCTGCCACGGAAGCTGACGACCGGTTGGCAGTCGGCCGAGACGGCGGTCAGCGCCAGCGGAAAGCCCTCGCTGAGCGCGTTGTTGACGCGGTCCTTCACATCCTCCGGCAGCTGCATCTTGTCGGCCTTTCAGTCGGCGCTCAGTCGGCGCTGGGAGCATCGAACTCGCGGCGCATCCAGATGGAGCTGGAGGCGACGCCGGGTGGAAGATCGGCGGGAGCGACGCCCGGCGATCGTTCGTGGACGTAGCCCAAGCGTAGCCAGAAGTAGAGTGCCACTCCGTTGTCACGCGGCAGCGGAACGAGCGCGCGGACCGCGCCCAACCGAGCGGCCGCCTGCTCGAACACCGGTACGGCCGCGCCGCCGAAACCGAACGCTCGCCAGTCCGCGTCAACGGCCAGCCAGGTCCAGATCGCGCTCTCACCGGCGAGTCGGCCGCTGAGCGCGCCGACGACCCGATCGCCGTCGGTGGTCTCCGCGCCAATCCAGTAGCCCGCGTCGCCGCTCTCAAGCCGCGCGTTCAGATCGCACGGCTCCGCTCGCCCGGCGATCGCCTGCGCGGCCTCTTCGAGCCACGGCGCGTCGACCGCATCGCGGTGAATTCGCCTGATTGAGACGCGCTCGTCCTCCACGCGGTCCGGCCAATCGCTCATCGCGCTCACGGGACGCTCATCGGTCGCTCAGCGGCGACAGGAAGGAGGCGACGGCCATGGCGATCTGGTCCAGCGACGCGTGCTCAGCGGGCGCCGGCGGCAGCGCGTCGAGAAATCGGTGTCCGTAGTTCTTGGTCGCCACGCGGTCGTCGAGGATGACGACGACGCCCCGGTCGCTGCGTGTGCGGATCAGCCGCCCGATGCCCTGGCGCATCCGCAGGATCGCGGCCGGCACCTGCAGCTGCAGGAATGCGTTGTCGTATTGCTCGGAGCGCGCGACCTGAATCGGGTCGTTGGGCCGTCCGAACGGCAGCCGGCAGACGATCAGCAGCGAAAGCGCCTCGCCCGGCACGTCGACGCCAGTCCAGAGCGCGTTGACCCCGAACGCAACCGTGCGCGGATCCTCCTGCAGCTGGCCGATCACCTGTGCCGGGCTGCCGTTGCGGCCCTGCACCTCGAGGGCGATGTCCGACGCTTCGAGCAATGGCTGCACGCGGTCCGCGACGCGTCGCATCGTGCCGTGCGCGGTGAACAGCGCGAGCGTGCGCCCGCCCGCGGCGCGCGCCAGCGCGGGGATCGCGTGCGCCAACGCCGCCTCATAGTCGGCGGCTGAGCCCTGCACCGGCGGCATGTCGGTCGGCACGAAGATGCGCGCGTGGTTCGTGTAGTCGAACGGCGAGCCGTACTGCGCTTCGAGCGCCTCGGGCACGTGCAGCTGTTCGCGCAGGAAGTTCCACTCGTTGTCGACCGTCAGCGTGGCCCCGGTCAGCACCACGCTCTTGCGCCGCGGCCAGAGCAGCTCATCGAGCGCCGCGCCGACGCTCAGCGGCGCCGAGCGCAAGCCCAGCTCCCCGCTGCGCTGGTCGCGCTCGAACCAGGCGATCGTCTCATCGGCGTCGGCGGTCAGCGTCGCTTCCGCGGCGACCATGCTCTCCGACAGCGCGCCGGACACGTCGCGCGCCTCTTCGGCGAGCATCTCGGCCTGGTCGCGTTGCTCGTCGGTCAGGGCGCCGGCGCGGTCGTCGCAGGCGCGCGCAAGTTTGCCGAGCGCCTGCTGGAGGTCGGCGACGCGACGCTGCGCGTCAAGCCAGCGCTCTTCCAGGCTCGACCACGCGGGTTGCGCGCGCGCCCCGTCGGTGACGCGCAGATCGCTGCCGCGGCCGGCGTGCTCGCGGCTGAACGAGTCGAAGCGGCTCCACGCGGCGTCGATCGCGCCATCGGCCGCGGTCACGGCCTCGAGCAGGGGCGAGACCTCGTCAGCGGCGAAGCGCGTCGCCCGGCGCGCGAGCGTCGTGCTGCGCCGTGCGTCGGCCGAGGCGACGCCGTTGATCAAGCCGCGCAGCGAGGCCTCATCGAGGTCGATTCGCAGCTGATCGGTCGCGACCTGCTCGAGGAACTGAGCCTCATCGATGATCAGATACGGCGCCTGCGGGATGATCGACTGGTCGGTCAGCAGGTCGCTGATCAGCAGCGCATGGTTGACGATGATGATGTCGGCCAGCTCGGCGCGCTCGTACGCGCCGGCGAGGAAGCAGGTGCCGTTCTCGACGTACGGGCAGCCATCGCGCAGACACGAAACGTCGCCCGCCGAGAGGCGCTGCCAGGCCGCGTCGTGCACGCGCGGCAGCCGCAGCTCCTCGCGGTCGCCCGTCTCCGAACTCTGCGCCCACACGAGCGAACGGGCGACCACCAGCGCGGCTTCGGGATCGCGCACGCGTTGGCGCTCGTTGTCCAGCCTGCGCCGGCAGAGATAGTTGTCACGGCCCTTGAGCACGGCGGTATTGAGGCGTTCGCCGGCGCCACGTGCGACGCGTTCGATCATGTCGCGCAGCTGCGGGATGTCGTGCTCGTCGAGCTGGTGCTGCAGATTCCGGGTGTGCGTCGAAATCACGACCCGCTCGCCCGTCTGCAGCGCCCACAGCGCGGCGGGCACGAGGTAGGCAAGCGACTTTCCGACCCCGGTGCCGGCCTCCACGAGGCTGACTTCGCCGGCCTCGAAGGCCCGCGCGACATCAACCGCCATGGCGCGCTGCTCGTCGCGCGGTTCGATCGGGCTGTCGGAATCGCCCGTCGCCGCGTCGAACGCGGCGGCGCTGAGTTCAACGAGCGGCCTATCGGGGACGCGGACGCGAGGCGCCCGCGGCGGCCGTCGGCGTCGCGGCGCTGCGAACACGTGCGCCGGCGCCTCGGTGATCGGCGCGGGAACGGTGCTCAAGAACAGGGCGAGCGGTGACGTCGGCGCTGCGCGCTCGGTCAGCTCGGCGAGCTGCGCATGAACCGACGGGCTGAGTTGATACCAGCGCCGCTGCAGCGCCAACAACAGCAGGCGGCTGGCGTCAGCGTCGGCCAGCGCCCGGTGCGCGCCGCTCGTGACCAGCCCGTAGCGCTCGCAGAGGTCGCCGAGCCGGTGCGACGGAGCCGTGGGGTCGAGCACCTGCGCGATCGGCAGCGTGTCGAGCGGCGGTCGTGACGCATCGACCCCGGCCGCGCCAAGGTGCTCAAGGTCGAACCTGACGTTATGTCCGATCGGAATGGCTTCGGCGAGGAACTCGCGCAACTGATCGGCGACCTCGTCGAACGTGGGCGCTTCGAGCAGCATCGCGGGCGAAATCCCTGTCAGCCGTTGAATCCGCAGGTCCGGCATCGTGTAGGGGCGCACGAGCGTGCTCCAGCTGTCGAGCACCTCGTCGGGCGTGCAGCGCACCAGCCCAATTTCCGTGATCTCCGCGCTGCCAACCTTCAGCCCGGTCAGCTCCAGGTCCAGCGCAACAAATACAGGATCGGTCATGGCTCGCCGTGCCGCGTCGTGATCAGTCGCCTTCGCACTTCTCGAAGCGACCGAACGCGCCGATGTTTAGGCCTTCGTAGCAGATCGTCGCGCCGTCGTGCAGCAGCTGGACCGTCTGCTCGACGCAGGTCAGCCGCTCCGGGAAGACCGTCGTGTAGGTCCCGATCCCGCTCGTCGAGTGAGCGTCGGAGCCGCCGGTCACCGGCTTGCCGAGAATCTGCGCCACCTCGAGCGCGAAGATGTTCTCGCGCCGCGTGTTCCCGCCGTTGCCCACCTCGATGCCGTGCACGACCCGAAACACCTGCATCTTCTCGGCCGCCTCATCGGGCGACATCGCAAACGGCTCCTCCCCCTTGCGGCGGAACGTCACGGGATCGAAGAAGTGGCGAAAGGGGTGCGCGACCGACATGAACGCGCCGATCTCATCGCACACCTCGCGCAGGCGCTCGGCCGAACGGATCCGCGGGTAGTACTGGTCGATCCCGAACACGATGATGTGCCCGAGGTCGGTCGAGACCTCCATGCCCTGGTTGAGGTAGATCTCGGGGCCGCACTGCTCGCCGAACGCGTTCCAGTCGTGGCGCTCCCAGACCCGGTCGTGTTCGGAGATGTTGAGCCCGGTCAGGCCGATCCGGCGGGCCTCGGCGATCAGATCGTCGGGCTGCAGGGCGCTGTCCGCCGCTCCTCGGACGGTGTGCAGATGCGCGTCGAGGATGGTTCCGGGCAGGGAGCTTGGGTCCACGTGAGATCTTTCAGAGCCGCAGCGCTCGGGGGCGGATCGCGCGTCGGCCCGACCGAGTATACGCACCGCTCGCCCACGGTCACGCCCAAAGTCACGCCAACGCGAGGTGCGGGAGCATCCACCCGTAGCAGCCCGCGGCGAGCAGCGTGAAGAGCGCGACACGCCGCCAGCGCATCGGCACGAACAGCAGCGTCACACCCGCCGCAGCGCCGAGCACCGCCAGCACCGACGCGGTGTAGACCCACGACGGGCTACCGAGGCCGCCGGCGAACTCGTCGCCCGATCCCCACAGCGCCGCGCCCAGCAGCAGCCCGAGCAGCGCGCAGGTGGCCTGGCCCGTGAACGAGATGGCGAGCCCGACCATCACCCAGTTCGTGGGGTCGTTGAAGTGCTGGCGGATCCGCGTGGTCGTAGGCACCGTGGCGAGCAGCGGCCCGAAGATCATGAAGCCGAACACGCCCACGGCCGCGCCCGAGATCGCTCCCGCGAGTAAGAGCTGCAACTCAGCCGCTCGTCTGTACGGCTTCGCCGCGCGAGAGCGGGCGGGTGACGTGCAGCGCACCGCGCCAGCCGGGGCGCAGTTCGGCGGCGACGGCTTGCGCGAGCTCGGGCGTCAGCAGCGCGAAGAGCGACGGCCCCGCGCCCGCCAGCAGCGGCGCGACCGGCCCGAATCCGTGCCGGATCGAGACGCGCGCGAGCGCCAGCCCGAACGCCCGCCGAGCCGGTTCGAGCCCTTGCAGGACTTCGTTGGCGACCGCGTCGAAGCTGTTCACGCAATCCTCCTGGCTCGGCCGCTCACCCGCCGAGAGTAGGGCGGCGAGCGCGGCCGTCGCGGCGCCGCCGCCGAAGTGCGTGGGGCGCAGGCTGCGGTACATCGTCGCCGTCTTGTCGGCGGGCACGGGGATCTCCGGCGTGGCGAGCAACACGGCCCAACCCTGCAGCGCCGCCGGCGCGACTTCGATCCGCTCAACGATCTCGCCGCGCCCCGACATCCGGACCGGTCCGCCGGTCAGGCAGGCCGGGACATCCGAGCCGATCATGGCGCCGAATGCGCTCAACTCGGCGTTGTCGATCGGCAGCTCCCACGCGAGCCGCGCGACGCGCAGGAACGCCGCCGCATCCGCAGAGCCCCCGCCGAGGCCCGCGGCGATCGGGATACGCTTGCGCACCGCCAGCCGGCCACCCGCCGGCACGCGGTTCCAGCCTCGCTCACGGTCGAGCTGAATCAAACGGTCCCAGGTGTGGCCGACGATGTCGTCAGAGAGGATCGCAACCCGGCGCCCGTCGTCGTCGCGATAGCTGATCTCGCGTGTCGCGACAGGCGTGCGCGTGAGCTGCAGCTCATCGGCCAGGTCGAGGTGAATCACGACCGATTCGAGGTCGTGGTAACCGTCCTCGCGGCGCCCGAGCACCTCGAGCGTGAGATTCAGCTTGGCCGGCGCGATCGCGCGGACGGCGGTCATGCGGCGATCACGAGCCAACCGGCGCGTAGGCCGGCGGCGGCTGGGGCGCGCCGGAGCGCTCGCGCCACCAAGCGAGCCGCGCCCACTCTTCGAGGCTCAACGTCTGCGCGCGGCGCGTCGGGTCGATCTCACACGCCTCGAGCCACGTCCGCGCATCCCCATCGCCGAGCCAGATGCCCTGCGAGAGCGCGTTGTGCAGCTGCTTGCGCGGCGTTCGAAAGCCCGCCCGGACCACCTCGAAGAAGCGCGCCTCGCTGGGCGCATCGACCGGCGCCGCGGGCAGACGCTTCAGCCGCACCACCGCGGATCGCACCTTGGGCGGCGGGTTGAAGCTCTCGCGTTCGACCGCGAAGAGATACTCCGCCTCGGCGTAGAACTGCACCGAGACGCTCAGCAGCGAGCGCTTGCCCTGCGGCGCGACGATCCGCTGCGCCACCTCGTGCTGCACCATGATCAGCATCCACTCGGGCGGCGAGGCCGTCTCAGCCAGAAATCGGCGCAACAACGGCGCAGTGATCGCGTAGGGCAGATTGCCGACCAATCCCCACGGCGGCGCCGCGCCGGCCGCGGCGAGCGTTTCGGCGGGGTCGATGTCGAGGATGTCGTCCTCAATGATGATCGCGGAGGACGGTCGGCGCAGCTCGGCGAGGCGCCGCCGCGACACGTGAGCCATCGCCGGATCGAGCTCGACCGCGGCCAGCGGTCGCCCGAGCACGGCCAGGCGCGCGGTCAGCGCGCCGTCGCCGGGGCCCACTTCCAGCAGCGGCAGCGGCCAATCGGGCAGCTCGTCGATGATTCGGTCGAGCACACGCTCGTCGCGCAGGAAGTGCTGGCCGAGCCGCTGTCGGCGTTGGCGCGTCATCTGGTCGGTGCGCGTCGGACAGCTACGCGTGGTGCAGACACACGCAACGAAGGAAGGTGAATGATCGTGCACCTGCCGTCGAGCCTCGCCATGAGCTTGCCGCCGCTAGCCAGCTCCGCCCAGGCACTCCCGCGTCACCCGAGACCGCCCGCTTACCGCTGCTTCCTCTCGGACCTGACGGAGTTCACGGTGGCTCGCCGCACGGGACCCAGACTTCAACACCACTTGACGCCGGTAGGGGCCATGTTGGGGTCCTCGGGCAGGAATTCAACCCTGCTGTAGCGGATTGCAGGTACAGGGCACCGCTAGCTCCCCGTCTAGCACGACCACGAGGCAGCGTAGAGTTGCGAGTAAGCGAGCGTCAAACGCTCGCGTTGCCGCCGCTGGGGGCTGCGCATAGACTCGATCATCGACAGACCCGCACAGGCATCGCGTCTGTGCGGCTGGAGGGAGCCTGCGGATGCGCGTCGTCTCGGTCGGCTGTCCGCTGCCTAGTGCGTTGGTCGACAATCACTCGATCGCCAACGCGCCGTCGATCTTCGACTACGACGCCTGCGTGTACGACCCGCGGGCCGTCTCGGAGCAGATCGAAGGCCTCGCGGCCGGCGCGCAGGCGCTGCGCTCGCCCGATGGCCGGCCGGTCCAGGCCGGCGCATCGGGCGCGTTCGCGTTCGGCCTCGCTGAGCTGCTCGAACAGCGGCGCTTCGAGCTGCAGACGCTGATGGATCGCGGCGGCGTCCTGGTGATGTTCGTGCATCCCAACATCGCGCACCCTTCGGTGACCTCGCTGCCCGGGCTCGAGCGCTACACGCTGACGCCCTCGCCGGGCGCCGGCGCGCTCGGCTGGCCGGCGCTGCGTGGCGGCGACGGCAAAGAGATCCGCTCCACTGCCCCGGCCCATCCCGCCGCCGGCTATCTCGACGAACTGAGCGGGCGGCTGCGCTATCGCGCCGTCTGGGACGAACAATCGCCGGCCTTCCCCGCCGGCGCGCAGGTGCTCGCGCGCAGCATCGGCGGTCACGTGGTCGGCGCGGAGTTTCGGATCGGCGCGGGCCGCCTCGTGATGCTCCCGCCGCCGCTGGAGCCGCTCTCCACGGCCGACCGCAAGCGCTTCACCGGCGCCATCCTCGAGCTCTTGGTCCGCCTGGTGGACGAAGATGGCGCGGGCCGCGAACCGGTCTGGGTCAAGCGTTATGACACCGAACAGACCGAAGCGGCCCGTGCCGCCCTCGCCGCCGCGGAAGCCGGGCTGCGCGAGGCCGAACGTCGCACGACCGAGTCCCGCGGAGCGCTGGCCGAAGTGGCCCGCTTCTCCGAGCTGCTCTGGCGCCCGGCCGGCGCGAAGCTCACGGCACTCGTTGAGGACGCGATGCGCACGCTCGGCTTCGAGGTCAAGACGGGAACCTCCGGCCCGGAGCTGACCGACAGCGACGCGATCGCGCTGCTTGAGGTCGAGGCCTCCGACCAGGAGGTCTCGGAGCGCGTCTACCTGACACTGCAGCGCCGCCTCGAAGAGCACTTCCTGCGCCGCAAGGCGCGCCCTAAGGGCATCATCGTCGTCAGCGGCCAGCGCGATCTCGACCCCAAATTCCGCAAGAAGGCCTGGACGCAACCGCTCGTCAACGCCTGCGAGACATTCAACTACGCCCTGATCCCCGTCGCCGCGCTCTACGAGCTGGTCAACTTCGCGGTCGACGACCCCGACCCCGAAGGACTGGCCGACCTCCGCGCGAGCATCCTCGAGACCGCCGGCCTGCTCGAAGTCGAAGCACCCGAGGAGGAGCCCGACCCGGTCGTCGATCCGCCCTCAGCAACGGTGATCGAGAACGGCCGCACCGCCACGCCCGTAGCCGAGGAACCCGAAACCGCCTCGGAGTCGAGCTGAAGGCTCCCTGCCGCCACACGCTGTGGGGCTCAGTCCTTGCCGATCTGCAGCACCGCGAGAAACGCCTCTTGCGGAATCTCGACGTTGCCGACTCGCTTGAGCCGCTTCTTGCCCTCCGCCTGACGAGACAGCAGCTTCCGCTTGCGTGTGACATCGCCCCCGTAGCACTTCGCCGTCACGTTCTTGCGCAGCGCGCGGACCGTCTCCCGCGCCACGATCCGGCCACCCACCGCGGCCTGAATCGGGACATCGAACAGCTGCCGCGGAATCAGCCGCCGCAGCCGTTCGGTCAGCTCGCGGCCGTGCGTCGCAGCCTGGTCGGCGTGCACGATCGCCGACAGCGCGTCGACCGGCTCAGCGTTGATCAGCAGGTCCAGCTTGACCAGCTTGGCCGGCCGATAGCCGCTCAGCGTGTAGTCAAGGCTGGCGTACCCGTGGGTACGCGATTTCAGATCGTCGTAGAACTCGGTCAGGATCTCCGAGAGCGGGATCGAGTATTCGAGCAGCACGCGGATCTGGTCCTCGCCGCCCCCGTCCGCCGCGAGCCCGCTGCGCTGTAGGTACTCCATCCGCTCGAACTGCCCCCGTCGCCCCGTCACCAGGTCCATCACCGAGCCCACGAAACGCTGCGGCGCGATCACGCTGATGCTCACCCACGGCTCGCGAATCTCCGCGATCCGTGGCGGCGCCGGTAGCAGCGACGGGTTCTCGATCCGCACGATCCCGCCGTCGGTGGTCTCCACCTCGTACTCCACGGAGGGCGCCGTGAAGACCAGATCGAGGCCGTACTCGCGCTCCAGACGTTCCTGCACGATCTCCATGTGCAGCAGCCCGAGGAAACCCATCCGATAGCCAAAGCCCAGCGCGGCCGAGGATTCGGGCTGGTAGATGATCGACGAGTCCGACAGCCGCAGCTTGTCGAGCCCGTCGCTCAGGTCCTGGTAGTCGGCGCTGTTGGCCGGATAGAGCCCGGCGAAGACCATCGCCTTGGGCTCGCGATAGCCGGGCAGCGGCTGGGGCCGCTGGCGGCCGCCCAGCGTCATCGTGTCGCCGACGCGGACATCGCCCACGTCCTTCAGCCCCGTCGCGACATAGCCGACATCGCCCGCGGTCAGGATCGGCAGCGGGCGCAGCTCAGGCGAGAAGCTGCCCACCTCCATCGCTTCGAAGCGACGGTCGGCCGCCGCGAGGCGCAGCGGCGTCTGCGCCGCGAGCTCCCCATCAACCACCCGGACATGCGCGATCACGCCCTTGTAGGGGTCGTATTCGGAGTCGAAGATCAGCGCCCGCAGCGGCGCCTCGCGCTCGCCGGTCGGGGGCGGGATGCGCTCCACGATCGCGGCGAGCAGCTCATCGATGCCCTGGCCGGTCTTGGCCGAGACGTAGATCATCTCGTCGTGCGAGAACCCGACGACATCGACCAGTTCGGCAGCGACCGCCTCGGGACGCGCCACCTCAAGGTCGATCTTGTTGATCACCGGGATCATCGTGAGGTCCTGCTCGAGCGCCAGGTAGACGTTGGCGAGCGTCTGGGCCTGAATGCCCTCGGCCGCGTCGACGACCAGCAGGGCGCCCTCGGCCGCGGCCAGGCTGCGCGAGACTTCGTAGGAGAAATCCACGTGGCCCGGCGTGTCGATCAGGTGCAGCTTGATCTGCTCACCGGCGGGCGTCGTGTGCTGCATGCGCACCGCCCGCGCCTTGATCGTGATCCCCTTCTCGCGCTCCAGCGCCATGCTGTCGAGCAGCTGCGCCGACATATTGCGCGGGTCGACCGTCCCGGTCGCCTCGAGCAGGCGATCAGACAGCGTCGACTTGCCATGGTCGATATGCGCGACGATGCAGAAATTGCGGACGGGAGAGCGGTCCATGCGCGTGGAGCGTATCACCGCACCCCACCGGCGTTTCCGCGCACCACGTTAGGTCGAACGCGAGCCACCGACGCGGATCGGCCGCGACGCTTCACGCACGAGCAGTCCTGGCCCCGCAGTGGATCACGAACGGGGCCTTGCGGCCCCGTTCGCTCTGCGTCCGGCTCGGCGTTGATTAGACGCGGTGACAGCGGACGAAGTGCATCGACCCCAGCTCACGCCATTCGGGGTCTTCCTCGCGGCAGATATCGATCGCGATCGGGCAGCGCGTGTGGAAGTTGCAGCCCGGCGGCGGCGCGATCGGGTTGGGCACGTCGCCGGTCAGGATCAACCGCTCGCGACGGCGCTCGACCGCGGGGTCGGGGATCGGGACTGCGGAGATCAGCGCCTGCGTGTACGGGTGCAGCGGGTTCTCGTAGAGCTCGTCCGAAGGGGCCAGCTCAACGATCTTGCCCAGGTACATCACCGCGATGCGGTGGCTGATGTGACGCACGACCGAGAGGTCGTGAGCGATGAACAGGTAGGTCAGCCCAAAGTCCGACTGGAGGTCCTCCAGCAGGTTGATGATCTGCGCCTGAATCGACACATCGAGCGCGGAGACCGGCTCGTCGGCCACGATGAAGGCGGGCTCCACCGCGAGCGCGCGGGCGACTCCGATGCGCTGCCGCTGGCCGCCCGAGAACTCGTGCGGGTAGCGGCTCGCGAAGTAGGGGTTCAAGCCGACCGTCTCGAGCAGCTCGCGGACGCGCTCCTTGCGCCGCCCGCGCTGCAGGCCGTGAATCACCATCGGCTCCGCGACGATGCTGCCGACGCTCATGCGCGGGTTCAGCGACGCGTAGGGGTCCTGGAAGATCATCTGCATCTGGCGCCGGTAGGCGCGCAGGTTACGACCGGTCAGCACCGTCAGGTCGACCGTGCCGCCGCCGTCGGTGCCCGCGTCGGGCTCGATCGTCTGCGCTCCACCGTTGGTGTCGGTGTGGGCCACGATGTGGCTGGTGAAGCGAGGCGGCGACAGATACACGTTGCCCGCCGTTGGGCGGTAGAGCTGCAGGATCGCGCGGCCCGTGGTCGACTTGCCGCAGCCGGACTCTCCCACGAGGCCCAGCGTCTCACCTTCGCGCACGGCGAAACTGATGCCGTCGACCGCCTTGATGTCGGCGACCTTGCGCTTGAGCAGCAACCCGGCCGTGACCGGGAAGTACATCTTGAGGTTGTCGACCTCCAGCAGTGTGTTGTCGTGCGGCTCGGTGCGCTGGCCCTCGCCGATCTCGGCGAGCGCGGCTGTCGCGCGGCCGACACTGGCGGTCGCGGCGGCGCGCAGCTGCTCCGGGGTCATCGTCCCGGCGGCGGCCTCCATGCTCCCTTCGGACATCTCCTCTGGGGTCATCTCGCCATTGGTGGTCTGTTCGTCGTCAGGCATTGGCGGCAATCTCCTCGGCGGTCAGTGCGGTGGCCAGAATAGTGTTGGCCTCTTCCTCGACGGCGGCCGAATTCCAACAGGCGACCGTGTGCCCGGGGGCGTAGTCGATCAGCTCCGGTCGCTCTTCGCGGCATTGGTCGGTCGCGAAGCGGCAACGCGGCGCGAACGAACATCCGTCGGGGAGGTTTGTCAGGTCGGGCGGCGTGCCCTCAATCGGGATCAGCCGACCCGTGCGTGCGTCGAGCCGGGGGACCGACTCGAGCAGGCCCAGCGTGTACGCGTGCTTGGGCCGCGCGTAGATGTCGGCGGCCTCGCCGCTCTCGACGATCCGCCCGCCGTACATCACGTTGACGCGGTCGGCGTAACGCGCGACCACGCCAAGGTTGTGCGTGATCACGATCACCGACGTGCCCAGCTCGCGGCTGAGCCGCGCCATCACTTCGAGCACCTGGGCCTGAATCGTGACGTCAAGCGCCGTGGTCGGCTCGTCGGCCAGCAGCAGCTTTGGGTCGCAGGACAGCGCCATCGCGATCATCACGCGCTGGCGCATCCCGCCCGAGAACTGGTGGGGGAAGTCGAACAGCCGCTGCTCGGCGGCCGGAATGCCGACCATGTGCAACAGCTCGATCGCGCGCTCGTTGGCCTCGTTGCGGCGCATGCCCATGTGCAGCTCGATCGCCTCGGTTAGCTGGCGGCCGATCGTGAGCACCGGGTTCAACGAGGTCATCGGCTCCTGGAAGACCATCGCGATGTCGTTGCCGCGAATCTCGCGCATCCGCGAGTCGTCGACGCTCATCAGCTCTTCGCCGTCGAACCAGACCTCGCCCTGAACGATCTTGCCGGGCGGGTTGGGAATCAGCCGCAGCAGCGAGAGCGCCGAGACGCTCTTGCCCGAGCCGGACTCGCCGACCAGGCCGAGGGTCTGACCGGGCATCACGTCGTAGGAGACGTCGTTGACGGCCTTGACGACGCCTTCCGACGTGAAGAAGTGGGTGGAGAGGTCCTGAACGCTGAGGAGAGGATCAGCCATCGCGGGACTCCTTCATTGGGTGCACTACCAAACTAACGAACTTGCTGCGCCCATGCCTGCGGCCGCTGGCGACGGCCTGGGTGGTGGGGAAGAGGAGACTCGAACTCCTACGCCTTGCGGCACATGATTCTAAGTCATGCTCGTCTGCCAGTTCCGACACTTCCCCGTCGGCCCGCCGGAGCGGCCGCCGCGGACGTTCGGGAGCGCGCCAGCAGCGCGGCCCACAGCCCCGAGGGGCGGCGGGAGATGTGCTGGTGAGCCGCCAGGGACTCGAACCCCGAACCTGCTGATTAAGAGTCAGCTGCTCTGCCAATTGAGCTAGCGGCCCACGGATCGAAGCGATGCGGACGCCGAACTGTCGCGTTGCGACGGTTCGATCGCCCACACCCTGCCCCGGAGGGCAGCGTACACCGCGGTGCCGGGTCGGGTGCGCCAATCTGTTCTCCCCTGCCGGACCGACCGACGCTGTGGCCGAAACGCTAGCCACTGCACTTCACTTCGTCAACGCGTTGACAGACCCGCGCGCCCGCACATCCCGGCGGCTCAAACCCGCCAACCGCCCCTGACAGAAACCTGAACCAGCTCGTCGCGGCCCTCCAGCGCCCTGCCAACCTCCTGCTAAGATCGACCAGCGCCAACGCGCGGTGATCGTGACCGAACGACGCCGCATGCGGCTCGTGTGGGCGGTTAGCTCAGTTGGCTAGAGCGCCGCGTTGACATCGCGGAGGTCACTGGTTCAAGTCCAGTATCGCCCACCATCGCGCCAACCCCTCACGCAGATTGCGCCGATCGGCCAGAGGGTCGGCTGACGGGTGGCCGGGGAAGAAGGGTTGCGCGTGGCCGAGCAGCTGACCGAAGCAGAAGTCGCCGAGCCGATCGCGGGCGCCAAGGATGTCGAGCCGCAGGAGTGGCTGCGCCGCATGCGCCACTCCGCCGCGCATGTCCTCGCGCAGGTCGTGCTGCAGCTCTTTCCCGAGGGCAAAATCGCGATCGGCCCGCCGATCGACACCGGCTTCTACTACGACTTCGACCTCCCGCGCGCTCTGACGCCCGAGGATCTCAAGGAGATCGAGCGCCGCATGCGACGCGAGATGAAGCGCAATCACCGCTTCGTCTGGAGCGAGGTTGAGGTCGCCTACGCGCGCGAGCGCTTCGCCGACCAGCCGTTCAAGCTCGAGCTGATCGACCAGTTCAGCGCCGACTCCGACAGCCTCGGTCTCTGCAGCCACGCCGACTTCACCGACCTCTGCCGCGGCGGGCATGTTCAGACGACCCGCCAGATCGGGCCGTTCAAGCTGACCAGCGTGGCCGGCGCCTACTGGCGCGGCGACGAGCACCGCCCGCAGCTGCAGCGCGTCTACGGTGCGCTCTTCGCGACCAGAGACGAGCTCGACGAGCACTTCCAGCGGCTCGAGCAGGCGCAACAGCGAGACCACCGTCGGCTCGGCCGCGAACTCGAGCTCTTCACCTTCTCCGAGGACATCGGCGCCGGCCTCCCCCTGCTGCTGCCGAACGGGACGATCATCAAGAACGAGATGGAGCGGCTGATCCGCGAGCTCCAGCTCGAGCGTGGCTACACCGAGGTCTGGACCGGGCACCTGGCGCGCGCGGAGCTGTTCGAGCGCTCCGGGCATCTGGCCAACTACCACGACGTGATGTTCCCCGCGATGGTCGACGGCGAGACCGAGTACTTCCTCAAGCCGATGAACTGCCCCGTCCACATGACGCTCTACAACGCGGGCCTGCACTCCTATCGCGAGCTGCCGCTGCGCTATTCGGAGCAGGCCACGCTCTACCGCTTCGAGAAGTCGGGCCAGCTCGGCGGCCTGACCCGCGTGCGCTCGCTGACCCAGGACGACTGCCACATCTTCATCACTCCGGAGCAAATCTCCGACGAAGTTGGCCGCGTGCTGGAGCTCGTCCGCACGCTGCTTGCCACCTACGGCCTGACCGACTTCCGCTACGAATTCTCGCTGCCCGGCGGCGAAGGCAAGTTCGTCGACGACCCGCAGGCCTGGGCCGCGGCGGTCGAGGCGCTGCGCAGCGCGCTCGACGCCGCCGGCGTCGACTACGTCGAACAGGTCGGCGAGGCGGCCTTCTACGGCCCCAAGGCCGACCTCTTCGTCAACGACGTCATGGGTCGCGAATGGCAGCTCTCGACCGTCCAGCTGGACCTGATCCAGCCCGGCCGGCTGGGCTGCGTCTACATCGGTGAGGACGGCGAGCGCCACACCCCGGTCGTGATTCACCGCGCGATCCACGGCTCGCTCGAACGCTTCCTGGGCATCCTGATCGAGCACTACGCGGGCGCATTCCCCGCCTGGCTCGCGCCCGTGCAGGCGCGCTGCGTGCCGATCGCCGATCGCCACATCGAGTGGTCCGAGCAGGTGGCGCAGCAGCTGCGCGCCGCCGGACTGCGCGTCGATGTCGACAGCGGCAATGAGCGGATGCAGGCCAAGATTCGCAACGGCCAGCGCGCCAAGATCCCTTACCTGCTGGTGATCGGCGACCGCGAGACCGAAGCGGGCGCCGTCGCAGTGCGTGTGCGCGGCGGCGAAGACCTCGGCGCGATGCCGCTCGCCGAGTTCAGCGCGATGCTCTCCGAGGCCGTGGCCGCTCGGGCGCCCGGGCCCGGCTGAGTCGCAGTTCGTAGCCCACTTAGCCATTTGTTGCGTCGTATGCTGGGCCGTTCGCGGGTATGATCCTGCGTGGCCGCCAACGGCTAGTCGACGGTCGCGAGTGAAGGTGTACGGATGCGCGGACATGCATCGTCGTTCCACACCCTGCTGATCGCCAATCGTGGTGAGATCGCGGTGCGTGTGATCCGCGGCGCGCGCGACTTGGGCATCCGCACCGTCGCCGTCTACTCCGAGGCCGACCGCACTGCCCGGCACGTGCGCCTCTCAGACGCCGCGCTGCTGATCGGCGACGCCGATCCCGCCGCCAGCTACCTCAACATCGATGCGATCCTCAACGCGGCCCGGGAGGCCGGCGCCGACGCGATTCACCCCGGCTACGGCTTCCTCTCCGAGAACGCCAACTTCGCCCGCGCCTGCCGCGACGCAGGCATCACCTTCATCGGCCCCTCGCCCGAGGCGATCGAGCTGATGGGCGACAAGATCGCCTCGCGCCGCACGATGCAGGCCGCAGGCGTCCCGATCATCCCCGGCAGCATCGAACCGATCAGCGACCCGCGCGAGGCGCGCGCGATCGCCGAGCGAATCGGCTACCCGGTCGTGATCAAGGCCGCCGCCGGCGGCGGTGGGCGCGGCATCCGCACCGTCAACTCCGGCGACGAATTCGAGCGTGCGATCTCGCAGGCACAGGACGAAGCCCGCACCGCGTTCGGCAGCGATGAGGTCTTTGTCGAAAAGCTGATCCGCCCCGCGCGGCACATCGAGATTCAGATCGTCGGCGACATGCAGGGCAATCTCGTCGCGCTCGGCGAACGCGAGTGCTCGATTCAGCGCCGCCGCCAGAAGCTCGTCGAGGAAGCGCCCGCCACGGGCATCTCACCCGACCTGCGCGCGCGCATGGAGGAGGCCGCCCTGGCCGCCGCCCGGGCCTGCGACTACACCAGCACCGGCACCGTCGAGTTCCTGCTCTGGGACGATGAGTTCGCCTTCCTCGAAATGAACACACGCCTCCAGGTCGAGCACCCCGTCACCGAACTGGTTCGTGGCGTCGACCTTGTGCAGGACCAGCTGCGCATCGCCGGCGGGCTGCCGATCGGCTACACCCGCGAGCAGCGCCCGATCCGCGGCTGGGCGATGGAGTGCCGGATCACCGCCGAGGACCCCTACCGCGACTTCGCGCCCTCCGTGGGCCCGATCGCCTGGTTCCGCGAACCCGGCGGCCCGGGCGTGCGGCTCGACAGCATGCTCGCTCGCGGCGTCGGCATCAGCCCCTGGTACGACTCCCTGATCGGCAAGCTGATCACTTGGGGCGAGACCCGCGACCAGTGCATCCGCCGGATGCGCCGCGCGCTCGGCGAATACCTGATCCTCGGCGTCAGCACCTCGGTGCCGTTCCACCAGGCGCTGCTCGATGATCCGCGTTTCCTCGAAGGCAACATCGACACGACCTTCGTCGACGACAACCAGGTGCTCAACCCCGCCGACCGTCCGCGGGCGGCGGTCCGCGCCGCCGTCGCCGCCGCGCTCTTCTTCCATACCCAGGGCGAGCGCGCGGAGGCCGAGCGCGGGGCGACGTCGCTGCGCAACCCATGGGCCCTCTCGTCGCGCGGGCGGCGCTATCCGGTGGAGCAGGGATGGCGAAGAACTACCGGCTAAACGTTGGCGGCGAACTCCGCGAGGTGTCGATCGAAGACGCCGGCGAGGGTCGCTTCGTCGCGCGCGTCGACGAGGCGGAATACTCCGTCGTGCTTGAGTCGCTCGACGACAACACGCTCTTCCGCCTGCGGATTGACGGCCGCCGCACGCCGGTCGCGATCAAGCGCGACGGCTACTCGCTCGATCTGTTCATCGGCCCCGACCACTACGAGGTCGGGATCGAGCGCAGCGCAGCGCGGACCTTCGACACGATCACGCCCGCGATCGAGGGCGAGGTGCGGATCAACGCACTGATGACCGGCAAGGTCTCCGAGGTCCTGGTCGCCGCCGGCGACGAGGTGCAGGAGAACGATCCGCTCCTGGTGATCGTAGCGATGAAG
This sequence comes from Dehalococcoidia bacterium, assembly GCA_965218115.1. Classification (GTDB taxonomy): domain Bacteria; phylum Chloroflexota; class Dehalococcoidia; order Bin125; family Bin125; genus CATQGW01. The sequence continues at coordinate 628,244 of OZ244584.1, read as the reverse complement.
ATGAACAACGAGATCCGCTCGCCCGCGGCCGGCACGATCACCGAGGTCCGGGCGGCGGCGGACAGCATGGTCGAACAGGGCGACCTGCTGGTGGTGATGCAAGCCCACGAGGCCTGATCCCCATCGCGCTCAACGGCACGGCAGCTTCCCCCATTTGTAGCCCCGATTCGCGCGCCCTAGGATTGCGGCACCGCACCAGCCGATCGGCGACGATCGACAGCGCGTGGCCATGCAGCAACCATGCAGCAACGCTGCAGCGACCACGCAGTGACGAGGAGGCGACTTCTGGCAACACGTGAACAGCGGGTGAACGATGCGATCCGCGTGCGCGAGGTGCGCGTGATCGGGGACGACGGCGCGCAGCTCGGCGTCATGCCGACCGCACAGGCCCTCGATATCGCACACGGGCAAGGGCTGGACCTCGTTGAGGTCGCACCCGACGCGCAGCCTCCCGTCGTGCGCATGCTCGACTTCGGCAAGTTCAAGTACGAGCAGGCCAAGCGAGAACGCGAAGGCCGGAAGCGCCAGAAAGGCTCCGCGCTGCGCGAGATCAAGATGCGCCCCAACATCGGGCGCAGCGACATGGACGCCAAGCGCAAGCGCGCCACCCGATTCCTGCAGTCCGGCGACAAGGTCAAGATCTCGGTCATGTTCCGCGGTCGCGAGATCACGCATCGCGAGATCGGCGCCGAGCGGATCGAAGAGATGCTCGAAGCCCTGGGCGACGACGGCGTGCCGATCGTGCTCGAGAAGCCGCTCTCCACCGAGGGTCGCTTCATGTCGGTGATCGTGGCTGCCGACAAGGCCAAGGTGGAGGCCCAGAGGCGCGAGGCCGAGGCGGTCGCCGAACAGGCCGCGCAAGAGGCGGCGGAAACAGCGCCAACTTCGTAACCGGCCCGTCCGCAGCTAACGCAGCAGTCGGCGCCGCTGGCGCCCAAGCATGCATCCGCGTAGGCTGAGCCGACGCGCGCGTCGGCGCGCGATGGTGATCGCGCCAATCGCAACATGCTCAAGACGCTCGTGAGGTGGCCGTCCGATGCCGAAGATGAAGACGCACAAGGGCGCAGCCAAGCGCTTCCGGATCACCCGGACCGGCAAGGTCCTGCGTATGAAGGGCGCCAGCCGGCACAACAAACAGAAGAAGACCAAGAGCACGCTGCGCGAGCAGAAGCGCATGCACGAGGTGACCCGACGGGGCGAACGGCGGCGGGTCCGCCGTCTGCTGCCCTACGGGTCGCCCTAGCCGCCTGAGCTGCCCAAGAGAGCGCCCCAGAGAGCGCCTGGAAGGACGAGCACATGCCGAGGGTGAAGGGCGGCCCGCGCGAGCGGCGCCGGCACAAGAAGGTACTCAAGCAGACCAAGGGCCATCACGGCGTCCGACATCGCCTGATTCGCCGCGCGTCCGAGTCTCGCCTGCACGCGCTCAGCTACGCCTACGCCCACCGCCGCGAGCGCAAGGGCGACATGCGCCGGCTCTGGATCACGCGAATCAACGCCGCGGCACGCATCCACGACATCTCCTACAGCCGCCTCATCCACGGCCTCAAGCGCGCCGATATCGACATCGACCGCAAGGTCCTGGCCGAGATGGCCCTCCACGATCCAATCGGCTTCGCCGCCGTCGTCGACCAGGCCAAAGCGGCCTAGGCGCCTCGCAGGCCCGGTGACCGCTCCCCCACCCCCTCAGACCGAGGCGGCCAGCTGCGGCTGGCCCGTCGCGTCGGCGAGCGCCGCGGCCGGGTCCTCGTCGGGCAGGTGATCGAGCAGCCAGGCGCCCGCCGTGCGGTCGCGCAGCCAGGGCAGCACGCGGGTCAGCCGGTTGAACTCGCGGGCGTGCAGCGCGTTGACGATCACCGAGAGCTCAACCTCACGAGAGCGTTCGCGCCAGTCTTCTGGCAGGTCGATGAACGCGTCGTCGAAGGCGCGCGCGATCACCCGGGCCGGCTCAACCTCGAGCGCGAGGTAGGCGCGCAGGCGCAGCTGCGCGGCGCGGTTGCGTCCGTCCATGTCGGCCGCGCCTTCGCGGCGGGCCAGCGCCCGCATCACGCGGCGCAGCTCAATCGGCGAGAGGCTCGTGGCGTCGAAGAAGGCCCGGGAAAGTTCCAGGTGGTCGGCGGCGTCGAAGATGCGGTGAATCAGGTCGGTCGCGTGGATGTGTCGGTCGTCGGTGCTGGGGTGGCGTGGCATCGTCGGATCCTCCCGAATCGTTGAGGCTCTAACTGGTCCTGAGACCCAATTTAGCACTCTGTCCATGAGAGTGACAGATATTCCGCCCGCCACGGGCCAATGTGTCGTACCAGACACAGGTGTCTGTGACTTTCGTCACTCTCAGGCCGAGAGTGCCAGCCGCTCCGAAACCGTCAGATGGTGCGCAGCTGCGCGTTGAACTGACGCTCCAGGCGGCGCACGATCCCGCGCCGCGCGCGATCGACGTCGCGGTCGCTGAGCGTCCGGTCGGGCGCGCGGTAGACGACCCGCCAAGCCAGCGACTTGCGCCCATCCGGCACCTGCTCGCCGGTGTAGATGTCGAACAGCTCGACCGACTCAACCAGCGCCTGATCGCTGATCGCCGCAGCGAGCTCCGCCGCGGGCTGATCCGCATCGACGATCAGCGCGAGGTCCTCAACCGCCGGCGGGAACGCCGAAAGCGCGCCCACGGCGTCCGAATCCGACTCGGCGGCGGCCGCCGCGAGCGGGGCCAGCGCGAGCTCCAGCAGCCATGTGCGTGCATCCAGGTCGAAGCGTTCGACGAGCGCGGAGGCAACCAGCCCCAGCCGTCCCACCGGCTGCCCCGCCACGCTCAGGTCGGCAGTCTCCGCGGCCGCAAACGCGTCATCGCTGCCGTCGTGCGCGGCGGCGTCGATGCGCAGATCGAGCCCCTCGGCGATCCGCTCCAGCGCGCCCTTGGCGTCGAAGAAGTCGAGCGGGCGGCTGACCTCGCCATGCACCGACGGCGTGGAAACGCCGGTCATCACCGCGACGAGCATCACCGGCTCTTCCGGCAGCTGGCCGGCGCGAGGGCGCCAGACCTTGCCGACCTGGAAGAGCTGCAGCGCGTCGCGACGGTCGGAGCGGTTGCGCGCCAACGCCCGCAGCACGCCGGGCCGCAGGCTGTTGCGCAGCCGATCCTGCTCGGCGCTCATCGGGTTCTCGAGCCGTAGCGCGTCGGCCGACTGGTCGGTCGCCGCCACCGCGGCGTAGGTGATGACTTCGTTGAAGCCCAGCCCGCTGACCACATCACGCAGCCGCTCGGCGAGCGCCCGCTCGGGGTCGCGCTCCGGCTCGGGCAGGCTGCCGGTCAACGCCGCCGCGGGCAGCTCGTCGTAGCCGATGATGCGCCCGATCTCTTCCACCACGTCATCGTCGATCTGGATATCGGAGCGCCACGGCGGGCAGCTGACGGCATAGCGGTTCGGCGGCAGCCAGCGGTTCGGGATGCCGAGCCCGCTGAGAATCCCGCGCACCCGCTCGACCGGCGGCTCGACGGCCAGGATCTGCTTGATCCGCTCGACCGAGACGACCACCTGCGCTGGATGTTCCTCGCCGGGGTACTGATCGTCGACGCCGCGGCAGGCCGTCCCACCGGCCGTCTGGATGATCAGCTTCGCCGCCCGCCGCGCGGCGAGCAGCGCCAGTTCGGGGTTGAGACGCTTCTCGAAGCGCAAACTGGCTTCGGTGCGAGTCTTATGTCTCGCCGCGCTGCGCCGAATGGTCGCCGCGTCGAACGTCGCCGTTTCGAGCAGCACCGTGGTGGTCGTATCGCCGACCTCGGCGTCCTCGCCGCCCATGATCCCAGCCAGCGCCACGGCGCGCTCCGCGTCGGCGATCACCAGGTCCTCGGTCTCAAGCTCCAGCACCGAGCCGTCCAACAGGTCGATCGTCTCGCCGGGGCGGGCCCGCCGCACCACGATTCGGCCCTCGCGCAGACGCGCCTGGTCGAACGCGTGCAGCGGCTGGCCGTACTCCATCAGCACGTAGTTGGTGACATCGACGACGTTGTTGATCGGGCGCATCCCGGCGGCGATCACCGCATCCTGCAACCACTGCGGCGACGGGCCGATCTGCACGCCCTCAATGACGATCGCGGTGTAGCGCGGGCAGCCGACCGGGTCTTCAATGATGACGCTCGTGCGCTCGTCGATCTCGGGACCGTCCTCGTCGTAGGCGGCGTCGGGCTCGCGCACCGCGCCGCCGGTCAACGCGGCGACCTCGCGGGCGATGCCCAGCACGCTGAAGTGGTCGGGGCGATTGGGCGTCGGCTTGATCTCGAGCACGGTCGCGCCGAGCACGTCTGCCAGCGGCGTGCCGGGCGCGGCGCTCGTCGCCAGCTCGAGGATGCCCTCGTGCTCGTCGGAGATGCCCAGCTCGCGCTCCGAGCAGACCATCCCGCGCGACTCGACGCCGCGAATCTTGCCGCGGCGCAGCTTGCGCAGCTCGCGCGTCTGCGGATCGCGCAGTTGAGCCCCGACCGTGGCGAAGGCGACGGTCTGGCCGGCAGCGACGTTCGGGGCGCCGCAGACGACGGTCAGCGGCGCGTCGGCGCCGTACTCCACGGTCGCGACGTGCAGACGATCGGCGTTCGGATGCTGAGCGACATCCAGCACGTGGCCGACCACGACCTGGTCCCAGTCGCCGCCGCTCCGCTCGATCGATTCAACCTCTGCGCCTGCCATGCTCAGCCGATGCGCCAGCTCCGCGGGCGCGAGCGTCAGGTCCACGTACTCGGCCAGCCACTCAAGTGGAACGCGCATGGTCTCGTCTCGATGGTTGGCGGCGCTCAGGCGCCGCTGTGCCCACGAAAGCGCTCGAGAAAGCGCAGGTCGTTGGCGTAGAAGTAGCGGATGTCGGGCACGCCGTAGCGCAGCATTGCGACGCGCTCGACGCCGATCCCGAAGGCGAAGCCGGTGTAGCGGGTCGGGTCGAGCCCGGCGTCTTCGATGATCTCGGGATGCACCATGCCGCAGCCGAGCACCTCAAGCCAGTCACCCTGCCAGCGAATCGCCAGCTCGGCGCCCGGCTCGACGAAGGGGAAGTAGTCGCAGCGGAAGCGCGTCTCGATGTCGGGTCCGAAGATGCGGTGGACGAACGACTCCAGCGTCCCCTTGAGGTGCGCGAATGAGAGTCCTTCGTCGATCGCGAGCCCTTCGAACTGCGTCAGCATCCACTCGTGCGTCGCGTCGACGGCCTCGTAGCGGTAGCAGGCGCCGGGCACGATCACGCGGATCGGCGGCTTGCGCCGCTCGAGATAGCGAATCTGCATCGGCGAGGTGTGCGTGCGCAGCAGCTTGCGCGGCCCGCGACCGTCCTGACTCTCGCCCTCACCCGAATCAGCATCGTCATCGGCGATCCAGAGCGTGTCCCACATCTCACGCGCTGGGTGGTCGGCGGGGATGCGCAGACGGTCGAAGTTGTAGGTCTCCAGCTCGACATCGGGGCCTTCGACGACATCAAAGCCCATGTCACGGAAGGTGCGCTCCATCAGCCGCCGAGTCAGCGTGATCGGATGCAGCGAACCCTGGGGCGGCCGCCGGCCGGGCAGAGTCACGTCGATCTGCGGCCCGCTGCCCGCCGCCGCCGCGGCGGCCTTCAGCGCCTCGAGGCGCGCGTCGTGCGCCGACTGCAGCGAGTGCTTCAGCCGGTTGGCCGCCGCGCCGACGAGCGGGCGCTGGTCCTCGGGCAGCTCGCGCACGCCGCGCAGCACGCCCGTGAGCCGGCCCTTGCGGCCAAGCCACTCGACCCGCCAGTGATCGACCGCGCCCGCATCGCCGGCGCCCGCGAGGGCCTGCTGCGCCTCGGCCTCGAGCGCTGCGATGTCGGGCGGTTCGGTCATCGTGCCCCTGCTACGTACCTGCTGCAAACCTGCTTCGTGCGATCGTCGGGTGGATCGCCGCTTGCATCGTCGCTTGCATCGCGGGTGGCGGCAACCCTGATCGGTGCCGGGCTGTGTGGCGCTGATAAGATTTGAGCATTCGCGGGCGCGCCACACTACCCCCGCGCCGGCCACGATGTGGAGGCGAATCATGTCTGTGAACAGCTACGTCCTGATCGAGGCGGAGGTCGGCACTGCCAAGCAGGTCGCCGCCTCGCTGGGGAAGATGGGCCAGGCCCACGCGACGGTGAAGAGCGTTGAACTGGTCACCGGGCCCTTCGACGTGATCTGCCTGATCGAGGCTGACGACCTGCAACGTCTCGGCAATTGCATCACCGACGAGATTCAGACGGTGCCGGGCGTCAAACGCACGACGACCTGCCTGACGATTCAGGTCAGCACCTCGGGGACCTGACCGATGGCGCGCGCGACCGAACCGCCGGTGGACATGCTCCCCGTCGAGGACGCGCTAGGGCGGATTCTCGATCTCTGCGAGCCGCTGGCGACCGAGACGCTGCCGATCGACGCCGCGGTAGGGCAGGTGCTGGCCGAGTCGATCGTCGCGCCGTTCGACATCCCACCGCTGGACAACACCGCGATGGACGGCTACGCCGTGCAATCGGGGAGCACCGACGGCGCCTCGGAGTCGACCCCGCTGCGGCTCCGGGTCGTAGGCGAGCTGGCCGCGGGCTACGTCTACGCGGGGGCCGTGGGCGCCGGCGAGGCGGTGCGGATCATGACCGGCGCGCCGATGCCCGATGGCGCCGACACGATCGTGCCGTTCGAGGAGACCGACGAGTTCGGCCTGCGAGCGCCGGGCCAGGCGCACACGACGATCGAGGATGTCGGCATCCTCAAGGCGGCGGCGGCGGGCGCCAACATCCGCCGCCGCGGCGAAGACGTGCGCCGCGGCGATCGCGTGCTCGAAGTGGGCACGGTGCTGCGCGGCCCCGAGGTCGCTGTGCTCGCGTCGCTGGGGGTGGGCGAGGCGCGGGTGGTGCGGCGCCCGCGGGTGGCGATCCTCTCGACCGGCGACGAGCTGCTCTCACCCGGTCAGCCGCCTGCGCCGGGCAAGATTTACGACTCCAATTCCTACGGCCTGAGCGCGCTGGTCCAGCAATACGGCGGCGTGCCGATTCGCTCGGGGATCGCCAGCGACACGATTGAGGCGCTGACCGCGAAGATTCAGGAAGCGCTGGTCGATGCGGACCTGCTGATCACCTCCGCCGGCGTCTCACGCGGCGATTTCGACGTGGTCAAAGAGGTGCTGGTGCGCGAGGGCGCGATCGATTTCTGGACGGTGCGGATGAAGCCCGGCAAGCCGCTGGCCTTCGGCCAGTTCGCCGCAGCGGGCGGCCGGCGCGTCCCGCACATCGGCCTGCCTGGCAACCCGGTCTCATCGCTGCTGGCCTTCGAGCTGTTCGGCCGACTCGCGATCCAGAAGCTGATGGGCCGCTCGCCGCAAGCCCGCCCCGTGCTGCGCGCGATCGCCGAAGAGGACATCGTCAACACCGACGCGCGACGGGTCTACGCCCGTGCGACAATGGAACTCGACTCGGAGGGGCAGTGGCACGCGCGCCTGACCGGCCCGCAGGGCTCCGGCGTGCTGACCTCGATGGCGCTGGCCAACGGCTACGCGATCTGCCCCGAAGACGCCGAACGGATTCACGCGGGCGAGGAATGCGACGTGATCATGGTCGATTGGGACCACCCGACCGACTGAGCGCCGCGCAGAACGGAGTCGGACATGGCCATGCAACAGACGATTCGAAACGCAATCGCGCCGTTCTACATCCGGGCGCGGCTCGCCCAGGAGTGGCTCCAGAGCGGCGTCGTCTGGAACCCGCTCTCAGAGGGCTTCGTTGACGATCCCTATCCCACCTACCGCAAGCTGCGCGAGAAGGACCCCTACCACCACAGCCCGCTGACCGGCGCGCTGGTGATCTCGCGCTACGAGGATGTCGACGCGATCCTGCGCGACTACAGGCGTTTCAGCAACGACCAGCGCAAGGGCGAACCGAGCGGTGTCCGCAGCGAGGGCACGCGCGGCGAGCTGACCCCCTCGATCCTCAGCCTCGATCCGCCCGACCACACCCGCCTGCGGGGCCTGATCAACCGCGCCTTCACCCCACGCCAGATCGCCAAGATGGAAGAGCACATCCGCGCCACGGCCAACGAGCTGCTCGATGAAGTCGAGGATCAGAACGAGTTCGACCTGATGGAGACGCTGGCGGTCGGGCTGCCGACGATCGTGATCGCAGAGATGATCGGCGTCCCGCCGGAGGACCGAACGAGATTCAAGGTCTGGTCGGACAACTTCGCCCGAGTGCTCGAGCCCAACCTGTCGCCGGAAGAGGGCGAGGTGGTGCTGGAGACCGCCGACATCTTCGAGGAGTACTTCTCGAGGATCATCGACCGCCGCCGCGACGACATGCGCGACGACCTCGTCTCGAAGCTGATCGAGGCCGAGGAAGACGGCGAGCGGCTCACGACCGACGAGATGCAGGTGACACTGCGGCTGCTGCTCGTGGCGGGCAACGAGACAACCACCAACCTGATCGGCAACGGGATGCGCGCGCTGTTGGCGCACCCCGAGCAGCTCCAGATTCTGCGCGAACAGCCGGAGCTGATCCCCAGCGCGATCGAGGAGCTGCTGCGCTATGACTCGCCCGTGCAGGTTGACATGCGCACCGCCCTGGAGGATGTCGAGCTGGGCGACAAGGTGGCGAAGGCGCGCTCGCGGACGATGCTCCTGATCGGCGGTGCGAACCGCGACCCCGAGCAGTTCGAGCGCCCCGAGGAGCTCGACGTGACGCGTGAGAACGTGGGCAACATCTCGTTCGGGCGCGGCATCCACCACTGCCTCGGAGCGCCGCTGGCGCGGCTCGAGGGCAAGATTGCCTTCGAGGTGTTGCTGGAGCGGTTCGACGACATCCAGGTTGGGCGCGCTACGCCGCAGTACAAGCAGAACATCGTGCTGCGCGGGCTCAAGCAGTTCCCGATCCGCGTCCAGCGCCGCAGCGCCGTGCCGGCCGCGGCGGCGGGCTCGTGAGCGTTTCGGCCGTCGTCGACTAGCTGCTCACGAGCTCTCTAGTAGGTCAGCTCGAAGGGGTCGAGATTGCCCTGGGCGTTACTCCACTCCGCGTCGACCTGGCGGACCATCGCCATCGGCGGGCCGATGCGCAGCTCGTCGAGCAGCTGATCGAGCGGCGCGCGGGGGCCCTCGGCCACCACTTCGACCGTCGAGCCGTCGGGCAGGTTGCGGATCCAGCCGGTGATTTGGGCCTGTTCGGTGCGCTCGATCTGGGCCACGACCTGCTCGGCGAAGACGCGGAAGCCGACCATCTGGACGCGGCCGTGGATCCGGGCGGTGAGCCGGACGTTGACGCCGGTTCGGGTCATCAGGCGGTCGGCGCCGCGACGAGCTCGATCGCGTCGAGCACCATGCTGTGGGGGACATCGTCGCGGACCACGGCCACGCCGGCGCTCTCCAGCAGCACCCAGCGCTGACGGCCGCCGACGACCTTCTTGTCGCGTGACATCGCCTCGATGAGGTCGGCGGTGTGCAGCGGCGAGGGGCTGCGCACGGGCAACCCGAATCGCTCCAGCAGCGAGCGGTGGCGGGTGACCAGCGACTCATCGATCAGGTCCATCGACTGCGCGATTTCGGCGGCCGCGATCAGGCCGATCGCGACGGCCTCGCCGTGCAGCAGATCGCGGAAGCCGGTGACCGCCTCGATCGCGTGGCCGAGCGTGTGGCCGTAGTTGAGCACCGCGCGCTCGTCGGCCTCGCGCTCGTCGGCTGAGACGACAGTGGCCTTGATGCGCTGGTTGGCGGTGATCGTGTCGAGGATCGTCGCCGCCCTGGCCGCGTCGTGGCGGGCGGCGGCGGGATCAAGCAGGACCCGGGCGTGCGTCTCGAGGTGGTTGAGCATCTGCGGGTCGCGAATCAGGGCGTGCTTGATCACCTCGGCGTAGCCGGAGCGCAGCTCGCGTTTGGGCAGCGTGACGAGCGTTGAGAGGTCGGCGACGACGGCGCGGGGCTGGTAGAACGCGCCGACCAGGTTCTTGCCGGCGGGCAGGTCGATCGCGACCTTGCCGCCGATCGAGGCGTCGACCATGCCCAGCATCGTGGTGGGAGCGTGGACCATGGGCATGCCGCGCAGGTAGGTGGCCGCAGCCGCCCCGGCGAGGTCGGTCGTGACGCCGCCCCCGACCGCAAGGATCGTGTCGGAGCGCTCGGCGCGGTGGCTCGCCAGCCAGTCGTAAATCTCGGCCAGGCAGTCGAGCGATTTGCTCGCCTCGCCGGGCGTGACGCGCCAGGTGAAGACCTGTCGGCCGCTGGCTCGCAGCGCGAGCGCCGCGGCCTCGGCGTGGCTGTCGAGGATCGCGCCGTCGGCGATCAGGAAGGTGCGGCGCGAGAGGTTGAGCCGATCGAAGATGTCGCCGACCCGCTGCAGCAGGTCCCACGCGGTGTAGACGGGGTAGCGGCTCGAACCGGCGTCGACGATGCAGGCGACATCGGGGCCGAAGTCGGCAACGGGCGGAGGATCGATGCCGGGCCCGTCGCGCATCGCGCGCAGGCGGCTGTCGGAGGCGAGCGTGCGGGCTGCGCCGCGTTCGATGGCCTCGACGATCTCGTTGACCAATTCGCCGATTTCGAGCTCGTCGGTGTGGATGGTCAGGTCGGCGAGGGCGTAGAAGGGCTGGCGCTGCGCCTTGAGCGCCTCGACGCGCCGCCGAGGGTCGGCGCCGGCCAGGAGCGGACGGACCTCGGTGCGGGCCTGCTCGGTCTCGGCGTAGCGCGCGAGGATCGTGGTGGGCCGGGCCTCGAGCGTGACCACGAAGCCCCCGGTGGCCAGCTCGGCGCGGTTGGCGGGATCGAGCCAGAGGCCGCCGCCGGTGGCGATCACGGCCCCTTCGACCAGGGCGGCCTGGCGGGCGGCGGCGCGTTCGCGGGCACGGAAGCCGGCTTCGCCGTCCTGCTCGAAGATCGCGGGGATCGAGCGGCCGGCCTGGCGCTCGATCTCGTGGTCGAGGTCGAGCGCGCGCCAGCCGAGACGCTCGGCGATGTAGGGCGCGAGCACCGACTTCCCGGTCGCGCTGAAGCCGATCAGCACGATCCGGCGCAGGTCGGCGGGCAGTTCAGGGGCTGATTCGCTCATTCGGTTTCTCGGGGATAGGTGGTTTCGAGGAAGCGTTTCATGTTGTCGCGGGTTTCGGAGAGGCGGTCGCCGCCGAATTTTTCGAGCAGGGCGTCGGCGAGGACAAGCGCGAGCATCGCTTCGACGATCACGCCGGCGGCGGGCACGACGCAGACATCGGAGCGTTCGTAGTGCGCCTCGACGCGCTCGCCGGAGTCGAGATCGGCGGAGGGCAACGGGTGCGCGAGCGTGGCGATCGGCTTGACCGCGACGCGGACGACGATGTCCTCACCGTTCGAGATGCCTCCCTCGATGCCTCCGGCATGGTTGGTCCGGCGTCGCCACGGGCGGTCAGTCCAGGCGTCCTGGGGGAGCACGACATCGTGGAAGGCGGCGCCGCGATTGCCGGCGCCGGAGAAGCCGTCGCCGATCTCGACGCCCTTGAAGGCGTTCATGCTGAGGATCGCCTGGCCGATCCGGCCGGAGAGCTTGCGGTCCCACTGGACATGCGAGCCGAGCCCGAAGGGCACGCCGGTGGCGCGGGCTTCGAGGACGCCGCCGAGCGTGTCGCCGTCGCGCTTGGCGGCGTTGATCGCGTCGATCATCGCGTCGGCGGAGGCGGGGTCGGCGCAGCGCACGGGCGAGGCTTCGACGGCCTCCCAGTCGATCGGCGGTTCGGTCGGGGAGACCACGTCGCCGATCTGCACGACGTGGCTGAAGAAGTCGCAGCCGAGCTCGGCGCAGAGCACGCGAGCGACGCCGGCGGCGGCGACGCGCGCGGCGCTCTCGCGGGCGCTGGCGCGCTCCAGCGAGTCGCGCACGTCGTCGTAGCCGTACTTGAGCGATGCCGAAAGATCGGCGTGGCCCGGCCGGACGCGGGTGACGCGGGTGGGCGGAGGGTCGACGGCTTCGAGCGACATCGTCTCGAGCCAGGGCCGCTTGTCGGGGCCGCCGCCGGTCGAGTAGTCGCGGTTCTCGATCCAGAGCGAAATCGGTGAGCCGATCGTGCGGCCCTGGCGTACGCCGGCGCGGATGTGGGCGTAGTCGGTCTCGATCTTCATCCGTCCGCCACGGCCGTAGCCCTTCTGGCGGCGGGCGAGCTGGGCGCGGATCTGAGCCTCTGAGAGGGGCATGCCGGCAGGCACGCCGTCGATGATGACGGTCAGTCCGGGGCCATGAGATTCGCCGGCGGTGAGCCAGCGGAAGTGGGGCACTACCCGCTCCTGACGCGCTGGGGCAAGCGTACTAGGGAGCGCCGCGGGGCGGCCCCCCTCTGCCTTCGGCATCTCCCCCCGCTCTGCGGGGGGAGAGGGGAAGTGGTTGGTCAGAGTTGTCCTGAGTTGGCGGTCGGGGCTTCTCAGTCGGTTTGGGCTAGTTGGGGGAAGCGTTTGAGGGCGGCTTGTTCGAGGATGTCGAGCTGGGCGTGCATGCGGGCCTCGAGTTCGGCGTCGGTTTCGGGGCTCTCGGTACGTGCGGTGGTTGGGGTGTCCGGGGGAGTTTTGGCGGTCGCCGTTTCGATTGGCTGCCTATCTGGTTGGGGTGGTTGGGGTTGGTCAGGATTGGTTGGTGTTGTCTTGCTGCGTTCGTAGTCGCCGATGATTGAGAGGGTGGTGCGCTCGCGTTGTTCGGGGGTCTGGGCTGGCTCGAAGGTTGGTGGGCCGACTGGTCGGAGATGGTCGGGTTCGTTCAGCTTTGGTTGGGTCTCGGCGGGATCGGGGAGGTCTTCGGGTCGTGGCGCGTCAGCCAGTTGGTCCTCGGGGAAATCGAAGGCTTCGGCCTCGGCGTCGGCGAGCGCGCGGGCTTTGGCGGCGGGGCGGAGCTCGCGGAGGATCAGGCGGTATTCGCGGAGCGCGGTGGCGATGGCGCGGTGGTGGACCTCGTGGAGGCGGGCGATCTGGGCGGGGGCGGTGTTGGGTAGCAGCGGGGTGACTCTGCCGCCGTCGGTGAGGAAGGAGAAGGCCTCGAGAGGTTTGGTGGGGTCTTCCTGGAGGAGGCGGTGGACGTGTCGGCGGAGCAGGGTGACGTGTTCGAAGAGGAAGTCGTCGGCGGTTTGCTCGGCGATCTCTGACCAGTTGGTTTCGAAGAGCTTGAGGTCGGCGTGGATCGTTGCGTGGGAGACGTCGAGGGCGGTGGCGATCTGGCGGAGGGTTTCGCCGGCCTGGCGGAGTTCGTGGGCGTGGAGGATTCTGCGGCGGCGTTGTGGGGAGGTGGGCATTGCGTGTAGCACTCCTGTTCTATTAGGAGGGTAGCATGGGAGTGGGGGGTGTGGCGGCTTACCAGGGGGTTGGGGCTGTCAGGTGGCTTGGGGGTCTCCCCCTCAGTCGCTGCGCGACAGCTCCCCCGCGGCGGGAGCGTTTGGATCGGGCTGCCCGCGTGGATGGGGAGGCTGTTCGGCGGATTCGGTCGGCCGATCGGCGGATTCGGTCGGCCACTCCTTGTGGCCGACCGGGGGGAGCATTTGGAGCGGGCGGTTCGGCGGTGGCTGCGTCGGTCGGTAGCAGCCCCCCTCTGTCACTACGTGACATCTCCCCCCGCTCCGCGGGGGGAGAGGGGATCAGAGCGGCATGTTCACTCGCAGGGTGGTGGGAGAGGGGATCCGGGCGGCATCTTCACCTGCAGAATGGTGGGAGAGTTACTTCGAGCTTTCGTTGGGGGTGGCGGGGGCTGGGGATTCTTCTTCGAGGCCGTTGGGATTGTCATCAGGAAGTTCGATCGGGCGCGGTTCGCCGTTGGGGGCGCGGTTGGAGAGGGTGTCGAACTCGGCGGCCAGGTGATGTGGGGGTTGGCTCCAGTCGATGCTGAGGGCGTCGGCGCGGTCGGCCTGGATGCAGAGGATTGGGCGGGCGTGAGCTGCGCCGGATTCGTCGCGGAAGGTGGTGTAGACATCGACGCGGACATGGGCGGGACGGAAGTTGGGCACGTCGTAGAAGATCATCTCGACGAGACGCAGGGCGACCGAATGGGCAGTGTCGAGCGAGGTGGCGACCTGCTGACGGACGCCGTCGATGGCGCCGAACTCGGGGTCGGCGGAGGTGCTGACGCGGACGTAATGGGCCGAGGCGGTGACCAGGTCCATGCCCTGCACGCCGGCCCAGACGACGGCGCTGATGTCTTTGGGCGGCCGCTGCGTCTTCCAGTGGTCGATCTCCTGGTCGAGGATGCCGCGGATCGCATCGAGGTCGTTGTCGGCGACGAGCTGGCGCCAGAAGCGGTGGGTGCGTGCTTCCTTGAAGAGCAGCAGGCCGACGCCGGCGAAGAAGAGCGCGACGAGAATGAAGCCGATCGTGACGCCCTCGCTCATGCGCCCACCTCGGCCATCGCCGCGTCGGCGGCGGCGAGCATGATCTCGGTCGGGGCGGCCTGCTCGGTCCAGAGTTCGAACGCGGCTGCGCCCTGATAGACGAGCATCGGCAGCCCGCCGATGGCAGGGTGGCCGGCGGCGCAGGCGGCCTGCACGAGCGCCGTCTCGCGCGGGTTGGCGATCAGGTCGGCGACGAATGCGCCGGGGCGGAGCCGGGCGATGTCGAAGGGCAGTTGTCCCTCGGTGGGGCTGCCGCGCAGGCCGACGGAGGTGCATTGCACGACGATGTCGGCCGCAGCGAGGGCGTCGGGCACCTCATCCGCGTTGGCGCCGATCGCGCGCAAGCGGACACCGGCGGAGGCGGAAGAGAGATCGTGGCGGAGGCGGCCGGCGCGGACGGCGGTGCGGTTGACGATCGTGAGCGCCTCGGCGCCGCGCCAGATGAGGGCCCAGGCGACGGCGCGGGCCGCGCCGCCCGCGCCCCAGAGCACGATGTGCGCGCCGGCCGGGTCGCAGCCGGCCTCGGCGAGCGAACGCTGGAAGCCGGTGACGTCGGTGTTGTAGCCCTGCAGGTGGCCCGCGTTGTTGATGATCGTGTTGACGGCGCCGACGAAGCGGGCTGTCTGGTGCAGGCCGTCGACGTGGCGCACGACGGCTTCCTTGTAGGGGATCGTGACGTTTGCGCCGAGCGTGTCGGGGTCGCGGAGGCCGTCAACGAACGTCTGAAGCTGCTCGGGCGCGACATCCCAGGCCTCATAGCGGGCGTCGAGGCCGAGCGCGTTGAACGCGGGCTGCTGGAAGCGGGGCGAGATGCTGTGCGCGATCGGGCGTCCGATCACGCCGACGCGGGCGGTCATCGGGAGCTCCAGCGTTCGACGTTCGCCTCGTGCTCGGCGAGCGTGTCGGCGAAGGCGTGGGTGCCATCGCCGCGGGCGACGAAGAAGAGGGACGTCACATCGGCGGGGGCGAGCGCGGCGCGCAGCGAGGCCTCGCCGGGCGCGGCGATCGGGGTGGGCGGCAGGCCGGGTGCGGTGTAGGTGTTCCAGGGGGAGGTCGAGGCGAGGTCTTCGCGGGTCAGCTCGGCCTTCCACCAGCCGTGCAGCGCGACTGCGGCGGGGTCGCTGGCGACAGCATACTGCACGGTGGGATCGACCTGGAGCGGCATACCCAGCTCGATGCGGTTCCAGAGCACGGCGGCGATGATTGGTCGCTCCTCGTTGACGACGGCTTCGCGCTCGACGATCGAGGCGACCGTGAGCACCTCGTGCAGCGTACGTCCCGAGTTGGCGACCGCGTCGAGCAGCTGCGGAGTGACGACGGCGTCGAAGCGCTCGAGCATCAAGCGCACGACCTGGTCGGCGCTGACGCCGAGCGGGAAGTCGTAGGTGGCGGTGAAGAGGTAGCCCTCGAGCCCGACGCCGGGCGGGCGGGACGCGGCGAGCGTGCCGGCGCTGTTCTCGGGGCGGGTCAAGGCAGCCGAGAAGTCGGTAGCGGCGACGACGCCTTCGGCTTCGAGCAGCTCGCCGATCTGCTCAAGACGCAGGCCCTCGGGGAAGGTGACGCGCAACGGGGTGCGCTCGCCGGTGTGGATGCGGCGGGCGATTTCGTAGCTGGTGAGGCCGGCCTCGAAGGTGTAGCTGCCGACTTCGAGATGCTCTTCCCAGCCGAGCAGCTGGACGATCGTGGTCCAGCGCCGCGGGGAGTCGATCACGCCGGCGGCGTGGAGGCGCTGGGCGATCTGGTCGGCGGTGTCGCCCGGTTGGAGCTCGACCGCGCCGGCGGGGGTCGAGCTGGCGCGGCTGGTCGGGACGGGCTCAACGCCGCCGAAGATCGCGTCGGGGCTGTCGAGCAGGGCAAGCGCGGCAGCGACGCAGATCAGCGCGGCGAGCAGAGCGGCGCCGGCCGGGACGATGCGCGCCAGATAGCGGTTCATCGGCGGTTGGGGGGGTGTTCGTCGAGCCAGCGCTGGAGGATGCGGGCGGCGGCGTGGGCGTGGGAGTCGCGGCGCTGCTGGCGCTGTTGTTCGGGGGTGCTGCGTTGGGGGCGCCGGGTCTTGCCGCGTGATGGCTGTTGCGGGGGCGGGCGGAAGTCGAGCGAGGTGTGGCGTTCGCTCTGGGCGTGGCAGGTCGCGCCGATTTGGGTCGCAAGCTGCTCGCCGAGCTGGCGGAAGCGGGCGGCCTGTTCGTCCTCTGCGCCGTCGGCTCGGAGGGGGACGCCGACCACGATGGTCTCGACATCGTCGCCTTCGAGCAGGGCGCGGATCGCGGCGAGCCCGCCGTCGGTGGCGGCGTCGAGGTCGACGGTGCCAAGCGGGAAGGCGAGCGGCGAGTCGGCGGCGGCGCGGGCGAGGCCGAGCCAGCGTTCACCGGGGTCGAGGCCGAGGATGCAGCGGCGCTGCGCGGTGGGTGGCATGGGGGCGCTCAGCCGTCGGCGAGCTGGGCGCGGACAGCGTCGGCGGTGGCCCCGAGAGCGGCGTCGAGCCTGGTGGCGTCGCGGCCGCCGGCCTGGGCCATTTCGGGCTTGCCGCCGCCGCCGCCGCCCGCGATGCGGGCGATGCCGCCGATCAGCCGACCGGCGTGGAGCCCGCGGGCGACGAGGCCGGGGGTGATCATGGCGATGAAGAGTGGTCGGTCGTTGGCGACCGCGCCGAGCACGATGACTGCTTCGTCGAGCCGCCGACGGACTTCGTCGCCGGCGCTGCGCAGCGCGGCTGCGGAGTCGACATCGACGCGCCCGGCGACGACCGCGACGCCGTCGATCTCGGTGGGGTTGGCTGCGAGCTGCTCGGCGACGGATGCGCCGGTCTGGGCCTCTACGTCGGCGAGCCGGCGGCGGAGGGTCTGGAGTTCGTCGCGCATCTGGGAGACGCGGTCGGGCAGGGTGGCGGGAGTGGCGCGGAGGGAGCCGGCGACATCGTTGAGGGTGTTGAGGCGTTGTTCGACCCAGGCTTCGGCGGCACCGCCGGTGAGGGCTTCGATGCGTCGCACGCCGGCGCCGACCGAGCCTTCGGAGGTGATCTGGAAGCCGCCGATGAAGCCGGTGGCGGGGGCGTGGGTGCCGCCGCAGAGTTCCTTGCTGAAGCAATCGTGGACGTGCGGGGCGGGGTCGCAGATTTCGACGACGCGGACCTCGGTGGCGTATTTCTCGCCGAAGATGGCCATGGCGCCGCGCTGGAGGGCCTGCGCGTAGGGGAGTTCGAGGGTCTCAACGGGGAGGTTCTCGCGGATGCGGCTGCGGACGAGGCGCTGGACATCGGCGAGTTGCTCGGGTGTGGGCGCCTCGGACTGGGTGTAGTCGAAGCGCAGGTGGTCGGGCGCGACGAGCGAGCCGGCCTGGCGGACGTGCTCGCCGAGCACGTTGCGGAGAGCGGCGTGGAGCAGGTGGGTGGCGGTGTGGTTGCGGGTCGTGTCGGCGCGCCGGGAGCGGTCGACGTGGGCCTCGACCCGGTCGCCGACGGTGAACCCTCCGGCGGTGACCTTGCCGATGTGGGCGATCACGTCGCCGAAGGCGCGGGTCTGGGAGATTTCGAGCTGCGCGCCGTTGGCGGTGATGGCGCCGGCGTCGCCGACCTGGCCGCCGCCTTCGGCGTAGAAGGGCGTGGTGTCGAGGACGACGCTGACCTGGTCGCCGGTGGAGGCGTGGGCGACCGGTTCGCCGTCGCGGACGATCGCGGCGATTTGGGAGCCGGCCGTGATCTCGTGGTAGCCGGAGAAGGTGGAGGCGAGGTCGAGCTCAGCGAAGGCGGCGGCCTCGGCGTCGCTGTCGAACTTGGCAGCCTGGCGTGCGCGCTCCTGCTGGTCGGCGAGGGCGGCCTCGAATCCCTCGATGTCCAGGGTCAGCCCGGCGGCTTCGGCGACCGCCTGCGTCAGTTCACGGGGGATGCCGTAGGTGTCGTAGAGGACGAAGGCTTCCTCGCCGGAGATGCGCGCGGTGGCGGCGCGGGCCGCGGCGAGCGCCTGATCGGTCGGCATCGTGCCTTTGAGCGCCTGACGAGCGAGGTCCTGGACTTCGTTGATGGTGATGTCGCCGATCGTGCGGTTTCGAATCGGCACGTCGTCGACGGCCCATTCGAGCTCGCCGAGCCAGGCGGCGGAGACGATATCGGCCGGCATGATGGCGATGAACTCGTCGGTGACCTCGGCGAAGCTGCGCTTCAACGGGATCGTCTGCTGCTCGAGGAGCAGGCGTCCGGTGGCGAGGGTGTCGCGGAAGCGGTTTTCCTCCTGGTTGAGGACCTGGTCGACGAGGGCCTGTTGTTCGACGACTTCGGGGTAGCCGCTGCCCATGGCGTCGCGGACCTGTTGGGCGACGCTGGGAAGGATCGGGGCTTCGAGTCCGAGCTGGTCGGCGTGGTAGAGCGCGCGGCGGATCAGGCGGCGGAGGACGTAGCCGCGGCCCTCGTTGCCGGGGATCGCGCCGTCGGCGATCAGGAAGGTCATGGCGCGGCCGTGCTCGGCGACGACGCGCATGGCGCGGCGCTGCTCGTCGGTCGCGGTGGCGTATTCGAGCGAGCAACGCTCGCCGAGGTAGTCGAGCAGCGGGGCGAAGAGGTCGGTGTCGTAGAGGTTCGATTTGCCCTGGAGCATCATGGCCCAGCGTTCGAGGCCGGCGCCGGTGTCGATGCTCTGGGCGGGCAGGTCTTCGCGGCGGCCGTCATCGAAGCGGGTCCACTGCATGAAGACGAGGTTCCAGATTTCGAGCCACTTTTCGCCTGCCTCGGCGGGGCCGGCGTCGTCGCGGTAGCCGGGCCGCATGTCGTAGTGGAGCTCCGAGCAGGGACCGCAGGGGCCGGTGGGTCCGGCGGCCCAGAAGTTGCCCTGGTCCTCGCCGTAGCGGTAGATCTTCGAGTCGGGCAGGCCGATCTTCTTCCACTGGTCGTAGGCGTAGTCGTCGTCGGTGAAGACGGTGGCGACGAGCAGCCTGGGGTCGATGCCGAGGACGTCGGTGACGAGCTCCCAAGCCCAGGCCTGGGCGTCGGCCTTGAAGTAGTCGCCGAGCGAGAAGTTGCCGAGCATCTCGAACATCGTGAGGTGGCTGGCGTCGCCGACCTCGTCGATGTCGGTGGTTCGGAAGCACTTCTGGATCGAGGTGAGGCGGTGGTGCGGGGGCTGGGCCTCGCCAAGGAAGAACGGTTTGAAGGGGACCATGCCGGCGGAGGTGAAGAGCAGGGTGGGGTCGCCGGGGGCGGTCAGAGGCGCGCTGGCGACGCGCAGGTGGTCACGGGCGACGAAGAAGTCGGTGAAGGTGTCGCGGATTTGCTGGGCTTGCATGGTGTGATCCGATTCGATTGCGACTATATCGCGGGATGGGCGGTGGGGCGGGACCCGCTCAGCGTGGCGGCCGCGCGGCCGCGACACGGAGGGGCGCGGGAGAGTGCGCGGCGCGAGGGACGGGGGAAACGTGGTAGCGTCGCGCAACGACGACCGCGGTCGCGGTCGAATCGCCGCGAAGGGGCCGAGGGCCTGAGTTGTCGGCTGACGACGATCCCCACGAAACCGAGCTGAGCGGGGCGGGTGGCGCGCACGGCGCGTCCGCGATGACTGCGATCGTGCTCGCGGCGGGGCGTGGACTGCGGATGGGTTCGGGGACGGCGAAGGTGCTGCAGCCGTTGGCGGGGCGCCCGCTGGTGGGACATGTGCTGCATGCGTTGCAGGAGTCGGGGGTGGGGCGGGCGGTGGTGGTGGTTCCGCCGGCGGAGCGGGGGGAAGAGATCCGGTCGGGGATCGCGAGCCATGCGCCGACGGGGCTGGAGCTTGGGTTTGCTGAGCAGGTTGAGGCGACCGGGACCGCGGATGCCGTGCGGGCGGCGAGGCCGCTGGTGGAGTCTGAGGATGTGCTCGTGATCAACGGCGACCTGGGCTTACTGACAGCGGATCAGCTTGCGCCGTTGGTCGCCGCATCCGGGGCGTCGGCGTCGCTGCTGGTGGCGCGGGTCGCGGAGCCGGCGGCGATGGGGCGGATCGTGCGGGCTGAGGACGGGCCAGTGTTGGGGATTGTGGAGGCGAAGGATGCGACGGCGGAGCAACTGGCGATCGATGAAGTGAATGTGGGGGTCTACCGCTTTGACGCGGGCTGGCTGTGGGCGGCGCTGGAGCGGGCGGCGTGCAGGGGTGGTGAGCGCTACGCGACCGACGTGATCGCGGAGGCGGCGGCGCAGGGGCGGCTCGTGGCGGTTGAGGTCGGCCTGCCGGATGGCCCGCTGAACGTTGAGACGCCGGTCGATTTGGCGGCGGCAGAGCGTGTCGTGCGGTGGCGCGTGCTGGAGCGGCTGCAGCGATCAGGCGCGCTGATGCTTGACCCGTTGAGCACCTGGGCCGATGTCGGAGTGGAGGTCGCGGCGGGAGCCGTGATCGAGCCGGGCTGCCATTTGCGCGGGCGGACGTGCGTGGGACCCGGCTCACGCGTGGGTCCGAACGTGATCCTGCGCGATGTGGTGGTGGGCTCGGAGTGCGTGCTGGAATCGTGCACGGTCAGCGGATCGAGGCTTGGCGACGGTGTGGAGGTGGGGCCGTACTCGACGATCCGGGCGGGCTGCGAGCTGGGCGCGGGGGTGCAGATCGGGACTCACGCGGAGCTGAAGCATGCGCGATTGGGCGCGGATGTGAAGGTTGGGCATTTCTCCTATGTGGGCGACGCGGAGGTCGGGGCGCGAACGAACATCGGTGCGGGAGCGATCACCTGCAACTACGACGGGGAGCGGAAGCATCTGACGCGTATCGGGGCGGACGCGTTCATCGGCAGCGACACGCTGCTGGTCGCGCCGATCGAGATCGGGGCTGGAGCGCGGACGGGGGCGGGGGCGGTGGTGACAAAGGATGTGCCGGCGGGGGGAAATGCGGTGGGGCATCCGGCGCGGCTTGCGGGTCGGCTGGCTGGGCGGAGAGGAGGTGATCGGTGAGTGACGGCTCGATCATCGCGCTGGTGATTCTGATTCTGAGCGTGGTGCTGCTGGCGCTGGAGGCGATCGCGGAGGCGGGGGTGATCTCGTTGAGCCGCTCGCGGGCGCGGCTGCTGGCGAGCCGGCAGCCGGAAAATCCGCGTGCGCAGCGGCTGCAGGCGATCACGCGGGACCGCGAGCGGGCGCTGGGCTCGATCGCGGTGGGGCGGACGGTGGCGGTGGCGGTGGGATTCACGGCGGTCTACTACATCGTGATCCGCGAGATCGGGTTCTCATGGGGCGTGGTAGTGCTGACGGGGGCGCTGGGCGGATTCGTGGCGGCGCTGACGCAGTCGGTGCCGCGGCGGTTGGCGGCGCGCTGGCCGGAGGCGTTTGCGATGTGGTTCGCGCCGACGATCGACCTGCTGGATGCGACGTTCTGGATTCCGGCGGCCGTGCTGGAATCGCCGTCGCGGCTGCTGACGCGGATTGGAGCGTCGCAGCAGGAGCTGGCGCCGGATCCCACGGACATCGAGGTGGTGCTGGAGCGCGATCAGGTGGGGATCGAGGCGGAAGAACGGGCGATGATCCGCGGGGTGATGAGCATCGGCGACCGGATCGTGCGTGAGGCGATGACACCGCGGCCGGATATCGGCGCACTGCCGGCGGACACCGGTCTCGAGGCGTCGGCGGAGTTCGTGGTCGAGCGGGGCTTCTCGCGCGTGCCGGTCTACGAGGACAGCGTCGACAACATCACCGGGATTCTCTACGCGAAGGACGTGATGGCGGCGTTGCTGCACGAGACCGGGCAGACCGTGGTGCAGCTGGCGCGCGAGCCGATGCTGGTGCCGGAGTCGAAGCTGATCGACGACCTGCTGACGGATTTCCGCCGCGAACGGGTGCATATGGCGATCGTGCTGGACGAGTACGGGGGCACGGCGGGGCTGATCACGCTGGAGGATCTGGTCGAGGAGATCGTGGGCGAGATCGACGACGAATACGATGCGGCGGCTTCGAGCGAGTCGGCGCGGTTGATCGACGGGGAGCTGGTGATGGACGGGCGGGCGCCGCTGGCGTCGCTGATGCTGCTGGGGTGTCAAGTGGAACACGGCGACTACGACACGGTGGCGGGGTTGCTGTTCGATCGGCTGGGGACGATCCCGACGGTCGGCGACAGGGTGCAGATCGACGGGATATCAGTGGTGGTGGAGCGGATGGATGGCCGACGAATCGTTGCGATGCGGGCGCGGCCTCAACCGGAGGAGGCGGCGGCGGGCGAAGGGAGCGGGCGTGACAGAGGTGGCAGCGACGCGTAATGTAGGCCGCCGTGCCTGATGAGCTCGCCTACCGGATCGCATTCAGCTTCGTGTCGGGGATCGGCCCGGTGCGGATGCGCGGGCTCGAGCAACGCTTCGAGTCGGTTGAGGCGGCGTGGCGCGGCGAGCGGGGAGGCTGGCGTGAGGCGGGGTTGGACGCGGCGTCGATCGAGCGTCTGGCGGAGGCGCGGGAGACGATCAGCCCGGCTGAGGAGCGGACGCGGGTGGACGACGCGGGGATTCGAGCGGTCAGCTGGCACGACGACGGATACCCGAAGCGGCTGAAGCAGATCGCCGACCCGCCGCCGCTGCTGTACATCTACGGCGAGCTGGCGGAGCGCGATGAGTGGTCGATCGCGGTCGTGGGGACGCGCCGCCCGAGCGCCTACGGGCGGCAGGTGACGGAGTCGTTGACGGCGGAGATCGTGCAGGCGGGCGTGACGGTGGTGAGCGGGCTGGCGCGCGGCGTGGACGGGATGGCGCATGAGACGGCGCTGGCGCACGGAGGACGGACGGTGGCGGTGGTGGCGGGTGGGATCGACAAGCTGTACCCGCCCGAGCACAAGCAGCTCGCGGCGCGGATCGTGGACGGTGGGTCGGGCGCGGTGCTGACCGAGTACCCGCTTGGAACGCGTCCGAAGGCGGACAATTTTCCGCGCCGCAACCGGATTCTGGCGGGGATGACGCTGGGCACGCTGGTGACCGAGGCGGGCAAGAAATCGGGGACGTGGCACACTGTCACGTCTGCGCTGGATCAGGGTCGTGAGGTGTTCGCCGTGCCGGGACGGATCACATCGCCGGAGAGCGAGGGCGCGAACCTGATTTTGCAGCGCGGTCTGGGCAAGCTGGTGACGTGCGGCGCGGACATTCTGGCGGAGCTGCAAATCGAACAGGTGGAGCGGCAGATCGAGCTCAGCGAGCAGCTACCGGAGGATCCGACGCAGGCGGCGGTGCTGACGGTGCTGGGGCCGGAGCCGCTGCACGTGGATGAGGCGTCGCGAGCGGCGACGATTCCAGCCAACGAAGTGAGCGCGGCTCTGGCGATGCTGGAGCTGAAGGGACTGGTACGACAGGTGGGACCAATGCTCTATGTCCGAAGCTAAGCCGCGGCGCCGTGCGACGCGCGGGAAAGGGCGTCGGCGGGCGGCGCCGACCTCGACGCGCGGCGGGAAGACGCTGGTGATCGTGGAGTCGGGGGCCAAGGCGGATACGATCGGCCAGTTTCTGGGCGACGGTTATGTCGTGTCTGCGTGCTTCGGACACATTCGCGATCTGCCGCGGCGGGCGGCGGAGCGTCCCGCATCGATCAAGGGCAAGCCGTGGGCGGACTTCGCGGTGGATGTCGACAACGGCTTCGAGCCGTACTACATCGTGCCGCGCGAGAACCGGGCGCATGTGACGCGCCTGCGCAAGGAGCTGAAGTCGGCTGATCATGTGCTGCTGGCGACCGACGAGGACCGCGAGGGGGAGTCGATCGGCTGGCATCTGCTGGAGGTGCTCGAGCCGGAGGTGCCGTACGAGCGGATCGTGTTTCACGAGATCACGCGGGAGGCGATCACGCAGGCGCTGGCGGAGCCGCGGGCGATCGATCTGAATCTGGTCGAGGCGCAGGAGTCGCGACGGATCCTGGACAGACTGTACGGCTACTCGCTGTCGCCGGTGCTGTGGCGCAAGCTGGGGCAGGGGACGTCGGCGGGGCGGGTGCAGAGCGTGGCGCTGAGCTTCCTGGTGGCACGAGAGCGCGAGCGGATGGCGTTCGTGACGGCGGAGTACTGGGACGCGGAGGCGACGTTCCGGGTCGAGCAGGGGACGTTGCGGGCCAAGCTCGCGTCGCTGGGCGGGCGGCAGCTGGCGTCGACGACGGCGGACTTCGACGCGGCGACGGGACTGCTCAAGGAGGCGGGCAAGCGGCACGAGACGCAGGCGTCGCTGGCCGAGATCGCGCCGTCGTTGGAGGCGGCGAGCTGGCGGGTGACGGATGTGGAGCGTCGGCGTGCGTCGCTGCGGCCGCGACCGCCGTACACGACCTCGACGCTGCAGCAAGACGCGTCGAACCGGCTGGGCTTCGCGGCGCGGCGGACGATGGGGATCGCGCAGGCGCTGTATCAGGGCAAGGACATCGGGGCTGAGCGAGTGGGGCTGATCACGTACATGCGGACGGACTCGGTGACGCTCTCGGAGCAGGCGTTGACGCAGGCGGGGGAGTTCGTGCGTCATCGATTCGGCGGGGAGTACGCCGAGCGGCGGACGTACCGGACGCGCTCGCGGAACGCGCAGGAGGCGCACGAGGCGATCCGCCCGACCGACGTCAGGCGGACTCCGGACTCGTTGCGCGGCGTGCTGGAAGCGGACGAATACCGGCTGTACGACCTGATCTGGCGGCGCACGCTGGCGAGCCAGATGTCGAGCGCGCGGGTCGAGCGGACCTCGGTGACGATCGCTGCGCCGTTGCCGGATCGCCCGGAGGACGACCCGGCGGAGATGAGCGCGTCGGGGCAGGTCGTGTTGTTCGAGGGCTGGTACGCGGTGCTGCCGCCGCGCGGGAGCGGCGACGGCGAGGCGGTGCTGCCGCCGGTGACCGATGGCGAGGCGGCGGAGATCGAGGCGCTGAAGCCAAGCGGGCACGAGACGCAGCCGCCGGCGCGGTACACCGAGGCGTCGCTGGTGCGGAAGCTCGAGCAGGACGGGCTGGGGCGTCCGAGCACGTACGCGGCGGTGATCGGGACGCTGACGCAGCGGGAGTACGTGAATCGCAAGGGTCAGACGCTGATCCCAACGTTCCTGGGCTTCGCGGTGACAGACCTGCTGACGGAGCACTTCGCGGACCTGGTGAACGCGGAGTTCACCGCCGAGATGGAGGCGCAGCTGGATCAGATCGCGGCGGGGGAGGCGAAGTCGGACGAGCATCTGTCGGGGTTTTACTTCGGCAGCGACGGGGAGTCGGGTCTGAAGACGCGGGTGTCGGAGAAGATCGACACGATTCCCTTCTGGGCGCTGGAGCTGAGCGGCGACGGCCTGCGGCTGGTCGGGCCGGATGACGGCGAGGATGGGGATCGGGTTGAGGTGCGGGTGCGCGGGGGGTCGGCGTTTCTGCGCTACGGGACGGGCGAGTCGAGCCGCACCGCGCCGCTGCCGGCCGACATGGCGCCGGCTGATTTGACGCTGGGCGCGGCGACCGAGCTGCTTGAGCACGCGATGCAGCTGCCGCGGCTATTGGGCAGGCACCCGGAGCACGACGACGATGTGTGGCTGATGAACGGCCGGTTCGGGCCGTTCGTGCAGGTGGGCGAGACGAGGCGCGGGCGGGGAGCGCCGAAGCCGCGCCGTTCGTCGGTGCCGAAGGACATGGAGCTCGACGACGTGACGCTGGAGGACGCGATTGAGTGGCTGCGTTTCCCGAAGCTGTTGGGCCTGCACCCGGACAGCGGCGAGGAGGTGACGGTGCGTCCCGGTCGCTGGGGACCGTATGTGCAGGCGGGCGCGGAACGCCGAAATCTGAAGCCGGGGGATGATCTGGAAACGATCGAGCTGGAGCGGGCGCTGAAGCTGTTGGCGGAGCCGAAGGGCCGGCGCGGTGGGGCGCGGCGGGGGAGGACGCGGGGGCGGCGAGGCTGAGCGGGGGCGCCTGCGTTGCGCTGGGGCCTCCCCCTCAGTCGCTGCGCGACAGCTCCCCCGCGGGGGGAGCAATGGGAGCGGGAGCGGGCGCCCCGCCGCATAGCGGTGGGAGATGGGATCAGGGTTGCGCGGGCGGCGGGGCTGAGACGGGGGCCCCTGCGTTGCGTGGGGGCCTCCCCCTCAGTCGCTGCGCGACAGCTCCCCCGCGGGGGGAGCAACGGGGGCGGGAGCGGGCGGCCCGCTCCGTCATTCCTGCCCCCCCCCCGTCATTCCTGCGCAGGCAGGAATCCATGCGACCTCCCAACACCCCTTGACGCCTCGGCGCTCTCCACGTTGCACCGACGTATCGAAGGCGCGCGCCGGGCGATCAAGCGCCGTCGGGCGCTCGAAGCCCTTGCGATGCCATCAGATCGCATGGATTCCTGCCTGCGCAGGAATGACGGAAGGATGGGGAGGACGCGGAGGCGGGGGGCTGAGCGGGGGCGCCTGCGTTGCGCGGGGGCCTCCCCCTCAGTCGCTGCGCGACAGCTCCCCCGCGGGGGGAGCAATGGGAGCGAGAGCGGGAGCGCCCCGCAGAGCGGGGGGAGAGGGGAGCAGGGTTGCGCGGGGGTAAAGCGGGGGGTGGGGGTGAAGCGGGGGTGTGACTAGAGTGGCGGAGTTGTGGGCGCGTGGGCGCCGTTGCTGTGGCTTCCGTACCGGCGAACCTTGGCGTTGAAGCGGGCCTCATGCTTGAGGGGTATCTGGAGCGTCTGCGCGTGACGCGCGGGCTCTCACCGCACACGCTGCGCAACTACCGGACCGACCTGGGGCACTTCCTGTGCTGGCTGTCGGAGCGGGAGATCGAGCTGGCGGGGCTCGGGCGCCGCGACTACCGAGACTACCTGGCGGCGCTGCGCGAGGCCGAGCTGGCGGACGCGAGCATTCGGCGGCGGGCGAGCACGATCAAGTCGTTCGTGCGGCGTCTGCATCGCGAGGGGCAGCTCCCGACCGACCCGCTCGAGCTGGCCTCGACTCCGAAGACGCCGGCGCAGCTGCCGAAGTCGCTGGCGCTGCACGAGATCGACGCGCTGCTGGACGCGCCGGACCGGTCGACGCCGGGCGGTCTGCGCGACCGGGCGATGCTGGAGGTGCTGTACAGCTGCGGGGTGCGGGTCAGCGAGCTGACGAGCATGCGGGTGGGCGACTACGACCCGGACGCGATGCTGTTCGTGGTGCGGGGCAAGGGAGAGAAGGAGCGCGCGGTGCTGCTGGGCGACCCGGCCGAGCGGGCGCTGCGCGACTACCTGCACGCCGGGCGGCCGGCGCTGGCGGGCGAGCAGGCGAACCAGTGGCTGTGGCTGAACCGCTTCGGCAAGCGGCTGTCGTCGCGCGCGGTGCAGCTGCGGGTGCGTCGCTACGCAGCGGAGGCGGGGCTGGGCCGGGACGTGCATCCACATCTGTTGCGACACTCATTCGCCACGCATATGCTCGATGGAGGCGCCGATCTCCGCGTCGTTCAGGAGCTGTTGGGGCACGCGAGTGTCTCGACGACCCAGCTGTATACGCACGTCACCGAGCGCGGCAAGCGAGCCGCGATCGAAGACGCCCTGGACGGGATATCGGAGCTGCTGCGCGAGCGGCGGGCGCAACGAGCGGTCGCCGACGCGCGTGGAACCGTCGAGACCGCGGCCGTGCGGGGGGCCGACAGGGGGGGTTGAGGGGCTGGATGAAGGTTCTGCTGATCGCAGGTCCGAATCTGAACATTCTGGGCCAGCGGCAACCGGAGATCTACGGGACGCAGACGCTGGCGGAGATCGAGGAGCTGGTGCGCAAGCGGGCCGAGGAATGGGGCGTGACGATCCGCCCGTATCACTCGAATCACGAGGGCGCGATCATCGATTTCATCCAGGAGGAGCGCAGCGCCGAGGGGTTGATCATCAATCCGGGCGCGCTGTCGCACTACGGCTACGCGCTGCGTGACGCGATCGAGGCGTTTCCCGGCGGCAAGATGGAAGTGCATCTGAGCAACGTGCACGCGCGCGAGGAGTTTCGGCAGAATCTGGTCACGGCGCCGGTGATGGACGGCGTGGTGTGCGGGCTGGGCTGGCGCGGATATCTGGCGGCGCTGGACGCGCTGGTGCCGATGCTGCAGGAGCGGGCCAAGTCGTGATGCCGGGCGGGCGGCGATGAGCGAGCGTCTGGAGCGGATCCGCGCGGCGTTGGCGGAGTCCGAGATCGACGCGCTGCTGATTGGGAGCGGGCACAATCGCCGCTACGTCAGCGGATTCACGGGCTCCAACGGCTGGCTGCTGATTGGGCAGGATGAGGCGCGGCTGGCGACGGACTTTCGCTACGTCGAGCAGGCGGCGGCTGAGGCGCCGGAGTTCGAGGTCGTGGAGATCGTGGGCAAGCTCGAGAATTGGTGGAAGGACGTCAGCAAGCCGATCGGCCGGGTCAAGCTGGGCTTCGAGGCGACGGAGCTGAGCGTGGCGGGCCACAAGGCGCTGCGCGAGGCGAATGCGGAGCTGCCGGCCCCGCAGCGTCCGGGGCTGGTGCAGACGATCGGCGTGGTCGAGCGGGTGCGGGCGCACAAGGACGCCGGGGAGCTGGAGTTGTTGAGGCGGGCGGCGGCGCTGACCGATGAGGCGTTTGGCTACGCGCGCGAGCGGATCCAGCCGGAGTGGACTGAGCGGCAGACGGCGTGGGAGATCGAGCAGTACGCGCGGACGCACGGGGCGGAGGGGCTGGCGTTCGAGACGATCGTGGCCTCGGGGACGTGGGGGGCGCGGCCGCACGCGCGTCCGCGGGATGCGGCGGTGGGCGAGGGCCGGCCGATCATCATCGACATGGGGGTGCGGATCGACGGCTACTGCGCGGACATGACGCGGACGTTCGTGATTGGCGAGCCGGACGATCGGTTCGCCGAGATCTATGACATCGTGCTGGCCGCGCATGAGGCGGCGGCGCAGCTCGTGGAGCCGGGGATGGACGCGAAAGACGCGCACGCGATCGCGTTCGACGTGATCGATGGGGCGGGCTACGGGGAGCGCTTCGGGCACGGGCTGGGGCATGGCGTGGGGCTGCAGATTCACGAGGCGCCGTACATCGGTCAGACTTCGGAGGACGTGCTCGCGGCGGACTCGGTGCTGACGATCGAGCCGGGCATCTACCTGCCGGAATGGGGCGGCGTGCGAATCGAAGACATGGGCGTATTGACTGCCGAGGGGTTTAAGTCGTTCACGGCGACCCCGAAGTTGCGCATGAACGGGAGCTCGCAGTGATTTCGACCGGTGACCTGAAGCGGGGCTTCGTGATCGAGCTGGACGGGACGCAGTACCAGATCGTCGACTGGGAGCACATCAAGGTCGGTCGCGGATCGGCGCAGGCGCGGATCAAGCTGCGCGACTTGCGGGCCGGGCACACGATTGAGCGGACCTTCCAGGCGGGCACGAAGTTCCGCCGGATTCGGACCGAGCACCAGACGATGCAATACCTGTATCGAGACGGCGACCTGTTCTATTTCATGAACACGGAGTCATACGAGCAGCAGCCGTTGGGTCCGGAGGTGGTCGGCGAGGCGGTGCATTACATGCCGGAGAACTCCGAGGTCGAGGTGCTGGTCGTGGGCGAGGACGCGATCGCGGTGGAGCTGCCGGCGGCGGTGGCGCTGCGGGTCGAGATCAGCGACCCGGGCGTGAAGGGCGACACGGCGACGGGGGCGACGAAGCAGGCGACGCTGGAGACGGGGCTGACGATCAACGTGCCGCTGTTCGTGGGACCGGGGGACACGGTGAAGGTCGACACGCGCAGCGGGCAATATCTGGAGCGGGCTTAGGCGACGGGGCGGAGGCGGCGTCGTGTCGCGCCGAGCGCCGCGCGGGGCGAACGCACGCCGTGCCGCGATGCGCGTCGCGGCGCGTCGGCAGCAGCAGGAGATCGGCGCCGCAGAGCCGGAGCAGCCGGAGCGGGCCGCGCAGCCGGTTGAGTCAGCGCAGGTAGCCGAGCCGCCGAGGGCGGTGCCGCAGTCGCGGCCGGTCGGCGAGGTGGTTTCGTACATCACGGGGCTGCTGGAGGGCGACGAGCTGCTGCAGGACCTGTGGGTCGAGGGTGAGGTGCGGAACTTCAACCAGTCGGGCGCGGGGCACATGTATTTCCGGCTGGCAGACGAGAGTGGGGCGCTGTCCTGCGTGTTCTTCCGCGGGCGCAACCGCGGGGTGCGGGTCGAGCAGGGCGACGAGGTGCTGGCGCACGGGCAGGTGGGGATCTATCGGGATCGCGGTGATCTGCAGCTGGTCGTGGACACCGTGCGCCCGCGCGGCACGGGGGTGCTGCAGGCGGAGTTCGAGCGGATGAGGGCGCTGCTCGAGGCGGAGGGGCTGTTCGCGCCGGAGCGCAAGCGGTCGCTGCCGCGATATCCGCAACGGATCGGGGTCGTGACGTCAGCGTCGGGAGCGGTCTGGCACGACGTGCAGCAGGTGTTGGGCCGGCGCTGGCCGCTGGCGACGCTGGTGCTGAGCCCGTGTTTGACGCAGGGCGACGGCGCAGCGTCATCGATCGCGGCGGCGCTGGGGGCGCTGGGGCGATTGGAGGGCGATGAAGCGCCGGAGGTGGTGATCGTGGCGCGCGGGGGTGGGTCGCCGGAGGATTTGTGGGCCTACAACGAGGAGCCGGTGGCGCGGGCGATCTTTGGGTCGCCGATCCCGGTGGTCTCGGCGGTGGGGCACGAGACCGATTTCACGATCGCGGACTTCGTAGCGGATGTTCGGGCGCCCACGCCGTCGGCGGCGGCCGAGCTGGTCGCGCCGGACCGCGCGGAAGAGTCGGCGCGGGTACGGGGCTGGGTGGCCGCGGGAACGCAGATCGTCGAGAGTCGGGCGGCGCGGCTGCAGCAACAGCTCACGGAGTCGCAGGGGCGGCTGGCGATGGCGGCGCCCGACCCGGGAGGGCTGCGGATTCGGCTGCATCGGCAGCTACAGAGCGTCGAGCGGATGGTGTCGGGGGCGATGAGCGTGCGAGGGGCGTCGCTGGCGGCATCCCGGGGTCGTCTCGGGGCGCTGGATCCGGCGGCGACGATGGCGCGGGGATATGCGATGATCACACACGCCGATGGGGCGGTGATCGCCTCAGCGGAGCGCGTTGCGGCCGGCGAGCGGGTACAGATTCGGCTGCACGACGGCCGGCTTGGCGCCCTGGTGGAATCGGTGGAGCGGGTGAGCGATGACTGACACGGGGGCAACGAGGTCTCACGCGGTCGATCCGGCGCTGCCGTTTGAGGAGGTGGTGACGCAGCTGGAGCAGGTGATCGAGCGTCTGGAGGCGGGCGGGCTGTCGCTGGATGAGATGGTGACGGCGTACGGGGAGGGGATCGCGCTGGGCGCGCGGGCGCAGGAGTTGCTTGATGGGGCGCAGCAGCGGATCGAGGAGCTGCAGGCGTCGGCGGACGAGCCGGCGGGGTGACGCTTCGGATCGCCTGGTTCGCGTCCGCCCGGGGCACGAGCTCGCGTCTGCTGCTGCGGGCGGCGCTGGAGGCGATCGAGCGGGGCCGGCTGGACGCCGAGGTGGTCTGCGTGTTCTGCAATCGCGAGCGTGGGCAGTCGGCCAACACCGACGCGTTTCTTGACGATGTGGAGGCGGCGGAGATTCCGCTGATCGCGAGCAGCTCGTTGGCGTGGCGCCGGCGGGTTGGCGGCGCGGTCTCGGATCCGCAGGGGGAGCTGGCGCCGTGGCGTCGAGATTATGACAATGACGCGCTGCTTCGGATAAGACCGTACCGGCCCGAGCTGGCCGTGCTGGCGGGCTACAGGATGGTCACGACGGACGCGCTGTGCGAGGCGCTGCCGATGCTGAATCTGCATCCGGCGCTGCCGGACGGGCCGATCGGGACGTGGCAAGAGGTGATTGGGGAGCTGATCGCGGGCGGAGCGAGCGAGAGCGGGATGATGCTGCAGCGGGTCACGACGGAGCTGGATCGGGGCGCGGTGGTGAGCGTGTGCCGGTACCCGATTGGGGGCGACTTCGACGCGATCCGCGCGGCGGGCGTGGCGCGGGAGTCGACGTTTGTGGTCGAGACGCTGGGGGCGATCGCGACGGGGAGGATCGAGCTGGAGCGGCTCGGGGAGCCGGTGGATCTGACGGCGGCGGTGGAGGAGGCGATC
Organism: Dehalococcoidia bacterium; assembly: GCA_965218115.1. Classification (GTDB taxonomy): domain Bacteria; phylum Chloroflexota; class Dehalococcoidia; order Bin125; family Bin125; genus CATQGW01. The sequence continues at coordinate 595,988 of OZ244584.1, read as the reverse complement.
GAGGCGGCGGGCGGCGGGGGATGAACTGTCGATAACTCGCGATCTGGGGACGCGCAGCAGGCGATCTGTGGGTTTGGCTGCATATACTCGAAACGATGACGAAGGCGTGCATCCACTGCGCCGAACTCGTCGGCGATGCGGATAAATTCTGCGCTGCGTGCGGGTGTTCGTTGCAGGGCGAGGCGTCGCCCTCGACTCGGGCGCTGGTGCCGACGGAGATTCGCAGCGGGGCTGATGTGATGGCGCTGCTGCCGGCGGTGCGGGCGGATCTTGCGCCATTTGCGCCGGCGCTGCGGAGCGCAGCGACGGTGTTGGCGACGGCGGCGCTCGCGGACCTGGCGGCGCGATACGCGGCGCCGGCGCTGGCGCGCAAGGCGGTGGAGCTGGTCAGGAGTGGGGGCCGGCGCGAGCGGGTGATCCGGACGACGATGGTGGAGCAGCGGATTGTGGTGCGTCAGTGGACCAGTGTGCGGTCGTAGGGTCGCGCTGGGCGCGGTTCTGACGGTCGCGGCGCTTCTGATTGCGGCGGCGGCGGCAGGATCGTTGGGGACGGCGCGGATGGCACGCGCGGAACGGCATGGCGTCGAGATCACGGCAGCGCTGGTCAACGCGGGGCAGGGGCGCGCGGATCGGTCGTATGAGTGGGTCTTGCTGACGAATCTGGGGGAGGCTGGTGTGGAGCTGAACGGTTGGACGCTGGCGGATAATTCGAGCAGTGACGCGCTCGGGGATCGCGTGCTCGGCGTCGGCGAGACGCTGCTGGTTGCGGCTGCGTGCTCGGCGCTGATCGGGGCGCCGGCGAGTGATTGGGACGAGGTGTTGGCGGACGCCGCGATCGGCGGGGGCCTGGCGAATCGCGGCGATCTGTTGGAGCTGCGCGACGACGCCGGTGAGCTGATCGATGCGGTGTCGTGGGGCGATGTTGAAACGCATGGGGTGCGGGAGGTCGGCGAGGCGGGCGTCCCGCTGCGGTTTGGCGAGGGCGAAATTGCTGAGGTGCGATCGGGCGAGCGGCCGGTCGTGATCGGGCTGGGACCGGCGGCGCTGGATGCGGCGAGCGGGGCTGGGATCGTGCAGCTCGTGAACCGCTGCGAGTGGGAGGAGGCGCTGGATGGGTGGGTGGTGGTGAGTGGAGAGGTTGAGGTGGAGCTGAACGGTCTGCAAGTTCCAGCCGAGGGTGGGGTTGAGCTGGAGATTGAAGCGGGGGATCCAGAGGCGGCGGTTGAGCTGCGCTCGCCGGGGGGGGCTGTGGTGGCGACGACGAGGTGGGTTGCGTCGGCGGCCGCTGCGGCGGTCGTGGAGCCGGTCGTGACGGCTGAGGCGGCTGAGGCGGGGGAGCCGGTGGAATCGTCGGCGACGATTCGGATCGTGGAGATCATGCCGCGGCCGTTGGCGGGGGAGGCGGAATGGGTGGAGCTGCTCAACGAGGGCGACGCGGCGGTTGATCTGAGCGGATGGCGGATCGGCGACGGGCGATCCTCGCGCGCGCTGTGGGGCGCGATCGAGGCGGGGGCGCGGGTGGTGTTCGCGGCCGGTGCGCTGAGCAGCGGTGCGGGGGATGTGCGTGTGCTCGACGGGAGGATCGGCAACGGGTTGCACAATGACGGGGACGTGGTGCAGCTGATTGGGCCGGATGGGACGGTGGTCGACTCGGTGGAATATGGGAACGGGGCGCTGCCCGCGCCGGCGGCGGGGGCGTCGTTGGCGCTGTCGCCGCGGGTCTGGGTGGTGAATGAGACGCCGACGCCGGCGGGCGATGGGGTGACGCCGACGCTGGGGGTGGTGGATGTGGTGATCGAGGCGTCAGAGGCGAGCCCGGTGGCGGGGCTGCCGGTGAGCGAGCTCGAGACCGGCGGCGGGTTGAATCCATGGATGGTGGTGTCGGCGGGCCTGGTGGGTCTGATTGCGGCCCTGCTGCTGCGCCGCTGGGCGCCGGGCGGGCGAGCGACTGAGGAGGAGCCGCCGCTGCCTGAGGGTCCGCCGCCGTGGGATACGTCGCTGGATTATGAGCAGACGGCGACGAACGAGGCACCGGTCGCGGCGGCGGCGGAGGCTGAGCATCCGTGGGACGAGGAAGAGGCGTGAGCGCGTTGCGGCTGGCGGTGGCGATGGCGCGGGCCGGGATTGGCTCGCGGCGGGCGTGTGATGCGCTGGTGATCGCCGGGAAGGTGCAGGTCGACGGAGTGGTGGTGCAGGACCCGGCGGTGCGGGTGGACCCGGCGGAGGTGCGGATCGAGGTGGACGGGGCGCCGCTGCCGGCGGCTGAGGCGCTGCGCTACTACGCGCTGAACAAGCCGCACGGGGTCGTCTCGACGGCGCGGGATGATCACGGGCGTCGCAGCGTGGTCGAGTTCCTGCCGAAGGACGCGGGTCGTTGCGTGCCGGTGGGCCGGCTGGACCGCGACAGCGAGGGACTGCTGCTACTCAGCAACGACGGGCCGCTGATCGACGGATTGCTGCATCCGCGCCACGAGATCCAGCGGACGTACCTCGTGGAGCTGATCGGTCGGCCCGACGACACAGCCCTAGACCGGATGTTTGAGGGGGTACCGGCCGCCGACGGGCTGCTGCGTGCGAAGCCGCGGCGCTCGAAGCGTCCCGGGCGCACGATGCGGACGGGTCAGACCTCGTGGCTGCGGCTGACGCTGCAGACAGGTCGCAATCGCGAGGTGCGGCGGCTCTGCGAGGCGGTCGGGTTTCCGGTGGTGCGGCTGCGGCGGGTTGGCTTTGGGCCGATCCTGCTGCGCGAGCTCGATACGGGGGAGATCCGGCCGTTGTCGGCGCGCGAGGTGCGGCTGCTGCGTCGCGCGGCGGGACTGACTGAAGATGGGTCGGCGTAACCCCCGAACTATGATTCGGGCATGACTGAGCCTGCGTCGCTGGTGGCGATCGATGGTCCTGTGGCGTCGGGGAAGACGGTGGTGGGTCGGGCGCTGGCGACGCGTCTGGGTTGGGGGCTGTTCGATACGGGGATTATGTATCGCGCGCTGACCTGGCTGGCCTTCCAGCAGCCGGTCGAGCTGGACGACGAAGTCGGTCTGGAGGCGCTGGCGCACGACGCGGAAATCGAACTGACGCGGGGGGACGATGCGTCGGACCCCGATGTGCAGGTGATGATCGGGGGAGAGAACGTCACCGAGCACCTGCGGGCGTCGGATGTTGAAGCGGCGGTGTCGACGGTTGCGGCGGTCGCGGGGGTGCGGCGTGAGCTGGTCAAGCTGCAACAGCGAGCCACGGTCGGCGGCGAGTATGTGGTCGTGGGGCGAGACATCGGCACGGTCGTGCTGCCGGAGGCCCCGGTGAAGATCTTCTTGACGGCTTCGGACGAGGTGCGGGCACGGCGACGGTCTGAGGAACGGGGCGACGTCGGAAGCGGACGGGAGCAGGAAGTGCTGGCGCAGACGCGGCGGCGCGACGAGCACGATCGGAACCGATCGGTCTCGCCGCTGGTCGCGGCGGCGGACGCGATCGAGCTCGACACGAGCGATCTGACGCTTGCGCAGGCGATCGACCGGGTCTGCGCGATCGTGCGGGAGCGGCTGCCTCACCTGGCGCACTTAGCGCATTCGGCGCATTCGGCGCATTCGGCGACGGCGCGCTGAGGCGGTGGTTGTGATGGCTACGAAGATGAGTCCAGGGAAACGGGTCTATCGCTGGGTGACGCGGCTGTTGACGCGGCTGATCTTCGGCGAATCGCAGGCGCTGAAGCAGATCGGGATGACGGGCATGCCGAACGCCTCGCAGGTCTGGTTCATCGTGGCGGGGTACGTCGCGCGGTTCGCGTTTCTGCGGCTGATTAAGTGCGAGTGGCGCAACTTCGAGCGGATCCCGAACACGGGCGTGATCATCGCGTCGAACCATCTCTCGTCGGCTGACCCGGCGATGATCGCGTCGGCGATCTACCCGCGCTCGCCGCGCTACATGTCGAAGGTGGAGCTGTTTCAGAAGGAGCCGGTGATCGGCTATCTGTTCGCGCTGTCGGGCGGGTTTCCGGTGCGGCGGGGGCGGGGCGACCGGGCAGCGCTGCGCGAGGCGGAGCGGCTGATCGCGGAGGGCGCGGCGCTTGGGATGTTCCCCGAGGGCCACCGCTCACACACCGGGGCGATGATCGAGGGGCACACGGGCACGGCGCTGCTGGCATTGCGCAGCGGCGCGCCGGTGGTGCCGGTGGGCATCTGGGGCAGCGAGCACCTGCGCGGCGGCTGGCGGGCGATCCTGAGCAAGAAACCGGTGCGAATGTCGGCCGGGGAGCCGTTCGTGCTGGAGCGCGGGGCGCGGATCCGTCGGCGAGATGTGGCGCAGGCGCATGAGCGTCTGATGGCCGAGATTGCCGCGCAGCTGCCTGAGGCCTATCGTGGGGTCTACGCCGATCTCGATCTTGAAGCTACCCGGCAGTCGGGGGCGCCCGAGGCGGACGACGGGGGGATGCGCGAATGAGAATCCACCGTGCCCGCGATATGGGATTTTGCTTCGGTGTTCGGCGTGCAGTGGACATGATGCAGGAGGCGGCCGCGGAAGGCCGGCTGGTGACCACGCTCGGTCAGGTGGTGCACAACCCGCAGGTCGTGCGGCAGCTCGAAGAGACAGGCATCGCGGTCAACGAATCACGGACGGTCGACGGCGTGAGCACGTCCACGGTGGCGGTCACTGCGCACGGCGTCGGCGAAACGGTGGTGCGTGACATTGAGTCGCAGGGCTTCGACGTGATCGACACGACCTGCCAGTTCGTGGCGCGCTCGCAGCGAGCGGCGCGGAACTTGGCGGAGCGCGGCTTCATGGTGATCATCTTCGGCGACCCGACGCACCCTGAAGTGAAGGGCGTGCTGGGCTGGTGCCGGGGACGCGGGATGATCATCCCGAACGAATCGCTGGAGGGCCTGCCGGACTATCTGCCGAGCAAGATCGGCGTGATTTCGCAGACGACGCACACACCGGAGCGCTTCGCGGCGTTCGTGGCGAATCTGATGGTGCAGCGGATCGACCAGCTGACCGAGATTCGCGTGGTCAACGTGCTCTGCAACGCGACGACCTCACAGCAGTCGGCGACTCGGGAGCTCAGCGAGGAAGTAGACCTGATGATCGTGGTGGGCGGCTACAACAGCGCCAACACGCGCCACCTCGCCGAGCTGTCGCGCGCGAACGGGGTTGAGACGTATCACGTTGAGACGGCCGGAGAGCTGCAGGACGAATGGTTCCGCGACCACGAGGATGTCGGCGTGACGGCGGGCGCGTCGACGCCCGACTTCTCGATCGACGCGGTCGCGGAGCGGATCGAGCAGATCGGCGCGCAGCTCGCGACGACCGCCTGACGCGATTGTCAGAGGCGGCCCAACTGTCAGGGGCGAACCGGCCGATGCCCAGGCATGATCGCAAGAGCGGCGTGATCGCGGCCGTTGAGCCCGACTCGCTCGCGTCGGAGGCCGGCCTGCAGCCGGGTGATCGGGTGCTGGCCGTGAACGGCGCGGCGGTGCGCGACCAGCTCGACTATCGCTTTCAGACGACGGACGACTTCGTCGCGCTGGATGTGATCCACGAGGGCGAGCCGGGGATCGTGGAGTTCGAGAAGCCGATCGACGAGCCGCTGGGGATCGAGTTCGAAGACGACGCGTTCGACGGCACGCGGATTTGCAACAACACCTGCTTCTTCTGCTTCCTCAAGGGCCTGCCGAAGGGGCTGCGCAAGCCGCTGTACGTGAAGGACGATGACTACCGGCTGTCGTTCCTGCACGGCAACTTCGTGACGATGACGAACCTGAGCGAGGACGACTGGGTGCGCCTGGAGGAGCAGCGGCTGTCGCCGATGCACGTGTCGGTGCATGCGACGGAGATCGGATTGCGGCGGCGGATGCTGGGCAACCGCCGGGCGCCGGACATCCGCGAGCAGCTGCGGCGGCTGGAGCGGATGGGGATCGAGGCGCATACACAGGTGGTGCTGTGTCCCGGCGTGAACGACGGGTCGGCGCTGGACCAGACCGTGGGAGAGTTGCTGGAGCACGTGAATGTGCTCTCGATCGGCGTAGTGCCGGTGGGCTCGAGCATCCAGGGCGAGGAGCGGATCGGCGACGACGGGATGCGCGCCTGCACACCGACAGAGGCGAAGCGGGTGGTGCGGCAGCTGCGCGGGTGGCAGCGATTGGCGCGGGCGGCGCGTGGGGAGTCGGTCGTGTTCCCATCGGACGAGTTTTATCTGACCGCGGGAGCGCAGATTCCGTCGGCAGGGCGGTACGACGGCTTCCCACAGTGGGAGAACGGGATCGGGATGGTGCGGACGCTGCTGGACGACTGGAAGCGGCTGCGGCGGCGATTGCGCGAGGGTCGGATCGCGTTGCCCGAGCGTCTGCCGGCGCGGGTGACGCTGGCCTGCGGGTCGCTGATCGCGCCGACGCTGGGGCGTCTGGGCGCTGCAACGGGCGAGCAGTTGGGGATGCAGATCGACGTGGTGCCGGTGTCGAACACGCTGTTTGGAGCGCGGGTGAATGTGTCGGGGCTGCTGACGGGGGCGAACTTTGCGGCGGCGCTGGAGGGTCGGGAGCTGGGCGAGCGGGTGTTCCTGCCGCGCGCCAGCCTGGACTATTTCGGCAAGAAGTTCCTCGACGACACGACGCCGGGGGGGCTGGAAGCGAGGCTGGGGCGACCGGTCTCGTTTGTCTACACGCTGTCGGACCTCGTAGAGTCGCTTGGGGATGCCAAAGGCGGCCCGTCGAGCGTGCAGCCGGCCCGTTCCAACGGGCGGTCGTGGACGAGCGCCGGCTGAGGCACTGTCTGAGGCACCGGCGGGGCGCTCAGGGGACATCATGTGCGGCATCATCGGCTATGTCGGGCGGCGCGCGGCTGCGCCGATCCTGCTTGAGGGTCTACAGCGGCTCGAGTACCGCGGTTACGACAGCGCGGGGATCGCGGTGGTTGATCGCGACGGCGTGATCGCCGTGCTGAAGCGTCAGGGCAAGCTGTCGGCGCTGCGGGGCTCGATCGACGAGATGCCGACGGGCGCCAGCGGGATCGGCCACACGCGCTGGGCGACGCACGGCGCGCCGAGCGACCGCAACGCGCATCCCCACGCGTCGACGGCGGGGGACGTGGTGGTGGTGCAGAACGGGATCGTGGAGAACCACCGGGAGCTGCGCGAGCGCCTGGCCGCGGCGGGGGTGAGCTGCGAGAGCGATACGGACACCGAGGTGATCCCGCAGCTGATCGCGCTGGCGTTGGCGGGCGGGCAGTCGTTCGAGGCGGCGCTGCGGGAGACGCTGGCGATGATCTCGGGGGCGAACGCGGTCGTGGCGGTATCGCGCGGGGAGCCGGCGCGGATCTATGCGGCGCGGCGCGGGAGCGCGGGCGGGATCGTGGTGGGCTTCGGCGAGGGCGAGATGTTCGTGGCCAGCGATCTGGCGGCGCTGCTGCCGCACACGACGCGGGTGCATCACCTGGAGGACGGCGAGATCGCGACGATCGAGGCGGGCGGGCTAGTGGTCTCGTCGGGCGGGGCGGCCGCCCGAGCGCCGGAGCCGGTTGAAGTGGGGCTGGACCCGGTGGCGGTCGCGAAGGGGCCGTATCGGCACTTCATGCTGAAGGAGATTCACGAGCAGCCGCGGGCGCTGTCGGACACGATTCGGGGGCGGGCGCGACTCTCGCCGGCGACGGCGCTGGCCGACGAGCTGTCGCTTTCGGACGACCTACTGCGGGCGATCTCGCGGGTGCTGATCATCGGGATGGGCACGTCGATGCATGCGGCGATGGTGGGGCGCTCGTGGATCGAGCAGCTCGGCGGGGTGGCGGCGGACTTCGATAACGCGGCGGAGTTTCGCTATCGGGAGCCGCTGCTGGGGCCGGGCGTGCTGGTGGTGTCGATCACGCAGTCGGGCGAGACGATCGACACGCTGGGGGCGATGCGGGAGGTGCAGGAGCGCTGGCGGGCGCCGCAGATCGCGATCTGCAACGTGCCCGGCTCGGAGGCGACGCGGATCGCGGAGCACGTGATTCACCTGCGCTGCGGGCCGGAGATCGGAGTGGCTTCGACGAAGACGTTCACGGCCTCGCTGGCGGCGCTCTATCTGCTGGCCTGCCGGATTGGGCGCGCGCGCGGCAGGCTGAGCGACGCAGGGCTCAGCGAAGCGCTGGAGGCGCTGCTGACCGCACCGTCGCTGACGGAGGGAGGGCTGGCGACGAGCGAGGCGTGCGAGGCGGTGGCGGCGCGGCTGCGGGGGGCGACGAATCTGCTCGTGCTGGGGCGCGGGATCGAGTACCCGATCGCGATGGAGGCGGCGTTGAAGTGCAAGGAGATCTCGTATCTGCATGCGGAGGGCTACGCGGCGGGCGAGATGAAGCACGGGCCGATCGCGCTACTGGACGAGGGGTTCCCGGTTGTGGCGCTGGCGCCGCGCGGGCCGCTGTTCGACAAGATGACGAGCGCGATCCAGCAGGTGCGGGCGCGCGGGGCGCCGGTGGTCGCGATCGGCGACGAGGGCGACGAGGAGCTGCGCGAGCTGGCCGACGATTTCATTGGGGTGGCTGCCGCGCCGCCGCTGCTCTCGCCGTTCAGCCTCAGTCCGGTCGTGCAGCTCTTGGCCTACCAGCTGGCGGCGACGCGGGGGCTGGATATCGACCAGCCGCGCAATCTGGCGAAGACGGTGACGGTGGAGTGAGGCGGTGGCTGGCGGGGTGTAGTGCGTGAGTCTGTCGGCTAAGCCGACGCGACGGAATAATGAGCGGGCTGAGAGCCGTCCGTACGGGCGGTGGTATCTTGCGCGCGACTCCGACGGGACACGGTATGACCCCTGACACCGCACTCGAACACGCGTCGATCGTCTGGTTTAGCCAGGTCGGCCGAGACGCCGTGCCGCTGGTGGGCGGCAAGGGCGCGAATCTGGGCGAGCTGACGCAGGCGCAGATTCCGGTGCCGCCGGGCTTCGTGGTGACGACCCGCGCGTATCGCGCGTTCCTCGTGGCGACTGGGCTCGAGGGCCAGATCGAGGCGATGCTTGAGGGGCTGGACGTTGAGGACGACGAGGCGCTGCAGCGGGTGAGCGCGGAGATTCGGGCGGCGATCGAGCAGGCGGAGATGCCCGCGCAGCTGCGCAGGGAGATCGAGCGGTCGTACGTGGAGCTGGGACGGGGCGCGGTGGCGGTGCGCTCGTCGGCGACGGCTGAAGACCTGGCCGAAGCTTCGTTCGCGGGACAGCAGTCGACCTATCTCAACGTTGAGGGCGCGGCGGATGTGGTCGACGCGGTGCAGCGCTGCTGGGCGTCGCTGTTCGAGGCGCGAGCGGTGTTCTACCGCGAGCACGCCGGCTGGGGTCACGTCGATGTGGACCTCGCGGTGCCGGTGCAGCGGATGGTGCAGTCGGAGACATCGGGTGTGATGTTCACAATCGACCCGATCACGAATGATCCGCAGCGGGTGGTGATCGAGGCGGCGTTCGGGCTGGGTGAGGCGGTCGTGGCGGGGCTGGTCAGCCCGGATCACTTCGAGGTCGACAAGTCGAGCGAGGCGATCCTGGATCGGCAGATTTTCCGGCAGGACCGGATGCTGATGCGCAACCCCAACGGGGCGGGCGGCGAGGCGAACGTATGGCGCGCGCTGAGCGACGCGGAGGGCGAACGACCGAAGCTGAGCGACGCGCAGGTGGTCGAGCTGACGACGATCGGCAAACGGATCGAGGGTCACTACGGCGGGCCGCAGGACATTGAATGGGGCTGGGCGGAGGGGCGCTTCTACCTGCTGCAGACACGGCCGATCACGACGCTGGCGCGACCGGCGGGTGACCTCGAGTCGGCGCCCACGCCGGCGGCTCAGCCGCTGCTGAGCGGATCGCCGGCGAGCCCGGGCGTGGCGGCGGGGCGGGTGCGGGTGGTGAGCGACCCGTCGCAGACAGGGATGATCGTAGAGGGCGATGTGCTGGTCGCGGAGATGACGACGCCGGACTTCGTGCCGGCGATGAAGCGGGCGGCGGCGATCATCACGGAGAAGGGCGGGCGGACCTGCCACGCGGCGATCATCAGTCGCGAGCTGGGGGTGCCCTGCATCGTCGGAGCGCCGGGGGCGCGGGCGCTGGCCGAGAAGCTGACGGTGACGGTCGATGGCGCGGCGGGGCATGTGTACGCGGGCGCGCAGGAGCAGCTGATCGACTGGTGGCGCCGGCAGCAGGAGCAGGTACTGACCGACGGGCCTGCCACGCAGACGAAGATTTATGTCAATCTGGCCGACCCGGATATCGCGCAGCGGGTCGCGGACCGCGCGGTTGACGGGGTCGGGCTGCTGCGCGCGGAGTTCATCATCGCGCGGATGGGCGAGCATCCCCGCTCGTTCCTCAACAGCGGGCGCGGGGACGAATACGTGGAGCGTCTGGCTGAGGGGTTGCGGACGATCGCGGGGGCGTTCCACCCGCGTCCGGTGGTCTACCGGGCGACGGATTTCAAGACCAACGAGTACGCCAACCTCAAGGGCGGCGCGGAATACGAGCCGCACGAAGAGAATCCGATGATCGGCTATCGCGGGGCGGCGCGCTACGTGCGCGAGCCCGACCTGTTCGAGCTGGAGCTGCGGGCGCTGGAAGAGGTGCGCGAGGACTATCCCGGGCTGCACCTGATGATTCCGTTCGTGCGCACGACCGGCGAGCTGCGGCAGGTGATCGATCTGGTCGAGGCCTACGGGCTCAAGCGATCGGACAGTTTCAAGATCTGGATCATGGTTGAGGTGCCGTCGAACGTCTGGCTGCTGGAGGACTTCATCGCGCAGGGGGTGGACGGGGTGTCGATCGGCTCGAACGATCTGACGCAGCTGACGCTCGGGATCGACCGCGACTCCGAGCGCTTCGCGGAGACGTTCGACGAGCGCGACCCGGCGGTGCTCTACGCCATCCAGCATGTGATCGAGACGGCGCGCCGCTGCGGGGTGACGGTCTCGGTCTGCGGGCAGGGTCCGTCGGAACATCCTGACCTGGCGCAGCGTCTGGTCGAGTGGGGAATCACTTCGATCTCGGTGACGCCGGACGTGATCGAGAAAACCCGCCAGTTCGTGGCAGAGGCCGAAGCGCGAGTGCTTACGTAGTGGCGCCGGCCACCGCCTGACGCTCGGAGCCGATGGCCGCGGCGAGAGCGAGGGCTGGGCATGGGAAGCCGGCTCGGCAGCCTGATTGTGCTGGTCGCGCTGGGGGTGATCGTGGCCGTGGCGGCGGTGCTGGTGAGCCGCTTCTCGGGCGGCTCGGACGGCGACCAGACGACGCTCGTGGTTTCGCTGGTCGACGACCAGCCGGTGCTGCTGGGCGAGCCGCTGGAGGTTGAGGTGCGGGCGCGCAGCGGGGCGCCAATCTCGATCGTGGCGCTGCTGGTCGAGGGGATCATCGTCAATCAGGCCACACCGGTCTACGACAACGAGCAGGGTCGCTACACGGCGGTGTTGTTCTGGAAGCCGGAGGCGCTGGGCTTCGCGAACCTGCGGATCGTGGTGACGGACATCGACGGGACGCAGACGGAGATCGCGGTGCGGGTGGACGTGACCGACGACACGGCGCGGGTGGCGCAGGCGCAGGAGGCCGGCCAGGGGGCCGGGCAGGCTGCGGTCAGCACGAGTGCGAGTCGCGACGACGCGACGGTGACCAGCGGAGCGCAGAACGGAGCGGCGTCGAGCGGGGCGAGCGCAACGACGCAGCAGGCCCCGCCGGCCGGCGGCGCGGCACGGATTCTGAGCCCGGCGGATGGGACGGAGTACGAGCTGGGGTCGGGTCAGCCGTTTGACGTGGAGATCGAGACTTCGGGCACGGGGCCGCTCTCGAGCGTGCTGTTTTATGTCACACCGGTGCTGGCGGATGGGTCGTTTGGGCGTTCGCAGCTGGCGCATTCGGCGACGCCGGATGTGAGCGCGACGGGCATCTATCGCGAGGTGGTGCGCGGCGTGCAGGCGTGGTTCTTCGAGGCGCGGTCGTACGACCTGCAGCTGGTCGCGCTGACGGTCGACCAGCGGCGGCTGGAGGACCTGATCCGGATCACGGTGCGCGGGGCCGCGCCCGCCGGCGACGATGATGTCACGGAGGACGAGGAGTCGGATGAGATGCAGGAGGACGATGAATCCGTGGCGAGCGAGTCGGCCGATCTGGCGATTCTGACGGCGCGGCAGGACGAGGAGGGGCTCTCGGTCACCGTGATCAACACGGGGAGCTCGGTGGCGGAGCGGGTTGAGGTCGATATCTCGCTAATCCGGTCGCGCGACGCGAGCCTGTTGGCGCTGAGCGCGGCGTTGCTGACGCTGGAGCCGGATCAGCGCGCGAATATCTCGCTGGAGGTCGTCGTGGACGAGCCGACCGAGGCGTTGATCGTGCTGGAGTCGGACGTCGATGAGGATTCGACCAACAACACGTTTGAGATCGTGCTGTCGCCGACCGTTGCGAGCGAGGAGCAGGAGGAGGCGCCGCCGGAAGAGGCGGAACCGGCAGATGAGGAGGAAGCGGAACCGGAGGAGGAGACGGAGGAGCTGCCCGATCTGGCGTTCCTGGAGGCGCGCTTCACCGACGACGGCTTCGCGCTGCTGACGGTGGTGAACGCAGGCGAGGGCGCCGCGGGCGACTTCGTGATCAACGTGGTCGGAGAGGACGGCGTGGTGTTGGAGACGATCGAGCGAGGAGCGTCGGCGGCGCCGCTGGCCTCTCGCGACAGCGAGATCCTGGCCGGGTCGGTCGCGCACAGCGGGACGGTGGTGATCCTGCTCGACCCAAACGACACGACGGCTGAGTCGAACGAGAGCAACAACCTGATCCGCGTCGAAGTTGGACCCTGAGCCGAGCCGAGGCTCGGCCGATGCGTGGTAACATTGGAGTGTGCCCCCTCTTCTCGTAGCCGTTCGGACGTAGCCGGTGTCGGTAACCGACGAGATCAAGGCGCGGATCGACATCGTCGATCTGGTGAGTGAATCGACGCCGCTGCAGCGCAGCGGTCAGACGTTCAAGGCGCGCTGCCCGTTCCACATCGAGAAGACGCCGTCGTTCGTGGTGGACCCACGGCGGCAGACGTGGCGCTGCTTCGGCGCGTGCAGTGAGGGTGGGGATGTCTTCAGCTGGGTGATGAAGCGCGAGAGCGTCGAGTTCCGCGAGGCGCTGACGCGCCTGGCTCAGCGCGCCGGTGTGCAGCTCGAGGCGCGCAGCCCGGAGGCGGCAGCGCGCGATGACGCGCGCAAGCGTTTGCTCGCAGCCAATGAGGCCGCGCTGGCGTGGTGGCGGCGACAGCTCGAGCAGGCCGAGGGGCGGATGGCACGCGAGTATCTGGCACAGCGCGGCTTGAGCAGCGACAGCGTGGAGAAGTTCGGGCTCGGTGTGGCCGGCCCGGAATCGGACGGGCTGCTAAGGCATCTGAGCGCGCGCGGCTTCCGCAGTGAAGAGTTGGAGCAGGCGGGTCTGGTGGTGGTCACCGAGCAGGGACCGCGCGACCGCTTCCGCGACCGGCTGATGTTCCCGATTCGCAATCCGCGCGGCGAATGCGTGGGCTTCGGCGGACGCACGCTGATCGATGAGCCGGCGAAGTACGTGAACACGCCGGAGTCGCCGCTGTTCGAGAAGCGCACGCTGCTCTATGGGCTCGATCTGGCGCGTGATGCGATTCGCAGCGCGGGATACGTGATCGTGGTCGAGGGCTACACGGACGTGATCAGCGCACACGAGCACGGCTCGGCGCAGACGGTGGCCTCGATGGGGACGGCGCTGACCGACTCGCAGGTGGCGCTGCTGAAGCCGCTGACTCGGGATATTCGCTTCGCGCTGGACGCCGACGCGGCGGGCCAGGCGGCGACCCGTCGCGGGATCGAGACGGCGCGTGCGGGGATGGGCGCGAGCGGCCAGGTGGCGATCGACCCGCGCGGGATCATTCGCCAGCAGGATCAGCTGGCCGCCGACATCCGGATCATCCAGCTGCCCGAGGGTCGTGACCCCGATGACCTGATTCGCCGCGAGCCGCAGCTGTGGAACGAACTCGTGGACGGCGCGCCGGCGTTCCTCGACTGGCTGTTCGAGCGTGGGCGCGAGACGCACAACCTTGAGGATGCACGCGGGCGCTCGGATTTCGCGCGCGAGCTGGCGCCGCTGGCGTACACGATCGCCGACCCGGTGATTCGCGACGAATATCTGAATCGGGTTGCGGCGTTCGCGCGGGTCGAGGTGTCGGCGCTGCCGCGGCAGGCGACCTTTGAGCACAACCGGCGAAGTCAAGAGCAGGGCGCCACGGCCGCTCCGACGCGGCGACGGGTGGCCGACGGTCCGCAGGAGTTCCTGCTGCGGCTGGTCGTGGCGCGAGACGAGGCGGCGGAGGAGCTCGCCGCGGGCGCGCTGGGCTTGATCGATGACGCGGGGGACCGGGAGATACTGGAGGCGCGGCTGGGCCGCCCGGGCGACGCGGAGTGGGCGGCCGAGCTGCCCGCGTCGACGCAGGAGCGGGTCGCGGAGCTACGTGTGGGGGCGCGGGAGTTGCAGCCGCTGACGATCGACGAGGCGCGCGCGGCGGCGCGACAGGCGGCGGAGCGGCTGGGCGCGCGGCGCAAGCGCGAGTCGCTACGGTTGCAACAGCAGAACCTTGCACGGATTGAGGAAGAGCTGGATCGCGCCACCGTGGCGCTGGCCGCTGACGCGGTCAGCGCCGGTAGCGGGGGCGAACTGGGCCCTGAACTTACTGAAGCAGCAGCGCGCGTCGTCCAGGCGCGCGATGACGCATTGTCACTCCACCACCGTGGACCAGGGGAGAGCGCCAGCGGCGACTCTCCCGACGAGGAGCTGGTCCGGCCAGCCGCGAGAGGGAGCCAGCGATGACGACCCAGACCAGCACGCCGACCAGCACGGAGACGACCGAGTCGACGGCGACAAACGGGACTGAGGCATCGACGGCGGTCGCGACCGAGGCGGAGTCGCCGCTCAAGGAGACGCCGAAGGCATCCGACTTAGCGGCGTCGAACGGCGCAGCGCCGCAGGGCGATACGGAGCCGGCGGCGGACTCGCCTGTCGACGCGGCTGAAGCGGCTGAAGCGATCAAGGCGGCTGGGGCGGCTGGGGCGGCTGAGGTGGCGGTGGAGGCCGAGCCGGACACGACGCTCGAGGCGACGGGGGAGACTGAACCGGCTGCGAAGAGCGAACCGGCGGTGGCCGAGGCGGCGGCGGAGACGGAGCCTGTGAGCGCAGAGGCGGCGACAGTAGAGGCGGCCCCGGTGGCGGCGAGCGAGCCGGTAGCGGCGTCCGAGGCGACGGGGGAGACTGAACCAGCTGCGAAGAGCGAACCGGCGACGGCCGAGGCGGCGGCGGAGACGAAGCCTGTGAGCGCAGCGGCGGCGACAGCAGAGGCTGCGCCGGTGGCGGCGAGTGAGGCGGGACCGGCGCCGGCCCCGAAGAAACGCCGCCGACGTCCGGCCGCGCCGGGTTCGGCGGCGGCACTACGCAACCGCAGCAGGCGGGTGGCGACGACCACAGGCCCGGTGGGGACGCTGCGGACGCTGGTGAAGGCGCAGATGCAGGACCGCCGGATCACGGCCGAGGCGCCGGGCCAGCGCAAGCCGCGGGCGGTCGCGAAGTCGGAAGATGAGGCGCGCGTGCGGGCGCTGACTGCGCCGGTGGACGAGTTCTCGATGCCGGCGGGGCGTCGCTCGATCAACCTCGCTGAGCAGCCGAAGCGCACGACCAAGAAATCGACCAAGGCGGCGCCGACACCGAAGAAGGCGGCCGAACGGCGCAACAAGGCGAAGATGCATGAGGAGCAGCAGATCAGCGCGGCGGCGGTGGCCAGCTTCACGCTGCGCTCGCCGGACGACGAGACCAATCTGGAACGTCTGCAGGCGCTGCTCGATGTGGCCGAGAGCACGCAGGACCCGAGGGCGCTGAAGCGCATGCCGGCGGCCGGCGAATCGCGGCGGATGCTGGACATGCGCGCGGTCGGCCGGCAGGCGGTGATTGAGGAGGCGGAGGGGATCGACGATCCCGTGCGGATGTACCTGCGCGAGATTGGGCGGGTCAACCTGTTGACCGCGAAGGACGAGCGGGACCTCTCACGGCAGATGGAAGAGGGCAACTGGATTCGCGACTTCGAGGAGGAGTGGTGGCTGCTGGTGGGGCGCTGGCCGACGGCGCTGGAGATCACGATCTATCTGCTGCTGCAGCTGGAATATCTGTTGTCCGACATCGCAGTTGTGGCTGAGGAGATCGGCAAGCAGGACCTGCCGCTGTTCGACCTGATCCAGGACATGGACTTCCGCGACCACGTGGATGGCGAGATGGACGCAGAGTTGCGGTCGGCTCTGGAGGCGACCTTGGGGTACGAGGAGGCGTTGGCCGAGGAGCGGCTGGTGCAGGTCTCGGTGGTCACGCACATGTGGCCCGCGCGGCTGGTGCGTCGTGCGATCGAGGCGGCGGGTGCGCTGGACAAGCTGTTGCCGCCGCGCGAGCCGCTGTTCGATCGGCTGGAGACGATCGCGTTGCGCTGCGAGCGACACATCGGGATTCTCAAGGAGGATGCGTACCTTTCCGAGAAACGCCTCACGGAGGCGAACCTGCGGCTGGTCGTGTCGGTGGCGAAGAAATACATCGGGCGCGGGATGTCGATGCTGGACCTGATCCAGGAGGGCAACATCGGGCTGGTGCGGGCCGTCGAGAAGTTCGACTACCGCAAGGGCTACAAGTTCTCGACCTACGCGACGTGGTGGATTCGCCAGGCGATCACGCGGGCGATCGCGGACCAGGCGCGGACGATCCGGATTCCGGTGCACATGGTGGAGACGATCAACAAGCAGGTGCGGGTGTCGCGCCGGCTGGTGCAGGAGCTGGGCCGCGAGCCGACGTTCGAGGAGATCGGCGACGGGATGGGTCTCGACGCGCAGCGGGTGCGGGAGATCGTCAAGGTCTCGCAGGAGCCGGTCTCGCTGGAGACGCCGATCGGCGAAGAGGAGGACTCGCACCTGGGCGACTTCGTGGAGGACGAGAAGATGGTGGCGCCGGACGCGGCGGCGGGTCAGCAGCTGCTCAAGGAGACGGTGACGGCGGTGCTGCACTCGCTCTCGCCGCGGGAGCGCAAGGTGCTGGAGCTGCGGTTCGGCCTGCACGACGGTCGCAGCCGGACGCTCGAGGAGGTGGGCAAGGTGTTCGATGTGACGCGCGAGCGGATCCGTCAGATCGAGGCCAAGGCGCTGCGCAAGCTGCGGCACCCGACACGGGCGACGCGGTTGCGCGATTACATCGAGTAGGACGTCGGATGCGGGATCGCGAGGACACAACTCCGCCGGGCGTTTCGACCGCCTCGGAACTTGCCCGCCGAGTGACGAACGTGGAGCAGCTCCGCTCGCTTGTGCGTCGCCGATTGCGCGAACGCCGGACCACTGAGCGGCGCGACGACGGCACCGTCGTCAAGCTGTCGCTCACCTCCGAGCAGGCTGGCGAGCGTCGGAAGCGGGTGCCGATCGGTCCCGGACGACAACCGGGCCTGCGAGGCAAGTTACTGACCGCCGCCGACGAGCGCCGGTTGGGTAGGGCGATTGAAGACGCACACTGGATCTTCGACATTGAGGACGACTTCACCGATCAGTTCGGTGAACCACCCAGCAGCCTTGAAATCGTGATGATACTGCTCCTTCAGGCTGAGCTGATGCTGCCCGACATCGCGGCCATCGCGGACGCGCTTGAAAAGGGCGATGAGCCCGTCGGCAACGTGATTCGCAATCCTGTCTTCTGCGCACGGCTCGATGGAGCGGCGGACAGAGAGTTCATCAGCCTCATTGCTGGACATGTAAGCGCATCTGGCGTTGATCTCCACACACAGAGCGTCGCCGATTGGGTTGTGAAGATTTCCATCGTGACGCGGTTCCTGGCGCTGCTTGATGAATGGCTGGAGGTAGTGCTTGAGCAACTTCTGCCTTGCTCCGCCACCGCCCTGGAGCACCTTGAGCGACATCCGAAGCAATGTGATCGGTTCGTCCAGCGTGTAGTCCATGATGGCGCCCTCGCCGAGCGGCAGTTTATCGAAGCGAACCAGCGACTCATTTGGTCAGTGATCAGAAAGCACGGGGCCGGGATGCCACATGGCGATCTCGCTCAGGAGGCGAACTTCGGCCTGCTTCGCGCCGTCGAGAAGTTTGATTACCGCCGTGGAATCAAGTTCTCAACCTACGCGACTGGGTGGATTCGCCACGCGATCGGCCGTGCTGCGGCTGACCAATCCCGCACCATCCGATTGCCGGTCTATGTGGTTGGACGGCTGAACAAACTGCGCAAAGTGCGCGAGGATCTAGTGCATTTGCTGGGGCGGGAGCCCACTGATGACGAGACCGCGTGTGCGATGGGCCTCGAGCAGAGTGAAATCAATATGATCCGCGGCGCCAGCGAGCCACCCGTCTCGCTGGAGATTCTCACTGAAGAGCAGCAGCCATCAACCTTTCTAGACGAGTTCATGGAGGACGATCCGGGCCTCCGAGGATTCGATGAGCCGATACCAAACCCGCTTGACGACCTTGAGGATGACATCACGGTGGCACCAGATAACGCAGCCTTCCAGCGGCTGCTCAAGGAGACGGTGACGGCGGTGCTGCACTCGCTCTCGCCGCGTGAGCGCAAGGTGCTGGAGCTGCGGTTTGGCCTGCACGACGGTCGCAGCCGGACGCTCGAGGAGGTGGGCAAGGTGTTCGATGTGACGCGCGAGCGGATCCGTCAGATCGAGGCCAAGGCGCTGCGCAAGCTGCGGCACCCGACACGGGCGACGCGTCTGCGCGATTACATCGAGTAGGTCCCGGGACGGACGGGCTCCCCCTCAGTCGCGGTGCGACAGCTCCCCCGCGGGGGGAGCGATTCGGATCGGATTCCGCTGACCACTGGATGTGGTCAGTGCGAGGAGATGGCGGAGGTGGGGCGGCCGGCACGCGTCACCACCGATTCCGTCATTCCTGCCTACGCAGGAATGGCGGAGGTGGGGCGAAGGATTGACGGAGGGCCTCCGGACGTCCATAAGCTAGTCGCCGACGCGGCAGGCGCTAGAGCTCGGGGGCGAGGTCGGAGAGGTCGGCTTCGCTGCCGTAGGTGACGGCGGCGCAATCGGTGGCGCCGGACGCGGCGGCGGGTCAGCAGCTGCTCAAGGAGACGGCGACGGCGGTGCTGCATTCGCTCTCGCCGCGTGAGCGCAAGGTGTTGGAGCTGCGGTTCGGCCTGCACGACGGTCGCAGCCGGACGCTCGAGGAGGTGGGCAAGGTGTTCGATGTGACGCGCGAGCGGATCCGTCAGATCGAGGCCAAGGCGCTGCGCAAGCTGCGGCACCCGACGCGGGCGACGCGTCTGCGCGATTACATCGAGTAGGTCCCGGGACGGACGGGCTCCCCCTCAGTCGCTGCGCGACAGCTCCCCCGCGGGGGGAGCAGTGGGAGGCTTGGGAATCGGATTCCGCTGACCACTCAATGTGGTCAGCGGGGGCGAGCGATTCGGATCGGATTCCGCTGGGCACTGAATGTGGTCAGCGCGGGGAGATGGCGGAGGTGGGGCGGCCGGTGCGGCGGACGGCACGCGTCACCACCGAATCGGTCATTCCTGCGCAGGCAGGAATCCACGCGATCTTGGCAACCGCGCCGCTCCTCCCGACATCCGACGTTCTCGCCATGCTCGGATGCAGTGCCGTCGGGAACGCCGAGAACAAACGAACGACGGCGTTCGCCTGGATTCCTGCCTACGCAGGAATGACGGAATGGGGCGAAGGATTGACGGAGAGCCTCCGGACATCTATGAAGTAGTCGCCGCAGCTGCAGGCCTTAGAGTTCGGGGGCGAGGTCGGCGAGGTAGCCGCGGGTTCGGGTTTGCTCGGCTGCGCTGCCGTAGGTGACGGCGCCGAAGTCGGTGGCGCCGGCGTCGATCAGGCGGCGGAGTTGGGACTCGATGGATTCTTCGGTACCGATCACCGCTACGTCGGCGGGGCGGGCGGCGCCTTCGATGTCGAGCATGCTGCGATAGCTGGGGAGGTTGGCGTAGTTGGCGAACTGTTGCTGAGCGGTCTCGCGGCCGGCGTCGGCGTCGTTGGTGAGCATGACCGGGAGGCCGACGACGATGCGTGGGTCGGGACGGCCGGCTTCGCTCGCGGCCTTGTTGATCAGCGGGGCGATGTGGGTCTCGACGGCCTTGGCGGCGGTCATCCAGAGGATCGTGCCGTCGGTGCGGGCGCCGGCGAGGCGCAGCATGGCGGGGCCCATCGCGGCAAGCATGCAGGAGACCGGCTCGGCGTCGGCGACTTCGAGGAAGAGGTTGCCGCGGTATTGCTCGCCCTGGTACTGCACGCGCTCGCCGTTGAGCAGCGGCATCAGGACCTCGAGGTATTCCTTCATGTGGCGCGCGGGACGGTCGAAGGACATGCCGAAGACGCCCTCGATCACGACCGCGTGGGAGAGTCCGATGCCGAGCACGAAGCGTCGGCCGCCGCCGGCGGCCTGGACCGTGGCGGCCTGCTGGGCCATCGCGTGGGGGTGGCGGGGGTAGGTCGGCACGACGGCGGTCATCAGCTCGATGCGCTCGGTCTGCGCGGCGGCGAGGGTCAGCGCGCCCATCGCATCGTGGGAGAAGATGTTGGCCATCGCGAAGGTGGCGAAGCCTTCGGCCTCGGCCTGGCGGGCGTTGTCGACGATGTCGGTGACTTTGCTCGCGGGGCCGGTCGCGCCCTGGAAGATGCCGATTCTCATGCGTGGGACTCCTGTGTGAGTGGAAGTTGTGGGTGGATGATATCGGGGGTGTGTGCGGCCTCCCCCTCAGTCGCTTCGCGACAGCTCCCCCGCGGGGGGAGGGGTAGGATGGGCGCATGACTACGCGCGCGGATTACCACAGGGAAACGGCGGGTGTGTTCCTGGCGAAGGCCGGGAGGTACTTGGAGGAGGACGATCTGCTGCAGGCGTCAGAGAAGGGCTGGGGGGCGGCGGCGCAGATGGTCAAGGCGGTGGCGGAGGAGAGAGGCTGGGACCACTCGGGACATCGCCAGCTCTTTGTGACCGTCCGTCGATTGGTGGAGGAGACGGGGGACGAGCAACTTCGAGTCGCATTCGCATTTGCCAACGTGTTGCACATCAACTTCTACGACGGGCTGCTGCCGCGCGAGGAAGTGGAGGCCTACTTGGCGCACATCCGCCAAGTCGTCGGCAGGCTGGAGGAGCTGGCGAGCTGAGCTGGGCCTGGTCAGGAGGGGCGGCCTCCCCCTCAGTCGCTTCGCGACAGCTCCCCCGCGGGGGGAGCGATAGGATGGCGGCATGACGACGCGTGCGGATTACCACAGCGAAACGGCGGGTGAGTTCCTGGCGAAGGCCGGAGTGTATTTGGTGGAGGGCGATCTGCTGCAGGCTTCGGAGAAGGGTTGGGGGGCGGCGGCGCAGATGGTCAAGGCGGTGGCGGAGGCGAGGGGCTGGGACCATTCGGGACATCGTCAGCTGTGGCTCGCTGTCGATCGGATGGTGGAGGAGACGGGAGAGCGGGGGATCCGGACGGGGTTCTCGGTCGCCAGTGTGCTGCACGTCAACTTCTACGACGGCTTGATGACGCGCGAGGTGGTTGAGGACTCCCTCGCGCTGGTGGGCGAGTTCGTGGGCAGGCTGGAGGAGCTGTCGAGCTGAGCTGGGGCGCTTCAGGAGGGGCGGACGAGGATTCGGCCGCGGACGCCGCCGGCGAGGATTTTGTTGGCGGCGTCGGGGACTGATTCGAGTTCGATCCGCTCTTCGACGAGGCCGAGCAGATTGCGGCCGGCGAAGTCGTCGGCCATACGCTGCCAGAGGGCGGGGCGACGGTCCTGGGGGTAGTAGACCGACTCGATCCCGATCAGCTGCACGCCGCGCAGGATGAAGGGGAAGACGCTGGTGGGAATCTGGGCGCCGCCGGGGAGGCCGGAGAGGGCCACGACGCCGCCGTACTTCGTCTGGCGCAGGATCGAGGCGGTGGTCGAGCCGCCGACGGGGTCGACGGCGGCGGCGAAGCGTTCGCGTTCGATCGGGCGGCGGCTCTCGGCGGCGAGCTCCTCGCGGTCGATGATCTCGGAGGCGCCAAGGTCGCGCAAGAAGTCATGGGCGCCGGCTTTGCCGGTGCTGGCGGCGACGGTGTAGCCGCGCGCGGCGAGCATCGCGACGGCGGTCGAGCCGACGCCGCCGCTGGCGCCGGTGACGACGATCGTGCCGGCGTCGGGCCCGATCCCGGCGCGCTCGATCACTTCGATCGAGATGGCGGCGGTGAGGCCGGCGGTGCCGAGGGTCATCGCCGCTTCGCTGCTCATGCCGTCTGGGGCGTGGAGGAGCCAGTCGGCGGGGACGCGGACGCGCTCGGCGTAGCCGCCGGCGTGGCCGGTGCCGATCTCATAGCCGGTGGCGATCACCTGGTCGCCGGCGCTGAAGCGTGCGTCGGACGACTCAACGACGGTGCCGGCGAAGTCGATCCCGAGCACCATCGGGTAGGAGGTCACGACCTGGCCCTTGGGTATACAGGCGAGACCGTCCTTGTAGTTGAGGTCGGACCAGTCGACGGCGACGGTGACATCGCCCTCCGGGAGCTGAGCGTCCTCCATCAGTTCGACGGTCAGGCTGAAGTCGTCGTCGGTCTTGTTCACGACGAACGCGCGGAATGCCATGCGCACTCTCTTTCTGGCTCTCTCAGACTCGCTCAGGGGGAGCCGGCGAACATCGATCCGGGACGGTGGGCGTCTTGCTCGTCGTGGCCGGCGTGGAGCTCGTGGCGCACGACGACGCCGTCGGCGCTGAGGTCGACGATTGTTGCGCCGCCGGAGTGTCGCGGCGCGCCGGGGTAGTAGGTGGGGGTCGCGCCGTCGCCGACGCCCTCGTGGACATCAATGTGGCCGAGCGCCACGTAGTCGGCGTCGAGCGCCGCGATGTCGTCGGCGCGAATCTGGTAGGAGTAGCGCGATTCGCCGGTGCCAACGTAGTAGCCGTGGGCGATCGCGATGCGCCAGAGGTGGCGGTCGGGGTAGTGGCGCCAGGCGGGGCAGACGGCGGCGGGTGCGAAGTCGTTGTAGCTCTCGTGAGCCTGACCCCAGAGCTGCACGCCGGCATCTTCGAGCAGGATCAGCTCGCCTTCGGCGGAGGCGATGATGTGGACATTGGAGGGGAACGCGTCGGGGAACTTGGAGTAGATGCCGTCGGTCATATGCGGGTCGTGGTTGCCGGGCAGGATCACGACCGGTCGCTGGACGGAGCCCAGCAGCTCGCCGGTGGCCTCGACGTAGGGCTGCTTGACGCGGACGTGGTCGAAGAAATCACCGGCGATCACGACGACGGCGACGTCCTCCTCAACGGCTAGGTCGAGGACATGCTGGAAGGCGCGGAGGGCGGGTTCGAGCGTGCCATCTTCTCGTCGCGGCTCGGAGGTGTAGGCGCCGAGATGGACATCGGAGGTGTGAAGGACGCGCAAGGGGTGAGCCGGCGCACGTGAATCGCGGAGGCGGTCGTGCGTCGGATACACGTCAGTGCTGGTGGTCATGCAGGGGTGCGCTCCCGCAGCCGCCCGTTGCGGCGGCCGCTGGCTGCTCAGGTTAGCCGAGGGTGTGGTTGTGCGCCTGTGCTGGCGTTGCGGTCCGCGCGGGGGAGGCGCCGGAGGGCGAGGGGGAGGGTGCGGCTGTGCTGCGGGGGTGGGAGCCTCCCCCTCAGCCGCTTCGCGGCAGCTCCCCCGCGGGGGGAGCAGTGGGAGCGGGAACGGGAGAGGGCCGGATCGGGTGGCGGTGCGGGAGCCTCCCCCTCAGTCGCTGCGCGACAGCTCCCCCGCGGGGGGAGCATTTGGAACAGGCGGTGGGGCAGCTCCGCGTCGGCGGGAGCGGTAAGATTGAGGGCATGACTACTACGACTGCGGCCTGGGAGACGGTGATTGGGCTGGAGGTGCACACGCAGCTGCGCACCGAGAGCAAGATGTTCTGCCGCTGCCCGGCGAACTATGCGGATGCGGCGCCGAACACGTATGTCTGCCCGCTGTGCCTGGGGATGCCGGGCACGCTGCCGGTGATCAACCGCACGGCGGTGGAGTGGACGATCCGCACGGCGCTGGCGCTGAACATGCGGATTCCAGAGCTCTCGAAGTTCGACCGCAAGAACTACCCCTACCCCGACCTGATGAAGGGCTACCAGATCTCACAGTACGACATGCCGCTCTCGGAGGGTGGCTGGATGGATGTCGAGACGGAGGACCTAGGGCTGCAGCGAATCGGGATCACGCGAGTGCATCTGGAGGAGGACACGGCGCGGCTGCTGCATCGCGAGAGCGAGGCGGGCGAGCGCTTTTCGCTGGTGGATGTGAACCGTTCGGGCGTGCCGCTGATGGAGATCGTGTCGGAGCCGGACATGCGCTCGCCGCAGCAGGCACGGCAGTATCTGGTGCAGCTGCGGCAGATCCTGCGCTATCTGGGGGTCTCCGCGGCGGACATGGAGAAGGGCTCGTTCCGCTGCGACGCGAACATCTCGCTGCGGCGCCCGGGCGACGAGACGCTGGGGGCCAAGGTTGAAGTGAAGAACATGAACTCGTTCCGCGGCGTCCAGCGGGCGCTGGAGTTCGAGATGGTGCGTCAGGCCGCGGCGCTGGAGGCGGGCGAGACGATCGCGCAGGAGACGCGCGGCTGGGACGAAGAGGCGCAGGTGACGGTCTCGCAGCGCTCGAAGGAGGCGGCGCACGACTACCGCTACTTCCCCGAGCCGGACCTACCGCCACTAATGATCGAGCGCGCCGCTGTCGAGCAGCTGCGAGCGTCGCTGCCGGAGCTCCCGGCGGAGCAGCGGGAGCGGTTTGAGTCGCAATATGGACTGCATCCGTTTGAGTCGGGGCAGCTGACGGAGGAGCCGGGGCCATCGCGATGGTTCGAAGCGGCAGTTGCGTCGCTGGGCGATGCGCCGGCGGCCGGACTGCCGCGGATGATCGCGACCTGGATCGTGGGCGAGCTGAACCGGCTGATGCACGAGGCGAAGCCGTCGGACACGCTGGAGACGATTCGGGTGCAGCCGGCGCAGCTGGCCGGCCTGGTGCGGCTGGTCGACGGGGGCAAGATCAGTAACACGCAGGCGAAGGAAGTGTTCGAGCAGATGTACGTGTCGGGCGAGGACGCGGATGCGATCGTGGAGCGGTTGGGCCTGTCGCAGATCTCGGGCGAGGACGCGCTTTCGCCGATCATTCGTCAGGTATTGGAGGAGCATGCGCAGGCGGCAGCGGATTATCGAGGTGGGAAGACGGAAGCGCTGAAGTTTCTGGTCGGCCAGGTAATGCGTCTGAGCCGCGGCAAGGCGAATCCAGGCCAGGCGTCGGAGCTGTTGGTCGCGGCACTCTCCGAATAGCTCGCCCCGGCCCGCACGCCCCGATTGCTCCCCGCCAGCGGGGAGCTGCTTCAGCTCGGGCGGGGGAAGCGGGCGTTGTGGATTGCTTGGGGGGTGTTGTTGTAGGTGGCGACGCCGGCGTTCGTGAAGATCTGGTTGACGGCGTTGCGGATTTCGTCCGTCAGTTTCCAGTCGCTGGCTGCGACGTTTTCTTCGAGTTCGCGCGGGTTGCGCATCCCGACGAGCGCACAGCTGACGGCTGGGTGGTCGAGCACCCAGGCGATCGCCAGCTGGGCGACCGAGTGGCGGTAGCCGTCGGCAAGCTCGGCCAGTCGCCGCGTCACTTCGAGCTCCCGGGCGAACGTCTCGCGCTCGAACAGTGGTAGCTCGAAGGCGATCGCGCCGCGCCGCCAGTCGCCCTCTTCAAATGTGTGGTCCGGGGCGAGGGCGCCGGTCAGCAGGCCAAAGCCGAGCGAGCCGTAGGCCATGAAGCCAACGCCGTTGGCCAGACACCAGGGCAGGATTCGATGCTCCATGCGGCGGTCGAACATGTGGTAGCCGACCTGGTTGGCGGCGATCGTGCCGTACTGCTGGCACTCCTGCATCATGTCGACATTGAAGTTGGAGACGCCGTAGTGGCGGATCTTGCCGTCCGCCTTGAGGCGCTCGAGGCCATCGATTGTCTCATCGAGCGGCGTGGTGTGATCGCGCCAGTGGATCAGCAACAGGTCGATCACGTCGGTCTGGAGGCGGCGCAGGCAGCCTTCGGCGCGTTCGATGATGTGGTCACGAGTTGAATTCAGCGCGCTGACCTGCGGACGGTCGTCGAATTCGAAGCCAACCTTGGTGACGAGCTGCACGTCGTTACGGCGTTCGCCGAGTGCGGCGGCGAGGAGCTCCTCGGAGTGGTAGGGGCCGTAGCCCTCGGCGGTGTCGAACAGCGTGATGCCGCGGTCGATCGCGTCGTTGACGGCGCGTGAGGCCTCGCCGACGTCGATGTGTCCGTACATCGTGGTCGACATCTCCCAGGTGCCAAAGCCGATCGCGGATGCGATCAGGTCGGTGTTTCCAAAGCGTCGTTGTTCCATGGCCTCACTCACAGTGTCTGGTGCCCCCGGCGTCAGCGGTGAGCTATCGCAGGCTAAGGGGCGCGGCGTGAGAGCAGAGCGGGGCGGCGCGGGCGTGGCGCAGCGGGCACGGAACCCGCTCAAGGCGTGGATGACGGACGCCAGGAACCCTCTGAACAAGGCGGGTCCCCTCTCCCCCCGCTATGCGAGCCTGTCTCAGAAGTCGAGGCGACGCTTAGGGTGAACGGTGCGGGCGGCCAGTGGGGCGGCCGGCGTGGTAGCGGGCTGGGAGGCTGAAGATGCCGTGGCGAGCGATGACGCGCGAGCAGGGCTGGATGTTGCCGCCCTCGCTCGATGAGCTGCTGGCGGACGACCATCCCGCGCGGGTGGTGGCGGCCTTCGTGGACGGGCTGTCGGCGGCGGACTGGGCGGGGCTGGGCGTCGACCTCGGCGGGCAGGCGCTGGGCGGGCCGGCCTATCACCCCCGCGCGCTGCTGAGCATCTGGCTCTACGGCTTCATGAGCGGGACGCGCTCCTCGCGGCGGCTGGAGGCGGCCTGCCGCGAGCAACTGCCGATGCTCTGGCTGAGCGGCTCGCAACAGCCCGATCACAACACGCTCTGGCGCTTCTACAAGCAGCACCGCGAGCGGATGCGCGGGCTGCTGCAGCTGACGGTCCGCACGGCAGTGCGGCTGAACCTGGTCGATTGGGCCGTGCAGGCGGTGGACGGGACCAAAGTGGCGGGCGCCGCGGCGCCGCAGCGGACGCTCGACGCGGAGCAGCTGGAGCGGCTGCTGCAGCGCACCGAGCGCGCGATCGTGGAGCTGGAAGCGCAGAACGAAGCGGGCGAGGGCGCGGCGGCGCCGCGGCTGCCGGCGCAGCTGCAGGCAGCCAAGCGGCTGCGCGAGCAGGTCGAGGCGGCGCGTCGGGAGCTCCTGGAGTCGGACCGCCGGCATACCAACCTGACCGATCCGCAAGCGCGCCTGCTGCGCGGCCGCGACGGCTGGCTGACCGGCTACAACGCGCAGGCGATGGCGGCGCCGCTGCGGGGCGGCGATCCAGCAGATAGCGACGGGGCCGCTGCGGGCGGGGGCGGCGCGCTGGACGAGCGGCCGAACGGCGCGGCTGACGCAGATCACGGTCAGCCGGGCGACGCGCTGCAGCCGGGCGGCTCGAGCGGGGGCATGCTGCTGCTGGCCGCGGAGGTCAGCCAGGATCCGGCCGACACGGCGCAGCTGTTGCCACTGATCGAAGCGGCTGAGGCGAGCGGCGGCGGCCGCCGCGCCGCGCTGACCGTGGCCGACGCCGGCTACTTCGCGGCCGCCAACCTGAGCGCCTGCGCGGCCCGCGGGGCAGCCGTGGTGATCCCCGAACCACGCGCGCCGAGCAACCCCGACTACCACTACAGCCAGTTTCATTACGAGCCCGCAGCGGACTGCTACCGCTGTCCCGCAGGCCAGCCGCTGCAGTTCCGCGGCCTACAGCGGCGGCGCCGCCGCACGCCGGCCCGCGTCTACGCCGCCAAGCCGGCGGTCTGCCGCGCCTGCCCCGCGTTCGGACGCTGCACGAGCAGCCCGCGCGGTCGCCAGATCAAGGTCTCGATCCACGCCCAGGCGCTGCAGGCGCACCGCGGCTGGATGCAGACGGAGGCGGCCCGGCAGGCCTTGCGAAGCCGCCAGGGGCTGATCGAACCGGTCTTCGGGATCATCAAGGAGCAACAGGCCGGGCGCCGCTTCCTGCTGCGCGGGTTGGCCGCGGTCAGCGCCGAGTGGTCGTTGCTGGCGGTCGCGTTCAACCTGCGGATGCTGAGCCGGCGCTGGCCGCACCGCCGCGCAGGCGGCCCGCCGCAGCGCGGCCGCCGCAGCGCTGCGCCGCCCGGCCGCCGCCACCGGCCACGCACACCCGCTCCAGCCGCTCGCCGCACAACTCGCTGCTGCCGACACCGCCCGCGCCCCCGCCGGTTCGCTCCCAGACACCGCTCACACCCCCAGCCGCCCTCCTGAGACAGGCTCTATGCGGGGGGAGATGCCGGAGGCAGAGGGGGGGGGGCTGCGGTCCCGACTCACCGGCGTGGCTGGTTCTGGCCAGGCGTGGGAGCCCCCCTCTGTCCCTACGGGACATCTCCCCCCGCGGAGCGGGGGGAGAGGGATCCAGAGACAGCTCCTGGCGCAGAGTGATTCGGAGCTGCCTTAGTCGCGGTTGCGGCTGGTGGCGCGGACGGCGTAGAGGGCTTGGGGGGTGTTTTGGTGGGTTTCTACGCCGACTTCGCTGAAGACGTTGTTGACTGCGTTGCGGATGTCGTCGTTGAGCTTCCAGTCGGCGGCGGCGACGTTTTCTTCGAGCTCGCGCTCGTTGCGCATCCCGACGAGGGCCGTCGTGACGGCGGGGTGATCGAGCACCCAGGCGATCGCGAGCTGGGCGACGCTCTTGCCGTAGCCGTCGGCGACTTCGACGAGGCGGCGGGTGACTTCGAGCTCCTTGACGAAGTAGTCGCGCTGGAAGAGCGGCAGCTCGAAGGCGGTGCCGCCGCGCCGCCAGTCGCCCTCCTGGAACTCGTGGTCGTCGTTGAAGGCGCCGGTCAGCAGGCCGAAGGCGAGTGAGCCGTAGGCCATGTAGCCGACCCCGTTGGCGAGGCACCAGGGCAGCACGCGGTGCTCCATGCGGCGGTCGAACATGTTGTAGCCGACCTGGTTGGCGGCGAGCGAGCCGTACTGCTGGCACTCCTGCATCATGTCGATGTTGAAGTTGGAGACGCCGTAGTGGCGGATTTTGCCGTCAGCCTTGAGCCGTTCGAGGCCTTCCATGGACTCTTCGAGCGGGGTGTCGTGATCGGGCCAGTGGATCAGCATGAGGTCGATCACGTCGGTCTTGAGCCGGCGGAGGCAGCCCTCGGTGTGCTCGATGATGTTCTCCCGGGTGGAGTTGAGGCCGGTCACGGCCGGGGTGTCGTCGTAGTCGAAGCCGACCTTGGTGACGAGCACGATCTCGTTACGTCGCGCGCCGAGCGCTTCGGCGAGGATCTCTTCGGAGTGATAGGGGCCGTAGACCTCGGCGGTGTCGAAGAGGGTGATGCCGCGGTCGATCGCGGCGTTGACGGCGGCGGAGGCTTCGCCGACGTCGATGTGGCCGTACATCGTGGTGCTCATCTCCCACGTGCCGAAGCCGATCGCGGAGGCTGAGAGGTCGCTGTCGCCGAAGGTGCGGTGTTCCATGAGAATCCTTGCTGACTGGGCGCCGGCTGGGCGCCGACTGGGCGCTGAAGGGGCGGCGCGGAGATAGCCTCGCCGCGTCTGCTTGCGCAAGCTACCGCGCGCGATGCGAGCTGCCTATAGTGGCGGCGATGTCGAGGCTGCCCGATCGAAGTCTGCGCAAGTGGTTGAGGCCGGGGCTCGGCGTCAAACGCTGGTTCGTGCTGATGTTCATCGGCACGGGGCTGATGGGGCTGGGCGTGGCGTTCCTACTGCGCGAACTCTACGTGACGGCGACGCTGCCGAACGCGTTCTACTACCTCACGCTGCAGTTCCTGCCGTACGCCGTGCGCGGCGGGATCCTGATCACGCTGGCGCTGCTGTGCGTGAGCGTGGGGGTCTGGAAGTTCACGACGCACGTCGTGGCTTCGGTGCGGGGCACCGCGGAGACCGACGAATCGCTGGTCGACCTGCTGCACCGCCACCGATTTTCGGGGCGGGGGCCGCGGATCGTCTGCCTGGGCGGGGGCACGGGACTCTCGGTGCTGCTGCGCGGGCTGAAGGAGTACACGGACAACCTGACGGCGATCGTGACGGTGGCCGACGACGGCGGATCGTCGGGCCGGCTGCGGCGCGAGCTGGGGGTCATTCCGCCGGGCGACCTGCGCAACTGCATTGCGGCGCTGGCCGACGCGGAGCCGCTGATGACGCGGCTGTTCCAGTACCGCTTCCCGGAGGGTTCGGCGGAGGGTCTGGACGGGCACTCGTTTGGCAACCTGTTCATCGTGGCAATGTCGGAGGTGACGGGCAGCATGGAGGAAGCGATCCGCGAGACGGGGCGGGTCCTGGCGGTGCGCGGGCGGATTCTGCCCTCAACGCTGGAGGACATCCGACTGGCGGCGCTGACGAGCGAGGGGAACGTGATCCGCGGCGAGTCGAAGATCACGTCGTCGGGGCAGCAGATTCGGCAGCTCTCGCTGGAGCCGCAGCGACCGACGGCCTATCCGGAGACGGTCAACGCGATCACCAACGCGGACGTGATCGTGGTGGGTCCCGGCAGCCTCTACACGAGCGTGCTGCCGAACCTGCTGGTGCCGAATCTGCGGGTGGCGTTCCAGGAGTCGCGGGCGATGAAGATCTATGTGTCGAACGTTGCGACGCAGCACGGCGAGACTGACCACTACTCGGTGCAGGACCACGTTCGGACGATCGCCGAGCACATCGGCGGGACACCGTTCGACTTCGTGCTGGCGAACAGCAACGCGGCGGCGCGGCTGCCGCTGCGCTGGCACTCGGAGCCGGTGCAGATGGCCGAGGGCGAGGAGCTGGACGTGACGGCGGTGATCGAGTCGGACATCGTGGACACGGGCAACCGTTACCGGCATGACTCGAACAAGCTCGCGGCAGCGATTCTGACGGCATACCATGAGCACGGCGAGGCGGGCGTGCAACCGCGCCGCCAGTCGCGCGGCGCGATTGCGCCGCCAGTGGGCCAATGAGCGGGCCAATGGGCAGGCAGGGGCGATGAGCGGTTCGAACATCCTCAACCTGTTCCAGATTCTGCTCTCGCTGATGGTGATCGCGGCGGTGATCCTGCAGGCCAAGGGCCAGGGGCTGGGCAACATCTTCGGCGGCGCGGGCGGCGACTCGTACCGGACGCGGCGCGGGCTGGAGCGGACGCTGTTTCGCGGAACGATCGTGCTGATGCTGGTGTTCGTGGGGCTGTCGATCGCCGCCGTGCGGCTCTGATTCAGCAAGCCGTTTGCCAACGTAATCTTGGGGCATGACTGACGCGGCGCCGCCACGGGTGGTGTTTTTCGGATCGCCGGACTTCGCCGTGCCGACGCTGCGGCTGCTGCTCGAGAGTCGGTGGCGGCCGGTCGCGGTCGTGACACAGCCGGATCGGCCGGCGGGTCGGGGGCGCAAGCCGCGGCGTCCGCCGGTGGCGGAGCTGGCCAGTGAGGCGGGGGTTGCGGTGCTGCAGCCGTCGCGATTGCGAGACCCGGAGGCGCTGGCCGCGCTGGCGGAGCTTGAGCCGGAGCTGCAGATCGTGACGGCGTACGGGCAGCTGCTGCCGCCGCCGGTGCTCGATGCGCCGCGCTTCGGGACGCTGAACGTGCACGCGTCGCTGTTGCCGCGCTGGCGCGGCGCGGCGCCGGTGTCGGCGGCGATCCTGGCCGGCGACGGGCAGACCGGCGCGACGATCATGCTGGTCGACGAGACCGAGGACACGGGGCCGATTCTGGTCCAGCGGAGGACGCCGATCGGCGATCGCGAGACGGCCGGCGAGCTGAGCGATCGGCTGGCCGAGCTGGGCGCGGAGCTGCTGATGGAGACGCTGCCCTGCTGGCTGGCGGGGGAGATCGAGCCGCGGGCGCAGGACGCGAGTCTGGCGACACGGGCGCGTCGGGTACGCAAGGAGGCGGGCAGGATCGATTGGTCGAGTTCGGCCGTGCAGATTGAGCGTCAGGTCCGCGCGTTCACGCCGTGGCCGGGCGCGTTCACGGAGCTCGAGGGGATGCGGGTGCGGCTGGCCGTGGCGAGCGCCGCCGCGGGGCTCGGCGAGCCGGGCGTGATCGTCGACGCTGGGGATGCGATCAGGGTCGCGACGGGCGACGGGGTGTTGCTGATCGAGCGTCTGCAGCGGGCCGGCAAGCGGGAACTGTCGGCGGGGGAGTTCGTGCGCGGCGCGGGCGAACTGTCGGGCAAGCGGTTTGGACCGTCCGATGCCTGAGGGGAGCCTGCTCGAGCTCGATCTTGAGGAGCTGATCGGGGTGATGGGAGAGCTGGGCCAGCCGGCCTATCGGGCGCGGCAGCTGTACCGGCAGATCTGGCAGCGTGGCGCGCTCGACCCGGCGGAGATGAGCGACCTGCCGCGCGAGCTGCGCGCGCAGCTGGCCGCACGGTCCGTCGTCGCGCCGACGCCGCTGGCGACCCAGACCAGCGCCGACGGTTCGACGACGAAGGCGCTCGTGCCGCTGGCCGACGGCGAGATGGTTGAGACGGTGCTGATTCGTCACGACCCCCAGGGGCAGGGAGATCGTTCGAGCCCGACGCAGCGGCGCACGGTCTGCCTCTCGACGCAGGCCGGCTGCGCGATGGGCTGCACGTTCTGCGCGACAGGCGCGCAGGGCTTCCGCCGGCAGCTGACGGTCGGCGAGGTGCTCGTGCAGGCGCTGCTGGCGCGACGCTGGGCGCGTGAGGAAGGCGACGAGCTGACCCACGTCGTGTTCATGGGAATGGGCGAACCGCTGGCGAACTACGAGGTGACGAGCGCGGCGCTGACGCGGCTCTCGGAGGCAGACGCGTTCGGGCTCTCGCCGCGGCGGCTGACCGTCTCGACGGTTGGGCTGCCGACGCAGATTCGGCGGCTGGCGGAGGACCATCCGCAGGTCAACCTGGCGGTCAGCCTGCACGCGGCGGATGCCGAGCTGCGGCGCGAGCTGGTACCAGTGCCGCCGGCGACGCCGCTGGAGATCGTGGCGGCGGCGCGAGCGCACAGCAGCCGCACGGGGCGGCGGGTGACGTTCGAATACGTGCTGCTGGCGGGGGTCAACGACTCGCGAGCGCGGGCCCGGGAGCTGGCCGAGCAGATCGCGGGGATTCGCTGTCAGGTGAACCTGATCCCGTTCAATCCGTCGCCCGGCGTGGTCGGCCGGCGGCCCACCCGCGGGGCGACGCTGGGTTTCCAGGAGGCGCTGATTGATCGCGGGATCGCGACCAACGTGCGGGTCGAGAAAGGCCGCGACATCGCGGCCGCGTGTGGGCAGCTGCGAGGTGATCGAGTGGCGGGTCGGCTGTCTGACTGAGCGCCACTGAGGCGCGGCTGGCTGCGGGTCAGTCGTCGGTGGCGTCGGCGTCCTCTTCGGGGGCCAGGCCGGCGGCGAGGGCGAGCGCATCGGCCTCTGCCTGCTCCGCCGCCGCGAGCGCTTCCTCTTCCTCGACCTCGAGGACGCGTGGGGCGAGCAAGGCGGCGACGGCGACGGCTTCGTCGGCGAGCGCGCGGACGCCGGGCGGCAGCGCCACGTCGCGCACGAGCACGCTGGAGCCGAAGTCGGTCAGGTGCGTGATGTCGATCTCGAGCTCCGAGGGCATCTCCATCGGCAGCGCCTCGAGCGGCATGAACTCAAGCGACTGCACGAGCGTGCCGCCGAGCGCGGTGCCGGCGGCTTCGCCGAGCAGCACGATCCGCGCCTCGCTGTGGATCAGGCGGGTCAGGTCGACCTGGTAGAAGTCGACGTGCAGCAGGTCGTAGGTCACGGGGTGGCGCTGGACCTCGCGGAGGACGACCGGGAGCGTGTTCGCGCCGCCATCGATCTCCATCTGGACGACCGCGTTGCGGTCAACCGAACGGAAGACGCGCTGTAGTTCGAGGACGGGGGTCTGGAGGGCGATCGAGGCCTGGCCGCGGGCGTAGACGTTGCAGGGCAGGATGCCCTGGCGGCGCAGTCGCTTGACTTTGGCGCCGAGGACCGTGCGCGTTTCGGCTCGCAGCGTGGCTTGATCTGGCATCGATGATCGCTCCCAATTGCTGATTTGACGCTATGAGCAGGTCGCACCGTGGTCAAGTTGACGGACACCCGGACTAAATTGCGTTGCAGACGCGGGATCGGACGGCGACCGAAGCGGAGCAGCGATGGCAGAGCCACCACGACGCGCACGGACAACGGCTCGGCGGGTACTCGGCGTTGACGTGGGCGGCACCTTCACCGACTTCGTCTACGTCGAAGGCGGTCGAGCGCGGATCGCCAAGCGTCCGTCGACGCCGTCGGACCCGGGGCGAGCGATCATCGAGGGACTGCGCGAGCTGGGCTGGTCGCCGACCGACGTGGTGCACGGCTCGACTGTGGCGACGAACACACTGCTGACCCGCACGGGCGCGCCGACGGCGCTGATCACGACGCGCGGGTTCCGCGACACGCTGGAGATCGGCCGGCAGGCGCGGCCTGATCTCTACGAGCTGCACCCGACGCGGCGCGAGCCGCTGGTCGGCTCGGCGCTGCGCTTCGAGGTGAGCGAGCGGGTCGCCGCCGACGGCGAGGTGATCGAGCCGCTCGACGAGGCGGGGCTGGAAGCGGTGCTGGAGCGGATCGTCGCGGCGGGGGTCGGCACGGTGGCGATCTGCTTCCTGTTCTCGTTCATCAATCCGGCGCACGAACAGCGGGCGGCGGATGCGGCACGCGAGCGCGGCCTGAGCGTCTCGGCCTCGTATGAGGTGCTGCCGCAGCACCGCGAGTACGAGCGGACCAGCACCACGGTCGCCAACGCGTACCTGGCGCCGGTGATGACGGACTATCTCGGGCGGCTGGAGCGCCTGTTGACCGATGAAGTGGGCGGCGGGCGACCGGTGACGCTGCGGATCATGCAGTCGAACGGGGGCAGCCTAAGCGCGTCGGGGGCGGGCGCGCAGGCGGTGCGGACGGTGCTCTCGGGGCCGGCGGGCGGGGTGGCGGGGGCGTTCGGAGCGGCGGCGGCGGTGGGCCACGAGCAGGCGATCACGTTCGACATGGGCGGGACATCGGCCGATGTGTCGCTCTGCCCGGGGCGGTTGCTGGAGCGCACCGACCTGACGATCGACGGGATGCCGATCCGAACGCCGGCGGTTGACGTGCACACGGTCGGCGCGGGCGGCGGCTCGATCGCCTGGTTCGACGCGGGCGGGGCGCTGCGCGTGGGCCCGCAGAGCGCGGGGGCCGACCCGGGGCCGGCTGCGTACGGGCGCGGCGAGCTGCCGACGGTGACCGACGCGCACGCGGCGCTGGGCCGGCTGCGGCCCGAGTACCCGCTGGGTGGGACGATCGGGCTGGTTCCGGAGCGCGCGACTGCGGCGCTGCAGACGATCGCGGCGCCGTTCGGCGGCGATGTCGCGCGGGCAGCGGCAGCCGTGATCGACGTGGTGAACGCGAACATGGCGCGGGCGCTGCGAGTGATCTCGGTCGAGCGCGGCTACGATCCGGCGCGCTTCACGCTGGTCGCGTTCGGCGGCGCGGGACCGCTGCACGCCTGCGACCTGGCCGACGCGCTGGGCATTCCCGCGGCGCTGATCCCGGCCTCGCCGGGCGTGCTGAGCGCGAGCGGGATGCTGAGTTCGGACGTGACGCGCGACGCCGAACAGGGCATCCACTTCCCGATCCCCGATGTGGGCCAGGTCGACACGGAGACGCTGACGGCGACCTATCGCGGCCTGCGCGAGCGGGCGCGAGCGGCGATCGCCGAGGACGGCTACCGCAGCGGGGTCCAGATTCAGTACGCCGCCGACGTGCGCTACCAGGGGCAGTCGCATGAGCTGACCGTGGGGCTGTCGAGCTATCGGTCGGCGCGGGTGATTCGCGAGGCGTTTCAGGTCGCGCACGAGGAGCGCTTCGGCTTCCGCGACGCCGGCCGCACGGTCGAACTGGTCACGGCGCGGGTCAAGGCGCGCGCACGCGGCCACGACCAGCCGAGCGCGATCGAGACGGCGGGCGTCGAGATCGGCGAATCGAGCCATGATGTGGTGTGGGACCGCGCGCGGCGGACGCGCTTCATCGACCGCTCGCAGCTGCGCGAGCGAGTCGAGGGGCCGGCCGTGATCACGCAGGTCGACACGACCACGCTGGTCCCGCCGGGCTGGCAGGCGAGCGTGCTGGAAGACGGCGCGCTGTTACTGGAGCGTGCCTGATGCCGATTCCCGACGCCGCGCGGCTCTCGATTTTCGACTCGCTGGTCTCGTCGATCGCCGACGAGATGGGGGCGACGCTGCGGCACACGGCGCTGTCGCCGAACATCAAGGAGCGAGCCGACTTTTCCTGCGCCGTATTCGACGCCGAGGGGCAGCTATTGGCGCAGGCGGCGCACATTCCGGTGCATCTGGGCGCGATGCCGGAGTCGGTGCGGGCGGTGGCCGAGCTGGCGCCGTGGCAGCCGGGCGACCTGGCGATCCTGAACGATCCGTTCCTGGGCGGGACGCACCTGCCCGACGTGACGATGGTCTCGCCGGTGTTCGCGGAGGGGATCGCGAATCCGATCGGGTATGTCGCCAGCCGGGCGCATCAGGCGGACATCGGCGGGATGGCGCCGGGCTCGATGCCGGTCGCCGAGGAGCTGATTCAGGAGGGGCTGGTGATTCCCCCGCTGCGGCTGTATCGCGGCGGCGCGCTGCTCGAAGAGGTGCTGCAGCTGATCCTGCGCAACGTGCGCACGCCGGACGAGCGGCGCGGCGACTTCGCGGCGCAGGTCGCGGCGCAGCGGCTCGGCGAACGGCGGGTCGCGGCGCTGCACGACGACCTCGGCACAGAGGCCTGGAACGAGCACACCGCGGCCCTGCTGGACTACGGCGAGCGGCTCGCGCGCGCGGCGCTGGCGGGTCTGCCGCAGGGCAGTTGGTCGTTCGAGGACGCGCTGGACGACGACGGGCATACGGACGAACCGGTGCCGATCCGCCTGGAGCTGACGCTGGACGGCGAGCAGGCGCACTTCGACTTCACGGGCAGCGCGGCGCAGCGGGCGGCTTCGATCAACGCGGTGGCGCCGGTCACGCGCTCGGCTTGCTACTACGTGATTCGCTGTCTGCTGCCGGTCAACACGCCGACCAACGCGGGGCTGTTTCGTCCGATCCGCTTCACGCTGCCGGTCGGCAGCGTGGTCGCGGCGCAGCCGCCGGTCGCGGTCGCGGCGGGCAACGTGGAGACGAGCCAGCGGATCGTCGACACGGTCTGGGGCGCGTTCGCGCAGATTCTGCCCGAACGGATGCCGGCGGCGTCAAGCGGGACGATGAACAACCTGACCGCGGGCGGGATCGATCCGCGCACGGGCGGGCCGTGGGCCTACTACGAGACGAGCGGCGGCGGCCTGGGCGGGGGTCCGCAGAGCGCCGGGCTCAACGCGGCGCACTCGCACATGACCAACACGCTGAACACTCCCGCCGAAGCGCTCGAACTGGCCTACCCGCTGCGGGTGCTGGAGAACAGCATCCGCCCGAGCAGCGGCGGCGCGGGCGCGCAGCGGGGCGGCGACGGGCTGATTCGGCGGACCGAGTTTCTCGGCGCGGCGCGGGTGACGCTGATCACCGAGCGTCGCAGCGGTCGCGCATGGGGCGTCAACGGCGGCGGCGCGGGAGAATCGGGCGGCAACTGGCTCGAGACCAGCGACGACGCGGGCGGGCGCGTGCTGCGGCGGCTGCCGGGCAAGACGATCATCTCCGTCGAACCGGGTGACGCGATTCGGCTGGAGACGCCGGGCGGCGGCGGTTGGGGCAAGGCGTCGGGAAACCGCTGAACAATTCGGCTCACCGCCGATGCCGAGAGAGCGGATCTGCGGGCTCCATACCTGAGCGCCCCCCTCTGTCACTCCGTGACATCTCCCCCCGCTCCGCGGGGGGAGAGGGGATCGGGGTTGTTGAGAGGTTTCTTAGGCGAGGCTGCCGATTGGCGCTAGACTTGGGAGAGCGGTGGATGCGGAGTGGCCAAGATGTCGGACAAGCTTGAACGCGACGTAGAAGAGGTACTGTCGGGGATCGAGGACTTCGACTGGCGTCGGCGCGAGCGGCGACCGGGGCCGCTGCGCCGCGCGATGCAGCGGTTTACGACGCGCCTGAGCGTGCGTCTGGCGTCGCTCAGCGCGGGGCATCTGATGCTGGCCGGCTCGTTGTTCGTGATCGTCGGCTTCATCATGCGCGCCCGCTCGCTGGGCATGTGGGCGGTGATCATCGGCGTGATCCTGTTCCTGATTGGCATCGTCTGGGCGGCGCGAGGCAAAAAGCGGCACAAGTTCACCTCGCGCGGGGGCTACTGGCGCGACCGCTACATCAGCTACGACGCTGCGCCTCAGAACTCGCTGACGCGCTGGTTCCGACGACGCGACCGCTAGCAGCGGTGTTCGCCGCGCGGCTCTTTCCCTTGATCTGGCTCTTCGTACTCCTCGCTGCGGTCGGGGTCGCGTGTGGGGACGACGATGTCGGGGAGAAGCCGCCGGTTGCGTCGCAGGTTGCATCGCAGGGTGCGTCGGAGGGCGCAACGGCGCAGCAGCACGAGGCGCAGCAGGCGGCGGGAGCCGGGGATCAGAGCGGCGAGGCAGACCGGGCAGGCGAGGCAGACCAGGCAGGCGGGACAGGCCAGTCCGGCGGGGATGCGTCCCAGGCGGCGCAGCCGGGGGCCGAACGGGAGCAGCGGGAGCGGCCGCGGCGGGTCACTGGGGGCCCGATCGCTGCGCCGCAGCCGTACGACGCGGAGTACACGCTGGGGATTCTGCGCACGCTGGCGGGCGAGATCGGGGCGCGCTTCAACGGCGAGCCGGGCGAGCGCGCGGCGGTCGATTTCCTGGCGGCGGAGCTGCGGGAGATCGGCTATGAACTGTCGGTGGAGGCGTTTGACTTCGAGTTCGTTGACGACCGCGCGTTGGTCACGGTCGGCGACGCCGCAGCGGTCATGGGCGTGGCGATGGATCGCGGCGGACGGGCGGGCGCGAGCGGGCCGCTGGTTTCGGTCGGCGGAGTGGGCGCGCCGGAAGATTTCGCGGCGGCCGCGGTCGACGGCGCGATCGCGGTGGTTGCGCGCGGAAGGCTGCGCTTCACGGCGAAGCTGAACAACGCGGTCGCCGCGGGGGCCGTGGGGCTGATCGTCGTCAACACGGAGGACCAGCTCTACGCGGGGCGGCTCGAGGCGGACTCCGATGTGCCGATATTGGGCGTTTCGCTGAGCGACGGCGAGCGGTTGCGGCGCCTGGCCGGCGAGCAGGCGACGATCGCCGCATGGAGCGGCGGCCAGCGATCCTCATGGAACGTCGTCGCTCGGCAGCCGGGTGGCGCGTGCCGCGTCGTCGTGGGTGGGCACTACGACACGGTGCCGAACGTGACGGGCGCGAACGACAACGCGAGCGGCACGGCGACGGTCGTGGGGCTGGCACGGGCGTGGGCGGCGGCGGACAGCGCGAGCGACGTGTGTTTCGTCGGCTTCGGCGCCGAGGAGCTGGGGCTGTTTGGCTCGCTCGCGTTCGTCGATGCCGCGCGTGAATCGGGCCGGCTGTCGGAGATCACGGCGATGCTCAACCTCGACGCGTTCGGCGACGGCAACCGGCCGTTGATGGCAGTGGGCGATGCGGAGCTGACGGCGATCGCAGACGCGATCGGCGCGCAGCTGGAGATCGCGGTGGAGCGGGGCGCGCTGCCGGCGTTCTTGGGCTCGGACCACCTCGCATTCATGCGCGCCGGCGTGCCGGTGATCTTCCCGACGACGTTCGGCGCCAGCCTGCACGTGCCCTCGGACAATCTGGCCAATATCGACGAGGCACTGCTGCGCGATGTGGGGATCGTGGCGCACGCGATGCTGGAGTGCCTGCTGCAGCGGGCCGGCTCGCCGATCGAGCCGCGCGTTTCATGCGATGCTGAGCAGCCATGAGACGCTCCGGCTGGCCCATCGTCGCGCTGCTGGCGCTTGCTGCGCTGCTGATCGCCGCGTGCGGCGATGAGGTACAGCCGCTGGGTGCGCCGGCGGAGGTAGGGCAGGCGGCACAATCGAGCGAGACGATTCCGGTCGAGTCGCTGCCCGATCCGCTGCCGGAGCCGTATCTGTTTCGCGACACGGTGACGATCGAGCTGGAGCCGGAGACGGAGATCATCTACGTGGTCCAGCCGGGCGACACGCTGGGCACGATCACGGCCAAGTTCTGCGTGACCGTGGCCGAGGTGCAACGACTGAACACGATCGTCGATGTGGACATGATGCGGATCGGCGACGAGCTGCGCATCCCGATCCGCGAGGGCGCCTGCGGCGACGCCGCGCCGCGCACGGAGGGAGACGCTGACGTGGAGCAGGCCGCGCCCGCCGAGCGGCCGGGCGAGGTATACGTGGTGCGCGAGGGCGACACGCTGGCCGACATCGCGGCGGCGTACGGCTTCTCGTGGTTCGACATCGCCAACTACAACGGGATCAGCGAGGCCGATGCCGACAACATCTACGTGGGCCAGGAGTTGATCATCCCGCCGCCGGTCGAGGAGGGCGACGAGTCCGGGGAGTTGGCGGACGAGCGCGTCGAGCCGCCGGGCTAGGAAGGCTCTGAACAGCTCTCCCCCCACTGACCACATTGAGTGGTCAGCGGAATCCCGCTCTCAATGGCTCCCCCCGAGGGGGAGCTGTCGCGCAGCGACTGAGGGGGAGACCCCCAAGAGCCTGTCTCATAAGTCCCAAAATCGCTCCGTCGCCGACGCGCCGCCTATCTGGTGGGGGACCGGGCATCCCTCCGAATCGCGACTTTTGAGACTGGCTCCCAACCCCGCCACCAGCAGGGCCGCACGCACTCCCCCTCCGCCTTCAGCAGCTCGCCCTCCCAAATCGCTCCCCCAGAGGAGACCTGCGCGTAATCCCCATTTTCCCCTCTCCCCCCGCGGAGCGGGGGGGGAGATGCCGTAGGCAGAGGGGGGCTCCGGACGCGCCCTCACCAGATAGCGCAAGCTCCCCACCGTCACTTCGTGACACCGCCACCGGCAGGGAAGGTCGGAGCAGTGGGACTTACGCGCAGGTCTCCTCAGGGGGCGATATGGGGAAGGGATCGGATGCCCCTGAACACGTTGGGTGGTCAAGGGGGATCCGGCTTGTTCAGAGGATTCCCAGGTAAGCCGGCTCACGTGGCCTAAAGCGGCGGGCGCTGCCAGCCGCCGAGGGCGGACTCGAGGGCGGCGGCGAGGGCGAGGCAGATGTCCTCACGCCACGGTTTGGCGAGGATCTGGACACCGATTGGCAGGCCCTCGGCCGAGGTTCCGCAACGCACCACCGCGCCGGGCCAGCCGCAGATGTTGTAGGGGCCGGTGTAGAACATGGTGCGGTTGTCGCCCTCGTAGGTCGCGCCGTGGGTGGGCGCGGGCTGCGAGGCGACGGGCGCGACGACGGCGTCGTAGTCCTGGACCCAGCCGAGCATCTCGCTGCGGAACTGGTCCTGGGATTCGAGCGCCTCGGTGTACTCGGCGGTGGTGGTGGGCTCGGTTCGCGCGAAGCC
This sequence comes from Dehalococcoidia bacterium, assembly GCA_965218115.1. GTDB lineage: Bacteria > Chloroflexota > Dehalococcoidia > Bin125 > Bin125 > CATQGW01. The sequence goes on along the minus strand of OZ244584.1, from coordinate 554,520 downwards.
CTTCTCGATGAAGGGGGAGATCTCGGTGGTGCCCCACTTCTCCAGCATGCGGTCGACCCAGGCGCGGCCGTCGCCGCCACCGACGCGGGCCCAGAGGTCGACGTACTTGCTGATTGGCGGCGGCTCGTCCTGCTCGACCGACTGCACGAGCTCGGCGAGGGCGGTGACGGCCGCGGAGAGGGTGGCCTGGGTGTCGTCGGTGGCGCGCTGGTAGCCGTCGACGTCGGAGTAGTAGGCGATGCGCAGACTGCTGATGTCGACATCGGCCGGGTCGCCGAGCGACACCGGGAAGATTGCCGGGTCGACGCCGTCGGGGCCGGAGATGATCGGCAGAGCGAGGGCGAGGTCCTCGACGTAGCGGGCCATCGGTCCGATCGTGGTCCAGGCGTCGAGCGCGCCCATGCCCCAGGGGACGATGTGGCCGGTGCGGGGGACGCGGCCGGCGGTCGGCTTGATCCCGGTGATGCCGCTGAAGTGGGAGGGCAGGCGGATGCTGCCGCCGGTGTCGCTGCCCATGTCGAGCGGCGAGCCGCCGGCGCAGACGATCGCGCCGGCGCCGCCGCTCGAGCCGCCGGGGGTACGGGTCATGTCGAACGGGTTGCGCGTCTGGCCGTAGACGAGGTTGTCGGTCTCGCCGGAGAGGGTCAGCTCGGGGGTGTTGGTCTTGCCCATCAGGATCGCGCCGGCCCCGCGGAGGCGGGCTGTCACCGTCGAGTCGGCCTCGGGCACGAAGTCCTTGCGGCCGAGCGTGCCGCCGGTGGTGATGACGCCGGCGGTGTCGTGGGAGTCCTTGAGCGTGATCGGGACGCCGTGGAGGGGGCCGAGCTCGTCGCCGCGGGCGGTCGTGGCGTCGGCGGCTGCGGCTTCCTCGCGGGCGCGCTCGGCGCAGAGTTGCACGACCGCGTTGAGGTCGCCGTTGACCTCGTCGATGCGGGCCAGATGGGCTTCGAGCACCTCGGAGGCGGAGACCTCCCTGGCGCGGATCGCGTCGGCGATGGTGACAAGCGAGGAATAGGTCAGGTCGTCCATGCGTGGAGCTCCGTTTGCGGATTGATGCGTACTGCCAAGCTAACGCGGCGGATAGGCTGCGCGTCGCGACCATGTCCGTCGAGATCATCGTTCCTTCGCGCGCGGGCCCGATTGGGGCCATGTGGCGCAGGCCCGAGGGGGCCTCGCGCGGGTCGGTGTTGTGCGTTGGGGGCTTGGACGGCGGGTTTGAGGGGCCGGCAAACGGGATCTACGCAGCACTGGCCGAGTTCCTGCCGGGCATCGGGATTGGAGTGCTGCGGCTGGACTTCCGGGTCAAGATGTCGCCGGGGCCGATTGATCCAGGGACGGATGACGTGTTGGCCGGTCTGGAGTGGCTCGCCGAGCAGGGCGCCGCCCCGGTCGCGCTGATTGGGCACTCGTACGGGGGCGCGATCGTGGTCCGCGCGGGAGCGCGGTCGGAGCACGCCGGGTCGGTGGCGGCGCTGTCGACGCAGACGGCCGGGATTGAGTTGGCGGATCTCGAGCGTCTACCGCCGCGAGCGTTGTTGCTGGTGCATGGGGCCGCGGATTGGCGTCTGCCGCCGCGGTTGTCGGAGTGGGTTTACTCCCAGGCGCTGGAACCGAAGGCGCTGCACATCCTGCCCGAGGCGACGCACTCGCTGCGCCAGCAACGCGATGAGCTGTGGGAGATCCTGATCGAGTGGGTGGAGGCGTCGCTGCCGCGTGCGTGAGGTCGTCGGGAGGCGGAGCTGTTAGCGGCCCTGGAAGTTGGCTTCGCGCTTTTCGGCGAAGGCGGTCGTGCCTTCGCGGGAGTCGGCGGTCTCCATGATTTCGGAGTAGAGGCGGCTCTCGACGGCCATGCCCTCGGCGAAGCCGCTGGGCTCGAGCACGCCCTCGTAGGCGGCGCGTTTGGCGGCGCGGACGGCGAGCGGTGCGTTGGAGGCGATCTCCTCGGCCATGGCGCGGGCCGTGGGGAGGAGCTCCTCGGGCGTGGTGACGGCGTTGGCGAGGCCGATGCGATGAGCTTCGTGGGCGTCGATGTGGTTGGCGCGCATGAGGATTTCGAGCGCAACGCCGAAGGGGACGTAGCGGGCGAGTCGCTGGACCTGACCGCCGCCGGGCAGCAGGCCGCGTTTGGGGGCCATGCTGCCGATTCGCGCGCCTTCGGCCATGATTCGAATGTCGCAGGCGAGGGCCAGCGCGAAGCCGCCGGCGAGGCACCACCCATTGATCGCGGCGATGACCGGCTTCACGGTCGCGCCGGGGCCCCAGCTGCCGAGGCCTGCCGCGTCCGCGGCGCTGCGCTTGGCCCGGTCTCGCTCGTCGTCGTGCGCGTCGTCGCGGACAAGGTCGCGACCGGAGCAGAAGGCTCGACCGGCGCCGGTGATGATCGCGACGTGGAGATCGTCATCGCCCTCGAACTCGCGCCAGAAGGCCTCGAGTTCGCGGCCCATGTCAGGCGAGATGGCGTTCATCCGCTCGGGGCGGTCGAGAGTGACGGTCGCGATCCGCCCGGCGCGCTCAGTCAGCAGTGGCATGAGCCGATGCTACACGCGGCCGGCGTGCGACGCGGCAGTCTCTTACTGGCGTGCTCTAACTGGCGTGGATTCGCGCCTAGCGGCGCGTCGAGTCTGAGCCGCCGGCGACGGCGGGGACGATGCTGACTTCGTCGCCGTCGCCGATCGCAGTGGCCATGCCCTCGAGGAAGCGGATGTCCTCGCCGTTGACGAAGACGTTGACGAAGCGGCGCAGCTCGCCGCCGTCGTCGACGAGACGCTCGCCCATCCCGGGGTACTGGCGCTCAAGCTCGACGACGAGGTCGCCGAGCGAGCCGGGGGCGCCGTCCACCACATCCTGGTCGCCGGTGAGGCCGCGCAGCGGCGTCGGGATTCGCACAACGATGCTCATCTGGCCCAGCTCAACTCTCCGCGTCTGGCTGCGTCTGTCTCGTGCCGTCCTGTGCCCGCCCTGTTGGGACGCTCCAGCGAGCCTATCGCGTCGCGCGGTTTCGGCGGGCTATGCCTCGTCCTTGGGATCGTCGGCCTCCCAGAGTTCCTGGCAGACGTGACAGACGAGGGCTGAGATGACCTCGGTGCCCTCTTCGACCATCTCGTATTCGAGCTCGCACTCCTGGCCGCACTCGGGGCAGAGCGGGCGCAGCGCGTAGTCGAACTCGCCGCTGGTCAGGGAGCTGCGGTGCAGCAGCGTGTCGATATCGACCCACTCCTCGAAGGGCAGGGAGTGGACCTTGTAGCTGGCGAGGTCTCCGGGGTTGGCGCTCACTGCGGCAGTCTATCGCGCGCGTGCGACAGCTCGGCCGGACGCCGCGGGGACGACGCCGGCCTAGCGATAGCGGCCGCGCTGCCCGCGCATCGAGCCAAGCGCCTGTTCGATGTCGCTCTCGCTGCTCTCGGCGACGGGCTCGTAGCCGCGCCGGCCGCGGCGGTTGCGGTCGCCGAAGATGTCGGAGTTATTGGTCCGCTCGAGATCTGGGAATGAGTTCGCGAAGCGACGGCACTCGCCGCACTTCGCACATTCGCCGGGGCTCGTGGACCCGTTCGGTGAGGCGAGCACCCAGCGGTGGGTGCAGTGTCCCTCGGAAACTTTCGTAACCATGGGTCGACTCCCGGAGGAGCCCGTGCGCCGCCACGGCGCTGAGCGGTCCAGCTCTGCGTCGCAGCAGAACGACCGTTGCGCGGGTTATTGTCGAGCACCGGCCGCGCCGGTGCAATGTTCTTTACAGGCCGTTTACCGGGTACCTCAGGAGTGTCTCATCGCATCTACGACGCGGCTTGAGCGAGCGCCTGGACCTGTTTGAGCGAATCTTCGGCGTGCAGCGCGAAGTCGCGCGGGGCGTCGACGATGTGGCGGACGATGCCTTCAGCGTCGATCACGTAGGTCGTGCGGGCGGTGATCCCACGCTCGTCGTTGAAGATGCCCCAGACCCTTCCAGTGCGGGCGAAGGGAAAGTCGCCCAGTAGCGGGAAGCTGAGGCCGAGCTCGCGTGCGTAGGCTCCGGCGGCGAATGGTGAATCAACACTGACGCCCAGGACCTGGGCTCCAGCCGCCTCGAACTCGTCGTGGAGTTCCTGGAAGCGGCTCAGTTCGTTCGTTCAACCACCGGTGAAGGCGAGCACGTACCAGGCCACGACGACGGGCCGGCCGCGGTACTCGCTGAGCTGATGCTCGCGGCGGTCGCCATCCATCAGCGTGAAATCCGGGGCCTGTTGTCCAACTTCGACGGCCATGCGCCGCTCCCTTCGCTGCGGCGCGGGCGCGCCGCCGGGTCCTACGGCCTGCATGGTAGGCCTCCGCACGAAGGCGCTACGAATGCTCTGACAACTGCGTGTGACGGCGACCTGTGTGGTTGCCCTGGTCGTACCCGGTCCACAGCGAGGCGGGATTCCGCTGGATCCCTCCAAATATCGCCCCCTGAGGGGGACATGCCGCAGGCAGAGGGGGAGTCCGTCGCGGTCAGCCGGCGTCGGTGCGGGCCTCCCCCTCAGTCGCTGCGCGACAGCTCCCCCTCGGGGGAGCGATTGGGAATCGGATTCTGCGGACCACTCAATGTGTTCGGTGGGGGCCGCCCGTGTGGCTGCCGTGGTCGTACCCGGCCCGCATCGAGGCCTTGTTCAGTGCATTCCTGGGGGACGCTGGGGGGCAAACGCAGGCGCACGGAGGTGTCGGGAGGAGTGGATATAGACTCTGGGGCATGACTTCCTCCGCCGAATGGGACCTCGGCGCTGCCACCGCGCTCGAAGCTGAAGCGATCGGAGAGCCCGGTCAGCGTCGATTCCGGCTGCGCGTGACCGCGGGCGACGTGACGGCTTCGATCTGGTGCGAGAAGGAGCAGGTGAACTCGCTGGCGACCGCGATTCAGCAGATTCTCGCGCGGCACCGGCGCGACGAGGAGCGACGGCGCCCGACCGCGCTCGGCCTGATCGGCTTTCCGGTGACGCCGACGCACGAGTTTCAGGCCGGCAGAATCGCGCTCGGCTACGACGAGGATGCGCACACCCTGACGCTCTACGCGACGGATATCGACGCGCAGAGCGATCGTCCGACGCTGCGAGTCGACTTCAGCCGCGAGATCGCGCGCGGCTTCACGGTGCAGGCCGAGCTGGCGGTGGCGGGGGGGCGGCCCTCGTGCCCGCTGTGTAAGCAGCCGCTGGAGGGCGACACGCATCTCTGTCCGCAGACCAACGGGCACGGCGACAGCTCGCTGGCAGGCATCGGCCCACCGGAGTTCTGACCGTTTCCGCGCGCACGCCGCTCTCGCACGCCGCCTGGACCGCGCGCTCAGCCCCCCAGAGGATTGTCAACAGCGTCATCGACGCGGCGATTCAGCTGGACCTGGCCCCGCAACGGCCGCTCTGGACTGCTCAATACCTGCTCACGCTTGCGGGCACATTCAGTTTCTTCGCCTGTTTCTTCTACCTGACCACGACGCTGCCGGCCGAGCTGGGCGACCGCGGCGCGGGCGTCTTCGAGCTCAGCGTGATCGTCGGTGGCTATGCCGTGATCCCGATCTTTCTGCGCCCGTTCGTGGGGCGCTGGAGCGATGCGGGGCGGCGGATTCGGCTGATGCGGATCGGCCTGCTCTCCTTCGCGATTTCGTTTGCGTTGATGATCTTTACCGAATCGATCTGGGTGTTCTTCGCGCTGCGTTGCGTGCAGGGCATCGGGATGGCCGCCTACCCGACGGCGGCCGGCTCGTTTATCGCGGAGATCGTGCCGCCGCGCCGGCGCGGCGAGGGACTGGGCTTCTTCGGGTTGGCGACCAGCGGGTCGCAGATGATCACGCCGCTGATCGGGGGGCTGGTGGTGGCTCACTTTGGCGGCTTCGATGCGGTGCTGGTGCTCGGCGTCGCGACGGCTGGTCTGGCCCTCGCGCTGACGGTGCTGAAGCGGGAACCGACTCATTCAGGTCACCCGGCGCCGCCGATGAGCCTGCGCGCGCTGGTGCCGCCGCCGGCGGTCTTCCCGATGCTGGTGTTCCTGAGCATCACGCTGACGTTCAGCGCGGCGGCCACCTTCCTGCCCGCCTTCGAGGACGCCGACCCCAATCGAGACCTCGGAGGTGTGACGGGGTTGGCGCTGTTCTTCGTGTTTGGAGGGGCAGCCGCGATGGTCACGCGGCCGATTGCGGGGCGGATCTCCGACCGTTTGGGGCGCGTGCCGGTGATCATCCCGGGGCTGATCGCGACGGTTGCAGGGCTGGTGGTGCTGACCCAGGCGCAGGTACCGGAGATGCTCTGGATCGCGGGGGCGCTGACCGGGGTCGGGATGGGCGGCGCTCATACGGGGCTGCTGGCGCTGGCGGTTGACCGCGTGGCTCCGACTCAGCGCGGCGGCGCGACCGCGACGTTCCAGCTCGCCTGGGATATCGGCGGGTTCGTCGGCGGCGGGCCCGTGTTGGGACTGGTGGGCGGCGTGCTCTCGGTCGAGATGGTGTTCTGGGCGGCGGCGATCGCCGCCGTCGTCGCGTTGGTCGTGTTGCTGATTGGCCGGGCGGTGGGCTGGACGCGGCCGCATGCATCGTTCGTGGCCGCGCGCGCTTAGCCGGCGCCATGTCTCGACCTCCAGATCCCGGCTCGGAGTTCGACACTCGCGCCGGTCGCACCGAGCTGCGCGAGCTTGCCCGCGAGGAACAGCGCGAACCGCTTGATCAGCGCCGGATCGGCGTCGCGTTCGCGGCCGGCGTGGCGTTCGTGCTCGTGATCGGCTTTGCGACCGATCTGTTTCAGACGGGCCCGACGCGAGCCGATGTGGACCGCGCGTATCAGCGCGGCGCGGAGCGTGGCGCGAGCGTGGTTGAGTCGGACTGGCAGGACGAACTCGTGCGCCGCGAGCGGATCGGCTTTGCCCGCGGGCGTAGCGAGGCATCAACGCTCACTCGGGATGAGATTGATCGATTTCGTTACGGATTCACCTACGAGGCCGCGTACGACCTGGCGCAACAGCTGGCCGAGCGGGGGCTGATCGAATCCTGGGACGAGGGCTGGCGGACGGGCTATCGAACGGCGTGGGAGCAGGTGCGCGGGGCGCCGTCCAGCGACCCGGTTGAGCCGCCGCCGTGAACCGGCATGTCGCCCTCGTGGCTGCGTTCATCGTCGGCGCCCTTGCGATGGCGCTGGCCGGAAGCCTGAGCGGCGTGTTCGACCGCGGGCCGACGCAGCAGGACGTGGTGGCGAGCCGCGAGGCCGGCTTCGCCGCGGCGGAGGAGGCGACGGCCCAGCGGATGCAGCTGGAGGCCGACCGCCAGGAGTCGGCGGGCTACCAGCGCGGGCTGTTGGCGACTGAGGCGGCGCCGCTGCTCGACTATCTGCCCAATCCGTCCGGCCTGATCGCCGGCGCGATCGCGGGCCGCGACGACCTGGACGAAGGCTATGAGCAGCTCACAGAGGACGCGTGGGACGACGGCTGGACGGCGGGCTACGAGGTCGGTGTTCACGACGCGTGGTTTGACCTGGTCGCGGGGGGACCGTAGAGACCGGTCGGGGCTCCCTCTGCGTCTCGGGGGGAGAGTTCAGCACCCTTCCAGGAAAGCTCTGAACAAGTCGGTTCCCATCTTCCCCCGCTTCGCGAGAGGAGATGCCGCAGGCAGAGGGGGCCGATCCGTTGCAGAGCGGGGGAGCCCCCCTCTTGTATGTTCGGGCCGGCTCGGGAGCTGCTGGTTCCGTCATTCCTGCGCAGGCAGGAATCCAGGCGATCTGTGGGGGTCAAGGGCGCTCCCAATGTGCGACGGCGCCCGATCACGCATGGTGCGCTGGGGGCTCTGGTGGGCCGTCGGGCGGATGGGAACTCGTCGCACCGTTGGGCGGTCGCCTGGATTCCTGCCTGCGCAGGAATGACGGACAGGGCGCCAACAGCGCCGACTCAGTTGATCTTCAACACCGTTGCTCTGTCACTGATCTTCCCGCGCGATGCGGGGGGAGAGGGGATCCGGCTTGTTCAGAGGCTTCCTACGGCGAGCGGTGGCCCCAGGCGTTCCAGTGGACGACCTCTGAAAGCGGGACTCTGGGGGCGGGCTTGAAGTCTTCGCCGGTGAAGTAGGCCATCGGGAAAAGCACGGTCTGGGTGACGTCGTCGGGGATGCCGAGCAGCTCGGCGACATCGGCCTCGTTGCGTAGATGAATCGTGGTCCAGGCCATCCCGATGCCGCGCTCGCGCGCAGCGAGCATGAACGACCAGGCGCCGGGCAGGATCGAGCCGTAGACGCCCGCGTGCGCGATGGCGGGCAGCTGCTCGATGCGGCCGTTGATGCAGGCGATCAGCATCGCCGGGCAGCGGTGCATCTCCGCCGCGAGGTACATCGCCGACCTGGTCACCTTCTCGGACTGCTGGGTGCGGCTGTCGTCGGGGCCGTATGTCGGCCGCTGCTCGGGCGGACGCTCGGTCAGGGCCTGGAACGACTTGCGGTAGATGTCGGCGACGGCGGAGATTTTGTCGGGGTCGGTGATCACGACCCACTGCCACTGCTGGCTGTTCGAAGCGGTCGGAGCCTGCAGCGCGACCTCAAGGCATTCTTCGATGACGGCAGGGTCAATCGGGCGCTCGAAGTCAAGGCGCAGGCGCACCGAGCGGGTGGTTCGCAGTACGTGGTCGGCATCCATTGTCAGGCTCCATGTGGTCAGTGGGCGGCGTCGGGGGACGCGTGTTTGGGCACGTGCTGGGCCACGCGGACGATCTGCACGCGGCCGGGGCTGCTGCGACCATACCGCCGCACCAGCCCGGCCATCGCGTTGCCGGGGCCAAGGGTGAGGTAGCGCTCGACGCCGCGGCGGTCGAGCGTCTCGATCACGCGCAGCCATTCGACGGGACGTGAGTACTGGCCGCGCAGCTCGGCCTTGAGCTGGGCCGCTGTCTCGATCAGCTGGCCGCTGGCGTTGCCGACCATCGGGGTGAAATGGTCGGCGATCTCGAGTTCATCGATCCAGCGCTCGCTGCGACGATCGGAGGCGGCGAAGTCGTCGGTGTGGAACGCGCCGGCGACGCGCAGCTCGACGGCCTGCGACTCGGCCGCCTGCAGCTCCCGGAGCGCCGCGCTCAGCGCCTGCTGCGGGCCGCCGAGGACGGTCTGGTCGCTGGCGTTGTGGTTGGCCAGCACGGCGCCGGTGCGAGCGGCGAGCGCCTCGGCCTGCTCGCGGCTCGATCCGACCAGCGCCATCATGCCGCCAGCGCCGGCGGCGCAGGCCTGGTCCATCTCGCGGCCGCAGGCGTGGGCGAAGCGGAGGGCCCGCTCGAGCGTGACGGCCCCGCTGAGCACCATCGCGGCGTTGAGGCCGGAGGAGTGGCCGGTGACGAAGTCAACGCGTTCGTCGAGCCGGGCGGCGCGCCATTCGGCGACGGCCCAGCAGACGAGGTAGGGCTGGAGCCGGGAGGGCTGCCGGAGCTCGATTTCAGCCTCTGGGGATTCGTCGAGCCCGAGCTTCCAGAGGTCAACGCCGGCGATCGCCGAGGCGGCGTCGAATACGCCCTGCGCAGCGGCAGGGAGGTCGGCGAGTCCGCCGGCGCGCTGCGCGCCCTGTCCGGGGCAGATCAGCGCCGTTGCGGCCATTGTGGCTCGGCTGACGGCGCGCGGCGCGGTAGCTCGGGTTAGCCCCCGGTCCCCTGTGTGAGGTACTGCGGGCCCATGTCGGTCAGCTCGATGATGTTGCCATCGGGGTCCTTGCAGAAGGCGGCCCAGATGTCGTCGATTTCGCGGTGGTTCGGCTCAATCATGACCTCGACGCCGGCGTCGCGCAGGCGCTCGACCTCACTGTGGAAGTCCTCCCTGGGGATGTAGAGAGCGAAGTGTGGGCCGACGCCCTCGCCGCCGCCGGCGTCGTTCTCGCGCTGCATCAGGTGCAGCTGCAAGGTGCCGACGACGTACCACTCGCCGGGGAAGCCGAAGTCGGGGCGGTTGACGGTCTCCAGGCCCAACTGCTCTCCGTAGAAGTGGCGCGACTGTTCGACATCCGACACACAGATCGCGACGTGACTGTATCCCGCTACGGCTGCCATCTCGAACCTCCTCCGCGCCCGTGCGCGTGCGCTGGTGAATCGGCTGGCATGGTACAGCTTCTGCGCCTGGCCGATCAGCGACATTACGCGCGATTGGTAGGCTGACCTCGCGGCAGCGAGCGCCGCGAACGTCAGGCGAGCCGATGTCCGAGGCCCTCCCGCCGCCCCCACCGTTCGAACCAGGCGGCGCCACGCCGCCCGGCGCGCCGTCCGCAACGCCGCCGCCAGCGGCCGAGGGAGCCTCGCCGCCGCCGCCCGCGCCGCCCGCGCCATCACTTCCGCCGAGCGAGCCAGATGAGCCACGCGGTCCCGGTGAGCCGCGCGCTCCGCGGGGACCGCGCCGCAGCGTGGTGGGGCTGTTGATGCTGGTGATGCTGCTCGCGGCCTTCGCGTTGGGCGGCGGAGTACTACGCATCGTTGACCCGCCGGACGACGGCAGCGCGTTTCTCCGCAGCACGCGCGGCGGCGTGGCCGCTGCGTCGCCAGCGACGGACGAGCCCAGCCCCACGGCCGCGGCCGCACCGATCGCCGCGCGCGACTCGCGCTTCGCGATCCTCGACGAGGTCTACGACGTGCTTGACCGCGACTTCGTCGAACCGGAGATTTTCGAATCGACCGATCTGCGGCGCGCGGCGATCAATGGGATCATCGACGCGCTCGGGGATCCGCACATGGCCTACATCGACGCCGAGACCTACCGGCTCTCGTCGGAGGACATCGGCGGCTCGTTCGAGGGGATCGGCTGCACGGTCAACGACTTTGACGGCGAGATCACGATCGTGACGGTGTTCGCCGGATCGCCGGCGCAGGACGCCGGCGTGCGCAACGGCGACGTGATTCTGGAGGTCGATGGCGAATCGATCGCGGACTGGAGCCTGCAGGAGGCGGTGCAGCGGATTCGCGGTCCCTCGGGCACGGTCGTCGAGCTGCTCGTGCGGCACACCGACCAGACTGAGGAGTTGCTGCCGATCACCCGCGACCGGATCGTGGTGCCGAGCGTGCGCTCCCTGCCGATCACGGATCGCGACGGAAACCCGGTGGCAGACATCGGCTTCATCTGGATATCGCAGTTCACGGAGGACACGCAGCCGGAGATCGTCAGCCTGCTCGAGGCGGCGCAGACGGCGGGGCTGTCGAAGATCATCATCGACCTGCGCAACAACCCGGGCGGCCTGCTGCGGGCGACGGTCGAGACGACCGGCGAATTCGTTGATCACGAGGTCATCCTGCGCGAGATTCACCGCGACGGGGAGGAGCAGATCTTCCGCGACGAGCCGGGCGGTCACGGTCTCGAGATGGAGGTCGTGATCCTGCTCAACTCGGCGTCGGCATCGGGCTCGGAAGTGATGGCCGCTGCGCTGCGCGACCACGGCCGGGCGGTGCTGATCGGCCAGGTGACATCGGGTAAAGGCACGGTCAACGTGCCGCGGAAGCTCTCGGATGGCAGCGTGCTTTATGTCAGCACCGCGCGCTGGATCTCGCCGAGCGGCACGCTGATCGAGGGGATCGGCGTGATTCCCGACATCGAGGTGGCGCAGCCGGAGACCGGCTTCGAGGCGGGTATCGACGTGCAGTTGATGACGGCGATCGATTATCTGCGCGGCGAGTGGCAACCGGGCGGCGCGACCAGCGATGATGAGTCGGATGGTCAGGCCGACGAATCGGCCGAGGACGGGGAGTCCGACGCAGCGCCGGACGCCGACGACCCCCAGCCGACCACTCCCGAGGATCAGCAATCAGAGGAATGAGCAGGGACTGACATGACAACTGGCGACGGCTGGGCCCGACCTGAGCTGCTCTGCGACACTGACTGGCTCGCGGAGCACATTGACGACGATGATCTGGTGCTGCTGGACTGCGATGTGCTGCCCTCGTATCAGCGGCTGCACATCCCCGGAGCAATCTGGTCGATCTCGCGCTACTGGAAGACCGACCCGTCGGACGACTCGCAGATCTACGCGATGGACGACCCCGCGCAATTTGCGGCGCTGCTCGGCCGGCTGGGGATCACGCCCGACACGCAGGTAGTGGCCTACGACGCGTCGGGCTGCCTGTACGCGGCCCGGACGTGGTGGACGTTTGAGCGGTTCGGGCACACCAACTTCAGGATTCTCGATGGCGGTCTGGACAAGTGGTACGCGGAGGGTCGGCCGCTGGTCAACGACAATCCGCGGCCGACGCGCAGCGAATACCCCGTGCCGGCGGCGCCGCGCAGCGACTCGATCTGCAGGCTCGATGACATCTCCGCGCTGATCGAGGACGAGGACCACGTCTTCTGGGACGTGCGCTCGGACGGCGAATGGACGGGCGCGAACAAGCGCGGCACGCAGCGCGGCGGGCGCATCCCGGGCGCCGTGCATCTGGAATGGCTGCACACGCTGGAGTCGCCGGTGCGCACGCTGAAGTCGCCCGCGGCGCTGCGCGAGATGCTCGGCGAGCTGGGGATCACGCCGGACAAGCGGGTGACGACGTATTGACAGGGAGGCATCCGTGCGGCGCACGGATACTTCCTGCTGCGACTGCTCGGCTGGGACCACGCGGCGAACTACGACGCCTCATGGCACGAGTACGGCAACGCGCTCGAGCACCCGATGGAGACCGAGTAGACGGGCCGCTCGGATCGACCCAGTGCGCGCCTGAGTCGATGGGCCGAGCCGCCGAGGCGAGCGGCGATCGGAATCCTCTGAACAAGTCGGATCCCCTCTCCCCCCGCGAAGCGGGGGGAGATGTCACGGAGTGACAGAGGGGGGGCAGTGCCACTTGGCCAGATACAGCCACGCCGGTGAGTCGGGACCGGAGCCCCCCTCTGCCTGCGGCATCTCCCCCCGCTCCGCGGGGGGAGAGGGGAAATGGACATTACGCGCAGGTCTCCTCAGGGGGCGACATTGGGAAGGGATCGGATGCCCCTGAACACATTGGGTCGTCAGGGGGATCCGAGTTTTTCATGGCTTCTCTAGCTCTCGAGCGCCTGCGCGAGCGCGGCTCGCAGGTTGAGCACGGGTGAGTAGCCGAGCGCCACACGGACACGGCTGTCGTCGATCAGGTGCGGGCGTCCGGTGATGTCGACGTAGGCGTCGACGGCGTGGGGCGCGGGCAGGACCCAGTTGGAGAGCGCGGCCGCGTCGAGCGCCCGGGCCAGGGCGTAGGGCGCCGTCCAGAACTGCGGCTCGACGCCGCGCAGTCGACAGCCTTCCTCAGCCAGCGCGCGCCAGGTGGTGTGCACGCTGGTGGCGTGGAAGGTGTGGTTCCGGGACTGGTCGAAATCGGACAGCATCGCCCAGACGGCGCGCGCGAGGTCAGCGGCGCCGATCATCGAGATCGCGGTGCGCCCGCCGCCGACCAGGCCGCCGCGCGGGTGCGAGACGAAGTGGCCGACCACGCGACGCAGCAGCCCTTCCTGCGGGGCCAAGCAGGGGGCCGCGCGCAGCACGGCGAGCGGCACGCTGCGGCGGTAGGTCTGGGCGGCCTGTTCGGCCGTCGCGCGGCTCTGCAGCAGCGCGCCAACGGGACGCGGGCCCCAGCTTTCGGTAACCGGCCAGGGCGGCAGCTCCCAGCCGTAGGTCTCGGTGGTCGAGACGAGCACGAAGCCTTTGAGCGGGAGATGCGTGCAGGCGTCGAGCAGGGCGGTCGTCGCGGCGACGTTGGCCGCCTCGTATTCGCCGGCTGAGTGGCCGGGCTCGGTGAGCGCGCTGGCGTGGACGACGTGAGTCGCGCCGGCGAGCGCCTCGGTCAGCGCGGTTGGGCTCTGGAGGTCGACGACGCGACGTTCTGCGGCGTCAGGGATGTGATCGACGCCGGGCGGGAGGAGCGCCACCGCCTCCACATCCTGTCGCAACAGCTCGGCCAGGACCTGGCGGCCGGGCGCGTGTTCGGCGCCGGTCAGCACGATTCGCATGAGCTGATCGTATCGCGGTGCAGGGCCGTCACGTTGCGGCCGCTGCTAGCTTGCAGTAGGCGCCGGGCGGCGGGCTGGCTCGAAGGGAACCGACATGGCAATTCTGTCTCGGCCGTCGTGCGACATCTACTACGAGACATCCGGTGAGGGCCCGACGATCGTGTTCGCGCACGGGGCGGGCGGTAACCACCTCTCGTGGTGGCAGCAGATTCCAGTCTTCAGCGGCGCCTACCGGTGCGTCGCGTTCGACCATCGCGGCTGGGGCCGCAGTATCGAGCAGGAGGGCGGGCCGGGGGCTGCGGCGTTCGTCGACGACCTGATCGCGTTGCTTGACGAGCTGGAGATCGAGAAGACGGCGCTGGTGGCGCAATCGATGGGTGGCTGGACGTGCCTGGGGGCGACGCTGCGGCAGCCGGAGCGAATCGCTGCGCTGGTGATGGCCGACACGCTGGGCGGTCTGACCAACCCCGAGATCGCAGCGGGCGCGGAGCTCGTGGCCGAGCGGCAACGACGCGACGGCCAGCGCGGGCTGGCGACGATGGCGTATCACCCCAACCTGCGTGAGCGCGATCCCTCGCTGGCGTTTCTCTACGACGAGGTGATGGCGATGAATCCGCCGCTCGACGGGAGCATCAGGCAGACGCTCGCGGCGCTCGCGCCCGACCCCGACGCGGTCGCGGCGCTCAACGTGCCGCTGCTCTGGGTGGTTGGCGGGGAGGATCGGATCTTCTCGCCGGCGATGGCCCGGGCCGCGCAGGCGCACGTGCCCGGTTCGTCCTATTTCGAGGTGCCCGACACCGGGCACTCGGTCTACTTCGAGCGACCGGTGCAGTTCAATATGCAGCTGAACAGCTTCCTGGTCGGAGCCGACTGGGGCGAGAGCGTCTTCTAGCAGCCTGTTAGTTGCCGGATGCGCCGTAGCGGGGTGACCAGATGAGGCTTTCGGCCTGTTCCAGGGAGCCGTGCTGGTACTCGAGCTGCGGGTCCCAGAGCATGAAGCCGTAGCCGCCGGTCCGCGCGGTCTCGATGATCTGCTCGGTCACGAGCTCCTCGGTGTAGCCCAGACCTCGCTCCTGATAGTCGGGGAAGTCCTGCAGCCAGGGGCGCACCTCGGCGTGTGATCCCGGCGCCAACCGGGCCAACGCGGCGTCCAAGCTGTGGCGAATCACGAGTCCCGGAGCGGCCGGCGGATAGTTCAGGCCGAACGAACCCTTGCTCCAGCCGCTGGGGTAGAGCATCGGCGAGACGTAGTCGAGGTGGGCGGAGACGCCCGCGAGGGACTGGCCGATCCCCTCGTCGCCACTGGAAATCACGGTCACGCCGAAGATGTCGAACGAGATTGCAGCGCCAGCCAGGTGCAACGCTTCGGCGGCCTCGGCAGCGAACGCGTTGATCGCGGCCGCGCGCGCTTCGGGGCCGTGCCTGAAGCGTTCCACGAGGCCGTCCTCGTAGGGCAGGCGCACGTAATCGAACTGCACTTCGTCGACGCATTCGGCGGCGGCGACAGCGATTTCGACGTTGTAGCGGCGAGTCGCGACGTCGAAGGGGCTGGACCAGCCGAGGCCGGCGTCGTCGAGGAATCTCATGCCATCGACATGCTGTAGCGCCGTGTTCGGGTGCCAGGCGGAGTAGCGATCGTCGAGGAAGGTGACGATCCGGCCGATTCGGTAGACGCCCTTTTCGCCGAGCTCTTCGAAGAACGCGCGCGAGCCGTCATCCCATCGCGTCGCGCCGATCCGATCGGCGGTCGGCGTCGACGCGAACGAGAGGACTTGCCCGCCCTCGCTCTTGATGTCCATTACCACCGCGTTGATCAGGTCTTGCTCGATGAGGGTGCGAATCCACTCCTGCACCTGCGGCTTGGCGGATTCTGCGAACGGGACGTAGACCGCGCGGACGACCAGCTCGCGCAGGATGATGCCGATGCTGTCGCCGTAGATGGTCCGGCGCACGACGTGAAAGCCGGGCTTGACGACGCTGAGGCTGCCGCTGCGCTGTTCCGTGGTGAACTCGAATCGTCCGTTGGCGTCGGTCTGCAGCTCTGCGATGCCGGTCGAGACAGAGGCGCCTTCGATCACGCGCAGGACGCCCGCGTTCCAGGTAAAGACTCGGCCGCTCAAGGCCGGCTCGTCCGGTCGCGCATGGTCGTGGATGGACTCCGCAGCCGCGCCGGCGCTCGCCGCGACGATCAGCAGCAGGCAGACCGCCGCGATCCACGCGGCACGGAGGCTACATATCGGAGTCGATCTGGCGGTCACCCTCGACGGTCTCCTTGAGGTTGGCGAGTCCTTGTGTAACTGCGAGCGAGAACGGCGTGATCCCGCGTCCGAGCGAGATGATGTTGCTGAGCGCCCAGCGCATGCCGCGCGGTGTTACCTCAACAATAACGAGCGAGTTGTCCCCAGCGCGGCGCAGGTTGTAGGCATAACGAACGGTGAGGCCCCAGCCGACCGGCACGTCGAGTTCGAGGCGCCGGGGGCGCTCAGCGTTGATCAGGACGGCCTGGCCGGCGTCCACGCCGGCCTGCGCCTCGTTACGCAGCGCGCGCCAGATATCTTCGACCGGCGCTTCAATCTCGAAGGCGTGCTCGGCGCCGGCCACCTATGTTACCTGATTGATCGCAGCGATCGCTGCGGCCAGCTCGTGCATGTCGGTGTAACGCGTCACGCCGGCGGGGAAGGCCAGATTACGGTTTCGGGGCCAGTCGAGCAGCGCGACGGGGATGCCGCGGCGGGCCAGCAGGGCGGCGGTCGCGGCGTCGTCATCGATGTGCAGGGCGACATCGAGCGCGGCCAGGGATTGCTCCTTATGTCTTACAGCATTGAGTGTACTCGCGTTAACGATTAGCCGGTCGAGGTGGCTCGCGAAGCCCTCGCGTTCGAGCCAGGCCTGGGTCTGCCGGCGGCCGCGCACGCTGCGGCCGGTGAGCACGATCACCGAATGGATGCGGGCCGCCGCGCGGACGGCATCGAGCGCGCCGGGGCGCGTGCGGCGCGCGACATAGCGGAGGCGGTACCAGCTACGGGCGAGCAGGCGATCGGCCGCGCGCAGGACTCGAGGCGGCGCGGCGGGGGGCTGCTCGACCGGCGTCAGCGTGAGATCGCGGTTGATCGCCGGGTTCCAGTTGAAGGGCGGCGCGGCGAGCACGCCGTCGAGATCGAACGAGATGACACGGCGTTGCGAGGCCATCTGGGCTGTCATCTGGGCTACAGCCAGCCGGCCTGCCGATACCACTGCATGGTCTCGGCGATCCCGACCTCCAGCTCCGTGCGCGGCCGCCAGCCGGTGTCGGCCTGCAGCTGAGCGCCATCCGCCAGCCAGGCTCGCTGGCGCATCTCGGTGACGCGCGAGCGGTCGAGCACCGGGTCGTCGCGGGTGAGCAGCGACCAGCCTTCGGCGGCGAGCGCGATGCCGACCCAGGCGGGCCCGGGCAGAGGCATGGTGCGGAGGCGGCGACCGGAGGCGCGCTCGAGCGCGGCCAGTAGGTCCCGCCAGGTGTAGACAGGGCCGCCATCGCTAATGTGCCAGATCGTGATGCGCTCGGGCGGGTGCGCGACCGTCGCCGTGAGCGCATCGGCGAGGTCGGGCCCGTAGATCGCGGAGACGCGGTTGCCGCCGCCCGGCGCGCCGGTCAGGCGGAACGTGAACCCGCGCATGGCCATTTGGAAGAACAGCAGGAGCCCGCGATCGGCGGGTCCGTAGACCATCGGCGGGCGGATCATCGCGATCGACATGTCGTCGGCGAGCTGCGCGAGCGCGCGCTCGCCGCCGGCCTTGGAGCGTCCGTAGAACGAGATGGGGTGAATCGGGGTGTCAGGCGGCTCCGGCTCGTCGCCGGGCGCCGGGCCCAACGAGGCGATTGATGAGAGATAGACGAACGATCTGACGCCGGCGCGTCGTGCGGCCAGTCCCAGTGCCTCGGTGGCGAGGGAGTTGGTGCGCATGAATGCGCCCTGGTCGCGGCCGCGCAGGCGCGCGGCGACGTGGACCACGACATCAATCCCTTCGCAGGCGGCGTCGAGTCCCGAATGGTCGCCGGCGAGGTCGGCGGCCAGATCGACGACGACGTGCTCGTGCGGCAGGTCGCGGACACGCGAGAGGTCGCTCGAGGCGCGGGTGAGGAGGCGCAGCTCGTGGCCGTCGGCGTGCAGCGCTCGGGCGGTGTGACCGCCGACGAAGCCGCTGGCGCCGGTGAGGAGGATGCGCATCGGTTATGAAATCACGCCGGAGCGTCTTCCGGCTGCGGCGAACACCTCGAGCGCGCGGTCGAGTTGCTCGTCGGTGTGGGTCGCGATGTACGAGGTGCGCAGGATCGCCTGGCCGCGCGCCACGGCGGGCGCGACGACGGCGTTGGTGTAGACACCGTGGTCGAGCAGGTCGCGCCAGAGCAGGGCGGTGCGGATTTCGTCGCCGATCAGGATCGGGATGATCGGCGTCTGGCTGGTTGCGACGTCGAAGCCCAGCTCGGCGAGCTCGCGGCGCATCCGCGCGCCGAGCTCCTGGACGCGCTGCACGCGCCAGCGCTCCTCATCGATCAGCCGCAGCGCGGCGAGGGCGGCGGCGGCCGACGCCGGCGGCAGCGAAGCGGTGAAGAGCATCGGCCGGCTGAAGTGCTGGACGTATTCGATCACCGCGCGCGGCCCGGCGCAGAAGCCGCCGACCGAAGCGAGCGTCTTGCTGAACGTCCCGATGATCAGGTCTTCGTCCTGGTCCATCCCGAAGTGGCTGTGAGTACCGCGTCCGCGCGGGCCGACGGTGCCGATCGCGTGCGCGTCGTCGACAAGCATTCGGGTGCCGTGGCGGGTGCAGACCTCGCGCAGTTCGGGCAGTGGCGCGAGGTCGCCGCCCATCGAGTACGCGCCGTCGACGATCACCATGCGCGGCGTCTCGTGACCGAGGTTCCTGAGCACGCGGTCGAGGTGCTCGGCGTCGTTGTGCTGAAAGCGCACGTACTTGCCCAGCGCGAGGCCGGCGGCGTCGTAGATGCTGGCGTGCACGTCGCGGTCGAGCACGGAGACGCCGTGCCGGTCGACGAGTGCGGAGACCGTGCCGAGGTTGGCGAGGTAGCCGGTCGAGAAGACGATCGCGGCCTCGGCGCCAAGGAAATCGGCGAGCGCCTGCTCGAGTTCGAGGTGCACCGGGCTGGTGCCGTTGAGCAGGCGCGAGCCGGTCATCGATGGGCCCCAGCGGTCCAGCGCGGCGTGCGCCGCGGCCAGCACGTCGGGGTGGCGGGTCAGACCGAGGTAGTTGTTGGAGCCGAGCATGATCACGCGGCGGCCGTCGACCTCGGCCTCGGGGCCGTCGTTGACCTCAACCGGTTGGAAGAAGGGGTAGAGGCCGGCGGCGCGCGCCTGGTCGGCGAGCTGGAAGTGGGAGATGCGGGCGAAGATGTCTGGTCCGTGGACATCGCGCTGGCGCCCGTCCATCTCGTCCATGTCGAGCCCGGCGGCCGCCGCGAGGGCAGCAAGGTCCGGCGGAGACGAGTCCCTGGCCTGCGTCATCCCGCATCACCCGCCAGTCCGGGGAGCCGCCCCGCGAGAATGCCGTGTTGCATCTGCGGAGTGTAGAAGACGACCTGACAGTTCCGCTTGCGATTCCCGCTTGCTCGCGAATCGCGTAACAAGACCCAGACGAGTTGTTTCCGGCGCGGCGCGCAATCTAGAGTCGCTGGGTGGCTCGGTGGGCTTCGCGGCCGGCTCAATGCGTCTCGAACCCAAACCTGCGGCTGCGATCAGCGCCGCCGGCTTCGCACTCCTGTTAATTTTCGGCGCCGCCTGGCCGGGTCCCGGCCTGTGGCTGCTGGCGGCGGCGCTGGGCTGTATCGCGGCCGCCGGCGTGACCTGGTGGCTCGGCACCGCCTCAGCCGAGCGGACGCGACCGGTCGCGCAGCGTGTGGTGCAGACTCCGTTCAGCGCGTCACCACGGCGGCCGCGCGGGTTTGGCGTCGAGTTGCCCGGCGAGGTCGGCGCTCCGTGGCGGTCTGCGGCGATCGGTCGGTCGCTGCCGCGCCGAGTGCATGTCGCGGCGGTCGTGGGCGCGTGCGGCCTGCTGGGGCTGGTGATCTTCGTCGTCGGCGCAGTCGGGGGCGATGTAGAGGCTGATCCGGCCACGCCGACGTCGGCGGTCAGCCCGGAGGTGATCGACCTCAGCCGTGAGGGCGGTACGACCGCGTTGACGGCGACGGTGCGGCCGCCCACGACCGAGCCGCGCGCGAGTTCGCCGACGGCGGCCAGCGCGGCTCCCACGGCGCCCGACCGGCCGATCGTCGTCGCCGCCCCGAAGCCGGCCACGCCGGTCGAGCTGCAGCGGCGGGATACGTCCGTCGCCGCGCCGGTGCTCACGGTCAAGCACACGGTGGTCGAGGGAGACACGCTCTACGAGATCGCGCTCACGTACGGCTCGACGGTGTACGCGATCCTGACGCTGAACGGGCTGAGCAACGCCGATGTCATCCACGCAGGCGAGGTGCTGCTGATTCCGCGGCCGGACCCGGACGACGTGGAGTAAGCGCGGCTGAGCCGAGCAACGAGCCGTGAAAGATCCGGGCGGCGCGGGCCTGTTCCTCTGCGTGGTACGAGGAGCGCACCATCGGGCCCGATTCGACGTGGGCGAAGCCGAGCGCGAGCGCTTCGGCGCGAATCTCGTCGAACTCGGCGGGTGGGACGTAGCGGGCGACGGGTAGGTGCTTCGGCGAGGGGCGCAGGTATTGGCCAACGGTGAGCAGGTCGCAGTTGGCCTCGCGCAGGTCGCTGAGGAGCTGTGAGACCTCGTCGCGCTGCTCGCCGAGGCCGAGCATGAAGCCGGACTTGGTCGGGACGCGCGGCTGGTGGTCTGCCGCGCGCCGCAGCAGTTCGAGGCTGCGGGCGTAGCGCGCCTGATGGCGGACGCGCGGGTAGAGGCGCTCGACGGTCTCGACGTTGTGGTTCAGCACCGTGGGCCGGGCGTCGAGCACCACATCGAGCGCGTCCCAGGCGCCCATCAGGTCGGGAATGAGCACCTCGACCGAGCAGGCGGGGCGGCGGGCGCGCACGGCGGCGATGCAGGCGGCGAAGATCGCCGCGCCGCCGTCGGGCACGTCGTCGCGGTTGACCGAGGTGATCACGACGTAGTTGAGCCCGAGCCGCTCGACGCTGGCGGCGAGCCGCGCGGGCTCGCCCCAGTCGAGCGCACCGGGGCGTCCGGAGGTCACCGCGCAGAATCCGCAGGCGCGGGTGCAGGTGTCGCCGAGGATCATGAAGGTGGCGGTGCCGCGGTTGAAGCACTCGCCGATGTTGGGGCAGCGGGCCTCCTGGCAGACGGTGTGCAGCTCCGAGTCGCGCAGCAGCGTGACGATCTCGCCGTAGCGCCGGCCGCCGGGCCATTGGGCCCGGATCCAGCGTGGCTTGCGCTCGCGGGTTGGGCCGGCCGCTCTCGTAGTCATCGGGACGCCTCGGTCGGCGACAGCGCCAGGCGCAGGCCGAAGACATCGCGGAACACGTCGCGCATCGCGGCTGCGGCATCGTCAACAGGGACCGCGCGCCCCAACTCGCGCGAGATGGAGGTCATCTGCGCGCCCTCGATGCCGCAGGGTGTGATCGCATCGAACCAGCTGAGGTCGGTGCAGACGTTCAGCGCGAGGCCGTGGGTCGAGACGCCGTCGCGCAGCCGCACACCGACCGCGCCGAGCTTGCGCTCGCCGACCCAGCAGCCGGGCCGGCCGCGTACACGCTCGGCGTGGACGCCGAATGCCCCGGCGGTCGAGATCGAGACCGCTTCGAGCATCCGCATGTAGGTAACGATGCCGAGGCCGCGCTCACGCAGGCGCAGGATTGGGTAGACGACGAGCTGCCCGGGGCCGTGGAAGGTGATGTCGCCGCCGCGGTCGCTGTCTCTCAGTGGGGCGCTGAGCGCGCGCTCGCCGACCAGCAGGTGCTTGCGACCGCCGCGGCGCCCCATTGTGTAGACGGGCGCGTGTTCGAGCATGATCACGATCTCGGCTGCGGCGTCGGCCGCGACGTTGGCGGCGCGCCGGGTTTGCCAGCCGATCGCGGCGTCGTAGTCGGTGACGAGCCAGCGCTCGGCTGCGACGATCGCCGAGCCGGCGGCTGGGGCGAGTGGGTTGGCGATCGTCGTCACGAGATCCGACACGCTCCGATTCTGTGTGCATTCTAGGCGTCCGGATCGCACCGTCTGGTCCTCACGCTGACACAGAAGCGCGTGCCAGATCGGCTAGATTGGGTCGGCAGCGGAATCGCGTGCAACATGCCCGCGACGGGCTGCTGGTGTCAACTTGTGACGACGTCTGAATCTCCCTGGCGCTCAGCCCTGGCCCGCGGCGGCTTCGACGGGTCGGATGACTGGCTGGAAACGCACGACTGGATCGACTCGCTGCGCGATGTCGCGCGGCGCCGTGGGCCCGAGCGAGTCAGCCGCCTGCTGCAGGCGCTGCAGATTGAGGCACAGCGATCGGGGATTCGGCTGCCGGTCACCTCGCAGACGCCCTACGTCAACTCGATCCCGGTCGAGAAGCAGCCGCCCTACCCGGGCGATGTGCAGCTGGAGCGGCGGATCAAGAGCATCATCCGTTGGAACGCGATGGCGATGGTCGTCGAAGCCAACATGCGGAGCCACGGGATCGGCGGGCACATTTCGACCTATGCCTCGGCGGCGACGTTGTATGAGGTGGGCTTCAACCACTTCTTCCGCGGACAGGATCATGCCGAGGGCGGCGACCTGATCTACTTCCAGGGCCACGCGGCGCCGGGCATCTACGCCCGCGCGTATGTCGAGGGGCGGCTGGATCCGAGCCAGTTGCACGGCTTCCGGCGCGAGATGATCGGCGGACTGCCGTCCTATCCGCATCCCTGGCTGCTCGACGACTTCTGGCAGTTTGCGACGGTCTCGATGGGGCTTGGCCCGATCCAGGCGATCTACCAGGCGCGCTTCATTCGCTACCTCGAGAATCGCGGCCTGATCCCGGCGAGCGACCGCAAGATCTGGTGCTTCCTGGGCGACGGCGAGACCGATGAGCCGGAGTCGCTCGGGTCGATCGCGCTGGCCTCGCGCGAGTCGCTCGACAATCTGATCTTTGTGGTGAACTGCAACCTGCAGCGGCTTGATGGTCCGGTGCGCGGCAACGGTCAGATCATCCAGGAGCTTGAGGCCGTCTTCCGCGGCGTCGGCTGGAACGTGATCAAGGTGCTGTGGGGCAGCGAGTGGGACGGCTTGCTGGCGCGCGATGATCAGGGCTTGCTGGTACGGCGGATGGGCGAAGTGGTCGATGGCGAGTACCAGAAGTACACCGTGGCGGGCGGCGCCTACATCCGCGAGAACTTCTGGGGCGTCGACCCGCGCCTGCGGTCGCTGGTGGAGGACTTGAGCGACGATCAGCTCTGGCGGCTGCGGCTGGGCGGCCACGATCCGGTCAAGGTGCACACCGCGTATGCGGCGGCGGTGGCGCACAAGGGCGCGCCGACGGTGATTCTGGCGCGCACGATCAAGGGCTACGGGTTGGGTGAGGCGGGCGAGGGGCGCAACATCACACACCAGCAAAAGGAGCTGAACGAGCGCGAGCTGATGCAGTTCCGCGACCGCTTCGACATCCCGCTCTCGGATGCCGAGGTGGTCGGCGCGCCGCTCTATCGACCGGCGCACGACAGCCAGGAGGCGACTTACATCGCGCGGCGGCGCGAGGCGCTCGGCGGGCCGGTGCCGGAGCGGCGCTCGCCGCCCAGCGACCTGACCTCACCGCCGGATGAGACGTTTGCGGAGTTCCACGAGGGCACGGGCGACCGTGAGGCCTCGACGACGATGGCGTTCGTGCGGATGCTCGGCCGGCTGCTGCGCGACCGCGAGCTGGGGCCGCGGGTCGTGCCGATCGTGCCCGATGAATCGCGAACGTTCGGGATGGAAGGCATGTTCCGCGAATTCGGCATCTACGCATCGAAGGGCCAGCTCTACGAGCCGGTCGATTCCGACCGGCTGCTCTTCTACAACGAGTCGCGCGACGGGCAGATACTCGAGGAGGGAATCACAGAGGCGGGCGCGATGTCGTCGTTTATCGCGGCCGGCACGTCGTATGCGACGCTCAATCGGCCGACGATTCCGTTCTTCATTTTCTATTCGATGTTCGGGCTGCAGCGGATCGGCGACCTGGCGTACTCCGCGGGCGACGCGCGCACGCGCGGATTCCTGATCGGCGCGACGGCGGGTCGAACGACGCTGAACGGCGAGGGGCTGCAGCATCAGGATGGACACAGCCACATCCTCGCCTCGGTGATTCCCAACCTTGTCTCCTACGACCCGGCCTACGCCTACGAGACAGCGGTGATCGTGCAGGAGGGCATCCGCCGGATGCACGAGCTGAACGAGGATGTCTTCTACTACCTGACGGTCGAGAACGAGGCCTACGTGCAGCCGCGGATGCCGGAGGGCGACTGGGTGCGCGAGGGCATCCTGCGCGGGATCTATCGGCTCGACGCGGCGCCGAACGCGGATCAGGCGTCGCTCAACGGCGTCGCGGCGGCGGAGCCACCGCAGGTGCGGCTGCTCGGCAGCGGCCCGATTTTGAACGAGGTGCGCGCGGCGCAACGGCTGCTCTGGAGCGACTACGGCGTCGCCGCGGACGTGTGGTCGGTGACCTCGTGGACCGAGCTGCGGCGCGACGCGCAGCGAGTCGCGCGCTGGAATCGGATGCACCCGCTCGAAGAGCCGCGAGCCTGTTTCGTGCGCAGCGCGCTCGGAGAGCACGCCGCGCCGATCATCGCGGCCACCGACTATCTCGCGGCGCTGCCCGATCAGGTGGCCAAGTGGTTGCCGGGGCCGCTGACGGCGCTGGGGACCGACGGATACGGACGCAGCGGCACGCGCGACGAACTGCGCGATTTCTTCGAGATCGACTCGCGGCACATCGCCTGGGCGGCGCTCTCGGAGCTGGCGCGCGCGGGTGGCATTGAGGGCGACGTGCTGCTGCGAGCGCGCGATGATTTGAAGATCGACTCGGATCGCCCCGATCCGATGGGCGAGTAGGGGACGCCGCCGTGGCTGACGCGAACACCGCACAGCTGACTGAGTTCCTGCTGCCCGATCTCGGTGAAGAGATCGAGGAGGCCGATGTGCTGCAGGTGCACGTGGCGGTCGGTGACATGGTGGTGCTCGAGCAGGCGATTCTGGAGATTGAGACCGAGAAGGCGACGCTCGACCTGCCTTCCTCGGTGGTCGGGGAGATCACCGCGATTCACGTCGGCGTCGGCGACACGATTCGGCCCGGCGACCGGGTGCTCACGGTCAGCGGCAGCCAGCCGGCGGCGTTCTCTGCGAAGCCGCCGGCGCCGGCGGGGGCCGAGTCGCCCGCGCCCGCGCCGCTGCTCGAACAGCTGCCGGCGCCCGTCGGGCCGCCGGTTGAGAGTGCGCCGAGCGAGCCGCAGACGGATGTGGTCGCGCCGCCGACGCAGCTGCCGGTCGCGCGTCCGCCGCTACTCGAGGGCGAGCCCGACCAGCGACCGGTCTTCGCCTCGCCTTCGGTGCGCCGGTTTGCTCGCGAGATCGGGGTCGAGATCAGCGCAGTGGCAGGAAACGGGCCGGGCGGGCGGATCTCCGAGGATGATGTGAAGCTGCATGCGCGCAACCGACCGGTCGTGGCGCCGCCGGTTGTGAGCCCGCGTCACGTGCCCGCCCAGCTGCCCGATTTCGCTGAGTTCGGGCCGATTGAGCGCCTGAAGCTGACGCGCCTGCGGCGCACGATCAAGCGCAACATGACGGCGGCGTGGCACGAAATCCCGCACGTCACGCTGCAGCACACGGCCGACATCACAGACCTCGAACAGGTGCGCCGGCAGTACCGACCGCGGGCCCAGCAGGCCGGCGGCAATCTGACCGTGACGGCGATCATGCTCAAGATCGTGGCCTCGGCGCTGCGCGCGCATCCGCACGTCAACAGCAGCCTCGACGCGGAGAACGACGAGCTGATCCTGAAGCGCTTCGTGCATCTCGGGGTGGCGGTCGACACGCCGCGCGGGCTGGTCGTGCCGGTGATTCGCGACGTTGATCGCAAGAACATCATCCAGCTGGCGGTCGAGCTGACGGATGTCTCCGACCGGGCGCGCAGCGGCGACCTCGGGCTGGAAGACTTCCGCGGCAGCAGCTTCACGGTGACCAACCTGGGTGGAATGGGGACGGGCTTCTTCACGCCGGTGATTCACCATCCGAACGCGGCGATCCTCGGGATCGGGCGCGCGGAGCGGCGGCCGGTCTGGGACGACGAACAGGAGCTGTGGGTCTCGCGCAGCATCATGCCGCTCTCGTTCACGTTCGACCATCGGGTGATGGACGGCGCCGACGGGGCGCGTTTCATGACCTGGATTTCCGATGCGATTCGCCAGCCGCTCGTGCTGGCGCTCGAGGGTTAGCGGAGATGGTGTCGGCGGCCGCGAGCAATGGCGAAGCGCTGCGGCTGGCCGTGCTGGGCGCCGGCCCGGGCGGCTACCCCGCTGCTTTCCTCGCCGCCGAGCGCGGCCTCGATGTGACGCTGATCGACGCCGCGCCGAACCCGGGCGGCGTCTGCCTGTACGACGGTTGCATTCCTTCGAAGGCGCTGCTGCATGTCGCTCGGCTGATTCGCGAGGCTGAGCACGCCGGTGAGTGGGGCATCCGCTTCGGCCAGCCCGAGATCGATCTGGAGGCGCTGCGCGACTGGAAAGACGCGACGATCAGGAAGATGACCGGCGGCCTCGGCTTGCTGCGGCGGCAGCATCAGGTGCGCTTCACGCAGGGCTACGGCCGCGTGCGCAGCGCGACCAGCCTGAACGTCGAGCGGGCCGGCGAAGTGACCGAGATCGCGTTCGACGCGCTGGTGCTGGCGACGGGTTCGAGCCCGACCATTCCGCCGCCGCTGCGGCTGGATTCCGAGCGCGTGATGGATTCGACGACCGCGCTGCAGCTGCCCGAGATTCCCGCGACGCTGCTGGTGGTGGGCGGCGGGTACATCGGGTTGGAGCTCGGCTCGGTCTACGCGGCGCTCGGCTCGCAGGTCACGGTGGTCGAGCTGCTGCCCGAACTGCTCAGCGGCGTCGATCGCGACCTCGTCGCGGTGCTCGAACGGCGGCTGCGAGCCGACTTGCACGCGATTCACGTCGAGACGGCGGTGACGTCGCTTGAGGAGCTACAGGACGGCGTCTCGGTCGTGATGCGCGGGCCGGAGGGCGTTGAGCGCACGGAGACGTATGACCGGATCCTGGTCGCCACGGGGCGGCGGCCGAACAGTGGGGGGCTCGGCCTCGAGCACACCGGGGCGATGATCGGCGAGCGCGGCTTCATCGAGACCGACCTGCAGCGCCGCACCGCCGAGCCGACCATCTTCGCGGTTGGCGATGTCGCCGGCGATCCGATGCTGGCGCACAAGGCGACGCACGAGGCCGGCGTCGCGATCGACGCGATCTGCGACCAACCGACGGCCTTCGATTCGCTCGCCGTGCCCGCGGTGGTGTTTACCGATCCCGAGATCGCCTGGTGCGGGTTGAACGAGTCGGAGGCGGCGGGGCTGGACATCGACGTGACGACGGTGTCGTTCCCCTGGACAGCGCTGGGCCGAGCGTCGGCCAGCGGGCGCAACGACGGACTGACGAGGCTGGTGATCGAACGCGGCAGCGAGCGGGTGCTGGGCGTGCGAATCGTTGGCCCCGGCGCCGGCGAGCTGATCGGCGAGGGCGTGCTGGCGGTTGAGCTGGGCGCGCGCGCCAGCGATCTCGCCGAATCGATCCACGCCCACCCGACGCTGTCCGAGTCGCTGATGGAGGCAGCCCAGCTCTACTTCGGGCGCAGCCCGCATTACATCGCGCGGCGGCGCTGAACAGCGATGCTGCTGCAGCTCGGCGGGCGGACGCTCGACTGCACCTACCGCACGCAGGTGATGGGCATCCTCAACGTCGATACGGACTCGCCGGTCAGCGAGTCGGTCGTGCCGGTGGCGCAGGCCGCGCGGCGCGCTGAGCAGTTTCGCGAGGCCGGGGCCACGATCATCGATGTCGGCGCGCAATCGACGCGCAGCGGCGCGGCTGAGGTGTCGCCCGAGCAGGAGGCGGCACGCATCGCGCCGGTCGTGGAAGCGCTCGTCCGAGCGGGCCATCTGGTCTCGGTGGATACCTGGACGGCGGAGGTCGCGCGGGCAGCGGTCGCGGCGGGGGCGCATCTGATCAACGACATCACGAGCGGTGGCGATCCGGCGACCGTCGCGGTCGCGGCGGAGACGCAGACGCCGCTGTTGATCATGCACCTGCGCGGGCGACCGCAGCGCCACCGCGATGTCGAGCACTCGTACGACGATGTGGCGGCGGAGGTGCGCGAATACCTGCGCGAGCGCGCGACCGAGATTCGCGAGCAGGGCGTGCCGCAGGTCTGGATCGATCCGGGCTTCCAATTCGGCAAGGGTCTGGCCGACAACCTGAGGATGTTGGTCGAGTTGCCGAACCTGGTCGCGCTCGGCCATCCGGTCGTGATCTCGGCCTCGCGCAAGGGCTTCCTGGCCGAGCTGCTCGGCCATGGCGAGCTGCGCTCGCGCGACGCGCAGGGGCAGCCGGGCATGCTGGAGGCGACGCTCGCGTTCAACTCGCTGGCGGGCTGGCTCGGCTGTCACGTGGTGCGCGTGCACGACGTGGCGGAGGTCGCGGCGGCGCTGCGTGTGACTGATGCAGTGCGCGAGCGCGTGCATCGCGACCGGGCAGAGTAAGATTGCCCCAACTACAGGAGCGGAGCGCGATGCCTGTCTATACGTACCGCTGCGAATGCGGCAACCACTTTGAGAAGATTCGGCCGATGAGCCTCGCGGCCGAGGACTTCCCGTGCCCGGATTGCGGCACGGAGGCCTCACGCAGCGTGGCCTCGATCACTGAACACAACAGCACCAAGGAGAAGTCGTCGAACTTCCCCAGACGCAAGCGCTACACCAACTGGTAGCAGCCGAGCGGAGCGGGGAGCGCCCATGAGCCGTCGACCACCCGAGCCGATTCCCTTCCGACAGAGCGGCCGACCCGGTGGGCCCGGCGCTCAGCCTCCGGGCCGCGGTGCACCGCCACGCCGGGCAGCGCCGCCGCCCGCGGCGCCGGCGGACGCCGGGCCGGTGATTTACTCGCCCTCGGGGCAGCCGATTCGCTCGGCCGCGCCGCCCCCGCCCCCGCCTGCGCCGACTCCACCGCCGCGCGCGCCGCAGCCACCAACAGCGGAGGGCTCAGACGCGCCGACCGCCCTGCAGGGCCACATCGCCGCGGTGATCGACAGCACCGACGCGACCTTCCAGCAGGACGTGATCGAGCGCTCGCACGAGCTCCCGGTGATCGTCGACTGTTGGGCCCCGTGGTGCGGGCCGTGCCGCGTGCTCGGGCCGATCCTCGAGAAGCTGGCCTACGAACGCGACGGGCAGGTGCAGCTGGTCAAGGTCAACACCGACGAGAACCCGCAGGTTGCGCAGGCGCTGCAAGTGGAGGGCATCCCGGCCGTGTTCGCCTTCGCGGGCGGCCAGGTCATCAGCCACTTCGTCGGCGCGCAGCCCGAGGAGCGGGTGCGCGAGTTCTTCAACTCGCTGGTCCCCTCGGAGGCCGACATCAAGGCCGCCGAGGGCTATCGGATGCTGCAGCAGAATCAGGTCCCGAT
This sequence comes from Dehalococcoidia bacterium, assembly GCA_965218115.1. Classification (GTDB taxonomy): domain Bacteria; phylum Chloroflexota; class Dehalococcoidia; order Bin125; family Bin125; genus CATQGW01. The sequence goes on along the minus strand of OZ244584.1, from coordinate 525,008 downwards.
CGCGCGCCTGCATTTCCAGTCGGCGCTGGAGGATGATCCCAATCACGAGCCGGCCGGGGTCGGGCTGGCGGCGTTGCTGGCGGGGATCGGCGAGATGGAGCAGGCGGTTGAGCTGGCCCAGCGCTGGCCGGAGAACCCGACGACCAAGGGAATCCTCGCCTCGATCGAGTTACGTAAGGTCCTGGAGGGCTACGAGCCGGACGAGATCCGCGGCCGGGCCGCGGAGCGCCCCAACGACGCCGAAGCGCGCTTCCGGCACGGCTGCCTGCTGGCGATGGAGGGCCAGTGGCAGGCCGCGCTCGACACGCTGCTGGAGTCGGTGCGGATCGATCGGTACGCCTGCGATGAGGGCGCGCGCAAGCGCCTGCTCGACATCTTCGCGGTGCTCGGTGATCAGCCGATCGTCGGTGAATACCGCCGCCGCCTGGGCTCGTTGCTGTTCTGATCCAGCTGGTAGCCGGCGCTAGCCCGCGTCTTCGTCGTCGCGCGTGTACCACCGCTGGGTCCGCCACCAGGGCATCGGCTCGTCCTGCTGGCCGCGGCGTGCGCGATTGCGGATCGCCCACATGAAGATGAAGAACGTCGCTCCGAGGAAGCAGAAGGGGATGAAGAGCGAGGTGGCGAGCGTCTCGTCGGAGGTGTGAACCTCCTCGGTTTCCTGCGGCGCGACGCTGATCGGGTCCGAGACGCCGGCATCGCCGGCGGCCAGCGCGAGCGAGGGCGCGGCCACGGCCGCGACGAAGACCAGCGCCATCAGCAGCTTCACAACTCGCACCTTCACTCACCTCTCGCTGCACGTCATTGCACGGCGCGCTTGACGCCGTGGCTGACGCTGTTCACGCGCTGGAGTGCAGTTTCCCGCGCAATTCTCCCGCAGTCAATCGGAGCAATCGATCGACGGCCGCTACCATACTCCGATGCGACCCCCAACCAGCTTCGCGCTGGCCGACGCCGAGGGCGGCGTGCGCCACTTCCCGCCCAGCAGGCCGGTGCTGCTGGCGCTGGTGAAGGAAGATTGCGATACCTGCAACCTGACGCTACCGCTGCTCGAGTCGCTGCACCGCGCGACCGGCGATGACCTCGATGTCTGGGTGGCGGTACAGAAGCGCGACGACATCCCGGTGCTGCGTGAGCGTCACGAGCTGACGATGCCGCTGCTCGATGACGACGAGCTCGACCTCTCGTACGACGCCGACATCGACACCGTGCCCACGCTGTTCCTCTACGACGAGTCACAGAGCTGCGAAATCCAGACGTTCGGCTTCGACAAGTTCGAGTGGCGCGAGATCAGCAACGAGGCGATGACGCTGGCGGGCCGCGAGGGTGGGCCGCTTGGGATCGATTGGGACGCGCTGCCCGAGCAGCGGCCCGGCTGCGGGGCGCGCAACTACGAACCGGGCATCTATGAGCGGCTGGCCGCGCGGCGCAGCGGCGACCTGCTCTCGCGCGTCGTCGAGACGGCCTACGACGCCGACATCTACGAATTCACCTATGAGCAGGGCTACACGGACGGCTTCCCGGTCGTCCCGCCGACGCGCGAACGCGTCTGGCGGATGCTGCAGGGCACGGTGCGCGACCCGCAGGAAGAGATCGCGGTGATGCCGCCGAACCTGGCGCCGATCACCGTCGAGAAGATCGCGATCAACGCGGTCATGGCGGGGGCCAAGCCGGAGTATCTGCCGTCGATCATCACGCTCGTCGAGATCGCCTGCACGGAGAGCTTCAACATTCACGGGGTGCTGGCGACCACGATGGGCGCGACGCCGGTCGGTGTGTTTAACGGCCCGATTCGCGACCGGATCGGGATGAACTACCGACACAACGCGCTGGGCCAGGGCAACCGCGCCAACGCGGCGATCGGTCGGGCGCTGCGGCTCTGCGCGCGCAACGTGGGCGGCTCGAAGCCGGGCGGGACGGACCGCGCAACCCAGGGCGGGCCGCACCGGATGACGATGAACTTCGCCGAGAACGAGGCGGCCAGCCCCTGGCCCTCGCTGGCCCAGGAGCACGGCTTCGAGCCGAATCAGGATGTCGCCACGCTGATGGCGATGTCGGGCGGGCCGAACACGTTTGTCGATCAGACCAGCCGCACGGCGCGACAGCTGGCGGGTACGTTCGCGCTGGCGCTGGCCGGCCTGCAGGACCCGAAGTCGCCGGCCAGCGACACGCTGGTCGTGGTCTCGCCGGACCACGCGGGCGTCTTCGGCCGCGACGGCTGGAGCAAGGACGATGTGCGCGAGTGCATCATGGAGGACACCTCGATCCCGCTGCGTGATCGGATTCGCAACGATCGGGCCGGGGCGGGGCTGCCGCCGAACATCATTGAACGCTTCGGCGGCGAAGCCGCGCTGGATCGTCCGGTCGCCAAGTTTCAGGAGCCCGAGAACATCGTGCTGGTCGTCGCCGGCAGCGGCGCGGCCAAGTTCTCGACGATCCTCGGCGGCTGGGCCGGCGGGGTCTACTCCTCGCCGACGAGTTCGGTGATCGGCGACTAGTGGCGGCGACCAACGGCGCCAACTGACTGCCGCGACTAGACTGGGATACGACGCGCTCGAGGATGCGAGCGCGACAGCAAGGGAGACAACGCCATGGTCCAGATTCTCGACCCGACGGACGAACGGGTACCGATCAAGCGCAGCCTGACGCCGCGACCGGAGTCGCTGCACGGCACCGTCGCCCTGCTCGACATCTCAAAGCCGCGCGGGAATATCTTCCTCGATCGCCTCGAGGAGCTGCTGCATGACCGCGCCCCGGGGATCGAGACGCGGCGCTACATGAAGCCGACCGTCGCGAAGCCGGTGCCTGAGGACACCAGGCAGGAGATTCTGAGGGAGGCCGACTTCGTCATCGAAGCGCTGGCTGATTGAGGCTCCTGCACGACGTGCAGTGTGCACGACACAGTCAACTTCGAAATCCAGGGCAAGCCTTCGGTCTTCATCGCGACCACCGAGTTCGTCAACGCGGCGGCGCATCAGGCAGAGACGCTCGGGCTCCCCGAGGTCCGGCGCGTCTTCATCCCGCATCCGATGCAGGACCGCACCGATGAAGAGATGCACGCCCACGCGGAGCGCTACGTCGACGAAATCCTCGATGTGCTGATGCAGCCGGTCGGCTAGCCGACGTGGCCGATGTGGCCCGACCCGTCGCCGGCGATCTGATCGCCCGCGTCATCGACATCGCCGAACACGTCGATGTGCATGAGTTTCTGTTCGAGCAGGGCGTGACCGACGGGCTGCCCGTCGTGCCGCCGACGCGCGAGCGGGTGCTCGAGATGCTGAGCGCGACCGCGCGCGACCCCCAGGAGGTGGTCGCCGAGGTCCCGCCGAACTACGGCGAGGCAACGATCGAGAAGATCGCGATCAACGCGGTGATGGCCGGCTGTCGGCCGGCGTACTTCCCGATGGTGCTGGCCGCGACGCAGGCGGCGCTGGTCGGCCGCGGCGGTGATCGCCACCAGTACCACGGGCTGCTCGCGACCACGGCGGGCGCCTCGGCGATGATGATCATCAACGGCCCGATTCGCGAGCGGCTGGGGATCAACTCGGGGCTCAACGCGCTCGGCCAGGCCAACCGACCGACCAACACGCTGGGCCGCGCCTTCCGTCTGCTGCTCCGCAATGTTGGCGGCGCGAAGCCCGGCGAGATCGAGCAGTCGATCCAGGGTGGCGGGCACAAGTGGACGCTGGGCTTCGCCGAGTACGAGGAGGCCAGCCCGTGGGAGCCGTTCCACGTCGAGCATGGCTACCGGGCGGACGATGATGTCGTCTCGATCATGGCGGTGATGGGTGGGCCGCGCGTCTGCATCGACCAGACCAGCCGCACGGCGCGCGCACTGACCGGTTCGCTGGCGCTCGCGGTGCAGTCGATCGGCGACCCCAAGGCGCCGTCGGCGCCGACGATGTTCGTGGTCGCCCCGGAGCACGCGGATGTCTTCCGCGCCTCCGGCTGGAGCAAGGACAACATCCGCGAGTGCATGATCGAGGAGACGGCGCGGCCGCTGCACGAACGGCTGGAGGACGAGCAGGCCGGCTCGGGCTACCCGCGCTACCTGCTCGGCGAGGAGGGCTTCAGCGATGAGGACCTCGATCGACCGATCTCCAAGTTCATGGATCCATCGGCGATTCAGCTCACCGTCGCCGGCAGTCACGCGGGCAAGTGGACGAGCATCTACACGGGCATGGGCTGGGGCCCGTTTGTGGGGCGCGGCCGGTTCGCGCCGGCCTCGGCCGCCATCAGCGCGTGAGCACCGGGACGCGCGAGCGGCCCCGGGACTCGCTCGACAGCCTGCGCGAATCGATCGCGCGGCAACCCACGATTCAGCACGACAGCGGCGCCGGCATCCTGACGCTGCGCACGCGTCACGGGCTGTTCTCGGCGCGCGCGATCGACGCCGGCACCGCGCTGCTGCTGCGCGAACTGGAGCCGGTGCCCGCGCAGCCGCGAGTGCTCGATCTCGGCTGCGGCTACGGCGCGATCGGCCTTACGCTGGCCAGCCGCTGGCCAACCGCCACGGTGACACTCGTCGATACGGACGTGCGGGCGGTGGAAGCCGCGCGAGAGAACATCAAGAGCAACCGGCTCACGAACGCGCAGGCCGTGCTCAGTCCCGGCCTGCGCGATATCGACGCCGGCCCGCTCGACCTGATCGTCTCCAATCTGCCCGCCCAGGCGGGCAACGACGCGCTGGATGAGATCCTGCTCGAAGCGCACGACCACCTCGCCGATGGCGGGACGCTGGTCGTCGTGGTGGTCAACGGGTTGCGCCGCACCGTGCAACGCCGGCTCGAGCAGATCTTCAGCGACGCCAACAAGGCTCACCAGGGCCCTCGCCATACGGTGCTCGAAGCCGCCCGCGCTGCGCGGTAGCCTCCAGGCGTGAACACTCCCGCCGCCGTCCAGACCCGGCCGAAAATGACCGAGCCGCTGCGGGTCCGCGAGTTCCGCCTGCTGCTGACCGGCTTCATCGTCGGCCAGAGCATGATGCCGCTGCAGTTCGTGGCCTCGATCGCCTGGGTCCAGAGCTTCGCCGACGACAGCGTGCAGCTGATTCTGGTCGGCGCGATCGGCACCATTCGGGGGCTTGGAATGCTGGGCTTCGGGCTCTTCGGCGGCGCCCTGGCCGACCGCTTCGACCGCCGCAATCTGCTGATCGTGACCCAGGCCGCCGCGCTCGCCACCAACCTCGGGATTGCGGCCCTGATGTGGTTGGGGATGACCGACACGACCGGCCTGATCGTCTTCTTCCTGCTCACGCTGCTGGCCTCGGCCGCGTTCGCGCTGGATTCGCCGACGCGACAGGCGATCGCGCCGGAAATCCTCGGCCCGCGCCTCACGCCCGCCGGGATCGCGCTCCAGCAGGCCGGCATGCAGTTCGGGATGCCCGTCGCGATCCTGCTCTCCGGGGTCATGATCGACCGGCTCGGCACCGGCAACGTCTTCGCGATCAGCGCCGCCGGACACCTCGCCGAGATCGTCGTGCTCGCGATGATGAGCTACCGGACCGTGTTCTCCGCCGAGCACATGCGCGGTGTCCAACACGGCCCCAAACAGGCCCTGCGCGACATCGTTGCCGGACTGCGCTTCAGCCGCTCCAACCCGGTGATCCTCTGGACGATCCTGATCGTCGTGCTGATGATGGCGCTGATCATGCCGCCCACCGGCACGCTCGGGCCGACCTGGGTCACGACGGTCGTCGGAGCTTCCTGGTCGCAGTTCTCCTACATCGCCTTCTTCTGGGGCTTTGGCGCGATCCTCGCCTCCGGCTTCATGGTGGCGTTTTCGTGGATCGAACGGAAGGGTCTGCTAACGGGGATCGGCGTCGTGACGATGGCGCTGGGCTTCATCGTGTTCACAGTCGGGACGTCTCAGCTGAACGCGATGGCGGGCAATTTCCTGCTTGGCGTGGGGATGTCGGTCGCCAACATCGCCGGCATCGCGATCCTCGCGCACGAAACGCCCAACGACTTCCGCGGGCGGGTGATGAGCCTGCTCTTCCAGGGCATGGGACTCGCCCAGGTGCTCGGGCTGCCGATCGGGGCCGTCGCGCAGGTCGTCTCGATGGAAACGCTGTTCCCGCTGATGGCGATCGGCACGTTCGTCTTCCTGATCCTCGTCCTGGTCGTGCGGCCCGTGATTCTGCGCGCGCGCGTCCACCCCGACGCGCACCTGTCCCCGGCGCAGCCGGCCCCGGCCGTCGCCGAGTCCGCGTCCGCGCCGAACGGCTCGGTGGTGTCGTACATTGCACGCGTCGCCCCGAACAAATCCGGCCCCGCCTAAGCACGCGGCCGCCTCACAGGAGCTGCATCATGGAGTACCACTTCAGCGAACAGGCGCTTGCATTCGAGTCCGAGATCAAGAACTTTCTCGACGCCGAATGGACGCCGGAGCTGCGCGCCAAAATCGGTGACGCCGCGACCGACACGATGACTGACGAGCGCGCGTTCCGGAAGCTGCTGGCCGAGCGCGGCTGGCTGACGATGTCGTGGCCGGCCGAATACGGCGGCCAGGAGCGTTCGCTCGAAGAGCAGTACCTGTTCTGGGAGGCGATGAACTACGTCGGCGCCCCGCAGGCGACCGTGGCCACGCAGCAGGTCGGCCCGACCTTGATGCGCTTCGGGACCGAGGAGCAGCAGGAGCGCTTCCTGCCGCCGATCGCGCGCGGCGAGGTGGAGTTTGCGCTCGGCTACACCGAGCCCGACGCCGGCAGCGACCTCGCGTCGCTGCAGCTGCGCGCCGTCAAGGACGGCGACGACTACATCCTCAACGGCACGAAGCGCTTCACCTCGGGCGCGCACCGCTCGGAGTACGTCTGGCTGGCGACCCGCACCGATCCCGACGCGCCGAAGCACCGCGGCGTCTCAATGATGCTGGTCGACATGAAGTCGAACGGGATCACGGTCAAGCCGATCTGGACGATGCCCGGCTATCGCACCAACGAGGTCTACTTCCAGGATGTCCGAGTGCCGACCGAGGCATTGGTCGGCGAGGAGAACCGCGGCTGGTACTACGCCGCGCACGCGCTCGACCGCGAGCGCATCTCGATCTTCACCGTCTCCGGCGTTCGCGCCGTCTACGACCGGCTGATCGAGTGGGCGCGCACGGCGGGCCCGAGCGGGCGCGCGGTGGAAGACATCGGCATCCGCAACGGGCTGGCGACCTTCCGCATCGAGATCGAGGTGCTGCAGCACCTGTCCTGGCACATCCTCGACATGCTGAAGCGCGACGAGAGCCCGAACTACGAGGCGAGCGAAATCAAGGTCTTCAGCACCGAGATGATGCAGCGGTTGCAAAACTTCTCACTGCACTGCATGGGCCTCTACGGCCAACTGGAGCCCGACGACCCGCGCGCGCCAATCGGCGGCAGCGCCGAGAACGGCTACATGGCCGCGGTCATGCCGACATTCGGGGCAGGCGCCAACGAGCTACAGCGCAACATCATGGCCCAGCGAGGCCTCGGCATGCCGCGCATCTAGGCGCGCCGGCGAAGGACATGTGAGACGCCGGGGCGCACGCCTCGCCCCCCGGCTCCGCGTCCCCCCTCGTCATTCCTGCGTGGCCGTCATTCCTACGTACCCCTCCGTCGTTCCTGTCCCCCCGTCATTCCTGGGTAGGCGGGAAGGACGGAACGGGCCCGCCGGCATGACGGAGGGGGACGCAGGAATGACGGCTGATGACGCGGCGCGATGGAGCGGCTCCGGTACGCCCTCGTGGTGTGAACAGGCCGTGACTCAGCCGCCCGGCCCCACCGCCCCTACGAGGGCGAACCAGGCGCGGGTGTTGGGGGCGATCTCGTCGGGGATCTGGGGAAGCACCGCTTCGAGGTGATCGAGGTCCGCCGGGGTGTCGATGTCGTAGGCCCAGACATCGATCTGCGCGAGGCGGAAGGGGACGCCCGCCGCGCCGGCGGCGGATGCGGCCTGCGCATGCGCGCGGGCTGAAGACGGGCCGAACGCGGGCCGGATGATGCCCGGCGGACGCACGAACAGGCCGTTGGTGCCGCCGTTGTGGGCGGGTGCGACCACGACGGCCTCGCCGGCGGGCGCGGTCGCGACCACGAGGTCGACCGCGTCGGGCGTGATCAGCGGGACATCGGCGGGCGCGATCAGCAACGCGTCGGCCGCGGCGAGGTCGGCCTGGGCGCGGACGATCGCGCCGTTGTAGCCGGGCCGCTGGTCGGCCTGGTCGAGGAAGTCGACTCCGAGCCGGTCGCCCTCGACATGCGCGGCGACATCGCGGCTGCAGATCACGACGCGGTCGATCGATGCGGCGTTGAGCAGCGCGCCGACCACGTCGTCGAGCATCGCGCGCACGAGCGAGTTGCGTTGGTCGGTGCTGAGCCGCGCGGCGAGGCGGCGCTTACCGGCCGGCAGGCCGCGGACCGGCACGACCGCGACGATCTCGCCCGATACGTCCAGCATCACGAGCCCGTCACGCCTGACGCCACCCAGTCCGCTTCCGCGAGCACGCACTCGGCGAGCGCGATCTTCTCGGGCATGCCGCTCATCAGTGTGGGGCGCGCGACGCAGCGCATTCCGAAATGCTGGTGAATCTCGTCGGCCAGGTCGGCGTCCTGCTCGTCGAGGATGAACACGTCGATGAGACCGGCGTAGAGCCGCGCGACTCCGCGCGCCGACACATCGTGGCCGAGGCTGGCGAGGATCTCGGCCGCGGGGCCTTTGACCGCTGCGCCGCCGATGATCGGGCTGATCGCGATCACCGCGCCGTCGTTGTCGACCACCGCCTGGCGCACGCCGTGGACGGCGAGCAGCGGGTCGATTGAGAGGAAGGGATTGCTGGGGGCGATCACGATGATGTCGGCCTGGGCGAGCGTATCGAGCACGCCGGGCGCCGGCTCGGCCGACGCTGCGCCGTCGAAGTGCAGCGCCTGCACCGTGTCGGCGGCGCGGCGGCGCACGAAATAGTCCTGGAACGCGAGCTGGCCGGCGGGCGTGCTGACGACGGTTCGGAGTCGGTCGTCGGTGATCGGCGTGATCCGGCACTCAAGCCCCACGGCCGCGCAGAGCTCAGCGGTGATCGTGGAGAGCGGCGCGCCCTCACGCAGGCGGTGCGTGCGGTAGAGGTGTGTGGCGAGGTCGTCGTCGCCGATTGAGAACCAGGCGGGGCCGCCGAGCGACTCGAGACGCCTGAGCACGCGGCGGTCGTCGCCGGCCAGGCCCCAGCCGGTCTCGGGATTCATCAGGCCGGCGAGCGTGTACATCACGGTGTCGAGGTCGGGCGCGATGTGCAGCCCGGCCCACTCCATGTCGTCGCCGACGTTCACGATCGCCGTGACATCCTGGGGCGGGACGACGCGCACGAGGCCGTCGAGAAAACGCGCCGCGCCGACGCCGCCGGCGAGCACGGCGATTCGCGGGCTCATCCCGCCGCTCCAAGATCGAGCTCGAGGTCGAAGTCGCCGTCCTCACGCTGCGCGACCGAGACGCAGGCGCGCCCGTGCTCCAGCTCCGCGGCGAACTCGATGGCGAGCGGCTCGAGGTCGTCCGCGACGGCGCCGGCTTCGATCTCGCCGAGCTGTTCGTCGTCGGTCTGCGACACGCCGAGTTCGCCCTCGACGAGCGCGCCTTCGCGATCGAGCACGATGCGCAGCGAGACAGCCATCGTGGACTCCTCCGTCTCGCCGACCAGTTCGAGGTGCCAGCTGCCGTCGAGCTGGCGCTCGTCCTGCACGGCGATCGCGACGATATTCGCTCGCTCCATCGGCACGCGCGCAGCCTACACGCGACGCGCGCGAGTTGACCCAGCGCAGGCCCGCGCGGGACAGTGCGCAGGATGCTGATCGACCTGCATTCGCACACCTCGGTCTGGTCGACCGACAGCAATCTGCTGCCGCACGATCTGATCGTGCAGTCGGCAGCGCGTGGGCTCGACGGCGTGGTGCTGACGGAGCACGACGTGGTCTGGCCGGCGGAGCGGGTCCGGGTGCTCAACGAGCATGCCGACATTCTGGTGCTCACGGGCGTCGAGGTGACCACCGAGCTGGGCCACGTGCTCGTCTACGGGCTGCCCTCGCTGATTCCGCGCATCTCGGAGGCGCGGCTGCTGCGCGAGCTGTGTGACGAGCACGGGGCGCTGATGTTCCTCGCGCATCCGGCGCGGGACCCTGGTCTGCGCGTGCCGCCGGGTCCCTTCATTGAGCTGTTCGACGGCGCCGAGGGGCTGAACGGCTGCGACGGGCCGCTGCAGAATCAGTCCGCCTCGCGGCGCGGGCGCAATCTGCCGTTGCCGCCGATCGGCGGCAGCGATTGTCACGCGCATCACGAGGTCGGCACGGCCTCGACCGAGTTCGACGCCGAGATCCGCTCGAGCGCCGATCTCGTCGAAGCGCTGCGCAGCGGCGCATATCGCCCGGTCGCGCTGCCGTACTGAGCCGCGGGTATCGTGGGATCGAATGCGAGCGTCCGCTGCACGGAGGGTCGATGAGCACCAGCGCGTACGTGATGCAGTGTCGGGCATGCGGCCATCCGCGCGGCGGCGGCCGGTACTTCTGTGGCTCGTGCGGGGTGCTGTTCTCAGACCCCACGCAGAGCGCCCACGCGGCGTCCCGCTGGACGCGCTTCGGCGGCTGGGTGCTTGACTACGCGATTCTCAACCTGACGTTCGGGATCGGCTGGATCGTCTGGCACATCTTTACGTCGCGACGCGGGCAGTCGCCGGGCAAGATGTTGCTGCGGATGCGGGTTCACCGAGTCGACGGGACGCAGGCCGGGATGATGCTGATGTGGCTGCGCGACTTCTGGTGGGATGTGGGAGTGGGAATAATCGCAGCGATCGTGGTTGCGCTGTTCTTCGTCGACGCTGATGCGGAAGGCGGGGTCCCGTTCCTGGTGCTGCTGATCGTTGGCATGATCGCGCCCGCGGTCGACGCGGCGGTGCTGCTGGTTGACGTCGACCGCCAGACGCTGCGCGACAAGGTGTTCAATACGCTCGTGGTCGAGGTACGACCGGCGCAGGCGCCCGTCCACCCGCCGCCGGGAACGCTCCCGCCCGACCGATAGGGCTGCTTAGGGCTGCTTTGCGCGCGGGACCTCGCGCGTTCCGCGATGCTGCGGGGTATGACGCAGCCACAACGGCCCGAGGTCTGTCCCGCGTGTGGGCGGTATCCCGACGTGGCGCGATTCTGCCTCCGCTGCGGCGTGCTGAATTCGCACCCGCTCAGCGGCGACCGCGCGGCCCCATACCTCTATCGGCTGGCCGCGGAGCTGCTCGACCTGTTGATCTTCGCGCTTGGCATTGCGCCCTGGCTGATCTGGATGTGGTACACCGCGCGAGACGGACAGTCGCCCGGTAAGCGGCTGCTGGGGATGTATGTGATCTCGGAGGATGGGCAGCCGATCTCGCCGCAGCGGATGTGGATGCGAGAGCTGGGGATCAAGCGGCTGCTGTTCGGGCTGCTGGGCTACCTGTTCTCGGGTGTGCCGACGCTCATCGATGGCGGCTGGATGCTGCTCAATCCGGACCGGCAGTGCGTGCACGACCGGATGGTCGGGACGTTGGTGGTGGTGCATCGGGAGCCGTTCGCGGCGCCGCGGGGACCTGCGCCGCGGCCCGATCTGAGCGGCGTCGCGCTGCCGCCGCCGGCGCCTCCGGCCGTGTTGCCGCCCGAGCGTCCGCGGCCTCCCGCTCCAGCTCCGGCTCCGGCGCCGGCCGCGCCGGCCCCACCGCCGGAGCTGCTGGCGCTCGAGCAGCAGCGCGAGGGGTTGTCGCAGTTCGAGTACGAGCGACGGCGAGCGGATCTGGTGCGGCGGCTGCGCGAGGCGGGCGAGACGCGGCCGGACGGCTAGGCCGGCTCCGCGCGGGCGCTTGAGACGCGCTCGCTGAGCCACCAAGACCGACATGCCTGGGACGGGCAGCCACAAGAGCTGCCCCTACAGGAGCAGCGCACGATCGTTACGAACAGCCGCTGGTGGCGCCGCAGTTGTAGCAGCGGAAGCAGGAGCCGCTGCGGACCATGATCGATCCGCACTCGGCGCAGGGCGGCGCGTCGAGCTGGTTCTGGAACGCGCTCTCGCGCGATCGGTCGGGGCTGCTGGAGGGCCGCGAGACTGGCGCGGTGACGGGCGCCGGGCCGCGTGATTCGTCGGCGAGCACGATTTCGTCTTCGAGGACGAGCCGGGCCTGCCCCGCCGCAGCATCGGAGTCGTCATCGTCGAGGAAGCGCATGCCCATCCAGCGGAAGACGTAGTCGAGGATCGAATCGGCGTGGCCGATCTCAGCCGAGCGCGTCCAGCCGGAGGGCTCGAAGCGCATGTAGCTGAACTTCTTGACCAGCGTCGCAAGCGGCACGCCGGACTGCAGCGCGACCGATGTCAGCGTGCCCACCGCGTCCATCAGGCCCGAGACCGTCGAGCCCTCCTTGGAGATGTGCACGAAGACCTCGCCGGGGCGGCCATCCTCGTACTGGCCGATCGTCAAGTAGCCCTCGTGTTCACCGATGGTGAACTTGTGGGTCACGGCATCGCGCTCGTCGGGCAGGCGGTGACGGCGGTAGGCGGGCGGCGATGAGGCGTCGTTGAGCACGAGGTGCGGGTCCTGCGGACTGCTCGCGCGCAGCTCGGCGGCCTCGCCGACCTTCTTGCCATCGACGCGCTCGCCGGTCTCGAGCGGCTGGATGCGCTTCGAGTTGTCGCGGTAGATCGCGATTGCCTTGACGCCGATGCTCCAGGCCTCGACGTAGGTGTCCATGATCTGCTCGACCGTGGCGTCCTCGGGCACGTTGACCGTCTTGGAGACGGCGCCGGAGATGAACGGCTGCACGGCGCCGAGCATCCGCACATGTCCGAGCGGGGCGATGCTGCGCACGCCGGTCGCCGGCTTGAACGCGCAGTCGAAGATCGGCAGGTGTTCGGGCTTCAGCTCGGGCGCACCCTCGATCGTGCCTTCGCGGTCGATCCAGGAGACGATCGAATCGACCGCCGCGTCGCCGTAGCCGAGCCGCGCGAGCGCGGCGGGCACGGTGCGGTTGACGATCTTGAGATAGCCGCCGCCGGAGAGATTCTTGTACTTGACCAGCGCGAGGTCGGGCTCCACGCCAGTGGTGTCGCAGTCCATCATGAACGCGATCGTGCCGGTCGGCGCGAGCACCGAGGCCTGCGCGTTGCGATAGCCGTGCAGCTCGCCGAGGCGCTGCGCCTGGGCCCAGGCATCGGCGGCGGCGACGCGGATCGCGGGGGCGACCGTCTCGATGCCGCCGATCTTCCCGACGGCGGCTCGGTGCTTGCGAATCACGCGCAGGAACGGCTCGCGGTTCTCGGGGTAGGCGTCGAACGGGCCGAGCCGCTCGGCGACGCGCGCCGACTGCGCGTAGGCCTCGCCGGTCATGACGGCGGTCACGGCGCCGGCGAGCGCGCGGCCGCCGACCGAGTCGTAGGGCAGGCCGTGGGCCATCAGCAGCGCGCCGAGGTTGGTGTAGCCGAGCCCGAGCGGGCGGAAGCGGTGGCTGTTGTGTTCGATCAGCTCGGACGGGTAGGAGGCGTTGCCGACGATGATCTCCTGCGCGGTGATCAGCACGCGGCAGGCGTGGCGGTAGGCCTCGACATCGAACTCGTGGGTCTCGAGGTCGTAGAACTTGAGCAGGTTGAGCGAGGCCAGGTTGCAGGCCGTGTCATCGAGGAACATGTATTCGGAGCAGGGATTGCTGGCGCGGATGCGGTCGGTCGCCGCGCAGGGATTCCAGTCGTTGATCGTGGTGTCGAACTGCATGCCCGGGTCGCCGCACTGGTGAGTGGCCTCGGCGATCGCACGGAGCACCTCGCGGGCCTCGAGGCGGTCCATCGGCTCGCCCGAGGTCACAGCGCGGGTCCAGTAGGCGCCGCCGGCTTCGACCGACTGCATGAATTCGTCGGAGACGCGGACGCTGTGGTTGGCGTTCTGGAAGGAGACGGAGGAGTAGGCGTCGCCGTTGAGCGAGCCGTCGTAGCCGGCGTCGATCAGCGCCCAGGCCTTGCGCTCTTCCTCCGCCTTCGATCCGACGAACTCCATGACATCGGGATGTTCGGCGTTGAGAATGATCATCTTGGCGGCGCGACGGGTCTTGCCGCCGGACTTGATCACGTTGGCGAAGGCGTCGTAGCCGCGCATGAAGGAGACCGGCCCGGAGGCCATCCCGCCGCCGGCGAGGGCCTCCTTGCTGGAGCGCAGCGTGGACAGGTTGCTGCCGGTCCCGGAGCCCCACTTGAAGAGCAGCGCCTCGCGCTTGGCGAGGTCCATGATCGACTCCATCGTGTCCTCGACGGAGTTGATGAAGCAGGCTGAGCACTGCGGCTTGTCTTCGTTGCCGACGTTGAACCAGACGGGGCTGTTGAAGGCGGCGTACTGGTTGATCAGCAGGAAGCGGAGCTCCTGCTCGAAGGCGCCGGCCGAGGCGCGGTCGGGGAAGTAGTCGCCCGATCGTCCCCACGCCGTGATGGTGTTGACGACGCGGTCGACGAGGGTCTTCATCGAACTCTCGCGTTGCGGCGTGCCGGGGGCGCCGTAGAAGTACTTCGAGGCGACGATGTTGGTCGCGGTCTGCGACCAGAAGGAGGGCGTCTCGATGCCCTGCTGCTCGAAGATGGTGTCGCCGGAGTCGGAGGTGATCGCGGCGGCGCGGAAGACCCACTCGATGTCGCCGTAGACGTCGTCGCCGGGCCGGGTGAAGTGCCGGCCAATCAAAGGCGCGCGGAGCGACCGCGAGACAGGATCCGGCTGGGCTTCCGTCTCTTCAATCAGGTCGCTACCAGCGACGCTGGCGTCGTCAGAGTCGGAACGCGCGGACATGGCCGTCTCCCACCAAAAGCAAGCGTACGCGCCTCGACACGTGCTCGCGGGTTCGTTTAGATGCACAACTGTAGTGCAACGCGCGCCTCATCTGCTCAGTCGCCTAAGCAGTTTACCATAAGTGAAAACGGCGTGCGCATGTGGCGAAGCGGTTGATCGCGAGCGTAGCTCCGCACTGCATGGGGCGCGTTGCTTGAGCGTCGTTTCGTCACGCCGTGGAGCAGAAGTACACTCATAGGAGCCGCCGCAGTGTCAGGAGTCTCGTGGACGCGCCGATTCATCTCCCGCTCTATCCCACCGGCGTCGGCTCGACGCGACACACGAACGCGCGCGAAGCGGTCGACGAGGTCCTTGAGGGCTACTGGCGGATGCCGTTCTGGCCGCAGCTGCCCAATCGCGACCCGCTGGAGCAGATGCTCCCGCAGGCCGGGCTCGATCTGCCGGATGCGAGCTGGGACGGCGAGCTGCTGCACTGGAGCGGCTCGCTGAGCGATGCGGACATCGCCAACGCCGCCGGCCCGAATCGCGGGCGCGCGGCAGGCTTCCACGAACTACTCGAGCGTTTGCCGAGGCTGCCCGAGAACCGGCGACCGAACGTCGTGAAGGGGCAGATCGTCGGGCCGATCACGCTGGCGAAATGGTCGCGAACGGCATCCGGCGAGGCGCCGCATGAGGACCGCGCGTTGCTCGAGCGGCTGGGCTCGTTCATCGGCCAGGCCGCGGCCCGCCAGGCACAGGCGTTTCAGGATCTCGGCTTCCAGGCTGTGATTATGTTCGATGAGCCGGAGCTGGCGGCGGTGGGCGAGCCGTCGCTGCCGCTGGCCTGGCGGCACGTGCTGCCGGTGCTGCGAGCGGCGGTTGAGCCGCTGCAGCGGATCGGGGCGCTGGCCGGGATTCACTGCTGCTCGACGCCCAACTGGTCGCGCGTGCTCGATTGCCGGCCGAATCTGATCCACTTCGACGGTCGCGAGGGTCACGTCGATGATGTGATCGCGCACCGCACGGCCGTCCGTGAACACGTCGCGCGGGGGGGTTACCTCGGCTGGGGCCTCTGGCCGACCGACGCGCCGCGGTCGACCATGCCGTTCGACTCGCACGACATGCAGTATTTCCTGGCCCGCGCCGCGCGCGAGCTGTCGTTCGTCGACGCCAGCGTAGGCCTGATCTTCAAGCGCTCGATGCTGACCGGCGTGTGTGGGACCGCCGCGCTCCCTGCGGAGCATGAGCGGCGGGTCGCGCACGACCTCGAGGAGCTCTCGATGGGTATCCGGCGCCGCTACTGGATCGCGGCAAGCACCGATGTGGATCCCGATCACCCGCTGACCTGAACCTTGCGCCGTGACAACGAAACTGTTTATCCTTGTGGCCACAGATCATGGTCGACAAGCGACGCATCTACGACATCGCCAGTGAGGGCGGCTTCCCGGACCAGCCGGCGCGTGCGCTCGGTGATGCGCTCGAGGACGAACTCGGAACACTGGTCACCAAGGACGACCTCGGTCACTTCGCGGTGCAGATCGATCACCGATTCAATCTGATCGATGAGCGGTTCGATGCTGTTGACCAACGCTTCGCCTCACAGGACCAACGCACTACGGACCTGTTTGCGGCACAGGACCAACGCACTACGGACCTGTTTGCGGCACAGGACCAACGCATCACGGATCTCTTCGCTGGCCAGGACCAGCGGATCGATGAGCGGTTCGATGCTGTTGACCAACGCTTCGCCTCACAGGACCAACGCATCACCGATCTGTTCGCTGGCCAGGACCAGCGGATCGATGAGCGGTTCGATGCTGTTGACCAACGCTTCGCCTCGCAGGACCAACGCATCACGGATCTGTTCGCCGCCCAGGACCAGCGCATCACGGATCTGTTCGCCGCTCAGGAAGAGCGGATCGACGCGCGCTTCGCGCTACAAGACGAGCGGATCGACGCGCGCTTTGCGGCGGTCGACGCTCGGTTCGACTCACTGGACGGTCGGCTCGACGAGATTCTGGCCCAACTAGCGGAGGATCGGCGTCAGACCGCTGAGTTGATCAATGCCATCAACCGGCGCATTGACGACACTCGCCAAATCTCTGATGAGCGCGCGCAGAAGCTACTGTTTCGCTTCGCCTTCATCGTGAGCGGCGTGGTCGTGGCGGTCGGTGGCGCGGTCGGGGGCGTGCTCGGCTGGCTTGGGCTGCGCTAACGGGGCGCGGTTAGCCGCCGGCGTAACGCTCGAGGAAATCGAGCAGCAGGCGATTGACGTCCTCGGGACACTCCTGCTGCACCCAGTGGGCGCAGTCGGGCAGGTAGACGAGTTCGAACGGGCCGCCGAACAGCGGCTCCATGCCCTCCGTGAGCTCTTTGCCCAGCGCGGTGTCGCGTTCGCCCCAGACGAGCAGCGTTGGGGCGTCGATCATGGGATAGGCGCGCGGCTCCGGCGGCTCGCCGTTGCCCACGACCGCCGCGAGGAGCGGCTCGAGCGCTGCGGGCAGACCGGCGCGGAGCTGCCACCAGCCCTCGCGTGCGCCGCTGCGGACGGCCGCGCGGTAGTAGTTGATCGCGGCCTTGAGCGCGCCGGGACGCGCGGCGGCGGCGCGGAAGCGTTGCAGCACATCGGCTGGGAAGGCCTCGCGGTGCTCCGCGGTGTCGCGGAAGATCAGGCCGATCCGCTCGTGCCCGTTCATCGCCAGCCAGCGCTCCGGCAGCATCGGCAGCTGGAACACGAACATGTACCAGGAGCGACGCAGCTGGCGCAGATTCATCCGGCCGCTGAGCGCCTCCTGCATGCGCTGTGGATGCGGCGCATTGAGCACGGCGAGCCGTTCGGTCGCAGCGGGGAACTCCATCGCGAACGCCCAGGCGACCACCCCGCCCCAATCGTGGCCGACGATCGCTGCGCGCTCGCGGCCACAGTGGACGATCAGCCGGCGGACATCTTCGGTCAGCAGCTCAAGCGAGTAGTCGGCGATCTCAGGCGGCTTGTCGGAGAGGTTGTAGCCGCGCAGGTCGGGCGCAACAACCCAGTAGCCGGCGGCCGCGAGGGCCGGTATCTGCTCGCGCCACGACCACCAGAACTCGGGAAAGCCGTGCAGCAGGATCACCAGCGGCGCGTCGTTGCCGCCGCCCTGGGGCCGCTGCTCTACGTAGTGCAGGCGTACGCCGCCGGCGCTCACGGCGTAGCCATGCGTCCAGGTGCCGGGCGGCTCGCCCTCGGGCGCGGGTTCCGCGACGCCCTCGCTCATCCGGCCGTGCTCGACAGGCTGTTCGACAGGAAGGCGAGCATCGCCGCGGTCACCTCTTCGGGCTGCTCCTGCTGCACCCAATGACCGGCGTCGGCAACGATGTGCGTGCTGAGGTTGTCCACCCGCTCGGCCGCTTCCTCCATGAACTCGAGGCGCACCGCACGGTCCTGGGCGCCCCAGATGAACTGAGTCGGGCACTCGATCCGCTTGTTGCGGTCGGGCCAGGTCAGGAACCAGTCGGGCCAGTAGATGTCGCTGTAGTACTTCATCGCTGCGTCGATCGCACCGGGCTGCTTGAGCGCGCGGGCGAACTCCTCGTAGTCCGCTTCGGTCAGCGCCTCGCTGTCGGCCGAGACGCCGCGCACGATCTGGCGCACGGAGGCGTCGATGTCGCCCCACATCCGCCGCTTGGCCAGGAACGGCACGTGCATGACCAGCGCGTAGAGATTGGCCGGATAGTTGCGGCGCTGCCAATACCAGGAACGGATCAGCGGCGCGTTCATCACGATCAGGCGGTCGCAGGCCCGCGGATAGTCGATTGGGAACTGTAGGGCGATCACGCCGCCCCAGTCGTGCCCGACGATCGTGGCGCTCGATTCGCCGAAGGCGCGGATCAGGCCGCGCACGTCCTTGGTCAGATTCTTGATGTCGTAGCCGCGGCGCGGCTTCTGGGAGAGGTTGTAGCCGCGCATGTCGGGCGCGACGATGTGGTGGCCGGCCTCGGCCAACGGGGCGATCTGGTGCCGCCACGAGTACCAGTGCTCCGGGAAGCCGTGCAGCAGCAGCACCAGCGGACCCTCGCCCTGTTCGACATAGTGCAGGCGAACGCCGTTTGTCTCGACGTCGCCGTGGGTCCACGTTTCCTCGCCGATCGTCACCGCCATCCCCGCCTCCAGATCACTGGAGCCACCGGTATGGGTCGACCGGCTGGCCGTTCATGATGATTTCAAAGTGTAAGTGCGCCCCGCTGCTGTTGCCCGAGGTGCCGACTCCGCCGACCAGGCTGCCGGCCTCGAGCCACTCCCCCACTCCGACGAAGATCTCGCTGAGGTGCGCATAGCGCGAGCGCACGCCGCCGCCGTGATCGACCTCGACCCAGTACCCATAGCCGGCGTCCCAGCCGGCGAAGGAAACGACGCCGCCAGCTGTCGAGCCGATCAGCGTGCCGTAGGGCGCCGGCCAGTCGACACCAGTGTGGTAGCCGTAGGAGTTCGCCCGCGGCGCACCGAAATAGGTGCTGATCTGGGTGACCGCCATGGGCCAGCCGAAACTGGGCATCGACCACTCGCCTACGAACGAGCCGCTGGCGACCGACGCCGAGCCGCCGACGAGCAGCAGGGTCTGGCCGACCCAGATCTCGTCCGCGCTGCGCAGCCCGTTGCCCGCGAACGCGACCGTCGCCTCGACATCGGCGTCGTAGTTCTGCGACACGGAGGTCAGATTGTCCCCGCCCTGCACCACATAGATGACGCCGTCGCGTACGGGCAGATTCAACGTCGCGCCGATCTCCAGTAGGTCGGGGTCGTAGATCTCGAAGTTGTTGAAGCGAATCGTGGCTTCTTGCAGGCCGAAGCGGCTGGCGAGCTTGCTGACCGTGTCACCGCGCTCCACCGTGTAGACAAACGCCGGTGGCAGCGCGGCGGTCGCGCTGAGGCCGAGATACGAGCGGATCTGTTGCTCGGCCTCGGGGGTGTTCCCAGTCGCGGCGGTGCGCTGCCCGGCGCTGGCGGCAGCTTCGATGGGCGCGCTGTCGATCGCCGCTTGCTGCGTCTGGGCGACGGCGGGCGCGGCGGCCGCAGAGCTGGTCGCCGGACTGACCGCGGGCGCCGATTCCACGGGTCGCTCAGGCGCCGTGGCTTGCAGCTGCGGCTGCGGCGCCGATGACTCGACGCTGGCGGTGGCCGGCGAAGCGGCGGTGGCCGGCGAAGCGACTGATTCGATCACCAAGGGCGGCGGATCGCTGCGGGTCAGGAACAGCGCCGCCACGGCGATGGCCGCGGCGGTCACGAGCGCGCCGACGGAAAGGAGCTCGGTGACGCCCCTACCCAAGCGGACGGCGCGCTGTTCGGGTGGACGCTGGAACTCCCAGCCGCCGAGCATCGAGCGCAATCCACTACCGCGTGCCGCGCCCCTCGCTACCACAGGTTGGCTCGCATCCGGGTCGACTCCCCCCGCAAGGTTGCGATCTGCCGGCCATTCTAGACCCGCCCCCGGCCCACAGCAGGCACCATTTGATCGTGATACTATGCAGCTCCGGCAAGGTAGGAGGAGAGGCCAGATGCTGAAGCTGAACATCCACCTCCTCAACGGAGTACTGCAAGTCGACTGATCTGGCGCCCCACGGGGCGCGCAGAACTCAGTAGACGCCCCCTCACGGGGGCGTCGTCGTGTCTGGCTCGATCCTCGACCGAGCCGCCGCCCGCCAGCCACCTTAAGCGAACCTCAACCAGCCGTGACATGAGTGCATCCGCTGACGATCGCCACGCCGAAGCCATCCGGCGCGCCGCCGAGCTGCTGGCTGACGCCTCGCACTGCATCGCGCTGACCGGGGCCGGCATCTCCGCCGAGTCGGGCATTCCCACGTTCCGTGGCAAGGACGGCCTGTGGACGAAGCACGGCGAACCGCCGATGAATCAGTACGACGAGTTCCGCGAGAGCCCCGCCGATTGGTGGCGGAATGTCGCCGAGCGGCGTCGCAATCCAGATGAGCTGACGGCCAGCCTGGTGAACGCTGAGCCCAATGACGCGCACTTCGCGATGGCCGAGCTCGAACGCATCGGCGTGCTCAAACACACCATCACGCAGAACGTCGACGGTCTGCACCGGCTGGCCGGCATGGAGCGGATCACGGAGATCCACGGGAACACGCGTCTGTTGCGCTGCACCCAGTGCACGACGCGCACACCCTTCGACGAGATCCCGGAGATCTTTCCGCCCAGGTGCGACCGATGCGGCGGGATCGTGAAGACGGACACGGTGATGTTCGGCGAGCCGATCCCCCCGGACGCGCTCGAGCGCTGTTATGCGGAGGCGTCGCGGGCCGATTGCGCGATCCTCGTCGGCACCACGGCAGTGGTCTCGCCCGCGGCCGACTTCGCGTTCGCCGTCGGGCAGCGTGGCCATCCGATGATCGAGGTCAACCTCGACCCGACCGTGATCTCGCAGTACTGCGCAGTCGCCATCCACGACAAGGCCGGCGAGCTGATGTCGCGGATCACCGCGGCCGTGAAAGAGATCCGCGCCGAGTCGTGCTAATCGGCGCCACAGCGCCCCGCTGTGCCTGACGCCCGGGCACGCCTGACGCGTGTCTGCAGAGCGCCTGGACAACGCCTTCGTATACTCGCCTCCATGACCACTCAACCGCAGATCGACTGGGACGAAGTGACGGCGGAGATCGTCAGCACGCTCGTCGAATACCTCCGCATCGACACCACCAACCCGCCCGGCAACGAGCAGGTGGCTGCCGAGTTTCTGGCCCGCCGGCTCGAGGCTGAGGGCTACGAGACCGAGTATGTCGAGGCTGGGGCGGGCCGGGTTTCGATGCGCACCCGGCTCGTCGGCAGCGGCGCGCAGCGACCGCTGATGCTGCTCAATCACACCGATGTGGTGCCCGCGCAGCCGGAGTTCTGGGACGTTGACCCGTTTGCGGCCGAGGTCCGAAACGGCGAGATCTGGGGTCGCGGCGCGCTCGACATGAAGAGCATGGGGGTGCTCGAGCTGCTCGTCATGCTGCTCTTCAAGCGGCTCGGCCTAACGCCCAATCGCGACATTGTGTTTCTCGCCGTGGCCGATGAAGAGGCCGGCAGCG
Source organism: Dehalococcoidia bacterium (assembly GCA_965218115.1). GTDB lineage: Bacteria > Chloroflexota > Dehalococcoidia > Bin125 > Bin125 > CATQGW01. The sequence continues at coordinate 503,192 of OZ244584.1, read as the reverse complement.
CGTTCGGCATGGAGTGGCTCGACAGCAAACATCGCGACTGGCTGACCGAGCCCGAGTTCGCGCTCAACGAGGGCGGGATGGGCTCGCTCAACTTCCTCGGTTCGCAGCACCCCGTGTTCGCCTGCTCGGCCTCGGAGAAGGGCCCGCTGTGGCTGCGGCTGCGGGCCATCGGCCAGCCCGGCCACGGCTCCACACCGCACGGCGACAACGCGGTCGATCGGCTCGTGCGAGCGCTCTATCGCATTCAGGAGTGGGAGCGCACGATCTCGGTTCAGCCGCAGACCCAGGAGATGCTGCACCGGTTGCGCACCAGCAATGCGTGGCCGACCGGCGCGCCCTCGATCGCGCGGCTGCGGCAGACCTACCCGACGTTCTCGGCGATCACCCAGAACACAATCTCGAACACCGGCGCCACGAGCGGCTTCAAGCACAACGTGATCCCGGCCGACGCCGAGGCCACGCTCGATTGTCGGCTGCTGCCCGGCGAGTCGCACGACGACTTCATCCGCGGCATGAAGGCCGTGATCGACGACGACAAGGTCGAGATCGAGGCCGTCTTCCAGTCCGAGTCGCCCGCCGCCAACTTTCAGACCGAGCTCGTCAACGTCGTCGAAGACGTCGTGCGGGAGCAGATTGAGGGGGCCCTGGTCGTGCCTTCGACGTGCGTCGGCTTCACGGATTCGCGAGTCCTACGGCGCCACGGTGTGCACGCCTACGGCTTCGTCCCCACGCTGATGGACGCGTCGCTGGCCGCCGGAATTCACGGTCACAACGAGCGCATCCCGATCGAGGGGCTGAACACGGGCATCCAGATTCTCTTCGAAGTCGTGCGGCGCTTCACCGCCGCCTGACAGACTGCATCGACAGCGGCGTTCGCCGGAAGGAAGACCACGTGCGAAATCCCGCGCTCGACGGACACTGGGCACTGATTCTCGGCGCTTCGAGCGGCTTCGGCGGCGCCTGCGCCACCGCGCTGGCAGAGGCCGGCATGAACATCTGCGGCGTGCATCTGGACCGCCGCTCGACCATGCCGAACGTCGAACGGATCACCGAGACGATCACCGGCGAGCACGAGCGCGCGGCCGTCTTCCACAACATCAACGCCGCCGACGCCGCGAAGCGCGGGCTGGTGCTCGACGACCTGCGCGAGCGCTTGGACGCAGCGGGCGGCGCCGCAACGGTGCGGGTGCTGCTGCACTCGCTGGCCTTCGGCACGCTCGGGCCGTACGTCGGGGCCAAGGAAGACCGGCCGATCACCCAGCGCCAGATGGAGATGACGCTCGACGTGATGGCCAACTCGGTCGTCTACTGGACGCAGGACATGGTCAGCCGAGGTCTGCTCGGCGCGGGCAGCAAAATCTACGGCATGACCTCGGGCGGCGACATGCGGGTGATTCCGCAATACGGCGCGGTCTCAGCGGCGAAGGCCGCGCTGGCCGCGCATCTGCGTCAGCTGGCCGTAGAGCTGGCGCCGCAGGGCATCGCAGCGAACGCGATCAAGGCGGGTATCACGCACACGCCGGCCCTCGAGAAGATTCCCGCCGGCATCCAGCTGCTTGAGTTCGCGCAGAATCACAATCCCAGCGGCCGTGTCACAACGCCGCAAGACATCGCCCAGGCCCTGATCGCGCTCAGCGCCACCGAGACCAACTGGCTCACAGGCAACACGATCAACGTCGACGGCGCTGAGGACATCACAGTTCTCTAAGCTGGAGCTACGAGCCTCGCGCACCCCTCGGAGATGCAGATGGCGAGCACGAGCAAGCCCCAGCCACAACCGACGAAGCCGTCGCCGAACACGCCTGCCGGTCGAAGGTCGCCACCGCCCCCGAGTCGATCGGACCGTCCAACCCGCGGTATCTGATCCTCGTTGCCAGGTCACCACGGCGCTGAGGACATCACAGTTCTCTAATCCGGGGGCGGAAGTCGCACATCCCGAACCCGAACAAGACGGACGCCGTCACCCGCCGCCGCTAGACATCCTCTGAACAACTCGGATCTCCTCTCCCCCCGCGAAGCGGGGGGAGATGTCACGGAGTGACAGAGGGGGGCACCCCCGCTTGGCCAGATACAGCCACGCCGTAGAGTCGGGACGGGAGCCCCCCTCTGCCTTCGGCATCTCCCCCCGCTTTGCGGGGGGAGATTTATTCAGAGCTTCCCTGGCTACTCGTCTGTCCGCGCGCCGCATCGGGGCCGTCGCAGGGCGCTGTTAGAATCGCTCGCGGAGATGGAGGATCATGACATGAGTGACCCGATTCGGGGGCAGACGGCGGTGTGTGGGCTGGGGATCACCGAGATGGGCAAGGTCTACGGGCACGACGCCTCGTGGTTCGCGGGCGAGGCGATCCGCCTGGCGCTGGCCGACGCGGGGCTCGAAAAGGACGACCTCGACGGCCTGCTGATCAACCCCGGGATCACCGGCGGCATGGGCACCGGCATCTCGATCCCGCTACAGAATTACCTCGGGCTGCGTAATCTGCGGCTACTCAACCACATGAACTCCTTCGGCGCGACCGCCAGCGCGATGATCCAATACGCCGCGCTGGCCGTGCATCACGGCATGGCGAACTACGTCGCCTGCGTCTTCTCCGACGCGCCGTTGCAGAAGGGCGGCTCCGCCGGCGCCGCCTACGGCGGGGCCGGTCGCCGCGGGCCCGTCGGGATGAACTCGCTGATGCCGGCGTTCGGCTTCTACGGCGCGAATACCTCCTATGCGCTCGCCGCGCGCCGCTACATGGAGACCTTCGGCGCGACCAACGACCACTTCGGCAAGGTCGCTGTCGCGCAGCGCGAGTGGGCCACGATGAACCCGCACGCGACGATGCGAAATCCGATCACGCTGGAGGACTACCACAACTCACGCTGGATCATCGAGCCGTTCCACCTGCTCGATTGCTGCCTCGTCTCCAACGGCGCGGTCGCGACGATCGTGACCACCGCCGAGCGCGCCCGCGACCTCCAAACGGCTCCGGCGTACGTCTGGGGCATGGGCCAGGGACACCCGGGCAACCTGCCCCACGCCGACGTTGAGGTCGGCACGACCTCCGGCGCCACGATCGCCGGCGAGACCGCCTACAAGATGGCCGGCGTGGGCCCGCAGGATGTTGACATCTGCGAGTTCTACGACTGCTACACGTACACGGTGCTGCGCACGATCGAGGACTACGGGATCGTCGGCAAGGGCGAAGCGGCCGACTGGGTCGCGGAAGGACACACGCGGCCGGGCGGCTCGCTGCCGATCAACACCGGCGGCGGGCAGCTCTCGAGCTACTACATGTGGGGCATGACGCCGATCTCCGAAGGCGTCATTCAGGCCCGCGGTTCGGGCGGCGAGCGCCAGGTCGAGAAGCACGACATCGTGCTGTGCAGCGGCAACGGCGGCACGCTCGACACCCACGGCACGATGATCCTGTCGCCGAACGCAAACTGAGCGAGACACATGCCCTACGAAAAGCCCCTCCCGCAGCCGGACGCGAACACGGAGCCGTGGTTCAACGCATTGCGCGAACACAAGCTGTTGCTCCAATACTTCCCCTCCGCGGACCACTACCAATACCCCTACAGCGACCGCTGCACCGAGGACTGGTCGACCGACTGGGAATGGCGCGAGTCGGCCGGCGCGGGCGCCGTCTACACCTGGGGCCGGATGCACCAGCTCTATCACCCGTCGTGGAAGGAAGAGATCCCCTACATCCTCGCCGTCGTCGAGCTTGACGAGGGCCCGCGGATGCAGACGACGCTGGTCAACGTTGACCCCGACGCGATCCACGCTGGCATGCGGGTGCAGGTCTACTTCGACGACATCACCGAGGACTTCACGCTGCCCAAGTTCACCCCCGCGTAGAGCGACGCAGCAATGCAGCGAGGCCGGGCGCCGGTATGACCCAATCCACCGATCCGCCGCTGAGCGGCATTCGTGTCGTCGATTTCACCTGGATCGTCGCCGGGCCTACCTGCACGCGGCTGTTGGGCGATTTCGGCGCGGAGGTGATCCGGGTCGAGAACCAGCAGACGCTCGACTCGATTCGCTTCGGTCGCCCGCATCCCAACGGCTTTGAGCCGCCCGATTCGTCGGCGATGTTCAACTGGCTCAACCGCAACAAGCGCTCGATCACGCTCAATGCACGCCACCCACAGGGGCTGGAGCTGCTCAAGCGGCTGATCGCGGTCTCGGATGTCGTGGTCGAGAACTACTCGTCGCGCGTGCTCGAATCGTGGGGCCTGGGCTACGAGGAGCAACGGGCGATCCGCGAGGACATCATCTACGTCTCGCTCTGCGGCTTCGGCCACAGCGGGCCGCAGCGCGAATACGGGACCTGGGGCCCCACGGCGCAGGCGCTCTCCGGTCTCACGGCGATGTCGGGCTTTGCCGGTGAGGAGCCTGCGGGCTGGGGCTACTCATATCTCGACCACATGGCCGGCTTCACGGCGGCCGCCGCGATCGCGGCGGCGGTGGTGCACCGCCGCCGGACGGGCGAGGGACAGTACATCGACCTCTCGCAGGTCGAGAGCGGGATGGTGCTGACGGGTCCCGCGACGCTGGACTTCACGGTCAACGGGCGGCGCTACCGCGAGACCGGCAATCCGCCCGGCAACCGCGCCGTCTGGCCCAAGGTCGCGCCGCACAACACCTATCCGACCGCCGGCGACGACAACTGGATCATGATCACCTGCCTGACCGACGAGCACTGGGCGGAGCTGTGCGCGCTGACCAATCACCCCCACTGGCGCGACGACGAGCGCTTCGCCACGCTGCCCGCGCGGCTGCGCAACCAGGACGAACTGGACGACTTGATCGCGGTCTGGACCAGTGCGCAGGAGGGCCGCGCGCTGATGTTGCGGCTGCAGGAGGCCGGCATCCCCGCCGGCGTCGTGCAGAACGGCGTCGACCTGGTCGATCGCGACCCACAGCTGCGCCATCGCGAGTGGACGGCGCAGCGCACCCACCCGGTGGTCGGCGACCACATCACCGATGGATTGCCGGTCCAGCTCGCGCGCACCCCCGCTCATCGCGATGCCCCCGGGCCGCAGCTCGGCGAAGCGAACGACTACGTCTACGGCGAACTCCTGGGTCTCACGCCGGAACAGATCACCGAGCTCATGATCGACGGAGCGTTCGGCTAGCCACTGGACAGCGCGGGACGTGGCGATTCTGTCTCATCCGGCGCTGCCGATCAGGGGACGGGAACCGCCGTACCAGGGGAACTCCGAATAACTCTCCCCCCGCGTTGCGGGGGGAGATGTCACGGAGTGACAGAGGGGGGCTCCCCCGCTCCGCAACGGGCCGGCCCCCCTCTGCCTTCGGCATCTCCCCCCGCTCCGCGGGGGGAGAGGGGATCCGACTTGTTCAGCGGATTCCCAGGTGAAGGCGATGCTCGCCGAAGAATGAGGCTTCGGCGCCGGATGCGAACCGCCTCCGGTAGCGCAAGTGGCGCCACGCTCGCCCATCCGCGACCGTTGGGTAGGCTGTCACTGTCGGGCGCCACCTCCCATCCAGTGCGCCGACCTCAGCCAGGCCCGCGACCACATCGGCGAACACCTTGACGACGCAGCCAGCCTCACTCGATGGCGTTCGGGTGCTCGACCTGAGCGAGCCGCACAGCCAATACGCCGGGAGGCTCCTGGCGAACTTCGGCGCGGACGTGATCAAGATCGAGCCTCCGGCGGGCGACGCCGGCCGCCGGATCGGGCCGTTCCTCGATGACATCCCCGGCCCCGAGCGCTCGCTGTTCTGGTGGTACTACAACGCCGACAAGCGCTCGCTGGCGCTCGATCCGGCGACCGATGATGGTCTCGACCTGTTCGTGCGACTTGCGGCGGGGGCTGATGTCGTGCTGGAGACCGCGCAGCCGACGGCACAGCGGCCCTTCGATCCGGTCGCGCTGGCCGAGCAGTTCCCGCGACTCGTGGTGCTCAGCCTCACGCCGTTCGGGCAGGACGGGCCATGGGCAGAGTGGGCCTGGTCGGACGGCGTCGGGCTGGCACTGGGCGGACCGATGGGCTCGTGTGGTTATGACAACCTCGAAGGCGCTCCGCCGATTCGGCCGACCGAACACCACGCGGGACATATCGCGGCCTACTACGCGGCGTTCGGCGCAATCGCGGCGCTGTACGAACGTCAGGCGTCCGGGCTCGGGCAGCACATCGACGCCTCGATTCACGAGGCCTGCGCCTTCACCATCGAGTCCTCCGCTCCGTGGGCGCTCTATGAGCATCACCCGCTGATTCGCCAGACCGGGCGTCACGCCGGGCCGCAGCCGACCGAGCCGTGGCAGTTTCCGACCGCGGACGATCGCCTGATCAACATCTTCGGTATGCCGCGCAGCGAGGGCTCGTGGCTGAAGCTGGTCGAGTTCATCCAGCAGAGCGGCGGCGGCCAGGACCTGAGCGATCCCGAGCTCCTCGATGGCCGCAACCGTCAGCTCGGGCTGCGGCAGCCTTCCGCCGCCGTAATGCTCGAGAACATCGCCGAGTTCATCGCCGCGAACGAGGCGGAGCACATCTATCACGGTGCGCAGAACGCCGGCGCGGCCTGGTCGGTCGTGCGCACGCCCGACGAGGCGGCTGAGGATCAGCACTGGCACGAGCGCGGCTTCTTCATCGATGTCGAGCATCCGGAGCACGATCGCACGGCCACTTATCCGGGCGCTCCCTACATCCTCAGCGCCAGCCCCTGGCGGCACCGTCGGCGCGCGCCGCTGCTGGGCGAGCACACCGTTGAGATTCTGCAGGGCGAGCTCGACCTGTCGCCCGGGCAGATCGCGGCCCTCGCTGCGGCGGGTGTCGTTGCCTGAGCGGTACCGCCAACCGATGCCGCGCCTAAGATGGTGATATGAGCCACCAGCCCCAACGCCGCCGCCGCAGGCGGCGCAGCCGACGCCCCGCCCAGGGCCAGGCCACCCCCGTTGCGAGTAGTGAAGCGACGAGTGAATCGTCCGACGCCGATGCCAGCCCCAACGCTGGCCGCGGCGGCGGTCGACAGCGCGGGAACGAGCGAGCCGGCGGCGCGCCGGCGAAGCGGACCATCTTCGGCCTGCCGCGGATGTCCTTCGCGATTCTCGCGGGCCTGCTGATCGCGCTGATCGCGATGTTCGGATTGCAGCTCGCCTTCCCCTCGGACGAAGTGACAGAGATTCGCGGCGTGGTCTCGTTCGCCGACCAGGGGCGTCGCCACTTGGCTGATGGCGAGTCGTTCGACGACTACAACTCAGCGCCGCCCACCTCTGGCCCGCATCACGGGGAGGCGCCGCGGCCCGGCGTCTACGGCGCCGATCAGCCGGCGCCGTTCAACGTGATCCCGAGCCCCGACGAGATGCTGCCGTTGCTCGAGAGCGGCGGCGTGGTCGTCTACTACGACCCGGATCATCCGGTCGCCGACGAGCTCTTGCCGTGGCTGAGGTCGCTCGCAGGCGTTCGCTATAACCTCTCGGCCGTGCCCGTTGAGGGGCTGACGGCGATGCACGATGGCGCGCCGGTCGTCGCCGCGGCCTGGCGCACGCTGCTGCCGCTGCCGGCCCCCTCTGAGGATGATGACAAAGACGAGCTTCCGCTCTACCGCACGCTCCTGGAGGTGTTCCTGAGCAGCGGTGAAGAGGGCTACTACGAGCGCTACGTGCTTGATCGCGACGGCCAGCGAGAGCTGCTCGCCGAGGCGCAGGGCGAGTGATGCGTGCGCTCACCGCGCTATTGCTGCTCGGCGCAGCCTTGGCCTTGCAGGCCTGCGGCGGCGGCGGATCCGGCTCGTTCGACATCCGCGACGACCCGCGCCTCGAGCAGTACGACAACGAGCTGACCGCAGAGGGTCAGGCTCACTACCCGTCGACGGTGGACGTTTCCTACGAGACCGTGCCTCCCTACGGCGGGCCGCACGACTCGATTCCGCTGCCGTGCGGCATCTACACGTCGGAGCCGCGGTTCGAGAACGCGGTGCACGCGATGGAGCATGGCGCCGTGGTGGTCTGGTACTCGCCTCGCCTGCTCGATGCGGACGGACTCGCGGCGCTCAACGCGATCGCGCGCAGGCAGCTTGAAGACTCCGTCTACATGGTCCTGGCGCCGTTCGGCGCACAGGCCACCCCGATCGCGCTGGCGAGTTGGGGTAAGCGGATGTATCTCGACGAAGTCGAACCGGAAGTGGTCACGGCGTTCATCGACGAGTTCAAGCACGACGCGCCGGAGCCGACGGCCGCAGGAGGTTGCGTGACAGCCAGCTGAGCAACCTCTCAACAAGCCAGATCCCCTCTCCCCCCGCGAAGCGGGGGGAGATGTCACGGAGTGACAGAGGGGGGCTCCCCTCGCTTGGCTAGATACAGCCACGCCGGTGGGTCGGGACCGGAGCCCCCCTCTGCCTGCGGCATCTCCCCCCGCTCTGCGGGGGGAGATGGGATCGGGCTTGTTCAGAGCTTTCTCAGGTCTGGAGCCTGCCGGGTTTCTACAGCTCCGGCATGTCGCCCGGAGCGCCGTCAGGGGCATCCATGAGCTGGTGGGTCCACGAGGCACCCGCTCATAGGTCGTGCCGGCCGCGATGCACCCCAGGCTTCAGATCGCCGACTATTGCAGCTGGGCGATTCAGCGGAAATGGGAGCACGGCAAGCTCGACGCGTATCGGCGGATTGCGGCCACCATCGCAAGCGAATCGGTGTTCTTTGAGGAGAGGTGAGTGGCTGGCCCCTGGTGATGAACCAGAGAAGCGCGGCGCGCGGACACCAGCCCGAACATAGCTACACAAATCTAGCAAAGCTTCGAAACACTGTCCCCTCGCTTTGCGCGGGGAGAGCGGAATCTGGATCCCCTCCCCCCCCCCCCCCGTTGAGCACATTGAGTGCTCAGCGGAATCCGGATCCGAATCGCTCCGCTGCGGTGGGAGAGAGGATCTGACTTGTCCAGCGGAATCCTCGCGCTGCGGACATGCGACGCGTCCCATGCTTCCCACGTGGTACACGGCTCTCTTGGTCTGCTCGCGGTCGGCCATATTACACTCCGCGGGTGACTCATCCCCTCGAACCGCTCTTCCATCCTCGCGGCGTTGCGGTCGTGGGCGCATCCACACGCTCGCGCAACGGCGGGCCCGGCAACTGGGTGAGATCGCTCCAGGCTGCCGGGCACTCATCGATCTATCCAGTCAATCCGAAGGCGTCCGAGATCGATGGGTTGCCGGCCTACGCCCGGCTGATCGACATCCCCGGTCCGGTTGACCACGTGATCAGCGCGATCCCCGCGGCGGGCGTGCTTGAGCTGCTTGAGGACGCGGGGCGCAAACAGGTGCGCTCGATTCACTTCTTCACCGCGGGGTTCGCGGAAACGGGAATCGGCGACCGCCAGGAGCTCCAGGAGCAGCTGCGCTCCCGCGCCGGCGAGCTTGGCATCCGCCTGATCGGGCCGAACTGCATGGGCCTCTACGTGCCGACCGGCAACCTGGCGTTCGGCGCGGGGCTCTCGACGGAGCCCGGGCCGGTCGCGTTCTTCTCGCAGAGCGGCACGAACGCGAACGACGCCGCCTACAACGGCGCGCTGCGCGGGCTGCGGTTCTCGAAGGTCGTCTCGTTCGGCAATGCGATCGACGTCAGCGCGGCCGAGCTACTCGCGTACGCGCGGAGCGACGACGAGACAGAGATCGTCGGCGCCTACATCGAGGGAACCAACGACGCGCGCGATCTGTTCCGCGAGCTTCGGGCGACTGCGGCGAAAAAGCCGGTCGCGCTGCTCAAGGGTGGGCTGCTGCCCTCCGGGGCGCGGGCGACGCAGTCGCACACGGCCAGCCTGGCCGGCAGCGGCCAGCTCTGGCGCGCCGCCGCGCGGCAGGCCAACGCGGTCCTGGTTGAGAACATGGCCGAGATGGTCGACACGCTGGTTGGCTGGCGCTTCCGCGCCACGCCGCCGGGTCCGCGTCTGGGTCTGGTGGTCGGCGGCGGCGGAGTGTCGGTGCAGGGAGCGGACGACGTGGGGCGCGAGGGCTTGCAGCTGCCGGCGCTGGCCGACTCGACGCTGGCCGAGCTGGGGCGCGTGACGCCGCTCGCCGGGACCGGGATTCGGAACCCCGTCGACACGATGTCGATGTGGAACTCGGAGTCGCTCGAGCCGACGCTCGTCGCCGTCGCGCGCGACCCACAGATCGACAGCGTGGTCGTCCAACTGGGGATGAACTGGGGATCGCCGGACGACGGCGGGGCACAGCGAGCATCGCTGCGGCGCAGCATGATCCGAACCATCGCCGATGTGCGCGACGAGCTTGGAGTTCCCGTTTCCGTCGTCGTGCCGCTCTCACGCGACCACAAGTCGGCATCGCTCAACGGCGAACTGATCGAGATCGCCAGCCAGGCGCATCTGCCTGTCTTCTATACGATTCGCGACGCCAGCCGCACCCTGCGGCGGCTGCTCGACTGGCACACACGGCGCGACCAACGCGCAGGCTGAAGGAGCCCGACATGGCCCGGACGACCGACATCTACGAAGTGATGCAGACGCAGCGCGCGGTGCGCCGCTGGACCGATCAGCCCGTTCCCGACGAGGTGGTGGAGCGGATCATCGAGGCCGCCACGTGGGCGCCGAGCGGCTCCAACCTGCAGCCCTGGGGCTTCGTGGTTGTCAAGGACGACGTCAAGCGGGAGCGTCTGGCGTCCGCGATCCGCGACTCGTTCGAGCAGCGCATGGGTGGCAGTCTGCCCAACCCCGATGACATCGAGGATCCCACGCAGCGGCGGATGATGCGCGGCGCGTTCGCGCTGTTCGCCAACTTCGCGGCGGCCCCGTTGCTGGTGATCCCCTGCCTCGTGCGCGCCCAGTCGCCCTCGCCCGGGGGATTGCTGGCGGGCAGCTCGATCTATCCCAGCATCCAGAACCTGATGCTGGCGGCGCGCGCCGAAGGCCTCGGCACCGTGCTGACCACTCCGCAGGACGGGATCATGGACGAGCTGCGCTCGGAGCTGGCGATTCCCGACAACGCGCTGCCCGTCGCGGTGATCCCGATGGGCTGGCCGGCGGTCAACTTCGGCCCGGTCACGCGCAAGCCCGTCAGCGAGTTCCTCCACTGGGACGGCTGGAACGAGAGCGACTGATCGAGGCTGAGGCATCGCCGATGGCCAACCGCCTGCGCTTCTCCACAGCTCGCGCGTATCGACACCTGCGCGAGGCCGACCCCGTGATCGGGCGGTTGATCGACGAGGTCGGCCCCTACACGCCGCGGCCCGGCGATGATCCCTACGCGCAGCTCGTTCGCACGCTGCTCTTCCAGCAGCTCGCCGGGCCCGCCGCCAGCGCGATCATGCGGCGCTGGTATGGCTTCTACGGCGACGAAGCTCAGACGCCGACGCCGGAGCAGATTCTGACCACCAGCGACGAGGACTTTCGCTCCTGCGGCATCTCGCGCCAGAAGATCAGCTACCTGCGCGATCTGGCGGCGCACGTTGCGGACGGCAGCCTGCCCTTCGATCGACTCCAGGAGATGGACGACGCGGAGGTGCAGGCGTCGCTCACGGCCGTCAAGGGAGTCGGCGAGTGGACCGCGCACATGATGCTGATGTTCCACCTCGGCCGACCCGATGTGCTGCCGATCGGCGACCTCGGCGTGCGCAAGGGTATGCAGGTCGCGTACGGTCTCGACGCAACGCCGACCCCGAGGCAGGCGCGCGAGATTGGGGCGAAGTGGTCGCCCTATGCCTCCGTCGCATCGTGGTACATGTGGCAGATCCTGAACATCGTGACGCCCGAATGAGCGCAAGGAGATCCAAGTGACGCTGCCAAACCGTGACGAGCAGATTGGCTTCATCGGCGTCGGCAACATCGGCAACCCGATGGCACGGCAGATGATCGCCGCGGGCCACAGCCTGGTCGTCTTCGACCTGCGCCCCGAAACGATGGAGAATCTGCTCGAGCTCGGCGCCGACGCCGGCGAGAGCGGCGCCGATGTCGCCTCGCGCTGCTCGGTCGTGTTCACCTCGCTGCCCGGGCCCGTCGAGGTCGATGCCGCCGTGTCGGGAGGCGAGGGCATCCTTTCGGGAGCTTCGGCGGGCGACATTCACGTCGACCTCAGCAGCAACTCGATCACCGCGGTGCAGCGGCTCGCCGCGCTTGAGGCTGAGCACGGCGTGACCTATATCGACGCCCCTGTGACCGGCGGTGTGACCGGCGCGGAAGCAGGCGCCCTGACGGTGCTCGGCAGCGGCGACCCCGAGGCGTTCGACCGCGTGCGACCGCTGCTGGACGCGATCGGCGCCAACGTCTTCCATCTCGGCGAGGCCGGAACCGGCTGCCTGTTCAAGCTGATCAACAACGTGATCATCCTCTGCGGCAACCAGATCGTGCAGGAAGCGCTGGTCCTCGGCGTCAAGGCGGGCCTTGATCCCGAGAATCTGTCCGAGAAGCTGCGGCTTGGCACCGCGCGGCCCTACATGGGCCTCGCGCCGTACTTGCTCGGACGCCGCTTCCAGAATCCCAGCTTCACCCTCAAGCTGGCCGAGAAGGATGTCTCGCTCGCGCTCGAAGCCGCGCGCGCCAACCACGTCCCGATGCCGGTCGCCAACGCCGCGCACCAGACCTACCTGCGGGCGCTGGCCGCCGGCCTTGGCGAGCTGTCGTTTCTCGCCACGCTCGAGGCGCTCGAGGCCGCGGCGAACACCAAGGTCCCTGAGGTCCAGCTCGACGCCGGGCGGCCCTCGCTCTGACAATCCTCTGAACAACTCGGCTCCCATCTCCCCCCGCTTTGCGGGGGGAGATGCCGAAGGCAGAGGGGGGCTGCCGCGAACATCTCGGTGGGAATTCACATCTGCTAGTACGGAGCTGGCCCCCCTCTGTCACTCCGTGACATCTCCCCCCGCACGGAGCCTGTCTCAGAAGTCGAGGCGACGCTTAGGGTGAACGGTGCGGGCGGCCAGTGGGGCGGCCGGCGTGGTAGCGGGCTGGGAGGCTGAAGATGCCGTGGCGAGCGATCGAGCAGGGCTGGATGTTGCCGCCCTCGCTCGATGAGCTGCTGGCGGACGACCATCCCGCGCGGGTGGTGGCGGCCTTCGTGGACGGGCTGTCGGCGGCGGACTGGGCGGGGCTGGGCGTCGACCTCGGCGGGCAGGCGCTGGGCGGGCCGGCCTATCACCCCCGCGCGCTGCTGAGCATCTGGCTCTACGGCTTCATGAGCGGCACGCGCTCCTCGCGGCGGCTGGAGGCGGCCTGCCGCGAGCAACTGCCGATGCTCTGGCTGAGCGGCTCGCAACAGCCCGATCACAACACGCTCTGGCGCTTCTACAAGCAGCACCGCGAGCGGATGCGCGGGCTGCTGCAGCTGACGGTCCGCACGGCAGTGCGGCTGAACCTGGTCGATTGGGCCGTGCAGGCGGTGGACGGGACCAAAGTGGCGGGCGCCGCGGCGCCGCAGCGGACGCTCGACGCGGAGCAGCTGGAGCGGCTGCTGCAGCGCACCGAGCGCGCGATCGTGGAGCTGGAAGCGCAGAACGAAGCGGGCGAGGGCGCGGCGGCGCCGCGGCTGCCGGCGCAGCTGCAGGCAGCCAAGCGGCTGCGCGAGCAGGTCGAGGCGGCGCGTCGGGAGCTCCTGGAGTCGGACCGCCGGCATACCAACCTGACCGATCCGCAAGCGCGCCTGCTGCGCGGCCGCGACGGCTGGCTGACCGGCTACAACGCGCAGGCGATGGCGGCGCCGCTGCGGGGCGGCGATCCAGCAGATAGCGACGGGGCCGCTGCGGGCGGGGGCGGCGCGCTGGACGAGCGGCCGAACGGCGCGGCTGACGCAGATCACGGTCAGCCGGGCGACGCGCTGCAGCCGGGCGGCTCGAGCGGGGGCATGCTGCTGCTGGCCGCGGAGGTCAGCCAGGATCCGGCCGACACGGCGCAGCTGTTGCCACTGATCGAAGCGGCTGAGGCGAGCGGCGGCGGCCGCCGCGCCGCGCTGACCGTGGCCGACGCCGGCTACTTCGCGGCCGCCAACCTGAGCGCCTGCGCGGCCCGCGGGGCAGCCGTGGTGATCCCCGAACCACGCGCGCCGAGCAACCCCGACTACCACTACAGCCAGTTTCATTACGAGCCCGCAGCGGACTGCTACCGCTGTCCCGCAGGCCAGCCGCTGCAGTTCCGCGGCCTACAGCGGCGGCGCCGCCGCACGCCGGCCCGCGTCTACGCCGCCAAGCCGGCGGTCTGCCGCGCCTGCCCCGCGTTCGGACGCTGCACGAGCAGCCCGCGCGGTCGCCAGATCAAGGTCTCGATCCACGCCCAGGCGCTGCAGGCGCACCGCGGCTGGATGCAGACGGAGGCGGCCCGGCAGGCCTTGCGAAGCCGCCAGGGGCTGATCGAACCGGTCTTCGGGATCATCAAGGAGCAACAGGCCGGGCGCCGCTTCCTGCTGCGCGGGTTGGCCGCGGTCAGCGCCGAGTGGTCGTTGCTGGCGGTCGCGTTCAACCTGCGGATGCTGAGCCGGCGCTGGCCGCACCGCCGCGCAGGCGGCCCGCCGCAGCGCGGCCGCCGCAGCGCTGCGCCGCCCGGCCGCCGCCACCGGCCACGCACACCCGCTCCAGCCGCTCGCCGCACAACTCGCTGCTGCCGACACCGCCCGCGCCCCCGCCGGTTCGCTCCCAGACACCGCTCACACCCCCAGCCGCCCTCCTGAGACAGGCTCGCACGGCGGGGGGAGAGTTATTCAGAGCTTCCCTGACGCGCCCGACAACGGCGCCCGCCCGCTGAGACTCGTCGGTGCTACTCCCGGACGGACCGGTAGACGACCTGGAGCTGTCCGATGTCGGTGATGCCGCTGTCGGTGTGGTGATAGACCAGTACGAGGCCGGGACCGCAGTCCCCGAACTCATCGCATGACAGCGATCCGGTCAGTCCGGCGAAACCAACGGTGGCATGGAGTGCCTGGCGCAGCGCGGAGCGATCGATATAGATCGTGTCGCCACGGACGACGGCCACGGATTCGATTGTGCTGAGCAGCAGCGTGGCCGCGTCGTAGGCCTGCTGCCAATAGCCGGACTGCGGAGGCCCCCAGCGAGCGGCGTAGGCGGCGTGCGCTTGGCGAACGCTCTTCCCGGTGGACGAATTCGTATTGTCTCCCCAATCGAAGGCCGCTCCGGCGATGTACACGCCCTCGGCCTCCGCGAGCGCGAGGAACGTCAGCACGGACACGGCGTCGCTGCCGATGAACTCGACATCGTCGAACGCCGCGACCGATCGAGCCTGTTGAATCAGATGAGCCGCTTCATCGGGAAAGAGTGGGAAGAAGACCGCCTCGGGTTCCGCCGCGGCCATCGCACCAAGCACGCGGCTCATGTCGGTGTCGCCCTTGCTGATGCGCCCGGCGAACACCGTCTGCCCGCCCAGTTCGGCGAATGCGGCCGTGAATCCCGCCGCGAGCGCGCTGGTGTAGGCGTCACCGTCGTGAACCGTCGCGACGCGGGCGAGCTTCAGGTCTTCGTAGATGAATCGCGCCACCGCGCGCGCGTTGTCGAGATCGTTGTTCGAGACGCGCAGGTAGCCCGCGAAGTTGTCCGCCCCGCGCTGGCCGGCGAGGTCGGAGGTCAGCGCCGCCGCGGTGTTCAAGCCGGAGATCATCACCATCCCGGCTGTCGAGATCAGCGGCGACGCCTCGATCGCCGCTGAGGAGCAGGTGGTGCCGATCACGCCGACCGTCTGCGGCGCTGTGATCGCGCGTCGGGCGGCGCGGCGTCCGCCGTCGGGCGAGCACGCGCTATCGAGCGAATCGGCGATCAGCACAGGATGGCCGTGAACGTCGCCATAGTCCTCGATCGCCAGCCTGATCGCCTTGGCGATCGGCTCACCGAACGCCGGCGCGCCGCTGAACGAGAGCATCACCGCCAGCTCAACGGGCTCGCCCGGACCGACTTCGACAGCGCCGAGCTCCCCGGCCTCGAACGGCTGCTCGCGGCAGCCGCCCGCGATCAGCGCGATGATCGCGCATACGCCCAAGAACGCTGCGAGTCTGCTTCCGACGGATCGTGGCACGCGGGCCTCCCATCGCTGAGCTGAGCGGAGGGTAAACGGACCTTGCCGCAGCCGCGCTACGCGAGGCCGCCGGTCATGATCGCGGCGCTCCGATCGTGGTGCGCACTTGACGTTGCGAGTCTCGGCCGGCCAGCCTCACCACGCGTCAATCGGGTGCTTCTTCTGCGTGCGTGCGGGTGGCGGCGGCGTCATCCTGAGCATCTTGATCAGCCGCTCGCGTGTCTCTTCGGGTGGGATGACGTCGTCGAAGTCGTAGCGTTTGCCGGCATTGAGCGCTGAGCCCTGGCGGCGCAGGTCCTCGGCGAACTCATCGCGGATGCGGCGCGCCTGCTCCGGGTCGCCCGCCTCGGCGATTTCGTCGCGGCGGACCAGCAGCGCCGCACCCTCCAGGCCCATGCCGCCCGACTCGGCGGTCGGCCAGGCCAGGCGCAGGTCGCGCGGGGCGAAGCTGTTGCCCATCGCGGCGGGGCCCAGCCCGTAGGCCTTGCGCAGCTGAATCGTGTAGAGCGGCACGGTGCGGTGCTGGTGCGCGATGATCGGCCGCGCGTGGTGGCGCGCGATTCCCGACTGCTCGGCGGCGCGACCGACCATGTAGCCGGGGTTGTCGATGAACGAGACCATCGGCACGTCGTAGGCGTCGCAGAGCTGGATGAAGCGGGCGATCTTGTCCGAAGCGTCGGAATCGATCGCGCCGGCGATCACCGTCAAGGGTTGGTTGGCGATCACGCCGACCGCGCGCCCGCCGAGGCGCGCCAGCGCCGTGATCAGCTGCGGCGCCCAGACGGGGCGCAGCTCCATGATCGAATCGCGGTCCATGACGGCGCGCAGCACCTTGTGCATGTCATAGGCGCGACGGCGGTTGGAGGGCACGATGCTGCGGATCGATGCAGCTTCCGGCGCCTCGCCGCTGTCCTCGGCTTCGCGCAGGAAGTAGCGCAGGTAGCGGCCGGCGGCGTCGATCGCCTCGGCCTCGGTTTCGACCATGACGTCGATCCCGCCGACCTCGTGGTGCATCTCGGCGGGGCCGAGTTCGTCAGGCGTGAGCTTCTGGCCGGTCGCGGCCTCGACCAACGGCGGGCCGCCCATGCCGATCGCCGAGTCGCGGGTCGCAATCACCACGTCGGAGAGCCCCGCGATGCTCGCGTTGCCGGCGAACGATCGACCGGAGATCACGGAGACGGTGGGCACCCAGCCGGACAGCGCGGCCATGCCGTCGAAGGTGCCCCAGCGGCCGCTGAGCCCGGCGCGCCCGCCGCCGAGATCGTGAGCACGCGCGCCGCCGCCGTCGGCGAACGTGATCAACGGCCAGCCGCGGTCGTAGGCCAGCTCGATCAGGCGGTCGAACTTGCCGTGATTGAGCGCGGTCTGGGTGCCGCCCTGCACGGTGTAGTCATATGACGCGATCGTCACCGGCGAGCCGTCGATCGTGCCGACGCCCTGCACCAGGCCGTCGGCCGGGCCCACGATGTTGCGGTTGCTCGGGACCGAGAGCACGCCGTATTCGACGAAGGAATCGTCGTCGAGCAGCATCGCGATGCGTTCGCGGGCGGTGAACTTGCCGCGGGCGTGGACTTTGGCGACGGCCTCGGGGCGCGCATCGTCCATCGCCGCGCGACGCACCTGCAGCACCTCTTCGATCAGCTCGTCGTCCATCGTCGGGCTCCTCACGATCGGCTGGATGGGCCGCTCAATGGGCGGGCGATCGGCTGATAGCCTCCGTACACGCTATTGCCCAACTTGATCGGAGCTGGTGATGGACCTCGTTGGCCCTGTGGTGCGGCGAATTCAGCGAGAGGCGCTTGAGGATCCCGACGAGTTCTGGACTGAGGCGGCACAGCGAGTTCCCTGGGCCGCGCACTGGGACGAGGTGTTCGAGTGGACGCCCGATGAGGTGCCGGCGTTTCGCTGGTTCGTCGGCGGCGAGACGAACATCGCCTGGGGCTGCCTCGATACGCAGGTCGAGCAGGGCAACGGCGGCCGCGCGGCGCTGATCGCGCTCGACGAACTTGGCGGCCAGCGGGTCTACACCTACGCGCAGCTGCTGCGCCAGGTGGAACGGATCGCGGCGTCGCTGCGCGCGATCGGCGTGCGCCAGGGCGACCGCGTGGCGATCTACATGCCGACCAACTTCGAGGCGATCGCGCTGATGCTGGCCTGCGCGCGGATCGGCGCGATTCACCTGGTGATCTTCGCCGGCTTCGGCGCGGGCGCGATCGCCGAGCGGGTCAAGATGGCCAATGCTCGCTTCCTGTTCATGACCGATATCACCTATCGCCGCGGGCGCGATGTGCCGCTGGACGGCTTCGTGCGCGGGGCGCTGGAGAACGAGGGCGCGCACGCGGTCGTCGAACAGGTGATCGTCGAG
This sequence comes from Dehalococcoidia bacterium, assembly GCA_965218115.1. Taxonomy (GTDB): domain Bacteria; phylum Chloroflexota; class Dehalococcoidia; order Bin125; family Bin125; genus CATQGW01. The sequence goes on along the minus strand of OZ244584.1, from coordinate 484,870 downwards.
CGTCGGCGCGAGGGCTCGTCGGAGGTCGCACCGGGTAAAGAGCTGACCTGGGACGAGTTCCTGGAGCGCGGCGCCGGCGGCGATGGGTCGTGGGTGCCGGTCGAGGCGAACGAGCCGGCGTTCATCCTGGCGACTTCGGGCACGACGGCGCGCCCCAAGCTGGCCGTGCACTCGCACGGCGGCTACGCCGTCTGGATCGCCGCGATGTCCGACTGGATGTTCGCGCTGGAATCGGACGATGTGTGGTGGGCGACCTCGGACATCGGCTGGGTGGTGGGCCACTCGTACATCGTCTACGCGCCGCTGCTGATGGGCGCGACCACGATCTCATTCGAGGGGGCGCTCGATTTCCCCGACGTGAGCACGTTCTACAAGATCGTTGAGGACCACGGCGTCACGGGCATGTTCACCTCGCCGACGGCGATTCGGCTGCTGATGCGTTCGGGCACGGCGCCGGCGGAGTCGGTCAATCTGGGCTCGCTGACGCGTGTCTTCTCGGCCGGCGAGGTGCTCAATCCGCCGGCCTGGGAGTGGTTCCAGCAGGAGATCTTCGAGGACCAGATCCCGGTGCTCGATCACATGTGGCAGACCGAGACGGGCGGGCCGATCGTCGGCAATCCCTGGGGGATTCAGATGCTGCCGATCAAGCCAGGCTCGGCGGGCGTGCCGCTGCCCGGGATCGAGGGAGTCGTGCTCGGTCCGGAGGGCGAGGAGCTGGCCGCGGGCGAGAAGGGCATCTTCGTGATCACGCGTCCCTTCCCGGGCCTCACCGCGCAGCTCTGGGGCGAGCCGGAGCGCTACAACATCGACTACTGGGAGAAGGTTCCCGGCCGGCGGGTCTACTTCACCGGCGACGCCACCGCGGTCGACGAGGACGGCTACGTCTGGTTCAGCGGGCGGGCCGACGAGATCATCAAGATCGCGGCGCACCGACTCGGGACGATCGAGGTGGAGAGCGCGATTCTGCGCCACAGCGCGGTCGCCGAGGCCGGCGTGACGGGTCGGCCCGACGAGCTGCGCGGCGAGGTGATCTCGGCGTTCGTGGTGCTCAAGACGGCCAATGAGCCGTCGGACGAGCTGCGAACGGAGATCCTGCGCACGGTACGCAACGAGATGGGCCCGATCGCCGTGATCGGCGAGCTGAACTTCGTTGACGCGCTGCCGAAGACCCGTTCGGGCAAAATCATGCGTCGGGTACTGAAGGCGGTGACGCTGGACACGGATCCGGGCGACATCTCGACGATCGAGGACGAAGGCTCCGTCGAAGACGCGCGCGAAGCGTGGCATCAGATGCGTTCGAGCCTGAGCGGCTGATCGTGTCGGCCGGGCGCTCTTCGATGTTGTATGCCCCGTGATGGAGCCAAGTCTGGGAGTGGTAGAATCGAGTCGAAGGACGAGCATGCCCGACTCGGACGCACCCAGTAATCCGGAACCAGTGCCGGAACCAGCGCCGGAACCGAGCGCAGAGGTTCCGGCGGAAGCACCGCCGAGTCTTCCACCGCCGGGTGAGCCGACCATGGTGAAAGCAAGTGAATCGGGCACTGTGCCTCCGGCACGCAGGGGGCGCGAGGCGATTCGATGGCGGAACGATTGGTGGAGAGGGTCATGACTGACGAACCGATCGCAGCAGACGGACCAAGCGTCGATGCTGCCTCTGGCGTTGAGGATTCTGAACCCGATTCGGTGACGTTCCCTCCGCCGGGACCGCCCGTGCTCGTGTCCGAAACCGGGATTGGCATTGAGCGCAAGCGTCGCGAAGCTCGCGAACAATGGGAGCGCGAGTACGGTTCACTCAGTCGGGGCCGCAACTCCTAAATAGACGGCCGCGGTCACTCCAACCATCACCACGGTCAGTGTCGCCAAGACGATCGCCCACTGAACCCGTCTTGACTTGACATTGATGAGTCGTTCGTTCTCTTGCCAGGCGCGAACAATCTCATCAGCGACCCACACCGTCATTGCTGAGCTGTCATAGACATCCAGATGTCGTCGCAGCAGCTCAAGGTCCGGGCGTCGATACCAGGTCGCCACAGCGTACGCTCGTGCAGCGACCGCTACGCCACAGACGAACAGGAAGATCGTGGCGTACACCAGACAATCCACGGCGAGCGGCGACGGCCCGCCCGCGAATCGAAGTGACGCCACGAAGAGCGCCACCACCGCAACGATCAGGGTGAACGTCGTCACCAGTTTCTGGTTGAGCGCTGACACTCTGAGGCTCTGGTCGTCACGCTGCCAGCGGGCTTCAGCCAGAAATAGCTCAGACTTCGTAGGATCCGACACCAGATCGGGCACGTGAGCTACTAGCGCCTAAAAAATCTGCCCGATTTCCCGCCCCACCTTGCGCAGGCGCTCGACGCGCTCCTCGGTCGGGGGGTGGCTGTGGAACCACTTGCCGGCGCCGCCGGCGAGCGGGTTGACGATGAACATGTGGTTGGCGACCTCGGCAGTGGCCATCTCTTCGGCGGCGTGATGGACGGCGGGGATGCGGGCTGCGGCTTCCATCTTCATCAGCGCGGAGGCAAGGGCCTGCGGGTCGCGGGAATTGCGCGCCCCGGCGTCGTCGGCAGACAACTCGCGCGTACGCGAGACGGCCATCTGGATCATCGAGGCCACGATCGGCGCGACGATCGCGAGCACGAGCACACCGGCGAGGTGTCCGATCCCGCCGCCCTGGCCGTCGCGGCCCATGCCGCCAAAGAGGAACGCCATCATCAGGCTGAACTTGGCGACCATCGCGGCGAGCATGATCACGGATGCCATCATCGCGACCATCGCGCTCCAGAGAGTGTCGCGGTTCTTGACGTGGGCTAGCTCGTGAGCGAACACGCCGGCGAGCTCGCGCTCCGTGAGCATGTTCATGATCCCGGTGGTGGCGGCGACGGCGGCGTGATCAGGGCTGCGGCCGGTCGCGAAGGCGTTGGGCACGGGGGTATCGACGACGTAGACCTTCGGCTTCGGCAGGCCGGCTTCGTGGGCGGCGCGATCAACGATGCGGTGCAGCATCGGCTGCTGCTGCGCTGTGACCTCCTTCGCGCCCATGGCGGTGCGGATCACGCGGTCGGAGAACCAGAAGGAGAAGAAGTTCAGCGCGATCGCGAGCACGCCGAAGATGATCAGGCCGAGCGTGCCGCCGATCGCGTAGCCGACGACCATCATGAGGCCGGCCATGAGGACCAGGAGGAAGACCGTTCGGACGCCGTAGCCGCGCATGGAGAGCCCTTCAGCTGCTTCGGACGTGGATGACCGTACCATCGTAGGGAGGCGACGCCGCAAGCGATGCAGCGACGCGCGCCGGCGCGCGAATCAGGGAGTCAACGATGCCCATCTACGAGTACGCCTGTCGCGCCTGCGGCGCAGAGTTCGAGAAGTTCCACCGAAAGATGGGGGCGGACGCGCCGCCGTGCGAGGAGTGCGGCAATGACGAGCGGGTCGAGCGTCTGATCGCTCGATCGGCGTTCATCAAGGACGAGAAGACGAAGATGCGGGAGATGCATCCGAAGTACGCGAAGATGGTCGACGCGGCCTGGGACAAGGCGGCGCGTAACGACCCGCTCAGCAAGTCGCGGTTCGCCGGCATGATCGACTCGGGTAAGCGGGTGCAGGACGCGTCGTAGCGTCGAGGCGCCGCCTCGGAGAGCGCTGACGGCGGGGCAGCGGACGGCCGATCAGGAACGTGGGCTGGGCGACGCTGCAGGCGGGGGCGCTACTCGGCGCTTGGCGGCTCGAAGGCTGCGCCCGCGCTGATGCCTGATTCGGCCGCCCATTCTGATGCGGCGACGCGCAGGCCGGCGGCAGTGCGGACGAGATCGACAGTGACCGCCCCGTCGCCGCAGGCGATCGTGACGCCGGCGTCACTGACTGCGTCGACTGAGCCCGCCGCGCCCGAGCCAGCGGACAGGGTGGAGCCGTAGAGCGTGATGCGTTCGCCGTTGATCGTGCTCCAGGCGCCGGGGGCGCGGTCGCTGCCGCGGATCAGGTTATGGACGCTCTGGGCCGGCTGTGAGAAGTCGATCCGCGCGATGTCGCCCTCCCAGGGGCCCTCGTAGGTCATGTCCTCTTCGACCTGCCCATGGCGCGGGGCCTGGCCGGCGGCGACGAGTTTGACCGCGTCGGACATGGCCTGGACGCCGAGCGGGAACAGCTTGTCGCGGTAGAGCGAGTTGATCGTGTCGTCGGGCCCGATCTCGACCGGGACCTGCAGCAGGATCGGGCCGGTGTCGAGGCCCTCGTCGACCCAGAAGATGCTGACGCCGGTCATCGCGTCGCCCTCGACGATCGAGTGATTGATGGCGGAACGCCCGCGGTGCTTGGGCAGCATTGAGGGGTGGTACTGGATCGTCTTGAGCGCCGGGAAGTCGAGCACGCGGGTGGGGATGATCTGGGTGACGAAGGCCATCACGTTGAGTTCGGGCGCGGTGGCCTCGTAGGCTGCGGCGACCGCTTCATCGACCACGCCGCGGCGCTGCCAGCGGCGCGGCTGCTGGAGCGCAATGCCGGCGTCGCGCGCCGCCTGGGCCAGCGCGTCCGGCCGGCCGCCCTCGCGCTCGGGCGGGGTGAAGACGCCGACGATCTCGTGGCCATCCTCGACGAGCCGCTGGAAGACGGCTGCTCCGAAGGGGGCCTGACCGATGAGAGCGATGCGCATGGGGTCGTCCTTCCGTCGTCTGCGAACTAGCCGTCGGCCCACCAGACGCGTGGCCGGCGGTCGGCGGCGATATCGGCGAGGGTGGTGATCGAAATTCGGCGCGCGGTGATCGAGATGAACGACATCCCGCTGCGGTCGGCCGCGAAGAAGTCGTCGAGCGCGTAGGGGAAGTACTCGTCGAGATCGGGCGCTTGTGCGCCGGGCTGGACGCTGGCGAGGCCGGTGATGTGGAGGTGTCGAAAATCGCGCGTCCAGTGCAGCAGTTCGACGCGTGGATTGCGCGCGATCTGGCGGACCATCGAGCTGTTCGCGCCGGCAGCGATGTAGAGGTTGACGCCGACGTAGGCGGGGGTGACGGCGCGAACGTGAGGTTGATTGCTCCCGGCAGTCGCGAGGAAGCCGATCGGAGCGGCCTCGATCAGGGCCTTCGCTTCGTCCCAGAAGTCCGGCTCATGTTCAGCCACGGCGCTCCTCCGGCGATCCACTCGTCGCGCGTCGCACGGGCAGATTAGCCCCCCGCTGCGTCGGGGGATCTCCCGCCGGCAAGCGTGGCTGGGTCGACCTCGTCGATCTCCCCGTCGCGCATCAGGAACAGGCGACGGGCGCGGCGCGCGATTTCGAGGTTGTGGGTGACCATGATGATGGTCTGGCCGGCGGCGTTGAGCTGCTCGAGCAGCTCAACGATCTCGCGACCGGTCTGCGAATCGAGGTTGCCGGTGGGCTCGTCGGCGAGCACGACATCGGGATTGTTGGCGAGGGCGCGCGCAATCGCGACGCGCTGGCGCTCGCCGCCGGAGAGCTGGACGGGACGATGGTTGAGGCGTTGGCCGAGGCCGACCGCGTTGAGCAACGCCTCGGCACGGGAGCGGCGTTCGTGCCGTCCGACGCCGGCGAGCGCGAGCGCGATCTCGACGTTCTGTCGCGCCGTCAGCATCTGCAAGAGGTTGAATGCCTGGAAAACAAAACCGAGTGTGTTCAGCCGCAGCGCGGCGCGGCGCTCGAGGCCCAGCGACTGGGCGGCGCTGCCGCGGACGCGGACTTCGCCGTCGGTGGGCGAGTCGATCAGGCCGAGCAGATGCAGCAGCGTCGATTTGCCGCTGCCGCTCGGCCCGGCGATCGCGATGAAGTCGCCCTGTTGGATCTCGATGTTGACGCCGCGCAGGGCGTCGACGGTCTGCGAGCCGACGCGGTACGCGCGGGCGAGGTTCCGAGCGGAGAGCAGGGGCTGGCGCTGCTCGCTCATACGTCACTCATAACGGAGGGCGATGATCGGGTCGACGCGGACCGCGCGGGCGGCCGGCAGCAGGGAGGCAAGTACCCCGAAGCCGGTCAGGATGCCGGCTGCGCTGAGCTCGATCTTGCGGCTGCGGATACCGGCGGCGTCGGGCCCGAGCGCCTCGCGGATGACGATGTGTGAGAGCGGGATGCCGATCATCGAGCCGGCGACCGCGATGCCGGCCGATTCGGAGAGGATCATCGCGACCAGCAGGTGGCCGGGCGCGCCGATCGCGCGGAGGGTGCCGAGTTCGCGGGTGCGTTCGAGCACCGAGACGAACATCACGATCGCAATCAGCAGCGCGGCGACGCAGACAGACGTCCAGCGCACGACGCTGAAGAGTTGATTGACGCGGTCGAGCAGGGTGCGTGCGTTGTCGGCGAGCTGGCGGTCGGAGATCACCATCAGCGACGGGTGGGCCTGCTCGATCTCGCGCTGCAGCGGCTCGATGCCGGTGGCGCGAGCGGGCGAGATCAGCAGGGCGGTGACGGTGTCCCGCTGGCGCAGCAGCTCGCGCGCGGAATCGATTGGGACCATCACGGCGGAGCGGAGCAGCCCGTTGGTGTCGGGCTCGATGATGCCCTGGACCACGAACTCGTGGCCGCGGACCTTGATCCGGCTGCCGGGCGCGGCGAGCGGGATCGGGCCGACCGGCGAGGGCGCTTCCATCGTGGAGCTGGCGACGGAGGCGAAGTGCCGGGCGGCGAGGACGCCGAGCACGGCCGGCGGAGCTGCGGCGTCGGCTGTCGCGCCGTTGAAGTCGGGACGGCCGATCATCGCCCCGGCGCCGGCCAGGAAGACATCCTCGTGGTCCTCCTCGATGCCGACGAGGAGGGCTTCGGGCGGCGCCGTGGGGAAGGGTGGCGGCGCGAGCGCGGCGAGTGAGACGGCGCTTGAGCGCTCGCGGTCGACTGCGGGTGAGGCGAGCACGCTGCGCGCGTCGGCCTCGTCGATGGTGGAGGAGATCGGCGGCCACTCGATCCCGGACATGCCGGAGAGGCCGCGACTCTGGACGAAGAGGACGCCGGTGAAGCGCTGGACCGAGCGGTCGAGATCGTCGGTCACGAAACGCATGACGGAGGTGACGACGATGTAGAGATTGACGCAGACGCCGAAGCCCAGCACGGTCAGGGCCGTGCGGAGCTTCTTACCCAACAAGTGACGAAGCGCGAGGCCAAGCACGAAGCGAGCGTACTTGGCGCATGCACGTCGGGCGAACCGAGCTGCTCAGCGGCGGCGCCCCATTGACCTGTTGTGGGGCGCCGCCGCTGAATCGTGGCCGGAAGTCGCTAGCGGCGGCGAACCGCAACGCGTGCGACCCAGTAGACGGAGGCGGCCGCAGCGAGCGCTGCCAGCGCGATCAGAGCGGCCAGAGTGGCGCCGATTCCGGAGCCCTCCACGAGACCGCCGGTACCGGTGTTGGGCATCGCGTCGTCGCTCATCGACTCTCCATCGCCCATGGCGTCGTCCTCGGCCGGCATCGACTCTTCGTCGGTCTCCAGCGAGGCCTCTTCCTCCGTGCCGTCGTCACCGCCGTCCATGGCGGAGTCGTCGCCGGCTTCGAGCTCGGCGTCTTCGTAGACGACTTCGATGGTGATGGTGGCCTGTGGACCACTGAACTGGGCGTTGCGGGCGATCGAATCGCTCGTGGCTTCGCCGTTGTCGAGGTTCTCGGCGCCGCGCGACGGGTCGGGCTGGCCGCCGTCGAAGCCACTGCCGAGCTCGGTGTTGGCCTCGGTGCCTGCGTCGTAGGCGTTCAGCTCGATCGTCTGCGACTCGATCGGCGAGTGATCCTCGTTCCAGAGGATCACCGAGTTGAGGCCCACGAAGCTGTCGTTCGACGCGGCCAGCAGGCCCAATCGGATTCGGTTCATCATCGATCCCTTCGGATCGCGGCTCGCTCAAGCGCTCGCTGTCGATCAGCGATGGCACAGCGAGCGGCAGCCTGGCACGGAGGATGCGCAACTCTGAACCGGATACGCGGCGCGGATGGCTGCGGCGGCGGAGCGTTACGAGCCGACGAAGAGACCGCCGTCGGGGTGGAGGATCTGGCCGGTGATGTAGCTCGACTGGTCGCTGAGCAGGAACAGGGCGGCTTCCGCGATGTCGGCGGGTTGGCCGAGCCGGCCGAGCGGGGTGGCTTCGACGCGGCGCTGCTTGCGCTCCTCGTCGGTGGTGACGGCGAGCGTCATCGGGGTGTCGATCAGGCCAGGCGCGACGGTGTTGACGCGGATGTGGTTGGGGGCGAGTTCGAGCGCGAGGCAGCGGGTCAGCATCCAGACGCCGGTCTTGGAGACGCAGTAGTCGGCCATGCCGCGAATCGGCGCTCTGGCGGCGCCGGAGGAGATGTTGACGATCGCGCCGCCGGCGCCCAGCTCGATCATGCGCCGGGCGACGTGGCGGTTGGTCAGCATCACGCCGGTCAGGTTGACGGCGAGGACCTTCTCCCAGTACTCCAGCGGTTTGTGGATGACGTAGCGGTGCGCGCCGCCGAGCAGTGGTTCACCTTCGGTGACTTCGCCGCTGATGTAGCCGGCGTGGGAGATGCCCGCCGCGGCGATGCAGTAGTCGAGGCGTCCGAAGGTGTCGACGGCTGCCTGGGCCATGGCGTCGCATTCGGCGTCGCGCGTGACATCAGTGGCGACGGCGATGGCGTGGCCGCCTTCGGCCTCGATCAGGGCCACGGTTTCGGCCGCGCGTTCGTCGTCGGGCAGCGCCGCGACAACGATCGAAGCGCCCTCGCGGGCGAGCCGCAGGGAGCTCTCGCGCCCCATCCCGCTGGCTGCGCCGGTGACGACGGCGACCTTGCCCTCAAAGCGCTTGACGCCTGGACCCTGGGCCTGTTCTGCCATCATCATCCTTCACTTAGCGCTCGAACTCAGATCGATAAACCGCCAATAGTCCCGCTAGCCCCATAAACTTGATAAACCTGAGTAATCTCTGTATAGTTGCCGGCGATGGACCCGATCAGCAACCCCTACGCTCCCGGAGCCGGCACGCCACCTCCTGAGTTGGCCGGGCGTGAGGCAGTGCTCAACACAGCCCGCATCGCGCTGGCGCGCCGAGCCCGCGGGCGGCCCGGCAAGAGCATCATACTGATCGGCCTACGGGGGGTCGGCAAGACCGTCTTGCTCGATCGAATCGAGACCGATGCGATCGATACGGGGATCACCGCCGTCGCGATTGAGTCGTCTGAGTACCGCTCGCTGCCGTCGATCATGGCGCCTCCGCTGCGTTCAGCACTGATCGGGCTCTCAAGAGCAGAAGCTGCGCGCGCGACCGCGCAGCGTGCGCTGCGGGGACTTGCGGGGTTCGTCGGCGCGCTGAAAGTGCGATACGAAGACATCGAAATCAGCATGGACCTGGATCCGGAGCCGGGCGTGGCCGACTACGGCGATCTGGAGACTGACCTGATCGATTTGCTGGAACTCGTCGGGAGGGCAGCCCAGGCAGGTGGCACATGTGTGGCGCTGCTCATTGACGAGCTGCAATACGTGGCAGAAGACGAACTGGCGGCACTGATCACGGCACTACATCGCACCGCCCAACGCCAACTACCGGTCACGATGGTCGGCGCCGGACTCCCCCAGCTGCGAGGTCGGCTCGGGAAGGCAAAATCCTATGCGGAGCGACTGTTCGACATCGCGGAGATCGGTTCCCTCTCGCGTGACGACGCCAACGCCGCCATCGCAAAGCCAGCGACCGCTGAGGGCGTTGCAATCGAAGCAGCGGCCCTCAACGCGATCGTGTCTCAAACGCAGGGTTATCCCTACTTTTTGCAGGAGTGGGGGAAGCACGCATGGGATGTCGCCGAGCGGTCGCCGATCACTGCGGCCGATGTTGCCGTCGCCACTGTGCGCGCCATCGATGACCTGGATCAGAGTTTCTTCGGCGTGCGCTTCGACAGGCTCACGCCCTCAGAAAAGCAGTATCTGCGCGCTATGGCAGAACTTGGCCCCGGACCGCATCGGTCCGGTGACATTGCGCGAATTCTGAGCAAGCGGGTGGAATCGGCCGCTCCACTCCGTAATCGGCTGATCAACAAGGGGATGATCTGGAGCCCTGGTTACGGCGACACGGCTTTTACTGTGCCGCTCTTCGATGAGTTCATGAGGCGGTCGATGCCCGAGCTTGAGTGAGCGCTACTCGTTGCGCAGGGCGGCGATCGGGTCGATCACGGTGGCGCGCCAGGCCGGGTAGATGCCGCTGAGTAAGCCAATCCCGGCGGCGACGCCGAACGCGGCGGCGATGCTCCAGGCCTCGATCACGGTGGTCATCTCCTGCTCGCCGACTGTCTGACCGTCAACCAGCAGCGATGCGCCAATCCCGATCACGATCCCGGCGAGGCCGCCGAGCAGGCTGAGCGTCAGCGCTTCGGTGACGAACTGGGTGACGATGTCGCCGGCGGTCGCGCCGACGGCGCGGCGGATGCCGATCTCGCGGGTGCGCTCGGTGACCGAGACGAGCATGATGTTCATCACGCCGATGCCGCCGACGAGCAGCGAGATCCCGGCGATGCTGCCGAGCAGGATTGAGAGCGTGTTGGCGACCTCGCTGGCGGCGTCGAGCAGGTCGTCCTGGCTTTGGATCGTGAAGTCGGGGTCGGCGCGTTGGTGGCGGAAGAGCAGCAGGTCGGTGATCTGCTGCTTGACCGCTTCGGTGTCGGCTCCCGCGGCGGTCTGGACGTCGATCTGCGTGACGCGCAGGTCGCCGGTCGGGGTGTAGAGGAAGCGGAAGCGGCTGGCGAGGCCGGTGAGGGGGACGAACACCTGGCCGTTGGCGGCGCCTTCGCCGCCGATCGGCTCGAGCACGCCAACAACCGTGAAGGCGAAGACGACGCGGCCGGCGAGGAACGAGAGGCGGACCTCCTGGCCGACGGGGTCGAGGCCGGGGAAGATGTTCTCGGCGACACGCGAACCGAGCACGGCGACGAGCTCGCCCTGCTCATCGTGCAACGGGGTGATGAATGAGCCGGAGGCCACCTCGAGGTCGCGGACCTCGGCGTACACGGTGGAGGTGAAGACAACCTCGGCGGGCACGTTGTAGGGGCCGGCGATGGCCTGGGTTTCGCCGGTGATGTGAGCGGAGACGGCGACGATGGCGGGGTTGCCGTTGGCGGCGATCGCGTCGGCGTCGCTCTGGACGAGGGATGTGGTGACGATCGCGGCGGCCCCGCCGGCGCCGGGGACGGCGCTGGGCTCGATGAAGATCAGGTCGGTGCCGAGCCCGCGGATCTGGTCGGTGACGCCCTTCTGGGTGCCCTGGCCGACGGCGATCAGGGCGATCACCGAGCTGACGCCGATCACGAGACCGAGCAGGGTCAGCGAGCTGCGCAGCCGGTTGCCGATGATGGCGCGGATCGCGATGCGGAAGGCGTCGAGCGGGCTCACGTCTGGATCAAGTCAGTTTCATCTCAGTCTGCGGCCGCCTCGCCGGCCTCTGCGCGGGGGACGCTGGCCGGGCCGGGGCTGCCGGAATCCTCGATGATGTGCCCGTCGCGCATGCGGATGCTGCGCTGAGCGAAGGCGGCGACCTCGGCCTCGTGGGTGACGAGTACGACGGTGAGACCCTGTTGGTCGACCAACTCGCTGAGCAGGGTCATAATTTCGCGGCCGGTGGCGGTGTCGAGCGCGCCGGTCGGTTCATCGGCGAGCAGCACGAGCGGATCGACGACGAGCGAGCGGGCGATGGCGACGCGCTGCTGCTCGCCCCCGGAGAGTTCAGTGGGTCGGTGGCGGATGCGGTCGGCGAGGCCGACACGGACGAGCGCTTCGGCGGCGCGGCGGCGTCGGTCGGGCGTGCCCTGGTAGATCAGCGGTAGCTCGACCTGCTCAAGCGCCGACATGCGCGGCAGCAGGCTGTAGGACTGGAAGACGAAGCCGAAGGCGCGCCCGCGCAGGCGGGCGCGGGCGTGCTCGTTGAGCGCAGCCACATCCCGGTCCTGCAGCAGGTAGTGGCCCTCGCTGGGGCGGTCAAGCAGGCCGATGATGTTCATCATGGTGCTCTTGCCGGAGCCGGACTGGCCCATGATCGCGACGAACTCGCCGCGCTCGATCTGGAGATCGACGCCGGCGAGCGCGTGAATCTCCGTGCCGCCCGTGGAGAAGGTCTTGGTCAGCTGCTCGAGGCGGATCATTGGCCGCCGCCTCTCGGCGCGCCGGCGCCCTGTCCAACGCCGCCAGCCGGGCCGCCTCCCGTGGCGGGGCCGGAAGAGAGCTGGGTGGCGGCGAAGGCGATCCCCTCGGTGTCGGCGCCGACCAGGACCGTGGCCCCGACCTCCAGGCCGGAGAGGATCTCGACGTTGCTGCCGTCCGATTCGCCGATCTCGACCGCGACTCGTTCCCAGCCGCCGGCCTCGCTGGGGACCGCGACGTAGAAGGCGCCGTCGATCTGTCGGACTGCGGAGGTGGAAACCTGCACGGCTTCGGGGCGGATCGCCGTGAGGATCGTGACGCTGGCGCTCATGCCCGGCGCGGGCAGCGGAGCGCTGACATCGCCGGCGGCCTCCCGTTCGGCCTCGCGCCGGTCGGCCGCTTCGAAGCCTGAGCGGAGCCGCGCTTTGAACTGTTCGGGGATCTCGAAGCCGTCCGGCAGCACGACGCCTTCGGGCAGGGGTTCGTCGAAGGCGAGCGCACGGACGACATCGAGGATGTCGACGCCGGCCGGCAGCGTGACCTGGGCGGCGAACGCCTCGAGTGCTGCGCGGGCCTGAGGGTTGATCCCGCCGCCGCTACCGCCGGTCGCGCCCTCGGCGCCGATCGTGACTGCGCCCTGCCCGCCGATCGCGGCGAGTTCGTCCTCGACTGCCGGGAGCTCCTCCGGCGTGAGGATCGCGGCCTCGACGGAGTAGGTGACGACACCCTGCTGGACCTCGGGCACGCGGCCCACGGAGGCGATGCGGACGGCGTACTGCAGGTTGTCGATCGCGTCGAAGCCGGCGAGGCCGACCTGACCGGCTTCGAGCTCGAACCATTCGGCCTCGGTGACGGTCAGGTCGATCACGATCTGGTTGCGGGTGCTGAGCACCAACGCGCTGGTTGCCGTCGTGACCTGGTCGCCGGGATCGATGTTGAGCTCTTCAATGACACCAGCGAACGGGGCGACGATCAGGAGCTCGTCAAGCGCGGCCCGTGCATCTTCGAGCGAGATTTCAGCGAGGCGGACGTTCTGCACCTGCAGCTCGATCTGGGTGGCGGTGGAGCCGGAGAGCAGTTCGTCGAAACGGGCGTGGGCCTCCGCGAGGCTCGATCGGGCGCTGTCGAGTGCGGACTCGGCCTGGCGGATGTCGTCGTCGGTCGGCGGCGCGAGCAGCTCCCGCTGGCGGGCGAGGGCGGCGTCTCGGTTCGCGCGTGCCGCGGCGACGGCCTGTTGTGCCCCATAGACCGCGTCGGCGTCGGCGTCGGCGAGCAGCTCAGTGAGACGGGCGTCGGCGGCATCGCGGCTGGCGCGGGCGGCGGCGATCGACTGCTCGGCCTCGAAGATCTCGTCCGCGCCGGCCGGGCTCAGCAACTCGTCGAGCCGGGCGACGGCTGCGTGGTGGCTGGCGCGAGCGGCGCTGACTGCCTGTTGGGCCTGCGCGAGTTCGTCCTCGGTGGCGAGGCTGAGCAGCTCGGTGCGGCGGGCGCGTGCGGCGTCGCGGTTCGCCTCGGCGGCGGCGACGGCCTGCTCAGGCTGGAAGATCTCGTCGTCGGTTGGCGGCGTGAGCAGGTCCTGAAGTCTCAGTTCGGCGGCCTCCAACGAGGCGACGGCGGACTGCTCGGTGGTGATCGCGCTCTCGCGGATCGAATGGGCCTCGATCAGAATCTCGGCGCGTCGGCGCAGGTTGTCGTAGACGTCTTCGCTCTCGACTTCGAGAAACACCATCTGCTCGGTGGTCAGCGGAACGCTGGCGTCGCAGATTTCCTCGAGCGCGCGGTTCATGTCGCAGTAGCGCTCGAGCTCGTCTTCCAGCCCCTTGTCGGCGGCGACAGCCTGCGTGGAGGCGTTGTTGAGTTGAGTCTTGGCGGCAGCGATGTTGGAGCGAGCGGTGGCGAGCTCGGCTTCGCTCGCGCCGCTGGTCAGGTTAGTCAGGGTTTGTTCAGCGCCGGACAGCTGCGAGAGGGCGTTGGCCACGGCCTGCTCGGCGGCGGACAGGTCAGCGTCGCTGGGGTCGCTGGTCAGGTTGGTCAGGGTTTGTTCAGCGCCGGATAGTTGCGAGAGCGCGCTGGCGACGGCCTGCTCGGCAGCGGCGAGGTCGGCTTCGCTGGGGCCGCTGGTCAGGTTGGTCAGGGTTTGTTCAGCGCCGGATAGTTGCGAGAGCGCGCTGGCGACGGCCTGCTCCGCGGCGGCGAGGTCGGCGGCGTTGATCTCGGAGGTGAGGTCGGCGAGCGACTGCTCGGCGCCGGAGAGCTGGGATCGGGCGTTGGCGACGGCCTGCTCGGCGGCGACGATCTCGCTGTTGTCAGGTGGCTCGCTGAGCCGCTGGAGAGTGAGCTCGGCGCTGACGACCTGAGCTTCGGCGGCGGCGATGGCACGCTCCGCAGCGGCGATGTCGGCCGCGACGGGGTCTTCGCGCAGCTCGTCGAGCCGCAACTGGGCGAGGCGCAGCTGGACTTCGGCGGTTTCGAGCCGGCGTCGGGCCGCGCCGTCGTCGAGCGACGCGAGCACAGCGCCGACGCTGACTCGCTCGCCGACAGCCACCTCGACCGAGGCGACGACGCCGGCTCCAGCGAAGCTGAGGGTCGCGCTGTTCGCGGCCGCGGCGGTTCCGGAGAGTGCGGCGGTGGTGGTCAGACGCGCGGAGACGGCCTGCAGCTGCTGCGGCTCGGCGATCAGCACTTCGTCTTCGGGCTGGGTGAAGTACCAGATCAGGACGGCGATGACGGCGGCGGCGAGCAGGCCGACGAGCAGCAGCCAGCGGCGCGGTCGGCGGCGACCACGGACGAGAGCATCGATGTCGACCTCTTGCGTGGTCATGCTGCCGCTTCCTCCAAGGGGGCTTGGGTGATCGGCCCGCAGGCGGGTCGCACGCTAGACAGCGGACGTCAGCTCGACGTTCGACTTGGGTAATGTCGCTTGAAAGCGGCGCTGGCGCTACTGGCCGACGAAGAGGCCGCCGTCGGGGTGGAGGATCTGGCCGGTCATGTAGTCGGACTGGGGGCTGAGCAGGAAGAGCGAGGCCTCGGCGATGTCGGCGGCTTCGCCGAGGCGTCCGAGCGGGACGGTGCGCTCGAACTGGGCGCGGCGCGATTCGTCGCTGGTCACGCCGATCGCCATGGGGGTGTCGATCACGCCGGGGGCGACGGTGTTGACGCGAATGCCGTGGGGGGCGAGTTCGAGCGCCAGGCAGCGCGTGAGCATCCAGACGCCGGCCTTGGAGACGGAGTACTCGGCGCCCCCGCGTATCGGGATCTTGGCCGCGCCCGAGGAGATGTTCACGATCGCGCCGCCTTCGTTCTGGGCGATCAGCTGGCGGGCGACGTGGCGGTTGGTCAGCATCACGCCGGTGAGGTTGACCGCGAGGACGCGCTCCCAGAACTCGAGCGGCTTGTTGGTGAGGTGCCCGACCGTGCGGTCGGGGTTGGCGTCTTCGGGGGAGATCTCGCCGCTGACGTAGTGGGCGCTAAGGATGCCGGCGGCCGCAACGCAGTAGTCGAGACGGCCGAACTCATCGACCGCGGTCTGGACCATCGCCTCGCAGTCGGCATCGCTGGAGACATCGACGCCGGCGTAGACGGCGCGGCCGTTGACAGCTTCGATCATCGCGACGGTCTCGGCGCCGCGGGGGTCATCGGGCAGGCCGGCGACGACGACGGCCGCGCCCTCGCGGGCGAGCCGGACGCTGGTCTCGCGGCCCATGCCGCTGGCGCCGCCGGTGACGAGCGCGACGCTGCCTTCAAACCGCCGCGGGGACCACTCAGCCATGTCGGTCCTCCCGTTGAGCCGCTTAGACGCCGTTGACCTGCTGCGGGTAGCGCCAGATCGCCTCGGGCTGCTCGGCCGCTTCGTCGAGCGTCCAGTGGGGCAGGGCGAGACCGGAGGCGACATCCTTGAAGACCATGCGCATGCGGCTGCCGATGCCAACCTGGCGGACGAGCTCCGGCGGGGCGAACTCGCCTTCGGGGGTGACGAGATTGCCGGCGACGCGGATCGCCTCGTGCTCGGTGGGAACGCCGGCCTGGGTGTCGAGCTGGACGAGCAGGATCATGTAGGGCGCGCGCTCGCGCATCGCCGGCTGGATCGCGTGGTGGACCTCGCCGTAGGAGTGGACCTCGCCGCGTGCGTCAACCGGCGTCCAGGTGAACTCGCGGTTGGAGCACCAGGGGCAGGCGGTGCCGGGCGGGTAGCGCAGCAGGTTGCACGTGGTGCAGCGCTGCAGATGGAAATTGTGCTCGGCGCAGTGCTGAAAGTAGGCCTTGTTCTCGTTGTCGAGGTCGAGGACCGTGAGGGTCATTCCGAGATATTCGCCCTGCGGCATTTTTGTTCCTTAGCGGCTGTGCTCTTGGTGGTGGTCGTGCGGTGCGCTCGCGGCTAGCCCTTGCGCATGATCAGCGAGGAGCCGGTGCCGGGCATCGCCCAGCCGAGGTTCTGGGTGATATCGAGGTCGGGCACCTGCCGGCAGCCGCCGCCGTTGGCGGGGGTGGCGTAGTTGAAGGTGTGCCGGCGTGAGCCGTTCCCGTCGACCGGGCAGTAGTCATCGACCTCGCCGCGCAGCTGGCGGACGTTTTCGATGATCATGTTCATGCCGTGGGTGTAGCCCTCGCAGAGGTGGCCGCCGGAGGTGTTGTTGGGGCGGTCGCCGCCGAGCCGCATGATCCCACTGCTGACGTAGTCGCCGCCCTCGCCCTTCTCGCAGAAGCCGTAGTCCTCGAGCTGGAGCATCGAGGTGAAGGTGAAGGCGTCATAGGCGCCGGTGCACTGGATGTCCTCGGGTCCGAGGCCCGCGTTGCGGTAGATGATGTCCTTGATGTAGTAGCCGGCGACCGTGGAGATCGGGCCGTGCTGGAAGTGCATGTCGATCCGCGGCTTGCAGACGCGGCCGGCGACGCCCATGATTCGCGCCGGCGTGTTCCTGTAGTCGTAGGCGCGTTCGGCGCGGGTGACGATCAGCGCGGTGGCGTTGTCGGTTTCGACGCAGCAGTCGAGCAGGTGCAGCGGCTTGCAGATCATCCGGCTGTTGACGACGTCTTCAACCGTGACGGGCTGCTTGTAATAGGCCTTGGGGTTGTTGGCGGCGTGCTCCGAGTGGATCACCTTGACCATCGCGACCTGCTCGGGGGTGGTGCCGTAGTCGTACATGTGGCGCATAAAGGTGGGGCTGAAGCTCTGACCGGCCGAGAACCAGCCGTAGGCCGACGTGTGCAGCGCGTCGCCGCCGACCGGCACGCTGGCTCGCGCGCCGGTGCCGCCGATCCGGACCTGCGAGTAGCCGTTCATCGAGCGGAAGATCACGACGGTCTGGCACATGCCGGCTTCGATGGCGCCGATCGCGAGGCCGATCAGCGCCTCGCTGCTGGAGCCGCCGCCCTGCACGTCCATGTAGAAGTTGAGCCGGATGCCGAGGTCGCCGGCGAGCATCGGCGAGGCGGTCGAGTCGTTGCCCGAGTAGGACATCATGCCGTCGATTTCGCCGGCGGGGATGCCAGCGTCGTCCATGGCGTTCTTGATCGCCCAGGTGCCGAGGGCGCGGGTGGTCATGCCCGAGCCGCGGGTGTAGGTGGTTTCGCCGACGCCGATGATGGCGTACTTGTCGCGGAGATACGTGTCCGCGGTCGTGTCGATCTGGGTCATTGAGCCGACTCCTATCGAGTCTGCCGCGGGTCTTGCGGCAGCGGGCGCAGTCTAGGGGAGCGGCTTAGTCCGGCGGCGCGACGGGTTCGCGGGAGAAGACGGCGCCGTAGAGCCACAGCCCACGTCGCCCAACCAGCTCGGCCATCTGTCCGTAGGCGCGTCGGCGGTAGTCCCAGCCGGGCGGCTGATCGGGAGAGTTTGCGGAGGGATCGCCGGCGACAACGCGCTCGACCTGCTCGAGCCAATCGAAGAGGTGGACCTCGGCGAGTTCGCGCAGCTCGTCGACGCTGAGTGAGATCGACGAGCCGTGGCGATCGCGAATTTCAAGCTGCGCCGCGCCGGCCAGGGCATCGCCGAGGGACGCGTCGAACGACGCGCGGTCCATCACGCAGTTGCACCAGGCGAGCTGCTCGGCGCGCTCGCCGATCAGCTCGCGCACGCGTGGGCGCTGGTCGAGCGGCAGGCTGAAACCCTGGAAGGTCTCGGTGCCGTAGATCGAGTGGAACATCCCGACTGCGGCGACGCGGGCCGATGCGCCGCGGGCGAGCAGCAGGTCGTGCACCGCGCAGAGGTGCTGTAGGAAGTCGCCGCCGCTGTGATCCACATCGGCGGTTCCGAGCGATTCGAGAAACGCGACCATCTCGTGGCGCGGGGCGACCTCCATGGCGACGCTCCTTCTTGGTGCTGTTGCGCCCTCTATCCTAGGGTCGATCAACCGACCGACCATGCGTGAGGATGAGACGATGCCCGCCGCCATGACCGACCAGCAAGTTGCAACCGCCGCCGATCTCCTGGACGCCGCTGCCGCGGCGGGCCGTGCGCTGCCGACGATTCCCGAGGACTGCCGGCCCGAAACTGCGGCCGATGGCCAGCGCATCTTTGCGGCGCGCTGGGCGAAGACGGGCGAGCCGGCGGTGGCCTGGAAGGCGGCAGTGCTGGAGGGCGCGATGGTGCTGGCGCCCTTCTTTGAGGGGATGGTCTTCGAGAGCCCGGCGCAGATCGCGGGATCGGTCTTCGGCCGATGTGTGATCGAGGGCGAGGTCGCCTTCCGGATCAACGCGGATCTCGCGCCGCGCGAGGGCGGCTACAGCGACGCCGAGGTCCACGCGGCGGTGGCCAGCGCGAATGTGGTGATCGAGGCGCCGAACATGCGCTTCGCGGAAGTGCCGCCGGGCATGCCGAGCATGGCCGCGGACGGAGTCGGCGCCCAGGCGCTGGTCATGGGGCCGGAGATTTCCGACTGGCAGGATCGCGACCTGCGAGCGGTGGAGGTCGAGGTGCTGATGGATGGTGAATCGGTCGCGGGGGGCCGCGACGAGCGTCCGGACCCGCTGGAGATTCTGACGGCGACGGTGAACGAGATCGGCGCCCGCGGAATGACCGTGGAGGCGGGACAGGTGATCACGACGGGCGCGGCGGCGATTTATCAGCCGGCGTCGGCGGGTCAGACAGCGACGGTGCGCTTTCCCGGGATCGGGGATGTAGTGATGGAGCTGACGTAGCAGGCTCCTGAACAATGAGCGGCTGAGGCTTGGCGGCGGGAGTCGGGCTTAGCTGAGCGGGCTCGAGTGAGCTGAATGGTAGGTCCAGTTGGAGCGGTGAGGGACGTTCCGGCGGCCTGGGTGGGGGTTCGACCGGCGTCGGGCTATGCGGCGGCGGCCTCAAGCTGGGCGATGCGGGTGAGGTCGTAGGCGGCGGCGGTCAACTCCGGCCAGAGTTTGTTGCGCGCCCGACCGAGATAGCGCAGTTTGCTGCCTCCGCCGATCGTCTTGATCCAGCCCCAGACCTCCTCGACCCGTTTGCGCCGGCGCTGACTCTGGCGGTAGCCGTCATGCCGCGTCGTCGGACGCTCGATCGCGCTGCGCCGCCCGCGGTCGTTCTGGGCCACATGCGGGGTGACACCAAGCGCGCGCGTTCCAGACGAAGTCGCGGGTGTCGTAGCCACGGTCGGCGCCCAGCGTGGCCGGTCCGCAGACACTGCACTCCAGCATCGCCAGCGCCGCCTCGCGTTCGGCATAGCCGTCGGCCTCGGTCAGTTCGACATCAACGACCAGACCATTCCGGTTCTCAGTCGGCACGTGACCGAGGTAGCAGAGCTGCGCGCCCTGCTGCTTGCGCTTGCGGTAGAGCCGCGCCTCGGGATCGGTGGTTGAGGCATGCGCGTCGCGACTGCGGCGCTCACCCTGGAAGTCCGCATCGCGGTTACGCCCGCCGCCTTTGGGCGGGCCTTGCTCGTCGCGCGGACGATCGCTCTTGTGCGATGCCCAGGCCTCCAGCAGCGTGCCGTCGACCGTGAAGTGGTCGGCCGAGAGCAGCCGCCCGCGGCGCGCCTCGCTGACCACTTGCTTCAGCAGCAGCCGCTCGCGGCTCTTCGTGAAGGTCGTCGGGTGAAACGGCTCATCCTCCACGTTGAGGTCGAGAAACCACTTGAACAGGATGTTGTAGCGCAACTGCTCGCAGAACTGGCGCTCCGAACGGATCGTGTAGAAGGCCATCAAGAGGCTCGACTTGAGCAGGTGCTCGGGCGGGATCGAGGGCCGTCCGCCGGCCGCGTAGACCTCGTCGAAGAGCGGCGACATCCGCCCCAGGGCCGAATCGACCAGCGGCTTGATCCGCCGCAACGGGTGGTCCCGGGGCACAAAGCCATCCGGCGTCAATCCCAACATCAACGTCGCCTGCCGCTCAGTCTCACCACGCATCGACGTCTCCCTCAGCTACTACTAACCAGGCACCTCCATGATCTCACACATCCTTTTTCAGCAGCCTGCTAGCGCGTTGAGACGCCGGGAGACGCCATGAGCGACGTCGGAACTGAACGGAGTCTGCCTGCGGGGATGTGCGGCGGAGTCAACTCAACAGATGTCGTTTCAGAAACTCACCCACAACTTGATTGAAGGCTTCCGGGCGCTCCCAATACACAGAGTGGCCGCAGCCGTCGACTTCGACGTATTCAGACCCCGGGATTTGTTCGTGCACCATCCGGACCACCTCCGGATAGACGATTTTGTCTTCGTCCCCGACCAGGAACATCGTTGGCACCGTGAGTGCCACGATGTCCTCCGTTCCAATGCGAATGCCAGTCGGCGTGTACCTCAGATTGGAACGGGATTCAGTCAAGTTAAACGACAACCACTCCGGCAGCGGGAAGTTCTCGGAGTTGAGTCGCATGCGCATCAGTAGCGCCATCGCTGGATCGCGATCAGGAAAGTCCTCTGCATAGGCCCGGTCGAGCCCGGGGATATCCCGGGTCTGTTCGTCAAGCTCTTCCATCAAGCTGTGCAGCTCGGGCCAATCCAGGTCCCCGACGCAGTCGCACATCACGAGAGCGGAAGCACGGCTGGGATTGCGAATGGCAAAGCCGAGAGCAGTCCACCCACCCATCGATTGCGCGATCAAGCCTGCGCGTTCGATGCCCAGCCGGTCCAGCAGCTCCTCCAGGTCGTCGACGAACCGCGTCGGCCCCTCTTTGTCCGGATCGGTCGACGAGCCAAACCCTCGATGGTCGATGACGATGCAGCGGTAGTGTCGTTCGAAATGGGGGATCTGCTGAAACCAGCCGATCTGCGCTCCACCGCCGGCCCCATGTAAGAAAATGATTGGGGGACCTGCTCCATACTCTTCGTAGTGAAGTTCGATTCCGTTGAGTTGTTCGGTTGGCATAGCTGAGTATCTCGATCTACGAAGGAATCAAACTACGGTTTGGGCTGGGAGTCGCAATTCCTGGACCAATGCGCCATCTGAGGGCCTCGTGCAAGTGCGCTGAAAGGATACTCGATCCGATCCGACCTCGGAAGGGTGGAGGCCCTCGTTGGCCCGCCGCTGCCCTCTGGTTCGCACGAGCAGGCTGCTGAACAATGAGCGGCTGGGGCTTGGCGGCGGGAGTCGGGCTTAGCTGAGCGGGCTCGAGTGAGACGCGGCGGAACCCCCCTCTGTCACTCCGTGACATCTCCCCCCGCTGCGCGGAGGGAGAGAGAGCGTGGGTCGGCGAAGTCGCTGATCGAGACGCGAGTCCGGGCCGCGACTGAAGCTCGAAACTGCGAGGGCGATCAGTCCTCGACCCGTCGATGCAGTGCGTTCGTGACCTCGTAGCCGAATAGATGCGGCGCAACCACGGCCACTTGGTCACGAGCGGACGCGCGGAGCAGCCCGCGCGCGGCCTCCGAATTCGCTTCGTCCAACAAGACCGCAACCGCAACGCTGGCGTCGATTACGATCTCGACGGTCACGAGTTGTCCGGATACTCGCCGCGCACAGCGATGTCGATCTGCTCGTCCCGCATGGCGCGCCCCTCGCGGATGTCGAGGACGGAATCTGACTTGACGACGTGGTCGCCGAATATCTCCTTGCGCAGCGCATCGATGCTGTCAAGCGCATTGATGCGTTCCTCGATCGTCCTGTGCGACGCAGCGTCGCTCCGCAGGGCCGCTTCGATCGCGTTTGCGCAGTAATCGGAGACCGGCACGCCCATACGCCCCGAGGTGACGCGGAGACGCTTGCAGAGCGCCTCGTCGAGGCTGAGCGTCAGCTGGATTCGTTCCGTCGTCATGGCGCGCTCCCCTGCTCGCAATGATTCAATTGAGGGTAATGCGAATGCGTCCGCACCGATCAGTCCTCGAGGCGGCCGATGGAATTGACTTTCCAGACTCCGTCGACCTCTTGCCACTCGGTGTAGATGGCGCCCTCGCCGTCGTCGCCGCGGAACCAGATGCGGAACCGGTCGTCGCCCTCGGGGGTGATCTCGTACTCGTCGGAGCCCTCGGCGCTGTCGGGTTGGGCCTGCAGCGCGAGGGCCTGGATCAGACCCTGGGGCGTGAAGCTGGGCATCAGGGCGGCGATGTTGTTGACGATCAGGTTCTGGGCCAGCTGATCGACGGCATCTGACAGCTCCGCCACAGTTCACCTCTTTCTGCGAATCGCGCACCCTGTGACGCACATCCCGCGTATGGTCGCAGGGTACGCGCGGGGAGAGTTTCGGAGGTCTCATGGTCTCGATCGACACGGCGGACGCGATCATCGTCGCGGAGAACGTGCACAAGACGTATGCAGCCGAGGGTCAGCCGGTCCACGCGCTCCAGGGCGTGACGCTGGCGGTGCAGCGCGGCGAGATGGTCTCGATCATGGGCCCCTCGGGCTGCGGGAAGACGACGCTGCTGAACTGCCTGTCGGGGCTCGAGGTGATCGAAGAGGGCGAGATTCTGATCGAGGGGCAGGCGATCCAGCACATGCCCGACAACCAGCGCACCGACTACCGGGCGCGGCGGATGGGCTTCGTGTTCCAGTTCTACAACCTGCTGCCGGTGCTCAACGCGGTCGAGAACGTCGAGCTGCCGCTGCTGGTCAGCGGCGTCAGTCCCCGCGAGTCACGCGAACGCGCCATGGAATCGCTCGCCACCGTGGGGCTGACCGATTGGTCGCGGCATCGCCCGGCGCAGCTCTCGGGCGGGCAGCGTCAGCGCGTCACGATCGCGCGGGCGCTGGTCAACAACCCCGCGATCGTCTGGGGCGATGAGCCGACCGGTGATCTGGACTCGACGAACGCCAACGCGGTGATGGACCTGTTGGAGTCGCTGAACGAGGCGAATCAGCAGACGTTCGTGATCGTGACGCACGATCAGGGCATTGGGGCGCGGGCACACCGCACGATCCACATGCGGGACGGCGTGATCGAGGGTGAAACGAAGCATCGTCCGATGGCGATCGCGGCGGGCTGACCAGCGGCCATCCGGGCGGCGAGAGGGCGACGAGAGGGCGGCGACGTGGACGAGATCTTTGGCCTGAGCACGCTGACGGTGATGTGGATCGTGGTGGCGATCGCCGGCGTGGCGGCCGGGATCATGGCGGTGATCTGGTGGCGCAAGCCGGTGCTGGCGCGGATGGGGATTCGCAACATGCGGCGCCGGCGCGCGCAGACGGCGCTGATCGTGCTGGGGCTGACGATCGCGACGATCATCGTGACGATGTCGTTCGCGATCGGCGACACGCTGGCGATCAGTATTGAGAATGCGGTGTTCTCGGGGCTGCGCCGAGTCGACCACATGATCACCTACAACGTGACCACCGGCGCGTTGGGCGGCGAGCAGGCGGGCGGCGTGCCGCAGGAGGTGGTCGACGACGCGCGGCTGGAGTTTGGTGACGACGAGCAGGTCGACGCGGTGTTCGGCGTGACGATCGAGGTGTTGCCGGCGCTGCATCCGGCGAGCGGGCAGATCGAGCCCTCGTTCTGGCTGATCGGCGTTGACGCCGCGGCGGCGGACTCGGTCGGCGCGGTGCCGGATGCGGACGGCGATCCGTTCGCAATCGGCAGCCTGGCGGCTGATGAGATCGTGATCAATCCGCAGGCGGCGGACGAGCTCGACGCGGGCGTCGGTGACACGATCGTCCTGCGTGTGCGGGGCGAGCCGCATTCGTTCCGGATCGTCGAGATTGGCGAGCCCGGGTTCCTCACCGGCGACGTGCAAGGGGACTCGTCGGGCGGGGTGCTGAGCGCGGCGCGCGCACGGGAGCTGGTCGGGCAGGCGGACGACGACTGGGCGCTGGTAGTCGTGTCGGGCGCGGGCGGCATCAAGGGCGCGCTCGATAGCTCGGCGGCGCTGGACGAGGCGCTGGGGGAATGGCTGAAGGGGCAGGCGCAGGTCAATCCGCAGGTCTACGCGAGCAGCGGCGGGCCCACCCAACTGTCGCGCTTTCAGTCGGAGCCGATCAAGGCGGACGCGCTCGAGACGGCGGAGCTGATCGCGAGCATCTTCACGGCGCTGTTCCTGTTCATGGGGTCGTTCTCGGTGGCGGCCGGGATTCTGCTGATCTTCCTGCTGTTCGCGATGCTGGCGGAGGAGCGGCGCTCAGAGATGGGCATGGCCCGCGCGGTCGGCATGCAGCGCGATCACCTGATCCAGATGTTCATGTCCGAGGGCATGACCTACAACCTCGCAGCGGCGGCGGTCGGCGTGGCGCTCGGAGTGGCGCTCTCGGTCGGGATGGTGTCCGCGCTGAACGGGCTGTTCGCGACGCTCGGTTTCTCGTTCACCTACGGAGTCACGCTGAAGAGCCTGATCATCTCGGCGGGGCTGGGGATCGTCGTCACGTTCATCACGGTCACGATCTCGTCGTTCCGGGCCAGTCAGCTGAACATCGTGGCGGCGATTCGGGACATTCCGGATTCGCGGATCGAGGCGCGACGCCGGATCTCAATCCCGGGCATCTTCAGCACGCCGCTGGGTCTGGCGCTGCTGCTGACGACGCCGATCACGTTCGTCGCGGGCGGGGTGCTGGCGCTGGTGCTGATGATGTTCGGCGGGGTGCGGAGTTCGAATACGGCGACGGCGCTGGTGCTGCCGGCCTGGCGGCTGATGCGCTGGCGACCGGAGTGGTGGGCGACGCTGCTCGTGGCCGGCGCGTTGGTGATCGTCTACGGCGTCGACCTGAACGACCTGTTCCTCTACATGCTGGGCATCTCGATCGCGCCGATCGGGCTGGTCATGCTGGCCACGCGGCTGGGCGCGCCGGGCCGGCCGACTTACACCGTGGCGACGGCGTTCGTGGTCTTCCTCTGGTTCGCGCCGCTCAACTGGCATCAGGACGTGTGGGGGACCAATCTTGAGGGCGGCCCGCAGCTGTTCGTGCTGAGCGGGATCCTGCTGACTACGGCCGCGACCTTGCTGTTGGTCTTCAATCTCAACCTCGTACTACGGGCGATCAACGTGCTCGGCGTCATGTTCGGGCGTCTGGCGCCGGTGGTGCGGACGGCGGCGGCCTACCCGGCGGCGTCCCGATACCGGACGGGGATGACGATTGCGATGATCGCGATCATCACCTTCGCGCTGGTCAACTTCAGCACGATTTCGGCTTCGTTCGACAGGGCCTTCACGACCGACGACGCGCTCGGGGGCTTCCAGATCGTGGCCGCGACGAGCGAGCTCAACGAGGTCGGCGACATCCCCACTGCGCTGCTTGAGGCCGGCGAAACGGAGACGCTCGAGGAGATTGAGCATGTCGGCCGGCTGCGCTTTGGGGCGTTCGATGGCACGGGCGCGATCACGCTCAGCACTGAGGAGTGGGACATCGTCAATGAGCGGCCGGTGCTGCGCAACGGCGAACCGGTCGTGATGCGCGTGGACGACCCCGATGACGCGTCTGCGCTGCGCGCGTTGCATCTGGCCGGCGCCAACGATGATCTGCTGATCGGCCAGGAGATCAAGCTGCAGTCGCGCGCGCGCGGATATAGCTCCGATGAGGCGGTCTGGGATGCGCTGCGCCGTGGCGATCCGGTGGCGATCGCGACCGCGTCGGCGCTGACTGACGGCGGGTTTGGCGGCCCCGGCGAGGATGCGTGGCGGATGCCGGACTCGGTGGATTTCCAGGCGACCGTGATTCCCGAGGTGCTGATCCGGGTGAGCAACGGCGCCCGTTTCGCCGACCTGCAGGTCATCGCAGTAGTGGATCTCTCCGTGGGGATTCTCGATGTCGGCGTGTCTGATCTGGGGCAGCTGCCGACCGTGCTGGTGTCGGAGGGGATCTGGGCCGGCCTCTACGACGATGCGGAGTTCACGCGGCACCTGGTGGCGGTCAGGGATGGCGCCGATTCGCACGAGACGGCGCAGGCGATCGAGCGCGCGCTGGCGATTGAGGCGGTCGACATCCAGGGCGACCTCGAGCAGCAACGCGAACAGACTTCGTCGTTCTTCCTGCTCTTCCAGGCGTTCATCGGGCTCGGACTGGTCGCAGGGCTGGCGGCGCTGGGGGTGATCGCCGTGCGCGCGGTGGTCGAGCGTCGGCAGCAGATCGGCGTGCTGCGCGCGATCGGCTTTCAGTCGCGAATGGTTGGTCTCGAGCTGATGATCGAGATGGGCTTCATCGCCTTCCTCGGGATCGGGCTGGGCACGGTGCTCGCGATCGGCCTGGCCTGGAAGCTGTTCGCCGAGGGCACGTTCGGTTCGGATGTCGGGATGTACATCCCGCTGGGCACGATCCTGCCGATCATCTTCGGGTCATTCGCGGCGTCGCTGGTGTTGACATATTTCCCGGCGCGTCAAGCGACCCGGATTCCGGTCGCTGAGGCGTTGCGCTACGAGTAGGCTCGTGGCATGAGCGATCTGTTTTTCGACTTGGCATTTGGGTACGACCGCGATCTCCCGTTCGAGGCGACGCGCGAAGTGGGTCAGGCGGCTGAGACGCTCAACATTGAGCGGTTCGAGCTCACGTCGCGGAACGACCAGCGGGTCCCGGGGCTGCTGCTGTATGACCCGCGCCATGAGGGTCCGCGGCCACTGATCCTGGTGGGACATCCGGGAACGCTGGACAAAGCTGCTGATTATGTCGTGTGGCCGGCGCAGCAGTGGGTCAGCCGCGGGGCGATCTGCGCCACGATCGACCAGGCGGGCCACGGCGACCGCGCGCTCAAGCCGGTCACCATGGATGACTTCACGAGCTACCCGATGCGGCGGCTCGATCAGTCGCTGCAGACGGTCGTGGACTGGATGCGGACGCTGGACTGGCTGGTCACGCAGCCGGAGGTCGATGCGGAGCGGGTGGGCTTCGTGGGCTTTTCGATGGGCGGGATGCGCGGCGCGCCGTTCGTGGGGTTGGACGACCGCGTCAAGGCAGCGTCGTTCTGCATCAGCGGCGGGGCGACACTGATGCGCGAGGCCGATTCGGCCGCGACGAGTCTGGCCGCTCGGCTGAGCGACCCCAGCGTGTACGCGCCGATGACGGAGGGCCGGGCGGTGCAGGTGGTGGCGGGGGAGTTCGACGATCTGATCACGCCGGAGGCGACGCAGCGGTTCTACGACCTGCTGGCCGAGCCGCGCGAGATTGTCTGGATCCCCTGCGGGCATTGGGATTTCATGCCGCAGGGGATCGCGCCGGTAGGCCCGTTTCTGGAGCGCAGCCTGGTCTACGGCTCCGACCGCTAGCTGGTTGGGTCAGGCGGGTTGCCGCGTGTGACTGGTCGCCGCGGATGTGGCGGCTGTGTCGAGTGCGATCGCCGGTGGGCGGCCACAAGCGTTGGCCCTCGCTGACCACATTGAGTGGTCAGCAGAATCGGACTCCCCATCGCTCCCCCCGCGGGGGAGCTGTCGCGCAGCGACTGAGGGGGAGGCCCGCAACGACGCCGCCTGAGCGCGTCTCTCTCCCCCTCTGCCCCCTGCCTGCGCAGGGGCAGGCTGCGGCATCTCCCCCTCAGGAGACCTGCGCGTAACCTCCATTTCCCCTCTCCCCCCGCTCCGCGGGGGGAGATGCCGCAGGCAGAGGGGGGCGGCGGTCCCAACTCGCGGGCGTTGCGGTATCTAGCCAAGCAGGGGGAGCCCCCCTCTGTCACTACGTGACATCTCCCCCCGCTCTGCGGGGGGAGAGGGGATCCGGCGTGTCTAGGCGATTCCCGGCTGAGAACGCTTGGCTGAGAATGTCTAACTGAGGATTCCGGCGGCGGTGAGGTCGGCGGCTTCTTCGGGGGTGTAGTTGAGGATTTCGGTGGCGACGGCGAAGGTGTGCTCGCCGAAGAGGGGGGCGGGGGCGGCGAGTTCGCCCGGCGTGCTGTGCAGCTTGACGATCGGGCCGTCGTAGAGCGAGATGCCGGTTTCGGGGTGGTCGAGGTACTGGTAGAAGCCGCGTTGGGCGAGGTGGCGGTCGTGGTCGCACATGTCCTCGGCGTCCTGGACGAGGCCCGCGGGGACGCCGACAGACTGTAGGCGCTCGGCGAGCGCGGCGGCGTTTTCGCCGGCGGTCCATTGTGAGATGGCGGCGTTGAGCTCGTCCTCGTGCTCGCGGCGGCCGAGCAGGGTTCCGAAGCGATCGTCGGCAGCGAAGGACGCGCCGCTGGTCGCGCTACTGGCCGCGCTACTGGCCGCGCCGCAGAGAGCGGCCCACTCGGCGTCGCTGCGGATGGCGATCGCGACCCAGCGTTCGCGGGTCGTCGAGCCGTCGGGGTGGGGAGCGCCGCGCTTGCCGTCGCGGCAGCGGTAGATCCCGTGCGGAGCCATCCAGGAGGAAGCGTTGCCCTTGCGCATCTGGTTGCAGCCGTTGGCGGTGTAGTCGAGCAGGGATGGGCCCATCGTGGCGGCCACGGACTCGAGCTGAGCGAGCTCGATGCGCTGACCCTCGCCGGTGCGTCGGCGGTGGCGCAGCGCGGCGAGCATCGCGAGCACGGTGTGACCGGGGTTGACCACATAGTCGGGGTAGTTGGTGCCGATCCCGACCGGTCGGCGCTGTGGCTCGCCGGAGAGGTGCGAGATGCCGGTGACGGGGGTGAGCACGGCGCCGAAGCCCAGGAAGTCGCGGTGCGGTCCGAACGTGCCCTGCATCGGCTGGTAGGCGGCGATGATCTGCGGATTGACGGCGCAGAGCTCCTCGTAGGTGAGGCCCCAGCGCTCGATCACGCGCGGGGTGAGGTTGGAGAGGAAGATGTCGGAGCGCTCGATCAGGCGGAGCGCCACGTCGCGCGCGCCCTCCGCGGCCATGTTGAGCAGGAACGAGGCCTTGCCGGCGTTGTAGTTGTTGAAGTATGCCCCGACGTTGTAACCGGATTTGCCGGGCTTCTGGGGCTGGGTCAGGCGCAGGCCGTCGACGCGGGCTTCGCTCTCGACGCGGATCACCTCCGCGCCAAAGTCGGCGAGCGTGCGCCCGGCGATCGGGCCGGCGCCGAACCAGGAGAAATCGGCGACGCGGACTCCGTCGAGCGGGCGGGTCCCATTTTCGGTCATATGGCGCCCTCCCCGGCGTAGGCGCCGAGGTCTTCGAAGGGGATGCCGACCTCGTCGACCCAGACGTGCTGATTGTGTTCGCCGATGCGCGGGGCGGGGCGGCGGAGCTCGACGGGCGTGGCGGAGAGTCGGTAGGGCGGGCCGGGCATCTTGAGCTGCACGGGGTCCGTGCCGAGGCTGCGCGGCTGCTCGAGCTCGGCCCACCACTCGCGGGCGGCGAGGTGGTGGTTGTCGGCGATGTCCGCGGGCGAGGCGACCATGCCGATCAGCAGGCGTCGGGCTTGACCCTGCTCGTAGACCTGCATCGACGTCTTGCCGGCGTAGAAGGCCGTGAGCACCTCCTGGGCGCGGTGCAGCGTGGGGCCGAGGGCGGCGAGCTGCTCGGGGTCAAAGATCGTGCGCATGTTGAACGTCGCGAACGATTCGGCGAACCGCGGCTCGGTCAGGTCCTCGGCCTTGCCTTCCTCGTCCATCCAGCCGATCAACACCGGCCAGGGCGCGCCGAAGCCGGGGATGCCGACGGCGCTGTAGATGTACCCGTCGAGCGTCTGGTAGGTGCCGATCCCGGGCATGCGGTGCTGTTCGCCGATGCGCTCGCGGGACCATCGCTGGAAGTCCCAGCCGAGGTGGGCGGTCTCCTGGCAGATCGAGAGGGCCTCCTGGATTGAGGTTTCGACGAGCTGTCCCTCGCCGGTGGATTCGGCGTGGAGCAGCGCGAGCATCGCGCCCTGGGCGGCGGAGATGCCGGCCACGATGTAGGCCTGATTGCCGGCGATGCGTTGCGGCGGACCCTCGGGGTCGCCTGCGAGGACGGCGATGCCGGCCACGGCCTGGGCGATGATGTCGGTGACCTGCCAGCCGGCGTGGGGCCCATCCAATCCGAAGCCGGTGATGCTGGCCCAGACGAGGGCGGGCTGTCGTTCGCGGATGGCATTGATATCGACGCCGAGCTCCTCGAGCTCGCCGGGCTGGAAGGACTCGATCACGATGTCGGCGGTCTGGGCGAGCCGGCCGAAGAGGTAGCGGCCGTCGTATTGGCTGAGGTCGAGCGTGACGGAGCGCTTGTTGGCGTTGAAGTACCAGAAGCGCAGCGAGGTCTCACGGCCGGGGTGATCGGCATGGAAAGGCGGGAGTCCGCGCGCGGCGTCGCCACCCGGGGGTTCGACCTTGATCACGTCGGCGCCGAGGTCGGCGAGCAGCTTGCCGGCGTAGTGGCCCATCTCTGAGGTGAGATCGAGCACGCGGACGCCGTCGAGAGCTGTGGGAGCCATGCCCGATAGCTTATCGTGACCCGGAGGAGGCTCGGCATGACGCTCAGAGACGTGGACAGCGAGTCAGACTCCACTCATCCGGTCACGCCGATGGCGGAGATTCGTCGGCGCAAGGGCCTACTCTTCGACGAATTCACGCGCAAGAATCCGGGCTGGCAGTGGACGGCGAAGCGCCGCAAGTGCCTAATGTACGACGAACAAGGCCGCTGCTGGGTGCCGATGTTCGAACCGGAGCACGGCGTCGGCATCGAGTACGACCCGCTCTACACGCCAGAGGTCGAGGAGATGTTCGACGAGATCAGCCGCAAGGCGCGCGAGGACATCCTCGCCGGCAGAGTGACGTATCTGGATGAAATGGACGACGACGACGACGAATAGCAGTGCGCTACCGCGTCGGCTTGACGGGTGAGGCGAAGGAGCAGCGCTCCTCGTTGCCTCCCGTCCCGAAGCGGCTCGTGCGCAGAACGCTGCGCGATATGGAGCGCGATCCATACGGGCCGAACACGCTACGCATGCGGAGCAATGCGCCCCGGTACCGAGTCCGCGCGGGCGACTACCGCATCATTTTCGAACCAAGTCCCGGCGTCCGCGAAGTGTCCGTCATCCGGATCGCTCACCGCGATTGGGTCTATGAGGGGTTTGAGCGTCCCTCTGCCGACGACTGAAGCGGAGGCGTTCGCCTTGACCTGCCTCCGCCCTTGCGAGGGGTCGCCCGCGGGCGGCTCGGTCTTGGTCACTTCGGCGCCAAGGTCGGCGAGCAGCTTGCCGGCGTAGTGCCCCATCTCGGAGGTGAGATCGAGCACACGGACACCTTGGAGCGCTGTGGCAGCCGTGCCCGATGGCTTATCGTGACCCGGAGGAGGCTTGGCATGGCGCTCAGGGACGTGGACAGCGAGTCAGACTCAACTCATCCGGTCACGCCGATGGCGGAGATTCGTCGGCACAAGGGCATGCTCTTCGACGAATTCACGCGCAAGTATCCCGACTGGGAGTGGTCGGAGCGGCGGCGCGCGCGCCTGATGGTTGATGAGCAAGGGCGTGTCTGGGTGCCGCTGTTCAGCCCTGACTACGGTGTCTACTTCGCCTACGATGAGCCCGGCTTCACGCCTGCGGCCGAAGAGGGTCTTCTTCGAGTTGCCCGAAAGGCGCGTGCAGAGATTCAGGCTGGCGGAGGCGTCGTCTTCGATCCGGACGAACCGGACGACTGAGGTCGGTGCGCTATCGGGTCATTCAGTCAGACGAGGCCGACGCCCAGCTCAAGACGCTCGCGCCGGAGCCGAAGCGGCGCGTGCGCGGCAGACTGCGCCAGATGACGCGAGATCCGTATGGGCCTGACACGCAGCAGATGGAGTGGCCGACGATCCTGTTCCGAGTCCGCGCAGGCGACTACCGCATCATCTTTGAACCAGGCTCCGGCGTGCGAGAGGTCAGCGTGGTCCGAATCGGTCACCGAGATCGGGTTTACGAGGGCTTCGAGCGTCCCCCGGCAGACGACTGAGGGCGGGGCGGTCACGTTGACCCGCACGCTGGCAACCGCGTTGATGTGAGGCGTCAGTTGTTGGGGACGAGCTGACGCCAGCTGTCGTCGTGGCAGAAGTCCATCAGGTGTGGGGCAAGGGCGATGACGCGCAACGGCGGCGGGCTGAAGCACCACTCGGGTTGGTCGGGCTCGGCTTGGCTGTTGGCGCCGTCCGCGGGCGCCGGAGCCTCTGACGAGCCGCCGGCGACGCTCGACCCCGCGACGCCCTGCGGGCCGCTTGACGGGGACTGCGTTGTGCCTGCCTGCGAATCCGTCAACGGCGTGCACTGAGCGGACAACACCGCGGTGATCGCGCGCTGTTCCGCGCCATCGGTCGACAACGCGTAGGCGTGTTTGACCTGCTGCGTGACGGTCGCGATGTGCTTGCGCTGTGCGCACGAGCCGCCGGCCCACTCGGCGAGGTCGCCATCGGATTTGCTGAGATTGACGCTCGCGTCGAGGCACCACAGATTCGCGGGGTCGTTGGCGAACTCGGCCTTGCGCGTGCTCGACCATGCCGCAGCGCCGGAATCGTATGCCTCTTTGAGCGCGACGATGTGGTCAACGTGTTCGCTGGAGTTACAGCCCAGGCGGGCGCGCGCGCGGGACGAATCGAAGCTCCAGTTGTCGCGGTCGTAGCCCACCGAAGTGACGCCTGAGCGGGAAGGCGGTTCAGGCTTTGACTCGCACCCGACGCCATCTCCGTCTCCGTCGTGTGTGCCGTCGTAGGTGCGGTACTGGTGGCCGGCGCAGGTCCGGTGCGCTGCAGGGTGTGATCCCGCTGATGTACCGCCGGTGGTCGATGAGCCTGTGTTGGATCGTCCTGGCGGGGCAGGCTTTGACTCGCACCCGACGCCATCCCCGTCGCCGTCATGCGTGCCATCGTAGGTGCGGTACTGGTGATTTGCGCATGTCCCGTGGGCTTCAGCGGATTGCGTGAGGATCAGGCTGACGCCGACGCAAGTCGCGACGAGGAGGACGAGGACGAGGACGATTCGGACGCTGCGTTGCATCGACATCCTTCGCGGCTGCGTGTTCGCGCAGCCCACCGCGTGCGGACCGATACAGGTCCGTGCGGGTGTTTAGAGACGGCATGCGGCGATCCGCTCGGGTATGACTACCAGCGATACCGAGCAACTCGAAACGTGCCCGGTTGTAATTGAACCGTCAATCGGAGTTCTGAGCCGGACAATAGATGTGTGTTGGGACGGCGGATTGTTGGGTACGAACGCCGCTTCAGCCCCGACGCGTTGGATTTCAGACGCGTGCTTCGTCAATTGTGCGCAAACAGCGTTGGGAGACGTGCCGGAAGGTGGGTCGGACGCTGGTAATGAATGTGCCTGTGGGCGATGGTCACGGTGTCGCGCGGCGAGCCGTCGCCTGAGTTACGAAGGGACACACGGACCTGATGCGGGAGCGGCAGACGTTTAACGCATCACTGGTGGCGGAAAGGTGCGTCGGCGCTCTCCTGTACGCCGTGCGTGAAGGACCACGCCGCCAGTGACAGCGGGAATAAGATCAGTCCGTTGGCGCTGCGGCAGATGAGAGGCTTGCCGGCCAGTGCCCCATTTCGGAGGTGAGATCGAGGACGCGGACGTCCTGGCGGGCTGCGACGGTCATGGGCCGAGGTCGCTAGAAGGGCGGCGCGAAGCCGTCCTTGCCCTCGCCGAGGTGAACCCCTGCGGTCTTGAGCGTGGTCCGGAAGATGCTGAGCGCGTGGCGATAGTGCTTCATGTATTCGCGCTGGACAACTGCCGGTCGGCAGTCGAGCTTCTCGGACATGAGGCCCAGTGCACCTTCCCGCGTCTGCGCGACGAACTTGCCGCCCGTGAACTTGAACGGTTGGATGATGACCTTCTTGATGCCCGTCTCGATCAGGCGGTCTGCGAACTCGTCCGCATCGTCGGCCCAGATGAACGGGCAGAGTGTGATGCACGAATCGATTCCCGCGTCGTTGACTTCCTGCAGCGCGTCGATCCGCTGCGCGTTCGATGGGCATTGCGGCTCGAACGTCTTGCGGACATCCTCGTCGTCGGTCGTGACGGACATGTTGACCTGGACGCGGCCGCCGTTGGATTCGATCTGATGGAAGAGGTCGATGTCACGTGTGACATCGGGCGAGCGGGTTTGGACGACCAGCTTCGGCGTGTGGCCGTCGGCCATGATTTCGAGCAGGCCGCGGGTCAGATTGAGCTCACGTTCGATGGGCTGGTAAGCGTCGGTGACGGAGGACATGTAGATGCGCGCGCCGTTGAGCTTGGCGCGCTGGCGGGGGCGACTCAGGATCTCGAGGGCGTTGGATTTGACTTGCACCCATTTGCCCCAGCTGTCGCGGCGAGCGGGATCGCGGGCAAAGAAGGCCGCATAACAGTATGTGCAGCCGAAGGCGCAGCCGGAGTAGGGGTTGAGCGTGTAGTCGTATTCGTCCATAAAGCCGGACGCTCTGGTGAGGATCTGGCTGGCATCTGCATAAGCGATCGCGGCTTGCCCAACTACAGCCGGCTTCGACTTCACGCGAGGCGGAACGTCTGTGGCGCCTGCGGGATCGAACAGACTTGGCTGACGAGCCGTGGTCATGGCGCGCTCCCGATCGGAATCGGGTAGGCAAAAGCATGCGGACGGCGGTTGTCCTCGAAATCCCAAGTCACGTCCCGCCACAACAGTCGACCATCCCACTCGGAAGGCAACTCATTCCGGATCTCCCGTCTGAGTTTGGTGAGCTGAGGGCACCGTCCTGTCAGCGACGGTTCCGGAATCACTGATCGGCCCACGCTGAAAGGTGCGATTCCCTTCGCCATCTCAAGCTTCGCGCCCACGTTGGGGGTCGTCAGGACCGCCCACTCAGGTTGAGCGTAGTCCCACAGCAATGCCAGTTCAGCCTTCACGACTGTTCGATTATCCCCGTACACGACGTGTAGTGCGGTGAGCGCCATCGCAGTCTCGACGGGTACGTTGTCCTCGAACGTTTCCACGAGCTCATTCGCGTTGGCATAGGTGCGTTTTTCGATGATGCGTGCAGCTCGCTGGCAACCGAGATGCCCGTTGGCCGCTGCGATCTTCGGATAGCGACTCCAGATGGCCTCGCTCAGCGACCGCATGGCCGGGCAATCAACCTCGTGAACGATCACTCTCGGCTCGATCTTGCGTGCCTGACGCCGTGCGAAGGAAATGGCCCCTCCAATGGCGAGCGCGCCCGGTCCAGCCCCGAAGTCGATGATGTGCACATCGCTGTTGTACGGCAATACCCGCTCAAACAGCGAGCAGGCGAGGCTGACTTGGCTCGGCAGGTACCAGAGGGCGTAGAAGAGGGCGACTGCGGGGTTGTTGTAGTCCGGGATCTCTCTGTCCTGGCGCAGCTTGTCGAACTCGGACAGCGCGTTCGAGATCACTTCCATCTTGCGGCCTGGGCTGAATCCGCGCGTCAACCTCGCATACTCACGCCTCCCAACTTCAGCAATGGCCTGCTCAACGATCGATTTGGACGAGCGTGACATAGACTCTCCGGCAGGCTCAACTTAGCACATCCATGCTGACGGTCTCGGTCTTATGACGCAGTGACCGCCGCCTTCACGTTGGCGGGCAGGCGTGAGGTGAAGACCTCCACCGCCTCCCGAACCATCTCCTCCAGCACCTCCGCTGCGGGGCGGATCTCCTGTAGCAGGCCCGAAATTTGGCCGGCGGCGTTCATGAGGAGGTCCCGGCGGTCGCCCTGTTTGGCGGCTTCGGCGATGTCGGCGATCAGCAGGCCCTGCAGGCCCATCGGGAGGGCCTGCTCGCCGCTGTCTTCCCAGGCTTCGATTAGCTCGTTGGTGATGTTGCGCATCGTCTTGCCGCTGTAGAGGCGGGTGACGCGGGTGTCCTCGTCGCGGGCGGCGATGATCCGGAGCTTGCGGAACTCGTCGAGGTTGGCTTCCTGGGTGGCGATGAACATCGTGCCGCACCAGACGCCGACGCAGCCCATCGCTAGGGCGGCGGCGAGGCCGCGACCGTCGCCGATCCCGCCGGCTGCGACGACCGGCTTGGGCGCGACGGCGTCGATCACCTGCGGGAGCAGCGCCATCGTGCCGATCCGGCCGGTGTGACCGCCGGCCTCGTGGCCCTGGGCGACGACGATGTCGGCGTTGCCATCGGAGACGCGCAGGGCGTTCTTGACGTTGCCGACGAGCGAGATGACCTTGCCGTTGGCCGCGTGGACCTGGTCGACGTAGGGGGCCGGGTTGCCGAGGCCGGTGGCGAGCACGGGCACCTGCATACCGGTGATCACGTCGACCTGGTCCTGAGGCGTGAAGCGAGGCACGCGCACGTCGGCGCGGGAGGCCTGGGCGTCGGGCAGCTCGAGGCGCTCGCGGATGTCGTTAATCGTCGCGCGCTGCTCGTCGGGCAGCAAGTCGCGCGGGTCCTTGGGCCGCTGCCGGCCGCTGGGGCGTCGGGCGACGTTCGAAGGGACCAGGATGTCGACGCCGAAGGGGCGGTCGGTGAGGTCCTGGATGCGGCGGATCTGCTCTCCGAGGCGGTCGGGGGGGAATCCGGCAGCGCCAAGCACGCCGAGTCCGCCGGCGTTGGAGACCGCCGCGACGAGTTCAGGCCCGGCGACGCCGCCCTGTCCGCCGCCGACGGTGGGGCCCATGCCGGCCAGCGCGATCGGGTACTCGATGTCGAGCAGGTCGCACATTTCGGTGTGCAGGACGGGTCGATCCATGGTTCTCACCCCCGGGCGTTCGGTGTGTTGGTGTGCGTGAGCGCGGGGTCCATTGTTTCGCTCGCGGGGCGGCGGGTCAATCGCGCCCCGTCATTCGTACCCGTGTATCGTGGCCGCGAGCGTGGAGAGGGCAGATGCCGAGCACACCGATCGAGACGCACGCCGTGCACAGTCGCCGGCTGCTTGAGCACGCCGCTGAGATGATCGCCCAGGGCGACCGCATCCAGGCCTCGGAGAAGATTTGGGGCGCCGCCGCCCACAGTCTCAAAGCAATCGCCCAGGAGCGCGCCTGGCCCAACGACAGCCACGCCGACGGCTTCGCGATCGCCCAACACATCAGCGACCAGGTCGGCGACCCGGAGATCTCGAACCTATTCGCGGTCGCGAGCGACACGCATCAGAACTTCTACGAGGACCGCTACGAGCTCGACGTTCTGAACGGCCGTTTGCAGGCGATCACGCGACTGGTGACGCTCCTTGACAACGCCCATCTAACCTTGCCCCAAGACCTCCCCATGCCCGACGCCCCCCACTATCGCCGCCGCCACAGCTGACGACGCCCCGAGCTACCCACCCGTCGCAGCGATCCGGCGCACCATCCAGGTGATGTACGCCTTGCGCGTCATGCCTCGCCGCTGCGCCTCGCTGTCGATGAACTCTGCGACATCCGCGTCAAGCGTCAAACCGGCGCGCACGCTCTTGCCCGAGGAGCGGATCAAGGGGATCGACACCAGCTGCACGCCGCTCGGCGTCTCGATGGATTGGAACGGGCTGGCCGGCGCCAGCTCCGCGCCCTCCCGCTCAGCCTCGATTGCATAGTCCCGCAACGCGTCACCAGCGTTTAGCAGAGCCTCGTCGACCGTGGCGCCCATGGCGACGACGCCGGCAATGTCCGGGAAGACGACGCCATATGCGCCTTCCTCTCCATCGATGAGCGCCGGATATCGAATCACTCACTCCTCCTGGTCGCTCCATCGCGCGCAAATATTAGCGCGCGGGCGGGGAGACGATTCCTGCCCCCATCCGTCATCCCCGGGAAATGAGACCGTCCGGGATGCCCCCTCATGCTCAAATGCTCCACCGCACACCTCTCCCCCCGAGGAGACCTGCGCGTGATCTCCATTTCCCCGCTCCGCCCGCGGAGCGGGAGGAGAGGCCGCAGCCTGCCCCTGCGCAGGCAGGGGGCAGACGGGGGAGGGCAGACGGCACATCCCCGACACCGCAGAACCCTGCTACCATCGGCTCAGAACAGGAGTTCCATTGATGCGCATCACGCGCAACCGCGCCGACGCCCTCCTCAAACCCACCGGATCGAGCCGACCCCGATCACCGCGCCTGATCCTCACTGAACCCGGCCAAATGAATTTGATCGCCCCAAGCCCCTCCGACCAGATAGGAACAACCCCCCACAATCCGTCCGAAACCGAAAAATCCCGCCAAACTGATCACCGCCGCCCACGCCCCACTGCACCCCCGCTGACCACATTGAGTGGTCAGCGGAATCCGATTCCCGTCCCCGGTTTCTCCCCGTCAGGAGACCTGCGCGTAATCTCCATTTCCCCTCTCTCCCCCGCTGACCACATTGAGTGGTCAGCGGAATCGGGATCCGGATCGGATTCCGTTGAGCACTCAATGTGCTCCGCGGGGGGCGATGCCGCAGCCTGCCCCTGCGCAGGCAGGGGGCAGAGGGGGAGAGCGGCGCGGGTCAGCGGAGGTCAGCGCGGGCCTCCCCCTCAGTCGCTGCGCGACAGCTCCCCCGCGCGGGGAGCAGTGGACGCCTCAGTACTGCGCGAATCACGAAAGAGTCTCCGGAAGTGGGAATGACGGGAAGTCGCGATACGCTGCGGTCATGCGTCGCGCGCTGTTCATCACCGTCGGCAGCGTCCTGTTCGTGCTGCTGATGATCATCCTGTTGCAGACGGGGCTCGGCGTGGACAGCGACGTGACGATCACCGACCGCAACCGACCTGAGATCGTCGGCAACGACGACGACTAAGCCACCTGCGGAGCTGCGACCATGGCCCGTCCCTCGGAAGCGCTGATGAACGAAGCCGGTGAGTGGATCGCGGAGATGCTCTCGGAGGAGGGGCTGATGGTCACCGGTGGGTTTGTGGACCTCGTGCTCGACATGGAGTGGACGGCGATTGAGGGGGGCGCGCCGGTTGACGATCGGCCGGCGCTGGTCGAGGCGATCGTGGGGCGGATGCGGGAAGAGAACGTGATGGTGGGGCCGCCGCCGGAGACGCTCTCGACGGATGGGATCGACTCGTCGCAGATTCGCCCGGTGCCGCGCGGATTCATCGAGCAGGTGCTCTCGTGGGAGGACGACTTCCTCGGCTTCGCGGGCATCAAGCGCAGCGGCTGACCGGTGGCCGCGGTTCCGCTGAGCGTCCACACTGTCACCGTCGAGCCGTCGGGGCTGCAGGTGGCGGTGGCCGACGGCGAGAATCTGATGCAGTCGGCCCGCAACCTGGGCATGTGGTGGCCGAATCAGTGCGACATGCAGTGCCGCTGCACGGGTTGTTTCGTGATGGTGCTGGAGGGCGGGGAGCATCTGTCGGCGATGGGCCGCGCGGAGCGCGAGGCGCTGCTCAATCAGCGCGGACGCCACGCGCTCGAGCAGCCCGTGCGGCTGGCCTGCCAGCTGGGCATCTACGGCGACGTGACGGTGCGCAAAACCGGCGTGCGCGCGGGCTGAGCGATGACGCAGAACCACCACGATGGCCGGGTGCTGCACGATATCGGGATCCCGCGCCTGGAGGCGTTCATCGCCGTGGCGACGGAGCATTCGTTCACGCGCGGGGCGCTGTCGATTTCGCTGACGCAGCCGACCGTCTCGGCGCGAGTGGCGGCGCTGGAGCGCGACCTTGGCGTGGCTCTGTTCGAGCGGCTGGGGCGCGACATTCGGCTGACCGACGCCGGCCACGCGCTGCTGCCGCACGCGCGGCGGACGGTGCATGCAGCGCGCGACGCGGCCGAGGCGATCCGGGCACTGCGCGTGGGTGGCGGCGGCAGCGTGCTGATTGGCACGGCCCCGACGTTCGGGACGTACGTGTTGCCCGACCTGCTGCAGCGTTTCGACGCGGCGTATCCCGATGTGGAGATCACGATTCGCACCGGTCGCTCGCTCGAGGTGTCGCAGATGATCCTCGACGACGTGGTGCAGATCGGGTTCGAGCGGCGGCTGGGGCACCCGGAGATCGCGGCGATCACGCTCTACGAGGACGACATCATGCTGATGTCGAGCCCGGCGCACGCGATCGCACAGCGTCGGCGGGCGCCGGTGTCGGACATCGCGCGGGAGTCGATCGTGTTCTTCGATACCGGCTCCTCGTATCACGCGCTGAGCCACGCGGTGTTCCGGGAGTCGGAGATCGCGCCGCGTCACGCGCTGGATGTCGACAGTCTGGAGATGGCGAAGCATCTGGTGCTGCGCGGTCTGGGGCTGGCGTTTCTGCCGCGAGTGGCGGTGGAGCGGGAGTTGGCGTCCGGCGAGCTGGTGCCGATTCGGATCGAGGGCGCGGAGCCGATCAGTCGGAGCATTTCGGTGATTTATCGGCGGCGGCGCTCGATGTCGGACGCGGCGCTGGCATTCCTGGAGCTGGTCAAGGACGCCTACGGGGTGGGCGCGGATTAGGAAAGCTCTGAGTAACTCTCCCCCCGCAGAGCGGGGGGAGATGGGGTCCGGATCCTCTCTTCCCCTCGCTCGGCGGGTGGGGGGGACTGGGTCCGGATCCCCTCTCCTCTCGCTCGGCGGGTGGGGGACTGGGCCCGTATCCCCTCTCCCCCCGCTCGGCGGGGGGAGATGCCGAAGGCAGAGGGGGGCCGACCCATTACAGAGGGGGAGCCCCCCTCTGTCACTACGTGACATCTCCCCCCGCTCCGCGGGGGGAGATGGGATCAGAGTTGCTCAGGAGGTTCTTAATGCAGCGGGGATCGAGCGTTGGGGTTCGGGAGCAGCGCGTGTCCTGCTCTGGAATGAAGGGTCACTCTCCGGGAGGGGCGGGGGTGGTGGGGAGGTCCGGGTCGTCGCGGAGAGCGCGGAGGATTTCGACGTCGGCCTGGCCGGGGCCGTCGCTCTCGTAGCCGGGTACTTCGAGCAGCCAGGAGGCCTTGCGGAGCAGGCGATTGCGGACCATGCGCCGGAAGGCGCGCATGCCGATGTGGCCCTGGCCGATGTTTTCGTGGCGGTCGCGGCCGGAGCCGAGCTGGGTCTTGCTGTCGTTGGCGTGGACGGCCACGAGCTGGTCGTCGCTGAACTCAGCGCGGTACGCCTCAACCACCTCGCGCAGGCCGCGCTCGGTGGCGACGTCGTAGCCGGC
The DNA here is from genome assembly GCA_965218115.1 of Dehalococcoidia bacterium. GTDB lineage: Bacteria > Chloroflexota > Dehalococcoidia > Bin125 > Bin125 > CATQGW01. The sequence goes on along the minus strand of OZ244584.1, from coordinate 443,673 downwards.
CGCGTGTAGGTGGCAGGTGTCGAGGCAGAGGCGCACGCGGTCGTTGTCGACGCCATCGATCATCGCGGCCAGCTCCTCGAAGCTGGAGCCGACGCTGCGGCCCGCGCCGGCGTTGTTTTCGAGGCAGAGCCAGACATCGTCGGGCGAGTCGTCGAGCGCGGATTGCATCCCGGCCACGATCCGGGGCAGCTGCGTCTCGAAGCCTGCGCCCATGTGCGAGCCGACGTGGACGATCACGCCTTCGACGCCGAGCTCGGAGCCGAGCCGCAGCTCGGCCGTCAGCGCGTCGATGCTCTTGGCAAGCAGCTCGTCATCGGGGCTGGCGAGGTTGATCAGGTAGATCGCGTGAATGAAGCTGGGGCCGAGTTTGACCGCTTTGGCTTCAGCGCGGAAGCGGTCGACATCGTCGCCGTGGTCCTTGCGTCGCCACTGCTGGGGGGCGGCGCCGAAGATCTGGATCGCTTCGGCGCCGATCTGCTCGGCGCGTGCGACGGCCTTGTAGATGCCGCCGGAGGCGGAGACGTGTGCGCCGACGGCGGGGTTGCGCCCGCGTCGCCTAGGCACCGACGAGCCTGCTCAGGGTGGTGAGCCAGCGGCGGGCGCGCGGGAGGATGACGGTCGATTCGACGGTGGCGAGCCAATCGGCGTCGCTGCCGACGGTCAGCCGGACGCGGGCTTCGCCGGTTTCGAGTGAGCATTCGGCGGACTCGACGCCTGGGAGGTCGGCGAGGGCCGACTGGACCCGGCCCGCGCAGATGCCGCAGACGAGGCCGTCCACGGCGAGCCGGACTTCCGAATCGGAGGCGCTGAGGATGCGCGCCTCGGGGGTGATCAGCAGGTTCTTCGGTCGCAGCTTCACTGCGGATCTCCGGTCATGCGCCGGTCGGGTGCGCTGGCCAGTCGAGCCAGTCTAGGTAGCGGCGGACGGCAGTCGCGCAGGATTCGATCGACTGGTAGCAGGCGACGTCGGCCTCGTTGAGGAAGCGCTGGAGCTCGATGCCCTTTTCGAAGCCCTCGACGCTGTTGGGCTCGCGGATCACGACGGCGATCGGGCGGCCGAGCTTCGGGGCGAGCTTGCCGATGCGGTTCGCGAACTGCTCCCCGAAGCCATCGCGGTCGCGGTCGCGGCGGAAACTCGTATCCATCCCGGTGTGGACCATCATCCAGTCGATCGATTCGTCCTCGGCGACGGCGGTCAGCGCGGCCTCGACGCCTTCGCCCTCGAACATGAAGCCGGCGTCGAGCGGGTTGCGCACGGAGGTGCCGGCGATCGGTGTGAATTTGCTGAGCCGCTGCTGGGTGGTCTTGCTGAACCACGGAACGGGGATGCCGGCGCGGTCGCAGATGTCGGCGGCGAGAACGGAGACACCGCCGCCACCGCCGAGCACCGCAGCGCGGGGGCCTTCAAGGTGAGGCATTCGCTGGGCGGTGACCGCGAGGTCGAGCAGCTCGTCGACGCTCTCGGCGCGCATGAAGCCGGCCTGACGCTGGACCGCGTTCCAGATCTGGGCGGAGCCGGCGAGCGAGCCGGTGTGTGAACTGGCGGCTCGCGAGCCGGCCTCGGTCAGGCCGCCCTTGAGCACGGCGAGCGGTCGCTTGCCGGCCATCGAGCGGGCGACGCGCAGGAAGCGAGGGCCGTCGCGGATGCCCTCGAGGTAGGCGAGCACGATCTCGGTGTCGGGGTCGTTGGCGAGGAACTGGAGGTAGTCGGCCTCGTTGAGGTCTGAGGCGTTGCCGAACGAGGCGACGTTGGAGAACTCAATCCCGCGCCGGGGCCCGTGGCCGAGCGCCTCGCTGGCGTTCATCCCGCTCTGCGAGAGCATCGCGACCCGGCCGGGCGTGGGGGACGCGGAGTCGCTGAAGGAGACGCCGCCGCGGGTCGAGTGGATGCCCAGACAGTTGGGGCCGATCAGGCGGATGCCGGCGGCGTCGAGGCGCTTGAGCACCTCGCGTTCGAGGTCGGTGCGTTGCTCGTCGCCGGTTTCCGAGAAGCCGGCCGTGAAGAGGTGGATGACGCGCACGCCCTTGGCCACGCAGTCGTCCACGAGGCTCAGGATCGCTGAGGCGGGCACGGAGGAGATGACGTAGTCGACCTCGCCCGGCGCCTCAACCAGCGAGCGATAGATCGGGGTGCCGTCCTGCAGCTTGCCGCCCTTGGGATTGATGCAGTAGACGTGTTCGAGCCGGTCGAGATTGCGGATGCCGCGCAGGAAGGACTGTCCGCCGCCCCAGCCGACGTTGGAGGCGGAGACGCCGGCGATCGCCACCGAGCGCGGCGCAAAGGCGACGCCGAGGGCGTCCTGCCCGTCGCGTTCACGGGCGGTCATCCGGTCCGTCGTGTTGCCCAAGGGTGCACGCCTTCCGTTGCCGGGTCAGGTTACCAAGCGTTCAGCTGCGGTCAGTTTTGGTCAGAGCGAAGGCGGTGTCGGCCGCCGAGACTGGATGCAACCGCCGCGGCCGAGCTCCAGGAATCCTCCGAACAATTCGGACCCCCCGCTGACCACATTGAGTGGTCAGCGGAATCGGGATCCGGATCGGATTCCGTTGAGCACTCAATGTGCTCAACGGGGGAGAGCTGTCGCGCAGCGACTGAGGGGGAGGGCGGAAGCCTGATGAGACGCCAAGCCGCGCACCGTAACGCCGGCTGACCGCGACGCACTCCCCCTCTGCCTGCGGCATCTCCCCCTCAGGGGGCGACATTGGGAAGGGATCGGATGCCCCTGAACACATCGGGTGGCCAAGGGGGATCTGACTTGTTCAGAGGATTCCTACGCCAGCGGCGGCGACCGGCGCAGCGGTGCGGCGGCGATGCGTGGTCTCGGCGAATGCGCCGCTCGGGCGTGGCGGGGCGTTCGTTCGGGTAATTTTGCTGTGCTAGGCTCGCTGCCGCCGCGCGCTCGAACGGGTTCGCGGCCAGCGGATAGCATGAGGGCGTCACTGGCCCGCGGGGTGGACGCCTCGCCGCGTGAAGACGTAACGGATGGGCGATGGTTGCAGAATCGACCCGCTCGGGCATGGACGTGCTCCTCGAGGAGATGGCCGAACGCCGCCTCAACGGAGCCGTGAACGCCCGCGCCGGGGCGATGCAACGGCAGCACGACCGCGGCAAGCTGAGCGCCCGCGAGCGGCTCGACATCCTCTACGACGCGGGCTCGTTCACCGAGATCGACCCGTTTGTCAAGCACCGCGGCACGGGCTTCGGACTTGAGAACAATCGGCCCGAGGGCGATTCGGTGGTGGTGGGCTACGGCACGGTCGACGGCCGCACGGTGTTCGCCTACTCGCAGGACTTCACGCTCTACGGCGGCTCGGTCTCGGAGGCGGCGGCGGAGAAGATCGCCAAGGTCCAGGACCTCGCGATGAAGGTCGGCGCGCCGATCGTCGCGATCAACGACGGCGGCGGCGCGCGGATTCAGGAGGGCGTCACATCGTTGCGCGGCTACGGCGACATCTTCCTGCGCAACACGATGAGCTCCGGGGTCGTGCCGCAGATCGCGGTCTGCGCCGGACCGACAGCGGGCGGCGGGGTCTATTCGCCGGCGATCATGGACTTCATCTTCATGGTCCAGGGCACGGGGCAGATGTACATCACCGGTCCGGACGTGATTCGGGCGGTGTCGGGCGAAGAGGTGACGCACGAGGAGCTGGGTGGTGCGCTGACCCACGCGACGCGCACGGGCGTGGCGCATTTCTGCATCCCCAGCGAGGAGGCGACGCTCAACACGGTCCGCGAACTGCTGGCCTTCCTGCCGCAGAACAACATGGAAGACCCGCGCTGGGTCGACACGGGCGACGCGCCGGACCGGCGGCTGGACCGGATGATCGAGATGGTCCCGGCCGATTCGAGCGCGCCGTACGACATCCGCCGCGTGATCCGCGAGATGGTCGACAACGGCCAGTTCATGGAGATCCAGTCGCAGTGGGCCCGCAACATCGCGATCGGCTTTGCGCATATGGGCGGATTCGGCGTGGGGATCGTGGCCAACGACCCCGACACGCTGGCCGGCGTGCTGGATATCGACGCCTCGCGCAAGGCGGCGCGCTTCGTGCGCTTCTGCGACTGCTTCAACATCCCGATCGTCACGCTCGTCGATGTGCCGGGCTTCCTGCCGGGGACGCAGCAGGAATACGGCGGGATCATCGCGCACGGCGCGAAGCTGCTCTACGCCTACGCCGAGGCGACGGTGCCGAAGGTGGCGGTGACGCTGCGCAAGTCGATCGGCGGGGCGTACGTCGTGATGAGCTCCAAGCACCTGCGCTCGGACGTGAATCTGGCCTGGCCGACGGCGCAGATCGCGGTGACGGGCTCGGACGGCGCGGTGAACATCATCCACCGGCGGCGGATCGCGGCAGCCGAGGACCCGACGGCGGAGCGAGCCCAGCTGATCGCCGAGTATGAGTCGGAGTTCTACCGTCCTTATCAGGCAGCGGAGTTGGGCTTTGTGGACGATGTGATCGATCCACGTGATACGCGGGTGGCCGTGATTCGTTCGCTGGCGATGCTCAGCACCAAAGTTGACACTTCGCCGCCCAAGAAGCACGGGAACATTCCGCTGTAGTGGTGTAAGACGAAGGAGCGCCTCAACCACGCCTCGGGCATGGCTGGCGCCCCCAGCGGACTGGGAACTGCCCATGCATGAGCCTGACATGATCGAACGAATCGCCGCCGCCTACGCGCGCCTGGCCGACTCGGTCGCGATCGCGAGGACGCGGCTCGACCGCCCGCTGACGCTGGCCGAGAAGATTTTCTTCGGCCATTTCGTGGATCCGCAGAACCAACCGCTGGGCCGCGGCGAGGACCACGCCGAGCTGGCGCCCGACCGCGTCGCGCTGCAGGATGCCACGGCGCAGATGGCGCTGCTGCAGTTCGAGCTGGCAGGTCTGCAGCGTGTCTCGGCGCCCACGACGGTGCACTGCGATCACCTGATTCAAGCGCAGATCGGGGCGGACGCGGACCTGGCGCGCGCGGTCGATGAGAACGAAGAGGTCTACACCTTCCTGAGCAGCGCCGCGGCGCGCTATGGGGCGGGCTTCTGGAAGCCGGGCAGCGGGATCATCCATCAGGTCGTGTTCGAGAACTACGCCTTCCCCGGCGGGATGATGATCGGCACCGACAGCCACACTCCGAACGCCGGCGGGCTGGGGATGATCGCGATCGGCGTCGGCGGCGCAGACGCCGTGGACGTGATGGCGGGGATCGGCTGGGGCGTGACGATGCCGCGGCTGATCGGGGTGTACCTGACCGGCGAGCTGGACGGCTGGACGGCGCCCAAGGATGTGATCATCCGCGTCGCCGCCGAGCTGACGGTGCGGGGAGGCACGGGCGCGATCGTGGAGTACTTCGGCCCTGGCGTGGCCTCGCTCAGCGCGACGGGTCGCGGGACGATCACGAACATGGGCGCGGAGATCGGCGCGACGACATCGCTGTTCCCCTTCGACGAGCGCACAGCCGCCTACCTCGAGAGCACCGAGCGCTCGGAGATCGCGCAGCTGGCCCGCGATCACGCGGAGCACCTGCGCGCCGACGACGGCGTCGAGGACTCCCGCAACGAGATCTTCGACCGCGTGCTCGAGATCGACCTCTCGACGCTGGAGCCGGCCTGGGTCGGCCCGCACACGCCGGACCTGCGCAACACGGTCGCCGAGATCGCCGGCTTCATGAGCGAGCAGTCCTATCCGAAGCATGTGACCAACGCGCTGATCGGCTCGTGCACCAACTCGTCCTACGAGGACATCAGCCGCGCGGCGCACATCGCGCGGCAGGCCGCGGAGGCGGGGCTGGAGCTGCGCGCGCCGCTGCTGGTCACGCCCGGATCGGAGCAGATCCGCGCGACGACCGAGCGCGACGGTCAGCTGGCCGCCTTCGAGCGGGCCGGCGCGACGGTGCTGGCGAACGCCTGCGGGCCGTGCATCGGCCAGTGGAAGCGCGAAGACATCGAGGGCGACGAGCAGAACACGATCGTCACCTCGTTCAACCGCAACTTCCCCGGCCGCAACGACGCGAACCGCAACACGCTGGCGTTCATCGGCAGCCCCGAGCTGGTCGTCGCGACGGCCTTCGCCGGCTCGATCGACTTCGACCCGCGCACGGACACGATCACCCAGGAGGGCCGAGAGTTCCGCTTCGTCCCGCCGACCGGCGACGAACTGCCGCCGAACGGATTCGACAGCGGCGAATCGGGCTATATCGCGCCGCCCGAGGACGGCTCGGACATCGAAGTGATCGTCGTGCCCGAGAGCAATCGGCTCGAACGGCTGACGCCGTTCCCCCCGTGGGACGGGCAGGACTTTAGCGGGCTGTCGCTGCTGCTCAAGACGCGGGGCAAGACGACGACGGACCACATCTCGCCGGCGGGCTCCTGGCTGCGATTCCGCGGACACCTGGGCAACATCTCCGGGAATCTCTTCGCCGGCGGCGTGAACGCGTTCAACGGCGCGACCGGCACGACGCTGAACCAGCTCAGCGGCGAGGACGACCAGCCGGTCAACGCGGTCGCGCGCGCCTACAAGGCGGCCGGCGTGCGTTGGGTGGCGGTCGGCGACGAGAACTACGGCGAGGGATCGAGCCGCGAGCACGCCGCGATGGAGCTGCGTCACCTCGGCGGACTGGTGGTGGTCGCGCGCTCGTTCGCGCGGATCGCCGAGACGAATCTCAAGAAGCAGGGCCTGTTGGCGCTGACGTTTAGCGACCCCGCGCACTACGACCTGGTCGGGCAGACGGACCGTCTGTCGGTGCTGGACCTGGCCGAGATCGCGCCGGGCCGAGCGCTGGAGCTGCGGATCGACCACGCCGACGGCAGCTCCGACACCGTGCCCGTCAACCACACCTATACCGACGCGCAGATCGCCTGGTTCCGAGCGGGCAGCGCGCTCAACATGATCTCCGGGCGCGTGTAGTGCTGGCGCTGGCTGGCGCGGATTCGCGCGTCACACGAGTGTTTCGCCGCATTCGGACTGCAACGCCTCCCCCCTCTGCCTGCGGCATCTCCCCCCTCAGGGGGGAGAGTGGGACATGAAACGGCATCTCGCCCCCTCAGGAGACTTGCGCGTAATCCCCGTTTCCCCTCTCCCCCCGCGGAGCGGGGGGAGATGCCGCAGGCAGAGGGGGGCTCCGGGCGCGCCCTCACCAGATAGCGGAAACTCCCCACCGTCACCTCGTGACACCGCCACCGGCAGGGAAGGTCGGAGCAGGGGGACTTACGCGCAGGTCTCCACAGGGGGGGAGTGGGACATGAAACGGCATCCCTCCCCGCAGGGCGAGCGTGGGACGTGAACCGCCATCTGACCCCACGGGGGGAGAGTTGGACGTGAGCCTGCATGTCCGGCTGAAGGGGGAGCTGCGGGGACTGAATCCAGAGCGAGGAGAGAGGAAGGCTGACTGATGCGCACAAAGGTGACCGTCGTCGGAGCCGGCAATGTGGGCGCGACGACCGCCCAACGGCTGGCTGAACGCGGCTATGCCGACATCGTCCTGCTCGACATCGTTGACGGCCTGGCCGAGGGCAAGGCGCTCGACATGTATGAGGCCAGCCCGGTCGTGGGCGTCGACGCGGCGCTCTGCGGCACGACCGACTACGCAACGACCGCAGGCTCCGAGATCGTCGTGATTACCTCCGGGGTCGCGCGCAAGCCGGGCATGAGCCGCGACGACCTGCTCAGCATCAACATGAAGATCGTCGACGATGTGACGCGCAAGGCGATCGCGGCCTCGCCGGACGCGATCCTGCTGGTGGTCAGCAATCCACTCGATGCGATGTGCCACGTCGCCTACGAGGCGGCCGGGATCCCGGCTCACCGGGTGATCGGAATGGCGGGGATTCTGGACACCGCGCGCTACCGGTCGTTCGTCGCGGAGGCGCTGAACGTGAGCGTCGAGGATGTGCACGCCTACGTGCTCGGCGGGCACGGCGACACGATGGTCCCGCTGGCCTCGTTCACGACGGTCGCCGGGATCCCGCTCGCCGAACTGCTGCCGCAGGAGCAGATCGACTCGATCATCCAGCGCACGCGCGACGGCGGCGCGGAGATCGTCAACCTGCTCAAGACCGGCAGCGCGTTTTACGCGCCGTCGGCGGCCGTCGCGCAGATGGTCGACAGCATCGCGCTGAACAAGCGTCGGATTCTGCCCTGCGCGGCGCTGCTGGAGGGCCAGTACGGCGTCGACGGGCTGTTCATCGGCGTGCCGGTGATTCTCGGCGCGAACGGGATCGAGCGGGTGCTGGAGATCTCGCTCACAGATGACGAGCAGGCCGCGCTGCAGCACTCGGCCGATGCGGTGCGGGGCCTGGTCGACGACCTGGCGCGACTTGGCTAGCGCGGCTCGGCTGACGCGTTCGCCACCGCGTGAGATACGCGAGAGAGGGTTCAGAGGATGAGCAACGTGCGGATCGAATCGGACACGATGGGCGAGGTCGAGGTGGCCTCCGACCGCTACTGGGGCGCGCAGACGCAACGCTCGCTGGAGAACTTCAAGATCGGCGACGAGCGGATGCCGCGCCCGGTTCTGCGGGCGATGGGGATCATCAAGCACGCCTCGGCGACCGTGAATCAGGACCTGGGCAAGCTCGACGCCGGAATCGCCGACGCGATTCGGCAGGCCGGCCAGCAGGTGATCGACGCAGAGCTGGATGACCACTTCCCGCTGGTCGTCTGGCAGACCGGCTCGGGCACGCAGTCGAACATGAACGCGAACGAGGTGATCTCGAATCGCGCGATCGAGATTCTGGGCGGCGAGCGCGGCTCGAAGTCGCCGGTACATCCCAACGACCACGTCAACATGTCGCAGTCGTCGAATGACGTCTTCCCCGGCGCGATGGCGATCGCGACGGCGGAGCAGACGCAGCATCACCTGATGCCCGCGCTGCAGCATCTGCTCGCGGCGCTGGAGGCCAAGGCGGAGGCCTGGAGCGAGATCGTCAAGATCGGCCGCACGCACTTCATGGACGCCGTGCCGCTGACGCTGGGGCAGGAGTTCTCGGGCTACTGCCAGCAGGTGCGCTACGGGATTGACCGCGCCAGCGGCTCGCTGCCGCGGCTCTACGAGCTGGCGCTGGGCGGCACCGCGGTCGGCACGGGCCTGAATTCGCACCCCGAGTACGCCGACCGCGTGGCGGCGGAGATCGCGAGGATGACGGGGCTGCCGTTCGTCTCGGCGCCGAACAAGTTCGAGGCGCTGGCGGCGCACGACGCTCAGGTCGAGCTGGCCGGCGTGCTGAACACGATCGCCGTCTCGCTGATGAAAATCGGCAACGACGTGCGGATGCTCGGCTCGGGTCCGCGGGCGGGCCTCGGCGAGCTGAACCTGCCGGCCAACGAGCCGGGCAGCAGCATCATGCCGGGCAAGGTCAATCCGACCCAGTCGGAGGCGCTGACGATGGTCTGCGCGCAGGTGATGGGCAACGCCGTCGCGGTCAGCGTGGGCGGCGCGAACGGGCACTTCGAGCTCAACGTGTTCAAGCCGGTGATCGCCTTCAACAACCTGCAGAGCATCCGCCTGCTGGGCGACGCCTCGGTCTCATTTACGGACAACTGCATCGTGGGCACGGAGCCCAACGATCAGCGGATCGACGACCTGATGCGCTCGTCGCTGATGCTGGTGACGGCGCTGAACCCGCATCTGGGCTACGACAACGCCGCAGCGATCGCCAAGAAGGCGCACGCCGACAACTCGACGCTGGCCGAGGCCGGCGCGGCGCTGGGCCTGCTGACCGACGAGCAGTTCGCCGAGTGGGTGCGGCCCGAGCAGATGACCCGCCCCTAAGCTGCGCTCAAGAAATCGACGGAAGGACACGACGATGCCAAGCCGACGCAACATGATCGAGATGACCCACGAGGAGACCAAGGAGTTCGTCGAGACGGGCTGGACGCTGCAGGTCGCCTCGATCGGCAACAACGGCTGGCCGCATCTGGTCGCGATGTGGTACGGGATCATCGACGAGAAGATTCACTTCACCACCTACGCGAAGGCGCAGAAGGTGCTGAACCTGAAGCGCGACCCGCGGATCACGGTGATGCTGGAGAGCGGCACGGAGTATTCGAAGATCAAGGGCCTGGTGATCGAGGGCAACGCCGACGTGGTCGAGAACGACCCTGATCTGGTGATCGCGGTGCAGGACGCGACGGGCCGCAAGCGCAGCCCGAACGCGGGCGCGCAGGCGGCCACGCCGATGGACGACGAACAGCGCCGGCGGCAGGCTTCGAAGCGGGCGGTGGTGAGGATCAACCCGACGCGGATCTACTCGTGGGATCACGCGAAGCTGGGCGGTCGCTACTAAGCGGCGCAAGCGTCTCAGCCCCTCAGCCTGGGCCCGCTGCGCGTTGAGCGGGAGCGGGGAAGCAGTGCGTCTCAGGAGGCCAGATGAGGGACTGGGCGACGCGACGGGGCCCTGCGACGCTGATCAAGTGGGCAGTGCTGGCAGTGCTGGTCGGCGGCGGCATCTGGGCGTTCGGCAGCGGCAAACCGAATCAGGACTTGCAGCTCCAGGTCGCGCTGCGCAGCGCCGGCGACGAGCAGGTTGAACTCGCGCTCTACTCGACCGATCACAAGGGCGAAGAGCTCTTGCAGGTGCCGACGAACAACATCCTCGACCTATCGCAGCCGCGCGAGCGGCGCACCTACAGCGACCCGATCGAGCTGCCCGGCTCCGCGCCCAAGGCGATGGTCAGCGTGCTCAGCGACAGCCAGTATGAGTTCGCGCTCGGGACTCGCGTCCAGAAGCCCAACCGGGCCTGGAGCAGCAGCCGCTTCGCGAGCCGCGAGCACCTCTCGCGGACCGAATGGGAGAGCGACGATTGGGTGCTGCTCGCGCCGCTGTCGGTGCGCGTGAACGTGAATCAGCCGCTGCTGGCCGCCGTCAGGGTGGTGTACTACATGTTGTTCGCGCTGCTGGCCGTCGGCGCGCTCACGCTGTATGTCTGGCGTCGATGGTTGTACTGAGCACCAGCCGTCGGGCCGGCCGCTTCTGCGCCACAGGTCGCGCGGGTACGCTCTGCGGATGACGGCGGAGGGACGGCACAGCATGAGCGACGGGCTGCTGAACGGCGTGCGGGTGCTTGATCTGTCCGACGAACCGATGGCGCACGGCGGGCGGCTGCTCGCCGACCTCGGGGCTGACGTGGTCCGCGTTGAATCCGCCGCAGGCGACGCGTTGCGGCGGCGCCCGCCGTTCGTCGATGACGCAGCGGGCGATGTCGAACGCGGCTACGCACACCTGCTCTACAACGCGGCCAAGCGCAGCCTCGCCGTCGACACCGAGGACCCGGCGGTCTGGGCGGCGCTGACGCCGCTGATCGAGCACGTCGACATTGCGATCGCGCCGCTGCGCCCCAATTCTGCGCTCGCGGGCTGGCTGGGGAAACGCGATGTCTGGCCGCGCGACATTCCCCTGATCACCTGCGTGTTTCGACGGAATCGCGGGCGTGTCGAGGACGATGAGCCGGTGACCGATCTGACCGCGATCGCGGCGGGCGGGCATCTGGTGCTGAACGGGCTGCCCGATGACCCGCCGTTCCGGCCGGCCGGCAATCTGGCCTATAAGCAGGTCTCGATCGCCGCTGCGGAAGCGGCGGTGGCGTTGATCTTTCAGCAGCGGCGCGGCGGGCCGGCCAGCGACGTCGAGATCTCGATGCAGGAGGCGGTCGCCTTCACGACGCTGCAGACGGCCAACGGCAACTACTACGACTGGCACCACCACTCGCCGGACCGGCACACGCCGATTGGAGCGATGTCGACCTACCTGAGCGCTGACGAGCGTTGGGTGTCGTTCACGATTCATCCGCCGCACTGGGCTCGATTCGTCGACTGGGCCGACGGGGTGCTGGGCGCGGCCGAGCTGCGCGAGCCGCGCTTCGACGACGAGACGTATCGCAACGTGAACTACGACGAGGAGATTCGCCCGTGGGTGGAGCGGCTCTGCGCCGAGCTCACGCTCGACGAGCTGACCACGGAGGGCCAACGCCGGAGCCTGCTGGTGCTGCCCTTCAACACGCCGGCGGAGGTCGCGGCGGATGAGCACCTGCGCTCGCGCGGATTCTTCCAGACAGTCGAGCACCCGGCGCTGGGACGGACGCTGGAGCTGGCGCGCTCGGCGATTCGCTGGCAGGGGCATCAGCCGAAGGCCCGGCGCGCGCCGACGCTCGGCGAGCACAGCGAGCAGATCGTGCGCGAGCTGGCCGGCTGGAGCGACGCGGAGGTCGCGGCAGCGCGGTCGCGAGGCGCCCTCGTCGGTCCTGTGCCGGCAGGCGCGCCGGCTCGCGCCGCGGCGAAGCCACAGATCCGTTACGTCGACTCGACTCCGCCTCCGCCGCGCAAGCCGCTCGAGGGCGTGCGGATTCTCGACTTCTGCTGGGCGATCGCCGGACCGCTGGGTACCCGGCTGCTGGCCGACCTCGGCGCGGAAGTGATCAAGATCGAGTCGGAGCATCGGCTCGACCCGATCCGCTACATCGGCGTGCAGCCGCCCGACCGGTTTTCATTGAACACCAACGGCGTGTTCAACGACTGCAGCGCGGGCAAGCTCGCGGTGACGATGAACCTGAATACGCCGGAGGGCGTCGACACGATCCGCCAGCTGGCGGAGAGCGTCGATGTGGTGACCTCGAACTACACGCCCTACCGGCTCGACCGCTGGGGCGTGGGCTACGAGGCGCTGAGCAAGATTCGGCCCGACATCATCGTCTGCAATGTCGCGGTGATGGGCGTCGAGGGCCCGCGCGCGGAGTGGCGCTCCTACGGCAACGGGATCGTCTCGATGTGCGGCCTGGCGCAGAGCAGCGGCTTCCCCGGCCGCCCGCCGATGTGCTTCGGCGCGTTGCACACCGATTTCACCGTGCCCTACTACCTGGCGATGTCGGTGATCGCGGCGCTCGACGCGCGCAACCGCACGGGCCGGGGTCGCTATCTGGAGGTCGCGCAGTACGAGACCGCGACGCAGCTGCTCGACACGGAGCTGATCGAAGCGCTCAACGGCGCCGCGCCGCGACCGCCGAGCGGAAATCGCTCGCCCTGGCATGCGCCGCACGGCGTCTTCCCGACCAGCGAGGACGATCGCTGGGTGGCCGTCGGCTGCCGCGACGACGCCGACTGGCAGGCGCTCTGCCGGGCGATCGGTCGCGATGACCTGGCGGCGCGGGCAGATCTCGCCGCGCTCGCGGGGCGGCTGGCCGCGATCGACGAGCTGGAGGCGGCGGTGACCGAGTGGACGCGCGAGCACGACCAATGGACGGGCGCTGCATTGCTCGTCGAAGCGGGCGTGCCGGCGAGCCCGGTCGAGCGTCTGGCCGACTTCTTTGAGCGCGATGCCGGGATGCACGACGCATACACGCGCGTGGACTCGCCCGAGGTGAGCAGCATGCGGGTGCAGCACGAGCCGATTCTGTGGGATGGCGAGCGGCTTGAAATCAGTCGCGCGCCGCTCTGGGGCGAGCACACGGAGCAGATCCTGCGCACCCTGCTGAGTCACGGCGACGAGCAGGTCTCGCAGTTGGCCGCCGCGAACGCGTTGTTCTAGGAATCCTCTGACCGAGTCGGATCCCATCTCCCCCCGGCTTTGCGCGGGGAGATGTCACGCAGTGGCAGAGCAACTGTGTTGGCGATCAACTCAGTGGGTGCGGTTGGGGCTAGGGTCGCGCCCTTCCCCGCCCTCCGTCACTCGTAACTCTCCGTCATTCCTGCGCAGGCAGGAATCCAGGCGATCTGACGGCGTCGCGAGGGCCTCGATCGTTCGACGGCGCTTGATGGCCCAGCGCGCGCGTTCGATACATCGGTGGAACGTCGAGCGTGCCGCGGCGTCAAGGGTGTTGGGAGGTCGCATGGATTCCTGCCTGCGCAGGAATGACGGAGGGGGGCCGCCCCCGCTCGACCTCATGCAGCCACGCCCGCGAGTCGGGACCGGATCCCCCCGCCCACTGCCTGCTCAGGGGCAGGCTTCGGCGGGGATGGCTTTTCGTGGAGATGACGAGGGGGCTGCCTTGCGGCAGCCCCCGGCGTCGAAGTGATCGGCCGGACTCATCCCGAGGTCGGGCGGGAGCTCACCGACCGAGCGTGTCGGTCTGAGCAGATTATCGGTAACAGTGTTGGGCGTCAACTTACGCCAATCGCCGACCGGCTCGGCGCGGTGGCGGCTTGAAGCGATTGCGGCCGACGCTGTCCTGACGGGCAGCGCGGGTGGGTCGGCGGGGTCGTATGGTGCGCGGGTGGACGCGACGGCTCAACTTGAGGCGGGCTCGGCGGTGTTCGTGATCAACGCGAACGCGGGGCGGCGTATCCCGCTGCCTGAGCTGGAATCGATCTGCGAGGACGCGACGCGGGCAGTCGGCCGGCGGCCGTACGTGATCGCCACGCAGTCGGTGGAGGAGGCGGAGGAGCTGGCGCTGTCCGCGCACGACGCCGGCGCGGCGGCGATCTTCGCCTGCGGTGGCGACGGCACGCTCTCAACGCTGTTGCAGGGGCTGCCGAACGGCTCGCCGACGGCGCTCGGCACGGCGCCGCTGGGCACCGCGAACGTGTTCGCGTACGAGACGGGCCTCGTCCGCAAGCCGCGCGAGGCGGTGGTCGCGCAGCTCGCGGCGCTCGAAGGGCAGAGCGGGGCGATCGTGACGATCGACACCGGCCGCTCCTCGACGGTAAGCGCGGATGGTGACGCGAGGTCGCGGCGGTTCCTGCTGATGACCGGCTGGGGCCTCGACGCGGCCGCGATCGACGGGATCGTGCACAGCCCGCGTCGGCGCTGGCTGAAGCGTAAGTTCGGCGAGCCGACCTACTTCCTTTCTGCGGTGCGGGAAGCGATGCGGCGATCGTGGGCGCTGCGTCTGCGGGTCGATGGCGGAGAGCCGTACGAGGTGGCGATGGGCATGTTCACCGTCGGCAACACGCGGATGATCGGCACCTGGCTGGAGGTCAATGCGGCGGCCTCGGCGGTGGACGGACAGCTCGACGCGATACTCGTGCACGGCGCCCCGTGGCGCGCGCTGACGCTGGCGGGATTCGCGCGGGGCGGGCTGATCGCGAAGATGCCGGGTGTGAGCACGCTGCGATTTCGCACGCTTGAAGTCGAACCGATCGGAGCGCCACCGCCCTGCCACCTCGACGGAGAGCTCGCGCCGAGAGGCGCGTACACCGTGGAGGTCGAGCCCGGCAGTCTCAACGTGCTCTGCCCGAATCCCTCAGCAGCCGTGCTACAGCCGTAACAGTGTGTCGAAAGGCCTGCCGGCTATCGACGCAGATCGGGTCAAGGGCTGTCGACGGTGATCCCAAGACATGGTCTATCGTGCGGTGGACTCGGCCACTCGAACGACGTTGTGGAGCTCAGGCATCCGCCAGCTTCTGCACCTGCTTCGGACCTCTCTATCCGACATGGGTACGCATCCGCGCTCCCAATGCAAAGGACACCGCACGTGGATAGCGAGGAAACATTTTTTGGCGTGTTCGGCAAGGACGGATCTGCAATCCAAGTCTATACGATCGTTCCTCTCGGCGACGAACTCCATGCGGTTGGCAGATCTCCATCGTTCATCGACTATTCCGCAGGCGCTAAAGTCAACACTGGTCTCGAGTTGCTCGTCGACATGGGCGTAGACGGTGGCCGGTGGACCACACGTACCGACGACGGTGTCTACCGATTCCACAACCGCTCTGACGCAGAGTTCATCTTGCAACGCCTGGTAGCCCTCGGCAACGGTGCCGTCGACAAAGAAGTCCACGCCGCGGAACTTCGCCTAAGTCTGGTTCTCGCAGACCTCTACACAGGTGGTGATATGTCACGCGTGGAACCTGTCGACGCCAATGAGATTCTGCGACTTGAAAAGGTCGCCGTCACCATGACCGACGAAGATCCCGTCATCATGTTCTTGATCACTGCTCTATCGCATGACGATACGGGGACGGTGAGGCGGCAATTTCTTGCTACTCGGTCAGCAGTCACTGCTCAAGCGTCCGAATGGACGGACAAGTTGGATGACGCTCGGTTCTTCTTCTCCAAGGGTCATGCCGTCAACTCCGCCTGGTGGATCCTAAGGCAAGGATCGATCGGGTATCACCGGATGGGTGGGCCTGAGGACGACCTGTATCAGGAAATGACAGAGCACCAAGGGATCGAATTGCCGGGACTGCGACTTACCGATTCGGATGGGAGGCTCGCCTCATTTTGCGCATTTCAGGCTAAGACTAAGTCCCGCACCAAGACCGGCATCAGCCGAGACATCAGTGGTGAAGATGACAGTCTTACAAGCTCGACGTCCGGATGCGACGTAGAATTTGCAAGATTCTTCCTGAAGCAACGCACCATCTATGTCTATCTGATCGTGGAGTTCGCGTCGGACGGTACGAGGCGGTTCAAGGTTGACACGTTGCGCAAGCGCCAAGGGCGTTACTTCGTAGAGGGGAGGGAGATCTTCGATGACTCGGATCGTCTGGGTGACAAATGTGATTTCGAAGTCGAAGATGTTCGCAAACGCGACGAGATATCCGATACCACTAAGGTCCTCATCACCACGCGCGATGCATTACACGCCCCAGTCCAACCCTGGAGTGCAGATGCCGAACCAGAAGGGGAAAACCGAGATGACGGCGTTTGATGCACCGCAGCGCTCTTACCGACGCGCGGGGGCGTGTGCGTCTGATGCTCAGCAGCGATTTGGGCGATCCCCGCTGTCGCGACATCCTCCCGGAGTCCGCCTCCGCCGATCGGCAGGGTTCTGGCAGGAACGCGACCGGGAAAACGGCGGCGCAATCGCGCATAACGCGACCGGCGCAGGCTTTGCCGGATTGCTCGGAACTGCGGGGGGACGTGACAGTGCCGGCCGAGAGAGTTCGGACGTCAAGATCATTGTGCCACGGCGGCCAAGAAACACCCCACCATCCGCTCGATAACGAACGCCAGCGCCTCCTCACGCTGCCGATCGTCACTGCGCCCCGTTCTTCGGCACCCCGATGGACGTGTTCGCCAGCCCGACGGGTGGATGGTCACTTCATACTGTTCCGATGCGGCCCGCGGCGATCCGCCAACTGGTTGAAGGATTGGGGAGCGACGCGGGCAGGGTCTCGGGACGGGCGGTGGTGAGGATGACCTGCTCGGCATTGCGGAGGAACTCGGCGCAGCGCTCGCGGCGGTCGGCGTCAAGCTCGCTGAACAGATCGTCGAGCAACAGGATGGGCTGCTCGCCGGTGCGGGCGGTGAGCAGGTCGGCCTCGGCGAGACGCAGGGCGAGCGCGTAGCCGCGCTGCTGGGCGCGCGAGCCGTAGGGGCCGACGGCGCGGCCGGCAAGCAACAACTCGAGTTCGTCGCGATGCGGGCCGACGCTGGTCACGCCGCGGGCGAGGTCGCGGCGGCGCGAGGCGTCGAGCGCGTCCCGCATCCGAGCCTCCCAGGCAGCCGGCGTGCCCGGCTCGGCGGCGCAATCGGAGCCAGTGGCCGGTAGATAGCGCAGGTCAAGCGCTTCGGAGGCGGCCAGGTCATCGCCGTGCAGTTCGAGATGGCGTTGGGCGGCGGCGGCGGCGAGCTCGGCGACCGCGGCGGCGCGGGCGGACCAGATGCGGCCGGCCTCGCGCGTCAGCAGCGCGTCCCACTCGGCGAGCTCGGCGGGCGCGGCACGCCCGTCGGCGATGCCTCGCAGCAGCGCGTTGCGCTGGCGAACGGTGCGTTGGTAGCGCGAGAGCGCGACGGCGTGGGCGCGATCGGCCTGGCTGACGGCGACATCGAGGTAGCGGCGGCGCAGGCGCGACTCGCCGGTCAGCAGCTCGAGATCGAGCGCGCTGAAGAGCACGGCGCGGATCGAGCCGAGCGCCTCACTGGCCTGGCGCGGCACGCCGTTGACGCGGATGCGCTTGCTCGTGAGCGGGGCGCCAGACTGTCCCGTGGAGCCGTCGGAGCGGGCCGCGATCACGATCTCGACCGCGACGGGGCCCTGCCGCGATTCAGCGTCGCCGACGAGCCGCATGAGCTGTGGGGCGGGGGCGTCCCAGGCGATCAGCTCGCCTTCGCGGGTGGCGCGCGCCGAGCGGAGCGCGGCGAGCATCCAACCGGCTTCGATCAGGTTTGTCTTGCCGGCGGCGTTGGGGCCGCTGACGAGATTGAGGCCGCGTTCGAGCGGCAGATCGAGCGCCCGCCAGGAGCGAAACTGGTCGAGCCGCAGCCGCGTGAGATGCACGGAGCGAGTCTACGCGCGGGCGGCGGCGGATGATCGCTTCGGTTGCATCGCTTTGGTACTATGGCGCGAACCGACATGTGGGCCTAAGCCCAGCGCGCGCCCATTGGAGTGATGCGATGACCACGACCGCGAACGATGTCCCGGGCATCAACCTCGACTGGCTGAATGTCGACACGGAGCAGGGCATCGAGATCGAGATGGGCCGCAAGGGCTTGACGCTCGATGCGATCAACCAGACGACCTACGGGGTTGAAGGCCGCGATCAGGTCCACGACCGCCAGTGGGTCCCGCGCGGTTCGCAGCCGGATCCGCGCACGCCGAGCAACTCGGTGCAGCACCTGAACAAGTCCGATGTCTGGACCGACAGCGCGATGCTGCTCTACGAAGAGGCGCTGCAGCGCCAGTGGTCCAGCGCGCGGGACATTCCGTGGGACACGATCGAAGACCTGCCGCCCGACCTCGAGCGGGCGATGTGCACGCTGTGCACCTTCCTGACCCAGGTTGAGTTCATCGCCGCCGACGTGCCGGGCCGCTTCCTCGAGCAGATTCACCCGGAGTTCTTCGAGGCGCAGCTGTTCCTCGGGACGCAGCTGATGGACGAAGCGCGCCATCTCGACGTGTTCCGCAAGCGCACGTTGATCAACGGCGGGGGGATGTCGGGCGCGGGACTCGGCGCCGTGCAGCTGCTCGGCTCCGACGACTTCACTGAGATGACGGCGCTGCTGCACCTCGTCGGGGAGGGCTTCGTGCAGACGCTGTTCAGGATGGGCGAGCTGATCGCGCAGAACGAGGCGGAGAAGCGGATCTTCCGGCTCTCCGCGCAGGACGAGAGCCGCCACCTGGCCTTCGGCGTGACGCACCTGAAGTACACCGTGGAGACCGAACCGTGGCGCAAGGAAGAGCTGCACCACATCCTCGACATGCAGGAGGCGCTGCTGACCCAGAGCCAACAGACCAGCCTGACCACCAACCCGCTGACCGGCGAGGCGCTCGCGATCCTCTCCGGGGGCGGCATTGAGCACCTCGATGAGGGCTACAAGATGGTGATGCTGATGCGGCGCAAGCAGTTCATCGAGTACTCGCATCGCCTCGAAGTGATCGGTCTCGACCGCAAGGACCGCTTCGCACAGCCGGTTCTGGACCTGCTCGGCGACGCCGCCTAGGTCACCGCCAGCTCTCAGGCAGCTAGGAGGCGCCGCCGCGAGGCCGGCACGTCACCGGCCTGCACGTAGTGTTTTGGGCGTTCTCGCAGCGCATTGATGGAGTTCTCATGGAGCTTTCCAGGACCACCAAGGTTCGGGCTCGCGCGGCCGGTTGGAGCGACGAGCTGATCGATCGGATCGAATCATCGAGCGCGACCAACTCGCAGGTCGACAATCTCGCCTTCGGCAACATGCCGGGCGCGCGGATCGACAAGTGGCTCGACTTCCTCGAGCAGCATCCGGACAACCCGTTCGCCAAAGCGCCGATGAACATCTTCCGCTCGCCGGCGGAGGCCGGGCTGAAGGCGACGCCGGGCGAGGACGGCCTGCGGCTGCGCGACATCAACATCGGCTCGTACGGCGTGGTTCCGGACACATGGACGCTGCAGAACGACGCGCCGCGCGGCACGGAATCGACCGGGCAGATCATCCCGGCCGCCTACAGCATCTTCGACAAGGCCGAGGTCTGGTCGGAGAACGCGGTGGACCTCTACGAGGAAGCGATCAAGCACCGCTGGAAGCCGGCGACCGACCTCGACTGGGAGGGCGGCCTGTCGGAACTGCCCGAGGAGCTGGAGCGAGCGGTCGGGCAGATCTGCACCGTCTACAGCAACAACGGGCTGGTTGAGCAGAAGATCATCGGCAAGTGGCTCGAGCAGATCTCCTACGGCTACCACGAACCCAAGCTGTTCCTGGCGACGCAGGCGTTCGACGCGGGGCGCAAGGTTGAGGCGCTGCGCAAGCGGGCGCTGATCAACGGCGGGGGCCTCGGCCAGGCGCCGCTCGGGCAGGTCTATCGCGCCTGGTATCAGGCGCTGACCTTCACCGACATGCTGATCGCGCTGGACGTGATCTACAAGTCCTACGAAGTCACGCTGTTCGAGTCGGCCAGCGAGTGGGTGCAGACGCCGCTGGAAGCCGACATGTTCGAGCGTCTGGCCCGCGACTCGCGCCGGCACCTGGAGTACGGGCTGGGCCACCTCGAGTGGTACACGCGCTACAAGCCGAGCGCCGAGCGCACGCTGCCGATCTCGTTCTTCCGCTCGGAGGCGGCGACCATCTCCGAGATGCGGCTCTCGATCGCGGAGCGGGAGGCGTTGGTGGTGCTGTTCGGTGGCGGGGTCGAGAATCTCTCGGCCGGTGTCGAGCGACTCAAGACGCTGCGTCAGCGCCAGTACGACGAGTACATGGCGAATCTGGCCAGCATCAATTTCGACCGGCCCTCGCCGCATCCGGGTCTTGCCAGCCTGGCGGAGAATCCACTCGAGAGCGGGACTGTTGTGGTGCGGGCCGTCGCGCGCGAGTAGGCTCGGCCTTCATGGCCCGATTCGCGCTGATCCTGATCGCCTTGGGGACGCTCCTATTCGCGGTGTCGTGCGGCAGCGGAGATTCGCCCGAACCAGAGCCGACGCCGACGACCGCGCGGGCCGAACGCGAGGGCGGCGAGCAGCAAATCGAGCAGCAGGGCGCAGACCGGCAGATCACGGCGCAGTCGGCGGAACAGGGCGAGGCCGATTCGGACGGGGTGATGGTCGCCGGCGTGTTGGAGCACACTCGCCGGGCGGGCACGCTGGCGTTTCGCAACTCCGTCGGCGACCCCGACGCGGCCATCGTGATCGTCGAATACAGCGACTTTCAATGAGGCATCTGCCGAAGTTTCGCGGCTCAGGCTGAGCCGCGCATATTCGACGAGTTGATCAAGACCGGGATCGCGCGGTTTGAGTACCGGCACTTCCCGATCTTCGGCCGGCAGAGTGAGTTCGGCGCGCTGGCCACCGAGTGCGGCGCCGACCAGGGCCGCTTCTGGGACTTTCACGACCAGTTCATGAGCGGGCGACAGTCGCTCTACTCGCGGCAGGGCGCGCTCGGTCTGGCGGAAGAGCTGGGGCTCGACGTCGACGCCTTTACCACCTGCATCGACGACGAGCGGCACGCGCCGATCATCGAATCGGCGCAGCGCATGGCGCGCGAACGCGGCGTCCGAGGCACACCGACGGTGTTTGTCAATGACCGCCCCGTCTCGGCTTCCGCTGATGCGATCATCGCGGCGGTTCAGGCGCTGAGGGAGTAGACGATGCGACGCATCCTGCTCGCCGGCCTGGTGGCGGGTCTGCTGCTCGCCACGCTGTCGATCTCGACGGCCTCTGCGCAGCTGCCGGGGCTCGAACCGACGGTCTCGGACCTCAGTGAAACCAAACCCGACGGTCCCTCGGTGTGGCAGGCGGCGTACCCCGCGCGGGCGTCGCAGGTGGCGGCGATGCTGCCGGGGCTGGATGTGCTGTGGCACTGGGACGGCCAGCGCTGGCAGCCGTATGCGACGCGCGACGGTCAGCTGCTGCCGGGCGCGGTCAACTTCATCGTCGAGACGGGCGACCACCTCTGGATCGGCCACTGGGACGCGCCGCAGCCGGCGATGGTCGGCGTGGTGATCGCGGAGGGTCATCGCGCAGGCTTGATCGCCGATCGCAACGTGGTCGGCGACCCTGACGCGCCGGTGCTGATCACCGACTACAGCGACTTCCTTTGAGGGCGCTGTCAGCGTTTCGCGGCTCAGTCTGAGCCGCGCATCATCGAGGAAGTGGTGAGGACGGGGCTGGCGCGCTTCGAGTACCGGCATCTGCCGCTGCACCGCCAGAGCGAGTTCGCCGCGAACGCCGTCGAGTGCGCGGCCGACCAGGACGCCTTCTGGGGCGCGCACGACATCTACATGGCGGGCGGCGACCGAACGATCTATCGCCGCGCAGGCGCAGTGCGGGTGGCCGGCGAACTGGGGCTCGACACGGAGCGCTTCGGCCGGTGCGTGGACGAGCGGACGCACGTCCCCGCGATCAACGCCGACCACGAGCTCGCGCGCGACGCCGGCTACCGCGTCACGCCGATCCTTCTGGTGAACGGCCAGCGGGTGCTGGCGACCGCCGACGCGGTGATCGCGGCGGTGCGGGCCGCGGCGCAGTGAGGCCGAAGCGACAGATCGGTTATGTCGGGCCTTCCGCTTCGGATAGCTGAATTCGCTGAAACGACTTGCAGCGGCGGCAGCGCGTCCGCACGGTCAGCGGCGTGTCGAGCGGGGCCTCGACGATGCAGATGAGCGCCGGCCGCCCGTAGCGGGCGCTGGGGCAGTAGGGATTTTGGCAGCGCACCTGCTGGTCGCCGGGCCGGTGGTAAACGGTGGTCATGGTCTCGTCCCTTCGACGACTGGCGGATTTGCTATGAGGTGGGCGCGACAGCGTCATGGCCGCTGGTCAGCGGAGGCAGGGATCCGAGCTGCGGCTTCATCTGCCGCACTCGCGGGGCCGGATGCGACGCCGCCTTCGGCGCCGCGGCTGACTTGCTGTCGGTCTCGCCGGCGGCCTCGCTGATGCGGCGACGCTGTTCGGCCTGCTCGAGCTGCCAGCGTTCGTAGCGGCGCAGCGCCGCGTCGGGATGTTCGTCGCCGATGTACTGCTCGAGATAGGCGCGCTGGTCGAGCGGATCCAGCGGGTCGTTGAGCCGCGCGCGACCGTGCTCCTGAATCGCGACGCGTTGGCTCTGCGACCACGGATCGACCCAGACCTCAATGTCCAGCGAAGGGATCGCGCCGGGGTCGACGCCGACCACGCTCTCGCGCAGCAGCCGCCCATTGGCTGACTTGGCGAAGACCCAGACCGGCTCGCCGAAGCCGCCCTCGTCGAGCGGCTTCGACATCACCAGCGCCATGTTGCGCAGCATCGTGCGGACCGCCGCGGCCTGGTTGCGCTTCAACTGCAGGACCTGCACGTTGCGCGAGCCGAGCAGGATGTTGAGCGTGTGTGGCTGGGTGTTGGGTCCGGCCTCGCCGCGGTCGAGCACGCCGGTGTCGGGCGCGGCCGCCTGGAGGTCCTGGGCCGACATGCGCAGGAACTCGACGAAGGCCT
Organism: Dehalococcoidia bacterium; assembly: GCA_965218115.1. Classification (GTDB taxonomy): domain Bacteria; phylum Chloroflexota; class Dehalococcoidia; order Bin125; family Bin125; genus CATQGW01. Next base: position 420,434 of record OZ244584.1, on the reverse strand, counting down.
GCTCGAGTTCGAACTCGACCTTGTGCAGGCTGGCGCCCTCGGGCAGCGCGCGGGCGTTGGCCGCGTCGGCGGTCAGCTCGACGCGCCCGCCGCCGGCGTCCAGCTCCCAGCTGCCGTCGGCGAGCTGCACCCAGAACAGCGGGATCGCGGACTGCTCGGCGAGGAAGCGCCCGAGCGAGCGCTCGCGGTCGAACAGCGGCTTGACCCGGTAGACGCCCTCCAGGGTCGGCTCCCAGCGGCGCAGCGGGTCGGGATGATCGTTGACATCGGCCGTCGCGATTGCGAAGGGCGGCATCTCGTAGGGGTGACGCTGCGCCTTGACCAGCGTCCACTGCGAGGCCGCGGAGGCGGCTGCGACGAGCTCGTAATACTCGTCGCGCGTCCAGAGCGAGGCGACGCGCGCCCGATCGGACCATCCCGCGCCGGACGGCTCGTCGCGCTGCGGGGCCTCGACGGCCCGGCCGATGCGCAGCCGCGGCTCGGCCGCCGTGGCGTCAACGGAGAGCGACAGCCCGTCCTGACGCCGCAGCGCGTCGCGGTAGGGGCCGAGGCCGACCTCACGCACGACGACCGCGAGGCCGAGGCCGTTCTCGGCGCCGCGGTCTTCGATGAAGGCGAACTGATCGGGCCGCACGACCTCAATCTCCCAGGGAAAGCCGGCCTGGGCCTTGGCGCGACGGTCGCGCTCGCGCACGCTGTCGGTCGATTCCCCGTCGCGGGCTTGCGGGAAGGGCGGCAGCCGGTCATCGGCGCGCTGCCAGTGCAGCACGCCGTAGCAGAGGCAGACCTGCGCGTAGCCGAGGTCGCCCTGCAGGTTGAAGCCGCCGCGCTCCTGAACCAGCTCGATGCCGTGCTCAAGCACGCGCTCGAGATCGTTGGCGGCGCGTCGCTGCTCGGGAGCGTCGCCGGGCGGCTCGACGTGGATGCGGAACGGATGCTCGGTGAGCCGGCTGCGCAGGCGCGCCCAGGTGCGGCGCGCGATGTCGGATTGCCAGGGCTGCGCATCCTCCCAGGGCGGACCGAACAGGGGATTTGCTTCGCGGGTGTTGTAGAGATGGTGCTCACGGGTTCGGATACGCTGATACAGCGCATCGAAGCGCGAGAGCGGCCCGCGACCGCCGGCGCGTCCGGCCCCGAGTTGGTCGAGGATGCGTTGCAGGTCGGCGATGGCCAGACTCGGCTGCGGCAAGGGTTGAGCGGGGAAGTTGGGCATGATGCAGTTCCAGCGCCTGAGCCCCTGTGGCGCACCGGGCCTGCATCGAGTGGTGCGGCGGATGGCCGCGTGGTGGGATTATGCCATCGCGCGGCGGGCGAGTCAAACGTTCGTTCTGTTCGGACTGGTCGTAGGTCTCACGCTGATCGCGGCCGGCTGCGGTGGCGACGAGCCTCTGGCGCCCGGAGGCACTGAGGTCACCGAGCGCGCCGAGCGGCAGGCGACGGTGGTCGCCGCGCAGCAGCAGACGCAACAGACGCAGCAGGTCGAGGCCGAGGCGCCGGCCGAGCAGCAGGCGGCAGAGGCTGAGGCGCCCCAACAGGCTCAGCAGCAACAGGCCCAATCCGAGGCGCCAAGCGATGTCGAAGACGACTCGACCGAGACCATCACCCTGGACGAGACGGTGATCGAAGCGATCGTCGCCAATCTCGCCGGGCACCGCGCGGGAGTGGCGGTCGAGCGCAGCGCGATCGGCGATCCCGACGCGCCGGTAGTGATCGTCGAGTACGGCGACTTCCAATGACCGGGCTGCCACCAGTTCGCCCGTGCGGCGATCCCGGAGCTGATTGAAGCCGTGGTGAAGCCGGGCCTCGCGCGCATCGAGTTTCGGCACTTCATCGTGATCGACGAGGCAAGCTTCTTCGCGGCGGTGCTGAGCGAGTGCGCCGCGGACCAGGGCGCGTTCTGGGACTTCCACGACCGCTACATGGCGGCCGACGCGCGGCTGTTCGACTGGGACTACGTGCTGGGGTTCGCGGGCGAGCTGGGCATGAATGTCAATGAGCTGCGCCGCTGCATGGTCGAGCAGGATCACGTCCCCGCGATCGAGCAGATGGAGGCGGAGGCGCGCGCGCTGGGCGTCACCGGCACGCCGACGATCTTCGTCAACGGCGCGGCGGTGGAGCAGCTCTCGCTGGCGAACATCATCGCCGCCGTGCGGGCTGCGCAGCCGGAGTAGGGCGCGGCTCGTCAGTCGCCCAGCTCGGTGATGACCTCGATCTCGGGGATGCCCACGAGCGCCGCGTCGTGCGTGACGAGCGGGGCACCCAGCCACCAGGCTGTTGCAGCGATCCATGCGTCCGCCGGCGCAATCTTGCGTGCATTGCGTTCGCGTCTGCGATTGCGATCGAGAGCACTAAGGCGGAGGTTAACGTGCAACCCGATCAATTCGTCCAAAAATGGGACGAGCGCGAATCGATCGAGGATGACCAGGAACCGGACAGGATCCCAGTGGTACGCGGTCGCTCCAACCAGCAGCTCGGCCCATGTCTGAAATGAGATCGCCGGCCGTTGGCCGTTGAGGTGACGCCGGTAGCGGGATGCGATCAATCGGTCGGCCGGTTGATCAGACATCATCAGTGAGATGATGTTGGTGTCGACGACGACGGTCGCGTCTTCGAACGTCGCCGATCGGATCACTCGGAGCGCCCTCGGCCCTCCACGACCATCCGGTTAAACGCCTCGACATCGACATTGCTCAGGAGCTCATCGTCTGTCGGCCACACGAACGGTTTACCGGCCCCAGGGCGGTGCTTGAGCAGCGCGCTGAACCCATCGTCCCAGATGGCGTCGCCCTCGCCGTGGCGGACGCCGGGCACCCTGGCGGTGCAGCCGCCGTACGTCAGCTCAACGGTGGGAACGCCCTTCGGCAGCGCGTACTGCAGCTCGCGGATGGAGCTGGCGGATTGGTGCGGCAGCGGCCCACCACCGGCCGAGAGATCCGCCACCAGGCGCTCAATCGGCGTCGCGTTCGCGCCGTCGAACGAGAGATGCATGACGGGATCGGCGAACTCGACGCTCGTCAGGATCGGGCTGCGTTCGCCGTCCGACGCCTGGCAGATCGCCGCGATCGCGGCGTTGATCGCGGTCAGTGCCGCCCCGAGCACTTCGACGCCGACGGTGGCGGGCCCGTCGTCGGCCGGGCAGAATCTCACGATCAGTCGGTGGCTCATCACAGACCGCTTCCTCACGCGAACATTGTATAGCGATGGGCGCTCGTTGGGCGACTCAGGCGCGCCGACGATCTTCGTCAACGGCGAGGCGGTGGAGCAGCTATCGCTGGCGAACATCATCGCCGCCGTGCGGGCGGCGCAGCCGGAGTAGGGCGGCTCCGTTGCGGAGCGGGGGAGCCCTCCTCCGTCATTCCTGCGCAGGCAGGAATCCATGCGACCTCCCAACACCCCTTGACGCCTCGGCGCTCGCGACGTTTCACCGATGTATCGAACGCGCGCGCCGGGCGATCAAGCGCCGTCGGGCGATCGAAGCCCTCGCGACGCCCTCAGATCGCCTGGATTCCTGCCTGCGCAGGAATGACGGAATGTTGGGAATGACGAAGGGTTGGGAGTGACGGAGGGTTGGCCGTGACGGAGGGTTGGCAATGAGGGAGGGTTGCGAGTGGCGGAGGGTTGAGAGTGGCGCAAGTCGTTGAGATGGTCGAGCGTGCGGACTTCGGAGGCGATGGTGACCGTTCGCCCCGACCAGCTCACGCCCTGCAGTCCCGACTGCCAGTAGCGACCGAGGTCACGAGGTGTAGGTGGACAGGAGTGCTGACGAAGGCATCCAGGTCGAAGACCTCCTCTTGGACGCGGTGACAGCCGATCCGCGCCGCGATGCTTAAGCGCCGGACGCCCTGGCGCGGCCCAAACCCCGCCGTCGCGCGCTGCGTTGACCCTCAACGCAGTTGCTCTGTCACGTATCTCCCCCCGCGAAGCGGGGGGAGATGGGAACGGACTGATCCAGGGGGTGTCTAGCCGTGTTCGGGAGCGGCGTACTTCTCGCCGAGGGCGGTTTCCCAGCGGAGGTAGTGCTGCATATCGGCGTAGTTGCGGTCTTGGCCGAAGGCCAGTACGTCGTTCGGGGACGAGAGCACGCCGCTGAGGCCCAGCTCGACCGGGAGACCCGCGGCGCGCCAGGCGTCGGTTCCCCCTTGCAGCGCGCGGACGTTCGAGTAGCCCAGCTGCGACAGCGTGGCGGCGGCGAGGAGCGACGGTTGGCCGTCGCGGCAGACCGTGATGATCGGCGCGTCCGGCTCGGAGACGAACTCGGTAATGCGCCACTCGAGCCAGCTGCGCGGGGCCCAGCGTGCGCCGGGCGGGTGGCCCTGCGCGAACTCCTGGCTCGTGCCGACGTGCAGCAGCGTCGCGGAGCCTGGCGCGAGCTCGGTTGCGCCGACGACCTGCACCGAGGCGCGCGCGTCGGCGAGCAGCAACGGTTCGGTTGCGTCGCTCTCGCTGGTCAGCTCGCGGCCCGCGGCCTGCCAGGCCGACGTGCCGCCGTCGAACGCGTAGACCTCGCCGTGGCCCATCTGGCGATACCAGGAGGCGGTCAGCGCGGCTCGCGCGAGGCCGTCGCAGACGAACACGATCGGCGCGCCGTGGACGACGGCGACGTCGTCGCTGCGCTGCACGGCCTGGCCGCCGGCGAACCAGCGGAAGCCGGGGATGCGGCCGGTCGCGAACTCCGCGTCGGTGCGCACGTCGATGAAATAGGCGCTCTCCGAAGCGGCGCGATCGAACAACGCGTCCAGTTCGGCGACGCCGATCAGCCGGACGCCGTCCTCCGCGGCGCAGCGGCGCGCGTAGGCCTCCGCCTCGGACGCGCCGCCAGCGGTGACCGCGGGCAGCGCGTCGCGGTCGGCGCCCTGTTCGAGTTCGTAGCCGGCGAGCAGCCAGCCCGATGTACCGTTCTTCAGCCCCACGATCTCGCGGTCGAGCCCCATGCGTTGCAGCACGCGGGTGCCGATGATGCTGCGCGTGCGGCCGGCGCAGTTGACGACCACCGTCGCGTCGGGCGGCGCGTCGGCGAGCGTGTCGGTGATCCGCAGCGCAAGCTCGGCGCCGGGCATACTGCGGCCGCCGGGGATGCAGAATCGCCGGTATTCCTCGGGCGTGCGGGTGTCGAGGATGACCAGCTCGTCGCCGCGCTCGATCCGCTCGTGCAGGTCGTCGGCGCTGATTTCCGGTACGTGGTGTACGACTTCGACGCGCTCGCCGAAGTCCTTCGACGGTACGTTGACGCCCCACTCGGTAGGCAGGTCGAGGCTGGCCCAGCGATTCACGCCGCCGGTGAGCCAGGCGACGTCGCGATAGCCGATCGCCTCGGCGGTATCTGCCGCGCGTACGACGCGGCGCGCGTCGTCGTCGCAGAGGATCAGGGCGGTATCGGGGTGCGGGACGGCGGGAGCAAGCTCAAACTCCAGCCGCCCGCGAGGGATGAGCGAGGAGCCGGGGATGTGGGAGGCGTTGTACTCCCCCACCTCGCGCACGTCGATGAGGGCGTAGGGGGCGTCGGCGGCCATCCGGGCTTGCAGTTGTTGGGGAGTGATGGGGGTGGGCATGGGAGGCTCCGTTACTCGAACGCGGATCGGGGGAGTCCGGAATGGGGCCGAAGCTTAGGCAACTGCGGGTTCGATCTTGATGATGTGCACGCGGCCGGCGTAACGTGCTTCGATTTCCTCCGGGGAGGCGTCTTCGAGGAAGAGTTCGAGCGCTTCTGTGAGGTTGGCGCGGGCAGCTTCGACGCTGTCGCCACCACCGGCGATGTCGAGTTCGGGGCAGAGGGCGGTGTAGAGGCCGTCGTCGGGGTAGATGATGGCCGTGAATTGGCGGGTCATGGGGCTGTTCCTTTTGGAGAGAAGGTATCAGGGAGGTGGCTAGTCGATGGTTGATTCGGCGAGCACAGCGGTCGTGTCGCCGGCGGCGAGGGCGCGGTAGTGGCCGAGGACGAGTTTTTTGGAGAGGTAGCGGCCGTGCTCGCGGCGCTCGTTTTTTTCGAGCACGGGGAACTGGTCGAGGATGTAGGCGGCGTCGTCCTCGTCGAGGCCGTAGAGGTGGAAGAAGAGCGCGTCGAGGCGCGCGCGGAGCTGGCGGCGCTCGGCGGGGTTCCAGATGAACGGGTCGCCCTGGTAGCCGAGGTCGCGGGCGAAGGGTTGGAGGTCCCAGGCGGTGTAGCAGAGCCGCAGGACGTGGTGCTTCACGAGTTCTCGGGCGGTCGTGTCGCCGAAGGGGCGGTCGTAGTCGTCGGGGGCGATCATCGGGAGCTGTTCGACGATGTACCAGTTCATGCTCGTGCCCTGGAGCTTGCTCTTGGCCACATGGTCGAGTGCGAGGCTGCTGAAGTTCGCTGCTACGCAGGCCGCATCGACAGAAGGAAGCTCTGGATCGGCCAGGAGCAGTGGCACCTTGTTCCCGAATCCGGCCCATGGGACGATCGTGGCGATCATCGTGCGCTCGTCCGTGGCGCGTGCGATGTCGCGGAATCCGACAGCCCAACCGCTGCGTTCGGGGAGTTGCGACTCAACTTCGTGCGTTGGGACCCAGTACTGCGTGCGGGGGAAATAGCCGGGGTTGGCTTTCTCTTCGTCGGTGACTGGCTCGCTGACGTAGGGATTGTGCTCGCTGGCAGGGTTATAGCCGACGGAGTTGGCGCGGTGGTCGAAGTGATGGATCATGCGGCCCTGGTAGAGGGGGGCCCACGTGTCGTCGCCGCGCTTGTAGCGGTTGCCCGCGACCCGGTAGGCGCCGGCGGCCTCCAGCGCTTCGGCGGTCTCGAACAAATCGGAGTCCGATGTCATGTTGAACAAGCCCTGCACAAAGCGGACAGGCCAGAGCTTGCTCACATTGACGTGGGAATGGTCGACAAGTACGGAGTGATCGCGGTAGATCCGACGGATGATCTCGGCGTCGCGCCGACTGCGCAAGATGGGCGCGGTGCCGGTGTTGGGATTGATGCGTGCAAAGTCGGCGGGCGTAAGCGTGAAAACTCGATCGTCATCGCCGAGATCGGCCTTGCCGTGCAGAACGAAACCGCACTGCGCGTCCGCGAACTCCCGAGTCCTTCCACCAACGATCAGGGCGTTGAACTTGAACTGTGGATGCACGTCCGCGAACCACTTCGCGGTTCGAGCTTCCGCGTTTGATGAGCGGCGGTTCTCGAAGTCGTAGATGCCGCCAAGACGGCCGGTGGTAGAGATCGAACGAAAGAACTTCGCAGCGGTGTGGTCGGCGTAGATTCCGGAGGGGGTCAGAAGCCCAACGACGCCCTGTGGTCTGACGAGTGCAAGGGACCGTTCGACGAAGAGGCTGTAAAAGTTCGTGCGGCCACCGCTGAGGAGGGGATAGTCCCCCGACGTGCGGCAGACGACGCGCATCGTGTGCGCCGCCGATCGCACCTCGTCATATTGGACGCATAGCTCGTCGCCCGCAGCGATGCCGCGCTCGATTGCCGCCTTGCGACGCGATGCCGGCTCGAGGTTTGCGATCGCGGGGTCACGAAGGGCGAACCACTCACGCTCCTGTTGCTCGATGCGGTCCCATGGGGGATTGCTGATGATCGCGTCGAAGCCGGGATTGTCGCCGGTCATGACGTGGGGGAACTCGATCTCCCAATGGAGGATCCGCTCGCGACCGGCGATCTCGTTGGCGGCGTCGCGGATGACGCGGTACTCGGGCGTGGTGGGCGTGAGCCCTTCGTCGTTTTCGCCATTGAAGAGCACGGTGATCGCGCGGCCGGAATGGCCGCTGAGGATCTCCAGCAGCGGCGCGTGAAACTCCGCGCGCTCACGCTTCTTCATCCCCGCCGACAGCCAGCGCAGGCCCGCGACCAGGTTGAGCGGCGTGCGGTGACGCCGGTTGCGCAGTCCTGCTTCGTCGCGGTGGGTTCGAGACTCATCGATCTGCCCGATTGTCAGATCGAGCACGCCATCGGCGGCGCGCGCGGCGATCGCAGCCTGTGTGCTGTTGCGCTCGAACGATTCATTGAGCGGATAGCGTCCCCACGCCGAGATGTACTCCTGCGCCTGCTCGCCGCGGATGCCAAGCAGCGAGTCGCCGCAGATGATGCGGTGTTCGAGGTAGGGCAGCGGCAGCTCGCCGGTGAAGGTGTGCAGCCAGAGTGCGACTTTGGCAAGCTCGACGGCCATCGGGTTCTTGTCGACGCCATAGATGCAGCGCTTCAGCACCATGCGCTGCAGCAGCGTGACGTCGGACAGGTCCGGGTATGTCTCTTGCAGGCGCCAGAGTCGCTCGCGGAGCGGCGAGACATAGCCGTGCAGGGCCTCGTGCCACTCGCGGTTCACGAGTGCGACGAGCCGGTCGGTGAGCCAGTCGATAGCGGTGATTAGGAAGTGTCCGGAGCCCATCGCAGGGTCGAGGACGGTCAGCTTGAGGATCGCTTCAGCGGGGTCGTTCGCTTCGATCGGTTCGGCGCGGAAGGCCTCGATCCGCTCGTCGACCAGCGGCGTCAGGGTCTGTTCGACGATCAGGTCAACCAGCTCCTGTGGGGTGTAGTAGGAGCCGGAGTCCTTACGGGCGTAGGGCGAGATGGGGGCATCGACCTGGTTGTCGTCGTCGCGGCGGGGGATGCGTTCGAGCAGCCGCTCGTAGATGCTGCCGAGCTGCTGGACTTCGAGGTTGCGGTAGGAGACGTAGGTTCCGGACGACGTGTGGGAGAGGTCGCTGATGATCGGCGCGAGTTCGGCGTCGGAGAGTGTAATTTCGTCGACGATCGCATAGATCGGCGCGAAGAGTCCGCCGTTGTACGCAGGCTGCCCGATTGACGCGTCGCCCTGGTCGATGACGGCGCGGAGGTATTGCAGTCGTTGCCAGAACTCGGTGGAGACTGTCGAGAAGTCCGCCTTGCGGTGCTGTTCGTGAACCGGGTCACGGACGCTGTAGCGCAGGCTGTGAGGGCGGTAGCGCAGGTCATCGGTATCGAGCAGGCCGCGGTCCTCGGCGTAGTAGATGAAGAGCAGTCGATAGAGGAACGTGAGCGCGGCACGGGCGACGGCTTCGGCGGTGGCGTCGGGCCGTTTGTTCCAGAACAGCCTGACGATGTCGGGGTAGACATTCTTGAAGACGACGTCGGAGAGATCGTTCGCGAGCTGTGCGTCGTTACGTCGCCCCAACGCAAGCAGGCGGTCGAGCAGGGTCTCGCGCTCGCCTTCGGCGGGAACCCATGAATCGCGGCGGAGCAGCAGCCAGGCGACGCGGAGCTCGTGCAGCTTTTGCTCGCTGAGCACGGACTCGAAGAGGTCTGCGGAGACGAGCAGCGCGTTGAGGTCGATCTGCCAGGTGCGTTCGCGAGGGCGGGCGCGGTAGGAATACAGCCGCCAACGCGCGCCGTTGGTCAGGATCGCCCAGCGGACCGACTCGTTGGAGTCGGTACCGGCGGTCAGCAGGTAGCGCTGGACCTGCTGGGTGGCCGACTCGCCACGACGATTTTGCGCGGGCGCGCCCGTGCCGGCTGCGTCGAAGTCCCGGTCCCAGCGTTTGCATTCGACGATGCCCGTGGCGCCCAGGACCTGGTCGCGCTCGGGTCTGGTGAGCAGATGCTCGGCTGCTGCCGCTTCGGAGAAGATGGCAACGTCGACTTCGTCGCGGCTGGTCAGGCTGAGTGCCTCGAGCGTCGCGGGCCAGCCCAACGCGGTGAGTAGGGGTTTGATCACGCGGTCGATCGTGGTCCGCTCGTCCGGCTCGTGGACGCCCTGCATCGAGGCGAGCGCGGATCGGGCGGCGGCGAGGAAGGCGTCGAACGCCGAGCTGTCGCGCTCAATCGCCTCGTATTCGGGCTGCTCGCGAACCTCCTGCGCAAGGAACTCGTCCGACCAGAGGGGAGGGGGCGCGGGCATGGGTCAATGATAGGAGGAGGGATCAGCGGACTCGCGCGGGGAGGGTCGAAATAACTCTCCCCCCGCCGTGCGGGGGGAGATGTCACGGAGTGACAGAGGGGGGCGATTCCGCACTAGGTGATGTGAATTCGCACGGAAATGGTTGGAGGAGCCCCCCTCTGCCTTCGGCATCTCCCCCCGCTGCGCGGGGGGAGAGGGGATCCGTTTTGTGGCATCTTCCTGCGCAAGGGGGGAACGGCAAGCCGAGTTGTTATGAGCATGCTCACGGCTTCGGGGAGGTTTCCTGGCGGAGTTGCTGGAGGCCCATGGGGCCTAGCTCGAGGGTTTGCTGGTGGAACTGTTTGAGGTCGAAGTCGGGGCCGGCGGCTTCGCGGGCGGAGGCTCGGGCGGCGAGCCACTCGCGCTCGCCGACCTTGTAGCTGATCGCCTGGCCGGGCCAGCCGAGGTAGCGGTCGACCTCGCTGGCGAGCATCTGGGCGGGGAAGAATGAGCGCTCCAGCAGGAAGTCGAGCGCGAGCTGGGGGCGCCAGGTCTCGCCGCCGTGATACTGCTCCTGCGCGGGGATATCGAGTTCGAGGTGCATCCCGATATCGACGACCACGCGGGCGGCGCGCAGGGCCTGACTGCTCAGCAGCCCCATGTAGTAACCGGGGTCTTCGAGATAGCCGAGCTCGTGCATCAGCCGCTCGGCGTAGAGCGCCCAGCCCTCGACATAGCCGGAGGTGCCGGCCAGCAGTCGCTGGTAGCGGTTGAGCGCGTCGCCGAGGTAGCGCGTGGTACCGATCTGGAGGTGATGGCCGGGGACGCCCTCGTGGTAACAGACGGAGAGCTCGCGCCAGAGCGGGAAGCGGGTCGCGCCGCCGGTCGGATACCAGGTGCGGCCGGGGCGCGCGAAGTCCTCGCTGGGGCCGGTGTAGTACATCGCGAGCGCGCCGCCGGGCGGGGCGATCATCGCTTCGATGTTACGAATCGGCTCGGCGATCTCGAAATGCAGCCCGTGCATCGATTCGATGGTCGCGTCCTGCGTGTCCTGCATCCATTGACGGAAGGCGTCCTCGCCCTCGATCGCCGCGCCCTCGTGCTCCAGCACGTCGATCGCCTCGGCCACGCTCGCGCCAGGGCGGATCCGCTCGGCGGTGGCCTGCATCTCCGACTGGATGCGCCAGAGCTCATCCCAGCCCCACTCGTAGGTCTCCTGGAGGTCGAGCACGATGCCGTTGAAGGCGCGAGCGGCGCGGCGGTAGCGGTCGGGGCCGACCGGGTCATGCTCGGTCGCGCCGGGGAGGTATTCGTTGGTGAGCCAGTCGGCGATCTCGGAGTAGGCGCGGTTGGCCTCGAGGGCACCGGCCATCAGGTCGCGCTGCAGGGCGCCGGCGCCGTGCTGGGTGTGCTGGGCGTGATGGGCGCCCTCGGCGGCGAGGCTGTCGAAGAAGCCACCCTCGGCGGTCCAGACGCGCGCCTGCTCGACGATGCCGCGGACCTGCCGCTGCGCGGCGGTCACATCCTGATCGAGACCGGCCGCGAGCGAGGCCTGGTATTGCTGCAGCGCGGCCGGCACGCTGGACATCCGGCCGGCGATGTGGCGCCACTGCTCGTCGGTGTCGCGGGGCATGAGGTCGAAGACGCTGCGGGTCGACTGGAAGGGCGAGGCGAGGATGTTGAGCGACCGCAGGTGGTCGTCAGCCTCCTCGCTTTCGAGCTCGGCGTCGAAGCGCTCGAGCATCACGTCGCGCGCGACGCGGTCGCGCTCGTCCTCGGGCTCGGTGCGTTCGAGGTCGCGCCGGGTGGCCTCACGCAGGGTGGCGCGCGCGTCGTGGCCGTCGGGCGAGAAGTTGGTCAGCTTGGTCTCGGCGCCGGGGATGCCGAGGCCGGTCGCGAGGTTGGGGTGCAGGGCGGCGATGGCGCTGACGTAGGCGTCGGCGATTTCAGCTATCTGGCTCATGGGCTCGCTTCCGGTGTGGGTCTATGGAGGGCATCGGGCGGCGGTGATCAGTTTCGGGGGATTTTTCGGTTTCGGACGGATTCTTGGGGGTTGTTCCTATCTGGTCGGGAGGGCTTGGGTCGATCAGATTCGTTTGGCGGGGTTCAGTGAGGATCGGGCGCGCTGATCGGGGTCGGGTCGATCCGGCCGGTCTGGGGGAGGCGTCGGCGCGGTTGCGCGTGATGCGCATGAACGGAACTCCTGTTCTGAGGACATGGTAGCAGGGTGCTGCGGTGTCGGGGAGGCGTCGGGCGGGGGAGCCCCCCTCTGCCTTCGGCATCTCCCCCCGCGGAGCGGGGGGAGAGGGGATCCGATCCCCCCGCGGAGCGGGGGGAGAGAGGGACCGGATGCGGTGACTTGTTCAGCACCCTGCCTAGGTTGCGGCCATGAATGCGGCGTCCTCCTGGCGGACCTTTTGGGCGACGTGCTCGGGGACCGGGTCGTAGCGGACGAACTCCCAGGAGAAGGTGCCGCGGCCGCCGGTCATCGAGCGCAGGTCGGTGGCGTAGTGCAGGAACTCGGCCATCGGGCCCTCGGCCAGCACGTAGGAGTGGGAGACCGGCTCCTCGATCGGCTCCATGCCGAGCACCCGCGCGCGGCGCGAGTTGAGGTCGCTGATCACGTCGCCGGTCGACTGGTCGGGCACGAGAATGCGGTAGGACTGGATCGGCTCGAGCAGGATCGGCCGGGCGGAGCCGGTCGCCTCCTTGAGCGCCTGGCTGGCGGCCAGCTTGAACGCCATCTCGCTGGAGTCGACATCGTGGTGCTTGCCGTCGAAGAGCACGACGCGCACGTCGGTCAAGGGGTAGGAGCCGATCGCGCCGGAGGGCAGCGCCTCGATGACGCCCTTCTCGACGGCGGGGATGTAGTTGCGCGGGACCGAGCCGCCGACGATCTCGTTGCCGAACTCGAAGCCGGCGCCGCGTTCGCGCGGCTCGATGCGCAGTGCGACGCGGGCGTACTGGCCGTGACCGCCGGTCTGCTTCTTGTGCAGATACTCGGCCTGACCGACCAGCGTGACGGTCGCGCGGTAGGGCACGCGGCGGTCGCGGATGTCGACCACGACCTTGAACTTGCGCTGCAGCTGGTCGGCGGCGAGCTGGACGTGCGACTCGCCGAGGCCCGAGAGAATCGTCTCGCCGCTGTCGCGGTCACGCTCGATGCGCAGCGTCGGGTCCTCCTCGACGAGGCGCGCGAGGCTGGGGCCGAGCTTGTCGACGTCGGCTTTGGAGCGCGGCTCGACGGCTGCGGCGTAGATCGGCGCGGGCATCTCGGGCGGCGGGATCACGACGCTCGAGCCGCGCTCGCGCAGCGTGTCGAAGGTCGTGGTGTGGGAGAGCTTGGTCACGACGCCGATGTCGCCCGCGACCATGTCAGCCACGGTCCTCAGCTCCTTGCCGCACGCGTGGGAGAGGCCGGAGAGGCGCTCGTCGTCGCCTTCGCGCGAGTTCTGCAGGTGCGAATCGCCGCGCAGCGTGCCGCTGGCGACGCGCAGGTAGGAGAGCTTGCCGACGAACTCGTCGGCGGTGGTCTTGAAGACGAACGCAGCGGCGCTCGCAGCAGGGTCGATGGCGAGATCGTCGGCGATGAGCGGCGCTTCGGACGGGGTGGGGAAGGCGTTCTCGATCAGTCGGAGCAGCGGCCAGGCGCCGATGTTGGCCGAAGCGCAGGCCGGCAGCACCGGGACCAGCGCGCCCGTCCGGAGCGCCGGCCGCAGGCCGGCCGCGAGCTCCTCGTTGGAGATCTCTTCATCCTCGAGGTAGGCGAGCATCAGGTCTTCATCGACTTCGACGATGCGCTCGACGAGGCCCTCGCGTGCGTCGGCGGCTGCCTCGGCGGCGTCGGCGGGGGGATCGGATGCGTTGCGGCCGTCGCCCTCGTAGGCGCGTCCGGTGAGCACATCGATCGCGCCGCTGAAGCTCGATTCGGCGCCGATCGGCAGGAGGAGCGGTTGGCATTCGGGGCCGAGCGTGGTCTGCACGGAGTCCAGCGCCTCGTCCCAGCTGGAGTTTTCGCGGTCGAGCCGGGTGATTACGACGGCGCGGGGGATGCCGCGACGGCGGGCCATCCGCCAGGCGATTTCGGTGCCGACCTGCACGCCGGAGGAGGCGTCGACGACCACGATCACCGCGTCGGCGACGGCGTTCGCGGCGACCACCTCGCCCACGAAGTCGGCGTAGCCGGGGGTGTCGAGCAGGTTGATCCGCAGGTCGTTGCGGGTCAGCGAGACCAGCGAGGTGTTGACCGACATCCCGCGGTGCTGCTCTTCGGGGTCGAAGTCGGAGATGGTGTTGCCGTCTTCGACGCGGCCGATTCGAGTGGTGGCGCCGGTGGCGAAGGCGAGCACCTCGACGAGGGTCGTCTTGCCGGCGCCCTGATGGCCGACGACGGCGATGTTGCGGATGTTCTCGATAGTCGTGGTCATGGTTGGTTGCCCGGAGTCGACGCGACTGAGGATTTGGTCGGCATGTTAACCGATGAGTTCGCACTGCTCCCGCCGCCGGGGAGCTGCGCGTCAGTCCCAATGCTCCGACCTTCCCTGCCGGTGGCGGTGTCACGAAGTGACGGTGGGGAGCTTCTCCTATCGGGTGAGGGCGCGCCCGGGGCCCCCCTCTGCCTGCGGCATCTCCCCCCGCGGAGCGGGGGGAGAGGGGAAATGGAGATTACGTGCAGGTCTCCTCGGGGGGAGCGATTGGGAATCGGATTCCGCTGACCACTCAATGTGGTCAGCGGGGGGAGAGGGGAAATGGAGATTACGCGCGGGTCTCCGCAGTGGGAGCATTTTTTTGGCGCAGTGACAGATCGTGGACCTCCAGCTCGGGCTGGCGGCGCCAGTCGCGGCGCAGCGACCAGACGAGGTCCACGCTCTGCCCGGCGCTGACTGCGGCGTGGCCCTGACGCCAGGCCACCGCGGGCCAGTCGGCGCTGCGCCAATCGGGGTGGCGTGGGCCGACGTTGAGCCGCAGGTGCAGCTTGCCTTTGCCCATCCGGCGGGTCGACGAGACCAGCACATCCTCGCTGAGGAAGAGCGGCGGCGGGTTGGCCGCGCCGAACGGTCGCAACCGCTCGATCCAGCGCACGTGGTCGGGGCTGACTGCGTGCAGCGCGACCTGGCCGTCGATCTCCAGCGTTGGCCGTGGCGTGGCTGCGGTCGTCGCTTCGAGCGCCTGCTCGGCGTGGGCGCAGAGGCGCTCGAGCAGGGCCGGCAGATGGCGCGTCTCGGCCGCGAACGCCGCGGCGCGGGAGTGGCC
This sequence comes from Dehalococcoidia bacterium, assembly GCA_965218115.1. Classification (GTDB taxonomy): domain Bacteria; phylum Chloroflexota; class Dehalococcoidia; order Bin125; family Bin125; genus CATQGW01. The sequence goes on along the minus strand of OZ244584.1, from coordinate 405,363 downwards.
GCCGTGGCGTAGCAGCAGGTCGTCGCAGGACGCGAGCATCGCGGCCAGATCGAACGGCGCGGGCGAGCGGCCCGAGGCCTGCGCCACGCCGTCCTGCACGGTGTACGCAAACGAGGGCCGCTGGAAGTGGTCCTGGAGGCGGCCGGCGACGATCCCGACCACGCCGGGATGCGTCTCGTCGTCGCCGGCGAAGACGACCAGCGGCTGCACGCCGTTGGTGGGTAGCGCCTCGACCTGGCTGAGCGCGCGTTTATAGGCGGCGTCGGAGAGCGCGCGGCGTTTGGTGTTGAGCGCGTCGAGCTGATGCGCGAGCACCACGGCCCGGTCGGCGTTGGGGCTGAGCAGCAGCTCGACGGCGAGCGAGGCGCTCTCAAGCCGACCGGCCGCATTGATGCGCGGCGCGATCTGGAACGCGACCGCCTCTGCGTCGATCTGCCCGCGGACGCCGAAGTCGACCAGCGACTTCAAACCGGGGCGCTCGATCGGCTGCAGGCTGCGCAGGCCGGCGTGGACCAACCGCCGGTTCTCGCCGACCAGCGGGACGACATCGGCGATCGTGCTGAGCGCCGCGAGATCGAGCCAGCGCTCGGCCGGTGTGTCGATGCCCGCTGCGGCCATCAGGGCGTGCGCCAGGTGATAGGCGAGGCCGCCGGTCGAGAGCTCAGCGAGCGGGTGGCGTGCGTCCTCCGTACGCGGGGCGAGCAGCGCCGCGACGTCCGGCAGCGCCCCATCCGGCGTGTGATGGTCGACGATCACGAACTCGAGACCGCTCTGGTCCTCCGCGCGGCGGATCGTGTCGTTCGCGGTGATGCCGCAGTCGGCGGTGATCACGAGGCTCGCGCCGGCGTCGGCGAGCCGGCGCAGTTGGCGCTCATGCAGGCCGTAGCCGTCCTCGCGGCGGTGCGGGATGAACCAGCGGCTGTCGATGCCCAGCGCGTCGAGCGCCTCATGCAGGATCGTGGTGGAGGTGACGCCGTCGACGTCGTAGTCGCCGTAGACGGCGACGGCTTCGCGGTCGCGGCGGGCGCGCAGGATCCGCTCGACCGCGGCGCTCATCCCGGCCAGCGGCGCGGCCGGCAGGTGACGATCGGGGTCGAGGAAGGCCTCCGCCTGCGCGGCGTTCTCGATCCCGCGACGGCGCAGCAATCGACCGACGAATGCCGGAGCGTCGAGGTCGGGAATGGTCGGTGCGTCCTCGGGCGCGGCGATGCGCCATTCGCGACCGCTCAGGCCGTCGCGGCGCGTTCGCGTCACGTCGCTCTACGCCTCCCAGCGGCGGAACACGAGGCACGCGTTATGTCCGCCGAAGCCCATTGAGTTCGAGAGCGCGACGCGCACATCGCGCTCGCGCGCCACGTTCGGCGTGTAGTCGAGATCGCACTCCGGGTCCTGATGCTCGAGGTTGATGGTGGGCGGGATCAGGCCCTCGCGGATCGCCTGGATCGAGGCGACCGCCTCGATCGCGCCGGCCGCGCCGAGCAGGTGGGCGGTCATCGACTTGGTCGAGGAGATCGAGATGTCCCAGGCCGCCTCGCCGAAGACCGTCTTGATCGCCATCGTTTCGAACTTGTCGTTGAGCGGGGTCGAAGTGCCGTGCGCGTTCACGTAGTCGACTTCGGCGGGCTCGAGCTTGGCGTTCTTGAGCGCGGTCGACATCGCGCGGACGCCGCCGTCGCCGCCCTCGGCGGGCTGCGTGATGTGGTAGGCGTCGCCGACGGTGGCGTAGCCACAGATCTCGGCGAGGATCTCCGCCCCGCGCGCCTGCGCCTGGTCGGCGCGCTCCAACACGAGGATGCCGGCGCCTTCGCCCATGACGAAGCCGTCGCGTTCGGCGTCGAAGGGCCTGGAGGCGGCCGCGGGCGGATCGTTGCGTGCGGAGAGCGCCCGAGCGGCGGCGAAGCCGGCCACGGCCATCTCACAGATCGGCGCTTCGGCGCCGCCCGCGAGCATGATGTCGGCGTCGCCGCGGCGGATCGTTTCGGCGGCGAGGCCGAGGGCGTCGGCGGCGCTGGAGCAGGCGGAGATGGGGGCGAGATTGGGACCGCGCGCGCCGAGCGCGATGCTGACCTGGCCGCTCGCCATGTTGGGCAGCATCATCGGCACGACGAAGGGCGACACGCGCTCGGGACCGCGCGTATCGAGGACGCGGAACTGGGCCTCGGTCGTGATGATCCCGCCGATCCCGGTGCCGACCATCACGCCGGTGCGATCGGAGCCCTCGAAGTGGCCGAGTCCGGCGTGGCGCACGGCCTCGTGGGCGGCCGCGACAGCGAACTGGCTGTAGCGGTCCATGCGCCGCGCTTCCTTCTTGGGCATGTAGTCGGCGGGCTGCCAATCGGGCACCTGTGCGGCGATCTGCACGCTCAGGCGGTGCGGGTCGAACAGGTGGATCGTCCCGACGCCGGAGCGGCCGGTCGAGAGGCCCTCCCAAGTATCGGCGAGATTATGTCCGAGCGCAGAAACGACGCCCATCCCGGTCACCACAATGCGCTGATCGTCGTCCACGAGCGCCTCCGCGAGCTTCGGGCAAGTCGAGCGGCCCGGCAGTCGGGCGGCCTTCGATTCAGTCTAGCCCTGCGGCTCGCCATCGCCGCTGCGGCCCCGACATATGCGAAGGTGGGTGGGCGGTGAGCGCGGGGGCGGGCAGCCTATTGCAGGCCGCCAGGCTCGCCTGCGCCGCCGAACAGCGATTCGAGCCCGCCGCCTCCAGCGCCGAGGCCCTGCTCCAGTCCCCCGCCGCCGAGCCCGAGGCCGAGGCCGCCGCCCAGCGCGGGGGCTTCGAACGGTTCCTCACCGGCCAGCGAGCGCGAGGCCAGCGCGAGATGTTCGGCGACATCGCCGGCCGTCACGCCGATCGTGCCGCGCGTCCGGGCGGCGCGATTGCCCGCGTCGGCGTGCAGGAAGACGCCGAGCGTGGCCGCGTCGAATGGCATGAGCCCCTGGGCGAGCAGCGCGCCGATCGCGCCGGTCAGCACATCGCCGGTGCCGGCGGTGGCGAGCGCCGGTTGCGCGATCTCGCTGACGCGCGCGCGCCCATCGGGCGCGGCGACCACGGTGTTCGCGCCCTTGAGCACGACGACCGCGTCCCAATCGGTGGCGGAGTCGCGCGTGAGGTCGAGCCGTGCGCCCTGCACCTCGTCCGTGCTGCGCTTGGTCAGCCGCGCCATCTCGCCGGGGTGCGGGGTGAAGATCAGCGGGGCGGTGGTGGTCCAGTCCGATGTCGCGGCCAGATGGTTGAGCGCGTCGGCGTCGACCACGATGCCCGGCAGCTGCGCGACCGAGGTATCGGTCAGCAGGTCGTTGACGAAGTGCCCCGTGGCTTCGTGGAGCCCGAGCCCGCAGCCCACCGCGAGCGCCGAGGCAGCCTCGATCGCGTCGCGCAGCAGCGGCAGCGCCGACGGGCCGATCGCGCCGGGGTGCTCGGCGTCGGGCAGCGGCAGCCAGGTCGCTTCGGGGGCTGCCGCCACCATCGAGCCGTAGATCGAGGCGGGCGTGGCGATCGTGACGAGCCCGGCGCCGGCGCGATAGGCGGCGTTGGCCGCGAGGATCGCCGCGCCGGGGTAGCGCGCCGAGCCGGCCACGATCAGCAGCGTGCCGTGCGTGCCCTTGTGTGCATCGGCTGCGCGCAGGGGCAGCAGCGCCTTGGCGGCGCGGCGCTCCAACAGCTCGGTGCCGAGATATTCGTCGAGGCCGACGGGGATCCCGATCTCGACCTGCTGGACTGATCCCGTCAGCGCGGCCCCTGGCTGCAGATAGAGCCCCACCTTGGGCGCGTGGAAGGTGACCGTCTCGTCGGCGGCGACGGCGAGCGGATCGACGCGGCCGGAGTCGGCGTCGACGCCGGTCGGCAGGTCCACAGCGATCAGCTTGGGCGGCACGGCGCGCGATCGCACCGTGCCGAGGCGCTGCATGATCTCCGCGAGGTCGCCGGAGATCGGCCGCGAGCTGCCCGTTCCGAGCAGCCCGTCGATTACCGTCTCGGCGCCGGCGAAGAGCGCGTCGAGCGCCTCGAAATTCTCGTCCTCCGCAACAGCTCCGCAGGGCGCGCCGGCCTCGATCGCCTGTCGCCACTGCGCGTCGTCGCGCGGCTTGAGCGCGTAGCAGCGCACCTGCGCGCCCCACTCAGCGAGATGCCGAGCCGCCACCAGTGCGTCGCCGCCGTTGTTGCCGGGGCCGACCAAGACCACGATCCGGCGATCCTCGAGCGAGCCGAGCTGCATCCAGGCTTCCTGAGCGACGGCCAGGCCGGCCTGCTCCATCAGCGAGTCGGTCGAGACCCCGGCGGCCTCGGCGCGTTCCTCGAGGTCCCGCATCTCGGCTGAGGTGAGCAGCTTCATGTGACCGCCGGCTGACCAATGGCGAACGCGCAGACCATCGTGCGTTCATGGGTGAGGCTGATTTCGATCCGATCGAGTCCGATCGCTCGCGAGCGGCGCGCGGCCCCGCCGTGCAAGATCACGACGGGCTTGCCACGCACGTTGGCGAGGATCTCGATCTCGCGCCAGCGCACCCCGCGCACGCCGGTGCCGAGCGCCTTCATCACGGCTTCCTTGCCGGCGAAGCGAGCTGCCAGTTCGGGGGTGCGCCCGCGACAGTAGTCAATCTCGCGCTCGGTGTAGATGCGCTTCAGGAAGCGCTCGCGATGCCGATCGAGCACGCTCTGAAAGCGCTTCAGCAGCAGCAGGTCGACGCCGCAGGTGAGGTCGGGAGACATTGGGCGGATCGTATCACCGTGCACTTTCGGCGCAGTCGAGCTACGGCGCGCGCGGCTGCGCAGAGTGAGGGGCGCGCGTACGCTCGCTGTATGGCTGCGCAGCTGATCGATGGGACCAGGATCGCGGCTGGGATTCGGGCGTCGCTCGCCACACAGACTCAGGGGATGCGGCGGGAAGGCCTGATGCCGCAGCTCGGGGTCTTGCTGGTCGGCGAGTCCCCGGCCTCCGCCTCCTACGTCCGCGGCAAGGAGCGCGCCGGCGCCGAGACGGGCATCGGCGTGCGCGTGATCCGGATCGGGGCCGAAGGCGACGCGTGGACGATCGAATCTCTGATCGGCGAGCAGATCGACGCGCTCAATGCCAACCCCGACATCCACGGGATGATTCTGCAGCTGCCGCTGCCCGAAGGGGTCCACGCCGACGGGCTGCTCGAGCGGATCGATCCGCTCAAGGATGTCGATGGCCTGCACCCGGCCAACCAGGGCCGGATCCTGCAGGGGCGGGAACGCTTCCTGCCGGCCACGCCGCACGGCGTGCAACAGCTGCTGGTGCGCAGCGGCAACGACCCGGGCGGCAAGCACGTCGTGATCGTGGGCCGTTCGCGGCTGGTGGGGATGCCGCTCGCCGCGATGCTGGCGCAGAAGCGCACGGGCGCCAACGCGACCGTCACGGTCTGCCACACGAACACGATCGACCTGGCCGAGCACACTCGCCGCGCCGATATTCTGGTCGTCGCGTCGGGGCGTCCAGGGACCGTCACGGCGGAGATGGTGCGGCCTGGCGCGGTCGTGATCGATGTCGGGGTCAATCGCGTTGACGACGCCTCGCGGAAGCGCGGCTACCGGCTCGCCGGCGATGTGGACTTCGAGGGCGTGCGCGAGGTCGCCTCGTTCATCACGCCGGTGCCGGGCGGGGTCGGCCCGATGACCGTCGCGATGCTGCTCAACAACGTGACCCGCGCGGCGCGCATGACGCGGATCGCCACTCGCTGATACCGTGACTTGCAGTGACGGAGGCCGCAGCGATGGATGATCTGCAGAGCGAACTCGAAGGCCTGCGCGCTCGTCTGAGCGACACGCTGGAGCGTCTTTGACCTGCCTCAGCTCGAGCAGGAGGCGGCCGCGCTCGAACGCGCCTCGGCCGCGCCGGACTTTTGGAACGATTCGGAACGCGCGCGCGGCGCGATGAGGCGGCTGGCCAGCCGACAGCGCACGCTCGAGCTCTGGCGCGGTCTCGAGCAGCGAGTCGAGGAGGCGGCCGAGCTGCTCGAGCTGGCCACGCTCGATGGCGACGAGGTGCTGGCCGCTGAACTGGCGCCCGAGATCACCGAGATCGGTGCGCAGGTCGAGGAGCACGCGTTCCAGCTGGCGTTCACCGGGCCGTATGACGAGCGCAATGCGATCGTCGAGATCAAGGCCGGCGCAGGCGGCACCGAGTCACAGGATTGGGCCGACATGCTGCAACGCATGTACCTGCGCTGGGCCGAGCGCTCGGAGTTCTCGGTCGAGCTGGTCAATCTGGTGATGGGCGAGGAGGCGGGTATCAAGTCGGCGACGCTCGAAGTCAAAGGCGAGTCGGCCTACGGCTGGCTGCGCTCGGAGCACGGGGTCCACCGGCTCGTGCGGATCTCGCCGTTCGACCCGCAGCACGCGCGACATACGTCGTTCGCGATGGTCGAGGTGATGCCCGAAGTGCAACATCTGGCCGAGATCACGATTGACGCCGACGACCTGAAGATCGATGTCTACCGCGCCTCCGGCAACGGCGGTCAGAACGTCCAGAAGAACTCAACGGCGGTGCGGATCACGCACCTGCCGACCAACATCGTGGTCTCGTGCCAGAACGAGCGCTCGCTGCACCGCAATCGTGACAGCGCGATGATGGTGCTCGAATCGCGGCTGCTGCAGCGCGAGCTACAGCTCCGCGAGGAACAGCGGCTGAAGATCCGCGGCGAGCACATCGAGGCCGGCTGGGGCAACCAGATTCGCAGCTACGTGCTGCAGCCCTACCGGATGGTCAAGGACCTGCGCACCGGCTACGAGACGTCAGACGCGGAAGGCGTGCTCGACGGCGAGATCGAGCCGTTGCTGCGCGCCTGGTTGCAGACGCGGATCGGCACGGCCGACGAGGATCAGGCGTGAGGCTGCGCGGCGCTCTGATCGCGCTGATGCTGGTTGGACTGCTCGGGCTGGTCGCCGCCGGGGCCGACGGGGTCCGCGCGCAGGAGACGCCGCAGGTCGGCGCGACCACGATCAGGATGGACAACTTCCCCGAGTCGGCCACGTTCACGGCGCTGGTCTCGAACGGGTCGGAGGTCGCCGAGGCGGTGTTCTTCTACACCGTGCTGCCCGACGGCGCGCTGACCCGCCAGCCGGCGGAGATCGCCGCGGGCGATGTCACGCGCATCACTGCCGACCTGGCGACGCGCGGGACCGACTTCTACATCCCGGCCGGGGCGGACATCGTCTGGTACTGGCAGCTGACGACGAACGACGGCACGGTCAGCGAGACGGCGGCGCAAACCTGGCGCTTCGAGGACCCGCGCTACGAGTGGGTCGAGATCGAGCGCGGCGGCATCGTGGTCCGTTACTACGACAACGAAGGCATCGCGAGCGCGATGGCCGAGGAGGGCGCAGACGCTGTCGCGACGATGTCGCGGCTGCTCGGCATCACCGTCGACTTCCCGCTCAAGGTCTACGTCTGGCGCAGTGAGGCCGACGCACAGGGCGTCCAGCGGGAGCGCAGCGAGGGCTTCGACGAACAGGTCATCACCGGCGGCGTACGCGTACTCGGCGACCTGGTCCACATCTACGACCCCAGCCGCTGGGTGATCCGCCACGAGCTGACCCACATCCTGACCAACATCGCCGGCGAGGGCGCGTTCGGCGACCTCCCGTCCTGGCTCGATGAGGGCACGGCGACGATCGCCGAGGGCGACTGGCTGGACCGTCGCGGCGGCGCGCTGCAACGCGCGATCGACCGCGACACTGTGCTGCCGGTCCGCGGGATGGCGTCCAACACGAACATCGTCGGCCGGGTGGATGTGTTCTACGGCCAGGCGGCGGCGATCGTCACCTTCCTGATCGACACGTACGGCCCCGAGCAGTTCGCGCAGCTCTTCGCCACGTTCAAGGAGGGCTCAACCGTCGACAACGCGCTGATGACGGTCTACGGCTTCGACCGCGATGCGCTCGACAACGCCTGGCGCGCATCGGTGGGGCTCCCGCCTCGCGAGCGCGGGGAGGACCGCTCAACGGTGATCGAAGACGAAGTGATTGAGGGCCCCGAGGTCGCCGAGCCGGAAGAGCCGGCAGCCCAACCCTCGTCCGCCTCCGGCGACGGTGACACGCAGGAGCAGGAATCGTCGGCTGAGGCCGCGGATGATGCAGGAGGTGAGGAAGCGCAGGCAGACGGCGCAGTCGAATCACGCAGCGACGACGAGATCGCTGCGCGGGTGTCGGAGATCGATCGCCGACAGTCGGAGCGTCGGGTCGGCCCGATCTTCAGCACGGCGGGCAGCTTCCCGTGGGAGTACGTGGTCGTGGCCGTGGCTGGCGCGACCCTGCTGCTCAGCGCCACGCTCTTCGTCCGCGTGATCACCCCGCGCGCCGCCTCCAGCGACGACTAACCGGGCGCCTACACAGCGCTGAGGCGTCGGCGCCGCAGTAGCACGCTGAGCACGACCGGCGCGCCGATCAGCGCGGTGACCGCGTTGAGCGGGAGCACGCTGCTGATTCCCGGGAGCTGCGCGACGATCTCCGCGGCCAGGGCCAGCATCCCACCGCAGAGGATCACGGCGGGCGTGAGCACGCGGTGGTCCGACGTGCGAAACAGCCCGCGGGCGAGATGGGGGATGGCCACGCCGAGAAACGCGATCGGCCCCGCGAACGCGGTCACCGAGCCGGCCAGCAGGGCCGCGCCGAGCATCGTGACCAGCTGCGCGCGCCGAACGTGGACGCCCAGGCTGCGAGCGTAGGAATCGCCCAGCAGCAGCACATTGAGCTGTTTCACACTGAGTACGGCGACCACGATCCCGACGCCGACCGCCGGAGCGAGGATGCGCAGCTCCGACCAGGTCACGCCGCGGAACGAGCCGAAGCCCCAGCGCACGAACTGATCGACGTACTGTTCCTCCGCCGCAGAGATGAGGATCGTGATCAGCGCGCCGACCAGCTGTCCGACCAAGAGGCCGACGATCAGCACCGTCACAATGCTGCGTACCCGCATCGAGAGCGCCAGCACCAGCGCCATCACGACCGCCGCGCCGACCACCGCCGCGCCGGCCAGGCCGAGCTCGCTCAGCCAGCCGAGGCCGGCGGTGAAGACGGTGACGCCCGTCCCGGCGACCAGCACGACCGCCGCCACCCCGAACGAGGCCCCGGAGCTGACGCCCAGCACGAACGGGTCGGCCAGGGGATTGCGGAACAGCGTCTGCATCTGGAGCCCGGCGATGCCCAGCGCCGCGCCCGCGAGCAGCGCCGTGAGCGTGCGCGGGATCCGGATCTGTCGCACAACCGTCGTCCACACAGCCTCGTCGCCCGGCGCGGCGTCGGCTGAGCCGGCGAAGACCGCGCCGAGCACGTTGAGCGTCGCGGCGAAGGGAATCGAGATCGAGCCGACCGCCACACCCAACAGCGCCAGGCCCAGCGTGCCGATGATCAGCGCTGCGAAGCCGATTACGTTGCGACGGCGCAGCGCTCCAAACGCCGGCAGCCCAGCCGGCGGCTCCGATGCCGCGACCTGGGTGGCCTCGACGGCTGTCATTCGCTGCTCACTCGCTGCTCACTCGCTGCTCACTCGCTCGTCAGCCGCACGTAGAAGACGAACTCATGATCGGGCATCAGGTCGGGGTGGAAGATCGCGACGAGGTCGGCCAAGACCAGATCGGGCCGCACCGCGCCCTGCTCGAAGTAGTCGTTGGCGCCGCGCTCGTTGGTGCGGCGGCCGGGGTTCCAGATGTTGCCCTGCTGCAGCGCGGCGAACTCGGCGTAGCGCGCGTCCTCGGCGATCGCATCGGCGCTGGAGGTCCACCAGCTTGCGGCGTGCAGCCAAAAGTCGGCTGCGCCGGCCTTCGAGAGCTGCGTCTCCAGGTCATGCTCCAGCGAGCCCGTGGACGAGTCGTCGGCCCAGACGTAGTCGGCCCCAGCATCCGCGAGCAGCTGCGCCATGTACGAGCCGCCACCCGACGCCAGCCAGACATCGCCCCAGACCAGGCCGGTGTGCACCGTGGGCCGTAGTTCGACCGAGCCGGCCAGCTCGCGCGCGGCGAGGTAGTTGGCCCGCACCTGCTCGTACCAGGCCTCAGCCTCGGCCTCGCGATTGAAGAACAGACTGACGAACTTGACCCACTCCGCGCGGCCCAAGGGGCTGCTTTCGACCCAGTCGCCGTTGTGCACGATCGCCGTGCCGGCGTTCGCCACGACCTCGTAGGCGTCGTCCCAAAATCCCGATGTCATCACGACGTCGGGTCGATGGGCCAGCACGATCTCTGCGTCGACGGTGTAGGCGGGGGCGAAGACCGCGAGCTCGTCGGCGTCGAGCATCGCTCGCACCGCCTCGCTACTGACGAAATCGGCCTGCGCCACGCCGGTCAGACGATCGACCTCACCGATGATCTCAAGCGCTGGAAGGTGGGTCGTGGACGAGGTGAAGATCGAGCGCAGCGGGACTTCGATCACGGTCGGCGCGGCGAGATCGTGCTCGGCCACGAGGGCGTCGGCGAGGCTCGCCCAACCCCCTTCGGGTTCAGGCGCCCCGCGCTGCACCAACACGTAGACAGCGCCCGCCGCGCCGGGCGTCGTCTCGCGGACGTGCACGAGCTTGGCGTCCTGCGCATATTCGACGCTGAAGTTGACGGCGTCGCGAATCGAGATGCGCTCGGGCGACGTTGCCGGCGCTGCGGCCGGCAGCGCCTGCGGGATCGGGTCGGAGCAGCCGGCGATGAACAGGAGCGTGAGCAGCAGGGCGAGCGTCAGGATCCGAGGATGCACGTTGCGGCCGATCGCGGGCCGCTTCGCGCTGAGCGTGAGACGAAAGAAACGGCCACGAGGGCCGTTTGGGACGCCCCGACCCTGACGCGAAGTCGGCGTGCTGGCGTGGGCGCCTCGACGGCATCCGGGCTTACCGCAAAATGCGGATCACCGTTGCGCGACAGCCCCGGACTCTCACCGGGTTCCCCGTCGTGCGCCCCACTTTGGGAATTGAAGCCACACTATCGAAAGGGGCGGGGCGGATCAATCAATGGAGGGCTGGGCTTCCGCGGCGATCTCGTCGACGGTCCGGATGAACAGATTGAGGCTGGCCGAAGTGCTCAGTTCGCGCGACATCCGGGCGCCCATCGCTTGCGCCAAATTCCGCTTGCTGAAGACCATCGATCGGGCGATTCGCTCGGCAGGGCGAGCGACGTTGTCGGGTGGCCCACGAAGCTCAGGACGCCGACCGACGCGACGCGCGAACCCAGGCAGCGCCTTCTCCAGTGCGGCGGTGTCAGTCAGATACCAGCCTTCCAGTTCGGTGCAGACGATCCGTACGACAACATCGCGCCTCCGCGACTGAGGAATCTGCGCGACTAATTCCTGCTTACGGGCGACACAATCAGCGCTGTCCTGATCGCAAAGCACGACGAAGCGCGTGTTCGGTGTGCGCCAAGATCGCGAGAGTGTGTACAAGCGCGTCGTGAGGTCGGAGTGTCCGTTCGCGACGACGAACTCGACGATGAGCGAGGGAGGCAGACTCCACTGCCGTAAGAACGGTTCCAGAAAATGCCGCTTGGAGGGCTCTTCGACCACCAGCACGAGCGTGGTGATCACTCCGGGTGGGCGCCGCCGAACGCGCCTGACTGCCACATTCGCCCAAGGTGGTCGCCGTAGCCGTGCTGCGCGACCAGCTGCGGATCGTCATTGACACGATGGACGTCGGTCTTGCCTCCCACTTTCGAGAGCCAAAACACTTCGTCCGGGTCGGCAGCGTCGACGAGAGCTGGCGAGTGCGTGGCAACAAAGACTTGGGCATCGCCACGATAAGCGTAGCCGCGAATCTCGTCGATCAGATCCCACATCAGCGTGGGGTACAGGTAGTTTTCGGGTTCTTCGATGCAGAGGAGCGGGTGGCGTTCGGACTCGTTGAGCAGCAGCGAGTAGGCGACCAGTTTGACAGTCCCATCGGATACGTGCTGAGCGTTGAACGTGTCGCCGTTGGGCGCCTCGATGAAGCGCAGGGCGACCCGGCCGTCGAAGGTCTCGACCGGCTCGACCCGTTCCAGACCGGGAATCGCCCGACGCGCGACGGAGAGGGCCTGGCGGAGCGATTCTGCCTGCTGGTCGCGAGCCTGATGCCTGAGCGCGTTGGCCAGGTTGCCGCCTCGTTCAGCAAGTCGATGATCGCGCGCCACTTCGCTGGCGATCTTGGCGGCGGCAGGGTCAATGTTGGAAACGTAGACCTCTCGAAGTCGTTCCCGGAGGCTCTCAGTCAGACTGAGCAGACCGGACGGGCTATGACGCCGCTTGCGCACCGCGAAGTGTGCATCGGCATCGTCGGCGTCGCTCCGCGGCCCGCCAACGCGGCGGTTCTGCTCCGCGGCCACGAGCAGCATGATCGGTTGATCGAGCCAGAGCCGACTATCCGACAGGAATTCCTCGGCGATGACGAGATCTTCGGTTGAACCCTCCGGCTCGGTGGCACCGCGATGCAACTCGCGGCGGACGGTCAGATCGATGGGCTCGGCATCGAGGTTGGCGCGCAGCCGCAGCGTTTCACGTGTGACGACATCGGCGCCTTCGAGCTGGCCAATTCCCAGGCAGTAGGTGAGGTCGGCTGGCTCCTCGCCGCCTTCGTGGACGACGAGTTCGAACTCGATCGGGCCGTCGGTCGCCCTAGTGCGCACCGCATCGAATCCACCGCGTAGACCCAGCGCGACTCCGACATCATCCCGCAGGCAATCGCGTAGAAACTGGAATGCATCAAACAGCGTGCTCTTCCCCGTGCCGTTCGCTCCCACGAAAATCGCGAGTGGCGGGATCTCCCGCAGCTCGAAATCGGCGAGGCAGCCGTAGTTCTTGATGTGCAGCGACTGCAGACGCATCGACAGCCCTCCTGCGCTCAGCGTATGCCGCGAATCAGCGTTTGGCGACCTGGTAGATGCTGGCCTGGCGGATTCGGGTGAGCAGCTCGCCGCTCTGGCTGAACATTGCGATGTCGTTCAGGCAGTATTCGTGGCCCTTGCGCTGGTAGGCCGAGGAGATGCGCCCGGCGACCGTGACGGTCTGGCCGGCGTAGGCGGGCGCGAGCTGCTGAATCCGGCTCGACGCGTGGATGCCCGCGTTGTAGTGGTAGGTGTGGCGCAGCAGCCGCGTCGGCCGGCCGGAAATCCAGCCCGTGTGCAGCCGCGCGTTCGGTCCGCGCCAGCGAGGGTCGGGGTCGCGCGCGTACTCGTCGGCGTAGGCGCCGGCCTCTTCCACGGAGATCGGCACGGCCATCGGCGGCATGTCCTCGCCGAGCGGCAGTGTGGCCGGGGTCATCAGCGTGGTCGGCTCCGAGGGCGGAACCGGCTCGCGTCGCTGGGGCATCGCGATCTCGCCCAGCCAGGCCGCGTCGCCCAGACCGACCGTGCCCGCGATGCAGACCTCGCCCGTCTCTTTGGCCATCGTGAACTCGTAGCCACCCTCGTCGTTACGCGAGACCCGCGTCGTGATCTCGTCGCCGGGATACACCGGCCGGCGCAGGCGGAAGTCCGACCAGCCGTGATCGAGCCAGCTCTCGCCGAGCGCCTCGACCAGCGCGGGCGCCGCCCAGCCGTACACGGTCACCCCGCCAACCAGCGGTCCCGCGTAGCCGAACTGCGCGGCCCCGGCGGTGGAGTGGATGATGTTGGCTATCTCCAGCGAATCCTCGCCGTCGAGGAAGGCGACGATCTGGCGCTCAGCGATCTGCGTGGTCATGGTCTGGACTCCATCTCATCTATGGTCCTGCCGGCGCTCAGATCACGCCCGCGGCTTCAAGTTCGGCGAGCTCGGCGTCGGTGCGACCGAGCAGCCCGCCGTAGACCTCGTGGTTGTGCTCGCCCAACGTGGGGGCACGATGGCGCAGCTGGCCCGGCGTCAGCGACAGCTTCGGCACGATGCCCGGCTGGGCCAGGTCGCCGTGCTGCTCGCTGGGCACGTCGATGATCTGCTCACGAGCAGCGTAGTGAGGGTCGGCCGCGATGTCGCTGGCCGCGTAGACCTTGGTGCCCGGCACGCCGTACTCCGCCAGCACGGCCTGCGCCTGCTCAAGCGTCAGCGTGCGCACCCACTCGCCGACGATCGCGTGCAGCGCCTGGTAGTTCTTGCGACGCTCGCTGTGCCGCTCGAAGCGCGGGTCGGTCACGATCCCGGGTTGCTGCATCGCGTCGCAGAGCCGCACGAAGGTGCCCTGCGTCGCCCCGCTGACGATCAGGAAGTGCCCGTCGGCCGTCTCGAACTGCTCGCCCGGCGTGATGCCGGGGAAGTAGTTGCCGCTGCGCTCGCGATTTTCGCCGCTGCGCTGATAGTTGGCCGCGATGCTGCCGCTCTGCTTCCAGATCGACTCGTAGAGCCCGATGTCAACATCCTGACCGATCCCGTTGAGCTCCCGCGCCCGCAGCGCGGCCATCGCGCCGAACGCAGCGAAGATGCCCGTCGAGTAGTCGGCCACCATGTAGCCCGGCCGAACCGGCGGACCGTCCGGAGTGCCGGTCGCGTAGGTCGCGCCCGAGAAGCCCAGCGCGACGCGGTCGAAACCCGCGCGGTCGCGATAGGGCCCCGTCTGTCCGTAGCCGCTGATCCGCACCACGACCAGTCCCGGATTCTGCTCGCGCAGCCGATCGGGCCCCACTTCCAGCCGCTCGAGGGTGCCCGGGCGGAAGTTCTCGATCAGGATGTCGGCGTGCGAGCAGAGCTCGCGGAACAGCTCCTGCCCGCGCGGATCCTGCAAATTGCAGGTGACTCCGCGCTGCGAGCGGTTGTCCTGCACATACGAAATCGTGCCGTGATTCGGCTCGCCCGTACCCGGCCGCTCGAGCTTGATCACATCCGCCCCGAACTCGGCCAGCATCGTCGCGCAGAACGGCGCCGCGAGGATCTGCCCCGCGTTGATCACCAGCACGCCGTCCAGCGGTGGTCGGAGGTCGTCGGACATGGTGGCGAGAGTACGCGACGGGGTTTGCGGCTCCTCAGCTGGCGCCGCGGCCCGCATCATCAGGCGCGTGTGGTCACGACTGCGGGGCGAGCTCGCGGATGATGTAGCTGCGGTCCGGCTGCCGCTCCGCGCGCAGTCGCACTGAGCCGTCGGCGCCCTCGACCTCGAGGTCGTTGTGCGCGGCCACGCCGTCGAAGAGCGCTGAGTCGTAGAACACGTAGAAATTCGGCAGTTGCCATCCGCTGCGGCAGCTCTCGCCGGGCCTCACGACGAGGTCGACCGCGCACTGACCGATCGACCTTGGCTCCCCCGTGCCGACGATGAACACGATGTGACCTCCGTCGTTGAGCGGCCGAGCCTGAATCCGCTGCTCAACCCTCCCGCCCCACGGCACAAAGTGAAATCCACCGGAGGTGTTCGATGCGGGGCCCGTGAAGCTGAGCTGGTCGTCTTCGTCGACGATCAACATCGCTCCCGCGTTGGGGTAGCGGCAGCCGTGCCCGGAGCCGAGGATCAGCCCCGGGAAACAGTCGCCGCGCTGGCGTTGCACCCGCGACTCGAGCACGGGCCAGCGTTCGCGCATCCAAGTGATCAGGAAGCCGCCGTCGCTCTGGCGCTCCGCGGTGAAGTCGTACTGAGCGACGGAGCCGTTGCCGTAGCGGACCGTGTGGCCAACGATGTTGGGGCGCTCGAAGCTCGCGGTGTCGACGCTGAAGGCGAGCCCATTCGCGAAGACCCGGAACCACATCCCTCCGGTCTGTGAGCAGACCTCGCCGGGATAGACGACGAGGCCGATCGTGCAGAGGGCGATGTGGGATGGATTCTCAGGATGGCCGGTAATCCGCGTGACCAGCCAGCTGCCGCTCGCGAGCGGATGAAATGACAGTCCGTGCGCGCTTGGGTGGCCGCTCGTTGAGGTGCCGAGTGCCTGGTACTGCGGCGGGACATCGTCAACCACCCAGCCGCCCTCCGCGGTGATGCCGTACACACCGTCCGATGTGGGATCGCCGCAGCTCTCGCCAGGCTGGAGGATCAACGCAGGCGCACAATCCTCAAGCTCACTCGACAGGGACGCTGACTCGACGGGTTGAGGCGCGATCAGCTTCGTGAGCCGCCACCCGCCGGACTCCCGGACGGCATCGACGCGGTAGTGCGGCAGGTAGTCGATCGGCGTGGTCTCGGCGTGCAACTCGTCTTCCCCCACCCAGCTGAGATCGAAGTTGGGCACGCTGACATGAGCGAGCCCACCGGGATAGGCGACGAACCAGACGTTTCCGCCGGTCGTGGCCGGCAGTCCGCAGTAGTGGCCGAAGGGGACCAGCAGCGCCTCAACGCAGTCCGCGCCGTTGGCCGGCTGCAGCGGGTCGAAGCCCATTCGGATGAACAGGTATGCCCCGTGCTCAAGCCGTTCAACGATGACCGCCTCACGCGCGGATCGCGGGGCGACACCGTCGGTCAGGGGAACAGAGAAGTGGGTGCGGAAGCTATCGGGCGGCACGGTCGCGGTTGCCGCCCTTCCTCCCCCGGCGGTCTGCTGTGGCCCGACGGGGTAGCTCGCGCTGCCGTCGGCATCGACCACGAACTCACTGCGCGTGTCGCGGAAGCGGCAGCGCTCCCCGCCGCGCACGATCAGCCCCGGCCGACACAGCGCTGGGCCCTCGTCGACCAGATCGACCGATGTGGTGGTGAACATCCGCGGTCCGAAGCGCGGCGAGTCAAGTCGGCCTAACCGCGGGAACAGCCGTTCAGCCCATCTCTCCGCTCCGTCTTCGCCCTGTTCGATGGCGCGTTGCAGGGCGAGTTCCACGTGGCCGTGGGCGATGCGGCGCAGACTGAGGCGTAGCAGGCCGGTCACGCCGGCGACGGAGAACGATGAGGTGTCGTGCCAGAGATCGAGCTCGGCGTCCGCCGGCAACACGCGGTCCTGTGGACTCAGCCACTCAGCCCACCCGTCATCGCTGCGGCGCACCTCCAGCCAGGCCGCGACGCTGCCGTCCGCCTGCCGCTCCGCCACGATCCTCGCCTCGATCAACAGATAGTCATCGTCGGCCACCACTGATTGCTGCGAGAGCAACTGCGTGAACAGCAGCGTCGCCAACAGCCCGAGGAGAAGGACAGCGCGCCACGGGCGATCCCCGGGCATCGTGTAGCCAAACGGAGGTCGCAACCGGTCGCGCATGTCGTGGATGGTACCCGCCGCCCCGTTCGCGACCATTCGCGGCGCAGGTGGTCAGCCGAGCTCGCGGATGATGTAGCTGCGATCGGGCTGACGCTCGGCGCGCAGTCGCGGGGCGCCAGCCTCGCCCTCGACTTCAAGGTCGTTGTGCGCGACCACGCCGTCGTAGAGAGCTGAGTCGTAGAACACGTAGAAGTCCGGCAGTCCGGGCCCGCTGCTACAGCTCTGACCCGGCTCCACGACGAGGTCCAGTGAACAGTCGCCGATCGATTGCGGGGTGTTGTCGCCGACGGCGGTGAGGATGCGGCGGTCGTCACTCAGCCGCTCCCACTGGAAGACGACGGCGCGGCCGAGGCCCCAGGGATCGACGCTGAACGCGCCTTCCCTGAGCTGGGCTCCGACGCCGCCGAAGTGGAGGCGGCCGTCCTCAATGATGACGAGCTGGGCGAGGCCGTCGGCGTAGCGGCAGCGATCGCCCAGGTCGAGGATCAGCCCGGGCCGACAATCGCCCAACTCTCGCCGTACCTGCGCCTCGGCCTGCGGCCAGCGTTCGCGCATGTGGGTGATCCGGAAGCTGCCGTCATTCTGGCGCACAGCGGTGAAGTCGTACCGCGCGACCGAGCCGCTGCCGTAGCGCAATTCGCGCCCGACGACCTCGACGCGATCGAAGTCGACCTCGTCAGCGATATAGCCGAGGCCATTGGCGAAAACGGTGAACCACATTCCTGCGGTTTGGAAACACACCTGACCGGGGTGTAGAACAAACCCCACGATGCAGAGACCGATCTTCTCGGGATTGTCGGGGTGGGATCCAATCCCGGTGGTGAGCCAGGCGCCGCCGCCGACAGGAACGAAGCCGTTCGATCCGCCGTTGGGGTGTGCCCAGTTCTGGGAGCGCGGTTCGTAGTGTATGGAGCCATCGAGCCACGCGAGGCCGCCGTCGGGCGAGACAGAATACACACCGGGCGAAGTGGGATCAGTGCAATGCTGACCGGGCCGGAGGATCAATCCCGGGAAGCAGTCGCCGACAGAGCGGGTGACGAAAGGCAGGGATCGGAGCTCGGGAGATGCGATCGTGGTGATGCGCCAGCCGGTCTGTTCACGGGCGGCGTCAAGGCCGAAGTGAGGCAGGTAGCCGACACGGCCCGTCTCGACGTGCATGTCGGCCTCGCTCACCCAGCTGAGCTCGTCGATGGGAATGCTGAGGTGTGCAGGCCCATGCGGGTACACGACGAACCAGACCTTGGCGCGGGTGGTCACGGGGAGGCCGCAGTAGTGCCCAAAGGGGACGAGCAGGCCCTCGACGCAATCCGCGCCATTGGCCGGCTGCAGCAGGTCGTAGGCCGTTCTGATGATCAGGTACGCGCCGTCCCGAATGCGTTCGACCGCGAGGGACTTGGCGGGCTCCCGTGGGGCGGGGACGCCCGCCGGCACGTGAACTCGGAGATAGCTGCGGAATCGGTCCGGGTCGACGAGACTCGGTTGCGAATCGGACCCGCGGCGCGACCAGCTGGGCGGATAGATCGCAACGCCGTCGGTCCGGACGGCGAAGTGGGAGCGCGTTTCGGCAATGCGGCAGCGCTCGCCAGCGCTCACGACCAAGCCGAGATAACAGACCGTTGGCCCCTCGTCGACCAGTTCGATCGGTGAGGTCCTGATCCCAACTCGGCCGTACCGGGGCGTGTCGAGCTGACGGGAGCGCGGCAACAACCGCTCACCCCAGTGCACGCCGGTGACGCGCTGGAGCCCGAGCTCCACACGCCCGCGGGCGTCCCGCCGGGCGGTGATCCCGAACTGCCCCGGCACGCCGGGCACCGTCAGCGGCGGCGTTGAGTTCCACCAGACTCCGATCGGGGCGGGATCCGGGACGAAGCGGTACACGGGCTTGATCTGCTCAACCCAGCCGGCGGCGTCGCGTCGCACCTCCAGCACGACCTCAACGCGCCCGTCCTCCTGACGGTGGGCCGCGATCCGAGCCTCGATCAGCAGGTAGTCATCTTGGGCGGCGACGGGTTGCGGCCCTGACAGCGCCGCCAGGAGCGCGATCGACAGCGCCAACAGCAGCGCGCCGCCGAAGATCGGGGCGCGCTGCTGCCGAGACCTCGTCATGGCCCAAGCTTAGGTTGGAAGCGGGAAGCCGTGGGTGTGCTCGCGCAGCGCGGCGAGCTCGTGCTCGACCGCCGCCAGCCGCGCCTCAACCGAGGCCGCTGCCAGCCGTTCGGCGATCGCTTGGAGCAGCTCGTCCCAGGGGAAGCCGGCGCCGGGATCAGACTTCGTCGTGCAGAGCTCGTCGTGGCCGAGATGATGCTCGCGATCGACCGGGATCTCGTACTTCGCGCACTGGAACGCCGACCAGGCCGCGACCGCCTCGAACTGGCGCGAGCCCGGGACGAACGTGTCGCCGATCTCGCGGGCATAGCCCTCGATCTCGATCGAGAGCATGCAGGTGTTGTAGGAGACGTACTCGTCGCGCCACCAGGCCGGGCGCGGCCAGCGTGTATTCGGTCGCACGCTGGTCCGGGTGCCCTGCGCCCAGGCGAAATCGCGGTCGCGCACCATCTGCCAGAGGTCGCCGTCGGAGTCGGCGTAGTAGCCGGTCGAAGCGTTCGCCTCGGGCCGCCGGAACCAGGCCGGCGTCGTCTCCACGTCGTCCGGCTGCTCCTCCGGCGTGTGGTAGCAGATCGCGAGCTGGCGTCGCGGCGCGCCGCTGTAGGGCAGGGATTGCGCGGCGCCGAAGTTCGACTCGTGGGCCGGCGACCAGATCGTGACCGCCCCGGCGGGCAGGCCCCGGATCCCCCCAAGGTCCGGGGCCTGCCCTGTGCCGGGCGGCATGCCGTTGCTGGAGCGGTGAGTGGTCACTCGCCCGCTCCGTCGGAGCCGCGCCGCTCCTGAGCGCGCAGGACACCGTAGGCGCCGGCGACCGCGATCGCCATGGTGCGCACCGAGTCGCTCGCTCCGACCGGTCCCAGCACGCCGGTCTCCAGCAGCGCCCAGACCGCGATCACGCCCAGGGCGATGGCGGCCCGCACGCTGCCGCGCGGCATCCAGAGCGGGTCGCGGGCGGGCTCGCCGGTCGTCTGTGTGGTCTGTGTCGTTTCGGGCTGGCCAGTCGTGTCAGTCATGTCAGTCATCAGTCGGTTCCTTTCAGGAGCCGCGAGCGATGAAGCTCGCGGCCAGGCCGATCGCGGCGAGCAGGATGGTCCCGCCGCCGATGGCGATGTAGAGGCGGTCGATTCGCGCCTCGATGTGTTCGACGCCCCGCTCGAGCCGATCGAGAAACTGCCAGATCGGGTCGTCGGGGCCCTCACGGGGTGGCGGCGAGCGGTCTCGCCGGTCCGCCGCCGAGGCGGGCTCTGCCGGGGAAGTCATCAGTTCAGCTCCGTTCGTTGGGTTCGTTCAGTTGGTGGTGTTGGCGCAGCGGCTCAGAGGAAGAAGCTGGCGCGCAGCGTCACCGGGCCGCCGCCGACCGCGATGAAGCGCGCCCGCTGCACCTGGTCGCGGTGCTCGAGCTCGAGCGACGCGCCATCCGCGATCAGGTGCCCGACCGCGGCCGTCGGCGCCTCGCCGTCGAGCCGGTAGCGCAGCGCGCCGCCCTCGACGCTGCAGGAGGCGCGGTTGGCGCGACCCGCGTGCTGCGCCGAGAAGCCGGCGGCCGCCGCGCCCAGGGCCAGCGACTCGAAGCCAACCGCGACGCCGTGCGTCACGACGAGCCTCCGGTCTGCTCGTCGGCCGGGTCGGTCTCGAACGCACCGCCGGACGCGTCGTCGAGCGCCGCATCGAGCGCTTCGGCGAGCGCCTGGTAGGCCTCCGGCAGCTCGTCGATCGAGGCCGCCTCGGCCCACTCCAGCGAGCGGTGCTTGAGGTACTTCGCGGCCGGCGTGGCGACCCAGTCGGCCGGCGGCTCGCCGTCGGGGCCCTCGGGCCGAAACATCAGCAGGTCGTAGTCGGCCAGGTCGCCGGCCGACGCACGCACGGCGCGAAGGTGGCGGTGAAACAGCAGCAGCGGTCGCTGCGCGGGATTCAGCGCCTCGGGGTAGACGAAGCGCGTGGATTCGGAAGTGGTCATCGGATCGTTCCTTTCGAACTGTGTGATGGCGTGTGGCTAGGAGGGCCCGAAGCCGGCGTTGATGTCCGTCTCCAGCCAGGGCCGCGTGTCGAGCTCAACGGCGCGGTGGCCGAGCCCCAGCTCGTCGGCGCCCTCGAGCAGCAGCCGCTCGGCCTCGCGACTGTCGTGAAAGCCGTGTCCCAGCAGGTGCTGGTCGCGGCCCTCGTAACCACGCCCGTGCTTGTCGGTCTTCGCGACTCGCAGATTGGCGCGGGTGGCGCGCGTCCCGGTGCTGATCGCCGGAGGCTGATAGCGGCGGGAGCGGCCGGAGGGATCGCTGGCCACTGTTAGCCCCCGTCCGCGGTGATCTGCGCGCCGTGGTGTGCGTAGCCGGCGATCCCGGCGTCGTAGTCGGCCAGCGAGCGCAGGATCACTCCCGGCCAGTTGGCCTCCGAGAACACATCCAGCGTCCAGTCCATCGAGCAGGCCCAGGCCAGCGCGTCGCGACCGAACATCGAGCAGATGTAGTCGTCCGAGCCGTCCTTGGGCATGTAGCCGTCGACGAAGACCGAGGCGCCCATCAGCGGGATCTCGCTGATCATGAAGCGCCGGATCAGCTGCTCCGAGAGGCCGCGCGGGATCCACGGGCTCGCGCCCGAGACGCCGCCCGTCGCGCCCAGGTCGCTGACCACGTCCTCGGCGGGGATCGGCGCGAGCACCGCGATGATGTCGCCGCGCGGCGGCCCGCCCTTGGCGCGCGGGACCGACTGCAGCTTGCGCCGCGCCGTCCGCAGCGTCGAGAGCGTGAGGTCGACGTTGGTCGTGCCCACGTCGTTGTCGGTGTGCCAGTTGGCGAATTCGCCGGTCAGGTCGGTGTCGATGTCCTGGCCCTGCGAGAGCGCCATCTCATCCGAGATCAGCCGCACCAGGTCCTCGCGCGCGTAGTTCTGCGCGCGGATGTGTACGCGCACGAGGATCGCGCGGAAGGTCGGCGCGATCGTCGTGCTGCTCAGGGTGAAGCGCGAGTAGCTGGACAGCTCCGCGCCGTCGCTCGGCGTCTGCACGGTGCTGACGCTCGAAATCCGCGGAATCTTTGCTTCGTTGTGTCCTTTCGGGATGATCACCTTGCGGGCCAACGAGAGCATCGGCGCCGATTGCGGCATCTGCGCGATCGTGCGTTCGATGATCTCCGAGTAGGAGGCCTGAACGTTGCTGGCGAGGGTGTCGGCCATGTCTGTTCCTTTCCTGAATTGGGGTGAGCTGTGTTGGTCAGGCGTGAGGGTTGGCGGCGAGCCAGGCGGCGAAGCGGCTGCGACGCTCGCCGGCGTCCGGCTCGGCCTCCGCGTCGCGGATGTGGACCGTCCACTCGGCCACGCTGCCCGGCTCGAGCGGCGGCGCGGCGCCGCGCACGTCACGCGTGGGCCGCGGCCGGTTGGTGCGGAGTTCGTCGCGACGCACGCTCTCGCGCAGCTCGATCTCGTCGAGCGCCTCGCCGACGAGCTCCGACTGCCGCTCCTGCATCGCTCGGTCCGCGACCAGGTCGCGCCAGATGCGGACCGTCTCTTCGGGCGCTTCGGCCGCGCTCAGCCGCTCGCGCTCCTCGTCCGAGAGCGCGCCGATCGCGTCGAGCATCGCCTCGCGCAGCGGCGACGCTCCCGCTTCAACCGGCGGCGCCTCGGCCGGAGCCGGCGGCGGAGCCTCGCTCCGCTCGGGCTGGGTGGTGGGTGTCTGCAATTGCGCCTCCAAACAAGAAAGCGCCGACGGGACGGACCCGTTCGGCGCTCGGAGGCGCGCTCGGCGCGATGTGATGCGAACGAATGTACGGAGATGTGTCGAACGACGCAACCGCGTCCAGTGAGATGTCGTCCAGGCTCAGTGACCCGCGCTACAGAGGCGTTGCAGGCCCCCCTCTGCCTTCGGCATCTCCCCCCGCTTTGCGGGGGGAGAGTTATCCAGAGCTGTCCTAGCCCGTCGGCTTCTGGCCCGACATCAACGCCACCGAACGCAGACTCTCCACCGACAGCGGCGGCGCCATCGGCTGGGGCAGCGCCGCACCGAGCAGGTCCGGGGTTTCCGCGAGCGCAATCGCCGGCGCCGGCGCACGCTTGATGATCGCCAGCCAGCCCATCGTCCCCAACAGCGCGAGCGCCACCCCCAGCACGCCCAGCATCACCATCACCTCGCGCTCGCCGATGAAGTCAGCCACGAACCCGATCGGCAGACTGATCAGCATCTGCAGGCCCCAGGCCATCATCGTGAAGCTCATCACCCGCCCGTAGTAGGCCGGCTCCGTGTTCATCATGATGTTGGCCTGCAGCAGCATCATCGGACCCTGCAGCCCCGGCCCCATGATCGCCAGCGCGATCGTCGCGTGGCCGAACGAGCTCGCCCCGGCCAGCAGGAAGTGGCCCGCGCCCATCAGCGCGATCATCGCCAGCAGCACCGGCCAGGCCCAGCGGGAGGTCGCGATCCCGGCGATGATCAGCCCCGCCGCGGCCGCGCCCAGGCCGTAGGTCAGCAACAGCACGCCCTGGTCCGCCGGCGCGCGGTCCAGCACCTCCACCATGTAGCGAGGCAAGACGATCCGGAAGACCGAGCCGACGACGATCGTGGCGACCAGCAGCAGCATCATGAAGCGCAGCTGCGGGCGTCGCCAGACGTAGACCGCGCCCGCGCCCATGTCGCGCCGCACGCTGCGTTTCTGCAGCGGGGCGGAGGCGTCGACGGGCGCCGTGACGCGCCGGTAGCGCATCAGCGCCACCGTCGCGACGCCGACGAACACCAGCGTCGCCATCACGATGTAGGTGCCGCCCGGTCCGAGCGGGGTCTTGACCAGAATCGAAGCGATGAACGGCGAGAACGGCTGGCCCCACATGTGCGACATCTGCGACAGCACGATCGCGTTGGCGACCAGCCGCGGCCCCACGATGTCGGCCGTGAACGCCTGCCGCGCCGGGCTCATGAACACAAACGTCGAGCCGAGGAACAGCGAGAGGATGAAGAAGATCGGCATCGTCAGCAGCCCGGCCACGAGCAGCAGCCCGATCACCGCCAGCAGTAGCGCCCCCGCGCCCTGCCCCAGCACGATCAACCACTTGCGATTGATCCGGTCCGCGACCACCCCGCCGAACGGCGAGAGGAAGAACATCGAGAGCCCGATCGCAAACGCGATCATCCCCACCGCGGCGTTCGTGCCCGAGAGCTCCTCGGCCACGATCCCCATCGTGAACATCATCATCATGTAGGCGAGCGTGGCGAACAGCGTGCCGTAGAAGAGGATGCGGAACTGCCGGTGCCCCAGCGCCGCAAAGGTGTTGGCCGACCACGCAGAAATGATTCGGATCACGCGAAGAGTCTACGCCCTCTGTCGTCAACCTCCGGCGTCCTGGAAACGAGCCGAACGCCGCGCCGCGAGACCCCACAGGACGACCGCCCGCGGGGGCCTCAGCAGCGTGCTGAAAAAGTCATCGCGCCCACTCTTCCTCTCCCCCCGCTGCGCGGGGGGAGATGTCACGGAGTGACAGAGGGGGGCCCCGGCCCCATCTGACCAGCAACCACCACCCTGCTGAACCTGGGACGCGGCCCCCCTCTGCCTTCGGCATCTCCCCCCGCAGAGCGGGGGGAGAGCAGAGAGCGCCAGCGCACCGATTGTTTCTGCAACCTGCTAATCGTCCGACTTCTGCGCCCACATGAGCGCGGTCGGACGCAGTCCCACGGGCGGCGGCAGCGCCCCGACGGCAGCCGGCAAGGCCGCGCCGCGCAGATCTGGCGTCGTCGCCAGATCTGGAGTGATCGCCGACGACTGGCGCCCCCAGCTCATCCAGCCGAACACGCCCAGGGCGACGATCAAGAAGGTGATCAGGCCTACCCCCATCAGCACCTCGCGCTCACCCAGCGCATCCGCCGCGATCCCCGCGGGCATCCCCAGGAGCGCTGAGAGCCCGAACGACATCATCGTGAACGCCGTCACGCGGCCCAGATAGGCGGGCTCCGTGCTCATCACGATCTTCGCCTGCAGCAACAGCACGGGACCCTGCAAGCCCGGCCCCAGCAGCACCATCGAGGTCACGGCCGCGCCGTAGGTCTGCGCCTGCGACATCACCAGGTAGCCGAGCCCCATCACACACATCAGCGCCAGGATCAGCGGCCACGACCAGCGCGAGGTGGCGAGCCCCGCGACCAGCAACGCCACCGCCGCCGCCGCCAGGCCGTTGACCAGCATCATCAGGCCCATGTCGGTGGCGCTGCGGTCGAGGTGCAGCACCAGCAGCGCGGGCGTCAGCACGCGGAACATGTACCCAAGCACCACCGTGCTCGCGAACAGCAGCAGCATCAGCCGCAGGTCGGGCCGCTGGAAGACGTAGCGCGCGCCCGCCGCCAGGTCGGCCACGAGGCTGTGCTTCGGTCCGTCGTCCGGCCCCTGCCCATCCGGCATCAGCGCCATCGTGAAGACGCCGATCGAGACCAGCGCGCCCATCGTGATGTAGGTTCCGCCGCCGCCCACTGCGCTGTCGATCAGCACCGCCGCGAGCAGCGGCGCGAACGGCTGCCCCCAGGTGTGCGCGAGTTGGTTCAGTGCGACTGCGTTGCCGATCAGACGCGGACCGACGATGTCGCGGGTGAACGCGTTCCGCGCCGGGCCCATGAACACGAACGTCGCACCCAGCACCAGCGTCAGCAGGAAGAACAGCGGCAACGTCAGGACGTCGAGCGCCAACAGCGCCCCGGTCAGGACCAGGATCGCCGCGCCCGCGCCCTGGCCGAGCACGATCATCCGCTTGCGATTGACCCGGTCCGCGACCGCCCCGCCGATCGGTCCACCGAGCAGCATCGAAATGCCGGTGCCCATGCCGACGAAGCCGACCGCGGTGTTCGTCCCGCCGAGGTCGAACGCGACGACCGACATCGCCACGAACATCATCATGTAGGCGGTCGTCGCGAACAGCGTGCCCGCAAACAGGATGCGGAAATGCCGATGCGACAGCGCCGCGAACGTCCGACCGGACCAGGCAGAGAAGATTCGCCTCACACGAACATTCTATGAGCGCGGAGGAACTGCGCACAGGCGCGATATCCTGAGGGTCTGCACCCTGTGTAAAGGAGAGAGCCGTGGTCGAGCGCGAACTGCGCCTCACCGATCTGGCACGCTGCGGCGGTTGAGGCTCCAAGTACGGGCCCGAGGGCCTGGCGCACGTGTTGCGCGATCTTGGCAGCCAATTCCCGCCCGAGCAGTTCCCCCAGCTCGTCGTGGGCCTCAACGCCCCAGACGATGCGGCGGTGTACGTGCTCGACGAGCAGCACGCCCTCGTGCAGACGCTCGACTTCTTCGCCCCGGTCGTTGATGACCCCTACGAATACGGCGCGATCGCCGCAGCCAACGCGATGTCCGATGTCTACGCGATGGGCGGCAGCGTGCTGTTCGCGCTCAACATCGCCGCGTTCCCCGAAGACCTGCCCACCGAGATCGCCGCCGCGATCCTGCGCGGCGGCGCGGACAAGGTCCGAGAGGCGGGGGCGGCCGTCGCCGGAGGCCACACCATCATCGATGAGGAGCCGAAGTTCGGTCTCTCCGTCACCGGGATCGTGCATCCCGACCGGATCCAGCGCAACGCCGGCGCGCAGCCCGGCGATATCGTGCTGCTGACGAAGCCGATCGGCACCGGGGTGCTGATCGGCGCCAACAGCTCCGGCGCGGTCGCCGCGGCGCACATGCGCGGCGCGATCGAGCAGATGATGACGCTCAACCGCGCCGCGGCCGAGACCGCCGCCGAATTCCCCGTCCACGCCATGGCTGATGTCACCGGCTTCGGCCTCGCCGGCCACCTCTGGGAGATCGCCGAGCAGAGCCACGCCGCGATCGAGCTCGCGCTCAACCGCGTCGAGGTCCTCGACGGCCTCGCAGCTGCTGTCGAGGCCGGCTTCGGCAGCGGCGGTCAGGACCGCAACCGCGCTTTCTATGGCGCTCGCCTCAGCCTCGAGGCCGAGCTTTCCCCGCTCGAAGATGCCCTGCTCTACGACCCCCAAACCTCCGGCGGTCTGCTGATCTCCACCGGCCCGATCGAAGCGCCCCACCTGGAACGAGCGCTCAGGCAACGAGGCGTCCAGGCCAGCCAAATCGCCCGCGTCACCGGCCCCGCCCCAAGCGGCGCCCTACGGGTGACTCTGGGCTGATCCCGCTCAGCGGGACGCAGCGGTCGCTAGCGGGGCACCGGCTTCCCGCCGGCGATCCGAATGTCAGCCCGGGCATAGACGGCCTTGCCCTTGAGCATCGTCGCCGGCTTCCTCACGCCGAACGTGTGAGTCCGCCCGCCGCCCCTCGCGCCCGCGCTGCTGCCCTCGTATTTCCAGTCCGCTGCCGTCAGGTACACGAAGTCAACCCGCCAGATCAGCGCGGATCGGCCCGGCTCAATCGATCGCGTCGGATCGACCAGGTAGCGCCACACGACGTACCAGCCCTCGTGGTCATAGTGCGACTGAATCGACCACGGGCGCTTGCTCGCCTTGCTCTCGAGGCAGTGCTGAGGCTCCGGCGCCGGCCCGCTCGCGCGGTGCTTCAGATCAGGAAACCGCTGCTGTGCTTCGAACGAATGCTTGACCTTCTCGTAGACGCTGAATGTATCGAGCGCTTTGGTTCCGAAGATGCCGACGATCGCGCTGAACACGTTCCGTTGCTCAAAATAGATGTCGATCAGGGCATCAGCTTCTCGCTCCACGTAGGCGATCGAGCGGCCGACGTGAGCAAGGTCCATCCCGGGCGGCAGCGGCACCGCGCCGTCGAACCACTCGGCCGGCGGATAGTCGGACTCGGTTATGGCAGTTTCTCCAGACGTCTTGACGTCCGAACGCTTGTTTGCTCTAATGCACTGATGAACGTGCAGGACAGATCAACAACCGTCATCAGTCTACGGCTCCGACGCGACCTCGCCCGACGGTTCCGTGTCGAAGCGGCGCAGCGGGGCGTGCGGCTCAACGCGCTGTTCGAAGAGATGCTCGTCGCCTGGCAACAGGCGCAGCGAGGCGACGATCACGATCAGGCGGAGATCAAGCGTGGATAGCTCGCCCATCAGCCTCTTCGATCCGCACAATCGGACCGATGATCACGACGCCGACTGGATGTGTGCGCTCCGTGCGGAAGCTGACCGGAGGTGGGAGATCGTCCGCGGCAGCGGCCTGGACGATCGCGCTCACCTCTCCGATCGGGTAACGCTCGTGCACGCGGACGCATTGGCCTGGATTGACTGCCTGCCCGATCGCTCTCTCGATGCGATCGTCACGGATCCGCCGTATGGACTGATCGAGTACGGCGACGAGCATCACAAGAAGCTACGGGCCGGTCGCGGCGGAGTGTGGCGCATTCCACCTGCGTGGGACGGAGCAAATCGCCGCCCGGTGCCGAGGTTCACAGTGCTTTCCGAACGCGACCGACGGAACCTCACATCGTTCTTCACAGCGTTCGCTGCCGGGCTCATGCGCACCCTGGTTCCCGGCGGGCATCTCTTCCTCGCCTCCAATCCGCTTCTCTCGACCACCACCTTCCACGCGATTCAAGCCAGCGGGTTTGAGAAGCGCGGCGAGATTATCCGCCTCGTGCAAACTCTGCGCGGAGGCGATCGCCCAAAGGGCTCGGAAGACGAATTCCCCGACGTGACGGTGATGCCCCGCTCCGGCTGGGAGCCGTGGGGCGTCTTCCGGAAGCCGTTCGAAGGGACCGTGGCGGCAAACCTTCGCCGCTGGGGGGCGGGGGGACTCCGTCGAGTTTCAGAAGACGAGCCGTTTCGCGACGTGATCCCGTGCGCGCCGGCGCGCGGCCTTGAGCGGGACATTGCGCCTCATCCGACGCTCAAGCCGCAGCGCTTCATGCGCAGCATCGTCCGCGCGGCGCTGCCGTTGGGCGTCGGCATCGTCTACGACCCGTTTGCCGGCAGCGGCTCGACACTCGCAGCCGCCGAGGCGATCGGCTATCGCTCGATCGGCACTGAGCGCGACCCCGCCTACTTCGAGATGGCGCGTGTCGCGTTTCCGCAACTCGCCGCACTCTCCGCCGAAGCGCCGGACGGGTCCGCGCGACCTGTTCGACCATGACGGACCAGCTCGACGCGGATGTGGCGGTGATTGGGGCCGGGATTCTTGGGCTGTCCACGTCGATGGCCCTGAGCCGGGCACACGAGGGGCTGCGCGTCGTGGCGCTCGAGCAGGAAGCCGCCATCGGCCAGCACCAGAGCGGCAACAACAGCGGCGTCATTCACTCCGGCCTCTACTACCGTCCCGGCTCGGCCAAGGCGCGGATGGCCGTTGAGGGCGCCGAGCGCATGTATGCCTTCTGCGCCGAGCACGGGATCGGCGCGGAACGCTGCGGCAAAGTGGTCGTGGCGACCGACGAACGCGAACTCGACCGTCTGGCCGATCTGCAGCGGCGCGGCGAAGCCAACGGCCTCGCCGACGTTCGGATGCTCGGCCCCGACGAACTGCGCGCGATCGAGCCGCACTCCGCCGGGATCCGCGCGCTGCACGTGCCCAGCACCGGGATCGCCGATTACCCGGCCGTCTGCCGCGCCTACCGCTCGCTGCTCGAGCAATCGGGCGGCGAGGTCCGGCTGCGCTCGCGCGTCGGACCCATTCGCGTCGAGGCAGACGGCGTCGCGCTCCAGACCACATCGGGGCTCGTGCGGGCGCGCTACGCCGTCAACTGCGCGGGCCTCCAGGCCGACCGCGTGGCGCAGCGCGCCGGAGCCACACGCGACGTGCGGATCGTGCCCTTCCGCGGGGAGTACTACGACCTCACGGACGCTGCCAGCGGGCTCGTCCGCAACCTCATCTACCCCGTGCCGGACCCGGCGTTCCCGTTCCTCGGCGTGCACTTCACGCGCCGTCTCGATGGCTCGGTCGAGGCCGGACCGAACGCGGTCCTGGCGCTGCACCGCGAGGGCTACCGCTGGCGCGATGTCAACCTGGCCGACGCGTGGGACGCGGTCAGTTACGTCGGATTCCTGCGCCTCGCGAGCAAGCACTGGCAGACGGGGCTCGGCGAGGTCTGGCGCTCCGCCAGCAAGCCCGCGTTCGTCAAGGCGCTGCGGCGGCTGATCCCCACGCTCAACGGCGCGCATCTGGTCCGCGGCGGCGCGGGTGTGCGCGCCCAGGCGCTCGAGCGCGATGGCTCGCTCGTGGACGACTTCCAGATTGTCGAGACCGACCGCCTGATCCATGTGCTCAACGCCCCCTCGCCCGGCGCCACCGCCTCGCTGCCGATCGGTGAGCGCATCGCCGAGATGGCCGCGACGTCCTGGCTCGGCGCGAACCGCTAGGAATCCTCTGAACACGTCGGTTGCCATCTCCCCCCGCTTCGCGAGGGGAGATGAGTGACAGAGCAACTGTGTTGAAGATCAACTCAGTCAGCGCTGTTGGCGCCCTGTCCGTCATTCCTGCCCCCCTCCGTCATTCCTGCGGAGGCAGGAATCCATGCGACCGCCCAACCGTGCGACGAGCTCCATCCGCCCGACGGCCCACCAGAGCCCCCAGCGCACCGCGCATGATCGGGCGCCGTCGAACATTGGGAGCGCCGTTGACCCCACAGATCGCCTGGATTCCTGCCTGCGCAGGAATGACGGAACCAGCAGCTCCCGAGCCAGCGCGAACATACAAGGGGGCTGCCCCGCGTCACCACATACACCCACGTCAGCGATTCGAGACCGCCCCCAAATGCTCCCCCCGCGGGGGAGCTGTCGCGCAGCGACTGAGGGGGAGGCTCCCAACCCCGCCAGCTTGCGCCGTCGCAAGGCCCGCCCCCTACCTCCAACTGCTCCCCCCGCGGAGACCTGCGCGCAACCTCCATTTCCCTTCTCCCCCCGCTTCGCGGGGGGAGATGAGTGACAGAGCAACTGTGTTGAAGATCAACTCAGTCAGCGCTGTTGGCGCCCTGTCCGTCATTCCTGCGCAGGCAGGAATCCAGGCGACCGCCCAACGGTGCGACGAGCTCCATCCGCCCGACGGCCCACCAGAGCCCCCAGCGCACCGCGCATGATCGGGCGCCGTCGAACATTGGGAGTGCCCTTGACCCCCACAGATCGCCTGGATTCCTGCCTGCGCAGGAATGACGGAACCAGCAGCTCCCGAGCCAGCGCGAACATACAAGGAACGCTCTGAACAAGGCACGGATGTGGGCTGGTTACGATCGGGGCAGCGACCGTCGAAGGGAGCGCCTCGATGCAGGAACCGACGTTTGGCAGCCTGGAGTTTGCGCACAAGAAGCGGAAGACCCGGCGGGAACGGTTCCTGGAGCGGCTCGAGTCGCTGGTGCCCTGGGCCGCGCTGGAGGCCCGCGTCGAACCGGTCTATCCCAAGCCGGGGCGCGGACGGCGGCCGTACCGCCTGGCCGTGATGCTGCGCGTTCACTGCGTGCAGCTCTGCTACAACCTCAGCGACCCGGCGATCGAGGACTTGCTCTACGAGGCCGAGTCGGTACGCCGCTTCTGCGGACTCAACCTCAGTGGGCCGATCCCCGACGAGTCGACGATCCTGCACTTCCGCCACCTCTTGGAGCGGCATCAGCTGGGCGAGGCGCTGCTGGCGACGATCAACGCGCAGCTGGCAGGCCGGGGCCTGCGGCTGCAGGCCGGCACGATCGTGGACGCGAGCATCATTGCGGCGCCGTCCTCGACCAAGAACCAGCGTCGCCGGCGCGACCCGGAGATGCATCAGACGAAGAAGGGCAACGAGTGGCACTTCGGGATGAAGCTGCATATCGGGGTGGACGCCGCCACGGGAGTGACACACAGCCTGAGCACGACGGCGGCCAACCGCGCCGACGTGACCGAGGCGCATCGGCTGCTGCGCGGCGGCGAACGCGAGGCCTGGGGCGACGCCGGCTACCAGGGCGCGGCGCGGCGTCCCGAACTGGCAGACTCGGAGGTCGAGTGGCGGGTCGCGATGCGTCCCGGACGCCGCCGGCAACTCGCGCCGCACAGCCCACTCGCCCAGCGCGAGCGTGAGCGGGCTTCGCTGCGGGCCAAGGTCGAGCATCCCTTCCTCTACATCAAACGGCGCTTCGGCTACGACAAAGTGCGCTACCGCGGTCTGGCCAAGAATCACCAGCGGCTGGCCCTGTTGCTCGGCTTCGCCAATCTGTTGATCGCCGAGTCGCAACTGGCCTGAACCGGGGCGGACTGCGCCCTTCGCCCGGCTCGGCCCCACACAGGCGGCCCACCGGACCCTCAGCACCGCCCCCACCCATCGCCCCGGTCGCCAACTCACCGCATCGACCCAACCGCCCGCGGCCAGTCAGCACGAAGTCCGACCAATAGCCTCTTGTTCAGAGCGTTCCAAGGGGGGCGTCCCCGCTTGGCCAGATACAGCCACGCCCGTGAATCGGGACCGCGGCCCCCCTCTGTCACTTCGTGACATCTCCCCCCGCCAAGCGGGGGGAGAGGGGATCCCACCTGTTCAGAGCACTCCCTGGCAACCCGCCGACCCGAGCACCGCTGGACAGCGCTAACCGAATCCGACCACGCCTGAACACCCCCACCAGATAGAGACACCCCAGGAACAGCAGCCGACGCGCGGCCTACTCGTCGAGCACCAGCGTCACCGGTGCGTGATCCGAGGGCTTGTCACCGCGGCGCTCCTCAATGTCGATCTCGACGCCGCTTGCCCGATCGAGCAGCGGCGCGGAGATCAGATGGTGGTCGATCCGCAGGCCCAGATTGCGTTGCAGCCCGCCGCCCCGATAGTCCCACCAGGTAAAGACCCCCGCCGACTCGTCGAACAGCCGATAGGCGTCCGAGAGACCCCAGTCGATCAGCGCCGCCAGCCGTTCGCGCTCGGGCGTCGAGCACAGGACCTGCTCGCGCCAGCCCTCCGGGTCGTGCACATCGCGGTCTTCGGGCGCGATGTTGAAGTCGCCGCACAGCACAATCGGCTGATCGACGCTCGCCGACGCATCGAGCCAGCCGCGCAGACGATCCAGCCACTCCAGCTTGTACTGGTAGGCCGGGTTCTCGACCGACCGCCCATTCGGCACGTAGAGGCTCACGATCTGCACGCCCTCGACCGTCGCCGCGATGCCCCGCGCCTGGTCGTCGTCCGCCCAGGGAATCGCGACTTCCACGTCGTCGGGCCAGTCGAGCGTGACGATCGCCACGCCGTTGTAGGTCTTCTGCCCGTGAATCTGCACCTGGTAGCCCAACGCGTCGAAGCCGTCGAACGGGAACTGGTCCTCAGTGCACTTCAGCTCCTGCAGACACAGCGCGTCGGGACGGTGTTGGTCGAGCCAGTTGAGCACGCGGTTCTCCCGTGCGCGAATCGAGTTCACGTTCCACGTCACGATCCTCATGCCGGCCCCTCCCCTGACTGCGCACGCTGAGTATGCGACAGGATGATCCCCGCCGCCACCGCCACGTTGAGCGACTCGACGTTGGGGCTGATCGGAACGCTGAGCGTCTCATCGACCAGCTCCGCCAACGCCCCTGAGATGCCAGCCCCCTCATTGCCGAACAGATACACCGTCGTCCGGCCCCGCTGCCCCGGAGCGCCGGGGGAGCTGACGCGAAGCGACCGAGACGGCACACCACTCACAGCGGCAACCACCCGGGCGCCGCTCTCGCGCAGCGTCGCAAGGTCGGCCGCAAGGTCCTCAGAGCGCGCGAGCGCCACCTGGAACCACGCCCCGGTCGCCGCCCGCGTCACCCGCGCATGCGTCACGTCGGCGCAGCCGGGCCCGAGCAGCACCAGCGCACAGCCGAACGCCGCCGCACTGCGGATGATCGCCCCCACATTGCCCGGGTCCTGCACGGCATCGAGTGCCACGACCGTCGCCGGGCCTTCAGACGGCAACGCGGCGATCGCATCCGCCGGCGACCCGAGGCGATCATCGATCACCGCGAACACTCCCTGCGGCGAGCGAGTCTCGGAGAGCCGCTCCGCGTCGGCGCGGCTGATCTCGGTCACCGGCGCGGCGACATCCGGCCACGGCTGCGGATCGGTCACGAACAGCTCCAGGCACGGCGCGGCCGCGGCGAGGGCGTCGCGCACGAGCTTCTCGCCATCGATCAGGAAGCAGCGCTGCTCGCGGCGGCCGCGCGCGGTTTGCAGCTCACGCAGAGCATTCAGACGCGCGCGCGACAGCGCCACGTCGCGCCCCCTACTCGGCCGCCTAGTTGAACTCGGACTTCAGCGCCGCGTATCGGTCGAGCAGCGGAATGACCGTCTCAGCCGGCGCAGGGGGCAGGCCGAAGATGATCCGCTCGAAGCCGATCTCGATCAGGTCGGTCACCTGCTGCGGGTTCGGACCGACGCCGAAGATGGTGCACTGAATCGTGTCCATCGGCCGTTCCGCACGGTCCGCCGCGGCCTTCAGCTGCTCCATGTCGGAGCGCATGTCACCGCGCGCGGCGATCGGCAGCCAGCCGTCGCAGTAGTCAACCACCCGGTCGAAGGCCCACTTCGACTGGGCGCCCAGCAGCACCTTGGGGCCGTTCTCCTGGACCGGCTTCGGGTAGGACCAGACCGGGTCGAAGTCGATGAAGTCGCCGTGGAACTCCGGCTCATCCTTGGTCCAGAGCTCACGCCAGGCGAGCACCGACTCGCGGGTCACGTTCCAGCGGTCCTT
Source organism: Dehalococcoidia bacterium (assembly GCA_965218115.1). Classification (GTDB taxonomy): domain Bacteria; phylum Chloroflexota; class Dehalococcoidia; order Bin125; family Bin125; genus CATQGW01. The sequence continues at coordinate 370,675 of OZ244584.1, read as the reverse complement.
GAAGGCCCAGCCGTGGTTCTGCAACTCTTCGGCGTTCCAGCCGGCGCCGATCCCCAGGATCAGCCGCCCGTTCGAGACCATGTCGAGCGAGGCGGACGACTTCGCGCAGACGATCACGTCATGTTCCGGCACCAGCAGGATGCCCGTGCCGAGCATGATCTGCTCGGTCGCGCCCGCGGCCGAGGCGAGCGCCACGAACGGGTCGTGGGTGTGCCAGTACTCCTGCGGCAGGTCGCCGCCGCCCGGCCAGGGCGACTGTCGGCTCGTCGGAATGTGCGTGTGCTCGGGGAACCAAAGCGATTCGAAGCCGCGGTCCTCGGCCTCCTTGGCCAGCGGTGCGGGCTGGATCGCGTAGTCGGTCGGGAACATCGAGACGCCGAAATCGGTCATCGGGATCGCCTTTCAGGGGCTTTTCATGGGCATGCACGGGCATGTCGCGGGCGTGGTCTGCCCAGTCAGTCGCCAATCGAAGCTGCGCCGCTGAGCATAATGGCGAGGTATCTTCGCGGCCATCGCCAGCCAGGCCCGGAATCAGGAGAACACCGATGCCAACCTATGAAGCGCCCAGCCGCGAAGCGATCATGCGCAACTACAAGGAGCGCCGCAACTGGGGACGCTGGGGCGACGACGACCCGGTCGGCGCGATCAACCTGATCACCGTTGAGAAGCGGCTCGCCGCGCTCGCCTCCGTGCAGAACGGCCGCACCGTCTCGCTCAGCCGCCTCTATCCCAAGGATCCGAGCGCGATCAATCCCACGCCCGCGCAACACTTCATTCGCACCTTCGCGCGCGGTGACGACGGATCCGGAGCCGTCGTCGACTACTACGGCTTCATCTATCACGGCCACACCTTCACCCACATCGACGCCCTCTGTCACATCTGGGACGAGGACGGTGTCTGGCAGGGCCGCCGACCGGACGAAGCGATCGACTCGGCGACCGGCGCGACCTTCGCCGACGTGACCCCCTGGAATCAGGGCATCTTCACCCGCGGCGTGCTGCTCGACGTGCCCAGGTTTCGCGGCGAGCCCTACGTCACCGTTGACCGTCCCGTGATGGGCGACGAACTGGCCGACATCGCCGCGGCTCAGGGCGTCAGCGTCGAGCCCGGCGATGCGCTGCTCGTCTACAGCGGCCGCGACGCCTACCAGGCCGACCACCCCGACGACTTCTTCGGCGCGCCGCCCAGCCCCGGCCTGCACGCCTCGACCAGCATGTTCATCCGCGACAAGGATGTCGCGCTGCTCGGCTGGGACATGATGGACGCGCGGCCCAACGAATACGACCTCGCCTGGCCGGTGCACGGGGTGATCTTCAGCTTCGGCGTCGCGCTGCTCGACAACGCGCTGCTCGAGCCGCTGGCCAACGCCTGCGCCGAAGAGGGCCGCTACGAGATGCTGCTCTGCGTGCTGCCGCTCAACGTCCAGGGCGGCACCGGCTCGCCGGTCAATCCGATCGCCATCTTCTAGGAGCGCTCTGAATGACTCTCCCCCCCGCGGGGGGAGATGCCGCAGGCAGAGGGGGGAGGCTTCGCGCGTGCCACCCACCGCGCCGCCCTCTCCCCCCCTGAGGAGACCTGCGCTTTGTCCCCATTTCCCCTCTCCCCCCGCTCCGCGGGGGGAGATGCCGCAGGCAGAGGGGGGCTCCGGTCCCGACTCACCGGCGTGGCTGGATCTGGGCGAGCGGGGGAGCCCCCCTCTGTCACTACGTGACATCTCCCCCCGCGGAGCGGGGGGAGAGGGGATCTGATCCGCGCGCGCTGGGGGGGGGAGAGGGAGTTCGATCCGCCCGCTCTGCGGAGGGAAGGGCTGAAGGCGGAGGGGGAGAGCGCACGCGGCCTAGATGGTGCGGGGTTGGGAGTCTCCCCCTCAGTCGCTGCGCGACAGCTCCCCCGCGGGGGGAGCGATTCGGGAGGGGGAGTGGGTGCGGCACGTCCCCGACACCGCAGAACCCTGCTACTATCGTCTCAGAACAGGAGTTCCGTTCATGCGCATCCCTCGCAACCGCGCCGACGCCTCCGCCAGACCGGCCGGATCGACCCGACCCCGATCAGCGCGCCTGATCCTCACTGAACCTCGCCAAACGAATCTGATCGCCCCAAGCCCTCCTGACCAGATAGGAACAACCCTCCAAAATCCGTCCGAAACCGAAAAATCCCCCCAAACTGATCACCGCCGCACACGCTCCCCTGCTCCCCCCGCGGAGCGGGGAGATCGGATCCCCTCTCCCCCCGCAGAGCGGGGGGAGATGTCACGGAGTGACAGAGGGGGGCCCCCGCCCGGAGCCCCCCTCTGCCTGCGGCATCTCCCCCCGCGGGGGGAGAATTTCGGAGGGGATCCAGCGCAAAGCCGCCAGGGCGCGGCGGCTCCGAATCGGCAAGTTGCATAACGCACGGCGCTCAGATCGTCAGGCCCGGCAGGCCCACCAGTCCCCGCGCGTGCTCGATCTCGCCGACATGGCGGTAGCCGTGATAGAGCAGCATCCCCGTCAGCGCCTGCCAGAGCGTCATCGCCGGCACCGGCTTGATCACGATCGGATCCTCGAGCATCTCGGGGCTCAGCGTGTCGAGCCACTCACCCGTCGCGATCCAGACGCCCTGCTGATAGGCCCGCCAGCCCTCGACATCTGAAATCAGCACCGCGTTGGCCTGCTCGGAGGTCATGCCGGTGCCCTGGCTGGTGCGGTGCAGACCGAACCGCTGATCCCAGCCATCACGCAGCCAGACGGTGTTGCGACGCTGCGCGACGAAGTTCGCAATGTTGTCTTCGGTGCGAACGTAATGCCAAAGGCTGAAAAAGGCGCTCACTCCGCCGTCCGCGCTGCGGTGATTCCACTGTTCTGCGTCCGTCTGCTCGACCGCTCGATCGAGCAGTTCATGCATCGAATGCATGCCTTCGCGGACAATGTCAATCTGATTTCGATTCACCATCCGTGCCTTGCTAACTTGGTCCGACCGCCGGACCTACAATCGATCATCGCACGGAGGGCGTCGGAACTCCGCAAATGGAGGTGCGAGATGGGCTCCGAGGACCACGAGCCGACGGCGGGATATGAGGAGCGGCTGCGCGAGGGGCGCACGTCGGTGGGGCTGTATCGCCCGCGCGGCGCCGACCCACAGCCGCCACACGAGCAGGATGAGGTCTACATCGTTCGCCGCGGCTCGGGAGCGTTCGTGCGCGGCGCTCAGCGGACGTCGTTCAGCCCCGGCGATGCGTTCTTCGTGGGCGCGGGCGAGGTACACAGGTTTGAGCAGTTCAGCGCGGATCTGGAGGTTTGGATGGTCTTCTTCGGACCACGAGGTGGGGATGCAGGCTCCGCGTAAATCGGGTATGCTACCACTATCGTTGTGACTCGAGTGGGTGCACCGCCCGAAGCACACATCGCTGTTGGTCGCAAGCGAACGGAGCCGAAATTGTGGTCAAGCGAGGCCGACCTAGATTTGGTGTACAAGCGTTGGGGGATGATCCTACGGCCATGACATCTCCATACGATCAGCGGTACCGGGTATTGCGACACCGCCTTCGCGAAGCGCGACTGCGCGCCGGCCTGACCCAGGATGAAGTGGGTCGACGGCTGGGGCGCAATCAGCAGTTCGTGCAGCGCTGTGAAGCCGGTGACCGGCGGATCGACGTGCTGGAGTTGATCGATTTTGCGAGCCTCTACGACGCATCGACGGAGTCGCTAATCGAGCAGCTCGAGGCCAGGCGCCGAGTCGTCTGTTAGTCCTCACCCAGCGGCACGACGACCTCCGGCATCGCCCGCTCACACGCGGCAGCGAGGCTCAGCATCGTCGTCTCATCGCCTGCTTTGCTGGTGATCTGGATCGATGTCGGCAGGCCCGTCGCGTCCAGGCCGGCTGGCAGGGCGATGGCCGGCGCACCGATCAGGTTGGCCAGCGGCGTGTAGCGGATCGACGAGGTCCACGGATTGATCGGCTGTCCGGCGATCGCGTCGATCCGCGCCCCGTGCCCGTGCGCCGTGATCGCGCTGGTCGGCGTCAGCAGCGCGTCGTAGCGGCTGAAGAAGCGCTGCATCTCATGGGTCAGCTGATCGCGCAGCGCCTCGGCGCGCGCGACCTCAACGCCTGAGAGCGCCAGCCCGCGCCGCAGACTGCCGCGTGTGTAATCGGACAGCTCAGCCTCCCGCCCCGCGCAGAGCGCTCCGTAGTTCGCCGCCGCTCCGACGGCCGAGATCGTCGGGAACACGATCAGTGGGTCAATGATCTGCGGCGACTCGTCGGTCACGCCGGCGCCCGCATCGCGCAGCGCCTGCGCGGCGCGGACCAGCGCGCGTGCCACCGCGGGCTCGCACGGAGTCTCAGAGCCCAGCCTCGTGGTACACGCGACGCGGAGTCCGGCGAGCGAGCGCTGCCTCGCCGCCGCGATGAAATCGGGCGGCCGCTCGGGCCGGCAGGCCGGATCGTCGGGATGCGCACCGGCCATCACCTGCAACATCAGCGCCGCGTCGGCGACGCGGCGCGTGATCGCGCCGTCGGAGGCGATCTGCGCCATGCCTGCGCCACGTGTGCGGCGCGGAATCCGCCGCGTCGTCGGCTTGAGTCCCACCACGCCGCAGTAGGCGGCCGGCAGGCGCACCGATCCGCCGCCGTCGGTGCCGTGGTGCAGCGGGCCCAGGCGGGCCGCGCAGGCCGCCGCCGCGCCGCCGCTCGAGCCGCCCGGCGTGCGCGTGAGGTCATGCGGGTTCGCCGCCGCCGGGCCGAGCCGGTTGATCGTCTGCGCCGCGAGCCCGAACTCCGAGGTGTTGGTCTTGCCCAGCATCAGCGCGCCCGCCGCGCGCAATCGCTCGACCGCGATCTCGTCGCGCTCGGCCGGCGCCCGGCTGGTGACGAGTGAGCCCATGGTCGTGGCTACGCCGCGCACGTCGATCAGATCCTTGACGGTGACCGGCACGCCCAGCAGCGGCGGCGCGGCGCCATCGCCCCTGCGCACGCGCTGCCAGTGCGCCGTGGCGTCGCGCGCCTGCCGCAGCGCCAGCTCGCCCGTGACGGTGATAAACGCATGCAGGCGCGGCTGAGACCGCTCGATCCGTTCGAGCAGATACTCGGCCAGCTCGATCGGCGTCAGCTCGCCGTTCGCGTAGTGCGCGCGAAGCTGCGACGCGTCGAGCTCGTGGATCGGCTCAGAGATTGTGGATCTCCACCGGCTCGATCTGGCCGGCCGGCGCGAAGCCGAAGATGCGGCCGTAGAAGTCGAGCTCGGCCTCGGTCGCGCGCTGGATGTTGGCCGCCATCCGGAAGCCGTGCTGCTCGCCCTCGAACGCCAGATAGGCGACCGGCACGCCCGCTGAACGCAGCGCCTCGACCATCCGCTCGGCCTGGTTCGGCGGCACGATCTTGTCCTCCAGGCCCTGCAGGAAGATCACCGGGCAGTTGAGCCGCTCCGCCGAGAAGATCGGCGAGCGCTGTTCGTAGAGCTCCTGACGCTCGGGATACGGGCCGATCAGCGAGTCGAGATAGCGCGACTCGAACTTGTGCGTGTCGCGCGCCAGAGCGGCGGCGTCGCTGACGCCGAAGTGCGATGCGCCCGCGTTGAAGACGTCGCGATACGTCAGCGCGCAGAGCGTCGTGTAGCCGCCCGCGCTGCCGCCCCGAATCGCGAGCCGATTCCCGTCTACGTCGCCGCGCTCAACGAGGTACTCCGCGCCCGCGCAGCAGTCCTCCACGTCGACGATGCCCCAGTTGCCGTGCAGCAGCCGACGGTAGGCGGTGCCGTAGCCGGTCGAGCCGCCGTAGTTCACGTCGATCACCGCGAAGCCGCGCGTGGTCCAGTACTGGACCGCGAGCGAGAACACCCCCGCCGTGGCTCCGGTCGGCCCACCGTGGGTGAAGGTCAACAGCGGCGGCAGCTCCCCCTCCGGCCCCACGAAGTCGGGGTTGCGCGGCGCGTAGAAGAACGCGTGCGCGGTGCGGCCGTCGGCGGAGGGGTATTCGATCGGCTCGGGAGTCGAGACATAGTCGGCATCGAGCTGCGCGCTCGATCCGGTGCGGAGTGTCTCAATCTCGCCGGTCTGCGCATCGACGGCCACGATCGCGCTGCCCGCGATGGGGCCAGCGGCGTTCGCGACGATCTTGCCGCTCGTGGCTCGGACCATGAAGAACGCGTTGTAGGGCGTCTCGAACTCGGTCCGTTCGCCGCTGCCCGGATCGAGCACGCCCACGCGCCAGAGTCCTCGTTCGGCCCAGACGACGCCGAGCCGCCCGTCCCCGAGCGCCCCGTAGCTGCCTTCGCTGAACGACCACATCGGCTGACCGAACTCGGCCTCGACCGCGTGAACTGGCGTCAGCTCGTCGCCCTCGACGCGCTGTAGATTCCACCAGCCCGACCGATCGGAGACGCAGTAGAGCGTCCCGTCGTCGGCCCAGTGCGGCTCGATGATCGAGACATCGCCGCGCGTGTCGCCCGCGATCCGTCGTGGGTTGAGCAGCGCGCCGTCTCTCGCCACGTTGGCGAGCCACAGTTCGGTCGCGTCCCAGGGCATGCGCGGATGGTTCCAGCAAATCCAGGCCAGCCGCGCGCCATCGGGGCTCAGCCGCGGTGCGGCGTAGAAGTCGTAGCCGCGGTGGATCGGCTCAGGCTCCCCGTCCTCCGCGATCGAGCCGTCGGTCGGGACCGACACGAGCAGATTCTCCGCCTCGACGCCCTCCCGACGGTGGTCCTCGGCGACACAGATCAAGCGCCCGCGCGCCGTGTCGATCGTCGCGTCCGCGTAGCGCACGTCCATCGCGGGCGTGATCGGCGCGGCCGTGCCCGGATCGTCGGCCTGCTGCCGCCAGAGGCGCTGGTCGCTGAAGTTTGAGAAGTAGATCACCCTGTCGCGCACCGCCAGTGCGCCGCCGCCGTATTCGTGCACGAGCGTTCGCGCGCTGTGCTGGGGTCCTGTCACCTCCGTGGTCTCGCCGTCGGCCGAGCGCCGCATCACGGCGTAGCGGCCCTGCTCATCAGGCCGCGATTCGACCCAGTAGATGTCGTCACCATCGACATCGATCTCAACGAAGCGCAGCGCGCCCGAGGTCAGCAGCTCAGTGCTGACAGGCGACTGCCAGGCGCCGTAGGGAGCAATCCGGGGTGCGGCCATGGGGCCTCCTTCGCTCGCATCGTAGGCGACGGAACGCGGCATACACTGCCAGCGGGAGCGTCATGACCCAGCCAGCGATTCAGGATCGGCGCGAAGTCGATGCGCCCCTCGCACGGGACGTACGGCTGCTCGGCGACCTGCTCGGGCAGACCATCGCGGCGGTCGAGGGCGAGCGCGTCTACAACGCCGTCGAGGCCCTGCGCGGCCTCGCCCGCCGGCGCCGCGGTGTTGCCGGCGCCGCCGAGCCGCAGCTCGCCGAGCAGATGGCGACGCTGGTCGCCGGCTGGCCGCTCGACCTCGCGGCCAACGTCGGGCGCGCATTCCTGGCCTACTTCCTGCTCGTCAACATGGCCGAAGAGACGCATCGGGTGCGCCGCCGCCGGATGCGAGCCGCCGAGAATCACGACCCCGCCCCGCGCTCACTGGCCGCGATCGCCGAGCACCTGCGCAGCGACCACGTCGCCGACGACGATCTCCGCGCGGCTGCCGCGCAACTCCGGCTGCAGCCCGTCTTCACCGCGCACCCGACCGAATCACAGCGTCTGACGCTGATGCAGAAGCTCCAGTCGGTGCACCGCGATCTGCTCGAGCGCGAGCGCGCCACGCCGGACGAGCGCCGCGCGATCGACGGTCGCATTGCGATGCAGATCGAGGGCATCTGGCAGGCCGATCATCTGCGCCACCGCCGGCCGACCGTGCTTGAAGAGTCGCGGCTGCTGCTGCGCACCTTCCGCTCCACGCTGTGGGATGCGGTACCGGAGGTCACGGCGGCGCTGCGCGAGGCCACGAGCGCGGCGACCGATGAAGTGCTCGCCCCGATCCGGCTCGGCTCCTGGATGGGCGGCGATGCCGACGGCAACCCCAATGTGACGCCCGAGCTGACCTGGCAGACGGCGCTGATGATGCGCGAGACGGCGTTGCTGGCGCACCTCGAGTCCATCCGCGAGCTCGACACCCTGCTACCCCACTCACGCCGCCGGGTCGCCGCCGCGGCGGCGCTGGAGGCCGGCCTGACCCGCGACGCGGAGCAGATGCCCGACGTGCGCGACGATCAGGCCAATCGCTCCGGCAACGAGCTCTACCGCCAGAAGCTGCGTTTCATGGACGCCCGGCTGCGCGCGACGCTGACCCAGAATCAAGCGCTGATCGACGCCCGCGCGCTGCAGCTGCTGGCCGGCGAGATCGCCTCCGTCGGCGGCGCGCAGGAGGCCAATGGCACGCCGTACCGACGGGTCGATGAGTACATCGCCGACCTCGAGGCGATGATCGAAAGCCTGCGCGGCCACGCGGCCGTGGCCAGCGCTGAGGTCGCCGTGCAGCCGCTGCTCGACCGCGCGCACGCGTTTGGCTTCCACCTCGCCACGCTCGACCTGCGCGACCACGCCGGCCGCTTCCACGACGCGGCGGCCGAGGTCGTGCGTGAGCTCGACATCGCGCCCGACGGTCGCGACTACCTCGATCTCTCGCTCGATGAACGCGAGACGATGCTCGCCCGCGAGCTGGACCGCGACTGGTTCCCGGCCGGCTCGCGCCTCGCCGCCGACGAAACGATGCGCCGCTTCGAGACCGCCCGGCGGATCACCGACCTGCTCGGCGGCGATGCGATGCAGACCTGCGTCGTGTCGATGGCGGCGCATCCCGCCGACGTGCTCGCGCCGCTGCTGCTCGCGCGCCAGGCCGGGCTCAACCACCTCGAAGCCGGCGCTCCGAGCGGACGCCTGCGAATCGCACCGCTCTTCGAGCGCGTCAGCGACCTCGAAGGCGCCGCCGACGTGCTGCGCAAGCTCTTCAAGCATCAGGCCTACCGTCGCCACCTGCGCGCCCACGGCGATGTCCAGGAGGTGATGGTCGGCTACTCCGATTCGGCCAAGGGCGCGGGCGTGCTGCCCTCGCTGTGGGGCCTCTACCGCGCGCAGGAGCAGATGCAGGCCGAGGCCGAGGCCGCCGGCGTGCGGCTGCTCTTCTTCCATGGCCGCGGCGGCACCGTGAGCCGCGGCGGCGGGCCCTCGCACGACGCGATCCTCGCGCTCCCGCCGGGCACGATGACCGGCGCGATCAAACTCACCGAGCAGGGCGAGATGATTCAGTTCACCTACGGGCTGCCCGCGATCGCTCGCTGGAGCCTCGAACAGTCGCTCGCCGCCGCGCTGGCCAAGAGCATCGAGCGACCCGACCAGCACATCGACGCGGTCAGCCAGCAGCGCTACCACGACGCCGTCGACGAGCTCGCGACGATCGCGGAAGCGACGTACCGCGAGCTCGTCGTTGAGAATCCCGCGCTGCCCGACTACTTCTACCGGGTGACGCCGATCGCCGTGCTCTCAGACCTCGCGATCGGCTCGCGGCCGACATTCCGCCCGGGCGGGCCGACGACGCTTGACGCGCTGCGCGCGATCCCCTGGGTGTTCGCCTGGATGCAGTCGCGCCACGTGATCACCGGCTGGCTCGGGGTCGGCTCAGCGCTCGAACAGTTCCGCCGGCGGCACGGCGAGGCGGGCGCGCGCCTGCTGGCCGAGATGCGCGACGCCTGGCCATTCTTCGCGGCGCTGTTGTCCAACGTCGAAATGGTCTGCGCGAAGGCCGACTTCGGAATCGCCGAGCATTACGTCCGCCGGCTCGGCTCCGACGACCCCGCCACCGACCCGGCGACGTTCGACACGCTTCGCGCCGAATACGAGCGCACGGTCAGCGAACTCCAGCGCCTCACCGGCCAGCCGCGGCTGCTCGACGGCTCCCCCGTGCTGCGTCGGTCGATCGACCTGCGCAACCCCTACGTCGACGCGCTCTCGTTCCTGCAGGTCGACCTGCTCGGCCGCCTGCGCCGCCTGGAACCCGACGACCCGCAGCGCCAGGAGACGCTCGAAGCCATCCTGCGCAGCGTCAACGGCGTAGCCGCCGGCCTGCGCAATACCGGCTAGGACGGGCGCTCGAGGCGTCTGCTCCAATCGCTCCCCCCGCGGGGGAGCTGTCGCGCAGCGACTGAGGGGAGGCGCCCGACGCTGCGATCCCTGCGGGCGGCAGTCACTCCCCCTCTGCCTGCGGCATCTGCCCCCGCTGACCACATTGAGTGGTCAGCGGAATCCGATTCCCAGGCCTCGCCCCGATCGCCGCTTACCGCCAGCTCTCCCCCTCTGCCTGCGGCATCTCCCCCTCAGGGGGCGAGATTGAGAAGGGAGCGGAATCCGGATGGGATTCCGTTGAGCACTCAATGTGCTCAACGGGGGGAGCTGTCGCGCAGCGACTGAGGGGGAGGCTCCCGACGCTGCGATCCTTGCGGGCGGCCGGCACTCCCCCTCTGCCTGCGGCATCTGCCCCCGCTGACCACATTGAGTGGTCAGCGGAATCCGATTCCCGGGCCTCGCGGTGAATCAGGGCGTGCTTAGGTCCGCTGCCAGTGGACGAGGGTGAAGGGCTCCTCGGCGTCGGGATGGTCCTCGAAGACGACCTCGACTTCGGCGCCGATCTCGACGGGCTGGAGCGGGTCGCCGACGAGATTGCCGACCATCCGCACGTTTTCGGCCTCGGGGAGCTCGACCAGCACCACGACGTAGGGGCACGAATCGGTCAGCGCGGGGTGGACCGGATGCCAGACGCGCTCCCAGGAGTAGATCCGGCCCTTGCCGGAAAGCTTGCGCCAGCCGAGCTCGAACGAGTGACAGCGGTGGCAGGTCCACTCCGGGCCCCACTGGGGGCGGTCGCACGACTGGCACTGCTGCACGTAGAGCTCGTGCCGCTTGGCCGCTTCCCAGTATTCGGTGTCGAGGCCGTCATGCGCCGCAGCCGGGCCCGGCATGCCTTCGCCGAGGATGTAGGGGCCGGCCATTACAGCACTGCCTCGGTGCCGATCAGCATGTCGGAGACCGGCGTGACCATCGGTCCGGACGCGACGAGCGCGACGTTGACATCGTCGACCTGGTTGCAGGACTGCCCGCGGACCTGGCGAATCGCCTCGATCTGCAGCTCCAGGCCGTGCATGTAGCACTCGGCCAGATTTCCGCCGCTGGTGTTGATCGGCATCTTGCCCGACGGAGCGATCAGGTTCTCGAAGTTGATGTCGTCATTTGCGGCCTCGTAGGTCGTGAGGCCGTGCTCGATGATGCTCATCACCACGCCGCCGGTGAAGTTCTCGTAGACCTGCGAGACATCAACCTCCTCGGGCTTGATCTCGGCCATCTCGTACATCCGCGGCGCGACCGGCTTGAAGTTCGAGGTCGCGTAGTCGGTCGCGTTGTGGGCGCCCGAGCCGGCACGGTTGGGCGAGCCGACCGCTCCACCGAGGAAATACGCAGGCGGCTGCTGGTAGTCCTTGGCTCGGTCGGCGGAGACGAAGATCAGCGCCGCGGCGCCGTCGTTCTCCTGGCAGCAGTCGAACAGGTGGAACGGCTCGACGATCCAGCGCGACTGGTCGTAGTCCTCGGGCGTCAGCGGACGCCCGTACATCACGGCGCGCGGATTGTTCTGCGCGTGGTGGTAGGAGGCCAGCGAGCAGGCCTTGAGCGTGTCCTGGCGGATGCCGTGGTCGTGGTAGAGCCGATGCACGCGCATCGCGAAGCTCTGCGCGGGCGACATCAATCCGTACGGGGCGGTGTAGGCCTGGTCGCCGCGCACCTGCGGCACCTGCGCGCCCTGGCCGAAGCGCCCGAACTGCCCCTGCGCGAGGCCGCGGAAGACGACCACCACGTCGGCGAGGCCGGTCGCGACCGCCGAGGCGGCGTGCGCGCAGGCCGCCGAACCACCGCCGCCGCCGCCGCCCCACTCCATGTTCGAGAAGCGCAGGTCGGGGATGTTGAGCGCCGCCGCGATTCGCGACGGGTCGTTGCGGTCGTTGGAGTACGAGGCGAAGCCGTCGATCTCCTCCGGTTCGATCCCCGCGTCGGCGCAGGCCTTGAGGATCGCTTCGATGACCAGCTTGAATTCGGGGTCCGGCGAGCGGCCACGCTTGTAATAGGTGGTCTCGCCAATGCCGATGATCGCCGTTTCTCCGCGCATCGTGCGCTTACCCATGGGGGAGCTCCTTCCCGCGGACGCAGTGCCCCGCAGTCGCCCGATTCTAGTGCATGCCCAACACAGCTCGGCGCCGACGCCCGCCTACAATGGCGTCACAGCCACTGAGAGGCCGCCATGGTTTCTGCACCGACCAAGCCTCCGCTCGCTTCAACGATCGCGCCGGGGGCCAGCACGACGCTGCGGCTCCCCGTGGCGTGGAAGCTCACGACTGACTGCCTGATCGAGCTTGCCGCGCTCAACGATGCGCTGTCCTTCGAGCGCACGGCGGAAGGAGCGCTCGTCATCACTGGTCCACCCGGAAATCTCAGCAGCAAGCGCGGATTCGCGATCGGGCGGCAGATTGACAACTGGGCGCTCTCCCGCAACAGCGGCGAGGTCGGCGCGGCTGATGAGGGCTATGAACTGCCCGATTCCTCGGTGCGAACTCCTGATTTCTCCTGGGTCTCAAGTGAGCATTTGGCCGAGATCGAGGTCAGCGATGAAGGCGTCTGGAGGGTTTGTCCAGATTTCGTGCTTGAAGTCCGCTCGCGCGGCCAGAGCGCGCCCCAACAGCAGCGCAAGATGGAGCGCTGGATGGCCAACGGTGTCCGACTCGGCTGGCTCGTGGATGCGTTCACGGACAGCGTCTGGGTTTACCGCGAAGGCCAGTCCGAGCCTGAGCGGCTGGACCGCCCCATGACCCTCTCCGGCGAGTCCGTGATGGAGGGCCTCAGCGTCGACCTCACCCACGTCTGGCGAGCGGAGTCGCAGCCGCCGACCGCCTGACAACCGCGCTGACAGGCGCGCCGGGGCCATGTCTCCGCGCGTCGTGCGCTTACCCATCAGGGAGTTCCTTCGCGTGGACGGAGTGCCCCCAGTCGCCCGATTTCTAGTGGATCAGCGCTACTGAGACGCGGCTGATGACCGCTAGAATGGCTTCACGGCCGTTGCGAGGTCGCCCGAGGTCGCCATGGTTTCTGCCCCGACCAAGCCCCAACCAACCGTCACCCAGGCGCCGACCGCGCCGCTACTCCTCCGACTGCCCGAACAGTGGCAGCTGACCGACGACTGCGTCGTCGAGTTGAGCGAGCTGAACGAGGGCCTCGGGTTCGAGCGGACAGCGGAAGGAGCGCTTCGAATCGTGCCCCCACCCGGCAACCGCAGCAGCGTCCGCGCAGGCAGAATCTTCGCCCAGATCAGCCGCTGGGAACTTGACCAGGGCAGGGGTTTCGCGGCCCCGGCGGACGGCGGCTTTCACCTGCCTGATTCTTCGCTCAGCATTCCCGATGCATCGTGGATCTCGGACGAACGGCTTGGCGCCATCGATGACGATGACGAACAGGTCTTCGTCGCATGCCCTGACTTCGTCCTCGAAGTGCGCTCCCCGAGTCAGTCGCTGCAAGAGCAGCAGACGAAGATGGAGGAGTGGATGGCCAACGGCGTCCGACTCGGCTGGCTGCTCGACGCGTTCGAGGAAACGGTCTGGGTTTACCGCGAAGGCCAGTCCGAGCCTGAGCGGCTGGACCGCCCCATGACCCTCTCCGGCGAGTCCGTGATGGAGGGCCTCAGCGTCGACCTCACCCACGTCTGGCGACCGACTGCTGCCCGCGAGACGGCGGGCGACTCGTAGCTGGCGGTTCGTCGCTACTGCAGCGCGCCTGCCTCGACGGCTGCGACGATCTCGGCATCATCGACGTTGAGGAGCTCGTTGAGCACGTAGTGCGTGTCCTCGCCGAGCGCTGGGGCGGCCTTGCGCAGCTTGCCGGGTGAGCCCGAGAACCGCGTCACGTGGCCGTCGTACGGGGTCGGGCCCATCACGCTGTGATCGAGCGTGACAAAGAAGCCGCGATGCTCGACCTGCGGGTCGACATAGAGGTCCGACGGCCACTGCACCAGCGCCACCGGCACGCCGACGGCTGAGAGCCGGTCGATCACTGCGTCGTGATGCTGCACGGCGCACCACGCGCCGATTTCGCCTTCGATCTCCTGCTTGGCCGCAGCGCGCACGGAGAAGTCGTCGTACTCCGCACCGGTCCAGGCATCGAGCCCGACCTCGGCGCAGAGCGCCCGCCATTGCTCGGTCGTGTCCGTCGCGATCGCGACGTAGCGCTCAACGCCCTCGGTGGCGAAGACGCCGTGCGGGCAGGCGTAGAGCGAGTCGTGTCCCGGCGCGAGCTGGACGCGACCGTTCTCGAAGTAGTCGAGCAGCAGCGGCGCCGAGAAGTGCATGGCCGATTCGGTCTGCGCCAGATCGATGTGCTGGCCCTGCCCCGTCAGGTCGCGGTAGCGAATCGCCGCCGCGATCACGCCCGAGCCGAAGCGCGGGTTGATGAAGTCGGTGTAGGCGCCCCAGGTCCCCGCCGGCTGGCGATCGGGCCAGCCGGTGATCCGGTGCAGCCCCGACAGGCACGCGCCTTGCAGGCCGAAGCCCGGGTAGCTGCTCTGCGGTCCCGACTGCCCGCGCAGACAGGTGCTGAGCATGATCAGCTCGGGACGCTCAGCGCTGAGCGTCGCGTAGTCGAGGTTCCAGCGCGCCAGCGTGCCGGGCGTGAAGGACTCGACGACGACATCGGCCCATTCAACCAACTGCGTCGCGAATTCCAGGCCTTGCGGCGTGTTCAGCTGCAGCGCCAGGCCGAGCTTCGAGGCGTTGAAGTTGGCCATGAACTGTCCGTTGTCGAGTCCCGGCTGCCCGTCCTTGAACGGCGGCCCGAGCCGCAACACATCGGGCCGCGTCGCGGACTCCACGTGCACGACGGTCGCGCCATGGTCGGCCAGCGACTTGCTGATCAGCGGCCCCACACCGACCCAGGCGAAGTCGGCGACCTTGAGGCCGGCGTAGGCCCCGTCGCTGCGCGGACCCCCGTAGCGGGCCGACGGCGTGGCGCTGCGCGACGCCGCGCCGCGATCAAGCTCCGCGAGCAGCGCCTGGTCTTGCCCGAGCGCGGGCGCGGCCCGCTCCATCCGCATCGGCGTGCTGGACAGCTTCGCGAAGGGGCCGGGATAGCGGTGGCCGTCAATGTCGAGCCAGAAGCCGCGCGCTTCCAGGTGCTTATCCCTGGCGATGTCCTCGACGGTGTAGAGCGGCGCGAGCATGAAGCCGTCGGAGACGGCGCGCTCGAACAGCTCCTCCATCGTGCGGCGCGCGATGAAGTCATGCACCAGCTCGGCGGCCAGATCGGTCTGGCGCGTCGCCTCCGGGAGATCCTCCTGTACGAGCCGGGCCAACTCGGCCGACCACTCGTCGACGTCGATGTCCGCCAGCTCGCCTGCCAGCTCACCCTCCTCCGCGATCCAGCGCATGAAGATCGTGGCGTGCCGCAAGCCGAGCCCGCCCGGCACGACCGAGAACGTGGCATACCCGTCCTTGCACGGATGCACGCGGAAGATGCTGCTGCTGGCTGTCTCGGCGCGCTGGGCGGAGGTACCCGGGGGGTCATCGCCGGTGTTCGGCGGGAAGCCGGTGGCGTGCATCAGCGTCCAGATGATCGCCGCCTGCTGCGAGACATCGAGGTGCTGTCCAAGCCCCGACCGCTCCCGCTCGCGCAGCGCGATCGCCGTATCGGCCGCGGCCTGCACGCCGGCATGGATCGAGGCCTGCGGGAAGCCGACGGGCACCGGCGGACGATCGCCGTCGCCCTGCAACCCGACCAATCCGCCGGCCGCTTCGATCGTGAGGTCGGAGGCGGGACGCCCGGCCCATGGCCCGTCGCTGCCGTACGGCGTGATCGACACGTAGACCAGCGACGGATAGCGCTCCTTGATGTCGTCGTAGCCGAGCCCGAGCGCCGCCAGCTCGCCGGGCTCACCGGTCTCGACCAGCACATCGGCGGTGGCCAGCAGCGCGTGCAGGTCGGCGCGGCCCTCCTCGTGCTGGAGATCGATCACGACGCTGCGCTTGCCGAAGCCCATCGCGGCCCAGTAGAGCGAGCGCTGCGGTTCGGACTCCGAAAACGGCGGCAACCGGCGGCTGGCGACGCCGCCGGGCGGCTCGACCTTGATCACATCGGCGCCCATGTCGGAGAGCACGCGGCCGGCCATCTCGCCCCGAGGGCCGGCGAGGTCGAGGACGCGCACGCCGTGCAGCAGCGTGTCGCCTGCGTCGGTAGTCATCTCAGCGCCCTTCCCCCGCCGCCTGACTCACTGGTTCACTGGCTCACCATTGCACTGGCGAGTGCAATGGCGCGTGCGCGGACACGGTCAACGGCGGTTCTGCGGGGAAGATAGCGAAGGACTGCGAAAATCGGCGCGAATCAGCTGAGACCGACCGCGGTTCAGAGGACGAGGAACATCCGAATCATCACCGAGAACACCGCGAAGATCAGGATCCCGCCGAGCGCCCACCAGAGCAGCCTGGGCGAGTCCTCGCGCGGCTCATCGGCGGTGTGCTCGCGATCCACCCAGCGGGCATGCCGCTGCGGCGGCGTGCTGGTGCGTCGCACCGCCGGCGGCGGGGGCCAGGTTTGGCGCCGGGAGCTGCGTTGGTCGGCCATGACGAGAGTCTAGCCGTGCGCGAGAGGCGGACGCGCGGTAGCCTGCGGCTGCAAATCGAACGCACCGGGAGGGCGCACGTGGCGCGCACGTTTGTCACATCAACCCTGCCAGGCGACGGTAAGTCCGTGGTCGCCGCCGGCGTCGCTGCGGCGCTACGCGCGACCGGATCCACGGTCCGCCTGGCCCGCGCCGACGACGGCGACTCGGCTGCGGGCGACGCCGCGCAGCTGTCGCTGCTGGGCGGGGTTCGCTCCAGCGGCCAGGCGGTCGCAGTGACCGAGATCGCCGCCGACACCGACGAACTCGTGATCGAGGCCGCCGCGGCGACCGTCTCAGCCCACCGCGCCGACGGCGACCGCGTGGTGCTGGTGGCGCGCGCCGGCGAGGCAGACGACGAGACGCTGCAGCGCGCCTTCTCCGAGCTGCAGCCGGACGGCGTCGTGATCAACGGCGTCCGCAGGCACGGCGAGGCGACCGAACGAGCGCGGGTCGAAGCGGCCGGCGGCGTTGTGCTAGGCGTGCTGCCGCAGGACCGCCATCTCGCCGCGCCCTCGGTGCGAGACATCGCTGCCGCGATCGACGGCGAGCTCTCAGGCGACGAGGAGCTCTTCGACGAAGCCTCACGTGACTTTGTCGTGGGCCCCGTCAGCGCCCACGAGGGCATGGACTACTTCCGCAAGTACCCCGACAAGACCGTGGTCTCACGTCACGACCGGATCGACATTGCGCTGGGCGCGCTCGACTACGAACCGCTCTGCCTGGTGATGGCCGGCGGGGCGCCGACGTTGCCTTATGTCGCGGAACGCGCCGAGCGCGAGTCGTTCGCGCTGATCATCACCGGCCTCACGACCCCCGAGGTCGTCAGCGCGGTGGGCCCGCTCTACGGCGTCGCAAAGTTCCGCGGCGCGCGCAAGCTGCAGACCGCCGTGCAGCTGGTGACGTCGGCCATCTCGCCCTGATCCGACGCCTACGCTGGTCTGACAGCGATCACGAGGCCACCATGGTTTCGGCCCAAATCAAACCCCAGCCCGCTTCCACCGACACGTATCCGGCGCCGCTGGTGCTGCGCTTGCCGGGCGGATGGGCGCCGACGGACGACTGCATCATCGAGCTCGCCGCGCTCAACGACCAACTGTGGTTTGAGCGCAGCGCTGAAGGAGCACTCCTGATCTCATTTCCAACGGGCTGGAACTCAAGCGAACGCGAAGGCATCATCTTTGCTCAGATCAGCCACTGGCGCTTCGCGCGCGGCTTGGGACGCAGCACGGCCGCGACCGGCGGCTACCGGCTGCCCGACTCGTCGCTGCTCGTCCCCGACGCGGCCTGGATCTCGGACGAACGCCTCGCGGGGGTTGAACTGATCGAGGGCAAGCCGCTGCCGGCGACGCCTGACTTCGTGCTTGAAGTGCGTTCGCATTCCGACCGCCTCAGCCGCCAGAAGGAAAAGATGCAGCAGTGGATGGCAAACGGCGTGCGGCTCGGCTGGCTGCTCGACGTTGAAAACGACTGCGTCTCGGTCTATCGCGCGGGCCAGGCGGAACCTGAACAGCTGGTCCACCCCGAGACGCTGTCAGGGGAATCAGTGCTCGAGGGCCTGACGGTGGACCTCAGCCACGTCTGGCCCCAGTCCGGCAGCTAGCAGGGTGTTGAAGGCCGCTGTCCAGGGCGCTCTGCGCACCCGGCCCGCTAGGCGGGCAGCTTGCGGACCAGCGTCACACCGTCGCCGACCGTCAGCAGCGTCACGTCGACACGCGGGTCGCGTGCAACACGTTCGTTGAACTCGCGGATCGCGACGGTGTCGGCGTCGCGCTGCTGACGATCAGCCACTCCACCGCCCCAGAGTGTGTTGTCGACGGCGATCAGCCCGTCGGGCCGAGTCAGCTCGAGCACCGCCTCGAAGTAGGCGAGCGACGGCTCCTTGTCGGCGTCGATGAAGGCGAAGTCGAAGCGGGGCAGACCGGAGCGTCGCAGCTCCGCGAGCGTGTCGAGCGCCGGCGCCAGACGCAGGTCGATCTTTTGCTCGACGCCCGCTTCGGCCCAGTATTTGCGTGCGACCGAGGTCCACTCGGCACTCACATCGCAACAGATCAGCCGACCGTCGTCGGGCAGCGCGCGCGCCACCGCCAACGCCGAAGCGCCGGTGAAGGTGCCGATCTCGAGGCAATTTCGGGCGCCGATCAAGCGGACCAGCCAGCCCAGCAGTTGCGCCTGATCGGGCCCGATCTGCATTCCACCAGCCTGCAGCGTGGCCGTTTCCTCGCGCAAACGACGCCACACCTCGTCTTCTGGTACGTAGGTCTGTTGGATGTATTCGGCCAACTCATCGGTTACACGAACGCTACGGATTGTCGGCATACGAACAGCTTAGGTCTTCGGCATGACTTGCCCACGGACATTGCGCCCCTAATATGGGCCTCCGTGAAATCCGGGGGCATGGATGCCCGCAGTGCGAAGGCGAGCGCATGGCTGCTATTCCCAAGGCTGAAAAGCCACGAACCAAGGCCGCGATGAACAGGGTGATCTCGGAGATCACCGGCCTGCCGGCAAGCCAGGTCAACGATGTCCTGGAGACACTGCGCGAGGTCGTCCTGGACGACCTCAGCCCGGACGGCGTCGGCTCAGTCACCGTCGCGGGCCTAATCAAGATCGATGTGGTCGCGACGAAGGCGACCGAGAAGCGGATGGGTCGCAACCCGGCCACCGGTGAGCCGATCGAGATTGCGGCCAAGAGCGCGAATGATCGCGGTAAGCTGCGCACCCGCGCGCTCAAGCCGCTGCGCGAAGTGCTGTAACACGGATCGGAGGCGCGGCGCTGCCGCGCACACGCCCAACGCATGGCTGAGCTGCCGCCGGCGAACGACGCCGGCCGCGAGCTGATTGAGCGGATCGCGCCGGCGCTGCCGCTCATCGCCCAGCGCGCGCGTGCGCACGACCGCGACGCCTCGTTCCCCTTCGAATCGGTCGACGATCTGCGCGCCGCGGGCTGGATGAAGGCGCCCGTGCCGCGGGAATACGGCGGCGACGAGTGCGACCTGGCCGACCTCGTCGCCGCGCAGACCAGGCTGGCCAAGGCCGACATGTCGCTGGCCTACTCGGTCGGCATGCACCTGATGAGCGTCGGCGGCGAACGCGCCAACCGCGCCTGGACCGAGCCCCTGCGCCGCCGGATCTTGCGCAGCGTGGTCGAGGATGGCGCGCTCTGCAATCAGGTCGCCACCGAGCCGGAGCTGGGCTCGCCGCAGGGCGGCGGACGCCCGCAGACCGCGCTGACGCCCGACGGCCCCGGCCGCTGGCGCATCAACGGGCGCAAGTCGTTCACGACGCTGGCGCCCGCCATGACCTGGTTTATGACCTACGTCGCGGTCGAGGACGGCAGCGGCGAGCTGGCTCGTGTGGCCGTGCACAAGGACTCGTCGGGCCTGCGGATCGAGGAAACCTGGGATGTCGTGGGCCTGCGCTCGACCGGCTCACACGATGTCTGGTTCGAACACGTGGCGGTGACCGATGACGAGATCCTGCTGCGCACCGACCCTTCGCGCAGCGGGCAACGCCGCGGTGATTTCGCCTGGTTCGCGCTGCTCGTCTCCGCCGCGTCCCTGGGGGCCGCCGAAGCGGCACGCGACTACACGGTCGGGTTCTGCCGCAACCGACGCCCCGGCGGTTCGCCGGCGCCGATCGCCGCGATCCCGACCGTCCGCGCCGAGGTCGGCCGGATCGACCTGCAGCTGATCACGGCCCGCGCACTGCTGCACGAAACCGCCGCAGCGTGGGACGCGCAGCCCGACACTCGCCGCGAACTTGGCCCCCGCGTCGCCGCCACCAAGCTTCACGTCACTGACACCGCCGTTGACCTGGTCGACCGCTGCATGCGGTTGGTTGGCGGCATCTCGCTGCATCGCAGCGAGCCGCTGGAGCGCTACTACCGCGACGTTCGCGGCCCCCTCCACAATCCCCCAATCACTCCTCGCGGCCTCGAACTGATCGCCGCCGCCTCCCTCGACGAGCCGCCTACTTCTTGAACGTCGTCGTCAGCCGCTGCGCGATGAGGAGGCGCTGTTGGATGGGGCCGCCCTCGGCGGCGCGGCGCGTGCGCAGGTCGCGCGCCCAACGCTCCAGCGGCAGGTCGGCCGAGAGCGCGAGCGGGCCATGCAGCTCCAGGGTGCGGTCGACCACGCCGATCGCAGCCTCGCTCGCGAACGCCAACGCCGACAACGCGCCTTCCACCGTGAGCGCGCCCTCGTCGCACTCGGCCGCCGCGGACAGATACAGCTCGCGGCTCGCCCGGATCGCGATCTCGCTGTCGGCCAGCGCCAGCTGCGCCCGCTGACCCCGAGCGATCGGGATGCCGTGTTCAGGCCGCGACCAGACCTGCGCACGCGCCATGTCCTGCGCTGCCGAGGCCACCCCGGTCAGCTGCGCCGCCGAGAGCATGCGCCGGCGCAGCACGGGATCGTTGCCGAACGCCGATGCGTCGCCCGCCTCGCCGAGCAGATTCAGATCGGGCAGCTTGAGCGCCGACAGATTCAGCTCCCACGTGTCGCGCCCGACGCTGATCGTCGGCCACTCGCGCCAGCGCTGGAAACCCGTCCGACTGGTCTCGACCACGAACGCCGACACCCCGTTGCGTTCGCCGCGCTCGTACTCCGTGTGCGCGTAGACGATGCCGAAGTCCGCATCGCTCGCGTCGGCGACGAAGACCTTCGTGCCGTCGAGCATCCACTCGCCATCGCGGCGCAGGGCGCGCAAGCGGACGCCGTCGGTCGGCAGGCCGGCCAAATCGGGGTCGCCGAAGCCGCGAAAACAGCGCGCCTCGCGCTCCAGCAGCGGCGTCAGAAACGCCGCTCGCTGCTGTTCGGTCGCGGCGTAGAGCTGCGGCGGCGGGTCGGGGTCGAACAACCCATAGCCGGCCGAGATCGCCCCGGCTCGATGTTGGCTTGTCTCCTCGACCACCCGCGCCCGTTCGGCCTCACTCAGTTCGGGGCCATACCCGCAGCCGGGCGGCGCGAGCAGATGATCGAGGCCCATCTCGTCGACGCGCCCGTGCAGCTCGTCGAAGACCTGATCGGGCAGCCGAGTCGCATTCGCGTTGAGCCGCTTCTCGTGCAGCCAGATGTCACGGCGGATGAACCGCCGCACGCCGGCGAGCACGAGCGCCAGCTCTTCGTTCATCCCAGCGCCCCGGCCGCCGCCAGGTCGGCGATCTGCTCGTCGCTGAAACCGGCCTCGCGCAGCACCTCGTGGGTGTGCTGTCCGATCATCGGCGCGGGCCCGCGCGGACGGATGTCCGCTCCTTCGATTGAGAACGGCGTGTTGAGCGTCTCAAACGGACCGTGGCGCCCTTCGATGGTGGCCCAGGCCTCCATCTCGATCATCTGCGGGTCCGCGATCACCTCGGGCAGCTCCGCGACGGGCGCCCAGGTCAGCGTCTCTGCGTCGAACCGCGGACGCCAGTAGTCGAGCGGCCGCGCGCCGATCGTGGCCACGATTTCGGCGGTCAGCTCCTCGGTCAGCTCGGCCCGCTCCGCGTGCGACGCGTAGCGCGGATCATCAATCAGGTCGGGCCGCCCCAGCGCCCGACAGGTCGGCGGCCAGTGGCGGTCCGAGGTGGGCATCACCAGCATCAGCCAGCGTCCGTCCGCCGTTTCGTATGAATTGAACAGCGGGTTGCCCGGTCGCACCCGGTCGATCCGCGCGGGCTGCCGCCCGGTGATCAGCGCCGCCGACATGTCTGCGCCGATCGTCCACGCGCCCGTGAGTTGGAGCGTCACCTCGACGCGCTGACCCTCGCCGGTCTGGTCGCGCAGGCGCAGCGCCGCGAGCGTCGCCGCCAGCAGATTCAGCGCGGTCGCGTGGTCGCCCTGGCCCGGGCGGCAGGGCATCGGCGGCCCGTCGGGGTCGCCGATCAGCCCCATGATCCCCGAACGCGACCAGAAGGCCGAGTAGTCGAACGCCGTCGTCGCCGCGTCCGGACCGCGCGTCCCGTAGCCCGTCAGCACGACGTAGATCAGGTCCGGCTTGATCTCCTGCAGCCGCTCGACGGAGAGGTCGTAGCGCGCGATCCGCGGTGCGGTGAGGTTGGTGATGAAGATGTCGGCCTGCTCCACCAGTCGATGGACCGCCCCAACGGCGTCCGGCTGTTCGAGCGATAGCGCGACCCCGCGCTTGCCGCGGTTATCGAGCTCGAAGGCCGCGTCGACGCCTGTCTCCGGCTCCCAGCCCGGCGACTGGCCCCGCATCTGCATCCCTCGCCAGGCGTCGCCGAGCGGATTCTCGATCTTGACTACGTCCGCGCCGAGGTCGGCCATCAGCGCCGCCGCCGATGGCGCCGCGAGCCAGTTGGCCGCCTCCAGCACCCGAATTCCGTCGAGCGGCGCCGCCATCGCTTCCTCCTCCGCTGCCGGCGCCGAGCCGCGATGCGCGGCCCGGCCCTCCCGAGATCATTGTGGGCCGTCACTGTGGGTCATCATTGTGAGCGATCCTAAGGCGCAGCGGGCGCACGTCGGACGCGCCCGTCACCACGACCGGAGCTGAAGATGCAGGAACGACCCACTGCGGCACGCGTCGGAGAGCCGGGCATCCGCGCGCTGTTCACACGGAATGCACGCTGGCAGGCCTGGCTCGATGTCGAGGCTGCGCTCGCCCGCGCGGAGGCCGGGTTGGGCATGATCCCCGCCGAAGCCGCTGAACGGATCGTGGCCGCCTGCCGGCTCGAAGACTTCGACCTGCAGCGCGTTGAGGACGGCCTCGCCGTCACCGGCCACCCGATCGTGCCGCTCGTCTGGGAGCTCGATCGCCTGTGCGAAGGCGACGCCGGCGGCTACGCGCACTGGGGCGCGACCACCCAGAACATCACCCAGACCGGCGACATCCTGCAGCTGCGCCGCGCGCACGCGATCGTGCTCGACCTGCTCGGGCAGGTGATCGGACATCTCGCAGACCTCGCCGAGCGCACCGCGGACGACCCGATCGCCGGCCGCACGCACGGCCAGCACGCCGTGCCCGCGACGTTCGGGATGAAGGTCGCCGTCTGGATCGACGAATTGTGCCGCCACGTCGAGCGGCTGCAGCAGGTCGAGCCGCGCATCTTCGTGGCGCTGCTCGGGGGCGGCGCGGGCACAGCCGCGTCGTTCGGCGAACAGGGCCTCGCCGTACAAGACGCGCTGGCGGCGGAACTCGACCTGGTCCCGATGGCCGTGCCGACGCGAACAAGCCACGACCACCACGCGGAGTACGTCGGGATCCTCGCCCTGATCGCCACCACCAGCCGCAAGATCGCCGACGAGACGTACACCCTGATGAAGCCCGAGTTCGGCGAGCTCGAGGAGCCCGTCCCGCCGGGCACCGTCGGCAGCAGCACGATGCCGCAGAAGCGCAACCCCAAGCTCGCGCAGGACATCCGGGCCGGCGCGGCCCAGGTCCAGGCGCTGCTCCCGCTCGCGCTTGACGCGATGCGCACTGAGCATGAAGCCGACGGCTCGACCAGCGTGATGGTCGAGCGCGCCCTGCACGGCTCGGTCGAGCTGGTCGGCGACATCCTCGCCCGCCTCACGATGCTCTTCGAGGGCGTGCGGGTGAATCCTCAGCGAATGCGCGAGAACCTCGATCTCTCCGGCGGCCTGATCATGAGCGAGCGGATCATGCTGGCGCTGGGCGCGCGCGTCGGGCGCCAGCGCGCGCACGACATCATCTACGAGCACGCACAGCAGGCCGCGATCGACAACGTGCCCTTCCGCGACCGGCTCAGCGCCGACGAGGAGGTCACCGAGCATCTCTCGGCGCACGAGCTGGACGACCTACTCGACCCCGCCGCCTACACCGGGGCCTGCGCGCAGATGGCCCGCATGCAGGCGGCGCGCGGACGCGAGGTCGCCTCAGCGATCCGCGCAACTCCCTAGACTGACGCTGCTCAGAGAGGATCCTCCATGCTGAAGCTGCTCGCCCCCGTGACCCGCCGACCCGAGACCGACCGCGACGCGTTCCAGGAGTTCTGGCGCTCCGTCCACGCTCCGCACGTCGTCAACCAGATGCGCCCCGATCACTACTACATCACGTTCTTCGACGATGTCGCGACGCTCGGCGGCGTTGAGGCGTCCCATGGCCTCATCTACGACGGGATCGCGGAGATCTGGTTCCGCGACTGGGACCACCACAAGGACGCCACCCAATCGGACCGCGCCAAGGCGCTCGCCGGCGTCGATGGCTTCGGCGACTGGATCGAGCCGATCACCGATGCCATGTATGGGACCGAGCACATGATCATCGACGCCCCGGTGCCGGCCGAGCACCACAAGTGGGTCGCCTTCGTGAAGAGGCTCGATCACGTCACGCGCGAAGAGCTCCGAGCGGCCTGGAACGACGAGCACTCGCCGCGCGTGAGCCTCTCGATCGCGGCCAGCAACGGCGCCTGCTTCAAGTACACCACCTCACACGCCGACCCGGAGCGCGAAAGCCGCTGGGACGGGACCGCCTCGCTCTGGTACACCAGCGCCGAGGCCGCCCGCGCGGGAGTCCCGACCGTCTCGCAGGAAGGTCCACCCGACCCGTTCCCCGGCCTGATCGACGGCCCCGCCACGATGATCTTTGGCGGCCGCGAGATCGCCGTCGTGCGCTGATCGGCATACGCTGACCGCTTCCCGCGATACGGCGGGAATGGCAACCGAGAGGAGCCGCGATGGCGGCCAGTCAGCCGGCCGTGCGCTCAGCGCACCCCTACAAGATGTACGACCAGATCGTCTCGCAGGCCGATCAGATCGCGACGGTGCTGGAGCGCGAGCGCGACCGTTGCGCGGAGCTGGCCGAACGCCTCGGGCGTTGTCGCCGGATCTACCTGGTCGGCATCGGCACCTCCTGGCACGCGGCGTTGGCCGGCGCGGCGATGATGCGCTCGGGACCCGAGGTGTTGCCCGTCAACTCGTTCGAGTTCTGCACCGACACGCCGCCGATCGGGGCTGAAGACGCGGCGATCATCCTCAGCCACACCGGCGCAAAGCGGGTGACGTACGAGGCGCTCGATGTCGCTCGCGAGCAGGGCGCGTTCACGATCGCCGTCAGCTCGACTGAGCCCGGCCCGCGAGTCGCCGTGGCCGACGAGCTGATCCACACCTGCCCGGGCGAGACTTCGGCCGCCTACACCGTGAGCTACACGACGGCGCTCACCGTGCTCGCGATGCTTGACGCGGCGATGGCTGGCGAGAGCGAGGAGTTGGAGCGTCTGCCCGGCCTCGTGGTGGAGGTGCTGGCGATGGAGCCCGCGGTGCGGAAGGTCGTCGAACAACACGCAGAGCGCCGCCGCTTCGTCTCCGCCAGCTGGGGCTCGGGGCGCGCTACGGCGTACGAGGTGGCGCTGAAGATCAAGGAGACCTCGCGCGCCGACTGTGAAGGCTTCCAGATCGAGCATCTGCTGCACGGGCCATTCTGCGAGCTGGACGCGGACTGCCTGCTGACGGTGATTGCCTCCAACACGCCCGACCGCGGCCGCGCCGTGGACCTTGTACGCGCCGCTCGCGCGCTCGGCGCGCCCGTCTGGGCCGTCTGCCACGGCCACGCCGACGAACTCGCCGCCGCGGGGGCGGAGGTGCTGCGTCTGCCGAGCCCGGCCAGGCCAGTCGAACCGATCCTCGGCGCTGCGCTGCGCGTCGAACCGATCCTCGGCGTGATCCCGCTCCAGCTGTTCACCTATCACCTCGCGCTCGCCCGCGGCACGCACCCCGACCTGTTCCAGCAGGACGACCCATTGCAGGCGGCGGCCTACGCGCAGGTCAGCCTCTGATCGACCGATCGGCTGTTAGCGTGCGGCAGTCTGCGCCACAGGACCCCTGACGGACACACCTTGGGACGGAGCCTCTATGAGATTCGGGATCTTCTACGAGCACCAGTTGCCAAAGCCGTGGGTCGAGGGGATTGAGCAAAAACTCTTCCAGGACGCGCTAGACCAGGTCGAGCTGGCCGACCAGCTCGGGATCGACCACGCCTGGGAGGTGGAGCACCACTTCCTCGAGGAGTACTCGCATTCCTCCGCGCCCGAGGT
This sequence comes from Dehalococcoidia bacterium, assembly GCA_965218115.1. GTDB lineage: Bacteria > Chloroflexota > Dehalococcoidia > Bin125 > Bin125 > CATQGW01. Next base: position 344,073 of record OZ244584.1, on the reverse strand, counting down.
CTTCCTCGCCGCCGCCTCACAGCGCACCAAGAACATCCGGCTCGGCCACGGCATCGTGCTGATGCCTCCGGGCTACAACCACCCGGCCCGCATCGCCGAGCGGATCGCAACGCTCGACCTGGTCTCCAACGGCCGCGTCGAGTTCGGCACCGGCGAATCAGCCAGCCGCGCTGAGCTCGAGGGCTACCGCGTCAACCCCGAGGAGCGACGCGAGATGTGGCTCGAAACGGTCGAGCAGGTCTCGAACATGCTCGCGATGAGCCCCTACCCCGGCTACGAGGGCAAGTACTTCTCGATGCCCACCCGCAACGTGGTGCCGAAGCCCGTGCAGCGACCTCACCCGCCGCTCTGGGTCGCCTGCTCGAACCGCGAGACGATTCACCTCGCCGCGCAGCTCGGGATCGGCGCGCTGACCTTCGCGTTCATCGACCCGGCCGAGGCCAACCGCTGGGTCGAGGACTACTACGAGACGCTGAAGCGTGAGTGCGTGCCGATCGGCCACACCGTCAATGCGAACATCGCGATGGTCTCCTCGTTCTCGGTCCATCCGGACGAGGAGGAGGCCAAGCGGCGCGGCTTCGACGGCTTCCGCTTCTTCCAGTACGCGCTGGGCCACCACTACGCGGCGGGCATGCACAAGCCGGGTCGCACCAACGTCTGGAAGGCCTGGGAACAGGTCCGCAGCACGTGGCCCGCGCAGGGCGGCGAGGGCGGGATCGGCACCCCCGACCAGCTGCGCGAGCACCTGCGCACGTTCGCCGAGTGCGGCGTCGACCAGTCCGTCTTCATCCAGCAGGCCGGCAACAACAAGCACGAGCACATCTGCGAAGCGCTCGAGCTGTTCGGCAACGAGATCATGCCGGAGTTCAAGGAGTTCGAGGCCGAGCGGGTCGCCCGCAAGGAGGAAGAGCTCGCGCCGTACATCGAAGAGGCATTCAAGCGCAAGGCGGAGCGCAACGAGATGCTCGGCGAGCTACCCGACTCCGAGATTCCCGTCTACGAGCCCTACGGCTTCGAGGTCGCCGAGACCGACGATCCGCAGCTCAACGAGCGACAGCGCGAGACCCGCAAGCGCCACGAAGAGATGAAGAAAACCGCCGACCTGGCAATCAGGCTGGGGGCCAGCGACTAAGGCACGACACCGCAACACGGTCTGGTCTGGCCAGTTCTTCTCGAGTTCAGCCCACCCTTGCCTTGACAGCAGGGTGTCGCCCGCAGACAATGCCCGTGGTCGGCAAGGCTCATTCGCGCGCAGTAGCTGCGCGCTGGTCTGTTGGCTCCCTTCGGGGAGCCAGCCGGCTGCTCAAACTCCATGCACATCCTTTACGCCGATGAAGCTGGGACCACAAAAGAGTCCGAATACTTCTGCGTCGCAGGACTCGCCGTGTTCGAACGCGAAACCTACTTCCTAAGCCAAGCGCTGGACGAGCTCGAAGTGCAGTACTTCCCAGATTGGGAAGGTCCGACCGAATTTCATGCCTCTCGCCTTCACCAGCAGGCGCAACGGCTCGTCCCGCCCTTCGATCAACTGACGTTCGCTCAACGCAGCGAGATCAGAGACGCGGTGCTCCGGATCATCGCCGATTCGAATGCGCGCTTATTCGGAGTTGCGCTCGAAAAGGCCTATGCAAATCGCGACCGCGAAGAACCGTACTCCCGATGTTTCGAGGAGGTCGTCAATCGATTCGACCTCATGCTCAACCGCCTGTATCAGCGCGGCGATCAACAGCGCGGACTCGTCGTTGTCGCTGAGTCAAGCTATCGAGACAATCTGGAATCGCTCGCCCGCCGAATCTGGAGCACTGGCCACCGCTGGGGCAACCTGAAAAACATGGCAGATGTGCCGTTCTTCACACCTGCGAAGAACACGCGGCTTCTACAACTAGCCGACTTCGTGGTCCACGCCGTCTACCGGCGCTACGAGCGTGGCAACGCGCATCTACTGGATCAGATCAGTCATCGATTCGATGCGGACGACGGAACGTTGCATGGGCTCGTCCATCTCACGACTGATCGACGATCGTGTTCGTGTCCGTCGTGCATGCAATGGCGTCTGCGGCCAATCCGCGACGCCGCAGAAACCGACAACAGCGGCTAGCTTCGCTCTCGTTTCACATCCCTCAGAAACGCAGCGATCGCCTCCGCTGTTCGCTGTGGCTGCTGCACATGCGGCCAGTGCCCGGTACCCGGCCAGACCTCCACATGCGCGTCCGGGAATGCGCGGCGCTGGGCCGCCGCGTAGCGCGGTCCCACGTACGGATCGTTCTGGCCCCAGATCACCAACGCGGGCTTGGCCTGTGGGGCCAGCGCCTGTGCGAGCAGTTCGCTGCCTGGCTCGTCGGTGGCCCGATAGAGCGCCAGCGTGGCGCGTCGGGTGGCCGCGTCGTCTTCGTCGATCAACTGATTGAGCCAGGCCGCATCAAGGCCGCGGCGGTTGCCGCGGCGCATCCAGAGCTTGAACATCGATCGACTCGTGCTGCGCTGGAGCAGTTCGCCGAGCCGTGGGCTGCGCCAGAGGCGGCCCAGCAGGTGCCAGCGATAGCCGGGCAGCACGCCGGTCGCGAGCAGCGTCGCGCTGGCGAATTGCTGCGGGTGCATCGCCGCCCAGAGCAGGCCGATCGGGCCGCCGAAGTCGTGCAGCACCAGGTGCGCGCGCTCGATCCCAAGTTCGCGAATTGCCGGGTCGAGCCAGGTCTGGTAGCCCTCGATCGAATACGGAAAATCGAGCGGCTTGTCGGCGCGTCCGAAGCCGGGCAGGTCGATCGCCACGCAGCGTCCGAGTTCGCTCAGCGTCGGCGCGAGCTGGTGAAAATCGCGGCTCGAACCCGGGACGCCGTGCAGGCATACGATCGCTTCCGGGCTATCGGGTGCGCCCCACTCGGCGATCAGGCCCTCAACGCCGTTGACCTCAAGTCGCCGCTCTCGCACGTCGACCCAGCCTGCGCTAGCCCGGGCGCGCGGTCGGCGCGGGGCTCGACTCTGGCGGCGGCGGGGGCGCGGCGGCGGGCTCGAGGGCGGGCTCGGGGAAGCGGCCGGCGCCGTTCGCGGCTGGGGGTTCGACCGTGAGCGCGCACCACGGGCAGGCGATCCAGCCGGCCTCGAGGGCCCGCTCGCAGCCGGCGCAGGGGCGGCGCAGCTGCGTCGCGCAGCGCGGGCAGGCGAGGTAATCGTCGTCGACGCGGCCGCCGCAGCGTGGGCAGGCAAGCACCGAGCGGAGGTCGTGCAGCAGAGTCTCCTCCTCGAGCTCGCGCTCGTAGCGCTCCTCGAGCGTGTTGGTCGGCCGCAGCACGCGGTAGAGCACCCAGCCGGGGAAGTTGAAGGCCAGCACGATCAGCACCGCGACCAGCTGGGTGAACGGGTCGTCGCTGCGCTGGCGGATGTCGCGGCCGGTCCAGACCACGGCCGAGAGCCACAGCGCCGCGAAGTACGCCCCGACGACGACCGCGATGATCAGCCCCGTGTTCTCGGGGCTGCCGCCCGGCCACGAGAGCCCGACAAGTTCAGAAATTCCCACCATCACGCCCCTCGGTGCCCCGCCGAATCACTATATCCCGCGCTGGTAGCCTCGCGGTGTGGCCGCACGAACTCCGCTCGATCTGTCGCACCTGAACCCCGCGCAGCGGGAGGCCGTGCTGCACCCGGGTGGCGCCCTGCTGATTGTGGCCGGGCCGGGCAGTGGCAAGACACGGGTGGTGACGCAACGGATCGGCTGGCTGGTGCGCGAGCAGGGGGTCGCGCCCTGGCGGATTCTGGCCGTCACGTTCACCAACAAGGCGGCTCGCGAGATGCGTTCGCGGCTCGAGCAACTGCTCGGCGAGGACGACGCGAACCGGCTCTGGCTGGGCACGTTTCACCGCATCTGCGTGCGGATGCTGCGCGCGCACGGCGACAAGATCGGCGTGCCGCAGAACTTCGTGATCTTCGACGACGACGACCAGATGGCCCTGGTGCGCTCCGCGATCAAGGAGCTGCACCTCGATCCGAAGCAGTTCTCGACGCGGCAGGTGCTCTCGAGAATTTCGCGCAACAAGAGCGAGGGCGTGGCGTTCGAGGATGTCGTGGGCCACGCGTCCGACTACTACGAGGAGGTCGTGGCGCGGGTCTGGGAGCGCTATCGCCAGGGCATGCGCGACGCGCAGGCGCTCGACTTCGACGACCTGCTGAATCGGGCGCTCGACCTGTTCGAGGTCGGCGAGGTGGCGGAGAACTACCAGTCGCGTTTCGAGCACACGCTGATCGACGAGTTTCAGGACACCAGCGTGGTGCAGTACGAGCTGGCGCGAGCGTGGTCGAAGGGCAGCGGCAACCTGACAGTGGTAGGCGACCCCGACCAGTCGATCTACTCGTGGCGCGCCGCCGACGTGCGCAACCTGCGCAGCTTCGTCGAGCACCACCCCGACGCGGTCGAGGTGCAGCTGAACCAGAACTACCGCTCCACGCAGCAGATTCTGGACGTGGCCAATGCGGTGATCGGGCGGGCCAAGGGGCGGATCAAGCGGAAGCTGGAGACCGAGCGGGCCGACGGCGTGCGACCGCGCTTGCACGAGGCGTACAGCGAGGGCGACGAGGCCGACTACGTCGCGCAGGCCGTGACGAACGGGATGCAGGAGGGCACGATGCGGCCGGGCGAGGCCGCGGTGCTGTATCGGACCAACGCGCAGTCGCGCGCGATCGAGGAGGCGCTGGTGCACCGTGGGATTCCCTATCGCTTGGTCGGCGCGACGCGCTTCTACGACCGGCGAGAGATTCGTGACCTGATCGCCTATCTACGGCTGGCGCGCAACCCGGCAGACCGGATGGCGTTCGAGCGGGTCGTGAACGTGCCAACGCGCGGCGTGGGCGCGAAGACGCTGGCGACATTGACGGAGTGGGCGGTGATCCACGCTCGTCCATCGATGGAGGCGGCGGCAGCGGCGGGCGGGATTCTCGATGCCGGGGTCGATCCGCCACCTGTCTCCCGGCGGGCAGCGATCAGTCTGGGGCGATTCGCGCAGACGATCGCCCGCGCGCGGACGATCGCCGCCGAGAAGCCGCTGGTCGAGGCGCTGCGCTCGATCCTCATCGACACCGACTACCGGGAGTGGATCATGCGGCAATCCGACGAAGATGCGGTCGACCGTTGGGAGAACGTGCAGGAGCTGCTGACCGTGGCAGACAACTACAGCGAGATTGCGCCGGGCGCGGCGCTCGACGCGTTCCTGGAGGATGTCGCGCTGGTCGCAGACATCGACGATCTACCGGACGGCCCGCCGGACGCAGTGACACTGATCACGCTGCACCAGGCGAAGGGCCTGGAGTTTCCGGTCGTCTTCATGGCCGGGATGGAGGAGGGCCTGCTGCCGCACCAGTTCTCGATCGACGATCCAGCCAGCCTCGAGGAGGAGCGCCGCCTCTGTTATGTCGGGATCACGCGAGCGGAGCGAGAGCTGCACCTGCTGCACGCCTTCCGCCGCGCGTATCAAGGGCGCAGCGGGCACAACCCGCCATCGCGTTTCCTGAACGACATCGATCCAGAGCTGCTGCAGCTCGATCGGCCTGCGACGGCGCCGGTCGGAGATGATGTGCGACCTGCCGCGAACCGTTGGCTCGCCTGGGACGACTTCGACGCCGAGCCGGAGCCGCTGCAGCTGAATCTCAGCGCGGGCGATCGGGTGATCTCGCCCGCGTTCGGCGACGGAGTGGTGATCGCTGCGAAGTCGATCGGTGGCGACATCGAGGTGACGGTGCGGTTCGACGAGGCGGGAGTGAAGAAGCTCATCGCATCGATGGCGCAACTGAGCAAGGTCTGAAGGGCCGCCTCGGTCGCCTCGCGACAGCTCCCGCGGCGTCGCGTCGGAGCGAGGGTCAGGCGCTTGCGGACCAGCGTTGGGTCAGGGCTTCGGGGTTGAGGTCGGTGAGGCTGAGGTCTTCGCTGCGCAGCTGGGATTCGAGCCTGCGGACGCGGGATTCGAAGTGTGCCAGCGCGTCGCGGGCTTCGTCCTCGGCGGATAGGTCGGCGCTGCGCGCGGCGAGGACGAGGTCGAGGATCTGGTCACCGATCGAGGCGTCACCGGCGGCGCCGGAGTGTCGGCGGGGCAGGCCGTTGCGGTCGGCGCGGCCGAGGATGCTCTGAGCGCGGGCGAGCGCGGGCAGCGTTTTGGGCACGCCGTCGAGGACGGACTCGCGGGTGGGACGTTCATGGGCCTTGAGCCGCTCCCACATCTGCTCGGTGGCGGCGGCCGAATCGACGTGCGCGTCGGCGAAGACGTGCGGGTGGCGGCGCACCAGCTTGGCGCGAATGCCCTCGCTGACGTCGTCGAGGTCGAACGCGCCGTCCTGCTCGGCGAGCTTGGCGTGCAGCACGACCTGCATCAGGACATCGCCGAGCTCCTCGCAGAGCGCCTCGGGATCGCCGCTGTCGAGGGCCTCGAGCGCCTCGTAGGTCTCCTCGAGCAGGTGCGGGCGCAGCGACGCGTGGGTCTGGGCGTTGTCCCAGGGACAGCCGTCAACGGGGTCGCGGAGGCGGTCGATCACGCCGCGCAGGCCCTCCGAGTGGTTGCGAACGTCGTGCATCGGCACGGCGGGGAGGGCGATTGCGACCGCGTCGGTGCGCTGATCGTCGAGCTGATCGACCGGCGCCTGGCGTGTCTGGAGGCCGTCGGCGGTCTCACTGATCAGCGTCACCGGGGTTGCGGGCGGATAACGGCGGAGCGCGGCGCGGTTCAGTCCGTGCGGGGCGTCGAGCAGCAGCAGGCACGGCTGCCAGGGGACGAGCGGCGCGCCGTCCAGCGCGGATACACGGGCGATCACGATCGATCCGGCGTCGGCGAGCCCGGCGGCGGTGAGCAGCTCGTCAAGCATCGGACGCTCCCGCCGGCGACCTGGGTCTACGCTCGCTGACCAGACGCATGGAGACTAACCGAGCGATCCTCGCGGCCCTGTGGTGGATCTCCGTCGCCGCGCTGACGCTGGCGATCTTCACGCTGGCCGTCGCCGCGAGCGTGCGCTTCGCGGCGACCTCGACGTGGTGGTGGGAGCGTGGCTTCGAGCGCTATGAGGCGCCCCGACGGTCGGGGCTGGCAGCGGAGGAGGTCTCGCGGATCGGCGCGGAGGTGCGCGACTATCTGCGCAACGAGGACGAGCGGCTGACCGTCCAGCGCCCGTCTGGGTCAGGAGGACAGGTTCCCGTGTTCAGCGAGCGCGAGGTCGTGCACATGGTCGACGTGAAGCGGCTAATGGGACGCGTGTGGGACGCCGGCTGGGCGGCGTTTGGCTACATCGTGGCGTTCGCGTCGGTGGTGCTGTGGCGGCGACGGAGAGCGGGGCTGGGCGACATCCTGGGCGCAGCGGCGACCGCGGGCAGCGTGATTGTGACGATCGTGGTGGTGCTCGCGATCATCGCGGTGTCCGGGTTCGATGAAGCGTTTCGCCAGTTTCACTTGCTGTTTTTCACCAACGACCTGTGGCAGCTGACGCGCGCGGACGCGCTGATCCAGCTGTTTCCGCAGCGCTTCTTCTTCGACACGACGATGCTGATCGGCGCGTCGATCCTCGTGCCGTCGGCGCTGCTGGGCGCAACCGGTTGGTGGTTCGCGCGGCGGGCGTAGGTGGTCACGCTGCTCGACATGCGGCGCGGCGTATCTGGTCCGGCACGGCCGAGCCCCCCTCTGTCCCTACGGGACATCTCCCCCCGCAGAGCGGGGGGAGAGGGGATCCGGCTTGTTGGGCGGATTCCTAGCGCTCGTACCAACCGGAGCCGAAGAGGATGCCGTCATGGCGCACCATCCAAGTGTGCTTCTGCTCGTTCCGGCCGCTCGCGGCGTTGAGGAAGACGTAGCTGATCCACTCGCGGTCAGTGACGGCGAGGAACGCTGCGCCGTAGTCGAAGCCATTCACGTCCACGCCTCCCCCGTCGCCGATCTGATGTCCGACCAGGTCCGGGACGGTCGGATGCACCAGACGAATCCCGCCCTCCCCGATCATGAACAGATACCACTCGCCATCGATGCTGTCCGACGCCTGATATCGGGCGATCGCGGCCTCGCGGCCGTTGGTCTCGTAGTAGTCGAGCGCGTTCTGCACGTAGGCCTTGGTGTAGGCGGCGGGATCTTCGGCGCGCAGGTCGTAGTTGCGGTCGTACCAGCCGGAGCCAAACTGCAGGCCGTCGTGGGTGACGATCCAGCTGTGCTTGCGCTGGTACCGGTTCTGGTCGGCGGGGTTGACGAAGACGTAGGAGACCCAGCCGCTCTGATCGATCGCCAGCATCTCCTTGCCGTAGGCGTAGCCGGTCACGTCGATGCCGAGGTCGCCGACGTTGGTCCCGAGCCAGCCCTCGCCGCCGTACGCGTGCGCGAGGCGCGTGCCGTCGGTCTGGTGGATGAACATGTACCAGTCGGAGACGGCGCTGTCGGGCGAGTTGTAGTAGGCGAGCGTCTCTTCGCGACCGACCGCGTTGTAGAGCTGGATGGCGCGGGCGACGAAGGCCCTGGTGTAGGCGCCGGGCTCGCGCGTGGGCGAAGGGCCGGGCTCGTACCAGCCGGAGGCGAAGATCAGGCCGTCGTGGCTGACGGCCCAGGTGTGCTTGGACTCGGTTTCGCCCGACTCGGGATTGGGGTAGGAGTAGTCGATCCAGGCGCCGGCCTCGGTCGCGAGGGCGACGATGGCGCGACGGACGGGGTAACCATCGGGCGCCGAGCCAGCGCTGATCTGACCGACCAGCGCGGGATTCTGGGCATGGGCAAGCATTCTCAGATCGGCCTGAGTGACGAAGAGGTACCACTCGCCGTCGATGCTCGCGGCCGTGTTGTAGTGGGCGACTGTGCGTTCGCGGCCAAGCGCTCGGTATAGCTGCAGGCCGCGGTCGACGACTCCCTGCGTGTAGGCGGCCGGGTCAGCGACGGGCGAAGGTCCCGGTTCGTACCAGCCGGAGAGGAAGATCAGGCCATCGTGGCGGACGACCCAGGCGTGCTTCAGCTCGGTCGCGCCGTTCTCGGGATTGGCGAAGAGGTAGTCGACCCATGCGCCGTCGCGGGTTGCGAGAGCGTCGACGACAGCGCCGACGGGGTAGCCGTCGGGGCCGAAGACGTCGCTGTCGGGCTGCCCGACCGTGGCGGGGCGCGTGGCAACGGCGAGGATCGTTCCGGATTCGTCGATGATCACGACGTACCACTGGCCGTTGACGCTTGCGAGGGTGTTGTAGTGCGCGACGGTCGCGTCGAGGCCGTCACGTTCGTAGCGTGCGATGGCTTCCTCGACGAACGCCCGCGTGTAGGCGGCGGGCGCGGAGGATGGCGGTCGGAGGGCGCCGGTCAGGCGGCGGAGGCGGTCGCTGACGACCGCGATGTCGCCGCGCATCGCGCCGAACTCGGCGCGCGCGAGGGCCACTTCGGAGCGCACGCCCTCGACATCGCTGCGCAGGCGCGCCAGGTCGTCCTGGATGTCATCGAGCCGATCGAAGACATCGGGAGGCTGAGCGGTGATTTCTGAGCCGTCGCGCAGGGCGACGAGGGCGGTGACCATGGCGACGAGTGCGATCAGGCCGATCGCGAGCAGACGTGTGTGAGACACCGAAGTCTCCCCTTGAGCGGACGCATCAGGTGCTTCGGAGAGCTGGCCGGGCGCTAGTTGAGGCCGTGTCCGCCGGCGCCGCAGCCGCAGGAGCCGCGTCCGCAGGCGCACCCGCCGCCCATGGCCGGGGCCGACTCGGCGGCTTCCTCAGCGGAGAACGCACCGGCGACGGAGACCATCGCCGCGGTCAGGACCTTGACGGCGCGGTGGCCGGCGCCGCATTCACTGTCGTCGGCGGCGGCCGTCATCGGGCGTCGCTGGGTGAACTTCTCGTTGCAGGTGCGGCAGTAGTACTCGTAGAGCGGCATCGATCACTCCTCGTGACGGATTTTCGGCGACGCGCCACAGCCTACAAGCAGAGTCTCGGTCGATCGACGCGCAGATCAACCTCCCGCTCAGCTGGAGCCGGCCTCGCCCTGCGCGGGCGGGTCCTCTCGAAGCCGGCGTACCGGCTCGGGCTGCTCAGCCGTCGAGTAGTCATCGCCAAGCCCCACAGCCGCCCGCCGCGCCCGCTCTTCGGCGATCAGCTCCTGGGTGCGCCGTTCCACCGACCGTCGCCGCTCCGGCGGCAGGGCCTCGATCAGATCTCGCAAAGAGGTGGTCTTCGGCGCCATTGCGCACAGTCCTTCTAAGTCAGACTACTCAATACTGATCGAAGCGTCCATCGGCCTTGCGCAGCAGTCTGCGATAGAAGAGCCGCTCGCTGATTCCTGACTTGTCGCCCGCGGCGAGCAACACTGCACGACGGGAGCGGTCGAACGCAAATGCCACGCGCCACACGCCCCCGGCCGAATTGAAGCGCAGCTCCTTCATGTTCGGGTGGCGTGATCCCTTGAGGCTGTCTACCGCAGGGCGTCCCAGCGCCGGCCCGAACTGCTCCAACACCGCGGCGCGAGCGTACAGGTCGTTCTGCACTCCGATCGGCAGGTCGCCGAACTCCGCCTCAAATTCTGAATCGAACTCAACGTCCCACGGCATGCGCCAACGCTACGCTGGGGAGGGCCGCCCCCCGTAGCTCAGCGGATTAGAGCGGCGGTTTCCTAAACCGTGCGCGGAGGTTCGAGTCCTCCCGGGGGGACCACGCCTCAGTCGGCGAGCGCGGCTTCGACCTGGACGGCCTGACCGAGCAGGGCTTCGTCGCGGCCGAAGCGGCCGACGAGCTGGAGGCCGAGCGGCAGACCGTCAACCTCGCCGTGGGGCAGCGAGATGACCGGCATCCCGGCGTGGGTCCAGGGCAGATTCATCGCGGGATCGCCGGTGGCGCTGAGGCCGCGCGGGGCGGGGCCGACGGCGGCGGGGCAGAGCCAGGCGTCGATCTGGGCGCGGTCCATGCGTTCGTGCAGGCGCTGGCGCACCTGGATGCGGCTGGCGCGGCCCTGTTCCGCCGTGGCACGGTCGATCTTGCGGCCGCGCTCGTAAAACGTCGCGCTTTCATGGCGAAACATCGAGCCGTAGCGGGCGTAGCGCTCGTCGTGCTCGACGGCGAACTCGTAGGCCGTCAGGCGGCTGTGGCGCTGGTTGATCTCGGCGATGTCGCCGAGCGTGGGCGTGAGTTCGACGGAGATGCCGCGCTCGCGCAGACGCTCCGCGGCTTGGTCGAGCATTTCGAGCATCGAGTTGTCGGCCTGCTCCAGGTACAGACCGCGGGGGATGCCGATCCGCGGGACGCCGGCCTCGGTGTCCTCGCCGGCGCGCCAGCCGAGCAGCAGCGAGGAGGCTGCGAGCAGCGCGTCGGCCGCGGTCGCCACGAAGAAGCCGACGTGGTCGACGGAGCGTGAGAAGTAGAGCATCCCGCCGCTCGGGATGCGGTCATACGAGGGCTTGAAGCCGACCACCCCGCAGAACGAGGCGGGACGAATGACCGAGCCGACGGTCTGCGAACCGAGCGCGATCGAGGCGATGCCTGCGGCGACGGCGGCGGCCGAGCCGCTGCTGGAGCCGCCGGGGGTGTGGCCGAGGTTGTGTGGGTTGGCCGTCGCGCCGGGGGCGAGGTAGGCGAACTCGGTGGAAACCGTCTTGCCCAGGATCAGCGCGCCGGCGCGGCGCAGGCGTTCGACCGCGTCGGCCTCGCGACCGCTGAATGACTCGGGCGGCACGGCCGAGCCGGCCCGGGTCGGCATCCGGTCGACGTTGAAGATGTCCTTGACGGCGGCGATCGCGCCGTAGAGCGGGGGACGAGCGTCGGGGTCGGGCCACTCCTGCTCGAGTTCGCGAGCCGCAGCGGCGAGACGCTCGCGCTGGCGCGGGTCGGGCAGCATCGCGCGGATCAGCGGATTGATCTCGTCGATCCGGGCGATGCTGCGCTCGATCTCGTCGGCCAGCGAGACCTGACCGCCGCGCAGTCGCTGCGTCTGCTCAGCCAGCGAGACCGGGGCCACCAGATTGGTCATAGCGAGATGCTGGGGTGCGGGCGGTTAGAAGCCGAGGCCCTCTTTGCCCTGCATCGAGCGGCCCACGTTGATCTGGCCGAGGTGGTTGTTGCTGTGATTGATGATCACCTGCCCGATGATCTCCCACTTGGGCATCTCGCCCTGGGGGACGATGCGCGTGATCGACTCGAGGTATTCGTCGCTCATCGCGGCGATGCGGGGCACGATGACGTCGGCCACGTCGTTGAGGTAGGCGGCGATCTCAGCGCCTTCGGGGAAGACCCAGGAAGCGACCTCCTCGTAGGAGGTGCCGGTGCCCTGGTCGACCTTGGGCAGGCCCCAAGCCTCGTGCATGTTCTTCTGCAGCCAGATCGGCGCCTCGCGCTCGAAGGCGAAGTGGATCAGATTGTCGGCCGTGCGGGCGATGTGCCAGGCCTCGAAGCCGATGCAATTCTGCTCGGCGTGGGTGCGGAAGTGGACCTCTTCCTGGGTCAGGTCTTCCATGCCCTGCGAGGTCCAGCGCAGGACCCGGTCGGTGAATTTGGCGAGAACTTGGGCGGCGGCGAGGTCGGGCATGAGGTGCTCCATTCGGATTGGGTCTCTTCGGAGATTAGCGCAGGGAAAGCTGATAGCTCCGTGTCGCGCTCGGCGCGGGCGATAGTGCAGCTCCAACCGGAACGCCTCCGAGCGCGCGATCAGATCGACAACGAGAGCCAGCCAGCGGGCTTCACTCGATCAGCGCGCTCAGTTCGTCAGCCCAGACTCGATCGTCGTCGGTGGCCACGCTGACTTGATGCAGGTCGACGCCAGCGGCGGCCTCGAGATCGAGCTGTGCCAGGCATTCCTCGCGGCCGCCGCGGCGGCCGAAACGCAACGAGGCCTCCGCGCCCGCTGCTGCAGCGGCGGCGACGCCGCCCTCGGCCCAGGCGTCGCGCATCGCCTCGACCTCGGGGCCCAGACCCTGACGCTGGAACTGATTCCAGTACATCGGGCCGCTGCGCACCGAGAAGAAGGCCATGCCCTGCGCGTGGTTGCGCTCGACCTCGGCGACGCGCTCGGGGTCGGGCACGACCACGGTCGTGGCGGGGGAGCGAATCTCGAGGGCGGCGGCGTCTCGACCGGCGGCGACGACCTGCGCGCGGACGGCCGCGAGCTGCTCGAGGAGCCGATCGTTGGGGATCCAGGCGGGCATCCAGCCGTCGGCCTGCTCAGCCGCGAGGCGCACCGAGGTGGGATGCAGCGTGGCGAGGTGGATCGGCGGCGACGCCTGAACGGGCTCCACGCCGCTGACCAGGGCCCGCTCGATGTTGATCCGATCGCTGTGATAGTCGAAGCGTTCGTGCGTCCAGACCCGGCGGATAATCTCCATCGTCTCGCGGATGCGCGCGAAGGGCCGATCGAAGGGGACGCCGTGGAAGCGCTCGATCGCGCCGGGCCCGCTTGCGCCGAGGCCGACCACCACGCGTCCGCCCGAGAGCTGGTCGATGGTGCCGAAGTGCATCGCGAGCGCGGAGGGGGTGCGGGAGAAGACGTTGACGACCGCGGTGGCCAGGCGGATGCGGCTGGTTTCGCGGGCGAGCAGCGCCAGGCCTGAGAAGGCGTCGTGGCCGTAGCCCTCGATCACGGCGATGGTGTCAATGCCGATCTCGTCGGCGAGGCGGGCGCGATTGAGGAAGGTCTGAACAACGTCGGGGTTCCAGGGGAGGTTGACGGAGAGTCGGGGCATTTGGGCTTCTCAGCGGTTGGTTGGTGGGGGTTGGCGGCGAGGGTCAGCGTAAGGGGGAGGCGGAGCGGGCCGCGCAGGGGAGCGTCGAGATTTAGTCGGCGCGGGTCTTGCCGACGGTGGCGGAGAGGAGCCAGACCTTGAGCGCGCTGCGGACGGCGCCATCGGGGGCGACGATGCGGTCATCTCTGCTCAGGTCGGTGCGGATTTCAGCCAACGTTTCAGGCTCCTCGCTCGGGAGCAGGGCGAAGGCGTCGAGCGTGCTCCACCACTGGTCGAAATCGTCCCACCAGACCTCGCGCTCGAACTCCTCGACGGTGACATCTTCGAGCTCCGCGCGGAAGGCGAGCTGGGCGAGGCGCTGTGGGTCGTAGCGGCCGTCAACGTCGGCGAGGTGAAGCTCACGGCGCTGGATCTGATTCCACAATCGCTCGCCGGCCGCGCCGAAAAAGGGGCTGCCCCAGACGCTCGCCGCGACGCGCCCGCCAGGCCGCGAGATGCGTGCGGCCTCGCGCAGCATTCGCACGGGAGCATCGGCGTAGGGCAGGACGAAGCTGAGCCCAACCGCCGTCGCGTGGCGGTCAGGCAGGGTGGTCGCAGCGGCGCTCTCGTGGATGAAGCGGGGGCGCAGCCTGGAGCGCCGGAAGCGCTCGCGTGCGATCTCCAGCTGGGTCCGCGAGAGGTCGATGCCAACGGCCTCGCCGTCACGAATCGTGTGCTCGGCCAGCGAGATGAGTGTGCCGGGGCCGCAGCCGAGGTCGACGAACCGGCTGTCGCGTTGGAGCGCCAGGCGGTCGAGCAGCTGGCGGCCGTATTCGCCAAGAAAGCCGGCGCCGAGCTCCTGGTAGGCGCTGCCCGTGGCGTCGAACGACTGGGCGATTTCGTGTTCATCCACCCTGTGGCGGCCCCTATGCTCGACGCCGTGACAACGAATCCGCACCATACGCCCCCCGGCGATCCTCGTGTCTCACCGCTCGTGATCGCGCACCGCACGACGATGGGTCACGCGCCCGAGAACACACTGCTGGGCGTGCGGCGCGGGCTGGAGCTGGGCGTCGATGGGATCGAAATCGACGTGCAGCTCAGCGCCGACGGCGCACCGGTGCTGATGCACGACCAGCTGCTGGACCGCACCACAAGCGGCGACGGCGTGGTCGGCGAGACATCGCTCGCGCAGCTGCGGATGCTCGACGCGGGCGAAGGCGAGCGGATCCCGACGCTCGGTGAGACGCTGGCGGCGGTGGAGGGTCGGGCCTTGCTGGTTGTGGAGCTGAAGACATCGCCGGGCGACGACGTGGAAGCGCTCTCGGAAGCGGTGCTGAGAGAGATCGACGTGGTTGACGCGATGCCCTGGATCTGGCTGTGGTCGTTCGACCCCGATGCGGTGCGGGCGGTCGCCCAGCGCGCGCCGCCGGGCAGCCGGATCGCGCATCTGTGCATGCTGGCGGGGCCGGAGATCTATCAGGCCTGCGCCGACCTGCAGCTGAACGGCGTCTCGATGCACCACACGACCTGCACCGCGCCGACGGTGCAGACCTGCCGGGCGCACAACCTGGCCAGCTTTGTGTGGACGGCGAACCAACCAGCGGAGATCGCGCGCATCGCCAGACTGGGTCTGACGGGGATTGTCAGCGACTATCCAGAGCGGGTGCGGGCCGCGCTCTGATCGCGGAACGCCCTGCTATGCTCGGCAATCGCGGAGGAGTGTAGCTCAGTTTGGCAGAGCAACGGTCTCCAAAACCGTAGGTCGGGGGTTCGAGTCCCTCCACTCCTGCCAGACTGAGTCTCAATCCAGCCTCCGTGCCGAGGTGGTGGAACTGGTAGACACGCAGCGTTGAGGGCGCTGTGCTCATTTACGGGCGTAGGAGTTCGAGTCTCCTCCTCGGCACCACAACTCGGGCAGCACGAGCGGAAGTGGCGCAGTGGTAGCGCGTCTCCTTGCCAAGGAGAAGGTCGCGGGTTCAAATCCCGTCTTCCGCTCCACCTCAACAGATCCTCGGCGACGTAGCCAAGCGGTAAGGCACGGGTCTGCAAAACCCTGATCACCGGTTCGAATCCGGTCGTCGCCTCCACCACGTCTGCAGCACGTCGTCGCGAGCACAGCGGATCGCCATTGGCGCTTCATGGCACGCTTCATGCCCCGCTTCGACGCCCAGACGGCCCTGATCCTGGTCGACATCCAGAACGATTTCGCCGACCCCAGCGGTGCGCTGGCGGTCAGCGGCGCCGACGCGGTCGTGCGCGCGGCGAACGAGCTGATCGAGGCCGCGCAGGCGGGCGGCTCGACGATCGTCTACACGCAGGACTGGCATCCCGAACGCACGGCGCACTTCGTGACCGACGGCGGGCCCTGGCCGGTGCATTGCGTCGCCGACTCGTGGGGCGCGCAGCTGCACGCCGACCTGTGCGCCGATGCGGGGCCAGTCGTGCGGAAGGGCGTGGACGGCGCCGATGGGTACTCGGGATTCACCACTCGCGATGTGCTCAGCGACGACTTGCTGCCAACCGGGCTCGAGGCGCTGCTGCGCGAGCGACAGATCGGCGCGGCGGTGGTCGTGGGCCTGGCGACGGACTATTGCGTGAAGGCGACGGCGCTGGACGCGGCGGCGCTCGGATTCGCAACGATCGTCGTCGGTCGGGCCGTCGCGGCTGTAGACCTCGCTGCGGGCGACGGCGAGGCGGCACTGGCCGAGCTTGAGGCCGCAGGCGTGGTGATCGAACGCGCGCGCCCGCTGTGACGCCGGTCTCGGGCCTGTTCACCGATCTCTACGAGCTGGCGATGGCGCAGGTCTACTACGAGCGCGGGCTGGAAGGCCCGGCAGTGTTCGAGCTGACCGCGCGCAGCCTGCCGGCCGACTGGGGATTCCTGCTCGCGGCGGGGCTGTCGAACCTGCTCGAGCAGGTTGAGGCGTTGCGCTTCAACGAGGACGATCTGGCGTATCTCAGGTCGCTGTCGCAGTTCACCGACGGATTCATCGATCGCCTGCGCGAGTTTCACTTCAGCGGAGAGATCTGGGCGCCGCCGGAGGGGACCGTGGTGTTCCCGCACGAGCCGCTGCTGCAGGTCGTCGCGCCGCTGCCGGAGGCGCAGCTGCTCGAGACGTTGGCGCTGAACCAGCTGAGTTCGGCGACGCTCGTGGCGAGCAAGGCGGCGCGGGCGGTGCTCGCAGCCGATGGCGCGCCGATGCTGGAGTTCGGGGGGCGTCGGGCGCACGGCGTCGATGCGGCGCTGATCGGCGCCTGCGCGGCTTACAGCGCGGGATTCGAGGCGACCTCGAACGTCGAGGCGGGGCGGCGCTTCGGGATTCCGGTCGTGGGCACGATGGCCCACTCGTACGTCCTGGCGTATGACGACGAGCTGGAAGCGTTCCGCTCGTTCGCGCGGCGTTATCCGGCAACGACGCTGCTGGTCGACACGCACGACACCACGCGTGGCGTCGAGAACGTGATCACGCTGGCGCAGCAGATCGGCCAGCACCGCATCCGCGCGATCCGGATCGACTCGGGTGACCTGGGTGAAGAGGCGCGGGCGGCGCGGGCGATGCTCGACGCGGCGAAGCTGACGGAGATCCAGATCATCGCGAGCGGTGGGCTGGACGAACATCGGATCGCGGCGCTGGTCGAAGCCCGGGCGCCGATCGACGCGTTCGCCTGCGGGACGGCGATCGTCACCTCGCAGGATGCGCCGGCGCTGGACACTGCATACAAGCTCGTCGCCTACCAGGACCGCGACCTGGCGAAGCACTCGCCGGGCAAGCCGAGTCTGGGCGGACGCAAGCAGGTCTACCGCCGGCGCGAGCAGCAGGTGATGGTCGAAGACCACATTCAGCGCTTCGGCACGTCGCCGCGGATCGTGGGTAAGCCGCTGCTCAAGCAGATGATGGTCAACGGGCGGCGCGCGCGCGCCAGCGAGGTGGCGCTGAGCAAGATCCGGCTGCGCGCGGCGGATCAGATCGATGCGTTGCCCGACGCGCAGCGGCGAATCGTCGCTGAGCGCGGGTATTCCGTGACGATCGACGACTCGCTGCGCGGGCTAAGGTCGGAGCGGGCGGTTGGGCTTTGATAATCTGAGGTAACAAGCTGTTCAAGACAGCCGACATGCGGGAGGCGCGGGCATGGTGACTGGCAAGGTGACAGGCAAGGCGACAGGTAGGGCGACTGATAGGGCGACAGGGCCACTGCGAGACGAGCCGGGCGTCGTGATCCCGATTCTGGACGACGAACTGGACGACTTCGAGACGGAGGCGGGAGCCTACCGGGCGCAACAGCGCGACGAGGTGGAGTTCATGCTCTACCGGCTGCGCCAGGGCGTCTACGGCCAGCGCCAGCCCGATGTGCACATGAACCGGGTCAAGCTACCGATGGGCGGCGTGACCGCCGACCAGCTGGACGGCTTCGGCGAGATCGCGGAGAACTTCGCGCCGCTCAAGAAGGGGCACATCACCACCCGCCAGAACATTCAGATTCACTTCGTGCCGCTGGACCTGATGCCCGACATGCTGCGGGTGCTGGGGCGCGTCGGCCTCTCGTCGCGCGAGGCCTGCGGGAACACGGTGCGCAACGTCACGGCCGACCCCTGGGCGGGCATCCTGCCGGGCGAGGTCTTCGACCCGACGCCGTATGCCGGAGCGTTCGTGCGCTACTGGGTGCGCAATGCGATCACGCAGCTGCTGCCGCGCAAGTTCAAGGTCTATTTCACAGGCCGCAAGACCGACTCCGCGATCGCCGCGATTCACGACCTCGCGTTCTTCGCCGAGGTCCGTGAGATCGACGGTGAAGAGGTGCGGGGCTTCCGCGTCATGGTCGGGGGCGGGCTCTCGACGATGGCGAAGGAGGCGCTGCTGCTCACCGAGTTCGTGCCGGTCAGCGAGTTCCTGCGGCTCTCGGAGGCGGTGATCCGGATCTTCAACGCGGCCGACGAGCTGCGTAAGAACATCCTCAAGGCGCGGATCAAGTTCCTCGTCCACCGGGTCGGCGAGGCGGCGTTCCAGGAGATGGTGGCGGCCGAGCTACAGAAGCCGTGGGCCGAATACAACCCGCCGGTCGACGAGCTGCTCTACGAGGACGACGAAGCGGCCGACGAGCGGCCGCTGCCGCCGATCGCGGTGGCGCCGAACGGCGACCGCGCGGAGTTCGAGCGGTTCGCCGCGGCCAACGTGACGCCGCAGCGCCAGTCGGGATACTCGACGGTCGAAGTGAGCATCCCGCAGGGCGACATCTCGCCGGCGCAGTTCCACGGCATGGCGCAGATCCTGCGCAGCTACGGCCGCGACCGCGCGCGCACCACGCCGCAGCAGAACCTGGTGCTGCGCTGGATTCCCAACGAATGCGTCTACGCCGTCTGGCAAGCGCTCTGCGAGCTGGAGCTCGGCGACGCCGACGCGCAGGAGATCGAAGACGTGGTCTCCTGCCCCGGCACCGACTCCTGCAAGCTCGGGATCACCTCCTCGATGGGGCTCAACCGGGCAGTCCAGCAGCGGCTCCGCGAGCTGGCGATCGAGGACCCGCTGACGCGCAAGATGCGCGTGCACATGAGCGGCTGCCCGAACTCCTGCGGCCAGCATCACATCGCCGACATCGGCTTCCACGGCGCGGCGATCAAAGTCGGCAATCGCCAGATCCCCGCGTATCACATGTTCATCGGCGGCACCTACCGCAACGACGAGATGCGGCTGGGCAAGCTGGTCCCGAGGGTGCGGATCCCGGCCAAACGGGTGCCCGACGCGGTCGAGCGGGTGATCGCGCTCTACACGGATGACCGCTCGGACGCATCCGAGGAGTTCGACGCGTGGATCGACCGCGTCGGTCCCGCTCCGATTCAGGGCGCCATGAGCGACCTGATGCTGCCGATCGACTTCGCGCCCGAGACGCTGCCGATGTTCGTTGACTGGGACCGCGAAGACATCTACGTGCTGCAGCGCGGCGAGGGTGAGTGCGCCGTCTAGCGGCGAGCTTCGAAGCGGGCGCGTGACCACCACGGAGCGCCGGCGGCGGCGGATGCGTGAGGTGCTCGCGCGCCGCCACGACGACCTCGTGGTCGTGCTTGAAAACGTCCACGACGCGCACAACGCCTCTGCGGTGTTGCGCAGCTGCGACGCCTTCGGCGTCGGCGCGGTTGTGCTCTGTTACACGCAGGAGGAGTTCCCGGAGATCTCCTCGGGCGCGGCGGCCAACGTGCAGCGGTGGCTGCAGATCGAGCGGTATGGGTCGGTCGAGGAGTGCGTCGCCAGCCTGCGGCGTCGCTCACTGCCGATCTACGCGACGGAGCTGGGCGGCGAGCCGCGCGACTATCTGGATGTCGATTGGACGGAGCCCGCGGCGATCGTGCTGGGCAACGAGCATCGCGGTTGCTCGGAGGAGATGCTGGCGGCAGCGGATGCGCGGATCGTGATTCCGATGCAGGGCTTCGTGGGAAGCCTGAACGTCTCAGTGGCGGCAGCCGTGCTGCTGGCGGAGGCCGCGCGGCAGCGCCGCGGGCGTCCGCCTGAGTGGACCCCTACCAAGGATGCGCTGCTGGAAGCGTGGCTGGAGCGCGAATCAAGCGGACATGGCAGCGGCCGCCGCGATATTCTCGATCCGTGATCAGGAGCTTTCGCAGCCGTCGCTTGCAGCTTCTGTTCGAGCGCGGCACGAGGAGAGGAATTGGAGCACGTGAGGCAGAGCGGATCCGCCAGATCCTCCACCGCCTCGACCAGGCTGAGCGCGTCTCGCAACTCAGGCTCCCGGGCTACCGCCTGCATCAACTCCACGGCGACCGCGAAGGCGTATGGTCGATCCGCGTCACCCGCAACTGGCGCATCAGCTTTCGGTTTGAAGCGGGCGACGCATACGACGTCGACTACGAGGACTACCACTAGGAGGTTCGGAGATGCCGATCAAGAACCCGCCGCATCCGGGACTCTCCGTGCGAGACGACTGTATTGAGGCGCTGGGAATGACCATCGCTGAGGCCGCCGCTCACCTTCAGGTTGACTGCGTCGAGCTTGAAGAGGTCTGCCAGGGACGCGCGCCGATCACCGCGGACCTCGCGATTCGCATCGACATGGCCTTCGGTGGCGACGCCGATCTTTGGCTGCGACTACAGACCAACCATGACATGGTGCAGGCTCGCAAGCGCGCGAGCAGCGTCCGAATCAAGCGACTTTGGCCCCTTGACGAGGCGATCGCCGCCGCGGACTGATTGCCGCCGAATACAGTCTCGCTTAGCATCCAACACAGCGCCCCAGCCCTGATGCGCGCGCGGACGAGGAGAATCTCATGGCCGACTACAGCGGCGCACTGCCGCAGCCGACGCCCGAATCTCAGCCCTACTGGGATGGGCTCAAAGCGCACAAGCTGGTGCTGCCGCATTGCAGCGCCTGCGACCGCTTTCACTTCTACCCACGCCCCTTCTGCCCCAATCCCGACTGCTTCAGCTGGGAGATCGACTGGCGCGAGGCCTCCGGCAAGGGCCGCGTTCACACCTACGTGATCAGCCACCTGCCGATCCCGCCGATGCAGGAAAACACGCCCTACGTGATCGCCGTCATTGAGCTCGACGAGGGCCCGCGGATGATGTCCAACCTGATCATCGACGACGCGTACGACTGCGCGGTCGAGATGCCCGTCGAGATCGTCTTCGACGACGTGACCGACGCGGTCACGCTGCCGAAGTTCCGCCCGGCCTGATCGACCTGGGCGGCTGGCCGGCCGCACCGACACACCTTCCACCTCCAGCTGAGGAGCCACCATGGACCAGATTCGCCACAAAGTCGCCATCGTCGGCGCTGCGGAAACCGATGACCTGGGCACGCTGCCGGGCATGTCGCGGCTGGCGCTGCACGCGCAGGCCGCGCGCAACGCGCTGAACGACGCCGGCCTGAAGCTCTCCGATGTCGACGGCCTGCTCTGCGCGGGCGCGATCCCCAACGAGGTCGCCGAGTATCTCGGGATCCAGCCGCGCTACATCGACGGCACATCGGTCGGGGGCTGCTCGTTCATGATCCACGTGCGCCACGCAGTGGCCGCGATCATGGCCGGCTACTGCGATGTCGCGCTGATCACCCACGGCGAGAGCGGACGCTCCCGTATCGACATGGGCGGCGGCGGCTCGCGTCAGTCGCCCGGGGCGCAGTATGAGGCGCCCTTCGCGATCGGCGGCGCGCCGACCACGTTCTCGATTCCGGTGCTGCGGCACTTCCACGAGTACGGCACGACCAAGGAGCATCTGGCCCACATCGCCGCGTCGACCCGCGCGTGGGCGAATCTCAACCCGATGGCGATGATGGGCAGCCACCGGCGCGCCGCGGAGCGCGGCGGCGGGCCGATCACCCCGCAGGACGTGCTCAACTCGCGGATGATCTGCTACCCGTTCAACCTGCTCGATTGCTGCGTGGTCGCCGATGGCGGCGGCGCGTTGGTGCTGGTCTCCGAGGAGCGCGCGAAGGACTTCGCCAAGCCGCCGGTCTACGTGCTGGGCGCCGGCGAGGCGAACGCGCACTGGATGGTCTCGCAGATGCGCGACCACACCACGGCCGACTCTTACACGATCTCGGGCAAGGCGGCCTACACGAGCGCCGGCCTGGGACCGGAGGACGTCGACCACTGCATGTTCTACGACGCGTTCACCTTCACACCGCTGATGGCTGCCGAGGACCTGGGCTTCGTGCCCAAGGGCGAGGGCGGCCCGTTCTTCGCCGAGACCACGACCGGCCCGAACGGCGAGGTGATCTACAAGGCGGGCCCGGGCGGCGACTTCCCGATGAACACCAACGGCGGCGGGCTCTCGTACTGCCACACGGGGATGTACGGGATGTTCGCAATCATCGAGTCGGTCGTGCAGCTGCGCGGCGAGGCCGGCGAGCGTCAGGTCGACGGCGTCAACGTCAGCATGGCGCACGGTCCGGGCGGGATGTTCGCCTCCGCCGGGACGCTGATTCTGGCCAACGCATAGGGTGGGGCGATGGTCACCGAAGCGCCTCCCACACTGGTCACCGCCGAGGAGTTGCTCCGGCTCTCCGCGAAGGGCTTCTACGGCGAACTGATCAGAGGGGAGCTGTGCGAGGCGATGCCGCCGGGAATTCGACACGGCAAGATCGTCGCCAGAATCGCCGCGTTGTTGCTGTTCTTCGTTGACCCGAAGAAGCTCGGCACGGTCGTAGCTGGAGACCCTGGTGTGTGGCTGGAGCAAGACCCTGACACCGTCCGAGGGCCTGATGTCGCGTTTTTCTCAGTCGAGAACATGCCGATTGACGCCGACATCCCCGGCTATTCGGAAGTCGTGCCCGACCTCGTTGTGGAGGTCCGCTCGCCAAATGACAGCCGACAACGAGTCCACGACAAGGCCATGATGTGGCTGGAATGCGGCGTCCGAGTGGTCTGGGTCGTCTTGCCCGAAACGCGAAGCGTCGATCTCTACCGGCCCGATCGCGAGATTTTTACCGTCTCAGCAAGCGAATCACTTGAGGGGCTGGACGTGCTGCCCGGCTTCAACTGCACCCTCACCGACATCATCGGTCCGGCCGTCAAGGCCGGCTAGTCCGATCGGGTTCATCGAGCAGCGCCCGGCAGCTTCGGCTTGGGTGCAGCCAGGACGCACACCGCGGCCAGCAGCAGCAAGCCGATGAAGACGGTGTAGAGCAGGTCGTAGGAGCCGCGCCAGTCGAAGGCGAGGCCGGCCAGCAGCGGGCCGAACGCGTTGAGTGTGAACTGCGCCGGTGCGGTCACGCCGCGGATCGCGCCGACCGAGTAGCGCCCGAAATAGTCGGGGAACGAGATCCGGTTGAGCGGCAACTGCGCGCCGAATGACATCCCGTGCCAGACCGCGAAGACGAGCCCCATCCAGACTGAGTCGGTCATCACGAACAGCACCAGCGAGCCGGCGGTGAAACAGATCACCATCGGCAGCGCGTAGCGCACCGACATCCGCTGGCGCAGCTCGCCGCCGATGATCCCGCCGATGATCCCCGTGCCGGCCCAGAGCGACAGCGCGAAGACGGCGGTGCTGCTCTTGATCCCGTTGTCGACGAGGTGCGAGACGAACGTGAAGTTCACCGAGCCGCCGACGACCATCAGGATCGAGGTGCCGATCAACAGCATCCAGAACGAGCGGGTGCGCGTGGCCTGGCGGACCGTCCAGACCGGGTCGAGATCGGTCGGCTCCTGGACGACGCCGGGCGTGACCGCGGGCGGGGCCCCGTCGACGAGCAAGCCAACATCCTCGGGTCGGCGCCGCACGATCAGCGGCGGCAGCAGCGCCAGGACGGCGACGAGCACTGCCAGTCCGATGAAGCCGGTGCGAAGGCCGCCCACGCCCAGCGTCCAGGCCAGCAGCAGCGGCATCACCGACATCCCCGCGCGGGTGCCGATCATCGTCATGCCCATCGCGCGGCCGCGGTCGCGGACGAACCAGTTGGAGATCGTCACGACCACTGCCATGTCGACGATCCCGACGCCGATGGCGCGGCCGAGCCCGTAGAACAGCCAGAGCTGCCAGAGTTCGGTCACGAAGGCCATTGCGACGAGCAGCACGAGCATCATCGTCACCGAGCCGAGCAGCAACACGCGCGAGCCGTAGCGATCGGCCAGCGGCCCGATCACAGGAGCGATCAGCGCGGCGACGATCGTGCCGATCGTCATCGCCAGGGCGATCGAGGCGACGCTCCAGCCGAACTCGTCCTGCAGGGCCGGCACGAGCGCGCCGAGCACGGGGTTGAAGAAGGCGACGCCGGCGAACGAGACGAGCGAGGCAGCGACGGCGATCCACCAACCGGCGTAGAACCGAGCGAACGGGCGTCGCCGCAGAATCGCGGGCGGGCCGGCCGCAGCGGGGGTTGGAGATGGCGTCATGGGCGACGCCGTACCGTAGCATCGGCGCGAAGCGGCAACGTTGATTCGTCGGACCTGCACAAGTTGCGCGCGATCCGGGAGTTCAGATGCCTGCCGAGGACGCGAGCCGTTCGCCCCTGCGCATCGGCGTCAGCACTGTGATGGCCGATGTCTGGCGCGACGAGATCCTCGAAGCGGCTCCGGGCGCGGAGCTGGTCGAGCTCAACGCAGCCGGCGAGTGGCGCGGCGACCCGGCCAACCTCGACGTGTTTTTCCTCTCCGAGGACTTCTACACCGCGCCGACGTCGCTGCTGGCGCTGATCGAGGTCCTGCGCGAATCGCCGCCGCGCTGGTTTCAGACGGCGAGCACCGGCGTCGACCACTACGCCTACCAGCTCGTGCTCGACGCGGGCCATCTGCTGACCAATGCGCCGGGGGTGCATGGCGGGCCGATCGCTGAGTACGTGTTCGCGCACATTCTGAACCACGCCAAACGGCTGCCGGCCCACGCGGAGCAGGCGCGAAACTCGGTCTGGCGCAATATCGATTCGATCGAGCTGGCCGGTCAGACGATTGGGCTCGTCGGCTACGGCGGGATCGGCGCGGCGATCGCGAAACGCGCGCGGGCGTTCGAGATGCGCACCATCGCGACCAAGCGTCGCGCGCCGAACGATCCCAATCTCGATCTGCACCTCCCACCCGACCGGCTCGGCGAGCTGCTCGGCGCCAGCGATTATGTCGTGCTGTGCGTACCTCTGACGGACGACACCGTCGAGCTGATCGGCGCGGACGAGCTGGCGCAGATGCAGCCGCACGCACTGCTGATCAACGTCGCGCGAGGCCGAGTGCTCGATCACGAGGCGTTGCGCCACGCGCTTGAACAGGGCCAGATCGCGGGCGCCGTGCTCGATGTCGCGCCGTACGAACCGCCGGACGCGGGCTCGGTGATCTGGACGCTGCCGCGCACCAGCGTCACACCGCACGACTCCTGCGTCGTGCCCTCGGCGCTCAATCGCACGACCGAGTTCTTTCTTGCCAACCTGCGGCGCTTCGACCGCGGCGAGCCGCTGGAGTGGCTCGTCGACAGCCTCGAGCTCTCGCTCGCCACCGAAGGCCTTGTCTGAACGTCTTGTCTGACCCCGAAGGACGATCCCATGTCAGCAGCACCCGGCCCACTGGACGGTGTCCGCGTCCTCGATCTCACCTGGGTCCTCGCCGGCCCCTACGCGGCGATGATTCTCTGCGACCTGGGCGCGGAGGTAGTCAAGGTCGAGCGCCCGCCTCACGGCGATGTGGCGCGCACCACGGGGCCGTTCGTGGCCAACGAGTCGATGTACTTCCAGAGCGTCAATCGCGGCAAGCGCAGCATCTCGATCGACCTGCGCTCGGAACAGGGGCGCGAGATCTTCCTGGAGCTGGTCGACCAGGCCGACGTGGTGATGGAGAATTTCACGCCCGGCAAAATGTCGGCGCTGGGGCTCGGGGCGGAGGAGCTGCTCGAGCGCAATCCGCGCCTCGTCTACGCGTCGACGTCGGGCTTCGGGCAGACCGGGCCGCTGCGCGACCGGCCGGCGCTGGACATCATCGTGCAGGGCATGGGCGGCGTGATGAGTATCACCGGCTACGCGGACGGCCCGCCGGCGCGCCCGGGCACATCGATCGGCGACCTGACGGCGGGGCTCTACACCGCGATTGGGATCCTCGCCGCGCTGCGCGAGCGCGAGTCGAGCGGACTCGGACAGTCGATCGATATCTCGATGCTCGACTGCCAGATCGCATTGCTCGAAAACGCGGTCGCCCGCTGGTACGCCACGGGCCAGGAACCGGGCCGAATCGGCACGCGCCATCCATCGGCGACCCCGTTCCAGGCGTTTCCAACCGCCGACGGCTGGATGGTGCTGGCGCTGGCCTGGGGCGTCGAGAGTCAGTGGGAGCTGTTCTGCGCCGAGCTCGGGTTGACGCAGCTCGTCGGCGATGAGCGCTTCGAGACATCGCTGAAGCGCACGCAGAACCACGCGGAGCTCGAACCGCTGCTGTTCGAGGCCACGAAGCAACAGACCACCGACCACTGGGTTGAGGTGCTCAGCGTGTACGG
Source organism: Dehalococcoidia bacterium (assembly GCA_965218115.1). Lineage (GTDB taxonomy): Bacteria > Chloroflexota > Dehalococcoidia > Bin125 > Bin125 > CATQGW01. The sequence goes on along the minus strand of OZ244584.1, from coordinate 317,534 downwards.
GATTCCGATCGGCCCATTGAACACGATCGGCCAGGCCGTGGCGCAGCCGCAGATCCGGCACCGCGGGATGATCACCGAGGTCGAGCATCCGATCGCGGGCACGGTCAAGATGGCCGACTCGCCGCTCAAACTGTCGCGCACTCCCGGTCGCGTGCGGGGACCGGGGCCCGCCTTCGGCGCCGACACCGGCGCGGTGCTAAGCGAGTGGCTCGACCTTGACGCGGCGAAGATCGACGAACTGACCGAGGCGGGTGTCGTGCTGACCGAGGGCGGCCCCGACATCGCCGCCTATCTGAAGGCCTGACGGCGTGGCCCGCGCGCCAATCGGCCAGCGGCTTCGCGGGGGCTGGACTCGCCTGCGACGACGGCTGCGTCCCGAACCGATTCGGATCGAGCTGGATGTCGTCGAGCAGCTGATCGTGCAACACCTGCTGCTGGTCGAGCAGGCCTCCTACGACCAGCTGATCGAGGCGGTGATGTTCGCCCGTCCGACCGCCACGGCGCAGCAGGTGCGGCTGAGCCTGATTCGCTTCGAGTCGCTGCGGCTCGCGACCCGCCTGCTGCACCCCGAGATGGAGCGCGGCAAGCAGATGTCGTTCGTACTCACCTCCGACGGCCGTCGCCTGCGGAGGGTGATCCCGGCTCAACCACGTTCCTCGCTGCAGACGTACCTGTAGGACCGGCGCGCACGTCCGGACTGCCGCGTCCGGCCCGTCAGCCCATCACCTGGCCGCGATTGCGGCATGCGGGAGCTGAGACGGCGCCACAAATCCTGCCCAACCCGCCTAGCTCCCTGTGTCTAACCCCCTGTGCATTTACCCTCGCGCCAGCGTCACCCACAGCAGGAGAGGCCGAATGGCGAAATTCAGGGTCTATCACATCGATTCACGTCCGGAACGTCAGCCGCACACGGCGGAGGCGGAGCAGCTGGCGCTGGCCGACGCCGAGCTGATCTCGCTCACGCTCGAGCAGCAGGAGGACATCCCGGCCCACGTGACCGATGCCGACGGGATCATCTGCGGCTACCGCTTCGTCGGCAAGCCCGTGTTCGAGGCCGCGCCGAACCTCAAGGTCGTCGTCCGCTACGGGATCGGCTTCGACAACATCGACTGGCAGGCGGCGGTCGACTACGACATCGTCGTCTGCAACATCACCGACTACTGCATCAACGAGGTGGCGACGCACGCGATCTCGCTGCTGCTGGCGCTGAACCGGAAGGTGGTCGCGCACAACAACGCCGCGCGTGCCGGCGAGCGCGTGCCGCTGGGGCCCTCGGGCGCGCTGTACGGCGAGACGCTCGGGCTGGTCGCGTTTGGTCACATCGCGCAGCAGGCGGCGATTCGCGCACAGGCCTTCGGCCTCAACGTGATCGCCTTCGACCCCTTCCAGGACCCGGTCGTCGCGGAGGCCGCGGGCGTGCGATTGACCACGCTCGAGGAGGTCATGCAGGCCGACTACGTCTCGGTTCACCCGCCGCTCAGCCCCGAGACTCGCGGCCTGGTCGGCGCTGCGGAGCTGGCGATGATGAAGCCCAGCGCCTACCTGATCACCACCTGCCGCGGCGGCGTGGTCGATGAGCAGGCGCTCTACGACGCGCTCAAGAACAAGCAGCTGGCCGGCGCCGGCGTTGATGTCTGGGACCCCGAGCCGGTCCACAAGGGCCACCCGCTGCTGGAGTTCGACAACGTGATCGCCACGCCGCACTCCGCCTACTACTCCGACGCCTCGGCTCCGCTGCTGTTGCAGCGCGTCGGCGAGGCGGCGGCCGATGTCCTGCGCGGCTACAAGCCGCGCTCGGTCGTCAACAAGGCCGTGCTCGATCGCGTCTCGCTGGCGCCCAGCCCCGACCACGGGTAGGCGCGTCTCACGGGCGAGCCGGACCGGCGGAGGGGTGGACTATTCTGCATCCGACCGCATGAACGTAAGCACGCGCACCTAACTTCCGGGAGGACCGACCCCATGCGACCGAACACCGTGAGACAGCTCTGGGCCGAAGACACACCTGCATTCGGCGCCTGGCTCGGCACCGCCAGTCCGCTGGCCGCCGAGTCGATGGCGCACTCCGGGTGGGACTGGCTGGTCGTCGACGGCGAGCACAGCCCGGTCGACCTGCTCACGATGGTGCAGATGTTCCAGGCGATCTCGACCACCGACACGATCCCGATGGCCCGCGTGCACTGGAACGACCCGGTCGAGATCAAGCGCATCCTCGATGGCGGCGCGTACGGCGTCGTGATCCCCTGGGTGAACAACCAGGCCGAGGCGGAGCAGGCGGTCAGCGCCTGCCGCTACCCGCCGGTGGGCATGCGCGGCTTCGGCGCGTATCGCGGCTTCCTCTATGGCGGCTCCGATTACGCGGCGCACGCCAACGAGGAGATCGTCTGCTCGATCCAGATCGAAACGATCGACGCGGTCAACCGAATCGACGAAATTCTTGCCGTGCCGGGGATCGACGCGACGATGATCGGCCCCGCCGACCTCGCGATGTCGATGGGCATCCCCGTGAGGCCCGACAACCCGCATCCCGACCACATCGCGGCCTGCGCCGCGGTGCTGGAATCGGCGCAGAGGCACGGCGTCGCGCCGGGCATCTTCACCAGCGGCCCGGTCGAGGCGAAGCGCCGCGCCGAAGAAGGCTGGCGCTTCATCGCCTCCGGCTCCGACGGACAGTTTATGTCGGCCGGCTCCGCCGCCGGCGTCAAGCTCGTCAAGAGCTGGGGAAGCTAGCCGTGGCCTGGACGGGCCGCGAAGGCCCCGAGACCCGCGACCGCTACCGCGCCGAGGAGCTTCGCGCCTTCACCGCCGCCGTGCTCGAGCACTACGGCGTGCCGCCCGACGACGCCGCGATCGGCGCTGAGGTGCTCGTCGACGCCGACCTCGTCGGCATTGATTCGCACGGCATCGCCCACCTGCCGTGGCACATCGGCTACGCACCCGGGCTCGAGTCGGGCGCGGTCAATCCCACCCCCGAGATCAAGGTGCTGCGCGAGACGCCCGTCTCGGCCGCCTGGGACGGCGACGGCGGCTTCGGCACGATTGTCTGCCAGAAGGCGATGGCAACCTGCATCGAGAAGGCCCAAACATCCGGCATCGGGATGGTGACCGTCGCCAACGGCCGCCACTTCGGCTCGGCCGGCTACTACGCCGAAATGGCCGTCGAGCATGACCTGATCGGGATGGCGATGTGCAACGCGCCGCCGATCGGCCTCGCCTCGGGCGGCCGCGAGCGCGTCTATGGCACCAACCCGATCGCGATGGCCGCGCCGATCGAGGGCGGCACGCCGTTCCGGCTCGACATCGCGACGACCGCGGTGGCCGGCGGCAAGCTGGAGATCGCCGGCCGCCAGAGCACGCCGCTGCCGGTCGGCTGGGCGCTCGACGAAGCGGGCGAGCACACGGACGATCCGTTCATCCTGCGCAAGGGCGGCGGGCTGCTGCCGCTCGGCTCCTCGATCACGACGAGTTCGCACAAGGGCTACGGCCTGGGCCTGATGGTCGACATCCTGACCGGCGTGCTCTCGGGCGACGGCTCAGGAATGTTCGCGGCGCTTGGTCAAAACCTGATTCAGGGCCAGTGGTTCGCGGCCTGGCGGATCGATTTATTTTGTGATCCCGAACATTTCAAGTCTGAGATGCGTAAACTTGCCGAAGCGGTGCGAGCCGTGCCGCCTGTTGCGGAGGTGGAGCGCGTGCTGATTCCCGGCGACCCCGAGGCGATGGCGCGAGCCGACCGCTCGCTCAACGGTGTTCCACTCGACCAGGAGACGATCGACCAGCTGATTGGGCTCGGCGAAACAGTCGGCGTGCCCTTCCCCGCTTCCGTCGAAAGCAGGTCGTAGTCATGGCCGCCGACGTTGACGCCACGACCGATGACCTGATCGAAAACATCGTCGGCAACTACGGCCGTGCAGCCGGGATTTTCGACCCCAACCGTCTCGAGGTGTGGGAAGAGCTGGGCCTCACCATGTCCCAGCTGCGCGTGCTGTTTCTACTCAACGCAACCCCTGGTGCGCCCGCCGGAATGGTCGCTGAGGCGCTCAAGGTCCGGCCCTCGACGGCGACCGGCGTGGTCGACCGGCTGGTCAAACAGGAGCTCGTGCGCCGCGAGCGAGACGCCGATGATCGTCGCCGCGTGCGCGTCTTCCTGACCGAGCGCGGCCGCGAGGTGATCGTGGAGATCCAGGCGCGCAACCGCTTGATCATGTGGAAGCTGTTCGGTCAGTTCTCCCAGGTTGAGCTCGAAGGCATCGCACGCGCCTTTTCGTTGATCGCCCGCGAAGGCGAGCGACAGGGCCTGCTCACGCCCTGGCCGCCGGACCCCGAGGTGATGTGATGTCGCAGGGCCCGGCGCAGGCTCAGAATGGCGGGCCGCCCGGCATGGGGGATGGTCAGGGCGGCGGTCCGGATGACGCGCCGCGGCGACGTGGACCGCGAGGCATGGCCGGGGCGGGCGGCGGGATGCCACCGGGACTGATGCTCCCGACCCGGCGCAAAGTCGTGATCATGCTCGCCGTCATGGTCGCGCTGTTCCTGGCCGCGCTGGACATGACGATCTGGGGCGTCGCAGCCCCCAAGGCCGTGGGCGATCTCGGCCGGCTCGACCTCTTCGCCTGGCCGCTGACGTCCTACCTGCTCGGCTCGACCGTGCTGGTCCCGATCATCGGCAAGCTCTCCGACATCTACGGACGCAAGCCCTTCCTCGTCACCGGGATCCTGATCTTCCTGGTCGCCTCGCTGCTCTGCGGGATCGCCGGGAGCATGTGGGAGCTGATTGGCTTCCGGCTGCTGCAGGGTTGCGGGGCCGCGTTCATCATGGCCAACGCGTTCACCGTGATGGGCGACTACTTCGCGCCCGCCGAGCGGCCCCGCTGGGCGGGGATCGTGGCCGGCGTGTTCGCGCTGGCGAGCATCATCGGCCCACTGGTCGGCGGCCTGCTGACCGACTATCTCTCGTGGCGCTGGGTCTTCTACATCAACATTCCGGTCGGCGGCGTCGCGCTGCTGCTCACGCTCGTACTCGTGCCCTGGTACCACGGCGAGCATCGCGAGCCGGTCGACTGGTCCGGCGCCATGCTGCTGATCCTGGCGGCGGCGCCGCTGCTGCTCGCCTTCTCGCTGGGCGGCACGCAGGTTGGCTGGGCCGACTCGCCGGTGGTGACCTGCTTCATCGTCGCGTTCGCTGCGACCGCGTTGTTCTTCTGGCTCGGCCGACGCAAGGGCAACGCGGGGATCGTGCCGCTGCCGATGTTCCGCAACCGCATCTATCTCCTGGCCACCATTTGCATGTTCGCGGTGGGCATCGGGATGATGGGCACGATGTTCGCGTTGCCCTTCTTCCTGCAGGGCGCGCAGGGCATCTCCGCGACCAATTCGGGTCTCGTCATGTTGCCCACCAGCGTCGGAGTCGTGCTCGGCTCGATTGTCTGCGGCCAGATCATAGCCCGCACCGGGCACTACAAGCCGCTGGCGATCATCGGGGGGATTGGGACCGTCGCCGCGCTGTTCCTGCTCTCGCGGCTCACAGTCGACACGAATCTCAACTGGACGCGGCTGTACATGCTGATGATGGGCTGCTCGATGGGCACCCTGATGCCGCTCTACATGCTGCTGGTTCAGAACTCGCTGCCGTTCCAGCTGCTCGGCGCGGGGACGGCGGCCAACCAGTTCTTCCGCCAGATCGGCGCCGCGGTCGGTACCGCGCTCTTCGGCACGCTGATCGTCAGCGGCTTCAGCAGCCGCTTGACCGAGGCATTTCCCACCGGGCTCGAGCAGCTCAAGGAGTCGCCGAGCCTGTTGCTCCAGCCCGCGGGGCTGGCCCGCCTCGCCGACGCGATCGACACTCAGTCGCCCGGCGCATCGGAAGGCGTGATCGCGACCGCACGCGTCGCTCTCGCCGGGCCCGTCACCGATGTCTTCCTCTACGCGAGCATCGTGATGATCATCGCGATCGTGGTGGGGGTCATGTTGCCCAAGGTGCGCTTCCGCACTCAGGCGGACATGATGCAGGAGATGATGGCGGCGCGCGCCGCAGCCGGCGGCGAGCCCCCCGGCGACCCGCATGGAGGTCCTCCAGGAGGTCCACCTGGCGGCGAAGGGCTCTCGACACACGCAGCGCCAGCGGCCGGCGCGCCGGCTGCACCGCCTGCGCTCGTCGGCTCCGCGGCGAGCAGCGGCCCTGCGGGGCCGATCGCGCAACGCGTACCCAGGGACGCCGGCGCAAACATGCAACTCGTCGCATCGTGGGCTCGACAGCGGCCCACGGGCAACGGCGGAGGCAGCGGCGACTAGAACGACCAGGACGGGAGCAGAGATGGCGGCCCCATCGATCGGTAGCAATGGCCGAGGCCTCGCCCAGGAGGCGGCCCCGCGGATCGACGCAGCCGAGCGCGCGACCAGCTCGGTGCTCGCGCTGGACGGCTGGGGACGGATCGAGCCTGAGCCCGCCCGCCACAACGGCATGGCGCCCCCGCCTCAGCCTCAGCCCGACCTCTGGGACGAACTGACCGCGCGACTCGCAGCGCTGGAGGCGCCGCAGATTTCGATCGCGCCGGCCTGGCGACTGTTCGGTCCTGCGGCGCTGATGGGCCTCGCCGTCGGCGCGCTGGTCGGCGGGGCGCTGCGCTGGTGGCAGGTCTACAGCGCACCGCCGCCACCCCCGCCGCCGCCGGCCCCCCGCGATCCGCTGACCGAGCTGCGCGCACGCATCGCGAGCTTCCAGGCGAGCGACGAGCGGGACATCCGCGAGCGCCTGCGGGTGCTGGTTGCGCCGCCGCCCGCTCCCCCGCCTGCGCCGCAACGACGCTTCCCGCAGCGCTGGCAGGAGTTGCTCGCGGAGTTCGCTGACTGGGCTCGCTGACAGATCGCCCACGGGTCGCTGAGGCGGCTGGCTGGCAGGGCTTCGACCCGAAACCGGTCCGAACTACTCGGTCGCCGCGACTGCTCGCGCCTCCGCCTCGGCGCGCTCGCGCACGACACGTCGGTACTCGCGCGGGACCACCTTGACGAACTGCGGCAGCACGACATCCCAGCGGCGCAGCAGCTCCGCTGCGTGCGGACTGCCGGTGCGCTCCTGGTGCGTCTTCATCATTTCCTGTAGCACGACCCGATCGCGCATGTCGTCAACCGGCTCCAGGTCGACCATCGCGTGGTTCACACGAGCCGCGAACTCGCCGTGCTCATCCCAGACATAGGCGCTGCCGCCGCTCATGCCGGCGGCGAAGTTGCGGCCGGTGGGGCCGAGCACCACCACCGTGCCGCCCGTCATGTACTCGCAGCCGTGGTCTCCGACCCCCTCAACGACGCTGCGCGCGCCTGAGTTGCGGACGGCGAAGCGCTCGCCCGCGCGTCCCGCCACCCAGAGCGTGCCGCCGGTCGCGCCGTAGAGCACGGTGTTGCCCACGAGCACGGCGTCCTTGCCGATGTATCCCGCGTTCTCTGCCGGGGAGACGGCGATCATCCCGCCGCCCATGCCCTTGCCGACGTAATCGTTGGCCTCGCCACGCAGGTAGAGGCGCAGGCCGCGCGCCAGGAAGGCCCCGAACGACTGACCCGCCGAGCCCTTGAAATGCAGTTCGAGCGTGCCGCGCGGCAGCCCACGGTCGCCGTAGAGCTTGACGATCTTGCCCGAGATTCGCGCGCCGACGGTGCGGTGCTTGTTGGTGATCGGGTAGTTGGCCGTGAAGTAAGTGGCGTCCTCGATGTGGTGCTGGACCTGCTCGAGAATCTCGTCGTCCAGTCGAACATCGTGCAGCCGGTCGTTGCGCAGCTGCGTCCGCATCCGCGGGTAGCTGGGCTCGGCCTCGACGGGCGCCAGCAGCCGGCTGAGGTCGACGGTCTGCGCTCGCTCGCCGCTGCGCGGGGGAATCTGCGTGAGCAGGTCGGTGCGTCCGATCACGTCCTCGATCCGCTCGTAGCCGAGCTGCGCGAGGATCGTGCGGACTTCCTGGCTGACGTGGATCAGGAAGTCGATCAGCATCTGGGGCTTGCCGAAGTACTTCGAGCGCAGGTCTTCGCGCTGCGTCGCGACGCCGACGGGGCAGGTGTTGAGGTGACACTGGCGCGCCATCTTGCAGCCCAGCGCGACCAGCGCCGAGGTACCGAAGCCGTAGCCCTCCGCGCCCAGCAGCGCGGCCACGACGACGTCGCGACCGGTGTGGAAGCCGCCGTCGGTGCGCAGCAGCACGCGGCCGCGCAGCCCGTTGACGACCAGCGCCTCGTGCGCTTCCTTGACGCCCAGCTCCCATGGCGCGCCCGCGTACTTCACCGACGAGAGCGGCGAAGCGCCGGTGCCGCCGTCGGCCCCGGAGATGTGTACGACGTCGGCGTAGGCCTTGGCGACACCGGTCGCAATCGTGCCGATGCCCTCGCAGGCGACCAGCTTGACGCAGATTCGCGCGTCGGGGTTGGCGATCTTGAGGTCATAAATCAGCTGCGAGAGGTCCTCGATCGAGTAGATGTCGTGGTGCGGCGGGGGCGAGATCAGCTCGACGCCTGGCGTCGAGTGACGCAGCATGGCGATGTAGTTGGTCACCTTGTGGCCGGGCAGCTGACCGCCCTCGCCGGGCTTCGAACCCTGGGCGATCTTGATCTCGATCTCGCTGGCGCTGTTCAGATACGCGGGGGTCACGCCGAAGCGGCCCGAGGCGATCTGCTTGATCTGTGAATTTGCCTCGTAGCGGTCGCCGGTCGCCAGGAAGCGGCGCGGGTCCTCGCCACCTTCGCCGGTGTTCGAGCGGCCGCCGAGGCGGTTCATCGCGATCGCTACGTCCTCGTGCGTCTCGGGGCTCAGCGCGCCCAGCGACATCGCGCCGGTGCTGAAGCGGTTGGTGATCGTGTCGTGCGCTTCGACCCTGGCGATGTCGATCGGCTCGCGGTCCGACTTGAAGTCGAGCAGGTCGCGCAGCGCGGTCGGGCGGCGCTCGTTGACCATGCCGGCGAACTCGGCGTACGCCTCGCCGCCGTTCTCGTTCTGCACAGCCCGGTGCAACGAGCGCCAGATCGGCGGTTCGTTGGCGTGGTAGTCGCCGTCGCGGCGGTACTTGTACCAGCCGCCCGCGTCGAGGCCCGCGACCGGGAACGCCTGCGTGTGGCGGGACAGCGCGTCGGCGGCGATCTGCGTGAAGCCGATCCCGCCGATCCGCGAAGTCGTGCCCTTGAACGAGCGCTCGACCACTTCCTCATGGATGCCCAACGCCTCGTAGATCTGGCCGCCCAGGTACGACGCGACGGAGGCGATGCCCATTTTGGACATGATCTTGAGGACGCCGGCGTCGAGCGCGCGAAGGTACTGCTCGATCACCTCGCCCTGCGTCATCGGCTCGAGTTCGCCGCCCTGCTGCAGCGCGATCAGCGTCTGCACCGCGAGCCAGGGATGCACCGCATTGGCGCCGAAGCCGATCAGGCAGGAGACCTGATGCACGTCGCGCGCGTCGCCGGTGCTCGCCACGATGCTCGCGTCGAGCCGACGACCATTCTGAATCAGGTGATGGTGGACGGTCGAGACGGCCAGCAGCATCGGGATCGGCGCGCGGTCCGCGCCGACGCCCTGGTCGGACAGGATCAGCACGCTGTGGCCGTCCTCGATGGCGTTGTCGACGTGGTCGCAGAGCGCGTCGAGCGCCGGCTCGAGCCCTGCGGGGCCGTCGACCGCGGGGAAGGTCGCGTCCAGTCTGGTGACGGAGAATCCCGGGAGGCGGAAGTTGACCATCGCCTCGATGTCGTCGTCGAGCATCACTGGGGATTTGAGGTGCAACAGCTGCGCCGCCTCGGGCGCTTCCTCGAGCAGCGAGTGACGCCTGCCCAGCCAGGTGTCGAGCGACATCACGTTGCGTTCGCGGATCGAGTCGATCGGCGGGTTGGTGACCTGCGCGAACTTCTGTCGGAAGTAGGTGTAGAGCGGTCGCGGCGGGTCATTCAGGACCGAGAGCGGCGTGTCGTCGCCCATCGAGCCGACCGGCTCCTTGCCCTGGCGAGCCATCGGCTTGAGGACATACTCCATCTCCTCTTTGCTGTAGCCGTGCAGGATCTGGCGTTCGAGTAGCTCGCCCTCGCCGAGCTGTTGCTGACGAGCCGCGTCGAACTCGATGCTGCGCGCGATCCGCCCCATGCGTTGTCGGACCCAGTGCGCGTAGGGACGCTGCGTGGAGACGCGGCGCTTAATCTCGTCGTTGTGCAGCAGTTCGTGACGCTCCACATCGACCGCCACCATCTGACCGGGGCCGAGCCGGCCCGACTCGATGATCGAGGCCGGGTCGAGGTCGATCAGTCCGACCTCCGAGCCCATCACGACGAGCCCGTCGCGCGTGACCTGGTAGCGGGCCGGACGCAGGCCGTTGCGGTCCATCGTGGCGGCCACCACGCGGCCGTCGGTGAAGGCGATCGCGGCCGGGCCGTCCCACGGCTCGGTCAGGCAGGCGTGGTACTCGTAGAACCCGCGCAGCTGCGGGTCGATATCGGACATCTGCTCCCAGGCTTCGGGGACGAGCATCATCATCGCGTGCAGCGCGCCGCGTCCCGAGGCGATCAGCAGCTCCAGCGCCTCGTCGAAGGCCAACGAGTCGGAGCCGAGCACGCTGATCACGGGATGCAGCTCGGAGACGTTCTCACCCCACACGACCGATTCGAGCGCCGGGCCGCGCGCGAACATCCAGTTGCGATTGCCCAGCAGCGTGTTGATTTCGCCGTTGTGCGCGATGTAGCGGAATGGCTGCGCGATCCGCCAGTTGGGCAGGGTGTTGGTGGCGTAGCGCTGGTGGAACAGCGCCAGCGAGGAGGTGGTGCGCTGGTCGGTGAGGTCCGGGTAGAAGCGGCTCAGCTGCGGCGCGACCATCAGGCCCTTGTAGACCACGGTGCGCGTCGAGAGCGAGACGAAGTAGGTGTCGCAGACGGGGTCGGATGCGTCGCGCTCGGCCAGCGCGCGGACTTCCGCTTCGGCGCGCCGGCGAGCGAGATAGAGCTGACGCTCGAACTCGTCCTCGCTGAGCTGCGGCGGCCGGCGCACGAGCAGCTGCTCGATCGCCGGCAGGCCCTCGAGCGCGGCGACGCCCAGCACCGTCGGGTCGGTCGGCACGACGCGCCAGCCGACCACGTTGAGCCCGGTGCGCTCCATCGTCGCGTCGATCAGCGCGCGCGCCCGCTCGCGGGCCGCCTCTTCGGCGGGCAGGAACATAGCACCCAGCGCCAGACCGCTCGTCTCGCTGGGCGAGCAGCCGAGCCGCTGGAGGTCGGCGGCGTAGGTGTCCCAGGGAATCTCGATCGTCACGCCGGCGCCGTCGCCGGTGTTGGGGTCGGCGTTGACGGCTCCGCGGTGCGTGAGGCTGACCACGCCGGCGACTGCCTGGCGCACGAGTTCGTGGGTGCGCACGCCGTCAAGACGCGCGAGGAAGCCGGTGCCGCACGCGTCGCGCGCGCTGGCGTCGTCATACAGGCCGACCGGGCGACGCACTCCCTCTGTGCTCATACAGCTCCCTGGATCGCGTTCGCGCTGCCGTCGCGTGGGCTGCGGCGGCGGCGCGACTGGTTACGCAGCAAACCGCCCGATAGGGGTCAGATCAGCGGCAGAGCGGCGACATGCAAGCGGCGGCGACGCGGATAGAACTCGCGCTGCCAGCGTGCGGCACGTCGAAACACGACATTGTGTGAAAATCTTCCCACAGTATGTCGCCACAGGCTAGCAGCTGGGCAACACCGCCGCAGCCCAACTGCAGCCCAACTGCAGCCCAATTGCAGCACTGCGACGCGGGCATTTTACAGCAGCTCCTCGCGGCGCAGATCGCTCAGCGAGGCCCCGAACGCCTCGATCGTCGCGTCGATCTCCGCGTTGGCGTGCACGCATGAGACCAGCGCCCCCATGCCCATCAGGTCGACGCCGTGATTGGCCATCGCTCGCCGGAAGGGCCAGGCGATCGCCGGCGCGGTGCTCGGCAGGGTCGGCTGGGCGCCGCCAACGGCATCCCAGTCCCATGTCAGGCCGTCGTCCGGGCACGGCAGGTCGTGGCCCAGCACGATGTGGACCATCGACGCATCCTTGAAGACCACGCCGGGCGCCTCAGCCTCGCGCAGGGCGTCGTTCAAGCCGCGCGTCAGCCGCGTGGCCTGTTCAGCCGCGATCCCGACGGGGTCCTCCTCCGCGACCGCCGTGAGCATCCGCGCGCCGGCCACGGCGCTGAGCGGGTTCGCGTTGAACGTGCCGGGGTGCGCCACCCGTTCGGCGCCCGCGTCAAAGGCGATCTGATCGATCACGTCGCGCCGGCCCACCACGGCCCCACCGGGCAATCCACCCGCCGCGACCTTGGCCAGCGTCGTGAGGTCGGGACGCACACCCAGGCGTTCCTGCGCGCCGCCCTCGCTGATCCGGAATCCGGTCACGACCTCGTCGAAGATCAACAGCGTGCCGGTCTGCTCGGTGAGCCCGCGCAGGGCGATCGGGACCTCCGCCGGCAGCGGGCAGGTCCCCCACGAAGAGCCAGTCGGCTCCAGGATCGCCGCGGCGTATTCGCGCGTCGCCAGCGCCTCGCTGATGCCCACCAGGTCGGTCTGGTCGAAGACGTCGATCGTGTCGACGATCGCGCTCGACAGACCCGTGGCGCCGATCGCGCCCGCCGACGTCACGCCGCCGACCATCACGCTGTCGTTCCAGCCATGGAAGTGATTGCGCAGGCGCAGCAGACGCTGGCGGCCGGTCGCCGCGCGGGCGAGGCGCACCGCCATCATCGTGGCCTCGGTGCCCGATGACGTAAAGCGGACCTTCTCCGCGCTCGGCAGCAGGCGCTGAATCGCCCGCGCCCAGGCGCTTTCGTAGTCGTTCGACGCGCCCAGATGCGTGCCCTGCGTGATCTGCGCCTGGACCACCTCGACCAGGTATGGATGGCTGTGTCCGAAGAGCAGCGCGCCGTGGCCCATCACGTAATCGATGTACTCGTTGCCGTCGACATCCCACTTACGCGGCCCCACGGCGCGCTCGATGAAAATCCCGAAGGGGTCGAAGTAGCGCACATCGTGCGTGACCCCGCTGGGGAAGAGGCTGCGAGCCGCAGCCGCGCGCTCAGCCGAGCCCTGACGCCGCTCGAAGAAGGCACGATCGATGCTGGTAGTCACGCTCTTGGACATGGTGATGCGCCCGCCACTCGGACCTTAGATGCGACATTAGCGGACGCCCGTCGGGCGCGCCCGCTGCGCTAGGCTCCGCAGTCAACCCGAACAACGAGTGAGGAGTGACCATGGCCCGCGTGCTCGGCATCGGCGGCGTGTTCTTCAAGTGCCGCGACCCCAAGGCGCTCGGCGAGTGGTACCGCGAGCGCCTCGGGCTCGACGTGCAGGACTTCGGTGGCGTCGCATTCCGCAACGCCGACGCCCCGCCCGACGGCGTGGCCATCTGGAGCACCTTTCCCGATGACACGACCTATTTCGATCCGAGCGAGAAGCCGTTCATGATCAACCTGATGGTTGACGACCTGGACGCGATGCTCGCGAGCCTGCGCGAGGCCGAGGTTGAAGTTGATGCACAGATCGAGGAGTCGGAGTTCGGGCGCTTCGGCTGGTTCATGGACCCCGAACGCAACCGTGTCGAGCTCTGGCAGCCGCCTGCCTGACTCCGGCGACTCGGAGCCCTCCGCCTCGTATAGTCGATCGATGGAGCTGACCCGGCGGCGCGCGATCCTGCTGATCATTGGCGTGCTGCTGGTTGCCGCTGCGCTCGTGGCCATCTACCTCGCCTACGAGCGTTGGTCGCCCTACGACGAAACCGATGTCGAGCGCTGGATCGACGATCTGGGTGCGTGGGGACCGATCGCCTATATCGGCTTCTTCGCCGCCTCGATGCTGTTCGCGCCGCTGCCGACCGCGCCCGCGCCGATCATCGCCGCGACCGTGTTTGGCGGCGGTCTGGGCTTCCTTTACACGATGATCGGCACCGCGATCGGCTCCGCGGTCTGCTTCTGGGTCGCGCGGACGCTGGGCCGACGCGCGTTGCGACGGCTGATGTCGCAGGCGGCGGTCGACAAGGTCGACGAACTCGGCGAGCGACTCGGAATTCGGCTGTTGATCGTGCTGCGGCTCTTCCCGATCGCCGGCGTGGACTACGTCTCCTATGCCGCCGGGCTCACGCGGATGCGCTTCCTGCCCTACATGGCGATCTCGATCCTGGCCAGCGCCCCGATCCTCGGCCTGGCCGCAGTGCTTGGCGAGGGCGTGCGTAGCAATTGGGTGGTCGCCGCGGCCGCACTGGCCGCGATCGCGCTGTTCTTCATCGCCCCGCTGGCCTGGCTGGCCTGGAAGCGCGGCCGCGACGAGCGCCGCCTCGCCGCGCCGGTCGCCGCGGCCGAGACTCCGCCGCCGCCGATCACCGCGGCTCCGACCCTCCCGGTCGACGACCAGTAGCCTGCCGCACATGCCGCTGCAGGACGCTCCCTCGCTGCTGACGCTGCTCTGGTCGCCGCTGACGGTAGTCACCGCGGCCGACGGCGAGCGGCGTGGCGGACAGATCGCGGTCGGCGCGTTCGCGGCCTCGATCGTCCCCGCGCAGCCGCGGCTGCTGGTGCAGATCCAGAAGCGCAACCACACCAACGAGCTGATCGAGGCCTCGGGCCGCTTCGCCGTCCACGTGATCTCGCGTGAGCAGTGGGACTGGGTCCGGCATTGGGGCTTTCGCTCGCAGACGGAGGTTGACAAGTTCGAGGGACTCGGCTGGCGCGACGGTCCCGAAGGCCTGCCGATCCTCGACGGCGTGCTCGGCTGGATGGCCTGCCGGGTGGTCAACCACATGGACGGCGGCGACATGGCGATCTGGCTCGCCGACGTGTTCGACGCCGAGCGCTGCACGGGCGACCAGCCAATTCGCTGGCACGAGGTCCAGCAGCTGCTGCCGCCGGCGTGGGCCGAGGAGTACGGCCGCAAGCTCAGCCACGACGTGCCCGATTCGGCGCGCCGAATGGCCGAACTCTCCGCCTCTCCGCGCTGGCCGCGCATCGGCGAACGCCCCCGGTAGAGGCACCCTTACAACAGGCGATGGCGGATCGAAGGACCGTCGAAGACTAGCGGCCCTTCCAGTTCGGCGTGCGCTTCTCGGCGAAGGCGCGTGGGCCCTCGATCAGGTCTTCCGACTGACCCATCAGGCGCTGCTGATGGAAGCTGTGCGTCAGCGCTGCGGGCAGCGGCAGATCGAGACCGCCGTACGCCGCCTCCTTCGAGGCGCGCACCGAGATCGGCGCACAGAGCAGCATCTCCGCCGCCCAACGGCGCGCTGCGGCCATCAGGTCCTCAGCCGGGACCACCTCGTTGACGAGGCCCCAGGCGTGCGCCTCTGCTGCCGGTACGTGCTTGGCGGTCAGCATGAAGCCCATCGCGATCTTGAGCGGGATATGGCGCGGCAGGCGGTGCACGCCGCCGGCGCCGGCCATCAGGCCGACCTTGGGTTCCGGCAGGCCGAGCACGGCGTGCTCCGCGGCGATGATGATGTCGCAGGCCATCGCCATCTCGCAGCCACCGCCCAGGGCGAAGCCGTTGACCGCGGCGATCATCGGCTTCGGGCAATCGAACTCGGCCGTGATCCCGCCGAAGCCGCCGGGCTCGGGCGGGAACCGCATCGGAGCGCTGGAGCGCCCCTGTTCGGCGGTGAACTTCAGGTCGTTCCCAGCCGAGAACGCGCGCGTGCCGGCGCCGGTCAGAATCGCGATCCAGGCGTCGTCATCGTTCTTGAACGTGTTCCAGGCGTGGGCCAGCTCGGCCGTCGTCGGCGGGTGGATCGAGTTCATCCGCTCGGGGCGGTTGATCGTGATCGTGACGATCCGCTCGTCCTGCTCGTACCTGATGAATTCGTAGTCCACGGCTGCATCCTCCGTTGTGCGTGTCGTCGTGTCTGTGCGATTGCGGCGCCTAGTGCTGGACGCAGGTACCGCCGTCGACATTGTACGACTGGCCGGTGATCCACTCGCCCTCCTCGGAGCAGAGGAAGGTCGTGATGTGTGCGATGTCGGCGCCCTCGCCGGCGCGGCCCATCGGGATGCGCGTGCGGATGATGCCCTCCCAGGTCTCGCCACGGCCCAGGTCGTCCATTCGCGACGTGTCGATGATCCCCGGGCAGATCGCGTTGACGCGCACGCCGTGGCGGCCGATCTCCTGCGCCATGGAGGCGGTCATCGCCTGTAGCCCGGCCTTCGAGGCCGCGTAGGCAGCAGTGTTGGGGCCGAGCATCTTGCCCGCGATCGAGGAGATGTTGATGATCGCCCCGCCCTCGCCCTGCGCGATCAGGTGCCGACCGAACACCTGGCTCATGTAGAAGGCGCCCGTCAGGTTCACGTCGATCACGACGCGCCATAGATCGGGGTCGAGGTCGACGACCGGCACGCGGTCCGCGCCGCGAGCGGCGCCGGCGTTGTTGATCACGAAATCGGCCCGCCCGAACTCGTCCAGCGTCTGCTGTAGCAGGCTCTCTACCGCGCCGTAATCGGCCACGTCGCTGACCAACGCCAGCGCCCGACGCCCGGTCGCCTCGACCTCTTCGGCCACTGAGTGGATGTCGCGCCAGCCGGCCGCCTTCTCCTCGTCGGGATAGTTCTCGGGCGCGCGCCCCGTGCCGGTGAGCACGACATCGCAGCCTGCCTCGGCCAGTTCAACGGCGATCGGACGGCCGATACTCCGCATTCGCCCGCCGCCGGTGACCACGGCCACCTTGTTCTCAAGTCCCGAAAGTCTCATCGCACACGCTCCCCAGATCGCGAACCCTGATCGCGGGACCGATCCCGCGATTCGCGGCAAGGCTAGCGCGGGAACTCACTCGTCCCACTCGTCGTCGGCGTGTTCGCCGAAGTCGTCGTCCTGATCGACCTCGTCAACGTCGTCTTCGTAGAACTCTGCAGACTCGGCAAGCTTGCGGATGTCGCCAAGGATGCGGTCGAGGTGCGGTCCGTTGCCGGCTGCACGGAGCACGCCGATCAGCCAGCCGACCGCGCCCGAGAATCCCAGCTCGACCTCGACGAGCGTGACCCTGGCCCCGAGGCGCTGGAAGCGGAAGTCGTAGCGCGAGCCGGAGACGCGCGTCTCCCAGGCGATCGCATAGCGATGCGCCGCTTCGTCGAGCACCACCTTGAACGACCCGTGCGTCGTCGCGTCCTCAAGCACCTCTACAGCCGCCTCGTAGGCGTCAATCGGCTCGGCAGCGATTTCGATGTCGCGAACGGTCATCGGTCGGGCCCGCTGTGCTGGAGTTCCAGCGTCGCGAGGGCGATCGACGTCGGGAGTGAGAATGTTGGGGGCTGAACCATGTGTGCTCCGATTCGACGCGGAGAGTCTAATCGGGGCATGATCTATGTATGGCTGACGACCTCGACATCACACCCGACCTTGCTCCCGACGACTCGGACGCCTACGCGGAGGGGCTCGCCCTGCGCGCGGCCGTAGAGCGACGCGATGCCGGCTGGGTTCAGTACGCGGCGAACGTGGCGCTGACCGCTCACCACGGCTTCCTGCGCGGCGAGGCGCGGATCGCGCTGCAGATCGCGCCGGCCGAGGAGGCAGTCGCGGCGCTGCTGCCCTCGCTGCTCTCGCCTCAGCGCCGCGTGCGCCGTCGCGCGATGAACCTGCTCCCGCGGCTCGACCCGCACGAGGTCTGCCGGCAGCTGGCGCCGGTGCTCGCCGGCGGGGACCAGCGTTCGCGGCGCGCGGCCTGCGTCACGCTGGGCGCCGTCGGCTCGGCCGCGCAACCGCTGCTCCAGCGCCTCGTCGAGGACGCGGATCCCGCGGTCCGCCATCGCGCCGGGCGCGCGCTCGACGCGATCGCGAATCGCGGCCCCGATGTTGGCGATCCCGGCCTCTCGAACGTCCGCCCCTTCGGATTGCCGCCCCCCGAGTCGACGCCGCCGGTCCGGCCGAGGTCCTTCGCGATCGCCGCCTTCAACTTTTCCTACGGGGTGAATCTCGGCACGCTGATCCGCAGCGCCGACGCCGCCGGAGCGGAGGCGCTCTGGATCGTGGGGCGCGACTTCTACAACCGGCCCTCGACGAAGGGCGCGGATTGGTGGCTGCCGATCGAGGTGCTGCCCACCGCGCGGGCCTGCCTCGAGCGGGCGCGCGCCGAGGGTTACAGCGTCGTGGCCCTGCAGCAGGGCCCCGAGGCGCAGCTCATGTGGGAGGCCGACTGGCCCGAGCGTCCGCTGATCGTCGCCGGCAATGAGGGCGACGGGCTGCCCGCGTCGTTCGTCGAGGGAGCCGACTTGCAGGTCGAGCTGCCCGTCTACGGGCGAATCGACAGTCTCAACGTCGCTGTCGCGACGGCGGTCGCGATGTACTCCTGGCGTGCCTGGCGCGCGCAGCAGGGTACGAAGCGCGGATGAGCCGCAGGATGACCAGCCGACGGATCACGCGCCGCGCGCTGCTGCGCGCCGCCGCGGGCGGGGCGGCGCTGCTCACGGTCGGTGCGGGCGGGGCGGGACGCGCGGGTGCGCGGGAGACGCGCAGCATCGAGCTCGTTGCGGGCTGGAACGCCGCGACCTGGTGCGGGCCCGACACGCCGATTGCCGAAGCGCTCGCGGACCTCCCCGTGCGTGCCGCCTGGAGCTGGGAGGTGACCGAGCGGCGCTGGATCGGCTGGGCCGCGCGCCTGCCGCATCCGACGCTGACCACGCTGCAGCACGGCCAACCGCTCTGGCTCGAGCTGACCGCGGCGGCCGCCTGGCAGCAGCCTCGCGCGGCGGTTCCATACCCGGACCCGATCGAGCTTCCGGTTGGCTGGTCGTTCCTCGGCTGGTCGGGCTTGCACGAGGCCGTCTGGACCGTCTTCGGCGAAGACCCCCTGGGGCCCGTCGTCGAGGCGCGCCGCTGGTGGCCGGAGGACCAGCGCTGGTACGCCTACGAGCCCGGCCAGAGCGCCCAGCGGCTCTTCAGCGTCCTGCACCCCGGCAACGCCGTCTGGGTGCGCACGCGCGTCGGCGGGGCCGTCTGGAACCCCGCGACCGGCGTCCGCGCCGCTGAACTCAGCCAGCGCGTCGTCCGCGGCGAGGTGACGTATTACCACCCGTCGCTCGCCGGCGGCCCGATGTACTGCAACGGCGACCCCTACGACCCGCGCGACCCCCAGATCGCGGCCGCGCTGTCGTGGCCGTGCGGGACACGCCTGCGCATCTGGCGCGACGAGCGATCCGTGGACGTCGTCATCCAGGACACCGGCCTGTTGGGCCCGAACCACGTGGACCTCTCGGAGGCCGCGTTCGAACGCCTCGGCTTGCTCGCCGAGGGACGCATCCCGGTCCTGATCGAAGTGCTCGCAGGACCTGAGTAGTTCGTAAGCTTCCCGTAATGACTTGGTACGGGTGTAGCCGTCGCACGCAGTGCAATCGTGTCGCGGACATACCGTCGCTCTCACTGCCTCACGCAGTCCGAGGGAGCCGCAGATGAAGACCATCCTGATCGCGTTCGCCGGCGGCGCAGCCATGTCGGCGATCACGGCGCTCGTACTCCTGCTCGCGATCGGTGGCGGCGATCGGGACATCGCGCCTACCACGTCGCAGCCGGTCCTGGCGACGGCTGTCGAAGCGCAGGCCGCCAGTGCGAACGCGCCGTCGGCCTCGATGGCCGATGCAACATCCTCCGTGGCCGCGGCGGATTTCGACCCCGCCGCGATCTACGAGCGTGTCGCGCCGGCCGTCGTCACGATCACCACCGACTTCGGCGAGGGTTCGGGCTTCTTCATCGATGACGCCGGTCACATCGTGACCAACTTCCACGTCGTCGACGGCGCGCAGCAAATCACCGTCGGCACGTGGACCGACGAACGCGTCGACGCCGAGCTGGTCGGAACGGACCCTGCGAACGATCTCGCGGTGATTCGAGTCGATCACCGCGATGTCACGATCAGGCTGCTGGACTACGCGCAGCTTGACGCCCTTCGAGTCGGCGACCGGGTCGCCGCGATTGGCGCCCCGTATGGGCTCGCTCACTCGCTGTCGATCGGGATCATCGCCGGGCTTGACCGCACACTGCGATCGGCCGGACCAACCGAGCGCGCGCAGTTCGCGATGATTCAGACGGATGCAGCCCTGAATCCCGGGAACTCCGGAGGGGTACTGGTCAACGGCGCGGGCGAACTGCTCGGAGTTCCCTCGCGGATCGAGAGCCCGATCCGCGCCTGGACCGGCGTCGCGTTCGCGATTCCGGTGGACACGCTGCTGCGGGTGCTGCCGCGGATGCTCGCGGGCGAGCACATCCAGCACCCGCGCCTCGGCGTGGTGATCGGCGAGAACTTCGCTGTGACCAACATCCTGCCGGGCAGCGCGGCCGATCGGGCGAATCTGCGGGTCGGTGATGTGATCCTCGGGCTGGACGGCCACCCGATCGACTCGTTCGCGTCGCTGGTCGCCACGCTCGAACAGCTGCATGTCGGGGAGACGGCCAGCATCCAGCTGCAGCGCGGCGACGCCGCGATCGAGCTGACGATCGACCTGGAGGCCTGGACCCGAGCCGCAGCTCCCGCGCTGGAGGGCGACTAGCTCAGGGGGCGGCGGGCTCGTCGCGGGATTGGTCGGAGACCTGGCCGGCCAACGGCGAAATCAGCACCACCGCGCTGACCACGATCGCCGCCACGCTGACGGTCAGCAGGCCGGTCCGCGGACCCAGCCCGTCGGCCAGCGCGCCCGCGATCAGCGCGCCGGCGGGGATCATGCCGCGCGCCAGGTTCATCAGGCTCACCGCACGGCCGGCCATCGCGTCGCGGCCCAGCCGCAGCAGCGTGAGGTTGGCCAACGACATCACATTGGTGCTGCAGGCGGCCGCGGCGAAGACGCAGGCCGCGACCAGCGGCAGGCTGGGCGCGAACGACAGCAGCGCCAGCACGATGCCCGAGGCGATCAGCAGCGAGGCCATCAGCCGGCCGGTGGCCGGCAGGCGACGCACCGCGGCCAGCGTCAGCGAGCCCGCCACCGCGCCCGCGCCGCCCGCCGCCATCATGTAGCCCACCCATGACGCGTGGGCGGCCAGCTCGTCGATCACCAGCAGTGGCAGAAACACGCCCTGGTAGGGCACGATGAAGATGAACATCAGCACCGACACGCCCACGACCGCCATCGGCCGGCGAGTGCGATAGGCCCAGCGCAGGCCCTCGCCCACCTGTGAGAGCAGCGATGGCTGCGATCTCGGGAGCGTCGCGGGCGCTCCGACATCGGAGCGAATCAGCAGCGCGGCGATCGCCGCGGCGCCGTAGATCGCCGCCATCGTGCCGTAGATCACGCTGTAGTTCGAGAACTCGAGCAGCAGGCCGGCCAGCACCGCGCCGCCGATCCGGGTGACTGTGTTGGCGGTCTGCGAAAGCGCCACCGCACTGCGGATCGACTCGGGCGGAACCATCGCGGGCAGGATCGCCTGGCGTGCGGGCTGGAAGAAGGCCATGTTCGTGCCCGAGAGCGCCGCCAGCGCGATCACGTGCCAGGGCTCCACCCAGCCGGCGACCAGCAACCCGCACAGCAGCAGCGCCGAGAGCACGTTGCCGAGCTGCGAGAGGATCAGAATCCGACGGCGCGGATAGCGATCGACGATCGCGCCCGCGAACAGGCCGAGCAACAGATTCGGCGCCATCCGCGCAGCGAGCACCACGCCGAGCAGCAGCGCCGAGCCGGTCAGCTGGGCGATCAGGACCGGTCGCGCGACCTGGTCCAGCCACTGCGCCGAGGAGCGCAGGAAGATGACCGACCACAGAACGCGAAAGTCACGCGACGCGAGCGGCGCGAACGCACCGGCGGCGCGGGGCGGCGGAGCGAGCCGCGTAATAACCCGCGCCCCTCAATCTGTCTGCGAGGCGGCTACGGCGTTTCTTCGTCGCCCGAAGGGGCGGGCGCCATCACCTGCAGCAGACCCTCGCGGCTGAAACCGTCCGACTTCGCGTAGTTGATGATCACGCGTTCGCGGTCCTCGACCGCCTGCGCCGCGTCGGCCACTGCGGGCGCGATCTCGTGCGGAATCTGCACCACGCCGTGCTTGTCGCCGTGCAACAGATCGCCGGGCGCGATGGTCAGGCCCCCAACCGTGACCGGCTTGCCGATCTCGACGATGTGCACGTACGCGTGGGAGACCAGGATCTCGCGCGAGAAGAACTGGAAGCCGATCTCATCGACCTCGTCGAGGTCGCGCACGCCGCCGTCGGTGACGAGCCCGATCCCGCCCAGGGCCTTGTGGATGTTGCCATTGACCTCGCCCCAGAACGAGCCGATCGGCGGCTGGTCGAGGTCCTGGATCACGATGATCCGCGGCTCCGGGATCGACTGGATGTGGGCCCACCAGTCGGGCGCCGACTGCGTCTCGGGATCGTCGCGCGGCGGGATACTGGCGCGAATCTTGCAGGTCACCGCGTACCCCACGATCGGCTCCATGTCCGGGAAGCGACAGAGGATGTCAGGGCTCAGGAAGCCGTAGGCGCGGCTGCGGATGTCGAACGTTTCGATCGCATTGGCGATGGCCGGGGAGGGCCAGGCGCGCAACGCGGCCAGCTGGTCGGAACTGAGAGTGTCGGCCAAAATGGGTCCCTTCGATGATCTCGGACGCTACTGAGACAGGGTAAACTCGCGCTCCAGCGCGCCGCGATCAAGGATCACCACGCGCTGGCGCGTGACATCGACGATGTCTCGATGCCGCCACGCCTGTAGTTGCTTGTTCACGGCCACGCGGCTGGCGCCGATCATGTTTGCCAGCTCCTGCTGACTGACACGCAGGCCGATGTCCCGCCCACGCTCAGTGTCGACCCCATGCTCGCCCGCGATCAGCAGCAGCCGGCGCGCGAGCCGGCCGGGCACGTCGAGCAGGTACGCGTCCTGGATGGACTGATTGGTCGCGCGCAGCCGTTCCACGAGCACGTCGATGATCGCGCGAAGCGCAGCCGGGTGAAAATCGAGCACCTCGAGGAAGTCCCCGCGGTTGAGCGTGAACATCTCGGTCTCTTCCATCGTGCTGGCCGAGGCCGAGCGCGGCTCATCGTCGAGCAACGCCATCTCGCCGAACAGATCGCCGGCTCGATGCACGGCGAGCACCACCTCGCGGCCATCCACGGCGGGCACGAAGATCTTCACAGCGCCGCTGAGGATGATGTACATCGTGGCGCCCTCATCGCCCGCGTGGAAGATGTCGGTATGTGCGCGGTAGCTCACCGGGCGCAGGAACCGCGCGAGGTCGCGCAGCATCTTGGGCGGCATGTTCCGGAACAGCACGACCCGTTCAAGCAACAAGCCTGGCTCGGAACGACGGGGACGGGAGACGTTGACGGCTTCAGCCATGGCACACTCGCAGACGTGGTGGGGAAGTCTAAGCGCTGAAGGGCAGTTGAACGTTAACCGGACACGCGAGCGGAGGACCGGGTGCTCACGCTGCCGGCGGACGCCGCCATCGCGCGGCCACGCCAACCGGCTCGCGTTGCGTGGTCGGCAGGCGCAGGAGGGCCGGCGCGCGCAGCGATCGCGGCAGCGAATCCGCGGGCGATGTCGACGCCGAGTCAACCGTCGCGCCGTGCGAAGCACCATCGTCCGCCGCAGCCAGATCGCTCGTGCGCCACTGCCACCACAGGTAGGCGCAGATAAACGCGGTGACCAGCAGCACTGTGATCGTCATTGTGTCGCCTTTCGTCGGCCGCGCCGATGAACGTGCGTTCCGAACTAAAAGCTAGAACATGTGCACAAACCATGCAAGGCCTACGATCGATCGCGTCGCTGTAGGCCGACGCACGCCGATGGGTGGGAGCGCTCCGATGACTGATCAACGCGAGACGATCGACTACCAGCGCGACGGACGGATCGCGCGCATCACGCTGAACCGACCCGAGAAGCTGAACGCGATCTCGCGCCAGCTCCAGACCGAGCTGCTCGACGCGCTCAGCGAGGCGGAGGCCGACGACGCCGTCCACGTCGCCCTCGTCGCCGGCGCGGGCCGCGCCTTCAGCGCCGGCTACGACCTGGTCAGCAGAAACGGCGTCGCCGCGAGCCAGGCCTCCGCGATCGCGCGCGACCGCGACGGGCTTGAGCAGCTGCTGAGCAACTGGCTGCGCATCTGGGACCTGCGCCTGCCGGTCGTCGCTCGGGTGCACGGGCACTGCCTCGCCGGCGGCACGCAGCTCGCGGTGATCTGCGATGTCACGTTCGTCGCCGAGGACGCGCGCGTGGGCGCTCCGCAGCTGCCGCTCGGCGCGGGCTTCGTCGCCGCATTCTGGGCCTGGCAGGTCGGCGCGAAGCGCGCCAAGGAGTTCTTCTTCCCCGTCGGCAGCCTCATCTCGGGCGCCGAAGCCGCCCAGATCGGCCTGTTCAATCGGGCCCTGCCGGCAGCCGAGCTCGACGACTTCGTCGAGGCGTATCTCCAGCACGTCGCGCTGACGCCGAAGGAGATTCTGGTCCTGCAGAAGAAGGCGATCAATCGCACCCAGGACGTGCAGGGCTTCCGCGAGGCGCTCATGGTCGGCGTCGAGATCGACGCGATCGCCCACTTCACCGAGCCCGTGCTGGAGATGAACCGGAGCATCCGCGAGCGCGGCCTGCGCGCCACGCTCGACGAGTTCCATCGCCAACAACGGTGACCGCGACAACGCTCGACGAGGCGCGGCTGTCGATCGATCACGCTGCGGCGCTGCTCGCGATCTCGGATGGCCTGTGCAAGATCGGCGCGGCGCGCACCGGCGCATCGGCTGGTCAGTTTTCGATCTTCAACTTCCTGCTGCGCTGCGCCGAGGAGCCGGAGCGCCGCGACGACGCAGGCCGGCCCGCCTACGTCACGATGATGCAGGCCGGGATCATGCGCCGGCGCGGCTGGTACTGCCGCTACTGGCTGCCAGGCGACGAACTGCCAGGCAACGAACTGCCAGGCAACGAACTCCCATTGCGAATCGAAATCCCGGCCCCGCTGGCCGTGCGCTGGGAGTGGTGGGTCGACCTCGAGGAGATCCGGCGCCGGCTCGAACGCTCCCCGGCCTGGGGGGAAACCGTCGGCGACCCGATTGAGGCGCGCATCGCGCATTTCCGCAATGCGCTGCAGGCCGCCGAACTCGTGCGTCCAAGTCAGTCGTAGGCGAGTCGAAATCGCCGCGCTCGCCATCCCTCGTCACCAACAGACTGACGGCGCCTCGCTCAGATAGCTCAGTCGGCGTCGCGCGGCAGCGGGCGCGGCTCAAATCAACGAGGGCTGCGGCTCCATCTCCGAAGCGAACGGGACACCGACCGGCGCCGTGGCAGTGACGCCCGCCTCGGCCAGCGCCGCCTGCTCCTGCTCCGACAGACCCAGCAGACCGCCCAGAATCTCTTCGTTGTGCATGCCGAAGTCCGGCGCCGCGGCGACGACGCAAGGGCCGGCGCCACTCGCGCGCCAGAGCCAGCCATGGATCTTCCAGATGCCGACCTCGGGGTGCCGCACCGGCTCGTAGTAGCGCCGCACCTGCAGATGCGGATCGCGAATCACCTCGAGCGACGTCCAGACCGGCGACGAGGGGACCCGCTCAGCGCGCAGCGCCTCAAAGATCTCCGTCTTGGCGCGGCTCGATGACCACGCGCCGAGTTCGCGGTCGAGCTGCTCGCGGTGCTCCCAGCGCAGAATCTGATCGGAGAACTCGGCCTGCTCGGCCCACTCGGGCTGCCCGAGGACCCGCTTCAGCGCATCCCACTCCGCGTCGCCCCGCACGCAGATCGCGATCCACTGCTCATCGCCCGCGCAGGGGTAGATGTTGTGCGGGGCCATCCAGTCGTGACCGTTGCCCTGGTGCTCGGCCAGCCGACCGTTCATCGACCAATCCATGTAGAACTCGCCGAGCATCGTGGACATCGCCTCGCGCTGCGCGACATCGATGTACTGACCCTTCCCGGTCCGCTGGCGGTAGACCAGCGCGGTCGCAACGGCAGCCGCGGCGGCGATCCCGGCAATCGGGTCTCCGTAGGAAATGCCGCTCTTGAACGGCACGCCGTCGTCGCCGTAGCCCGACGTGGAGGTAAGGCCCGAGAGCATCTCGATGATCGGGCCGTAGCCCATCGCATTGCGCTCGGGCCCGGTCTTTCCGAAGCCGGCCATGCCGACGACGATGATGTCCTCGCGCTGCTCGCGCAGCCACTCGTAGCTCAGGCCGAGGTTGTCCATCACGTCGGTGCGGTAGTTCTCGACCAACACGTCGCACTGCGCGACCAGCCGCGCGAACACTGCTTTGCCCTCGGGCGCCCCGAGGTCAAGCGTGAGCGACTTCTTGTTGCGGCTGTACTCGTGGAGGTAGAAATTGGTGTTCCACCAGTGCTCGCCGAGCGCCATCGGTGGCGGCAGCAGCGTGCGAATGTTGTCCCAGGCGCGCGGCGACTCGATCTTGATCACCTCGGCCCCCTGGTCGGCGAGAATCTTGGTCGCGTAGGGCCCCGCCCAGATCATCGTCAGGTCCGCCACGCGAACGCCTGTCAGGGGTCGGCCGGGTTCTGCCATCGCGCTCCCCCTAGATCGCGTCGAGCTCGCGCAGCCGCACGAGGTCCTCGAGGTCGTAGCCGAGCTCCCCGTGCAGCACCGCCACGTTGTGCTCGCCGAGTTCGGGCGCCCGCTCGCTGAGCCAGTCGTATTCGCCGCTGTGCCAGAGCCGGCCGGGGAACGTCAGCCCGCCGGCCCTGGGGTGGTCCTGCTCGATGAAGTAGCCCCGCTCCTGCAGGTGCTCCGACTCGACCAGGTCCTGAATCGAGGCCACGTAGCCGAACGGCACGCGATGGCGCAGCCCCAGCTCGGTCAGGTCATCACGCGTGCGCTGGGCGAACCAGGCGTACATCAGCGCGATGATCTCATCGTTATGGATGAGCCGCCCCGCCGGCTCAACGAAGCGCTCATCGCGCATCTCCTCCATGTCAAGCGCTTCGACGAGCCCCGCGAAGTTGCGCGGCAGCGCACAGACGCCGCCGTAGCCGTCCAGCGTGGGATAGATGCCCCACAGTGCGTTGAGGCTGTTGCCCGAGCGCAGCGATTCGATCCCGAGCTGCGCTGCGCGGTTCATGAACGCCTCGGCCATCGCCGCGTAGGTCTCCTGCATGGCCAGGTCGATGTGCGTGCCGTCGCCGTGCGCGAGGGCCCCGTAGTAGGCGCCCGCGATCGCTGCGAACGCGTTCAGGCCTGCCTGGTAGGAAGGCTGCGAGCCGCCGTTCTTGAGCGGCGTACGGGCCGGGTCGCCGGTCAACCAGAGCTGCCCGCAAGCCGCGAACAGTGTCAGCTCAGTCGCAGGCAGATTCGCGTTCGGACCGGTCTGCCCGAACGGCGTGATCGAGATCATGACCAGCTGCGGCCGCTCAGCCGACAGCGCCTCGTAACCGATGCCGTGCCCGGCGAGATAGCCCGGCTCGAACGACTCGATCACGATCTCGGCGCCGGCGGCAAGCTCGCCGAGGATCGCCCGCCCGTCGGAGGTTTCGAGGTTCAGCGTGACGCTGCGCTTGTTGCCGTTCAGGTAGAGATGCAGGCCGCTCGTCTCGTCGTCGGGCAGGTCGTTCGGCCACGGGCCGAAGGCGCGCGAGGGGTCGCCCGTCGTGCGCTCGATCTTGACCACGTCGGCGCCGAGCGCGGCGAGCCATCGCCCCGCGAACGGCCCGGAGATGCCCTCGGCCAGCTCCAACACGCGAACCCCGTCGAAGGGTCGCGTCACGGCTCGCGTCACACGCGCTGCGGGGTCATTGGATTCGGTCACAGTGCGTCAGAGTCTACGAACACCCCTCGCCAAGCGTCTAGCGGCGGACGCAGCCGTCCTGATCAGTTCGACGACGTTCGCGCTTAGACTGCGGAACCATGACTGTCTCGTCCCAACCCACCCTGCTTGACGGCGTGCGCGTCATTGAGCTCGGCAACGAAATCTCCGCGCCGTTCGCCGGCAAACTGCTCGCCGATGCGGGCGCCGATGCGATCAAGATTGAGCCGCCCGGCGGCGACCCGGCGCGCCGCATGGCGCCGTTTGCGACCAACGAGCCACACCACGAGACCTCCGTCGTCTTCCTGCAGTACAACACCTCCAAGCGCAGCGTCGCGCTCGACATCGAGTCGCGCGCGGGGCAACGCGTCCTGCACCAGCTACTCGCTGACGCCGACGTGTTCGTGACCGACTGGACGCCGGCGCGCCTCGAAGCCGCCGGCCTGGCGCCGGAAGACCTGCGCCGCCGCTACCCCCGCCTGATCATCGCTGCGGTGAGCCCGTGGGGACTCGACGGGCCGGCCGCCGAGTGGCCGTCCAGCGCGCTCACGCGCGCTCACGCCTCGGGCGCTGCGGCGGGAGTGCGGCGCAACCTCGGCACGGCCGCTGGCTCGCCGATCATGGCCGGCGCGCGGGTCCACGAGGCCGACGCCGGCTTCGCCCTTGCGCTCGCGACATGGGCTGCGCTGATCGCGCGAGACACGACCGGAGCGGGGCAGATCGTCGATGTCGCCGCGACCGAAGCGATGATGACGATCGACCGGGTCGACATCTCGATCGCCGCCAACGACGGCGGTCCGCCGCCGATCATGAGCAGCGGGCGCACCTCGTTCGGCGGACGCATGGACTGCGCCGATGGACACGTGATCACCGTCACACCGCAGCCCCACCAGTGGACCGGCCTGTTGCGAGCGATGGGCGATCCGGAGTGGGCCTATGACGAGCACGGAGAGCTCCGCGACCGAATCGAGATCGTCGACGAGGCCTCGGCCGCGATCGACGAGTGGGCCGGCGCACGTACCCGCGATGAGGTCTACCGCCTGCTGCAGGACCAGAGCGCACCGGCGGGACCGGTGCTGCGACCGTCCGAGGTGATGGTCTCGGAGCAGGAAAAGCTGCGCTCCTACTTCGAGACGATCGAGCATCCCGTCGCCGGGCCCGCTACATATAGCCAGTTTGCGGCTGTCTGGACGGAGACTCCGCGCGCTGGTCGCACGGCCGCGCCGCAGCTCGGCGAGGCGACCAGCGAGATCACTGCCGCCGCACTGGCCCCCTGGAGCGCGGCGCAGGCCCGGCGAGCAGGCGTGATCGGATGACCAGCAACGGACACTTCCCGCTGCAGCCGCTCTCCCACCCGGGCCCACTCGCAGGTCGGCGGATCATTGATTTCACCTGGGCCTGGGCGGGCCCGTACGGGTCGATGCTGCTCGCGCTGCTCGGCGCCGAGGTGATCAAGGTTGAGTCGAACACGCGGATCGATCACAGCCGCCAGCGCTCGCTGGCGATGGGCGCGTTCAAGGGCGGCGTCAATCAGGCCCCGATGTTCAACGAGCTCAACCTGAACAAGCTCTCGATTCAGCTCAACCTCAAGCAGGAGGGCGCGAAGCAGGTCATCCGCGACCTCGCCAGGACGGCCGACGGCGCGATCGACAACTTCCGGCCCGGCACGCTCGACAAGCTCGGCCTCGGCTACGAGGCGCTGCGCGAGCAGCGCGAGGACATCGTGCTGGTTTCCGCCAGCGCGCTCGGCGCCTCGGGGCCGGAGCGCAACTACACCGGCTACGCACCGACCTTCGCGGCGCTTGCCGGGCTGGCGTATCTCTCCGGCTCGCCGGACGAACCGCCGCTCACGATGGGCGGCTCGATCGACCTGCGCGCCGGGACTGCCGCAGCGCTTGCGATGCTGGCCGGGCTTCACTATCACGATCGCACCGGTCGCGGCCAGTTCGTCGACGCGTCTTCGCGCGAAGCGATCGCGATGCACATCGGCGAGGAGTTCCTGCACGTCTCGCTACGCGGCGACGACGGCGCACGGCTGGGCAACGGCCACCGCGCCTGGGCCCCGCACGATGTCTTCCGCTGCGCCTCGATGCACGAGCCCAACGGCGCGGGCGAGCGCGACAGCGCGACTGCCTGGATCGCGATCGCGTGCCGCAACGACGCCGAATGGGACGCGCTCTGCGATGTCGCGCGGCTCGATCATCTTCGCAGCGACGCGCGCTTCGCCACCGGCCTGCGCCGCTGGAAGCACCGCGACGAACTGCGCGCCCCGATCGAGGCCTGGACCAGCGAGCAGTCGGCCGAGGCTGCCGCCGCGGCGCTGCTCAGCGCCGGCGTGCCGGCCAGCCCGTCGATGTGGGGCGCTGACATTCACGCTTCGGAACAGTTCGCGGCCCGCTCCGGCGGCGTGCCGATCCGCCCGGCCGAGGTCAAGCAGCGCACCGTCCTCGCGCCGCCCTGGAAGCTCTCCGAAACCCCCGCCGCGATCGTCTCACCGTCGCCGCGGCTCGGCGAAGACACCCACTTCGTGCTCAGCCGCATGCTGGGCTACGATCAACAGCAGATCGACGCGCTGACCGCAGCGGGCGCGCTCGAATAGCCCTCACCCGAGAGGAGCGGCCGCGATGAAGATGGTTTCAGCAATCGCCGAGCGCGTCGGGCGCCTCGCGCTCGTGCTGGTCCTGGCCGGGATCACCGTCGCTGCCGTCGGCGTGCACGACACGGGGAGCGTCCTTGCCGCAGACGCGACGCCCGACAGCTCAACCGTCGATATCGCGCCGCAGGCCGCGCCCGACGAAGGCGGCACCGGGGTCAACAACTTCGGCCCGGAAGAGTGGTTCGAATTCGCAGTGATGCTCGGGCCCTTCCTCGTGCTCGTCACGTTCATCCTGATCCTGGTCTTCAAGTGGGATTCACATGCGGGCAACGAGGACTGAGCAGTGGCGGAAGCGCTGGCCCAGCACGTCGTTGACACCCTCGTTGAGCGCGAGCTGACCTTCGCGACCGCCGAAACTGACACCGGCGGCCTGATCGGTCACTGGATCACCGACATCGCGGGCTGCAGCCGAGCCTGGATCGGTGGCGCCTCCCCCTACCACAATCATCCCAAGATCGACCTGATCGGCGTCAGCCGCGAGCTGCTCCGCGAACACGGCTCGGTCTCCGAAGCGGCCGCCGTCGCGATGGCGCGCGGCGTCCGCGACACGCTCAAAGCCGACATCGGCGTGGCCGAGACGGGCATCACCGGCCCCACCGGCGGGTCCGAGGAACGCCCCGTCGGCACCGTCTGGATCGCCACCGTCGGCCCCGGCGACGCCGTCGCCGCGGAGCGCCGCGTGTGGACCGAGGATCGCGAGGGCAACAAGCGCCTGACCGCCGCCCGCGCGCTCGAGATGGTGATCAGCGCCGCCGCCCGCGTCTGAGCGGCACGTCCGACTGATGCCCTATCTGCGCTGCAACGAGATCGACCTCTGGTACGAATGCCACGGCCGCGATGACGCGCCGGCGCTCGTACTGGCCCACGGCGCGGGCGGCAATCATCTCGTCTGGTGGCAGCAGGTGCCGGCGTTCGCTGAGCACTTCCGGGTCGTGACGTTTGACCACCGCAGCTTCGGCCTCAGCCGCGATGTACCGGGCGGCCCCGGCCGGCGCGCCTTCCCCTTCGACCTGCACGCGCTGCTGGATCATCTCGGCATCGACGAGTTCGCGATGCTCGCCCACTCGATGGGCGGCCGCACCGCGACGCCGTTCGCGATGCTCTTCCCGGGCCGCATCCGCGCGCTGGTGCTCTCCGGCACGCTCGCCGGGCTGGTCAACGACGAGGTCCGCGAAATCCAGGCGCGGCACTACAAGGACGTGCGCGGGCAGACGCTGCGCCAACGCGCCCTCGCCCCCAGCACCGAGCGTGATCGACCCCAGCTGGCGTGGCTCTACCGGCGCATGAACGGCTGGAACCCGCCCCGTCCCCGTACCTTCCTCGCGCCCACGCCGGGTCTCGCCACCTGGCGCGGATCGACGATGCCAATGCTGCGGCAGTTTGACATCCCGATCCTGTTCATCGTCGGCGAGCACGACCGGATCGTGCCGGCCGGCGCGATGCTCGCCTCGCACCAGGCGATGGCGGGCAGCGAGTACGTCGCCGTCCCCGATGCGGGTCACTCCGTCTACTTCGAGCAACCTGAGCTCTTCAACGACGCCGTGATCGACTTCCTGCAACGACGGGTCGTCGGACCGGCCTGACCGCCGCGTTATCATTGCCTTCGTAAAGAGGCATCCATGGCTCAACCCTCCCCCCTCGTCCGCGAGCTGATCGACGCGATCGGCGCAGAAGCCGTCGTCTGGCAGCCCGAAGACCTGCTCGTCTACGAGTACGACGCAACGATCGACCGCGGCAAGCCCGAAGCGATCGCGCTGCCTGCCACGACTGACGATGTCGTCGCGCTGATGCAGATCTGCAATCGGCACAACGTGCCGATCACGCCGCGCGGGGCTGGCACGGGCCTCAGCGGCGGCGCGCTCGCGACCAGGGGCGGGGTCGTGTTCGGGATGAACCGGATGCGCCGGATCCTGGAGATCGATGCGGAGAACAAGACCGCGCGCGTGCAGCCGGGCGTCGTCAACCTCGACCTCGGCGACGCGGTCGAGCCCTATGGCCTCGCCTACGCGCCGGACCCGAGTAGCCAGCGCGCCTGCACGATCGGCGGCAACGTCGCCGAGAACGCCGGCGGCCCGCACACGCTCGCCTGGGGCACGACGACCAATCACGTGCTCGAGCTGACGCTGGTGACCCCTGATGGCGAGGTACAGCGGATCGGCGACGCGACCCGCGACCAGCCCGGCTACGACCTCGTCGGTTGTGTGGTCGGTAGTGAGGGCACAGTGGGGATCGTCACCGAGGCGCTCGTGCGGCTGGTGCCCAAACCCACCTCCGTGCGCACACTGCTCGCGATCTACGACTCGGTCCGGGAAGCCAGCAACGCGGTGAGCGCGGTCGTCGCCTCAGGCGTGGTGCCCGCCGCGCTCGAAATGATCGACAAGACCACCATCGCTGCAATCGAGCCCGTGCTGCACACCGGCTTCCCGCTCGATGCGGAGGCGGTATTGCTCGTTGAGGTCGACGGCCCGCCGTCGCAGGTCGCCGCTGAGGGTGGGATCGTCGAATCGATCCTGCGCCGCTTCGAGCCGCGCGAGATCCGCTCCGCGACCGACCCCGAGGAGCGCGAGCGACTCTGGGCCGGCCGCAAGGGCGCGATCGGCGCGCTGGGCCAGATCATGCCCAACTACTACCTGCTCGACGGCGTGGTGCCGCGCACCAAGCTGCCCGACGTGCTCGACTCGGTCTATGAGATCGCCGACCGCTACGGCCTGCCGGTCGCGAACATGTTCCACGCCGGCGACGGCAACCTGCACCCCTGCCTGCTGTTCGACGAGCGCGAGCCCGGCGCGACCGAACGTGTGCTTGAGGCGGGCGGGGAGATCATGCGCGTCTGCGTCGATTCCGGCGGCGCGATCACCGGCGAGCACGGCGTGGGCCACGAGAAGCGCGACTATCTGCCCTGGATCTTCACCGAAGCGGACATGACGGCGATGAAGGGCCTGCGCCAGGCGTTCGGCGCGACCGACAACTTCAACCCCTGCAAGATCTTCCCCTCCGGCCACGGCTGCGGCGAAGCCTCCGGCCCAAACGCCCAACAAGCCATCGCCAGATTCGGCCCGAAGGCGTTCGTCTGACCGGGCGCTGCCGTCGCTGCAACGGTGTAAATTGGATACGCAATCCCAAGGACGAGGCGATGGAAGTCAGAGATGCCGTGCGGATCGCGAAGGAGTACGTGACGACTGTCTTCGATGTCGAGCAGGTCCGCAACCTCGGCCTCGAAGAGGTCGTGTTCGAAGAAGAGGGCCGTGTCTGGGCGATCACCGTGGGTTTCTCGCGACCATGGGAGCAGGCGATTGCCGGTCGTGACCTGTTTCGCGAGATCGTCGAGAAGCCTGCGCCGCGCACCTACAAGGCCGTGCGCGTACGAGACAACGACGGTCACGTCGTGTCGATGACGGATCGATTTCTGGTCGACGCGCGGTGACGGCGCCACCCACAAGCTACTTCGTGGACGCGAATCTGCTCGTCCTGCTGGTCGTCGGCAATGTCGACCGAGAGTTCATCCCGAGGCATCGGCGGCTCAACGGCTATTTCGCTCGAGACTACGATCGGCTGCTTGAGCTGATTGAGCGCATGGAACGAGTCCACGTCACTCCAAACACGTTGACAGAAGCGTCGAACCTATTGTCCGTGCGCGGGAGACTCGATCGCAATCCATTTCTCATCGAACTCCGCAGGCTGATCGAGCGCAGCCGCGAGATCGTGGTCGGCAGCGACGTCGCTTCGTCAAGCAGAGCCTTCGTGCTGTTCGGACTGACCGACGCCGCCTTGTTAGAGGTCGCCACGAGCGAGACGCCGATCCTCACTACCGACGGCGCACTGTGCGACGTGGCGCAGCGACGGCGCCCAGGCTCCGCAATCAACTTCACGCACCAGCGCAGGCTGTAACGACGCGCGCGTGAGGCGCGGGACGACGATCGACGCTCGCTTCACTGGTAGCTTCGAACCGATCGAGCGACTCGATCTGAGAGCCCCGCATGACTACGTCCGCACCTGACGCCATCGCCGCTGCCCTGCATGACGCGCTCACCGCGCCTTCCGAGCCGCGCTACCAACTCAACAACCAACCGCCGCGCGTCGCCGTCCGCCCCAGTTCCCCGGCTGACGTCGAAAAGGCGCTCGCGATCGCATCCGAGCACAACCTCGCCGTCGCGCCGATCGGCGGCGCCACGCTGACCGAGCTTGGGATGCCGCCCGAGCGATATGACGTCGCGCTTGATCTGACAGGCCTCAACGCAGTCGTTGACTATGAGCCCAACGACTTCACGATCACCGTCGGGGCTGGGATGCCGCTCGCGGACCTGCAGCGAACGCTGGCGGCGAATGGGCAGTTTGTGCCGCTCGACCAAGGCCGCTTCGAACAGGCGACCGTCGGCGGTGTGATCGCGGTCGGTCGCGGAGGGCTGCGCCGGACCGCGTTCGGCTACCCGCGCGACTGGCTGATCGGAATGCACATGGTCCGCGCTGACGGCACGCCGATCAAAGGCGGGGGACGCGTCGTCAAGAACGTCAGCGGCTACGACCTGCCAAAGCTGTTCTGCGGCTCGCTGGGGACGCTCGGCGTGATCGTCGAGCTGACCTTCAAGCTGCGCCCGCTGCCGACCAGCGACCAAATGGTGGTGCTCGCCGCCGAGGACTTCCCGGCGGCCCTCGTGGCGGCGCGAGCCGCCGGCCAGGCGGAGCCGTCGCTGCAGGCCGCCGTCGCCGTGTCTGCCGCCTCGGTCAACGCGCTGGCATCCGCGCAGCTCGATGTCGCGCCGGGGGCGGCGGCCGTCGTGCTCCGCATGTCCGGGCTGGAACAGTCGGTGCTCGAGACGCTCGACAGCGCCGCGCGAGCCGCGCGCAACGCCGGCGCCACCGGCGGTCGACCATCTCCCGACGCCGTGATCGAAATCTGGCAGGCGATTCTCGACCTCGAACTCGCCACAGTCGACGACCAGCTCCGCTTGCGGCTCGGCGTGCGACCCGCTTCGCTGCGCGACGCGCAGCGCGAACTGGCCCGCCATGTTCCCGGCGCCGAGCGCTGGATCGGCGCGGCCGACTCCGGCCTTCTCTTCGTCGACGCACCGTGCAACGATGTAGCCGACGCGGCCAGAAATCTACAAGCGGCTCGCGCCGCGCTCGAACCGCTGGGGGCCAACCTCACGATCGACAAGGCGCCCCTCGAACTGAAGCGGCTGATCGACATCTGGGGGCCGGCCGGGCCCGGCGCGCGGCTGATGCACCGCGTCAAGGACGAATTCGACCCACAACACATCCTCAACCCGGGACGCTACGTCGACGGCATATGACCCAACTCCACACGCCACCAACAGCAGGCGAGCCGATCTGGCTCACCGAAGACCGGCCCGACGAGCACGAGCTGGGGCTCTGCGTGCACTGCGGCTTCTGCCTCAACGCGTGCCCGACGTACCTCGACCTCGGGGTCGAGACGGACTCGCCGCGCGGTCGGATCGCGCTGATGCGCGCGCTCGACACGGGCCGCGTTGACTGGACGCCGCGGGTCCAGCAGCACTTCGACCAGTGCCTGCAGTGCCGCGCATGCGAGACGGCCTGCCCCTCGAAGGTGCCCTACGGCCGGCTGATGGAGGCGACCCGCGCGGAGGCCTTTGCGCAGCAGCGCTGGCCGCGGCGGCGACGGATCGTCTGGAACATCGTGATGCGCGGAGTCTTCCCCTCGCCGCGGCGGATGCGGCTGGCGGGCTATGGGCTGAAGCTGTTCCAGCTCAGCGGCCTGCAGGCGCTCGTGCGCCGCAGCGGCCTGCTGCGACGGTTGTCGCCCGCACTCGCCGATGTCGAGGCGCTCTCGCCCGACGCGCGGGACCGGTTCTACAACAACTCCGAGGCCGCGCGCGAACGACCCGCACAGCCCGTCCGGCTCAACGCCAACCTGCTGACCGGCTGCATGATGCCGCTGGCCTACCCGGAGACGCACCGCGCGACCGTGCGCGTGTTCGCGCGCAACGGCGTTGCCGTTTCCGCGCCCAACGAACAGGTCTGCTGCGGGGCGCTGCACGCGCACGGTGGCGACGTTGAGCTGGCGCGCCAACTCGCGCGCAAGAACATCAACGCCTTCCTGCCGGACGGCACAGCGCCGCCCGACGCGATCCTGATCAATGCGGCCGGCTGCGGCTCGCATCTGAAGGAATACGGCCACCTGATGCGCAACGACCCCGCCTACGCAGGGCGCGCCGCCGATTTCGCCGAGCGCGTGCGCGACGTGCACGAGTACCTCGTCGAGATTGGCTTCACAAGACCCACCGGCGCGCTCAATCGGGCAGTGACCTACCAGGACTCCTGCCACCTCTCGCACGCGCAGAATGTGCGCAAAGCGCCGCGACAGCTGCTGGGCTCGATTCCCGGCTTGCAGCTGCGTGAGATGCGCACGCCCGACCGCTGCTGCGGCAGCGCAGGCATCTATTCGATCATGCAGGCGGACATCTCGCAGCGCGTGCTCGCCGAGAAGATGGAAGACGTGCTCGCGACGGGCGCCGAGCAAGTCTGCACCGCCAATCCCGGCTGCATGCTGCAGCTCGACGCGGGGATCGCCCGCTTCGACACGGGGGGCACGCTCTCCAGCCGCAGCGCGCACGCGATCGAACTGCTCGACGAGTCCTACCGCATCGGCGACGCTGCGACGGGCATCCGCTAACCTCGCCGCGACCACATTCACCACGAAACGAGGCCCTCGTCATGGGACCGATCCACCGCATCAACATCGGCAATGCCGAACTCATCGCCCTGCAGGATTCGTGGGCCGCGATGCCGCCCACCGCCTTCTTCACCACCACCGATGCGTCCGACTGGGACGACTACGGCGAACTGCTTGATGACGACGGCAACCTCACGCTCAACCTCGGCGCCTGGCTGGTCCTCAGCCAGGGCACGACGATCCTGGTCGACAGCGGCATCGGCGGTCGGCCGAACGACTTTCCGGCGAAGGCCACACCCGCCCTGCCCGACGTGATGCGCGAAGCCGGCGTCTCGCCCGACGACATCGACGTCGTCGCGTTCACCCACCTGCACTTCGACCACACTGGCTGGAACACCACGGACGTCGATGGCGAGCCCAAGCCGCTGTTCACCAACGCACGGCACATCATCCAGCAGGCCGAATGGGACTACTGGACGAGCACGGACGAGCTCCGCGCCGCGGCCGGTTACGACAACGTGCTCGGTCCCCTGGTTGACGACGGACTGGTTGACCTGGTTGAGGGCGAACACGTGCTGACCAGCGAGGTGGTCACGATTCCAACGCCCGGCCACACGCCCGGTCACGTCTCCTTCGCAGTCAACAGCGGCGGAGACGCGGCCTACCTGATCGGCGACGCCGCCCATCACATGGTGCAGCTGACCGAGACCGACTGGTGCCCGAGCGCGGACGTCGACACCGCGACGTCAACGGTCAGCCGCCACGCGCTATTTGACCGGATCGAGGCCGAGAACGCCCTGATCGCCTCTGGCCACTTCAGATTCCCCGGCCTCGGCCGCGCCGCCCGCGCAGACGGCAAGCGTTATTTCGCGGCGTCCTAAGAAAGCTCCGAACAACACTCTCGCCGCAGAGCGGGGAGAGCAGACCCGGATCCCCTCTCCCCCCGCAAGGCGGGGGGAGATGCCGAAGGCAGAGGGGGGCTCCCTCGCGGTACGACGGCGGCAACGCGGGGCCGGCCCCCCTCTGTCACTCCGTGACCTCTCCCCCCGCGTTGCGGGGGGAGAGGGGATCCGACTTGTTCAGAGGATTCCTACGCGCGCCCGCTCAGCTCGGGGATGTAGCCGGCGATGTCGATGTAGCGGTCGGCGACCACGCGCAGGTCCTGCGAGGTGCTCTGGCCGAACGCCATGACCTCAACTCGGACACCGCGCGAACCGACGATCTCGACCAGGCGGCGGAAGTCGCCGTCGCCCGAGACCAGCACGATCACGTCGACGCGGTCGGCCATCGTGAGCACGTCGATCGCCAGCTCGACATCGAAGTTGGCCTTGACGCTGCCGCCACGGAAGCGTTTGAGCGGCTTCGTGGCGATCCGGTAGCCGTGCTCGAGGAACGGCACGACGAAGCGCTCGTTCTCGGTGCGCTCATTCGGGTCATCGGAGATCGGCGCGTAGGCGATCGCCCGCACCAGCGTGCGGCCCTCGGAGAGGAACGACGCCACCTTGCCCCAGTTCAGCTCGACGTTGGTGGCCTCGGCGGCGTAGAGAATGTTCGGCACGTCGACGAAGATCGCCAGCCGCGGCTGGACCTCGACCTGCGCGCCGTGCGTCGCGACGCCGCCGCGGCGGGCGCCGAGCATGGCGTCGGTCAGACGCGTCATCGCCAGCTGCTGCGTCTCGATCAGCTGCGCCTGGCGCTCGAGCAGATCGGTCTGGCGCTGCATCGCGGCGAGCATCGGGTCCTCGGGCGTCGAACCGGAGGAGCCGCGCCGACCGCCGCGGCGGCGCGAGGGCTTCTGCTCGTTGGCGGCAGGCTGCGGGTTGTGCTGGGCAGCTGGTTGCGCGGCCGTCGCGCCGTTGTTCCGCGCAGGCGGCGGGCTCGAGCGACGGCGTCCGCGCCGATCGGTGGATTCGCCAGTCGTCGTCGGCTCCGTGGTCACAGTCGCGCCGGATCGGCGGCGACGCGTGGAGGGCCTGCGAGGCGCAGGCGATTCTGCTCCGCTGGAGATCTGTTCGGTCGTTTCCGCCTCTTCATCGGCGGTGTTTCGGCGGGACAATGAGCGTCCCAGAAGTCGTGGCATTGGTCGTGCTCCTTCAGAGTACGGATACGGGCGATTGCAACAGCGCTGACGCTGCCGCTTTGCGCTCCACCGTGGCCGCGATCTCAACGAACGCGACAGCCGCCGGGTTTTCCGGTTCGAAGGCGACAATCGGTCGCCCATCGTCCCCGCCGGCGCGTACCTCGGTGGCGAGCGGAACCTCGCCCAGAAAGTCGATTTCCAAATCGTCGGCGGCGACTCGCGCGCCGCCATGCCCGAAGATCTCCACCCGCTGTCCGGTATCGGGCGTGATGAACCAGGACATGTTCTCAATGATGCCGAAGACCGGCACGTTGAGCTTCTCGAACATCGTCACTGCTTTGCTTGCGTCCTCAAGCGCCACCTGTTGCGGGGTCGAGACCACGACCGCCCCCGCCAGCGGAGCCTCCTGCGCCAACGACATCGAAGCGTCACTCGTGCCCGGCGGCAGATCGATCAGCAGGTAGTCAATGTCGCCCCATTCGACATCGTGCAGCAGCTGCTTGACCGCCGAGCCGATCATCGGGCCGCGCCAGACCACCGGCGCGCCGGCCGGCAGCAGGAAGCCGAGCGAGATCAGCCGCACGCCGTGGCGCTCAATCGGATGCAGGCCCTGCTCGCTCTGTGCCTGGAATCCCGCCGGCAGCCCGAACATCGTCGGCAGGTTCGGACCGGTCGCGTCGGCGTCGACCAGGCCCACCGTCGCGCCGCTGGCCGCCATCGCCACGGCCAGGTTGGTCGCCACCGTCGACTTGCCGACGCCGCCCTTGTTCGATGCGACGGCGATGATGTTCTTGACGCCGCCGATCGCGGGCTTGTCGCCAGAGCCCTCCCAGGCCGGTACCACCACTGACCACTCGAACGAAACATCGGCGGCCCCCACGCCGCGCAGCGCCTCGCCGAGCGTGTGCTCCAGCGCCTCGCGCGATCCGTAGGAGTAGTAGGGCGCGGTGAGCTGCAGCTTCACGGCGTCACCCTCGACGGTGGTCGCGGCCAGCATCCGCAGGCTGACCAGGTCGCGCTGAAGCTCCGGATCACGCACTCGCCGGATCGCGTCGTAGACCGCTTCGTTCGTCAGCGTCACCCCGCCGTCCTTCCGATCTCTGCCCGTGACTCGGCGCCAGACCACGTCAGCTCAACCTCCGCGCAGCGTTGCAGGGACCGCCGCGAGCGGCGACAGTTCCCGGACCTGTGAAGTGTGTGTGGAGATACCGAATGTCCCGAGCGATCACCATGTGGTCGTGATCATCTTAGCGCCCCAGCCTCGTTGGAGACTCGCCGCGGCGCGCTGGCGGCCGGGAACCGGGCGCGTGCGGCGGGCGTTAAGCCAATCACAGCGCGGATCACGCGGCGCGGTGCGTACCTGCGTATCTGGCGACAAGTAGCGCGTGTCAGGCTTTACACGATGCGATCGCCCACGTTAAGTGCGTTGTTGTGTGCCGCTGATTCGCTACCTAGCGTGACGCGTGCATGGGAATCGAGAGCAGAGGCTGCGTCAACAGCCGCGCTGAATTCCCTCTGGAGGATGGATGATGGCCACGAAGGTAATCGGGTCAACTGGGCCAGCTGGTGGGACTGCGACCAAGAAGCGCACCCGCCGAACCGCGACCGCTGAGGCCGTGCACAGCCACCACTGGCTGATCGAGTCGCCGAACGGCCCGCTCAGCATCGGTACGTGCTCCTCGTGCGGCGAGTCCCGCGAGTTTCGCAACTCCTCGGAAGATTCCATCTGGGATCGCAACGAAGGCCGCTCCCGCTGGAACGACATGGGAATCACGAACCGCCGCCGCCGCGCCGGCGAAGACGCGAACTAAGTCGGACGGCGGGCGCGCCGCGTTAGACTACGCGTCCGCCAATCCGATGCCCGCCGATACCACCGCCCGACCGAATCTCTCCGTCAATCTCGCCCCGCAGGCGAAGCGTGAGCTGCTCCTGCGCAATCCGGTGATGACGGCGTCAGGCACGTTCAGCAACGGCCTCGAATTCGCGCGCGTCTTCAACCTCTCGCGGCTGGGTGCGATCGTCTCAAAGGGGGTCACGTTGCGCCCGCGGCGCGGCAATCCCAACCCACGGATCGTCGAGACGGCGGCTGGCCTGCTGAACAGCATCGGCTTCCAGAACATCGGCGTCGCGCGGCTCCTGCACGATGTCGCACCCGTCTGGGAGACCTGGGACACGCCGGTGGTGGTCAACATGCTCGGCGACACGGTCGGCGAGTTCGCGCGCCTGGCCGAGGCGCTCGACGGCGCCCCCGGGGTGGCCGGCCTCGAAGTCAACATCTCCTGCCCCAACCTTGATGTCGGCGGGATCGAGTTCGGCCGCGATCCTGCGGCGGCGGCCGCCGTGACAGACGCCGTGCGATCGTCGACCAGCCTTCCCGTGATCGTGAAGCTCACACCGGGTGTGACCAACATCGGCGAGATCGCCGCGGCGGTCGAGCGCGCCGGCGCGGACGCGATCTGCGTGGCCAATTCGTTCGTCGGCATGGCGATCGACATCGAGAAGCGGCGGCCGCGCACGAACCGCACGG
The DNA here is from genome assembly GCA_965218115.1 of Dehalococcoidia bacterium. Taxonomy (GTDB): domain Bacteria; phylum Chloroflexota; class Dehalococcoidia; order Bin125; family Bin125; genus CATQGW01. The sequence continues at coordinate 275,979 of OZ244584.1, read as the reverse complement.
TCGCAGGCCTGACCGGCCCGGCGATCAAGCCGCTGGCGCTGCGGCTCACCTGGGAGACGGCCCGGGCGGTCGAGATTCCCGTGATCGGCTGCGGCGGCATCACCACCGGTCGCGACGCGATCGAGTTCCTGCTCGCCGGGGCCTGCGCCGTGCAGGTCGGCACGGCGTCGTTCCGCGACCCCTGGGCGGCGGTGCGCGTGGTTGACGAGATCACGGAGTGGTGCGAGCGCGAAGGCGTACACCAGCTCTCAGAGATCGTCGGGCAGCTGCAGGTCGACTAGCGCCGTCGGCGTGTAGCGTTGCCTGTAGCTCGATCGCGAGCGGGGTGTAGCTCAGCCTGGCAGAGCGCGCGGTTTGGGGCCGTGAGGTCGGCGGTTCGAATCCGCCCACCCCGACCAGCAGAGCCCCTATTCAGCTCATGCTCAGCTCATCCGCGGCGGTTCGTCGCACACGATCCGATCGGCGCGCAGCGCCGCCAGTTCGTCCTCACTGACCCCGGCGATCTCTTTCAGTACGACATCGTTGTGCTCGCCGAACATCGGCGGGGCCAGGCGATAGCTCGCCGGCGTGCGGCTGAGCCGCACGGGGCAACCGGGATAGCGAAGCGCACCGGTGTCTTCCTGGTAAAGCAGCGCCCAATAGTCGCGCGCGCCGAGGTGTTCGCTCTCCAGCAGGTCGCGCGCATCGCAGAGCACGCCCGCGATCACACCGGCCGCCTGCAGCCGTCGCACCGCGCCCCAGGGCAGTTCGCTACGCGACCAACGCGTGATCGCGGCGTCGATCTCGTCCTGCTGCGCCTCGCGTTGGTCGAGCTTCAGCGCGCGCCACTCGTCGGCGAGGCCGGCGACCTCGCACAACGCCTCCCACTCCGCATCCGCGGTCACCGAGATCGCAATCCAGCGATCGTGACCCGAGCAGCGGTAGACGCCCTGCGGGACGACACCGGGCTCGCGATTGCCGCGCCGCGGCGGCGGGCCGCCGAGCACCTGCGCCGAGAGCAGCTCATCGCCGGCGAAGCTACCCATCGACTCAAGCATCGCCGTCTCGACCTGCTGTCCGCGACCGTGTGAGGTCGCGCGACGCCAGAGCGCGACGAGCGTGCCCGCGGCGGCGCTCATACCCGAGACGGGGTCGGGCCAGGCCACGCCGGAGCGGTAGGGCCCGGTGTCGGCATAGCCCGACATCATCGTCATCCCGGTCGCCGCCTCGATCACGGGACCAAGCGCCACGCGATTCGCGCCGGGGCCCTTGGCGCCATACCCGGGCATCGCCGTGTGGATGATCGAGCGATTGATCGCGAGCAGCGAATCGAAGTCGAGACCCCATTGGGGCATCACCCGCGGGCTGTAGTTTTCGAGAATCACATCGGATTCGGCGAGCAGCCGACGGAAGAGATCGTTGCCGCGCGGATCGGCGATGTCGATCACCACATCGCGCTTGTTGCGGGCGAGCTTGTTGAATCCGCCGACCCGGTTCCAGTGGCGCTCGCCCAGCTCGTTGTCGGGAAACAGGTGGGTGAGTTCGACGATTCCAGGGGGGGGCTCGAACGCGCCGCGATTCCAGGGCGACTCGATGTGAATCACGTCGGCGCCGAGGTCGCCAAGCAGGCGGCCCGCAAGCGGGCCCGCCCAGACTCGGGTCAGGTCGAGCACCCGGACGCCGCTGAGCGGGCCGTCGGCGAGCTCTTCCGTCTGCGCTCGTGGCTCATGCGGCGGCTCCGCCACGAATGCCGCGAAGCCTGCCTCGTCGAGGCGACGCGTGGGCCGCGGACTCGCCTCCGCGCCGGCGATCCTGAAGGGACCGCGGGGGATCAGCTCGTCACCGCGCTCGGCGTCGAGCGGCCGCAGATAGTCGCGCGCCTCGAGGTGCGGGTCGGCGAGGAACTGGTGCGTGTCCCAGACCGGGCCCATCGGGGAGAAGGTGGCGACGCCGAGCTCGCAGATCTCGTCAACCGTGTGCGACATCAGCCAGGGCCGAATCGCCTCGTTGAATTCCTTCTTGTGGCTGCCGCGGGCCACGTCGGTCTCGAAGCGCGGGTCTTCAAGCAGGTCCCCCAGGCCGGCGGCCTGCAGGAAGGGGATCAGCTTCGCGCCGCCGGCGTGGCAGAGGAAGACGTAGCCGTCCTGGCACTCGTACACGCCGGCGGGGTGCCACATGCCCGGCTGGGTGTTGCCCTCGCGCATCAGCACGTGGCCGGCGTGCGTCCACATCGTGGTGGTGTGCTGGTGCATCGCGACCATGCACTCGATGTGCGCGATCTCGACGGTCTGGCCCAGCCCGATCCGCTCGCGCGCGAGCAACCCCGACATCGCGCCGACGAAGCCGTACATGCCGCCCGAATACTCGGTGTGGCGGCCCTGGCGGCGGAACGGCTCGCGGTCAGGCTCGCCGTTCAGGTACATGTGCCCGCCCACCGCGTCGTCGGTGAAGACGTTCGAGCGCCAGTGCGCCGTTGGCCCGTCAAGCCCGTAGGGCGAGATGTAGACCTTGACGGCGCGCTCGTCGGAGCGGCCCGCAGTGGTCGGGATCAGGCGATCGGGGGCGCTGCTCTCGATGATCACGTCGGCCACGTCGAGCAGGCGGTCGATCTTGGAGCGACCGGCGGCGGTCTCCGAATCCAGCTCGACGACCTGTTTGCTCGTGTTGCAGTAGGCCCAGATCGAGCCGATCGCGTCGTCGCCGAGCGCGTGGCGAGGCAGCAGCGCGCCCGATCTGCGTAGCGGATCGCCGCCCCGCGGCTCCACCTTGACGACGCGCGCACCGTTGTCGGCGAACATCTTTGCCGCGAACGCGCCGGCGTGCGAGCCCGCCAGCTCCACGACCCGAAGCGCCTCAAATGCTTGCGCCATGGCAGCCGACCCCTCAAATCCGCCGCCGGACGCGGCTCGCCACAGGCTACAGGCGCACCCGGCTGACTTACGCAGGGCGTGCGATACGATGCAGCGGGAAATCAACCGATACGCGAAGGGACGGTGCACTCGATGGCGACTGACCACTTCCCGATCGAAGCCGGGCACATCATGCTGTTCGCCCGCTCGATCGGCGACACGAACCCGATCTATCACGACGCATCGGCGGCCGCCGAGACCGAGCCCGGCCAGGTGATCCCGCCGCCCACGTTCGTTCAGGCGAGCGCGCAGTTCACCGAGGGCTACAACCTGCGCCCCGTGCAGGGGCAGCCCTGGTTCGGCTCCGGCAAGGAGCCCACCGGCGTGACGCGTGCGCCCAGCGGCGGCGGCGGCGGGACCGGCTTCCACGCCGAGCAGCACTACGAGTACCACGCCCCGATCGCGCCCGGCGACGTGCTCCGCGCCGTCGACAAGCCCGGCACGTCGTGGGAGCGAGAAGGCCGGCGCGGCGGCACGCTCAAGTTCAACGAGAGCATCACCGAGTACTACAACCAGGACGACGTGCTGGTCGTGACCGCCCGGTCGGTCGGCGTGCAGACGTCGCGAGTCGTGGAATAGAGGAGGCCAACATGGCGCTGTCGAAGAGCGAACTCAGCGTGGGCGACACGCACGAAGAAATCGTCGTCGAGAACCTCTCACGCACGCAGATCATCCAGTACGCGGGCGCCTCGGGCGACTACAACCCGCTGCACACCGACGAGATCTTCACCACGAAGGTCGCCGGCTACCCGACGGTCTTCGCGCACGGCATGCTCTCGATGGGCGTGACGGGCAAGATGCTGACGAACCTCGTCGGCGACGGTCGCCTGACCAAGTACGGCGTGCGCTTCGTCAACCAGGTCTGGCCCGGCGACTCGCTGACCGCGAAGGCCACCGTCGAAGCGATCCGCGAGGAAGACGGCGTCAGCCTGGTCGACCTCTCGGTCAGCACCGTCAACCAGGACGGCGCAGAGGTCGTCAAAGGCTCAGCCACCGCCCGCATCGACGGCTAACCGGCGCGCTTCCCCCCCGGACGAGGGAGTCGCCGAAGCCTGAGGTATCCGGCACCCGTCCGCTATGCGTCGGAGTCGCCGTCGTCGGATGGTGGCGCGGGCTGCCAGGCGGTCGGGTCGGGGATGAGCCGGTCGACGACGGCCATCATCACCAGGAACGGCACGAATCCCAGGGCCGTGCCGAGCGCCCACCACCACTCGGCGCCGACCAACGCGAGCACGAAGCCGCTCACTGTCAGGCCCATCCCCAGGATCGAGACCACGCGCAGCACCACGGCGATCGGCGGGATGCGCGGCTGCTGCAGACTCACGAGAGGCTCACGACGGGCTCATGGGGGCGCTCGCGCTTCGTGGTGACTACGCCTCGGTAATCGTGACCGACTTCATCGCCGGGCCGGGCTGGCGGGCGCGCTGCGGGTCGCGCTCGGCGAACGCGTGGACCACGTCCATGCCGGAGGTCACACGGCCGAACACCGTGTAGTCGTTGTCGAGGAACGGCGTCGGCTCGAAGGTGATGTAGAACTGGCTGCCGCCTGAGTTCGGCGCAGCGGTCTTGGCCATCGCGACGGTGCCCTCGGTGTTGTGCTTGTTGCTGTTGACCTCGTCGGGGATGTTGTAGCCGGGCCCGCCGGTGCCCTGGCCGGTGGGGTCGCCGCCCTGGGCCATGAAGCCCTTGATGATGCGGTGGAAGGTGACGCCCTCGTAGTAGCCGTCGCGCGCGAGGAACACGAAGGAATTCACGGTCTCCGGCGCATCCTTGGCGAACAGCTCAAGCTCGATCTCGCCGCCGTCAGCCAGCTCGATCTTCGCTGAGTAGCTCTTCTCGGCGTTCAGCGCCATCTCGGGTCGCTTCGAATACTTGGCCATGATCCCTGCCTTCCCTGGTCGTGTCCTGTTCCTGCGCCTACGGCGCTCTCTGGATGGTGATCGATACGATTCTCGGCCCGGCCGCCAGTGTCGTCCCGTCGCGCTCGTCGAACCTCTGGAGCAGCTCGAGGCCGGCCGTGACTTCGCCGAACGCGGTGAAACTCTGTGCGTTGAGGTGCGGCGTGGGCGCGAGTGTGATGAAGAATTGCGACGACGAAGCGCCGAACTGACCGCGCGCCATCGAAATGACTCCCGTCGCGTTGAGCGTCAATCGCTCTGCCGGACCGTCGCCGCCCGTCTCGTCGGGCAGCGTATACCCCGCCCCGCCGGTGCCCGTGCCGAGCGGATCGCCACCCTGAGCGACGAAGTTGTGAATCACGCGGTGGAACGTGAGGCCGTCGTAGAAACCCTGATCGGCGAGGAACACGAAGTTGTTCACGTGCAGCGGGGCTGCCTGCTCGAAGAGGTCGATCTCGACGACGCCGTTCTCGAGCTCGATCGTGGCGCGGTAGTCCACACCGTCCTCCAGCGCGAGCGCCGGCGGGGCGTCGAACGTCGGCTTCTCGCCGGCGGGCTCGAGCGGCGTCGGTTCGTCGCTCTGCGCCGTGAGCGCCGGCTCGGCCTGAGCGGCCGCCTGAGCGTCGGCGGCGGCGATCTCCTCGGCCGTGCGGCGGATCGGCGGCGGCTGATTGGGGTCGAGCGTTGGGCCGCTGTTGCCACCGATCAGGACGAGCGGCACGATCAGCGCGACCGTGCCGACGATCCCGAAGCTGATCAGCAGCCACTTCGAGCGGAAGATCGAACGGCGGCTGCCGCCGCGGTCGAAGCCCTGCGTTTCAGCGCGCCGGCGGGCCAGCCGCTGCGGACGCCTGCGGGCGCTGCGTCCCCCCCGTGATGCCACTCACACCCCCTGCAGACGGCGCCAGATGTCGCGCCGCGCGCTCGCCGAACTAGGCTATCACCGACTCCCGCGAAGGCCGCCCGCGCGGGTGCTGGGGAGGAGTGGCGCCATGCAGTTCCGCGTTCGCGACTATCAACGAATCGCCGCGGGCGAGCTGACCCTGACGTTTCGTCGCTGGCGTCGCCCGCAGGCGCGCGTCGGCGGCCGCTACCGCGTGGGTGAGGGAGCCGTGGAGGTCGATGAGGTGAGCCAAATCGCGGTCGATGCGATCACGCCCGAGGACGCGCGGGCCGCGGGATTCGAGACGCCCGCCGCGGCGCTCGAGGCGATCGAGCGCAACCAGCGGCGCGGGGCTGACCGCGGCTCGCAGCTGTATCGCGTCGCGTTTCACTTCGCGGGCCCGCACGTCGATCCGCGCAAGCGGCTGCAGGCTGCCAACGAGCTCGATCACGACGAGCTGGAGAGCCTGGTGCAGCGGCTCGGCAAGATGGACGGACGCTCGCAGCGCGGGCCGTGGACAACCGCGACGCTCGTGGCGATTTCGCGCCAGCCCGGCACTCGCGCCGGCGATCTCGCCGCGGCGCAGGGCTGCGAGACGCCCAGGTTCAAATCCGATGTCCGGAAGCTGAAGGCGCTGGGACTGACCATCAGCCTGGAGGTCGGCTACGAGCTGTCGCCGCGCGGCGATGTCGTGCTGGCTGCCCTGGAGGAGCGAACGTGACCGCGGCAGAGCGCTACGCAGCGATGATCCGCGCTCGCGAGACGCAACAGGCGGAGCTCGCGACGCCCCTCACCGAGGAACGCTGGGCGCTGTACGCGCACACCTATCGCTTCGACCCCCGCCGCGAACCGGAACCGCTGCTGGCGGCGCTGATCGAGCTGCTCGACGCGGACGACGAGATCATCGAGGTCGGCGGCGGCGCAGGACGCATCGGCCTGCCGCTCGCCGTGCGAGCGCGTTCGCTGACCAACGTGGAGCCCTCGCCCTCGATGCGCGCGCAGTTCGAGATCTGTGTCGCCGAGCACGCGATCGAGAACGCGCGGGCCGTTGCCTCGCGCTGGCCGCCCGCCCAGCCGCTCGAGGCTGACCTAGTGATTTCGGCCGACGTGACCTATTTCATCGAGGACATCGGGCCCTTCCTGGCGGAGATCCACCGCGCGGCCCGCCGGCGCGCGGCGCTGCTGACCTGGACCGTGCCGCCGCCCAACGTGAACGAATCGCTGTTTCGTCTGGCGCTGGGCGTCGACGAAGCGCCGTCACCGAGTTTCCGCGAACTGCTCCCGGTGCTCTGGGACCTGGGAATCGTGCCCGATGTGCGCGTGCTAGGCGAGTACTTCACCTGGCCCGAGCAGCTCCCCACCGACGAGGAATCGGCGATCAACTTCGCGCTCGCCGAGATCGAGCCGCGCGACGTTGAGGCGGCGCGGGCCCGCATCGCGGCCGGTCTCGATGATCTCTACGCGCGCACGAGCACAGGATGGCTGCCCACCTGGCGCACGCCCTCAACCGGGATGCTGATTAGCTGGGCCATCGAGCCGTCCGCGAGCGAGAACAGAACCGCATGATCACCGGCGTGCACACGATGTTCGACAGCTCCGAGCCGGCTGCCGACGTTGAGCGCACTGCCGCATGCCCGGTGGTCTGGAAGTCGAGCTCTGCCAGCCCTACTACCGCAGAGGCTGAACGGGTCCCGATCGCTAGCTGGCGCGCGCGGCGACGATCGCGTGGGCCGTGCTGACGACGACGGGAATCGTTGACGCGACAGCCCCCTCATCGAGCGCCTCCGCGACCGCGTCGTAGCCGGCGCGCTCAAGCATCGAGCGCAAACGGCCGCGCTCGAAGCAGCCAAGCGTCCACTCCAGCGAGTCGCCCGCCGCCGTGAGGTCGAGCATCACTCGCTCGTCGCCCGACTGCGGACCATAGTGATAGTGCGGCGCGACGCGAAAGCAGTCGAAGCGCAAGAGTTCGGTGTCCTCGCCCTCGACCTCGCCGCGCACCTCGATGCACAGTCCTTCGTCGCCCATGATGTCGTCGCGGTAGCGCATCGAGAAGTCGACCGCGCCCGCCCCGATCCGTGCCTGTCCCTCGTTCATCAGCTTCCTCCAAATCCTGCGAGCTGACGGTAGCGAATTCTGCAAGCAGAGCGCGAGCGCATCACGATCCGAACATCGGAGCCGCGATGGAGAGCGGGCGAGCTGGTGAGATGGTGAGCGGTGGTACCCCCGGTAGGATTCGAACCTACGCCCCTGGCTCCGGAGGCCAGTGCTCTAATCCCCTGAGCTACGGGGGCCTGGGGAGGCCAGCTTAACACGCGCACGAGCCTCCCTCGGTCGGGCAGCCTGTCCGCTCGCGCGCCTGGTTGTCCTGATTACGTCCCGATCTGAACACCGTCGAGCTTGCGCGCGACCACCACGCTGGGGCGCGGGAAGTCGATGTCCTCCTGCGACCCCGATCGCTGCAAGAGTGCGACGCCAGCGGCCTACACCGCGTATTGCAGGTCGCCATCGACGTAGGTCTGCTGCACCGAGATCTCGCGGATGAACGTTGGGTCCACCAGCGTCGGGTCGTGGCTGAGCACGACGAGATCCGCGCGCTTGCCGACCTCGATCGACCCAACCTCGTGGTCGCGGAACATCGCGGTGGCGGAGTTGAGCGTGTACGTACGCAGCGCCTCGAGCGGCGTGATCGCCTGGTCTGCCGCGATCACGCGGCCGTTGCGCGCGCGGCGCGACACCAGGCTGAAGAGCCCCAGCAACGGTTCGACCGGGGCGCACGGGAAGTCGGAGCCGGAGGCGACGGTCACGCCCGCATCCAGCAGCGAGCGATACGGGATCGGGGGCGACACGATGCCCGCCTCGGCGGTGCGGCTCTCGAAGAAATCGCCGGTAGCGAGCAGGAACGGCGGTTGGTGCGAGAGGATCACTCCGAGCGAGCGCGCCCGCTCGATCTGATCCGCCACACCGAAGCTGAAGTGCTCGATGCGGTAGCGGGGGTCGTCGCGAGGAACCTCGCGCATTGCGCGTTCAAAGGCGTTCAGCCCTTGCTCGATGGCGTGGTTGCCGATGCAGTGAATTGCGACCTGGAGCCCGTGCGACGCAGCGTCCAGGACGAGGTGATCGACCTCTTCCTGGCCGTAGTAGGGAATGCCCGCGTGCGCCGTTGAGCCGTCAGCATGGCAAACCGTCATCGCCGGGCTGGGCCAGACCGGGTCCATGAAGATCTTGACGATCCCGCCGCGCAGACGGTCGGAGACATCGTCCTCCATGAACGCGCCGCCCGCCGCATCTTCGGGCGCCGCGAAAAAGCCCGGCCCGCCGCGCATCTGGTGGATCACGATCGGGAGCATCCCGCGCTCGTCGGTCAACCGGTAGATCTCCGCGCTCTCGGGCATAACGAGCGCATCACCAACGCTGGTGATCCCGTGCGAGAGGTGGCGTTTCGCGTTCTGCTGGACGAGGCCGGCCACGACATCGGGCCCGAACGTGTCGATGTAGGAGCGCATCGAAGCGTGGTGGACCGGGTCCATCGCCCGCTCCCACAAGATTCCGTTCGGCTCACCCTGAGCGTCGTGGTGAATTTCTCCACCCCTCGGGTCCGGCGTGTCACGGTCGATCCCGACGAGCGCCATCGCCGCCGAATTCGCGTAACAAGCGTGATAGGACGAGTCCATCACGCAGACGGGGTTGTTCGCGGCCACCTCGTCCAACTCCGAGCGCAGCAGTCCCCCGTCGTCGCCAACGATCCGGGCCGGATAACCCAGGCCCCAAATCCACTGGCCTGCGGGACTCCCTGCCGCAGCCGCGGCGATCGCATCGAGCACGGCCGCCTTCCCCGCCAACGGCGGGATCCGGCAATCGACCGAGCGCGGCTCGAACGTGGTCATCGAGAAGTGGTTGTGCGGGTCACAGAAGCCGGGCACAAGCGCCCGCCCGCGCAGATCAACGTGCGTCGCATCGGGTCCGAGTGCACTTCGCGCCTCGTCGCTGTCGCCGACCGCAACGATCCGACCATCGCGCACGGCGACGCCAGTCACGATTCGATCGAGCGCATCGATCGTCAGCACTCGCCCACCGGTGAATAGCAGTTCCATGTTCGACTCCTTCTGGACACGATCGTGACGGGACGCTCAGGCTAGTGACTACGTCTGCTGGTGCACCGCACTCCATTTCCTCCCCCCGCAATGCGGGGGGAGACCCGAACAGCAGGCGCCTAGACGGCGTACTGCAGCTCCCCGTCGATGTAGGTCTGCTGGACCACAATCTCTTGGATGAATGCCGCATCCACGAGCGTCGGATCGTGGCTCAGGACGACCAGGTCGGCGCGCTTGCCGACCTCGATCGAGCCGACTTCGTGATCGCGGTACATGGCGGCAGCGGAGTTGAGCGTGTAGGTGCGCAGCGCCTCGAGCGGCGAGATTGCCTGATCCGGCGCCACCTGAGTCCCGTCGCGCGCGGTCCGCCCGACCAATCCGTACAGGCCAAGCAGCGGCTCGACCGGGGCGCAGGGAAAGTCGGAGCCCGACGCGACCAAGATGCCCGCATCCAGCATGGCGCGGTAGGGCAGCGGCACGGCATCGACGCCTGTCGCGGCGATCCGCGTCTCGAAGAACTCGCCGATCGCATTGAGGAACGGCGGCTGGTGCGAGATGACCACGCCGAGCGACTGCGAGCGCTCGATCTGAGCCGACGTACCGAACGCGAAGTGCTCGATCCGATAGCGCGGATCGTCTCGGGGAACCTCGCGCAGAGCACGTTCAAAGGCGTTCAACGCCTGATCGATGGCGCGGTCGCCGATGCAGTGGATCGCGACCTGGAGTCCGTGCGAGGCCGCGCCGAGGACGAGGTGATCGACCTCTTCCTGCCCGTAGTAGGGCGTGCCCACGGGCTCCGTCGTGCCGTCTTCGTGGCAGAGCGTCATCGCCGGACTGGGCCAGACCGGGTCCATGAAGATCTTGACGATCCCGCCGCGCAGCCGGTCTGAGACATCGTCCTCCATGAATGCGCCGCCGGCGGCATCTTCGGGCGCGGCGAAGAATCCGGGCCCGCCGCGCATCTGGTGGATCACGATCGGCAGTTGGCCGCGCTCGTCGGTCAGCCGATAGATCTCGGCGCTCTCGGGCATAACCAGCGCGTCGCCCACGCTGGTGATGCCGTGCGAGAGGTGGCGCCGCGCGTTCTGCTCGACCAGACCAGCCACCACATCGGGCCCGAACGTGTCGATGTAGGAGCGCATTGAGGCGTGATGGACCGGGTCCATCGCCCGCTCCCACAGCACGCCGTTCGCTTCCCCGTGCTCGTCGCGCAAAATCTCCCCGCCTCGGGGGTCTGGCGTGTCACGGCCGATCCCCACGAGCGCCATGGCGGCCGAGTTGGCGTAACAGGAGTGATACGAAGCGTCCATCACGCAGACCGGGTTGTGCGGAGCGACCTCGTCCAACTCCGAGCGCAGGATGACGTCGTCGCCGAGCCCGCCCATTTCACGCGTGTTGTAGCCGAGCCCCCAGATCCACTGACCGGCAGTGCTCCCGTCGGCGGCGGCCGCGATTGCGTCGAGCACGGCTGACTTGCCGGCCAGCGGCGGTGTGCGGCAGTCGACCGAGCGCGGCTCGAACGTGGTCATCGAGAAGTGGTTGTGCGGGTCGCAGAACCCCGGCACGAGCGCGCGTCCCTGCAGGTCGACAGATGGGGCGTCTGGACTGAGCGCCTTCCTCACCTCGTCGCTGTCGCCGACGGCGATGATGCGGCCATCACGCACGGCGACACCGGATGCAATCCGGTCGAGCGGGTCGATCGTCAGCACCCGTCCACCGGTGAATAGCAAGTCCATGTTCGACTCCTTCGCGACGCGATCTGAGCGCCGAGCGGAGGCTAGCGATTTCGCATCCTGCGAGGCGCGAGCCGGCTACACGGCGTACTGCAACTCGCCGTCGACGTAGGTTTGCTGCACCGCGATCTCACTGATGAACGTCGGGTCCACCAGCGTCGGATCGTGGCTGAGCACGACGAGGTCGGCGCGCTTCCCGACCTCGATCGAGCCGACCTCATGGTCGCGGAACATCGCGGTCGCGGAGTTGAGCGTGTACGTGCGCAGCCCCTCAAGCGCCGTGATCGCCTGCTCCTCGGCAATCGGAGCGACGCCCGAGCGAGATCGGCGCGAGACCAGACCGTGCAGCCCCAGCAACGGTTCCACGGGGCCGCACGGGAAGTCCGAGCCGGAAGCGACGGTCACACCCATGTCCAACATCGTGCGATAGGCCATCAGCGGCGCATCGACGCCGACCTCGGAGACAGCCGCCTGGAAGCCATCGCCCACCGCGTAGAGGAACGAGGGCTGGTGCGAGACGATCACTCCCAGGGACTTCGCTCGTTCGAACTGCGCAACATCGGCGAAGAAGAAGTGCTCGATCCGGTAGCGCGGGTCCGCTCGAGCGACCTCGCGCAGCGCGCGTTCGAACGAGTTCAAGGCTTGCTCAACGGCACGATTGCCGATGCAGTGAATCGCGACCTGCAACCCATGTGAGGCGGCGTTGAGGACGAGCTGATCCACCTCTTCCTGCCCGTAGTAGGGCGTGCCCTCGTTCTCCCTGGACCCATCCGCGTGGCAGATGGTCAGCGCCGAGCTGGGCCAGACCGGGTCCATGAAGATCTTGACGATCCCGCCGCGCAAACGGTCGGAGACATCGTCCTGCATGAAGGCGCCGGCCGCCGCGTCCTCCGGCGCGGAGAAGAATCCCATCCCGCCGCGCATCTGGTGGATCGAGATCGGCAGCATCCCGCGTTCGTCGGTCAGCCGGTAGATCTCGGCGCTTTCCGGCATCACCAATGCGTCCCCCACGCTGGTCACGCCGTGTGAGAGATGACGCTTCGCGTTCTGCTGCACCAGGCCGGCCACCACATCGGCCCCCAGCGTGTCGATCTGGGCGCGCAGGGATGCGTGATGGACCTGGTCCATCGCGCGCTCCCAGAGCACGCCGGTGGCATCGCCGCGGTCGTCGCGGCGAATCTCCCCACCGCGCGGATCGGGCGTGTCACGGTCGATCCCTACCAGCGCCAGCGCAGCCGAGTTGGCGTAACAGGCGTGATAGGACGAGTCCATCACGCAGACCGGGTTCCGTGGGGCCGCCTCATCCAACTCCGTGCGCAGCAGCGGCCCGAGGTCCATGTTGGGCCGCGGGGTGTAGCCGAGGCCCCAAAGCCACTGACCCTCGACGCTGCCGGCCGCGGCTGCCGCGATGGCGTCAAGCACAGCCGGCTTGCCGGCCAGCGGCGGTATGCGGCAGTCGACCGAGCGCGGCTCGAACGTCGTCATCGAGAAGTGGTTGTGCGGGTCGCAGAACCCGGGCACGAGTGCACGTCCCCGCAGGTCGACGGCTTGCGCGTCCGGACTGACCGCCTTCCTCACCTCGTCGCTGTCTCCGACCGCGACGATGCGGCCATCACGTACGGCGACACCCGAGACAATGCGGTCGAGCGCGTCGATCGTCAGCACGCGCCCGCCGGTGAATACCAGTTCCATACCCCACTCCTCCGCGACGCAGCCTGCGCCGCGCCGAGGCTAGCGGCTCCACCGCGCGATCCGCGGCCTGCTCAGCGCCGATGTGCTGACGGCCGTCCACAACGCGGCAGGCTATTTCGCGCGTTTGCGATATTGGATCGCCTCCGCGACGTGCTGGACGGTGATCAACTCAGAACCCGCGAGGTCGGCGATCGTCCGCGAGACCTTCAACACGCGGTGAAAGCCGCGCGCAGAGAGCGTCAGTCGGTCGACCGCCTCGCGGACCAACGTTTCGGCCCTGTCCTCCAGCAGCTCGATGCAGTGGGAACGGACGTCGCGCGCTGTGAGCGCCGCGTTGGACCGCGGTCCCGACTCACCGTGACGCTCGTGCTGCCGCGTGCGAGCCGCGATCACCCGCTCGCGCACGGTCGCCGACGGCTCGCCCGGCGGCGCCTCGATGCCGTCCGCGCCGCGCATCAGCTTCTGCACCGAGACGCGCGGCACATCGGCGAAGAGGTCGATGCGGTCGAGCACGGGCCCCGAGATGCGGCGCTGATAGCGGTAAACCGCCGAGTCGGCGCAGGTGCACCCCTGCTCGGTGCCGAAGTTGCCGCAGGGACACGGATTCATCGCGCCGATCATCGTGATGTCGGCTGGATAGGTGACGGTGCCGTGCGCGCGAGAGATGGTGACGTGTCGGTCCTCAAGGGGCTGACGCAACGCCTCGAGCGCACGCACGCTGAACTCGGGCAGCTCATCGAGGAACAGCACCCCGCGGTGCGCGAGCGTGATCTCGCCGGGGCGCAGCTTCTGCCCGCCGCCGACCAGGCCCGCGTTGGAGATGGTGTGGTGCGGCGCGCGAAACGGTCGGCGCCGAATCAGCCGTGCGCCCGCCTCGGTTGCCCCCGCGACGCTCGCGATCCGTGTCACTTCGAGCGCCTCGTCGGTCGTCAGCGGCGGCAGGATGCCGGGTAGGCAGGAGGCCAGCAGCGTCTTGCCCGCGCCCGGCGGCCCATTCATCAGCATGTTGTGCCCGCCCGCGGCCGCGACCTCCATCGCGCGCTTCACGTGCTCCTGGCCGCGCACCTCGTTGAAGTCATGGATGTCGGCGGCGAGCGCCTGCTCGGGCGCCTCGGTGCGGCTCGAATGCCAGATCGCGTCGGCGATCGGACGCTCGTCGGTCGCGATCGCGATCCAGTCGCGCAGCGAATCGACGGCGATGACCTCGAGTCCCTCGATCAGCGCGGCCTCCTCGGCGTCGACGGTCGGCACCACGATCCGCCCGACAGCTGCGTCGCGGGCCGCGGCGGCCACCGAGAGCACGCCGCGCACGTGCCGCAGCTCGCCATCGAGTGCAAGCTCGCCGAGGAAGAGCGTGTCCTGAACCGCGCTCTCGCAGATCTGGCCCGTCGCCACGAGCATCCCCACCGCTATCGGCAGGTCGTAGCCGGCGCCCTCCTTGCGCAGATGCGCGGGCGCGAGATTGACCGTGACGCGCTTGGTCGGAAAGCCCGCGCCGGCGTTGCGGATGGCCGAGCGAACGCGCTCCCGCGCCTCGTCCACCGCCGCGTCTGGCAAACCGACGATCGTCGTCTTGGGACTGCCGCTGGAGATGTCGACTTCGACGCAGATCGGCTCGCCATCGAGCCCGACCAGCGCTCCTCCGTGTACTCGAGTATGCATGTGGACTCCCTGTTTCACTGTGCGAACCTTCGTTCGCTCGGCGCAGTAGAACACATATTCCGTCGCATTGCAACCCCACGCACCCGCTGCCTGCCATAGCCTTGCGACAGCACATCGCCCAGACGCACGAGAGGCGCCGATGAACTACACCTCCGAACTGTTCCCCGTGCTCGACGAGCTCGCGTTCTTCAATCACGCCGGCGTCTCGCCGTTGCCCAAGCCGGCGGCCGACGCCGTCCGTGCTTACGTCGAGCAGGCCACCCGCCGCGGTTATCTCGGCTCCAACTGGCAGGACGAGATCGCCGCGCTGCGCGGGGACGCCGCGACCCTGCTCGGCGCGCGCGGCGGCCACGAGATCGGTCTCGTGCCCAACACCGCGACCGGCCTCTCGATCGTCGCCGGCAGCCTGCCCTGGGAGCCGGGCGATCACGTCGTCGTGACCGACGCCGAGTATCCGTCCAATCGCCACGCCTGGACTGCGCTCGGCGCCAAGGGCGTCGAAATCGACATCGTCGCCGCGCAGTCCGACGGCCGCATCCCGACCGAGGATGTGATCGCCGCGATCGGCGAACGCACGCGGCTGCTCGCGATCTCGCACGTCCAATGGGGCTCCGGCTTTCGCAGCCCGCTGCGACCGCTGGCCGATGCGGTGCACGCGCACGGCGGCCTGATCGCGGTTGACGCCATCCAGTCGGCCGGCGCGCTACCCGTTGACGTGGTCGGCGACGACATCGACTTCCTCGCCGCGGGCGGGCACAAGTGGTTGCTGGGCCCGACCGGCTCGGGCCTGCTCTACGTGCGCGAGAACCTGATCGGCGAGATGATCCCGCCACTGCTCGGCGCCAGTGCGATGGACGGCGGTCTGCAGGCCGGCGGCGATTCGATCCAGCTCTCGCCCACGGCCAGCCGCTTCGAGCCGGGCGCCAGCCCCACGGCGACGCTGCTCGGGTTGCGCGGCGCGATCTCACTGATCCTCGAGATCGGCATCGAGACCATCGAGTCGCAGATCAGCGACATCACCGACCTGCTGATCGACCAGCTTCAATCGGTCGGCTGCAACGTCTTCTCACCGCGCGGCACGATGGAGCGCAGCGGAATCGTCTGCTTCGACCGTCCGCCCGCGCTGGAGGAGCGTGAGACGCTCGACGAGACCTGGGAGCGGCTCGGCGAGCTGGGCATCTCAACGGCGGTTCGCTTCGGCCGGCTGCGCGCCTCGCCGCACTTCTACACGCCGCCCGAGCACATCGAGCGACTGGTAGAAGCGCTCCGCGCCTAGCCCGGCCGAGGCGCGAGCGCTACATCTCGCGTTCGACCGCCATCACCCCGCGGACATCGTCGAGGCGATGAATCACCCGCTGCAGCCGGGCGAGGTTCGCGGCTTCAACCGTGAAGCTGATGTTGACCTGGCCCGCCACCGGATCGCTGGTGTTGAGGCTGACCATGTTGACGTCTTCATCGGCGCAGACCGTCGCGACATCGCGCGCGAAGCCGACCCGGTCCCAGCCGTCGACGCGCAAGCGCGCCGTGTATGCGCCGCCGCCGTGGCCCCACTGCAGGTCGACGAGGCGGTTCTGCTCGGCGGCGTGGACGATGTTGTGACAGTCGCTGCGATGCACGCTGACCCCACGCCCGCGCGTGACATAGCCGTGGATCGGGTCGCCGCGGTGCGGCTCGCAGCAGGCCGCGATCCGGGTCAGCACGTTGGGCGCGCCGAGCACGCGCACGGCTGACGCGTCGTCAGGCCCTGCCCCGCCGCGTTCCGGCTGCGGCGTCGGCTCCGGCTGCGCCTCCTCGGGGGCCGCAACCCGCAGCGCGACCTGATGCGCACTCGGATCGCCGGCCCCGATCAACGCCAGCGCATCATCGAGCGTTTTGCCGCCGGTGGCTGCGACCACCTCGGCCTCGACGCGCGGCAGGCGCAGGCTGACGCGGCGCAGCTCCCGCTCGAGTTCCTCGCGACCGCGCGCGATGTTCTCGCTGCGCCGCTGCTTGCGGAACCACTGACGAATCTTCGTGCGAGCGTGCTGCGTCGTCACATATCCAAGCGCGGGGTTAAGCCAGTCGCGGCTCGGCCCGCGAGGTGAACGCGTGGTCACGATCTCGATCACATCGCCGTTCTCGAGCGGCGTCGTGAGGTGCACGAGCCGATTGTTCACCTTCGCGCCGACGCAGTTGTAGCCGATGTCGGTGTGGATCCGGAAGGCGAAATCGAGCGGTGTGGCGCCGCGGCGCAGGTCGATGATCTCGCCGGCCGGCGTGTGCACGAAGACCTGGTCGTGGAAGATGTCGCTGCGCAGCGTTTCGAGGAAGTCGTCGGCGCCCGGCAGCTCGCCCTGCCAGTCGACCAGCTGGCGCAGCCACGAGAGCCGCTCGCGGTCGTGCACATCGGTGTTGCGGCCCTCTTTGTAGAGCCAATGCACGGCGACGCCGTACTCGGCCTCGTAGTCCATCTGGCGGGTCCGAATCTGCACCTCGACGGCGTGGGTGGGCGACCAGAACGCCGTCGTGTGGAGCGACTGGTAGCCGCTCAGGCGGGGGCTGGCGATGTAGTCGTCGAACTCGCCGGAGATCGGGCGCCACATCCCGTGCACGACGCCCAGCACCGCATAGCAGTCGGCCGCCGACTCGGTCAGCACGCGCAGCGCGAGCAGGTCGTAGATGTCGTTGAACGACTTGCCCTCCGCCGAGTACTTGCGAACCTTCTCGTGGATTGAGTAGAGGTGCTTGACGCGCCCCCGCACCTCGGCGTGCAAGCCGGCGGCCTCGAGCGCGTTTTCCAGCTCGCGGCGCAGCTGGTTGAGATAGCGCTCGCGGCGCGAGCGCCGCGACGCGACCAGCTCCGAGGCACGGCGGTACGCGTCCGGATCGAGGTACTTGAACGCCAGGTCCTCGAGCTGCGCGCGGATCTGCCAGATGCCCAGCCGCGCGGCCAGCGGCGCGTAGATCTCCATCGTGTCGCGCGAGATCCGCTGCTGTTTCTCCTCCGACAGCGCCGAGAGCGTACGCATGTTGTGCAGCCGGTCGGCGAGCTTGACGATCACGACGCGCACGTCGTCGGCCATCGCGATGAACATCTTGCGCAGGTTTTCGGCCTGCACGCTCTGATCGAGCACAGACGCATCAACATCCGGAAGCTGCAGCGCGTTGAGCTTCGTCGCGCCCTCCACGAGCTTGGCGACATCAACGCCGAACGCGCGGACGAGCTCCGAACGCTGGACCTCGCAGTCCTCCATCACGTCGTGCAGCAGCGCCGCCTGCACGCCGGGCACATCGAGCTGGAGTTCGGCGCAGATGATCGCTGCAGCCAGCGGGTGGGAGATGTACGGGTGGCCCGAAGTGCGCATGTGCCCCGCGTGGGCCGACTCGGCGAACTCGTAGGCCTGCACCACCTGGCCGCGCTCGTCGGGCGAGAGGTACTGCTCGAGGACCTTGCTCAGGTCATCGATCGTGGGGTGTAGCGACGGATCGTACGCATTCGGCGTGCTCGTGGTCATGGCCTCAATGTATCGCCCGTCGAGCGTCGCCGCTGCGCCGCATCGGCGCGTATTTCACACGAGATCGAGCTGTACGATGACTCGAACGCAGCATCGCCGAGTGATCGGACCCGTTGATGTTCCAGGCGCCGCGCGGCACGCGCGATCTGCTGCCCGACGACTATCGCGTGCGCGACCGGATCATGTCGGTCGCGCGCGAGCAGGCGCGCCTGGCCGGCTACGGCTTCATCGAGCCGCCGACGTTCGAGCAGGCCGAGCTCTACACCCGCGGCGTCGGCGACGCGACCGACATCGTCGAGAAGGAGATGTACGTCTTCGAGGACCGCGGCGGCGAGCGTCTCGCGCTGCGGCCCGAGGGCACCGCCTCCGTCTGCCGCGCCTATCTGCAGCACGGCATGGCCAACCTGCCGCAGCCGGTCAAGCTGGCCTACCAACTGCCGATGTTTCGCTACGAGCGTCCGCAGGCCGGACGCTTTCGCCAGCACACGCAGTTCGGCGTCGAGGCGCTCGGCGTGCGCGACGCGGCGCTCGACGCTGAGGTGATGGACCTCGGCTGGCGGATCGCCCGGAGTCTCGGGCTGGACGACCTCGTGCTGCTCGTGAACAGCATCGGCGACAGCGCTGACCGGCGCGCCTACGTGCCACGCCTGAAGCAGCACTTCGAGCCGCATCTCGACGAGATCGCAGCCGACGACCGCGCCCGCTTCGACCGCGCGCCGATGCGCCTGCTCGACAGCAAGGACGCGCGAACGCAGCCGTTTCAGGCGGGCGCGCCGCTGATCACCGAGCACCTCAGCGACACGTCGGCCGCCTACTACGAGTCGGTCAAGGCGCACCTTGGAGCGCTCGGGATTCCCTACGAGGAGCGGCCCACGCTCGTGCGCGGGCTCGATTACTACACCCACACCGTCTTCGAGATCGTCCCGCGCAGCGCCGACGGCTCACAGGTCACGCTGCTCGCAGGCGGCCGCTACGACGGGCTGATCGAGCAGATCGGCGGCCCGCCGACGCCCGGGATCGGCTTCGGGATGGGCCTCGACCGCTTCGCGCTGCAGCTGCGCGAGCAGGGGCTTGTGGACGATGAGGCCGAACACCCAGAAGTCGTGATCGCGACGCTCGGCGAGGACGCGGCCGTCGCGGCGACGGGGCTGGCGGGCGAGCTGCGGCGCGCCGGAATCGGCGCCACGCTCAGCTTCGGCGGCCGCTCGCTCAAGGCGCAGCTGCGACACGCCGGACGCTCCGGCTGCCGCTGGGCGATCATCATCGGTGCTCGCGACCTCGCCGCCGGGACCGTCACGCTGCGCGAGATGAGCAGCGGTGAACAACGCGAGGTCGCGATCAACGCCGTGCTCGGCGCTCTGATGGTCGGAAGCCAGCGCGACCTCGGTATGGTGGCGAAGCCATGACCACGCTGACCAACACCATGTGGGACAAATTGCAGGCCGTGCGCGAGCGTCGCGACGCGCTCGAGCAGCAGATGGCAGAGCCGGGCGTGAGCACCAACGCCGGGCGGCTTCAGACGATCGGGCGCGAGCACGCCTCGCTGCAGCCGCTTGTGCAACTGCTCGACCGCTGGTTGCAGGCGAGCGGTGATCTCGCCCAGGCCAGGGAGGTGTTCGCCGAAGCCGACGACGCCGAGATGCGTGAGTTCGCACAGCTGGAAGTCGACGAGCTCAGCGAACAGATCGAACAGCTCGAACAGGAAGCGCGCCGCGCCCTGCTACCGCGCGACCCAAACGACGAGCGCAACGTGATCGTCGAGATTCGCGCCGGCGCCGGCGGCAACGAGGCCGGCCTCTGGGCTGGCGACCTGCTGCGTGCCTACGTCCGCTACGCCGAGGCACGCCGCTGGAAGACCGACATGATCAGCCTCAGCGAGAACGCCGCGGGCGGGATCAAAGAGGTCGTCTGTGAGATCGCCGGCGACGGCGCGTTCTCGCGGCTGAAGTACGAGAGCGGCGTCCACCGCGTCCAGCGCGTGCCCGAGACCGAGGCGCAGGGCCGCATCCACACGTCGACGGCCACGGTCGCCGTGCTGCCCGAGGCTGACGCCTTCGATGTCGACATCGACGACGCCGACATCCGGCTCGACCTGTTTCACTCCGGCGGCGCCGGCGGGCAGAACGTCAACAAGGTCCAGACCGGCGTGCGGCTGACACACGAGCCGACCGGCACCGTCGTGATCTGCACCGACGAGCGCTCGCAGCTCAAGAACAAGCTCAAGGCGATGTCTGTGCTGCGCGCGCGCATCTACGACATGCAGCTGCAGGCGGCGCAGGCCGAGCGCGCCGACGCACGCCGCGCTCAGGTCGGCGGCGGCGGACGCTCGGAGAAGATCCGCACCTACAACTTCCCCGAGAACCGGATCACCGACCACCGCATCGGGCTGACCCGGCACGACCTGAGCGAGGCGCTCGACGGGCATCTCGATCCGCTGATCGACGCCGCAGTGACCGCCGAGGAGACGCGCCTGCTGGCGGAGGCCGGCGCATGAGCGACAGCGACGAGGTCGCCATCCTGCGCGACATCTGGATGTCCGCCGCCTCGACGCTGGAGCGTGCCAAGGTCGAAGACGCGCGATTCGAGGCAGAGGTTCTGCTCCGCCACGCGACCGGCAAGACCCGCGCACAGCTCTACGCGTCGCTGGCCGATGGAATCACTCACTCCGACCTGACCCGTTTTCTCGACCTGGTGCGCGAGCGCGCGATCCAGCGGAAACCGCTCGCCTACATCACCGGCGCGCGCGAGTTCTACCGGCTTGAGTTCCGGGTCACGCCCGACGTGCTGATCCCGCGGCCCGAGTCGGAGCTGCTCGTCGACACCGCGCTCGATCACTTCAAGCGCGTCCGCGTCCGCGCGCCCGATGTCGCCGATATCGGCGCGGGCTCCGGCGCGCTGGGCATCGCGATCGCGCACCACCGCCGCGGCACGCGACTCGTCGCCACCGACATCTCCGCCGACGCGCTCGCCGTCGCCCGCGACAACGCGCAGCGGCATCTGCGCCGCACCAAGGTCGACTTCGTGCAGGGCGACCTGCTGACGCCGCTCAACGGGCTCTTCCACTGCATCGTGGCCAACCTGCCTTACATCCCTGAACAGCGACTGACCACCCTGGAGCCGGAGGTGGCCGAGCACGAGCCTCGCCAAGCCCTCACGCCGGGCACTGCCGGTACCGAGCTCCAGTTGCGCCTGCTGACGCAGCTGCGTTCGCGGCTCGCCCCCAACGGCATCGCGATCCTCGAGATCGATCCCGGGCAGCAGGACATCGTGGCGACCGCAGCCGCCCAGCTGCTGCCCGACGCCACGGTGCGAGTGCTGAACGACTTCGCCGAACGTCCGCGCGCGCTGAGCATCGTGGCGTGACCTCCGGCTCGACGATGCCGGCGAGCCCCTCCGCACTCCCATCCCCAGCCGACGCGCCGGTGCAAGGCGACTGCGACCCGCGCTTCGCCGCCGTTCGCGAGGCGTTCCAGGCCAACTTCGCATCCCGTAGTGAGACCGGAGCGGGGTTGGCCGTGCATCTCAACGGCGAACCGGTGATCGACCTCTGGGGCGGCTGGGCGGATGCGCGCCACTCGCGGGCGTGGCGGCGCGACACGCTGGTCTGCTGCTACTCGGTCGGCAAGGCCATCGCGGCGATCCTGCTCTGGCGGCTCGTTGAGCGGGGCGCAGTCGACATCGACGGCCACGTCGCCCAGATCTGGCCGGAATTCGCAGCGGCGGGCAAGGAGCACGTTCGGATTCGTTGGCTGCTGACGCATCAAGCGGGGCTGCCCGCGATTCGGCGTCCGCTGCCGGTCGGCTCGCAGCTGCACTGGGAGCGAATGTGCAGCGCGCTCGCCGCGCAGGCCCCCTGGTGGCCGCCCGGCACGGCCCACGGCTACCACTCGAACACGCAGGGCTTCCTCGTCGGCGAGCTGATCCGCCGCGCCACGGGCATCCGCATCGGCGAGTTCATGCGGCGAGAGCTGCGCGAACCCGCCGGGATCGACTTCCACTTCGGCACCCGCGCCGAGGACGACGAGCGAACGGCGGAAATCCTGCCGATCCAGCAGCCGCCCGACCTCCTGCGTTCGCCGCCGAACCCGCTCCAGCTGCTGACCAATCGCAACCCGCCGCATTTCCAGACAGGCCCCGGCTCGCAGAACAGCCGCGAGTATCGCGCCGCCGAGTTCCCCTCGACCAACGGACAGGGCAACGCAAGGGCGCTCGCGCGCCTCTACGGCGCGCTCTCCACGACGGGGACGATCGACGGGGTGCGAATCCTCGAGCCCACCACGATCGCGCGCGCTTCAGCCGAGCAGGTCTACGGGCTCGACCGGGTACTCGGGCGCCGGACGCGCTTCGGCAGCGGCTTCCAGCTGGCGATGCGCGAGCGTCCGCTCGGGCCCAACCCCCACACGTTCGGCCACTTCGGCGGCGGCGGCTCGCTCGGCTTCGCCGACCCCACAGCCGGAATCGGCTTCGGTTATGTGATGAATCAGGGCCGCGCCGGCTGGCAGCACCGCCACGTCCGCCAGCTCATCGACCTGCTCTACGAGGCGGTTGGGTAGGCAAGCTCTGTACAACTCTCCCCCCGCTTTGCGGGGGGAGAGCGGAAAACGCCAGCGCATCGATTGATCAGCACGCTGCTAGTCGCGGAGCATCTGGTAGCGCTTGCCCTCGGTCTTGATCGCGGGGGCGACGACCATCTCAGTCTGGTGCAGCTCGCGGACCGTGGCCGCGCCGACGCTGCCCATGCAGGTGCGCAGCGCGCCGATCAGGTTCTCGGTGCCGTCGGTCCGGGAGGTGGGGCCGAACAGCAAGCGATCGAGCGTCGTGTGCTGGCCCACATGGACGCGCACCCCGCGCGGCAGCTCCGCATGCGGCGTCGCCATGCCCCAGTGAAAGCCGCCGCCCGGCGCCTCAATGGTGCCTGCGAACGGCGAACCGATCATCACGGCGTCCGCGCCCGACACGAACGACTTGCAGAAGTCGCCGCCGGTCCGGATCCCGCCGTCGGTGATGATCGGGATGTAGCGCCCGCTGCGGCGCAAGTACTCGTCGCGCGCGTAGGCGCACTCGATCGTCGCCGAGACCTGCGGCACGCCGATGCCCAGCACCTCGCGGCTCGTGCAGGCCGCGCCCGGCCCCACGCCCACCAGCAGCGCGGCGATCCCTTCGTCCATCAGCTCGATCGAGGCCTCGAAGCCGACGGTGTTGCCGACGATCGTGGGGATGCCGATGTTTCTGATCAGCTCGTGCAGCACCAGTCCGCGCTCGGAGCGCGACATGTGCCGTGCGGTGGTAACGGTCGACTGCACGACGAACACGTCGGCGTCGGCGTCGCGCACGATTGGCGCAAGCCACTTCGCGTTCGGCGGCGTCACGGAGACGGCCGCGGCAACGCCGCCGGCCTTGATCTCCTCCACCCGCCGCCCGACCAGCTCGGCGCGAATCGGCGTCGTGTAGGCGCGCTGCAGGATCTCGGTTGCGCCCTCCGTGTCGCTGGCCGCTACCTCTGCAAGAATCTCGGTCGGGTTCTCGAAGCGGCACTGCAGGCCCTCAAGGTTGAGCACCCCCAGCCCGCCGTGCTGCCCGACATCAATCGCAAAGGATGGGTCGACGACGGCGTCCATCGCCGCGGCCAAAATCGGAATCTCGAGGGTCAGCCCGGCGATCTCCGTCCGCACATCAGTCAGGTCGGGGTTGATCGTCAGCGCGCCCGGCACGATCGCCACGTCATCGAAGCCGTAGGCCTCGCGTAGCTGCTTGCGCATCGGCATGGGCGGCGCGAGCGGCGCCGGGGAGGGTTCGATAGCATCCCCGCTGATCGGCTCGGTTCTCGTCAGCGTCGTCATCGTTCCTCCTCGCGATCGCGTCGGCGCGTTAACGCAACAGCGCGGCGTAATGCCGCGCTGTACGTTCGAACCCGCTTGGGTCGAGAGGGATAATGAGCTTCGTCACGCCCGCTCCCGCGCCGATGCCGGTGGCTCCGGTGGTGGGCAGCAGGATAGCGCCGCGACGGCGCGCATTCCGAGCCGAAACGCGCCCTGCTTGACCGGAACGACAGCTCGCGCGTTGCGCACGCAACAGATAGCGGCAGCCATCGCACTCCCTATCCTGACCCGCGTGCCCGGCTCGCTCTTCGTCGTCGCCACTCCGATCGGCAATCTGGAGGACATCACGCTACGCGCGCTGCGCGTGCTGCGTGAGGTCAACCTGATCGCCGCCGAGAACACCCGCACCGCAGCCAGGCTGCTGTACCACTACGAGATCGCCACGCCGACCACGCCCTACAACGATCGCAACCGCGCCCGCACCTCGGCTGTGCTGCTGGCGCGCCTCGAACGCGGCGACGACATCGCGCTGATCAGCGACGCAGGCACACCGGGAGTCTCCGACCCGGGCCGCGAACTGGTCGCCGCGGCGGTGCGCGCCGGCCTGACCGTGACGCCGATTCCCGGCCCCGCGGCGCCGCTGACGCTCTGGTCGGCTGCCGGCGTACGCGGGGCCGACCTGCGCTTGCGCGGGTTCCTGCCGCGTCGCGCGGGCGAACGCCGCCGCGCGCTGCTGGAGATCGCCGCCGCGGGCGTGCCGACGACCGTCTTCGAATCGCCGCATCGCGTCGCCGCGACGCTGTGTGAAATCTCCGATCTGCTGCCGGCTGTCGAGCTGGTGGTCGGCCGCGAGCTGACCAAGCTGCACGAGCAGATCTGGCGCGGCACACCCGCCGAGGCGGTCGCGGCCTTCGCGGAGCCGCGCGGTGAGTTCACCATCCTGATCATCCCGGCCGAACCCGAAGCCCCAGTCTGGTCGGACGCGGCCGTCCGCGAGGCGCTGTCGGAGGCGGCGGACGCGGGCGCCAGCCGCGCCGACGCCGCGCGCAGCGTCGCCGCGCAGACCGGGCGGCCACGCCGCGAGGTCTACGCTCTATGGCCGCGTTGACCGCCTACCCCCAGCGTGCGACGCTGAGAATGCATTTGGTGCATTTGGTGCATTCGGCGACCGTTACGGAAAGCTGCCCACTGTGACCGAGAACGTCCTCGTTTGCGTCGCCTGGCCCTACGCCAACGGACCGATTCACCACGGCCAGCTCGGCGGCGCCTACCTGCCGGCCGACATCTTCGCCCGCTATCACCGAATCCGCGGCAACCGCGTGGCGATGGTCTCCGGCTCCGACACGCACGGCACGCCGATCACTGTGCGCGCCGACGAAGAGGGCCGCCGGCCCGAAGATGTCGTCGCCGAGTTCCACGAGTCGATCCTCGAAACCTGGGCTGGAATCGGCATCTCATTCGACACCTTTACCACGACGATGACCGACAACCACCGCGAGGTGACCCACGACCTCTTCCGCCGCCTCCTCGAGAACGACCACCTCTACACCGCCACGCAGGAGCTGTTCTACGACGCCGAGGCGAAGCGCTACCTGCCCGACCGCTACATCGAAGGCACCTGCCCACACTGCGACGACCCGGGCGCGCGCGGTGATCAGTGCGACGCTTGCGGACGGCAGCTGGACGCCACCGACCTGATCGATCCACGCTCGCGCACGACCGGCGCGACGCCCGAGCTGCGCAGCTCCGAGCACTACTTCCTGCGCCTCACCGAATTCGAGCAGCAGCTCGAAGCGTGGCTGTCGGAGGACAAGGAGCACTGGCGCGCCCACGTGATCAATTTCACCCGCGGGATGCTGCGCGAAGGTCTGAAGGACCGCGCGATCACGCGCGACATCGCCTGGGGTGTCCCCGTCCCGCTCGAGGGCTGGGAGGACAAGCGCATCTACGTCTGGTTCGAGGCCGTGATCGGCTACCTCTCGGCGACCGTCGAGTGGGCCTCGACGCGCGGCGAGCCGGAGGCCTGGCGCGACTTTTGGCAGGGCCCCGACGCGCGCATCTACAACTTCATCGGCAAGGACAACGTGCCCTTCCACACGGTCATCTGGCCGGCAATTCTGATCGGCGCGGGCGGCTACAACCTGCCCTACGACGTGCCCGCCAACCAGTACATCACGATGTCGGGCAGCAAGGCCAGCACCAGCCAGCGCTGGGCCGTGTGGGTCAACGACTACCTGACCCGCTACGACCCCGACCCGCTCCGCTACGCGCTAGCCGCCCAGATGCCCGAGACGGCTGACAGCGATTTCTCCTGGGGCGAGTTCCTGCGGCGCAACAACGACGAGCTCGTCGCGACCTGGGGCAACCTGGTCAACCGCGTGTTTGCACTGGTCAATCGGCACTTCGACTCGCGCGTGCCCGAGCCGGGCCCGCTCGACCGCGACGCCACGCGGCTGCTCGATCACGCACAATCGACGCTTGAAGCGGTCGGCGCATCGATCGAGGCCGTACACCTGCGCCAGGGCCTGCAGCAGGCGTTCGCGCTCGCGCAGGAGACCAACCGCTACCTCGACCACACCGCGCCATGGCACGCGATCAAAGAAGACCGCGAAGCTGCCGCGCGTTCGCTCTACACGTCGCTGAACGTGATCGCCGCGCTGCGCACCGCGCTCGCGCCCTACCTCCCGTTCAGCTGCGCGAAGCTTCACACATTGCTCGGACTGGAACAGAGCATCGAGGAGCTTGGCTGGCAGATTCACGCGCTGCGGCCCGGCACGCCCATCCAGCCGCCCGTGCCGCTGTTCCGCAAGCTCGACAAATCGATCGTCGAGGAAGAAGAAAGCAGGCTGGGCACGTGAGCGCGCTGTTCGACACCCACGCCCATCTCCACGACCCGGCGCTGCTGGACGACATCGACGACGTACTGGCGCGAGCACGCTCGGCCGGCGTCGAACGCTGCGTGACCATCGGCACCGACCTGCCGACGAGCCGCGCGGCGGTCGCGCTGGCCGCGACGCACGACGAGATCTTCGCCACGGTCGGCCTCCATCCCCACGACGCGAAGGACTGGACGCCGGAGCTGGCCCGCGAACTCCGCGCGCTCGCCGCCAGCGAGCGCGTGGTCGCGATCGGTGAGATCGGCCTCGACTTCTACCGAAATCTGTCACCTCGCGGCATCCAGCTACAGGCGTTTCGCGAGCAGCTCGCCCTGGCCGACGAGCTGGATCTGCCGGTCGTGATCCACTCGCGCGACGCGCACGACGCGACCTGGGACGTGCTCGCCCCGTGGGGCGCCGCGTGCCGTCGCGGGGCTCCGGTAGGCGTGTTGCACTGCTTCTCCGGCCACGACACCCTCGCGCTCGCCTACGCCGAGATGGGCTTCCTAATCTCGTTCGCCGGCCCGGTCACCTACCCCAAGAACGACGAGCTGCGCGCCGCCGCCGCCGCGCTTCGCCCCGACGCGATCGTGCTCGAGACCGACTGCCCCTATCTCACCCCCCAACCAACGCGCGGCAAACGAAACGAACCCGCAAACATCGTTCATACCGCCCAGCAGATCGCCAGAACCCGCGGCGAGTCACTCGATGTTGTCGCCCAAGCCACCTTCGCCAATGCCGTTCGCCTCTTCCGCCTTTAGCCGCTGAATGATCTCCATCAGTCTGGGTTCCAGCCGGCGCTGGAACGCTTCAAGCACGCTCAGGCACCATTCCAGCGCTTCCTGGACACTGTCAGGCGGATCGTCGATGGACGCATCCCGAAACATCGCCACCGCTCCCTTAAGGCGCCCGCGAGGACCGTCAGGATCTGGCGCGAATAACTCGGGCAGGAATCCCAACTCCCGCTCAATCTCAATCTTGTCCTCGTCGAGGGCGCTGATGATGGCCTTGTTTCGATCAAGGTCTCCGGTCCTGATATTCAGCTGCACGGCCAATACGCCACTCGTACGTAGGTCGACCCAGTACATGAGGCCGTCTTCTTTCTCTCCGCAGGGGAAGGATTTTGACTTGACGACAGAACCGGCACTCCCCGAAGTCTTGAGCTTTCGCTCGTTCGCTCCAGCGACCAGGCGATCGAAGAAATCGATCCGACGTTTTCTCTCACTGCTAGTCATGCCAGTCGCGGACGGGGCTGCCCCTCCCTGACGCGCCCAATCCTTGGGAGCGGCGATTGCGCGAAAGTCCGCTGCTGGCAGGGACCCGCCGATCTTGATAGTTCTGACTTCGACAGCAAAGAAGCCGAGTCTCGAATCAGTCCACTCGTTGAGCCACTCAAGGGCCGCTAAGTGCTCCTGACGAAACGACGCCGCCACCCAAACCAAGGCGCTGGCGCCCACGCCGGCTGCGTACGTCGCTAGTTGACCGAGGTGCCCATGATCGGCAACGGCGAGTTGGTTCTCAATCGCAACTTGGCCAACCGCTTCCGAGCTTGCCAGGATGTCAAGCGCGAATCCTCCGACTGGCACCTCAGTGTCGACACGCTCCAAGTCCAGGCCGATGGCGCTCCCCAGCAGGTCCAAGTGCTCGGCGAGCCAGGGGGTAAAGTCTTGCGCCTCGTTTGGCCAGACATCACGAAGTTCTACATCTTCAATGCGCCCAAGCTCCTCGGTCGCCATGCTGGCCTCCATTCGCAAATGCTCCTCGAGAATACGCGGGGTAACCTGAGCGCTGATGACCTCACCTGCGAACCTCTATGAACCCGTCGCCGACGACCTCACGGTCGTCGAAGACACGCTCTCCCTCGTGGCGCGGTCCGACTTTGTGCCGCTCGAGGCGATGCTGAATCAGGTGCTCTCGCGCGGCGGCAAGCGGCTGCGGCCGGCGATCTCGCTGCTCGCCGGGGGCTTCGGCGACTACGACGCCGACTCCCAGATCCCGCTCGCCGCATCAATCGAGCTGCTGCACACCGCGACGCTCGTGCACGACGATGTGATCGACGCCTCAGACACTCGCCGCGGCGAGGCGACGGCCAACGCCAGCTTCGGCAACGCCGCCAGCGTGATGCTCGGCGACTACATGTTCGCCCACGCCGCCGAGCTAGTCGCCCGCACCGGCCATATCGGCGTGATCCGGCTGTTCGCCGAGACGCTGATGGTGATGGCCAAGGGCGAGCTCGCGCAGGATGTCAGCGCCTACGACTCCGCCTCAGGCACGATGCGCGACTACTACGTGCGGATCCACGGCAAGACGGCGTCGCTGTTCGCCACCGCCGGCGCCGGCGGCGCGATGATGGCCGGCTGCCGCAGCGAGACGATCGACGCGCTGCGCGAATACGGCCGCAGCGTCGGCATGGCCTTCCAGATCGTCGATGACATCCTCGACTTCTGCGGCACCGAGGAGCAGCTCGGCAAGCCGGTCGGCGGCGACCTCAGCGCCGGCACGCTGACGCTGCCCGCGATCGTGCTGATGGACCGCCAGCCCGACACCAACCCCGTCTCCCGCTTCCTCGACGCGGGCGCGGGCGACGAGCGCGAGCGCTGGCTTGAGGTCTCGCTCGACGCGATTCGTCAGGACCCGATCATCGACCATTGCATGTCGGTCGCCTGGGAATGGCGCGACCGCGCGATCGCCGCACTGCACGAGACGCCCGTCGACGGCCCGCGCGAAGAACTCACCGCCATCGCCGAGTTCGTCACACAGCGCGACTTCTAGGCACAACCCCTGACGCCACGTTCCGTCATTCCCGTGTCTCACCGGTCTACCACTTCACGCTTGACTTAAAGTTGGCTTCAACTCGTAGGTTTCCATCGATCGCACCGGTCAGAAGGGAAATCAAACCATGCCACAGCAGATCGAGGTCGTAAACGTCGCCCTTTCGGGTGACGAGGTGAGCCCGGAGGCCATCGCCTGTTCGCTCAGCAGCGATCAGTTGCGCGCTCGGCGCGCTCTGATCGATGAGACCTTGCTGCCCCACGTGCTGGGTACCACAGCGCTCGATTCCGGGCTCCTGGTGCTCTTTGCAGCTGGCGATGCCGTGCGAGCGCAGGTTGAGGCGTTCGCCAACCTTGAGCGTCAATGCTGCGGCTTTCTCAGGTTCAGCGTCGCGCCGACCGACGACTGTCTCAGTCTCGCCATTGAGGGTCCGGCGGGATCCCAGGCGACAATCGCATCCTTCGCCGCACTCATGTCCCGCTCATGAAAATCGGCGACGTCTCCGCTGAGCTGGGCATCCCCGCATCGACGATCCGGTATTACGAACAGGTCGGACTGCTCGAACCGCAGCTGCGTGTGTCCGGCCAACGTGCGATCGACGCGGAGGCGGTACTCACTCTACGGTTCATCCAGTTGGCGCAGGCGGCAGGCTTCAGCATCGCCGAGATGCGGACCCTCCAGGAGAGCTATTCCGCCGATCCGAACACGGGGCGGATGTGGCGGACCCTTGCGGGTGAGAAACAAACCGCGGTTCATGATCAGATCAGCGCGCTCAAACAGATGGACCGTCTACTGAGCGAGATGTTGAAGTGTGAATGCGCGTCGCTTGAGGCCTGCGTCGAGGTCGCCGTCGGCGATACAGGCGCCGCGACGCGAAGGCGATGAGCGCCGTGGCCATCGAAGCGCTCGGTATCGTGGCGGTGATCACGATGGTGATCAGCTATGCCCTGGAGGCGCGTCACCCATCGTTCATCGCCATCTTCGCCGGCGGCTGCGCCCTGGCCGCCGCCTATGCGCTGCTGATTGAGTCGTATCCCTTCCTGATCGCGGAGGGCATCTGGGCGATCGTCGCCTTCCGCCGTTGGCGGTCTGCCTGACGCGACGGCTGATTGCAGAGACCGTTGCGCAACGCCCGCAGTGCTGCGATCTCCTCCCGCCATCCTGGCGGCCGCGGGAATGATCGAAAGGCGAGTTCGACGCTCAGAGCCTTGCGAAGGTCTCTGGCAGGGGAAGCTACCGCCCGTTTCCCCGCTCCCCTACGACGCGTGGGAGCAATGGGGGGCGCGGCGAGCAGGGTGAAGCCAGGCTAGCTGCGCGGTTTGGGCGGCATCGCGGGCTTGAGCTCCTTGGCCTTCTTGGACATGCGCTCCTGCTTGAGCTCGCGCTCTTTGCGGCGATCTTCGCGCATAATCCGGCGCTCAGCGATCTTCTGGTCCACGAGGTCCACGTAGTCCTGCGTGCCCAGCGGCTCCTTCTCCCGCTGCTTGGTGACCTGCGGGTGCTCGTAAGGCCGCGCCTTCTTCGGGAGGTAGGTGACCTCCTTGCCGAGGTGCCAGTAGTTGCCGCGGTCGGGGATGCGGCGCGGGTAGCCCTGGCGCATGATGTACGCCGAGAACGACGAGGGCATCACCCGCTCGCACTCCTCGTCGCACTCCGGGCAGGGCTGCGGCTCCGGCGCTTCCCGAATCGGGCGAACGACCTCGAAGACGCCGTCGCAGTCTTCGCAGAGGTACTCATATAGCGGCATGGTTGGCCTACCTCGTTCCTGTTGCGCTCGTTCCCGCCCTGCGCCCGACGCCCTCCAGCGCCTGCGCAAACGACGCGCTGCGCAGCCGCCCATCGAGCGCGTGCTCCACGAGCGACGCGAGCTGTCGATCGACCTCCAACGCGGTCACGCGGTCCAGCCGCACCTGCGCCGAATGCTCGAACGACGATCGTCGCATGTAGCGTAGCAACTTGAAGGCTGCAGGCGACAACGGCAACCCCGCGCCGGCGCGGTGGCAGTCGGGACAGACCACACCGCCATCGCCCGCGGCGAGCCCGTTGCCGGTCGGCCTGAGCGGTGTCCGGCAGCGCACGCAGTCGTCGAGCTCCGGCTGGTAGCCCTGTTGATCGAGCCAGCGCAGCTGGAACCAGCGCACCGCTGCCGGAGCGTCGGGAGTCTCCGCGACCCGCGTCAACGTCTCGCGAACAAGCCGGTAGAGCTGCGCGCTGTGCACGTCCGCCATCGCGGTGCGGTCGATCAGCTCCGCGACGCCTGAGGCGAGGCTGAGCCGATCCATGTCGTCGTGCAGCTCGGGCCACGCGTCGAGCGTCTGGGCCTGCGTCACGATCAACATCGATCGTCCCTGGGCGAGCTGGAACGTCCCGCGGCTGAGGGCATCAACGTGGCCGGCCAGGCGGCTCGTCGTCTTGCGCACGCCGCGGGCGACCGCCTCGATCCGCCCGCGGCCGGGCGAGAGCATCACGCAGACCTTGTCGGCGTCGCCGATGCCACGCTGACGCAGCACGATCGCCTCGGTGCGCAGCGGCATCGTGCGCGGCATCAGCCGCCGTCTTCTCTACTAGCGCCGGTATTGGCGCCTGCGTTGGCGTCGCCGTCCATCCGGACGCGGTGGGTCATGGCTTCGCGGAGCGTGCGTTCGTCGGCGTATTCAACGTCCGCGCCGACCGGCAGCCCATGCGCGATCCGCGTAAGCGGAATGCCCATCGCGCCGATCACGCGCGAGAGATATCCGGCGGTCGCCTCGCCCTCGAGGTTCGGATTCGTGGCGAGGATCACCTCTTCGATCGTGTGGTCGCCCAGGCGCGCGAGCAGCTCGCGGACCTTGAGGTCCTCCGGGCCGATCCCGTCCATCGGGCTGATCGCGCCGTGCAACACGTGATAGCGCCCGCGGTGCACGCCGGTGCGCTCGATCGCGACGATGTCGAGCGGCTCCTCGACGACGCAGATGGTGTCGGTCGCGCGACCCGGGTCGCTGCACACGGCGCACGGGTCGGTATCGGTGATGTTCTGACAGACGCCGCAGAGCTGCGTGCGGTCCTTCACCTCCAGCAGCGCGGTGGCGAGCGCTTCGGCCTCGTCGCGGGGCGCTCGCAGGATGTAATAGGCGAGCCGCTGAGCGGTCTTCGGCCCGATCCCCGGGAGTCTGTGAAACGCCTCGATCAAGCGAGACAGCGTGGGCGCGGTGACCGGCGATCGCTGCATGGCGCCGCCCCTACTGGAAGCCCGGGACCTGCAGCCCGTCCGTGAGCCCCGACATCCGCTCCTCGCGTAGCGCCTCAAGCTGGTCCTGCGCCTCATTGACCGCCGCCACGAGCAGGTCCTGCAGCATCTCCGTGTCGTCGGGATCGACCACATCGGGGTCGATCGTCACCTCGCGCAGCTTGTGGTCGCCGCCGAGCGTGACCGAGACGATCCCGCCGCCGGCGCTGGCCGTCACGCTGGCGTCCTTCAGCTCATCCTGCGCCTCGGCCAGCTGCGTTTGCAGCTCCTGGGCGCGACGCAGCATCTCGGGGTTGATCCCGCCCGCCGCGGCAGCGCCCTGCCCGCGCGCGGGCCGCCGCCGCTGTCGGTACATGCCGCCCTTCTTGGCCATCAGCCACTCCGTTCGGTCGCCGCGCGGGCGTCTGAGCGCTCAGGTCGGGACCTTGCGCGCGCCGAAGCGCTGCATCGCGTCCTCGGCGAGACTATAGGACGGCGTGGGCGCGGGTTCGGGTTGGGCGGCTTCACTACGTGACGCTGCAGCAGGCGGTCCGGGCGTCTCGACACCTGGCCGTTCCACACCTGGCTGGTCGGTTCCGGCAGCACGCGCGGTAGACCCTCTCCCTCGCTCCTCGTCGAGCATGATCAAGTCAACAGTTACTGGATGGCGCTGCACAGCAGAGGCCGCGGTCACAAGCGCCTTGTTGGACGCGCGCACTCTGTCGACGAGGTGTCCATGGTATTGACGAAAGATACCGATGGTGACCTTGCTCTCAGTCACGTCTTCGACGCGACACGCGCCCGTCAACAATGATGCAAGAATCCCCTCCCCTCCCCTCCGCAGTGCACTGAAAATCGCATCGAGCAACTTGTCAGTGTCGCTTCGGATCGGCTCCGGGCGCGTCGGTCTGGGTGCCGGCTGCGTCGGACCGCTCTGTTCCTCCGATGAAGGTGGTTGGGGTCGTGGCGCCGGAGTAGGGGAAGTCGCAGGAGGCGGGGTAGCTGGACCGACGGCCGCGGCCGCGCGGCCGACCGGGGGCGGTTGCGCGGCGCGCGTTTCGCGGCGACCGCGTTGAGATTCGCGCCCACGCTGAGGCTCGCGGCCGCGCTGCGGCCCTCCTCGTTGTCCGCCGCGCTGGCCCCCACGCTGCGTATCGCCGCGCTGCTGAGCCGCCTGCGGCGCTGCTTCCGCGACGACCCGCGCCGGCCCGTAGACGATGTCTGCGAGCGCCAGCTCGAGCGGCAGCGGCTGATAAGGGTCCGAGCGCACGTCGGCGTCGGCAAACGCGCGCAGCGCCGCCACGGCGACCGACGGATCGACGTCTTTGCCGACCTCGCGCAGCCGCTCCTCCTCCGGCTTGCTCAGCGCCAGCGAACCCTCCGCGCCGGTCAGCACCAGCAGCACGTGGCGCAGATGCGTGACCACCTGCTTCTTGAAGCGCAGGAAGTCGATCGCGTCCGACTGGACCGCGCCGATCACGCCGAGGCCGGCGCTGAGGTCCTTGTGCAGCGCCGCCTGCACCAGCTCGAGCGCGCGCGCATCAGGGCTGAGGCCCAGCGCCTCCTGCGCCGCCTCCAGCGACACCTCGTCGCCGCAGGTGGTCCAGAGCTGGTCGAGCAGATTGACCGCATCGCGCAGCGAGCCGGTCGCTTCGCGGGCGATCAGCCGCAGCGCGTCGTCGCCGATCAGGATCTGCTCGGCGTCCGCGATCGTGCGCAGCCGCGCGACCGTGTCGTCAACGGCGACGCGCCGGAAGTCGAAGCGTTGGCAGCGGCTCAGCACGGTCGGCTTCAACGCCTCGGGGTCCGTCGTCGCGAGGATGAAGACGACATGCGGGGGCGGCTCCTCGAGGGTCTTCAGCAGCGCGTCGGCCGCGGCCCCGGTGAGCTGGTGCACCTCGTCGATCAGGTAGACCTTGAAGCGCGACGAGCCGGGCTGGTAGTTGGCGCGCTCGCGCAGCTCGCGGATGTCGTCGATGCCGCGATTGCTGGCGGCGTCGATCTCGACCAGGTCGAAGCCCATGCCATCGGAGCCCCCGTCGAGCGCGCCCGCGCTCGGCGCGACGCCGTTGATCGCGCGCGCCAGGATTCGCGCCGTCGTGGTCTTGCCCGTCCCGCGCGGGCCGCAGAACAAATATGCGTGCGAGATCTTGTCCTGCGCCACCGCGTTCTGCAGCGTGCGGATCACGGCGTCCTGGCCGGCCACCGAGTCGAAGTCGCCGGGCCGCCACTTGCGGTAGAGGACGGTGCTGCGCACGACCCACCAGTTCGTCAGAGAGACGCTTCAGATGCCCCCAGCATAGGTGGTCAGAGCGTTGATCACGCCGTCGCGCGGGCAGCCTGTGGACGGCCGACGCGCAGCAGCGCGGCGCGCTCCAACTCGCGCATCTCAGCGTCATCCGACGGCGTTTCGTGGTCGTGGCCGAGCAGGTGGAGCACGCCATGGACGGTCAGCAGCGCCAGCTCGTCGGCGAGCTCGACGCCGCGCTCGCGAGCGCCCCGCGCCGCAACCGGCAGCGCGATCACGATCTCACCCAGCTCAGCCGCACCGTCGGGTCCGACCAGCCCGGGGAAGTCGGTGTTGAACGAGAGCACGTCGGTCGCCTCGTCCAGTCCTCGGAAGCGCCGGTTGAGCCGTCGCACGCGCCGCGTATCGGTCACCACGACGCTGACAATGCGAGGTTCTTGCACTCCCACAGACTCCAGGGCGTGGCATACGCAGTCGGCCAGCAGCGCATCGTCAACGCGATGCTCGTATCGCTGCTCAACCGACGTGACGACGAAGTGAATGACGGGCATGTTCGCCCCCGGCTACGAGAGGATCGCGGAGACCGCCTGCTCGGCCACGTCGATCACCAGCGACGGGACGAGGCCGATGATCAGGATGCCGACGCTTGCCAGCCCCAGCGTGGTCAGCACGCCGCGAGATGGCGTCGGCATCGGCGCTTCGTCGTCCTCGGTCTCGGCCGCATCGATGAACATCGCCTTGACCGGCCGCAGGTAGTACGCCGCGCTGATCACGGTATTCACCGTGCCGACGATCGCCAGCCAGGCCAGCCCGCTCTGCACCGCCGTCTCGAACAGGTAGATCTTGCCAAAGAAGATCGCCGTCGGCGGCAGGCCGATCAGCGAGATCAAGGCGAATGCCAGTAGCCCCGAAAGCCACGGTGAGCGCCGCCCCAGGCCTGCGTATTCGCGGATGTCGTAGGTCCCGCGCTGGTTGGCGATGATGATGATCACGATGAACGCGGTCAGGTTGGTCACCGTGTAGCCGGCGAGGTAGAAGAGGATCCCGCTCGCCCCGAGCAGCTCGGTGCGGTCGGCGGAGATCGCCGCCAGGCCGATCAGCAGCGTGCCGGCCTGAGCGACCGACGAGTAGGCCAGCATCCGCTTGATGTTGTTCTGGCGCAGCGCGAACACGTTGCCGACAAACATCGAGAGCGTCGCCAGCACCGCGAAGATCGTCTTCCAGTGCTCCGCCAGCAGGTCGTCGCCGAGCGCCTCGAAGAAGACGCGAATCAGGATCGCGAACGCGGCCGCCTTGGAAGCGACCGAGAGGTAGGCCGCGATCGGCGTCGGCGCGCCCGTGTACGCGTCGGGCGCCCACATCTGGAACGGCGCGACCGCGGCCTTGAAACCGAAGCCGGCGATCAGGAACACGGCGGCCAGAATCAGCGCCTCTTCGCGCCCGGAGCCTTCCTGCGCGATGAAGCGGGAGATTTCGAGCAGGTTGGTCGAGCCGGTCAGACCGAGCAGGATCGCCATCCCGTAGAGCAGCACCGCCGACGCGATCGCGCCCGTCAGCAGGTACTTGAGGCCTGCCTCGCTGCCCCAGCGGTCCTTATGGAAGCCAACCAGGATGTACTGCGATATCGAGGTCAGCTCGAGCGCGATGAAGATCCCGATCAGGTCGCGCGTGCCGGCCAGCAGCTGCAGGCCGGCGGTGCTGAACAGGATCAGCGCCAGATATTCGCCGCGACGCGAGGGCAGCCGCGCCAGCGTCGGCTGCGAGACCAGCACCGCGACGAGCGACGCTCCGATCAGCAGGATCTGGAAGAACAGCGCAAAGTGATCGAAGACGAGGACGCCGCCGAACGCATCGCTGCCGACGAAGCCCTCGGAGAGCAGCGCCGTTGAGTAGAGGACCGAACCGAGCAGCGCCGCGACCGTCACCGCGACGAGGATCCGCCGGTCCTTGAGGAACAGGTCGGCGATCAGCAGGAAGCCGCCCACGACCATCAGGACCAGCTCGGGACCGAGCAGATTGATGTCGCTCAGCATCAGCCGCCCCCTCCGCGCATCGCCGCCACCGCATCAAGGCCATCGACGATCGGTTCGACGCCCTGCTCAAGCAGGTCCATGACCAGCCGCGGGTAGACGCCGAGCAGCACGATCAGCGCCGCCAGCGAGCCGATCGCGACGAGCTCGGTCCAGTGATTGGCGTCGGTCAGGCTCGACCACTTCTCGTCGCGTGGCCCGAAGAGTGTGCGCTCCAGCGCCCAGAGGATGTAGCCGGCGGCCAGCAGCACGCCCAGCAGCGCGACAACCACGGGCGCCTCGTGCCGCCCGAACGCGCCGAGGAAGATCGTGATCTCGGCCACGAATCCCGCCAGCGCCGGTAATCCGAGGCCTGCCAGGCCCGCGAAGACCAGGCCCGCCCCCAGCAGCGGCATGTAGTGGATCAGGCCGCGCATCTCGCCGATCTGGCGCGTGTGGGTGCGGTCGTAGATCAGGCCGACCATCACGAACAGCATGCCCGTGATCAAACCGTGCGTGACGAGCTGCAGCGCCGCCCCGCTCATGCCCGTGACGCCGAGCGCGGAGACGCCGAGCAGCACGAAGCCCATGTGCGAGACGGACGAATACGCGATCAGCCGCTTCAGGTCGGTCTGGCGCATCGTCACGATCGCCCCGTAGACGATCGAGACCGCCCCAATGATCGCCAGCGCGAGGTCGGCGTCGGCGCCGACATCGGGCATCAGCGTGAAGAGCAGCCTCAGGATCCCGTAGCCGCCCATCTTCAGCAGCACGCCGGCCAGCAGCACCGAGACGGCCGTCGGCGCATCGGTGTGCGCGTCGGGCAGCCAGGTATGCAGCGGCACGACGGGCAGCTTGACGGCGAAGGCGATCAGGATGAACGCGAAGACCGCCTGGAGCGGCAGAATCGCCGCCGACAGGTCGCTGCCGCGCAGCTCGCGAATGTCGAACGTGTCGGCCGCCGAACCGAGCACCAGGAAGCCGACCAGCATGAACGCGGATCCGAAGATCGTATAGAGCACGAACTTCAGCGCCGAGTAGTTGCGGTTGCCGCTGCCCCAGGTGCTGATCAGCAGGAACATCGGGATCAGCTCGAGCTCCCAGAAGAGGAAGAAGAAGATCAGGTCGAGCGACGTGAAGACGCCCAGCACCGACGTCTGCAGCACGAGCAGCCAGGCGAAGTACTCCTTGGGCCGCAGATCGATGTTCCACGACACCAGCACCGCGACCGTGCTCAGCACCGCCGTCAGCAGCACCAGCGGCATCGACAGCCCGTCGACTCCGAAGGCGTAGCCGATATCGAAGCCGACGGATTCCGCGTTGATCCAGGCAAACTCGTCGACAAACTGGAAGCCGGCCTGGTCGCGGTCGAAGATGATGAACAGCACGACCGCAATCACGAGCGCGCCAAGCGACGTGATCAGCGCGATCCAGCGCGCCTGTTGCTGCAGCGTCCCCGGCGTGTTCTGCCAGAAGCCGTGCGTCGGCGTGTGCTTGCCCGGCAGCAGCGCGATCAACAACGCGCCCGCCAGCGGCAGGAAGATCAGCAGTGACAGCACGGGGAACGAGGGGTCCATCGCCGCTCCCTAGAACAGCACTACGGCGGCGAAGATGATGATCACGCCAACCCCGATCGCGAGCGTCCCGGCCTGCACCCAGCCGTTCTGCCCGAACCGCACGAGGCCGCTGACCGACATCACGTCGCGCCAGACGGCGTTGACGGTCCCATCGACGACGCGCACATCGAGCTCATTCGCGGCGCGGGCGATCCCGCGGTAGAAGAGCTGACGCGTGAGCACCTTCTCGCCCAGGTCATCGAGGTAGAAGAGCCGCTCCGCGAAGTGGCGCGCCTCGGGCAGCGGCCAGATATTGCCCAGCCCCAGTTGCCTGACGCGCTCGCGGTGGTGCATGAACATGAACGCCGCCCCACCGCTGGCCAGCGCCAGCGCCGTCGAGCCGAGGAAGATGCCCCAGTGCCACTGGAACTTGCCCGCGTGCGCCTCCGGCAGCGCGCCGTAGACCCAGGTCTGGAACTCGCCGCCGAAGGTCAGGAAGCCGGTCACCGTCGCCAGCACGGCGAGAATGATCAACGGCGTCGTCATGCTGCGCGGCGACTCGTGTGGATCCGCGGGGTCGCCTCCGTGCTCGCCGGGCTCCGGCTGTTCGCCGCCGCGGTACTCGCCGAGGAACGTCATGTAGATCACGCGCACCATGTAGGCGGCGGTCAGGCCCGCAGCGAGCAGGCCCAGCACGAACACGCCCTTGTTGTGCAGCCATGCGTCGATCAGGATCTCGTCCTTCGACCAGAAGCCTGCGAAGGGGATGATCCCCGTCAGCGCCAGCGTGCCGATCCCGAACGTGATGAAGGTGATCGGCATCGACATCCGCAGCCCGCCCATCTTGCGCAAGTCGAAGGTGTTGGTCGCGTGATTGACCGAGCCTGAGCCGAGGAACAGCAGGGCCTTGAAGAACGCGTGCGTCATCAGGTGGAAGACCGCCGCCGCATAGCCGCCCACGCCGATCGCAAACATCATGAAGGCCAGTTGGCTGATCGTCGAATAGGCCAGCACGCGCTTGATGTCGGTCTGCACCAGCGCCAGCACCGCCGCGCCGAAGGCCGTGCCCGCTCCGATCCAGGCGATCAGGTTGCTGGCCGTGGCCGAGGCCTCGATCACGGGGAAGAAGCGCGCCAGCAGGTAGACGCCGGCCGCGACCATCGTGGCCGAGTGGACCAGCGCCGAGACGGGCGTCGGGCCCTCCATCGCATCGGGCAGCCAGATGTGCAGCGGGAACTGCGCGCTCTTGCCGATCGCGCCGGCGATCAGGCCCAGCGCCAGGAGCGTGATGGCGGTCTGGCCGAGCATCACGCCGTTGATCAGCAGCAGCTCGGCGCCGTGGTTGATCTCGGCGATGTTGAATGTGCCGGTGCGGTCCCAGATCAGGATCATCGCCGCGAGCAGGCCGAGGTCGCCCAGCCGCGTGACCAGGAACGCCTTCTTCGCCGCGGCGGCGGCCGACGGCTTGTGGAACCAGAAGCCGATCAGGAAATACGAGGTGACGCCCACCAGCTCCCAGAAGACAAACAGCATCAGCAGGTTGCTGGCCAGGATCAGGCCGAGCATCGCCGTGGTGAACAACGCCATGTACATGAAGTAGCGCCGGTAGCCGTGGTCGCCGTCCATATAGCCGGTCGAGTAGACCTGCACGAGTAGCGAGACGCCCGTCACGACGACCAGCATCACCGCGGTCAGGCCGTCGATCCCGACGCCCAGCTCGACGTTGAGCGGCCCCGCCGTGAAGAGCGTGTGCGCCCCGTAGCCGAGCGAGTGACCGTCGACCCCGATCGCCTCAATCAACGCCCAGACGGAGAGCAGAAAGCCGACAAACAGCGCCGCGATCAGCGGCGTCGAGGCCAGCCGCGGCCCGCAGAACAGGTCAGCGATCGGCTTCCACGAGCGCGGGTAGGAGGGGTCCCACTCGGGCGCCGAGTTCGGCAGCCGCGGATTCAGCGAGAACCACGCGGCGACCGCGAACGCGCTCAGCGGCAGCAGCAGGATGATCCAGAAGACGGTTTCTGGCACGTCCCCTACACCTTCCGCAAGATTTCGCGCGCCACGTGCGTCTTCGAATCAGGCACATAGAGCATCACCGGGGCGAAATCGCCCTCATCGGCGCGGTCGGGCTGAGTCACGAGCCGCACCGCGACGCCCTCGGCGTAGAGCAGCTCACGCCACGTCTCGGCGATGTAGCGGTTCGGCGCATGGAGGAACTCAGCCCACATCTCCCTCAGCCCTTCAACAGCGTCGTGCGGTCGACGTTGATCGTCTGGCGGTTGCGGTAGACGACCAGGATCAGGGCCAGGCCGACCGCGACCTCCGCCGCCGCAACGGCGATGATGAAGACCACGAAGACTTGGGTCGAGAGCGTGACCGCGCTGGTCGAGAAGCGGCTGAACGCGATCAGCGTCAGGTTGACCGCGTTGAGCATCAGCTCAACGCCCATCAGTACTGCCACCGCGTTCTTCTTCGCTAGCGCGATGTAGAAGCCGAGGCTGAACAGCAGCGCGCCCAGAGCCAGGTATTCCTCGAGTCCGATGATCATGACTCCGGACTCTCAATCCCGGTCACATCGTGTTCGATCAGCGGTGGGTCGGTGATCTGCGCCAGGTCGACGTCCGCTCCATCGACCTCCGCCTCCATGCTCGCCGCGTGGATCGCCGCGTCCTCGTCGTCGTGACGCGCCAGTGCGATCGCACCGACCAACGCCGCGGTCAGCAGCACCGCGGCGATCTCGAAGGGCAGCACATAGTCGTTGATCAGGCTCTGCCCAATCAGCCGCGCCTGGTCGGCTAGCGCCGCCTGGCGCACCGCGCCCCAGTCCGTGTCGAGCGCGACGTAGACCGTCACGGTCAGAATCAGCACCATCACCAGTGCCGCCGGTAGCTGCAGCGACGACTCGGAGTTGTCGCGCTCGGCGCGCGGCGTGAGCATGATCGCGAACAACATCAGCACGCTGATCGCGCCGACATAGATCAGGACCTGCACGACCGCGATGAAGTCGGCCGAGAGCGTCAGATACAGCCCGGCGACCCCGAGCAGCGAGATGATCAAAAAGATCACCGCGTGAATCAGGTTGCGGCTGAAGATGATCATCGACGCGCCGCCGATGGTCATCGCCGCGAGCAGCCAGAACGCCAGGTGGAAGCCGAAGCTGCTCATGGCGTCCTAGTCCCCACCCGCGCTGGCGGCAGCGGCGCCGGCGG
This sequence comes from Dehalococcoidia bacterium, assembly GCA_965218115.1. Classification (GTDB taxonomy): domain Bacteria; phylum Chloroflexota; class Dehalococcoidia; order Bin125; family Bin125; genus CATQGW01. Next base: position 233,947 of record OZ244584.1, on the reverse strand, counting down.
CCACCTCGCGCGCTGCCCGCAGGCCGCCCACGCGGTCCCGAACCAGCGTCGTCCGCGCCGGCCGGCGCAGATGCGCGGGACGCGCCACGCGCGCGAACAGCACCACCGCGCCAAGCGTCAGGCTGATGTTGATCGCCGCCATGATCGGCAGCGCGATCGTCGTGTCCCAGCCCTGTGTGACGAGCAGCGTCCGCTCGACGATCGCGATCGCGACGAAGATCAACGACGACGGCACCAGCGCCTTCCAGCAGAAGCTCATCAGCTGGTCGATCCGCAGCCGCGGCAGCGTGCCGCGCGTCCAGATCAGGAGGAAGTACACCGCGCCGGTCTTGGCCAGCAGGATCATCCAGCTCGGCACCCACTGCTCCAGCCCCCACAGCCACCAGCCGCCCAGGAAGAACGTCGCCACGAACGCCGAGATCACCAGCGTGTTGCCCAGCTCGACCGCGTAGAACAGGCCAAAGCGCATCCCCGAGTACTCGGTGTGGTAGCCGGCCACGATCTCCGACTCCGCCTCCGAGATGTCGGCCGGCGTGCGGTTCAGCTCCGCCGAGGCCGAGAAGAAGAAGGCGATCGCCGCGAGCGGGAACAAGAGGATGAAGATCACATCCTCCTGCTGCTGCCACTCCACGATCCCATTGATGCTCATCGTGCCGCTGAAGATCACCAGCGTCAGCAGCGCGAGCACCATCGGGATCTCGTAGGAGATCGACATCGCCACCGCGCGCATCGCGCCGAACAGCGCGTATTTGTTGTTCGATGCCCAGCCGGCCATGAAGATCACCAGCACGCCGGTGCCTGACACGGCCAGCAGGAAGAGCACGCCGACGTTGAGGTCGGCCAGCGACATCCGCGGCCCAAACGGCAGCACGCCCCAGATCAGGATGCCCGGCACGAAGATCAGGATCGGCGGCAGGAAGAAGATCAGCTTGTCGGCCGCGCGCGGCGCCAGCTCCTCCTTGAGAATCAGCTTGATCGCGTCGGCGACGGGCTGCAGCAGCCCACGCGGGCCGACCCGGTTGGGCCCGTACCGCTGCTGGAAGCGCGCGATCACCTTGCGCTCGACCCAGATCAGGATCAGCAGCGTCGGACCGATCACGGCCAGAATCGCCAAACAGCCAAGCAGGCCCGTCACGATCGAGGACAGCCAGGCCGGACCCCAACCGGCGATCCACTCGGTGATCAAGCGCGAGAGGTTGTTCAGGTCGCGGAAGTCGTACCACGCACCCAGGACGACGGCAAGCTCAGTGAACGCCGGGCCGATCATCGGTCGATCTCCCCGACCACGATGTCAATCGAGCCGAGCGTGACGATCGCGTCCGCCAGCGTCCCGCCGATCGACATCTCTTTCAGCGCCGTGAGGTTGATCAGGCTGGGCGGCCGGCAGTGGAAGCGGTAGGGCGCCGGACTGCCGTCGCTGACCAGGTAGAACCCCAGCTCGCCGCGCGGCGATTCGACGCGCACGTAGGCCTCGCCCTCGGGCGGCCGCGCGTGCAGCGGCACGTCTGCCAGCCACGGTCCATCGGGGATGCTGTCGACCAGCTGGTTGAGGATCCGCAGGCTCTGCTTGACCTCGGCCATCCGCACCAGGAAGCGGTCGAAGCAGTCGCCCCGCTCGCCAACCGGGATGTCGAAGTCGTAGTTCTCGTAGCCGCAGTAGGGGCTCGCCTTGCGCAGGTCCCAGGGCACGCCTGTCGCACGCAGCACGGGACCGCTGAGCGACGAGTTGATCGCCATCTCCGGCGAGATCACGCCGATCCCGCGCGCCCGAGCGTGCAGGATCTCGTTGTCCATCAGCAGGTCTTCATAGTCGCTGATGCGATCGGGCATCTCGGCCAGGAACCCGCGCAGGGTCGGCAGCAGCTCGTCGGGCAGGTCGAACGCGACGCCGCCGATCCGCATGTAGTTGGTCGTCAGCCGCGCGCCGCAGGTCATCTCGAACATGTCGAGCACCCGCTCGCGGTCGCGGAACATGTGGAACAGCGGCGTGTGCCAGGCGCCGCAGTCATTGATGAACGTGCCGTTCGCCATCGCGTGCGAGGCGACCCGTTGGAGCTCGGCGAACAGCACCCGGATCGCCTGCCCGCGCGGCGGGACCTCGACGCCGAGCAGCTCCTCGGCCGCCAGGCAGTAGGCGAGGTTGTTCGACATCGCGGCCAGGTAGTCGATCCGGTCGGTAAAGGGGATGTTCTGCGTGTAGGTGCGCTCTTCGGCCAGCTTCTCCATCGAGCGATGCAGATAGCCGATCTTCATCTCCGCATCCTGCACGATCTCGCCGTCGAGCGTGACCTTGAGGCGGAAGACGCCGTGCGTCGAGGGATGCTGCGGGCCGAGGTTGACGACGACCGGCTCCGAGCCGTCGCCGACGAGCGTCTCGATCGTGCCTGAGAGGGCGCTGCGCGTGTCGTCGCTCGTCGTCATGCGCCCGCGCCTCCGGCCGTGTCTGTGGACGTCTCTTCGCTCACAACCTCGCCAACATCGCCTGAGTGCGGATCATTGGGGTGCACCGGCCGCTGCGGCATGCTGCCCGGCACGGGCCAGGCGTTCGCCTGCTCCTCGTGCGGGAAGCCCGGCAGCCCGGCGCGAATCTGGCCCGGCATCTGCAGGAAGTCCTTGCGCAGCGGATGGCCGGGGAAACCGTCCCAGAGGAACAGGCGTCGCAGGTCGGGGTGACCCTCGAAGCGAATCCCGAACAGGTCAAACACCTCGCACTCCTGCAGATGTGCGCCATGGAAGACGCCGGTCAACGACGCCACGGCGGGGTCCTCGCGGTCGGCGGTGAGCACCTTGAGCTGCAGGATGTGATTGAGATCCAGCGACTGCAGGTGGTAGACAACCTCGAATTGCAACTCGCGGTCCACGGCGGTCAGGTTGCAGAGAAAGACCAGGTCGGTCGATTCGTCGTCATGCAGCGCCTGGACGGCCTCGGCCAGGCGCGCGCCGTCGATATACAGCATGCCGTCGTCGACGCAGGCTGCGCCGGGTTGGCTGGCGTTGACCACGGCGGCCGCCGCTGCGGGGTCGAGTCTGGTGGTCATCTCAGCGCCACTCCAGCGCCTGCCGGCGCCATTCGTAAACCAGTCCGAGGGCGAGGATCCCGATGAAGATCAGTCCAGCGACCATGCCCAACACGGCGAGCGAATCGAGCGCGACCGCCAGCGGGAAGAGGAAGATCACCTCGACATCGAAGAGCACGAAGATCAGCGCCACGAGGTAGTAGCGGAAGTTGAACTGCACCCAGGTCGGCCCCTCGGTTTCGACGCCACACTCGTAGGTGTCGCCCTTGACCGCGTTGGGCAGCTTCGGCCGCAGCCCCACTTTGAAGACCACGTAGGAGATGATCAGCGGCAGCGACGGGAACAGCACCGCGAACAGCAGCAAAATTCCGAGGTGGCTGTACTGCTCGAGGACCACCCACGACACCCCTTACCCGCGCCCGCGCGGCCGTCTCGCAACCGCGTCGGCGACCCTGTGGCGCGTGCGGATTATAGGCACGCCCTCCGACTCACTCAATCAACACCCCGCGAGGACCCCGCTGCGCCGGCGTGGCGCACTGTCGCAGATCGTCACAGGCAGATCGTCACAGATGGTCGCGCAGGGCCGTGGTGCGCCGAACGCGGCCTGAGCGCGGGGGCCTGGGTGATAGACTGCGCGCGCCCAAAGCCCGACCCGGAGCGTTCATGCTGATCGACCTGCACAACCACACGTGGCCGCGTTCGCATGACTCCGTGCTCGAGCCGCGCGACCTCGTCCAGCGCGCCAAAGACGCAGGCCTCGATGGCGTCTGCCTGACCGAGCACGACGCGCTCTGGCCCGAGGCGGAGGCCGTCGCGCTCGCTGAGGAGTTCGGGATCGCCGTGATCCCCGGCTGCGAGGTCAGCACCGACGAGGGTCACATCCTCGCCTGGGGCATGGAGAAGTACGTCTTCGGGATGCACCGCGTCGGCCGCCTCGCAGCGCATGTCGAGGAACGCGGCGGCGCGCTCGTGCTCGCGCACCCCTACCGCCGTCAGATCGCCTGGAAAGACGACCCCGACGATTGGGCCACCGCGATTGAGCGGGCCCTGAAGAACGCCGCGATGCCCCACTGCGTGGCGCTCGAAGTGCTCAACGGCCGCGGCAAGGCGCGCGAGAACCGCTTCAGCCTGGACCTCGCCACCGCAGCCGAACTACCCGGCACCGCCGGCACCGACGCCCACGCCGTACACGACATCGGCAAGGTCGCGACCTGGTTCGAAACCGACGGCATCGCGACCTGGCAGGAACTCGTTCACCAGCTCAAGCAGCGCAACTTCTGCGCCGTCGACATGCTCACCAGGGAAGAAATCTGGGTGCCCGCGCGCACACAGCCCTTCACGGTGGTCGGCGGCGCCGCGGCCAGTGGCTGACCGGAAGCTGACCCGACTGACCAAAGCCGAACAAAATCGAACGGCGCTGAACACCACGGACCACGGCAAACCGCGATGAACCAGAGCGAATTGATCCGGCGTCGAGCCGCTTCTATCTTTGCCACCGAACTCAGGAGGATGCAACGCGATGGCAGATCAGTACGAGTCGGTGATCACCGACGAGATGCGGGCAATGATCGGCGTCGAAGGCGACACCACCACCAGCGAACTGACCACCACCAGCGTGCGGATGTTCGCCCGCTCGGTCGGTTACGTCGATCCGGTCTTCTACGACACTGAGGTGGCGGCGGAGCGCGGCTACCGCGGCCTGCCGGCCCCTCCGGGATACCTCGGCACGCCGATCTTCAACCCGGCCGAGTCCGACCCCACGTTCGGCGGCCGGCGCGGCCAGGGCTTCCGCTCGCCCTACCCGCTGGTGCTCAACGGCGGCACCGACGTCGAGTATTTCGACGAGCCGATCTGTTCGGGCGACGTGCTCAGCTCGCGCACGAAGCTCGCCGAGCTGAGCGAGCGCTGGAGCGGGGCGCTCGGCGTGCCGATGCTGATCTCGATCTCGCAGACCACCTGCACCAACCAGGATGGCAAAATCGTCGCCATCTCCCGCGGCACGGGCATCTCCTACCCGCGCTCCGGCGACTGACCACAGCAAGCGCGCACTGTTGTCGGCGAAGGCGTCGACGATCGGAAGGAACGCAGCATGGCGGAGCAGATTTACTTCGAGGACGTTGAAGAGGGCGACAGCATCCCTTCACTGGAGAAGAACCCCACCAGCCAGCAGCTGGTCTACTGGGCCGCCGGCTCGGGCGACTTCTACCAGATTCACTACGACACTAAGTACGCGCAGGACACCGGCCTGCCCAACATCATCGTTCACGGCGCGCTCAAGCACGCCTTCCTCGGTGAGCTGCTCTGGCGCTTCGCCAGCCCCGAAGGCCAGGTCAAGCGCGTGCAGTGCTCCTACCGCGGCATGGACCCCGCCGTGCAGGGCAAGGACGACCTGGTCGACCAGAAGTTCACGCTCGAAGGCACCGTCACCCGGAAGTACACCGAGGGCGAGAAGAACTACGTCGAGCTGAGCATCCAGGGCGTCCGCGCCGACGGCAGCATCTCCACGCCCGGCACCGGCACGGTCATCCTGCCCAGCCGCGGCTAACCGCGGCCCCGCGCTGGAACAGCGCCACGTAAGCTTCGATCCCATCTCCCCCCGCAAAGCGGGGGGAGAGTTATGCAGAGGATTCCTGGTGGCGCTCTGGGCCTCGCGGCATGCCGCGACGCTGGTAATCGCGCCGCCACAGCCACTCGCGCCGCACTTCCATCACGTGGAAGCGGTTGTCGCCCCGGCGCAGCCGACCGCAGTCGCGGAAACCGACCGCCGCAAAAGCCTTCTGGGCCCGCACGTTCCAGTCCAGCGTGTGCAGGTAAACCCGCACGATCGAGGTCGTCGTGAAGACGAAGTCGAGCAGCAGCGCGACCGCCTCGCGGCCGTAGCCGCCGCCCCAAAACTCGCGCGCGCCGATCAGCACGCCCAGCTCCGCCTCGCGGCGCTGGGCGTCGATGTTGTAGTACATCACGTTGCCGATGTGCCGACCATCGTGGGCTTCCACCGCGAACGTCGAGCGGTAGGCCTGTGAGCGTTGCAGCTGCCACTCGTACTGATTGCGGTATTCGTCGAAGGAGAGCGCCGTCACCCGAGCCGCATCGAGCCGGGCGAGGTCCGCATCACGCCGCCACGTCCAGTCCTGATACGCATCGCGGCGGCGCTTCTGGCGGATCCGCACGAGATCGCCGCTGGCGATCACGTCCGGCTCGACGGCGGTCATTGTTCCTCGACCTGTCCATTCAGCATTTCGGCGGCGTCTTCGAGAATCGCGACAGTATTTCGGTAGCTGACCAATCGGAGCGCCTCACCGAGACCGAACCAGCGAACATCGATGTGCTCATCGTCGTGATCAGACAATGCGCCGCCGGTCGGCTTCATCAGCCAGAAGTGCACGGCCTTATCGATGCGCGACCGATCGCCGGGGAACGAGTAGCGCATCACGCCGATCTTCTGGTCGAGCTTCACACGCAGGCCGGTCTCCTCGGAGACCTCACGCAGCGCCGTCTCGACGAGACGCTCGCCATTGTTCGGCTTGCCCTTCGGCAGACCCCAGCGTTGAGCGGGGGTCTGAACCAGGACCACTTCAACCCCTCCGCTGTCGCTTCCCGGTCGCCAGACAACGCCTCCCGCACTGACCGCGACCCGCCTCGACTTCTTGCCACGCTTGCGCGACTCTGCCAAGAGCATCCTCCTGCTTACGGTGTAGTGCGGAGTTCGAGTTTATCACCAGTCCTCATCGGCCAAGAGTGTGTCCGGTGTTACGTCGGAATCACCGCCGGGTAGCGCCTCGCTGAGCAGCGCCGCTTCCTCGAGGGCGTCGTGTGCGGCCTCCCGAATCTGGACCTCCGGATGAGTGCGCAGCTCGCCGAGCCGCTCCATCGCCTGGTCGCCGCCGATTTCGCCCAGCGCCCGGACCGCCGCCACCATGACGTCGATCTCCGACAGGTCTTCGTCGAGCAGGTCGAGCAGCATTGCGACGCCGTCCTCGGAACCGACCTCGCCCGTCGCGCTGGCCGCCGCGTTGCGCTCATCTGCGTCCTCGGCGAACAACGCCGTTTCGAGCAGCGGCAGCCACGTCTCGTCCGCGTTGCGGCCCATCGCGTGGATCGCGGCAAGCCGCATCGCCGGCTCGTCGCTTGAGTACGCATCGTCAATCAGCACGGTGACCCAGTCCTCGTGCGCGACGGCGGCGGCGGCGATCGCGGCCGCACGCAGCTGCGGCTCCTCGCGCGCATCCTCGGCGATGGTTCGCAACGAATCGACAACCGACTCCGCCGCTTCGGCTCCGGCCCAACCCAGCTCGACCCGCAGCGCGACCGCACCCAGGGCAGTGATCGCCTCGACCCGAACCGTCTCATCTTCGTCGCCCGACGCCGCCGCGGCGAGCAGCGCCCCCGTCGCCTCGGCCGTCTCGCAGACCGAGAGCCCGTTCGCCGCGAGGCTGCGGACCGGCATGTCGTCGTCGCGCATGCCCGCCACGAACAGGGCGCTGAATTCCAGCCCGCCGCTCTCGCCCATCGTCTCCTGCAGCGTCCCAAGCAGCGCGAAGCGTCCCGTCGCGTCGAGCGACGCGATGCACTCGTCGACCTTCGCTTCCAGGCCGGGCCGTAGACCGCTGACGGCGTGCAGGTCTTCCGGGTCAAGCGGGTAGCGCTGCTCGGCGATCGCGTCAATCAGCCGCTTCAGCGCGTCAATCGGGTCACTCGAGTCCTGCGACACCGCGGGCCTCACTCTCGGCTGCCGCGCCATCGCGGTCGTCGAGTCTACCCCGCGGCCGGTCCGGCCTCGTCCTGCGGGGCCCGCTCCATGACAAGCGGGATCGCGTCGCGCGGACGCAGGTCTTCGAACAGCACCCGCCCGACGATCGCGCTGATCGGCATCGAGACGCCGACTCGCTCAGCCAGCTCCAGCACGACCCGGGTGGTCTCGACGCCCTCAACCACGTTCGGGGTGCCGGCCTGGGCCTCGGTCAGCGTCATGCCGCCGCCGATCCGCTCGCCGAGGGTGCGGTTGCGCGACTGTGGGCTCATCGCGGTCGCCAGCAGGTCGCCGAGCCCGGCGAGGCCCGCGAACGTCGCGGCCGACCCACCCAGCGCCACGCCAAGCCGCGCGATCTCGGCCAGGCCGCGGGTGATCAACGCCGCGCGAGCGTTATCGCCCAGCTCCAGCGCCACGACCATCCCGATCGCGATCGCGATCACGTTCTTGAGCGCCCCGCCGACCTCCGCCCCGACCACATCAGCATTCGTGTAGACGCGAAAGCTCGGCGAAGTGAGCAGGTCGCGGACGCGTTCTCGTGCGGCGCCATCGGCCACCGCGGCGACCGTCGCTGCAGGCAGCCCCTGGGCGATCTCGCGGGCCAGATTTGGCCCCGAGACGGCGCCGACATGCGCCTCGATGCCGGCGACCTCCAGCTCGGCTGTGAGCACCTCTGTCATCCGCAGCATCGAGCCTCGCTCCAGGCCCTTCGCCGCGCTGACGTGTACCGCCCCATCGCGCATCCGCGGAAGGATGCTCACTGCGTTCTCGCGCAGCCGCTGCGAGGGCGTCGCCCAGACGACCACGTCGGGCGCCAGGCCCGAGGGGTCGGAGACGAACTCGAGCTCGTCCGGCAGTCTGAAGCCGGGCAGCAGGCGACGCAGCTCGCGAGTCTCGCGCAGGTCGGCCGCTTCCGCTTCGGTGCGGCAGAGCACCGTCGCGCGGTTGCCGGCCCGCGCCGCCGTGATCGCCAGCGTGCAGCCCCAGGAAGTCGCGCCTACGACCAGGCCGTGCATGCCGCGCTCGCCCTCTTCGGTCATGTCAGCCCGTCTCCTCCGCCGAGGGCGACGAGCGCGAGAGCACGCGCTCGGTCCCCGCCATGATCCGCTCGATGTTGTCGCGGTGGCCCCAGATGACGAGGGCCCAGGCGCCCGCGCCGAACGCGACATACGCGTCGGCGCCGCCGCCGAACCAGGCGATCAGCGCGATGCCCAGCGCCGCCGAGGTCGTACCGAGCAGCACCGCCAGCGACATCACGCGCGCCGAGCGCAGCACCGGGAGGCCCGTCACCACGGCCAACAGCAGCGCGAACGGCAGGATCGGCAGCGACGCGCCCATCGCCGTGGCCGCGCCGCGCCCGCCCTTGAAGCCCGCGTAGAGCGGGAACTGGTGGCCGACGATCGCCGCCAGGCCGGCCAGCACCTCACCGGTGGGGCTGTCCCAGACCGCCATCACGATCAGGATCGGGACCGCGCCCTTCAGCACGTCGATCACCAGCACGGTCGCCGACCAGCGCGCGCCAAGGCTGCGGAAGGTATTGGTCGCGCCGGTCCGTCCGCTGCCGCTCGCGCGGATGTCGACGCCGCCGCGCCAGCGCCCCAGCCACAACCCGGTCGGAATCGAACCGAGCAGGTAGCCGACGCCCAGCCCGACGATCCAGGCCTCGATCATCGTCGTCCCCCGTCTGCCGAGTCGCCGTCGCGACCGCGGAACTGCAAGCGGATCGCGGCGCCGTCGAAGCCGAACGTCTCGCGCAGCTTGCGCCGCAGATAGCGCTCGTAGGAAAAGTGCAGCGCCTCCGGATGGTTGAGGAAGAAGAGGAACGTCGGTGGCTCGATCCCGGTCTGGGTGGCGTAGAAGAACTTGACCGGCCGGCCGCGCAGCGTCGCCGGTGGCCGCGCGATCGTCGCCTGGCGCAGCATCGAGTTGAGCCGCGGCGTCGAGGCGCGGAAGCGCCGCTGTTCCGCCACATGCAGCCCGGCGCCGATGACCGAATCGATCGCCGCGCCCGTCAGCGCCGAGACCCAGACGATCGGCGCCCAGGGCACGAAGCGGGCGCGCCCCGCGAGCTGGCGCGCACGGCTGTCGCGCATGCCCTCCTCCGGCTCGATCAGGTCGAGCTTGTTCATCACCAGCACAATCCCCGCGCCTTCTTCGATCGCCATCCCGATGATGTGCTGGTCCTGCGAGGTGATCCCCTGGCTGGCGTCGATCACGATCGCCGCGACATCAGCGCGCCGCACCGCGGCGCCCGCGCGCCGCACCGACGCCCGCTCAACGCCCGGTTCGACGCGCCCGCGGCGCCTGATGCCTGCCGTATCGACGAGCACCACCGAGGCGCCTTCGAAGCTCAGCTCGGTATCGATCGCATCACGCGTGGTGCCCGGCACCTCGCTCACGATCATTCGCTCGTCGCGCACGAGGGCGTTGACCAGCGATGATTTGCCCACGTTCGGGCGGCCGATGATCGCCAGTCGGCAGGCGACCTGCGCCGGCTGATCGGGCGCGCGCTCGGGCAGATCGGCGATCACGCGATCGAGCAGATCGTCGATGTAGCGGCCGTGGTGCGCGCTGATCGCCACCGGGTCGCCCAGCCCCAGGCCGAAGAATTCGCCGATGCTCAGCGCGTAGCGCTCGTTGTCGGCCTTGTTCACGCAGACCGTGACCGGCTGCTCGACGCGCCGCAGCAGCTCCGCGACCTCCGCGTCGGCCGGCACGACGCCCGCCTGCACGTCGACCACCAGCACGATCGCATCCGCTTCGCGCACGGCCTGTTGCACCTGGCTGGCGACCGGTTCGGCGTAGGGGCCGGTCAGCTGCTCGCCGAGCAGGCCGCCCGTGTCGATCACCGTGAAGTGCTGCCCGCGCCACTCGGCGTTGCCGTAGTTGCGGTCCCGCGTCGTGCCCGGCTCACCGCGCACGATCGCCTGACGGCGCCGCACCAGCCGATTGAAGAGCGTCGATTTGCCCACGTTGGGCCGCCCCACGATCGCTACCCGAGGTAGCTCGGCCTCGGGAATCTCAACTGTCGCCGCTGCATCACTCATCCGCGCCTTCCTCCTCCTCCTCCTCCTCCTCGCTGGCCGGCTCCGGCGGGGCGGTCAGCACCACGGTGACGACGCGAGGCAACAGCCCGATCACGGTCATCCCCGCAGGTGCGGTCGCCGTGATCTCTACGGTATGCCTCCCCGGTCCAAAACCGGAAACATCGGCCGCCACGAGCTCCAGCGGACCCTCGAGCAGCGCGACCTCCTCAGCCGGCCCGCGCAGCTCCACGCCGACCAGCTTCGGCGAGATCAGTAAGATCTCCATCCCTTCTTCGAGGCCCTCAACCAGCACAGCCGTCGAGAGCCGCACCGTTGCTTCGATCACTTCGATCGTGACGGTGACCAGCACCTCCGTCTGACCGGCCGTCGCCGACTCGCCGAGATCGAGCGGCACCAGCCGCCGCACCGATGTGCGCCGATCGGTGATGTCGATCACCTCGGTGGGGATCGAATCATCGTCGCCGATCCCGCCGAGCGGCACCAGCAGCTCGACGGTCGGCGGCTCGACTCGGACCTCCAGCACGCGATAGCCCGAACGTGGGATGCCCTGGACCTCCGGTCTGACTGCTACGAGCCGCCTGAAGACCTCCTGGGTGATCGGCGCCGTGACCCGCGCAAAGCGCGGCCGGACCTGAATTCCGGCCACCGCGGCGCCGCTGCTGGTGCGCGCCTCGAGCTGCACGTCGGCCTCCAGGGAGACCGTCGCCGCCGCCAGATCCATGCGCGCCACCGCCGCCGCCACCTGCTCGACGTCCTGCGCGATCCCGGTGATGATCACGTGCTCGGGCTCGACGGTGAGCTCGTCGACGCGGAAGCCGAGCGGCGGCGGGTTCGCCGTCTCAACCCGCACCGGCACTTCGCGCTCGACCAGCTCCTGGAGTGTCAACACGGCCGTCTCGGGCTGCACCGCGCGAACGCGCACGTCCTCGCGCAGCGACTCAGCACGGACCGGCAGGCTGTGTTGGCCGGCCGCGCGGCCGCGCGCGTCGATCGTGGCCGAAAAGTCGTCCGGCGACGCCGATTCCAGAGCGCTGCGCTTGCCCACGACCGTGACGGAGACGGGCAACGCATCGTTGGCGATCGCCAGACTCGTGGCGAGATTGAGCACCTGTACCGGCAGGCTGAAACCGAGCGGTTGCTCGATCTCCTGATTCTCCGCGTCGGTGATCACGAACCAGACGACCAGCGCGAGCACCACCACGGTGCCAAGCAGCGTCGCTTCCTGCACGAGCCCCGAGAATCGGACGCGTCGCATTATGAGCCGGCCGGCGCCGCACCTGCGTCATGATCCGCCGCTCCGCTCTGACCCCCACGATCGGTCAGAAACGGCGCAACGCGACCGCGTCCCGCGCGCAGCCGCCGCGAGAGTTGCTGCTCGAGTTCGGGCGCCCCGAGACCCTGTTTGATCTCGCCGCCCTCAGCTAGCGAGATCACCCCGGTCTCCTCCGAGACCACCACCGCGACCGCATCGGTCTGCTCCGTCACGCTGATCGCTGCGAGATGCCGGGTACCGAAGCCTTGCACGCCGGACCCGTCGACCAGGCCCCGTCCCGCGTGCCCGCCGGTCGAGCTGGGCAGAATGCAGGCCGCGGCGATCACTTCGCGCGGCCGCAGCAGGACCGCCCCGTCGTGCAGCGCCGCACCCGGGTGGAAGATGCTCGCCAACAGGTCCGCCGACGGCGCAGCCCCGATCCTCACCCCGGCGTCGGCGAGCTCCTCCAGGCCGGTCTGGCGCTCGAAGACGATCAGCGCACCGATCCGCTCGCGCGACAGGCGCGCCGCCACCGTCGCGACCATCGGAATCAGCTCGTCGTACGCCTGGCCCACGCCGATCCGCCCGCGCAGCGCGCCGGCCCGACCGACGTGTTCGAGCGCGCGCCGCAGTTCGGGCTGAAACACGACCAACACCAAGATCAGCAACACCGCAAGGGCGTTGTCGATGAGCCAGTCCAGCACCACGGAATCGACCACGCGGGCCAGCACCGTCACGACCAGCACGACGATCACCATGCCGCGCACGACGCTCATCGCCGTCGTGCCGCGCAGCAGGCGCAGCGTCAGATAGAGGACGAGCGTGATCCCGGTGACCTCGAAGAGGCTCGTCCATCCGAAGCCGCCGAACACGGCGTCGACGTCGCCGATCAGACCACCCACAACACGACCCCCGCGTCTGGCCGGCCCGAGAAAACGCCCCGGCAGCCCGACCGTAACCTAATCAAATAGCCAATAGAGCAGCGCCTGCTGCGCGTGCAGCCGATTTTCCGCCTGGTTAAACACCACCGACTGCGGGCTTTCGATCGCGTCCTCCGAGATCTCTTCGCCACGGTGCGCCGGCAGACAGTGCATCACCAGTGCATCAGGGTGCGCCTGCGCCAGCAGCTGCGCGTTGACCTGGAAACCCTCGAAGGCCTCGAGGCGCAGCTTCGCCTCGGCCTCCTGGCCCATGCTCGTCCAGGTGTCGGTGTAGACCACGTCGGCCCCATCGACGGCGGCACTCGGGTCGCCGCCGATCTGCACGCTGCCGCCGGCTGCCGCGGCGCGCGCCCGCGCGATCTCGATCGATTCGGCGTCGAGTTCGTAGCCGCCTGGCGATGCGACGCGCACGTGCATGCCCTCCCCGGCGGCGCAGACCAGCAGGCTGCGCGCCACATTGTTGCCGTCGCCGACGTAGGCCAGCGTGTGACCGGCAGCGCCGACGTGCTCGCGAATCGTGAGCAGGTCGGCCAGCGCCTGGCAGGGATGCTCCCAGTCGCTCAGCGCGTTGACGACGGGCAGGTCGGCGTGTGCGGCGAGCTCTTCCAGCGCGCGCTGGTCGAAGGTGCGACAGACGATCGCGTCGCCGAACCGTTCGAGCACTCGCGCGATGTCCCTGGCCGGCTCGCGCTCGCCCAGCCCCACCTCCGGCGGCGACAGGTACATCGCCTCGCCGCCGAGGCGCCGCACCGCCAGCTCAAACGAGACGCGCGTCCGCAGCGATGGCTTCTGGAAGATCAGGAAGGCCGTTCGGCCCTGCCACGAGCGGGTGTGAGCGCCTCCGGGCGACGACTTCTGACGCTGCGCCTCGTCAGCACGCGTGAGATCTCTTCTGCGCTGAGGTCATCAACCCGCAGGAACGATCGCGCCATTACACCGTTCCGATCTTCCAACTACAACTACGGATACCTTGAGTGCGTGTCGCCTGAGCAGATCGTCCACGCCGAGTCACCGTATCACCGCGAGCTCATCGCCACGTGGATCCGGCGACGCCTGATCTGGTTGCCGTCGGTGCTGCTCGCGGCGCTCTTGTTGGCGGGATTGATCGCCCTCGCGCTCGTCCGACTCGACGAACCGCCCGAGCTCGTGATCACGCACGAGCGGTCGTTGGCCGGATTCCCCAGCGACCCGGCGGCATCGATCCGCATCGACCTGAACTACGCCACGCGCGCCGAACTCGAAGCGCTGCCGGGCATCGGGCGGACCACGGCGCTGGCGATCATTGAGCAGCGCGAGCAGAGGCCGATCCGCTCGCTCAGCGAACTCGCCTCGCTCGGCATCCTGAGCGACTCGCAGCTCTCGGAGATCGCACCGCTGGTGATGCTCAGCATCCGCGCGACGCCTCCATGAGCCGGCTCTATCAGGCCCCGTTGATGCTCTGGTCGCTGGCCTTCGTGGCCGGCGTCGGCGTCGCCGAGGTCGACTCGGGCTGGCTGCCCGTCGCGCTGTTCGTCGCCGCTGCGACGAGCGGGCTCAGCGCGTCGCGCGTCTGGCGCCATCGCCCGGAGGCGCGGCTCACGATCGCGCTGCTGCTGCTCACACCGCTCGCGCTCGCCGCGGGCGCGTGGCGGCTCGACCACACGCGCGCCGCTGCGCCCGCGGCATTTGACCTGCAGACCGAAGCGGCCGCCGAACAGCCGCTGACCGTGACCGGCGTCGTGACCGCGCAGCCGCGCCGCACCTTTCAGCGCATCGAGCTTCGCGTCCGCACCGAGCAGATCCGGCTCGCAGACGAGCAATCGTCGGCCGAACTGGACCTACTGGTACGCCTCCCCCTGGCCAGCTCGGTCGCGCTCGGCGATCGCGTCGAGCTGGTTGGTTTCACCCAGCTGCGCGACGCTGTACGGTCGGGCAACTGGAGCGACTACGTCGCCCGCGCACGCGTCAGCGCGATCGGCGACGCGAGCTCCGCTCGCGTGATCGGGCAGGGCAGCGTCAGCTGGGCGCGCCGCAGCCTCGACGACGCGCGCGACGCGATGAACCGCAGCCTCGCCCGCGCGCTGCCGCCGCCGCTCGCGGGCGTCGCTCAGGGCATGGTCGCCGGCCGCCGCGACTCGCTCGACCGCCCCCTCCGTGAGGATTTCAATGCGACGGGGCTCTCGCACCTGATCGTGATCTCGGGCAGCAACGTGACGCTGCTCGCCACGATCGTCATCGCCGTCAGCGCCTGGCTGGTCGGCCGACGCGCCTCGGGCCTGCTCGCCATCCTCGCGGCCGCCGGCTACTGCGTGTTCGTCGGCGCCGATGCTCCGGTGCTGCGTGCCACGGTGATGGCCGTCGTCTTCGTGATCGCGCACATGCTTGGGCGGCCCGCCGCCGCGCCCTACGCGATCATGATCGCGGGCGCCGCGATGACCGCTCAGGATCCGCGCGTGCTGGTCGACATCTCGTTTCAGCTCTCATTCGCCGGCACCCTCGCGATCGCCGCGCTCAGCCCCACGCTCTCGCAGCGCTTCCTCAGCGGTGAGGGCGGGCTGCGCAGCGCGACGATGGACCTCGTGCTGATCAACATCGTGGCGATCGCGGCGACGATTCCGCTGATCGCGCTGCACTTCGAGCGTGTCTCGCTGGTCAGTCTGCCCGCCAACCTGGTGACCGCTCCGTTCTTCGCCTGGATGTTCCTCGGCGGGCTGGCGACGGGAGCCGTGGGGTTGCTCTCGGAGGGCCTGGGCGGCGCGCTGGCCTGGCCGCTCGCGTGGCTGCCGCTGCGCTGGTTCGCGCTGGTCGGCCAGTCGCTCGCCGACTGGCCGGGCGCCCAGCAGACCGTGCCCGGCTTCGGCCACATTCATGTGATTGCGATCTACGCCGCGATGGCGCTGATCGCGATCCGTCCCGATCACGAGCTGCTGCGACCATCGCCCGCACGTACGCGAGCCGCATCGCGCGCCGCACCGGTGCTGGCAGCGGGACTGCTCGCGGCGGCCGCCGCGGCCGTCTGGTTGGTCGCGCTCGACCGCGACGAGCACCTCGAAATGCACTTCCTCGATGTCGGGCAGGGCGACGCCACAGCGATCCACACGCCCGCCGGTCACAACATCCTGATCGACGGCGGCGCCGACGCCGACCGGCTCGCGAGCCAGCTGCGCGACGCGCTGCCGAGCGGCGAACGGCGCCTCGACCTGGTTGTGGTCACGCACCCGCAGCTCGATCACCTCGGAGCTGTGCTCGACCTCTTCGGCGGCTACGAAATCGGCCGAATTGTCGTGTCCCCAGTGCACGACGACGCAGCGCTCGGCCGGCGCATGCGCGAGCTCGCTGCGGAGCACGGCGTCCCGGTCGTCGCGGCAAGGGCTGGCACGCGGATCGTGCTGCCCGGGACAGGATCATCGCCGGACCTGATTCTCGACGTGCTCTGGCCGTTCGATCCCCCGGCCACAGCAGAGGATGACATCAACGCTCACAGCCTCACCATCCGCCTGCGCTACGGCGAGTTCGCCGCGCTGCTGCCCGCCGACATCGGTGTTGCGCAGGAATTCGGGCTGGCCGGCGAAGTCTGCCAACACGACGCCCACGACGCTCACGACGCCAGGCTGGCGCCCTGCGACCTCTCCGCCGCTGTCCTGAAGGTCCCGCATCACGGCAGCGGCGGCTCCACCTCGGACCTGCTGTTGCGCCGCGTTCGGCCGTCGCTCGCCGCGATCAGCGCCGGCGCATCGAATCCGCACGGACACCCGCACCCAGATGTGATCGGGCTGCTCGAGCGCCACCAGAGCGTGACGCTGCAGACCACGACCCACGGACGGATCACGATCGTCACCGACGGGGCCGCGATCGTCTGGACCACCGAGCGCTGATTGCAGGGCGCACGGGACACACATCGCACGACGCGCGACGCGATATCGTCAGAGCTGCGCGAGACCCGCGCGAGTTGGACGCCGGGATGGCGAAATCGGTAGACGCGGTGGACTTAAAATCCGCTGGCCCCTGGCCGTGGGGGTTCGAACCCCTCTCCCGGCACCAAATCGCAGGGATCGCAGGGAACGCTCAGTTAGACTGCACGCGCTTGCACACCACGATTCGGGCCGCGCGCCCGCTCAGAGAGGACAGCCGATGAAAGCAGCAGTGTTCCACGGTCCGCATCAGGACCTCACCATCGAGAACGTTGACGTCGACGACCCTGGCCCCCGCGAGGTACTCGTCAAGACGGCCGCATCGGGCGTCTGCCACAGCGACCTTCACTTCGTGGACGGCTTCTACCCCTTCCCGTCGCCCGGCATCCTCGGCCACGAGGCCGCGGGCGTCGTTGCTGAGGTCGGCTCGCTCGTCCACGACTTCGAGGTCGGCGACCACGTGATCATGTGCCTCTCGGTCTTCTGCGGGAACTGCTCGTACTGCCTGAGCGGCCGACCCAACCTGTGCCGCAGCCCCGAGGTCCAGCGTCGGCCCGACGAGGCCCCACGGCTCTCCTGGAACGGCGCCCCGATCGCGCAGTTCGCGAACCTCTCGACCTACGCCGAGTACACGCTGGTGCACGAGAACGCGCTGGTCCATGTGCGCGAGGACATGCCGCTCGACAAGGCCGCGCTGATCGGCTGTGGCGTGATGACCGGCGCCGGCGCCGCGCTCAACACCGCCAAGGTGCAGCCCGGCACGACCGTCGCCGTCTACGGCGCCGGCGGCGTCGGCCTCTCCGCGATCCAGGGCGCCCGGATCGCCGGCGCGCGGCAGATCATCGCCGTCGACACCATGGAGCACAAGCTGGCCCTGGCCCGCGAGCTCGGCGCGACCCACTCGGTTGACGCCTCCGACGGCGACCCGGTCGCCCAGATCAAGGACATGACCGAGGGCGAAGGCGTCGACTACTCGTTCGAGGCGATCGGCCTCAAGTCGGCCTCCGAGCAGGCCTTCTACTCGATCAAGCGCGGCGGCGTCGCGACGATCATCGGGATGGTCCCGATCGGCCAGAAGATCGAGATCGACGGCCACGAGTTCCTCAGCGAGAAGGTGCTGCAGGGCTCGAGCATGGGCTCCAACCGCTTCCGCATCGACATGCCGAGGCTGGTTGACTTCTACATGCAGGGCCGCCTGAAGCTCGACGAGATGGTCACCCGCACCGGCCGGCTCGAAGACGTCAACGAGGCGTTCCGGGCGATGAAGGCCGGCGAGGTCGCTCGCACCGTCCTGACCAGCTTCTAAGCCGCTCAGCCCCGCTCGTGGGGTCCACATCGTGCGCGATCGCGATACCGTGGGCCTCACGACGGAGGGGTGGCCGAGTGGTTTAAGGCGACGGTCTTGAAAACCGTTAGGCGACTAGCGCGTCTCGGGGGTTCGAATCCCTCCCCCTCCGCCAGCCGCACTCCAGTCCTCGCGAGCTAGTCCGGCAGCGCCCTGGCGACTGTCAGCAGCGCCTCCACCGCGGTGGGATCGGGCACCTCGCGCCCGCCCTGATACACGGTCACCCGCACTGCCCCACCAGTCGGCACGATCTCGAACTGCATCGTCGCGGGCTCGCGCAGCACGCCCATGACGCGCCGCTGCACGCGCTCGTTGGCGTCCAGCGCCGCTGCGGCTCGCCCCGCCTCCACCACGCTCGCGTCGTCGGCCTGCCAATCGAAGTCGCGCGGCGCGCCGAGGCCGCCCGCGTGATCCTTCGGGTGGGCGCGAATCGTGACGCCCCACTCGCCTGCCCAGACCGCCGGCAGCGCACTCCGATCGACCAGCACGTGCGCGCCGATCAGCGACATCTTGCCCCCGTGCACGGCGGTCGTTTCAATGAGTCGCGTGAGGATCAGATGCGTCAGCGGGGCGGCGTCGAGCTCCAGCACCGCCCGCGGCCGCGACGCCGGCGGCCAGGTGAACTGCTTGAACAGCTCGTCGGGATTCGCCGCCTCGTGCGCGGTCACGCTGCGCTGCGCGAGGGTTTCGACCAGCGCCGCGGTCGTCTTCGCGTCGGGGCCGCGTCGGAGCAGGCGCCGCAGAATCATGGCGCGAACCTACCATGAGCGCCCGCCTCGTCGAGCGAAAGGACCCGCGATGCTCTTCGTGTTGCGCCGCTTCTGGATTCGGCCAGGATCGTTCGACGAGTTCGAGCGCCTCTCGCGCGAGGAATTCTGGCCGCCGATCGAGGCGACGGGCGCACTGGACGACGACGCGAGCACGTCTCGGGATCTGGCGCGGCGATGAGGCGCTGCGGCACAAGCTGGTGGCCGGCCGCGCCGCCCGACAGGCGCTCACGATCTACACCGAGCCGACCTTCATGGAGGAAGCCCACGTGAAGATCGGCGGCCCGTTCCGCACCTGGCCCGATGCAGGGCCGGACGCTTAGCCCGACAAGTAGCTACTTCCTGGCGCGCAGGCTGAAGGCCAGCGGGACTGACGCATTCGGCATACGCCAGACGCCCGCCGATGTCTCGACCATCCCGGGCAACGGCTGGTAGACGGTCCAGTCGTGCTCGCGGAGGTATTCGAGCGTCAAGCCGGCGTTGATCAGCGCTGTCACGATCTCGCCGAGGCTGTGGCTCCACTCGTAGGTGGTCGTGTGCTCGAAGGATGCGCCCTGCGAGGCATAGTCGACGCCGTCGTCGAAGCGCAGCGGCGCGTCCTGCTCGAAGTAGGGGTAGCGCACGGCGAGCAGGTCGCTGCGCTCGTCGTCGAGCGCATTCAAGACTGGGTGGGCCTCGTGCAGGTACAGAAATCCGCCGGTCCGCAGGAATCCGGCGACCACCTGCGCCCACGCCGGGATGTCGGGCAGCCAGTTCAGCGCGCCCATGTTGACGTAGACGATGTCGAACGTCCCATCAACCCTGTTCGGCGCGTCGTACACATCCGCCTCGACGAAGCGCGCCTCGATTCCCGCCTGCGCCGCCAGCTCCCACGCCTTCTCGACCGCCGCCGATGAGAAATCCACTCCGGTAACTGACGCGCCCTCGCGCGCCCACGAGAGCGTGTCGAGCCCGAAGTGGCACTGCAGATGCAACAGCGTCTTGCCGGCGACCGGGCCGACCGACTCGCGGTCCAGATCGAGCAGCGTCGATTCTCCCGCGAGGAACTCGTCAACCGGATAGAACTCGGAGGCCGCGTGGATCGCCACCGCCTCATCCCAGCGATCGCGATTGGCCGCGCCAAACTCGTCGAGCGGCATCAGCTACGCCTTGGGCTCGATGACGCCGAACCCGGCGCGCTCGCGCAGCGCGTCGGGCAGCACGACCGAGCCGTCCGACTGCTGCCCGTGCTCGAGCAGCGCGGCGAGCGTGCGCGGCACGCCCAGGCCGCTGCCGTTCAGCGTGTGCACGAACCGCGTGCCTTTGCCCGCTTCGGGGCGGTAACGGATGTTGGCGCGGCGAGCCTGGAACTCGGTGCAGTTCGAGACGCTGCTCACCTCGAGCCACTCCTGCGCGCCCGGCGCCCAGACCTCGAGGTCGTACGAGATCGCGGCGTTGAAGCCCAGGTCGCCGCTGCACAGCTGCAGCACGCGGTAGTGCAGCCCCAGCGCCTGGAGCACCGATTCCGCCTGCGCGAGCATCCCTTCCAGCGCGCGCATCGACGCCTCCGGCGCCGTGAACTGGTACAGCTCGACCTTCTCGAACTGATGCACGCGCTTGATCCCGCGCACGTCGCGCCCGGCGCTCGTCTTTTCGCGGCGGAAGCAGGGCGTCTGCGCCGTGTAGCGCAGCGGCAACTCCGACTCGTCGAGAATCTGGTCGGCGTGCAGGTTGGTCAGCGGGACCTCGGCGGTCGGCACGAACCAGTAATCGTCCTCGGCGTCGCGGTAGAGATTGTCGCGAAACTTGGGCAGCTGGCCGGAGGCGCGCATCGCCTCCTCGCGCACCATGATTGGGACGTACCACTCCTCGTAGCCCGCCGCGACATGCTGATCGAGCAGCCAGCCGGTCAGCGCACGTTGCAGGCGCGCGCCCGCGCCGCGCAGCGCGTACATCCGCGAGCCGCTCATCGCCGCCCCGCGCTCGACATCGATAATCCCGAGGCGCTCGCCGAGCTCCCAGTGCGGCTGAGGCTTGAAATCGAAGGAACGAGGCGCCCCGTGCTCGCGCACCACCACGTTCGCCGCTTCATCCGCCCCGTCCGGCGTCGCCGCTGAGACCAGATTGGGGATCTCATCGAGCGTCTCGTTGAGCGCGGCCTCGGCGTCGCGTAGCGAGACCTCCAACGCGTCGATCCGCTCGGCCGACGCGCGTTGCTCGGCGATCAAGGCCTGTCGCTCTTCCTTGTCTTTCGCCCGACCGATGCGCCGCCCCGCCTCGTTTCGGCTCGCGCGGAGCTGCTCGAGCTCGGCGAGAATCGCTCGCCAGCGTTGCTCCTGCGCAATCGCCTGTTCGAGCGGGGCCTCGGTGCGCCGACGCTCCAACGACCGCCGTACCTCCTCGGGTCGCTCGCGGACCTGCTGGGCTGAGATCACAGCGCGCCGCCGCTCTCCAGCACATCAGCGACCCGCGCGACATGGTCGATCGCCGCCATCCCGAGAACCCGCACATCTTCCGAGACCCGCCGACTCTCGCCGGCAACCACGATCGGCTCGTCGCGCTCGAGCTGCGCGCGCTGCAGCCAGCGCCAGCCGGCGGGCGGCGCGACCCTCGCCGAATCACCCAGAGGCCGCGTGAAGTAGATGCTGTCGATGTGATGATGCGCGTCGTCGCCGCCGAACGCGCGAATCGGTTCAACCATGATCGTGGCCGGCGGCGGCAGTTGCGGCGGGTCGTCGTAGCCGAACGCCGGAGCGGTGGGCACGATCTCGACGGTCATCCCCGTTTCCTCCATGATCTCCCTCAAGACCGCCTCGACCGGGTCCTCGTTGGGCTCGACGTGGCCGCCGGGCGGAAGCCAGAGACCCACCTTGCGGTGCCAGTGCAGCAGCGTCGCACCGTCCTGCACCACAAAGCCTGTCACCGTGAAATGTCTCGCGCGCCCCACGACGACCTACTGTATCGCGCAGCAGCGATCGGAACCCGCATGGAGCTGATCTCCTCCGCCAACGGCATGTCGCCCGCCTGGTCGCCGGACGGCCGGCGGATCGCGTTCCTCTCGAACCGGGCGGAGGGCTGGGACCTCTACGTGATGTCGAGCGACGGCGGCGAACCGATCCGCCTGACCTCCGGCGCGACCGCCGACGACCCCGCCTGGCATCCCGACGGCGAGCGCATCGCGATTGAGCGCGGAGGGGCGATCGAACTGGTCCGCCCTGACGGCGGCGGCCGCAAGATTCTCGTCGAGCGGGCCTCCCAGCCCGCCTGGTCCGCCGACGGCCGGCTGGCCTTCCGCGGCAATGGCGACCTCTGGCTGCGCGCCGCCGAGGGCGACGAAGCGCGGGTGCTGGTCGACGCGACGGAGCCCGCCTGGTCGCCCGACGGCAAGCGGCTCGCCGTCGTCCGTCACGGCGGCATCAGCGTGCTCGACCTGGCTTCCGATACGACTCACGAACTGACCCGCGCCAGCGGCGACCACGCGCCGGTCTGGCGCCCGAGCGGCGATTCGATCACCTTCGTCCGCCGCGACACGATCTTCGAGATCGCCGCCGGCGGCGGCGAAGCCGCGCCCGTCGCGGGCCTGTCGTCGCCGGCAGGCGGGCCCGCCTTCGACGCGTCCGGCGAGCTGCTCGCCTTCCACCTCCACCAGGGCGGCAACTGGAACATCGCCATCGCCGACCTCCAGACCCAGGCGACGCGGCTGCTCACCGAGGCGACCTGGATCTCCTGGAACGCCCGCGCCTAGTTTCGCCAGGACGCGGCGCTCAGGGGTCGAGCAGGTCGAGATCCCGCGCGGCGAGACAAACCGCGGCCAGCTTCGTCGACTCCGAATCCGTCGTCGCGGCGAGCCGGAGCAGCCGATTGCGCACCGCCTCCCGTCCGCGAATCCGCCCCAGTAGGTCGATCGCCGAGAGCCGAATCCGGTCGGAGTGGCTGCGATCCGCCAGGGCCGTCAGCATCACGATCCAGCTCGCTCTACTCGAGGCCGGCTCGTCCCCTGCGGATGCGTCGCTGCCCGGGCCGGCCCGCTCGATTCTTCCAGCGATCCAGTCAAGCAACGCGTCCTGTTGCGCCGTAGTCGCCGCACCCGGGTCGGCCGCGGCCTGCGCCGGGTCGAGATGCTCGTAGATCACGGCCATCACCCCGTCGCGATCGACGCCCTTCGCGTAGGGGCTCGTGAGCCACCTGTGGAATTCGTGCTCGTCCATGCGTCGATCTTATCAGAACATGAGTTCGTTCGGCAAGTCGGCTTGTTCCGCTCACGCTTATCCTGATCAAAACGACAGAGAGCCACCGTGTCATCGTTTCTGAATCCGCTGTTGCGACGCGCGCTGACCTCGGCGGCGGGCTCCGCAGCCGCCGGCAAGATTGGCCAGCAGATCTCGCAGCAAGCCTCGGAACTGACCGGCCGCGGCCCGTCGAACGAGGACCGCACGCGCTTCCTCGTTTGGTTGCGGGGCGACTTCCGCGCGCGCCAGCCGGCCGCGTTCGGCCGCATCTGGGCGCAAATCCAGCGCCGCGAACGCTGGCTCGAATCCGACGGTGCGTTCGACGAGTACGACCTACCGACCACGCTCGCCGCGCTGACCGCGATCTGGCTGCAGCTCCAGGCCGACCAAGCAGCCTGCGACGCGTGGTTCCGCGACCTCGGCGCAGCCGACGACAACGACTTTGCGACGCTCATGGAGGCAGTGCAACCAAAGCCCTCGCAGCTGCAGCAGAACGTTGAGTCGGCGATCTCGACGGCCTCGCAGCGTGTCCGCAAGTACGACCCCGCCACACCCGAGGGCCAGCGCCGCGTCGCCGAAGGCGCGAAGAAGGCCCGCGCGCTCAGCGATCAACTCTTCGGCAAAAGCAACAAGCGCAACACTCACAAGAGGCGAAAGTAGGCAAACCCGTGGCCGAATTCCCGACCGAGATCACCGACGAGCAGGCCGACCTGATTCGCGCCTCGCACGTCTTCTTCATCGCCTCGGCCGATCCGAGCTTCGGCGAGGGCCCGAGCGGCGAAGGGCCGGTCAACCTCTCGCCCAAGGGCGCAGCCGACCTGCACGTGCTCGACCGCAACACCGTCGCCTACTTCGACTACCGCGGCAGCGGCAACGAGACGGCCCGCCACGCATCAGCCGGGGGCCCGGTCACGGTGATGCTGACTTCGTTCGACGAGGACGCGGCGATCGTCCGCCTCTACGGCACCGCTCGAGCGATGCCGCTCGAGCAATCGCGCCTCGCAGATCGGGCCGCCGAGCTGCGCGCGGTCGACATCCCGACCGCCGAGCGACAGGTGATCGAGATCGCCGTCAAGCGCACCCAGACCTCATGCGGCTACGGCGTGCCCGTCTACGAGTACCAGAGCGAGCGCTCACGCGAGCAGCGCGGCCGCCGCTTTAAGTAGATCCCTTGCTCCCCCCGAGGAGACCTGCGCGTAATCCCCATTTCGCCTCTCTCCCCCGCTGACCACATTGAGTGGTCAGCGGAATCGGGATCCGGATCGGATTCCGTTGAGCACTCAATGTGCTCCACGGGGGGAGATGCCGCAGCCTGCCCGTGCGCAGGCAGGGGGGGCAGAGGGGGGAGGCTTCGCGCGTGCCACCCACCGCGCCGCCCTCTCCACTCTCTCCCCCGCTGACCACATTGAGTGGTCAGCGGAATCGGGATCCGGATCGGATTCCGTTGAGCACTCAATGTGCTCCGCGGGGCGAGATGCCGCAGCCTGCCCCTGCGCAGGCAAGGGGCAGAGGGGGGCTCCCCCGCCCGACGGCGCCCCCCCGACACCGCAGAACCCTGCTATCATCGCCTCAGAACAGGGGTTCCGTTCATGCGCATCACGCGCAACCGCGCCGACGCCTCCCCCAGACCCACCGAATCGACCCGACCCCGATCAGCGCGCCTGATCCTCACTGAACCCCGCCAAACGAATCTGATCGCCCCAAGCCCTCCCGACCAGATAGGAACAACCGCCCAAAATCCGTCCCGAACCGAAAAATCCCCCGAAACCGATCACCGCCGCCCACGCTCCCCTGCTCCCCCCGCGGAGCGCGGGGAGATGGGAAATGGAGATGACGCGCAGGTCTCCCGAGGGGGAGCTGTCGCGCAGCGACTGACGGGCAGAGCGCCGCCGAGTCTAGCCCGCGATCAACTTCGCCAGCCGATCCAGCTCCGGCAAGACCGCGTCGGCGCCGAGCGCTGGCAGGCGGTGGACGAGACGGTCAACGCCGAGGCGCTCGTACTCAGCCAGCGCGTCCGGCTCCGCGCCGAACACGTCGATCTCGATCGAGTCGAAATCACGCCCCGCCTCGGACGCGCGCGACTGAATGTCCTGGATGCCGCGCTCGATGAAGCGCGGCGCCGGGATGTTCGGAATCCAGCCGTCGGCCCAGTCGACGACGCGCTGACGGGCCCACTTCGAGCCGGCGCCGATCAGCACCGGCGGGTGCGGGTCCTGAACCGGCTTGGGGATCACATACGTCTTGGGGATCTCAACGAACTCGCTGTGGTATTCGGCTTCGTCTTCGGTCCACATCACTTTCATCGCCGCGATGCGCTGCTCGGTGACCTTCCAGCGGTCGGCGAACCGCACGCCCAGCGGCTCCATCTCCTCGGCCAGCCAGCCGGCCCCGATGCCGAACAGGAAGCGCCCGCCCGAGATCATGTCGAGGCTGGCGATCTGCTTGGCCAGCGCGATCGGCTCATGCTCGGTGACCAGGCAGATGCCGGTGCCGAGCTTCAGATCGGTCGTCGCGCCCGCCGCGGCCGCCAGCGCCACGAACGGATCGTGGATGCGCCGGTACTCGTCGGGCAGCGATCCGTCCGGCGAGTTGGGGAACCGCGTCTCGCGGTCGACCGGCATGTGCACATGCTCGGGCACCCAGAGCGACTCGAAGCCGCGCTCCTCCGCCGCCCGCGCCAGCGCGACCGGGTCCATTGCCAGATCCGTCGAGAAAATGAACACACCGTGCTTCATCAGCACTCCTCCAGTTGGTCATCGTCGTTGCGGGAGCAAGGGTAGGATGCCCGCGAACGAGGCGATATGAGCGACAGCCGCTTCCCCACGCTCGACGACGCGGTACGGGTCGCGCGGATGCGCCCGCCTGCGGGCCGCCGACTGCGGATGGTGCTCGACACCGACACGGCGAATGAGATCGACGATCAGTTCGCAGTGGTCCACGCCCTGCTCTCCGGCGAGCGGCTGGCGCTTGAGGCGATCTACGCCGCGCCATATGTCGGACGGGGCGCAGCCACCGCGGCCGAAGGAGTGGCTGAGAGCGAGGCGGAGCTCCTGCGGCTGCTGGAGCGGCTGGACGTGGACCCGGGCGGCAGAGTCTTCCGCGGCGCCGGCCGCTTCCTGCCGGACTCCGAGACGCCCGTGCTCAACGCCGCTTCCGAAGACCTGATCGAGCGCGCCCACGCGATGTCCGACGGCGAGGTCCTCTACGTGGCCGCGATCGGCGCGATCACTGATGTCGCGGCGGCGCTATTGCTCGACCCCTCGATCGTCACGCGGATCGCGGTTGTCTGGTTAGGCGGGCATGCGCTGCACTGGCCGACGGCGGCCGCGTTCAATCTCAGCGGCGATCCCGACGCGGCCCGTGTGGTGCTCGCCAGCGGGGTGCCGCTGGTCCACATCGCCTGCTATGGCGCGGCCTCACACCTACTCACCACGACGGCAGAGCTCGACCGTTATGTCCGGCCGCAGGGGCCCATCGGCGAATATCTCGCCGAGATCTTCGCCGCCCACGCGCACCAGTACCCCGGCGCCGCGAAAGAGATCTGGGACCTCGCCGCGATCGGAACCCTGCTCGATCACAGCTGGACGCCCGCCGACATCGTCCCTGTCCCCGACCTCGCTGAGGACCTGACCTGGCAAGCCTCGACGCTCAGGCACTCGATCGGCGCGGTCAACTACGTGCAACGCGCCCCGATCTTCGCCGACCTCTTCAACAAGCTCGCCGAGTTCGCCCGCGGCGATCGTCGCGCCGCCTGGGCCGACTGAGCAAGCTCGAGCTTCCCGCACAGCGGCGTCCCGCGTTCGCGCGGTCGGCAGGCGTCGCCCCCGTCAGCCCGCCGCCGCGCCCTCCATCTGCACGATGTCGTCTTCCGGATCCAGCGCCCCGATGGAGGCCGCCATCTCATCGGCGCCGTCGCGCGGGGCGGGCAGTCCGGCCACAGCCGCCTCGCTGGTCATCGCCGGGCGGGCCGTCGGCGGCAGCGGTGTGTCGTACTGGTAGTCGGGCTCGATCAGCTGGCGCTGCCAGACGGAGCGCATCTCCCGCCAGGCCCCCAGCAGCGAGCGCGGGGCCGGCATGTCATCCGCGATCTCGCGGCTGAGCCGCTTGAGGTTGTAGCACGGCACCCCGGCGAACATGTGGTGTTCGATGTGCCGCTCCATCCGCCAGTAGAGGAACGAGGTGAGCGAATCGAGCTGAATGGTGCGGACGCAGAGCCGGAAGTCCGGCACGTTGTCGCGCAGGCCGGTGTGCTGGGTCATCCCCACGAAGTACAGCCACGCGTTAGCCACGAAGATGCCGCCGCTGACCAGGATCATCAGCCACCAGAGCTGAAACACGATCGACAGCACGATCACCGTGCCGTGGAAGAGCAGCAAGAAGCGCGCCCAGCGCACAGCGGCGCGGTACGTTTCCGGGTGCACCTCCGAAAGCGCCTGGGTCCACTGGGTCGTGCCGATGCCGCTGAAGTTGGTGGCTGTGTTCAGATCGAAGCGCCCCAGCGCCATCCACACCGTCGCGCGCACGAGCCGGAGCATGCCCCGCACATTGACGGTGAACATCTCCAGCAGGATCAGCGGATGCAGCGACGGTTCCCGGGGCAGCAGGACCTCACGGTCGCCATCGGGGAAGAGCGTGTAGCGATGGTGATAGGTGTGGCTCATCCGGTACTCGTTGTAGTTCCACCACCCCACCACGCTGAAGAGGCGCAGGAAGAAGCGGTTGAGCGCCGGCGTCCGGAACACGGTGCCGTGCACCAGTTCGTGCGTCGCCAAGCCCGGGATGAATCTGATCACGGACCCAAACAGCCACAGCGCGAGGCCGAACACGGCCCACCAGCCCTGCTCGAACGCGACCGCCGTCAGCGCGCCCAGCGCGACGACGAGCCCCAGGTGGCCCAGGGTCTGCACGAAGCCCTTACGGTCGCTGCGCTCCATCAGCGCCCAGAGCGTCGGCTTGTCGATCGGCGAGCGGTACCACTTGATGCGCAAACTCTTGCGCACCTCGCTGAGCGGCTCCCAGCCGCGGCTCGCGGCGGCGATCGTCATGTTTCGATCTTGCTTTCTCCACCCGATCCGTCCCCACGGATCACCATGATGCTAGCGCCGCTGGCTGGCTGCCAGCGATGATGCGGGCGGAAGAATCCGCGAACATTCCCCCGAACTGCGCTTCGGCTGATCGATCGAACGTTGACCAGGGAAGGATCACGCCCATGAGATCGTTGTGTTCACCCGGCCTCGCGCCCGCGCCGCTGCGCAGGCTGAGCATCGCACTGCTCGCCGCGCTGACCACCGCGTTGCTCGTCTCCGGCGTGGCCCTGGCTGAGGGGGAACGCGGGGCGCCGAACTGCGCGAACGGCCTCGTCATCCACGACCCCGAGAACAATCCCGAGCTCGTGGCCGACTGCGAGGCGCTGCTCGCAGCGGCCCCCGTGCTGATCGGCGAGGAGGGCGGCGAGGCGATCAACTGGAGCGACGACACTCCGATCGTGGAGTGGACCGGCGTGCTCACGAGCTCCGGCCGCGTCACCGCGCTGGACCTCTCGTTCATGGGGCTGAGCGGCCAGCTCTCACCGCGCCTCGGTGAGCTCTCGCAGCTGACGCTGATCAGCGTCCGTTACAACGATCTGAGCGGCCCAATTCCGACCGAGTTCGCCCAACTCACGAATCTGGCCTGGCTGTTGCTCTACGGCAACCAGCTGACCGGCGAGATTCCCCCGGAGTTGGGCCAGCTCACGCAGCTGCTACGGATGGACCTCGACCTGAACCAACTGACCGGCGAGATCCCGGCCGAGTTGGGCGCCCTCTCGAACATGCTCGAACTCTGGCTCGACGGGAACCTGCTGACGGGCTCGATTCCGTCGGCGCTCGGCGGCCTGTCCCACATCCGCCACCTCAGCATTACGCGCAACGGCCTCAGGGGTCCTGTCCCGTCCGAACTCGGCGCGCTTTCGAACCTGCAGAGCTTCTGGGCCAGCGGCAACAACCTGAGCGGGTGCGTCGTGCCCAGCCTCGAGGGCTCGCTCCGCGACCAGGAGCGCGTGGGGGCGCCGTGGTGCGCCGAGTCAAACCAGGCGACCGGCGCCCCGGCCATCGTGGGCACGGCAAACGCGGGCGATCAGCTCTCGGCGGCAGTCGACGTCATCGCCGGTCCCGAGGGCGCACCGGAGCCGAGCGCGGTGAGCTGGCAGTGGCAGCGCTGTGACCGAAACGGCGGCGCATGCACCGACCTCGAAGCAACCAACCAGCGATACGTCGTCGTCGAGGCCGACGCCGGCGCGACGCTGCGTGTGCTGGCGAGCTTCAACGACGCGGAAGGCGCGGCTCACGGTCCACTGGCCAGCGCCGCGATCCTTGCCCCGCTGCCGCGCAACGTCGAGACCATCTGGCAGCAGCCCGATCCGCTCAGGGCCTCTGAGCTGTTCCGCACCGAGAGCGGCCTGCGCGGCGTGCTCCGGCTCGAGGGCGAGCGCTGGCTGCGCTACGCCCTCTTCGGCGCCGGCCAGACGGTACCCGGCTCGGTCGATTTCAGCATCGCCCTCGGCGACACCATCTGGCTTTCCGACTAGCCGACGGGATCGCATTCCGTCGGCCACTCGATGTGGCCGACGACCCCGCGCGTCGCGGAGAGACGACGCAGGCAGCGCATGTTCGCTCAGGGGTCGAGCGCCACGGTGACCGGGCGCGTCATGCCACCGAACGTGGGCATCCAGCAGCTGTGCTTGCCCGGGCCGCCTGCGACGATGATGTGAATCTCGTCGGGCCGATCGGTGAGCGGCAACAGCTCATCCTCCCCGTGCGTCGGCAACTCGCCGCCCGCCATCCGGTCGTTCACCGCGCTCAAGAACTCGGGCGAAAGCCGCGACGCCGGGAAGCGCGCGTGCTCCCAGAGATACTCCTGCACCTCTTCGCGAGTGATCCCCTCGTCGGCCACGGTCGCCGCATGCTCGGGGCCGAAGACCAGCACCGGCTCGCCCTTGCCGAGGATGTTGTTGCTGCCCGCCTGACCCATCGCGCCCGCGATCGTCTGGAGAATGCCCTCGGCGGTGTTGCTGCCGTGGTCCTGGATATTGTGCGGCCCCTCGCAGGCCCAGACGGTCACCGCGCTCTGCTCCGGCTCAAGCCCGCGCGTCGTCTGGAACGGCGGCCAGGGACTCGCGTCTTCGCGCTCGGCGGCGCAGAACGCGAACTTCGCCGGCGTGCCCTGCGTGGCGCGGTCGCCGCGCCCAGGGGTCGCGCCGGCCACGTTGAGCTGCACCAGGCGGACGGCGCGCCCGATCGTCGCGTTCGGCGCAAACGTCGGCCCAAAGCAGCCGGCGCCACCATGCACTCCCGCCGCCCGCGCCGCGGGACCGCTGACGAGCACGAAGACGGCGCAGGGATGCGTCGTCGCGTTGATCCCGTCGAGATTGAAGGGCGGCCGCGAAATCGCCTCGATCGCTGCCAGCACGACCGGGAACTGCTGCGGGCGAGCGCCCGCCATGACCGCATTGATCGCGATCACCTGAATCGTCGCCTCGCCCTGGCGCGGTGACAGCACGCCGATGATCTCCAGCGGGTCCCGCTGCGTCGCGCCGAGCATCTCCGCAACTCGCTCCGGTGTCGGCGGGATCAGAGGCAGCCCGTCGGACCAGCCGCGGCGGATGCACTCCTGCGAAAACTCCGCCGCGTCGACGGGCAGCGCAAACTGGTCGGCGGCGCGACCGGGCGTTGACGTGGTCATGAGCGTCGCTCCGCGGCTGCTGCCGGGCGCTGCGTGTGCCCGAGACGGTAGATGTTGGTGTCGCCGACGCGGATCATCGTCGGGAACGGCAGCGTTTCACCTGTGCTACAGGTGAGGTAGTGGACCAACGCGATCGAGCGACCGCTTTTGTCGCGTAGACGGATGGGATACGAGGTCCCGTCGCAGGACTTGGCCGCTCGGACGCTGCGGTACTCGACATGCTCTGTCAGGCAGCCAGCCTCAACGAGGCCCATGTAATCCATCGCATAGAACAGGTCCGCCAGCTCATGGTCGTGAACTTGTATCCTCGCATCAGGCACGGGAGGCCTCCGATGACCAGGAATGCAGCGCTGCGACTCGACGTTCGCCGGCTGCTCGAAGCGTGCGTGGGCGGCCAGGCAACGAGCCGCGACTTTCTGGCCTTTGCGGTTCCATACGCGCTCGAGGACTGGGTCGAACCGGAGCTGCGCGGCACGATCGATCGGCTGTCGCTAGCAGCGGATGAAGTCGGGCTCGGAGATGTGGACGAGGATGCGTTTCTCGAGGCTGCGCACGAGGCCCTGCGCAACGCACGTTCATGGGCGACGCCGCCGCTGTCGGATGCGGCCGGATGAGCTTGGCTGAGATCATTGGGCGGTGAGAGCCCGCTCAAGTTCGTCGATGACTGCCTGATCGACCTTGCCGCGCACGACATCGGGCTTCAGCCCGCCGATCGGGTGCGGCACGATCAGGCGCTCAAGGTCGGCCAGCCCGCGCTGCTCCGCCTCGAGCTGAAGCAGGTCGGTGAACGCGCTCGTGCCGACGGTGACCGTGGGGAGGCCGAGCTGTTCGAAGAGGACTGCGGCGTGGACACTCCACGTCGTGCAGGATCCTCAATCGCACGACCCAATCAGCAGGAAGTCGGCGCCCTCGGCGAGCTGCGCAATCGTTGAATCCGCCGGTGGGCCGGCGACAGGCTTGCTGCCGACGGTGAGCTCGCCGAGCTCGATGCGCGAGCGCAGCCCATCGACCATCGCCTCCATCAGCACCCTGGCATTGGCCTTGCGATTCTCCAGAATCCCCGGGCGAAGCCCAGCCAGCGAGTTGGGCCGCGGCGCGGCCGACGCCTCCGTCACGGCGACATGCGCGACCGGGTTCAGGACCTGTGCCGATTCCGTCATGACGATCTCCTCGCAGCTGTCAGCGCGTTGCGGCGCGTCAACGCGGCAGACTCGACCACCTAGTCGAGATGCGCGTAGACGATCTCTTTCAATTCATCGAGGTCGGGGAAGCGGCCCATTGCGGCCTTGCTGAAGACCAGCTCGCCGTTCACCTTCCACTCGAACACGCCACGCGTGCCCGGCACCAGTTTGACATCTGACACAAGGTGCTGGATGTCGGTCATGATCTCACCGAGCATCCAGCTGGTGCGCGGCCAATAGCCGCAGTCGGCGCAGTATTCGACCTCGAGTTGCAGCGTCTCGTCAGCCATCGCGACTATCCCAGGTACTGCTCAAGCCGCGCCCCGGCCTCCGCAACCGAACCCGACGGCATCGGGATCATCTGTAGCTCGGCGCCCACATCCGACCGCTCCTGTAGC
Source organism: Dehalococcoidia bacterium (assembly GCA_965218115.1). Classification (GTDB taxonomy): domain Bacteria; phylum Chloroflexota; class Dehalococcoidia; order Bin125; family Bin125; genus CATQGW01. The sequence continues at coordinate 201,432 of OZ244584.1, read as the reverse complement.
TGCTCGGTGACCGAATCGATCGGGCCGATCACCTGGATGTCGCGGACCATCTGCTCGGTGATCGCCATCAGCGCGCCCTCGGAGTCACGGTCGGCCCAGGCCGCCCGCGAGTTCGCGATCTCCGCCTCGAAGCCCGATCGCGAGAGCATCTGCCAATAGAACTGGCCCATCCGGTTCGTGTAGTGGAAGAGCGGCTGGCGCGCGTGCCGCCAGACTTCCTCGTCGTTGCCCTCGCCGAGCACGTAGACGTTGGTGAAGGGCGCGATGGTGACCGAATCCTCCGGGCGACCGGCGTCGCGCGAGGCGCCCGAGAGCTGGCTGCGCAGGCCCTCAAAGGCGCGCTTCGGCCAGTGAATCGGGTAGATGCCGTCGGCGATCTCGCCGGTCTGCTGGATCGAGCGCGGCGTGATCGCCGCGATCCAGACCGGCACGTCCTCGCGCTGCACCTCGTAGTCGATCCGGAAGCCGCGCTGCAGCGTGTAGATCTCGCCCTCGTAGTTAATCCGCTGACCCGAGAGCGCCATCTTGATGATCTCGGTGTACTCCTTGAGCCGCCGCAGCGGACGGTCGAACTCGACCCCGTGGAAGCCCTCGATCACGAGGTTCCCGGAGGAGCCGAGCCCGCAGATCATGCGCCCGCCGGAGATCACTTCGAGCGTCGCGAACTCCTGCGCGATCACCGCCGGCGAGCGCGAATAGCAGTTCAGGATGCCTGTGCCAAGCTGAATCTTCTCCGTGCTCGCGGCCAGCACCGTCAGCCACGGCAGCACCGAGGGGCCCCAGGCCTCGCCCGTCGAGACGAGCTCGTAGCCCAGCTCGTCGGCGATCTTGACCTTCGCCAACGTGTCTCGCCACTCGCTCGAGAATCCCGCCAGTACGCCAAGCCGCATCGGTCTTGCTCCTCGTTGCTTGAGTCCGCAGTCTACCCACGGTCGGCGCTATGCGACCTCGACGATCATCTCGATCTCGACGGCCATCCCGATCGGCAGCGACTGCATTCCCACGGCCGAGCGGGCGTGGCGGCCGGCCTCGCCGAAGACCTCGACGAGCAGGTCGGACGCGCCGTTGGCGACGGCCGGCTGGTCGCCGAACTCGGGCGTGCAGTTGACCATGCAGAGCAGCTTGACGATCCGCGAGACCGAATCGAGCGTGCCCAGCTCGGCTCGCAGCGAGGCCAGCAGCTGCACCATCACCGCGCGCGCGGCCGCGTAGCCCGCCTCGATGTCGAGGTCGGCGCCCAGCTTGCCGCGGATCAGGCTGCCATCCACCACCGGGCCGTGGCCCGACAGATACACCAGGTTGCCCGTCCGCACCGCCGGCACGTAGTTGGCCAGCGGCGCGCTCGTGCTCATGTCCAGCCCCAGCTCGGCGATCTTCGCCTCAGCCTCGTGCGCCGCCATCTGCTGCCTCCCTCAAGTGCTCCGCTCGATTGACATCCGCTGCCGGAAGCTTAGCCTTCCTGCGACATTCGCCAGCCGCGCGAGCAGAGTTTCTGGAGACCCCCATGGCCTACGAAATCGTTCGCTTCCCCTACGACGGCGCGATTGACGCCGACGGACACATCCTTGAGCCGGCGAATCTCTGGGAGGACTACCTCGAGGAGCGCTACCGGCCGCGAGCCCTGCGGATCGAGCGCGACGAGGAAGGGTTCGAATACCTGGTGATCAATGGTGAGCCCTCCGAGAAGGTGGTAAAGGGGTTCCTGGGCGTTCTGGGCGCGATGGGCCAAGAGGTGCTGCCTTCCCCCGATCGTCTGTACATGGATCACATGCCCTACGGCGGTTGCGACGCGGCCCAACGTGTTGACTTGCTCGACCAGGAGCACCTGGAGAAGTCGGTGCTCTATCCGAGCATCGGATTGCTCTGGCAAAACGAGTGCGACGAGGCGGAGATCTCGGACGCGTATACGCGCGCGTACAACCGCTGGATCGTGGACTTCACCCGTTCCAGCGAAGGCCGCCTGGTGCCGATCGCGCATCTCTCGATGCTTGATATCGACAAGGCAGTGGTTGAGCTGGAACGCGCAGTCAAGGACGGTTGCCGGGGCGCGTTCGTCGCTCAGTTCACGCATAGCAAGGTGCCGCACGGACATCCGGATCATGACGCGCTCTGGCAGAAAGCCTCGGAGCTTGGCGTGCCGATCGGGATCCACCCGACGTTTGACCTGACCTCCAACGCGTGGCCGCGGTTCAACATGGAATCATTCGGCGCTGCCGGCGTCTGGTACGAGAACCTCCTGTTCCGGCAGGCCATCCAGCAAGTGTTCGCCAGCTTTTTCGCCTTCGGCGTCTTCGACAAATTCCCCGAGTTTCAGCTCGGCATTCTCGAAATCGGCTCCGGCTGGGTCGGGTCGCTGCTCGATCGTATGGACGCGGTATACGACACCCCCGCCGGGAAGGATGTGCCGCTGAAGGAGAAGCCCAGCTTCTACTTCAAGCGCCAGTGCTTCGTCTCCGGTGACCCAGACGAGCACTCGGCCGCCTACACGATGGACTATGTGGGCTCGGACAGGTTCATGTGGGCATCGGACTACCCGCATCCCGACCACCCCAAGACCTGGGTACACGACCTGGTTGAACTCGTGGAACCGCTTGACGATGTCGCCCGGGAGCGGGTGCTGGGCGGGAACGTGAAGCGCATCTACGGGCTCGAGTAGGCGCGCAGCTCGACCTCGTTGCCGTCGGGATCGCGCACATACAGCCCGTCCGCCAGTCCGCGCGCGCCATAGAGCGCGAAGTCGGGGTCGCGCACGATCTCGAACGCGTCCGACGCGCGCACCGTAGCGAGGTCCTCGGCCGCCACGACCAGGCAGAAGTGGTCGACATTGCGGCCGACCGGCGCACCCTCGCCCGCTTCGATGATGTCGATGATCGTGCCCGCCGAGACCCGCACCGAGGGGAACGGCGCGTCGCCCGCACGCCACTGATCGACGCGCACCGGCGCGAGCCCGAGCGTCTCGCAGTACCAGGCCAGCGAGCGCCCAACGTCCGCCACCGCCAGCACGATGTGGTCCAGCGCTTCGACATGCAGCATCACAGCCTCCGTTCTCAGGCAACACTAGGGCGAACCGGGACGGTCGGAATCCACCGCGGGTCGGTACGCTGTTTCGGCATACGAAGACGGATCGGTGGAGCGCACGATGGCCGATGTAGAGGTTCGACTCGCGCGGGCATTGCAGACGCAGGCCGGTCTACCGGCCTCCTGCGCGATCGCCGCGGCGACGGCGCGCGAAGCGCTCAACCGCCTCGCCGAGCTGCACCCGCAGATTCAACGCTTCGTGCTCGACGATCAGCAGCGCCTGCGACGCCACGTGAACATCTTCATCAATGACACGCTGATCGACGATCGCGTGCATCTCTCCGATCGGCTCCGTGACGGCGATCGGCTGCACATCCTGCCCGCCGTCTCCGGCGGAACCGCTTGAACCAGTGAGGGAGTTCGAATCGTGAGCGAAACAGGCCTGCTCGTCGGCACTCGCAAGGGACTCCTCGTTGGCCGCAGCAGCGCCGAGCGCACGTCCTGGACCTGGTCGCCCCTGGAGTTCGGCGGCTGGGTCATCGACTACGCCATGCACGATCGCCACAGCGACGCGATCTGGGTCTGCGCCAGCGCCATGCAGTGGGGCCCGCGGCTGCAACGCTCCGATGACGGCGGCGCGACCTGGCGCGAGGCGCCGATTCCCACGTTCGCTGACGGCGAGCGATCCGTCGAGTCGGTCTGGACCATCGCCCCCGGCGCGGAGCCGGGCACGCTCTACGCCGGCGTGATGCCCGCCGCGCTCTTCATCAGCCACGACGACGGCGCGTCATGGGAAATCTGTAACGCGCTGGACACGCACCCGACCAACGTCCACTGGGGACCCGGCGCCGTAGGCCTGATGTTCCACCACATCAGTCCAGACCCCCATGACCCGCAACGCGTCGTGGTCGCCGGCTCCGCGACGGGCGTCTACGTCACGGAGGACGGCGGCCATCACTGGCAGGCGCGCAACCGCGGGGTCCGCGCTGAGCACATGCCCGAGGGTGGCGCGGAGGAGGCCGGCCACTGCATCCACTCGATGTTCGCCCACCCTCTGCGGCGCGGTCGCATCTGGCAGCAGAACCACTTCGGCCAATACCGCTCCGACGACGACGGGCGCAGCTGGATCGATGTCGGCGCCGACCTGCCCGGCGTGTTCGGATTCGCCAGCGCGATCGACCCGCGCGACCCCGACAGCGCCTGGTTCATCCCGCTCGATGTCGACCAGGCGCGAATGCCGCGCGACGGCCAGCTTGCCGTGTGGCGCACACGCGATGCCGGCGCAAGCTGGACGGCGCTGCGCGACGGGCTGCCACAGGACGGCTTCCATCAGGGAGTGCTGCGCCAGGCGCTCGGAACTGATGGCCACGAACCGCTCGGCCTCTACCTCGGCACGAGCGGCGGCGCGCTCTACGCCAGCCGCGACGCCGGCGACTCCTGGACGCTGATCCGCGAGCACCTGGCTGCGATCACGTCCGTCCGAGCGTTCCCAATCGACGGCTAAATCCAACCGCTACCGCGACGGGTTCGGGATAACCGCATAAGCTCGCGCGGTGTCAGCGACTGAATCTCCGCGGGTGGACGAACGCCGAGCGCTCAGCCTCCGAGCGACGCTGTTCGCGCTGTTCCTCGCGATGCTCTGGGGCGGCAACCCGGTCTCGATCAAGGCTGGCCTCGACCACGTCGGACCGCTGCGGCTGGGCGCGCTGCGGATGGCCCTGGGCGGCATCGTCGTGCTGCTCCACGCCCTCGCGACCGGCGTGTCGTTACGGCCGCGGCGTTCCGAACTCGTGCCGCTGGCCGGGCTCGCTGTGCTCTTCGTGGCGCAGACCGCGCTGATGTACTTCGGCGGCGACGCCACTACCGCCGGCCACGCCGCCGTGCTGATCGCCACCTTCCCACTCTGGGCCGCGATCGCCGCGCATTTCATCGTGCCCGGCGATCGCATGACCATCGGCCGCACGATCGGCACGCTGATCGCCTACGCCGGCGTCGTCGTGGTCTTCTCCGGCGACCTTGGCGACGGCACGCATCTCGCCGGCGACGTGATGATGCTCGGCTCCGGCCTGCTGCTGGGCACGCGCCAGATCTATCTCTCGCAGACCTCACAGGCGATCGCGCCGGCCCGGCTGTTGATGACCCAGTCCGTCGCCGCCGTGATCGTCTTCGCTCCGCTGAGCGTGTGGCTGGAGTCCGACCCCTGGGTCTTCTCGTGGGGGTTTCTCGCCGCGCTGCTCTATCAAGGCGTCGGGATCGCCGGCTTCGGCTTCATCGGCAACACCTGGATGCTGCAGCGGTTTCTGCCCTCGCGCGTCACGGCGACACAGCTCACCACGCCGGTGTTCGGGGTGCTGCTCAGCTGGGCGATTCTCGGCGAGTCGGTCGGCTGGGAGCTGGTTGCCGGCGTCGCGCTGCTGGTGATCGGCTCGGCGGCCGCGCAGCGGCGACCGAAGCCTGAACGCCCCCTACCAGTCGTCGAGCCCGAGTAGCCGACGCCCCAGCGGAGTCAGCTCTGCCGCCGGCGATTCCTGCTCGCGCCCGCGCGGGTCGCCGGGGAACGCCCGCGGATTCTGGAACGCCGGGTGCGTGCGCTTGCGCCACGATGTCACGCGCTGCTCGCGCAGCTCGGCATCCTGCGATTTCGCCGGGAAGAGCCGCACATACTGCGCCAGCCGCGGCTTGTTCGAGCCGTTGCGGCTGTTGCCGTGCGGCAGCGCGGAGTTCCAGATGATCAAATCGCCCGCCCTTGCCTCGACCTCAACCGCTGGCCCCATCGCCTCGGCGTGCAGCAGATCGAGCCGCTGGTCGCGAATCTCCTCATCGGCGCGCCCTTGCGCCCACTCGGAAACCCAGCGGTGGACGCCCGGCACGCACTGGAAGCCGCCCTCGCCCGTCGCGGTGTCATCGAGGTAGAGCACGCCTTGCACCTGGTAGGGCAGCGGCCGCTCGCGCACGTCGATATCCCAGTGCACCATGCCCGGGTGGTCGTATTCCGGGCACGCCTCGTTGGGCGGCGGCTTTAGATTCGCTCGGTCGAGGGAGACCCAGAGGTCCTCACGCCCGAAGAGTTCGACGAACAGCTCATACATGCGCGGGTTCTGGCGCACGTTCCACATCGCCTGGTGGTGGTACATCTCGACCATGCCATTGTGGCGGTGTGGCGGCCGATACCAGCCGGACGAGTCATCGCGGTCGAAGTCGAGGAAGTCCCAGATCGCGTCGACCACGGCATCGACCTGCTCACGCGCGATCAGACCAGGTACGACCAGATAGCCGTGTTGGTCGAAGAACGCGCGTTGGTTGGCTGTCAGGATCGGCACTGCCTCAATCGTCGAACGGCGCTTCGACTCCCGGGGGCATGCTTACATTGAACGCGTTCAGGCCGATCGAGACCAGCCCGTAGTAGCCCATCACCGTTGCGACCTCGAACACGCCGCGCTCGCCGACCAGCGCCTTGAGCGCCTCGTAGCACTCGTCCGAGACACGTTTCGTCTCGATCAGCTCGCGCCCGAACGCATAGACGGTCTGATGCCGTGGGTCGTCGAACGACGGCGTCTCACCGTCGCCGATCGAGTCGATCGCCGCCGGCGGGACGCCCGCTGCCAAGCCCAGGCGCGCGTGCGCCCAGAACTCGAAGTTGGCCCGCCATTCGCCGCCGACCGTGAGGATCGCGACCTCAAGCAGGTCCGCTGGCAGCGAGGTGCTGTAGCGCAGCGCGGCGCCCAGCTTCTGCACCGCGTCGCCCACCCCGGGCGAGTAGAAGAGCGCGTTGAATGGTCCCACCAGCGCGCCGTCCTCGCCCGCCAGACCGCCGTGCGGCCGATCGGGGTTGCCCCGCGGGCCGCTGGTGATGTTGTCCCAGAGCGTGCGTTGCGCGTCGTCCAGGTTCTCAAACGTGACCGCCGCCAGTCGTGCCATCAGCTTCTCCGCTCAGGCGCGGCCGCGCCGCGCAGGTGTTCGGGCAGTAGTTCGGGAGGGTACGCGGTACCGACCAGACCTTTGCGTTCGAGCTCCGCGAGCTGCTCGGGGCTGTAGCCGAGCAGGCCGCCGTAAATCTCTTCGTTGTGCTCACCAAGTCGCGGTGGCGGCGTGCGCACCTGATTCGGCGTGCGCCGCATCTGGATCGTGAGGCCGGGATAGTCATGCGTGCCGACGCCCTCGATCGTCTGCTCCTCGAAGAAGCCAACCGCGCGCAGGTGCGGATCGCTCAGCGCCTCTAGCGGATCGTTGACCGGGGCCGCACAGACGCCGGCTGCCTGCAATGCGTGAAAGAGCTCCTGTTTGTCCCATGACGCCGTCGCGGCCCCGACCAACTGATCGAGCGTCTCGACGTGCTGCAGACGCAGCCGGGCCGTCGCGAAGCGCGCATCTTGCGGCGCGTGCCCGATATCGACGTCGCCCGTGCCCCTGTGTCCGCCCGAGAGCGCGTTGCATAGCGCCAGAAACTGGGCGTCGGTTTCGACATCGATCGCGATCCACTGGTCTTCGCCTCGGCAGCGATAGACGTTGTGCGGCGCGTTCCAGCGGTGGTGGTTGGCCTGCGGCGGCGGATCGACGCCGTTCATCGTCTGTTCGAAGAGGAACTCGGCGAGCGTCGGCACGAAGCCCTCGTTGAGCGGCATCTCGATCAACTGACCCTCGCCGGTCCGCTCGCGATGCCGCAGCGCCATCAGCACCGCGACGGCGCCCTGCACTCCCGCCATGCCATCGCTGGCGAGCGTCTCGCCAGTCCCGCCCGGTGGAGTGTCGGGATAGCCGCGCAGGTGCGTGTGCCCCACCATCGCCTCGACATGCAGCCCGAACGCGCGGTAGCTGCTGTACGGACCTTCGAGCCCAAACGCTGGCATCCGCAACATGATCAGCCGCGGATTGACCGCCTGCAACTCCTCCCAGCCGATCCCCGCCCGGTCGATCGTCTGCGGCACGTTGTTCTCGACCAGCACGTCGCAGCGCTCGATCAGCTTGAGGAACGCGGCGCGCCCTTCGGGCGACATGATGTCGCAGGTCATCGAGCGCTTGTTGCGGGCGTGCGAATTGAACGAGGCGGAGCGGTTCCAGGGGTCTGCGCCCGGGTCCGCGTCGGGGTACTGGGGCTGCACGCCGCGCGCTGCCCCGCGCAGCATCTGCTCGCGCGTCGGCACGTTCTCCGCACCGCGCGTGAACGGCTGCATCCGGTTGACCGGCTCGACCTGAATCACGTCAGCGCCCCACTCGGCCAGCAGCTGCGTCACGTGCGGCCCGGCCCAGACGACGGTGATCGCGGCGATCCGAACGCCCTCCAGCGGCAGCGGCAGATCGCCGCGCACGAGGTCGCGCGGTGGGTCGACCTCGATCGGCGCCAGGTCGAGCACTCCGCGCGCGTGCTCGCCGAGGTGCGGCGCCCGTTGCGGACGCTCGGGCGGCGATCCGTACATCCGAAACGGGAATCCCGGGTACTTCAGCTCGGTCCCGTGCCAGTGCGTGATCTCGTGCCACCACTCGCGCGCCGCGAGCTGCGGGTCCTCCAACAGGTCGGCGACGGTCATCAGCGCGCCCGCCAGCAACCCGGAGGACTGCGCCGAGGCGACTGTCTCGACCTTGCCCCTGCCCGCCAGGAACTCCGTGATCGCCTCGTTCAGGCGATCGGCGAAGCCCGGGACGACGCCCGCCGCCGCACGCGACTCCTCGAGCAGGTCCTCGCGCCCGATCCATTTGAGCAAGACCGGCATCCGCCGCCCCGCGCCCATCACGTTCACGTAACCGTCGGCGCAGGGAAAGATGCCCGCGCCCACCCAGCGGCTGTCGCGGCGCGCCCGCTGCGGCGACACGCCGCTGTAGGCCGCCGCCGTCAGCTGTACGGCGCGTCGATCACGGCAGCCCGCCTGGCAGCGATAGATGCTGATGTCGATCCACTCGCCCGCACGCCGCCATTCGCCTGAACGCCGATTGCGCTCGGTGCGGCGCAGCGCCAGCAGCATCGCCAGCGCCGCCGTCGCGCCGGCGTGGTAGCCGGCGTAGTGGCCGGCGAGCTTGAGTGGCTCGCGATCGGCCGCGCCCGTCGCGTGCAACGGCCCGCCGATCGCCTGCAGCGTCAGCTCCGACCCGCGGTAGTCGCGGTAGGGGCCGGTCTGTCCGAAGGCGCTGATCGAGCAGAGCACCAGACGCGGGTTGAGCGCGTGCAGCACCTCCCAGCCCCAGCCGGCAGCCGCCGCCTCTCCGGGCATCCCGTCCTCCACGATCACATCAACCTGGCGCGCGAGCCGGCGCACGGCGGTCGCGCCGTCGTCCGTGTGCGGGTCGAGCACGATCGAGAGCTTGTTCGTGTTCAGGTGCAGGAACAGGCCCGAACCCTCGATGTCGGCTGCGTTGCCGGGGAACGGACCGAAACGCCGCGACGGGTCGCCGCCGCGCGGCTCGACCTTGATCACCCGCGCCCCGTAATCGGCCAGCAGCTTGGTCGCGTACGGCCCGGCGACGTTGCGCGAGAGATCGAGAACTTGAAGGCCTGCGAGCGGCCCGGCCATGCATGCTCCGTGAGAAATCCGCGCGCTGCAGGCGGAAGCTGATCGTCTGCGATCATCCTAATGGCGAACTGCAAATTCGGGCACTTGGCCCGCGCCGGCGCTCAGCGATAGCGACGCTGCAACGACTCCATGCCCAACATCGGCCGCACGCCCGCATCGAAGTTCATGTCCAGGCCCGCCCCGTGCTGGCGCGCCACCTGTAGGTCGCGCAAGCGCCGTTCGAGCGTCCAGCGGCGGTGGATCGCGTTGGTCCCCACCGCTCGGAAGAGCAGCTCCACTGCATCGGCCGCATCATGCACGGCGTGCACGTTGGCCATCCGCCAGCGCGCCAGCAGCGCCTCATCGATCGGGCCCGCCAGCACTGATTCCCACGCCGCGCCTGCCGCTTCGCGCACGAACGAGCGCGCCGCCGCGACCCGCGCCTGCGCCCTCGACAACGCCACCCGAAACGACTCGCGGTCCGACAACGGCCGCGCGTCCATTGTGCTCGCCACGGCGCGGCTGGCCGCCACGACTTCGTCGATCGCTCCCTGCGCGACACCCAGCGCGTGGCCGGCGTTGGCGATCCAGATCACCGCTGCGCGCTCCGGCACGCGCCAGGTCGGGCCCGCGGCGTAGGGTGTGCGCTCGGCGCCGAATGCGTGCGCGTCCTGCACGTAGGCGTTCTCGATCAACCAGTCGTGGCTGCCCGTCCCGCGCAGCCCCATCGTGTCCCAGGTCTTCACCACCGCGCCGGCGCGTCGCGGCAGAAACGCCGAGTGGACTGCGCCGTCGGACTCGTCGCGGAAGGTCACCAGCACGTAGGTCGCGTGCTCGATCCCGCTGCAAAAGTTCAGCTGCCCGCTCAGGCGCCAGCCCAACCCGCAGCGTCGGCCGGTCGCGAGCACACGGCTCGAGCCGGCGAAGCGAGACCGCGGACCGCCCGGCTCGTCGCCGCCGATCATCTGGTTCAGTACCGCGCCGGGCAGCCAACCGGTCAATGTCGAGAGCTCCGTCGCGATCATCACCACCCAGGCGGTTGACGCATCGGCGTGCCCCAGCGCCTCCAGCACGTGAAACACCACCAGCGGGTCGGCCTGCTCGCCGCCGGCCTCAGCGGGAATGTTCATGCGAAACAGCCCACGATCCGTCAGCGCCTCGATCAGCTCGCTCGGCACGAGTCCGTCAGCCTCGATCTGCGCGGCCTGCGCGCGGATTCGGGGCTGCAGTTCTCGCGCCGCCTCGACCAGGGGATGATTCGCTGGATCGGTAGACATGCGTGGGGCCTATCGAGGCTTGTCGCGATAACGGTCTCGGTCGGGAATCGCAGAGCCGCGGGTCAGCGGCGGCAGCTCCAGCATGTAACGCGTGCCCGCGTCCCAGTTGAAGTCGAGCGCCGCGTTGTGCCGACGCGCCACCTGCAGGTCGCGGAAGCGCCGCTCGAGGGTCCAGCGGCGGTGGATCGCATTGGTCCCGGCGGCGGGAAAGAGCAGCTCCACCGCTTCCGTGGCGGCATGGACCGCATTGACGTTCGCGAGTCGCCACTGGCCGACGGCGTCGAGGTTTGGTGCGCCATCGAGCACCGACTGCCAGGCAACGGAGCCCATTTCGCGGACGTAGGAGCGCGCTGAGCCGACTCTCGCCTGGGCGCGGCCGAGCGCGACGCGAAAGTGCTCGCGCTCCGCGAGGGAACGCGAGTCGCTCTTGCTGGCGACGTGCTTCGCATGCAGAACCACCTCGTTGATCGCGCCCTGGGCGGCGCCGACCGCCTGGCCGCCGTTCTGAAGCCAGCTGGCGATCCCGCCGTCGGGAATCTTCCAGTTAGGTCCCCGGGCATGCGGTCTGGAGCCGATCTTCATCGTTCGGCTGTCCGGCGCGAACATGTCGACCGAGCGGAAGTCGTGGGAGCCGGTGCCGCGCAGGCCCATGGTGTCCCAGGTCCGCAGGATCTCGACCTGGTCGGGCTCGACGAACGACATGTACGAGTCGTCGGGCTGATCGTCATCGCGAAAGGCCGCCACGATGTGGGTCGCGTGATCGATCCCGCTCGCGTAGGTGCCGACGCCAGTGATGAGCCAGCCGCCCGCCACGCGCTTGCCGCCGTTGGTCGGCCTGGCCGACCCCGCGATCCGGCAGCGAGGACCGCCTGGATGATCGGCGTCGATCATCTTGCGCAAGTGCTCGGTCGTCAGGAAGCCGGTGACCAGCGAGAGCTCGGTCGCGAGCATCACGACCCAGCCAAGCGATGGGTCGGCGAGGGCGAGCGCTTCGATCGCATGGAACGCGACGAGCGGAGGGACCTCTTCGCCGCCCGCGTCGGCCGGGATGAACATGCGATACAAGCCGGCGTCGGTGACCGCTTCGATCAGCTCGCGGGGCGGGGCGCCGTTTGCCTCGGTCTCGTCGGCACGCGCGGCGACCAGCGGCTGCAGCTCTTTGGCTCGCTGGACCATCGGGTGATCAGCGGGGTCCGGTTGCATTGGGGCAAGGTAGCGCTGCTACCCCTCCTAGACTGACGCGGCGAACCATCGAGAGGATCTCATGACGAGCACAAGCCCCAGCCCACGCCCTCGTACGATGACCGCCGACGCCGAGCTGCGTGAACGCGCCGCCGCCGTGATCCCCAACGGGATGTACGGCCACCAGAGCGCCGCCCTCCTGCCGCCGAACTTCCCGCAGTTCTTCAGTCGCGGCGAGGGCGCGCACATCTGGGATGTCGATGGCAACGAGTACATCGACTTTCTCTGCTCCTACGGACCTATCCTGCTCGGCCACGCGCACCCCACGGTCGACCGCGCCGCGGCCGCCCAAGTCGAGGCCGGCGACTGCCTCAACGGCCCCAGCGCCGAGATGGTCGAGCTGGCCGAGCTGCTCGTCGACATCACCCCCTGGGCCGACTGGGCCTGGTTCGCCAAGAACGGCACCGACGCGACTGTCTACGCCGCGACGCTGGCCCGCGCGGCGACCGGGCGCGGCACGATCCTCCGCGCAAGCGGCGCCTACCACGGCGCAGCGCCGTCCTGGATGGGCCTCGAACGCGGCGCTCCTGTCCCCGGCACAATCGAGTACGAATTCAACGATCTCGCCTCCGTCAGCGCGGCGATCGACGCCGCCGACGGCGACGTCGCGGGGCTGATGGTCTCCGCCTTCCGCCACGACGTGTTCGTCGACCAGGAGCTGCCGACCCAGGAGTTCGCGCAGGGCGTCCGCGACCTCTGTGACGCGCACGGCGCGGTGATGATCCTCGACGACGTGCGCGGCGGCTTCCGGCTCGACCTGCGCGGCAGCTGGGCGCCGCTCGGCGTCGACCCCGACCTCAGCATCTACTGCAAGGCGATCGGCAACGGCTACCCGATCTCCGCGCTGCTCGGTCGCGAGAGCCTGGCCGAAACGGTCGCCAAGGCGTTCGCGACGGGCTCGTACTGGTTCTCCTCAGCGCCCATGGCCGCGGCGATCGCGACGATCACCACGCTGCAGGAGACCAGCGGCATCGCCCACATGCACACGGTCGGCGAGCAGCTACGCGCCGGCCTCGCCGAACGTGCCGAGGCCCACGAAATGGGCATCCGCCAGACCGGCCCGGTCGAGATTCCGCTGCTGATCTTCGACGGCGATTCACCCGAGACGGCCCACTGCCCCCGCGCGCGCACGTTCAGCGCCGAACTCGCCGAGCGCGGCGTCTACCTGCACCCGTTCCACAACGCATTCCTCAGCAGCGCGCTGACCAGCGAGGACATCGAGCAGACCGTCGCCGCTAGCGACGAGGCCTTCGCTGCGGTGCACGCTCGTTTCGGCGCGGACGCTCCGGCGGCCGAGGCGGAGGCGTAAGCAGCTCCTCGGCCCAGCGACGCGCCGCCACCCAGCGTCCATTGCCCGTGTAGGCGATCGAGACAGCCAGCCCAACGCTCGCGCCGACGAAGGCGGCGGCTGCGACTCCCCGCGCCGCCGGCGACCACTCGCCGCGCTCCGCCCCCTGGCCGTCCGTTCCCGCCCCAGTGACCGGCTCTGCGGGAGGCGCTGCGAGCGGCGCATCGATCGCGATCAGTGCCGGATCGAGCATCGGCTCCAGCAGTTCGTCCTTGACAATCGCGGACACCGCCGCGGCGCCCTGCGCCAGCGGCTCAGCCGACACGCCCGCGGTCGCGCTGTTCGAGGCCGGCTCCGCCGCCACAGGCGCCAGCACCGGCGCGCCAGCCTGACCAGCCTCGCCAGCCTTCGGCGGTCCGCCTTCCTTGCCTGTCCGCAGCGGCACTTCGCGCATCAGCAACATCGCCGCCACGGCGAAGACCAGAATGCCCATCGCGAGCAGGAAGTTGTCCGTGATGGCGTTCGCGACCACGGTCTGCACGGCCGGTTCCGCGACGGCCCACACATCTTCGCCGAGCGTCCCGATCAGCTCCGCGCGGAAGTCGGGATCAACCAACTTCTCGGGCCGGATCACATCGACGAGCTCGGGCGACAACGCCGACTGCAAGCCCGAGCTCAGCCGCGCATTGAACAGCGCCCCGACCACGCCGATCCCGATCGCCCCGCCGATCAGCTGGAAGAACTGCGTGAAGCCTGAGACGCGGCCCAGATACCTCTGCGGCGCCGCGTTCTGCGCCGCCAGTGAGAGCACCGGCATCATCATCCCCATGCCGATTCCAAACACCGCCAGACGCCCCAACACCCCCAGAATCGATGTCTCGCGCGTCATCGTCGCCAGCAGCGCCATCCCGCCCAGCATCAGCAGCACCCCGATGATCGCAAGCATCTTGTAGCGGCCGGTGCGCGCCATGATCTGCCCGCTGATCACCATCACCCCCACCGAGATGATGATCATCGGACCCATCACCAGCCCCGCCGTCGCCGCGCCGGCGCCCAGGCCGACCTGCAGGAACACCTGCAGATAGACCATCACGCCCATCATGCCCACGCCCGTCAGGAACATCGTGATCGTGACCATCGCGATCGTGTTCACCCTGAACAGGTGCAACGGCACGATCGGCACCGCCGCGCGGCGCTCGACAGCGAGGAACAGCAAGAACGAGACGGCCGACAGCGCCAGCAAGCCCAGCACCAGCGCGCTCGTCCAGCCGTGCTCGCCGCCAAGGCTCATCGCCAGCATCAGTGGCAGCAACATCGGCATCAGCGTCAACATGCCCAGCCAGTCGAACCGCAGCGGCTGGCGCGGCGGACGCAGCCACGGCATCTTCCAGGCGATCAGCCAGACCGCGAACGGACCCACGAACAGCATCGACCAGAAGACCCAGCGCCATGAGAACGCCTCGGTGATCACCCCGCCCAGCGGCGCACCGATCAACCCCGACAACGCGAACACCCCGCCGAACAATCCGATGTACTTCCCGCGCTCCGAGGGGGCGTACAGGTCGCCGACCACCGAGAAGGTCGACATCATCAGAATCCCGGCGCCCATGCCCTGGACGGCGCGGAAGGCGATCAACTCGTAAATCCCGGGTGCTGAACCGCAGGCTGCCGTACCGGCGAGAAAGATCACCAGGCCGACCAGCAGCAGCGGCTTGCGCCCGAACGAGTCGCTCAGCGTGGCCGCGATCGGAATCGTCACGACCTGCGCCATCGTGAACGCCTGAATCAGCCACGGATACAGCTCGAGGCCGCCCAGGTCGGAGACGATCCGCGGCAGCGCCGGGTTGACCACGCTGTGCTCGAGCGCCGAGAGGAACATCGCCAGCATCGAACCGCCGATGACGAGCGCCTTCGTCTTGTTCGGCAGATCCATGCCCAGCGGACGATCTTCGTCAATCCCCGCCCGCACCGGTGGGGCCGACGGCTCGCCGCTCGTCGCGCGTTCGCTCATCGCTCGTCCGGGAATGCTTCGGAATCGTGAACTATTCGCAGGGTATGGCGCAACGCGACATTTGGTCAAACGCGGCCGGCAGCAGCGGGCTCAGGGGCGAAGCTCCTCAGCGCCGCCGATCGGCCCGGCGCGCCGCAACATCTGTAGGTCGTTTCCCAGCGCAATCGAGCGCGGCCAGCCCGGGAACACGCCCGCCGCAGTCAGCCAGTCCGCGACGCCCTGGTCCGGACACACTCGTGGCTGCGTTGGGAAGACCGTGCAGATGTAGTAGATGCGCGGCCAGTCGTGACCCTCGATCAGCCCCGGGTGATACTCATTGCCGAGTGCGGTCAGGTCGATCGTGTAGACATGCGCTTCGCTGTCGCTGCCGGTCCCGGGCCAATCATCTCTGTTCACGTAGTGTTCGGCGTAGTCCGCCCAATCGCCGCCCAAATCGCCGCGCCAGGGCCAGCCCGTGTAGGCGTCCAGGAACGTCGCCTGGATCGTCAACCGCTCGGACGCACCGCGCCGCTGCAGCTCCTCGCCAATCTCGTCGATCAGGATCGCGCCGGCGCTGTGTCCGATCAGGTGCAGACGATCGTATCCATGAGCCTGAATCGCGCGCGCCAGGCAACGGCCGTGCTCGATCCCGCGGCTCCGCGCCGTAAACGGATTGGCGGGGCCGCTGGCCGCGTCACGCTCCCAGTGATACGCCACCACCTGCCAGCCCGCCTGCCAGCCCGGATGCACCCGCATCGCAGCGGCGACCCGGTCCATCCACCCTTGCCGCGTTGGGTTTTCGACTCTCCATCCGTGCGTCAGCAGCACCAGGCCGGGGCTGACCGCCCCGGGCGGCGGTTCCGGGATCGCCGCGGCGCTGCAGACGCCGATCCCCAGTCGCAGCGCGTAGGCGCCGCTCGCGGTACCGCGGCTCGCCTCGGTGGCCACCAACTGATAGCGGCCCGCCGAGAGAGTGCGGGTGATGCGCGAGTGCCGACCCTCGCCGCCGTTGTTGTCTCGCTCAATCTGATTGCCGCCGGCGTCCAGCAGACGCAGGTATGCGTTGAAGTCGCGCGAGGTCAGATCGATCGTGACCAGTGCCTCGCGCGCGAGGCGGAACTCGTAGCGATCCGCGTAGTCGCGGGCGTCGAACGGATCCGTGCAATCAGCGCGTTCCAACCGCCCCTCCACGCTCGGAAACTCGTCCAGCGCGCCCAGATCGGTGAGCGGGCAGAGTGTCCGTGCGGCGCTCGCGTTCAGTCCCAGGACGGCGGCGAGCAAGGCCGCCGTCAGCAGCAGGAGACCACGGCTGCACCAGGTGCTTGATCGCACGGTCTCAATGTAGGTCGGCCCCGTACCGGGGTGGTAGCCTGTGCCCGATTCCCGACGCATCTGCTGGAAGGCGGTCTGCAATGGCTGAGATGATCTGCGATCGGATCAAGGTGATCGACTCCGACACCCACGTCTCCGAGCCGGAAACGCTGTGGACCGATCGGATCTCGACCAAGAAGTGGGGCGACCTGGTGCCGCACGTGGTCTTCGACGACGAGATCAACGAGGACCGCTGGATGATGGGCGGCAAGAAGTTCATGCCCACCGCCGGCGCCGCGATGGCCGGCTGGAAGTCGCCCCCGCCCAACCACCCGCCGAGCCTGCAGGAGGCCGACCACGGCTCCTGGGAGATCCGCGAGCGGCTCGAGCGCATGGACGAATACGGCATGTATGCACAGGTCGTCTACCCGAACGTCGGCGGCTTCGGCTCGGGCAACTTCCTGACCATGACCGATGACGAGCTGCGGCTCGACTGCGTGCGCGCCTACAACGACTTCCTGATCGACTGGACCAGCGTCGACAAGGACCGCTTCATCCCGATCATGGCGATGCCCTTCTGGGACGTGCAGGCCTGCGTCGAGGAGATGGCCCGCGCCCACGACCGCGGGCACAAGGGCGTGCTGATGACCAACCAGCCGCACACCTTCGGCTTCCCGCGGCTGACCGAGGACCACTGGGACCCGCTGTGGAACCAGGCGCAGGACATGGGCCTGGCGATCAACTTCCACATCGGCTCCGGCGACCTCACCGAGCTGCGCAACGTGACGGTCGACAACGGCCGCCAGGCGGCCTACGCCAAGAGCACCGTGAAGCTGTTCCTCGACAACTCGAACGCGATCCTCGACGTGATTCTGTCGGGCATGTGCCACCGCTTCCCCGGCGTCAACTTCGTCTCGGTCGAGAGCGGCGTCGGCTGGATCCCCTATCTGTTGGAGGCGATGGACTGGCAGTGGCTCAACTCCGGCTGCCGCGACGAGCACCCCGAGATGGACCTGCTGCCCTCGGAGTACTTCCAGCGCCAGTGCTACGGCTGCTTCTGGTTCGAGGAAGCCTCGGCGATCAAGGCGATCGAGCAGTGGGGTTCGGAGAACTTCCTGTTCGAGACCGACTTCCCCCACCCCACCAGCATCTCGCCGGGCCCCGGCTCAATCGCACGCAACCCCAAGCAGCACGTTGAGGACGTCCTCAGCGTCCTCCCCGAGGAGGACCTGCTCAACGTCCTCCAGCGCAACGCCGCCCGCATTTACCACCACGACGTGTAGGCAATCGTGGAGGACGAGGCGACGCGCGCGGCTTACGAGACGTTCAAGGAGGACCTGCTGCTCCCCCGCCTCAAGGCTGTGGGCTTTACAGGCAAGCGAGTTCGTAACTCACTGCCTCATGATGTCGGCTTCGAGTCGGGCTTGCCGCACCTCTCCTATCACTTCGGTTGGTGGGACGAACCGATGTGGCGTATCAGCCCGAAAGCGGGTGTGTATCTCTGGATTCGTGAGCCCACCAAGCCACCCCGTCGCATTCGAGCCACCGCAATCTACGGGCAGCTAGACAAGCGCCGGGATGTCCTCACCGGTGAGGTGCGCTCGATCGGTCCCGCAGACGAATTAAACCGCTGGAATCAGCGCACAAACCCCACGGGCGCTTACCACTATTGCGCTGTGGGGATGCGCAAGCAGATCGTAATTCAGGACCCAATGCCCATGCTGGAGGAGACTGCTGATTGGATGGCGGCCTTCGGCCCAGTGCTCCGCGATGTGCTGACGCCGCACCTGAGGGAGATTCTCGCCGACCTTGCGTAGCTTGACGCGGGACTCCTGATTCCGTCATTCCTGCGCAGGCAGGAATCCAGGCGATCTCCCAGCCGCCATCGGCGCGCCACGCTCACTGCGTCCCGTCCAACGCACGTCCGAGCGCCGTCGAACATCTTGAGTGCGAGCGGACCTGAACGCTCGCCTGGATTCCTGCCTACGCAGGAATGACGCATGGTGAGCGGGGAGCCGTGTCGCCGTCTCCTCGCGCCCTTCCCCCATTCACCAAATTCCGTCATGCCGGCGCACGCCGCAATCTCGATGAACCAGCTCCCAGGCTCTCACGTCGAGATTCCGGCGTGCGCCCGATTGACAGAGGCAGGGCGTGAATGACCGATCGCGAGCGTAGAACCGCTTGACCGTCCCCCTGGCCCCGCGGGGGAGGGGGGAGCTGCCGAAGGCTGAGGGAGGAGGGTTCGCGCCCTAGGGTGTGACGACCTGATGTGAACGACGTTGGGCGCCTCCCCCTCAGTCGCTGCGCGACAGCTCCCCCGCGGGGGGAGCGATTTTTCGCCACCGCTTCCGCGCGGCGTGGGCTATCCTGCTCAACACCTTGCAGACATGGCGCGCCTGCGCCACAGAAAAGGACCCAACGCATGGAACTTCAGAACGTAGTGATCGTCGACGGAGTGCGCTCCGCCTTCGCTCGCGGCGGGCGCGGCGCCTTTACCGCCACCCGCCTTGACACCATTGGCGTGCAGGTGCTCCAGGAACTGCTCAGCCGCTACCCGCAGGTCGCGCCTGAGGACATCGAAGACGTCGGCATGGGCTGCGTCGGCGGCGTCGCTGAGCTGGCCGGCATCGGCGCCAACCACATCGTGCGACTGGCCGGCCTGCCCGAGTCGGTCTGCACCTTCGACTCCAACCGCCAGTGCGGCTCCTCGATGGAGACCCTGCACCGCGTGACCCAGGAGATCATGGTCGGCGCGATCGATGTCGGCGTGGCCCTCGGCGTCGAGCGCATGGGTCGCCAGCTGGGCGGCGGCGGCGGCGCGGAACAGACTCGCATCACCGAGTTCAACTCGTCCCGCCACGAGCAGAGCGAAAGTCAGCGCAACCACGCGCACGACCACGACCTCGACTTCTCGGTCCCGATCCCCGACGCCATCCTCGACTCCTCGCCCGTCTGCTCGATGCTGCAGACCGCGCAGAACGTCGCCGAGATGTACGGCCTCAGCCGTGAAGACCTCGACGAGTTCGCCGTCCAGAGCCACGCCAAGTACGGCGCCGCGTTCGCCGACGGCTTCTACAAGGACGAAATCGTCCCGATCGAGGTCGAGCTGCCCGTCTTCGACGACGAAGGCAACGTGCTGCTTGACCAACGCGGCGACAAGAAGGTCGTCGAGATGGACGAGGGCTACCGCCCCGGCACGAACTTCGAAGGCCTCAGCGGCCTCCGCACCGTCCGCGGCACCACCTCCCACCAGCAGCAGGAAATCCGCATCACCGCGGGCAACGCCTGCCCGACCAACGACGGCTTCACGGCCGCCCTGCTGATGAGCGAGCGGCGCGCCGAGGAGCTCGGCCTCGAGCCGCTGGCCCGGATCGTTGGCTTCGGCGTCGGCGGCGTCAAGCCGCAGCTGATGGGCCTCGGCCCGATCCCCGCGACCCGCAAGGCGCTGGCCCACGCCGGCATCGACGCCTCGGAGATCGACCGCGTCGAGTTCAACGAAGCCTTCGCGGCGCAGGTCATCCCCTCCGTGCGCGAACTCGGCATCCCGATGGACCGCGTCAACGTCAACGGTGGCTCGCTGGCCATCGGTCACCCGTTGGGCGCCACCGGCACCCGCCTGGTCACCACCGTGTCCCGTGAGCTGCAGCGCAGCGGCACCCGCTACGGCCTGGCCACCCAGTGCATCGGCGCCGGCATGGGCATCAGCACCATCCTCGAAGCCGTCTAGCCCGCAGACGCCTTCAAGGCCCAACAAGAGGGGGCGGCCGGATGGCCGCCCCCTCTTTCTTTACATCAGGACTGCGAGCGATTGATGCTTGCGAACACTGGAAATCCGCGCAATACCGAGGTCGTTGACTGCTCTCCAAGGTTGAACACCGCCTCTGCATATTCGTCTTCCGCCAGCGTCTCGCAAATCCAGCACCAGAGGAACGGCGGCTCACAGTCATTGCGAATCGCGAGGATGATGAGGCCGCCGACCAGGCCGTCTGCAGTGCTCGTTGCAACCCCAACATCCCACTCAAGGAAGGAGCGGCGGCGGACGTACTGCGCAGTCGCCTCGCCCCCCAGCGCGTGCGATTCAACCTCAACGGGGATTCGCGAGTCGCTGGATTGAGGCCAAACATCGCCTAACGCGCGGAAGAACAGGGTGGGAATGTCGACGTGATCGATCCACGCGCCACCGGTGGTGACTTCGCGCCGGCTGATTCGCTTTGCGAGCCAGACGACATCCTTCTCAAGCCAAAACTCCTCCAGCGCATCCCGCAGGTCATCTTCTGTTGGCATGTTTCACTCTCCGGCGTCGTAGCCTGGTACACCGCACAGCTTGGGCGCAAGTAGGGCATCTCAATGGCTGGCGAACGGCGCCCCTGGGCACGCGACGAACTCTTGGTCGCGCTCGGCCTGTATCTGCGGGTCCCGTTCGGACAGATTAGTCAGCGCAATCCGCAGATCATTCGGTACGCGAAGTCGCTGAATCGATCGCCTGCGGCGCTCTCGATGAAGATGGGCAACTTGGCCAGCCTTGACGACTCGCTGGACCGCTCGGGGTTGAGCAATGCCTCACGGGCGGATCGCGAGCTGTGGCAGGAGTTGCAGGCAGACTGGTCTGAGACCGCGGACGCGATTGCGGAGGCGAATGAAGCGATCGGCACCGTCGCTCCGAACGACGACGGACCCGTGTCTGCCGGCACTGGCGAAGATGTGGTCGTTGAGGCGAAAGTGCGGCGCGGGCAGTCGCTGTTCCGGGCGGCCGTGTTGAGTGCCTACCAAAACCGTTGTTGCGTCACCGGTTTGGCCGACCCGCGCCTCTTGAATGCGTCGCATATCGTTCCGTGGCGCGATGATCCGGGCAATCGACTCAATCCTCGCAATGGGCTGTGTCTGTCTGCGCTGCACGACCGGGCATTCGACCGCGGACTGATCACCTTCGACGCCGACCTGCGCCTAGTTGTCTCGCTCCAGATCCAGTTCCTCGAAAACCCATTCGCGCAGGTCAGTCTCGCCAGGTACGCCGGCACGTCCATCAAGCAACCCGAAAAGTTCGCACCCGACCCGGACCTCCTGGCGCACCACCGCGATCACATCTTCCTGCGTTAATCCGAGTCAACGAATCGCCGGGGTACAGCCGCACGTTCGTCGCCGTTCGAGCGGTTCGGCTACCCTCAGAGCACCACCCACTGGAGGATCCCACATGGTCGCCGAAGTCCTGACTGATGCCCCGATCGCTACCGCCCACCCGCTTGACCCGCTTTCGCACGACGAAATCACGCGCGCCTCGGCCCTCGCCACGGCGCGCGCCGGGGGACAGACCACGATCCGCTTCCCCCTCGTCGCGCTGCACGAGCCCGACAAAGCGGTCGTGCGCGGCTACGCCGCCGGTGACCCGATCGAGCGCCGCGCCTTCCTGGTCACCTTCGACACCGCCAACGGCGACACCCATGAAGCCGTCGTCAACCTCAGCAGCGACACCGTCGAATCGTGGACGCCGCGCAACGACGTCCAGCCCTTCCCGCTGATGGAGGAGTTCGGGCGCGCCCAAGAGACCGTCAAGAGCGACCCCGAGTGGCGCGCCGCGATGAAGCGCAAGGGCGTCACCGACGAGCAAATCGAGACGATCCAGATCGACCCCTGGCCGGCCGGCAACTTCGGCCACAAATGGGAGACCGAGCACCGCGTCCTCAAGGCCATCGCCTACCTGCGCGACACCGAGGACGACAACGGCTACGGACGGCCCGTTGAGGGCGTCATGGCCGTGGTCGACCTGCTCAACCAGAAGGTGCTCGAGGTGCTCGAAGAGCCCGCCGTACCGATCCCGCCCAGCTCGCTGCGCTTCGACGGCGAGCACGCCTCCGCGCACCCGCGCACCGACCTCAAGCCGCTCGACATCGTCCAGCCCGAGGGCGTCTCGTTCACGCTCGACGGCCACCTGCTCCAGTGGCAGAAGTGGCAGATGCGCGTCTCGCTGCACCCCCGCGAGGGCCTCGTGCTGCACCAGATCGCCTACGACGACGACGGCGCCCTGCGACCCATCTGCTACCGCGCCTCGATGGCCGAAATGGTCGTGCCCTACGGCGATCCGACGATCACGCAGAACTTCAAGAACGCGTTCGACAGCGGCGAAGTCGGCGGGCTCGGGCGGCTGACCAACTCGCTCGAGCTCGGCTGCGACTGCCTCGGCGAGATCGTCTACCTCGACGGTCACGTGACCAACGAGAGCGGCGGCGCGCGCACGATCAACAACGCCGTCTGCATCCACGAGGAAGACTTCGGCATCCTCTGGAAGCACACCTACGCCGACGGCCAGGGCAGCCCGCAGTCCTGGGTCCGCCGCTCGCGCCGGCTCGTCGTCTCCGCCATCGCCACCGTCGGCAACTACGACTACGGCTTCTACTGGTACTTCTACCAGGACGGCTCATGGGAGCACGAGGTCAAGGCGACCGGGATCATCCAGACGATCGCGATCAACGACGACGACCCGCAGATCACCCGCCACATCATCCAGCCCGGCCTCGCCGGCACCATCCACCAGCACTTCTACTGCTTCCGCCTCGACATGGAGGTCGATGGGGCAGCCAACAGCGTCTACGAGATCGATACCGTTCCGCTGCCGCCCGGCCCCGACAACCCGCTGCTCAACGGCTTCACCGCCAACAAGCGCCTGCTCGCGAGCGAATCCGAGGCCGCCAGCGTGGTCAACTCCGCCTCGGCCCGCCACTGGCGGATCGCCAACGACACCACGACCAACCCGCTCGGCCAGGCGCCCGCCTACGCGCTGATCCCCGGCGAGACCGTCTCGATGATGGCCGACCCGCAGTCCGCGGTCGGCCGCCGGGCGCAGTTCGCGCGCAACCAGCTCCACGTCACCCCCTACGACGCCGATGAGTTCTACCCCGCTGGCGACTACCCCAACCAGAGCGAGCCCGACCAGGGCATCCCCGAGTGGATGGCCGCCGACCGGTCGCTGCAGGACACCGACCTCGTCGTCTGGTTCACGGTCGGCATGAACCACGTCGTCTGCCCCGAGGACTGGCCCGTCGCGCCGGTCCACCGGGCCGGCTTCAACATGAAGCCCTGGGGCTTCTTCGACCGCAATCCCGCGCTCGACGTGGCGATGCCCGACCACTGCGACCACGAGATGGAAATGGACCACCAGCACCACTCGCATAACGCCCACTGCTAATCCCGCTCCGCCCCGTCGGCGGGAGCAGTCGCCGCGTGACGATCTGGAACGCGCCCCACGAGGTGGTGAGTTCTCGCGCAGCGGCTGAGGGGTCCCTGCCTATGACGCACCCGCTCGATCCACTCGGCGAAGACGAGATCGTCCGCGCCTCGGCGATCGCCA
Organism: Dehalococcoidia bacterium; assembly: GCA_965218115.1. Lineage (GTDB taxonomy): Bacteria > Chloroflexota > Dehalococcoidia > Bin125 > Bin125 > CATQGW01. The sequence goes on along the minus strand of OZ244584.1, from coordinate 177,482 downwards.
GCGAGCATCTGGGATCCCCCGCAGCGCTGCGATTCCCCCTCGTCGCCGCGCTCGAGCCGCCGAAAGGCGTGCTCGACGCACCGCGCTTCGCCGAGGTCCTCTGCTTCGACACCGCGTCCGGCCTCACCACCGAGGTCGTCGTCGACCTCGACGCCGGCTGCGTGGCATCCGCCGCGCCGCGTCCCGGCGTGCAGCCCTTCGCCCTGTTCGAGGAATACGAGCGCGCCGAGGCCGTGATCCGCTCCGACAGCGGCTGGCGAGCCGCCATGCGCGCCCGTGGCCTCACCGACCAACAGATCGACCTCGCCTTCCTCCACCTCTGGCCGACCGGAAACTTCGGCCACAAGTGGGAGACCGAGCACCGCATCCTCAAAGGCATCGCCTACCTGCGCGACACGCCCGACGACAACGCCTACGGCCGACCCGTCGAGGGCCTGATCGCAGTGGTCGACCTGATCGAGCACCGCGTGCTGGAGGTCGTTGATGAACCATCACCGCCGCCCGCCAGCTCGTCGCTGCGCTTCGACCACGAACACGGTGGCCCGCCGCGGCAGGACCAGAAGCCGCTCGATATCGTCCAGGCAGAGGGCCCGTCCTTCAGCCTCGACGGCCAGCTGCTCAGCTGGCAGAAGTGGCGGATGCGCGTCTCGCTGCACCCCCGCGAAGGCCTCGTGCTGCACCAGATCGGCTACCTCGACGACGGCCGCCTGCGCCCGATCTGCTATCGCGCCTCGATGGCCGAAATGGTCGTGCCCTACGGCGACCCGTCCGTCGGCCACTACTTCAAGAACGCCTTCGATTCCGGCGAGTGCGGCCTCGGCCGGCTGACCAACTCGCTCGAACTCGGCTGCGACTGCCTCGGCGAGATCGCATACCTGGACGCGGCGCTCAGCGACGAGCGCGGCGGCGCCCGCACGATCAAGAACGCGATCTGCATCCACGAGGAAGACGTCGGCCTGCTCTGGAAGCACACCGATCAAGAGTCCGACACGCGTGAGGGGGAGTCGGCAGTCCGACGCTCCCGCCGGCTCGTCGTCTCCTCGATGGCCACCGTCGACAACTACGACTACGCCTTCTACTGGTACTTCTACCAGGACGGCAGCTGGGAGCACGAAGTCAAGGCCACCGGGATCGTGCAGACGATCGCGATCGGCGACGACGACCCGCAGATCACGCGCCACAAGATCGCGCCACAGCTCGGCGCCGTGATTCACCAGCACTTCTTCAGCGTCCGCCTCGACATGGAGGTCGACGGCGGCCCCAACACCGTCTACGAGATCGACACCGTGCCCCTGCCGCGCGGCCCGGAGAATCCGCTCGGCAACGCCTTCACCGCACGCGCCACCCCGATCGCGGACGAGTCGTAGAGCGGCCGCAGCGTCAACTCGCCGTCGGCCCGCCACTGGCGGATCGCCAACGACTCCGCATCCAACCCGCTCGGACAGCCGCCCGCCTACGTGCTGAGCCCAGGATCCACGGTTTCGATGATGGCCGACGAGCGCTCCTCAATCGGCCAACGCGCCCAGTTCGCACGCAAGCAGCTCTGGGTCACCGCCTACGACGCGGCGCAGCGCTACCCCGCGGGCGACTATCCCGCTCAAAGTGAGCCCGGCCAGGGCATGCCCGAGTGGATCGCGGCCGAGCGCTCCCTCCGCGACGCCGATGTCGTGCTCTGGATCACCGTCGGCGTCAACCACATTGTGCGGCCGGAGGAGTGGCCGATCGCCTCCGCGCACCGCGCCGGTTTCAAGCTCCGCCCCTGGGGCTTCTTTGACCGCAACCCAGCCCTCGATGTCCCGGCGCCCAGCCACTGCGACCACGAGACCAGCATGGATCGCCAGCACTCCGCGAACGGCCGCAGCTAAATCCACCGCCACGCCTGGGCGCCTCCCGTCACGACACTCCAGCGCGACACCCAGCCGGGAATCAGGCATAGTGAGACGTAGGGCGCGGTGGCTGGCTCGATTGTGAGGTCCTGCGATGGTCATGTCCGCATCGGCTGACGTATTCGCGACCCTCGAATCCGAGGTCCGCTCCTACTGCCGCTCCTGGCCCACCGTCTTCACCCGCGCCCGCGGCGCGACCATCGAGGACGAAGCCGGGAATCGCTACGTCGACTTTTTCTCGGGCGCCGGCGGCCTCAACTACGGTCACAACCCGCCTGAGATGATCGAAGCGCTGATCGAGTACCTGCGCTCCGACGGCATCCTGCACAGCCTCGACATGTCCACCGTCGCCAAGCGCGACTTCCTGACCCGCTTCCACGACGTGATCCTCGCGCCGCGCGGGATGGACTACCGCGTGCAGTTCCCCGGCCCGACCGGCACCAACTCCGTCGAGGCCGCGCTCAAGCTGGCCCGCAAGGTGACGGGCCGACGCACGATCGTCTCCTTCACCAACGCCTTCCACGGCATGACCCTCGGCTCGCTCGCCGTCACCGCCAACCCCGACAAGCGGCAATCCGCCGGCGTCCCCCTCGAACACACCGCGACCGCCCCCTACGACGGCCAGATCGGCGATGCCGACACCATCGAAGTGCTCGACGCGATGCTCGGACCCAACGCTGAGCAGGGCGACGTCGCCGCGGTGATCGTCGAGACGGTCCAGGGTGAAGGCGGCCTGCACGCCGCGAGCATGGCCTGGCTGCAGCGCCTCGAAGCGTGCTGCCGACGCCACGGCGCCCTGCTGATCGTCGACGACATTCAGGCCGGCTGCGGACGCACCGGCTCATTCTTCTCGTTCGAGCCCGCCGGCATCTCACCCGACATCATCTGCCTCTCCAAATCGATCTCCGGCAGCGGCCTGCCGATGGCCCTCACGTTGATCCGCCCCGAACTCGACATTTGGCAGCCCGGCGAGCACAACGGCACCTTCCGCGGCAACAACGCCGCCTTCATCACCGCTGCTGCCGCGCTCGACTGGTGGACCGACGACACTCTGTCTCGGGAAGTCGCTCGCAAGGCCAGCCGCGTGCGCGCCGAACTCGACTCGATCATCGCCGAGCAGGAGCAGCTCCACGGCACGATCCGCGGCCGCGGGCTGCTGGTCGGCCTGCACACGCCGATCCCGGACCTCGCCGGCCAGATCGCCGCCGCCGCCTTCCAGCGCGGCCTTCTGCTCGAAACCTCCGGCGCCGACGACGACGTCGTGAAACTTATGCCGCCGTTGACGATCGCGGACGATGACCTGGAGCGCGGGCTGGAGATTCTGCGTGCCAGCGTCGGCGGCAGCAGCTAGATCTCGCTCCCCCGGCGTAGCGCTCCGTCCGTGTGCCCCCACTCCCCCTGGCAGGGGGGAGCTGCCGAAGGCTGACGGGGTCTCTTCCGGCGCAGACACCCCTCAGTGGCTGCGCCCCCATCATTCCTGCGCTCCCCTCCGTCATTCCTGCGCTCCCCTCCGTCATTCCCGCGCTCCCCTCCGTCATTCCTGCGCCCCCTCCGTCATTCCTGCGCAGGCAGGAATCCAGGCGAGCAAAGACGCATTGAAGCGGCTCGCGATGCCCGACGGCGCTCGAGGCTGGCTGCGCAGGGACCGCCTCGTTGGCCGCGCCGTCCTCAAAGTCAGTGGGCTTGACCACGCTCAGCGGTCGCATGGATTCCCGCCTGCGCAGAGCCTGCCCCTGGCTTGAACAGGGGAATGACGCAGCTGACCAAGCCGGACCGCCGGGTTAGCCGCCCGCCCGCAGCTCCAGCGTGCCCTCGGCGTTCGCCTCGATGTCCGCCCACTCGACATAGAGCGGGAAATACTCCACATCGCGCCAGCGCTCGAGGTGGTCCATGTAGTGCGGTGAGCCGGGCCGGCCTGAGTTGCCCGGCGGAATGCAGACCCGCGCGCCGTTCAGATTCTGCAGGTCGAAAATCTGTCGGAACGACGTCCCGTGGTCTCCGGGCCGACCGTAAATCGAGCTGGCGTTGTTCGGTGTGTGATCGTCGCCGCCCGTCTCGATTTCGCCCACATTGAACAGCGCAGCGCCCTCGGGATCGCGACCAAGGTTGTGCTTCCACAGGCTCTTGTGCGCGTCGCCGTAGCGCCAGGCGCCCATGTCCGTCCCGTATCTGTCGCCCAAGACGCGTCCGGCTTCAGCCATCGCGTCGACCAGCACGTCCTCCCAGCTCTCACCCTCCGGCAGGATCAGCGACGAATCGCGCTTCAGTTGCTCATGGACGATCCGTCGCTCGTCGCTCGTGCCCGGCGGGATGCGAGCGGGTTCGTCGAAGAAGCGCCGCACGGTCCGCTTTGCAACCTGCTCGGACAGCTCGTGGTAGATCAGCCCCGCCGCCGAGTCGCGCGACAACTTCGCGTCCCAGCTCCCCAGCAGGCCCTGTAGCTCCCGCACGTCGGCGTCGTCGCTCGGCGCGGCCGCCGCCCGCGCTGCCAGCCGGCGCGCAGCCAGGCTCGTCTGGTCCGACTGGATCCGCACCATCTCATCAGCCGTCCAGTCGTCGCGGCCGCTCAGCAGCTCGCCCAGGCGGTCGGCGCGGAAGGGGGTCTGGCTCCAGCTCAGGTAGTGCGGATATTCGGGCGTCGTCGTGCGGTTGTTCGCCGTGATGATCACACCGTGCTCGGGATTCGTCTCCTGTGGCAGCTCGTCGGCCGCTACCTCGCCGTCCCACTCGTGGCCGCCGTCCCAGCCGGGCACCGGGGCGAGCGCCGCCGGACGACGCGGGGTGCGGCCCGTGTACTGGTAGCCGATGCTCCCCTCACGGTCGGCGAAGCAGAAGTTGCCGGAGATCGACTCATAGCGCTGAAATCCCGGCCGCGCCTCGCCAATCGTCTGCGCGCGCAAGATCGGCAGCAGCGCATCAAAGTCACGACACGGCTCGGAGAGCGCAAAGCGCGCCGCCAACACCTCGTCGTCTGTGGTCGGATCGCCCTGCACGACCGGCCCGTGGTCCGTCGACCACATCGTCTCGGTCACATCCTCGCCGCCGCGGACCTCGATCAGCTCCTCGCGACGTTGCAACGGACGCGATTCGCCGCGGTACTCCGCGACCGGCTCCGCGCCGCCGCTGACGCGCTCACGGTAGACATCCCAGCGGTCGCCCTGCGCGTGCGTCATGGTCCACGCCACGTGCCCGTTGTGCCCGTAATAGACCGGCCCCGGGTAGCCGGGGCTGCACGGCCCCGCGACCGTGAACTCGTCGCACTCGATGTGCATCAGGTACCACTGCGCCGGCACGCTCAACGAGAGGTGCGGGTCGCCGCACACGATCGGCGAGCCCGACGCCGTATGCGCTCCGTCGATTACCCAGCAGTTCGAGCCGTCCGCGCCGCCCCGCCGCATGCCCGGCTCCGAGGTCAGCGCCAGCAGCTCGTCCTCCCACGCGTGCCGCCCGTTCGCCCACGACGCTCCTGCGGGCGTGATCATCGCGCCGCCCTCCGGCACATCCGGGATCAACGCGGTCGCCGCCTCGACGCCGAGCCGCGCCGCCAGCCGAGAATTGCTGATCTTCATCGACCAATGCACATTCGACGAGACCATCTTCAGGATCGCCAGCGAATCGACCGGTGACCACGGCCCCATCTCGTGCCCGAGCAGCTCAAACTCCAGCGGCTTCGGGCCCGCCACCGCCGCCGCGTTCACTCCGTCCGCGTAGGCCTGCAGAATCATCCGCGCGTCGTCCGACTGCTCCTCCCACTCCGCCGCAGCGTCGCGTCCGTAGCCCATCCGGCGGTTCAGCCGGTCCATCCGCAGCAGACCCTCGTTGAGCATCGACGCGGCGCGACCGTGCGCCATGTGCCGATACAGCTCGATCTGCCAGGTCCGTTCCTGCCCGAGGCAGAAGCCCTGCGCGAAAAACGCATCGCGCGCGCTGCCCGCCTTCACGTGCGGCACGCCCCAGCGGTCGCGCACGATTCGGACCGGGCCTTCAGCCCCCTCAACTTCGAGCTCGCCCTCAATCTGCGGCAGGTGATCGGTCGGTTCGGCCATGCGAAAACGCTCCTGCTAGTCGGCGATCTACGCAGTGAATCGAAATTCAACGCGCCGGCATATCGTAGCCCCGCACAACCGCCCGCTCCCCCGCCCGCGACCATGACCCCCACGCAGGCGCCCAATAGGCTTACCACCACAGACGCGCGAGACCGGGACAGGGGCCGAGAGCGATGCGCTACATCATCTACGGGGCCGGCGGGATCGGCGGCGGCATCGGTGCGCTGCTCACCCGCGCCGGCCACGACGCGATCCTGATCGCCCGTGGCGACCACCTCACCGAGATGCGCGAACAGGGCCTACTGGTACGTCAACCCCACGGCGTTGATCGCGTCGCCGTCCAGACCGCCAGCCACCCCAACGAGATCACCTTCACCGACGACGATGTCGTGCTCCTGACCATGAAGGGCCAGGACACCGCCGGCGCGCTCGACGATCTCGAAGCCGCCGCCGGGCACGAAGTCCCCGTCATCTGCGCCCAGAACGGCGTCGCCAACGAACGCGCCGCCGCCCGCCGCTTCACCGATGTCTACGCCATGCTGATCGTGATGCCCGCGACCTTCCTCGTCCCCGCCGAGATCGCGCTGCACGGCGCGCCCGGCGCCGGCCTGCTCGACTCGGGACGCTTCCCGCACGGGACCGATGATCGGATCGCGCAGGTCTGCGCCGACCTCACGGCCTCCGGCTTCAGCGCCACGCCGGACCCCCATGCGATGCGCCTCAAGTACGGCAAGCTGCTCGGCAACCTGCGCAACGCCGTGCATGCTCTCTACGGCGTCCGTGAAGAGCACGGCGGCGGCGACCTTCGGGCGTTCGTCAACCGCCTCCGCGACGAAGCGATCGCCTGCTACGAAGCCGCCGGGATCGACTATGCGACGCACGACGAGATCAACCGGCGCCGCGCCGAAGTCTTCACCTCCGAGCACGTCGAGGGGGTCGAGCGCGGCGGCGGCTCCACCTGGCAGTCATTCCGGCGCGGCCTGCCGGCGATTGAGACCGACTATCTCAACGGCGAGATCGCACTGCTCGGCCTCGAACACGGCGTCGCGACGCCAGCCAACCGCGCACTCCAGCTGCTCTCCAAGATCGCCCTGCGCGAGCGCCGCGAGGTCGGCCAAACCACGCTCGACGAGATTCTCGCGATCGAGCGCGCGCTTGCCTGATTCTGCGGGCTGAATCGAATTCAGAGACCGCCCGGATCGCGCCATAGGCTGCCACGCTGGAGGCCAAGATCAAGCAACATCCGCGTGTCGTTCTCGCCCTCGCCGCCGTACTGTTCACGCTGCTCGGCGCCCTCGGCCTGGGCATCGCCCACGCCGTAACCAGCGGTACGCCCGAGGTTCGCGTCGCCGTCCAGTCGCGCAGCGACGGGCGCGTCGAGGTCGCGCTCCAGCAACGCCTCGATGACGGCGAGTGGGGCGCGCGCATCCTCCCGCCCAGCCGCTTCCTGCGCGCCGACGCCGAGCGCGACCGCTGGCATTACAGCACCCCGGTCGCGCTCGAAATCACCGATCTCGCCACCGGTGACCGAGCCTGCTTCGTCACCCACGGCGCCCCCAGCGATGTCTGCTGGCGCACCCTCCACGACGCCGCCGAAGCCAAGGCCGCCGAACTCGGCCTCGACCGCGAGATCCTTGGCGCGGCGGCCGACGGTCGAATCCTCTTCTCCGTCTATGACCAGACGATCGGCGCGCTCGAGTACATGCTCGTGATCGTGCGCAACCTGCCCTTCTCGGCCGAGCTCTTCCCCGGCGGTCCCGTCTTCCTTTTCCCGCCGCGCCTCTTCGCCATGCAGGACGCGCAGGCGATCCTCGCCCAGATCGAGGCCGAGGAAGCGGCTGCGACCGAGTCCGACGGGTAGGCGGCGCGCGCCGGCCGGCGCCGGCTCACTACTCGCGGGCCAAGCCCTCCACGACCCGCGCGCCGGGCAGCCGCGCGAGGTCGTCGGCGGCCACGCCGATCTTCAGCGAGCGGCTCCCGCCGCCCAGCCACATCACTTCGTCGCCGCTGATCCGCGCGTCGATCAGGATCGGGATCCCCTCGGGCAGCGCGAATGGCGTGACCCCACCCGACATCATCCCTGTCACCGCCTCCGTCTCCTCGAACGAGGCGAACGAGGCCTTGCGAACCCCCATCTCCCGGCGCGCCGTGCTGTTCACATCCAGCCTCGTCGTGGCCAGCACCAGACACGCCGCGTAGACCTTCGGCGCCTTCTTCGACGCCACCAGAATTGTGTTCACCGATGCCTCGGGGGCGATTCCAAACACCTCGCAAAACACCGCCGTGTCGGCCTGATCCGGGCGGCAAACGATCACCTCGAACGGAATCTCGAGCCGCGCGAGCTCGCCCCGCACCAGTGTCTCGATCTCCTCTGAAGTCAGCTGTTCAGGCACTGTTCACCACCTCTGTTGGTCATGCGCTAGCCTATCGCGCAAGCCGATTACCGCCGTGAGGACAAGCGTCGGCATCACAGGAGGACCCCATGACCAACAGCACCTATTGGACGCGCATGCGGCGCCGCCGGATGAGCCGCCGCACCGTGATGAGCGCATCGGCCCGCGCCGGTGTTGGCGCCGCCGGCCTCGCCATCGTCGGCTGTGGCGATGACGATGATCAGCAGACCGTCGCTCAGGCCCCGCAGCAGCAGCAGGCCCAACCGGAGCGTGAGGCTGCGCAGGAACAGGCCCAGCAGAGCGCGACGCAGCAGGCGGCCACGCCCGAGGAGCAGGCCGAGGAGCAGTCGGTCAAGTTACTCCCTGGTGAGCTGACCGCCGAGCAGGCGTCCCGCACGATGACCGCCGAGGAAGAGTGGCGCCTGCGGTTCCACTGGACCAAGCTCCAGAACCTGCCCGGCCAGGCCGACGGCCCCAAGTACGGCGGCACCTGGACCCTCGCTCACCTTCCCGTCGCCAACTGGAACGTGGTCGGCCCGCAGGCCAACATCATGGCTGCCTTCGCGCCCATGTTCTACAGCCAGCTCGTCGTCTTCCCCATGGACGACTGGGCCAACGCGCACTACTACGAGCTTGAGGGCGATGTCGCCCAGAACTGGGAAACGCCGGACGACCTGACCGTCGTCTTCACCATCCAGGACGGCGTGAAGTGGCAGGACAAGCCCCCGCTGGACGGACGCACCCTGACCGCCGAAGACGTCAAGATCGCCTACGACGCGCTGCGTGACGGTTCCTTCCTCGCCCACAGCGGCGAGATCGACCCCGTCCCTGTCCAGGCCTCGTCCTATACCGCGGTCAAGGACATCGAGTTCGACAACGCATCGCGCGCCGTGCGGTTCAACCTGCTGGAACCGGCCGCCTACCTGCTCAACAACATGATGAACCCCTTCCACGTCATCGCGGCGCCGGAGTTCATCACGACCGACTACACCGTGCTCGACGACTGGCGCAACACCGTCGGCACCGGCCCCTTCGTCCTCGACTTCGTCGAGCAGGGCGCCGAGTGGAAGGCCAGCAAGAACCCCACCTACTTCAAGAAGGACCCACGCACCGGCATGCAGCTGCCCTATATGGACGCGCTGCACGGTCCCGACTTCGTCAACCAGCGCGAGTCCGAGTGGGCCGCATGGGAGAGCGACGTGATCGACCGCGTCACACTCGGCGACATCGCCGACTACGAGCGCGCCGTCGACTCTCAGCCCGACACCGTGGTGCAGGTCTGCGCGCCGCCTCCCGGCTGGCAGCCCTACCTGTCCTTCCACAACCTCGACACGCCGCCCTTCAACGACATCCGCGTGCGCCAGGCGCTCGCGGTCGGCCTCAACCGCTCCGACCAGAAGGAGGGCATCTACGACGGCCTCGCAGCCGCCGGTTACGGCCAGAACTGGACCTTCTTCGAGGACCTCGACTCGCCCTGGGGCTTCCGCGAGTGGCCCTGGACCGAGGCTGAGCTCGGTGAGTTCGGCGAGTTCAACGCCGCCAAGGGCCGACAGCTGCTTGACGCCGCCGGCTACAACGACTCGAACCCGCTTGAGTTCGAAGCCACCTTCCACGCGGTGGCGGGCGTCTACCTCAACCTCTTCGAGCTCTGCCGCCAGCAGTGGAACTCCAACCTCGGTACCAATATCGCCCACAACCAAGTCGACATCGAGACTTGGCTCGGGCGGCTCGTCACCCGGGACTTCAAGGACTCCCTGTTCACCTGGCTGATCGGCGCCGAGATGGATGCCGACGGTCTCTCCTATGGCAAGCTGCACACCGACAGCCCCGGCAACTTCTACGGCATCTCCGAGCCCGACATCGACCGCTGGTGCCAGGAACAGCGGCAGGAGCTTGATGTCGTCAAGCGCTCCGAAATTCTTGAGAAGATTCGCGTCCGCGAACTCGAGAACATGTGGCGCATCTTCGCCGTCAACCCCTACCGCATCGCCGCTCGCCGCGGTTACCTGTTCAACGAGATGGACACCTACAACGCCTGGAACCCCGGCTGGGGCGCCACCAACACGGAAAAGATCTGGAAGAACCTGTAGGCGCGCAGCGGCGCCCCGACCGGCCTTCTCCACCGACCTCCGGCCGCGCTGCGCGTTGGCACGCTGACACGGCGACCGTGCGCATCGCGTGGCCGGTGAGAGAGCGAGAATGCGAGACCTGAGCCCATGAGCGGTTATATCGTTCGTCGCCTCATCGGCGTCGTGATCGTCATCTTTCTGCTGTCGATCATCTCCTTCATGTTGGTCAACGCCTTCCCCGGCAGCACCGCCGAGAGGCTGCTCTCGGAGAGCCCCCAGGGTGGCGCGATCACGCAGGACCTGATCGATCGCTTCAACCGCGAACTCGGCCTCGACAAGCCGGTCATGGAGCGCTACGGCAACTGGCTCTGGGCCGCCCTACAGGGCGACCTCGGCCGCTCCTTCGCCACCTCCGAGAGCGTCCTCAACGAATTGAAGATCCGCCTGCCCCGCAGCATCGAGCTGGTGGTCATCGCCAGCGTGATCGCGTTTGTGATCGCGATCCCCGTCGGGATCATCTCCGCGATCAAGCAGAACTCGCCCGCCGACTACGCCGGTCGTGTGTTCACGATTCTCGGCCTCGCGATCCCCAACTTCTTGTTAGGGATTCTTGTCGTCTCATTCGTTGCCGTCTGGGTCAATGTGTCCCTTGCGACGTTGCCCTCGCCGTATATCTGGGAAAATCCCCTCCAGAATCTGCAGAGCATGGTCGCGCCCTCGCTGGTGCTGGCCGCCTCGTTGATGGCCACGCTGATGCGCATGCAGCGCTCCCAGCTGCTTGAGGTCGTGCATGAGGACTACGTCCGAACGGCGCGAGCCAAGGGGCTTTCCGAACGCGTTGTCGTCATGCGCCACGCACTGCGCAACTCGTTCATCCCGGTGCTGACGATCTTCGCCAACCAGTTTGCATTCCTGCTCAGCGGCGCCGTGATCGTGGAATACATCTTCCGCGTCAACGGCGTGGGAGCGCTGCTCGTCACGTCGATTCGGCGCGCCGACTTCCCGCTGGTCATCGGCGTGGTCGTCGTGATCGGCTTCGGAGTCGTGCTGATCAACCTCATCGTCGACCTCAGCTACGCGGCCATCGACCCGCGCATTCGCTACAGCTAGGAACGAACGACCATGGCAACCGCCGCCGGCGCCGCGGACGAGGTCCTTGCAGTTCTACCGACTAGCGGGCCGAGCCGTCTGCGCCGCTTGGGCCGCCAGGCGCGCCGCCGCCCGCTCGGAGCTGCGGGTGCCGTGATCATCTTCGTCCTGATCGTCACCGCGATCTTCGGCCAGGACATCAACGTCGGCGGCTCCACGATCGTCCCGGGCTTCGCGCCCTACCCCGCCGAACAGACCGATGTCCTGAACAAGCTGACCGGACCGACGTGGCCCGACCACATCGCCGGTACCGACGCCCTCGGGCGTGACCTCTTCACCCGCATCATTTACGGCGCCCGCACGGCCATGATCATCGGCATCGCGGCGACCGGCTTCGGGATCGCGATCGGGACGCTGATCGGCACCATCTCCGCCTACTTCGGCGGCGTCGGCGACCTCTTCATTCAGCGTGTCTCCGACTCGTTGCAGGCGCTGCCACCGCTGGTCCTGATGATGGTGCTGGTCACGATGCTGTCGCCCGGAGTTGGGACAGTCGTCTTTGTGATTGTGATCTTCCTGATACCCGGGACTCAACGTGTCATTCGTGGCACCGTGCTCTCGATCAAGGAGTTCACCTATATCGAGGCTGCCCGCTCGATCGGCGCCACCGCGCCGCGCATCGTCCTGTTCCACATCGTGCCCAACATCGTCGCACCGATCATGGTCCTCGCGACGATCACGATCGGGGGCACGATCCTCGCCGAGGCCGCCCTCTCATTTCTTGCGCTCGGCGCCAACTCAGCCGAGAACCCCACGTGGGGCTTTGTCCTCTTTGAGGCGACATCGCGCGGACAGCTCACCCGCTGGCCCTGGCTCGCCCTCACGCCGGGCGCCGCCATCACCGTCGTCGTGCTGGCCTTCAACGTCTTCGGCGACGCGATCCGCGATATCCTCGACCCGCGCCTGCGCGGCACCGCGGCCGGCTAGCCGGGCCCGCCCGACCGGACGCACCGAGCCGGCGGAACCAAACGGCAGTCACCGGCGTCTTGCACCGCGGAGGGCCCCTGACGCCCGGCGGTCTATTGTCACCCCGCCCGCCCGCCGACGCACACCCCAATCGCGTCGGCGCAACCGCCGCCCGGCTGCCCTCCAAATCCGCCCGGGCGCCGCGTCCTTGTCGAGGGCGCGGCGCCCGAACACCCCCACCCATCCCGAATCACGCGACGCCAACTCACTCTCCCCCCTGCGGGGGGAGATGCCGAAGGCAGAGGGGGGAGGCCTCGCCATACGGCCGCGCTGGCCGCGGCGGCCGTTCTCCCCCTCAGTCGCTGCGCGACAGCTCCCCCTCGGGGGGAGCGATGGGCCGGCCTGGCTACGCGCCCAGGCGGTTCAGCAGGTTCCGCGTGTCCACGACGTGGCGCGTCAGCCCCAGCTCCTCCGGCTCCATGCCCATCGCCAGTCCGAGCAGCTGCGGCACGTGTAGCACCGGCATGTCGAGCCGCTGGTTGATCACCTTCTCCGCGTCAGGCTGCTGCGCGTCGAGATTCAGATGGCACAGCGGGCATGGCGTCACCAGCGCATCCGCGCCCATCCGCTGCGCCTCGGCCAGGTGCGTCCCGGCCATCGTCAGCGAGTTCTTCTTGTTCGTCGTCAGGATCGGGAAGCCGCAGCACTTCGTCATGCCGTCGTACGTCACTGTGGTCGCGCCCAGCATCGAGATCAACTGCTCGAGACTGTCGCGCCGGGTGGGGTGCGTGTCGAACTCCAGCGTCCGCTCCGGCCGCACCAGGTAGCAGCCGTAGAACGGCCCGATGTTCAGCTCGGTCAGCGGACGCTTGATCAGCGAGTTGAGCCGGTCGTAGCCGATGTCCTCAAGCAGGATCCAGAGCAGATGCCGAGGGTCGGCCGAACCGTGGTACTCGAGCCCCTCGGGCGCCAGGTGGTGGTTGATCCGAATCCGGTAGTCCACCTCGCGCAGCTTCTCGGCCGCCAGCCGGTGGACCCCGACGCAGGTCGAGCAGATGTCCATCAGCGGCAGATCCATCTGCTCGGAGATGGCCATCGTGCGCGCGTTCAGCACGTCCTGTAGATACGGCTCACCGTCGGAGATGATCCCCGCACCGGTACACGCCGCCGCGTCGAGCTCGACCAGGTCGATACCCAGATGTTTCGCGACCGCGAGCGTCGACGTGTAGAGCTCCGGCGCCGCGCCTCGCGCGACGCAGCCCGGCCAGAATGCGTACTTCATCAGTCGCTCCCTCTACCCGCCCTAGCTGGCGCCCAGCGCCGTTCCGAACTCCGCCGAGAACGCGTCAGCGTCCACGTCGTGGTGGTGTTTCTCTTCCTCGACCTCGTCGAAGATTCGCTGAATCTGCGCCCGACCGTTCTCGCTCGCACCGTGGCGCTGAGCGATCGCCAGCAGCTTTCGCGTCTTCAGCAAGCGGATCGCGCCCGGCGTGTAGTCCATCATCTCTTTGTGCGCCGCCGGGTTCAGCGTCAGCAGCCGCGTGATTCCGACCGACTGAATCGGCAGCATCATCTCGTCGAGCCGACCGCGCTTCCGCACGCCGCTGGTGAAGCCCTCGTGGTGCCGCGCGCCGTGGGTGTTCTTGAACCCCGCCTCGATCGCGAGCGTGCGCAGCTCCATGATCGCGTCCATCGGCAGCACGTCTTTGGGGCATGCCTGCACGCACATGTAGCAACGCGTGCAGTCCCAGATCCCACCCTCGGTCTCGGAGAGGAACTGCAGCCGCTCCTCGCGCTGCGAGTCGCGGCTATCCATCACGAATCGGTACGCCTTCGCCAGCGCAGCCGGACCGAGGAACTTCTCATCCACCGCCGCAACGGTGCAGTCCGAGTAGCACGCTCCGCAGTGAATGCAGGTCGAAGCGTGCGACCAATGGTCGAACTCCTCCACCGGCTGGCGATACTCGCGTTCCGGCGGCTCCTGGTCCTCGTGCGGCTCCAGCCACGTCTCCGCGCGCTCGAACTGCGCCACGAACTTGGTCGTGTCCACCACCAGGTCCTTGATCACCGTTTGGTTGCCCATCGGCGCCACGCGCACCGGATCGCCCCGCTCGACCGCCGCCGAGACCTGGGTCTGGCAGGCCAGCATCGAGCTGCCGTTGACTTTCACCGCGCATGAGCCGCAGATCGCGTGCCGGCACGACATCCGGAACGAGAGCGTTCCGTCCTGCTCCCACTTGATCGCGTTCAGGCAGTCGAGCACCGTCTGCCCCGGCTCCACGTCGAGCGAGAACTCCTCCGTGTATGCCTCCTGCGTATCCGCGTCGTAGCGCTGAATGATGAAGCTCTGCTCGGCCATCACCCGCTCCGTTCTCTGCAAACCGCGGCTCGCGCCGCCCGGATCTCTGGCGCTCGCCAGTCAGCCAGCTAGTAAGTGCGCTCCTGCAGCGGGAACGCTTCACGGAATTGCGGCGCCATGTTGACCGCGCAATATTCGAGCCGCGGCCCGTCTGCTTCGCGGTACGCCAGCGTGTGCTTCAACCAGTTGTCGTCGTCGCGATCGGGGAAGTCGCGCCGCGCATGCCCGCCGCGGCTCTCCTGCCGCGTGATCGCGCCGCGCACGATCACCTCCGCGTACTCCAACATGTGGCCCAGCTCGACGGCGTCGAGCAGGTCCGTGTTGAACGTCTGGCCGTGGTCGTCAATTGATGCGCGCGTATAACGCTCCTGGTAGGCCTTCACTTCGGACAGCGCCTCGCCGAGCTGCTCCTCGGTGCGGAAGACGCCGCACTTGTCCATCATCGTGTCGCGCAGCTCCGCGCGGATCTTACCGATCTTCTCCGGACCATCCGCCCGCAGCAGCTTGTCGACCTCGCCGATCGCGCGCTGCATGTCCCCTTCATCGATCGACGTCGGCGCCAGATCGTGCACGACATCCAGAATCCCGCGCCCCGACCGCCGGCCGAACACCACCGCCTCGAGCAGCGAGTTGGTCCCCAGCCGGTTCGCGCCGTGCACCGAAACGCACGACGCCTCGCCGGCCGCGAAGAAGCCCACGATCGGCGCCTCATCCTGGTCCTTGAGCCGCACCTGCCCGTTAATGTCGCAGGGAATCCCGCCCATTGAGTAGTGCGCCGTCGGCTGAATCGGCACCGGAGCGAGCAGCGGGTCGATCCCCGCGAAGTCGCGCGCCAGGTGCATCACCGAGGGCAGCGCGTAGCGAATCCGCTCCTCACCGATCGGTCGCAGGTCCATGAACACCGAGTCGCGCAGATCGGTCACCCCGCGCCCCGCCTCGATCTCGCTCTGCGCGGCCCGCGCCACGATGTCGCGCGGCGCCAGCTCCATCCGCCCCGGCGCGTAGTCCTGCATGAAGCGCTCGCCCTCGGAGTTGACGATGTGCGCCCCCTCGCCACGCGCCGCTTCGCTGAGCAGAATCCCCGAGCCCTGCAGCCCCGTCGGGTGGAACTGCACAAACTCCATATCTTCCAGCGGAACGCCCGACCGATACGCCATCACGACGCCGTCGCCCGTCGATGCGAACGCGTTGGTCGTCACGCGGAACGCGCGCCCGTAGCCGCCCGTCCCAAACATCACCGTCTTGGCCGCGATCGCTTCGATCTGGCCCGTCAGGATGTCGTAGGCGACGATCCCCTGGCAGACCCGGTCCTTGATGATCAGGTCGAGCGCGTACCACTCGCTGTAGACCTTCACGCCGCGACGCAGCAGCTGCTCGAACAGCACCGTCAGCACCGCGTGACCTGTGCGGTCGGCCGCGTAGCAGGCGCGCGGAGCGGTGTGCCCGCCGAAGCGACGCTGCGCCACCCGACCCTGGTCATCGCGCGAAAATGCGCAGCCCATATGCTCCAGCTCGAAGATGTTCTCGGGCCCCTCGCGCGTCAACAGCTCGGCCGCATTCTGGTCGACGAGGTAGTCGCCGCCCTTCACGGTGTCGAACATGTGCAGCTCCCACGAGTCCTCGGCCGAGTTGCCGAGCGACGCCGCGATCCCCCCCTGGGCAGCGCCCGAATGCGAACGCAGCGGATGCACCTTCGACAGAATCGCGACATCAAGCGACGGGTCGTTGCTCACCTCAAGCGCGGCGCGCATCCCCGCCAACCCCGAACCGACGATCAGGACGTCATGCTCCAACATCAGAGACCTCCGACGCGCGCCTGCCGCGCAGCGCTGATTGTCGCACCGATCGCGGGTCGGCGGTAGTGAACGACCCTCCAACAGCCGCAGCGGCTACTCGCCACGATAGTGGTGAATGATCTTGCGCCCGAGCGGGCCGACCGCCTCCAACGCCAGCGCCTGCAACATGATCAGGCTCTTCGCATCCACGATCTCGCGCTGCTCGATCGCGGCCACCGCCTCGCCCAACGACATCCACTCCACCACCAGCTCTTCGTCCTCGTCGGCCGCCAGCGGCGCCTCCACGCACTCCCGCGCGAGGAAGCCATAGAGGTACTCGTTTGCCCAGCCCGGCGCGACGAAGAACTCGTGCACCGCCTCGAGCTGCCTCGGGTCCAGCCCGACCTCCTCGCGCAGCTCCCGCCGCGCCGCTTGCTCCGGCGACTCGCCTGGGTCGATCCGGCCGGCGGGTAGCTCCAGCAGCGGCCGCTCGGCCGACGCGCGCCATTGCCGCACGAACGCGATTAACCCGTCGTCGCGCAGCGCCAACACCACCACCGCATCGGGGTGGTCAACAACCTCCCGCGTCGCCTCCCGCCCGTCCGCCATCCGCATCCGGTCGACCCGCAGATTGATCCGCGAGCCTTCGTACACCACTTCGCTGCTGACGCGCGTCTCAAGCAGCCGCTCCTCGCCGCTCATCCGGAGCGCCCGGCACGTGTCGCAACGCGCTCACGCAGATCGATCGACACGGCTACCTCATCGCAGTTCTCGTACTTGGGACAGCGAAAGCACTCGTTCCAGACCTTGCGCGGGAATGCGCTGACCCCCGCCACGCGGAAGCCCAGCCGCTCGAAGAAGGCCGGCGTCGTGGTCAACGCGAACACCGTCTTGAGCCCCAGCTCCACCGCCTCATCGAGGCACGACGCCACGACGATCCGCCCCAGACCTTTGCCCTGAATCGTGCGGTCGACCACCAACGATTTGATCTCGGCCAGGTCGCGCCACTCCACGTGCAGCGCCCCCGCCGCGACCAGCGAGCGCCCCGACTCCCCGTCCACCACCACGAAGTCGCGAATCGTCTCGTAAATCTCGCCTTCGGTGCGCGGCAGCACGTCTCCAGTCTCGTCCGCCCAAAACTGGATCAGCCGCCGAATCTCCCGCGCGTCACCCACCGCGGCCCGGCGCGCGACCGGCGTCCAGGCGGCGGTCGAGACGGCGGTCGCTTCGTTCGTCGTCATCGGCCCACTCCGGCGCGCAACAGCGCGCGAGCGCTCGTCCGGTTCGCCTCCGAGTCCGCGCCCAGCATCTCAGCCAGCTCGGTCAGCCGCGCCGCCGCGTCGAGCACGTGGACCACCACCAGCGTGCCGGACTCGTCGGCCACCTTGCGCACGCGCATATGCGCCGACGCGTACGACGCCACCTGCGGCAGATGCGTGATGCACAACACCTGATGCGACTGGCCCAGCCGCGCCAGCCGCTCCCCGACCGTCGCGCCGCTGCGACCGCCCAGCCCCACGTCGATCTCGTCGAACAGCAGCACCGGCACCGCGTCCCGATCGCCCAGCACTGCCTTGATCGCCAGCGTCAGACGCGCCGTCTCCCCGCCGCTCGCGACCCGCTGCAGCGGCCGCGGCGGCGCCTCCGGATTGAACGACACCAGCAGCTCGATCCGGTCCATGCCCGTCTGGTCGAAGCCGACCTGCGCGTCGTCGGGCGCCGTGATCGCCCGCCCATCGACAGCCACGCGGATCGCCTCGAAAGCGACCTCAACCACCGCTCCCTCAAGATGCAGCGACCGGCACTCCTCAAGAATCGCCCCAACGAACCGCTGCGTAGCCTCCCGACGAGATGCGCTGAGTTCCAGCGCTGCGATCTCCATCTGTTGCAGCAGCGCGTCAGCTTCCTCGCGAATCTGCGCCAGGTCCGCTTCCTGACCCTCCAGCCGATCCGCCTCCTGCGACGCCTGCTCGCCGTACGCGATCACCTCCGCGACGCTGTCGCCCCAGCGACGCTCAAGCTGGGCGATCAGCGAGAGCCGCGCCTCCACCTCCGTCAGCCGTGCCGGGTCGACCACGATCGTGTCTGCGTAGGACCGTAGCTCGCGCAGCGCGTCCGCCGCATGCTCGGCGGCGGCCTCCATCGATGTCCCCAGCCCCACCGCTCCGTCGTCCACCTCCACGATTCGCCGCACTGCCGCCAGCGCGTCCCCGAGCACGTCCGACTCGAGCGCCGTGCGCGCCGCGTCCGAGTCCTCCACCAGGCGCGCCGCGTGCAGCAGTCGCGAGTGCTCGGAGCGCAGTTCCTCCTCCTCGCTGACCCGCAGACCCGCCGCGGCGATCTCCGACGCCTCATGCCGCAGCAACGCCACCCGACGCGCGCGCTCCCGCTCATCGCCCTCAAAGGCGTCCAAGCGGCGATCGAGCGCGTGCAACCGCCGCACCATCCCCGCGAACTCGTCACGCGCCCCACCAAGCCCGGCAAATCGGTCGAGCAGCGCCAGACACTGCCCGGGCCGCAGCAGCGAAAGATGCTCGCGCTGCCCGTGAATATCCACCAGCCACGGCGCGAGACCCCTCACCGTCTCGAGCGTCGCCGTGCGGTCGTTGATCCGCAGCCGCCCCGACAACCGACCAGACAGCCGCCGCCCACCACTGTCTCCCAGCGCCAGCCAGCGCCGTAGCACCAGCTCGCCATCGAACGGCACGTCCAGCTGCTCCAGCGCCGCCGCCACCGGCTCGCGCGACGGGCTGTCGCGCAGGTCGAACACCGCCTCCACCTCAGTCCGCTCGGCTCCCGGCCGCACCAGCGCCGCGTCGGCCGGACCCCCGAGCGCGAAGCGCAGCGCCTCGAACAGCACGCTCTTGCCCGCGCCCGTTTCGCCGGTGATCACCGTGAACCCCGGCGAGAGTTCGAGCTCCGCCTGTTGCGTCAGCACGAAATCTCGCAAGCGCAGCGAACTCAACACGTCGTCGTGACTCCGTCACACGCCGCGTCCCGCCGCCCCTCAGCGCCCGGCGCCGCGACACGATCAATCCTACTCGAACGCCCGACCGCATCCAGCGGTCGCAGCCATCGGCCGTGTTAAGCGGGCTCGGCCTCGTCCACATCGAAGGGCTCAACGCCCGTCCGCCGCACCGCCTGCAGCCGCCGGTCGTCGAGCCACGCCAGCCGCTTGCCCAGCTGCGCGAAGAAGGGCCGCTCGCCGAAGCGAATCAGCTGCGCCACCGCCTCGCTGCGCCGCACCTCCACGCCGCCGCCCGGCGCCAGCGCGTACGGTCGCTGACCATCAACCGACAACATGCCCGCATGTTCCTCCCCGAGGCTCAGCCCGATGCTCGCGTCGGCCGGCAGCACGATCGGCGCGGCTGCCGCCAGATGCGGCGCGACTGGTGTCAGCACCACGCTGCGAGCCAATGGATGCAGGATCGGCCCACCGGCGGAGAGCGAGTAGCCCGTGCTCCCCGTCGCGCTCGCCACCACAATCGCGTCCGCCCGCACCACCCCAATCGGATCGCCGTTCACGTGGATGCGCAGATACGCCGGCTGGCCGAGATTGCTACGCCCGATGATCACGTCGTTCAAGGCCGGCAGCGCTGCCGGTAGATCCGCTACAGCCCGCTCGGCGCTCGCCTCCAGCATCGAGCGTTCCTCAACCTGGAAGGCGCCCTCCAGCAGCCTGGGCAGATGCGCGGCCAGCTGATCGGGCGTCAGCTCCGTCAGGAACGCCTGACGCCCCATGTCGACGCCCAGAATCTTCACGTCGTGACGCGACGCCGCCCGCGCCGCGCGCAGCACCGTGCCATCGCCGCCAATGCAGATCAGCAGGTCCGTCTCGGCCAGGTGCTTTTCGGAGCGCTCCGGGTCCCACGGCGCGGAGACCCACACGTGCGGCACGTCGGTACGCAGCCGCTCGGCCGCGAGTTCCGCAAGATCCTGCGCGGCCCGCAGCCGCGGGTGGTAGTAGAAGCCCACACAGCGCACGTTGCGCGTGCCGCTCATAGCGGCGATCCCGGCGTGCGCAGCCACACGAACCACTCCAGATTTCCCTTCGGCCCGCGCAGCGGCGAGCGCAACACGCCGCCCACGCGCCAGCCCCGCTTCAGCGCCCAGGTCAGCACGCCGGTCACCGCCCGCGCCTGCGCCATCCTGTCGCGCACCATGCCATCGTCGTCGACATCATCCCGCGCGGCCTCGAACTGCGGCTTGACCAGCGCCACCACATCCGCCCCCGCGCTTGCGACCTCCGCAACGCGCGGCAGCACCGCCGCGAGCCCGATGAACGACACATCGATCGTTACCAGCGCCGGCAGCGGCTCGATCAGCGGCATCTCGCGCGCATTCGTCCGCTCCATCGACCTGACCCTCGCATCGTTCCTCAGCGCCGTCGCCAGCTGCCCGTAGCCCACGTCCACCGCGCGAACCTCCGCAGCGCCGCGCTGCAACAGACAATCGCTGAAGCCGCCGGTCGCCGCGCCGACATCGAGACAGACACGGTCCGTCACGTCGATCGGCCAGGCCGCCAGCGCCGCCTCCAGCTTCTCACCGCCACGCGAGACAAATCGCGCGCCCACAGTGACCTCGATCTCGGCGTCCGCCGCGATTAGCATTCCCGCCTGGTTCAGCCGCCGACCCCGGCCGTGCACCCGACCGGCCAGCAGCAGCGCGCGGGCCGCGCGCTCATCCGCAGCCAGGCCGCGACGCACCATCACGGAGTCGATCCGCTCCCGTCGCCCCCCGCTGCCTGTCGTGCCACCCACCGCGCCACGCTTCGCGCCACTTGCCGTCGCGGCCCTCGCCGCGCGCATCAGGCGCTTTCCTGCTTCGCGACCGCCTCCGAGCCACCACGCCGAATCGCCTCATACTCCACCGCCATGCCCAACTCGTTGAGCAGCAGCGGTCGTTCCAGACGCTTGATCGTGTCGGCGTTGACGACGCACTTCTTCACCTCGGGACGGCTCGGCACCTCGAACATCACGTCCAGCAACAGGTCCTCCACGACCGTCCGCAGACCTCGCGCCCCCGTCGCTTCAGCGAGCGCCGTCGAGGCGATCGCCTCCAGCGCCTCGGGCGTGAATGTCAGCTCCACCCCGTCCATCTTGAAGAACTGCTCGAACTGCCGCACCAGCGCGTTCTTCGGCTCTGTCAGAATCCGCACCAGTGACTCCTGGTCGAGCGGATCGAGCGTCACCACCACCGGCAGCCGCCCGACAAACTCGGGAATCAGGCCGTATTTCTGCAGATCATCGTGGCTCAGCTGGCGCAGCAGCGCCGCCGACGCCTCTTTGCTGCGCGCCTCGGAGCCGAAGCCGATGCTGCGCACCCCGCTGGTCACCCGACGGTCGATGATCGGTCCCAGGCCCTCAAACGCGCCGCCGCAGATGAACAGCACCTTGCTGGTGTCGATCTGCAGGAACTCCTGGTGCGGATGCTTGCGCCCACCCTGCGGCGGCACCGACGCGACGGTGCCCTCGATGATCTTCAGCAACGCCTGTTGCACGCCCTCGCCCGACACGTCGCGCGTGATCGACGGGTTGTCCGACTTGCGCGAAATCTTGTCGATCTCGTCTATGTAGATGATCCCGCGCTCGGCCCGCGCGATGTCGAAATCCGCCGCCTGAATCAGGTGCAGCAGGATGTTCTCAACATCCTCGCCCACATATCCCGCTTCGGTGAGCGCGGTGGCATCGGCGATCGAGAACGGCACGTCGAGAATCCGCGCCAGCGTCGACGCCAACAGCGTCTTGCCCACGCCGGTCGGGCCAACCAGCAGGATGTTGCTCTTCTCGAGCTCGACGCCGTTGGTCGCCTCGACCTTGCTGCCGATTCGCTTGTAGTGGTTGTAGACCGCCACCGCGAGGACGCGCTTCGCATCCTCCTGGCCAACGACGTGATCGCAGAGCCGTTCGTAAATCTCCTGCGGCGCCAGCACTCGCGCCGAATCAGCCTCGGGCGTCGCCTCGGGCTGTGCCGCGGCCGCCCCGGCCTCCTCGCGGATCACGTCGCGACACGCCTCGACGCACTCGTTGCAGATGTAGACGCCGCCCGGCCCTGCGACCAGGCGCCGCACGTGGCTCTGGTCCTTCGCGCAGAACGAGCAGTGATACTGCGAGTGACCGCCTCCGCCACGGGACATCGTCATCCGACCGTCCTCTCAGCGCTTCGGCAGCCTGCCACAAGCAGTGGTCGCAGTATGACGTTACGCGCCCGCCGCCGCAGCCGCGTCGCCGCGCGCCTCGGTCTTCAGCACGTCGTCGACCAGCCCGTATTCCTTGGCCTGATCCGCGTCCAGATAGAAGTCACGGTCAGTGTCGGCCTTGATTCGGTCCAGCGGCTGTCCCGTGTGCTCCGAGAGAATGTTGCGGATGATCTCGTTGTTGCGCAACAGCTCCCGCGCCGCAATCTCGATGTCCGATGCCTGACCGCGCGCGCCGCCCAACGCCTGGTGCATGTGGATCGTCGCGTGCGGCAGCGCGTAGCGCTTGCCCGGCGCCCCCGCCGACAGCAGCACCGTGCCCATTGAGGCCGACATGCCCACGCAGATCGTCGAGACATCCGCGTTGATCAGCCGCATCGTGTCGTAGATCGCCAGCCCCGCCGTGATCACGCCGCCCGGCGAGTTCACGTACACCTGAATGTCGCGGTCGGGATCCTCGCGATCGAGGTAGAGCAGCTGCGCCACGATCACGTTCGCCACCTGGTCGTCGATCGGCGTGCCCAGGAAGATGATCCGCTCGCGCAGCAGCAGCGAGTAGATGTCGTAGGCACGCTCCCCGCGGTTCGTGCTCTCCACCACCATCGGAATGATCGCGCTGGGCGGAATCAGTGACATGTATTTGCTCCTTCAACGCCTGCTGTTGAGCGTGCGGTTCGGCGTGCTGTAGGGCCTGCTCCAAGTCGTCAGTCTACCCATGATCCGTGAACTCGCGGCCTCGCACGGCACATTGCGTTCAGGCCTCCGGCGTCTCCGTCGACTCATCCTCTGCGTCGGCGCTGTCCGCTTCCGGACCATCGTCGGTCGCGGCTTCAGCCAGCTCGTCGGCCGCCCCGTCAAGCGCCCCGTCAACCGTCTCGTCAGCCTCATCGGTGTCGCTGCTCTCGACTGTCGCTTCCGGATCGATCGTGATGTCAGGATCCTCGTCCGTGTCCTCCTCCGCCTCATCGTCGGCGCCGAGGCCGGCCGCCTCGTTCGCAATCGCGATCTGCTCCAGACGCTCGATCGTGCGCTCGCGCACCAGCCGCTGCCGCACGTTCTCTCGCACCTGCTCGTCCTCCAGCAGGTCCTCGCCGCCTGCGTCCATGCTCTCGTCGAGGATCGTGCGTAGCTCCGCCTCGACCTCCTCGTCGAGCACGGTGAGCGCCTCAGCCTCCGAAATGCGTTGCAGCAACAGTGTGTTGATCACCCGCTCGTTGGCCTGCGAGCGGAAGCTGGCCAGCAGCTGCTCGCCCTGCTCGCCCGAGCCCTGTAGGAACGTCGCGGGGTCCTGCCCCATCTGCCGCGCGAAGTCCTGCCGCATGTGCTCGACCTCGTGCTCCACGAGCGCCGGCGGGTACTCCAGCGTCGACTTCGCAATCACCGCCTCGAGCACCGAGCGACGCAGCAGGTCCGCCGCCTGGCGGTCGGTCTGCTCACGCAGCTGCTCCTCAATCCTGCCCCGCAGCTCGGCGAATGTCTCAAACTCGTCCGAGACCTCCATCGCGAAGTCGTCGTCGGGGTCGGGCAGCTCCTCGTGCTTGACGTCATGGATCGTGGCCCTGAACGTCACCGTCTTGCCGGCGACCTCTTCGTCGTCCCAGTCCTCGTCGACATCGATCTCGATCTCGTGATCCACGCCGACCTCAAGCCCGACCAGCCGCTCCATCAGCCCGGGAACGCCGACCGCCTGGCCCTCGCGCAGGTGAAACTCCGCGGCCTCCTCGTTGAGCACCTCGTTGTCGTCGACGGTTGCGCGGATGTCCGCCGTGATCCGGTCGTTCATCTCCGGCGTGCGCTCAACCGGTTCCAACACCGCGTGCCGACGCCGCAGCGCCAGAATCTGCTCGTCGACCAGCTCCTCGGTGTACTCGCTGTCCGGCCGAGCCACCGCGATGCTGCGGTAGTCGCCCAGCTCCACCGTCGGCTCCAGCGGCACCGTCGCCCGGAACGTCATCGGCTCGCGACCGGTGATCTCCACCTGCGGCAAGGCGATCGGCTCGAGGCCCTCGCCCTCGATCGCCTCCTGCAAGGCCTGCGGCACCAGCCGCTCCGTGGCCTCCTCGAAGACCGCATCGACGCTCAGCACCCGCTCCACCACTTGGCGCGGCGCCTTGCCCTTGCGAAAGCCGGGAATCTGATAACGCTGCGACAGCCGCCGTGCGGCCTGGTTCAGCGCTCGCTCAACCCGTTCGTCATCCAGCTCGACATCAAGCACCACCTGCGACTCAGGGATGCGCTCTGCAGTGACCTTCATATGTCCACACGACCCGTTCAACACGCAGCAACTCACACGTCCGCGCGAGCATATCAGCGCGCCGCAGAACGCCCGATGATCGGCCGCAAATAACGGCGTCGTTCAACGCCCACGCGGGTTCATCACGTCGTTCACCGCATCCCCCAGCAGATTGAACGACAACATCAACACCAGGACAAACCCCAGCGGCACGAGCAACAGCTGCGGATGGTCGAGCAGCCACTTCCACCCGCCGGCGTCGGCCACCATCAGACCAAACGACGCGGTCGGCGGCGTCACGCCAATCCCCAACCAGGTCAGCACGACCTCCGCACCGGCGGCTTCGCCGAGCGATGCGCTGAGTCCGATGATGATCCACG
This sequence comes from Dehalococcoidia bacterium, assembly GCA_965218115.1. Taxonomy (GTDB): domain Bacteria; phylum Chloroflexota; class Dehalococcoidia; order Bin125; family Bin125; genus CATQGW01. The sequence continues at coordinate 152,090 of OZ244584.1, read as the reverse complement.
GGAGCACCGCAGGGAACAGGTGCCAGACCAGGATCCGCGGCGTGCTCGCGCCGCTCGCCTCCGCCGCCAGCACAAACTCCGACTCGCGCATCGCCAGCGTCTGCGCGCGAATGAACCGCGCCGTCCCGCCCCAGCCCACAAACGACATCGCGAAGATGATCAAGGTGAAGCTATGCACGCCCTGTTCGATCAGCACGGTGGTCCCGAGCCATTTCTGCAGGTCGCGGATCACCTCACCCCACGGCTCGCCGAAGGCGGAGACCAGCACCAGCAGAATCACCAGTCCAGGCAACGCCAGCACGAAGTCCGCGGCGCGCATGATCAGGCTGTCAACCAGCCCGCCCCGATAACCCGCCAGTAAGCCGAGCCCCCAGCCAAGGAAGATGTTGCCGACGAGCACCGAGAGCGCGCTGATGATCAACGTCGTGCGCAGCGCGAAAAGCGCGCGAGAGAACATGTCGCGGCCCAGCCGGTCGGTCCCAAGCAGGTGATTCCAGCTCGGGCCCTGCAGCTCCTCACCGCCGCGCAGCACGAACTGCGTCCCGGCCGGCGCCGCCGTCCCGGCCGTCAACGCCCCGTGCTCCGCCACCAGCTCCGGATTCAGCTCCGTGAGCGTGGCCAGCGTCACCTCGTGACGCGCAGCAAAGTCCCCGAGCGACTCGGCCTCTCCATCCTCGCCCGCCCGAATCGGGCGCCGCTCGGTTAGATTCGCCGTGTTCGGATCCTGCAACCCCGTGTCGACTCCGAAGATGTCGAGGAACGTGTAGGTCCCGGCGCCATAGAGGATCGCGATCAGGACGATGCAGATGACCGCGATGCGTTTGCTGCGGATCGCACGGACCGCCCGCAGCCACGGCGCCTCCGACTGCGCCGGGCGATACCAGGCCGATTCCGCTCTCGTGTCGATCGCGCTGCTCACGAGAACCTCGCCGTGTAGCGAATCCGCGGATCGATGAAGATGTAGGCCATGTCAATCAGCGCGTTCACGACGACGAAGAGCGTCGCCGTGAGCAGCGTGAAGCCGAGCACAACGTTGAAATCGCGCTGCCGAATCGACTCGAACATGAATGCCCCGACCCCCGGGACGCCATACCGCGTCTCGATGATGATCGAACCGCCGATCACACCCACGACCGACAGCCCGATCACAGTGCTCAGCGGCAGCAGCGCATTGCGCAACACGTGCCCGTACAGCACCCGCCGATCCGTCAGCCCCTTCGCCCGCGCCGTCCGCACGTAATCGTCATCCATCGTCGTCAACAGACTCACCCGCACGAATCGCGCCATCCCGCCGAGCGATGGCACGCTCAGCGCGATCACCGGCACCAGGTACGACGCCGGATCGCCCGGCGTCCAGACCGCCGGCACGTTGAATCCGAACGCGTTGAATGCCGGCGCCAGGCCCTCCACCAGCAGCAACGCCACCAGCACGATGAACATCGGCGCGGGGATTGAGTCGAAAATCTTCCAGAACCCGATCATCGCCGGGTCCTTCCACGTGCCTCGCCGCACACCGGCGAAGACACCCAGAGGAATCCCCAATCCCAGCACGATCACCATCACGATCACATTGATCTGCGCCGACACCCAGATGCGGTCGCCCAGCAGCTCCTGCACCGAGCGCGTGGGCGAGCGGTAGTAATACGAAGGCCCCAGGTCCGCACGCGTGACCAGACCCACGAAATAGTTGCCGAAGCGCTCGAAGTAGTTTCCGTTGAGGCCGTACTCCTCACGGATTCGGTCCGCCTGCTCCTCTTCAATCTCCCGCTGTCCCGCAATGATCCGGACCGGATCCCCCGGAGCGATCTGCGTGATCCCGTAGGTGAACGCCAGCACGGCGAAGACCAGCACTGGAACCAGTGCCAGCCTTCGCACGAGCAGCGGAACCGCCCCGCTCACGCCCATCGTGCTGACCCGCCCCTCACTGAGCCGATCGGGGCGACCCCGACCTACTGCGTCAGCTGCACGTACCGTAGCTGCGGAATCACCATCCGCGTCGGCCGGTAGCCCTCCACGTAGGGCTTCACCACCTCATGTGCGACCGAATGGAAGAGCGGAATCCAGACGGCCTCGCCGACCAGCATCCGCTCCACCTCGCGATACAGCTGCGCCCGCTTGGCCGGGTCGAACTCCCCCCGCGCCTGCTCAAGCAATGCGTCCAGCTCGTCATCGTCCAGCGCCACGTCGTTGCCCAGCGAGCGGCTGTGGAACTTGTAGTCGAGCACGTTCTGCGGGTCCGGGAAGTCCAGGCTCCAGCCCAGCCCGAACAGCTGATACAGCCCGCGATCAAGCTCGCCGATGAACGTCGCGAACTCCACCTGCTGAATCTCGATCTCCAGGCCCAGATGCGTCAGCCACATGTCCTGAATCGCCTCATAGGTCCCGCCCGGCGTCGCGCCCTGGCCGGGAACCGTGAGCCGAATCGTGTTCAGAATCGGCTGCCCCGCGTAGCGCGACTGCGCCAGCAGCTCCTGCGCCAGCTCCGGGTCGAACGACAGGCCCAGATAGTCCTCGTCGAACGCCGCCAGGCCCGGCGGCACGATCCCGTGCGCCACCCGCGACAGCCCCTGGTGCACCGTCTCGACGATCGTCGTCTTGTCGATCGCGTGGGCCAGCGCTCGCCGCACCAGCGGGTCGTCGAACGGCGGCGAGACCGTGTTGAACGCCAGGTAGAACACCGACAGCTCGTTGCGCGTCACGTAGAGCGGGTTCAACTCCGAGGCCGGGTCACGCACCCGCTCGATATCGGTCACACCGATCCCCGCGATGTCCACCTCGTCGTTCTCGAACTGCTCCACGCCGCCGCCGGCGAACCGTATCTGCACCGTCTCAACGCCCGCCGGCCCGAGGTGATAGTCGTCGAACCGCTCCAGCACCATGCCCTCGCCCAGCGTCCACTCACGCAGCTTGAACGGTCCCGTCCCGTTGGGCTGCAGGCTCCAACGCTCGGGGTCCGCCTCGACCTGAGCGCGGTCGACCACGAACGCCACCGGGAACGTCATCAGATACAGGAAGTACGGCTTCGCTGAGTCGATCGTGATATCCAGCGTCACGTCGTCGATCACCTGAATCCCGACGATCTCGTCCGCCCGACCGCGCGTGTATTCCCGCACTCCGATGATGTCGCCGAGGAAATCCGGCGCCGTCGGCGACAGCGTCTCCGGAGCCGCATGACGCTCGAAGCTCCACTTCACGTCCCCCGCCGAGATTCGCTTCCCGTCGTGGAACTTCGCATCGCGCCGCAGCGTGAACCGATATGTCACGGTCCCGTCGGCGTTCGTCGTCGGCCCCGGTACCGCTTCGGCCAGGTCCGGAGCGATCCGCAGGTCCTGGTCCAACGTCAACAGCCCACCGAAGACCTCCACAATGATCACCGCCGACGACACGTCGGTCACCTGCGCAGGATCGAGGTTGATCGGCTCTGCGCGCGCGATCCGCAGCGTCCCCGCGTCACGCGGCCCCGCGCTCGTGCCCTCCGCCGACCGCTCCACCGGCTGCTGTTGTTGTTGCTGATCCTGCTGATCCTGCTGCTCACCCGCATCCTGCCGCGCGGGCTGCTCGCTGGCCTCCCGCTCCTGCCGTTCTACCTGTTGGCTCGCGGCCGCCGGCTCCTCCGCCCCGTCCTCGCTGCCGCCGCACCCCGCCACCAGCACGGCCAGCAGGACAGCCAGCAGCGCCACTATCAACGAAACCGACCAGATCGCAGTACGCCTCACCCTGTGCCTCCCTCGCTTGGGCGCGAGATTATCACCCACAGGCAGGCCCACCCGCCGAACCGCACCCGCGCCTAACGATCTCCGATCGGACTTCTCACGCTCAGATGCAATTCGGCCAGCTGTTCGGCCGTCAGCGCCTGCGGCGCGCCGGTCAGCGGGTCGGCGGCCGACTGCGTTTTCGGGAACGCCGTGACCTCGCGGATGTTCTCCTGCCCCGCCAGCAGCATCGCCACACGGTCGATTCCGAACGCGAACCCGCCGTGCGGCGGCGCACCACACTCAAACGCTTCAAGCATGTGCCCGAATCGCTGCCACGCCTCGTCGCGCCCAATCCCGAGCAGCTCGAAGACCTGCTCCTGCATCTCCCGTTCGTGAATCCGGATCGACCCCGAGCCCAGCTCAAACCCGTTCGCGATCGTGTCGTAGGCGCGCGCCCGCACCTTCCCGGGCTCCGACTCCAGCAACGCCAGGTCCGCCGCCTGCGGCGCGGTGAACGGGTGGTGCAGCGCCGTCCAGCCCGCTCCCCCGCTGTCCGGCTCGACCAGCGGGAAGTCCGTGATGAAGCCAAACTGCAGCACCGTCGGGTCGGCCAACTCCAGCCGCCGCGCCAGCTCGCGGCGCAGCCCGTCCAGCACCGTCGCCACCATCCCCGGTTCGCCGGCCGCCAGCAGCACCAGGTCTCCGGCGCCCGCCCCGCAGCGCGTCCCGATCGCGCGCGCGTCCTCCAGGCCCACGTGACGCAGCACGGGCGAGCGAATCTCGTCCTCCGTCGCCTCCGCCGGCGCGGCCGAGAACTGCATCGAGACCAGGCCCGGCGCGCCCAGCGTGCGAGCCAGACCCGTGAACGCATCCACCTCGCGACGCGACAGCGACGCCCCACCGGGCATCACGATCCCCCGCACCCTGCCGCCGTTCGCCACGGCCCCGCTGAAGACGCCGAAGCCCGACTGCGCCGCGATATCCGAGCAGTCGCTCAGCTCCAGCCCGTAGCGCAGGTCCGGCTTGTCTGACCCGTAGCGCTCCATCGACTCCTGCCAGGTCAGCCTCGGGAACGGCGTTGGCACGGTCAGGTCCGGCCGCAGTGCCGCGGTCACCGTCACAAACAGGTCCTCCAGCAGCGCGAGGATGTCCTCTTCCTCCGCGAACGACCACTCCAGGTCGAGCTGCGTGAACTCCGGCTGCCGGTCGGCCCTCAAGTCCTCATCGCGAAAACAGCGCGCGATCTGGTAGTAGCGCTCCACGCCCGCGACCATCAGCAATTGCTTGTACTGCTGCGGCGCCTGCGGCAGCGCGTAGAACGCGCCCGGCTGCAGCCGGCTCGGCACCACGTAGTCGCGCGCGCCCTCCGGCGTCGCCGAGACCAGGATCGGCGTCTCCACCTCCAGGAACCCCTGCGCCGTCATGAAGTTGCGAATCTCCTGGTTCAGCCCCGCCCGCAGCTCCAGCGCCGCGAGCATCTGCGGCCGCCGGATGTCGATGTAGCGGTAGCGCATCCGCACCAGCTCATCGACATCAAGCGTGTCCTCGTTCACCGCAAACGGCGGCGTCTTCGCCGCGTTCAGCACCTCCACGCGCTCCGCGATCAGCTCCACCTCGCCCGTCGGCAGGTCCGGGTTGATCGTCCCCTCCGAGCGCCGCACGACCTCGCCAGTTACCCGCAGCACGTATTCGTTCCGAGCCTCGATCGCCACTGCATACGCGCTGTCCTCATCTTCGCGTGGGCGCACCACGACCTGCACGATCCCGTCGCGGTCGCGCAAGTCGAGAAAAATCAGCCGCCCGTGATCGCGCCGCCGATGCACCCAGCCCGCCAGCGTCACCCGCTGCCCGACATGCTCCGGCCGCAACACGCCGCAACCGTGTGATTTCAGCACTCAACCCCCCTTGAAGCGTCCTCGTCCGAGTGTGTCACGCGCCGATCCCGCGGGCAATTCAGCCCGCGACGCAAGCCATACACTCGTCAAGTGACCCAACCCTCTGCACCATCGCTGCCGCTCTCGCTCTACATCCACGTCCCCTTCTGCACGGTCAAGTGCGCCTACTGCGACTTCAACTCCTACGCCGGCCTCGAAGACCTCACCTCCGGCTGGCTCGACGCCGCCCTGCACGAGCTCGCACTCTGGTCCGGCAGCGCCCGCGGCCGCGAGATTCGGACCGTCTTCATCGGCGGCGGCACCCCCAGCCTGCTTGAGGGCGAACAGATCGCGCGCCTGCTCGAAGCCGCGCACCAGAACTTCGCGCTCGCCCGCGACGCCGAAATCAGCCTCGAAGCGAATCCCGAGAGCGTCAGCGTCGTGCGTATGCGCGACTCTCGCGCCGCCGGCGTCAACCGCGTCTCGATGGGCGTCCAATCGCTCGACGCCGACGAGCTGCTCTTTCTCGACCGTCTGCACAGCGCGGAGCGCGCCGAGGCCGCGCTCGGCGAAATCCGCGACGCCGGCTTCGACAACGTTAACCTCGACCTCATCTACGGCCTCCCGCACCAGCCGATCGAGTCCTGGCGCAACACGCTCAACCGCGTCGTCTCGTGGCGACCCGAGCACATCTCCTGCTACGCCCTGACCGTCGAGGACGGCACCCCGCTCGCCGCTCGCGTCGCGGCGGGCGCCGTGATCGAAGCCGATCCCGACCTCGTCGCCGAAATCTCCAGCTGGACCGCCGACCGCCTCGACGAGGCCGGCTACGAGCACTACGAGACCAGCAACTACGCCCTCCCGGGCCACGAATGCCGACACAACCTCAACTACTGGCTCCACGGCGACTACATCGGCGTCGGACCCGGGGCACACGGCTGCTTCGACGGCCGGCGCTATAGCGTCATCCGCCGCCCCTCCGCCTACATCCGCGACCTGACAACCCTGACCAAATCCGAACATGACCTACCAAGCCCGGCCATCGACCACGTCGAGACGATCACCCCCAACGACGCGGTCGTCGACACCCTGACCCTCGGTCTCCGCCTCACCCGGGGCGTCGACGATCAGGCCCTCAAGCAGCGCCACCCCGATGCCTTCAGCGCCGTCGATCCCGTCATCGCCTGGGCCATCGACTCCAACCTCGCCGAGCGCCACCACGCCCGCCTTCGGCTCACACCCCGAGGCCACGAAGTCGCCAACGAACTATTCGTCCGCCTCGTCGACCCCTCGCTCCTCGCCCACGACCCATAATCCGACCCACTGCTCGCGCAGGACTGAAGCTGCTCCCGACCCCCGCGCGCAGCCCGCCAATCTAGGCGTCGAGACAGTCCAGCAGAATCTTGCCAAAGTTCCGGTTCTCGGCCATGTACTGATGCGCCGCCGCCGCCTCACGCAGCGGGAACACCGAGTCAATCACCGGCTTCATCTGCCCCGCCACGATCGCCGGCTCCAGGTGCTCCCGGTACTCCCGCGTGATCGCCGCCCGGTCGATCAGTGGACGCGACCGCATCACCGTGCCCAGAATCCGCAACCGCTTGCTCAGGATCAGCCCAAGGCTCGTCTCCGCCACCGCGCCGCCCATCAGTCCCACCAGCACCAGACGACCTGTGATCCCCAGCGCCTTCAAGTTTGAGTCCCAATAGTCCCGACCGATCACGTCGAGAATCACGTCCACGCCGCGGCCATCGGTCCGCTCACTCACCACATCGGCAAACGACTCGTCGCGGTAGTTGACCGTCACCTGCGCCCCGAGTTCGGCTGCCCGCTCGCACTTCTCCGCGCTGCCAGCCGTCGTCCAGACCTCCGCCCCAATCAGCCTGCCGATCTGGATCGCCGCGATGCCCACGCCGCTGCCGCCCGCGTGGACCAGCAGCCGCTCGCCCGGCTTCGTTTCCCCCAGCGTCCGCACCGCCGTGTTCGCCGTGAAGAACACCTCCGGAATCGAGGCCGCCTCGTGATAGCTCAGCTCCTCCGGAATCGGCATCGCGAGCGACTCATGAATCGTCGCCAACTCCGCGTAGCCACCGCCCCCGCTCAACCCATACACCCGGTCGCCGACCGACAGCGAGCGCACCCGCGACCCCACCTCGATGACCTCGCCCGACAGCTCCAGCCCCAGAATCGCCGACGCCCCATGCTGCGCGGGATAACCGCCCATCCGCTGCATCATGTCCGCCCGATTCAGCGCCGAAGCATGCACCCGCAGCAGCACCTCCTCATCCCCCGCCACCGGGTCCGGCACTTCCTCAATCCGCAACGAATCCGCCGTCCGCCCCGGCGGCTCCACAACGATCGCCTTCATCAAGTCCTCCTCGCCAAACCGGCTCGATGCCAGGTCGCGCTGTGCGTCGATGCTACCCGCGACTCACCTCCCACCCGCCTAAGCTGCCGTCATGTTCGTCATCGGCACCGCCGGGCACGTCGACCATGGCAAGAGCACCCTGGTCCAGGCGCTCAGCGGCATCGACCCCGACCGCTGGGAAGAAGAGAAGGCCCGCGGCCTCACGATCGATCTCGGCTTCGCCTGGACGACGCTGCCCAGCGGGCGCGAAGTCTCGATCGTCGATGTCCCCGGCCACGAGCGCTTCATCAAGAACATGCTCGCCGGCGTCGGCGGCATCAACCTCGCGCTGCTCGTGATCGCCGCCGACGAGGGCGTCATGCCCCAGACCCGCGAGCACCTCGACATCCTCGACCTGCTCGAGATCCAGCACGGCGTCGTCGCGCTGACCAAGTCCGACCTCGTCGACGAGGAGTGGCTCGAACTCGTCTCCGACGATGTCCACGACCTGCTCGGCCCCACCACCCTCGCCGACGCACCGATCATCCCCTGCTCGGCGGTCAGCGGCGCCGGCCTCGACGACCTCCGCGCCACGCTTGACAGCGCTGTTGACGCTCTCAGCGATGTCCGCAACATCGACCGCCCGCGCCTGCCGATCGACCGCGCCTTCTCGATCTCCGGGTTCGGCACCGTCGTCACCGGCACTCTGATCGACGGCGCGTTCCAGGTCGGCGAATCGATCGTCGTCGAACCCACCGGCCTCAGCGGACGCATCCGCGGGCTCCAAAGCCACGAGCAGAGCATCAACCGCGCCGAACCCGGCGCCCGTACCGCCGTCAACCTCAGCGGCATCGCCGCCGCCGAGATCAGCCGCGGCATGGTCCTCACCTCGCCCGGCTGGCTGCACGCCACGCAGGCCGTCGACGTGCGCCTCCGCGTAGTCACTCGACACCCCCGCGCGCTGCGTCACAACACCACGCTCACCCTCCACGTCGGCGCCGACGAGGCCGAAGCCCGCGTCCGCCTGCTCGAGGGCGACGTATTGGAACCCGGCCAGCGCAGCTGGGCCCAGCTACGCCTCGCGAGCCCGATCGCCGCCAGCCGCGGAGACCACTTCGTGCTGCGTAGCGGCGATGCCACGATCGCCGGCGGACGCATCGTCGACACCCGCCCGCGACGCCACCACCGCAACGACGCCTCGACCCTCGAGGCCCTGCAGCGCCTGCTCGATGGCTCGCCGGACGACGCCCTGCTCACCATGCTCCAGCGCCTCGAACCGATCGCCTGGGCCGAGCTCCGCGGCCGTCTCGACCTCGCCGCCGCGACCGCTGAGGCTGCGCTCGATCGTCAGCTCGAAGCCGCGGCCGTCGTCACCCTCGACTCCGGCGCGCGCGGCGACGCCACCACCCTCATGACCGACGCCGGCCACGGCGCCATCCAGCAACGCGCGACTCGCTTCGTCGCCGACTTCGTGGAGCAGCAACCCCTCTCCGGTGGCATCCCGCGCGAGGATCTGCGCAGCCGACTGGGTCTGAATCCCCGCGCCTTCACGATCCTCGAACAGCGCCTGCTTGAATCAGAAACGCTGACCTCCAGCGGCGGCGCGCTCGACCTGCCCGGTCGCTCGCCGGAGCTCTCCGACGCCGCTCAAGCCCAGATCGACAGCCTGCTCACCCGGCTCCGCGAGCAGGGCGTCCGACCCGATGTCGCGCCCGACATCGACCCCTCACTGCTCCAGCACCTCGAAGCCCGCGGTGAGATCGTCCGCCTCGCCGCCGGCGTGATCCTGCTGCAGCCTGTCTACGACGAGATGGTCGAACAGACCCGCACATTGCTCGCCGAGACCGAACGCGCCACCCTCGCCGAAGTCCGCGACCGCATCGGGACCAGCCGCAAAATCGCCCAGGCCTTCCTCGAAGACACCGACCGCCGGCGCATCACGCGCCGCGTCGGCGACCAACGCATCCTGCGCGACGGCTAGCCATCACAGCCACGCTCTTCTCCCCGCCGGCTCGTTTCCGTCATCCCTCGCCCTCGTCTGTCATGCCTTGCCCCCGTCCGTCATTCCGCGCCCTCGTCCGTCATGCCTCGCCCTCATCCGTCATGCCTCGCCCTCATCCGTCATGCCTCGCCCTCATCCGTCATGCCTCGCGCTCATCCGTCATGCCTCGCGCTCGCCCGTCATGCCTCGCGCTCGCCCGTCATCCCGCGCCCTCGTCCGTCATCCCGCGCCCTCATCCGTCATCCCGCGCCCCCGTCCGTCATGCCTCGCCCTCGTCCGTCATGCCTCGCCCCCGTCCGTCATTCCTCGCCCCCATCCGTCATGCCTCGCCCTCGTCCGTCATTCCGCGCGCTCATCCGTCGTTCCTCGCGCTCATCCGTCAGGCCTCGCGCTCGTCCGTCAGGCCTCGCGCTCGTCCGTCATGCCTCGCCCTCGTCCGTCAGGCCTCGCGCTCGTCCGTCATGCCTCGCCCTCGTCGGTCATGCCTCGCGCTCGTCCGTCATTCCTCACCCTCGTCCGTCGTTCCTCGCCGTCATCCGTCAATCCTCGCCCTCGTCCGTCATTCCTCGCCGTCATCCGTCAATCCTCGCCCTCGTCCGTCATTCCTGCGGAGGCAGGAATCCATGCGATCTCCCAGCTTCGTTAGCGCGACGAACTCCCGACGGCCTCGCAAGCGGGTGTCGGAGCGCCGTCGAACATGTTGCGGGCATAGGTGTCGCCGCTGCACGCCTGGATTCCTGCCTACGCAGGAATGACGGATGGGGATCGGAATGACGGATGAGGGTGATGAATGACGCACGGGGCCTAGAAATGAGGCACGGGCGCCCCTCATGTCCTGCGCGGCGCCGACCGCACCACCCGTCGCTCCCCGCCCATCCGCAACAGCCGCGGCAGCGTGCCGTCCTGCCAGAGCACCAACAGCTGCGATGCCACCGCAATCGACGAATACGTGCCCGCCACCGTGCCGATCAGCAGCACGATCACAAACGGCCGCACCGTCACCCCACCGATCAGCAGCAGCGCCATCAACGCCAGCACCACCGTGATCGACGTATTCAGCGAGCGCCCCAACGACTGGGTGATCGCCGCGTTCACGACGCGCCGGAAATCCTCGCGCGGATCGAGCAGCAGATTCTCGCGGATCCGGTCGAAGACCACGATCGTGTCGTTGACGCTGTACCCGATGATCGCCAGCAACGCCGTGATGAACATCGCATTCACCTCCAGCCCCGCGATCTGCCCGCCGATCGCGAACGCCCCCGCCACCAGCGTGATGTCATGCAGCAGCGCCACGATCGCCGCCGCCCCGTACAGCACCGGATTCGGCAGCCGCCTGAACGCGAGCGAGATGTAGATCAGAATCGCCACCGCCGCGACCGCCAGCGCCACCCCCGCGTCGCGCGCAATCTCCACCGACAGCACGCCTGAAACCGACGCCGACTGCAACACGACAATCGGCCCAATTTCCGACCGCAGGGCGCCGTTGATCCGCTGTCGCAACCCCTCCAGGTCGCCATCCTCCGGCTGCTCGACCCGAATCCGGAACGCCGCGTCGGCGGTCTCCTGAATCCGCGCACCGCCCAGGTCGACCGTCTCCAGCGCCGCCCGAACCTGATCCTGACTCGCCTCAAGTGGGAACCACGCCTGCCAGGTCGCCCTGTCCGGCTCAGACGAAAACCCCTCTGTTTGCCATCGGCCCAGCTCGTCGGACAGGGTCGCTCGAATCGTGGTCATCGCTTCGTCCAATGCCACGTCGTCGTCGGCTGCCAACTGCACCGCCAGCTCGAACTTCCCGTCTTCACCCTCGCCGACGCTCGTCGTCGCCCCCTCCGGCAGCTCCACGCCGGCGATCAACGCTTCAACGTCGGCCACACTCACGTCCTCAACGAAGCGCACCTCCGACTCCAGCCCGCCCGCGAAGTCCAGCCCTGCCTCGAACTGCCAGATCGCCAGACCGATCAGCGCCGGCGTCAGCATCAGCAGCGACACCACCGCATAGATCCGCCGGCGGCCGATGAAATCAATCATTCGAATCCGCCGATCGGTCCCCGGAGCGTCCGGGGCGCGGTTCATCGATGACAACCAACTCGCGCACCCCGAACAGCCGCGAGCCGCGCACCCAGCCCGAGCTCACCGTCAGATTCATGAACGTCCGCGTCACCGTCATCACCGTCACGAAGCTGAAGCCCGTGCCCACCAGCAGCGCCAGCGCGAACGACTTGATCAGGTTCTGATTCAGCGCATCGGCGAACAGCCAGAGGATCGCCACCGTAATGATCGTCGAGATGTTCGCATCGCGAATCGCCGGCCAGGCCCGCGCCCACGCCGTCTCGACCGCCCCATTCAGGCTCCGACCCAGACGCAGCTCCTCCTTGAGACGCTCGAAAACCAGCACATTGCCGTCGACTGCGAAGCCGATCGACAGCACCAGTCCCGCGATCCCCGCCAGCGTCAGCGTGATCGGCACCAGCTTGAACGTTGCCATGATCGCCGCCGCGTAGACGATCAGCGCCAGCGCGGCGAGCAAGCCCGGCACGCGGTAATAGACGACCATGAACACGATGATCGCCAGGAACGCGATCACCCCCGCCTGCACGGTGTCGACCACCGAGTCCGCGCCCAGCGTCGCCGCGACCTCGGTGTTCTGCAGCACCCGCAGATTGATCGGCAGCGCACCCGCGCGCAGCTGCCGCCGCAGTAGGATCGCGTCCTCGTCCGACAACCCGTTGATGATCCCCGACGAGCCGATCACCGCGTTGACCCGCGGGCTGCTGATCAGCTCCCCGTCCACAAAGATCCCCAGCGGCTCCTGCGACGGCGCCAGGCGCCGCGTGATCTGCTCCATCAGCCACGCACCCTCGTCGTCGAACTCGAACGACAGCGCCGGCTCCGCCGATTGGTCCAACGTCCGAGTGATCGAGTTGCCGATCAGATGCCGTCCGGTCAACTGCACCGAATCTCCCTCATCCGTGAAGCCCATCGCGGGAATCCAGCGCGCCCCGTTCTCGACGATCACGTCCTCGTCCGCTTCCGGGATGAAATACGGCCGCGAGCGCGATCTGAACAGATCCGGCGACTCGCGAACCGAGCTCATCCAGACATCGTCGATCGCGTCGTTGATCTCCGCCCGCGTCAGCGGCGCCGGCGCGAACCGCTGAATCGGGTCGATCTCGCGAAACTCCAACCGCGCCGTCGAGCCCACCAAGCCCGACGCGTCGTCCGCGTTCACCCCGGGAATCTGAGCGTTGATCCGTGTATCGCCGACCATCGTCACCTCCGCCTCCGACACGCCGAATCCGCTGACCCGCTCCTCGATAATCCGCCGCGACTCCTCCACCGCCTCCGCCAGCGTCGCATCGTCCACATCGAGCGGCAGCACAATCGTCGTGATCCCCTCCGGCAGCGGCTGATCATCGTCGTCGCGATCCAGTTCGTTCAGCCCGGGGTTCAGGCCCAGCACCACGTCCCGCGATACGCCTTCGCGCTCGAGGAACGCATTCAGCGATTCCCCGCGCCGCACCGCAGCCGCCTCGCCGGCCACCTCCAGGGTCACCGACACCCCGCCGGCCAGGTCCAGGCCCAGCCGAAACTCAGTGCGCTCGAAGTTGCCCACCGAGACTCCGCCGCCCGACGGCCACGGCACGAAATCCGGCAGGTACTTATCCGGGTTGCCCGGCCACGCCGCGGCGATCGCAAACGCGCCCAGAATGACGATCAGCGCGAAGATGTACGCGTCGCGGAAGCGGAACCGTCTCACGGTTGAAGCGTTCGCCTCGCGCAGCCACCACCACAGCGCAGCCGCGGCGGACTTCCGCCCGTTCCGCGCGGGCGCTTGCCCAGCATACGCACGACCTCAGCTCTAATCACCGCTCCTCGTCGTCCTCCCACTCAGCCTCTTCGTCGCCGTCGTCCTCGTCATCGCCCATCGAGAGACGCTCCGTGACGGCCGATGTTCGCGCCCGCACCTCCACGCCTTCAGCCAGGCGCAGCACCACGATCATCGGTGCGTCCTCGGGAGTCTCGACCCGCGCCACCTCCGCGATCAGGCCCCCGCGCGTCAGCACCGTGTCACCCACGCGCAGGTCATTCAGATCGCGCTGCCTGCGACGCTCCTCCGAACGCGTCGGCCGAATGAAAAACAGATAGAACGCCGCCACCACCAACGCCGTGATCAGCAGTACCTCAGCCATCCTCCACACCTTCCCCATCATCCATCGCAACACGCGGATCCCCGTGCGAGGCAGCGCGAACAAGACGAACCGCAAGCGCCCGCGCCTCCTCGGTCGTCGCAATCTCGCCCACCGCAGCCGCCTCCTCCACCGCCGCCCGGATCGCTCCGACCAGCGGACCGGGACGCAGCCCCGTCGCTTCCATAATCGCGTGCCCACTGAGCACGTGCGAGCGTGACGGAACGCGACGCCCCCTATCGCCGTCCCAGCCGCTCACAATCCCCGCCACGTGCGCGACATACGCCGGCCAGCGCGGCGCCAGCGCCTCCGCCCCCGCCGTCGCCAGACTGTCCGCCAGAAACAGCGAGCACAGCGGCGCCACGAGCTCGCCAAGCGCCAGATGAAACCGATGCAGCGCGCGAGCCGTCGGCGCTCGCCCCGGCGCAGCCACCTGCCCCGGTCGCAGGTGGTGCAGCACCAACGTCGCGACCGGATCGACCACCGCCCGCGGTGCGCGCAGCGCCGACAGACGCTTCCCAACCAGCTCCGCGCCCAGCTCCGAGTGCCCGAGGAAGCGCGTCCGTCCATCCGGATCCACCCGCCGCGTCGCCGGCTTGCCCACGTCGTGCAGCAGCGTCGCCACGCGCAGCACCAGCCGCCGCTTCCACAGCTCGGCCCGCAACTCATTACCCCGCTCGAACGCATCAGATCGCCACAGCGCCGACCAGAGCTCGCCCGCCATCGCATCCCGCGGACGCTCGAGCGAAATCAGCGCATCGATCCACTCCAGCGCATCGAGCTGATGCCCCAGCACATCGCGCCGATGCACGGGCCGCTGATCCACCCCGCGACACACCGCCAGCTCGGGCACGACCACATCCAGCACACCGAGCGCCTCCATCCGCCGCGCCGACGGCGACGAACGCTCATGCAAGAACACCCGCTCCAGCTCCAGCCAGACCCGCTCCGCCGCCACCGCCTCGAGTCCCTGCGCGCCCGCGCGGACCGCGGCCTCCGTCTCGGCCGTCATCCGCAGCTCCCGCGTCGCCTCCAGCCGAATCCCCCGTAGCGCCCGCACCGGGTCATCCGAGATCGCGCTCTCCGAACACATCCGCAAACGGCGATGCTCCAGGTCGGCGCGCCCACCCAGCGGATCCACGACCGCCACGAGATCGCCCGTGACGTACGCCGGCAGCCCCACTGCCATCGCGTTCACTGTGAAATCCCGACGCAGCAGATCCGCACGCAGGCTGCCGACCCGCTCAACCACATCCACCGTTCCGCCGTCCACAGCCAACCGCCAGACCTCCGGCCCGCGCCCGATCCGCGCCGCCCGCACACCCAACCGTTCAGCAGCCGCCTGCGCCCACACCTCCGCCCGGTCCACAACGATGTCCACTTCATCCACAGAAATCCCCAACAGCCGATCCCGCACCGCGCCACCGACCACGTGCGGGTTGCCGCCCAGACCGGCCGCAAGCCGTCTCAGAGACGCCTCAATCCGCGTCATCAGCCTCGTCTGCCGTGGGCTCATCGAGCCGCCACAGCTCATCCGGCGTCTCCACGTGGTCGATGTACACCCGCCCGTTGATGTGATCGATCTCATGCTCCAGACATTGCGCCAGCAGATCGTCCTCCGCCCGAATCCGCATCTCGCGCCCCTGCAAGTCCTGCGCCTTCGCCAGCACCCGCGTCGAGCGCGTCACCTGCCCGCGCCAGCCCGGCACGCTCAGGCAACCCTCCGTCAGGCTGCGCTCGCCCCAGCGCTTCACCACCTCGGGATTGACCATCACGAACGGCCGCACGCCGGGCATCCCAATCACCACGACCCGCCAGCCGACGCCGATCTGCGGCGCCGCGATCCCGACCCCGTTCGCCGCGTACATCGAGTCCAGCATGTCCGCGACCAGCTCACGCAGCCGCGCATCGAACAGCCGCACCTTGCGGGCCGGCGCACGGAGCACCGCCGTATCCGCCGGCAACGTCGTGATCGGGCGAATCGCCATCTCAGCCCTCCAGCGTCGGATGCGGCGCCTCGAGCGCCTCACGCGCCCGCGCCTCGCGATACGCCGCCAACCGCTCGGCCACTCCGGCGTCGCTCAACGCCAGAATCCGCGCCGCCAGCAGCGCCGAGTTGACCGCCCCTGCGCGCCCGATCGCGACCGTCCCCACCGGCACCCCACGCGGCATCTGCACCATCGAGAGCAACGAATCCAGCCCGTCCGTCGCCCAGCCCTTCATCGGCACACCGATCACCGGCAGGTCCGTCTTCGCCGCCACGGCGCCCGGCAGCGCCGCCGCCCCGCCCGCCGCAGCAATCAGCACCTGAATCCCGCGCCCCGCCGCCTGCGCCGCGTACGCCGCCGTCTCGTCCGGCGTCCGGTGCGCCGAGAGCACTCGCGCCTCCCACGAAATCCCCAGCTCCTCCAGCGTCGACGCCGCGTGACGCATCGTCTCCCAATCAGAGTGCGATCCCATCATCACGCCCACAGCCACACCATCGGTCACACCATCGGTCACACCGTCAGCCACGACTCACTTCCTCTCAGTCCGGCCGCGCCGCGCCGCCGCGATCGCGTCCGCCTCGCGGTGTTGCGGCAGGATACCCACGTATACTCATTCCCGAATCCCGGTTCCGCCAGACCACCAAGACGCTGCGAGGAATCACGCCATGTCCCAATCCGCACAGCGGATCGCGACGACCACTCAGCACGTCCCCGACTACGACCCCACCGAAATCGAGCCCCGCTGGCGCTCTCGCTGGGACGCCGATCGGCTCTACCGCACGCCCGACGACGACGGGCGCCCGCCCTACTTCCTGCTCACCATGCTGCCCTACACGAGCGGCGACCTCCACATCGGCCACTGGTACGCAATGGCTCCGAGCGATGTCGCCGCCCGCTGGAAGCGCATGCAGGGCTTCAACGTGATGTTCCCCGTCGCCTTCGACGCGTTCGGCCTGCCTGCCGAAAACGCCGCGATCCAGAACAAGACACACCCCAAGCAGTGGACCTACGACAACATCGATCGGATGCGCCGCCAGCTTCAGAACATGGGCGCGCGCTTCGACTGGGACCGCGAGTTCGCCACCTCCGACCCGGAGTACTACCGCTGGACCCAGTGGTGGTTCCTGCAGCTCTACCAGCACGGCCTCGCCTACCGCGGACGCGCCGCCGCCAACTGGTGCCCCTCCTGCGTGACCGTGCTCGCCAACGAGCAGGTCAACCGCGACGACGCCGGCGTCGGCCGCTGCGAGCGCTGCGGCTCCGTCGTCGAGACCCGCGACCTCGAGCAGTGGTTCTTCCGCATCACCAACTACGCGGACGAGCTGCTCGACTTCTCCGCGATCGACTGGCCCGAGCCGATCAAGCTGATGCAGCGCAACTGGATCGGCCGCTCCGAGGGCGCTGAAATCTCGTTCCCGCTCGAACAACCGGCCGGTGGGATCGACCGCATCAGCGTCTTCACCACGCGCCCCGACACCGTGTTTGGCGTCAGTTATCTCGTCCTTGCCCCCGAGCACGCGCTCGTCGAGCAGCTCACGACCGCCGAGCGCCGCGCCGCCGTCAACGCTTATGTCGACGAGACCCGCCGCCAGTCCGAAATCGAGCGTCAGTCCGCCGAGCTCGACAAATCCGGCGTCTTCACCGGCGCCTACGTCCGACACCCCCTCACCGACGAGCTCGTCCCGATCTGGATCGCCGACTACGTCCTGCTCACCTACGGCACCGGCGCCGTCATGGGCGTCCCCGCCCACGACGAACGCGACTTCGCCTTCGCGACCAGGTACGAGCTGCCCATCCCCGTCGTGATCGCTCCGCCGGGCTGGGACCACCAGCCGCTCGCCGAGGCCTACACCGGGGCCGGCGAGATGGTGAACTCCGAAGGCTTCGATGGGAGCCCTTCCGAGGAAGGCAAGCGCGCCGTCAGCGCCGCGCTCGCCGAGCGCGAACTCGGCGGCGCCGCCGTCTCCTACCGTCTGCGTGACTGGCTGATCAGCCGCCAGCGCTACTGGGGCGCTCCGATCCCGATGGTCTACTGCGATGCCTGCGGGATCGTCCCCGTCCCCGAATCCGACCTCCCCGTCCTGCTGCCCGACGACGCCGAGTTCCTGCCCACCGGCGCATCCCCGCTCGCCCGCCACGAGGGCTTCCTCAACACCGAGTGCCCCAACTGCGGCGCTGCCGCTCGCCGCGAGACCGACACCATGGACACCTTCATGTGCTCCAACTGGTACATGTATCGCTACGTTGACCCCCACAACTACCGTGCCCCGCTCGACCCCGAGCTCGCCAAGCGCTGGCTGCCGATCGACCAATACACCGGCGGCGCGGAGCACGCCGTGATGCACCTGCTCTACGCCCGCTTCTTCGCCAAGGCCGGCCGCGACATGGGCCACCTGCCGATTGACGAGCCGTTCACCCGGCTCTTCAACCAGGGCACGATCACCAAAGACGGCTTCAAGATGTCGAAGAGCCGCGGCAACGTCGTCAACCCCGACGAGTGGGTCGAACGCTTCGGCGCCGACACCGTCCGGCTCTACCTCATGTTCCTCGGCCCCTGGGAATCCGGCGGCGACTGGGACGACAGCGGCATCCAGGGTCACTGGCGCTGGCTCAAGCGCGTCTGGCAGCTCTCCCTCGGAGCCCCCACGCGTGCCGCCGACCCGGGCAGCGCCGCCGAGATCCGCCGCGAGACCCACGCGATGATCCGCAAGGTCTCCAACGACATCGAGCGCTTCCGTTTCAACACGATGATCTCCGCGATGATGGAGTTCAGCAACGCGCTCACGCGCATCCGCGATGACCGCATCCGCGCAGCCGGCCCCGTCGACGCTGACGCCTGGGACGAAGCGATCGACGCGCTCACGCTCTGCCTCGCCCCCGCCGCCCCCCACATCGCCGAGGAGCTCTGGTCCCTGCGCGGCCGCGACGGCTCGGTCCACGAACAGCCCTGGCCCAAGTGGGACGACGAACTCGCCCGCGACCAATCCATCACGGTGGTCGTTCAGATCAACGGCAAG
Source organism: Dehalococcoidia bacterium (assembly GCA_965218115.1). Taxonomy (GTDB): domain Bacteria; phylum Chloroflexota; class Dehalococcoidia; order Bin125; family Bin125; genus CATQGW01. Next base: position 132,983 of record OZ244584.1, on the reverse strand, counting down.
GTCCGCGAGAAACTCTCGCTGGCGCCCGGCGTCGCGCAGGCCGAAGCCGAGGCCGCCGCCCGCGCCTCCGAGCGCGTCAGCAGCCAGCTCGCAGGCAAGGCCCTCCGGCGCACCATCTGGGTCCCCGACCGCCTGCTCAACTTCGTCGCCAACTGAGGCCGAGACGCGTGGTACAGCTCCAGCTGCCGACCTGGGAAGGCCCCCTACAGCTCCTGCTCGAGCTGATCGAACGCCGCCACCTCGACATCTCCGAACTCTCCCTCGCCGCCGTGGCCGACCAATACCTCGAACAGATCGCCCCACTCGGCCAGCTCGCCGAGCACGGGCTGCGCGCCGACCAGCTCGCCGAGTTCATTGAGATCGGCGGGCGCCTCGTCCTGATCAAGGCCCGCCAGATCGTCCCGCCGCCGGCCGACGAAGCGCCCTCGGAGGCCGATGACGCCGCCAGCGAACTCGTCGCGATGGTCGAGGAGTACCGCCGCTACCGCGACGCCGTCGCCACGCTCGGCGACCGCGACCGCTCCCAGCGGCGCGCCTACGCCCCGATCGCGCCCCCCGACATCGAGCGGCCGCGGCCGGTCGGCCTGCCCGACGCCGTCACGCTCGACCTGCTCACGCGCCTCGCCCGGGAGGCCCTCGAACGCGCCGAGCAGCGCCGCGACCAGCAGTCCGAGGCGCACGACGCCGCGCTCGAGACCGACCCGATCACCGTCCGTGACCGCGTCGCCGACCTGCGCCAACGCCTCGCCGCCGCTCCGACCGTCTCCTTCCGACGCTGGATCGAAACCGCCACCTCCCGACGCTTCGTGATCGTCTCGTTCCTCGCCCTGCTCGAACTGCATAAGGCCCGCGCCATCGAGCTCCAGCAGGACACCGACTGGGGTGACATCCAGATCCAGCCCCGCGCCGGCGCCGACGACGACGCATGGGACGCCCTTTCGCTCGACGCCGACTCGAACGGAGCTGACGCGTGGTAACCGCTCTCGCCCGCGAGGAACTGCAACGCGCCGCCCTCGACCGGCCCACGGCCCTCACGATCGGCATCTTCGACGGCGTCCACCGCGGCCATCAGGCCGTGATCCAGCACGTCATCGACACCGCCCGCGCGCACGATCTCGCCGCCGGCGCCATCACCTTCCACCCCCACCCGCGCGAAGTCCTGCGCCGCGACCTCACGATCGAATACGTCACCAGCCTCGAAGACCGCCTCGCCCTACTGCTCGACATCGGCCTCGACACTGTCGCCACCGTCAGCTTCACCTCCGAGTTCGCCCAGACCGACGCCGGCGCGTTCGTCCGCATGCTCGTCGAGGAGCTCCAGCTCAAACGCCTGATCATCGGTGAAGACTTCGCGCTCGGTCGCCAGCGCGGCGGGGACGCCGCCACCCTCACCCGGCTCGGCCAGGAGCTCGGCTTCGCCGTCGACGTGATCGAGCTCGTCCCCGACAACGGCGAACGCTCGGAGCACGACGCGAAGAAGGTCTCCTCCAGCGAAATCCGCACCGCCCTCAACGACGGTGACATCGACCGCGTCCGAGCCCTGCTCGGCCGACGCTTCTCCGTCCACGGGCCCGTCGTGCTCGGCTTCGAGCGCGGACGCACGATCGGCTTCCCCACCGCCAACGTCGCCGTCGGCGCCGATCGGGCCATCCCCGGCCCCGGCGTCTACGCGACCCTCGCCCACCTGCCCGGCGGCCTCCGGGCCTCCGTGACCAACATCGGCGTCCGCCCCACGTTCGAGGATGGCGCAGGACTCTCGATTGAGTGCCACATCTTCGATTTCGACGATGACATCTACGACACCGACCTGCGCGTCGAGTTCGTCCGCCGCCTGCGCGGCGAGCGTAAATTCGACGGCGTGCAGCAGCTGGTCGAGCAGATCGCCCGCGACTGCGACGCCGCCCGCGCGCTGCTCGCCGAGGAGACCGCCACATGAGTGATGCCGTCGATCCCGGCGCCGATTCGGCCATCCTGGCGGAGGCCTACCGTCAGCACCAGCTGATCATGCGCGGCACCCGTTACGGCGACGACCAGACCCGCCAGACGATGGCGCGCGAGATGTACGAGCGCCTCGTCGACTCCCTCACCGACGACCGCCCCCTGCGCGTCTACCTCGGCGTCGACCCCACCTCGCCCGACCTGCACATCGGCCACTGCGTCGCCCTGCGTAAGCTCCAGCTCTTCCAGCAGCTCGGGCATCAGGCGATCCTGCTGATCGGCGACTTCACCGGCCTCGTCGGCGACCCCTCCGACAAGGACAGCGCCCGCCCGATGCAAGCCGCCGAAATCCTGGCTCGCAACGCCCGCACCTACCGCGAGCAGGCCTTCAAGCTGCTCGACCCCGCGCGCACCGAGGTCCTCAACAACAGCGAGTGGCTCGCCGGCATGTCCTTCGCCGACGTGATCCACCTCGCCGCCAATTTCACCGTCCAACAGTTCGCCGAGCGCGACACGTTCGCCAAGCGCCTCGATGCCCGCCAGCCTGTCTACCTCCACGAGTTCATGTACGGCCTGATGCAGGGCTATGACGCGATCGCGCTCGAAGCCGATGTACAGCTCGGCGGCACCGACCAGACCTTCAACATCGGCGCCGGCCGCATCCTCCAGCCGCGCTACGAACAGCGCCCGCAGGTCGCCGTCCTCACCCCGATCCTCGTCGGCACCGACGGCGAGCAGCGCATGTCCAAGAGCACTGGCAACTACATCGGCATCGACGAGCCACCCGACGCGCAGTACGGCAAGGCCATGTCGATCCCGGACCACACCATCGCCGAGTTCTTCATCCACGGGACCAACGTCGAGCCCGACGAAGCAGACCAGGTCATCGCCGAGATGGACGCCGGCGAGCTTCCCCCAATGGAGGCCAAGCGCCGCCTGGCCCACGCGATCGTCTCCGAGTGGCACGACGAGTCAGCCGCCGACGCCGCAGCCGCCGAATGGACCCGCGTCGTCTCGCAGCACAACGCTCCCGCCGACATCCCCAGGCACGCAATCGACTTCGGCGACGCCGACACCATCACAGTGGCGCTCGCTGCGCTGATCGCCGACTCCGGCGCGGCCCCATCCCGCGGCGCCGCCAAACGCCTCCTCCAGCAGGGCGCAGTCCAGCTCAACGGCGAGCGCACCGAACAGCAGCAGCTGGAACTGCGCGAAGGTGACGTGCTCAAGCTCGGCCGCCGTCACTGGCTCCGCATCCAACGCCGCTAAGCCCCCGCCAGCCGCTAACCATTCCTGACCAGTTCCTGACCGCCCCTGACCACCCAGCCACTACCCTCCCGCTGTAATCCCGAGAGGTACCCCATGCCCATCACGCTCGACTGGCTCGGCTGCGCCACCTTCCGGCTCGCCATCGACGACACCATCATCTTCCTCGACGCCTACATGGACCGCGTCCCCTCCGCACCCGATGTCGGACTCTCAGTCGCCGACGTGACCCGCGCCGACGCCGTCCTGATCGGCCACTCCCACTTCGACCACATCGCCGGCGCCGAAGTGATCGCCGCCAACACCGGGGCCCAGGTGATCGGCTCCAACGAGTCGGCCCGCGTCCTGCTCTCGGCCGGCGTCGACGAGTCCCAGCTGCTCCGCTCGCAAGGCGGCGAACGCCACCGCATCGCCGACGGGATCACCGTCGAGGTCTACCCCAGCCTGCACTCCTGCTTCTGGACCCAGGGCTCCTGGGACACCGGCAAGGTCGTGCTCGGCCAATACGGCCTCACCGAGGAGCAACGCTGGGGCGGTCGCGGCGCGCTCGACATCGGCGGCTCGCTCGGCGAACCCGGCGCACCCCAGGACGAGGCCCAGCGCCAGCAGATGCTCGACCACGTCCGCACCTGCCTCGGCAGCAGCGACACCGGCGGCGCGCTCGCGTACCTGATCGACACCCCCTACGGCTCGATCTTCTACCACGACACCTCAGGCTGCTGGACCGGCGTCGTCCAGAACCTCCGCCCCGATGTCGGAATCATCGCCATGGCCGGACGACCCAACATCGACGGCGAGCCGATCCAGGGCTCGCTCGCTCAGTACGTCGGCCGCATGAGCGACATGCTCAAAGCCCGCCGCGTCGTGCTCGGCCACCACGACGACTGGATGCCCCCGATGACCCGCGACATGTCCTCCGCCGACGCCCTCGCGCCCGTCGCCAACGAGATCAACCACGTCTCGCCCCGCACCGAGCTGCTCAACGTCCCCCTCGCCGGCCGCATCGAACTCTGGCGCTGAGGAGCCACCCATGCCCAAGTTCGGACTGATCTACGACTTCCGCAACCCGCCCCAGTGGCGCAAGCCCTGGGCCGAGTTCTACGACGAACTGCTCGATGAGGTCCAACTCGCAGAGCAGCTTGGCTACGACCACGTCTGGGTCACCGAGCACCACTTCATCGACGACGGCTATACCCCCTCCGTGCTGCCAATCGCCGCCGCGATCGCGCGCCTCACATCGCGCGTCCGGATCGGCACCTGGGTCCTGCTCTTGCCCCTGCACAACGCGATCCGCGTCGCCGAGGACGCCGCCACCGTCGATCTCCTCAGCAACGGGCGCTTCGATCTCGGCGTCGGCCTCGGCTACCGCATCGAGGAATTCGAGGGCTTCGGCGTCGACCGCCGCCACCGCGCGAGCCTGATGGAGGAGTCGCTCGAAATCATCACCCGCACGCTCAACGGCGAAACCGTCAGCCTCGACGGCCGCCACTACCAGGTCAAAGATGTCACCGTCACGCCCCAGCCAATCCAGAAGCCGTTCCCTCTCTGGGTCGGCGCGCGCAGCATCCCAGCCGCGAAGCGCGCCGCCCGCTTCCGCGCGAACCTGATGATCGTCGCCGACCGCCCCGTCTACGAGGCCTGGGCTGAACAGCTGATCGCCCAGGGCGACGACCCCGCCGATTTCGAGGTCCTGCTCTCCGGCGGCGGTTTCGTCACCGACGACCCCGAGGCGCTCTGGCAGCAGCTCGCCCCGCACCAGCGCTATCTGCGCGACACCTACGGCAAGTGGTACTCCGAGGCCGCCGACCTCGGCCCCCAGGACCCGCTCGGCGGCCTGCTCGACCAGACCGACGAAGACCTGCGCGCGCGCTTCATCGCCGGCACACCCGACGAGGTCGCCCTTGCCATCGAGCAGACGCTCGACTGGATCCCCGCCGACCACGTGATCAGCTTCGCGGCCCCGCCCGGCGCGCCGCGCGACCTCGCCCGCAAGTCAATGGAACTCTTCGCTCGCGAAGTGCTGCCTCATTTTCGGTCCGCCCACTAGAATGCCCCACGACTCACGAGGAGGCGCGCTGTGAAAGCCCAAATCGACCTCTCACTCTGCGAAGGCCACGCCAAGTGCATGGAGGCCGCCCCGGACGTCTTCGAGGTGCGCGACGACGACCTCTCGCACGTGCTCGTGGAGGACATTCCCGAGGCTCAGCACGCCCGCGTCCTGCGCGCCGTCCGCACCTGCCCGCGCGCCGCCATCACCACGATCGACTGAGGACCCGCGCCCTACTCCTCTTCGTCGGCCGTCACCACCACTTCCGCCGGCACGCCTGCTTCAACCTGGAACCGCCAGCTCTTCACGTCCGGATCCCGATCGGTCAGCTCGTAGTCCCGCGTCTTCAACAGCTTGCCCTCCGCATTGTGCAGCTCCACCGTCAGATCATCGAAGTCGAGATCGCCCGTGTTGCGCAGCTGCACGAAATGTGTCGACGCCCAACGCCCGCGGTCCTTCTCGTAGCCCGGGCACGCCGCCCGCGCGAACTCTGTCGCCTGCTGCAGCACGATTCCCTCCGGCGCATCCAGCTCGAGATCCAGCGTCGTCAGCGGCGACGCAGGCTCGTTCGGCTCGATGCAGACTGCCTCGGGAATCTGGTCCGAACGGAACTCCAGCAGGAAGACCTTATCCCGGCCGCCGCAGGTGGACACCACCTCGCGATCCTCGTCCACGACCTGCATGAGGTCGCCCGCGTCGATCCTCCCGATGTACACCGCGAACAACGTCGTGTACCGCTCCGACGGCCGCACATCGCACACCGTGCCGCCGAAATCCGGCTGCTCGGGGCCGAAGTACACCGGCCGCCCCAGCGCCGCCCCCGCGCCCTGGAGCATCGGCCCCTCATCCGCCAGCGCCGGCAGATACTGACGCAGCCGCAGGTCCGCGAGCGCCGTCCCCACGGTCTCGGCACGCAGCACCTCGCTCCCGCCGATCGAAACCCCCACGATCTTGCCGCTGCACGAGTCGATCAGCGGCGCGCCTCGACGTTCCGCACCCCAGGGGGCCACCGTGAGCAGCCGCTCGCCGATCGAGTCGACCAACAGCATCGTTGCGTAGTGCCGCCGGGCGTCGCCGGCCGGGTACGAAACCATCGTCAAGCGGCTGCCCTCCCATCCGTCGCTCGACCGCGCCAGCGACGTGCGCATCCCGAGCTCCTCGGTTGATGGCTCGCCGATCACCTTCGCCAGGGCCAGATTGTTGCGCGGATCCGACGAGAGCCGAATGATCGGAAGCACCACATCCCCTCGCGCCACCGCGCCCCACGGCGCAGCCTCCGTCAGCAACCTCGCATCGACCAGAAACTGCCAGTGCCCCACATACGTCGCCGTCCCCGCGCCGCGCAACGTCGTCAGCTGCCAGCCGACAGCTCCGATGTCCTCGCCGATCGCGCATCCGCCGACGCGCTGAGCCTCCACCGCATCTGCTGTCTCCGGGGGGAGCTCCACCATCCAGCTCATCATCCCCGAGCGATGCCAGCCGTCTGACTGCGTTAGGTCCGTTGGCGTCTCCGCCCCCTGCGGGCAGCTGACCTCGTCCGATCCCTCAAGCCTCAGGCAGGCCCGTACCACCGCCGTCGCCGGATCGACGCGGATCGTGATCCGCGCCGCCACGGTCATCGTCGGAACCTCCGACTCCGGCGGGATGAGATCGACCGTCCACTCCTCCCCCTCGGTCATCACCCGGAACGCCACCGCCTCGAAGTCGTAGGGCGCCCTCCAGCTCCGCCACAACACCTCGTTCGATTGCCGCCCCACCTGCCACCGCCCTGCGCGCGCGCCCTCGATCCTCGTCCCGTCGCGCCCAATCAGCGACACGCGAGCGTCGAACAGGTCCTGCGCGAGATCAACGCGGAGCGCGTGTGTGAAGTCACCCGAGCATCCCGCCGCCGGACGCAGCGTCACAAGCCGAGCCTGACCGAACGGCTCGGTCGTCTCGTGCAGCACCGATGTCGTCAGGTCCTCCGCGTTCGCCCCCAGCGCTCCGATACAAGCGCCGGGGACCGGCTCATCCTCGTCACTCGCCGCGGCCAGGGCGACGACCCGGGTCCACTCACGGCCGCAGCTCCCAGCCACCCGCCACCCGCCGTCGCCCAACGCCGTCGGCAGGTCGACCGTCAGCTCCCGGCCGGCGAGCCCCACCCAAAGCTCTCCGTCGACCCGCGAGCAATCCACGTTCGACGGCGGCGCAGCGCCAAAGTGCCACACCAGCCTGCCGGCCCCAAGCAGCGCCGAGGGCGTCGCGGCCGGCAGTGCTGCACGCTCGCGGTCGAGCCTCGCGACCGTCTCATGCAGCGGCAGGCCGGCGTGCCCATACCGCAACGAGGACGTGCCGCCCCAGAACACGCCCAACGCTCGACCGCAGGCATCGATCAGCGGGCCCCCGCTTCCGCCCCCGCGGCTCGGCACCGTCGTCTGGATCTCGTTGTCCCAGACCCGCCGGATGAAACCGCCGCGCGAGAGCGCCAACCCACCGCCGCCCGGATACCCGACCAGAAAAATATCATCCCCAACGTCGGCCACAGTCGGCGCGCGCAGCTCGATCACCGGCACGTCGCGGACCAGCTCCCGGTCGGCGACCTCCACCAGCGCGACATCAAGCACCGGGTCGGAGCCCAGCACGAACGCGGCCGCCCGACGATCCGCATGGCTCAGCGTCACAAACGGCGGGTCGTCCTCAATCACGTGGTACGCCGTCAGGAACCGTCCCTCGCCGATGTAGAACGCCGTCCCCCGTGCACGCCCCGTCTCCACCCGCCACGCCGTTGCGAGCATCCGCGCGAGGTCCGGGGTGCAAGGCTCGAGTTCCGAGCTCACCGGCGGCGAAGCGCTTGCGGCGCGCAACACGTGCTCCGGATCGACCGGAACCACCCAGCTCACCTCGCTGGAATTGAGCCAGCGATTCGCGCCCGGCTGCTCCGCCGGCAGGAAGCGCTGCTCCGGGCAGACAACATGGTCCACTGTCGGCTGCAGGCAAAACTCGATCCGCCCGTCGGCGAGCACGCGCGTCAGAACCTGTGCGCCCACCTCATACGTCGCCGGCGGCTGATTCGGCTCGGCCGGCGCCTCCGCGTGCAGCCGCGCGGGCACCGCGAAGAGCACCCCCAGGAGCGCCAGGGCGACGAGCGCAAGCCAACGGCGGTTTGTCGCGCTCACTCCCCTACTGCGGGCTGTAGCGGACCATTTGGCGCTTGATCCCACCCACGTGCAGGCTGCTCGGCACCATCTCCGGCTGGCCGGCGAGTTCAAGCTCGGGCAGAATCGGCAGCAGCGAGTGGAAGATCGAGCGCATCTCCCAGCGCGCCAGATTCGCGCCCAGGCAGAAGTGCTCGCCGTAGCCGCCGAACGCGAAGTGATCGTTCGGGTCGCGACGAATGTCGAACTTGTAGGGGTCCGGGAAGACCTCTTCGTCGCGGTTCGCCGATGGGTACCACATCACGATCGAATCGCCCTGGCGGATCGTCTTACCGCGCAGCTCGATGTCCTGCGTCGCGGTCCGCTGGAACTGAATCACGATCGAGGTCCAGCGCAGAATCTCTTCAACCGCCGAAGGCACCAGCTCCGGGTGCGCCACGAGGTCCGCAAGCTGATCCGGATGCTCGAGCAGCGCCGTGATCCCGCCGGTGATCGAGTTCCGCGTCGTCTCGTTGCCCGCGCCGATCAGCAGCCGGAAGTAGGACGAGATCTCACGCGGCGTCAACGGCTCGCCCTGAACCTCCGCGTTCAGCAGGTCCGACAGCAGGTCGCCGCGCAGCCCGTGCTCCTGGCGGTCGCGGACCAGACCCTCGTTGTAGAGGTTGAACTCCAGGCTGACGCGCCGGATCGTCTGTTCGCGGTCCTCGCCCGCCAGGCGGAACTCCGGGTCGGCCGCGCCCGCCGAGGCTTCGGTCCAGTGGAATATCTGGTCCCAGTCCTCCTCCGGCACACCGCCCATATCGCAGATCGCCGCGACCGGCAGCTTGGCCGACAGCTCGTGCACCACATCCACCGCCGAGCGCTCGGATCGATCGGCGAAGTCCGCGACCAGCTTCTCGGCAAAGCTCGAGACGTAGTCTTCCGCCATCTCGCCGAAGTGATCCTCCAGCCGCTTCATCATCCGCGGCGTGAAGTGCCGCGCCACGAGGCCGCGGTGCTGCCGATGCTCCGGCGGGTCCATGAAGATGAAGTCGGGCGGGTCGCTCGCGTGACCGCCGTAGCGGTTCGCGTTGACCTCGCGCCCGCGCTCCCCAATCCCGATCGACTCATGGTCGTTCATGCGCAGAATCTGCTTGTTCGAGAACAGGTCCGGGTGTGACGAGATGAAGCGAATGTCGGCGTGCTTGGTGATCGCCCAGAAGGGCTCGAAGCGCGGCCGCTGGTACCAGTAGACCGGCGCCTCGCGCCTCAGCAGGTCCCACGCCGCCCACGGATAGCCGTGGTCCACGTAGAGCTCCGTGTTCGTGATGTCCAGCGTCTCCAACGTCGGAGCCGGTCTCTCAGCGGTAACCATGCGCCCCCTCCGTTCAGTGCGCCCAATCCTAATGAACTGGCCCGCCATCGCCCAGCGTCCGCGGCCTCAGCCTCCCGCCTGCGGCTCGATCTGCGCGACCCACCGTCGGTTTCCAATCTCCACCTCGAAGGCCACAGGCACGAAGTCCTCCGGCACCTCCCAGCGCTGGGTGAACTTGGCCGTCGGGGAACCGATCGCGTCAGTCACACCCCGATACGAACGGCCGGGCCAATCACCGATCAATACACGGCCGTCCGCACTGAGCAGCGACGCGCTCGGCTGGCCAGCCGATAGAGGTTCAGCGAGGGTCACGAGCAGCCCGTGCGTATGTCGCCACGGGCAACGCCACGGCTCAGCGAATGTCACGAGCTTGACGTTGCCGAACGACGTCTGCGATTCGTGCAACGTCGCGCTGATCATCCCCTCCCCGTTGGGGCCGGGGTCTTCGACGCACTCCTCCTCCTCTTCCTCCTGCTCCTCCTGCTCCTCCTGCTCCTCCTGCTCCTCCACGTCAGTCTCAACCGTCTCCGGCGCTTCCCAGTTGTCGGCGTTCTCCCGCGTCGTCACAACCAGGCGGACCGGCTCCGCGTCCCCGAGGTCGTAGCGCCACGCGCGGACATCGGGGTCGACATCGCCGCTCGAACCGACCGAATGGAAACGCTTGCCGGTCTCGTCCTCGAGCCACACCACGAGATCGTCTACATCGGACGTGTCCGTGAAGCGCATCCGCACGAAGTGCGTCGACGCCCAGTCCCGACCCGACGGTAGCCCCGGGCACGGCAGTCGCTCCAACTCGGTTGCCTGCAACAGCTCAGCGCCCGAAGGCGCGAACAGCTCAAGGGCCAGCGTTGAGAGCGGCGAGCGCGGCTCCCACGGCGCCGCGCACACGGCGTTCGGCGTCTCGTCCGATCGGTACTCCAGAATGAATATCTTGTCCGTCCAGCCGCACCGGGAGAACCACGCACGCTTGCCGTCGACTACGCCTGTGATATGGGGCGACGAGTCGCTCACGAGATAGACGGCGTAGATCACGTCGTATCGGGTCGACGCCCGCACGTTGCAGATCCAGCCGCCGAAATCAGGCTGCTCAGTACCGAGGTACACGGGGTGCGGCAGAAGCGCGATCGATCCGTGCAAACTCGGGCCGCGATTGGAGATCACGGGCATCGCGCGACGTGCTCGCAGCTCCTCCAACACTACCTTCACGGTCTCCGCACGCAGCGCCTCGCTCCGACCGGTTGCGACTCCGACCACTTCAGCCGTGCATGGATCGACCATTGGCGCGCCTGCCCGATCCCATCCCCATCCATCGTGCCGGATCAGCCGCTCGGTGACTTCACGCACGTCCAGACGGGTCAGCGCGAATCGGTCCGCGTCCCCCCACGGATACGCAACCAGCACCGGCGCGCGGGTCTCCACAGCGTCCGTCGAGCTGGCGAAGACTACCGGGTCACGACGACCAGTCAGGCCTCGTGAGCCGATCGCTTCAACTAACGCCAGACCGTTTCGTGCGTCCGACGCCACTCGCATGACGGGTAGCGAAACGGCACCGCGCGATGCCACTGCCCATGGTGTCTCGTCGCTTACCAATCGATCGGCCGTGATGAACTGATCCCGTCCGACGTACACCGCAGTGCCGTTGTCGCCCAACGCAGTGATCTGCCAGGCAAGCTCGCCCAAGTCGTCGGTCAGCGCGCAGCTCGGACCCGCAGGCTCAGCGGAACCCAACCAGTCCGGCCGGGCAGCGACACTCCAAATCAGCGAACCCGATCGCCGCCAGCCTCCCGAATCACGGTCCCCCTGACCGGCGGCGCCCAGGAACGGGCAGGTGCGCTCGGCGCCCTCGCGCTGCAGACACGTTCGAATCTCATCCGTCACTGAATCAACGCGCACCACGATCCGAGCCGTCTGCTCGATCTGCGGCCCGGGCGCCTTTGGCATGATCGCGACTCTCCACATCTGGCCGTCGATGAAGACTCGAAACGCCGCCGGCTCAAAGCCATCGGGCGCGATCCAGGACTGGATCAGACCGCTGGTCGGACCACCGACGCTGGATTGCCAGACAGTCCTACCCGCCCCCCCCATAGGCAGCGATGACTGCGCCGCCGGCGCCAATGAGATCGGCGTATATGCGGTGATGGGATTGCGGAACGGCAAGCCGCACGCGCAGCTCATGCGTGTAGTAACCCGGACATCCCCCATTCGTGGACAGCGTGCCTAGACGAGCGTCGCCGAACTCCTCCGTCGACTCGTGGAGGATCTCGCGCACGGCGGGATCATGGCGACCGTACTGCTCCGGGCAAGCTGGCCCTTCTTCGATCGTGGGTGCTACCGGCGCGTGCGCCAGCGCGACCACCGACGTCTGACCCCCTCCGCATTGACTGACGCGGTCTGCGGCCCATTCCGCTCCGTACCAGTCGGCGCCCGAGACGCCGACCCACCACTCACCTTCCACGCCCACGCAATCGACATCGTCAGGCGGTTCGGGCCCATAGTGCCACACGACCAGCCCCACAGTCCGCACCCACTCCGGGATACCTCCGGGCAACGCCGGATGCCGTTTCGACATCGCGGTCAGCGCGCTGCTCAGCGCCTCGCCCGAATGCGAGAAATTCCTCGCCGACGAGCCCGCCCAGAGCACGCCCAGCACATCGCTGCAGGCGTCGAACATCGGCCCGCCGCTGTTGCCGCCCTTCGACGAACTGCTCGTCAGAATTTCGTCCTCCCACACCCGGGTCACGATCCCCGTCGCCGCCGTCAACGCCCCCGCGCTCGGATACCCCACCAGGTACACCGGCTCGCCAATGTCGTCGATCGTCGGATCGCGAAACGCGACCGCGGGCACGTCCGTGACTTCAGTTCGATCGAACACCTCGAGCAGCGCCACGTCGTGGTCGGGGTCCGACCCCAACACCGCCGCAGCGACTGCACGATCGCCATGCGTCAGCGTCAGGAACGGCGGCACGCCGTCGATCACGTGGTGAGCGGTCACAAACCGACCGTCGCCGATGTAGAACGCTGTCCCAAGCCACTTCGTCGTCTCAACCTTCCACGTCGCCGCGAACATCCGCTCAAAGTCGGTCGTGCACGAACCGTCATCGGGCCGGGCGGGAGCCGGGTAGACCACGCGCTCGAGGTCAACCGGCGCGGTCCACTCGATCTCGCTGCTGCGAATCCAGCGGTCCGGACGCACCCGATCGGGTCGAATGAACCGCGACTCCGGACACACCACATCCAACCCGGTCGGCTCGAAGCAGAACTCCAGCTGACCACCGGCATGCTCGCGGGTCAGGATCCGCCCGCTCAGTTCGTAGGTCGGCTGGCCGCCAACGTCCGTGACCTCCTCGGTCCCCGGCTCCGGCGGCGGCTCCGCGTCGTCAGCGCCCGCCGACGACATCCCCACCACCATCAGCAGCGCGACCAGCGACGCCAGCATCCACGCGAATCGGCGCACGCGTGGTCGCGTCATCGTCCCATCCCGCCAGTGTCACCGCGCCCGCGCGGGCCGCCGCCGCGCCTGGCTCGATCCTACTGCGGTCGGTAGCGCACCATCTGACGCTTGATCCCGCCCACGTGCAGGAAGCCGATCACGTGCTCCGGCTCCGCGACCAGCTCGAGATTCGGCAGGACCGGGCGCAGCGCGTGGAAGATCGAGCGCATCTCCCAGCGCGCGAGGTTCGCGCCCAGGCAGAAGTGCTCGCCGTAGCCGCCGAACGCGAAGTGATCGTTCGGGTCGCGCTGGATGTCGAACCTGTACGGGTCGACGAAGACATCCTCGTCGCGATTCGCCGAGGGGTACCACAACACCACCGACTCACCCTTGCGAATCTGCTGTCCGCGCAGCTCGACATCCTCGACCGCCGTGCGCTGGAACTGAATCACGATCGAAGTCCAGCGCAGCATCTCCTCGACCGCCGGGGGGACCAGCGACTCGTCGTTGACCAGCAGCTCAAGCTGGTCCGGGTGGTCGATCAACGCCTTCACGCCGCCCGAGATCGAGTTCCGTGTCGTCTCGTTGCCCGCCGCCAGCAGCAGCACGAAGTAGCCGTGAATCTCGCCCGGAGAGAGCGGGCGGCCATCGATCTCCGCGCGCAGCAGGTCCGAGAGCAAGTCGTCGCCCAGGCCCTCCTGACGGCGCTGCTCGATCAGCCGGTTGTTGTAGTGGAACCACTCCGTGCCGATCCGCTGCGTCGCCTGGCCGGGCACCTCGCCGGGCAGCCGATACTCCGGGTCCTCCGCGCCGACCAACACCTCGGTCCAGGCGAAGATCTGGTCCCAGTCCTCTTCAGGCACCTTGGCCATGTCGCAGATCGCCGCGACCGGCAGTTTGGCCGAGAGTTCGTGCACGAGGTCGACGGCAGAGCGCTCGCCGCGCGCCGCGAAATCGGCCACCACCCCATCGGCGAAGTCCGAGACGTAGTTCTCCGCCATGTGCGCGAAGTGATCCTCGAGCATCTTCATCATCCGCGGCGTGAAGTGCCGCGCCACCAGCCCGCGGTGCTGCCGATGCTCGGGCGGGTCGAGATAGATGAAATCCCGCGCGTCGGTCGGCTTGCCGCCGGCGCGGTTCGTCGCCCGCTCCCACTGCCGATCCGCCGAGCCGAGCTTCCTCGCCGTGTTGAGCCGCAGCATCTGCGCGTTCGAGAACAGCTCCGGGTGCGCCGAGATGAAGCGAATGTCGGCATGCCTGGTGATCGCCCAGAACGGCTCGAAGCCCGGCCGCTGGTACCAGTAGATCGGCGCGTCGCGCCGCAACACATCCCATTCCGCCCACGGATAGCCGTGGTCGCGGTAGCGATCCGAGTCGGTGATGTCGACGCTCTCAACGGTCAGCTGCTCCGGCTCGGCGATCACCATGCTGCGACCTCCTTCACCGACCCAGACTCTAAGGCGGGCATGACCTTCGCGGTGTCCCGCCCGCTCAGTCCGACGTGCCAATACGATCGGCGGGCAACGGAACCACCTCGATCTCGTCGGCGCGCAACTGTGCCTGCGCCAACTCGTAGATTCCCTGCATCCGCATCCACGCCGCCGCAGTACCGCCCAGGACACGCTCCAGCCGAATAGCCATCTCCCCGTCGATCCCTGTCCGACCCTCGCAGAGATCGGTCAGATCCGTGCTGCTGACGCCCAGATGCCTCGCCGCGTCCTCAAGTGACACGTCGCAGCACTCGACGAACAGCACTCGAATCGCCTCCCCAGGGTGCGGTGGGTCGTGCATCACCATCCTGCTCCCCCACGACCTGCGTTCTGCCTCAGTCTAGTGGTAGTCCGTGAGGTCTACATCGAATACGTCGCCGCCATCGAATCGAAACGTGATTCGCCAGTTGGCCGACACTCTGACTGCCCAATGCCCGCGACGATCGCCGCTGAGCTGATGCAGACGCAGCCCACTGACACGCATGTCCGCGGGTTCGGCCGCCGCCTCCAGCAGCAACAGAATGGCGCGAATCTTGGCCAACTGATCGGCCGGTAGTCGACTCGCGTCGCCGCGCCGGTGGAACCTTCGAAGCCCGCCGTGCCGCAGGTTCCGAATCACGCTCAAGCCGGCCAGTGCCGCACCATCTGGCGCTTGATCCCACCCACGTGCAGCATCCCGATCACCATCTCCGGATCCGCCGCGACCGCCATCTGAGGCAGCAGTGGCAGCATTGCGTGGAAAATCGAGGCATCTCCCGGCAGGCCAGATTCGCGCCGAGGCAGAAGTGCTCCGCGTAGCCGCCGAACGCGAAGTGGTCGTTCGGGTCGCGGCGGATGTCGAACTTGTAGGGATCCTCGAATACGTCCTCGTCGCGATGCGCCGAGATGAAGCGAATGTCGGCATGCTTGGTGATCGCCCAGAACGGCTCAAAGCCCGGCCGCTGGTACCAGTAGACCGGCGCGTCGCGGCGCAGCACATCCCACTCCGCCCACGGATAGCCGTCGTCGCGGTAGCGATCCGAGTCGGTGATGTCGACCGTGTCGAGCGTGAGTCCGTGAGTCTCAGCGAGCACCATGCCAACCCTCCTCGAAGCACCGCGGACCAGTTGCCGCGCCAAAGTTGCCGCACATCGTAGGCAGCCCGGTCCCCGACCGCACGGAAGTCACCCACGCGACAGGGAAACATCGCCGACACATGGCGATCACACGGGCGCAACCTCGAGCAGGCATACCGTGGACACAATCGATCCAGTCAGTCGAGGCAGTCTCCGCGCAGCGTCGCGGCGACGCGAGGTGCGAGATGGCGAACCAAATCGAGATCTACAAGACCGCCAAGGACGGCCTCGATGTCCTGCCCGATCTCTACCGCTACGCCCAAATGGACGACCCGCAATACGACGAGGGCGATCTCGAGCGTCTCAAGTGGTACGGCCTGTTCCACCGCAGGGCGACGCCCGGCTTCTTCATGCTGCGGATGCGCATCCCCAACGGCATCCTGACCACCGAGCAACTCGCCGCGATCGGCGACATCTCCAACATCTACGGCCGCGGCCAGGCCGACATCACCACACGCCAGAACATCCAGCTGCGCTGGATCCGCATCCAGGATGCCCCCCGCGCGCTGCAGCGCCTGAGCGCCGTCAACCTCACCAGCCAGCAATCGGGCATGGACAACGTGCGCAACCTGGTCGGCTGTCCGCTCGCCGGCCTCCACCACGACGAGTTGATCGACGCCTCGGCGCTCACGCGGCGCATCCAGCAGGCGATCATCGGGCTCCCACGCTTCAGCAACCTGCCGCGCAAGTTCAACCTCAGCATCACCGGCTGCCCCGACGACTGCACCCACGCTCAGACCCACGACCTCTCCTTCAGCCCCGCCATCCGCGACGGCGTGGTCGGCTTCAACGTGCTCGTCGGCGGCGCGATGGGCGGCAAAGATCCGATGCTCGCCATCCCACTCGACGCCTTCGCCGCCCCCGACGACGTGGTTGACGTGGTCTGCGCCGTTCTCTCGGTCTTCCGCGACAACGGCCCGCGCGCCAGCCGCAAGCTGTCCCGGCTCAAGATCCTGCTGCGCGACTGGGGCATCGAGCGCTTCCGCGCCGCGCTCGAAGCCGAGCTCGGCCGCGACCTGCCCCGCGCCGGGACCGCGGCCGGCGCGCTCGAAGGCGGCGACCACCTCGGCGTCACCCCGCAGCGCGGATCCGACCTTGTCTCCGTCGGCCTGCTCGTTCCGGTCGGCCGGATCACGGGTGACGACCTGATCGAGCTCAGCCGCCTCGCCCGCGTCCACGGCAAGGCCGAAATCCGCCTGACCGTCCAGCAGAACGTGATGATCCCCCATGTCAGCCCCGACGCGCTGCCCAAACTGCTCGAGGAGCCGCTGCTGGCCAAGTTCTCGCCCAACCCCTCCGGCTTCCTGCGCGGGCTGGTCTCCTGCACCGGCATGGACTTCTGCCACTTCAGTCTGATCGACACCAAGGGCGAGGCCCTGGAGCTGGCCCGCGCGCTCGACGAGCGCTACGAGGCGCTGGAGCGCGTCCGCATCCACTGGTCCGGCTGCCCCCACTCCTGCGCCCGGCAGAAGGTCGCTGATATCGGCCTCGAAGCTGCGCGCGTCCGCATCGACAACGAGATCGTCGGCGCCGCTGCCGTCGTGAGCGGCGGTCGGCTTGGCGCGGACGCCGCGCTGGCCGCAGACGCCGCGCCCAAGACGCCCATCGACGACCTGCCGGAAATCGTGGCCGCGCAGATCATCGCGACGCTCGGCCCCGATAGCATCCGCCGCCGCCGGGCCGCGGTCGGCTCCGACGTGTCGGCAGGACTGGCGGCAGGATGAGCTCGCGACTGCCGCTGCGGCGCTGGCGCTCCGGCGGCCAAACACGCAGCCAGTGGAAGCGCTCGATCTGCCCCTACTGCGGCACCGGCTGCGGCGTCCTCGCCCGGGCCAGGGATGGCGTCGTCGAGCAGGTCCGCGGCGACCCCGACCACCCCGTCAACGAGGGCAAGCTGTGCGCCAAGGGCGCCCTGCTCGCGCCGATCGTTCGGACCGACGACCGCTTGCTCTACCCGCTGCTGCGCGAAGACCGCTCGCAGGATTTCCAGCGCGTCTCCTGGCCGGCCGCTGTGGGCCGCTTCGCCATGGCGATCCGCAAGGCCCAGCGCGAGCACGGCCCCCACTCGGTGATGCTCTACGGCTCCGGCCAGCTCGTCACCGAGGACTACTACCTCTTCGGCAAGATCGCCAAGGGCTATCTCGGCACCAACAATCAGGACACCAACTCGCGCCTCTGCATGGCCAGCGCCGTCGCCGCTTACAGCCTCTCGCTCGGCGCCGATTCGCCGCCCTGCTCCTACGCCGATATCGAAGCCGCCAAGACCTTCCTGATCGTCGGCGCCAACCCCGAGGCCTGCCATCCGATTCTCTTCAACCGGATCAAGGCCCGCCGGCGCGCCGACAAGGACGTGCGCGTGATCCTGATCGACCCGCGCCGCACGCGCACCGCAGAAATCGCCGACATCCACCTGCGGCCGCGTCCCGGCAGCGACGTGGCGCTGCTCAACTCGCTGCTCTACGAGGCGCTGCTGATGGGCGGCGTGGACCACGACTTCATCGCCAGGCACACGACCGGCTGGGCTGAGCTGGCGCGCGTGCTCGGCGAGTATCAGGCGGAGCGCGCCTACGAGCAGACCGGGGTCGCCGCCCAGGACATCCTCGACGCCGCCCGCGTCTACGCGCGCAACGGGCCCGCGCTCTCGCTCTGGGCGATGGGCCTCAACCAGAGCACGCGCGGCGTCGACAACAACCTCGCGATCATCAATCTCGCCCTCGCGACGGGCAACATCGGCAAGCCCGGCGCCGGTCCCTTCTCGCTGACCGGCCAGCCCAACGCGATGGGCGGCCGCGAGGCCGGCGGGCTCGCCACCGCCCTCCCCGGTCACCGCCAGGTTGCGAACCCCGGGCACCGCGAGGAGGTGGAGGAGGCCTGGGGCATCGAGCCCGGCTCGATCTCCGATGTCCCCGGCTTCACCGCGATCGAGATGGTCGAAGCGCTCGAACAGGGCAAGGTCAAAGTCCTCTGGGTCGCCGGCACCAACCCACTCGCCTCACTGCCCAATACCGGGCGCGTCCGCAAGGCGCTGGCCAAAGCCGAGTTCCTCGCGGTGCAGGACGCCTACCACCCGACCGAGACCACCGCGGTCGCAGACCTCGTGCTGCCCGCCGCTCAATGGTCCGAGCGCGGCGGCACGATGACGAACTCCGAGCGACGCGTCTGCCTGCTGGAGCAGATCGGCGACCCGCCCGGCGAGGCTCTGCCCGATTGGCAGATCATCTGCCGCGTCGCCCGCTCGCTCGGCTATGGCCGCCACTTTGACTACGCCGACGAGGAGCAGATCTTCAGCGAGTACCGCGAACTCACCCGCGGCCGCGACCTCGACATGACCGGCCTCAGCTACGACCGCCTGCGCGGCTCCTCAGAAGGCATCCAGTGGCCGTCACCCGAGGCGGAGCAGGGCTCAACCGAGCGGCTCTTCAGCGACGGCCAGTTTGCCACGCCCGACGGTCGAGCCCGCTTTCACGTCGTGCGCCAGGAAGGCCCCGCCGAAGAGCTCGACGCGGCCTACCCGATCGCCCTGATCACAGGGCGCGTCAAGGACCAGTGGCACACCCGCACCCGCACGGGCAAGGTGCCCAAGCTGAACAAGAGCGAACCCGGCCCCTTCCTCGAGATCCACCCGCACGACGCGCGCAGCCTCGCCGTCGCTGAAGGCGACTCGCTGCGCGTCGTCTCGCGCCGCGGCGCGTTCGTCGCGCCGGCACGTGTCACCGACGCGGTGCCAGTCGGCTCCGTCTTCGCGCCGTTCCACTGGGGCCCCCTCTGGTCACCCGACAGCACGCCCAACCTGGCCGCCAGCGAAGCGTTCGATGCCCGCTCCAAGGAGCCCGAGCTCAAGTTCGCCGCCGTCCGCCTCGAGCACGCCGGTGCGCCCATCGTCGAGCCCGGCGGTAAGCCCGCCGGCGCCGTCTCGAACGCGCCTGTTGCCTCCGCTACGTCGTAACAAGCCCGTCACATCCGCGACACGTCGGCGCAACCGCCGCTTCCCCGCCCGTCCGTAAGTTCGTTCAAGCGACAACTTCGCGCGCACGCCGTGCAGCAGAACGGACGGCGCGCTCAGGGCTCCGAGGGTGACCCTTGAACACCAACGAACTTGTCGGCAAGGCGACCTCGATCAAGCTGCTCAGCTTCAACAAGCCGCACATGCGGACCTTCCACCTGACCTGGCTCGCGTTCTTCCTCTGCTTCTTCGGCTGGTTCGGGATCGCCCCGCTGCTGCCGGTCGTCCGCGAAGACCTCGGTCTCAGCAACCAGCAGGTCTTCAACTCGCTGATCGCCTCCGTCTTCATCACCATCGTTGCGCGGATCGCGATCGGTTGGATCCTCGACCGCGTCGGACCGCGACGCACCTACGCCGCACTGCTGATCGTCGGCTCGATTCCCGTGATGCTGATCGGCCTCTCGCAGAACTACGAAACGTTCCTGCTCTTCCGCCTGGCGATCGGCGTGATCGGCGCGTCGTTCGTGATCACCCAGTACCACACCTCGATCATGTTCGCGCCCAACGTGGTCGGCACGGCGAACGCCACGACGGCCGGCTGGGGCAACCTCGGCGGCGGGGTGACGCAGATCGTGATGCCGCTGCTGCTCACCGGCGTGCTGTTCTTCGTGACCAACGACACGCTCGGCTGGCGGATCGCGATGGTGATCCCCGGCGCCGCCCTGCTGCTGATGGGTTTCATCTACTACCGCTACACCCAGGACGCCCCCGAGGGTGACTTCAAAGACCTCCGCGCGCAGGGCCGCGTGACCCGCCAAAACGAGCCCCGCGCGTTCGCCAATGCCGCCCGCGACCCGCGCGTCTGGCTGATGTTCGTCATCTACGGCGCCTGCTTCGGCATCGAGCTGACGATCAACGGGATGGCCGCGCTCTATTTCCACGACCGCTTCGGCGTCAGCCTGGTGCTCGCCGGCGTGATCGCATCGCTGTTCGGCCTGATGAACATCTTCGCCCGCACGATGGGCGGCGTGTTCTCGGACAGGTTCGGCGGCCACTTCGGGCTGCGCGGCCGGGCGATCTTCATGGGCGCCGTACTGCTGCTCGAGGGCCTCGCGCTGATGGGCTTCTCGCGCATGGAGGTGCTGATCCTGGCGATCCCGATGATGATCGTCTTCAGCATCTTCGTGCAGATGTCGGAGGGCGCCACCTACGGCGTGGTGCCGTTCGTGAACAAGAAGGCGCTCGGCGCGGTCGCGGGGATCGTCGGCGCGGGCGGCAACGCCGGCGCCGTGGCCGCCGGCTTCCTGCTGCGCGCCGAGGGCGTCGCGATGGAGCAGGCGCTGCTCTACTTCGGCATCATCGTCGTTTGCATCGCCCCGATCGCGCTGCTGGTCCGCTTCTCGCAGAGCGCCGAGTCAGAGGAACGCAGTCGGCTCGATGCGGCGCTGCTCGAACAGCGGGGCATCCCCACCGCGCGCGTCCCCGCTGTCGGAGCCGCCGGCGACTGAACCCCCGCGCCCCACCGCAGCCTCCCCACACCGTGGGCGGGGCGAGATCACCTGGTGCGGCCCGCCGCTCGGCATGCGACGGTAGAATCCGTCCCGCGCGACATGAGGCCAACGCTGAAGGGAGCCCACCATGGCATATGTGATGCGGCCCGATGGAACCACAATCCACTACGAAGTCTTCGGGAGCGGCTTTCCGCTGCTGCTGCTCGCGCCCGGCGGCGTGAATTCCCAGATCGAGTTCTGGCAGCACAGCGCCATCAACCCGATCGAGTCGTTCGCTGATGAGTTCATGGTGATCGGCATGGACCAGCGCCACTGCGGCCGCAGCAAGACCGCGCTGACGCCCTTCTCCTACGAGGCCGCCATGCAGGACCAGCTCGCCGTGCTCAACGATCTCAGTGTGCAGCGCGCCCACGTGATGGGCGGCTGCATCGGTTGCGCCTACGCCCTGCTCCTGGCCGACCAGGCCCCCGCCCGGATCGCCGGGGCCGTCATGCAGGACCCCGTCGGGCTCGACGACACTAACTCGCTCGAGACGTTCTACGACATGTTCAACCCGACCATCCGACTGGCCCGCGCCGAGGGACTCGAAGCGGTGATCGAGTCCGCTCAGCGCGACCCGATCTTCATGCAGAACAACGAGGCAGGGCCCTTCGCCCAGCGCATCCACGACGAGCCGCTGTTCGCCGACGCCCTGCGATCGATCCGGCGCGAGGGTTATGTCGCGCTGGTCGTCGAGTTCCGCGATGGCATGTGGCCGGCGTTCCCGCCCTACTTCGCCGTCAACGAGGTCGCCGTCGGTCGCACCGGTGCGCCGATGCTCGTGTTGCCCGGCAGCGACCCCTTCCACCCCACGGCGATCGGCCACCAGATCTGTAACGACGCGCCGAACGCACGCTGTCTCGATGTCGATGCGCGTTCAGCCGAGAAGTTGCCGGGTACGCTGGATTCAATCCGCGAATTCCTGCGCGAGCACAGCAACTGAGCCAGCCGCGTCGACGAAAGGCCGTTCGAGATGAAGTATGAGATCCTGCATCGCCCCGCCTACGCGCTGGGTCGTGTCGAGCTGGCCAGCGGCGAGCAGCTACAGGCCGAGGCCGGCGCGATGGTCAGCATGTCCAGCACCATCTCGATCGACACCGCCGTCAGGGGCGGCCTGATGAGCGGCCTCAAGCGCTCCGTGCTGGGCGGCGAGAGCTTCTTCATCAACACCTTCACCGCCGAACAGTCGGGTGAGGTCACAATCGCACCGGCGCTGCCCGGCGACATCGAAGCGATGGAGCTCAACGGCGGCACGCTCTTCGTGCAATCCGGCTCCTTCCTCGCCGCCACCGTCGATGTCGAGGTCGACACCAAGTGGGGCGGTGGCAAGACGTTCTTCTCCAGCGAGGGCCTGTTCCTGCTCAAGTGCTCCGGCTACGGCACGGTCTTCGTCTCCTCGTACGGCGCCGTTCACACGATCGAGCTGCGCTCCGGCGAGCAGTACACGGTCGACACCGGCCACATGGTCGCCTTCGACGAGACCGTGCAGTACGACGTCGGCCGCGCGGGCGGCTGGAAGACCACACTGCTGAGCGGCGAGGGCCTCGTCTGCAAGCTCACCGGGCCCGGCCGCTTCTACATGCAGACCCGCAGCGAAGACGCGTTCCTCGGCTGGTTGCTCCCCAAAGTCCCCAGCAGCGGGTGAGCCACCCGCCGTTCGCCCCGACCCGTGCGCTCCCGCAGGGGTTACTTGGACCGTCGGCGACGCAGCGATCGGGTGACCGCTGAGACGCGCTCCGGGCCGCGGTTGCGATCCTGGCGCTGCGCAACAGTCTCTGAGCGGCGAGCCGACGACCTACGGGTAGCCTCGCCCGATGGACCCCGTCGAGTTCGTCATCCTGGTCGCGGCGGGCGTAGCGATCGGCACGTACGCCACCGGCGTTGGCGCTGGCGGCGGGTTTCTCTTCACCCCACTGCTGCTCTGGCGCTATGAGAGCGCCGAACCGGCCGAGGTCGCGATGGCCTCGGTGCTGCTCGTCGTCGCCTCCAGCGGCCTGGCCACGCTGCGGCTCGTTCGCGCCGGACGCCTCGACGTGCGCGCTGTCGCGATGGTCGCGATTGTCACGACTCCCGCCGGCGTGCTCGGTGCGTTCGGCACGACCCAGCTCCCGCGCGACGTGTTCGCCGCCGGCTTCGCGGTGTTGATCGCGCTGATCGCTGCCTACGTCATCTGGCGCCCCGTCGGCGACGCCGGCTCGCTTGGCCGGCGCGGCTGGCGACGCATGATCCGCGATCGCTCCGGGGACCGCTATCTCTACTGGATCCCCGTCCGCCGCACGCTGCTCGCGACCGGCGTCGCGGCCACCTTCACCGCCCTCGCCGGGATCGGCGGCGGCCCTTTCTTCAGCCTCATCACCGTCCGGATCATGCGCATGCCGGTCTGGCTGGCGATTCCCGCCTCTCACGCGATCGTGGCGACGATCGCGGTCGTCGTGGTCATCTTCCACACCGCCTCGAGCAACTGGGGCGATCCCCTGCGCGACGTCCCGCCGCTGCTGATCGGCGCGATCATCGCCAACCCGATCGGTCTCCGCTTCGCCGCCATCGTCAACGAGCGCGGGCTCACCCGGCTGCTCGCCGGGGCGATGATCGCCGCCGCCGTCTTCACCGCGATCGAGGTGTTCTGACGTGCTACAGCAGCCCCACGGGATCGATCTCCACCACACACCCGCGCGGCAGCTCGAGCGACCGCAGCAGCGAGCCCGGATCGGCCCCGCGCAGCACGATCTGCCGCCGATGCTGGCCCCGCAGGCGCGCCGGCCAAGCCTCCGACGGCCCGATGACCTGTGGCGGCACGGCATCGAGCCGCGCCGCCGCACGCCGCAGCTCGATCACGAGGCGCCCGGCCGTCCGGTCCGCCCCCGCAGCCGTGCGATCGCTGCACGTGACGCGCGCGAGCCGTCCGAACGGCGGGTAGTCCAGGGGCGCACGCAGCCGCATCTCCGCCTCGTAGAAGCCGTCGTAGTCGTGCGCCGCGGCCGCCTGCACCGCGTAGTGGTCGGGCGCATATGTCTGGATGATCACCCGCCCCGGCGTGCGCCCGCGACCCGCCCGCCCCGCCACCTGCGTCAGCAGCTGGAAGGTTCGCTCCGCCGCCGTGAAGTCGGCGACCCGCAGCGACAGGTCAGCGTTAATCACCCCCGCGACCGTGACCGCGGGAATGTCCAGCCCCTTCGCGATCATCTGCGTGCCGATCAGCACCCGCGTCCGCCCGCTCGCGAACTCCTCCAGAATCCGCTCGTGCCCGCCCGCTGCCCGTGTCGTATCCCGATCCCAGCGGCTCACCGCCACGCCGCCGAATCGCGCGCGTAGCTCGTCCTCCAGCCGCTGCGCGCCGAAGCTCATCGGCCGCACGCGGCCATCCCCGCACGAGGGGCAGGTCTGCATGGGCTGCTGCCGCCGCCCACACTGATGACAGCGCAGCACCGGGCCGGTCCGGTGCAGCGTCATCGCCATCTGGCAGTCGGGACACTCCACCGCCTCCCCGCAGGCGCGGCAGACGTACGCCGCGAGCCCCCGACGGTTCAGAAACAGCAGCGCTTGCTCACCTTTCCCCAACGCCTGGCCAATCGCCTCTGCGAGCGCCGTGCTGAAGATCGAGCGGTTCCCGCGGCTCAGCTCCTCGCGCAGATCAACGATCTCCACCGAGGGCAGCTGAACCTCGACCGGCACGCCCGCCGCGCCCGATTCAACCCGCGCCGGCAGCTCCAGCAGCTGGTGCCGACCCGCGCGCGCCTCCCACGTGCTCACCACATCCGGCGTCGCCGAGCCCAGCACCACGACGGCGCCCAGCGCCGCCGCCATCTCCAACGCCACTGCGCGAGCGTGGTAGCGCGGGTGCGGCTCCGATTGCTTGTAGGTCCACTCGTGCTCCTCGTCGATCACGATCAGGCCCAAATGTCCCTTCTGACCGACCAGCGGACCGAACAGCGCCGAGCGCGCCCCGATCAGGATCGGCTTCTCACCCGCGTGGACCTGGCGCCACTGCTCGCGCGCCTCGCGCTCGGCCAGCCCCGAGTGACGCACTGCCACCCGCCCCGGGAAGCGCGCCTCAAATCGCGCCACCGTCTGCGGCGCAAGCGCGATCTCCGGCACGAGCACGATCACGCCCTCACCGTGCGCCAGCGCGTTCTCGGTGGCCGACAGGTACACCTCCGTCTTCCCGCTGCCCGTCACGCCGCGCAGCAGAAATGAGCGCGCGCGCCGCTCGGCTCGCCGCGGCTGGCTCCGAGCCGAGCGCGCATCCGCGAGCGCAGCCTCGATCGCATCTGCGGCCCGACGCTGGTCGTCGGTCAGTGTCGGGGCGGACTTCGCCTCGGCCGGCTCGGGCGACGTCGGCCCCGAGATCCGCCGCTCGATCACGCCCCGACCGATCAGCGCCTCGATGTCGACACGCGTCGCGGAGCTCACCTTCCGCGCGTCCCCCTCCGCGCGCTCCCCGTCGGCGAGCACGCGCAGCAGCTCCAGCTGCCGACGCTCCGCCGCCGTCCGCTTGAGCCCCGCCGCGGCGGCCTGCGCGTCCTCTGCCGGGACCTTGAGCGCCAGGCTCTCGCCGTCGCGACGCGCGAACGCGGTCGACCGCAGCCAGCCGTCAAGCTGGACCGGCCCGCCCAGCACGCGCGCCGCCTCTGCGGCATCAACCACCCCGTGCGACAGCCGCTCGAGCAGATTCGCCGGACGCGACGCCTTGCTCTGCGGCCACTCATCGATCAGCCGCCTGAGCTCTGCGCCGCTCACCACGACCGAGAGATGCGGCTCGCCCGCCGGCGGATCCGGGATCACGCGCTCAACCGCCGACGCCGCCTTGCGCGGACGGGTCACCGTCCCGGGCGGCAGAAACAGCGCGATCGCGCTGAACAGCGGCGCCAGATACCGCTCGGCCATCCACTCGGCGATCTCCAGCTGCTCCGCGCTCAACAGCGGCCCCGCGCCGATGGCTCGCTCGATTGGCCGCGGCGCGTCGACCTCCGTCGAACGCGTCAGCCTCACCACGATCCCCAGCACGAACGAGTCCCGCCACGGCGCGATCACCGCCGAGCCCCGCTGCACATCCATCCCCTCTGGAACCAGCCAGGTGAACGTCTGATGTTGCGGGCCGCCGGGGCCCACCGCCACATCTGCATAGAGCGGCCGGTCGTCCACGGATCGCCCATCCTCGCTGAACCGGTTTGAGCCTCAGCGTAGAAGCTGGTGCACGATCCTCTGGTAGCTTCAGAGGCCTATGTCACAGCCATTCGCCGGTATCCGCGTCGTCGAGTTCGGGCAGTACGTCGCCATCCCATTCTGCGCCCAGCTGCTCTCCGAGGGCGGCGCAGACGTGATCAAGATCGAGGCCCTCGAAGGCGACCCCACGCGCCGCCTCGGCCAGCTCGCCGAGGGCGAGACGCGCATCTTCATCTCGCGCAACCGCGGCAAGCGTTCGCTGCCACTGGCGCTGCGTCACGAGCGGGCTCAGGAGGTCATCCACGCCCTCCTGCGCGACGCAGATGTCGCGCTGATGAACTTCCGTCCCGGCCTCGACGAACAGCTCGGACTCGACGCAGCCACGCTGCGCGAGCGCTACCCGCGCCTCGTGATCGGCTCCGTCACCGCCTTCGGACGCCGCGGACCCGACGCCAAGCTGGGCGGCATGGACATCGTCGTCCAGGCCCGCAGCGGACTGATGGTGGCCAATGGGCGCGCCACCGACGGACGCCCGGTCTCCGGCGACCCCGTGGCAGCCGACTACATGTGCTCGATGTCGATGGCGTTCGGCGTCGCCTCCGCGCTGCTGCGGCGCACCGTGACCGGGGAGGGCGCCGAGGTCCACGGCTCGCTGATGCAGGCTGCGATGACGCTGAACAACAACCAGATGATGCGCGTCGAGTCGGCCGACGGCCCGATCCACGAGGAGTCGCGGCTCGAGCTCGCCGAACTGCGCGAGCGCGGCGCCTCCTACGCCGAGCAGCGCATGGCGCAGCCCTCGGCGCGCGCGAGAATCATGGCCGACATCTACTTCCGCACGTACACCACCGCCGATGGCTGGCTCGCCGTCGCCTGCGGCAGCAGCCGCCTGCGCGGCGCATTCAGCCGTGCGATCGGCCTCGAGGACGACTACAGCGGCGACGATCCGAACAACCACGAGGCGCACTACGAAGACCTCCGCGTCCGCGCCGAAGCGATCGTGCTCGGACGCCCGACCGCCCATTGGGAGGCGGTGTTGGCCGAGGCCGGCGTGCCCGTCTCCCGCGTCCTGCTCCCCTTCGAGCTGCTCGACGATCCCCAAACCGCCGCCAACCACATGCTCCACGACCTCGACCACCCCCATGTCGGCACGGTCCGCGTCCTCTCACCCCCCGTCGCAATGGACGCCGAAGGCTTTCAGCCGCAACCAGCCACCAAACAGTTCGCCACCGAAACCCGTCAAATCCTGAGCGAACTCGGCTTCGAGGACGAGCAGATCGACGCCCTGGTCGCGTCCGGTGTCACCCGCGAGGCGTAGCCGAGCACGCGGTTATCCTGTACGATGCCGCAAAGCGACAGGGCATGGTGCAGGCATGACGCTAATCGACAAGCTTCGCTTCCAGAACGTGCTCTCCCGTGGCGGCGTCCACGAGGCGCAGGCTGCTGAATTCGCGGAAGCTCTCCAGGACACCTTCGACGATCAGCTGGGTCGCGTGGCGCGTACTGACGACCTGGTGATTCTGCGTGAACAGCTCAGGGCAGACAACGCGGAACGCGACGCCCGGCACAACCAGCAGATGC
Organism: Dehalococcoidia bacterium; assembly: GCA_965218115.1. Classification (GTDB taxonomy): domain Bacteria; phylum Chloroflexota; class Dehalococcoidia; order Bin125; family Bin125; genus CATQGW01. The sequence continues at coordinate 104,972 of OZ244584.1, read as the reverse complement.
TCGTGTGGGTCGGGCTCATGCTGGCGCTGTACATCGGCGTGACAGCGATCGCTGTGGGCATCCTCCTGGCCGTGCTGACCTGAGCGATTCGCTCACCGCTCCGATCCCAGCGCCCGCATCTGCGGGAACAGGATCACATCGCGAATCGACTGCGAGTCGGTCAGCAGCATCGCCAGCCGGTCCATCCCCAGCCCAAGACCACCCGTCGGCGGCATCCCGTGCTCCAGCGCGACCAGGAAGTCCTCGTCGAGCAGCTCCACCTCCTCATCGCCCGCCTCACGCAGGCGCAGCTGCTGCTCAAACCGCTCGCGCTGATCGACCGGATCGTTGAGCTCCGTGTATGCGTTGGCCAGCTCCCAGCCGCCCACGAACAGCTCGAATCGCTCGACCAGATGCGGATCGTCCGGCGTCCGCTTGGCCAGCGGAGAGATCGCGACCGGGTAATCAAGCAGGAACGTCGGCTGCTGCAGGTGCGGCTCGACCAACTCCGAAACCAGTTCGTCGAACAGCTTGCCCCAACCCGCGTCGGGCGGGACCGCGATCCCGCGCTCGCGCAGCAGTCCGCTCATCGCCTCGACCGTGTCGAACTCGCGGAAGTCGACCCCCGCGTGTTCCCGAACCGCGTCGACCATCGTGACGCGCTCGAAGGGCGGCGCGAAATCGATCACTTGCTCGCGCCACGGCACGCGCGTCGAGCCGGTCACGGCGTGGGCGATCTGCTCGAGGCCGGCCTCGACCATCTCCGCCACATCGTGATAGTCGGCGTAGGCCTGATAGGACTCGAGCATCGTGAACTCAGGATTCCAGCGGTTGCCGATCCCCTCGTTGCGGAACACCCGCCCGATTTCGTAGACACGGTCGAAGCCGCCGACGATCAACCGCTTGAGATGCAGCTCCAGCGAAATGCGCAGCTGGCGGGGCTCATCGAGCGCGTTCAGGTGGGTCAGAAACGGACGCGCCGCCGCGCCGCCCGCCTCGCTCTGCAGCACCGGCGTCTCGACCTCGATGAAGCCGCGCCCGTCCATGAAGCGCCGCATCTCGGCGATGATCTGCGAACGCGTCCGCAGCACCCGCTTTGCCTCCGGGTTCGCCATCAGGTCGACGTATCGACGGCGGTAGCGCTGCTCTTGGTCGCGCAGCCCGTGGTACTTCTCGGGCGGCGGCCGCAGCGCCTTGGCCAGCGGGCGCAGATCGGCGGCCTGCAGCGACAGCTCGCCGCGCCGCGAGCGGATCATCCTCCCCGACGCCTCAAGGAAATCACCGAGGTCGAAGCTGTCGATCCGGTCCCACGCGTCGCCCAGCGCCCGCCGGCTGGCCAGCACCTGCAGTGCGCCGCTGTCATCCTCAAGATCGATGAAAGCGATCCGCCCCATGTTGCGAATCGCATGCGCTCGCCCTGCGATCGTGACCGGCTCGGTCGGCTCCGGCTCACCGGCTGCCTCGCTGGCGACGAAGAACTCGCAGGCCTCCGCGAGCGTGTGCGTGCGAGCGGTGCGCGGCGGAAACGGATCCAGACCCAGCGCACGTTGCTCGTCGGCGCGCTTGCTGCGTTCGGCGATGATCTCGCGCAGATACTGTGAGTCGGACGAAGAGGAGTCGGTCATGCGTCGCATCCTCCGGCGGCGGCCCCCTGACCGCATGCCGGGAGACCGCACATCACTACTCGATGGCCTTGACCTTGAGTTTGAGCAGGCCCGCGGGCGCCTGAACTTCAACGATTTCACCGACGCGCGCGCCGAGCAAGGCCTTGCCCACCGGCGACGCATCGCTGACCCGCCCGTTCGAGGGATCGACCTCGGTCGGGCCGACGATCATGTATTTGAGATCCTTGCGTCGCCGGCTCGGGCGCACCGTGACCGTCGAGCCCAGCCGCACCGTGTCGGAGAGGTGCGCTTGCTCCACATCGATCAGCTCGGCGTTCGAGATCACCACCTCCAGCTCGCGGATGCGACCCTCGATGAACGCCTGCTCAGCGCGGGTCTCCTGGCCTTCGCCATCGACTTGGCCGCCGTGCGAATCCTCGCGCGATTGTTGAATCCGCGCTGCCGCCTCGGGACGCTGCCGCGTCTTGAGATCGTTCAGTTCGACGCGAAGGCGCTCCAGCCCTTCGCGGGTCACGGGAATGTTCCTACGGGTGGTCACGAGCACTCCAGGGATGGCCGGACATGGCCCCGCCACGAGTCGCGAGTAAGCTACCATATTGCGCCGCTTGGAGCGGCCGGATCGGGGTCCAGGTGCGAACCGTCCTGATAGCTGCGATGCTGGCCGGCGCCGCGGCCGGCGCTGTCGCCGCGATCCTCATCGCGCTGCTGCTGATCGACACGCCGCAGACGGATCCCGCGACGATCGAACGCGTCGTGCGCAGTGTGCTCGAGGCCGACGGCGCCACGGCCCGGGACGATGAGGAAGCAGTGATCGAGGCCGTGATCGAACGCATCGAAGCGCCGACCGATCAGCGCGTCGTCACGGCCTACGCGCGCGTCGCGCCCTCGATCGTGCTGATCGACGCCGAAGGCGCAGAGCTCACCTCCGACGACGGGGTCGTCTATCGACCCGCCGCGCTCGGCACCGGCATCGTCCTTGACGACGACGGGAACATCGTCACCGCGGCTCACGTTCTGGAGGGGATGGAACGGATCAACGTCGTGCTGCCCGATGGCGACCGCCGCGTTGCCACGCTGATCAGCAGCGACGCGCCGTTCTCGGATGTCGCGGTGATTCAGGTCGACTCGACCGGCCTGCTGCCTGCCCCCTTTGGCACCGCACGGACGCTCGACACCGGTGAGACGGTGCTCGCGGTCGGCAACATCCTGCTGGGCCAGGAGATCGCCATGACGCTCGGCATCGTCAGCCAGCCCGACACCCAGTTCTCCCGCGAGCGTTACATCCAGCGAGACTTGATCCAGACCGACGCCGCGCTAAACCATGGCAATAGCGGTGGCGCCCTCGTCAACCTCGACGGCGAGGTGATCGGGCTCACTACCGTGATCGCACGCGCGACGCGGGAAGGCGACTTTGTGGACGGTGTTGGCTTCGCGATCCGGATCGATCCCGTCCTGGAGGTCGCGCGCGCGATCGCGGCGAACGGCTATTACCCGCGGCCAACGTTTGGAGTGGTTGACGAACGCCTGCTGACTCCGATCGCCGCGGCGCAGTTGGGCCTCACCGTGACCACGGGCGCGTTCCTGCTCGAGATCAAGCGCAGCGGCGTCTTCGCCCGCGCTGGGATTCGGCCCGGCGATGTCATCCTCGAGATCGGCGGCATGACGGTCGACGCCGATACGCCTTATGTGAACGCGCTTGCGACGCTGCGTCCCGGTGTGCCGGTCACCGTCCGGGTGCATCGCGACGATGAACAGTTCAGCCTCGTGCTGACGCCAGAGCTGCGGCTGCCGTGAGCGACGGCCCCTTCTCCTCAGGTCCGCCCCGACGCGTGGGCGACACGCCGGCGGCGGCGCAGACGCCCTTTGAGCCGCAGCCGCAGCGTGAACCGCTGCCCCCGCAGCCGCCCCCACGAGCGCCGACCCGCTCCGGCGGCGGCGCCGGCATCTGGATCGTGCTGCTGCTCGGCGGGTTGCTCGCCGCGGCGATCGTCGTGCTGTTCTTCGAGCCGGGCCTGGTCAGTCTCGTCAACGAAGAGCAGCAGGCCGGCGAGGCGCCGGTCCAGCAACTGACCACCCGCTTCCAGGCCACGCTGCGCGACCAGTTGCCCGAAGTGCCCGACGTGCTCGGTCCGGCCAGCCCGATCTACGACCTGCGCCTGCCCGCCGGACGCGCCGGTCCGATCGAGCTGACGATCCGGCTCTCCACGCCCACCCAGGACGGGCGCAATCTCGGCGCCTACACCTGGGACGGCGAGGATTGGCTGCGGCTGGGCCCCGCCGAGCTCGTCAGCGACGGCGTCAGCGCGCGTATCACGCTCGACCGCGCGCCCGACAACATCGTGATCCTGCGCCGCCTGCAATTCCGCGACGTGCTCGCCGGGCGCGTGCCGCAGGGCAACGAGCCCTCGGCCGATGTGGTCGATTCGCTCACCATCGTGCACCTCGAAGGCTGGGTGCCCGCGCCCGACGGCTCGCTGCTGGGAGGCGTTCTCGCGATTCCCGGCAGCGTCACCCAGAGCGTCTGGCCGGTGCTCTGGGCCGGCCCCGAGCAGGCCGTCACGATCAACGACATCCTCGCCTCCGACCAACTGCGCCGCGCCCACATCGGCGCGGTGCAGATCGCGATCCAGAACGGTCGGTATGAGGGCGTCGACATTGACTACCGCGATGTCAGCCCGGCGCTGCGCTCGCAGTTCTCGGCCTTCATCACCGACCTGGCCGACCAGCTGCACCGCGACGACCGCGGGCTGAGCGTGCATATCCCGCTCACGACCAGCGGCGGCTTCGGCGAGGGCGCCTACGACCTGACCGTGCTCGGCGCGGCGGCCGACTTCATCGTCGCCGAGCCCCCGCTCGATCCCACAATCCACAACGCCGCGATTGCGGCGTCAATGCCCACGCTGCTCTCCCGCGTCCCGCGCGAGAGGGTGTTGCTGGCCATCTCCTCGGACGCAGTCGTCCGCAGCGGCGGCGCGCTCTCGACGACCACGCAGCGCGCCGCGCTCGGCATCGCCAGCACCGTCAGCGTGCGCGAGACGGGCCCCTACGTCGCCGGCGGCCGCGTCACGCTGCAAGGCAACAGCATCCAGCGCGACAACGCCAGCAGCGGCTTGCATTGGGACGAGACCACGCGCACCGTCTCCTTCTCCTACCCCGATCTGACCGGCAATCAGGTCACCGTCTGGATCGAGAACCGCTTCAGCGCTGCATTCAAGCTCACCGCCGTCGAGGAGTACAACCTCGGCGGCGTCTACCTCAGCAACGTCTCCGCCGACCGCGCCAACGCGAATCTCTGGCCCGCGGTAGCGGCATTCCTGGAGTCGGGCCGCGTCGATCTGCGCCTGCCGAATCCAATCCTGTTCTCGCCCGTCTTCGAGGTGGAGGACGGCTCGCTGAGCGGCGCAAGCGGCGCGGGCTGGCAGGTCTGGGAGTTACCCGCGGTCGGCGGCGACTATGAGGCGCGGCTGATCGTCAGCGATGGCGATGTACGAGTGGGCACGGCGATCACCGTCCCGATCGAGCCCTAGCGGCGATGCCACGCACCGCGGCCCGAGTCGTGGGCGGCGAACTCGCCCGCCGCCCCCTGCGCAGCCCCGCGACCGGCACGCGTCCCGCCACGGCGGCGATTCGCCAATCGATCTTCGGCCGCGCCGAGGTACGCGACGCGCTGCGCGAGGCCAACGTGCTGGACCTCTACGCCGGCGCCGGCTACCTCGGGATCGAGGCGCTCAGCCACGGCGCGGCCTGGGTCGATTTCGTGGAGCGCGCCGCCCCGGCCTGCGCGGTGATTCGCAAGAACCTCGACGATCTGGGCCTCACCGATCGCGCTCGCGTGCACCGCACGCCCGTCGAGCGCTGCTTCACCCGCGTCGCGGGACCGATCGGTCTGGCGTTCGTCGACCCGCCGTACGGGGTTGATGCGCTCGCGGTCGTCGAGCGACTCGACGCGTCAGAGCTGCTCGGGCCCGACGCGTTGGTACTCTGGCGCAGACACGTGGGCGGCGCCGGAGCGCGGCAGACGCCCGCGCCCGAGCGGATCGGCGGACTAGTCCGCACCGATCAGCGGCGATATGGTGAGGGCGCTCTCGACACATATCGAGCGGAGGGCAATCGATGACCATCGCGCTCTACCCGGGCGGCTTCGATCCGATCACGAACGGGCATCTGGACATCGTCCAGCGCGCGGCTGGATTGTTCGACCACGTGGTGATGGGCGTCTACGGACGCCAGCGAGAAGTGTTTACGGTCGAAGAGCGGCTCGATCTGATCCGCGAAGCGACCGCCCACTGCTCCAATGTGAGCGCGGCGACCTTCGAGGGGCTCGTCGTGAACTATGCCGACGAGGTAGGAGCCGCGGTCCTGGTGCGCGGCATCCGCGCCGTGACCGGCTTCGAGACCGAGTTCGACATGGCGCTGATGAACAAGAAGATCGCCCCACAGCTGGAGTCCGTCTTCCTGATGGCCGGGCACAAACACCTGTTCATCTCCGCCAGCCGCATCCGCGAGCTGGCCGCGCTGCGCCATCCCGTTGACGACCTCGTCCCGCCCAACGTCGCCGCCGCGCTTGAGCAGAAGTTCGGACCGCCGCAGCGGCGGACGCCGTCAGGGGGCTGAGATCGACCTGCTCGAGATCATCGATCAGCTTGAGGAAGCGGTACTCGCCGGCCATCGCGGGCGGCTCGGCGGCGGCTGGGTCGTTGACCGCGAGCAGATGCTGGACCTGGTCGACCGCCTGCGCTCGACCGCGCCCGCCTCGCTGCAGGAAGCGCAGGAGCTGCTCACCGAGCGCGACCACGTGCTCGAAGAGGCCCGTGAAGAAGCGCAGCTGATCGCGCGGCGCGCCCAGGAGGAAGCGGAGCTGCGGCTCGCCTCGCACGAGCTGGTCACCACCGCCGAGCAGCGCGCCAACGAAATGCTCGAACGCGCCGCGCGCTCCGCGCAGGAAGCGATCGAGCACGCGCGCGACGAGTCGGCCGCGATGCGCGGCTCCGCCGCAACCGACGCCGTCGCCCAGGCGCTCGAAGCCGACCGCTATTCGCTCGAGCTGCTGCGACGCCTGGCCGAGCATCTCGGCAGCCTCGAGCAGAGCGTGGGGTCCTCCGTTAGCGCGCTCGAAGTGAAGCTCGTGCAGGCCGATCAGGCCCGCGACCTCGACGCCCGCGACGCCGCACTGGCGTCACGGGCGACGAGCGAGTCCTGAGCGAGCGTTAGGCGCCCGCGAGCGCCCGCGCCGCCGTCGGCTGCGCCGCCAGCGGCCGGCCGACCGCCTCGCCGACCTTGGCCAGCGACTTCATCAGGTCTGAGAAGTTCTCGAACGTCAGCGACTGCGCGCCGTCCGACAGCGCGTGATCGGGAGTGGGGTGCACCTCGATCATCAGCGCGTCCGCGCCCACCGCCATTGAGGCCCGCGCCATCGGGTCGACCAGGTACCAGTGCCCGGTCCCGTGTGACGGGTCGCTCACGACCGGCAGGTGGCTGAGCCGCTTGATCACCGGGATCGCCGAGAGGTCGAGCGTGTTGCGCGTCGCCGTCTCGAAGGTGCGAATCCCGCGCTCGCAAAGGATCACCTCGCGGTTGCCCTGGGCCATGATGTACTCAGCCGCCAGCAGCCACTCGTCGATCGTCGCGGTCAGGCCGCGCTTCAGCATCACCGGCTTGCGCGTCAGGCCGACCTCGTCAAGCAGCATGAAGTTCTGCATGTTGCGCGTGCCCACCTGCAGGATGTCGGCGTAGCGTGCGACGACTTCGACATCGCGCTCCGACATCACCTCGGTGATCACCGGCAGCCCGGTCTCTTCGCGCGCCGTCGCGAGGTGCTGCAGACCGACCTCGCCGAGCCCGCGGAAGGAGTAGGGCGAGGTGCGCGGCTTGAAGGCGCCGCCGCGAATCACCTGGGCGCCGGCGTCGCGCACCGCGCGCGCCGTCGCGACCATGTGCTCTTCGCTCTCGATACTGCAGGGGCCGGCCATCACGACCAGCGTCCCGTCGCCGATCTTGACACCCCCGACATCGATCACGCTGTCCTCGGCCTGGAACTCGCGGCCGGTCAGCTTGTAGGGGCGAGAGATCGCGATGACCTCGTCCACGCCCGACATGCGGCTCACGGCCGGTCGGATGTCCGGGTCATTGATCACACCGACCGCGCCGATCACGACGCGCTCCTCGCCGGGCGAGAGGTGGCCTTCGAGGTTCGCTTCCTTGAGGCGTGCGAGCACGCCTTTTACCTCGTCGTCGGTGGCGTCCGGCTTCATCACTACGAGCATGTTCTGATTCCTTCTACTGACGCTGGGACTCAGCGTCGTGCTGGTGAACTCGATCGGGGCGCAGCACCGTGGCGCCGCGCAGATACACGTGTTCGATCTCACTCTGCCGCAGCGGGCTGTTGACGTGGAGCAGAATCCGTAAACATCCCGGCAACGCGCCCGGCACAGTCATCTCGTGCCCGCACATCAGCGCCGAATCGTGCCAGCCGAAGTCGCGCCGCGCGACCACTGCGGGAAACTCCGCGTTGAGGTCGGCCGTCGTGGTGAACCATGCCGAGGCGACATCGTCGCCGTCAACGCCGTTGCGCTCGATCATCTCGGACAGCAACTCGTGCGTCGCGTCGAGAATCGCCGAGCGCGTGTTGGCGCTCACGGTCGTCGCGCCGCGGACGCCGCGCACGCGCCAGGCGGCCTCGGCTGGATCGCTCGAATCGCCCATCTCGGACTCCATGCCGACCTTCATGTCGGCCTTCGGTGCTGCGGGCTCAGGTGGGGTAGTGGGTAAACAACGGGAACGGGGAGTGGATCGAAGCGACGCCGGCGCATCCTGCGCAGCGTCTCAGCGACCGTCGCCAAAGGCGCCGGCCGCGGAGGCATAGTCGGGGTACCCGAATGCTGGCTGGCCAGCGTGCAGCCCAACACGCCGCGCGGTAGATCGCAGAGTGGCGCGAATCGGCTGCATCATCCCGACTCATCTCTCCGGCGGCCGGTGACCACCTCGAGGTATCGCTCGACCGCATGGGCGCGATCGGCCGGCGGCGCTTCCGCGATCGTCGTCGTCAGCGCGCTGCCGATAACGGCAGCTTCACATAGTTGCCCCACTGTTTCAACGTGTGCGCGGTTACGAATGCCAAATCCGACCGCCAGCGGCAGATCCGTGCGCTCGCGGACACGCTGCACGAACTCGCGCAGGTCGCCCGCCACTTCGTCCCGCGCGCCGGTCACACCGGTCACGCTGACCAGATAGATAAAGCCCGCGGCCCGCTCGGCGACCGCGGCGATCCGTTGCGGCGTGCTGGTCGGGGCGAGCAGATAGATCAGGTCGATGCCCTGTGCAGCGAGCACCTCACGCGCCGGGTCCGATTCCTCGACGGGCAGGTCGACGAGAATCATCCCGTCGACTCCGGCGGCGCTGGCGGCGGCGGCGATCGGCTCGAGCGGCCGGCTCACTTCGTCGGCAGGGGTCGCGTGGTCGTCCCACGTCGACGCCTCGGCGCGGTAGGCGAGGAAGGGGTTGAGGTAGCCCATCAGCGCGATCGGCGCGTCGGAGCCGCTCGCCCGCACCGCACGCGCCGCGTCCAGCGCGGTCTCGACCGTGGCCCCGGCCGCGAGCGCCGCGGTGTTCGCGCGCTGAATCGTCGGCCCGTCGGCGAGCGGGTCGGAGAAGGCCACGCCGATCTCCAGCCCTGCCGCGCCGCCACGGATCGCCGCCAGCGTCAGCTCGTTGGTCTCGGCGGGCGTCGGGAATCCCGCCGTTAGATACGGGAAGACGAGCGGCCGTTCGGCGCTGGCGAAGGCCTGTTGGAAGCGGTTCATGTCGGTCCAGTATCGGTGCGGCCGCGGGTCATCCGACGCCCTCCGAGGCGATCGTCGCCGTGAAGCCGATGATGTTGAATGCCAGATGCGCGATCGTCGGCGCAGTCAGGCTCTCGCTGCGGATGTAGGCGAAGCCGAAGATCAGCCCGACCAACGCGAACGGGATCATGCTGCCCAGATCCGCGTGCAACGCCGAAAAGATCGCCGCGCTGATCAGCAGCGCCGGCCCCGCGCCCCACGCGCGGCGCAGCCCGCCGACCAGAAATCGACGGAAGAAGACCTCCTCGGCGAACGGCGCGATCAGGATCACCAGAACGGCCGTGACCGCCGTAATCGCGATGGTGCGACGAAAATCGTCATCCTCGATCGTCGAGCGCGGAATCAGGTCATCGTTTCCGATCGCCTCGACGATCACGGTGTAGACCGCGATCACCGCATAGCTGGCGACCACGACGCCGACAGCCCACGCGACATCACTCCAGGTCGGCTTCCGCCAGGCCGGTAGCGCGATCCGCATGCGCCGAACGGCGATCGTCGGGAGGAGCAGGAACGCGAACGTCGTCGCGATCAGCCCGCCGACCAGGCCGAGCATGATCGCCGTCGTACCCGCGTCGTCCGGACCGATCTCAAGCGGCGAGGCGATCGCTCCCGCCAGCAACGCAATCCCGAAATACAAGACCAGCGCTGCGATCGCCCAGCCGAGAATCCGCCACGCGCTCGGCTTGCCGAGGGGCGGATCCTGTTCAGACGGCGGCCCTGCCGCCGGCGGGCCGCCCCAGGCCAGGGTCGGCGGCGGCGGATCGTTCGAGCTCACGGCGACGAAGCGCCGAGCGTCTGCCCGCGCTCAGCCAGCGCGTCTCGGACGATTTCGACATCCTTGTCTCCGCGTCCGCTCAGGCCAATCAGGATCGACTCGTCGGGCCGCATCATCGGCGCCAGCCTGGCCGCCCAGGCGATCGCGTGAGCCGTTTCGAGCGCCGGGATGATGCCCTCCGTCTCCGAGAGCAGCTGCAGCGCATCGAGCGCTTCAACGTCGGTGACCGAGACATACTCGGCGCGCTCCGAGAGCATTAGCCACGCGTGCTCCGGGCCGACGCCCGGGTAGTCGAGGCCCGCGGAGATGCTGTGCGCCTCGGTGATCTGCCCGTGCTCGTCCTGCAGGACGAAGGTGCGCGTCCCATGCAGCACCCCCGGCGAGCCGCCCGTGAGCGTCGCGGCGTGACGCAGGTGCAACCCCTCCCCCGCCGCCTCGACACCGATCAGCCGCACCGGGTCATCGATCAGCGGGTGGAAGAGCCCGATCGCGTTGCTGCCGCCGCCCACGCAAGCGATCGCGACATCGGGCAACCGGCCCGTGCTGGTCAGCATCTGTTCACGCGACTCTCGCCCGATCACCGATTGCAGCTCGCGCACGATCACGGGATACGGATGCGGCCCGATCGCGCTGCCAATCAGGTAATACGTCGAGCGCACGTTGGTCACCCAGTCGCGAATCGCCTCGTTGATTGCATCCTTGAGCGTGCGCGCGCCCGAGTCGACGGGAATCACCTCCGCGCCGAGCAGGCGCATGCGAAACACGTTGAGCGCCTGGCGGCGCACGTCCTCGGAGCCCATATAGACGATGCACTCAAGCCCGAACTTGGCGCAGGCGGTCGCGGTCGCGACGCCGTGCTGGCCGGCGCCGGTTTCGGCGATGATTCGCTGCTTGCCCATCCGCCGCGCCAACAGCACCTGACCGATGGCGTTGTTGATCTTGTGCGCGCCGGTGTGGGCGAGGTCCTCGCGCTTCAGATAGATACGTGCCCCGCCCAGCCGTTCGGAGAGCCGCTCCGCGAACGTGACCGGCGTCTCGCGGCCCACGTAGGCCCGCAGCAGGTCCGCGAGCTCCAGGCGGAAGTCGTCGTCGGCCAACGCCGCGTGCCAGGCCTCTTCGAGCTCTGCGAGCGCGGGCATCAGTGTTTCGGGCACGAACTGGCCGCCGAACGGCCCGAACGCTCCGCCGTCGTCGGTCATGCTGACGCCTCCGCGATGGGTGATTTGGCCGCCGCGACAAAGGCACGGATCTTCTCGTCGGATTTCAGACCATCCGTCTCGACTCCCGTCGAGACATCCACCGCCCAGGGCCGCACGATCGCGATGGCCTCCGCGACATTCTCGGGCGTCAGACCGCCCGCGAGGATCAACGGCCACTCCCGCGCGACCTCGGTCGCAAGCGACCAGTCGAATCGCTCACCCGTCCCCCCGCCCTGCTTCGAGGCAGCATCCAGGAACGTGATCGTGGCCGGCGTCCGCGCGACGTCGCGCATCAGCGACGCGGATGTCGCGCTCGCCGTGACATGCGTCGCGCGAATCACCGCCCTGGGGATACGCCCCGCGAGCGCGGGATGCTCGCCGCCGCTCAGCTGCACCAGGTCGAGATCGACCCGCTCGAGCACGCGCATAATCTCGTCCGGCGTCTGCCCCGCGAACACGCCGACCAGCAGCGGACGACCTGTCCGCGCCCGGCCGCGCTCCACTGCGTCGGTCGTCGAGTCGATGATCTCCACCCGCGGCCCAAGCTCGCGGCGGATCGCGCGCGCCGCCTTGATATCCACACGTCGCCGCGCGTCGGCGAAGATCATCCCGATCAGGTCTGCGCCGGCCTCCCGAGCCGTCACGGCGTGGCGCACCTCGCGCACCCCGCAAATCTTCACCAGCGGCGAGTCGGCGCTCATCGACCCGTCAGCTCACGTAGCTTGGCCGCTGGATCCGCGGCGCTCGACAGCGCCTCGCCGATCAGCACGGCGTCCACGTCGCAGGCCTCCATCCGCAGCATGTCGGCGCGTGTACGCACGCCGCTGGCCGCGACGACCGGCACGTCCGCCGGCAAGAGCGGTCGGAGCCGTTCGGTGGTGGTCAGGTCCTCCTGGAACGTGTGCAGGTCGCGGTTGTTGATCCCAATCGCGGGCGCCTCCACAGCGAGCGCCGCCCGCAGCTCCGCCTCGTCGGTCACTTCGACGAACGCCGTGATTCCCAGCTCGCGCCCCATCGCGATCATCTCACGCATCGCTTCGATATCGGAGGTCTTGGCGATGATCAGAAACGCATCCGCGCCCAGCGCCCGCGCTTCGGCCACCTGGTAGGGATCGACGTGAAACTCCTTGCGCAACAGCGGCGCATCTGCCCCGCCAAGCGCCTCGGCCGCGGCGCGCAGGTCGTCGTCGGTCGCGAAAAAGTCGGGCGCCGTGAGCACGGACACCGCAACGGCCCCGATCTCGCTGAACGTGCGTGCCAGCGCAGCCGGATCGAGATCCGGCGCGAACAGGCCCTTGGATGGGGAACCACGCTTGATCTCGGCCATGACGCCGACGCCCGGCGCGCGCAGCGCCGCGACAAAGTCCCTCGCCGGCGGACGCGCTCGCGCGAGCATCTCAAGCGCCTCGATCGGCATCCGCGCGCGCCGATCGGTGACGCGTTGGCGCGTATCGGCGACGATCCGTTCGAGCACGGAGCCGGCCTGAGCTTGCGGCGCTATCTCTGGCATTGCCCGGACTCCTCGGCCAGCTGCGACGAGCGCTCGACGAATAGCTCCAGCTTACGCAGCGCCCGTCCATCATCGATGCACTCCGCCGCGCGGCTGACGCCTTCGGCAACCGTGGGAACCTCGTCGGCGGCGAACAGCGCAGCGGCCGCGTTGAGCGTCACGAACCCGGTCAGGGCGGAGGTCTTGCCGCCGAGCACCTCCCGCATCATCGTGGCCGCCTCCGCCGGCGTCTCACCGCCGCGGACCGCCTCGAGCGAGACGGGCCGGATCTGAAAGTCGCCCGGTCGGACCGAGAACTCGGTCAGCGCGTCGCCGCCGACCTGCCAGACGTGCGTCTCCCCCGTCGGCGAGACCTCGTCCAGACCCTCGGCGCCGTGGACAACGAGCCCGCGCTTGACCCCCAGCCGTTGCAACGCCTCCGCCATCAGCGGCCCGAGTTCGGGCCGCGCTACGCCAATCAGTTGGTGCGTCGCGCGTGCTGGATTGGTCAGCGGGCCCAGCATGTTGAACACCGTGCGAACGCCGAGGCCGCGCCGAATCGGCGCGACGTGCCGCATCGACGGGTGAAACGTCTGCGCGAAGAGGAAGCCGAAGCCGACATCGCGAATGCAGGCCTCGACCTGCGCGGGTCCGAGGATGATGCAGGCCCCCAACGCCTCCAGCACATCGGCCGAGCCACAGCTCGACGACATCGCGCGATTGCCGTGCTTGGCGACGGGAACGCCGCAGCCGGCGAGCACGAACGCCGCGGCGGTGCTCGCGTTGAACGTGTGTCGCCCGTCGCCGCCGGTCCCCGCGGTGTCGGCGAGACGTGGCAGGTCGGCGAGGTCGACGGGAAGCGCGTGCCCGCGCATCGCTCGCGCCAGCCCGACCACCTCGTCAACGGTCTCGCCCTTGCTCCGCAGCGCCGTCAGCAGCGCCGCAGCCTGCAGCGGCTCCGCCTCGCCCGACATCAGGGCATCGAGCGCGGCGCCAGCCTCGGCGTCCGTGAGGTCGCGGCGCTCCTCGAGCAGCGCGTTGAGCGCCGGCGTCAGATCGGCGCTACCGCCCGGCACGGACGGCCTCGGTGACGCTCAGAAAGTTGCGCAGCAGGTCGTGCCCCGTCTTGGTCATGATCGATTCGGGGTGAAATTGCACGCCCTCCACGACGTAGTCGCGGTGCCGCAGGCCCATCAGCACGCGGCCCTGGCCGTCGGCGCGGTCGGTCCAGGCGGTCGCTTGCAGCTCGTCGGGCATGGTGTCGGGCTCGACGATCAGCGAGTGATAGCGCGTCGCTTCGAAGCCCTGATCGATCCCCTCGAACAGTCCCTCGCCATCGTGCTCGATGGCCGACATCTTGCCGTGCCGAATCTCGCCGGCCGGCGCGACCGTCGCTCCGAAGGCGGCCCCGATGCACTGATGGCCGAGGCAGACGCCGAGAATCGGCCGACGCCCCGCGTAGGACTGGATCAGCGGCACGCTGATCCCCGCCTCGCGCGGTGTCTTCGGCCCCGGCGAAATCACGATTTTGCGCGGGTCGAGCTCCTCAACCTCCTCCAGCGTGAGCTGGTCGTTGCGGTGCACCTCGACCTCAGCGCCGAGCTCGCTGAGGTACTGGTACAGGTTGTAGGTGAACGAGTCGTAGTTGTCGATCAGCAGAACGTCAGTCACTTGCTCCCTCCCGTTCACGCAGGATGCGGCGAAGCAGACGCATGCCCTCGACCGCGCGCGGGAAGCCGCAGCAATAGGCGGCGGTGGCCATCACGCCTTCGAGTTCGGTCGCGGTCACGCCGTGATTGATCGCGCCGGGGATGTGGAACTGCAACTCTTCGAGCTTGTTCAGCGCGACCAGGATGCTGACCACGACGAGCGATCGGTCGCGCCGCGAGAGTTGGTCACGCGACCAGAGGTCGCCGAAGGCGAACTCAAACGCCAGCTTGCCGACCGGCCCAATCCGCTCCATCCCGGCCAGCGCATCGGCCGGGTCCTGCGCCTCATCACGGGCGTTGAGTGTGCGCATCACGTCGACCGCGTCGCGGTGCCGCTGCTCATCATCCTTGTGCGCGGCGGGCGGAATCACGTAGGGCTCGCCGTCGGCCTCGCTCCAGGCCTGATGCAGAACATCGATCATCCCGTTGCCGGCCGGGAATCCCGCATAGCCCGCGATCTGCAGCGCGATTTCGGCGATCTCTTCGCGCCCCAGCCCATTGGCGGGACCGAAGCTGGCGTGGAAGCGGACCGCGTCGAACCGTTCGAGCGCGCCCAGCATCGCCAGCGAGGCGAGGTTGCGATCGCGCCGGCTCAGTTCCTCGCCCTGCCAGATCTGGCCGAAGACGTAATCGAGCACGAAGGTGCCGAACGCCCCGGTTCGCTGTTCCATGCCTGCGAAGGCGGGGGCCGGCGCGCCGGTCATCTCGCTAAGCAGCTGAGCGCCCGCGGCACGTCGTTCTGCGTGTGTGGCCATGTTGGACTCCGTTCCGATGGTCATTCTACGAACCGTTGGAGGGCGCGTTCGCCCGTTTCTGCGCGGTGGATCCCTGCGAACACGGCGACCAGCGGCATGAGCCCATCAAGCTCCGCCGCGCTGACGCCGCTGCTGAGTGCGTTCGCGATGTGCGAATCAACGGCCTCTGAGGGGCCGAGCGCGAGGATCGCCATCAGCGAGACGATCGCGCGTTCACGCGTCGCGAGCTGCGGACGCGAGTAGACCTCTTCAATCGCCCACGCCCGCGAGATGCGATCAAGCGCGGTAGTGCCAGGCCGCGAGATCGGCGGCGGCAGCTCGCCCGCCGGCGCGAAGCGGCCACTCTCCAGCTTCCAGTGCGCGCCGAGCAGGCCGAGCGTCTCGTTGGCGTAGGGGAAGCCGACATCCGCGGCGAGCTGGAGGCAGACCTCGGCGATCTCGTCACGCGACAGGCCTATCGCCTCAGCGACGGTGACGTTGAAGCGCAGCGCATCGTGCAGACGCAGGCTCGCGCACAGCGCGATCGCGGCGATGCAGCGGTCGCGTCGCGAAGGCTGCTCGGTCTGCCAGACCTCGCCCCAGACGTGCTCGACGAGCCAATCGCCGAGCGCCCCGAGCTGCTCGGAGAGCCCGTCGGCGATGTTGGGGTTGCCCGTCACTTCGGCGAGCAGCTCCGCGCCGAGCGCGCGACGCTCCTCGCGCGGCCGTCGCGTCGGCGCCGTGGGCAGGGGCGCCCGTGCCGGTTCCTCGGCGAAGAGCGCGTCAAGGTCGCCCGCCGACTCGGGGGCGATGCCCTTCGCTTCGAGATCCAGCGCTGTCTTGAGCAGCGCCGCCTGCTCGCTGGGCAGCGCCGCGAGCGCTTGATCGGGGCCGTACCACTCTGCTGCGTCGAAGGGATTGGTCTCGTCCTCGGGCTGCGAATCGAGCGCCCCGACCACCATCACGCGGTAGGCGTTATGCACCGTGTGCCGGCCCGTCTCGGGCTCCGCGCCGAACAGCGTTTCGATGAACCCGACGCTGACTCGCTGACGCAGCAGATGCTCGAAGATCCGCGGCACCGTCGCGTCGGGCTCCTCCGTCAACGGCGTCACGTCACCGGGCAGCCACCACTCGTCGGCCCAGGGCGGATTGTCAGGCCGGCGATGCAGCAGCAGCACGCGGCCAGCGTCGTCAAATGTGACGCCGTAACCGATGATCAACGCGTCCGGCACAACTCGGCTCCGCTCGCTTGTCGCTCTTGGCCGCCCTACGCCGTTGCTCAGTAGCCCCGCGAGCCGCCGGTCGAGGACGAGCGGCTGCGCTCCTCTGCCAGGTCGAGCGCGGTGAGCATGCCCATCGCCTTGTTGACGGTCTCCTCGAACTCGAAGCCTGGCGTGCTGTCGAACACGATCCCCCCGCCTGCCTGCACCGAGGCCACGCCGTCCTGCATCACGATGGTGCGGATGGTGATCGCCGTCTCCATGTTCCCGCCGAATCCGAAGTAGCCGAGCGCGCCGGCGTACGGCCCGCGCTGGTCGGTCTCCAGCTCCGAGATGATCTCCATCGCCCGAATCTTGGGCGCGCCCGAGACGGTGCCCGCCGGGAACGTCGCACGGACCGCGTCATAGGCCGTGTAGTCGTCGCGCATCTCGGCCTCGACGTGAGAGACGAGGTGCATCACGTGGCTGTAGCGCTCGACGTCGAGCTCCTGCGTGACCCGCACCGTGCCGGGCTTGGCGACGCGGCCGACGTCGTTGCGGCCGAGGTCCAGCAGCATCACGTGCTCGGCGATCTCCTTCTCGTCGCCGCGCAGCTCCGCTTCCAGCACCGCGTCCTCCTGCTCCGACTGGCCGCGGCGGCGGGTGCCTGCGATCGGGTGCGTGGCGACCTTGCCGTCCTCCACGATCACCAGCAGTTCGGGCGACGTGCCGACGATTTGGTGGTCGTCCATCTCGAGGTAATAGGTGTAGGGCGAGGGATTCACGGTGCGCAGCGTGCGATAGACGTTGAACGGATGCACGAACGTCTCGCGCGAGAACCGCTGCGAATAGACGCACTGAATGATGTCGCCGGCGATGATGTACTCAACGATCCGCTTCACGTCCGAGAAATACGACTCGCGCTCCATGTTCGAGCGGATCGCGCTCTGATGGTCGGGCGGCTCCGGGGCATCGGTTGGCGGCACCGGCTGCCCGCCCTCCAGACGCTCGACCAGCTCGTCGATCCGGAACTGCGCCTGCCGATAGGCCGATTCGATATCGCCGTCGAGCCGCGCGTGGCTGACGACGCGGATCACATGCTTGAGATGATCGAAGACGAGCACGGTGTCGACGAGCTGAAATAGCGCTTCGGGTAGCCCGTGAGGATCGTGCGGCGCGGGCTCGACGCGAGGCTCGAAGTGCCGGATCGCCTCGTAGGAGAGATACCCGACAGCGCCGCCGCAGAAGGGTGGTAGATCGGGGCTCGGAACCAAATCGAAGCGGTCAAGCTCCTGCTCAACCAGGCGCAGCGGATCGATATCGCCGCCCCCCTCCGCCCGAATCACGCGATACGGCTCGGTCCCGATGAACGAGTAACGGCCCGGCCGCTCCCCGCCCTCAACCGACTCGAGCAGGAACGAATAGCGCCCCCGCTTGACCTTCAGGAAGGCCGAGACGGGCGTTTCGAGGTCGGCCAGGACCTCGCGATAGATCGGCGCAAAGTTGCCCTCACCGCGCGCGGCGATGGCCTGGAAATCGTCCAACGAAGGGTGGTGGCTGCCAGTGGAAGGCATGGCGGGTGCTCCAGAGGTGGTCGCGGCATCGTCCTCAAGCCGCGGGCGTCGGCGGCGTCAGCTGACGCGTCGCCAAGCCCCTTCACCTCCGGACGTGCGGTGTCGCGCGAGCAGCCTGCGGCCCGAGTCAAAGCGAGCATGGCGGGCGGCGGCGGCGCGAGTCATCGCAACTCCTGCCAATCAGCCTAATGACAGCCGCACCATTGTCAATCAACCGCAGCGCAGACCTCCACCCGAGCCACTCAGCGGGCTCGAGCTGACCCCTCCGCGCCCGCACCCGCGCATCGCTCCGCTCCACATCGACCACCAGGCCGGGCCGGTGCTTGGTCAGCACCAGGCCCCGATCGCTGCGCCGCCTGCGGATCTTCACTGACTGTTCGTTCGGCCGCGGCTTCGATCTCCAGATCAGATGGCATGCTTGGCCCCTCGGGTCGATGGTCTCACGATACGTGACCGACAAAGCGGATCGTCATGCGTGCGTGCGAGCTAGTCTCTCGGGACGCGTACGAAGCGCTCCTCGATCAGGTAGTCCAGGACCAGCATGGCGTTGCTGCGCGCGGAGTGTCGGACCGTGTCGAGCGTGATCTCCGGGTCCGTTGGAGCCTCGTACGGATCATCGATCCCGGTGAAGTTGGAGATCTCACCGCGCCGCGCCTTGGCGTACATACCCTTGGGGTCGCGGTTTTCGCAGACGTGGAGCGGCGTGTCGACGAACACCTCGATGAAGCGCTCGGAACCGACCATGGCCCGGATCTCGTTTCGCACGGCGCTGTACGGGCTCACGGCCGCGCAGATTGCCACTCCACCATGGCGGACCATCTCGGAGGCGACGAATCCAATCCGGCGAATGTTGGCGTCGCGGTCGTCTTTGGAGAAGCCAAGGCCCTTGGACAGGTGCGTTCTGACCACGTCCCCGTCCAGGACTGTCACCCGCCGCCCATGCTCCATGAGCACTCCCGCGAGCAGCTCGGCAGTTGTGGACTTGCCTGATCCGCTGAGACCGGTGAACCAGATGCACACCCCTTGTCGATGCTTCGGCGGATGGCGTTCGGCCAGGATCCTGGCGACCTCAGGCATGGCAATCCAGCTCGGCAGCGCTTGCCCCCGGCGCGAGTTCTCCTCACCCAACTGCGTCGGACCGGGAGAGGCTCCATGATCCCGTCCGGGAACTGCTGCGACCTTTGTGCGCCTCTCGCCGTCTGTGTCGTCCTCCGTCTCGCGGAATGTCGCAGCTGTCACTCCGGTTTGAGCGCTGTAGCGGTCGACCAGTTCACGGGCATCGTCGGGGCCGTAGATCGAACGGCCTACCGAGTCGACGGGGGGACTGGCGTGGTCCCGGCCGACGATCAGAAAGTTAGCGCCGTAGTTGCGTCGTATGATCGCGTGCCAGAGCGCCTCTCGAGGTCCGGCGAACCTCGTCGCCAGCGGTAGCAGCGATAGCAGCACGCGATCGTCCTCGTAGTAGTGCCGCGACAGGGTCCGGTACGTGCGGATGCGCGTGTAATGGTCCATGTCCCCTGGCTTGGTCGAGCCCACTGCCGGATGGAGCAGCAGCAGCCCGTCCACGCTCTCCGCGGCCCTGCGGGTGAGCTCCTCTTCGGCCCGGCGAAAGGGATCGCAGGCATGGAATGCTACGACGTTCGCTCGGCCGTGGGCGAGGAGCGCGGTGCGCGTCGCCTGGGGAGTTCGCCTCAGTTCGGTGAAGTCATAGCGCCGCGGAAGCTGCAGCACCTGGAGCGGGCCGGATACGTTGACCCTCCCCCAGCGCTGCATCTCGGACACGATCGGGTGCCGCACGTCGCGGGTCCCGAACACCTCGTCCGCGAGCTCCAGCGGAGACCATTCGTAGGCCTCCTGAATCGTCATGACCGCGAGCAGATCGTTCCGAGCATCGCGCAGGGCCAGGTCAGCGTCGATCTTGACGGAGGAAGCGTCGTCGATGGACAGGGTCACCGGAACGGGAAACAGCGTGCCGTCGCCCAGCCGCATTTCGCCGACCGATCGACGGTAGTCGTCCTCCCCCATGAACCGGTCGAGCGGTGAGAACGCTCCCGTCGCGAGCAGCTCGAGATCGCAGATCGCTCGTTCGGACAGCTGAATGCTGTCCAGTCGGCCCGCGCGGGCCTTGAGATCGGCGAATCGCTCCGGCGGAGCCACGAGGTCGACCAGCGCGCCGCCGTAGGGCGCGATCAGGCCGGTCTGTTCGATCGAGGGCGCCATGCGTGCCTTCCTCCGAGCTCGCGGCGGGCGAGCGGACTGGTGACGTCTGGGGCTTGACCGCTGCCTCCTGGGCCCTGCGGCTCACCGGCTTGACCCAGCATGAGTCAGCCTGAATCTCCTGCCTCCGCCACCAGTGTCTCACTGGCTTCCCACAGCTTGCGACCGTTCTCCGGGTCGGCTGCACTGGGTGAGACCGACTTGCGTTGCGTCATGTGCAGATACATCCCTGTGGTCGCACCGGGTTCTTCAGCGCAACACAGGTAGATCACCGGCGCCGCCGCCGCTGCCGGGGACTGAAAGATCTGCCGGAACAGCGCATTCAGTAGTGGCTTCAGCAGTGACGGCGCCTCTCGCGCAATGTTCGTGGCTACTCCTCCGGGGCAGATGGCATGCACGGCGACCTCGACATCGTCGCCCGGGTTGAGACGGCGCGACAGTTCACGTGCGAATGTGCACTGGATCAGCTTGCTGAAACCGTAATGCTCGAGGCTGCCCCTGATCCCGTAGTCAACGTATGCACCCAGCCGATCGAAATCGATGTCCTCAGCAGATCGGTGTGATTCGGAAGTGATAAAGACGATCCGCGGAATCTCGTGGCCGCGGCCGCCCGCACGAACGACGCCATCTCGCAGCCAGCGGTCGAGCATCACGCGATTCGAAAGGAAATGCACCGCGAACATCAAATCGTATCCTTGCCGGCTCCGCCTTGACCTTCGCGCCGCCAGGCCGGCGTTCAGCACAGCGACATCGATCTGCGTCGCTGCTCGGACGAGGCGGTCGCAGAAGCGATGCACAGATGCCAGATCCGCGAGGTCCACCTCCATCATGTCGACCGTCGTGGATCCTGAGAGCTGCATGATCTCGGCACGGGTTTCCTCGTGTCCCGGCCGGCACGCAAGGATCACATGGCCGCCGCGCCTGGCTAGCTCGATGGCCGCCGCCCTGCCCAATCCACTGCTCGCCCCTGTCACGAGGCAGGTTTTGCCGTCAACTCGGACGTCCTCCGGGACCGGGCTCAGCGGCGATTCCTGTGGCTGCCTGAGGTCTCGCACCGCGCTGACGATGGCGTTCACCAAGTTGGCATGGCCTGCACGTCTGTTGTCTTCGGCAGCATCGCTCATGGCCGCGTTCGCTTTCGAGGCTTCATGCGTTCTACTCGAACGGGATGGCGTATCTGCGACGATAGGAGGAGAAGTTCCTGTCGATCGCTTCCGCATCCAACTCGAAATCGGCCAGACGATACGTATGTGTGCCAAAGCGATTCTGCGGATGCGCTCTTGCGTATTGCTCGGCGATGCTGACCGCCGCATCGCCGAATGAGATGTCGGCGCGCTCGTATATTCGCCGGAGCTGAGCAATGGGATCCTCAATCAGATCGTAGTAGGACACATCCATGCTCTGGTCGGGGTCCAGCTTGTCCCTTGTCTGCGTGCTCAGTGCCACCATTCGTTGCGTCTTTTGTCCCCAATGCCTGGCGATTTCGACCGGGTCGATGGCATCGCTGAACATTCCGCGCCCGTGGGCGACCATGCTGCAGAATGACGGCAACGCTTTGCGTGGATCGCGATGGGTCTGCACGATCAACGCAGCGGGAAAGCACTTGAGAAACACATCGAGGTATTCCATGTGGTGAGGCGTCTTGAGTACCCAGGTTGTTCCCGGATGCTGCCAACACAGGATCTTCAGCACCCTGGAGAAGTGTTCGTAGGTCTGGCTGTGGTCCTGTTCTTCCAGCCAGCGAGAATATGCAGGGACGTGCATCATCGCCTCGGGCGCCTGGCTCATGAAGCTCAGGTCCAGCAACATGACATCTTCTTCCGGCTCGCGATGGTCGACCGGATGGACCATATTGAACTGCGGGGACAGGTACGCGACCAGTCGTTGCGCCAGCATCGCTCGTGTTGCGCGGACAGTATATCCCGGAGTCATGCCGCGGCCGGCAGGGACGGGTTCAAGGGCCTCCGCACTCGTCACCCCTCGAATGTCAGGATTGGAATACAGCAGTCGGTGCAGAAAGGTGGTTCCGGTACGCTGCAATCCGGTGATCAGAATAACGGCGCCGAGATCGACATCATCGATCTCCGGATGCTGCTTGAACAGTTCCTCAATTCGTAGACGCTGAATCAACGCGCTGGTCAGCCGCGACCGTTGGATCAGCTTGCCGGTCGGAGTCAAGTCGGCCTCGCCACTGATCGAGTCGACGAGCACCTCCAATGCCCGAGCGTGACCACCATGCCCGAAGTCCGTCAGCCCGGTCTTGCGTGTCGCATCGCGGATGAGCGTATCGACTACCGGCTCACCCGACCAACCGAGCCGCCCGGCGGCGCGGCCCATGGAGTTGAATCCCCTGACCGGGAGAGGGTGGTGCGGGTGGACGTAGTCCGTGGAGGTGTGCGCACGGCTGCCGAGCATGGCCATACCCATGTACTCGTCTAGCTAGCCAGGCTGGTCAATTTGACCAGCCGTGTTCGGGGTTGAGGATGGTCCTTCGCCCGGACCCAACGGAAGCACATGGTTCCGGACGTGTGGCCGGCGGTCTCGATCCAGTTGGGCAGACCGGGATCGGCGTGGGTCACGATCAAGCGAACGGATTCGTCGGCCTCATAGAGCGCGAGGTGTTTGTTTGTGTGAATCCGGTGGTGACGATAGTCCAGCGATTCCATCCAGTAGTTGTTCAGCTGAAAGTTCCAGTACTCGCACGGCGGGGGCATGACTTCGATCACAAGCGCTTCGTCCTCTGCAATGGCCCAGTGGCTGTGATAGTAGACAATGTTCGGATCACCCCCGGCGTTCAGCGATCGCTCCCGATCGAACTCTGGCAACTCGTTGCTGTGCCGTTGAAACTCGCGCGCCCACTTGGCGAACAACAGCGGCGCGCCGGCTACCAGCGCTCCGACCTTCTGCAAACCCTCGTCAAGCTGTTTCGCGGTCAGCGGGGAAGAGCGGCGCTCATCTTCCGGGCAGTCGATGCGCTCGATCTGCAGTTCCGCCGGGATTTCCGTTTCCCGATCGAGAAACGTCTGGCGCACAACCAAGGTGCCCGTTTCAGGCGTCATCGGCAGCCAATTCCTGTCTTGCGGGCGGCGACTCAGGATCAGCTCGAAGTATCCATGCTCGTCCATCTCGATTTGGCTGGAATCGATGTGGCCGGTAGGAGGCAACCCCCGTCCCTGGCCATAGTTCCCGGTCTGCGTGCCAAAGCTCAGGAAGGCAATCGTGTTGCGACGCCCGCTGATTTTGTACTCATATGTGCCATTCAGCGCGGCCGTCAGATAGAAGTTGTCGGGATTGTCGGCGCCCAGCTTGGTGAACTCATTAATCACTCGGTGCAAGACGGGCGCCTGTGGATCGGAGTGCTCGATGAACGCCATCAAGCCGGCCCGGGCGATCCGGCTGAGATATCGATATCCCTCCGCTTGAGCAACTGGGTCTCGAGGCGTGCCTGGGAACTGCAATGCTGCTCCGGCGGCCTTCAACGTGTCACAGAATTCATTCCAGGACTCACCACTTGTCACTCGGCGCGCAGCGAGATCGTCTTCGGTCATCCCGCGCAGCTTCCAGATCAACAGGGAGCTGCGCTGAAAGATCGTCAGAAGAGCGATTGCGAACTTCCGCATGGCGTGCCTCTGAGGGGCTGTGTTCCATCAGGTCGTTGGACATCGTAACGTCCCTCATCGGCCGGTCGTTCGTGGCACGGGCGCCGACCGACCGCCATGAACGTCATCGCATGCCGCTCCGCGCTTGTCGACGGCGTCCACCCAGCGGTCTGCCACGCTGGCCGCGAGAGCGGTTCCTGCGGAGCTGCAGCCTCACGGCCGCGCGAGCCGGCGCACCCACTCGGCGCTGTGGTCCGTCGGCGACGTTTCCACGGCAACATCAGAGCGCTGGCACGCTTCCGTTTCGCGAGGCCCAGGCTTTGCAATCCGGCGGGGCGCAAGTTGCTCCAGGGACTTCTGTTGGCCATCGTTGTGGCGCCCTCGGACCGGAGGAGGGGTCGCGGGGGTGCCTTTCCGGCCCGACCGACCCAAGTGGGTGGGGATGCTCGCTCGCAGCAGAGCGGAATGGGAGCGCGCGGGGCGCTGGCGCCCTCCGTGTTGTCCATGATGCGTCAAGTGCTGCAGGGCAGGCGAACGGCGGCCAGGCCTGGAAAGGCCCGCAAGAGTCGGTTCGAATGCTGAATCTGGCGACGCCAGCGATGGCCGATCAAGTAGCAAATGCCCAGCTTTCGACAGGTCGACGCCACGCCGCCCGGCTCCTGGCCCCGCGTGAGGGCGAAGATCCGCGGTGTGCCTGGAATCGGCGGTACCCAGCAGACCGATTCGTGTCTCATGACGTGATCGCAGCGGGATTCTCGCCCGCGTGCCGGTTGAGCCCGCAGACGCCCACGCGCGGCTGGTCGATGCCCAACTGCTTGAGCTGCGCGTCGGCCGCGCGGATCGTCGCGAGCACGCGATCGCGCTTGACGCGCTCCACCGCCTGGGCCAGCGAGACGTGCGTGGAGACGTGGATCGCGCGCAGTGCGGGCGCGGCGAGGAGCATGAAGTACTCCTTCGTCCCGCAGAGGCGCCGACGGATTGAGCCTTGCCTCGAGCCTAGACTGGTCGCATATCACCGGCGGCGTGTCGCCACACACCCGCGTGCACGGCTCCCCCCGGGAGGAGAAATGGTCGTCGAAGAGGCTCAGACCGACACCAGCGTCGGCGCGCGTCAGAACCCCCACCCGCTTGACCCGCTCAGCGCGAGCGAGATCCAACAGGCCGCCGCGCTCTGCCGAAAGCGCAACACCTCCGACAAGCTGCGCTTCGTCAGCATCGCCCTGCAAGAGCCCGCCAAGTCCGACATCTATGCCTTCATGCCCGGCGCCGAGATTGCACGCCGTGCGTTCGTCGTCATGCTCGACCGCGCCGACGGCCACGCCTACGAGGCGATCGTCGACCTCAGCGAGGGCAGCATCGAGTCTTGGCAGCATTTGCCCGGCGTGCAGACGATTCCGCTGCTCGAGGAGTTTCAGCAGGCGGAAGCTCTGATCAAGGCCGACGCCAACTGGCGCGCCGCCATGAAGAAGCGCGGCATCACCGACGTCGACACGATCTGGGTCAACCCCTGGCCGGCCGGCAACTTCGGCGATCCCGACGAAGCGGGCCACCGCCTCTTGCGCGGCGTCAGCTACGCGCGCGACGAGATGGCCTCACACGCCTACGCCCGCCCCATCGAAGGCATCGTCGCGCTCGTCGACCTCAACGAAGAGCGCGTCGTGAAGGTCTTCGACGAGGGCGACGCGCCGGTCCCGGCCGCCGACGCCCGCTACGACGCCGAGTCCCAGCCGTCGCTGCGCGACGACCTCAAGCCACTCGAGATCACCCAGCCTGAGGGCGTCAGCTTCGAACTCGATGGCCACGAGCTGCGCTGGCAGAAGTGGCGCATGCGCGTCTCCCTGCATCCCCGCGAGGGACTCGTCCTGCACCAGGTCGGCTACCAGGATGGCGACGAGCTCCGGTCAATCATGTACCGCGCCGCGCTCTCGGAGATGGTCGTCCCCTACGGCGACACCAGCGTCGGGCAGTACTGGAAGAACGCGTTCGACAGCGGCGAGATCGGCCTTGGCCGGTTCAGCAACTCGCTCGAGTTGGGCTGCGACTGCCTTGGCGAGATCACCTATCTCGACGGGGTCGTCAACAACGAGGTGGGCGGCTCCCGTCATCTCGAACGCCGTCTGCATCCACGAGGAGGACTTCAACCTGCTCTGGAAGCACACCGACCGCCACAACGACATGCACACCGAGGTGCGGCGCAACCGCCGCCTCGTCGTCTCCTCCTGGGCCACCCTGGGCAACTACGACTACGGCTTCTACTGGTACTTCTACCAGGACGGCAGCATTGAGCACGAGGGCTCGGGCCTCTAGCTGATGGACAACTCACGCCTCGTCGAGGAGTTCGAAATCCAGTACGCCCCGTTCCCGCACCGAGTGATGGAGACCATCAACGAAGTCCGCGGCGCCGAAGGCCTCCCCACCGTCGGCTAGTCACCTGCCGTGAACACCGGTCCGATGGTGCCTCATTCGCGGCTGCGCGAGCGATACGTGGGTCGCCTGAATTTGGGCTCGCGTTGGGTCAGACCTGCGCCGGAGATCGTGAGGGCGGAGCGCCGGGCGAAACAGTCGATCGCCTCGTGAATCCAGGCCCGGGCGGCGCCGAACTCCCCCGCTCTCTACGACGCCGTCGCCGCCTCCGTCACGAACCGATCGGTCGCCGTTCGCGATCGTCGGGGTCCACCAGAACGACCTCCGAATAACCCCGACGAAGCCCAGCCCGGCCAGCTCCAAGTCCGAAACGGCGTCGATGTCTTCGGCCCGTCGCCGGGCGAGGTCCGCAGCGACGGCCTCGACGGGATCGCCGTGGTTCATCGACTCCGACTACAACGGCGAGAGGTTCTTCGTCCGCCACGCCTACTTCCTCGGCGCCAACGACCCGTACAAGGCGCTGAAGACGACGCTCAAGGCGGAGATCGACCAGGAGGCCTAGTCGACGCTGCACAGCGACACCTCCCGCCCCTTCGACCGACCGCCCTCCGGCCGGATCGCGGTCAAGGTGATCAACCACCTCGGCGACGAGGTCATGAAGGTCTTCCGGGTGCAGTAATGGTGCGTGTCGTCGTCAGCGTACAGCTGCGCGGCGCGTTGCCGCGCAACTGCCTACTCACTTGACTTCTCTCATCCGGGGCTGTCCAATGGGTCTAACCCAGTCGAGCCCGCGGATTGGGCACAGCAGTCAGGAATCTACGTGCCAATCGCCAAGTCACACCATGAGAACAGAGTGTCGATCCGGGGACTTGGAGCTCGTACCTGTGAGCCCAACCTCCAGGCGTTGTTCTGGGAGAATCCTCAAGATGAGACGCTCATTGCATACGAGTTTCGGACCGTGCTGCCGAACGGTGTGGCGTCAGCATGGCAGTCGCTCGCGGTAGATCAGTTGCCATGCCAAGACTGGTACACCCACTCTATTCTGATTCACCACAATTTAGACGACCCTTGGGATTTGAGGTTGGAGCTTCGCGGAGTGAACGACGTTCACCATGGAGACCCTCAAGTATCCATCCACTTGGCTGCAACGTACGAGGTCGAGTACACGAGGCCTATGTTCCAAAGCCGAGATCCACGAGGCG
This sequence comes from Dehalococcoidia bacterium, assembly GCA_965218115.1. GTDB lineage: Bacteria > Chloroflexota > Dehalococcoidia > Bin125 > Bin125 > CATQGW01. Next base: position 77,469 of record OZ244584.1, on the reverse strand, counting down.
GCCAACCACGTTTGGCGATAGGACTCGAAGATGAGAATGGTCAGGTTACCGGTGCGATGCGGGACATGTCCGCCGGGACGCTGAACCTCAAACTAAGGGAGGATCAATCGCTCGAGGAAGCTCAGTCCAAAGCTACCCGGCGAGGTGCACGGTACCGGCGACAAGGTGGGGATTGGAGAGTGCCATCGGCGAAAGCTAGAAGACGATCTTTCGATCCTGTTCGTCCAAGTTCACTTCCATCGACGAGCTATGTTCCAGAAGACTTGCTCGGCGGGATACTGGAGAGCCGCGAATGGGACTTGCGTGTGCATGTCGATAGCTCGGGAGAGGTGTGGTTCATCGTTCGCGAAGATCGGACCTGGGCGAAAGGCTATGAAATGGGTGGCCAGCCGCTTCATGAAGTCTCGAACGTGTCTTTTGCCTACGACAGCTAGCCGTCCAATTGGGACGAAAGACGCGCCTGGGCCAGAACCAGCGCGCAATCCTCTGGTCGATCTTCGAGCGCGTGCGCGCACGGCTGGCGTCGCGCGTGGCAACTGGTCAAGCAACCGGAGGTGTTCACGCGCGTCGCCGAGCAGGCGTCGGCAGTCGGCGAGACGCCGTTCGACTTCATCGTCGTCGACGAGAGCCAGGACATCAGCATGTCGCAGCTCCGCTTCCTCGCGGCGCTGTGCGAGAGGATGCTGTTACTCCGGACCGCGCGCCGTGGGTAGTAGTGCTCGTACTGGCCAACAGCCCCGGCGCCACGCGACTCTGCCAATCCCGCGATCAATCCCAGCCTCCGCGCTGCGGTGATTCCTCGCTCATCGTGAGTGGCGCCAGCCTCGCGAACCAGAGACTCGAGGACGAGGTCGCTCATCTCGATCGACAGCGGACTCAGCGGTGTCGGGTTGTGCATCTGATCCCGGCGCCAAGAGCCCTCCACCATCTCGGAATCCGTCCATTCCAGCTCAAACCGGGTCCGCACGCATACGTGCGACGTTGACTCGTTGACTCATCGTGGCCTCCTACTCCCGCGGGTCGTCTGCCACGATTCTGGTCGAATTCACACGGCTCGGCCAAGGGCACCCACGCTCGGGCCATCGCGCGCTCACTGCTTGCATCGATTCCGCGCCCGACCTAGGCTACGCCATCGAACCTGCGGGGGTGTGGATGCCGTCTCACTATCCGATCGATCCAAGCCGTACCGATCTCGCCCGGGAGTTCATGGCCAACCCCATGGGCCCCCACAGCGTCGCGCTCCAGCGCATCGTCACGCGCATGCGCGACACCGAAGCGGCCGGCCGCTACGTCCTCGTCACGCGCGTCCCGTACAAAGAGTGGGTCCTCGCGCGGCTCTCCGGCCAGCGCGGCGTTGATCTCACCCTTAACGAAGACCAGGTCTTCACTTCCCTCGAAGAGGGAGAGCGCGCGGTGTTCAAACTGCGCTGGGAACTAATCACCGGCGCCCCACTCGGACTCGACTGATTCAACCCCGAGGGAGCGATCCATGCTCGAAAAGAAGATCGCGGGCTACAGCGACGAGATCAGCGTCGCTCCCGGCGAACGCATCCGCTTCATGGTGAGCTGCGAGCCGGGCATCGACCGCTACCAGGCCGACATCGTCCGCCTCTACTCCGGCGATCGCCAGCCCGACGGGCCCGGCTACCGCGACGAACTCCTGCCATCGCCCGTCAGCGGCGAGTACCCCGGCCGCACGCAAGAGACCTACTGCGGGTCCTACGCCATCGTCCCCCACGGCCCCGCCTTTGGCGGCCTCAGCGATCTCACCCTCCAGGCCACCATCTTTCCCACCCTCCCCAGCCTCCGTCGCGCCTGCCTCATCTCCAAGATGGACGTCGTCGCCGGTCGCGGCTTCGCCCTCTGGACCGATCCCGCAGACGGCCTCGTCCTGCAACTCGGAGACGGCGCCGGGGGCCTGCGCGAATTCGCCCTCGGGCGTCCGTTCGTCGCTCGCGAGTGGTACTTGGTCAGCGCCACGTACCACGCCGCCAGCGGTGAAGTGCACCTGCGGCAACAGCTGCTCGACTCCTACGCCCGTGACACGTCGAGCGGCGAGGCCAGACACACGAGCGAGGGGACCGCCGTCGTCGGCTGCGACGCGCCACTCCTGATCGCGGCCGCCAGCCGTGAAGACGCCCGCGGGAAACCCGTCGGCGAGATGATCTTCAATGGTCGCATCGAGCGTCCGGTCGTCGCCTCCCGCGCCCTCGAGCGCAGCGAAGTCGAAGCCCTGCGCAGCGACGCGGTTCCCCTCGCCCTGCGCGCCGACATCTGCGCCGCCTGGGACTTCGCCCGCGCGATCGAGACGGATGACATCATCGACATCTCCCCCAACCGCGCCCACGGCCAGCTGATCAACCTCCCGATTCGCGCCGTGCGCTGCTCCACGTGGACTGGCGAGGAGCTGAATTTCCGCCACGCGCCGGATCAGTACGCTGCCATCCACTTCCTCGATGACTCGCTCTACGACTGCGAATGGGACGCCGACTTCGAGCTGGAAATCCCCGCCGACACGCCGAGCGGCCTCTACGCCGCCCGTATCACGGCCGGGGACCAGGAAGACCACATCAGCTTCATCGTGCGCCCGCCCCGTGATCGCGCCACCGCCTCGCTCGCCCTCCTCATCCCCACGGCCAGCTACATGGCATACGGCAACTCCCGCGGCGGCATCGAGAGCGGGGCCGAGCTGCACGCCAACCGCCTCGCCGTGATCGGGCCCGAGGACCGCTACCTCAACCGCCACCCGGAGTACGGCAACTCCATGTATGACTACCACAACGACGGGACGGGCGTCTGTTACTCCTCTCGTCTCCGCCCGCTCGTCAACATCCGCCCGACCCACCCCTGGCTCTGGCAGCTCAGCGCCGACATGCACCTCGTCGAATGGCTCGAATCTCAAGACATCCCCTTCGATGTCATCACCGACGAAGACATGCACCAGGACGGCGTCTCACTCCTGGAGCGCTACAACTGCGTCATGACCTGCAGCCACCCCGAGTACTACTCCACCCCCATGTGGGACGCCGTTCACGCCTTCACCCAGCGCGGCGGCCGGCTGATGTACATGGGCGGCAACGGCTTCTACTGGCGCGTCGCCTACCGCGACGACAAGCCCGGTGTCATGGAGATGCGCCGGACCGAAGACGGATCCCGCTCCTGGGCCAGCGAGCCGGGGGAGTACTACATGGCCTTCAACGGCGAGTACGGCGGGCTCTGGTGGCGCGCGGGCCGCACGCCGCAGTCCCTCGTCGGCAATGGCTTCATCGCCCAGGGCTTCGACCACTCCTCCTTCTTCCGCCGCGCCGCCGGCGGCCACGATCCCCGCGCCGCCTTCATCTTCGAGGGCGTCGACGACGAGATCATCGGCGACTTCGGTCTGCTCGGCGGCGGCGCCGCCGGCCTCGAACTCGACTGGGCCAGCCGTGCCTATGGGACGCCACCTCACGCCCTCACCGTCGCGACGTCCGAGCAGCACACCGACGCCTACATCCGGGTCAACGAGGACCTCGGTCACTTGCTGCTCCCCATCGGAGGACAAGACGACCCCCGCGTGCACGCCGACGTGGTCTTTTTCGAGACGCCGCGCGGCGGCGCCGTGTTCTCCACCGGCTCGATCGGCTGGATTGCCTCCCTGTTCCACAACAATCACGACAACAACGTCTCGCGCATCACGCGGAACGTGCTCGACCGATTCTTGGACCCAACCGGGTTCGCGTAGGGGCCCCGCCTGGGAAACGCGCGCGCCGCAATCGTTCCCCGCTTGACGCCCCCGCGGCTTGCCCCGCAGACGCCTCGCGGCCCATGCGTGCCCGCTCGGAAGCCTCACGATGAGCTGTGGATCGTGCGGGTCCTCGCGCCAGACAGACGGGCAAGGGGCCTCCCCACCCTCAGGTGCGAACGAGCTGCGGGCCTGTCGGATCAGTCACGCCGCAGGACGATTAGATTGCGGCCGACCCCCAGCTCCCTGGCTGTTTCCGCCGCGAACCGCGACACATCGTTCGCATCACGGCCGGCCTCGGGGTAGATGGCCCCGGACGTGAACACACCACTCTCCTCAACCATGCCTCCGGATGGAGGCCTTTAGGATACGGTCACCCGGCGCGACGAACTGAACCGTCCCCTCGAGCGAGTCGTGGACTCGCGGAGGAATCTGCGGGGGACCCGACGGCCGCGTCGGCTACTGCCTTTGACCGCGTTCAGAATGTGTGGATGCTGACGCACAACTACCAGCTACGGTCGAGCCTCCTGGGACAATCCGACCGGCGAAGGAGCAAAGTACATGGATTGGAACGCAAACCTACCTGACGTCGACTCCTGGCAACCGTCTGCGGAGAAACGTGAGACTCTGCGTAGCGCCCTGATGCTCACCTGCCAGATCGCGCAGACGCGGATCGTCTCCCGAGCCGACGACGAGATCAGGTTCAATCTGCACAACTTCGACTCTGGTCTGGGTGTCGAAGACATCGTACGCGAAGAGCTGGGAGCGCTTCTGCCCGGCAGATATTTCGCCTCGTCGGGTGTGATCAGCGATGCGAGGGGACATACGGCGGGTGAGTGCGACCTCGTCGTCAGAGACCACATCTGGTCACCTGTTATCAAGCCGCAGGCCACCAGCACGTCGCGTCGTGTGGTTTTGCCCATCGAATCCATCTATGCCGTCACGGAAGTCAAGCAGTCGCTGGGGTTCACCCAGCTCGATGCTGAGATGAAGAAGCTAGTCACGATTTCCCGACTGGCGCGCAGCGACAATCCTTACGGTCACATCACGGAGAACCAGCATCTGGAGCCCCTGGACCAACAAGGGAAAATCCTCAATCCACTTCATACGACGGTTTTGGCGACCAGGCTGCAAGCCGCAACGAAGTTCGAAGACATCGTGCGGCGCTTTGGAGCAATCAACTCCCGACTCCGTCGCGACGAAATGGTCACGATGTTGTGCGTGCTTGGTCGCGGAACCGCGTGGTACTCGGTCGAGAGCGGCGAGCCGATGAACGCCACATACATGTGGGACCGGGAACAACCGCTCATATTGCAAATGGATCATCGAGAGCCGGAGAACGCGTTTTATCGATACATCATACTACTGATGGAGCATCTCACTCGGTCGGTACTGGGTCTGAACGAGGTGTGGCACGCCTACGGCGAGCCGCCACCAACAAGAGATACATTCGTCTATCCAGACGCCGAATTCAACAGGAATGCAACGGCGTGAGGCATCGGTTCGGCCGGTTGAGCCCGAGTCTTGCCAACGCTGGGCGCCAGCGCCAACCTGGCCCCGGCGCGCTGAGCCACTGCGATGCCGTTGCCGCAAGGGAGCGAGACGCAGCTCAGGCATCGGCTAAACTCGTCAACCGTGTGTGGCCTCCAGCATTGCCGATCTCGAACTCGATCGGAGAGAGCAAATTCAGGGTGCCTCCCAGCCGCGGGCAACGCGCTCTGACCCACCCTCATGCGCCATCCAGTGCTCGGTCCGGGCTGGCGCCTCTCGAATCCGGAGACCATCGACGAATTCGATAGTGACGACGAGCCTGATGAATCGTGCCAGCCGACCGCTCTCACCGAAGCCGATATCGAGACCGCCGCGCTTCAGCGACTCGCCGCCATCGGCTGGAAGAGCGCTCGCGCCTGCGGGTCGCGGGCGGGAACGGCGGAGAGCCAGTGCTCGGTCACGGCGAGGCGCACCGGGACCGTCTGCCGGGGGGTGCGCTGGGACGCCAGCCAGCACAAGGGGGTCCTGGAGTTGGCGGAGATCGGCCAGCTCTTGGATGTGCCGGGTGAACGGCGTCAGCAGGTTCGCGGCCAGGGGCCGTCACTTGTTCGCTCCCAGGGGACCGCGTAGACCCGCCAGGGCGCATCGATGCCCTTGAGCGTTCGCTCGCGGCGGTCCTCCAGATCCTCTCGGGCGGCGCCGGGCCACTGATAGACCGCGGAACAGACGAGGAGCTCCCCACCAGCGGCCGCGGCCTCGAGGCGTGCGGCGATCACGACGGTCGCTCCGTGCAAGTCCCCCGCTTCGGTGATCACCTCTCCCGTGTGCAGGCCAATCCCCAGCTGCACCGTCTGTGCCGAGGCTTGCTAACCGCGCGTCACGAGCGCGCGTTGGATCTCCTGCGCGCAACCGACCGCCCGACGCGCCGACGGGAAAGCCAGGAACATCCCGTCGCCGAGGCCCTGCACCACAACGCCCCGGTTGCGCTCCACGGCGGCGCGGCAGAGGGAGTCAATCTCGCGCCGCAGCACGTTGGCTTGCTCATCGCGCAAGGACTGGTTGAGCCGGGTGGACTCGACCACATCGGTGAAGCGGACGGTGACGGTCCCTCCGGTAGTTGGTTGGCGTGCGTCGTTGCCATGACTCCGGCCCAGTCCCGCCCAGTCTGACCCGCTGCCCAACAATCGACAAACTTCCACGGCCCCGAAGCGAACTGAGGCCGAGCGAGTCGTCGAGCTGGTGGGCTGGCTCCTGGAGGACGCGGATAGTCCTTCGGTCCCGACTGCCTGGAGGCGATCAAGCTGGTGGTTGGCAAGTGGGACACGTCGGGCGCGGGGCACGGCCCGCCTCGGCAGATTGGTCGGCGACGAGAACAAAGAGCGGGGGCGGTCACGGCGCGCTTGGGCTCCCGGGCGAGGTACGCCCCGAGGCTGCGGCGCGGGACGTGGGCGGGGCCATGCGGACCTGGATGTGCGGCGGCGCCCTCCGCCGTGTCGAGGAACGCTGGGCACGACGTTCGACCACAACCAAACGATCGCGCAGGCTGTGTTGGGCTGAGCGACTTGGCTCGGGCGTCCGGTTGATCGGCGCCGCGTCTATTGGGTTTCTGCTGGTGGGCCCTCGGGGATTCGAACCCCGGACCGACGGATTAACGGATTAACAGCTGGAATGAGAGGGCCGGTCTCTTCGCGCAGGGCAGGCACGCAGCGTGCCGCCTCTCGGGCTCGACCAAGGTCGGCCCAGGCGGGAAAGAGACCGGCATGGCGAAGGCTACACGGACCGAGATGGCGGCGGGGCAGACGATCGGGATCGACCGGGGATACCTGGAGTCAGATCTGCGTGGTCGATGTCAGCGCTGCGGTGGTCGAGGAGGCGCGGGTGCGCACGACGACGCGCGTCGTGCAGTGCCGCTTCGCGACATTGCCCCGGAGTCGCGTGGCGCTGGAGCTGGGGACCCACTCGCCGTGGCTCAGGCGGCTGCTCGCCAAGCTGGGGCATGAGGCGATCGTGGCCAACCCGGGCCGGGTGCGCCTCATTGCCGCGAGCGACCGGAAGCACGACTGCGCCGACGCCGAGCGCCTGGCGCGGCTGGGCCGGATCGACCCCGCGTTGCTGGCGCCTCTCCTCGCGCCGCATCTGCCGGTGATCGCCGATCTCTCGGCCCAGATCGCACAGACAGATCGGGCCATCGTCCGCTCGGGGTGCGAGGACTACCGGGAGACCCAGCTCTTGCAGCGGGTCGCCGGCGTGGGGCCGCTCACGGCACTGACCTTCATCCTCACGATCGACGCCCCCCATCGCTTCGCCTTCAGCCGCATGGTCGGCGGCCTACCTCGGGCTCGTCCCGCGGCAGCGCGCCTCGGGCCAACGCCAGCCCCAGATGCGCATCACGAAGGCCGGCGATCAGCTGCTCCAGCACCGGGGACGGAGGCGATGCTGAATCGCATCGCCTCGTCGGGTGATGAGGTGACCCCGGAGGCGCTCGTCGAGCAGTGCTTGGAGTTGGCAGGCCCCGTGCATCTGGGCGAGTAGACGCAGGCCGCGCTGCTCAGCGCCGCTGAGCAAGACGGCGCGCTGCGGTTCGGTTCCGACGAGGAGCGGGAACGCTCCGCCACACAGGTGGCACGCATGCTGGGCTTGGTCGTGGCGGCGCCCGAGTATCAGTGCGCTTGGGAGGAACACGCGATGAGTGGAAACGGCGCAGCGAAGGATCCGGTTTTGGTCGTGGTCCAGCTGACGGGCGGCAACGACTTCATGAACACGTTGCTGCCCTATACAGAGGGGGCCTATTGCGACGCTCGGCCGCTGGTGCGCGTGGCCGAGGACGAAGTACTGCCGATCAACGAGACGCTGGGGTTCAATCCCGACGCGTCGCGTTTGAAGGAGCTAGACGACGCCGGGAACGTGGCGGTCGTGCAGGGGATCGGCTACCCCCACTCCAGCCGCTCACACTTCCGTGGCATCGATATCTGGCACACCTGTGAGCCGGACCGCATCGCCACCGAGGGCTGGGTGGCGAAGGTCATCGATCGGCTCGACCCGGAGCGCGAGAATCCGCTGACGGCGGTGAACATCGGCCGGGGTTTGCCGCGCGCGCTGGCAGCGCCCGGCGTGACCGCGACATCGGTGGGCGACCTCGACACCTGCGGATTGATGACGGGGGTCGAGCTGGAGGGGGAGCGCGAGCGCGATCTTGAGATCTTCAAATGGATGTATACCCCGGCGGTGGGCGCGGGCCCGGTGCAGGACTATCTGAGCCAGACGGGCCGCGGTTCTCTGGCGGGGGGCGGAGATCCTGGCGACGGTTCCAGGGCAGTACTCCTCGTCCGTCGAGTACGGCGCGAACCCTATCGCGAAGGCGCTCCACGATGTCGCGCGGGTTCACACGGCCGGGGCGGGCACGCGCGTGTTCTACACCAACCACCCGGGCTACGACACGCACTCGCACCAGCCTCCGATGCATCCGCGCCTGCTGCAGGAGCTGAGCGGCGCGCTGGCCGACTTCAGGCAGGATCTGCGGGAGCACGACGCGGCGGATGAGATCACGGTCCTGATGTTCACGGAGTTTGGGCGGCGGAGAAGGACAACGGCTCCGGCACCGACCACGGCTCGGGCGGCGAAGCGTTCATCGTGGGTGATCTGGTCGAGGGTGGGATCGACGCCGAGTACCCGTCGATCGATCCGGGGGACTGGCTCCACGGAGAGGACCTCAAGCACACCATCGATTTCCGAGGCATCTACGGCACGATCTTGGAGCAGTGGATGGGGATCGCGCCGCAGGAGATCGTGGGTGGCGAGCTCGAGCAGATCCGGCCTTACAGCCGGACGCTGGTCGCCTGGGAGAGATCGCGCCATGGCGTTCCCTGCTGCGCTGCTACGTGCCTGGCACCCCTACCTGACGACGCTGGGCATGCGCCGCGTGACTTCGTTCCCGATCGATGTCGCCATCGGAGATGAGGGGCGGCTGTACTTCTTGGGCCGGACCGAGCTGGGGATCGGTGGGAACATCCGCATCATCAGCTGGGACGACGAAGACCTGGGCGCCATGGCCGACACCGGGCTGACCCGGCCCGTCTGCCTGATCGGGGACGCGGAGGAGAATCTCTACGTTTACGACGAGGCCGCGCATACGATCACGGTGTACAACAAGGCCGGCGAGGAGCAAGCGAAGTGGGGCTGCCGCGGCGGTGCCCCCGGCGAGCTGTACCGACCATCGGGCATCGCGTTCGACGCGGCGGGCGAGGGTGAGTTCAACCGGCCCGCCGGGATCGCGGTCGACGAGCAGGGCGACCTCTACGTCGCGGATCGCGGCAACAACCGGGTGCAGCTCTTCGACAGACGGAGCGATACGTCGAAACGTTCATCGGCGACGCCACGCTGTCGAAGATGGGCCGGGCCTACGTGCTAGCGAACCGCAAGACGCTGCGGCTGCGGGAGATGGTGGCGCTGGAGCCACAGAAGCGCTTGCGGGCGCCGGCCTCGGTCCGGCTCGACGATGAGGGGCGGCTCTACATCGCCGATTTCGGGTCCCATCGGGTTCAGGTCTACGCCAAGGAGGCGTAGCCACTGCGCGAGGCGGAGATCATGGCGGCTCCGCGGTCTCCCACACTGATGGCGACCTAAGAACGCTCTGAACAAGGCAGGGATGTGGGCTGGTTACGATCGGGGCAGCGACCGTCGAAGGGAGCGCCTCGATGCAGGAACCGACGTTTGGCAGCCTGGAGTTTGCGCACAAGAAGCGGAAGACCCGGCGGGAACGGTTCCTGGAGCGGCTCGAGTCGCTGGTGCCCTGGGCCGCGCTGGAGGCCCGCGTCGAACCGGTCTATCCCAAGCCGGGGCGCGGACGGCGGCCGTACCGCCTGGCCGTGATGCTGCGCGTTCACTGCGTGCAGCTCTGCTACAACCTCAGCGACCCGGCGATCGAGGACTTGCTCTACGAGGCCGAGTCGGTACGCCGCTTCTGCGGACTCAACCTCAGTGGGCCGATCCCCGACGAGTCGACGATCCTGCACTTCCGCCACCTCTTGGAGCGGCATCAGCTGGGCGAGGCGCTGCTGGCGACGATCAACGCGCAGCTGGCAGGCCGGGGCCTGCGGCTGCAGGCCGGCACGATCGTGGACGCGAGCATCATTGCGGCGCCGTCCTCGACCAAGAACCAGCGTCGCCGGCGCGACCCGGAGATGCATCAGACGAAGAAGGGCAACGAGTGGCACTTCGGGATGAAGCTGCATATCGGGGTGGACGCCGCCACGGGAGTGACGCACAGCCTGAGCACGACCGCGGCGAACACCGCCGACGTGACCGAGGCGCACCGGCTGCTGCGCGGCGGCGAACGCGAGGCCTGGGGCGACGCCGGCTACCAGGGCGCGGCGCGGCGTCCCGAACTGGCGGACTCGGAGGTCGAGTGGCGGGTCGCGATGCGTCCCGGACGCCGCCGGCAACTGGCGCCGCACAGCCCACTCGCCCAGCGCGAACGTGAGCGGGCTTCGCTGCGGGCCAAGGTCGAGCATCCCTTCCTCTACATCAAACGGCGCTTCGGCTACGACAAAGTGCGCTACCGCGGTCTGGCCAAGAATCACCAGCGGCTGGCCCTGTTGCTCGGCTTCGCCAATCTGTTGATCGCCGAGTCGCAACTGGCCTGAACCGGGGCGGACTGCGCCCTTCGCCCGGCTCGGCCCCACACAGGCGGCCCACCGGACCCTCAGCACCGCCCCCACCCATCGCCCCGGTCGCCAACTCACCGCATCGACGCAACCGCCCGCGGCCAGTCAGCACGAAGTCCGACCAATAGCCTCTTGTTCAGAGCGTTCCTAAGGCTCTCGGGAAAGGACGGCGTGGGGATGAAGAAGGTGACGGCGGCGTAGTTGACCAAGATGTCGACCGGACCCTAGGCCTCCTCGGCGGACCGGATCAGCCCCTCGCGGTCGTCCTCTTTGGAGATCAGTCCAGCAGGGCAATGATGATCCGCTGACCCTGGGCCATCGTCACTTCTTGCCCCGCAGCGGCGCGCAATGAGGTCCGCGCTAGCTACTCATGGACGGCTGGCCACCGCATGGCCATTGGAGTTTTGCTGGTGGCCCCAACGGGATTCGAACCCGTGCTACCAGCTTGAAAGGCTGGCGTCCTGGGCCTCTAGACGATAGGGCCACGCTCCAAGGGTACTACGCGATGGCCGGGCGTAGAGTGGCGGCTGGAGGCTGAATGTCGCGACGGAACGGCGGGTACCGGCGGCGGCCCGGCACGGTCGTGCTGCGGCGGTCGCGGCTGGCATCCGAGGTGGTGCGCACCCGCACGCGCCGGCGCAGGACCATTACCCCGCGCTCGTGGATGGTCGTGGTCGCCTTCGCGGCCGTGATGGCTGCCGGCGGCGCTGTCCTCAGCCTTGACATCTCCACCGCGCCCGGCGTCGACGTGAGCTTCTTCGACGGTCTCTTCACGGCCGTCTCCGCAGCCAGCGTGACGGGTCTGACACGGTTCGACACCGCCGACAGCTTCTCCTGGTTCGGCGAAGCGGTCACGTTGGCGCTGGTCCAGGTCGGCGGGCTCGGGGTGACGATGTACGCGGGGATGCTGATTCTGATCGCCGGTCGCCGGCTCGGGATGCGCGGGCGGCAGTTTTTCGGCATGGAGCTGGCCGGCTCGGGCAGCGAGGTCGCCGGCGCGCCGCAACTACTGCGACGGGTGATGATCTACACCGCCGCAGCCGAGACCATCACCTTCATCGCCTTGCTGCCCTGGTTCCTGATGGAGTTCGGCGGTCTGCGCTCGGTCTGGATGGCCCTCTACCACGCCGTCTCCGCGTTCAATTGCGCCGGTTTCGACATCATGGGCGGCGGCCGCGGCTTCTCCGGCCAGGTCGCCGACGGCTATCCGATCGTCGTGATGGGCGTGGCGGCGTTGCTCGGCAGCCTGTCATTCCTGACCGTCTTCGACATCGCCCGCGGGCGGCGGCGCTGGACCCTCGACACGCGCGTCGTGCTGGTCGGCATGACCGGCATGCTGGCGGTCGGCATGGCGCTGTTCATCGTCGCGGAGTGGAACGGCGTGTTCGCCGACCAGAGCATCGTCTCGCGCGTGATCAACGGGTTCTTTCTCTCGGTCAACCGGACCACGGGCATGACCACGGCGCCGATCGACCAGCTGGGCGATGCGACCACGCTGAGCACGCTGCCGATGATGCTGATTGGCGGAGCCTCGACCTCGACCGCGAGCGGAATCAAGATCGGTTCCTTCATGGTCTCCGTGTTCGCGGTTGTCTCCGCGCTGCGCGGCCGCGAGAACGTGGTCGCGTTCGGCCGCGAGGTGCCTGCGGCGGTCGTGATTCGGGCCTTCGCAGTCGTGATGCTGGCGCTCGCCGTCTACGCCATCGGCGTGCCGGTGCTGCTCGTCGTCGAGGATCAGCTGGCGCCGCTGGCGCTGGCCTTCGATGCGATGTCGGCGCTGGCCAACGTCGGCTGGAGTGAGGGCGTCGCCAGCGCCGCGTCGCAGTGGGGCGCGCATATCCTGATGATCCTGATGTTCGTCGGGCGCCTCGGGCCGATGCTGGTGGCGCTCGCGATTCCGGATCGTCCGCACGATCGGTACCGCTACCCCACGGCGCCGGTGCGGATTGGCTAACGGAGGTTTCCAATGCAGGTTGCCGTGCTCGGCTTGGGACGATTCGGCTCGCATTTGGCCGAGACGCTGCAGCAGCAGGGCCACGACGTGCTCGCCGTCGACATGGATGTCGCGGTCGTGCAGGGACTCGCCGACGATGTCTCGCGAGCGATGATCGCAGACATCACGGACCTTGATGCACTACGTGAGCTGAGCGTCGGCGATGTCGCTGTCGCTGTCGTCTCGACCGCTGAACTGGACGCCAGCGTGCTGGCGATCATGAACTGCCAGACGCTGGGCGTGCCGCTGGTCTTCGCCAAAGCCAGCAGCGACCGGCACGCACTGATTCTCGAGCGGCTCGGGGCGGACCGCGTGATGCGCCCGGAACGCGATGGGGCGGAGCGCTTCGCGCACATCCTGCAGGTGACCGCAGCGCGCGACTTTCTGCCGCTCACGCCGGCCTATGGGGTGGGCATCTTCGAAGCGCCGCGGGTCTGGACGGGACGGCGGCTGGAAGTCGCGGCGGCAGCGGACCGTGCGCCGACGCGACGCTTGCTCGCGGTGGTGCGCGGGCAGGAAGTGCAGCTGAACCCGGTGCTCTCGCAGGAGATCGAGCGCGGCGACCTGCTGGTCTACGCGGCGACCGACGAGGATCTGGCTCGGCCGCTGGGTACCTGAGGTTCCGGGCCGGCCGGCCACGCCTGAAACGCTCGCGCTGTTCGGCGCTCAAACGACAGAGAGCCGACCTGGTGGGGTCGGCTCTCGCACGGTTGGTCTGGTAGCGGGAGTGGGATTCGAACCCACGACCTTCGGGTTATGAGCCCGACGAGCTACCGCTGCTCCATCCCGCAAAGTGCGAAGACTCGGAGCAAGTTGTGAGAGCGTCTGGGAAAGCTGCGTGCGGATCGCGCGCTGCGCAGAGGGTAGGGCAGATCAAGCCGTTCGGCCATTAGTACGACTCAGCTGCACCCGTTACCGGGCTTCCACCTGTCGCCTATCAAACGGGTCGTCTTCCCGTGGCCTTATCCGCTCTATGGCGGCGGGAGCGCTCATCTAGGGGTTGGTTTCGCGCTTAGATGCTTTCAGCGCTTCTCCTTTCCGGACATGGCTACCCAGCGGTGGGGGATGGCCCCCCAACTGGCACACCAGCGGTCCGTCCACCCCGGTCCTCTCGTACTAGGGGCAGTTCCCCGCAACGCTCCAGCGCCCGCAGAGGATAGAGACCGAACTGTCTCACGACGTTCTGAACCCAGCTCGCGTGCCGCTTTAATGGGCGAACAGCCCAACCCTTGGGACCGACTCCAGCCCCAGGATGCGACGAGCCGACATCGAGGTGCCAAACCTTGCCGGCGATGTGAACTCTCGGGCAAGATAAGCCTGTTATCCCCGGGGTAACTTTTATCCGATAAGCCACGGCCCTACCACTCGGTACCGTAGGATCACTTTGGCCGACTTTCGTCCCTGCTCGACGTGTCTGTCTCGCAGTCAAGCCCCCTTATGCCAATGCACGTGTCAGGTGATTTCCATCCACCCTAAGGGGACCGTTGCGCGCCTCCGTTACGATTTAGGAGGCGACCGCCCCAGTCAAACTGCCCACCAGACATGGTCCGCACGCTTGCTCGCGCGTTAGAAGGCCACGACAGGAAGAGTGGTATTTCACCGGCGCCTCGGCGGTGCCCGGAAGCACCGCGTCAACGGCTCCCACCTATGCTACGCATCGTGTAGCGACCTTCAATGTCAAGTTGCAGTAAAGCTCCACGGGGTCTTTTTGTCCATCTGCGGGGAGGCCGCATCTTCACGGCCACTTCAATTTCGCCGAGCTCCTCGCCGAGACAGTGCCCAGATCGTTACGCCATTCGTGCGGGTCGGAACTTACCCGACAAGGAATTTCGCTACCTTAGGACCGTTATAGTTACGGCCGCCGTTCACTGGGGCTTCGGTTTAGACCGTGAAGTCCGCCCCTTAACCTTCCAGCACTGGGCAGGCGTCAGCCCCTATACGTCCGCTTTCGCGTTAGCAGAGACCTGTGTTTTTGTTAAACAGTCGCCTGGGCCTGCTCGCTGCGGCCTGCGCTGCATGCACCGGGCTAGCCGGCGCGACAACGGAGGCGCTCCTTCTCCCGAAGTTACGGAGCGATTTTGCCGAGTTCCTTAGCGAGGAATCACTCGTCCACCTTGAGGTACTTACCCTCACCTACCTGTGTCGGATTGCGGTACGGGCGCTGAGCGCATTTGCGGCCGAGGTTTTTCTTGCCGGAATAGGATCACCGGAGTCGCTTTGACTGACGTCGCTGCTTCCGCGA
The DNA here is from genome assembly GCA_965218115.1 of Dehalococcoidia bacterium. Classification (GTDB taxonomy): domain Bacteria; phylum Chloroflexota; class Dehalococcoidia; order Bin125; family Bin125; genus CATQGW01. The sequence continues at coordinate 62,359 of OZ244584.1, read as the reverse complement.
CCTCCTCCGCTTCACCAGGCGATGTTTGACTCCCGCCTGTCGCCTACGAGGTCGCGACGGACCATGTCCAATAGGCCCGCTCGGACTACCTGCCCGGGTCGCCCCTTGCCGCTCAAACACGCGCCCAACGGGGCCGGAATATGAACCGGCTGTCCATCGCCTACGCCTTTCGGCCTCGGCTTAGGCCCGCCTAACCCTACGCGGATTGCCCTTCCGTAGGAACCCTTAGGTATTCGGTGGGCATGGTTCTCACATGCCTTACGCTACTCATACCGGCATTCTCACTTCCGCCCGCTCCAGCGCGCCTCGCGGCGGCGCCTTCACTGCTGGCGGAACGCTCCCCTACCGATCCAGCAGCCCCCGAAGGGGTACTGGATCCCGCGGCTTCGGTACTCCGCTTGAGCCCCGTTGAATTGTCGGCGCTCGGTCACTCGACCAGTGAGCTATTACGCACTCTTTCAAGGGTGGCTGCTTCTAAGCCAACCTCCTGGTTGTCTTTGCGACCAAACTTCCTTTACCACTGAGCGGAGATTTCGGGACCTTAGCCGGCGGTCTGGGCTGTTTCCCTTTCGACAATGGAGCTTATCCCCCACTGTCTCACTGCCGGGGCGTCGGCCGTGGCATTCGCGGTTTGATAGGGGTTGGTAGGCTTTTCGCCCCCTTACCCAGTCAGAGCCCTACCTCCACGGTCGGATTACCCCAACGCTGCCCCTAAAGGCATTTCGGGGAGAACCAGCTATCGCCAGGTTCGCTTGGCATTTCACCTCTACCCACAGGTCATCCAATCCATTTGCAACTGAAGAAGGTTCGGGCCTCCACGGGGCTTTACTCCCGCTTCACCCTGCCCATGGGTAGCTCACCTGGTTTCGGGTCTACGCCTTGCGACTCTCGTCGCCCTGTTCAGACTCGCTTTCGCTGCGGCTCCGGCAGAGACTGCCTTAGCCTCGCCACAAAGCGTAACTCACCGGTTCATTCTTCAATAGGCACGCTGTCAGCCCCTTGTGGAGCCTTCAACTGCTTGCGAGCACACGGTTTCAGGAACTATTTCACTCCCCTCCCGGGGTGCTTTTCACCTTTCCCTCACGGTACTGGTCCGCTATCGGTCACTTCGAGTATTTAGCCTTGGGAAGTGGGCTCCCCAGATTCCCACGCGCTTTCGCCGTGCCGCGTGGTACTTAGGCACGTTTCCGGCAGCTGCGTCGGGTGTCGGTTACTGGACTGTCACCATCTCTGGCGGCCCGTTCCAGGGGCCTTCACCTACCCGCGCAGTTTGTAACTGCCGCCGCTAGTCGTCCTTCGCGGTTGTAACGCCCTACAACACCCACCGTCCAGAGGGGGACGCCCCATTAGGGGCGATGGGTTTGGGCTGCTCCCGGTTCGCTCGCCGCTACTACGGGAATTGTTTCTTTTCCTCGGGGTACTTAGATGTTTCATTTCCCCCGGTTGCCTCCACCGGACCTATGTGTTCAGTCCGGGGTGACGGCGTATGACCGCCGCCGAGTTGCCTCATTCGGGAATCCACGGATCAGCCTGTTTGACGGCTCCCCGTGGCTTATCGCAGTCACACCACGCCCTTCGTCGGCTCGAAGTACCAAGGCATCCACCGTGCGCCTGTTTCGCTTGATCTGCACTACGCGCTGCGCATGCACATGAACCACACGCTTGCCCCCTCACCCGACCACGCTGTGGATGCGGTTCCCTCGGAGGACCCGCGGCGTTGTCTGGCGAGAGAGGCCTCTTTCCCGCGTCTCCCTGCGTTGCGAGCAGGGAGCGCTGTGGACGCTTCTCACAACTTGTTCCTTGTCAAGGCGCCCCCGCATCACCTTGCTGACCGCCTGTGGCGGGTCGCTGGGCGATTTGGGGTACGAAGATGCAGACTACGCCGACCCGCCTCCCGAAGTCAAGCCAGCCGCCAGCAGACGCCGCGTTGTTGGTTGTCAGAAGCGATCCTGATAGGACCGCGCCAGCGACTCCGACGGGTCGGCTTGGATCCCCAGCGGCGGAATCGGGTAACGCAGCCCGTTGCGCGAGAGCGCATCCAGCCCCTGAATCAGCTTCGGCAGATACCGCGGCGGCAGCGCGATCAGCAGCTCGTCGTCCTGCACCCCGCCGAAGCGACGCTCGGCGTAGCAGGGGATCGAGAGCGACGGCTGACCGGTCCGCAGCGCACGGCCCCAGCTGTCGGCACAGGCCGACTCGCCGACCACGCTGAAGTCGAACTTCTTGTAGCCGCTGAACTGCAGGCCATTGATCAGAATGATCATCTGGCCGGGCGTGCCGTAAAGCAGCACCAGGTCGGGTGGGTCGAGCCGCCCCGTCGCCAGCGGCGAGACGACCAGCGCGGTGTAGCGGCCGCTCGGCATCACATCCATCGCCTGCTGGTGGAGGATCGAATCCTCGTCGCTCTCGAACCAGACATTCGTCATCGTGGTGCGGTGGCGCCACTCCCCGTCGTCCTCGTTGGGATGCAGGCCGACGGGCGCGCCGCACTGCGCGCCGATCAGGTCGTCCATCGTGATCCCGAGCGTGAAGTTGAGCCAGCGCGCCTGCGCGACGATCTGGTCGAGCGCGTACCTGGTCTGAGGCCGGCGGACGCGCGTCACCGCCTCCATCTCCTCGACCCGCTCGAACAGCTTCATCCCAACGGGCGTCGCCGTCAGCCGCAGCAGACGGTTGAGATCGGCCACAATCTGCGGCCAGTCGTAGCTCTCGGGCGCGGGCGGTGCGTCGGCTGCGACGCCAACAGCGGCACTGGTGGTCATGGTGTCTCCTCCACTTGCCCGGATGCTACGCCAGCCGACCTGCTTCCCCGCTCCCTCGCACCGTCGAGGGAGCTGCCGCGGGCTGAGGGGCCCTCCGCTTGGTTTCTCACCCTCGCTCCCGCATAGTCCGTACCATGCAGAAGACAGACAGACGGCGGCCGCGCAGGCCGACGGAAGGACAGCACCGATGCCCGCACTCGATGGAATGCGAATTCTCGACATGACCCAATACGAGGCGGGCACCTCGTGCACGCAGGCGCTGGCCTGGGCCGGCGCGGACGTGGTCAAGATCGAGCAGCCCGGCAGCGGCGACCCCGGTCGCGGCGTCGGCAGCGGCAGCGAGGTCGACTCGCACTACTTCATCAACTGGAACGCCAACAAGCGCTCGGTCACGCTCAACCTCCGCGACGAGCGCGGCAAGGCCCTGCTCTTCGAGCTGCTGCCCCAATACGACGTCTTCGTCGAGAACTACGGACCCGGCGTGATGGAGAAGCTCGGCCTCACCTACGAGGCGCTCAAGGAAGTGCATCCCACGATCATCTACGCCCGCCTCAAGGGCTTCGGACTCTCGGGCCCCTTCGCCAACTTCAAGAGCTTCGACCCGGTCGCGCAGAACGCCGCCGGTGCGTTCTCGGTGACCGGCGAGCATGAGGGCCCGCCCATGCGGCCCGCAGCCTGCGTCGGCGACAGCGGCACCGGCATGCAACTCGCGTTCGCGATCACTTCCGCCTACGTCCAGAAGCTCCGCACCGGCGAAGGCCAGCACATCGAGATCTCGATGCAGGAGGCGATGACCTATTACATGCGCACTCCCGTCGCCGGGACCCAGAGCTGGGGCGAGGTCGTCGCCGAGCGGCGAGGCAACGGCTGGCATGGTCCCACCGACCTCTACCCCTGCAAGCCGATGCCCGGGTCGGACGGCTCCAACGACTTCCTCTACATCATCGCCCTGACGACGAGGATGTGGGACACGTTCTGCACCGCGATGGATCGACCCGAGCTGGTGGTCGACCCTCGCTTCGCCGATGAGCTGGCGCGGATCGAGCACGCCGACGAACTGCGCGGCGAGATCCGCAACTTCACCATGCAGCACACCAAGTGGGAGGCGATGCAGATCCTTGGCGAGGCCGGAGTTCCCTGCTCAGCCACGCACGACACCTACGACCTCTTCCACAACCCGCACTTCGAGGAGCGAGACTTCATCCAGGACATCGATCACCCCCAGCACGGCCCCATCCGCCTGCTCGGCTGGGCCCCGCGAATGTCGGGCTCGGATGTGCCGATGACGGCGGCGCCGCTGCTCGGCGCACACACCAGGGAAGTGCTCTCCGACGACCTCGGCATCGAGGGCGACGAACTCGCCAGACTCGAGGCCGAAGGCATCGTCAGCGCCTACCGCAACGGAGCGTAGGAGCCCCAAAACTCGTTCGAGGGCCTCTCCCCCGCATGGCGGGGGAGAGGGGAGATCGGGGATTGTGCAACAGCCTCTGCCAGGGCCTGTTCACACTCCGCTTCGACATCGAGCGGATCCCGTCGTTCCCGCGCCACCTCCCGCATTCCAGCCCCGTTCCGTCATTCCCGCCCCATTCGGTCATTCCCCGCCCCCACCGGGAATGACTGAACGAAGAAGCATGACGAGACCCGCCCAGGTGTTGCAGAAATACTCTGAACAGGCCCTAAGACACGAGATGCGACCGAAGCACATCCTCGTCGAACTCAACGCCCAGACCAGGACCGGTGGGCGGGATGATCACGCCGTTCTCCACGACCAGCGGTTGTTTGAAGATCTTCTGGTGCAGCGGTCCCAGGTTGGCTTCCTGAATCAGGAAGTTCGGTGAGCAGGTATCGATCTGGATTGCGGCGGCTGCGGCCACCGGCCCGCAATACATGTGCGGCGCGATCATCGCGTAATGCGCCTCGGCCATGCCCGCGATCTTCTTCGCCTCGGTAATGCCCCCACACTGTCCCACGTCGAGCTGGATGATCTGCGCGGCCTGCTGCTCCAGCACCCGCGCGAACTCGTACTTGGTCACCAACCGCTCGCCGGTCGCGATCGGAATGCTCGTGTGGGCCGCGACCCGGGCCATCTCCTCGACGTTCTCGGGCATCACCGGCTCCTCGAACCAGAAGGGATGGTACGGCTCCAGGTAGTTGGCGACGCGGATCGCGCTGTAGGTGGGCATCTGGCCGTGCGTCCCGATCCCAACCTCCAACTGGTTGCCGACCGCCTTGCGGATGCTCTCGAAGATCCTGCCCGCACGCTCGATCTCCCAGAGCGAGATGTCGCGAATCGGATGAAGCGGCATGAACGGGTCGATCTTGCAGGCGGAGTTGCCCTCGGCCAACAGTTGCGCCGCGACATCGCCGGCCTTCTCCGGGTGTTGATCGAGACCGGCGCTGGGCATGTACGCATAGGCCCGCAGCTCCTCGTGGTACTTCCCGCCGAGCAGGTTGTAAATCGGCTGATTGGCGGCCTTGCCGACGATGTCCCAGAGCGCCATGTCGATCGCGCTGATGACCGGCGTCGAATACAGGCTGGGATGGCGCAGATCGTGGCGCGTGCCGTACATCCGGTCCCAGATGCGCTCAATGTTGTGCGGGTTTTCGCCGAACACGAACTGACCCACAAACTCCTCGAGCAGGCTGACCTGCGACTTCAGATCGCCCAGATGATCGGAGTAGGAACTGCCGGCGATCCGCTCGCCGATCCCGGTGATGCCCTCGTCGGTCTGGAGTTCGAGGAAGAGGAAATACTTGCCGCCGATGTACGGCGGCTCCGCCTCGACGACCATCGTGTTGAGCCCAGTGACTTTCATCCGCCGCTCCAATCGATTCCCGTGGACGCCCGAATGCAGCACGCCCAGTGCCTCTCGGATGCTAGCTCCGCGTGCTTCCCTATCTTCGATCCCAGGCCCGCCCGATCGCGCTCGGGCCAAGTGCGCACCTACGCCTGCGAGAGGACATCACGATGCCAGCACTCGACGGACTCAGAGTCCTCGACATGACCCAGTACGAGGCAGGCACGTCCTGCACCCAGGCCTTGGCCTGGCACGGCGCCGATGTGGTCAAGATTGAACAACCGGGCGTCGGCGATCCGGGCCGCCGCGTCAACAGCGGCGGGGAGTTCGACTCCCACTATTTCATCAACTGGAACGCCAACAAGCGCTCGGTGACCATCAACCTGCGCACCGAGCGCGGCCGCGCCTTGCTGTTCGAGATGCTGCCCAGATACGACGTCTTCGTCGAGAACTACGGCCCCGGCGTGATGGAGAGGCTGGGCCTCAGCTACGCGACGCTCAAGGAAGTGCATCCGTCGATCATCTACGCGCGGCTGAAGGGCTTCGGACTCTCGGGGCCGTTCGCCGACTTCAAGAGTTTCGATGTCGTGGCGCAGAACGCGGCCGGTTCGTTCTCGGTGACCGGCGAGGCGGACGGTCCGCCGATGCGGCCGGGCGCCTGCGTCGGCGACAGCGGCACCGGCATGCAGCTCGCCTTCGCGATCACCTCCGCCTACGTGCAGAAGCTGCGCACCGGCGAGGGACAGCACATCGAAATCTCGATGCAGGAGGCGATGACCTACTACGTGCGCTCAGCGGTCGCCGAGACGAGGAGCTGGGGTGACATCGCCGCCAAGCGGCGCGGCAACAGCGGCAACGGCCCCACCGACCTCTACCCCTGCAAGCCGATGCCCGGTTCCGACGGCTCCAACGACTACGTCTATCTGATCGCCATGACTACACGCATGTGGGACACATTCTGCGCAGCGATCGAACGGCCTGACATGGTCGTTGACCCGCGCTTCGCCGATGAGCTGGCGCGGATCGAGCACGCCGACGAACTGCGCGACGAGATCCGCAACTTCACCATGCAGCACACCAAGTGGGAGGCGATGCAGATCCTTGGCGAGGCCGGAGTTCCCTGCTCAGCCACGCACGACACCTACGACCTCTTCCACAACCCGCACTTCGAGGAACGCGACTTCATCCAGGACATCGATCACCCCCAGCACGGTCCCATCCGCCTGCTCGGCTGGGCCCCGCGAATGTCGGGCTCGGATGTGCCGATGACGGCGGCGCCGCTACTCGGCGCGCACACAGCCGAGGTGTTGGCGGACGACCTGGGGCTCTGCGGTGAGGAGCTGACCGCTCTGGAGCGTGACGGGATCGTCGGGTCCCTATGATGGCCTGAGCGATCGCGCTGGCCGCGCCTGAACGGGCGGCTGCGCTCTGGAGGATGACAATGCCGGCTCTCGATGGAATGCGCGTTCTGGACATGACGCAGTACGAGGCGGGCACCTCGTGCACGCAGGCGCTGGCCTGGCTCGGCGCGGACGTGGTCAAGATCGAGCAACCCGGCGTCGGCGACCCCGGCCGTGGGGTGCGCACCGGTGCGACCAACTCGCCCTACTTCGTCAACTGGAACAGCAACAAGCGCAGCGTCACCCTCAACCTGCGCGAGCCGCGCGGCCGCGAGCTGCTGCTCGAAATGCTCCCGCACTACGACGTCTTCGTCGAGAACTACGGCCCCGGCGTGATGGAACGGCTCGACCTCACCTATGAGGTGATGAAGCAGATCAATCCGTCGGTCATCTACGCGCGGCTCAAGGGCTTCGGCCTCTCCGGCCCGTGGAAGGACTACAAGTGCTTCGACATGGTCGCGCAGGCCGCGGCCGGCGCGTTCTCGGTCACTGGTGAAGCGGACGGCCCCCCGATGCTTCCCGGCGCGACCGTGGGCGACGCGGGCACCGGCGTCGAGCTGGCGCTGGCGATCACCGCCGCTTATGTGCAGAAGCAGCGCACCGGCGAAGGCCAGTTCATCGAGATTACGATGCAGGAAGCCATGACCTACTTCATGCGCACCCGCATCGCCTACTCCGATTGGGGCGAAAAGGTCGCTCCGCGGCGCGGCAACGCCGCCGGCGGCCCAACCAATCTGTATCCCTGCAGGTCGGCCAACGGCGACGCCGAGCCCGGCCCCAACGACTACGCCTACGTGATGGTCGTCACCTCGCGCATGTGGGACACGCTCTGCGCGGCGATCGATCGACCGGAGTTGACCGTCGACCCCCGCTTCGAGGACATGTGGAAGCGCAACGAGAACCAGGCCGAGCTGTTCGAAGAGATTTCGCGCTGGACCCGCCAGCGCACCAAGTGGGAGGTGATGGAGGAGCTGGGAGCGGCCGGGGTGCCCTGCTCGGCGGCGCTCGACACCTACGACCTGTTCCACAACCCCCACTTCGAGGAGCGCGGCTTCGTCCACGACCTCGAGCACCCCACGTACGGCAAGATCCGGCTGCTCGGCTGGGCCCCGCGGATGTCCGCCAGCGATGTCCCGCTCAAGCGCGCGCCGCTGCTCGGCGAGCACACCACCGACATCCTCAGCGACGACCTCGGCCTCGACTCCACCGATCTACAGGAGCTCGAATCCGCCGGCATCGTCGGCGGCCCCCCCGTCGTCGGCGCCAAGTAACCCGCGCCGTCAGCGCGGCCTGTCGCGGCTCCTTCGTTCTCGGATGGTCAGATGGCGCGCGCCCAGCGTCGGGGCGTTCCGCTCGTTGGCGAGCAGATCGTGGGGGCCTAGGCTCTGAGCGGAGCAGCCAGGCGGCGCACGTTGGAGGAGCATGATTCGCCGAAGCAGAGCCATTCGCTGGCATTGGGCGGTGGCGTCGGCGGCGCTGCTGGCGCTTGCGGTTGGAGTGCTGTGGCTGTCGGGAGGGGGCGCAGCCGCGGAGGCGGCGTCGGGAGGCTTCAGCCAGGTCAGCGCAGGCGGGGACCATAGTTGCGCGCTGCGGACGGACGGCGGCGTGATCTGTTGGGGATCGAACTATGCCGGCCAAGCGGAGGCGCCGTCGGGACGCTTCAGCCAGGTCAGCGCGGGCGAGGCCCACAATTGCGCGCTGCGGACGGATGGCGGCCTGGTCTGCTGGGGGTGGAATGAAGATCTCCAAACGGAGGCGCCGACGGGACGCTTCAGCGAGGTCAGCGCTGCAGGGCGCCATACTTGCGCCCTGCGGACGGACGGCGGCCTGGTCTGTTGGGGCAATAACGAACACGGCCAGACGGACGCGCCGGCAGGCCGATTCAGCCAGGTCAGCGCCGGCGGGACCGATTACGGTTGGGGGGGTGTGCTTGGTGTTTATGACGCCCATAGTTGTGCGCTACGGACGGACGACCGTATGGTCTGTTGGGGCGCGAACGGAAGCGGCCAGACGGATGCGCCGACTGGTCGCTTCAGCCAGGTCAGCGCCGGTGCCTACCATAGTTGCGCGCTACGGGCGGGCGGGGCTGTGATCTGCTGGGGGGGTGACGAGAGCGGCGAGACGGTGGCGCCGGCGGGCCGCTTTAACCAAGTCAGTGCGGGCTCGGTCCATAGTTGCGGGCTGCGGACGGACGGCGCCGCGGTCTGTTGGGGGGCCGAGCCGCCGACGATCGACCATGCCGCGCCCGACGAGGGCCAGGCGAGGGCACCGTCCGGCCGCTTTCGCCAGGTCAGCGCGGGAGCAGCCCATAGCTGCGCGCTTCGCGCGGACGGCGGCGTCGTCTGTTGGGGGCGGAACAGAGACGGTCAGACGGTGGCGCCCGCGAGCCGTTTCAGCCAGGTCAGCGCGGGCGCACTCCATACTTGCGCGCTGCGTGCGGACGGCAGCCTGGCCTGTTGGGGGAGCAACCGTTTTGGCCCGGCGGAAGCGCCGTCGGGCCGCTTCAGCCAGGTCAGCGCGGGCTTGCGCCACAGTTGCGCGCTGCGCGCGGACGGCAGCTTGGTCTGTTGGGGGTATGCCCACTACCGCGCCACGGAGGCGCCGGCGGGCCGCTTCAGCCAGATCACCGCGGGCCACGAACATAGTTGCGCGCTGCGGAGAGACGGCGCCCTGGCCTGTTGGGGGAGGCACGAATCTGGCCAGACGGAGGCGCCGGCGGGCCGGTTCATCCAGGTCAGCACGGCCGAGCACCACAGTTGCGCGCTGCGCGCGGACGGCGGTCTGGTCTGTTGGGGAAACGACGACTACGGACAGACGGTGCCGCAGGTGGGGCGCTTCAGCCAGGTCAGCGCGGGCGGAAACCACAGTTGCGCGCTGCGCGCGGACCGCGGCCTAGTCTGTTGGGGGAGGAACGACTTCGGCCAGACGGACGCCCCGTCGGGCCGTTTCAGCCAGGTCAGCGTGGGCGGGCGCCATAGTTGCGCGCTGTCGGCCGACGGCGGACTGGTCTGTTGGGGGAGTAACGAAAACGGCCAGTCGGCGGGGTCGACGGGTCGCTTCAGCCAGGTCAGCGCGGGCGGTAACCATAGCTGCGCGGTACGGTCGGACGGCGGCCTGGTCTGTTGGGGTTTCCACGGTCAATGGTCGGTCGTTCTCAACGTCAACGTCGCGGAGGTTTCAGTCACCGGCCGGATCGTGGCGCGGCTGCTGGCCGATGGCCGGATCGAGTTCGGCTTCCAGCCCGAGAGCGGCGCGCGGATCCTGCCCTCTGGACGGTTCGTTCCGACCGACGCCCAGGTCGATCGCTGGCTCGTCTCCTCGGAAGTGGAGTTGGACGGAGCGGTGCTGGGCCGGATTCTCGCGCGGCGGCTCCCGGACGGCCGGGTTGAGATTGGCTTCATTCTCGAAGGTGGCGCACGCCTATTGCCTCCGGCGCGCTACCTCCCGACCGATGCCGGCCTGAACCGCTGGTTGCACAGCTCGCTGTTCGGCGACTAACAGGCGTCGAAAGCCTCCCAACCCATCATTCCGGCGTGCGCCGGAATCTCGGGCGTTGCCCTCCGTCCAGTCTGCTCAAGCGAGACCCCAAGCTTCGCCGGAACGACTCAGCCGAGGAAATCGCGGACTTCTGAGATGCGTTCCCCGGCCGCGCCAGCACGCGCGACGCTCGAACGCTCTCCCTCCGCCTGCAATAGCTGCCCCGCACGAGGAGCGAACAGGCCAACTTCCCGCAAGGCCGGACATTTGGCTACCGTGCCCTCACAACCCCGCTGAAGGAGGCCCCCAATGCCGGCTCTGGACCGAATGCGCGTGCTCGACATGACCCAGTACGAGGCAGGCACCTCCTGCACCCAGGCGCTCGCCTGGCTCGGCGCCGACGTGGTCAAGATTGAGCAGCCCGGCGTCGGCGACCCCGGCCGACGCTCCCGCACCGACGGCCTCAATTCGCCCTACTTCATCAACTGGAACAGCAACAAACGCAGCGTCACCCTCAACCTGCGCGAGCCGCGCGGGCGCGAGCTGCTGCTCGAGATGCTGCCGCATTACGACGTCTTCGTCGAGAACTACGGCCCCGGAGTGATGGAGCGGCTCGACCTCACATATGAGGTGATGCGGGCGGTCAATCCCGCGATCATCTATGCCCGACTCAAGGGCTTCGGCCTCTCTGGCCCCTGGAGCGGCTACAAGTGCTTCGACCCCATCGCGCAGGCCGCCGCCGGCGCGTTCTCGGTCACCGGCCCCGCCGACGGACCACCGGTCTACCCCGGCAGCAGCACCGGCGACTCGGGCACCGGCGTGGAACTCGCCCTCGCGATCACTGCCGCCTACGTCCAGAAGCTGCAGACCGGCGAGGGACAGTGCGTCGAGATCTCCATGCAGGAGGCGATGACCTACTTCATGCGGACACGCGTCGCGATCGCCGGCTTCGGCGAGGACGCGGTCGCGCAGCGCAACGGCAACTCCCTCGGCGGACCGACCGACCTCTACGAGTGCAAACCGGTCGAGGGCAGCGACGGCTCGAACGATTACCTCTACATCATCGCCAACAACGATCGTCACTTCGGCGCGCTCTGCGAGACGATCGGCCACCCCGAGTTCGCAACCGAGCCGCGCTTCAACGCCAAGTGGCGCCGCACCGGGATGGGACACGAGCTGTTCGACGTGATCGCCGCCTGGACGATCCAGCGCACCAAGTGGGAGGCGATGGAGCAGCTCGGCGAAGCGGGCGTGCCCGCCGGGGCAGTGCTCGACACGCACGACCTGTTCAACAACCCGCACTTCGAGGAGCGCGGCTTCATCCACGAGCTCGACCATCCCGAGCACGGCAAAATCCGCCTGCTCGGCTGGGCTCCGCGGCTCTCCCGCAGCCACGTCCCGATGCGCCGCGCGCCGCTGCTCGGCGAGCACACCGGCCAGGTGCTCGGCGACGACCTCGGCCTCGGCGCAACGGAGATGCAAGCCCTGGAAGCTGCCGGCATCGTCGGCGTCCCCCCCGCGATCGGCGCAAAATAACTGCTCCCCCCGCGGGGGAGCTGTCGCGAAGCGACTGAGGGGGAGCCCCCCCCGCCGGGAGGAGCTGCCGAAGGCTGAGGGGGGAGGCCGCCGCCATGCCACCCACCCCCCACCGCGAACAGCCCCCACTCCCCTGAGGACAGCTAGCGTGTGCCCCAGCGCGCACCGATGCCCGCTATGGAGGAGTGAAGAAATGCCAGCTCTGGACCGAATGCGCGTGCTCGACATGACCCAGTACGAGGCGGGCACGTCCTGCACCCAGGCGCTTGCCTGGCTCGGGGCCGATGTCGTCAAGATCGAGCAGCCCGGCGTCGGCGACCCCGGCCGCGGCGTCCGCACCGGCTCGATGAACTCGCCCTACTTCATCAACTGGAACAGCAACAAGCGGAGCGTCACGCTGAACCTGCGCGAAGCGCGCGGACGTGAGTTGCTGCTCGAAATGCTGTCCCACTACGACGTGTTCGTCGAGAACTACGGCCCCGGCGTGATGGAGAACCTGAACCTCACCTACGACGTGATGCGGGAGGTCAACCCCACGATCATCTACGCCCGCCTCAAGGGCTTCGGGCTCTCCGGCCCCTGGAGCGGCTACAAGTGCTTCGACCCGATCGCTCAAGCCGCCGCCGGCGCATTCTCCGTCACCGGCGAAGCTGGTGGCATCCCCATCTACCCGGGCCCCAGCACCGGCGACTCCGGCACCGGCGTCGAACTCGCCCTCGCGATCACCGCCGCCTTCGTGCAGAAGCTGCAGACCGGCGAGGGCCAGGAGATCGAAATCTCCATGCAGGAGGCCATGACCTACTACATGCGCACCCGCATCGCCGTGGCCGGCTTCGGCGAGGAGCCCGCGCAGCGCAGCGGCAACTCCTGGGGCGGCCCCACCGACCTCTACCCCTGCAAGGCCGCCAACGGCAGCAACGGAGCGAACGATTATGTCTACCTGATCGCCACCACCACCCGCATGTGGGACAGCCTCTGCGTCGCGATCGACCGCCCCGACCTGGTGATCGACCCGCGCTTCGAGAACGAGTGGGATCGTCGCGACAACGCCGACGAGCTCAAGGCCGAGATCGCCGCCTGGACGATGCAGCGCACCAAATGGGAGGCGATGGACCAGCTCGGCGAAGTGGGCGTCCCCGCCGGCGCCGTGCTCGACACGCACGACCTGTTCAACAATCCGCACTTCGAGGAGCGCGGCTTCGTGCACACCCTCGACCATCCCGAGCACGGCCAAATCCGGCTGCTCGGCTGGGCCCCGCGGCTCTCCCGCAGCCACGTCCCGATGCGCCGCGCGCCGTTCCTCGGCGAGCACACCGGCGAAGTGCTCAGCGACGACCTCGGCCTCGACCCCACGGAGATGCAAGCCCTCGAAGCCGCCGGCATCGTCGGCGTCCCCCCCGCGATCGGCGCAAAGTAACTGCTCCCCCCGCGGGGGAGCTGTCGCGAAGCGACTGAGGGGGAGCCCTCCCCCCCGCGGGGGGAGCTGCCACGCGCCATTCCCTGCTCTCCCCGCGGGGGGAGCTGCTACGCGCCATTCCCTGCTCCCCCCCGCGGGGGGAGCTGCCGAAGGCTGAGGGGGGAGACCGCCACGCCACCCACCCCACTCCTCTGGGGCCTCCCCCCAATCCTGCCCGAGGGTAGGATGCAGGCCCTCATCCTCGGCTCCTTCCCCAGCGTCGCCTCGCTGGAGTCGAAGCAGTACTACGCGCACCCGCAAAACTGGTTCTGGCGCGTGCTGGAGGACTGCAGAGTGATCGAGAGCGCAGCGGCGCCCTACGAAGAGCGCGTGCGCCGGCTGCGCCGCATCGGCCTCGGCGTCTGGGACCTCTACGGCCAGGTCCGCCGCGAGGGCTCCGGCGACGACCGCATCCACGACGCCGTCGCCAACCGCATCGACCTCCTCCACAACGCCAGAGGCCCCTTCCCCATCCTCCTCAACGGCCGCCGCCAGCGCGAGTGGAATCGCCACTTCAAAGGCATCGAGGCCGAGCTCATCCCCCTCCCCTCAACAAGCCCCCGCCCCCTCCACTGGAACACCCCCGAATCCCGCGCCGCCGCCCTCGAGGAGTGGTGCAGCGCGCTGTCGGCGGCGCTCGATCTGTGAGCGACAGAACAGCGTGCCACTTTGTCGCTCTATCCGGATCTGGGTACCGTCGGGGAGTAAACGCGGAATTCCGGAGATGAGACCCCGACATGTGCGACTCAGCTCCAGACGACGATCTCCCGGCTGAGCATCTCGACCGGATCGCCGACATCTTGGGGCGACTGGACGTCGCCACCGATCCGTCCAAGATGGACATCCCCGGCTTTCACCTTCGCGCCCTTGATGCCGAGCTTGAGGGGCATTGGGGCGTGCGGGTTTCGGACGACCTGTTGATCACCTTCCGTTTCGAGGGTCACGACGCGACCGACGTCGACCTTGTGACGTACCGCTAAGGAGTCGCTCACTATGCCGATGGCTAATCCGCCGCATCCAGGCCGCTCCCTGCTGCGTGACTGCGTCGAAGAACTCGGCCTGACCATCGCCGAGGCCGCCGGACGGCTCCGCATACAGGAGTCGTATCTCACAGAGGTCTGCCGTCGCGAGGCCCCGATCACGCCGATGATCGCGATCCGCATCGACCAAACATTCGGCGGCGGCGCCGAGACATGGCTGGCGATGCAGTCGGCGTACGACCTGTGGGAGACTCGGGAGCTGTTGGCGGCGTTCGACGGGTTCGAGGCAACGGCCTGACAGTCGGGACATTGGCTGCGGCGCGGCCATATAAGTACCCATGTGCTACATTCTCCACATGATCGTTCACTTCGCTGACCGACGCTTGCAACGGCTTCACCTGCACGGTGATCCGGGGCGCCTGCCTGCACAGCTCGTGAAGCGAATCCGCAGGATTCTCGATCATCTTGACCAGGCCGCGACGCCATCGGCGATGGACCTCCCCGGGTATCGTCTTCATCCGCTGCACGGCGAGTTCGCCGGCCATTGGGCCGTCTCAGTCAACAACCGCTGGCGCATCGTTTTCCGCTTCGACGGCCCGAATGTCCGCGATGTACGCTTGCTCAACTACCACTAGGGAGACGGCATGACCCGCAGCAATCCGCATCATCCCGGCGAAACAGTACTGGAAGACTGCATTGAACCTCTGGGGTTGACGATCACAGAAGCTGCCGACCACCTTCAGGTGAATGAGGATCTACTCAGCGCGATCTGCGAGTGTCGGGCGCCGATCACAGCGGATATGGCGATTCGGTTCGAGATGGCGTTCGGGAGCACCGCTGACCATTGGCTGCGCATGCAGGCCGCGCACGACCTCGCCCAAGCTCGCAAGACCGCCTGCAACATCAAGCGCATCGACCGCGCCGCCTGAGCGATGTCGCGCCCGAACCCAACCCACCCCGGCGACACCATTCGCGAAGACTGCATAGAAGCCGTCGGGCTCACCATCGCTGAAGCCGCCGAGCATCTCCAGGTCGACGAAGAGACGCTGGGCGCGATCTGCGAATGCCGCGCCCCGATCACCGCGGACATGGCCATCCGCTTCGAGCAAGCCTTCGGCAACACCGCCGACTTCTGGCTCCGCCGCCAAGCCTCCTACGACCTCGCGCAGGCCCGCAAGACCGCCTGCAACATCAAGCGAATCGAACGGGCGGCTTGACCCTACGGCTACATCTACGACTGTTGCCGAGTCCTGCCGCGCCACGCAAGCGGCGAGCCGGTAGCGGCATCAACGACACCATCTAACAGAGGGGGTTCGTCCGAGTTGGCTTCTGCTTTATCAAGTTGCTGCTGTGTCAGCCCACGAGCAGGCATGTCAGTATCCAAGAATGCGCGGAAGAACGTTCCGGAGACATCCACACCGTCCAAGCGACATCCCGCGAAGTTAGCTCCGCTCACCCTCGCGGATCGCAGGCTCGCACCGAACAGCTGCGCATCCGAGAAGTCAACGTCGCGCAGATCGGCATTGTAGAAGTAAGACGCAACGCACTCAGCGCCCGTCAGTTTGCTCCCTCTCAGCTGTGCCCCACCCATCTTCGTCCCTGACGCGAGCACATCGCTCAGATTAGCATTTTCTAGGGTAACCTGAGACATATTGGCGTGGTTCAGCACGGCACGAGACAGATCTGTATATTCCGGAAAATGAAGTCCGTGACCAAAATTCACGTTCACCAAATCCAGTTTGAGATTCTCTTCTCGCTCGAGCGCACGCTGGCGTACCTCGCGATTCCCGATTGCCTGCATGAGAGCAGAGATTTCTTCGAACCAGCGACCCTCAACCATGTTGGTGAAGTGCATATCGGCCGAATGATCATCCGGTGGTTCAAACCGCCGAAGATATGCACAAAACAATTGCACAACTTCGATATGTATGATCTCCGGATCCTGTCGGGCGAGGCGTTCGAGTGAAGAAATGCCTGAGAGCCGAACCATCACGCGATCGTCGGCAAGCATCTCTGCGCCGCGACGGTAACGCTGATGCACGAGGTCTTTTCGCGCCGTGTTTGCCTCAGTCTGTGCGATCCAGCTACGCCAGAGGGCCAGCATCAACGCCACAATTCCTCCAGCCACCAACCCGATATTGCGAATCGTGGTGCTTCCAGATTCGTCTCCGCTGGGAGCACTCCGCGCCCACTCCCAGAAGTCTGTCGAGACCCAGTCCCACCCAAGCGCAACTGCACTACCCAGAACCACTATCCCGAATAGGCAGACACCCCAAAGGACTCTGTGGTAGTGTCGCTGCGCGACTGTAAGGAAGGATCGCACAACATGATAGGCTGTTGATGCTAGCCCCTGCAATTTCTTAGCGTAAGTCACTGTCCCCTCACTCATATCGACAGGATACCCCACACCCGCCGAGCCGCCTCCGAAAACCACGCCACCTCCCCCACCCGCAGCGCACGACCCAGCACCTTCTGCTCCCGATACGACAGCCACTTCTTCAACACCTGATACCCGCCCAGCCGATACTCCCAGACCGCCAACGGCACATCCGCCCAATACGCCCCCTCGTTCAGATAGACATCCACCACATCGCCCCGCCTGACCACCTTGCCCTGGCCGGGCATCACGGCGCCGCCCTGGCCGCGGTGGCCCCAGCTGGCGGTGACGTTGAAATCGGCGTCGGACATCTGCGTGCCGTCCGACTTGGTGGGCACAGCGATCGAGGTGTCGAGCAGGTCGGAGGCGTCGGACTCGGTGTCGAGCAGCCGGGCGAGCAGCCGACCGCGCTGGGCCGACGCGGCCAACTCCTCGCCGCTCTCCGGCAGCGGGATGCGCGGCCAGCCCATGCGCAGTCCGCCGGCGTTGGCCTCTCGATAGGCCGGGTCATGCAGGATCGCGAGGACATGGTGGAAGAGGTCTTCGGGCTCCGCGCCCAGCGACTCGATATAGCGGCGCCCCGTCTCGCTGAGGTTGGCGACCCGCTTCACCCCATCCACCAGCTCCCCGAACTGCTCATCTCGTAGGAACAGCGGGAACCAGATCGTCGCACGTTCGATCCAGTGGTACGACCCGATATGTCTAGTGAACGCGGCCTGCGGTTCGGACGCACCCTTACGTGTGTGCTGAGCGGCGCAGAACCAGAGATTTCCCGGGAAGACGTGTGGCATGTACTCGGTGCGCTTTTCGTCGAGCAGCTTCGTATCGGGGTCCCAATAGAGCCATCGATCGTCGAAGGGCCTGTAGGAGTAGCGAACGAAACCAGCGCCGGCCGATCGGCCGCGAGCCAGTAAGGCGCCTCGCACCTGTTGTGCATTGAATCGGCTCGTGTCTCTCATCGCGATTGGATTCCGCCGACTTGTTTCTGCGTGACTCACGTCGTCATCAAAGTAGTCAGCGATCCGATCGTGCAACGGACCCCCGTCGATATCAACCAGAAATGCATCTCTCGCTGTCTTGACGCCGGGGAAATGAGCAGCCAACAAGTCGACCAGTTCCGGCCAATCGAACCAGTCGTCGCTGACGGCGACCGGGGCGAAGGGCAGGCCGAGGCCGGGCATCGGCGCGATCGGTTGGTAGAGCGCCGACGGCTCCGATTCCGACGATTCCTCCAACCCTTGCAGCTTGCCGACGCCCCACAGCTCGCGCCAATCGACCTGTTCCGCGCTTTGATGCGAGTCCTTCCGCACCAACGTGGCGATCGCCGTGCCGACCTGAATCCCGACGGGATCCTCCGCCGTCGAAAACACGCTGGGGTCGGGCTGGCCTTCGGGCGTCAGCTTGCCCGTGCGGTACTTGTCGCCGTTGAGCGAATCGATCCTGACGATGTCGAAGGCGTCGAGGTAGCGCTGCCTCATGCCGGGGAACGAGAGGCCGTCGAGCCACGAGTAGTTGGAGATGAAGCAGACGACGCCCTGTCCGGTGCGCTCGGCGATGCGCCGCTCGGCCATCCGGTAGAAGCGGACGTAGAGGTCGTTCAGGCCCTGCCCCTGCGGCTTCGGCACGTCGCCGCCCTGCACGGTGCGGTAGGCCTGCGACAACTCGCGCTCCTCCTCGACCGCCACGCCAGCGAAGCCGTTGTAGGGCGGATTGCCCAGCACGACCAGAATCGGGCGCTCCTGCTTGACCGCGTTGGCGTCCTTGCGCTCCTGTTCGAGTTCGGGGAAGGGCAGCGGTTTGGTCGTGTGCGGCTCCCAGCCGGTCAGTGCGTTGGTCAGGAAGACGCCGGCGCGTTCGTCGTCCCCAAGTCCTGCGCCCAACTGCTCCATTGCCAGTCCGACTTCGAGGTGGGCGACGACCAGAGGCGCGGGCATGATCTCGAAGCCGAACACCCGCGTCGCCGCGGCCTCTCGCACGGACGCGGCGGCCAACGCGCCGAGTCCAGCGGCCTGTTCAGTCTCGGCGATCCGCCGCAGTGTCTCGACCAGAAACGCGCCCGTGCCGCAGCACGGGTCGAGTACATAGACCCGCTCGTCGGCCAGCCCCTTCGCGATGCCCAGGTCGTCGCGCAGGGCGCGGTCGACGCGCGCCACCATGTAGCGCACCACCTCACGCGGCGTGTACCAGACGCCCAGCTGCTTGCGCAGCTCCGGGTCGAACTCCTGCAAGAACGGCTCGTAGAAATACTGCACCGCCTCGCCCTGGCTGAAGCGCGTGAGGAACTCGTCGCGGTCAACCCGCTCCAACGCAGCCTCGGTCCAGTCGAGCACGTCCACGAGGTCGAGCCGTTCGAGCCGACCCGGGTCCGTGAGCTGGTGGAACAACATCCGCAGCACGGGCGCGCGCAGGTAATCGACGGTGTCCTTCCAGCGGAACCGCCCCGACTTGCCGGCCCGCGCCCAGAGCACCCAGGCGGCGAAGACGCCGTAGAAGAGCGTCTGCACCAGCGTCGAGCGGAAAAACTCCTCGGCGCGCTCATCCTCGAAACGCATGCCCAAGGCCTGCTCGAGCGCTGCGCGAATCGGCTGAAGGGAGTCCTCCTCCGCCGCTGCGCGTTCGACGCGCTGCAGCGCGTCGCGGGCATAGGAAGCAAGCAGCCGTGCCAGGTCGCGCGGCTCGGAGATCGCAGCCGTGTGCTCCATCACCCGCGCCAGATACTCGCCGAGCGACACGCCGTGCCGATTGGCGGCGCTGTTCGCATGGATCAGCAGTTCGCTGAACTCGCCGGCGCTGCCGGCCAGCGTGTAGCGCTCGAGCACCGCCATCGCGCCGTCCGCGTCCTCGCCGACCAGCGCGAACTCGCGCAGATTGGTCACGAGCACGAGCCGATACTCAGCCCAATACTTGCCCACCTGCTCGGACGCGATCGTCTGATCGAGATCGGCGTCGGCGCCCTTGACCTCGATCACGCCGCGGTCGGGCGACCCGCCCGCCGCGGCCCGGCGCGAGCGCAGCGCGAACAGCCCCAGGTCGGGCAGCCCCGCTCCCTGCCCCGTCGGGTGCACCACCGCCGCCACCTTCGGCGACAGCTGCGCCCCGATCACGTCAAACAGGTTGTCCAGCGCCGTGTAGTGCGACAGCTCCGGCGTACCCACCGCGCCGACGCCGCCAATCGCTTCGAGATACGCCTGAACGGACTGCTTCAAGGCCTTCACCGCTGGCGATCCAGTTCCCCCAACACCGCCGCCAGCAGATCCATTGTCGGCGTCGACACCCCCAGCTCCGACGCCCGCCGCGACGGGATCGCGAACATCGCCTCCAGCTCCAACGGACGGCCCTCGGTGTAGTCGATCGTCGTGCTCGGCCGATACGGACCCATCCCTGCTGTCATCGTCAGGTAGCGATGGCAGAGCGTGTCGCCGTCGATCCGCTCTTCCTCGCCGTGGGCGGCGAGGTCGGCGTTGCCGGCGGCGACCACCTCCCGCATCGCCCGATGCGCCGTCTCGCGCAACGCCGGGGTCGTCATGATCGTGTCCGTCGCCACCCCGCCCGCGACCACGCACAGGCCGTTGAACGGGATGTTCCAGCCGAGCTTCTCCCAGCGCGCCTTGAGCAGGCACGGCTCAGGACGAATCTCCACCTTCGAGCCGGCGAAGAGCGCCACCGCGTCGGCGAGCTGCTGCGCGTCGTCGCCGTGATGTCCCAGGTTCAGCGCGCCGAACTCCAGATGCAGAATCTGCCCCGGCTCCCCGCGGTGCACCCCGATGAAACCCATCCCGCCGAAGATCTCGCGGCCCGGCAGCAGCTCGGCGACCTCCTGCTCGATCGTCAAGCCGTTCAGGATCGCAATCACCCGCGTCTGCGGCGCCAGCAGCGGCGCGGCCAGCGACGGCAGGTCGGCCAGACCGGTCGCCTTCAGCCCCACCAGCAGCCAGTCGACCGGCCCATGCTCGGCCAGTTCCTCAGAGGTCAGCGCGACCGTCGGCGCGGGCAGGTGCAGGTCCCCGAGCGGGCTCGTGAGATGCAAGCCGCCGGCCCGCACCGCCTCGAAGTCGCGACGCATCAGGAAGCGCACATCGTGCCCAGCCTCGGCCAGCCGCGCGCCGTAGTACCCGCCCACGGCGCCCGCGCCGACCACCGCGACCCACTGCGGCGGCATGGCGCTCAGGACCCCGCGGCGTCGGCCGCCCGGCCGGGCATCAGGCGCTCGAAGCTGAATAGGTGCAGGTCGTGGTCCGAGCGTCGCTCCAGCGCCAGGTCGGCGATCGACTCGCCGATCGCCGGCGCAAACTTGAATCCATGCCCCGAGCAGGGGCTGGCGACGACGATGTTCGGCCGCTTCGGATGCAGGTCGAGCAGGAAGTGCGCGTCGGGCGTGTTCGTGTACAGGCAGGTCTCGGTGTGGAGAATTTCGCCCGACACGTCCGGCAGCGTGGCCTCCAGCCAACCGCGAATCGTCGCTTCATCCTGCGCGTTCACCTCGCGGTCGTATCTCGATGGATCGACTGCGTCGGCCGGATAGTGATGCCCCACCTTGACCCCGTGGCCGCTGTTCGGCAGCCCATAGCCGAAGTCCTGTGCGTCGCGCTCCCACATCCAGATCGGCAGCTCGCCGAGATCAAAGCGGCTCGCGTCGCCGCGTGGCCGCATCCAGAACATCACCTGCCGCGAGACCAGCAGCGGCAAATCCAGCTTGCGCAGCAGCGATGATGTCCAGGCGCCGGCCGTGATGATCAGCCGCTCCGCCGTCAGCACGCCGTCCGCCGTCGCGATCTCGATCGGCGCCTCGACATCGTTCAGATCGGTTGGCGTCCAGCGCTCGATCGGCGTGTCGAAGCGCAGCTCCGCGCCGTGCCGCGCGGCCAGCTCCAGTTGCGCCTCGATGCAGGCGTCCAGCGCGAGCATCCCGGCGCGATGCTCCAGCAGGCCCACGACGGGTTCGCGCGCGTCCATCACCGGGAAGCGGCGGCGAATCTCGCCGGCGGTCAGCGCCTCGTGCGGGATGCCATGCTGCCGCGCGCTGGCCAGCGCGCCCGAGACGAGCAGCCCATCGGCCTCGCTGACCATCAGCGCACCCGTCTCGCGCAGCAGCGTCTGGTCGGTCGCCGCGCCCAGCTCGCCCCACAGCTCATAGGCCCGCCGCACCAGCGGCACATACGACGGGTCTTCGTAGTAGGCCTCGCGAATCACCCGCGATTCGCCGTGCGACGAGCCGAGGTTGTGCGGCGGTCGAAACTGGTCGAAGCCAATCACCGAGACCCCGCGCCGCGCCAGCATCCACGCCGCCGCCGACCCCATCGCCCCAAGCCCAACAATCGCCGCGTCGTAAGTAGTCATGCGTCAGATTCTAGGCGGCGCGCGGGCAGTGCCCTTCGTCGCGCTACAATCGTGTTTCAGGGAGCAGAGCGATGACCACTGAGATCTCGATGGACACGCCGAAGATCGTCTATCGCGGGCCCGCCGATCCGGTCGCCCTGGCAATCCACGACGAACACATGCGCAATCTCGAGTTCTTCTTCGCCCACGAGCAGGAACTCTTCGACCAGCATCCCGGCAAGTGGCTGCTGATCCACAGCGGCGGCGAAGTCGTCGCCTCTCACGACCTGTTGGAACTCCACGACCTGCGCCACACGCTCGACCCCGTGCGGCGCAGCGCCGCCACCATCCAGATCCGCAAGACCGGCGTGTGGATTCTGTGACCCGCCGCGTCCCCGGCTATTTCCACGCAAAGGCCGCGACCGACGGTCCACCCGCTCCGTACGTCAATGTGGACGTCGGACCCGCTCCCGAGCCCTGGAGCATCGCGTTCTTGATCGACACGGGCGCCGAGATCACCACGCTCGGCCCGCGCGACTCGCTCACCCTGCTCGGCCGCTCATACCTGACGATCGACTTCTCGTCAATACCGGGTACCCGCGAAATGATCGGGATCGGCCAAGGCACCAGTCGGTCATTTGTCACTCCCACGGAAATCACGTTCTTCGCGGACGACGGAAGCCAGATCAGGATCACGCTTGCCATCGCAATCACGGAACCCGTTCCGCCCGATCCCGGCGCCCACGGCAACTGGCAGATGCCCAGCCTATTGGGCCGCGACGTGCTCCAACACTTCGACCTCAGCCTCAGCTATCACCCGCCCTCAGTGACGCTGACGGAGGCGTCGGCGAGTAGCTGAGCGACGAGCCGCTCCACTCGGACCCCCGCCTCCCCCTCACGATTGCGGCGGTATTCGTCGGCCTGGCGCATCAGGGATTACTCGAGCGGCTGGCCCAGCCGACGCCTGAGGGGCACGCGATGGACATGCGGCTCGCGGAGGATCGCTCGCAGCGGAAGCGCCGGGGTGACGTGAAGACACGACCGCTCGCTGAGTACGCCGCCGAACGCGCCGAACGCGATGCCGGTGAGTGACTTCACCAATCTCGCTGGATCAGTGCACTCACGAATGCATGCGCCGCGTTTATCGCCTCTTCCGGAGTTACTCTGGCGAGGAGACGCAGTAGAGCAAAGAACGAAACGACGCAGAGATCGACGAATTTTGTCTTTGCGCCATCCATGTATCTCGGTACTCCACGACACTTGTCGCCGATCCATGCGATCAACTCGTTAATCGGATCGTCGATCAGTTCCGGGTATCGCACATAAACGATATCGGCGGTCGATTCGCCCAGCGATGAGGATGACGTCGAAATCGAAGCTAACGGCCATGGCTCAATGGGGGCGACGTTTAGCGAGAATCGCAGGTCGAAATCTCGATACTGCGCCATCACCGCATCGATGTCCCCGAGCAATTGCCGTGAGAGCAACGGTGGCCGCAGTATCGCTTCGATCGAGTCTTGCAGTCTCCGACTCTGCAAGTCGACTACCTCACCCAACGTCTCCGCCACGGCCGGCGCCAGCCGCAAATCCCGCAGCGTCTCGCTCACGTCCGGCGCCAGCCGCAAATCGCGCAGCGTCTCGCTTACGTCCGGCATCAGCCGCAAATCCCGCAGCGTCTCGGCCACATCCGGCGCCAGCCGCATATCGCGCAGCGTCTCGCTCACATTCGGCACCAGCCGCAAATCCCGCAGCGTCTCGCTCACGTCCGGCATCAGCCGCATATCGCGCAGCGTCTCGCTCACATCCGGCATCAGCCGCAAATCCCGCAGCGTCTCGCTCACGTCCGGCATCAGCCGCATATCGCGCAGCGTCTCGCTCACATCCGGCATCAGCCGCAAATCCCGCAGCGTCTCGCTCATGTCCGGCGCCAGCCGCATATCGCGCAGCGTCTCGCTCACGTCCGGCATCAGCCGTATATCGCGCAGCGTCTCGCGCACGTCCGGCATCAGCCGCATATCGCGCAGCGTCTCGCTCATGTCCGGCATCAGCCGCATATCGCGCAGCGTCTCGCTCACGTCCGGCTCCAGCCGCATATCGCGCAGCGTCTCGCGCACGTCCGGCATCAGCCGCATATCGCGCAGCGTCTCGCGCACATCCGGCATCAGCCGCATATCGCGCAGCGTCTCGCTCATGTCCGGCACCAGCCGCATATCGCGCAGCGTCTCGCTCATGTCCGGCACCGCCGCCAAGTGACCCAATCTACGCTCCATGTCCCGCAACGCACCTGCGCCACTCGCTACGGCGGGACTCACGGTGCGCGCCGCAAGACGGTCATCGGCGGGGGTGGTGCTCATGTCCGTCCTTCATTCCGCATCCCACGCGCTGATCGTGCCTGACTGATGCAACTAAGCCTGCTGACTTGGCGTGGTTGCGCCGCGTCTCTTCGACACTACGCAGCCGGGCTCACATCCGCAAACACCTGCGTGATGGTTTCCCCGGTAGACCGTTCCCACGCCTCACCCCAACAACCGCGCAACCAACACTTCCACCCTCTTCCCCTCGTCCGACTCCGACAACCACCGGCGCAACTCCCGACGCGCGATCGTCACGCTGAACCCCTTGCCCGACGCCTCGCGCTCCGCCCGCAACTCCGATGCCACCTGCGCCGCTTCCGCCCCGGCGGGCGTGAGATACTTGCGCGCCAGCGCGAAGATCACCGCACCCGAGCCGCAGGCCGGGTGGAGCACGCGCAGGATGAGCGGATCCATTACCAACGCATCGACGATCTCGAGCGCCACGCGATCAAGTGTGTAGTACGCGTCCAGACGGCGGCGCTCATCGGCGGCGCTCACCGATCCGTGGAGGATGTGGCCGATGGCGGAGTGGGCGTTGAACCAGTCGAGGCGGCTCACCACCCCGCAATCGGCGTCCCGATCACGAACCGAACCGCGACTCCGACCCTGACCGAGAGGTCAGTCAGCCGCTGCGAGCTCGCCCGCCGACGCCGCGACCTCCGTCGACGCTTGCACCATCGAGTCGTTCTCCCAGAAGAGAATGTGCTCGACATTCTCACGGATCGACCAGTCGTCGTCCGGCGCCTTCGCCTCAAGCAGCTCGTCGGGCATCTGCAGCAGTTGGCCGACGAGTTCGGCGCGCTGGCGGATCAGCTCCTGGGTAAGACGGGCGAGCTCCGACTCCTGCATCTGCCTCGCGCTCTGGCGCGCGGCAGAGATGGCGCTCGTGTGCGTCCGGTCGTGTTCGGCGTTGTGGATCAGCAGCCGCCGGACGCCGCCGTTCATCGCGCACCCGTGCGTCGTCGGAAAGCTCAGGTCGTCATCGTCCATCGCCAGCAGCGTGCGGACGGTGTCGGTCAGCTGCTCGAGCAGCTGGAGGGCGAGTCGGTCGGATTCTGAGTGGCTCATGCGGTGCTCCGTTCGGCCGGTGTGTCGGCCAGAAACTGCAACAGGGTTGCATTGGTGTGGTCCGGGTCCTCCTCGGGGAAGAAATGCCCCGAGCCCGGCGCGGGCTGAGCCCGCAGGTCGGGAAAATACATCGGGAACTGGTCGAAGAACGCGTTCCCCGAAGGCACAACCCCCGGCCGCCCGCGGTTCGTTGGGTCCCCGTACATCCACAGCGCCGGACCGGGAAACTGCTTGCCGCGGTCCTCCGGCCCGTAATCCATGTGTTCGCGTCCGTGCGGGTGATTCTCCAGCCCCGCCCGCCAGATCTCGCCCACCTGCGGCGCGCTGAGCCGATCAAACCGCAGCCCGCCAGTCAGGTCCTCATCCTCGATGATCCGATGAAACGGGAGCGCATCGCGATAGTACGAGATCGCCGCTCGCTGCGAATCCGGATCGCTGAACGCCTCCTGGTACGTGCGGATCTCGTCGTCGCTCGACCAGCGATTCTGGTTCAGCCGCCCCGCCGCATAATTCCACGGCGATTGCGGCCAGCCCGGCAGCTCCACGTCGAGCTCGCCGCCGAAGATCTGCGCGATGAACTCAGCGTGGTATTGCGCGAAGAACTCCTCCGGCAGCGGCTCTGCCTTGAACCAGAAGCCGTGAATCGCCTGCGGCAGCCAGACAGTGCAAAGCGTGTCCATCAGCGCGGTGCGCGACACGCGGTCCTGATTGTCGATCACCAGCTTGAAGCCGATGATCCCACCCCAGTCGTGACCCACCACCGCCGCCTGCTCGACATCGAAGTGGTCGAGCACGCCGACCATGTCGTCGGCCAACAGCTCGCGCGAGTACGGCCCGGGCGGCTTGTCCGATTGCCCGAAGCCGCGCGTGTCCGGGACGATCACGCGATAGCCCGCCGCGGCCAACGCCGGAATCTGCTTGCGCCACTCGTAGCTGGTCTCCGGGAATCCGTGAATCAGCAGCACCGGGTCCCCGTCCAACGGGCCATCGGTGAGCACATTGATCCGAATCCCGTTGGAGTCAATCCGCTGGGCCTCCATCAGCCACTCCAATCACTCTCCCGCGCAGGCTAGCGCGGAGCGTGGGAGTCGTTGCCCGGCATGTCCTGCACCTAACGTGCCGGCGCTCACCACTCGGAGTAAGGACTGCCCACCCTCGGTGTGATGACCTCGGGCTGTAGAGGAATGCCGGGCGGAATGTCCTCGAACAACGCCGACTCCCATGGTGTGCCGTTTGACCTGTACGGCATCCACCAGCTCTCGCCAGCTCCTCGCAAGACCACGGTGTAGAAGTCGGCAGCGGGCAGAGACTCCCACGACACGATGACCGTTGAGCCGTTTCGCCTGGCAACTGCCGCGACGTCATCTGGTAAGGTCACCGCTTCTTGGATCCCTGACCATGAGTCCGCATCCAATTCACGTAATTCAACACCAAGAATGTCAGGAGCCATTTGATACTCGTATCGGGTGCCCGGCTGGAGGTCGTGCCACTGAACAAGCGCAGTCCAATCGCCGGGCTGGTCCGCAATGGGCATCCGCTCGTACTTCCAGTCGACCTGTCTATCCCCTCGCCAGCGCAGCCAGACATCCCTGATTGACAAGTACAGCAAGTTTGTTGCAAGCGCTATCTCGATTCGATTGCGACCTACAATCCTCGACTTCGACACCACGGACAATGGAACGGCTCTGGTCTCTACCCGGTATTCGGCCTCGATTGCTTGAGCAGGTCGCCTCACCAGATATCGGACTGTCTCGATCACTTGCCGTCCACGAGCATCCGCGACCTGTATGTCAACCGATTGCACAAGGTCGTCCTGGCCTGGTGTACCGTCCTGGACGACAGCGCAGCCGAGCTCCAACTTCCCTATCGGGGAGATCGACTCGAAGGTCGAGACATCGCCGACGGTCACCCTGAATGGGGCCACGCCGTGGATCACCCGCCAGTACCCTTCGACGGCCAATCCTTCCTCCGGGTCACAGGTCGGCTGATGATCGAACAAGTGCACGCGCAGTTCGGGTTCTCTACTCAGATCAATGTCTATCCGCTGGAGACTGCCCAATCCCAACTCGCCGCTGACGGCGCCGACATGCAGCGAATACTTGTCATGTTTATCGTCTAGAGCGAAGACTGCATGGGTTGATGATTCAAGATCGAGCGTTTGGACCCGCTCTCCCATCGACATGAGCAATGCTCGATATCCGTCGATTTCTACATTGTCGACTGGGGATTCCCATCGGACGTAGAGAGCTGCATCCCTTGCCTGGTATTGGACATTGACTGGCGGCGAGGACAAGAGCCCCACGAGCCGACTTTGAGTCCAGCGCGACCAAGTTCCGTCGTTGCCTCGTACTCGCATCCGGAACGGATAGGGGCCTTGACTGTCGCTGTGATAGAAGTGCTTCGCATTGCCTCCGGAGCGTCTCAGCGTGTATCCCTCTCGAATCCACTCGAATTCTGCCTCCTTGATCGACACACCGCCGTCTTGCGACATCGTGAACACATAGCTGCCGCTTTCAAGCTGCTTGACTTCCACGCGCCAAGCTGGGAAACGAATCCCGAATCCCCTCTCCCGATGTCCATCCGGCGGTATCTGAAGAACTCGTTCGACTCGGCCTGATTCCACCTCGTGGGGCCGAACAGTTATCTGATACACCCTGCCCGACACAATTCGACCAAACTCGGCCCTGCGTACTCCGGGCGTGACTTCGACTTCCCGCCGCAGCTGGTTGGGTGCGCCCAATTCCCCTACTTCAACTTGCACCGCTAGCTCTACCTCACCCTTCCGCGGTTCCCACAGCACCACAATTCGACCGTCGTCGAATCGCGTATCGACGCGCTCAAAGTACTGCGCGGCTGTTGCTGCGCCTTCAGTTGCCGGTTCAGTTCTGACGGATATCGTCTCCGGCATGCGAAACGAGGCCCAAGGTTCGGCGATTTCCACCTGATACAGGGTGTCAGGGATGAGATTGTCGAACGTCGCCTCGTATGGAGAATCGGGACCGATCGAAGCGGAGCGATCTCTTTCACCGCAGTAACGGAAGAGCGACGGTGAACAAATCCGGACGCGCCAATGAATTCCCTCCAACTCTGGCTTCCAGCTCAGATGAACGGTCTGTGAAGTCGCGTGTGCGGTAATGCCCCGCGCCCAGGTAAAGATGGTTGCGTAGTGACGCGTGCTCCAGTGGAGCAACTCGGGTGAGGCGGCCTCCGCGAGGGACCGGAGACGTGCGATCTCCACTTCGTATCGGACGCCACCGCGAATGTCTGTAACCGACCAATCCTCACTATAGCTATCCGGGCTTGGCGGAAGCGAATGCGGCTCATAGAGCCAACTCTCCGCACCGACCTCGCGCCATCTGACCAAGAAATCTCCAGTTAATCGCGATTGGCTACCGGGAAATAGAGACCCGAATGAGACCTCCAGAGCCTGGACCAGCCAGTCGATCGTTTCGTCATACGCGTAACCGGAATGCGCCGTGATGGTTGAGCGCAGCATCAGTGGGGGCAGCGGCTGCACGTGAAGGACAGCCGCTGCCGCGGCCCCTTCGGCATCCTCGACGAGGGCGCCGAGTTCGTAGCGTCGACCGATGTCGTGCAGCCAGCCCGGCACATTGCCCAGTGCGGAGGCACAGACAATCTGCACGGCTTCGGCTTCGGCATCGGCTTCGACCGGCTCCCCGGCAATCCATAACCGATACGGCGCTTCGCCACCCGTGATCTCCCAAGACACCTCCGTCATCGCTCCAGCCGTGCACACGGAACCGCCCGAAGTAAGACGGAGTTTGAGACTCAGTGGCCCCTCGGCTTGGGCACCGGAGACACCCCCAGCAAACCACGCGATGATGAGCATCGCCAAGACCGTCAGGCAACGACCCATTGGCTCACCGTCCTCTGCCAACATCCAGACGATGCCGAGGGACGAATGGTTCCCGGGACGAACGTGCAGCTAGTCGAAGGCGGGAAGCACCTCGCCGACGACCTTGTCGTACATGGCCTGCTGGTCATAGCCCACCAGCCGCAGGGTGATCGTCGTCGCGCCCGCGTCGACGTATTCCTGAATGTCCGCGATGCACTGCTCGGGTGTGCCCATCGCGACCCACAGATTCAGCATCGGCTCCGAGTAGTCCGTCGTGTAGTAGGCGTCGAGATAGCGCTTCGATTCGGCCAGCGCCGCGTCCCGATCTTCGTTGACGTTGATGTTGTAGTAGACGGCGACCTCGAAGTCGTCGCCCAGCTCGCGACCCGCTTCGTCCGCGTAGCCCTGAATCTCGGCGCGGTACTCGCGCACGACATCGGGCGGCTGGAACGTCGTCATCCAGCCGTCGCCCAGCCGCGCGACCCGGCCCAGCCCGTTGCGGCGATTCCGGCCCAGGTGACGCGCCGGGTTCGACGTGACCCAGATCGGCACCGGCCGCTGCACCGAGCGCGGCTCAATCGTCACGTGGTCGAAGTCGTTGTACTCGCCGTGGTACGAGACATCGTCCTGACTGGTGAGCAGGCGCATGATTTCAATCGCCTCCTCCATCCGCTTCATCCGCGACGCGGTGGGCACGCAGAAGGCCTCGAACTCCGGCAGCATGTCGCCGCCGCCGCCACCAGGCTGGCCCATGCAGGCGACGAAGATCGAGCGCCCGCTGCAGAGCAGGTCGAGCGACGCCCACTGATACGCGAGCAGCAGCGCCGGCCGCAACGGCGTGCTGGCGAAGCAGGCCGGGCCAATCCGCACCCGCTCCGTGTGCGTGGCCAGCGCCGACATCAGGTTCAGCGCGTCGAGCCGCGGCTTGGCCAGGATCGAATCTCCCACCCAGATGCTCTCCCACGCCTCGTTCGCATCCGCCTGGCGCGCCAGCGTGAACATGTCCTCAAGCGTGCTGGATCCCGTCACGATCCCCCGGTTCGAGAGCGTCAGCCCAAACTTGGTCGCCATCGCGGCCTCCCTCCGACTCTGTGGCAGGCTAACGACTCCCCGTCCGCGGGCTGCCAACGCTCGCGATCAGCTCGTCGAACCACGCGTCAAGCGCCGCATCGCCGCCCGTCTCGCGCCCGAACTCCGTACCGCTCGGCGTCGAGATCCCAATCCACGCCCCCGCTTCAGCCCCCATCACATGCAGGTAGAACCCGTTCTCGCAGGCTGCCTCGCAAGGCTCAAACAGCGTCTCCCCGATCTCCAGATCCCGCCCCTCCGGCACCGACAGCTTGATCAGGTGCACCGTGTACTCGCCCCCCGCCTCCAGCACCCCCGCAGTCCGATTCACCGTCGGCTCACCCACCGGCTCCGGTGAACCCCCGCAGCCCACGACGAGCACCAGACAAACCACGATCGACGCAAGAATTCCAGGACGCATAGTCGCGGTGGAGTCTACGCAGTCGATTCGCAACGGATGACCCCCCGCCACCGCGCCAGCCGCGCCGCCTCGACCAACGGCGCGCAGCTCCCTTCCCTCCCCCTGCTCCCCACGACGCGGGGTGCTGTCGCAGCGCGACTGGGGCGCCCCGCGTGCGTACCCACCACCGCTAACAGCAGCGGCCGTAATAGACGTACTCAAACCCGGGGGTGAGCGAATCCACCCCGCCCGACTGCGGCGGCGTGATGATCTCCGGCTCAAACGCCGCTCCGGCGGGCAGACCGCGGAACACCAGCCGCTCGACATCCTCGCTGCTGGGCTCGTACTGCCGCCACCACGCAGTCCCGTCGGCGCGCAGCACGACCCGGTAGCCCCAGGCGTCCGGCTGCTTCGCCCACGACACAGTCACGTCCCCGCCTTCCTGAGTCACGCTCAGGTCCGTCGGATCACCGAGCGTCGTGACATGCTCCGACGGCGACCACTCGATCAGCTCCGGCGTATCGAGCTGCGCCGGGTCGTCATAGCGGGCCAGCTGAAATTCGTGTCGCACGCCTGGCTCTAGCTCCGACCACTTCGCGCGGCACAAGCCGTCGTAGTAGTACCTCTGGGAGAAGTTGTCGACCGACGCATAGGACCACGCGCTCGAGTCATCGTCCCGCCAGCGCAGCGCCAGCGTGTGGGCGGGATGTCGGCACGACCAGCTCAGCCACACGTGCGTGCGGTGCACACTGCGCAAGCCCAGCCGCAAGGCGTAGGGGTCCTCCCCGTCTTCGATGTGCTGGCGATACACCTCAAACGATTGGGACTGCGACTCTCCGTTGAAATCCACCACCCGCGCATCTACGACATGCCGCTCCGCCGCTTCGCCCTCGGGATTGGGGTCACATTCGAGCTCAAGCGTGCCCCCGCGATCGGTTGTCTCAAATCCGGGGTCTTCGCCGACCGAGATCGTGTACGGCGCCGAGCCGCCCGTGATCGACCAGCGAGCGGTCGTCGTCGCGGCGATCCCCACCGGACACGGGAAGCCGTCATGCCAGACGTTGAACGCCAGCGGCTTACCCTGTCGGAGTATGGCGGCTTCAGAGCGCCAGCCCTCGCCGGCTTCGGCGTTGAATCCTGCGACCACGACGGAGTACTGCGACCCGTCCGCTTCGATCGGCGCCAACGCTTCGGTGTCCGGCCCGACCTCGACCACCTGCGCTTCGACTCCGGCGCGACTGATGTAGAGCCGATAGCCCTCAGTCCCGCGCGCATGCGGCGCGTCCCACTCAACCGCCAGGTTGCCACTGTGCTCATAGAGCCTGACCCCGCGCGGCTGGCCCGCCGCGGTCGGCGGCGTGATCGTCTCCGACCACGGGGTCCAGACGCCATCGCGCAGATAGCGAATCCGGAACGGCAACGAGTCGTCCGTGGCGATGTAGAGGAACGTGCGCGACTCCGTGGTCTGGCGGACGAACCGCTCGCCGTCGTGAATCCACTCCAGCTCGGCGATCGCGCCGACCGGACGCGTCTCGGAGAACACCACAAACTCGGCGAGTCGGTTGCTCCACGGCTCCCAATACGACGGATCCGGCCATCCCGTCAGCCTGACGTGGGGCGTCGCCGCCTGCTCGCCGCCGCTGGGCGTATCGGCGGCAGGGTACGGAACCTCCAGGAATCGAGCGGCCGTCGCCTCCGGCAAGGACCTGTGCACGACGCGGATCCGGTACGTGCCGCCGAGCAGATTGCGCGAGAATCGTGCGCGATGGGTCCCCGGCCCGACCTCGACGCAGTCGCTAAACGAGCCGCCTCGGCCGCTCGTCCGCGCGCACACTTGGTAGCCGAGCTCAGAGCCCTGCGCAGGCGCGTTCCAGGTGACCTGCAGCTGTCCATCGACGAACGCGGCGTCGATCTCGCGCGGTTTCCAGTCGTCAGCCGAGCCGCCCTCGGGGGCCGGCTCGGTCCGCAGTTCAAACGAGCGGACGGTCGCGCCGTACCCGCTGTTGAGGTGCACGGAGACGGTGTAGCGCGTGTCCGGCAGCAGATTACCGAAGTGCGCGGTGTAGGGCGGCGTATCGTCGCTACTCACCCTCACCTCGCTACCGCTGGCGTACCGAAGATCGCCCACGGAGATGGTCGCTGTGTACTTCAGGCCGGGCGCATCGGGCCCCCAGGAAAGCGTGACCGAATCGTGAGTCGCCGCGGCGGTCAGTTCGAGCGGCGGCGAAGCAATCGTCACGGTGTCGAGCGCCGACCAGCTCAGATGTCCCGGCGCTTCACGGTCGAGCACGTGACGAAGCTGCGCGATCTGGAACTCCCGTACTTCGCCCTGCTGCGAGGCGTCCAGGGCGAAGCTGGCCTCGTACTCTCTGCGGCGGCCAGTGTCGCCCGCGTGTTCATAGGTCCAGACGCTCTCGCCTTGCTCACGCCAGCGGAACAGGAACATCGGGCTCCTTGCCCTCCGCGCGGCGGGCGAGCGCAGCCACGCGGCCCGCACGACCGGCTCGCCATCCCACGTGGGGTAGCTCGATACCCGAATCTGGACCGGCGGCGGCAGCGAGCCGACCAGCGCGACGCGAGTGCTCGCCGTCGCGATGGCGCCGTCGGCGTCGATTGCGCTGACGATGATCAGTTGTGAGCCATCGAAGCCGAGCAGCCAGGCCAGTCCCTCGTCGGCTGGCGGCTCGCAGGCGATCCGGGCGAACGATGCGCTGGAATCAAGCGGCTGGCCATCGATCGCCAGCTCGTACGGCGCGACGCCGCCGCGGATCGTCCAGGAGACCTCGGTCACGGAGCCGGCGGTGCAGAGCGCACGCGACGCAGTGACCTCCAGCTCAAGCGGCGCGCCCGCCGTCTCATCGGCCCGCGCCTGGGAGACGCCCAGCACGGCGAGCAGCGTTGCAGTGGTTACGAAGATGAAGCCGAGGCGATGTAGATGTGCCATGCCAGCTCAACGCCGACAGGCCCCTACAAGTTCCGCTCGAACCGCGACGCGGCTCGGTCCAGAGCCGTCAAGCGCGTATCTCCCCGCCGCCGCGAGGAGTCAGTGCGCGCAGATGGGCGGCGCGCTCGCCCGCGGCGACGCTGGTGCTAGACCGCGACTCCCTGGAGGAGACCTGCGCGTAATCTCCATTTCCCCTCTCCCCCCGCGGAGCGGGGGGAGATGCCGCAGGCAGAGGGGGGCTCCGCGCGCCCTCACCAGATAGCGGAAGCTCCCCGCCGTCACTTCGTGGCACCGCCACCAGCAGGGAAGGTCGGAGCAGTGGGACTTACGCGCAGGTCTGCTGGAGGGCGAAGTCGGTGATCAGGTCGGCCAGCTCTGCGGGAGCTTCGAGGTCCGCGAGGTGGCCGCAGTCGCTGAGCTCGCGTTGCTGGGCGCCACGGATGCCGGCGCGCCAGATGTCGCCCAGGGCGAGGTTGACGATCTTGTCGTGGCGGCTCGTGATCACCAGCGTGCGGCAGTCGATCCGCTGCAGCCGCTGGTCGACGCCGGTGTCGGGCAGCGGCCAGAGGAACTTCGCCGAGGCTCGCAGGTCCAGCAGCTCGCCGACGTAGGCGTCGAGCTGGTCGCGGCCTTCCAGCAGCAGCGTGGCGCGATGCTCGGGTTCGCTGAAGAGCGCCCCGGATGGCGCCCCAGGGTGCTGCGCGAACATGTCCTCGCCGGGATGTTGCTCCGACCAGATACCGAGCGGGTTGACCAGCGTCAGCGACTGCACGGCATCCGGCCGGATCGCCGCCATCTCCGCCGCGATCCATCCGCCGATGCTGATCCCCGCGACGTGCGCCGGGCCCACGCCGAGCGTGTTGAGCAGGTCAACGTTGAACAGCACGAGATCGAGGTTGTTGTCGGCCGCGTGCAGGTCGTCCTTGGCGGGTCCCCAGCCGGGCTGAAACGGCGCGATGACCTGGAAGCGTTGGCTGAGCGTTTCGTGCAGCTCGCCCCAGCGCGGGATGCCGGTGACGGGATGCAGCAGCAGCAGCGACGGGCCGTCGCCTGCCGCGTAGAGGTGCGCGGTCTGGCCCGTCGGCGCGAGCGTGAGTGTCTGGAGTTCAGCCATCAGTTGCGCGCTCCGACGGCGGCAGGCGTGGCCTGCTGGCTCTTGGCGATCGGCTGCGGCGACCAGTGGTCCTCGTAGTCGTCCCAGAGGTGGCGGAGCCGCGGGATGACCTGCTCGGCCATCAGCTTGGTGCTGGCGCGCGCTTTGTCGTCGGGCATGTCGCCGCAGTGCAGCAGCGAGACGAGGTGTCCGACCTGCAGCTTGGTGGCGAGCGCTTCGAGCTGCTCGGTCACGGTGTCGGGCGACCCGGCGACGATGTAGCCCTCGCGGACCCAGTCCTTCCAGGTCAACGTGTGGGCGATGCCGAGGCCCTGCGCGCCGCCGGCGCGGAGGCCGGCGCGGATCGTGTTCTCGGTGCGGTAGCCCGGCGCGTCGGCGAAGCCGGGGTAGACGTGCAGGCACTTGTCGAAGAAGTACTGCAGGTGTTCGGTGTACAGCTGCTCCGCCTGATCGTCGGTTTCGGCGACGACGATCTGCTGCGCGAAGGCGCCCTGGTACGGGTTGAACTCCACGCCGAGCTCGGCCAGGCGGTTCCAGAAGCCCTGCATCAGCGCCTCGCCGCGGACGTAGCCGTTGAACGAGAGGTATGAGTAGTTGTAGCCGTTATGCGCGCAGAAGTCCCACGTCTCGACCGAGCCGCCGCCGGGGATCCAGATCGGCGGGTGCGGCTTCTGAATCGGGCGCGGCCAGATGTTGACGTAGCGCATCTTGTTGTACTTGCCGTTCCAGGCAAACACGTCCGGGTCGGCCCAGGCGCGCAGGATCAGGTCGTGGTTCTCCTGATACTTGTCGCGCAGGGTGGCCGGGTTGGAGCCGAAGCAGAAGTTGTCGTCCATCGAGGTGCCGACCGGGAAGCCGGCGACGAGCCGCCCGCCCGACATCACATCGAGCATCGCCATCTCCTCGGCCACGCGGGTCGGCGGGTTGTAGAGGGCGATCGACTGGCCCAGCAGCAGCAGCGTCACGTCCTGCGTGCGGCGCGAGAGCGTCGCCGCCATGATCTGCGGCGAGGGCATCATCCCGTACGCGTTCTGGTGATGTTCGTTGACGCCGATCCCGTCGAAGCCGAGCTGCGCGGCGTATTCGAGCTGGTCGAGGTATTCGTTGTAGACGCGATGGCCCTCAATCGGGTCATACAGGCGCGAATCGACGTCAACCCAGACCGAGCGGTTGGTTTCGCGAAAATCGTCCGGCAGATGCGGCCAGGGCATCAGGTTGAACCAGTGGAACTTCATAGGGCGCCGTCCTTCATCCAGTCATCTGGTGGCGAGGATACACGGGGCTGCTGAAGCGGCCGCCGGTCCTGTTGGGCGCCCGCATAGACTGGCGGCATGAGTTCACAGGAGGCGGTCTGCTATCGACACGATGGGCGCTGGGCAGGGGTGCTCTGCCAGCGCTGCCTTCGGCCGATCTGTACCGAGTGCATGATCGAGGCGCCGGTCGGCTACCAGTGCGTCGAGTGCGTGCGCGACGCCTCCCGCGGGCAACGTCGGGTAGTGCTCACCTCGCAGCCGGTGCGCGTCACCCAGGCACTGATCGTCGCCAACGTGATCGTCTTCATCGTGGTGCTCGCGGTGACCGGCAGCCTCTCGCTGTGGGGCGGCGGCGTCACCTCGGTGCATCGCGACTTCGCGCTGTTCGGACCCTTCATCGCCGAGGAGGGCGAATGGTGGCGGCTCGTCACCAGCGCGTTCCTGCACTACGGACTGCTGCACCTCGGCATGAACATGCTGATCCTGATGTGGGTCGGCCGGCTGCTCGAGCCGGAGGTCGGCCGCTGGCGCTTTGCGCTGATCTACGTCGCCGCGTTGTTCGGCGGGGCGCTGGGGGCGCTGATGGTCGAGCCGACAGGCTTTACCGCGGGCGCGTCGGGCGCGGTGCTGGGCGTGGCCGGGACGGTGGTGGTGGCGGAGCGATCAGGCGGCGTCCGCTGGCAGGATTCGGGCATCCTCGTGTTCCTCGTGCTCAACGTGGTGCTCTCGCTGCTGATTCCCAGCGTCTCGGTCGGTGGGCACTTCGGCGGACTCGCGGTGGGTCTGCTCTGCGGCGTGCTGCTCTGGCGGCTGCCGAGGATTTCGTGGCTGCGCAATGCACCGTGGCTGGCCGAGCTGAGCGTCGTCGCGCTGGGAGTCGGGGCCGGCGCCGCTGCCTGGTTCTGGGCCGCGCCGCGCTGGTTCGACCCGCTCTTCTAGCTCGGTCGAGACTGCACCTATATCTTGGCCGCCGAAGGGCGGTGAACGATGAGTGACCGATTCGCTGGCAATGTGGCGATCGTGACCGGGGCGGCAGGCGGCATCGGGCGCGCGACCTGCGTGCGCTTCGCGGAGGACGGCGCGCAGGTCGTGGCCGTCGATCTGGCCGGCTCGGCGCTGGATGAGACCGTGGCGGCCGTGGTCAACGCCGGCGGCGAGGCGCTCGCCGTCGAGGCCGACGTCACACAGGGAGACCAGGTCGCGAACTACGTCGAGCGGGCCGTGGCGCGCTTCGGTCGGATCGACGCGTTCTTCAACAATGCCGGCATCGAGGGCCTGCGCGCGCCGCTGTGGGAACTCGACGAGGACGACTTCGACCGCGTGATCGCGGTCAACCTCAAGGGCGTCTTCCTCGGCATGAAGCACGTCGCGCCGGCGATGCGCGGCGACGGCGGCGGGGCGATCGTGAACACAGCCTCGATCGCGGGGCTGACCGCGACGCCGGGCATCATCGCCTACGGCGCGAGCAAGCACGCGGTGGTCGGCATGACCAAGTCGGCGGCGGTCGAGCTGGCGCCGGAGATTCGAGTCAACGCGGTGTGCCCGGGGCCGATCGAGACGCGGATGATGCGCTCACTGGAGCGGCAGTTCAATCCCGACGACCCGCAAGGCGTGCACGACGCATTCGCGGCCGGCATCCCGCTGGGTCGCTACGGCGAGCCCGAGGAGGTCGCGGCTTTGGTGACGTGGCTGTGCAGCGACGACTCCCGCTACATCAGCGGCTCGATGCACACGATCGACGGCGGTGGCGCAGGCGGCCGCCGGCAGTAGCGCCGCGGCTGGGCTTCGTGCCGCGGCCGGGCTCCGGCGGCTCGGCTCGGGCTACTCGACGAGCCAGGTGTTCGAGCCCTTGACGAGGGCTACCAGGTCGCCGGGGCCCTCGGTGTTGCGAGCGTGGCTGATCTGCTCGTCGAGCAGCGCCCCGTAGGACGGGTTGTGGACCTGGCGGATGATGCCCATCGGGACGGGCATCTCGGGGTAGGAGAGGCGCGAGAGCAGCTGCTGAATGTCGGAGCTGGGGCGATGCGCATCGTGCGTCAGGATCACCTGATGGTCGGGTCCGTCGGTGTCGACGATGCGCAGGCCGGTCGTCGTGAAGGCGAGCGCCTTGTCGTTGTCCTTGCCGAAGGTCATCGGCTTGTCGTGCTCGAGGTAGAGCAGGCGCTCGTCACGGACCTGGCGGTCGGTGAACTCGCGGAACGCGCCGTCGTTGAAGATGTTGCAGTTCTGCAGGACCTCGACGAAGGCGGCGCCCTCATGGCGCGCTGCGGCCTCGATCGTCGCCGTGAGGTGCTGCGGGTCGGTGTCGAAGGTGCGCGCAACGAACGTCGCCTCGGACGCCAGCGCGATGCTGATCGGGTTGAGCGGGCGCTCGGTCGTGCCCATCGGTGAGGTCTTCGTCGTCTTGCCCATTTCGGAGGTGGGCGAGAACTGGCCTTTGGTCAGGCCGTAGATCTGGTTGTTGAAGAGCAGGATCTTGACGTCGACGTTGCGACGCAGCACGTGCAGGAGGTGGTTTCCGCCGATCGAGAGCGCGTCGCCGTCGCCGGTGATCACGAACACGAGCAGGTCGGGACGGGTCAGCTTGAGACCCGTCGCGATCGTCGGCGCGCGGCCGTGGATCGAGTGGATCCCATAGGTGTCCATGTAGTACGGGAATCGCGAGGAGCAGCCGATCCCGGAGACGAAGACCATCTTCTCAGGCGCGACGTTCAGATTGGAGAGCGCGCGCTGCGTCTGGGCGAGGATCGAATAGTCGCCGCAGCCCGGACACCAGCGAGTGTCCACATCGGAGGCATAGTCGCGCCGCGAGAGGTCGCGGTCGGCGAGCGGGATGAGCCCGTTGCCGGCGTGGGTGGACGGTGTGGAGAGGACCATGGTTCGTGCTCCCTTATCCCAAAGTCGCCGTCAGCTGCCGTAAGCGCTGAGAATGGCTGCCTCGACGTTGCGCGCCGAGAGCGGTAGACCCGTCACCTCGTTGTGACCCTTCGCGTCGACGAGGAACTTGGCTCGGATCAGCATCCGCAAATGCCCCGTGTTGGACTCGGGAATCAGCACCTTACGGTAGTTGCTCAGCACGTGACCGAGGTTCCTGGGGAACGGATTGAGGTATTGGAGGTGCGCATGCGCGACCTCCGCGCCTTGCTGCCGCGCCCCATTCACCGCGGTAAACGCGGCCCCGAAGGTGCTGCCCCAGGACAGTACCAGCAGCTCGCCGGTCGGCGGGCCGTCGACTTCGAGCTCGGGGATGAAGTCGGCGATGCCGTCGATCTTGGCCTGGCGCAGGTCCGTCATGAGCTGGTGGTTTTCGGCCGTGTAGGAGACATCGCCCGTGACATCGGCCTTTTCGAGTCCACCGATGCGGTGTGTCATGCCGGCCACGCCGGGCGGCTGGAAGTGCCGGGCAAGGGTCGCCGGGTCGCGCCGGTAGGGCTGGAAGTCCTCGCGTTGAACGCGTTGGAAGCCCGTGTCGATGGGCGGCAACTGTGAGACATCGGGCACGGGCCAGGGCTCGGCCGTGTTGCCCAGGTAGGTGTCCGACATCAGGATCACCGGTGTGACGAACTGGTAGGCGAGCCGCACGGCCTCGATCGCCATGTAGAAGCAGTCCCCGGGCGTTTTGGCAGCGAGCACGCAGAGCGGGCTCTCGCCATTGCGGCCGAACATCACCTGCAGCAGGTCGGTTTGCTCGGTCTTGGTCGGCATCCCGGTTGAGGGGCCGGAGCGCTGCACGTCGAGCACGACGAGCGGCAGCTCGGTCATCACGGCAAGCCCAATCGCCTCCGACTTGAGCGCGATGCCGGGGCCGCTGGTGCCGGTCACGCCGAGCGCGCCGCCGTAGGCGGCGCCGATCGCCGAGCCGACGGCCGAGATCTCGTCTTCAGCCTGGAACGTTCGGACCCCGAAGTTGCGCAACGCGGCGAGATCGACAAGTACGTCGGAGGCCGGCGTGATCGGGTAGGAGCCGTAGAACAGGTCGAGGCCGGCGAGCCGGGCTGCGGCCACGAGCCCCATCGAGAGGGCCTGGTTCCCGGTGATCGTGCGGTACTCGCCGGGTCGCAGCTGGGCCGGCGGTACGCGCACGTGCGCGTCGGCGATTTCCGTGGTCTCCCCGTAGGCGTGGCCGGCGAACAGCGCGCGGCGGTTGGCCTCGGCGAGGTTCGGCACCCGGCCGAAGCGCTCTTCGATCCAGTTGAGCGTCGGCTCGAGGTCACGGTCGTACAGCCAGTACACCAGCCCGAGGGCGAAGAAGTTCTTGGTCCGCTCAGCGTGCTGGGTCGAGAGCCCCAGGTCATTGACGGCGGCGACCGCCGCGGTGGTGACCGGCGCTTCGATGATTCGGAAGCTATCCAACGAGCCATCGCTGAGCGGATTGGCCGGGTAGCCGGCCTTCTTGAGGTTGGCGTTGGTGAACGCATCCTTGTTGACCACGAGCAGCCCGCCGCGAATCAGCGCGTTGAGGTGCGACTTGAGCGCTGCGGGGTTCATCGCGACGAGCGTGTCCGGCTCGTCGCCCGGAGTGAAGATCTGGTGCTGCGAAAACGAGATCTGGAACGAGCTGACGCCGGCCAGCGAGCCCGCGGGCGCGCGAATTTCGGCAGGGAAGTCAGGCAATGTACTGAAGTCGTTGCCGAAGATGGCGGTGGCGTCGGCGAATCGATTCCCGGCAAGCTGCATGCCGTCGCCCGAGTCTCCCGCGAAGCGCACGGTGACGCGTTCGCGTTCGATGACCGGGGATGCGACATCGGACGACGACTCAGGCATGAGTGACCGGCCTCCCAGGGAGAATCAGGTGCGCGACGCTCAAGATGATGAGTGGGCGACGAGGCATCAACAGCCTCCACGCCGCCACACAGTGCGGGGCGGCGTCTTGCACGCGGAACCGAGCAACGCGATCATACTCCTGCAGACTCGTGCAGGCGATCAGGGGCAGGTCTAGCATCGGCTCGTGTAATCCGAACGCAATGCAGCGCAGGAGGCGGACATGGCGGAACATCCAACGGGGGCCCTCGCCGGCAAGGCCGCGGTGATCACCGGCGGCGCGAGCGGGATCGGCGCTGGGTGCGCGATTCGCTTCGCCGAGGAGGGCGCCGATGTCCTGCTCGCGGACCTGCTGCCCGACCGCTCAGCCGACACGGTCGCCGCGGTTGAGGCGCTCGGCCGGCGCGCGGTCGTGATCGGCTGCGACACATCGTCGGAAGCCGACAATGAGGCGCTGGCCGACCGCGCCGTCGCTGAGTTTGGTCGGCTCGACGTGGTGGTCGCCGCCGCAGGAGTCTCGAACGCGGAGTACGTGAGCGGCGAGACGCAGGAGCTGGGACCCGACCGCAGCGCGTCGTTCATTGCCAACCAAGAGATCGAGCAGTGGGAAAAGGTCATGGCGGTCAACCTCACGGGCGTGATGCTGACCGACCGCGCTTGCGCGCGCCGGATGATCGAGCTGGGCAACGGCGGCGCGATCATCAACATCGCCTCGATCATGGCCAAGTTCCCGATGGCCGGAGCGGCCAACTACTGCGTCTCCAAGGCTGGCGTCTGGATGCTGACCAAGGTGTTGGCGCAGGAGCTGGTCGTCGACGGCATCCGGGTCAACGCGATCGGCCCGGGCTTCATCGAGACGCCGATGACCGCGGCGATCCAGGGCGATGAGCCGCTCAACCAGTGGGTGCTCTCGCTGACCCCGATGAAGCGCTTCGGCCAGCCGCGCGAGATCGCGAATACGGCGCTGTGGCTGGCCAGCGAAGAATCGTCATATGTCACGGGCGAGATCATCCACCCCGACGGCGGTTGGTTCACGGAATGAGCGCCGCCGGCGGCGAGCAGGCCGCGACCCGCGCGATCGACGGGGCCTCGGATGCGCTGCGGGCGCTCAGCCTCGACATCCACGCGCATCCGCAGGAGAACTACGAAGAGACGCACGCGCATGGCGTGTTGACGGACTTCCTCGAGGCGAACTCGTGGGCGGTGCAACGCGGGGCCTATGGCATGGAGACGGCGTTCCAGGCCGAGCGCGGCGCCGGCGGACCCTGCATCAGCGTGCTGTGTGAATACGACGCGCTGCCGGAGATCGGCCATGCTTGCGGGCACAATCTCATCGCAATGGCCGGCGTCGCGGCCGGCCTCGGCCTCGCGGCCGCGCTCGATCAAACCGGGATCGAGGGGCGCGTACGCGTGCTCGGATCGCCCGCTGAAGAGGGTGGCGGAGGCAAGATTCGGCTGATCGATCAAGGCGCCTTCGAGGGCGTCGGCGCGGCGCTGATGGTCCATCCCGGCACGGCCAACCTGCTCAGCCCGCCGGTCCTGGCGATCGACACCTGCATGGTCGAGTTCACCGGGCGCAACGCGCACGCCGCGGCGGCGCCCTGGGAAGGCCGCAATGCGCTCGACGCGCTCGTGCTGGCCTACCAGGCGATCGGGTTGCTGCGCCAGCAGTCGCGTCCCGAGGTGCGGATTCACGGGGTGATCCACCACGGCGGCGACAAACCGAACATCATCCCCGACCGCGCCGCCGCCGAGTTCTACGTGCGCGCACCGCGAGAGGGATTGCTCGACGAGATGTGCCAACGCGTCGAGGCCTGCTTCCGTGGCGCCGCCGAGGCGACCGAAACAGCGATGACGCTCCGCTGGCTCGGGCCGCGCTACAGCGACCTCGCCTCAAACTCGGTGCTGCACGAGCTGTTCGGGCGGCACTGGGCCGAACGCGAGGGCGTGCGCGCGCTCGACCTGGCGGGCCCGACGCCCGGTGGCTTCGGCAGCACTGACATGGGCAACGTCTCACACGTCGTGCCCAGCCTGCACCCGATCTACGCCATCGAGGCCGACGCGGGGAATCACACCGCAGGGTTCACGGCGGCCGCCGCCAGCGATAGTGCCCACGAGGCCACGCTGCGCGCCGCCCGGGCAATGA
The DNA here is from genome assembly GCA_965218115.1 of Dehalococcoidia bacterium. Taxonomy (GTDB): domain Bacteria; phylum Chloroflexota; class Dehalococcoidia; order Bin125; family Bin125; genus CATQGW01. The sequence continues at coordinate 19,293 of OZ244584.1, read as the reverse complement.
CGCTGACAGCGCTCGATTGGCTGACCGACGCTGAGCTCAGAGAACAGACGCAAGCGGCCTTCGAAGCCGCGCATGGAAGGGTGACGCCGTAATGCTCGACCACATCGTGCTGGCCTCGCAGGACGTGCAGGCCTCGGTCGCGGAGTTTGAGGCGGCCACCGGCGTCTACGCCGAGCTGGGCGGCCGCTTCGAGGGCCGCGGCGTCTACAACCACCTGATCGCGCTGCAGGACGGCGCCTACCTCGAGATCATCGGACCGGATCCGCAGCAGGCCGGCCACGAGGGTCCGCTGCCGTTCGGCATGCACCTGACCGACCAGACCAAGGTCGCCCACTGGTGCGCAAAGGCCGGCGCCGAAATCGAGCAGCGCGTCGAGTCGGCGCGCGCCGCCGGCTACGACTTGGGCACGGTCCAGCCGCTCGGCCGCGTGCTGGCCGACGGCACGCGACTCGACTGGCGCCTCAGCATCGCCGGCTGGCCGCCGCCGATGGGCGGCCTGATCCCGTTCGTGATCGACTGGGGCGACGCCCGGCACCCCAGCGAAACCGCCGTCAAGGGCTGCCATCTCGTCGACTTCCACGGCGTGCACCCTGACCCGGCCGCCGTCCAACGCGGCCTCGAAGCCGTCGGCGTCGAACTGCGCGTGGAGCAGGGCGACGCAGCGGCGCTCATCGCGACCATCGAAGGGCCCGGGGGGCGAATCACCTTGAGCTGATCGGCTCCGCGGCCGGATTGAAAGGACGACGCCAATGAAGCTCGGACTCGCGCTCGGCTATTCGGGCGCCGACATGCGGCTGCCCATTGAACAGATTCAACGCGCGGAGGCGCTGGGCTACGACTCGATCTGGACCGCTGAGGCCTACGGCTCCGATGCATTTTCGCCGTTGGCCTACGCGGCGGCGCAGACCAAGCGAATTCGGTTGGGCACCGGCGTGATCCAGTTGGCCGCCCGCACACCGGCCAACGCGGCGATGACCGCGGCGACGATCGACGCCCTGGCTGGTCACGACCGCGTCGTCCTCGGGATTGGCGTGTCCGGCCCCCAGATCGTCGAAGGCTGGTATGGCCAGCCGTGGGGTCGGCCCAACCCGCGAATTCGCGACTATGTGGCGATCATCCGCAAGATCCTGGCTCGCGAAGCGCCGGTCACGCACGACGGCACCGAGATTTCGCTGCCCTACGACGGCCCCGGCAGCAGCGGCTTGGCCAAGCCGCTGCGCTCGATTCTGCACATGAACCCGCGCATCCCCGTCTGGCTGGGCACCGGTACCGAGGCCAACGTCAAGCTGACCGCCGAGATCGCCGACGGCTGGCTTCCGCTCGGGCTGACGCCCCACAATGCCGGGCTGTTTGTGCCCTGGATCGAAGAGGGCTTCCGCCGCGCGGAGGCGAAAACGGGACAGCCGAAAGGCTGGTCCGACTTCGAGGTTCAGTCATCCTGCACCGTTGAGCTGACCGACGACGTCGCCGGCGCGTTGCGCAAGATGAAACCCAACGTCGCCCTGTACGTCGGCGGCATGGGCCACCGCACGCTCAACTTCCACAAGATGTCGATGATCCGGCGCGGCTACGGCGAGGAAGCCGAGCGGATTCAGGAGCTCTACATGGACGGTCGCAAGGCAGAGGCGATGGAAGCGGTGCCCGACGACTTTCTCGACGAACAGTCGCTCGTCGGCCCGCCCGCGCGGATCCGCGAACGCTACCGCGCCTGGGCCGACAGCTACATCACCGGCGTCACCGTCAACAGCGACCAGCCCGAGGCGCTCGAGCTGATGGCCGAGCTGGCTCAAACCCACTCCTAGACTGGCGCGCGCAACAGAGAGGCACTGCCATGGCTAGCCCCGAAGAGGTCGTGAACGCGTTCATGAAGGAGTTCGACGCCAAGCATCCCGATGTCGACACGCTCGCCGGCTACTTCACCGACGACGCCGTCTACCACAACATGCCCATGGCGCCTGCAGAGGGCATCGACGCCGTCCGCGCGGCGCTCAAGGGGGTCACCGGCATGACCTCGAATGGCTGGGAGATCGTGCACCAGGCAGCGAACGGCGATGTCGTGCTCAACGAGCGAATCGACCGATTCGAGATCGGCGGCAAAGAGGTCGCCGCCCTCGTCTGCGGCGTCTTTGAGCTGCGCGACGGCAAGATCGCGCGCTGGCGCGACTATTTCGACATGGCCTCGTTCCAGTCGCAGATGTAGCCGCTCAGGCGAGCGTCTCCTTGAGAAACTCGGCGATCTGATTCACGGCCGTATCGCCCTCCGGCACGGCTGCGAACATGCTCACGAAGCCGTGGACCACGCCGTCGTAGCGGGTCAGGTGGGTCGGGATGCCGCCGCGGTCGAGCCGATCCGCGTAGAGTTCGCCTTCGTCGCGAAGCGCGTCATACTCAGCGGTGATCACCAGCGCGGGTGGCAGGTCCGCGATCGTGTCGGCGCGTAGCGGCGAGGCGTACGGCTCGAAGCCTTCCGACTGCGTGCGGACGTAGTGCTGCCAGAACCAGCGCATCCCGTCTTCCGACAGCCCCTTCGAGCCGTCGCCGTTGACGCGATACGACTCGGTGCCGAAATCCAGATTCGTGACCGGATAGATCAGCACCTGCCCACGGAGGTCCGGGCCGCCGCGGTCGCGGGCCATCAGCGAAACCACTGCCGAGAGGTTGCCGCCGGCGCTGTCGCCGCAGACAGCGATCCGTGAGCCGTCGGCGCCGATCTCAGCGCCGTGCTCGCTGACCCATTGCGCGGCTGCGTAGGAATCGTCGGCTGCGGCGGGGTATTTGTGCTCGGGGGCGAGACGGTAGTGCACCGACAGCACGACCACGTTCGCCCGATTGGCGAGCGCGCGGCAGAGCGGATCGTGCGAGTCGAGGTCGCCGACCACCCACCCGCCGCCGTGAAAGTAGACCACCGTCGGCAGCTCGGCATCCGGGTCGGGCGAATACAGGCGGACCGGAATCTCACCGGCCGGCCCGGGAATCATCAAGTCCTCGACGCGCGTGACCGCCTCGGGCGTCTCCGGCTGGATCCGGCCCGCTGCCGACGCGGCGCGCGCATCCTCGACCGACAGCGTGTGCATCGCCGGCGCACCCTCGCGCAGCTTCAGCATCGTCTGTGTTTCAGAAGTGAGTGGCATGGCTGGCCTCGACTGCGGCGCGGGCGGCTACCAGCGCGATGTGATGAACTCGGCGGCTTCCTTCATCGCTTCGATGCCGGCGGGGTTGACCGCGAACATCATCAGCGGGTCGTGAATCTGCCCGTCGTAGCGTCGCACTGTCACCTCGTTGCCGGCCTCGCTCAACGCCGCGGCGTACGCTTCGCCCTCGTCGCGCAGCGGATCGTACTCGGCCGTCTGGACCAGGGCCGGGGCGAGGTTGGAGAGGTCGTCGGCCTGCAGCGGCGAGGCATACGCCTCCTGGCCCTGCTCCGCGCTGGACAGGTAGTGGTCCCAGAACCAGACCATGCTGGCGCGCGTGAGCAGATAGCCCTCGGCGTTCTCGCTGTAGGAGGGCCGGTCATAGTTGTGGTCGGTGACCGGAACGTGCAGGACCTGCGCGGCGATCGCGGGGCCGCCCTTGTCGCGCGCCATCTGCGCCACGACGGCGGAGAGATTGCCACCGGCGCTGTCGCCGCAGACCGCGATCCGCGAGCCGTCGCCCCCGATCTGGTCGGCGTTCTCGGCGACCCACGCCGTCGCGGCGTAGCAATCGTCGGCCGCCGCGGGGTACTTGTGCTCGGGCGCCAGGCGGTAGTCGACGGCCACGACGACCGCGTCGCCGAGCTCGGCCAACAGCTGCTTGCAGGCGCCGTCGTGCGATTCGATGTTGCCCACGACCCACCCGCCGCCGTGGAAGAAGACGAGCACGGGCAGGTCGTCGCCTTCGGCGGCGTAGACGCGGACAGGGATGTCGCCGGCCGGGCCGGGCACGGTGCGGTCGAAGACGACAGCCGGCTCCGGCGCGCCGAGCTGCATCATCGCGAAACCCTCGATCATCGCGCGGGCTTCCTCGGGCGTCTGTTCGGAGATGTCGGGGCCGCCGGCTTCCGCAAGCTGGTCAAGCAACACCTGTGCGGCGGGGTCAACTGGCATGTTCGTCTCAATTCCTGATTCGTCGGCGTGCGTGAGTGTGCAGCCGCGAGGCTAACGGGTCAGAGCGCTTCGTTGTCGAGCATCTGGCGGGTGAGTTCGGCGTGGCCGACATGCTCCCCGGTGTGCGCGAGGGCCGAGCAGACGACATCCCAGCCCGTGATCTCGCGCTGCTGGAAGATGTGCATCCGCACGCGGTCCCACTCATCGTCATCAAGCGACGCCAGCGCGTCGTGGATCGCGTCTCGAGCGCTCGCCCAGCGGTCACGCAGCATCCCGGAGGGGTCGTCGAAGTCGGCGGCTTGCGCGTCGAATTCGACCTGTCGGGTGCGGTCAACGTTGCCGCCGGCGAGAACTTCGACGAAGTTCCACTCGGTCGCCGAGATCGCGTGCGTCACGAGGATGAAGAGCGAGCTCGCCTCGTCGAGCGGACGCGCGTCAAGCTGTTCGGCGGTCAGGCCGTCGGTCGTGTCCAACAGGCGTGAGATCAGTCCCTCCGCGGTGGCTTCGATCGAATCGGGTAACGGCATCAGCGTTCCTTTCGGTCGGGATTCCGGCTCCCTAGCATCGCACGGCAAGATCGGAGGCGATGACAGGACGCTTGTTCGAAGCGTAGGTGTTCGTATACTGAGTTCAATCCGAACCGCGAAGGGTGCGTGTGATGCGAGCAGATCCGCAGACGGTGGCGCTGAACCAGATGATCGAGACACTCTCGGCCGACGCGAAGCCGTGGAGCGAGATGGAGCCCCAAGAGGTGCGCGACGCGCTCGCCGCGGGCGGGCCGTTCGGACCGCCGCCGCCGCGCCTTGACGACATCGCCCAGGAGCGCTCCATCCCCGGGCCGGCCGGCGACATCCCAATCCGCGTCTTCGTACCGGAGGTCGTGAACGGCGTCTACCTGCACATCCACGGCGGCGGCTGGGTGATCGGCTCGCACGACGGCGCCGACGAGCGGCTCTGGGAACGCGCCCAGGCGACCCAGCAGGCCGTCGTCTCCGTCGGCTACCGACTGGCGCCCGAGCATCGCTGGCCGGCCAGCAACGACGACTGCGAAGCAGCAGCCGTCTGGCTGATCGAGAACGGTCAGTCGGAGTTCGGCACCGACAAGTTCACGATCGGCGGCGAGTCGGCCGGCGGGCACCTCTCGGCAACCACGCTGTTGCGGATGCGCGACAACCACGGCTACACCGGCTTCCTCGGCGCGGCGCTGATCTACGGCGTCTACGACCTGCGGCATTCGCCCTCAGCACGGCTGTGGGGCGAGCGCAACCTGATCCTGTCCAGCCCAATCATGGAGTGGTTCATCGACCACTACGTGGACCCCGCCGACCGCGACGACCCCGACGTGACGCCGCTCCTGGCGCGTCTGCACGACATGCCGCCGGCAATCTTCATCGTCGGCACGCTCGATCCGCTGCTTGACGACACCCTCTTCATGGCGGCCCGCTGGCAGGCAGCCGGCCACGAGACAGACCTCCACGTGTTCCCCGAGGCCCCCCACGGCTTCGACAACTTCCCCACTCCCGCCGGCATGGACGGAACAAACCGCGTCAACAGCTTCCTCAGCGGCGTCCTGGGGTAGTGATCCAAGAGCTCCCCCTCTGGAGACCTGCGCGTAATCCCCATTTCCCCTCTCCCCCCGCTCGGCGGGGGGAGATGCCGCAGGCAGAGGGGGGCTCCGGGCGCCGCCTCACCGGATAGCCGAAGCTCCCCACCGTCACTTCGTGACACCGCCGCCGGCAGGGAAGGTCGGAGCAGGGGGACTTACGCACAGGTCTCCTCTGGGGGAGCTGTCGCGGAGCGATTGAGGGGGCCGTCCGGAAATGACGTTCCCGAAGGGACGCCCCTTGTGGGCGTCCAGCGACCGCATGGCCGGGCCGAGCAGGCATGAGTTGCGACTTCATATCTTGCGAAGTGGCGGAAAGCGGAAGCGACATCGGATCGATGGTCGATCAGTACAGCGTCCAGATCCACGCCTTTGGCAGCAAGTCTGGCCTCGCTCTGTTGAATGAGATTGCTGACCACGCGCGTCGCTGGGCGGCTCGGAGCGTCGGCGAGGGCGGCCCTCGACCGGACGCATCCACAGGCCAGTGGGAAGCGAATGGGCAGTCGCTGCAATTCGAGGCCGAAGACGATGGCATCGATGGAGTCTTCGCACTCGATTGGATCATTGAATCCGAGCGCTGGTCGAAGGCCGTCAGGACTCTCCAATGGAACGTCAGCATTCGTCTGGCCACGAGCGGCAATGAGGTTGCGATCGAGGCGCGAGTGCGAACGAATCAGCCAGGCGGCGCGGGTACCGACGCCACGCTCGAGCGCCGCTTTGCCTCGGTGGCATTGGTTGGTGAGCTTGCTGCGGCCTATGACTGCCGAAGCGGCCAGACCGCAGTGACGGCTCAGCACCGCGACGTCACGCCGCAAGACCTCGACGACTTCGTGGAAGCATCGCTCCTGGATCCACAGCGCGAGCTGCCGATCGTCGCGGTGTCGGAGAACAGAAACGGCGAGCTGTCGCTCGATCCCACCGAGGTCCAACGGCGCCTGGCAGGCCTCGCGCTAGTCGTGACCTTCGGTACCGATGTGTCCCGTGAGTTGGCGCAGCGGATTGGCCGACGTTCAGCCTGTTACGGCGGCGCCGTCCGCGTCTACCGCCCGAATATGAACCGGCACGATGATCCCGGCAGGCACCGCTACTGGCTCGGCAGCCAACTCGAACCTGGTGACTTCCGGATCCGCAACGAGCTGCTCGCGCACACAGCGCGGATCGCCGTCGAGTACGAGATCGATAGCGTCTACGACCGGCTGCATGAGCGATTTCGCGCCGACGAGATGACCCGACTGCGGACGCGCCTGGCGGAATCGGCGGCGGCCCCGTCTGCAGACGCGGATGCCTTCCTAGAGCTGCTCGACGAAGTTCAAGCACAGTTGGATCGGGTAACAAAGGAGCGAGACCACTGGCGCACGATTGCCGAGCAACTCAGGTCGCAGCCCGGGCCGCAACCGGTTGCGCGGAAGCAACCGAGCACGGTCCGTGAGGTGTTGGACCAGGCGATCGAGCAATGCGGGGGACTGCGCTTCCTCGAATCGGCTCGCTATTCGGCCGACGATTCTGCGTACCGGCCAGCGCTCAAGGTGCTCGATGCACTGGTCAAGCTCAACGAGCTCTCGGCCGAACTCCGCAGCGATAAGACGATCAACACAGGCATCCTGTCCTGGTTGAAGCAATCCAACTTCGACGCGTCGCCCGAGAGCGATGCCACGATGCATCGGTATGGCGACCAGCGCCGATTTCGCGACGCCGACGGCCGTCTCTTGGAGATGCCGTTTCACATCAAGCTGGGTGGCGGGCGGGGTGGACACGCGCGCTGCCGTATTCACTTCCTCTGGGACAAAGAGGACGGCCAGATCATCGTCGGCCATGTCGGTCGGCATCTACGAACGTCACGAGGCTGAATTCTCCCCCAACCCATCGCCGCTACCTGTTCCGAGCGCTCGCCCTTTGAGGGAGCGCTTTCCTTCTAGTTCACCCGCTTCTCGACGCCCTCCCAGTAGGTCTCGCGCAGCTCGAACTTCTTCAGCTTGCCGGTGGCGGTGCGGGGCAGCTCTTCGACGAACTCGACCCGCCTCGGAATCTTGAACCCCGCCATCTGGGCTCGGCAGTGCGCGACGATCTCGTCCCGCGTGACTTCCTGGCCCTCGCGCGGCACGATCAGCGCCAGCGGCGTCTCGCCCCACTGCTCCGACGGGATGCCGATCACGGCGGCCTCCAGCACCCCGGCGTGCTGGTAGAGCACGTCTTCAACCTCGATTGATGAGATGTTCTCGCCACCCGAGATGATCACGTCCTTGGCGCGGTCGACGATGTTGATGTAGCCCTCCGAGTTGACCGTGGCCATGTCGCCGGTGTGGAACCAGCCATCAACGATCACCTTGTCGGTCTCGGCCGGCTGCTCCCAGTAGCCGCGCAGGACGACATTGGAACGGGCGACGATCTCGCCGATCGCTTCGTCGTCCCACTCGACCTCATCACCCTCGTCATCGACGACCTTGACATCGACGCCGATGACATCGTGCCCGGCGCGGACCTTGTTGCGGAAGTACGCCTGCGAGCCGACTTCGACGTGCGGCTTGGGCTGGGCCACGGTGAGGATCGGCGAGGTCTCGGTCAACCCGTAGATCTGAATGAACTCCCAGCCGAGTTCGTTTTCGAGCCGCTCGATGAACGCCTGCGGCGGCGGCGCGCCCGCCACGGTGAAGCGCGGACGCGTCGTGATCGCGAACTGCTCCTTGCGCTCGAACTCGAGGATCCGCGCGAGCACGGCGGGCGCCATGCAGGCGAACGTGCAGCGCTCGTCCTGGATCAGGCGGTAGATGTCGTCCGCCTCCGGCGCGCGCAGCACCACGTGCTTGCCGCCCATCGCGGTGATCGCATACACGCCGCCCCAGCCGTTCGCGTGGAACATCGGCAGGGTCCACAGCTCCGCGTCGCTCTGCTGGATGCGCAGATGGGCGATGAAGTTGTAGGTGTTGATGTACGCGTTGCGGTGGGTGATCATCACCCCCTTCGGGCGCGCGGTGGTGCCGGACGTGTAGTTGATGCTCAGCAGGTCGGTCTCTTCGAGACCCGCGTCCGGCGGGGTGTAGGTCGGCTGGCCGCCGATCCAGACCTCGTAGTCGGTCCAGCCCGGCGCGATTTCGGCGTCGCCGTAGGGAACCGCGATGTAGTGCTCGACCGAAGGCGCCGAGCTACGGATCAGGTCGACCAGGTGAGTGAACTCCGCGTCCACCAGCACCACCTGCGCCGTCGAGTGCTGCAGGATGTACTCGAAGTCGGACGGGATCAGGCGGTAGTTGACCGGCACAATGATCGCGCCGATCGAGGCGGTGGCGTAAAACGTCTCGAGGAACTGGTGGCTGTTGGGCGCGATGATCGCCACGCGATCGCCCTTCCCGATCCCCATCTCGAGCAGCGCGTTGGCCTGCTGGTTGACGCGCGCGCCGAACTCGCGCCAGCTAAAGCGCTGATCGCCATCGACCACTGCCTCGGAATCGGCGTACAGCTTCGTCGCGCGTCGCAGGAAATCGGTGACGAGCAGCGGGACTTCCATGTCAATCTCCGGTGAACGGTGTGCGGGCTTCACGAGCCATTATCGCACCTCGACCGGCTCAGCCGGGCTGTCATTCGCCAACCCGGAACACCTCGATGAACACTGGCCGATCGACGCTCGGGCAGACCGCGAACGGCAGCATCCGCTGCGCGTCGTGGACGTCGTCGTCGAACAGCACGCGCCCGTCGAGCGTGATCGTCGCTTCCAGCTCGTAGCGGCGATGCCGATCCACGCTGACACCGTCGTGCGGCAGCTCGAACTCGATCGGGAACTCACCGGCGTCCTGAACGACCGTTTCCGTCACGCTGGTCGGACTGTCGGGATCGGAGACGTCGAGCAGGCGGATCGTGGCGACGGCGCCGGAAGCAATGCTCGTCCCCTCCCAGCGCCCGTCGTCGTAGAAGCCGACGGAGCCGGCCAGCGGCTCGCGGCACCGATCGGTCGAGTTGACCGAGACCACCGCGATGTCGCTGCGCCCCGGGCTGCCGCGCGTGAGCACGCTGTGCACCGTGTCGTTGATGTAGAGCAGCTGCCCATCCAGCTTAATCCGTGCCGACAAGCTGTAGTCGCTGCGTTGCTCGATCTGGCCGCTGTCGAAGCTGAACGAGAAACGCTGCGGCAGCGAGTCGACATCCTCGATCACCTGTTCAGCCACCACGAGCGCTGCGGCATCGGCGAGGCTGACATCCGACAGCGCGACGCGCAGCACGGCGCCTTTCGGCAGGTCCACATCGCCGCCGATCCAGAACACTTCACCCGACATGCGCTCGGTTGACGAGCACACGACCAGATTGATCGCGAGCGCGATCATCAGCGAGAGCATGGCGAGCAGCGTCCTCACCCGTTGCCTCCTCACGCCGAATCCGACCTCACCGTACGCTCGGCGAAGTCGCAGCTTGCATGGCAAGACGCTCGCCCGACCCGAGAGTTCCCGGCCCAACTCGCCTGGACCCGCGGTTTACGAAATCGAAGCGGAGGTAGCTCATGGAGATCGCCGTCGTTGTGCTGGCGATCGTGGCGCTGTGCGGGTTCGTCGGCTGGTTGTGGTCGCAACGCGCCGCGGGGCTCGCACGCGAGCAGGTCGACGAATTGCGCGCTTCGCAGGCGCAGGCTGCGAACGGTCTGACCAGCGCGCAGATCGATCTCGCCGCAGCCCAGACCTCGCTCGAAGAGCGCTCGGACCAACTGCGGCGAGCCCGCGAGCAGGGGATTGAAGCGCAGACCGAGATCCAGCGACTCCGCGGCGAGCTTGCCGCATCGCGGGAGGCCGTCGTCGCGCTCGAGCAGTCGCATCGAGCGCGCAGCGAGGAACTCGAGCAGTACCGAGCGGATCTCGAGCAGCGCTTCAAGGGTCTGGCGCTCGATGCGTTGCAGCTGAGCAACGAGGAGTTCCGCAAGCAGGCCGAGGATCAGTTCAAGCGCGACCGCGAACTCGCCGACACGGACCTCGAGAAACGCCAGCAGGCCGTCGGCAACCTGGTCAAACCGGTCGGCGACACGCTGGAGAAGCTGCAGAAGCGCGTCGGCGAGATCGAGGAGAAGCGCGAGAACGCCTACGGCATGGTGGTCGAGCTGATCGGCAGCACCGGAAAGCAGATCGGCGAGCTTCGCGCGACCACGACCGGCCTGCGGCAGGCCTTGAGCTCTCCGCAGCAGCGGGGACGCTGGGGCGAGCTGACACTCGAGCGCGTGCTGGAGGTCGCGGGCATGCGTGAGCACGTCGACTACTCGCGGCAGGAGCACACCGTCACCGAGGACGGCGCGATCCGTCCCGACGCCGTGATCAAGCTGCCGCGCGGGTTGAGCGTCCCCGTCGACGCGAAGACGCCGTTGGAGGCCTATCTGCGGGCGAGCGAGTCTGACGACGAAGTCGCGCAGCGGGCCGCGTTGGGCCAGCACGCGGCATCCTTGATGAACCACGCGCGCGCACTGGGCAGCAAGAACTACGCCGCTGCGATCGACGGCAAGTCGCCCGATTTCGTCGTGCTGTTCGTGCCGACGGAGACGATTCTGGACGCGGCGATGGTCGCGCAACCGACCATCTGGGAGGACGCGTGGAGCCAGCACAAGGTGCTGATCGCGAGTCCAGGGCTGCTGATCGCGCTGCTCAGGACCATCGGCGTGGCCTGGCAGCAGGAAGACATCCAGCAGAACGCGCAGGAGATCGCCGATACGTCACGCGAGCTATACGGGCGTCTGTCGACGTATTCGGACCATGTGGGCAACGTCGGCAAGGCGCTGGCATCGGCGGTGCGGGCCTACAACAGCAGCGTCGGCTCGTTTCAGACCCGCGTGTTAGTCCAGGCGCGTCGGATCGAGGAGCTCGGCGCCGTCGAGGAGTCGCGCCGCATCGAAGGCCCCACCTCCGTTGAGCTCGAAATGCGCCAGCTCAGCGCGCCGGAGCTCCCACAAGGAGACGGCGCGTGAGCGTCCACCTACGCCGCCGCCGCGCGAGTATCACCCTCGCGGTGTGACCAGCGGCTTAGTCGAACTGTTTGAGCGTCCGCGGACGCACCGCCCCATATTTCCGCAGATCCGCAATCGTGACGATCCGGCCCGTCCACTCCGGGCCCTGCGCCACCATCCAGAGGCACGCGTCAGACATGATGATCGGGTCCTCGAACTCCATCTCTTTGGCGCGCTCGCCGAGCGTGAATGCGTAGCCCTCCGAGTAGACCGAAAGCTCGAGGCGCAGACAGTTGACCGAGACGCCGGTGCCGGCGAGGTCGTGCGCCAGCGATTCGCTCATCGCTTCGAGCGCGCGCTTGGTCGTCGTGTAGGAGACGCGCCCGAACTCGGGCGAAACCGCCGCGCCGGAGCCGATGTTGATCACCGCGCCGCCGCCACTCGCGGCCATCCGCGGGCAGATCGCGTGCATCAGATAGAACGGCGCGTTGACGTTGATGTCGACCGCCAGCCGCCAACGGTTGCGCGAACCATCGAGCGCCTTGCCCGGAGGGGCAACCGCGGCGTTGTTGATCAACACGTCGACCTGGCCGAGCTCGGCGTAGGTCGTGTCCACGACCCGGTCGATCCCGTCGACCCCCTGGAGGTCGGCGCCGATCGTGACGCAGCGCTGGCCCGCGTCGCGGACCAGCTGCGCCGTCTCGTCGATCGTGCCGGGCAGCTTGGTCGGTGATTCGGCGGTCGAGCGCGCCACCGCGGCGATGTCGTAGCCCGCGTCGGCAAAGTCGATCGCCAGCTGCTTGCCGATCCCGCGGCTCGCGCCCGTGATCAGCGCCACCTTGTTAGCCATTGCCCCGCCTCCTGAGTCGTGCACGTTCATTGTGAGCTGGGGGCAGAATAGAGGCGGGGCGCTAAACTTTCGCGCGTGCGCCCAAGCTGACGGCTCGACCGGGGCGCTCGAGAGGGGGATGGCGATGAGGCGACCAGGCGGACGCGGCGCCCTCGGGCACCTGCGCATCTGCGATTTCACCGGACAGCTCGCCGGGGCCGGCGCGACCAAATTCATGGCCGCGTTCGGCGCCGAGGTGATCCGCATCGAGGACCCCTCCAACCACGGACGCTGGGACATCCTGCGCGGGATGCCGCCCTACGTCGATGAGCGGCGCGGCCCGGAGCTGGGCGGGCCGTTCAACAACCACAACGTGGGCAAGCTCGGCATCTCGCTGAACATCAAGACCGAAAAGGGGCGCGAGCTGTTCGAGCGGCTCGTCGCCATCTCCGACTGCGTGACCGAGAACTTCTCCTCCGGCGTGATGCGCTCGTGGGATTACGACTACGAGCAGCTCAAGCAGATCAAGGAAGACATTATCTATGTCTCCAACTGCGGCTTCGGTCACTCAGGCCCATACGAGAAGTTCAAGACATGGGGACCGATCGTCCAGGCGACCAGCGGGCTGACGATGTCCTCGGCGCTTCCCGACCAGCCGCCGGCCGGCTGGGGCTACTCCTACATGGACCACACCGGCTCCTACTTCATGGCGATGGCGATCATGCTGGCGATCCACCATCGCAATCGCACCGGCGAGGGCCAGTACGTCGATGTCGCAGCGACCGAAGCAGCGATCACGCTGAACGGTCCGGTGTTGCTGGACTACACCGTCAATGGCCGACCGCTGCGCCGCGACGGCTACCCGGACGCCAACCACTCGCTGCATCCCGCGATGGCCCCGCACAACATCTACGCGGCCAAGCCGATTCCCGGATCGTTCGACGAGGCCTGGATCGCAATCGCCTGCCGCAACGACGAGGACTGGCACGCGATGCGCGACGTGCTGGCCGCTGATGGTTGTGATTGGGCGGCTGACGATTGCTACGGTCAGCTCTCGGGCCGCATGTCGGCGCAGGTTCAGCTGGACGCGAACATCGCTGAGTGGTGTCTGCGTCGCGATCCGTTCGAATCGACGGAGCTGCTGCGCGCTGCCGGCGTGCCGGCCAATCCCGTGCAGACGCCTGAGCAGAGGATCGACCAGGACCCGAACTCTGCCGAGGCCGCCCTCTGGCCGACGATCAGACAGGCCGAGATGGGGCGCGTCCGCGTCGACGGCATCCCCGCGCACATGTCAAAGACGGATTGGTCGATGACCCGAGGCGCAGCCGTGCTGGGTGAGGACAACGACTACGTCTACGGCGAGCTGCTGGGATTGAGCCAGGATGAGATCGCCGGGCTCCACGAAGAGGGCGTGATCTAATGACGACCAGCTCAAATCCCCTGGCGATGATGGCCTTGGACGACCTCCGCGTGCTCGAGATCGGTGATGAGCGCGGTGCCTGGTGCGGCAAGCTGATGGCCGACATGGGCGCGGACGTGATCAAGATCGAGCCGCCCGAGGGTGATCCGTCGCGTCAGTACGAACCATTCGTCGACGACGAACCGGACAGTGAGCGGTCGCTGTTCTTCTGGTACTACAACACGTCCAAGCGCAGCATCGTGATGGACTTCGACGATCAGTCCAACGTCGACGCGTTCGTCAAGCTGGTGCAGTCAGCCGACGTGATCTTCGACACCGCGACATACGATCCGGTGGGACGCCTGGGCCTGTCTTACAGTCAGCTGATGTCCGACAACCCGGGGTTGATCTGGTGCACGATCACCAATTTCGGCTTCGGGTCGGTGCGGGACGACGAGCCTCACACGGACCTGACACTGGCCGCCAACGGCGGCTTCGCCTGGATGAACGGCTACGACGATCACTCGTTGCCACCGGTCCGCGGCGGCGGACAGCAGGCGTATCACACAGGCTCGAACTATGCCTTCATGTCGATCCTCACCGCATTGCTGCATCGCGACCTGACCGGCGTCGGCCAGCACATCAATGTCAATATCAATGCGTCGGTCAACGTGACGACTGAATCCGGCTCCTACTCGTGGCTGGTCGCACATGCGACCGTGCAACGACAAACCGGCCGTCACGCGGGCGTTGCGCGCTCGATGCCCTCGCAGATTGAGTGCGCCGACGGCCGCTATGTCAACACCGGCATTCCGGCGCGCCGTCCAGCCGAGTTCGGCATCGTCTACCGGTGGTTGGAAGAGGAGGGCCTCCTGGATGAACTTCCCGAAGCGGCGCTCCTGCTGGTCGGCGCCGAGCTGGAGAGCTTCTCCCTGGCGGATGTCTTCAACAGCAACAACGAGGAGCTGCTGGCGATCTTCGGCGCCGGCCGACAGGCGTTCGACCTGCTCGCCTCCAAGCTGACCGCCTACGAGTTCTTCACCAAAGCCCAAAACCTGGGCTTCCAGGTCGGAGTCATCCACAGCCCCGAAGAGGCGCTCGAAGACCCACACTTCGTCGATCGCGGCATGCAGGTCAAGGTGGAGCATCCTGAGTTGGCTCGAGAAGTGATCTATCCCGGCGCGCCCTATCAGCTCACCAAGGGAAGCTGGGGTATCACCCGCCGCCCACCGCTGCTCGGCGAGCACACCGACGAAGTGCTGTCGGAGCTGTCATGAGCGAGCATGTAAGAGTTCCAGCAAAGACCGACAGAGTGCTCGCAACGCTGAAGCAATGCGCAAAGGACATGCGCACAATCACCTATCAGGAACTGGCGGATGCAACTGGCCTCTTCCCGCCAGGAGTCAACCGACCGTTGGGATACATCCGCGACGAAGTCTGTCGCAGACACCAGCGGCCATGGCTTAACGCGATTGCAGTGAGCAAGCAGACGATGCGCCCAAGCGGGGGTTTCGCGCCCGAAGGCATGCAGCTGGATCTGGAAAACGATCACTGGTGGCGCGGCATGGTCACGCAGGTCTACGCCTACGACTGGTCGGACGTCGAGATCGAGGACTGAGCGAGCCAATCTGAAGTGACGGCCTGGGCCCGGGGACTGACAATCAATCCGTGACCTTCGTCTTCGAGTACCGCGAATTGCGCGTTCAGTATCGCGCCTGATAACGCCTGACCGAACGCGATCGGCACAGTGGTATCGGCATCGCCGTGCACGATCAGGGTCGGACAGTTGATTTCGTGCAGTCGATCGGCCAGGTCAACCTCACGCTGTGCCCGCATGTTCAGCAACGCTCCTCGCCCGAGGCGTGCCAGCTCGCTCTGCGACAACCGGCTCAGGGCTCGCAGGCGATTCGCTCGAAACGCAGCCAACTCTGGATCGGGGTGCTGCGGCTCTGGCGGAGCGCGCCACTCGTCCTCGGATTGCTGAATCGCCGCCTGGACGCCCTCGGTCTCCATGAGTTTCAACAGCCCGATGCGTCGGGCGACCGTCTCGAGCCGATCGGCGACGAATGGGTCATGGAGATCGATCCCCGTTGGGTTCAACGACATCAATGCCGCGCCGGTATTGAGCAGCACGAGGGCCGAGACTCGATCCGGATGGTCGAGCGCCAATCTCATCCCGATCGGACCACCCGCGGAACTGGCGATCACTGCGGCCTGCTCAATCTGGAGGTAGTCCAGGACATCGACGGCATCGTGCGCCAGGTCCTCGAGTGCGAACGGCTGCGCGTCGTACTGCGAGAGACCGGCGCATCGGCGGTCGTACCAGATCAGCTTGAGGCCGTCGCTTGGCGCAGACCAGCGCAGGCGGGGGCCGGTCCAGAGGCTGGACGCCGGCCCGCCCCAGGCCCCGTGAATGATCAGGACGGGTCGGCCGCGAGGGTCGCCATACGTGTCGTATGCGACCCGGCGGCCGCCGATTCGCGCGACCCGCACCCGCCGCGGCGCTTAGTCGTACGTCGGTTGATCCCCGATGCCGGGCATGATCCAGGGCACGATCGGACCCGCCGGCGGCGGCGCGAACGTGAGCCCCTCCATCTGCGGCTGCACGCCTGAGAGCGTCAGCTTGAACGGCTCGATGTACACCGGCGCGCCATCGACGATCTGGAACGGCTGATCGTGGCCGGGGTAGAGCAGATCGGCTGCAGAGACGATCTTGGCAATGCTGTCGTTCGCCTGTGTCTCGTTGTAGAAGACCAGCGGGCTGCGGCCCGCGATCCCGGCCGCCGCAGTGTGCATCGCGTCGCCGGTCAGGCCCGCAAGACCCGCCTCGGTCTCAACCAGCAAGCCGATGCTGCCGGGCGAGTGCCCCGGCAGATCGATCACCGTCACGCCCTTGGCCAGCTCGTCGCCCTCGCTCACTTCCTGCAGCGTGTGCGTCTCGATCGCCGCGCCCGTCCACTTGGGCGTGGCCCAGTCGTTGACGTGCGGCTCGCTCGCGTACTTGCGCTCCCACGGGTGGATCGCCATTGGCGTGTTCGGGAACGCGTCGAAGTTCTGCACGTGGTCCCAGTGCGCGTGCGTCATCAGGATCACGTCGATGTCGTCGGCGCTCAGGCCGCGAGCGGCGAGCGCTTCCTGGAGCTGCACCCGACGGCCGACGTGCGCCGTGTCGACCAGCACCCGCCGCCCCTCGGACTCGACCAGGATGACGCTACAGAACGCCGGCGTGCCCGAGTCGGTCCCAAATGAGTAGCCGTGCAGCAGAATGTCGATGGTTGCCATGATCTCCTCAATGCCTCCGAGCGTGTTGGTGAGCGTGTTGGTGGTCGGTTAGTCGCCGGCCGCGGCGCCCGCCGCGACGCGCGCCTGAGCGGCCTCGTCGTAGCGGATGCTGACCGGCGGCTCGGAGTCGAACGGCCCGTCAAGGTCCAGCTCGGCGCCGATTTCGCGGACGGCGGGCATGACTTCGGTGCCGAGCAGCTCGATGCAGCGCATCGAGTCCTCGTGCGTCACGCGGCCGTCGTTGCCCCACAGCGCGAGGATGCCGGGTCGCGTCGCTTCAAGGATGATGCGCAGCTTGGCGATGCACTCGTCGGGTGTGCCGGCGATGATCTGCATGTTCTCGATCTGGTTCTCGAAAGTGCTCGCGCGCGGCGGCGGGCGGCGCCCATTCATCACCTCGACCAACGCCTCGCGGTTGCGCGGCGAGGCGTAGCCGGCCGGGTTGCTCCAGACCGGGTGCGCGAGGCCGGTGAACTCACCCTGCATCCACATGAACTGCGAGGCGTTCTCGATCGCCTTCTCGGTCGTGTCGGCGACGTGCACGCGCAGCAAGTAGCCGCGGTTCTCGGGGCCCGGGTCGTAGCCAACCTCGTGCGCCGAGTCGTCGTAGGTCTGCCAGATCCGCTTGGTCGCCTCGATCGTGGTGTTCAGCGCGATGTAGGGGTAGCGGTGCTTGGCCGCCCAGACCACCGTCTCGCGCGAGAGCACGCCGGGAATCCAGATCCGCGGATGCGGCTGCTGCATCGGCGTCGCCCAGGGGTTCACCACGCGGTGCTGGTAGTGGTTGCCCTCCCAGCGGAACGGGCCGGGCCGCGTCCAGGCCTCGACGATCAGGTCGTGGGCCTCCTCGAAGCGTTCGCGGTTGTAGGCCGGGTTGACGCCGGTCGCGAGTTGCTCGCTACCGCCGCCGCGGACGAAGCCCGAGACGAGCCGGCCCTGCGAGATCATGTCGATCATCGCGAGTTCTTCGGCGAGCCGGATCGGGTTGTCGGCCAGCGGCAGCGGGTTACCGAGCAGCACGATCTTGACCCGCTCGGTCGCGCCGGCCAGCACCGCGGCCCAGATGTTGCACTTGGCTTGCATGCAGAACGGCGCATTGTGATGCTCGTTCAGCATGATCCCGTCAACCCCGACCTCCTCGGCGAACTGGTACTCGGTCAGGCGGTCGCGGTAGAGCCGGCTGCCAGCCTCCGAGTCGAAGTTGGAGTTGGGGAAGAGCAGCGCCGTCACCCCCTCCTCCGCCGCCGCCTCGTCATAGGCCGACATCGGTTGCTCGGTGAAGTACATCAAATGCATGGAAGACTCCTTCGCTCACTGCGCGCCAGTCTAGTGTCCGCCACCGACTCCCACCTCACGCCCCTGCTCCACATCCGAAACAACTGCCGCTGCGTCTCCCCTTACTCCCCCTGATCAGCTGCCATGCGGCGTCCTCTGCTCCCCCTCCGGGCGAGCTGTCGCGCAGCGACTGAGCGGTCGGCCCCACTCAAGCTCACACCAGCACCGGCCTCCACCGTGACCGCGGACCTGCAACACACGCCGGGCCGCCGCCGGAACTACCCCCCACAGCCCACCAAGTTCGGCTGCACCGGCGTCTCGAACAGGCCATCGAGATCAAACGTCGTCGCGTAGACATCCCCGCCGCTCTCGAAGCTGAATCTGAAATCACCGCCGCCGGTCGCGGCCCAGCTCATGGCGAGCATGATCGCGCGGCCGTCCGGAGCCCGCTGGTAACCCCAGGTGAGGTTGTCCCATGTGCCGGTGTCCATACGCCAATCGGCCTCCGCGAGCGGCAGATCACCCAATTGATAACTCACGACCTCGCTGAGGGTGGGCACGCCGCGCCACCACACCTCGACTCGCAGTTGCCCGCCCGAGGTGCACTTGAGCTGCAACCGCGCGCGGGCGGCGTCGGCGCCCTCCACGGCCGCCTCGCGAACCACATACGTGCGCGAGCGACCCGATTCCTCCTCCCGCCGCACTCCCCACCAGAAGTGCGGACCGAATCGACCCGAGCTGATCACGAACTCAGCATCGCTCGCAGCATCGCCCATCGCCCCGCAGCGAATCAGGTTGGGCTGCGCCGGCGTGTTGAGCAGCGCCACCAGATCGAATGCCGCTGCGTACGTCCGCCCGTACTGCGTATAGCTGAACCTGAACTCGCCTCCCAGTCCGGCGCGCCAGCTCACG